>NZ_CP092362.2:0-2982928 GCF_022370635.2 Mycolicibacterium crocinum | reverse complement strand
TCGGCGACCCGGGCGTGGCAGGCCAGCGCCGCCGTCACGACGGTCTTTCCCACTCCGGTGCCGGTGCCGGTGATGACCAGGACGCTCATCTCGGCTGCGCCGCCAATACCGACGTCAGGACCTGGCGTGCGGTGTCCATCTCATCGTCGGTCAGCGACGCCCGCGCGGTCAGCCGCAACCGCGAGGTGCCCGCGGGCACCGTCGGCGGCCGGAAGCAGCCCACCCGAACCCCGGCGGCCAGGCATGCGGTCGCCGCGGCCACCGCGATTTCCGGGTCGCCGAGAATGACTGAGACGACGGCAGATTCGGGCTTCTCGGGTACGTCGCACGTCTGCGCCAGTTCCCGCGCCCGGTCGATCACGGCGGTGGCCCGCTGCGGTTCGGCGACCAGCACGGTGAGCGCGGCCAATGCGGCGCCGACAGGGGCGGGCGCCAGCCCGGTGTCGAAGATCATCGTGCGCGCGGCATCGATCAGGTGGTCGCGCACGGCAGCTGGGCCGAGCACCGCGCCGCCCTGGCTGCCCAGTGACTTCGACATGGTCGTCGTCATGATCACGTCGGGTGACCCCGCCAGACCCGCCTCGTGGATCAGGCCGCGGCCACCGACACCGCGCACCCCGAGCCCGTGCGCCTCGTCGACCAACAGCAGCGCCGCGTGTTTACGGCAGACCTCGTGCAGCCGGCGCAGCGGCGCCAGCGCGCCGTCGGTGCTGAACACCGACTCGGTGATGACCAGTGCCCGGTCTTCGTCGCGGGCGGCCAGTGCGGCCTCGACCGCGTCGACATCGAGGTGCGGCGCGACGACGACGCGGGCCCGCGACAGTCGGCAGGCGTCGACGAGCGAGGCGTGGGACAGGGCGTCGGACACGATCAGCGAACCCGGGCCGGACAGCGCCACGGTGGCGCCGATGTTGGCGGTGTAACCGGACGAGAACACCAGCGCGGCCTCGGCACCGACGAAATCGGCCAGCGCGCTTTCGAATTCCTCGTGCAGTTCGGTGTTGCCGGTGACCAGCCGGGAGCCGGTGGATCCGGCACCCCAGGTGCGCAGCGCGGCCACCCCGCCGTCGATGACCGCGGGATGTTGCGACAGGCCCAGGTAGTCGTTGGAGGCCAGGTCCAGTTCGGTGGCCACCGCAGGCCGCGTTCGCAGGGATCGGCGCAGGCCGGCTTCCCGGCGCTGCTGCTCGACGGTGTCGAGCCAGGCCAGTGGGGACAGACCGACGCGAGTCACGGGCACTCCTCCGACGCTACTTGAACACCGTTCAGGTTAGCGTGACGACGAGCACCGAGGCACGAGGGGTGAGGAGTCGCGCCATTTAACCCAATGCACGGGCAACGGCGACCATCGCCGAGGCGATCTGGTCTACCTCGGCGGGGGTGCAGATAAACGGCGGCATCGCGTAGATGAGGTTGCGGAAGGGCCGCAGCCAGACACCGTTATCCAGAGCGACCGGGGTCGCGACGGTGAGGTCGACCGGCTCGCGCGTCTCGATCACCCCGATCGCACCGAGGACCCGGACGTCGGCGACCGACGGCAGCGCCCGCGCCGGCTCCAGCCCTTCGGCCAGCCCGGCGCCGATCTCGGCGACCCGGCTGCGCCAGTCCTGCGCGAGCAGCAGTTCCACCGAGGCCACCGACACCGCGCACGCCAGTGCGTTGGCCATGAACGTCGGGCCGTGCATCAGCGCGCCCGCCTCGCTGCCGCTGATCGTGCGCGCGATGTCGAGCGTGCACAGAGTCGCCGCCAGGGTGACGTACCCCCCGGTCAGCGCCTTGCCGACACACATGATGTCCGGGCTGACCCCGGCGTGGTCGGCGGCGAACAATTCCCCGGTACGCCCGAAACCGGTGGCGATCTCGTCGAAGATCAGCAGCACACCCGCGCGGTCGCACATCGCCCGCAGGTCGGTCAGATAGCGCGGGTCGTGGAAGCACATACCGCCCGCGCCCTGGACCACCGGTTCGACGATGACGGCGGCGAGTTCCTCGGCGTGTTCGAGCAGCTGGGCCTCGAACGCCGCGATGTAGGCGGGGTCGTAATCGCCTGGCACCGGCGGGGCGAACACCTGCGGCGCCAGAACATCCGTCCACAGCGAGTGCATGCCGCCGTCGGGGTCGCAGACACTCATCGGGGTGAACGTGTCGCCGTGATATCCGCCACGCCACGTCATCAGCTTGCGCTTGCCGAAGCGGCCCGCGCTGCGGAAATACTGCAGCGCCATCTTCACCGCGACTTCCACGGCTACCGACCCGGAGTCGGAGAAGAATACGGTGTCCAAACCGAGTGGGGTGACGTCGACCAGCAGCTGCGCCAGGCGCGCTGCCGGCTCATGCGTGAGCCCGCCGAACATCACGTGATTCATCACCGACAATTGGCGGCTCAGCGCCGCGTCGAGCACCGGGTGGCCATGGCCGTGCACCGCCGTCCACCAGGAAGCCATCGCATCGAGCGCCCGGATCTCGGTGCCGTCGCGCACGAGAGTCAGCCACGCGCCGTCGGCACCGGTGGCGACCACCGGCGCCATGGCCTCGGCGCCGATCGTGCTGTACGGGTGCCAGATGTGCGCGGCGTCGATCTCGCTGATCTGTTGGGGGGTCAACGCCGACACGCTGTGTGAGCCTAGTCGAGTCCGGTCACGACCCCTGCAACCGTTTGCTCAACGGAATCCGTAGCTCCGACGCGCGGTTCGCTGCGGATGAGAAGAATACCCGGGTTGGGTACATTGAGTTCCGATCATGTTGACCCTCAGCCCGACCCGCCCGCCCGTGATGGGCTCGCGAAAATCGGGGTTCTACCGCCACGATCTCGACGGCCTACGGGGGTTGGCGATCGCGCTCGTGGCGGTGTTCCACGTCTGGTTCGGACGTGTCTCGGGCGGCGTCGACGTCTTCCTGGTGCTGTCGGGATTCTTCTTCGGCGGCTCCCTGTTACGCACGGCGCTGGATCCCGACTCTTCGCTGTCGCCCTGGCCAGAAATCCGCCGACTGGTTCGCAGACTGCTGCCCGCACTCGTCGTCGTGCTTGCCGCCGGCGCGGTTCTGACCGTCCTTGTACAACCGCAAACCCGCTGGGAAACCTTTGCTGACCAGAGCCTGGCGAGCCTGGCGTACTACCAGAACTGGGAGCTGTCGGCGACGGAGTCGAACTACCTGCGGGCCGGTGAGGCGGTCAGCCCCCTGCAACACATCTGGTCGATGTCTGTTCAGGGGCAGTTCTATCTGTCGTTCCTCGCTCTTATTTTCGCGTTCGCATATTTGCTGAGACGTCGCATGGGCGCGCGCCTGCGCGCAACGTTCGTGGCTTTGCTGGCTGTGCTCACCATCGCGTCATTCAGCTTTGCCGCCGTCCTTCACGTCACTGATCAGACGGCCAACTACTACAACAGCTTCGCCCGCGCGTGGGAGCTGCTGCTAGGTGTGCTCGTCGGGGCGGCGGTGCCCTACATCCGGTGGCCGATGTGGTTGCGCTCCGTGGCCGCCACGGTCGGGCTGGCGGCGATCGTCTCGTGCGGCGCACTGATCGACGGGGTCCGCGAGTTCCCCGGCCCGTGGGCGCTGGTGCCGGTCGGAGCGACCGTGCTGATGATCCTGGCCGCGGCGAACCGCCACGCGCGGCCGTCGACTGCCGACCGGCTGCCGCTGCCCAACCGGCTGCTGTCATCCGCCCCGCTGGTCACGCTGGGCACGATGGCGTACTCGCTCTACCTGTGGCACTGGCCGCTGCTGATCTTCTGGCTCGCCTCCACCGACGGGAGCCGGGCCGGGTTCGTCGACGGTGCCGTCATCCTCGCGATCTCCGGCGTGCTGGCCTACCTCACGATGCGGTTCGTCGAGGAACCGCTGCGGTTCCGGCGCGACGCGACGGCGCCGGTGACACCACAGCCCAGCATCCCGTGGCGGACCCGTCTGCGCCGGCCGACGATCGCGCTGGGCACCACCGTCGCGATGCTCGGCGTGGCTCTCACCGCGACGTCGTTCACCTGGCGAGAGCACGTCACCGTGCAGCGCTCGCACGGCAAGGAGCTGGTGACGCTGTCGACCGTGGGCTACCCGGGAGCACGCGCGCTGACCGAACACGCTCGCGTCCCGAAGCTGCCGATGCGGCCCACGGTGCTCGAGGCCAAGAACGACCTGCCCGAGTCCACCAACGACGGCTGTATCAGTGATTTCGACAACGTCGGCGTCATCAACTGCACCTACGGCGACCTGTCCGCGACCAGAACCATCGCGCTGGCCGGCGGGTCGCACGCCGAGCACTGGATCACTGCCCTCGACGCGCTGGCCAAGACGCATCACTTCAAGGTCGTCACCTACCTGAAGATGGGTTGCCCGCTGACCACCGAGCAGGAGCCGATCGTGATGGGCGACAACCGGCCCTACCCGAACTGCCACGAGTGGAACGAGCGGGTGATGGCCAAACTGGTCAGCGACCGCCCCGATTTCGTGTTCACGACCTCGACGCGGCCGTGGAACATCAAGCCCGGCGACGTCATGCCCGCCACCTATATCGGGATCTGGCAAACCTTGTCGGACAACAACATCCCGATCCTGGCCATGCGGGACACACCGTGGCTGGTGCGCAACGGCGAGCCGTTCTTCCCGACAGACTGCCTGGCCAAGGGTGGCGATGCGGAGTCCTGCGGAATCAAACGATCCGAGGTGCTCTCCGATCGCAACCAGACCCTGGATTTCCTTCCGATCTTCCCGCTGATGCGGGTCCTCGACCTCAGCGATGCGGTGTGCCGGCGCGACGTGTGCCGCGCGGTCGAAGGAAATGTTCTCGTCTATCACGATTCTCATCACATCTCCGCGACGTACATGCGCACGCTGATCCCGGAGCTGGGCAGGCAACTGGGGCCGGCCACCGGTTGGTGGTGACAACTTGCGCATCATGCGCGCCACGTCGATAAGGTTTGAACATGGCGTCGAGCGAACCTGCGCTGGTCACGGTGTGGCCGGGCACTCCGTACCCGCTTGGGGCCACCTATGACGGCGCGGGCACGAATTTCTCGGTGTTCTCCGAGGTCGCCGACTCCGTCGAGCTCTGCCTGATCGCCAAAGACGGCACCGAGACCCGCATCGAGCTCGACGAAGTCGACGGTTTCGTGTGGCATGCCTACCTGCCGACGATCACTCCCGGGCAGCGTTACGGCTTCCGGGTCCACGGCCCGTGGGATCCCGCGGCCGGCCACCGATGCGACCCCAGCAAGCTTCTGCTCGACCCCTACGGCAAGTCGTTCCACGGCGACTTCGACTTCGGGCAAGCGCTGTATTCGTATGACCTCGGCGCCGAAGATTTGGCGTCCGGTGGAACCCCACCGATGGTCGACTCACTCGGCCACACCATGACCAGCGTGGTGATCAACCCGTTTTTCCAATGGGGTTCCGACCATCCGCCGCGGACGCCGTACCACGAGACGATCATCTATGAGGCGCACGTCAAGGGCATGACCCAGACGCATCCGGGCATTCCCGAGGAGCTGCGCGGCACGTATGCCGGGTTGGGCCACCCGGTGATCATCGAGCACCTCAAGAATCTGAACGTGACGGCAATCGAGTTGATGCCGGTGCATCAGTTCATGCACGACCACCGTCTACTGGACCTGGGACTGCGAAACTACTGGGGCTACAACACTTTCGGCTTCTTCGCCCCGCACTACCAGTACGCGGCCAACCAGCACGCCGGGGGCGCGGTGGCCGAGTTCAAGACGATGGTGCGCTCGTTCCACGACGCGGGCATCGAGGTGATCCTCGACGTCGTCTACAACCACACCGCCGAAGGCAACCACCTGGGCCCGACGGTCAACTTCCGCGGTATCGACAATGCCGCCTACTACCGGCTGCTCGATGACGACAAGCGCTTCTACAAGGACTTCACCGGCACCGGCAATAGTCTCAACGCCCGGCATCCGCACACCCTGCAGCTGATCATGGACTCGCTGCGGTACTGGGTGCTGGAAATGCACGTCGACGGGTTCCGCTTCGATCTGGCCTCGACCCTGGCGCGGGAGTTCTACGACGTCGACCGGCTTTCCGCGTTTTTTGACCTGGTGCAGCAGGACCCGGTCATCAGCCAGGTCAAGTTGATCGCCGAGCCATGGGACGTCGGCGAGGGCGGCTACCAGGTCGGCAACTTTCCGGGGTTGTGGACCGAGTGGAACGGCAAGTACCGCGACACCGTTCGCGACTACTGGCGCGGAGAGCCCGCCACGCTGGGTGAATTCGCTTCCCGGCTGACCGGGTCGTCGGATCTGTACGAGGCGACGGGCCGCAGGCCGAGCGCGAGTATCAACTTCGTCACCTGCCACGACGGCTTCACGCTGGCCGATCTCGTGTCCTACAACGAGAAACACAACGAAGCCAACGGAGAAGACAACCGCGACGGCGAAAGTCACAACCGGTCGTGGAACTGCGGCGTGGAGGGACCCACCGACGACCCCGAGATCCTGGCGCTGCGGCATCAGCAGATGCGCAACATCCTGGTCACCCTGATGCTCTCGCAGGGCACCCCGATGATCGCGCACGGCGACGAGATAGGCCGCACTCAGCAGGGCAACAACAATGTCTACTGCCAGGATTCGGCGCTGTCGTGGATGGACTGGAGTCTCACCGAGACCAACGCGGACCTGCTGGAGTTCACCAAGAAGGTGACCGCGCTACGCAAGGCGCATCCGGTGTTTCGCCGACGCCGGTTCTTCGACGGTGAGCCGCTGCGCACCGGTGATCAGGTCCGCGACATCGCCTGGTTGACCACCGCGGGCACGGAGATGACGCACGACGACTGGGTTTCCGGCTTCAAGTTCGTAGGCGTGTTCCTCAACGGCGAAGCGATTCCGGAACCGAACGCGCGCGGGGAGCGTGTGGTCGACGACTCGTTTCTGCTGTGCTTCAACGCCCACAAGAAGGCAATAGAGTTCACCGTTCCCGACACTGAATACGCGCAGGCGTGGAGCGCCGTTCTGGACAGCTCGGCCACCACCGGCACCACCGACGTCGTGGTGAAAGCGGGCGAAACGATCAGTGTTCCATCTCGCTCGGTTTTGGTGCTTCAAAAGACTGCCTAGCGGGAACAGGCTCAGCTATGGCTTACCCGGTGCTGTCCACCTATCGCCTGCAACTGCGTGGCGCTTCGGCGGGCGACGCGTTCACTTTCGCCGATGCCGAGAAACTCCTCGACTATTTCGGCTCACTCGGCGTCTCCCACCTCTACCTGTCCCCCATCCTGACCGCGGCGCCGGGGTCCACGCACGGCTACGACGTCACCGACCCGACGACGGTGTCCGAGGAACTGGGCGGGGCCGACGGCCTGGCCCGGCTCGCCGAGGCGGCCAAAGCGCGCGGGCTCGGACTCGTGGTGGACATCGTTCCCAACCACGTCGGAGTGGACCAGCCGCAGCGCAACCCGTGGTGGTGGGATGTGCTCAAGCACGGGCGGGAGTCGCCGTACGCGACGTACTTCGACATCGATTGGTCGGCCGACCCGGAGGGCCGAATCCTGTTGCCGGTCTTGGGTTCTGATGGTGACGTCGCGGACCTGACGGTGGACGGTGACGTGCTGCGGCTCGGCGACCTGGCGTTCCCGATCGCCCCCGGCACCGGTGACGGGTCCGGGGCCGAGGTGCACGATCGCCAAGCCTACAAGCTGATCGTCTGGCGCACCGGGGTGTGCGGCTACCGCAGGTTCTTTTCGATCACGTCACTGGCGGGTCTGCGCCAGGAAGATCGGGTGGTGTTCGAGAAATCCCACGCCGAGGTGGCCCGCTGGTTCACCGAGGGTCTGGTCGACGGTGTGCGCATCGATCACCCCGACGGTCTGACCGACCCGACGGGCTATCTGCGCTGGCTGCGCGAACTGACCGGGCCGCAGGCCTGGATCGTGATCGAGAAAATCCTCGGCGTCGACGAGCCGCTGGACCCGTCGCTGCCCATCGACGGCACCACCGGTTACGACGTACTGCGCGAGGTGGGCGGGATTTTCGTCGACCCGACCGGTGCCGAGGCGCTGACCGAACTGGTTGACGCCAACGGCTTCGACTACGCCGGGGCACCGGAACTGTTGCGGCAGTTGAAGGTTGGCGCGGCAACCGAAACCCTGTCCAGCGAGCTGGCCCGATTGCGTCGCTCGATCGTAGCGGCGGTGGGCGCCGACCACCCGCAACTGCCGGACGCGGTGGCGGCCCTACTGACACATGTCGGGGTCTACCGGTCGGATTACCTCAACCTGTCGGCGGTGTTATCGACCGCGATCGCGCACACCGTCGCCGCCCACCCCGAGCTGGCCGAGCCACTCGAGCTGGTGTCGGCGGCGCTGGCGAGTGACTCAGCTGAGCCCGGCGCACGGCTGCAGCAGCTGTGCGGGGCGATGACGGCGAAGTCGGTCGAAGACTGCTACTTCTATCGTGATGCACGGCTGGTGTCGCTCAACGAGGTCGGTGGCGAGCCGGAGCGGTTCGGCGTCAGCGCAGCGGAATTCCATCGCAGTGCGGCGGTCCGCGGGCGGCTCTGGCCCAAGTCGATGACCACACTGTCCACCCACGACACCAAACGCGGCGAGGATGTGCGGGCACGCATCGGGGTGCTGTCGCAGGTGCCGTCGCTGTGGGCGGAGTTCGTGGGCAGCTGGCAGACCAGTACACCGGCACCGGACGCCGCGACGGCGTTGTTTCTGCTGCAGAACATCTTCGGCGTGTGGCCGGCCGACGGGCTGATCACCGACGAGCTGCGCGCCCGCCTGCATGCCTACACCGAGAAGGCGATTCGCGAGGCCGGCTGGCACACCTCGTGGAACGATCCGGACACCGAGTTCGAGGACGGCGTGCACGCCTGGGTCGACGCCATTCTGGACGGTCCCGTGGCCACCGAGATGACCGGCATGGTGGTCCAGCTCGAGCCGCACGCCCACAGCGATGCCCTCGGCCAGAAGCTGCTGGCGCTGACGGTCCCCGGCATCCCCGACGTCTATCAGGGCACGGAGCTGTGGGAAGACAGCCTCGTCGACCCGGACAACCGTAGGCCGGTCGACTACTCCGAGCGCAGTGCCGAGCTGGACCGCCTGTCGCACAGCAAGATTCGCGTGGTGCACGCCGCGCTGCACGCCCGGCGTGACCGTCCGGAGACGTTCCTGTCCGGCGACTACCGCCCGGTGCTCGCCACCGGCGTGGCCGCACCCCACATCGTGGCGTTCCAACGAGGCGTCGACGTGCTGGTCGCGGTCACCCGCTGGACCGTCCGCCTGCACCATGACGGTTGGGGCGACACGGCGCTGCCGTTGCCGGAGGGGGTGTGGACCGACCGGCTGACGGGTGCGCGCTGGAGCGGGCCCACACCGGCCGGTGACCTGTTCGCGGAGCTTCCCGTCGTCCTGTTGGAGAGATCAGATGCCTGAATTCGCGGTGTGGGCACCGCTTCCCAAACTGGTGCGCGTCGAGGTCGACGGAGCGCTGCATGACATGACCGTCGACGACGACGGCTGGTGGCGTGCCGACGTTGACTCGGCCTCGGACGCCCGGTATGGATTCGTCCTCGATGACGACCCTGCGGTACTGCCCGATCCGCGCTCGCCGCGCCAGCCCGACGGAGTGCACGAGCGGTCACAGCTGTGGGACGCCTCGACAGCACAGTGGTCAGATCGGCAGTGGACGGGCCGCTCGATCGAGGGCGCGGTGATCTACGAATTGCACACCGGCACGTTCACGCCGGCCGGCACGTTCGAGGCCGCGATCGAGAAGCTGGACTACCTGGTGGATCTCGGCGTCGACTTCGTCCAGCTGATGCCCGTCAACGCCTTCAACGGCGACCACGGCTGGGGATACGACGGGGTGCTGTGGTACGCGGTCCACGAACCCTACGGCGGCCCAGACGGTTTGGTGCGCCTCATCGACGCCGCGCACAACCGCGGACTCGGGGTGCTGATCGATGCGGTGTTCAACCACCTCGGCCCGTCGGGCAACTATCTGCCGAAATACGGACCGTACCTGTCGTCGGTCAGCAACCCGTGGGGCGAAGGAATCAACCTCGCGGGGCCGGACGCCGACGAGGTGCGGCGCTACATCATCGACTGCGCGCTGCGCTGGATGCGCGACTTCCACGCCGACGGACTTCGCCTGGATGCGGTGCATGCGCTGGTCGACAATACCGCGATTCACATTCTCGAGGAGATGGCGGCCGAAACCGACGCGCTCTCAGCGGTTCTGGGCCGGCCACTGTCGCTGATCGCCGAAAGCGACCTCAACGATCCGCGGCTGATCACACCCCGCGACCGCGGCGGGTACGGTCTGACCGCGCAGTGGGACGACGACATCCATCACGCCATCCACACCGCGGTGTCCGGTGAGCGGCAGGGCTATTACGCCGATTTCGGCTCGATGGCCGCGCTGGCGACCACCCTGCAGAACGGCTATTTCCACGCGGGAACCTACTCCTCGTTCCGGCATCGCAGGCACGGCAGGCCGCTGGACAAGACGCTGATCCCGGCGACCCGGCTGACGGCGTACACCTGCACCCACGACCAGGTCGGCAATCGCGCCACCGGCGACCGGCCGTCGCAGAACCTCGACTACGGCCAGCTCGCCATCAAAGCCGCGCTGGCGCTCGGATCCCCTTTTACAGCAATGCTTTTCATGGGTGAGGAATGGGCGGCGTCAAGCCCGTTCCAGTTCTTCAGCTCGCACACCGAACCCGAGCTGGCCAAGGCGACCGCGGAGGGTCGCAAGGCAGAATTCGCCGACCACGGCTGGGATGCCGACGACATCCCCGACCCGCAGGACCCGCAGACCTTCCTCCGCTCAAAGCTGAAGTGGGACGAGGTCGACGAGGGCAGGCACGCCGAGCTGCTGGCGTTCTACCGGGGGCTGATCGCGTTGCGCCGCGACGAGCCGGACATGGCCGATCCGTGGCTGGCGCATCTGGTGGTCGACTACGACGAGGACGAACGCTGGATCGTGTTGCGGCGCGGCCGCATTGCGATCGCCTGCAACCTGAGCGAGCAGCAGGTCAGCGCGCCGGTGACCGGTGAGGTCGTGCTTGCCTGGGGCGATCCCGACGTGGGCGCCCACGGCACCGCGCTGCCGGGCCACTCGGTCGTGGTGACGCGCGCGGCCTAGGGCCGGGCCTCGAGATCACGGCTGGTCTGTTCGAACTTGGCGGCAATGCTGACGCAGCTGAGCAGGCGGGACGCGACGGAGTAAGGCTGTGGATAGCGGAATTCCCCGCGGCACAAGACGGTGCACCATACGGCGGTATGACGGACTTACTACCGATCCCCCCGGGGGAGACCGCGACCGACCCCATTCATTCGCCTGCAGACCTGCGCGAGCGGTGGCGGGCGTTGATGGGTCCGCTCGGATTCGGCGAGAGACTGCTGTGGATCGGCTTCGTCGGACCAGACCGGCGGATGATCAAGACGCTCACCCAGATGCCCATCGGACGTGCCCCCGACCGCGCCGTACTCAGCGATTTGCTCGCAGGAATGATGATGATTGCTCAGGAGTCTGCTCCAGGAAGCACTCTGGCGCTTCTGCTGACCAGACCGGGATGCGACGGCATCAGCGCTGAGGATCGGCGATGGTCGGATGTGATAGCCCACATTGCCCGCGAACAGAATGTATCCCTAGAAGCCCTTTTCCGGGCGAACGACCAGAGTCTCCTACCGCTCTAAGTGCTACCATGTGCTACATGGAGCGCATCGGGCTGCGAGAGCTGCGCCAGCATGCGAGCCAGTATGTCGACCGAGCAGCGGGCGGCGAATCCATCGAAATCACCGTCCGTGGGCGACTGGTAGCCATGCTGGTGCCCGCTGGTGAGGGAACCTGGGACGACCTGATTGTGCGCGGTGAGGTGCTACCGGCTCCGGCGCGCCTGGATCTGCTCGACGAACCGGCGCGGGACTACGGATTCGACGCATCAGAATCCTTGCGTCGACTTCGGGACCACGAACGTTGATGCAGGTCTACCTCGACACCTCCGCTTTGATGAAACTCGTGGTCCTCGAGCCCGAAACATCAGCACTACGAACGTATTTGACACAGTATCCCGACGATGTTCGGTTCACGGCGGCGCTGTCGCGTACCGAGTTGCTCAGGGCAGCCCGGCGCAGCGGCTCGTATGAGCTTGCCGCACAAGCTCACCGACTGCTGGGCCGACTCGACTTGGTTGCAATGACTACCCGGCTGCTGGACGAAGCCGGCACACTCGGACCGCCTGAGCTGAGGACGCTGGACGCGATCCACTTGGCGGCCGCGCGTACCGCGCCTGCTTTGCGGGGCCTTGTCACATACGACCTCCGGCTTGCGGCGGCCGCCGAAGCCGTCGGCATCACCGTCGCGATCCCGCAATAACGCCTAGGTCAGATACCGGTACGCCGGTGAGCCGGGCTCCAGCGGCTCCACATGCAGGCCGGAGGCATCCATCCGCGCCCGCAGCCCGTCCAGGCCTGCGGCCGAGCCGAGCTCGATGCCGACCAGTGCCTCACCGGTCTCGCGGTTGTTGCGCTTGACGTACTCGAACAGGGTGATGTCGTCGTTCGGCCCGAGGATCTCGTCGAGGAACCGGCGCAGTGCGCCCGGCTCCTGCGGGAAGTCGACCAGGAAGTAGTGCTTGAGCCCGAGGTGCACCAGCGACCGCTCGAGCACCTCGCCGTAGCGCGACACGTCGTTGTTGCCGCCGGAGATCAGGCACACCACCGTCGACCCCGGTTCCACGCCGGCCTCCAGCAGCCCGGCCACCGACAGCGCCCCGGCGGGCTCGGCGATGATGCCCTCGTTCTGGTAGAGGTCGAGCATCGCCGTGCAGACCGCGCCCTCGTCGACCGTCGTCACCGACACCATGTCGCCGGCCGCGGCCAGTGCCTGATACGGCAGTCCCCCGATCCGCTTCACCGCTGCGCCGTCGACGAACTGGTCGACGTGCTCGAGGTCGACCGGGCCGCCCGCGGCCAGCGCCGCGATCATCGATGCGGCGCCGGCGGGCTCGACGCCCAACACCGCGGTGTTGGTGGTCCGCTCGGCCAGGTAGGTGGTGATGCCGGCAATGCACCCGCCACCGCCCACCGGCACGACCACCAGGTCCGGCTCGGTGTCCAGCTGGGCGAGGATCTCCATGGCGATGGTGCCCTGCCCGGCCATCGTGCGTAGATCGTCGAACGGCGGGACCAGGGTGGCGCCCGTGCGGGCGACGTCGTCGAGGGCGGCCGCGGCAGCCAGGTCGTAGGTGGCCCCGCCGACGATCAGGTCGATGAACTCGCCACCGTGGTAGCGAATCCGGTCGCGCTTCTGCTTCGGCGTCTTGGCCGGCACATACACCCGGCCGTGCACTCCCATCAACCGGCAGGCCAGCGCGAAGCCCTGCGCGTGGTTACCGGCCGACGAGCACACCACCCCGGCGGACAGTTCGGCCTCGGAGAGCTGCTTGAGCAAGTTGTAGGCACCCCGCAGCTTGTAGGACCGCACGCTCTGCAAGTCCTCGCGCTTGAGGTAGACGTCGGCGCCGGTGGCCTGGGAAAGCCGGTCGCTGTACTGCAACGGGCTCTGGCTGACCACGTCCGAAATTCGCTGACCGGCCTCATCGATGTCGGCCGCTAACAGCGGTGACGTTCGATGGCTCTGGCTCAGTTCAGCGGACACCGATCAATGGTGCCACCGCGGGCCCCAAATCAGTGAATCGTTATGCCGATGCGCGCAGTGAAACGGCGAGCCAGCAGCGCCACGAGCTCGGGGTGTGCGCCGAGCGGCTCGGTCACCGCCTGTGCGCCGCAACCGGCCAGCTTGGTGTGGAACACCCCGGGCGCCAACAGGTAGGACGCGATGAACACCCGCCGTCCCCGAGAGCGGATCCGGCCCACGAGATCCGCGACGGTCGGCGCACCGGTGGCGACGAAGCCGAGGTGCACCTCCCCTACCCGGTCGGCCAGCAGGGACGCGGCGTGGACCAGTTCCCGCCGGGCCGACGGATCCGACGATCCGGCCGCTGCCATCACCACCGCGTCACCGGGCGACCAGCCCGCCTCGAGCAGCCGGGTCCGCATGATCTCGGCCAACACCGGATCAGGTCCTAAGGCCGGCGTGATCGTGACGCAGGTGTGGCCGCTCTCGGCCACCCGGGCCGGCAGGTCGGTGTTGACGTGGTAGCCCGACGCCAGGAAGGCCGGAACGACGATCGCCGGTGCCGCCGAATCGGCGAGCACCTCACGGGGATTGGGCCCGAGTACGTCGACGAACGCGGTACGCACGGGACCGACATGTTCGGCGACGGCCGACGCGATCTCGGTGATGGTGGCCAGCCCCAACTGATTTCGGGTGCCATGGGCGACCAGGATCAGTTCGGGTGTCATGACGCCTCCACATCCACCGCGAGTCGGTAACCGCGCTTGACGACGGTCTGGACCACCCGTGGGGCGGCCAACGCGGAGCGCAGCCGCGCCATCGCGGTCTCCACCGCATGGGTGTCGTCACCACCGCCGGGCAGTTCGGCAAGGAGCTCTTCGCGGGACACCACCAGCCCGGGCGCCACCAGCAGCCGGCGCAGCAGTGCCATGGCCGCCGGCGGTAGCACCTTGAGCTGGCCGTCGACCTCGACGCTGGCGCTGCGGACGCTGATGCGGTGACCTCCGGCGCTGAATTGCTTTGCCAGGACCGGCAATTCATCGGTGATCAGCCTGGCCAGCGCGCCGAGCCGGTACCGTTGCGGCGAGCGCGGTTCGACACCGAGCCGGGCCAGGGGGCTCGCCGTCACCGGGCCGACGCAGAACACCGCCACGTTGTGACGCAGCGCGTGGATCAGACAGTCCAGTGCCCCAACGGCTTTCGCACGTTCAAGTAGGGAGGCGACAGCGGGTGCACTGGTGAAGCTCACGGCATCGACGTCGGAATTGACGATCATCGAGATCAGCTGGTCGATGCGCCGGGTGTCGTCGGGCTGTTCCCAGCGGTACACCGGCACCCGGACCACCTGGGCTCCGGCCCGGGTCAGCGCGTCACAGATGTCGGTGTCGGGTTCCCATTCGCTGGCGGCACCATGCAGTTGCACCGCGATGCGCAACTGGTCCACGCCCTCGGACAGCAGCCGTTCCAGCACTTCCACCGACGATTCCGACTCCGGGCTCCACTCCTCGCACAACCCGGCCTGGCGAACCGCGCCACGGGCCTTCGGGCCACGGGCCAGGATGCGCGTCGACCCCAGTGCCGCGAGCAACCCGTCGTGCACGTCCCAGCCGTGGGCGGCCTCGACCCAGCCGCGGAACCCGATACCGGTGGTCACCACCACCAGGTCGGGTGGTTCGGCGATGAGCTGTTCGGTCACCCGGTGCAGTTCGACATCGTCGACCAGCGGCACGATCCGGATCGTCGGCGCGTGAACGACCGCGGCACCGCGACGCTCCAAGAGCGTGATGAGTTCTTCGGCCCGGCGCGCGGCGGTGACCCCGACGGTGAAGCCCGTCAGCGGGTCAGCGACTTCTGATCTCGACGAATCCATCGACCACCCTGACGTCGTAGACCGGCAGTGCGTGTGACTCGTCGTCGAGGCACCGACCGTCGACCAGGGAGAACACCTGCTTGAGCAAAGGCGACGCCACGGTGGGCTCGCCACGCCGATCCCCGACCAATCCGCGCGACATCACCGCGGCGCGGCCGAACGGGTCGATATTGCCGACCGCGGCCAGTGTGCCGTCGGCCAGTAGGAACAACGCGGCCTGCTCGCCGCCGGGCAGCAGCACCGCGACGCCGCGACCGGGCAGCAGTGCGCTACGCGGGCAGGCGGTGGTCCACACATCGAGGTCGAGTCCGACCCGGGCATCCGCAAGAACTGTCATGGTTGAAGCCTCCAAGAACCTTGATAGAGGGGTCGTGTTTCGCGGCTGTTACGTTCGGCTTTCGGCCACGTTGACGCTGCCGGGCATGCCCAGCAGTAGCGGCACCTTGCGGGGGCCGCTTTCGTCGAACGCGACCGTCGGGTCCGACTCGTCGGGAGCATTGACGAACGACACGAAACGAGCCAGTTTTTCCTGGTCGTTCAGCACACCCGCCCACTCGTCGGAGTAGCCCTCAACATGTCGGGCCATCGCGTCGTCGAGGTCGGCGGCGATACCCAACGCATCCGCACACACCACATCGCGGATGTGATCAAGCCCACCCTCAATGCTCTCCTGCCAAACAGCGGTGCGCTGCAAGCGGTCTGCGGTGCGGATGTAAAACATCAGGTAGCGGTCGATGTAGCGGACCAGGGTGTCGGAATCGAGGTCGCCGGCCAGCAGCTGCGCGTGTTTCGGAGTGGCGCCACCGTTGCCACCGACGTAGAGATTCCAGCCCTTCTCGGTGGCGATCACCCCGACGTCCTTACCCCGCGCCTCCGCGCATTCTCGTTGACAGCCGGAGACGCCCATCTTGATTTTGTGGGGTGAACGTAGTCCGCGATAGCGCAATTCGAGCTCGACGGCCATTGCCACCGAGTCCTGCACGCCGTAGCGGCACCACGACGAGCCGACACAACTCTTGACCGTGCGCAGCGATTTGCCGTAGGCGTGCCCCGATTCCATGCCGGCATCGACCAACCGCTTCCAGATCTGCGGCAGCTGTTCGACGCGGGCGCCGAACAGGTCGATGCGCTGGCCGCCGGTGATCTTGGTGTAGAGGTCGAAATCGCGAGCCACCTGCGCGATCACCATCAGCTGTTCGGGGGTGACCTCACCACCAGGCAGCCGCGGCACCACCGAATACGTGCCGTTGCGCTGGATATTGGCCAGGAAGTGGTCGTTGGTGTCCTGCAGTGCGGCCGTCTGGTCGTCGAGAATGTGGTCCGACGACGTGGACGCCAGAATCGAGGCCACCACCGGCTTGCAGATGTCGCAGCCGGTTCCCGTCCCGTGCTCGGTGATCAGTTTCGAGAACGTACGGATACCGGTCGACGCGACGATCTGGAACAGCTCCGCGCGGGACTGCGCGAAATGTTCGCACAGCGCCTTGGACATGGCCACGCCCTGCGACTCAAGCATCCGCTTGAGCATGGGAATGCAACTGCCGCAGGATGTTCCAGCGGCGGTGGCACATTTGATCGCCGGCACGTCGTGCGCGCCATCAGCGATGGCTCCGCAGATGGCGGCTTTGGACACCGCGTTGCACGAGCAGATCTGCGCCTCGTCCGGAAGTGCGCCCACACCGACCTCGGCGCCGGCCGGCGAGATCAGCGTGGCCGGGTCGGCGGGCAGCGGGCGGCCGACCAGCGGGCGCAGGGTGGCGTACGCGGTGGCGTCGCCGACCAGCACTCCACCCAGCAGCGTCGAAACATCATCGGAAACAACGAGTTTGGCGTAGGTCTGGTTGACGGCATCGTTGAGCACGACTTCCAACGCCCCGGGTGTGCTGCCATGGGCATCGCCGAAGCTCGCGACGTCGACGCCGAGGAGCTTGAGTTTGGTGGACAGGTCGGCACCCGGGAATTCGGCGGCGCCGCCGACCAGCCGGTCTGCCACCACCTCGGCCATGGTGTAGCCCGGCGCCACCAGCCCGTAGCAACGGCCTTCCACCGCGGCGACCTCACCGATGGCGTACACCCGCGGATCATCGGTCGCGCAACTGATGTCGGTCAGCACCCCGCCCCGTTCGGCGATCGGAAGCCCGCTCGTCCGGGCCAGTTCGTCGCGCGGGCGCACGCCTGCGGAGAACACCAGCATCGCCCCGTCGAGCCGCTCACCGTTGGACAGCGACACCGTGATCCCGTCGGCGCTCTCGACGATCTCGGTGGACGCGACATCGGTGTGGACGACGATGCCGAGATCGGTGATCAACCGGTTCAGCAGCGCACCGCCGCCGTCGTCCACCTGGATCGGCATCAGCCTCGGCGACCGTTCCAGCACATGCGGCGTGAGGCCCAGCAGGCGCAGCGCGTTGGCCGCTTCCAGTCCCAACAGACCACCGCCGACGACGATGCCGGTCGCCCCGGGCCGGGCCGTGGCAGCAGCCGCGCGGATAGCGTCGAGGTCCTCCAGCGTCCGGTACACGAAGCAACGGTCGGAGTCGCTACCGGGGATCGGCGGAACGAACGGGTACGAGCCGGTCGCCAGCACAACCGCGTCGTAACCGATGCGCTCGCCCGCTGAGGTGACGACCTCACGGACGTCGCGTTCGATCGCGACGGCCGGCTCGCCGATCCGCAGATCGACCAGATCGTCTCCGGCATAATCATTTCCGGGCAGGGCCAGCGTCGTGCGGTCCCAGCCGTCGATATAGGACGACAACCCGACCCGGTCGTATGCCGCCGTGGGTTCCTCACACAGCACGACCACCCGCCAGATCCCGTCGCGGTCGCGATCCCGCAGCGCCTCGACGAACCGGTGGCCGACCATACCGTGTCCGACGACCACGACGGTCCGGCTCGCGGGGCTCATGCGACGGCTGCGGCGCTGTCGACCGCGGGGTTGTCGGACGTGATGACAGCGGCCCTCTTGGGTGTGCGGACGTAGGCCACCCAGGTGATCGCTGCGCACAGCACGTAGAAGCCGAGGAACACCCAGAAAGCCATGGTCGCGGACTTCGCCGGGGACAGATACGACGCCCGCAGGGCGATGTTCACCCCGACCCCGCCGAGTCCGCCGATCGCACCGGCGATTCCGATCAGCGCGCCCGACATCCGCAGTGACCACGCGCTGCGCTCGGCCGTGCCGACATCAAGGCTCTTCGACTTGGCCTCGAAGATCGACGGGATCATCTTGTAGACCGAGCCGTTTCCCATCCCGGACAAGATGAACAACGTGATGAATCCGGCGATGAACGCGGCCATGGTGGCACCGGATGCCGGCCCGGGCGTCGCGTCGTCGATCTCACCCGCGGCGACCAGCCACATGGCGGCGGCGATCATCGCGAAGAACGTGTAGAGGGTGACCTTGCCGCCGCCGAACCGGTCCGACAGCCAGCCGCCGAGCGGGCGCGACAGGGAGCCGAGAACGGGTCCGATGAAAGCGATCTGGGCGGCGTGCAGCGATGCCTGCGCGGTCATCGCCGGGGTCGCGGGTCCACCGTGGGCCAGCCCGGCCAGGAAGTTGATCTGCAGTACCTGACCGAAGGCGAAGCCGAACCCGATGAACGACCCGAAGGTACCGATATACAGCAGCGAGATCAGCCACGAATCTCGTTGTGCCGCAACGTCGATCATCGAGCGCGCATCGCTGCGCTGGTTGGTCAGGTTGTTCATGAACATCGCTGCGCCGACGGCGGCCAATGCGGTGAGCACCAGGTAGACCACGCAGACCAGATGCGGCGACCGGTTGCCCACGGTCGCGATGACCAGCAGCCCGACGATCTGGATGACGGCAACGCCGATGTTGCCGCCACCGGCGTTGAGTCCCAGAGCCCAGCCCTTGTACCGCTGCGGATAGAAGGCGTTGATGTTGGTCATCGAGGAGGCGAAGTTGCCGCCGCCCAGCCCGGCGAAGGCGGCCACGATCAGGAACGTCGTGTACGACGTGCCCGGGTGCGCCATGAAATACAGCGTCAGCACCGTCGGGATCAACAGCGCCAGCGCCGAGAAGATCGTCCAGTTGCGACCGCCGAAGTGGGCAGTGGCGAACGTGTACGGGATCCGCAGCAGGGCGCCCACCAGGGTCGGTACGGCCACGAGGAAGAACTTGCCTGCCGCGTCGATGTGGTACACGCCCTGCGGCATGAACAGCACCATCACCGACCAGATGGACCACACCGAGAAGCCGACGTGCTCGGCGAAAATCGACCAGATCAGGTTGCGGCGTGCGATTTTCGCGCCGCCGTTGTTCCAGGCTTCGACGTCTTCGGCATCCCAGTCGTCGATGTCGTAGCCACTGCGGGTGGGTGAAGTCTGCATGCATTCACGGTAGGAATTCATTGTTGCGCCTTCGCTGCATGCCGTGATCGATGTGTCACAACCTCCTCACTTTGCCGCGGGCGCCGCCGTGAGGTCAGTACACGTCGCGCAAGTAGCGCTTCGTCGCAACGAGTTCCCGCTTGTAATCGTGGGTGGCCTCGGCACTCAAGCGCCCATGCGTCGCGATGATCGTGCTCAGCGCGGCGTCCACGCCGGTGGCCATGCCCGCCGCGTCGCCGCACACGTACAGGTGTGCGCCGTCCTGAAGCCAGCTCCACAGCAGCGCACCGTTGTCGATCATCTTGTTCTGCACGTAGATTCGCTTGGCCTGGTCGCGGGAGAATGCCAGATCGAGACGGCTCAGGAAGCCGTCGGACACCATCGAAGTGAGATCGTCGCGGTAGTAGAAGTTCTCGGCGCGGTGCTGATCACCGAAGAACAACCAGTTGCGGCCGGTGTGGCCCAGCGCGCGGCGCTCCTGCAGGAAGCCACGGAACGGCGCGATGCCGGTGCCCGCACCGATCATCACGACCGGTGCGCACGGATCGTGCGGCGGACGGAAATGCGGTGAGTGCTGAAGGAAGATCGGCGTGGCCGCATCGGCGGCACGATCGGCCAGATACGTCGAACACACTCCCCCGCGCCGGGCGCCGTGCGGTCCGTCGTAGCGCACCACCGACACCGTCAGCTGCACCTCGTGCGGGCTGATCAGCGGGCTCGACGAGATCGAGTAGGACCGTGGCGTCAGCCGCACGAGCGCGTCCTGCCATTGCCGGGCATCGGCCCGCACCCCGAAGCTGCGGATCACATCGATTCCGTTGCGGCCCAGGCGCCAGGTGTCCAAGTTCTCCAGTGCACCGCGCAGGTGTTTGACCGTGGCCTTGTCGGTGGCGGCGTCGGCGAGGAAGGTCACCAGGTTGGGGGTGAGCCGGCAGATGTCGTAACGGGTGGTCAGCGCTTCGCGCAAGGTGCAGTCCACACCGTCGACCTCGATCACCTCGTCACCCGGTAAACCGGTGACCGACAACCATTCCGACACATCGTCGTCATCGTTGATCGGCATCACGCCGAGCGAGTCGCCGACGGAGTAGCCGACGCCGTGCTCGGAGATGTCGAAGCCGAACTCCCGCACCTCCTTGGCCGCCGACACGGGCGTGAGCCGGACGTTGCGGCTCAGCTTGGCATGGATGGGTTCGGCGCGGGTGAACCGTTTGGCCGCGGTGGCGGTCGGAACCTCAACTGTTGCAGCCGGATTGATGAGCCGGACGATCCGGCGGATCCACTGCCCGATTGCCACCTCGTCGTGGATCTCACAGTCGCTGCGATCGACGACGCGCCGCCCGCCCAGCTCGGCCAGCCGGGCATCCACTGCGCGGGCGTGTCCACAGAACTGGTCGTAGGAGCGGTCGCCGATACCCAGCACTGCAAACCGGACGCCGGGTAACGCCGGTGCGTCGGGCGCCCGTAGCCGGCCCCAGAACGTGACGCCGTTGTCCGGTGGCCCGCCGTCACCGAATGTGCTCGTCACCACGAACACGTCTCGGACACAGGCGAGTTCGGCTGGGTTGACATCGGCCATCGACGCCAGGTCGGCCTCGACGCCGTTGGTCGCGAATTCGTCCACCAGCCGGGCGGCCAGGTCCTCGGCGTTCCCGGTCTGTGAGGCCCACAGCACGACGGGTCCCCCCGACAGTGCCCTCCGGTCAGGCTGCGCCTGAACAGGACTCATATCGAGGGGATGCAGACGCACCGCGCACACCTTCAATTCCGGCTGCAGAGATTGTTGATCGACCGCATCGCTGGTGACCGCGTTGACCGTGACATCGTCGCCGTGTTCGTCGTTCCAGTGAAACGGCGCAAAACACGTCCCCGGCCGGACCCGGTCGGTGACGACGGCGGGCAGCACGGCGCGGCCGCGCCGTGACGACACCTCCACGGGCTGCCCGTCAAGGATGTCGAGGGCTGCGGCGTCGGCGGGATGGACCTCCACGAACGGTCCGTTGTCCAGGCGAGTGAGCTTGGCGACCCGGCCGGTCTTGGTCATGGTGTGCCATTGGTGCGGCAGCCGACCGGTGTTGAGCACCAACGGATATTCGTCGTCGGGGCATTCGTGCGGTTCCATGTGCGGCCTGGCGTGGAACACGGCGCGGCCCGACGGTGTGGCGAACGCCAGTACCCCGTCGTCGAGGTAGCGGATCGGGTGGCGATCGTCGGTGTCGCCGGGCGCGCACGGCCACTGCACCGGTGTCTCCCGCAACCGGTCATAGCTGACGCCGCGAATGTCGTAGCCGGTCTGGGGATTGGCGAACCCACGGATCTCGTCGAAGACCTCTTCACTGGACCGATAGTCGAAGTGCGCACCAAACCCCATTGCGGCGGCGACTTGGCAGATCAGCTGCCAATCGGGCCGGGACTGTCCGGCCGACGGAACACAACGCTGAACCAGGGTCAGGTTGCGCTCGGAGTTGACCATCACCCCGTCGGATTCCGCCCACAGCGCCGCAGGCAACACCACGTCGGCATAGCGGGTGGTGGCGGTATCGGCGTAGGCGTCCTGCGTGACGACGAATTCAGCGGCCTCGAGCCCGGCGATCACGCCGGCGCGGTTGGGCACGGAGGCTACCGGATTGGTGCAGATGATCCAGCAGGCCTTGATGTCGCGAGAGGCCATCTGGGAAAACATGTCGACGGTGCCGCGATTCACCTCGGAGCGGATCGTGCCCGGTTCCAGGCCCCACATCGACTCGACGAACGACCGGTCCGCGGCCGAGACCACGGAGCGCTGACCGGGCAATCCGGGCCCCATGTAACCCATTTCGCGCCCGCCCATCGCGTTGGGCTGGCCGGTCAACGACAGCGGGCCGCTGCCCGGCCGGCAGATGGCGCCGGTGGCGAGGTGCAGGTTGCAGATGGCGTTGGTGTTCCAGGTGCCGTGGGTGCTCTGGTTCAGCCCCATCGTCCACAACGACATCCATTCGCCGGCTTGAGCGATCATCGTTGCCGCGGTGCGGATATCGGCCTCGGCCAGACCGGTGAGATCGGCGACCCGCGCAGGCGGATAGTCGGCGAGGAATTCCGGCATCGCCGCCCAGCCCTCGGTATGCGCCGCGATGAAATCGGCGTCGATATCGCCGGATTCCACCAGCAGATGCAGCAGACCATTCAGCAGCGCCAGATCGGTGCCGGGCCGGAGTTGAAGGTACAGGTCGGCCTTCTCCGCGGTGGCGGTGCGCCGCGGGTCGACAACGATCAGCTTGGCGCCGGCCCGCAGCCGGTCGGCCATCCGCAGGAACAGGATCGGATGGCAATCGGCCATATTGGCGCCGATGACGAAGAACACGTCAGCGCAGTCGAAGTCGTCGTAGGAACCCGGCGGCCCGTCAGCACCGAGCGATTGTTTGTATCCCGTTGCCGCGCTGGCCATGCACAGCCGCGAGTTCGATTCAATGTTGACGGTGCGGATAAAACCCTTGGCCAGTTTCGTCGCGAGATACTGGGCCTCGAGCGACATCTGGCCGGACACGTAGAGGGCGATCGAGTCCGGGCCGTGGCGATCCGCGATGTCGGCAAGCCTGGCGCCCACGGTCGCGACGGCGTCATCGACGGACGCGGCGTCGAATTCCTCCCCGCGGGCGCGACGAATCAGGGCATTCATCGCGCGGCCGTCGGGGTTGCCCATCAATTCGGCGTGTGTGGCGCCCTTCGTGCACAACCGGCCGCCGTTGGTGGGATGAAGCCGGTCACCGACGACACTGGCGATGACCGGACCTCCGAGGCCGGGTTTGGTGCGCACCTCGATGCCACACCCGACACCGCAATACGAGCATGCGGTGCGGATGTGGTCAGCGCAGTCATCTCCGACACCCACGGCGCCAGACTGCCGACGGCACATTACGGAAGATGCCGCGACGCGTTATCGCGACAATAAAGCGCCCTCACATCGCCGGCGGCGCTCGTGTGAGAACTCGCCCGACGATGTAACACTTGTCAACATGGCGACCGCCTCCTACCACCATGGCAACCTCCGACAAGCGCTGCTCGACCACGGTGTGGCGCTGGCCCGGGCGGGTGGCCCGGATGCGGTGGTGCTGCGCGATGTCCAGCGGCTGGCCGGGGTGAGCAATTCGGCCGCCTACCGGCACTACGCCGACCGGCGGGCACTGCTTGCCGCGGTGAAAGCCGATGTCATGGCCCAGTTGGGTGCGGCGATGGCTGAGGCGGTGGAGCAGGTCGGCGAGGACGGTCCGCCGAAAGACCGGGCGCTGGCCCGGTTCCGTGCCACCGGCCAGGCCTACATCGATTTCGCCGTCGCCGAACCGGGTCTGTTCCGCACCGCGTTCGCCCCGGACGGCACCGAACCGAGCGTAGAGACGGTGCCCGCCGATCGGCATCCGTTCCAGATCCTGCGCGGCTGCATCGACGACCTGGTGGCGGCGGGCATGCTCGACCCCGCCCGCCGGGATGGCTTCGACGAGGCCGCCTGGTCCGCCGTGCACGGTGCGGCGACCCTGTTCCTGGACGGCCCGTTGGGGATGGCGGGAACCGACCGCCAGCACCTGATCACGGAGCGCCTCCTGGACACATTCGGCGAAAGCCTGCACTAGCACCGATGTTGACAGCGTCAACTTGGGACTGGCATGCTCGAGCATGTTATCGCCGTCAACATGAAGGGCTACGCCCATGTCCGTCGACATCCAGCCACCCCAGACGTCGGCCAACGCAGCGCGTCGAGGCCGGCCCGTCGCGATCCTCGCGGTCGTCCTGGTCGCCGCCCTGGCGATCAACGTCGAGACCACAATCGTCAATGTCGCTCTGCCGACGCTGAATTCGGCGCTCGGCGCCTCGACCAAAGCGCTGCAATGGATCGTCGACGCCTACAACCTGGCGTTCGCCGCCCTGGTGTTGGCCGGCGGTACCATCGGGGACCGGTTCGGCCGACGCGGCACGCTGATCAGCGGCCTGATCCTGTTCGCGCTCAGCAGCATTGGCGCCGCGCTGTGCACGTCCACCGGTCCGCTGATCGCCATGCGGCTGGTGATGGGAGTCGCCTCGGCGCTGATCTTCCCCACCACGCTGGCCATCATCACCGACACCTTCCGGGAGCCGCGTCAACGCGCGGCCGCCATCGGCGTCTGGGGCGCAGGCACCGGCCTGGGCGTCGCACTCGGGCCCATTCTCGGCGGCGCCCTGCTGGAGGCGTACTGGTGGGGCAGTTTGTTTCTCGCGCTCGCGCCGATCGCACTGGTCGCCGCGCTGGCCGCGCCGATCGTCATCCCGGCCTCGAGTCCCGGTCGGGAGCACCGGCTCGATCGCGGCGGGCTCGTGCTGTCGGTCATCATGCTCGGCGCGCTGGTCTACACGATCATCGAAGCGCCCGACCGCGGCTGGGCCAGTGCGCCCACGCTGGCGGGCTTCGCCGTCACGCTGGTTGCTGCGGTGAGCTTCGCCTGGTGGGAGCGCCGGCAATCCGATCCGCTGATCGACGTCACCCTGTTCACCAATCTGCGGTTCAGCGCGGCCAGTGGCGCGGTGACCGTGGCGTTCTTCGCGTTGTTCGGATTCATCTTCCTGATCACCCAGTTCATGCAGCTGCTGCAGGGCAACAGCCCGCTGGAGACCGGGGTGCGCATCCTGCCCGTCGCGCTGTCCATCGCTGTCGGTTCGATCATCGGAACCCGACTGGCGGTGACCCGCGTCGGCACCAAAGTCGTTGTCTTCGTTGGCCTTCTGTTGCTGGCCGCGTCCTTCGGCTGGATCGCGGCCAGTGACTTGGCGATCACCTATCCGACGATGGCGATGCAGATGGTGCTGCTGGGCGGCGGCCTGGGCTTGACGACAGCACCGGCCACCGACTCGATCATGGGCGTGGTGCGCCCCGAGCAGGCCGGTGCCGGCTCGGCGGTCAATGACGCCACTCGGCAGGTCGGCGGCACCCTCGGCGTGGCGGTCATCGGGAGCATCTTCTCCACGCTCTACATCCGGCATCTGGCCGACAGCCAGGCCCTCGGCGCGATGCCGCCGGGCGCTCAGGCGACGGCCCGTGAGGGTTTGGCCCAGGGGCTGGCAGTAGCGGGTCAGGCGCCGCCGCCGTTCGCTGCCGCGGTGCGCAGTGCCGTCGACAGCGCATTCCTCGCGGGGTTGCAGGCCGGGTGCCTGACGGCAGCCGTGGTCTGCGTCGTGGGGGCGGTGTTCGTGCTGGCAGTACTGCCGGCGCACCCGAGAACGCCGTTACCCGAATCTTAGGTTTCGGCGACCCGAAATCGAGGTATAGTCGTGCCATGACGAGCTTGGACCAGGTGCAGATCGCGGGCGTTCCGTGGCCGCGCTACAAGCTCGTCGCGTTACTGCTCGGCATGATCGTCTTCGCCGTCGTCGGCGTTGTCACGATGAATCCAGCGCCCGCCGTGCTGATGGCCGCCGGCATTTCCACGTCTGTGTGGCTGGCGTTCGGCATTCGCCGCAAGCACTAACGCTCCAGCACCCGCTTCAACGTCGCCAGGTCGGCCGTCACCGCCGCCGCATCGGCGGCATAGTCGTCGTCGGTCATCTCCGGTCTGCGCCGCAAGGTGAACACCACCTCGCACCAGTGATCTCCGGCCGGGACCACTCGCAGCGGGTTGAACACCGGCTCGCCGGACGGCAGATTCACCACGTGGTCGAGCACACCCAGGTCGTTGGCCGGGGTGAACTCGATGGTGATCTCCCCCATCGGCGACTGCGCGACCCACGTGTCGCCGACGCGGGTCACCTCGCTTCGGGCCAGGCCGGCCGCCCACTGCGGCAGATTGGCCGGATCGGATGCGTACCGGTACACGTCGGCAGCGCCACGGTTGATCCACGCGCTGATGTGCTGGGACTCCATGGATTCCACGTTACTGAGGGCAGTGGATCCCGCACGTGCAGGTGTCGATCGACGGACACGTGCACTCCAGCGCCCATTCGATGATTCCGCGGGCCCGGGCCAGAGTCGCCATCTGGGCATCGATGTCGGCGAGCTTAGCCTCGGCCAGCGCCCGGCTGGTTGGCCGCCCGGGGGCGTCGTCGTGCAGCAGCACGGCGATCTCGTCGAGCGCGAAACCGGCCGCCTTGCACAACCCGATGACCTCGAGTCTGGTCAAGACGGCGTCGTCATAGCGGCGCTGCCCGCCGGCTCGCGACGGCGCGGACAGGAGCCCGATCTTCTCGTAGTAGCGCAGCGTCGTCGGCGCCACGTCCGCGCGTCGTGCGACATCGCCGATGGTCAGTGCAGTGGTCATGGCCATCCTCCGCGGCAGAGCTTGACTTGGAGTCAACTCTAAGTCATTGACTGTGCGGTATGGATTCTCTGCACGCCAGCCGCTACGCCCTGTTGCGCACCTACCGCCGCGATGGCCGCGGTGTCGACACCCCGATCTGGTTCCACCTCGACGGCGACACCCTGGTCTTCCGCACCAAGCTCGGACCCAAGACCACGCGGATCGCCAACAACCCGCGCGTGGAACTGCGGGTGTGCGACTACAAGGGCCGCGTCCCCGACTCCGCGCGCACGCTCACCGGGCAGGCCACCCTGCTATCAGGCGGCGAGGCCGAAGCGGCGAATCGGCTGCTGCACAAGCGGTATGGCTGGCAGTACAACCTGGTTCCGCTGCTGCCGCTGCCCGGGGTCAACAACGTCGACGCCGCCCTGCCGTGGCGGGAGAAGTGGCAGCGTGTACGCAATCCGAACCTCTGGCCGGGCAGCGCGATCGTGCAGGTACAGCTAGGCCTCGAGTAACAACCGCACTGTCTCGCGCAAGTCGGCCAGGCGCTGACGTCCCAAAACCTTCTCCCAATGCGCTTCGACTGCAAGGGAATTAGCACGCATGACGCGTAGGGCTGCCCGCCCGCGCGACGTCAGCGTGATCAGCAGCGCACGCGCGTCGGCATTGTCGGGCGATCGCTCGACATACCCGTGTGCTTCCAAAGCCCGGATCGCTTGCGCTACCGCTTGCCTGCTGACGCGCAGCCGATCGGCCAGATCCGACGCGTGCAGCGCGCCCCCAGCCAGTGGCACGAGGGCCACCGCCTGCGCCGGGCGCAAGCCGTCGAGGCCCGCCGCCGCGAATGCCGCGCGCAGGCCCGGACCGCCACTGGCGGCCAGCATGTGCACCAGGGCCGGCACAGTGGGCTGCCAATTCGCCCCGAAGACCGATCGTTTCGCCACGACACATCAGTGTGCCATCGCGACCATATTTGACAAGTATCTTGTCAAATATGGATGGGCGCGCGAGGATGGGTCGTGTGCGGACTCCACTGCCCTACCTGGTCGCCCTGACCTGCGCCGCCATCCTGATCGTGAGTGGGTGCCTGGGTGGCGGCCGCGCAGCAGGCACCCCTGGGCAATCCACCCAATCGCTGTCCGTCGGCGGTGTGACCCGTTCATTTCACCTCTATCGGCCCGACGGCCTATCCGGACCCGCGCCGCTGGTCGTGATGTTGCACGGTGGCTACGGCGACGGGGCACAAGCCGAACGCGCCTACCACTGGGATGCACAGGCCGACTCGGGACATTTCGTGGTTGCCTACCCCGACGGCGTGGACCGGGCATGGAACGCGGGGTCGTGCTGCGGCCGACCCGCCCGGACCGACGTCGACGATGTCACCTTCATCCGCGCCGTGGTGACCGCGATCGAACAGCAGATCCCCATCGACACCAGCAGGGTGTACGTCACCGGCATGTCGAACGGAGCCATGATGGCATTGCGATTGGCTTGTCAGAGCGACCTATTCGCCGCGGTCGCACCGGTGGCGGGTACCCTGCTGACCGATTGTTCTGGCGCGTCACCGACCTCGGTCTTGCAGATCCACGGCACTGCCGATGACCGGGTGCCCTACGGCGGCGGCCCCGGCACGGCGCTCACCGCGTCGGGCTCACCGAGGGTCGACGGACCCTCCATCGAGTCGGTCAATGCGCAGTGGCGCACAATCGACGGCTGCGCGCCCCCGGTTTCATCGATCAGTGGTGAGGTCACAACTCAGCGAGCCGACTGCCCTGAGGGCCGCACTGTCGAATTGATCGCCATCGCCGGCGCCGGTCATCAATGGCCCGGCGGCGTGTCGAACCCCGTGGTGGAGAAGATCGCCGGTCTGCCGCCGCCGTCGACGGCATTGGATGCGACGGCGGCGATCTGGCAGTTCTTCACCCAGCACGCCCGCTCGCGCTAGCCGCCCAGACAGCCGGGCCCCAGCAGGGCCTTCAAGTCCCCCATCAGCGCCGAGGACGGTGTGACCCGCAGCGCCTGGTCGAGTTCCAGCGTGGTGATCCGGTCGCCGCTGATCAGCCGCAGGTGCACCTGGGCCGTGCCGGGATGGCGGGCCAGCACCTGCTTGAGCGCGGTCACCTTGTCGATCGTGCACTGCCGGGTCGGCAGGCTCACCGCCAACGGCCGGTTCGCCTGGGCGTTCGAAAAGTCCGGCACCACAAGCTCGTTGGCGATCAGCGAGATCCGGTCATCCTGCATGCGGACCTTACCGCCGACGAGCACCACCGCGTCGTCGGCGATCTCGGCGCCGAACAGCGAGTACGTCTGCGGGAAGAACATCACCTCGATGCCACCGGTGAGGTCCTCCAACTGCGCGGAGGCCCAGGGCATTCCGTTCTTGTTGACCCGCCGGTTTACACCGGCCAGGATGCCGCCGACCCGCACCTGGGTGTCGTTGGCGACGTCACCGGCGAGAATGGCCGGGATCTGGGTGTCGACCTGGGCGTTCAGCAGGTGCGCCACCCCGTTGAGGGGATGCCCGGAGACGTACAGTCCCAACATCTCCCGCTCCAGGGCCAGCTTGTGCTTATCGTCCCATTCCTCGTCGGGCACGCGAATGGTGAACGCCGCATCGCCGGCATCGCCGTCGTCCGACCCACCGCCGAAGAGATCGAACTGGCCGATCGCCTCGGCCTTCTTGGTGCCCAGCACCGAGTCGACCGCATCGGTGTGGATCAGGAACAGACCCTTACGCGGATGCTTCAGCGAATCGAAAGCGCCTGCCTTGATCAAAGATTCAGTGACCTTCTTGTTACAGGCCGCGATGTCGATCTTGTTCAGGTAGTCGGAGAAGTCGGTGAACTTCCCCTTGTCGGTGCGGGTGGCGATCAGCGAGCTGACCACGTTGGCCCCGACGTTGCGGATGGCTCCGAGCCCGAACCGGATGTCGTCGTCCACCGAGGCGAAGTTCTGCACCGACTCGTTGACGTCTGGTGGCAGCACCGTGATGCCGAGCCGGCGGCAGTCGGCGAGGTAAACGGCGGCCTTGTCTTTATCGTCACCGACGGAGGTGAGTAGGCCGGCCATGTACTCGGCCGGGTAGTTCGCCTTGAGGTAAGCGGTCCAGTACGACACCAGCCCGTAGCCGGCGGCGTGCGATTTGTTGAACGCGTAGCCGGCGAACGGAAGGATGGTGTCCCACAGGGCTTTCACCGCTTTTTCGGAGAAGCCGTTGGCGGTCATCCCCTCCTTGAAGCCCTGATACTCGGCCTCGAGGACCTCGAGCTTCTTCTTGCCCATCGCTTTTCGGAGCGCATCGGCCTTGCCCATCGAGTAGGAGGCGACCTTCTGGGCGATGAACATGATCTGCTCTTGATAGACGATCAGGCCGTAGGTCTCGGCCAGGATCTCCTTGAGTGGCTCCTCGAGCTCCGGGTGGATCGGCTTGATGGCCTGCCGGTTGTTCTTGCGGTCGGCGTAGTCGTTGTGGGCGTTCATGCCCATCGGGCCGGGCCGGTACAGGGCCAGCACGGCGACGATGTCGTTGAACTCGGTCGGCTGCATGCGCCGCAGCAGGTCGCGCATCGGCCCGCCGTCGAGCTGGAACACCCCGAGGGTGTCACCGCGCCCCAGCAGCTCGTAAGCCTTGGGGTCGTCGAACGGCAACGTGTCCAGATCCAGGTCGATTCCCCGGTTGGCTTTGATGTTCTCGATGCAGTCGCCGATGATCGTCAGGTTCCGCAGGCCGAGGAAGTCCATCTTCAGCAGGCCGATGGCCTCGCACGACGGGTAGTCCCAGCCGGTGATGACGGCGCCGTCCTGCGGCCGTTTCCACAGCGGGATCGCCTCGATGAGCGGCTCGGAGCTCATGATCACCGCGCAGGCGTGCACGCCGGCGTTGCGGACCAGGCCTTCGAGCCCGCGGGCGGTCTCGTAGATCGTGCGAACGTCGGGGTCGGTGTCGATCAGCCCGCGGACCTCGGCGGCCTCCTTGTACCGCTCGTGGTTCGGGTCGGTGATACCCGAGAGCGGGATGTCCTTGGCCATGATCGGCGGCGGCAGCGCCTTGGTGATCCGGTCGGCGATCGCGAAGCCGGGCTGGCCGTAGTGAACGCGGGCCGAATCCTTCAGCGCCGCTTTGGTTTTGATGGTACCGAAGGTGATGACCTGGGCGACCCGGTCACTCCCCCACTTCTCGGCGGCGTAGCGCACCATCTCGCCGCGCCGGCGGTCGTCGAAGTCGATATCGATATCGGGGGCCGACGGGCGTTCGGGGTTGAGGAAGCGCTCGAACAGCAGACCGTGCGGGATCGGGTCGATGTTGGTGATGCCCAACGCGTAGGCCACCAGCGAACCGGCCGCCGATCCACGGCCCGGGCCCACCCGGATGTCGATGGAGCGCGCGTAGTTGATCAGGTCGGCCACGATCAGGAAGTACGACGGGAAACCCTTGCCGCAGATGACGTCGATCTCGTAGCTGGCCCGCTCGGTGTACTCCGAGGGCACCCCGTCCGGGAAGCGCCGGCGCAGACCGGCCTCGACCTCGTGGCGCAGCCAGCTGCCCTGGTCGTGCCCGTCCGGAACCGGGAAGATCGGCATCCGGTCGGTCGGGGTCCACACATCGGCGTAGGACTGCACCCGCTCGCCGATCAGCAGGGTGGAATCGCAGGCCTCCGGAACCTCGGCGTCCCACAGGGCGCGCATCTCGGCGGCCGACTTCAGGTAGTAGCCGTCACCGTCGAACTTGAACCGGTTGGGGTCCGACAACGTCTTGCCGGTCTGGATGCACAGCAGGGCTTCGTGATTGTGCGAGGCGTCGCGGGTGACGTAGTGGCAGTCGTTGGTGGCCAGCGCCGGGATGCCGAGCTTGCGGCCGACCTCGAGCAGGCCCTCCCGGACCCGGCGCTCGATCGACAGGCCGTGGTCCATGAGTTCGAGGAAATAGTTGTCCGGCCCGAAGATCTCCCGCCACTTTGCGGCCGACTCCAGCGCCGCCTTCTCGTGGCCGAGGCGCAACCGGGTCTGCACCTCACCCGACGGGCAGCCGGTGGTGGCGATGATGCCCTCGGCATGCTCGGCGATGATCTCCGCATCCATCCTCGACCACTTGCCGAGCTGGCCCTCGAACGAGGCGAGCGTGGACAGCTTGAACAGGTTGCGCAAGCCGGTCGCATTCTCGGCGACCATCGTCATGTGGGTGTAGGAGCCGCTACCCGAGACGTCGTCGCTCTTCTGGCCCGGATCGCCCCACAGGATGCGGCGGGTGTCAAAGCGCGAACCGGGCGCGATGTAGGCCTCGACGCCGATGATCGGCTTGATGCCGACCTTGGTGGCCGCGTTGTAGAACTCGCTGGCCCCGAACATGTTTCCATGGTCGGTCATACCGATGGCGGGCATCTCCAGGCGCTGCGCCTCGGCGAGCATGGGCGTGATCTTCGCGGCACCGTCGAGCATGGAGTACTCGGTGTGGTTGTGCAGGTGCACAAAAGATCCGGCAGACGTTCCAGTACCCATAGGCCCGTCAGTCTAGGGCCGCGCACCGACAGCCTTCGGCGTGTCGCGGCACGTGTCTAGGGTGATTCTCATGTTCGCCCGCAAGCCCCCGCTGCGCAGCGTGGGTACCGACCCCGACTACCGGTTCACCCTGGCCAACGAACGGACCTTTCTGGCCTGGTTGCGGACGGGTCTGGCGCTGCTGGCCGGCGCGGTGGCCCTGGCCAGCCTGGTCCACGATTTCGGTCCGCGTCCGTTCCGGATCGTGATCACCGTGCTGCTGCTGGTGCTGTCGTTGATCGTCACCGCCGGGGCATACGTCCGGTGGGATGGCGCCGAGCGGGCAATGCGCGAGAAGCGGCCGTTGCCGACCGATCCACTTCCCCGGATCATCGTCTCCGGGGCGGCCATCATCATCGTGGCAGCGGCAGTGCTGGTCTACCTCGCCGAGTTCGGTCGGTGACCGAGAGCCCGGACGCCACGGCGGTGGCCGAGCGGACGGCACTCGCCTGGCAGCGCACGATCATCGGGGTGCTCGCGATCGGTGCCCTGCTGGTGCGGTGGAGTGTGGTCGAACGATTTCCGCTGTGGCCCGGCGTCCTGCTCACCGGCGCCGCCGCGCTCGGCAGCCTCGTTCTGGTCCGGCGGCGCTACCAACGCGTCCGCGACACCGTGCTGACCGGACAAACGCCGCTGTCGCGGTCCCTCGTTCCAGGAGCCACGGCGTTCATGATCGCGCTCGTCGCCGGGGTGGGCGCGGCAATCCTCGTGGAGTACAGCCGCCTCTAGGCCTCGTCTTTGAGCATGCGCGCGATTTCGCGGGCCTGCTCCTCGGTCACGTCACCGGAGAGCTGCAGCACCTCGCCGTCGATCCGCTCGGTGATCTTCGGTGCCCACACGACCACGTTGGCCCGCACGAACGCGACCTGCTGGTCGATGTGCGAGGAGGTGAAATCGGCGAACGCGCGCGCCGACTCCGAGGTCATGGTCACCTGGACCATCTGCTTGGCGGTCAACGGGTTCAGGAACGAGTCGACGTCGGTGAGCTGAACCGTCAGCGCCTGGGGTCCGAGTTCGTACACCGCGGACTTGAGGATGTCGCAGATCCGCAGCGGCGCCTCGGGTGGCGTCGGGGGCGGCGGGTCGCAGTCCCCCGGCCGGATGACGAAGGGGCCTCCGGTCACCGGCCGCAGCGACAGTGGCTTGATGGTCAGCGGCGGCGGCGTCGTGGTGGTCGTGGTCAACGCGCTGTCGAGGTCCTGATGCTTGTTCAACAACGGAGCCAGCAACACACCGGCGACCGGCACGACGATGGCGATCGCTGCCACCGCGGCGACGATCGCGATCATGATCCGCCGGTTACGGAGGGAGTTGTCCGTCATGCGCTCCTCGATCTACAGCGAACGTGCCGAGGAGAAGCTACCCCAATCGGGCCTCGCGCGGCGCGTCCTTGACCCCGAACCGCGCGAACACCATTGCGCCGAGAGCGACCAGGGTCAGCAGCGCCAACCCGATGCCGTAACCCGGCAGCAGCAACTCGTAGGTGGCACCCATGACCAACGGCGGGAAGTAGCCGCCCAGTCCGCCGGCTGCGCCCACCAGCCCGGTGACGCTGCCGACCCGCTCCGGCGGGGCCAGCAGCGCGACCCAGGCGAACACACCACCGGTGCCCAACCCGAGGAAGAACGCGAGACCGACGAAGTCGACACCAGCCGGCCACTCCAGCGGTGGGCGGAACGCCACCACGGCAGCCAGCACCGCGGTACCGAGCAACGAGGTGCTCACGACGGTGCGGGGGCCGATCCGATCGGACAGCATGCCGCCGATCGGCCGCGCGACCACCGCCGCGATCGCGAACCCGGCGGTGCGGGTGCCCGCACCGGCGAGGTCGAACGAGTAGACGTCCTTCAGATACGTCGGCAGGTACGTGGAGAAGGCCACAAATCCGCCGAAGACCACGCCGTAGAGCAACGACATCTGCCAGGTCACCGGAAGTTTCAGCGCCGCAAGCAGTTTCGGTAGCACCGGATCGTGGTTCGGCACATATCTCGGTGAGTTACGCATCCCGAACCAGCACAGCGTCGCGGTCGCGACCAGCGCCACGGCCAGGATGACGTGGGTGGTCGTGTAGCCGAACCAGGCGACGAACCGCGGGGTGAACGCCGACGACAGCGCGGTGCCACCCATGCCGGCACCGAACACTCCGGTGGCGAAACCGCGCTTGCTCGGCGCATACCACTGGTTGACGAACGGAATACCGATCGCGAAGGTCGTGCCGGCCAGGCCCAGCAGGAAGCCGAACACCAGCATCAGCGTGAACGACCCGGCATTGCCGGCGAACGCCACCAGCAGAACCAGTGGCGCGGTGACGGCCGTGATGATCGGGAACATCAGCCGTCCGCCGTAATGGTCGGTGAGCGCCCCCACCGGAATCCGGCCGACCGCCCCCACCAGCACAGGCGTGGCAATCAACAGCGCCTTCTGGTTGTTGTTGAGATGCATGTGCTCGGCGTAGCGGACAGCCAACGGCCCGATGATGTTCCACGCCCAGAACGTCACGGCGAAGGCCCATGTCGCCAGCGCGAGATTGCGCCCTCGCCCCGGCAGGGCGGCGTCGGTGTCGATCCCCGGCGCGCTCATCGGTCGCGGTCCGCAGTTCCAACCGCGCTCCACGCCGTTCGGGTGGGACGGGTGCCGATCGGCCGTTGGTCGCGGGACCGGTAGACGATGTAGGGCCGGAACAGGTAGTGCACCGGCGCGGTGAACGCGTGCACCAAGCGGGTGTAGGGCCAGACCGCGAACAGCAGCATTCCGACGACGGCGTGGATGTGGAACTGAATCGGCGCGGCAGCCATCGCGGCTATGTCGGGCCGCAACACCAGCACCGAACGGAACCACGGCGACACCGTCTCGCGGTAGTTCGCCGCGTCGTGACCTTCGCCGATCGCCACCACCGTGGTCCACAAACCCAGGACGATCGCGCCGACCAGCAGCACATACATGAGCTTGTCGTTCTTGGTGGTCGCCATGAACACCGGCCCCGTGGTGCGACGGCGGTACACCAGGATCACGATGCCGGCCAGTGTGCACACCCCGGCGACCGCACCGAGTGACAGTGCCAGGAAGTGGTACAGGCTCTCGTCGACGCCGATCGCGTCGGTCCAGGACCGCGGAATCAGCAGGCCGACAACGTGTCCCACGACCACCACCAGAATGCCGAAGTGGAACAGCGGCGAACCGATCCGCAGCAGGCGCGACTCATACAGTTGCGACGAGCGGGTGGTCCAGCCGAACTTGTCGTAGCGGTATCGCCAGATCGACCCGCCGACGAGGCTACCTATGCACAGATACGGCAGCACACCCCAGAGCAGTATGGTCATGGCCGCCCCTGGTATCCGGTCAGGCCCACCAGTTCGGTGGGCGGTGGTGGCGCTTCTGTCGCATGGGCTGCTGGAAGCGTGTCGCACACCGCGGCGACGGCCCGGGCGTAGTGACTTTCCTTGCTGTGCAGGCTCTTGTGAAGCATGTCCAGACTTGAGCGGTAGCGCGCGAGCAGCGCGCGGCCGGCCTCGAGATCGCCGCGAGCCGCGAATTCCAGAACCAGCGGCAGGTAGTCGGGCAACTCGCCGTGGGTGTCGATGACGGCGCCGCTCTGGCGATACACGGACTTGAATTGGGCCAGCACCTCACCCCGGCGGCGAGTATCGCCGTCGGACCAATACGACAGATACAGCGCGTGTTTGGAGCTGAAGTCGAAGGTCTCGACGTAGTTGTTCTGAAGGTCGGCCAATGTCCGGGTGCTCAGCGCGGTGAGCAACTCCCGCAGCGTGACAACGGGTGGCGAATTACCGTGCTCGGCGAGCGCCGCAACACAGGCGGGAAGCATCGCGACGAACTCGGTCGTCGGATAATCGAGGCAGCGGGCCGCCACGAGGTACAGCACCCGGTGGTCAGGCTCACGTCGCCGGATTCTCACGGGAACAACCCTTCCGGCGCACCGTTGCCGTCCCAGTTCAGCAGGTTCACCCGCTCGGTGCGCAACTCCTCACTGGAGGCCGCCGCATCACTGGTCTGGCGCTGCCGCAGCGCGGTGAACGTCTCGACCGCGACGGGCGTCGGCCGGCCGCTGGCTTCCCCGAACGGCCCGGACTCGTACATCCCCGGACCGTCGTCGAAGTCCAGTGCACAGCCCATCTCCTCCAGCTCGTGCGCCTGTTCCTGATAGGCCGTCGGAATCACGTAGCGCTCTTCATATTTCGCGATCGCCATCAGCCGGTACATCTCATAGATCGATTCCTCCGACATGCCCACGCCGGCAGCAACCGCCGGATCGCCCTCTCCGCGTAGCGTGACGCCACGCATGTACGACCGCATAGCGGCCAGTTTGCGCAGCACCTCGGTGACGATGTCGGTGCGTCCGGCGGTGAAGAGCTCGGCCAGGTACTCGACCGGGATGCGCAGTGCGTCGATGGCGCCGAACAGGTTCGCGCAATCCTCACCGTCGTGGCCCTGCGCGCTGAGCACGTCGACCACCGGCGACAGCGGCGGCACGTACCAAACCATCGGCATGGTGCGGTATTCCGGGTGCAGCGGCAGCGCGACCCGGTACACCTTGGCCAGCGCGTACACCGGTGACCGGCGCGCGGCCTGCACCCAGTCCTCGGGAATACCGTCGCGCCGGGCCGCCGCGGCCACCGACGGATCGTGCGGGTCGAGCAGCACGTCGAGCTGTGCCTCATAGAGCTGTTGGGGATCGGTGGTGGCTGCCGCCTCCCCCACCCGATCGACGTCGTACAGGAACAGGCCCAGGTAACGCAGCCTCCCGACGCAGGTTTCCGCACACACGGTCGGCTGGCCGACCTCGATGCGGGGATAGCAGAGCGTGCACTTCTCGGCCTTACCGGAGCGGTGATTGAAATACACCTTCTTGTAGGGGCAACCGGTGATGCACTGCCGCCACCCGCGGCAACGGTCCTGGTCGACCAGCACGATGCCGTCCTCGGCCCGCTTGTAGATCGCCCCCGACGGGCATGACGCCATACACGACGGGTTGAGGCAGTGCTCGCAGATCCGGGGCAGGTAGAACATGAAGGTCTTCTCGAGCTCGAAGCGGACCTTCTCCTCGGACTCGCGGCGGACTTTCTCGACGATCGGATCGCGGTCGCCGTATTCGCTTGCCCCGCCCAGGTTGTCGTCCCAGTTTGCCGACCAGGTGACGGCGGTGTCCTTTCCGGTGATCAGCGATTTGGGCCGCGCCACCGGGAAGTCGTCGCCCAGCGGGGCGTCCACCAGACTCTGATAGTCATACGTCCACGGCTCGTAGTAGTCGCCCAGTTCCGGCTGGACCGGGCTGGCGAAGATGCCCAGCAATTTGGCCAGCCGGCCGCCGGACTTGGGCCGGAGCTTTCCCCGCCTGGTCAGCTCCCAGCCGCCGCGCCAGCGGTCCTGATCTTCGTAGCGACGCGGATAGCCCTGGCCCGGTCGGGTTTCCACGTTGTTGAACCACACGTACTCGGTGCCGGCCCGGTTGGTCCAGGCCTGCTTACAGGTCACCGAGCAGGTGTGGCAGCCGATGCACTTGTCGAGGTTCATCACCATGCCCATCTGGGCCATCACCCGCATCAGTAGCTCACCTCCTGCGCTCGCTTGCGTACGGTGGCCACGATGTCGCGCTGGTTTCCGGTCGGGCCCAGATAGTTGAACGTGTAGGACAGCTGGGCGTAGCCACCGATCAGGTGGGTCGGTTTGACCAGCAGCCGGGTCACCGAGTTGTGGATACCGCCGCGCCGGCCGGTGGTCACCGACTTGGGCACGTCGATGGTCCGCTCCTGCGCGTGATGCACATACACCAACCCGTCCGGAATCCGGTGTGACACGATCGCCCGGCCGACGAAAACCCCGTTGGCATTGACACATTCGACCCAGTCGTTGTCGGCGACGTCGATCCCGGCGGCGTCACCGGTGCTCATCCACACCGTCGGGCCGCCGCGCGACAGTGACAGCATCAACAGGTTGTCCTGGTACTCGGAGTGGATCGACCACTTGTTGTGCGGAGTCAGGTAGCGCACCGTCACCTGGGTCGAACCGTCGTCACCGAGCCGCGGCTCGCCGAACAACCGGTGCATGTCCAGTGGCGGCCGGTAGATCGGCAGCGCTTCACCGGCGTCTTGCAACCAGTCGTGGTCGAGGTAGAACTGCATCCGGCCGGTCAGCGTGTGAAAAGGCTTGAGCCGCTCGATGTTCACGGTGAACGGCGCGTAACGGCGCCCGCCGGTCTCCGAGCCGGACCACTCCGGTGAGGTGATCACCGGGACCGGCGCACGCTGGGTGTCGGCGAACGTGATGCGTTTCTCGTCCGATCCTTCGGCCAGGTCGTGCAGTTGCTTACCGACGCGTTCCTCGAGGCTGCGGAAGCCAGCCACCGCCAGAGCGCCGTTGGTGGTTCCGGAGAACGACAGGATCGCCTCGGCCAGTTTGGCGTCGGTGTCGATGGCCGGCCTGCCGTCGCCGGCGCCGCCGAGCATCACCCCGTTGGTGCGTGCCAGGCGCGCGGTCTCCTCGGCGAGCGGGAACGTGACATTCTTGACCGTGAACCCGGCGCTGTCCGCGAGCGGGCCCACGGTGGCCAGCTTGTCGGCGATCGCGGTGTAATCGCGTTCGACCATCGTGTAGACCGGCTTGGTCGGGCCGGGCGGCGGTGTCTCCCCCGGGGTGTCGTGCATCAGCGGTACGCTGACCAGATCCTTGCGGACCCCCAGGTGGGTGCGCGCGAGTTCGGAAAAGCGCTGCGCCAGAAGATGAAACGCGTCGAAATCGGTCTTGGCTTCCCACGGCGGGTCGATGGCCGGGGTGAACGCGTGCACGAACGGGTGCATGTCCGTCGAGCTGAGGTCGTGCTTCTCGTACCAGGTGGCGGCGGGCAACACAACATCGGACAGCAGGGTCGTCGACGTCATCCGGAAATCGGCCGACACCAGCAAGTCGAGCTTGCCCTCCGGAGCGCGGTCGTGCCAGACGACCTCAGATGGCCGGGGCGCGGCGGGATCCTCCTCACCGAGCACGTTGTGATGGGTGCCGAGCAGATTGCGGAGGAAATACTCGTTGCCCTTGGCCGAACTGCCCATCAGGTTGGACCGCCACAGCACCAACGTGCGCGGCCAGTTCTGCGGCGCGTCGATGTCCCGGATCGCCGGCTCGAGTCGGCCGTCCCCCAGCGCCGCGGTGACGTACTCGGCGGCACTGCCGGCGGTTCCGGCCTCGACCGCGGCCTGTGCGTCCTCCGCGACCTGCAGCGGGTTGGTGCTGAACTGTGGGTAGAACGGCATCCAGCCGTTCGCGGCGGAGGTGGCGATCGCGTCGGCGGTGTGCGCACCGGCCAGATGGCCTTGGGCCAGTGGAGAATTGAGCGAGTCGGCGAGATATCCGTCGTTGCGCCACTGGTCGGTGTGCATGTACCAGTACGAGGTGCCGGGCATGGTGCGCGGCGGGCGCGACCAGTCCAACGCGTTGGCCAGCGATATCCAGCCGGTGATCGGCCGGCATTTCTCCTGCCCGACATAGTGCGCCCAACCCCCGCCGTTGCGGCCCATACAGCCGGTCAGGATCAGCAGTGCCAGGATCGCCCGATAGGTCACATCGCCGTGGAACCACTGGCAAATGCCGGCGCCCATGATGATCATCGACCGGCCCTGCGACTGCTCGCTGTTGGTGGCGAACTCGCGTGCGATGCGGATGCACTGCGCGGCAGGCACATTCGTGATCGTGGACTGCCACGCCGGGGTGTAGGGCGTGTCGGCGTCGTCGTATCCGTCGGGCCACTGGCCCGGCAGGCCCGGTCGCGCCACAGCGTACTGGGCCAGCATCAGGTCGAAGACCGTCGTGACCAGGTGGCCGCCGACCCTGCGGGCCGGCACCCCGCGGCGCAACACCGAACCGGACCCGTCGGGCGCGTCGAACACCGGTAGCAGCACCTCGACCGGGTCGGCCTGCGCACCGGTCATGGTCAGGGCCGGGGTGACACCGTCGAGGTCGAGGTTCCAGCGGCCCTTGCCCGATTCGGCGTAGCGGAATCCGATGGAGCCGTTGGGTATTACGGGTGCGCCGGTGTTCTCGTCGAGCAGCACCGTCTTCCAGGCGTCGTCGGCGGCGGTGTCATCGGACAGATCGGCGGCGGTGAGGAACTTGCCGGGTACGTAGGCGTCGTCGTGTGGATCGAGGCGGACCAGGAACGGCAGGTCGGTGTAGGTGCGCACGTAGTCGGTGAAGAACGGCACCGACCGTTGCACGAAGAACTCGGTGAGCAGCACGTGGCCCATGGCCATCGCCAGCGCGGCGTCGGTGCCCGGCTGAGCGGGCATCCACTCGTCGGCGAATTTGGTGTTGTCCGCGTAGTCGGGGCTGACGACGACGACTTTCGTTCCGCGGTAACGTACTTCGGCCATCCAGTGCGCGTCCGGGGTGCGCGTCACCGGAACATTCGATCCCCACATCATCAAGTAGGTGGCGTCCCACCAGTCCCCCGACTCCGGCACGTCGGTCTGGTCGCCGAACACCTGCGGACTGGCGACCGGCAGATCGGCGTACCAGTCGTAGAACGAGGTCATGACCCCGCCGATGAGCTGGATGAACCGGGTGCCGACACAGTGCGAGACCATGGACATCGCCGGGATCGGCGAAAATCCGGCGCAGCGGTCCGGCCCGTAGGTGGCAATGGTGTTGACGTGGGCGGCCGCCGCGATCTCGACCGCCTCCTGCCAGGACGCCCGCACCAAACCGCCCTTGCCGCGCGCCTGTTGATAGCGGCGACGGCGGTCGGGGTCGGTGGTGATGTCTCGCCAGGCCAGCACCGGATCGCCAAGGCGCGCCTTGGCCTCCCGGTACATCTCGAGCAGCACCCCGCGCACGTAGGGGTAGCGGACCCGGGTCGGCGAGTAGGTGTACCAGGAGAACGCCGCGCCGCGCGGACACCCCCGCGGCTCGTATTCGGGGCGATCGGGACCGACCGAGGGATAGTCGGTCTCCTGCATCTCCCAGGTGATGATGCCGTCCTTGACGTACACCTTCCACGAACACGACCCGGTGCAATTCACCCCGTGGGTCGAGCGGACCACCTTGTCGTGGCTCCAACGGTCGCGGTAGAAGACATCGCCGGCACGCCCGCCGCGGCGAAAGACGGCCCGGCCGTCGTCCGACTCCGACCAGCCGGTGACATACCGGCCCAGCTTCAGCAGCGCCTCAGACGCAGAGTCCCCAGCCATCACCGCCATTGTGGCGCTTGGTAATACGCCACAACGTGGCTTTGCGGAGAATTGTTCGTGTCACATGGGAACCGGGGCACCGAAGCCCGGGATGATCCCGATGGGCAGCACTGCCAGCAGGATGGCTCCGACAGCGAACACGATCAGCGTGCGCCGAGTCGGTGGCTCATCGACTTCGGGTTGATCGCGGGTATACAGCAAAAAAACGATCCCGAGATCGAACGCGATGATGACCCACCATCGGACCCAGTCCACCCCGGTCAAAAAGACCGGAAGAATCATCAGGGCCCCGGCCACCAGCGCGAGCGGGCGGCCCCGCAGCGCGCCGGTGTACCGCCGCACCGGTACGCCCGAGACGTGCGCGATGGCCAATACCGAGACGGCCAGCACCACCAACCCGTAGACGGTCGACCCTGCGAGGGCGACAAAGCCGAGGCTGCCGACGAAACGCAGGCCTTCGGCGAACGTCATGTCGAACAGCGGCAGAAAGGCCCGGCAGAACCAGTCGTGATAGTCGACGTAGTAGTGAAAGCCGCTGAGCAGCTGGCCGATCGTCGGTTTACCGGCCAGCGGATGGTTCATCGGCCCGTGCTGCACCAGTTGACACAGCTGTGGGGACACGCCCTGGCGACCGAATGCGGCCAACGCCAGCCCGATCGACACCGACGGCCCGAGCGCCAGCACCACGCTGGCCCAGAACGCCTTGCCATCCAGATGGCCCGCGAGGACCGTCAGTGCCGCCAGCACGCCAAGGCCGAACAGGAAGGGCGTCGCCTCGTGAATCAGGGACAGTACGGCCAACGCCAAACCGTAGACAGCACTGGCGATTACGGTGGCCCGGGCAGTCGCGACTCTGGTCAGGACGACGGCGAAGACGGCGAGCGCGGCACCGCCCAGCAGATCGGTACGTGCCGAGAACAAACCGAACGCGAATCCGAACGGCAGGACGGGAATCAGCAGAGCCAGCAGACGCCGTCGCTGCGAGCGCCCGGATCTGACGGCGACCGACCACGCCACGGCGGCGAGCCCGAGAACGAAGGCCGCCGTCGGGATCCAGCGCAGGACCGCGAGACCGAGGAAGTAGTGCTCCGGACCGAACAGGCCGAGCAGCTCGCCGGCCAGGCCGCGGCGGATGAAGCCCACCGAGTAGTCGATGACGAAGTAGCTATACCAATAGCCATCGGGCACGACGGTGATCGCGAGCGTCATGAGCACCGCGGCCCACAGCACCAGCAGCGCCGTGAACGTGATGAAGAAGCCGCGCCTGTCCACCTGATTCATCGCGGTGCTCGGAACATCGAAGAAACTCTAGAGCGCGTCTTCCGCGGCCTCGATAGCGTCCTGCACCCCACGCCGCCCGACACCAGCCTTTCGCTCAACCCCGCGCCACGCCACGATGCCCGCCGAACGGATGTCCTTTCCGCTCAACGCCGCGGTGACGAAATTCTGTAGCCCCGAGCCCGCCGCATTCGCCGTGGTCTGCAGTCCGCCGGCCGTGGCGCTCCCGATGCTACCGGCCGCGGTTCCGACCTTTCCGGCGATCTCGGCACTGCGGGTGAAGGCGGCCGTCAGCGGTGCGAGCGGGTCGTCGTCTGATGCCGGAGAATCCGGCGCCTCGTCGGGGAGATCGATCGACAACGCGGTCAGCACACCGAAGCGCATATCGTTGACCGCGGTTTCCAGCTCTGCCGTCTGGGTCTGCACCGCATTGCCGAGCGCCACCGGGACGTACTTCAGCGCCGACTCGACGCCCAACTTGTCGACCTTCAGTAGGTACTTCAAGACCAGGGCTGCGCTGTCGAGCGCTGCGGTCGCGATGCCGACCGGAGCGTTCACCACCGCCATCGCCACCGGGATGATATTCGCGGTGAGCGCGGCACCGACGCCGGCCGTGCGCAACACCGTCGTCGCCACGACGTCGGTGAGCGCATTGACCAGTGGCGCGGTCGCCTGTGCCAGTCCCGCCACGACGTCGCGGGTGAGCCCGTTGAGGATGGCGCCGGTTTCGGCCGGGTTCGCCACCGCTTCACTGATGGCACCCAGCACGGCAATCGGTAGACCCCCCACAGTGGCGAACAGTGGCGAGGACGCCTTGTTCATCGCGTTGGCGAGGCGCACCAGACTGTCGAGCTCGTTGTTGACGAGCCGACGAACCACGGAGAACGGATCCGGCACCGGATGCGGGCTCGCATCGTCGAATACCACGGTGTAGGTGGTGTCGGTGCCGGGCGTGGTGATCGTATGGCTTTGCGCACCACCATCGGACCAGTCGCCGAACACGATCGGCCCGTCGCTGGTGGTCTGCGGTGAGAGCACATTGAGGATCCGCTTGACACCGACGACAGCCTGCTCGGTGTAGGTGCCCTTATGCGGGATGCCGTCGATCGTGTACACGGCCTCCGGGTCGGTGGAGTTGAAGGTCAGGTTGACCAGGTTGGGTTTGACGTCGACATAGGTGGAGCTCGACAGGCCACTGCTGTCGGTGACGGTCAAGATGACGCGGTACCACGTGGTGTTGACGTTGCTCTCGTCGGTCGGGATCGTGATCGACCCGTTCGGTCCAATGATGTTGTCCGCGAACGGATGAATGTGGTCGGCGTGATGGAATTCGACCGTCCACTTGTACGCACTGTTCGGCAGTGTGCCATCCTCGGCATCGGTGGCGGTTCCGCTGAACGAGATCGTGTCACCGGCGTTGTACTTCGACTCGTTGATCGGCGAGGTGATTGTCACGGTGGGCGCCGTGCTGCCGACGACGATCTTCTGGGTGACCTGATTGGTCTTCTCGCCGTCACTGACCGTCAACGTCACGGTGTAGGTGCCGTCGGCGGTGTAGTTCCAGGTCGGATTGGCGTCGGTGGACACGTCGGTGGAGCTGTTCGGGTCGCCGAAGTCCCACGAGTACGTCAGCGGTGTGCCGTCGGGATCGAATGACCCGCCAGACGAGAAGCCCACTGTCAGTGGCGAATACCCGTAGGGCGGGGTCGCCGTGATCTTGGCTGTCGGCGCGCGGTTGCCCCCGGTGGGCGCGATCATCGACAGCGTGCCGGGATAGATGGTGAGCTGATAGATGTTTCCGTCCGGCCCCTGCAGGAGTTGCACTGTGGTGCCGGCGGCCTCGTCGAACATGTTCTCGCCGATGAAGCTGGAGTACTGCGAGTCGAAGCTGAGATCCTTCATCCACTGCTGCGCGTAATCGGCGATGAAAACCTTGTTGGTGTACTGGGCTCCGAGGGCATCGCCGGTGTAGACCAGGATCGAGGAGATCGCCCCCGCGTACAGCGGCGGTCCGGTGTGCGCGTAGGTGTACAGCGGGTTGACGAAAGCGCAACCGCTGCAATTACCTTCGGCCAGCGGCCAGCCGTAGTTGGCACCCGCGGTGATGACGTTGATCTCTTCCCAGGCCGCGCCGCCCACGTCGGCCTCCAAGATCTGGCCCGTCGGGGTGAACACGAAGCGGAACGGATTGCGTAAGCCGTAGGCGTAGATCTCCGGCAGCGCGCCGGGTGTGTTGACGAAGGGGTTGTCGGCCGGCGCGGTCGCCGTGCCGTCGGCATTGAGGTTGCGCACGTCGAGCCGCAGGATCTTGCCGTGCGGATTGTCCAGGCTCTGGGAATTCGAGAAGTCGAAGTTGTCGCCGAGCGACCAGTACAGCTTGCCATCCGGGCCGAACTGGATACCGCCGCCCTGGTGGTAGTTCGCCGCCTCGTCGGTCACCCGGTACAACACGTTTTCCGCACCGGCGGACAGGGTTTCACTTGTGGGGTCACCCGTGTAGCCACTGATGGTGAGACGCGCCAGTCGTTCGTGATTGTCGGCTCCGGTGTAGGACACATAGATGTAGTGATTGGTCGCGAAGTCCGGATCGATACCGATGCCGGCCACACCGCGCTCGACATCGCTCTGCGTACTGAGCGTGATCAGCGGCGCGCCCAGCAGCTGGCCGTTTTGGTAGACCTTGATGGCCCCGCTCTTCTCGGCGATGAGAATCGTGCCGTCGGGCAGGAAACGGAAATCGGTCGGCTCGTTGAGTCCGCTCGCCAAGGTGGTGCGCTCGAGGTCATCGGGCAACCCGGAGTGATCCGCGTCGGTGGCATCCGCCGGGCTGGCCGCGGCCGAGTGCGCGACGGCGGACCCGTCGGTCAACAACCCGGTCGTGGTCACCAGCGCTGCCGATGTCCTGAACGACGCCGGGTCGCCGAACTGACGGCGAGCCCAGGCGAAGACCGTCCACAACGCCGGCGATTCCATCGGTCCCGCCGGCCCCGAACCGAGCGCGGTCGCAAGCGCATCGCTGATGCGGCTGATCGCCGAGGTGATCGCGGTTTCGACGGCCGCCGGAGTGATCGCCACCGGCGCAGCGGTACTCACGGCGGCCGCGCCGGAGATCTTCGTGGTCGGCGCAGGCACTTGAGCGGCGCTGTCGGGTTGAGAGATTTCCGGGGCGGCCTGCTGGCGGGGCGCCGTCGGACGAGGCGCTGCGCTTCGAGCCGGCTTCGCGGGCGCGCGTTTCGTCGGCGTGGTTGCCGCGGCCTTGCGAGAGCGACCGGTGGTCGGCGCGCCACTGTGGGATGCCCGGGTGTTCGCATCGGCTCCGGTCTGGCCAGCGGCTCTCTTGCCGGTGCCCACCGACGCCGAGGACTGTTGCGAGTCGTCGGCCCAGGCGACCGCGGGAACTGCGGCGATCGCTCCGCCGATTCCGAGCGCTACTGCGAGGGCTCCGACGCGGCCCACATACTTGCTGAAGTTCGTCACTGGCGGCTGTCTGTCCGTCACGGTTCCCCCTACCCATCGGCCGAGATGCCGTGATCGCCTCGGCGTCATCGATCGCTACATCAAACCAGCAAAGTCCTATGTTGCAAATACCAACCCGCCGACGGGGTGAAAATCGGGACGGAAGGCGTGCGAGTGCCGTGGTCACGGCTGGCACCGCTCGGGTCGCGGCGCAGGAGTCGGAGAGAACGCGCAAACGTCAATAACTGGTGCGCCGCCAACCCTCAATCTTGAGCAGCAAATGCAGAACGGCACCGAGCGCGAGCGACCACGTCAGCGCGGCGCTAGCGAGAACGACCAGCCGCTGTGAATTTCTGTGAACGGAACCGCCCGCAGCACCGTGAATGTGACGAACATGCCATGCCTGCGGCCCGTGTGGACCGCGAGCATGACCTCACTTACGTATAGGGTCGGTTCAGTGAGCAAAGCCGCGACGGTCGCCTATCTGGGCTTCCACGAGAAGGACAATCTCGGTGACGATGCGATCTATGACGCCGTCAGATCACAGCTTCCCGGCGTCGTCTTCGACGACATCCCGCGGCTACCGCACGAATTTGCCTTCCCGCTGACCCCCGCCCTGCAAAGGGCGCGCCGGCCCAGCACGCTCGTGATGGGCGGCGGGACGCTGGTCGGCGTGCGGTACTTCCGGATGTTGACCAAGCTGGGCTTGGCGGTGACCAGGAACAACGGCAAGTACGCGATCGGCGTCGGCGTTCAGGACCCCGGCTACACCGGGCGCGGCAGCGGCTCGCAGAACGACGAGCTCACCAAATGGAAGCCGATCCTGGCCGACTTCGACTCGGTATCGGTGCGCGGGCCGCGCAGCGTCGAGTTGCTCGCCGACATCGGCGTGACGGCGCAGGTGACCGGTGATCCGGCATTGATCCTGCCCCGGCCCGAGGTACCGGTCGAGGACGGCCTGATCGGGGTCAACCTCGGCTACGGCGACGACCTGTGGGGACATGACCCGGTGGGGGTGGCCGAGCAAGTCGCGGTGGCGGTGCGTGAATTGGCGAGCCGGGGCCATCGATTCGTCGGCGTCCTGATGAACCCCGCCGACCGCAAGTGGGTCGAGGTGGCGTTCCGGGATGTGCCCGCCGACATCGTGCTACCGGCCGACGCCGCAGCTGCCGCGCGGGAGTTCGCGCGCTGTTCGGTGGCCATCGTCTGCCGGCTGCACGCCGGGATCTTGGCCGCGCTGTCCGACACCCCGGTGGTTTCCCTTGAATATCAGCCGAAGTGCCGCGATTTCGCGCTGTCGATCGACGACGCGGCGTCCCTGATCCGCACCGACGAGGTGACCGGCGCTGCCGTCGTCGACCGGGTACTGGACTCGCTCGCCGACGCGAGTGCCATCCGGGCGGGCAAGCGCGCCGCCGTGGACCGCCTGCGCAAACAGCTGCACGCCGAATACGACGCGCTGCGCGGTCAGCTCGGCGTCGCGGGCGCCTGACGGGCCCGCCGCAGCGCATCACCGCTGAACACCAGCAGCGCCAGCCAGATCAGCGCGAAGCCGACCCAGCGGGCAGGGGGCATCGGCTCGTGGGCCACCACCACTCCCCAGGTCATCTGCATGGCCGGATTCAGGTACATCAGCAGCCCGAGGGTGACCAGCGGAAGCCGCTGGGCGGCGGCGGCGAAGAAGAGCAGCGGGATCGCGGTGATCGGCCCCGACAGCATCATCAACGCGATGTGGCCCGGCCCGTTGGTGGTGAACTGGCCGTGCCCGCTCAGCTCCAGCACGGCGATGTAGGCGATGGCGAAGGGTGCCGCGATCGCGGCCTCGACCCCGACGCTGACCCGCGGATCGCATGCCACCACCTTCTTGACCACTCCGTAGAGGCCGAACGTCAAGGCCAGCCCGAGCGCGATGAAGGGCGGGCCGCCGACCTCGATGCCCAGCAGCACCACCGCCGCCAGCGCGATCAGCACGGCCACCATCTGAGCCCGGTTGAGCCGCTCCCGGAAGATCAGCACTCCGAGCAGCGCACTGACCAGTGGGTTGATGAAGTAGCCGAGGGCACCGTCGACCACATGGCCGTTGTTGACCGCGAAGATGAAGATGACCCAGTTCGCCGACACCAGTGCCGATGCGCAGAACAGCAGCACCCAGGTCCGCCCGGTGATCGCCCGCAGATCGGACAGCTTGCGCATCGCCACCAGCACGCCGGCCATCAGTATCAGCGTCCAGACGATGCGGTGGGCCAAAACCTCCAGTGCCCCAGCGGGTTTCAGTAACGGGAAGAACGCCGGAAACAAGCCCCACGAACCGTAGGCGCCGATGCCGTAGAGCAGACCGCCGGTCTTGGTGTCCTGTTTGGTGGCCGTCACGATTCGCCGCGCAGCACGTCAAGCGCATGCTGCAGGTCGGCCGGGTAGGGCGCGGTCACCTCGAAGCGCCTGCCGTCGGCCGGATGCGCGAACGCCAGCGACCGCGCATGCAGCCACTGCCGCTCGAGGCCGAGTCGCTTGGCGAGCACCGGGTCGGCACCGTAGGTCAGATCGCCGGCGCACGGGTGGTGCAGGGCGGCGAAGTGCACCCGGATCTGATGGGTGCGGCCGGTTTCCAGGTGAATATCGAGAAGGCTTGCCGCCCTGAACATTTCGACGGTGTCGTAGTGGGTGATGCTGTGCCGTCCGGTCTCGGTGACGGCGAACTTCCAGTCGTGGCCGCGGTGCCTGCCGATCGGCGCGTCGATGGTCCCGCTCGATGGATCCGGATGTCCTTGCACCACAGCGTGATACCGCTTGTCGACGGTGCGCTGCTTGAACGCCCGTTTGAGCAGGGTGTAGGCCCGCTCGGACAACGCGACCACCATGACCCCCGAGGTGCCGACGTCGAGGCGGTGCACGATGCCCTGCCGCTCGTGGATCCCGGAGGTGCTGATCCGGAAGCCCGCGGCCGCCAGCCCGCCGAGCACCGTCGGCCCGTGCCAGCCGACCGTCGCGTGGGCGGCCACGCCCGGCGGCTTGTCGACGGCGACGATGTCGGCATCGGAGTACAGAATTGTCATGCCCTCGATCTCTTCGGGCGTGTTCTCCGGCGGCGGGGCTTCCTCCGGGATCTGCACATGCAGCCATGCACCGGCCTCGAGACGGTCCGACTTGCCGGCCCGCGCGCCATCGAGTTCGACACCGCCGTCCTCAGCGATCGCGGCCGCGGCCGTGCGCGAAAGCCCCAGCAGCCGAGCCAGTCCCGCGTCGACACGCATGCCGGCCAGGCCCTCGGGGACCGGCATGGACCGTTCGGCCATCAGGCCGTCTCGGCCTTGTCGTCGCCTGCTGCCGGCTCTGCCTTGCGGCGACCCGTGGTGTCGAAGTCGTAGCCGAACAGCGATAGCGCGACCAGCAGAATGGCACCGCCGACGACCGCCGGATCGGCCACGTTGAACACCGGCCACCACCCGATCGACAGGAAGTCGACGACGTGCCCGCGCAGCGGACCGGGCGAGCGGAAGAACCGGTCGACCAGATTGCCGAGCGCGCCGCCCAGGATCATCCCGAGCCCGACAGCCCACCACGGCGACACCAGCCGTCGGCCCATCCAGAAGATTCCGACGACGACACCCGTCGCGACCAGCGTCAGCACCCAGGTGTAGCCGGTGGCCATCGAGAACGCCGCACCGGAGTTGCGGACCAGCGTCCAGGTGACGGTGTCACCGATGATCGACACCGGCTGACCGGGAGTCAGCCACCGCACCGCCAGAACTTTGGTGATCACGTCGAGGGCCAGCACCACACCCGCCACCGACAACAGCAGCCGCAGCCGTCGTGGCGACGATGACCGGCCGACCTGCTGCTCGGCGGTGTCGATCGCCGGTTCGGTGCTGCTACTGGATTCGTCGGTCACCCCCCCATCATTCCCTAGTCTGTTGGGCATGCCCCGACTCGTCGTCGTTACCACCGGCGGGACCATAGCGACCAGCGCCGACGGCGAGGGCGTCCTGCGACCCGTCCACAGCGGCGCGGAGTTGGCCGCCGGGCTGAATGCGCGGGTGATCGACCTGTTCACGCTGGACAGTTCCCAGCTGACGCCGGCCGAGTGGCTGCGCATCGGCAAGGCCGTCGCCGAAGCCGCCAGGGACGCCGACGGTGTCGTCGTCACCCACGGCACGGATTCGACGGAAGAGACCGCGCTGTGGCTGGAACTCACCTACGACGGCGACGTTCCCGTCGTGGTGACCGGGGCCGCCCGCTCGGCCGACGACCCCGACGCAGACGGTCCGGCCAACCTCCGCGATGCCCTGGCCGTGGCGGGCAGCCCGCTCGCCCGCGGCCTCGGGGTGCTGATCTGCTTCGCCGGGCGGGTGCTGCCCCCGCTCGGCACCACCAAGGTCGGCGGTACCGACCTGTTCGGCGGGCGCCCGCCCGTGGGCCGGGTCAGCGACGGGACGTTCGGTGTGACCGCGCGCAAAGATCGGGCCTACCTGGGCCCGGTCGCCGAGGCGGTACGCGTCGACATCGTGGCGGCCTACCCCGGCGCCGACGGGACGGCGATCGACGCGCTCGTCGACGCCGGTGCCGCCGGCCTGGTGATCGAGGCGATGGGGGCCGGCAACGCCGGAACGCCCGTCGTCGAGGCGGTGCGCCGGGCCAGTGCCCGCGGGGTGGCCGTCGCAGTCACCACCCGGGTGCCCGGTGGGCGCACCGCCGCGGCCTACGGACCCGGCCACGACCTGGTGGCCGCGGGTGCCGTGCTGGTGCCGCGGTTGCGCAGCAGCCAGGCCCGGGTACTGGTGATGGCGGCGCTAGGGGTGGGGCTGCCGGTCGCCGACGTCATCGAGCGCCTGGGCTGAGCGGGCCCGGTCCTCGATCTCGGCGACATAGTCGGCCCAGTCCAGGCTGTCGACCGGGTTGGCCTTGAGCAAATCGGGGTGATCGATGGGAAAGGTCCGCATCACCCCCGGTCCGCTGCCGCGGGTTTCGAATCGCACGCTGACCACACCGTGACCGGCGCCCTGCACCCAGCCGTGGCCGAACTCGGGATGGCGGACGTCGTCGCCGATGCGCCAGCCACCCGCGTCGGGCGCCCGCTCGGGTGTCGGTGCGGGAGTGTCCGGCGTATCGACGACCTCGGCCTCCTGCTGCTCCAAATCGGGGAACAACGATTCCTGGCGGACATCGGACAACCCCGAAAAGCCAACGCCGAGAAGACGAATGGGGCCGACGTCCCGAGGATCGAGCAGCAGCCGCAGTGCGGTGGCGGTCAAGGTGCCGAGGTTGCCGGTCGCGTACGGCAGCGTCGCCGACCGGGTCAGCGTGCTCATGTCGGACCGCTTGAGTTTGACGGTGACCGTGCGGGCGCCGCGACCGTCCCGCTCCAGGCGCCGGTGGGCGTGCTCGGCGATCGGGCCCATGGCCTCACGCAGCTGCTCGAGGGTGGTCAGGTCCGCGGGGAACGTCGACTCGGCGCTGATCTGCTTGGCCTCCGCGCGCTCGGCCACCGGGCGGTCGTCGATACCGCGGGCCAGGCGGTGCAGCGCGGGCCCGACGGTGGCGCCCAGGACGCTGGCCGCCTCCGCGTCGGTCAGGGCGGCAAGCTGGCCGATCGTGTCGATGCCCAGCCGGTGCAGCTTGTCCTCGGCCACCGGGCCGATCCCCCACAGCCTTCGCACCGGCAGGCCGTCCAGCAGCGTGCGTTCCTCGTCGCGACGGACCACCCGAAACCCATCGGGCTTGGCCAGATCCGACGCGATCTTCGCGATCTGCTTGCCCGACCCGGCCCCGACGGACGCCACCAGGCCGGTTTCCTCACGGACCCGCCGGCGCAGCATCACGGCGAACTCCTCGACCTCCTCGGCGCTGGCGCCGGCCAGCTCGGCCGGCTCGCCGAACGCCTCGTCGAACGACAGCTGCTCGAGGACGGGCACCATGGCGCGCACGGTGTCCAGCACCCGGCGGCTGGCCACGCCGTAGACCACGCCGCGCGGCGGCAGCACCACCGCGCCGGCGCCGACCATGCGACGGGCCTGGTGCATCGGCATTGCCGAGCGAGCACCGAACACCCGCGACTCGTAGCTGGCGCCGGCCACCACACCGCGGCCGCCGAGACCACCGACAAGGACGGGGCGGCCGCGCAGGGTCGGACGGGTCAGCTGTTCGACGGATGCGAAGAACGCATCCATATCGAAATGCAGGACCCAGCGCTCCACGACATCCGATGCTATTGGCTCACCCGAATGCAGTAGCCGCTTACTTAATGCGGGCGGCGCGGCGCGGCGCACGATCCCGGTATGAACTCGGGGCATCTCGTCGGCTATGTCGGTGGATTGGCGGTGGCGCTGGGCGTCGGTGCGGCGGTCGTGGTGACGGCACCGACCGCGTCGGCGGATACGCCGGCGTCGTCGTCATCGAGTCACTCGAGCACCGCGAGATCGGCGCGTGTTCCGCAGCGCACGAACACCGTCGCGTCGAAGAAGCCCCTGCCGAAACGCAGCGTCGACGCACCGATGTCGTCGGTGACACTCCTGATGACCGCCTCCGGCGCGACAGAGTCGGGTCGGACAAAGAATGTGGCCGCGGCATCGGCTGCGCCGAACAGTCTGAGCATCGTGTACGACCCGAACACCGACACCACGGGGGTGACGGTTGTCGATTCCGTCACCAACAGCCCGATCGGATCGACTGCCACCCTCGACGGTGTGGTGGAGACCCAGAGTGTGACCGCCGACGGTAAACGCACAGTCATCACCACAACCGTTCACCACTACGCTCCCGAGACTTATGCCACCGAACTGGCGGTCATGAACATGACCGCCGGCGGACAGATCGGTGACACCCTCAGTTTCGCCAACGCGGATGTTGCGGTCGCGCCGATACTCGCGCCCGACGGCACCCGCGCCTCGGTCACCCTCTATTTACAGACCACTTCTCAAGTCGGAGTGGCCCTGCTGGACACCACAACCGGAGCCCAGATCGGATCGACCGTCGCCCTCGACGGCTATCCGTTCGTCGTTCCTGTGTGGAACGCCACGGGCACCCGCGTCGTGGTGACCCTTTCCCAGCTGGGCGGCGACACCACGGCGGTGTCGGTACTCGATGCCACCGCCGGCGCCATGACAGGACCCACGGCTCTGATCATCGGCTCGACCCGGCGCACGCCGACGCTGACCGCTGACGGCACGCGCGCAGTCGTCACCACCACCCTCGACAACCCGAACGGCGGTGGCTCGACCCGCGTCACGCTGGTCGACACGACGAATGGCGGGCAGGTCGGAACCAGCCTGAGGCTGCCCGGTAAAACCGGCGTCAGTGTAGTCGGGGTCGGGCGGATCGCCCTCGTCGCAACGGGTTCGGGATTTGTGTCGATCCTCGACACCCGCACAGCCGCGGCGACTCCGCCGCTGCCCCTCGCCCCGCCGTGGGGCTTTGACGCGGGCGCGTTCTTCCAGACACCGCTCGGCAAGGCCCTTGCACCGGTCGTGTTCTTCGCCGGGTTCCTCGGTATCCCGATCCTGTTGTTCGACGTCCTGCCTGTCATTCTGGTGGTGCCCGCGTGGATCGGGGAAATCGTTCATCAGGTGCGGATCGCGGTGGAACGCATCGTGTAACGCTCGAGTCGGCGCTTGGCCTCGGCCAGTGCTTCTTCGGCGTCGTCGAGCCGCTTTTGTGCGTTGTCGCGTTCCCGCTCGGCCGCATGCACGAGTGCCTCGGCCTCCTCCCGCTCGTGGCGGCGTTTATCGTGCTCGCGTTGTTCACTCGGAGACGGTGTGACGGGGGCCGGTTCGGATTCGTCGGGTCTGACGCCCTCGGCGAAGCCGGACCAACTCTCCGGCTTCGCGAGGCGACCCAGCGCTGCCGTCACGTCCGGGTCGGCGACGGCCGCCTGCAGTGTGCCGACCACGTCCTCGCGCACCGCCGCGGCGGGCTGCGCCACCTCTGCCAACTGAAACGCCTTGTCCAATAACGCATCAATGAGGTGGCGCTGCTCGGCGGACAGTTCACGAATGCGCTTGCCGTCCATCTTCTGATGGGCGGCTCGCAGCCGCTCACCGAGCCCGCTGAGTTGTTTTCGCACCGAGGGATCGCGGATCGCCAACAGGTTGACCACCCACGCCGCCTTCGTAGGCTTGCGCGCGGCGGTGATCGCCTTGGCGGTCTCGGCGTCACCGTCCTGCTTGGCCTGCTTGGCCAGTTCGGTTCGCTTTGCGGTAAAGCCCTCCGGAGGCTCCGCGTACAGCTCGTCGAGCGGGTCATCGGCCATGGCTGAGCCTAAGCCTTGGTTATCGCGACCCGGACGCCGTCGCCGATCTCCACACCGTCATCCGGCTCGCCGAAATCGAAACTGGTCGCCAGGATCTCGCCCGCGATCAGGTCGGTATGGGCCGCAGCCCAATCCGCCCGTTCGGCGGGCACCGCCATGACCACCCGAATGCGATCGCTGACGTCCAGACCGCTCGACTTCCGGAGGTCCTGCAGCTCGCGGATGCGGTCTTTGGCCCAGCCCTCGGCCTCCAATTCCGGGGTGACGGCGCCGTCGAGCACCACCAGGCCGGCGCCGTCGGGCAGCGCGGCGGTCCACTCCGGATCGGCGGCCACCAGCTTGGCGGTGAACTCCTCGGGAAGCAGCACCGCCGGCCCCGCGGTGAGTGTGCCGTCGGCGTTGAGGACATAGTCACCGGCCTTGACGGCCTTGATCGCAGCCTGAACGTCCTTGCCGATCCGTGGGCCGGCGGCGCGCGCGTTGACCGCGAGCTCGAAGCGGCCGTAGGCGGGCACATCGTCGGTGAGCTCGACGGCCTTGACGTTCAGCTCGTCGGCGATCAGATCCGTGAACGGCGCCAGGCTCTGCGGGTCCTCCACTGCGACAGTCAATTTCGGCAGCGGTAGCCGCACCCGCAGCTTCTTGGCCTTGCGCAGCGACGACGCCGTCGAGCACACGTCGCGCACCTGGTCCATGGCCGCGACCAGCGCCGGGTCGGCCGGGACGACCCCCGGCTCCGGCCAGTCGGTCAAGTGCACCGAACGCTCGCCCGTCAGGCCGCGCCAGATCACCTCGGTGGCCATCGGCAGCAGCGGAGCCGCCAGCCGGGTGGTCACCTCGAGCACGGTGTGCAGGGTGTCGATGGCGTCGGGATCCTCTTCCCAGAATCGCGAACGCGACCGGCGCACATACCAGTTCGTCAGCGCCTCGGTGAACTGGCGCAGCTGCTCGCAGGCACCGGAGATGTCACAGACGTCCATCGAGTCGGTGAGCTGGTCGCGCAACTCGGCGAGTTTGGCCAGGATGTAGCGGTCCAAGACATTGGATGAATTCGTGCGCCAGGTACCGACTTTCGGCGCGTACAGGGTCAGGAAGCTGTAGGCATTCCACAGTGGCAGCAACACCTGGCGGACGCCTTCGCGGATGCCCTGCTCGGTGACGATCAGGTTGCCGCCGCGCAGGATCGGCGACGCCATCAGGAACCACCGCATGGCATCGGAGCCGTCGCGGTCGAACACCTCGTTGACGTCGGGATAGTTGCGCAGCGACTTGCTCATCTTGGCGCCGTCGTTGCCGAGCACGATCCCATGTGACACACAGGTTTTGAACGCCGGCTTGTCGAATAGCGCACTGGCGAGCACGTGCAGGGTGTAGAACCAGCCGCGGGTCTGACCGATGTACTCGACGATGAAGTCGCCCGGGAAGTGCGTCTGGAACCAATCCTGGTTCTCGAACGGATAATGCACCTGCGCATAGGGCATCGACCCGGAGTCGAACCACACGTCGAAGACGTCCTCGATGCGGCGCATCGTCGAATTGCCGCTCGGATCATCGGGGTTCGGCCGCGTCAGCTCGTCGATGTAGGGCCGGTGCAGGTTGTCCGGCCGCACACCGAAATCGCGTTCGAGCTCGTCGAGGCTGCCGTAGACGTCGATGCGCGGATAGGCCGGATCGTCGGAAATCCAGACCGGAATAGGGGTGCCCCAGTACCGGTTTCGCGAGATCGACCAATCCCTGGCCCCCGACAGCCACTTGCCGAACTGCCCGTCCTTGACGTGCTCGGGATACCAGGTGATCTGCTGGTTGAGTTCCACCATCCGGTCGCGGAACTCGGTCACCTTCACGAACCACGACGACACCGCGCGGTAGATCAGCGGATTGCGGCAGCGCCAGCAGTGCGGGTAGGAGTGCTCGTAGGTTTCATGGCGGATCAGCACAGGTGCGTTGACCGCGGCCGCCCCGGTCCCGTTCTTCAGGTCGCGGATGATCTGCGGATTGGCGTCGAACACGTGCTGACCCTGGTAGTCGGGCACGGTCGCATCAAATCGGCCCTTGGAGTCCACCGGCGTCACCGGCACGATGCCGACGGTGTCGGTGGTGGCTTTGTCATCCTCGCCGTAGGCGGGCGCCATGTGCACCACACCGGTGCCGTCCTCGGTGGTCACGAAGTCACCCCGCAGCACCTGAAAAGCGTTGCGCGCCTTTTCATCGGACATAAAGTACGGGAACGGCGGTAGATAGTGCAGCCCGAGTAGCTGCTCACCGGTGACGGTGGCCAGCACCTCGGGGTCCTCCCCCAGCTCGCGGGCGTAGGCGCCCAGGCGGGCCTGCGCCAGCACCAGGCGCCGGCCATCCACCCCCACCACCACATAGGTGACATCGGGGTTCACCGCAACGGCCTGGTTGGACGGCAGAGTCCACGGCGTGGTGGTCCACACCAGCAGGTAGGCGCCATCAAGATCGGAACCGGGCTGGTTCACCCGGAAACCGACGGTGATCGCCGGATCCTGCCGGCTCTGATAGACGTCGTCGTCCATGCGCAGTTCATGCGACGACAGCGGGGTCTCGTCGTTCCAGCAGTACGGCAACACCCGCACGCCTTCATAGGCCAGGCCCTTGTCCCACAACTGTTTGAAGGCCCAGATGACCGACTCCATGAACGACAGGTCCAAAGTCTTGTAGTCGTTGTCGAAGTCGACCCAGCGGGCCTGGCGGGTGACGTACTCGCGCCATTCGCTGGTGTACTTGAGCACCGAGGCCCGGCAGGCGTCATTGAACTTCTCGATGCCCATCTCTTCGATCTGGGCTTTGTCGGTGATACCAAGCTGGCGCTGCACCTCGAGTTCGGCGGGCAGACCGTGGGTGTCCCAGCCGAACCGGCGCTCCACCTTGTAGCCGCGCATCGTGCGATAGCGCGGCACGATGTCCTTGACGTAGCCGGTGAGCAGATGGCCGTAGTGCGGCAGACCGTTGGCGAACGGCGGACCGTCATAAAAGACGTACTCCTCGGCGCCGTCGCGTTGCGCGATGCTGGCCCGGAAGGTGTCATCGGCCGCCCAGTAATCGAGAACCTCGAGTTCCAGGGCAGGAAAGTTGGGTGAGCCACCGGCCGGCTTGGGGTAGCCATTCTCGGTCACGGGCGCGTTCGTCTCCTGTGCCAGGTGTCTGGACACGGGGACGACGACGCGCGGAGTGCGCGAGCGCCGCGGTACCACCCCGCTTACGCACGTCGACGTGCGTCGCTCTTGACAGGCTGTGACGGGCCTACCCGTTCGGTTCTACTCGGTCGTTTGCGCGCCGCGGCGCGGGCCTTTCTTCCGAAGGCTCCCCGGTGATGGCCGGATCGGTGCCGTTGGAGGAATTCTAGCCGTTAGACGGTGTCGTAGACCGGGGTGGCCTCGGAGGTCACGCTGATCAGGCCCAAGCGGAACTGATTGGCCAGCTCCTCGACCGTGCAGCGATCCAGCCGACGCGAGTCGTACCACCAGTCCATCTGCACCTCGCCGTCGGCGCGGTAGGCGAGAACGCCCAGCGCAGGACCGTCGGCCAGCTGCAGCGGCCCGAGCGAGGGCTCCGGCGGCAACCCGAGGAACGAGAAGGCGACGTCGGCCGGCGACGTGCTGAGCCGGGCTGGCATCAGCGCTTCGCGGACGTCGGCCAACAGGGCGTCGGCGTCCATGCCTCGCTCATCGGCACAGCACAGCCGAAGCGGCTGAACCGTGGTCAGGCCACTGACCGTCACGAAGCCGACCCCGATGGTGCGGGCGATCGCCCGGCCCAGCGCGGCCAGGAGAATCTCCTCGACACCGATGCGCGCAGCCTCGACGGCACCGTCCAGTTCGGCGGTCAGTTCGTGGGACAGGGGCGCCGACAATCGGACCAAATCTTCTGGTCGAGGCCGGCCGGGAATCTCATCATCGACTACCCGCACATTGCTAGACGGGTAGGTCACGGGAGCAACCATGCCCCCACCGTAGCGGTCGTCTCCCATAAATGGGAGACCAATCCCACAAGTGTGACGATGGTGTCAATAAAAATACCAATTTGCCGTATCTAGTCACCGGTACCCAATACCGGGAGTTCGGGTTATTGTGAGCTGTGCCCAGGACCGATGAGAACGGACGCCAGCTCAAAACCCTCCTCGACTACCTCCTCGACGGGGACATCGAGGCCCGGGACATCTACGACGCACTGGGCACTTCCAGCAGCACTTATTACCGGCGGGTGAAGGAAAACGACTACCCGAACGCCGAAGAATTGCGACTGGTGGCCTCGCGCTTCGGGCTGAGTTATCCCGACTTGCAAGTTCGATTCGGACTCATGAGTCGCGAAGAACTTCAGCAATACTTCGAATCGTCTCCATTTACGGTGACGACAATTAATACGACAACTGCGACGCGTAATCCCGCGAAACTCTCAGAATTGAAGCCTCGACTCGACGCGCCTCCGCTGTAGTATTTGCTGAAGTTATTCGGGGGCGTAAGGCGACGACGGCATGGGTCTTGGGGCATTGATCGCGATCACGCTTGCGTGCGTGGCGTGGAGCTTGTGGATCAGGCGGCTCACCTGGTCATGCCGGTGGGAAGTTGCCGCCACTCTCAACATCGCACTGCAGGGCGCGGCGGTGTTCCTGATGTCCCCATTCGCCTCGGAAACCATCGGTCAACTGCTGCACTCGCTGACCGGCGTGTGGAACCTCGAGGACTACATCGGCCATGACTGCTACGTCGTCGCCGCGTCCGCGATCGTCTACAACGCCCTCGGCCGGCTGCAGGACGACAATGCGACGCAGGCCGCATTCAAGCAATATGTCGAGCGTCCGGCGACGCTCTGCATTCCCTTGCTATTGGCAACCTTTTCGATGGGCAACGGCGCGAAGATTTATCGCTCCGACTTCTTCACCGTGCCCACCGACTTTTGGCTCTCGGCCTATTGGCTTCTGCTGTGCGGGATGCTGATCTATCTGCTCGGCTACGGGTCGCGGGCGCTGTTCGTCCTGCGCCAGGATCAGCGGTCGCGACGAATCGCCAACATCTACCTAGTGTCGTCGGCCAGCGGCATCCTCGCCTGCACGATTCGCATCGTCACCGCCTACGTCCCTGCGCTGCAGGAGATCGAGGGCGGCACCCTGGTCTGGTTCTTCGCCTGCATCTGCGGCGCCGGTTTCGCCCTGACGTCCGCCCATTCGTGGCGCGTCAAGACCCGGTGGTTCACCCGGGCGCCAGGCTGACGGCACACCCGCTCCGGCGGGCCCGATAATGGTGATCGATGAAGATCGCGGTGAGCATCCACGGGACACGTGGTGACGTCGAACCCTGTGCGGCGGTAGGCCTCGAACTGCAGCGCCGCGGCCATGACGTGCACATGGCCGTGCCCCCCAACCTCGTCGCCTTCGTGCGATCCGCGGGGCTGCCGGCCACCGTCGCCTATGGCCCCGACTCGCAACAACAGCTGCAGGGTGATGTCTTCGAGCGGCCCGATGCGCTCACCGCCGCCGCCCCGGCGGACTGGGTGCGACTGGGCAACCCGCTGAACGCATTGCGCAAGGCGCGCGCCGCCGCCACCCGCGGCTGGGCCGAGATGAGCGACACGCTGCTGGGCATCACCGAGGGCGCCGACCTGATCGTCAGCGGGACGGCCTATCAGGAGATCGCCGCCAACATCGCGGAGTTCCGCGGTCTTCCGATCGCCGAAGTGCATTACTTTCCTGTCCGGGCCAACACCCAGGTGCTGCCGGTGCGGCTGCCGCCACGGCTCGTCGCCGCCGGGTACGCGGCCGGCGAGTGGATGCACTGGCGGCTACTGAAACCCGCCGAGACCGAGCAGCGCCGCACCCTGGGGCTGCCGGCGGCCAGAACCCGGCCGGTGGGCCGCATCGTGGCCGCCGACACCCTGGAGATCCAGGCCTATGACCCGGTGTTCTTTCCCGGGCTGGTCAGCGAGTGGGGTGACCGGCGGCCGCTGATCGGGTCGCTCACGCTGCAGATGCCGACCGAGGTCGACGACGACGTCATGTCCTGGGTGGCCGACGGCACGCCGCCGATCTATTTCGGCTTCGGCAGCATGCCGCTGGACTCCCCCGCCGAGGCGGTCCAGCTGATCAGCGACGTATGCGCCGAGCTGGGTGAGAGAGCCCTGATCGGTGCCGGGTTCTCCGACTTCGATGCCGTTGGCACGGCCACCCACGTCAAGATCGTGTCGTCGGTCAGTCACGCCGCAGTTTTTCCGGCCTGCCGCGCCGTGGTGCACCACGGTGGCGCCGGCACCACAGCGGCCGGGATCCGCGCGGGCGTTCCCACCCTGGTGCTGTGGGTCGCGGCCGAACAGCCGCTGTGGGGCAAACAGGTCGCACGGCTCGGCGTCGGCGCGACCCGGCGATTCGCCGCATCCACGCGCGATTCGCTACGCGCCGACCTGAGGGCCGTGCTGGCTCCGCAAATGGCAGAACGGGCTCGTTTGCTCGCCGATCGGATGAGCACGCCACCAGACAGCGTCGCGACGGCGGCCGACCTTCTGGAAAAGGCAGCCCGCAACCGCCGCGCGGGGTGACGCCACCGCTGCCCGCGGCATTCCGGCAGGGTAGGATTCGGCGTTGTGTGGACAACCGTGGTGCTGCTCGGCCTCGCGGTGAGCATTGAGCCCGCACGCATCGGACTGATCGCACTGCTGTTGACCCGGCCCCGCCCGGCGCGGCACCTGGCGGTCTTCCTCTGCACCGGACTAGCGATGAGCCTCAGTGTGGGCTTCACCGTCCTGTTCGTCTTCCACCACAGCTTCCTGGGCAAGGGCAACTTCAATCCGGCGCTGATCCAGATCGGCATCGGCGTCGTCGCGCTGCTTCTCGGCGGGCTGCTGATATCCAAGATCCCGCTGCGCCAGTTCTCCCGCAAAGAGATGGCCGAGGTGCCTGCCGGGGGCGCCAACGAAACCGCCCTGGAAGTCGAGCAAGAACTGGCGCCGACCCGGTTCAAGCGGCTGTCGACCAGGGTCAAGGCATTCATGCAGGGCGAGTCGTCCTGGTTCTCCGGCTCGATCGGCGCCGCGTTGGCGATGCCCAGCGTCGACTACTTCGCTCTGCTGGCGCTGATCATCGCGTCCAAGACTCCGCCGATCGAGCAGGCCACAGCGCTGGTCACCTTCCTGCTGCTGGCCAGTTGGGCCGCGGTCATCCCGCTGCTGAGCTTCCTGGTGGCACCGGCCAAGACCCAAATCTGGGTGCAGCGCTTCAACGAATGGATCCGCACCCGCACCCGCAGGCATGCCGGCATGTTCGTCGCGGTGGTCGGCCTGATCCTGATCGGAGTTGGCCTACACGGCCTCTGAGCACATCACTCGATGCCGGCGTTGAGCCCGAAGTCGGTCATGGTCTGATCGACCAGACCCCGAAGCCGCTGCTTGGTGTTCTCCGCCCCGATCTCATAGGCCTCGACCGAGATCACGACCTTGCCGTTGACCCGTGCGGACACCACGACGAGCTGGCCGTGCGAACGCTCGATCTCACGCCGCGTCACGTTCTGGTCGAGGGCCCGCAGCACCACCTTTTCCGCGGTCGTGCCGTCGACCTGAGCGATCTGCGGCGGCAGATCGCCGAGGTTCGAACACGACACGGGCAGGTCCTCGGAGTAGGAGAACAGCAACTCGGCCACGCCCTTGACCGCGGCCTGGGGCAACCACGGCATCAACGGAAACAGCTCCATGGCCGGGTCGGTCTGCTCCTTGGCCATCTGTCGGGACTCGCGCACGACGGCGCGCGCCTCGGTCAGGTCGACGGTCACCTTCTCCGGGTCGACGGTGGCATTGGCGAATGCCATGGCCAGGGCACGGTCGTCATCGAGGCTCTCGCGCAGGTTGATTGCGATCACCAGCGTCACGGCGCCGTCGGACTTCCGCCGCCGGCCCAGCCGCTCCGCCAGCTTTGCAGTCACCCCGACCAGCAGCGAATAACCGTTGCCGCCAAGGCTTTCCGCGCGGGCGTCCCACTCTTGGATGTCGACAAAGGCAGCCACCGACGGCACGTGCACAATCTCGTCCTTGGACTCACCGCCGGCGCGCGCCTTCCTGGCCTGGGCGAAGTCACGCCGTTTGCTCCACACCAGCTTCGCGCCCTTGGCCAAGGCCCGGCGCGCCTCGGGCAAGTCCCGCAGGGCCTGACGCGCGTCGGCGGCCAACGCCTGTCGCCGGGTCCGCGAGCCCGGCCGGTCATATCCCCCGTCGCGGACATTGCCGGTGACAGCCTCGAAGATCGCCAGCCCGGCGGCGGTCCCGTCGCCGATCACATGCGAAGCCACCATGCTGATCGCGGTGGCGCCGTCCGTCAGCGGCTGGACCACCAGGTACCACGTCGGACCGTGCTCGGGATCGATCGGCAGGGTTGCAAGCTCGTCGGCCCAGTCCATGAGTTCGTCACGTGGACGGGGTGTTTCGTTGATCTGGATCTCCGACGGCGCGTGGCTGGGCTGGACCCACCGAGGCCGGCCGAAGGGCAGCGGTGAGCGCTCGATGCGCCGGCCGCCGAGCGAGTCGGAGATATTGCGGTGGAAACGCCGGAGGCCTTCGTAATCCACGGGATGTTCGTAGACCCATACGGCTTGCATGAGCTGGCCGCGACCGGTGGCGCGCATCAGCTCGAACGCCGTCTGGTCGAAGAACTCGAGCCGATGCTCCTGCGCTTCAGTGCTCACTGCACAAACCTCACTCGATGATGCCCGACAAGTCGAACTCTGCCAGAGTTTGGGCGATCACCTCGCGTAATCGCTCGCGCGAGTTGTCCGCGCCCGGTTGATAACTCATCACCGGGACGATCGCCTTACCGTTGAGCCGCACCGAGGCCACCGTCATCAGACCCCGCCGACGCTCCAGGACGTCGCGGGTGAGATTGCGGTCGATACCACGGAAGTAGAAGCGCTCGGCCACCGTGCCGTCGAGGCGAATAACGTCGTCGGGGATGTCCCCCAAGTTCGAACACGACACCGGCACATCGGCGGAGAAGTTGAAGGCCATATCGGCGATCCGCGCCATTGCCCGCCTGGGCAGGAACGGGATCAACGGCAGTAGATCCACCATCTCGTCGGGCGTTTCCCGCGCCGTGATCAACCCCTTCTTGATCGCCACACGGGCGCTGGAGAGATCCTTATTGACCGGGCCCGGATCGAACGAGACGTTGGCGATCGTCACCATGTTGCCGCCGGTGTCACCGGGGTCGTCGCGCTCGCTGACCGGAATCATCAGCGTCACCGCGCCGTCGGAATCGCGGGTACGGCCCAGATTCTGCGCGAGCTTCCCGGCGAACCCGGCCACCAGTGAAAAGTGGTTACCGCCAAGGGCTTTGGCACGAGCATCCCACTGCTCGATATCGATGACGGCGGTCGTGAACGCGGTCATCACCGGCTTGCCGTCGCCGCTCACGGAGATCGACACCGGCGCGCTGGGACGCACCAACTCATCCTTGCGCCGGGTCGCCACCTTGACGGCCTTGCGCAACGTTCGGCCGATCTCCGGCAGGTCCGCGACGAGCTGACGCACATCCTGGGCGAGCGCGCGCGATCGGGTGCGTGCGCGCTGCGGCGGGTAACCGAGGTCCGTGCCGTCACCGTTGACCGCGGCGACGACCGCCCCGACCACTCCACCTCCGTCGATGACGGTGTGCGACACCACGACGCTGACCGCGGTGGTCCCGTCGGTGAACTGCTGAACGCCGATGCGCCACGCCGGACCGAACTCCGGGTCGAGCGGCAGCTCCACCTGCTCGTGCGCCCAGTCATACAACTCCTCGCGCGGCCGGGCTCGGTCGGCGATATCGAGGGGTGCCTGCGGGCCGGCCACCGACACCCACCGGTGCCGGCCGAACGGCAGCGCCGACCGCTCGATCAGCCGGCCGACCAGCCCGCGACCGAAGTTCTGGTGGAAGCGCCGCACACCGTCGAGGTCGACATCGTGCTCGTAGATCCAGATGAGCTGCATGACAGCCTCTTGACCGGCACCGCGCAGCGCCAACAGCAGCGCTTGGTCCGCGTAGGGCACCACATTGTCGGGTGCAGGCCGGCGACTCTCGCCCACCGGCATCAGACCGTCGCGGCGGGCACGCGAGACGACGAGACCAGCTCGGAACGGCCGTCGGCCACCCGAAGGTAAATGCACTTCATCAGTTCGACGAACTCGGCGACCGACTCGCGGGCGATCGGGTTGTCCGGGTAGGCGACCGTGATGATCGTGCCGGTGGCACGCCGGTTCACCCACATGCCGACCTGATTCGCCGCGCCGAGGTCCGTGTAGATGTGCCCGTTGAGGGCATACCACTGAGACATGATCACCGGGTTCAGCGGCGGCAGGCCCACGTCGAGGTAGGACAGCATCGGGACACCGGGACCGGCCGGGCGGATGCGCGGCGTCTCCTCGGTCTCCGCCAGCTCGTAGACCCGCTCGATCGGCACGTTGGCCAGCGGCATCCCCTGGTCGAAGGACTCCTGCGCAGCGCGCGCGACCTCGGCGAAGTTGCGGGCGGCGACCGGCACCGACAGCGGAACCACACCGGTGAACCAGCCCGTCGTCATGAACTCCGCGGGGGTGCTGCGGGTGGTAGTCGGGGTGATGACGTAATAGTCGTCGTCACCGGTGACCTGCCGGTGGGCGATCGCCGCGGCGGCGAACACGCCACCGATGAAGCGGACACCGGCGGCGGTGCAGGCCGACTCGAAGCGGTCGGTCTCGTGCTCGTCCATCAGCTGCACGGTGAGCAGGTCACCGCTGCAGTGCACCGACGGATCGCCGAGCGGCAGCGGGAACGTCGGCATCGTGCCGCCGTTGTTCTCCAGGAACTCCAGCCAGCCGCGGACATCGGGCGAATCCATCGTCAGCTGCTTGGTGTAGTCGTGCTGACGCGTGCAGTACTCCTGGTAGCTGCCGGCCTCGGGCAGCCGCAGCGGTGCACCGCCACCGGCCAGCGCCTCATAGTTCATGTGCATCTCGACGAACAGCGCCATCATCAGCATCGCGTCAGCGTGCAGGTGGTCGACGCTGACGTAGAACGTGAAGTGGTCCTCGCGCTGGATCACGCCGAAGCGGAAGCAGTCCCACTCCAGCGGGCTCGGGGTGTCGAGCACGTGCTTCTTCCACTGGGCAGAGTTCATCTCGCCGTGCTTGGTGGCCACGAACTGGATGTCGTTCGGGTTCTCCACCGTGTGCCGGACGAGATGCTCGGCACCGTTCTCATCCGTGGCGAACTCGAACCAGCTGTGGAAGGTGTCGTGCCGGCGCAGGTAGGCGTTGATCACAAACGTCATCGCCCGCACGTCGCACTTGCCCGGCATGTTCCACGCCGGGATCAGCAGCCGCGCCATCTCCAGCCCGTTGGCCGTGTGATTGCGGTAGCTACGAATGTGCTGGCCCTGCTGATAGCTGGCAGGAGCGTCGCTGACCGGCGCATCGAGCACCTTCTTCAGGCACGCCGGTGACGGGCTCCACGACACGACCTTGCCCGGCGCGTCTACCCAGTCATGGATTGCTGTTAGTGCAACCACCGTTAATACCCCTTCGACCCTATTAGCGGGATGCGCTTGACGTTATGACGCCGGCGAGTGTTTCGCACAGGCTCTCGGCCAACGACCTAACAGTCGTTATGTCCATCGAACGAACGCGTATCCCCGTTTCAGTTTCAATCCGCGTTCTTAGTTCTAGGTTGCCCAACGAGTCCAAACCGTATTCAGAAATCGGCCGATCCGGATCGATTGAACGCCGCAAAATCAGGCTGAGCTGCTCGGATACCAGACGACGAACTCGCATCGGCCAGTCCTCGCGCGGCAGGTCGTGCAGCTCGGCCCGGAACGTGCTGGTGTCGGCAGGACGGTCGGCACTGGACTTGAAGGCCTCGGCGAACGGGCTGCGCCCGGCAAGCTCGGTGAGCCAGGGCGTCCCGATCATCGGCGCGTAGCCGCTGTAGGCGCGGTCGTGGCGCAGCAGCGCCTCGAACGCCCGTGCGCCCTCCTCCGGGCTGATCATCGTGGTGTCGCCCGCTGCGGCCAGGTGCTTGCCGGCACCGATCTGGTCCCAGGCCCCCCACGCGACCGCCGTAGCAGGCAGGCCCTGCGAGCGACGCCAGTGGGTGAAGCCGTCGAGCCAGCTGTTGGCGGCGGCGTACGCTCCCTGGCCCGGCGAGCCCAGCAGCGCGGCCGCCGAGGAGAACGAGCAGAACCAGTCCAGCGGCTGTGCCGTGGTGGCGCGGTGCAGGTGCCAGGCGCCATAGACCTTGGGAGCCCAGTCCCGTTCGATCAGCTCGTCGCTGATGTTCGGCAGGATCGAGTCCTCGACCACCGCGGCAGCGTGCAGCACGCCGCGCACGGCCAGCCCGGTCGCCGTGGCCACGGTCACCAGGCGGTCGACGGTCTCCGACAGCGCGATGTCTCCGCTGACGACCTCGACTTCGGTTCCGGCGGCCCGCATGCGCTCGATCTCGACGAGCGCCTCGGGCTTCGGCTCCGACCGCGAGTTCAGCACGATCCGGCCACAGCCGGCGGCCGCCATCTTCGCCGCGAGGAACAAGCCCAAGCCGCCGAGACCACCGGTGATGATGTACGACCCGTCGCGGCGGAACACCTTGGCCTGCTCCGGCGGGACCACCACATTGCTGTGGCCCACCTTCGGCACCGACAGCAGCAGCTTGCCGGTGTGCTCGGCGGCGCCCATCACGCGGATCGCGGTGGCGGCGTCGGCCAGCGGGTAGTGCGTGGTCTCCGGCTGCGGCAGAACACCGTCTGCGGTCAGCTGGTACACGGTGTTGAGCAGCTCGCGGATCTGCGCCGGATGCGTGGTGGCCATCAGCGCCAGATCGACACCGTAGAAGGACAGGTTCTTCCGGAACGGGAACAGCCCGAGCCGGGTGTCCCCGTAGATGTCCTTCTTGCCGATCTCGACGAACCGTCCGCCGAAGGCCAGGATGTCGACGCCGGCCCGCTGGGACGCACCGGTCAGCGAGTTCAGCACGATGTCCACGCCGTACCCGTCGGTGTCTCGGCGGATCTCCTCGGCGAAGGCGGCGCTGCGCGAGTCGTAGACATGCTCGATGCCCATGCCGCGCAGGATGTCGCGACGCTCCTCGGTGCCGGCGGTGGCGAAAATCTCCGCGCCGATGTGGCGGGCGATCGCAATCGCGGCCTGACCGACACCGCCGGTGGCGGAGTGGATCAGGACCTTGTCGCCGGCCTTGATCTTGGCCAGGTCGACCAGGCTGTGCCAGGCGGTCGCCGAGGCGGTGGAGACCGCCGCGGCCTGATCGTCGCGCAGACCCGACGGCAGCGTCACGGCCACGTCGGCGTCACAGGTCACGAATGTGCCCCAGCAGCCGTTCGGCGACATGCCGCCGACATGATCGCCGATCCGGTGTGAGGTGACGTCCGGGCCGACCGCGGTGACCACACCGGCGAAGTCGATACCCAGCTGCGGGTGCAGACCCTCGAAGCTCGGGTACCGGCCGAAGGCCAGCAGCACGTCGGCGAAGTTCAGGCTGGACGCGGTGACCGCGACCTCGATCTGACCCGGCCCCGGCGGGATGCGGTCGAACGCCGCCAGCTCCAGGGTCTGCATATCACCCGGGACGCGGATCTCCAGGCGCATGCCGTCGCGCGAGTGGTCGACGACCGTCGTGTAGCGCTCATCGGGCCGCAGCGGGTTCGGGAACAGGTGCGCGGTGTACCACTCGCCGGCACGGAAGGCGGTCTCGTCCTCCTCCGAACCGGTCAGCAACACGCGGGCCACCAGCTTGGCGTCGACATCGTCGTCGACGTCGATCTGGCTGGGGCGCAGTTCGGGGTACTCGGCGCCAATCACCCGCAGCAGACCACGCAGGCCGGCCTGCTCCAGGTTGGACCGATCGTCGGCCAGCACCGTCTGGGCGTTGCGGGTGACGACGTAGAGCCGCGGCGCGTCACCTGCGGTGTCGGCCAGTTCACGGGCGATTCGCACCAGGTGGCGGACCTGCTCTCCCCCGCGATGCGGCAGCTGCTCCTCGGGGCAGCCGGCGATGCGCGCCGGGGACACCACGACCACATTGTCGAAGCCGCCCTCGGAGAAGTACGCGGTCAGCTGCTCGGCGTTGGCGGCGTGGTCGGCCTGCTGCGGCCAGGACATCGTGGTGACGTCGGCGTCGTTGAGCTTGAGCGCGTCGGTGAGCGCCGAGGCCAGCAGGTCGACGGTGTCGGAGGTGCTGACCAGCAGCCAGGTCGCGGAGTTGGTCTGGGTGACCTCGGCGAGCTGCTGCTGGCGCCACTCGATGCCGAGCAGCCGCTCATTGAGCACCCGCTCGCCCTCGTTGGTCTCCGACATGCCGCTGCCCATCCGCAGACCCTGGACGGTGAACAGCACCGTGCCGTAGTCGTCGAGCAGGTCGAGATCGGCCTGAACGGTAGAGCCGTCGAGCGAGGTGATCCGGGTCAGGCTATAGCGGGCATTGCGGACCGCGCCGTGCACGCGCAGGCGGTCCACACCCAGCGGCAGCAGCAGCCCGCCGTTGCCGGAGGCCTGCACACCCGGGTGCGCCGCGACGGACTGGAAGCAGGCGTCCAGCAGCGACGGGTGGACGCCGTAGGAGGTCTGCTGGTTGCGGATCGAGGTTGGCAGGCCGATCTCGGCCAGGACGGTGTCGGCGCTCTCATCCGCGGCGTTGACGGCCTGTAGCGCGGTGAACGCCGGGCCGAACTGCACGCCGCGGCCGTCGAACCACTGCCGGACTCCCTCACCGTCGGCGCGGTTGGGGTGCGCCTCGCGCAGCGCGTCCATGTCGTAGGGCTGGCGCTGCTCGCCGGCGTCCGCGGCGCTCAGCACCGCGCTGGCGCGCTGCTCGCGCTCGCCGTCGACGTCGGTCTCGACCACGAACTTCAGCACACCGCTGGCGTCCGCCTCAGCCGTCGCGCTGACCGGGGTCAGATCTTTCAGCAGCAGCATCGCGTCGAACGTGACGTCGCGGACCTCGGCGTCGTCCCCGAAGACGGTGCGCGCCGCGGCCAGCGCCATTTCGCAGTAGGCCGCGCCGGGCAGCGCCGCCACGTTGTTGATCTGGTGGTCGACCAGCCACGGATGCGCGGCGGTGCCGACCTCGGCCGCCCAGGCGTGCCGCTCGGGCTCTTCCAGAAGCCGGACGTGCGAGCCCAGCAGCGGGTGGGCCGCGATCAGATGCGTTCCGCGGGTCTGGTTTTCGGCGCCGTCCGGGATCAGCACCAGGTTGCGGTGCGCCCAGGTGGGCAGCGGTGCGTCAACGAGCCTGCCGACCGGGTAGAGCACGGAGAAGTCGACCTTCGCGCCGGCGGAGTACAGGTCGCCGAGGAACTCACCCATGCCGTGCGGCACTTCCTGACCGCGCCGCATTCCGGCGAGTGCGGCGACGGTGATGTCCAGCGTGGCCGCGGTCTGATCGATGGCGCGGATCAGCAGCGGGTGCGGAGCCAGCTCACCGAACACCCGGAAGCCGTCCTCCAGCGCGGTCTGCACGGCAGCCGAGAAGCGAACCGTGTGGCGCAGGTTGTCGACCCAGTAGTCGGCATCGCAGTACGGCTGCTCGCGCGGGTCGAAGGAGGTCGCCGAGTAGTAGGGCACCTCGGGAGCCATCGGGGTGATGTCGTCGAGCATCTCGGCGAGCTCGTCGAGGATCGGGTCGACCTGCGGCGAGTGCGACGCCACGTCGACGTTGACCTCGCGCGCCATGATCTCGCGGGCTTCCCAGCCTGCGACGATCCGGCGGACGGTCTCGGTGTCACCACCGATCACGGTCGACTTGGGCGACGCCACCACGGCGACGACGACGTCTTCGATGCCCTGCTGCTCGAGTTCCTCGCGGACCTGCTGGGCCGGCATCTCGACCGACGCCATCGCTCCCCCGCCGGCCAGGCGCAGGCACAGCAGCGAGCGGCGGCAGATGACCTTGACACCGTCTTCCAGCGACAGCGCACCGGAGACGACGGCTGCGGCGACCTCACCCAGCGAGTGCCCGATCACGGCGCCGGGCGCAACTCCGTAGGAGCGCATCGTGGCGGCCATCGCGACCTGGACGGCGAAGATCGTCGGCTGCACCCGGTGAATGCCCTCGACGGTCTCCGGAGCCGTCATCGCCTCGGTGACCGAGAAGTTCGACTCGGCGGCGATCAACGGCTCGATCTCGGCGACCTTCGCGGCGAAGACCGGCTCGGTGGCCAGCAGGCCGGTGCCCATCGATGCCCACTGCGAGCCCTGGCCGGAGAAGATCCACACCGGGCCACGATCGTCGTGACCGACGGCGGGCTGGAACGGGTCGTCGCCCTCGGCGACCTGACGCAGGCCGGCGATCAGCTCGGCTCGGTCGTCGGCGATGACGGAGGTGCGCATCGGGCGGTGCCCGCGCCGGCGGGTCAGCGTGTAGCCCAGGTCCGACAGCGAGAGGTCGTCACCGGCGGCCTCGACCCAATCGGCGAGGCGCCCGGCGGTGTTGCGGAGCTCTTCGACCGAGCTGGAGCACACCGGGAAGACCAGCAGGTCCTTGGCGGCGTCGGTCTTGGCGGCGTCGACGACGACCTGCGGCTCGGGGGCCTGCTCGAGAATCGCGTGCACGTTGGTGCCCGACATGCCGTACGACGAGACGCCCGCGCGGCGGGGGCCACCGTCCTTTGGCCACGGAATGTTCTCGGTCGGGACGAACATACCGGTCTTGACCTTGGCGTTCTTCTCCGACAGCTGGGTGAAGTGCACGTTCTGCGGTACGACGCCGTGGTACACGGCCAGGACGGCCTTCATCAGGCCGAGGACGCCGGCGGCCGACTCGGCGTGGCCGAAGTTGCTCTTGACCGAGGTCAGGGCGCAGGGGCCGTCGGTGCCGTAGACGGTGGAGACGCTGTTGAATTCGATGGTGTCGCCCACCGGGGTGCCGGTGCCGTGCGCCTCGACCATTCCCACGGTGGTGGGGTCGACGTCGGCGGCGGCCAGCGCGGCCTGGAAGACGGAGACCTGGGCGTCGCGCGACGGGGTCAGGATGTTCTCGGTGCGGCCGTCCTGGTTGGAGGCGGTGCTCTTGATGACTGCCAGGACGCGGTCGCCGTCGCGCTGAGCGTCGTCGAGGCGCTTGAGCACGACGATCCCGCACCCCTCGGCGCGGACGAAGCCGTCGGCGGCGACGTCGAAGGAGTGGCAGCGTCCGGTCGGCGAGAGCATGCCCTGCCCCGAAGACGAGGCGTAGAGGCGCTGATCCAGCATCAGCATCACACCGCCGGCCAGCGCCATATCGCTTTCGCCGTCATGCAGGCTGCGGCAGGCCTGGTGCACCGCGACGAGGCTCGAGGAGCAGGCGGTGTCGGTGGTCAGCGCCGGGCCGTGCAGACCGAGCGCGTGCGAGATGCGGCCCGAGGCCATGCTGAACGGATTGCCGGTGAAGGCGTAGGCCTGATCGAAGGCGCCGGCGTCGCTGGTGACCATCGCGTAGTCGTCGTGCGACATACCGATGAAAACACCGGTGGACGTGCCGGACAGCGACGACGGGGTGAAGCCCGCCTGCTCGACGGCTTCCCAGCTGGTCTCCAGCAGCAAGCGATGCTGCGGGTCCATCGCGGTGGCTTCACGCTCGTTGATGCCGAAGAAGTCGGGATCGAAGCCGGTGACGTCATCGATGAAGGCGCCCCACTTGGACACCGAGCGGCCGGGCACACCGGGCTCCGGGTCATAGAGATCGTCAGCATCCCACCGGTCGGCCGGAACTTCAGTGACCAGATCAGCGCCCTCGAGCAACGCCTCCCACAGCTTGTGGGGCGAGTCGATACCACCGGGCAACCGGCACGCCATGCCGACTACGGCGATGGGGGTGACAGATGTCTGACGCACGTCCGCTCACACCTCTCTTGGCACTGGGCAAGGCAACCGAACCGGACCAGCTAGTCAAAGCGCCGAGTCAAAGTTGCCAATGTCTTCGGTAGCCTAGCCGTTTTTCGTTAAGTGCGCGACAAATGTTTCGACTTTTTGATTAGGGTTTGGACAAAGTGACCTTTGGCCCTAAGGGTGTCCTCCGGCTGGCGGATAAGCGATAGCTGATCTCCCGACAGCGCTCCGCCGCCAGATGTTCTCAGCGCTTCCGTTGGCCCTGCTAGAAAAGCCTCTGAACTGGGCATTTGTTAGTGTAGTTACGCCGGAGCAACCATTGGAACCGCCGCCCGCACCCCACCCCCGGGGGCAAGGTGGAAGTTGCAGAGTGTTTCCTATCGCAATTCGGCCTCAATTTGGCATCGGCATCGTTATAGCAAATTCAAGATATCCGGTTTCTTAAATTGGGCCGAAGGCTCTTAAGAATTCCGGGCGCGGCACCATTCAATAATCCCCGACGTCATACCGGACGGCACCTCGAGCGACCGTGATAGCGTGGCCACCCTGAGAGTTTCCGCTACCCTGCCTCAGCATCAGAAAACCCTCTAGCCTGCAGTTACCGTTCTGTTACACAGGAGATGGCTACTAACCTGAGAGGAGGCTGAGATTTCACTATCAGAAGCCGGCGAGGCGTGATTCAGAACACATTCAAGCGCGCTCTGATACTTCGATTACCGGCTCACTGATATTTCGCGAACCAAGTCAGCAAACGCTTCAGGATAAATGACCGGCTATTTGCAGATATTTGGCGAACTTTTTTGGAAAAGAGCGCCAATCGGTAGTTCGGCGGACACCCCGTGACATTTATCACCCGCATAAGGGCGTCTTGTGAAGTCGCTGTGAAAGTTAGCTGGAGACCCGGGGAGGGACGTTTGGCGAGGCCGGCGGAGCCGCTGCAGGACGCTGCGACCAGCCAACTTCGCGAACACAGGGGTGCCACAGCAAGGGCTCAGACCGGCGATGTCGCTCGGGAAGCTAACCCGCGACGACTCCCGACGAAGGCACTGCGAACCGCGCGCCGAACTCGGTGACGGGCTGGAAGCCGTGCTTGCGGGCCGCGGCCGCGCCGCGTCGGATCAGGGCCGCGGTGGTGACGAAGCCGGCCTGGTCAGCCAGCACAAACGGGGTGAGCAGCCGATTGTGCACGAAACTGAAAGACAACCCTGCCTCCGGCACCGCCCAGCCGAGCGACCCACCCAGGCCGACGTGACCAAATCCGGGCATGATTCCCGCGATGGGCAGACCGTGATATCCGAGGTGGAATGCCATTGGCAGAATCAGGTTGCGATCCGGGGTTAGGTTGCGCCGCCCGGTGAGGCCCGCGACCAATTCGGCCGACAGATAGCGTTTTCCGTCGATTTCGCCGCCGTTGGCGATCGCACCGTACATGCGGGCCAGGCTGCGCGCCGTCGCGATACCGTTGGCAGCGGGCAGTTCGGCGTCCAGCAATGGCATCGCGCCCTGCACGGTGGCCTTCATACCGGGGAAGTACATGGAGCCGAAGATCGCCGACAGCTCGAAGGCAGCGACCCGCGGCGCGATGGTGTTGAAGAACGGGTTGGGAATGTTCATCTGGGGGCCGATGATCGAGGCGGCCTTGGTCGGCGCGCCGGCCGGCGGCCTGCCCAGGTGGATCCCGTCGGTGTCGAGCGGCTCGGCCACCTCGGTGCGGATCAGCTCGCGCATCCCGACCCCGGTGACCGCGCGGGCGAGTCCGGACAGCAACCAGCCGTAGGTGAGCGCGTGGTAGGCGGGCTTGCCGAAGTTCCGGCCGGGCGCCGCCGCCGCGATGCGTTCCTCCATGACGACGTGGTTGAGCAGGTCGCGTCGGCGCACGCCACGCAGATGGGCCAGACCCGCGCGGTGCTGCATCATCTCGCGCACGGTGATCGCAGCCTTGCCGTTGGCGCCGAACTCGGGCCAGTACTCGGCCACCGGCGCGTCATAATCGATCAGGCCACGGTCCACGAGCCGGTGGATGACCGTTGAGGCGACACCCTTGGTCGCGGAGAACACCATCGCTCCGGTGTCCGCCGACCAGCGTTGCCGCCCCCGTCGATCCGACCAGCCGGTCCACACGTCGACCACCGGCTGGCCGTCGAGGTAGACCGCCAGGGCGCCACCGCCGAACCGCGGATGCGGAAACATCGCCGAGAAATTGCGCAGCGCGCAGGCGAAGTGCGGATCAGCAGCGCCCTGGAGTCCATGGGGCACTGTGTCGCTGCCGCGAGTTGCCTGAGTCACAACTGAGAATTTAACCGGCCTAAGCACATCTGTAACAAATCGTTGCCATTTCGTTAGCTTGACGCGCGGCCCGTCATGTTGACTGCTCAGCCGCGTCGAGGAGGCGCTGGGCCGCCAACGCCGGAGTGAGTTCCCCGTCGCGCACCTGACGCTCGATCTCGGCACGCTGCGTGCGAACAGCCGGGTGGTTCAGCACCCGATCGAGCACGGCATCGCGCACCATCGACCACGTCCAGTCGACCTGCTGCGCGCGCCTGCGGGCGTCGAACTCGCCAGCCCTGGTGAGCACAGCGCGGTGTTTGAGGACGGTGTCCCACAGCTCGGACAAGCCCGTGCCCTCGACTGCGCTCATCGTCAAAACCGGTGGCCGCCAGAGGGTTTCGCGCGGATAGATCAGGCGGATCGCGGCCGTCAGTTCACGTGCGGCGGCCTTGGCCTCGGTCGCGTGTTTACCGTCGGCCTTGTTGACCACCACGATGTCGGCCAGCTCCAGCACACCCTTCTTGATGCCCTGCAGCTGATCGCCGGTGCGGGCCAGGGTGAGGAACACGAACGTGTCGACCATGTTGGCGACGGCCACCTCGGACTGCCCGACGCCGACAGTCTCGACCAGGATCACGTCGAATCCGGCAGCCTCGGCCAGCACCACCGTTTCCCGGGTGGCCTTTGCGACACCACCCAGCGTCCCGGATGTCGGCGACGGCCGGATGTAGGCGTCCGGGTGTACGGCGAGCCTGGCCATCCTGGTTTTGTCGCCCAGGATCGAGCCCCCGGTGCGGGTCGACGACGGGTCGACGGCCAGTACCGCGACTCGGTGCCCCAGCTCGATCAGGTACATGCCCAGCGCCTCGATGGTGGTCGACTTCCCCACCCCGGGCACGCCGGTGATGCCGACATGCAGCGCTGTGCCCGCGTCCGGCATCAGCTCCAGCAGCAGCTGCTGAGCCTGATCCCGATGATCGGCGCGGGTCGACTCGACCAGCGTGATGGCGCGCGACAGCGCCGCACGATCGCCGCCGCGGATCGCCTCGGCCAGTCCTGCGACGTCGGCCGGCATCAGGTGAGCGTGTAGCCGAGCCGCTCGGCGAGCTTGTGCAGCAGGTCGACCGCGGCGTCGGCGATCACCGTGCCCGGCGGGAAGATCGCGGTGGCTCCGGCGGCGTAGAGCTCGTCGAAGTCACCCGGCGGGATCACGCCGCCGACCACGACCATGATGTCGGGGCGCCCCACCGCGGCCAGCGCGTCGCGCAGCGCCGGGACCAGGGTCAGGTGACCGGCCGCCAGCGAGGACACGCCGACGACGTGCACATCGTTGTCGGCGGCCTGTTGCGCGACTTCCTCCGGTGTGGAGAACAGCGAACCGACGTCGACGTCGAAGCCGATGTCGGCGAACGCGGTGGCGATCACCTTCTGGCCGCGGTCGTGGCCGTCCTGGCCCATCTTGGCGACCAGGATGCGTGGCCGCCGGCCGTCGGCCTCGGCGAACTTCTCGACCAATTCCGTTGCGGTACTCACGTTGTGGGCCTTCCCGACCTCGTCGCGGTACACCCCCGCGATGGTGCGGATCTCGGCTTGATGCCGGCCGTACACCTTCTCCAGCGCGTCGGAGATCTCGCCGAGGGTGGCCTTGGCCCGCGCGGCGTTGATCGCCAGAGCCAGCAGGTTGTTGCCCAGACCGTCCTCCCCGGCTGGACCGGAAGCCGTTGCGGCACGGGACAGTTCGGCCAGTGCGGCCTGGCAGGCCGCCTCGTCGCGCTCAGCCCGCAGCTGCGCCAACTTCGCGATCTGCTCGGCGCGCACCCGGCTGTTCTCGACTTTGAGGACCTCGATGTCCTGATCCTCGGTGACCTGGTACTTGTTCACCCCGATCAACGGCTGAGCACCGGAGTCGATGCGCGCCTGGGTGCGCGCGGCGGCCTCTTCGATGCGCAGCTTCGGGATGCCTTCGTCGATGGCCTGCGCCATGCCGCCGTGCTCGCGAACCTCGGCGATGTGCGCCCGAGCCTTCTCGGCGAGCTGATAGGTCAGCCACTCCACGTAATACGAACCGGCCCACGGATCGATCGGCCGGGTGGTGCCCGACTCCTGCTGCAGCAGCAGCTGGGTGTTGCGGGCGATGCGTGCGGAGAAGTCGGTGGGCAGCGCCAGCGCCTCGTCGAGCGCGTTGGTGTGCAGCGACTGCGTGTGGCCCTGGGTCGCGGCCATCGCCTCCACACAGGTGCGCGCGACGTTGTTGAACACGTCCTGGGCGGTCAGCGACCAGCCCGAGGTCTGCGAATGTGTGCGCAGCGACAGCGATTTGGGGTTCTTGGCGCCGAACTCGGCGACCAGCTCGCTCCACAGCAGCCGGCCCGCACGCAGCTTGGCGACCTCCATGAAGAAGTTCATCCCGATGCCCCAGAAGAACGACAGCCGCGGCGCGAACTTGTCGACATCCAGCCCGGCGTCCCGGCCCGCCTTGAGGTACTCCACACCGTCGGCCAGGGTGTACGCCAGCTCGAGATCGGCTGTGGCACCGGCCTCTTGGATGTGGTAGCCGGAGATCGAGATCGAGTTGAACTTCGGCATCTTGGCGCTGGTGTAGCCGAAGATGTCGGAGATGATCCGCATCGAGGGCTTCGGCGGATAGATGTAGGTGTTGCGGACCATGAACTCTTTGAGGATGTCGTTCTGGATGGTCCCGGCCAGCTTCTCCGGCGGCACACCCTGCTCCTCGGCCGCCACCACGTAGAGCGCCAGGATCGGCAGCACCGCACCGTTCATGGTCATCGACACGCTGACGCTTCCCAGGTCGATGCCGTCGAAGAGCTGGCGCATGTCCAGGATGGAGTCGATGGCCACACCGGCCATGCCGACGTCACCGGCGACGCGCGGATGGTCGGAGTCGTAGCCGCGGTGGGTAGCCAGGTCGAAGGCCACCGACAAACCCTTCTGACCGGCCGCCAGGTTGCGCCGGTAGAAGGCGTTCGACTCGGCGGCGGTGGAGAACCCGGCGTACTGCCGAATGGTCCACGGCTGGTTGACGTACATCGTCGGGTAGGGCCCGCGGATGAACGGCGGTTCGCCCGGGAAGCTGTTCAGCGGATAGCCCGCCGCCACGACGGCGTCGCGGTCGGCGCCGACGTAGACCGATTTGACTGCGATCCCCTCCGGCGTCTGCCACTCCAGCTGTTCAGCGGTGTAGCCGTGCGCCGAGGCGGCGGCCGCGACGTGCTCGGCGACGGCGGCCTCGGTGGGTGCCGTTGCGGGCTGGTCGCCGTGCAGGGGGACGTCGGCGAAGCTCGGTACAGTGCCCGTGGTTGACGCGGTCATGGATCAGGCCCCCAATCGGGTGAGCAGGGACGAAAGTGCTTCGACCGCATCTATTTTGGCGGTCAGGTAGCCGTCTGGTTTGTCGGCGGCCTCGGCCACCGCCTTCTCCGGGCCGGCCAGGTAGATCTGGGCCAGGCCCGCGGCCCGCGCGGCGGCCACCACATCGGAGGCATCGGTGCCGTAGCGCGCGTCGGTACCGCAGATCACCGCGACCGTTGCGCCGCTGTCGGCGACGGCCGCGGCGGTCCCAGCCGCGTCGACCGTGCCCGGGTTCACCGCCTCGATGCCGCCGGAAGCCAGCAGGTTGGCGGCGAACGTCGCACGGATGTTGTTCTCGGCCAGCGGGCCCAGCGGCAGCAGCAGGACCTTGGGACGCGAGCCCGTGCTGTCGAGGAAGGCATCCGAGCGATCGCGCAGTGCCTCGAAGCCGGCCGCATAGCGGCGCACGGTCTCCGACGAGTCGAAGTGCGGCAGCGGAGGTTCGGCGAGGTTGGGGAACTCGTTCACCCCGGTGACCGCGGTGCGGCGGTGGGCGATGTCGTCGGCCCGGCGGGCCCGCACCTGCTCGATCTGGTCGGCGACGTGATCGGTGGCCGCGACGAATCCGCCGCGCGCCTCGATGTCCTGGAAGTGCGACCAAGCTTGTGCGGCAAGGTTTTCGGTGAGGTCTTCGACATACCAGGAACCGCCCGCTGGGTCGAGCACCCGCCCGACGTGCGACTCCTCCAACAGCAGCAGCTGGGTGTTGCGCGCGATGCGGCGGGCGAATCCCGCGCTGATGCCGGGGAAACCGCTGGGGATCGCCACATCGAACGGCAGTACCGCGACGGTGTCCGCTCCCCCGACCCCGGCGCCGAACGCCGCCAGCGTGGTGCGCAGCATGTTCACCCAGGGATCGCGCTGCGTCATCATCGGCAGCGAGGTCACCGCATGCACGGTCGCCGCCCCGCTGTCGGGTTGGCCGAGTACGTCGGCGACCCGGGCCCAGAGTTGGCGGGCCGCACGGAATTTCGCGATCGTCAGGAACTGGTCGTCGTCGGCCACCAGCCGGAAGCTGATCTGGCGCAGCGCGTCGGCGACCTCGATGCCCGTGTCGACCAGCGCACGCACATACTCCACGGCCGCTCCCAGCGCGCCGGCGAGCTCCCAGGCCGCGTTGGCGCCGCGGTTGTGGAACGCCGGTCCGTCGACCGTGATCGCGCGAATCCCGGTACCGCCGGCGAGGTTCGCGGCGACTCGGGTGACCTCCTCGAGCTCCGGTGTGCTGAAACCGCTGAGCGGCGCGGTCAGCGGATCGGCGCCAAGGTCAATCGACAGGCTAGCGCGCTGATCGTCGTCGGCACCGGCCACCAGTGCCAGCACCGCCTCGGCGGCGGCACCGAACTGCGCCCCGGCGTCGAGGATGACCGGAGCGAGTTCGATGAACACTCCCTCGAGGAGCCGGTCCAGATCCGCTGCGGCGACACCGGTGTCACCGACCCGCAGCACCAAGGCGCTGACGCCGTCGCTCAGGGCGCCCAGCACCGCGGCATTGCCGTCGGCGACCTGGCCGGAAAAGCCGGGCCCCGGGAAGACCTCGGCGACCTTCCAGCCGGCGATGACGTCGCGGCGGGCATCGCCGCCGCGGACGAACGGCCATGTGCCCGGCAGTGGCGACTCGGGCAACTCGTCCAGTGCGGTGTAGAGCGGCCGGATCGAAAAGCCCTCGTAGGTGGGAGAGTCCAGCAGCGTCTCGGGCTCGGCGGGCAGATCCGCCGGATCTTTCCGGCTGCTCTTGGCCAGCACGCCGGCCACCGCGGTGCGCCAGCGGGCGCGGCCTTCCTCAACCTCTACTGACACCGGCAACTCCTGTTGTCGCAGCATGGGGCAGCCCGTACGGGGACCAGCCATCAGACCATCAGGCTAAATGATCACTTCAGCCGTGACGTGGCCGACTACGGCTACCCGCCGGTAACCCCCGTCGCACCCGGCGAGCTGTCGCGCGAGGGCCGTAACCTTGGTGAACGTGACATCGAAGGCCCGCCGCACGTGGCGCAGTGTGCGCTCAGCGGTGATCTCCACCGCGCGTCAGGTATCCCGCACGCGCCTCGTCGTCACCGCGATCGCCTTTGTGATTCTCGTCGCAGTCGTCGTGTTGGTGCCGTTGCCCAGCGCCGTGCAGCTTCGGGATTGGGCGACATCGCTGGGCGCGTGGTTCCCGCTGGCCTTCCTGGCCGCCCACATCGTCGTCACCGTTTTCCCGTTCCCCCGCACCGCGTTCACCCTGGCCGCCGGCTTGCTGTTCGGGCCGGCGCTGGGTGTGGCGATCGCCGTGGTCGCCAGTGCGTTGAGCGCGCTGATCGCCTTGCTGCTCGTGCGCGCCGTGGGCTGGCAGTTCAGCAAGCTGGTCAGCCATCCCGCGATGGAAGCGGTGGACGCCCGGCTGCGCGCCCGCGGCTGGCAGGCGGTCTTCTCGCTGCGGATGATCCCGGCCGTGCCGTTCTCGGTGCTGAACTACGCCGCCGGCGCATCCGCCGTGCGGGTCATGCCGTACCTGTGGGCGACATTGGCGGGGTTGATCCCGGGCACCGCCGCGGTGGTATTCCTCGGCGACGCCCTGACCGGCAACGTCAGTCCACTACTAGTGCTGGTGTCGGTGTGCACCGCCGCCGTCGGCGTCGCCGGCCTGGCCTACGAGGTCCGGACCCATCGCCGCCACCACTCCGTAGGTCACCAGGAGGGTCGACGCGGCGGCGAAATTCCGGCCGAAATCCCGCACTCGGACGTGTGAGCCGACCGCAAGCGAGAAGTACACGGTCAGCATCACCGCGGTGAACCGCGCCAACGCCGGGAACCGCCACACCGACGCCAGGCCGATCGCCGACGCCGCCTTGATCGGCGCAAAGATCCAGCGCTTGTCCACCGGAAAGCGAACGCCATCGAGACACTCGGTGACGAAGGGCGCCGGCAGCGCGCAGGCCACCGCGTCGGCTGCCTGCGCGGCCGCGAGAGCCGTGTAAATCCGCGCCGGCGACGGCATCGGACTACTGATCAGAGATGTGCCGCGGCGCGTACTGTGCGTCGGCCGGCGGGGCCTGCTGCTCAGACAGTGGCGGGTACGACACCGGTGGGGTGATCTGCTGCGGCGGCGGCACCGGAGCGGCACCGACGGCGGGCACGGTGGCGCGGGCCTCGGCCTCGGCCTTGGCCACCGCCTGGGCGATCGCCGGGTCGGTCTGGGTATTGAACCAGTCGGCGACCTCGTCGGCTTCTTCTTCATCGGACTTGGCCGGATGGTCGTCGACCGGCGACGGCGTGTAGCGGAACACCCCGTCCTCGCCCGGCGCACCAAGCAGCTTGGTGAAGCCCTGCAGTGCCGAGCCGAAATCGCTGGGCACCAGCCACACCTTGTTCGCTTCGCCCTTGGCCATCTGCGGCAGGGTCTGAAGGTACTGATAGGCCAGCATCTCCGGGGTGGGCCGGCCGGCCTTGATCGCGGCGAACGTCTTCTCGATCGCCTTGGCCTGACCCTGTGCCTGCAGGTAGGAGGCGGCGCGCTCACCCTGGGCCCGCAGGATCCGGGATTGCCGCTCGGCCTCGGCGGCCAGAATCGCGGCCTGCTTGGCGCCCTCGGCCGCCAGGATCTGCGCCTGCTTCTGACCCTCGGCTTGTTTGATCGACGCCTCCCGGCTGCCTTCGGCGGTGAGGATCATCGCGCGCTTCTCGCGGTCGGCGCGCATCTGCTTTTCCATCGAGTCCTGGATGGACGGCGGCGGATCGATGCTGCGCAACTCGACGCGGGCAACCCGCAGGCCCCAGCGGCCGGTGGCTTCGTCGAGCACGCCGCGCAGCTGACCGTTGATCTGGTCGCGGCTGGTCAGCGTCTGCTCGAGGGTCATGCCACCGACCACGTTGCGCAGCGTGGTGGTGGTCAGCTGCTCGACGCCGACGATGTAGTTGCTGATCTGATAGACCGCCGCCTGCGGGTTGGTGACCTGGAAGTAGACCACGGTGTCGATGTTGACCGTCAGGTTGTCCTCGGTGATCACCGGCTGCGGCGGGAAGGACACCACCCGCTCGCGCAGGTCGACGCGGGCGCGGACCTTGTCGATGAACGGGATCAGCAGCGTGAGCTGCCCGGAAACCGTCTTGCTGTAGCGCCCGAGCCGCTCGATGACCGCCGCTTCGGCCTGCGGTATCAGCGCGACGGACTTGGCGACGACGATGATCGCGAAGATCACCAACACCGCCAGCAGGACCAAACCGGCTATGGCACCGTCCATGACGAGTTCTCCTTACTCGCTGCGCCAGACGACCGCGGTGGCACCGTCGATGTGCATGACGGTGACGTGATCGCCCGGTTCGTAGACATCGTTGTCGTTGTAGGGCCGCGCCGTCCAGATTTCGCCGTCGAGTTTCACCTGGCCTTCATGACGCGATATCCGGTCCAGCACCAGTGCGTTCTTACCCTCCAGGGCTTTCACCGGTTCGGGCAGACCCTTGCCCGCGGTGAACTTTCGCCGCAGCGCCGGGCGCACCAGTACCAGCAGCAATATCGAGACCACCAGGAACACCGCGCCGTCGGCCCACACCGGCCAGTCCAGCAGCCAGCTCGATCCGGCGGCGGCCAGGGCGCCACCGGACAGCATCAGCAGGAACATGTCGCCGGTCAGTGCCTCGGCACCAGCAAGACCCAGGGCGAACACGAGCCAGATCAGCGCCGCGGGCATGGCGCCAGGATATCTCGGCAACCGGCACAGCGGTTGCAGAAAGCCGGTTCGGTGCTCAACCACTACACTGCGAGCATCATGTGGTGCCCTAGTGTTTCGCTCTCCGTCTGGGCCAATGCCTGGCTCGCAGGCAAGGCCGCGCCCGACGACGTCCTTGACGCGCTATCGGCTTGGGCGCCAACACATTCGGTGACCGCCTATGATTCTGTTGCGGCCGGCCATACTGGCCTGCCCTGGCCCGATGTCGACGATGCGGGCGCCGTTTCGCTGCTCCAGACACTCCGGACCGTGGCCGGGCGGGCGATCGACGCCGGGCCGCCCGCGATCAGCCTGGCGCTGCCGGTGCCCGGCGACGTCCGCGGTCTGGCAGCCGGAACCCAGTTTCAGCGCGACGCGTTGGTCGCCGGCGAGGCGATCATCGTGACCAGCCCGCTGGGCGACACCATCGGCCTGGTCCCGGATTTCGAGTACGACGACACCGACGACGAGCTGCCCGACGGCGACCGGGTGCCCGAACTGTGTGCGCTGTCGTGGACCGTGTACTCGCTACCGGCCCGCCCCGTCATCGATCACCTCGACCTCGGTGAGGCGGAGTACAGCCTGCGGTCGGCCGTGCGTTCGGCTGCCGAGGCGCTGGGCGCGCTGCAACTCGGAGCAGCGGGCGGAATCGACGATCCGCGCGGCCTCGTCGAGCAGGTGCTGGAAACCGGACGCCACCACCGTGCCCCCGATCACGCTCCGACGCGGGCGCTTCGGGTGCTGGAGAACGCCGCACACGTCGATGCGATCATCACGGTCAGTTCGGGACTGATGCCGATCGGCACGCAAAGCGCGTCGGAAGCTCAAATCGCCAGTGACGCGCTGCGGCCGCTGGCGACGGTGGTCCGCTCGGCCCGCATCGCGGCGGTCACCGCGATCCTGCACTCGGCCTGGCACTAGCCGCACAGGCGGGCGTGCAGAACGCTCCGTCGACGCTGGAGCCGTAGCCCGGAACAGGTTCAGCTCCAACCACTCTCGCCGGCTCGCGGCCATCGCGAACCTCGTCGACGAGGTCGAGGATCAGCCGGGCGAAGCGGCGCTGAGCATTGGGCGTAGACGCCCGCGCCAGCGCGACGCCGAGTGAGTCGGCCTGCTCGCGCAACTCGTTGTCGAGATCCCACACCACCTCGATGTGGTCGGAGACGAAACCCACCGGGCACACCACCACCGCCTTGGTACCGGCTTGCGCCAGCTCCGAAAGATGTTCGCCCACATCGGGTTCCAGCCACGGCACCTGCGGCGGCCCGGACCGGGACTGCCAGACGACGTCGTAGTCGGCGTAGCCGGCCGCGGCGGCCACCAGCGAGGCGGTGTACCGAACCTGGCGGGCATACAGATCGGGGGCGCACCGGTCGGCCGCGCGCAGCGGGATCGAATGCGCGGTGAACACCAGCCGGGCCTCGGCGCGCAGCGGTTCGGGCAGTGTCGCGGCGGCCGCCGCGATGGCGTCGGCGAACATCGCCACGAGCAGTGGGTGGTCGAAGAACTGCCGCAGCTTCACCAATTCCGGGGCACCGTCACCGACGCTGGCACGGGCGCGGGCGATGTCCTCCTGGTATTGCGCGCAACCGGAATACCCGCCCCACGCCGAGGTGGCGAACACCGCGGCCCGGCGCACCCCCTCGGAAGCCATTGCGGCAACGGTGTCTTCGACCATCGGATGCCAGTTGCGGTTGCCGAAGTACACCGGCAACTGCTCCCCGCGCTCGGCGAGTTCGGCGCGGATCTCGTCGATCAGCGCGCGGTTGATGCCGTTGATCGGTGAGACGCCACTGAAATGCAGATAGTGCTCGGCCACCGAGGCCAGCCGCTCCGGCGGGATGCCGCGGCCGCGAGTCACGTTCTCCAGGAACGGCATCACCTGATCCGGACCTTCGGGGCCCCCGAAGGACAGGATCAGCAGCGCGTCGAACGCCGTCACTACAGCAGCTGCGTGCTGGCGCCGCCGTCGGCGAAGATGATCGTTCCGGTGGTGGCGGGCAGCCAGTCGGACAACAGCGCGCAGACGGTCTTGGCGACCGGGGTCGGATCCTTCATGTTCCAGCCCAGCGGGGCGCGCTGATCCCAGCCCTCTTCGAGCAGCTGCATCTGCGCACCGGCCTCTTCACCCAGCGCGCCACCGACGATCGCGCTCATCGCGAGCGTGCGGATCGGGCCTGCGGCAACAAGATTGGAGCGAACTCCGACCTTGCCGGCCTCGCGGGCGACGAACCGGTTCACCGACTCGAGCGCGCTCTTGGCGACCGTCATCCAGTTGTAGGCCGGCATCGCCCGGGTGGGGTCGAAGTCCATGCCGACGATCCCGCCGCCGGGGTTCATGATCGGCAGCACGGCCTTGGCCAGCGAGGCGTAGGAGTACGCCGAGATGTGAATGCCCTTGGCGACGTCCTCGTACGGGGCGTCGAAGAACGGGTTGATGCCCATGCCGGTCTGCGGCATGAACCCGATCGAGTGCACCACGCCGTCGATCTTGTTGCCCTCACCGATCACCTCGGCGATGCGGCCGGCGAGGCTGTCCAGGTGCTCCTGGTTCTGCACGTCGAGTTCCAGCAGCGGCGCCGGGTTCGGCAGCCGGTCGGCGATCCGCTGGATCAACTTCATCCGGTCGAAGCCGGTGAGCACCAGTTCGGCGCCGGCCTCCTGCGCGACCTTGGCGATGTGGAATGCGATGGACGAATCGGTGATGATCCCCGTGACGAGGATGCGCTTGCCCTGCAGAAGTGTCATGCGAAATCCTTATCTCCTTGTGGCGCTGTGCACCCCGGGGGCCTAGTGGCCCATTCCCATGCCGCCGTCGACGGGAATGACCGCGCCGGCGATGTAGCTCGCGTCCTCCGATGCCAGGAAGCTGACCGCACCGGCCACCTCCTCGGCGGTGCCGACCCGCTTGGCCGGAATGAAGTCCAGTGCGCCGGCCTGGATCCGCTCGTCGAGCGCACGGGTCATCTCCGTGTCGATGTAGCCCGGTGCCACCACGTTGGCGGTCACGCCGGCCTTGGACAGCTCGCGCGAGATGGATCGGGCCATCCCGATCAGGCCGGCCTTGGCGGCCGCGTAGTTGGCCTGGTTGCCGATCCCCCACATCCCGGACACCGAGCCGATGTAGATGATCCGACCGAACCGGTTGCGCTGCATGCTGCGTGACGCGCGCTGGGTCACCCGGAACGCTCCGGTGAGGTTGGCGTTGATGACCTCCTGGAACCGCTCCTCGGTCATCCGCATGAGGAAGGCGTCCTTGGAAATACCGGCGTTGGACACCAGCACCTCGACCGGTCCCTGGTGTTCCTCGACCTCTTTGAACGCGCGGTCGATGGCCGCGGTGTCGGTGACGTCGCACTCGACGCCGAACAGTCCCTCAGGCGCTCCGGAGCCACGGTGGGTGACGGCCACCTTGTGACCGTCGGCGGCGAGCCGCTGGGCGATCGCCAGTCCGATGCCCCGGTTTCCGCCGGTGACGAGAACGGAGCGGGAGACAAACGGTGGTCTGCCGGCCGGTTTGGCGTCGGCCGATTCTGCGGCTGCGGTTTCGGACATGAGTGTCAACTTAGTGCCTGCCGTCGGCCGCACCGAAATCAGCCGGGCAGGCGCCGGTTGATCAGCAACGCGGCCAGGGCGGCGACAGCCAGGACCAATGCGCCCAGCCGCAGCCAGCCGGTGCTGGCGTCGCCCTTGATGGTTTCGTAGCCGATCTGGTCCTGCAGTGAGGTGAAGACCTCCTTGAGCTGCTGCAGGCTCGACGCGGTGTAGGCGTTGCCACCGGACAGGTCGGCGATCTTCTTGAGCATGTCGTCGTCGACCGGCACCGGCTGACGCTGATCGTTGATCTCGACGTAGCCGTACGGCGTGCCGAACGACACCGTGGAGATCGGCACGCCCTGATCCTTGGCCGTGCGCGCGGCGGTGAACGCGCCCTTCGGGTTGTCCGGGTTCGACGGCACGGTTTCCTTACCGTCACTCATCAGCACGATGCGCGCCGGCGGCGGGGTGTCCCCGCCACCGATCACCGCGCCGACGGTCGCGATCGCCTGCAACGAGGTGAAGATCGCCTCGCCGGTGGCGGTGCGGTCGGCCAGCTGCAACTTGTCGATCGCGTTCTTGGTGGCTTCGCGGTTGGTGGTCGGCGAGACCAGCACGGTGGCGGTGCCCGCATACGCGATCAGACCGAGGTTGATGCCGGGGGTCAGCTGGTCGGCGAACTGCTTGGCGGCCTCCTGCGCGGCGGCCAACCGGCTGGGTTCGACGTCGGTGGCCCGCATCGACTGCGAGACGTCGATCGTCAGCATCACCACGGCGCGGTTGCGCGGGATGCGCACATCGTGGGTCGGCCCCGCCATCGCGATCGTCAGCAGTACCAGCGAGGCGATCAACAGGATGGCCGGCAGGTGCCGCCACTTGTTGGGTCGTTTGGGCGCAACACTTTCCAGCAGGTCCATGTTGGCGAAGCGCAGGATCCGCTTCTGCCGGGCGAACTGCGCGATGACGTAGAGCCCGACCAGTCCCGCGATGACGAGCAGGAAGAGGAAGAACCACGGGTGTTCGAAGCCGCTCAGCGTCATCGGCCCGAGCAACGGCAATGTCATTGGCTGCCCGCCAGTGCGCCGCGGCGACGGGACGCGACGAACCGCACGATGTCGGCGATCCAGTCGCGGTCGGTGCGCAGGGTCATCAGTGGTGCGCCGCAGCGGCGCAACGTGCGCGCCACCTCTTCGCGGTGCACCGCGGCGGCGCGGGCGAAGTCGTCGCGCAGTTGCTCGTCGATCGTGAATTCGCGGGTGACACCGGATTCGGTGTCCTGCAGGATCACATCGCCGACGGGCGGCAGTTCGACGTCCCGTGGGTCGAGCACCTCGATGCCCAGCACCTCATGGCGCGCGGCGATCGCGCGCAGCGGCCGCATCCAGGTGATCGGCCCGAGGAAGTCGCTGATCACCACCGCCATGCCGCGGCGGCGTTCGGGCCGGCGCAGCGCGTCGATCGCGGCGGCCAGGTCACCGCGCACCCCCGCCGGCGCCTTCGGCATCGTCGCGATCGTCCGCAGCAGGGTCTGCTCGTGCATCCGCCCGGACAGCGCCGGGACTCGGGTGATCTGGTCGCCGTTGGCGATGATCGCGCCGATCCGGTTGCCGCCGCCGCTGTTGAGGTAGGTGATCGCGGCCGCGGCGGCCACCGCCAGGTCGCGCTTCTCGCAGCCGGTGGTGCCGAAGTCGAGGCTGGCCGACATGTCGACCACCAGCCAGGTTTCCAGCTCGCGGTCGGCGATCATCTGCCGAACGTGCGGGTGGGTGGTGCGCGCGGTCACCGACCAGTCCATCCGGCGCACATCGTCGCCGGGCTGGTACATCCGCGACTCCCCCGGCTCCGAGCCGGGGCCGGGGATCAGGCCGAGATGATCGCCGTGCAGCACCCCGTCGAGCTTGCGCTTGACGGTGAGCTCGAGGGTGCGCAGCGCCGCCGAGAGCTTGGCGTCACCGATCTCACCGCGCTGAAACGACGGCGGGTGGACGGTTTCCGAGTCGCTCACCGACCGTTGGCACCTGCCCCGGCGGGAACCACCGGCGGCGCCGAATGCCCTTGCTGCGGAACGGCATTGACCTGAGGCAGCGCGACGGTCTGCAAGATCCGGTTGATCACCGTCTCGGCCTTGATGTCATCGGCCAGCGCGTCGTAGGTCAGCACCAGCCGGTGACGAAGGACGTCGGGGATGACGTCGATGACGTCCTGCGGGATGACGTAGTCACGGCCACGCACCAGCGCCAGGGCACGGGCGGCGGCGATGATGCCCAGCGACGCACGCGGTGAGGCGCCGAACGCGACCCATGCCTTGACGTCGGTAAGGCCGAACTGCTCGGGACGGCGGGTCGCGGTGACGACACGAACCACGTAGTCGACCAGCGCGTGGTGCACGAAGTTGTTGGCGGCGACGTTCTGCAGCCGCAGCAAGTCACCGGTTTCGAGGATCTGCTTGGGCTCCGGCGGGGTGACACCCATCCGGTAGATGATCTCGCGCTCTTCCTCCGGCGACGGGTAGTCGACGTTGATCTTGAACAGGAAGCGGTCGCGCTGGGCTTCCGGCAGCGGGTAGACACCCTCGTTCTCGATCGGGTTCTGGGTGGCCATCACCAGGAACGGCTTGGGCAATTCGTAGGTCTTGCCGCCGATGGAGATCTTGCGCTCGGCCATGACCTCCAGCAGTGCCGACTGCACCTTTGCCGGGGCGCGGTTGATTTCGTCGGCCAGCAAGAAATTCACTACGACGGGCCCGAGTTCGATGTCGAATTCCTCGCGGCCCTGGCGGTAGATGCGGGTACCGATGATGTCGGTGGGCACCAGGTCCGGGGTGAACTGAATGCGGGCGAAGGTGCCGCCGACGACCTTGGCGAAGGTCTCGACCGCCAGCGTCTTGGCGACGCCCGGCACACCTTCGAGCAGCACGTGCCCCTTGGCCAGCAGCCCGACCAGGATGCGCTCGACGAGCTGGTCCTGGCCGACGATGATGCGCTTGACCTCGAAGATCGCCCGTTCCAGGGTGTGCACCTCGCCGGCCAGACCGTTACCGCTGGACGGCGGTGCGGCCGGGGCTCCGCTCGGCCCGGCAAACGATCCGGGGCCTGCGGGCGACCCACCTGGTGACGTCATCGACTTCCTCCACGAGCTGTTGGGTTTGGCGGGCACGCCGTGCCCTGCCACAACTATTCCAGGCGTTCTGAAATCCGTCGACGTGCCCCGGTTCGCTGGCGCGTCGAGAACGGTCGCCCGTTACGTCTCGATGATGCGCGTCAGATAGGGCGTCATACCCGCGGTGCGCACCGGGCTGACGGTCACCTGCCCGGCCGCCGACGACGCCTCGAGCATCTGCCCGTTACCCAGGTAGATGGTGACGTGTTGGGTCCCGTTGGGGCCGTAGAAGATGAGGTCACCGCGCTTGGCCTGCGACGGCGGGATGTGGCGGCCGGCGTTGTACTGGTCGCCGGAGTACTTCGGGATCTGAATGCCGACCCCGGCGAAGGCGTACCGGGTGAAGCCCGAGCAGTCGTAGCCCACCTTGCCGGCGTCTTCCTCCACGCCGGCACTGGGCCCGTTGATCGCGCCGCCACCCCACGAGTACGGCACCCCGCGCTGGGAGGCACCGCGGGCGATCACGTACTCGATGGCCTGCGGTCCACGCACCCGCCCGCCGGGGAACGCCGACGGCGAGCCGCCACCGAAGCCGAGACCGGACAGGAACTTGCGGCCCAGGTCCATGGTCGCCTGGGCGGCCTGCTGGGTGACCTGAAGGGAGGCGTTCGCCACGGCGACCGGGTCACCGGGGGCGCCCGCACTCAGGATCTTGGGCAGCGTCGGATCCCACTCGCCCGGATCGGCATTGGCCGGGCTGGCGATGCCCAGCCCGAGCGTTAGTGCCGTCAGGACCGTCCCGACGAAGAGTCGTCGAGAAGTGTTGCGAGACATGGGTACAACTCCGTCAGTATTCGATGTAGCGGACGACGAACGGTGTCATGCCGCTGGTGCGCACCGGCGAGATCTTCACTGATGAGCCGGTGTAGGGAGCCTCGAGCATCTGGCCCTGGCCGAGGTAGAGAGTCACGTGCTGGCTGCCGCCGGGGCCGTAGAAGATCACGTCACCGCGGCGCATCTGCGACGACGGGATCTTGCGGCCCATGTTGTACTGCGAGCCCGAGTAGTGCGGCAGCTTGATGCCGACGCCGGCGAAGGCGTAGAGGATCAGCCCGGAGCAGTCGAAGCCGACCGTGCCCGCGCCGCTGTCGATGCCGTTGCTGGGGCCGGTGGCGGTGCCGCCACCCCAGGAGTACGGCACGCCCATCTGCGACATGGCCCGTTTGATCACGTATTCGGAGGCCTGCGCGCCGTTGGCGTAGGGAATGATGCCGTTGGTGATGCCGGTGTCGTCCGGCTTCAGGATGCCGAGCTTCTGCAGGAAGCTCTTGCCCATCTGCTTGGTCGCGTTCAGCGAGGACGACGAGATCTGCAGCACCGCGTTGATGATCTGGATCGGGTCGCCGGAGACGAAGGCGCTGGGCACCATCGGCAGCGTGGTGTCCCATTCCGAGGCGCTGCCGTAGGGCGGGACGGTCCCCGCGCCCGGCGCCTTGGGTGAACCGGGGGCGGCCGGATCCCAGCGATCCCCCGGGGTCGCCGGGCCGGTCGCCGCCGACTGCGGCACGGCCGCAGGCGAATTCGCCGGCGCCGACCACCGGGCGGCGTCGAGCTTGTCCTGCGCCGCCTTGCGTTCCGCGGCCAGTCGGTTGATCTCGGCCTGCTGGTCGCTGAACGTCTGCTTGGCCGCGGTCAGCGCGCTGACCGCGGACTGCTGGCTGGCTTCGGCGTCGGCGACGGCCTTGTCGGCGTTCTCCTTCGCCAGCCGGGCCGCGGACTCCTGGTTGATCTGCTCCGTGCGGGCCCGCTGCAGATCGGTCATCACCTTCTGCGAGCTGACGGCCAGGGTCTGCCCGGCGGACGCGGTGGACAGGATGTCCTCGGGGTTGGTCGCCATCACCAGCGACGCCGACGGCCCGTTGACATAGGTAGCCGCCGCGAAGACGTCGAATCGCTTCTGCGCGTCGGCAATTGCGGCGTTGGCGTCCTTGACGCCCTGTGCGCTCGCGTCAACCTTTTCCTGGGCCGCGGCCGCCGCGTCGCGCGCGGTCTGGACGTCGACCAGCGCCTTGTTCACGCTCTCCTGCTCGGCCTGCACCTTGGCGCCGATGTCCTGCAGCCGCTGGTTGGCGTCGGCCACATCGGCGATCAGTCCCGCGATGGTGTTCGGGGCGGCACCGGGCTCGGCCTGCGCCAGTCCGGGCATCGTGAACGTCATGGCGACGGACAGCGCCAACGGACACACCGGCTTGGCGATACGGATAGCCGGCCGGAAAAGAGAGCCGCGTTGGGAACGTGTCATTCGACCCTGGTCTCCTCTGCTCCACACAGTCACGCCAGTAACAGATGTCACGTCAGTCACATCAATAACAATGGCGACAGTTGCACCGTACGTCACATTTGTCGCAGAGGAAACTTCCGGCAAGAATTACATGTTTGTCATTTACGGGATGTTGCCGAAAAGTAATCTTATGGATTTGCCAGAGAGTGCTATTTTTCCTGATCAGCAGGGGTAGCGGTATTTTGCGAGCGGCGTGCCCGAAGCTGCAGAACTCGGGTTAAAACAGCCGCTACAGCCACCCCGATCACGAGCGTGATCGTTAATCCCGTCCAGGGAAAGTCGGGTGTTTGCAACTGGTCCACAAATGCCTGTGTGCCGACCACGGGATTGGGGGCCGTCTTGGCGACGTCCTGCCCCGCCTCGAGGATCACGCGGTCGTAGGTGCCGCTGTAAGTGCCGGCCCACCCGGGGCTCAGCACGAGCACCGTCGAGCCCGGGTCCGCACTTCCGATCTCGGTGGCGATATCGCGCAGCGGGGTGTCGATCGCCGGGCTCTTGTCCAACACCACGACCTTGAGGTCGATGCCCTGTTCTTTGGCCGAGGCCACGATCTTCTGCAGACCCGCCACGTCAGCGGCCGGGGCAGCGACGCCGTCGGCGGCGACGTCGGCTTTGACCGCGGCCAGACACTGGTCGACCGGAGTCGACGGCGCCAGGCCGGCACTGCTGCACACCTCCACAGGAATGAAGGTCGGCGCGTGCGGAATCGTCACGATCGGAAACCGTACCTCGCCGCCCCGACCCGGGGTGGCACCACGCGCCGGAGAAGACAAGACTGGGTGCTGGCGCGCTGGCGGCGGTTGATACCCCTGCCGCCCGCTTAGCAGGACAACCGTACTGTTAGTATGGAGACGGATGTCGACACAGCCCGTCGGCATCGAGGACAACGCCGGGAGTTGATGTGAGCAGCGAAAATTCGTCGAATTCGTCCCTGAACACGTATCAGTCGCGCGACACCTTGAAGGTTGGCGACAACAGCTACGAGATCTATCGCCTCGACGCGGTTCCCGGCACCGAGAAACTTCCCTACAGCCTCAAGGTGCTGGCCGAGAATCTGTTGCGCACCGAGGACGGCGCCAACATCACCAAGGACCACATCGAGGCCATCGCCAACTGGGATCCGACGGCCGACCCGAGCGTCGAGATCCAGTTCACCCCGGCGCGGGTGATCATGCAGGACTTCACCGGCGTCCCCTGCATCGTCGACCTGGCCACCATGCGCGAGGCCGTCGGCGATCTCGGCGGCAACCCCGACCAGGTCAACCCGCTCGCGCCGGCCGAGCTGGTGATCGACCACTCGGTGATCATCGACGTATTCGGTAGCGCCGACGCGTTCGAGCGCAACGTCGAGATCGAGTACTCCCGCAACGGCGAGCGCTATCAGTTCCTGCGCTGGGGCCAGGGCGCGTTCGACGACTTCAAGGTCGTCCCGCCGGGCACCGGCATCGTGCACCAGGTCAACATCGAGTACCTGGCGCGCGTCACCATGGTGCGCGACGGCGTCGCCTACCCGGACACCTGTGTGGGCACCGACAGCCACACCACGATGGTCAACGGCCTCGGCGTGCTGGGCTGGGGCGTCGGCGGTATCGAGGCCGAGGCCGCGATGCTGGGCCAGCCGGTCTCGATGCTGATCCCCCGGGTCGTCGGCTTCAAGCTGTCCGGCGAGATCCAGCCCGGCGTGACCGCGACGGACGTCGTGCTCACCGTCACCGACATGCTGCGCAAGCACGGCGTGGTGGGCAAGTTCGTCGAGTTCTACGGCAACGGCGTCGCCGAGGTGCCGCTGGCCAACCGCGCCACCCTGGGCAACATGAGCCCCGAATTCGGTTCGACCGCAGCGATTTTCCCGATCGACGACGTCACCATCGACTACCTGCGGCTGACCGGCCGCAGCGAGGAGCAGCTGGCGCTGGTCGAGGCTTACGCCAAGGCGCAGGGCATGTGGCACAACCCCGAGCACGAGGCCAAGTACTCCGAGTACCTCGAGCTCGACCTGTCCACCGTCGTGCCGTCGATCGCCGGTCCCAAGCGCCCGCAGGACCGCATCGAGCTGTCCGACGCGAAGTCGGCGTTCCGCAAGGACATTCACAACTACGTCGAGAATGGCAACCCCGCCCCACAGACCAAGTTGGACGAGGCCGTCGAGGAATCCTTCCCGGCCAGCGACCCCGCGGTGCTGTCGTTCGCCGACAACGGGTCGGAGCCGCTGCACTCGGCGGCCGCCGGCGCCGATGGCCGGCCCACCAAGCCGGTCAAGGTGTCCTCCGACGACCGCGGTGAGTTCGTGCTCGACCACGGCGCGGTCGCGATCGCGTCGATCACCTCGTGCACCAACACCTCCAACCCGTCGGTCATGCTCGGCGCGGCGCTGCTGGCCAAGAACGCCGTCGAGAAGGGCCTGACCGCCAAGCCGTGGGTCAAGACGTCGATGGCCCCCGGTTCCCAAGTGGTCAGCGACTACTACGACAAGGCCGGCCTGTGGCCGTACCTGGAGAAGCTGGGCTTCTATCTCGTCGGCTACGGCTGCACCACCTGTATCGGTAACAGCGGCCCGCTGCCCGAGGAGATCTCGAAGGCCATCAATGACAACGACCTGACGGTCACCGCGGTGCTGTCCGGTAACCGCAACTTCGAGGGCCGCATCTCCCCCGACGTGAAGATGAACTACCTGGCTTCGCCGCCGCTGGTGATCGCCTACGCGTTGGCCGGAACGATGGACTTCGACTTCGAGACCGATCCCCTCGGCACGGACAGCGACGGCAACGACGTCTTCCTCAAGGACATCTGGCCGTCCTCGAAGGACATCTCCGACACCATCGCCTCGGCGATCAACGAGGAGATGTTCAAGAAGAACTACGCCGACGTGTTCAAGGGCGACGAGCGCTGGCAGAACCTGCCGACGCCGTCGGGCAAGACCTTCGACTGGGACGCCGACTCGACGTACGTGCGCAAGCCTCCGTACTTCGACGGCATGCCTGCCGAGCCGCAGCCGGTCAGCGATATCACCGGCGCCAGAGTGCTTGCCCTGCTGGGTGATTCGGTTACCACCGACCACATCAGCCCGGCCGGCAACATCAAGGCGGGCACCCCGGCCGCGCAGTACCTGGACAGCAACGGCGTGGGCAAGTTGGACTACAACTCCTACGGTTCCCGCCGCGGTAACCACGAGGTGATGATCCGCGGTACGTTCGCCAACATCCGGCTGCGCAACCAGCTGCTCGACGATGTCTCCGGCGGCTACACGCGCGACTTCACCCAGCCGGACGGCCCGCAGGCGTTCATCTACGACGCCGCGCAAAACTATGCGGCGCAGAACATTCCGCTGGTCGTGCTGGGCGGTAAGGAATACGGGTCGGGCTCCTCGCGTGACTGGGCGGCCAAGGGCACCAGCCTGCTCGGTGTGCGCGCGGTGATCACCGAATCCTTCGAGCGCATCCACCGGTCGAACCTGATCGGCATGGGCGTGATCCCGCTGCAGTTCCCGGCCGGCGAGTCGGCGGCGTCGCTGAAGCTGGACGGCACCGAGGTCTTCGACATCACCGGTATCGAAGAGCTCAACAACGGCAAGACGCCGAAGACCGTGCACGTCAAGGCGACCAAGGACGATGGCAGCGCAGTCGAGTTCGACGCCGTCGTCCGAATCGACACCCCCGGTGAGGCCGACTACTACCGCAACGGCGGCATCCTGCAGTACGTGCTGCGCAACATGTTGCGGGCCGGCTAGCTCCGACGTGCCCAGGGTCAGCGAGGACCATCTGGCGGCTCGCCGTCGCCAGATCCTCGACGGCGCACGGCGCTGCTTTGCCGAGTACGGCTATGAGCAAGCGACCGTGCGCCGCCTGGAGCAGACCATCGGTCTGTCGCGCGGTGCGATATTCCATCACTACCGCGACAAGGACACCTTGTTCTTCGCACTCGCGCGCGAGGATGCGGCGCGGATGGCCGACGTCGCGGCGCGCGAGGGTCTCATCCAGGTGATGCGCGACATGCTGGCCGCGCCCGATCAATTCGATTGGCTGGCCACACGTTTGGAGATCGCCCGCAAACTACGCAACGATCCGGTGTTCCATCAGGGCTGGACTGAGCGCTCAGCGGAACTGGCGTCGGCCACCTCCGAGCGACTGCGCAGACAGAAGCAGGCGGGCCGACTGCGCGACGATGTAGCGCCCGACGTGCTGCAGTGTTACCTCGACCTCGTGCTCGACGGACTGGTCGCCCGGCTGGCCGCGGGTGAGGATCCCCAGCGACTCTCGGCAGTGCTGGATCTGGTGGAAGATTCAGTGCGGCAGCGCGAGCGCGCTAGCGACGCGTGACGTGGTTGGGGCCACCGCGGCTGCGCATGGTGGTCCCGGACTCGCGCAACAACGCGTGGATCGAGCCGTAGGAACGACCCGTCGACGCCACCAGGGTGCGAATGCTCGCCCCGCCCTCGTAGGCGTTCCGCAGGTTGTTCAACAACTGATCTCGAGCTTCGTTGGGCTTCCTCATGATCACCCTCCCCGGTGGATCCGCGCCGATAGGCATGAGAGTAGAAGCGTGCGGCGGGGAGTTGGCAGAAATGACCGAAATCGTTTATGCCAGTTGTCAGGCGAGCTCGATGAGGTCCCGGTACTCGTCGGACCAGAAGTCCTCGGTGCCGTCCGGAAGTAGCACCACCCTTTGCGGGTCGAGCGCTTCCGCGGCGCCCGGATCGTGGGTGACCAGCACGACTGCACCCTGGTAACTGCGCAGCGCGTCGAGAACTTGTTCGCGCGAGGCGGGATCGAGGTTGTTGGTCGGCTCGTCGAGAAGCAGCACGTTGGCCGTCGAGGCCACCAGACCGGCCAGAGCCAGTCGGGTCTTCTCGCCGCCGGACAGTGTTCCGGCGGGCTGCTCGAGCTGGGGGCCGGTGAACATGAACGCACCGAGCAGGCCGCGCAGGTCCTGCTCGCCGGTGTCCGGCGCGGCGTGACGGATGTTCTCCCACACCGTCGCGTTGTTGTCGAGCGTGTCGTGTTCCTGTGCGAAATAACCGATCTTGAGCCCGTGCCCGGGTTCCAGTCCGCCGGCGTCGGGAGTTTCGGTGCCGGCGATCAGCCGAAGCAGCGTCGTCTTACCGGCACCGTTGAGGCCCAGCACCACGACCCGCGAGCCGCGGTCGATCGCCAGGTCGACGCCGGTGAACACCTCCAGCGACCCGTAGTTCTTGGTCAGTCCCTTGACCACGAGCGGCGTCTTACCGCACGGCGCGGGCGTCGGGAACTTGATCCGAGCCACCTTATCGGCCACCCGCTCGGCGTCCAACTCGGCGAGCATCCGCTCGGCGCGGCGCAACATGTTCTGCGCGGCAACGGCTTTGGTGGCTTTCGCGCCCATCTTGGCGGCCTGGGTGCGCAGCGCACTGGCCTTCTTCTCGGCGTTGGCCCGCTCGCGGCGCCGGCGCTGCTCGTCGGTGGCACGGGCGTCGAGGTACTTCTGCCAGCCCATGTTGTAGACGTCGGCCTCACCGCGCACGGCGTCGAGGAACCACACGCGGTTGACCACGTCGGCGAGCAGGTCGACATCGTGGCTGATGACGACGAGTCCGCCGGTGTGGTTCTGCAGGAAGCCCCGCAGCCAGCCGATCGAGTCGGCGTCGAGGTGGTTGGTGGGCTCGTCGAGCAGCAACGTGGTGGCCGACCCTGCCCCAGTATCACTGGCGGCGAACAGGATCCGTGACAGCTCGACGCGCCGGCGCTGCCCACCGGACAGGGTGCGCAGCGGCTGGGTGAGCACCCGCTCCGGCAGACCCAGGCTCGCGCAGATGCGGCCCGCTTCGCTTTCGGCGGCGTACCCGCCGAGGGCGGCGAAGCGTTCCTCGAGCTGGCCGTAGCGGCGAATCGCTTTGTCGCGGGCGGCGTCGTCGACGACCTCGGCCATCAGTGCCTGCTGCTTCTCCAGATCCGACAGCAGTGTGTCCAGGCCGCGGGCCGAGAGCACCCGGTCGCGGGCGAGCACGTCGAGGTCGCCCTCACGTGGATCCTGCGGCAGGTAGCCGATGTCGCCGGTGCGCACGACGGTGCCCGCGTACGGTTCGCCCTCCCCCGCGAGGATCCGCATGGTCGTCGTCTTGCCCGCGCCGTTGCGGCCGACCAGACCGATGCGATCGCCCGGTTGGATCCGCAGTGCAGGGCCTTCGGCGAGGAGCAGTGTGCGCGCGCCGGCGCGGACCTCCAGGTCCGTTGCGGTAATCACGCGCACTACTCCTTCATGTCTGGCTACTTGTCGTCGGTGAAGACCGGGGCGCGGTTCTCGGCGCGCGCAGCAACCGCCTCTTCGAAGTTGGCGGTGAGCAGGCGCACATAGAGCTGCCCGAGGCCCTCGGCCTGCATATGCCCTTCCAGGCTACCGGCGTCCAGTCCACTCCACAGCGTCCGCTTGGTCAACTCGGTTCCCGGCCGGGAGAACGCCGCGATGCGGGTGGCGATCTCGAAGCAGACCGGCAACAACTCGTCGTCGGCCACCTGGCGGGACACCAGGCCAATCTGTTCGGCCTCCTGCGCGTCGACGTCGCGGCCGGTGAGCATGATCTCGAACGCCCGCGACGAGCCGATTGCGCGCGGCAGCAGGTAGCTCAGGCCCAGCTCACTGGCGGTCAGTCCGTTGTTGATCCCGGCCGCGCGGAAGTAGGCGCCACTGGCGGCGACCCGGATGTCTGCCGCCAGCGCCAGGCACAGCCCGCCACCGATGGCGGCGCCGTTGACCGCGGCGATGATCGGCTGGGGCAGCTTGCGCATGGCGAGGATCACATCGTCGAGCACCTGCATCGAGCGCAGTCCGAACGACGGCCGGGTCAATCCCGCGACGTGCGGCACGGAACCGGCGGATTTGTGGTCGGCACCGGAGGAGAAGCCGCGGCCTGCGCCGGTGAGCACAACCGCGCGCACGTCGTTCTCGTGGGCGAGTTCGGCGAGGACGTCCCGCAGCGGCAGCATGACGTCGAACGCCATGGAGTTCATCCGCTCGGGCCGGTTCAGGGTTACCAGAGCCACGCCTGCCTGCGGTTTTTCGACGAGGACGAAACCAGAGTCACGAATCACCGTTGCACGGTAACCCGCATTGCGGTTAGTCGGATTGCGACTGAGACGCGATGGCCGCGTCGACGTCGAACTCCTTGACCTGGCGGATCAGGTCCTCGAGGGCGGCGGGCGGCAGGGCGCCGGCCTGGTTGAAGATCAGCTTGCCCTTCTTGAACGCCATCAGCGTCGGGATCGAGCGGATCTCGGCGGCAGCCGCCAATTCCTGCTCCGCCTCGGTGTCGACCTTGCCGTAGACGACGTCCGGGTGCTGTTCGGACGACTTGGTGAACGTCGGCGCGAAGGCGCGACATGGTCCGCACCACGACGCCCAGAAGTCCACCAGCACGATGTCGTTACCGGTGATGGTGTCGTTGAAGTTCTGTGCGGTCAGGTCTTGGGTAGCCACGTCAGTCCTAACGTCTGGGTCTCGCTGTGTGTTCCCTCTAGCTGCTAATACAAACGGGCCAGGGCGCTGGCCGCATCGAAACCGCCGAACTCGTCGAGCGTGCCCTCGCGCACCCGATTCACCCACGCGGGGTCGGCGAGCAGGGCCCGCCCGACGGCCACGATGTCGAATTCGCCGGCCTCGAACTGGTCGAGCAGCCGGTCGATGGACGACGGCGGTATCGGTCCGCTGCCCTCGGCTCGGCCATTCCCCGTGTCGCTGCGCTCCTGCCCGCCGGGCCGGAATTCGGTTTCCAGGCCCACCGATCCGACGGCGATGACGGGCAGGCCGGTCACCTTCTTGGTCCAGCCGGCCAGGCTCAATTCCGGGTTCTCGTCGGGGAAGCCCGGCAGGTAGTGCCGCCGCGTCGACGGGTGCAGGACGTCGACCCCGGCCTCCACCAGCGGGGCGAGCAGTTGCTCGAGTTCGCTTGCGCTGCCGGCCACCTGCGCGTCGTAGCGGTTCATCTTCCACTGGGAGAACCGGTAGATGATCGGGAAGTCGGGGCCAACTGCGGCGCGTATTGCCGCGACGACCTCGGCCGGGAACCTCGTGCGCGCCGCCAGCGAGCCGCCGTAGCCGTCGGTCCGGTGATTCGTGTGCTCCCAGAGGAATTGGTCCAGCAGGTAGCCGTGCGCGCCGTGGATTTCGACGGCGTCGAAGCCGGCGGCCTTGGCGTTGGCGGCCGCCACCGCGTACGCCTGCGCGAGTTCAGGCAGTTCGTCCGCGGGCAGCGCACGCCCGGTGGTGCCACCGGCGATGTCGATGCCCGACGGGCTGACCGGTGTCTGGTCGGGGCGGTCACCGTCATGCACACCGCGCGCGACGCCCTGGTGCCAGAGCTGGGCGGCGACGGTTCCACCGGATGAGTGGACGGTATCGGTGACGGCGCGCCAGCCCGCCAGCACGTCGTCGCCGTCGAGGTTCGGGATGCGGTCGGGCCAGCCGGCCGCGGGATGCGGGATGCGAACGCCCTCGGTGATGATCAGCCCGGTGCCGCCGGCGGCACGCCTGCCGTAGTAGGCGGCGACGTCTGGTCCGGGGACGCCGTCCGGTGAGGCGGTCCGGGTCATCGGCGCCATCGCGAACCGGTTGGGCACGGTCAGCGATCCGACGGTCAGCGGAGTGAACAGTTCCTGCGCGCGTGCATCCTCCATGACCGGCTACAACCGCATCGGGTGGCGTGTTGATTCCGTTTTGCTCACTGCGATTTTGGCGCGGTGGTCTCGATGAGCGCGACCGCGCGCTCGCGGGCACGATCGGCGTTGACCAGCAACTGATCTCGGCGCCCGGGCCACCAGAACAGCTCGATACCCAGCAGCATGAGGTATACGCACGACGCGATCACATCGCGCGTCGAGCCGAATGCCGCGTCCCACACCGCGGTTCCGATCGCGACGACGAGGATCAGTGGCACCACCCAGCGGAAGTGTCGGCCCGATTCGGCGGACGTCCGCATTCCGTCGGCGAAGTCGACCACCGGTTGCGCCAGTGCCGGGTCGCCGATGCGGCCGCCCCAGCGGGTGACGCCCGCGACACGGACGCGCTGTTCACCGGTCAGCGCCTTTGCGCCGGGCCAGTGCTTCGCCATCCGCCAGCCCAGCCAGATGCCGTAGACCACGGTGATGATGGCAGCGGCCAGCAGCCCCGCGAACCACAGTCCGGAGTCCAGCCACGCCAACAGGCCGAGGAAGATACCGGTGCCGAGGCCTACCACGGCACCGCGGCCGAATGCACCGCCGCGCCACACGAAGGCCGGGACGGTGAGCATCAGCTCAGGTTAGACAGTGAACCCCAGCGCGCGGAGCTGTTCGCGACCGTCCTCGGTGATCTTGTCCGGGCCCCACGGCGGGTTCCACACCCAGTTGATCTTGGCCTCGTTGACCAGGCCGGCGCCGACCAGTGCCGTCAGGGTCTGATCTTCGATCACGTCGGTCAGCGGGCAGGCCGCCGAGGTCAGCGTCATGTCGATCAGCGCCACCGTTCCGGTGTCACCCTTCTCCACATTGAGGTCATAGACCAGACCGAGGTCGACGACGTTGATGCCGAGCTCGGGGTCGACCACGTCGCGCATGGCTTCCTCGATATCGTCCAGCAACTGATTGGGCTCGGTCATCGCTTGTCCTCCAAGTCTTTTCGATGCGATGCCTGGGCTACCGCGTCCTTGAACGCCAGCCAGCCCAGCAGTGCACACTTCACCCGGGCCGGATACTTCGCCACACCGGCGAAGGCCACTCCGTCACCCAGCACATCTTCGTCGCCTTCGACGGTCCCCCGCGACGACACCATCTCGCTGAACGCCGCGACCGTCTTGAGCGCGTCGCCGACGGTCAGTCCGATCACCTGATCGGTGAGCACCGACGTGGCGGCCTGGCTGATCGAGCATCCCTGGCCGTCGTAGGAGATGTCGGTGACCTTCTCGCCGTCCTCGGACAGCGCCACCCGCAGCGTCACCTCGTCGCCACAGGTGGGGTTGACGTGGTGCACTTCGGCGCCGAACGGCTCCCGCAGCCCGCGGTGATGCGGGTGCTTGTAGTGGTCCAGGATCACTTCCTGGTACATCTGCTCCAACTTCACGAAAAGAACTCCACCGCTCGCTTCACCCCGGCTACCAGGCGGTCCACCTCGTCGAGCGTGTTGTACACCGCGAACGACGCCCGCGCGGTCGCGGCGATGCCGAACCGGCGGTGCAGTGGCCAGGCGCAGTGGTGCCCAACGCGCACGGCCACACCCTCGTCGTCGAGTACCTGCCCGACGTCGTGGGCGTGCACACCGTCGACCACGAAGCTCACCGGCGATCCGCGGTGCTCCAGCGTGGTCGGCCCGATGATCCGCACCTGGGGTAGTGCGGCCAGCCCCCCGAGTGTGGCGGCCACCAATTCGTTCTCGTGCGCCTCGACGGCGGCCATCCCGATCGTGTCGAGATACCGCGCGGCCGCCCCCAACCCGACGACCTGCGACGTCATCGGGGTGCCTGCCTCGAATCGCTGTGGTGCGGGCGCGTAGGTGGCGGCCTCCATGGTGACCGTCTCGATCATCGATCCGCCGGTGAGGAACGGCGGCATCGCGCCCAGCAGCTCGCGCCGACCGTAGAGCACGCCGATCCCGGTGGGGCCCAACATCTTGTGACCGGAGAACGCGGCGTAGTCGACGTCCAGCGCGTGGAAGTCCACCGGCTGATGCGGAACCGACTGGCAGGCGTCCAGCACCGTGAGGGCGCCAACTGCCTTGGCCCGCGACACCAGCTCGCCGACCGGCGCGATCGCACCGGTGACATTCGAATGATGGCTGAAAGCAACGACTTTCACCCGCTCGTCGAGATGGAGCGAATCGAGGTCGATACGACCGTCATCGGTCACGCCGTACCAGCGCAGGGTCGCCCCGGTGCGCCGGGCCAGTTCCTGCCACGGGATCAGGTTGGCGTGGTGTTCCAGTTCGGTGGTGACGATGACGTCCCCGGGACCGACCGCCTTCTCGAACCGCTCGTCGCCCAGCACATACGACACCAGGTTCAGCGATTCGGTGGCGTTCTTGGTGAACACCAGCTCGTCGGTGTCGGCGCCGACGAACGCAGCGATATCGGCCCGACCCTGTTCGTAGGCGTCGGTCGACTCCTCCATCAGCTGGTGCGCGCCCCGGTGCACCGCGCCGTTGGAGGTGGTCAGAAACTCACGCTCGGCGTCGAGAACCTGCAGCGGCTTCTGCGAGGTCGCCCCGGAATCCAGGTAGGCCAGCTGATGTCCGCCCCGCATCACCCGATTCAGGATCGGGAAGTCGGCGCGAATGCCAGTGACATCCAGGTCCACCGAGGCGGTCATGTCAGGCTCCTGTCGTCGCGGCCTGCTGGGTGAACCGCACGTAGCCGTTCTCCTCGAGCTCATCGGCCAGCTCGGCACCGCCGGATTCGACGATCCGGCCGTCGACGAAGACGTGGACGAACTGCGGGCGGATGTAGCGCAGGATCCGGGTGTAGTGCGTGATCAGCAGAACACCGGCGTGCTCGGCCTCGGCGTAGCGGTTGACACCTTCGGACACCACGCGCAGGGCGTCGACGTCCAGGCCGGAGTCGGTCTCGTCGAGGATCGCGATCTTCGGCTTCAGCAGACCCAGCTGCAGGATCTCGTGGCGCTTCTTCTCACCGCCGGAAAAGCCCTCGTTCACACTGCGTTCGGCGAACTGCGGGTCGATCTCCAGGTCGGCCATCGCCGACTTGACCTCTTTGACCCAGTGCCGCAGCTTGGGCGCCTCGCCGCGGACGGCGGTCGCCGCGGTCCGCAGGAAGTTCGACATCGACACGCCGGGCACCTCGACCGGGTACTGCATGGCCAAGAAGAGGCCGGCGCGGGCGCGCTCGTCGACGCTCATCGCCAGCACGTCCTCACCGTCGAGGGTGATCGACCCCGAGGTGACGTGGTACTTGGGGTGGCCGGCGATCGAGTACGACAGCGTGGACTTGCCGGATCCGTTGGGGCCCATCACCGCGTGGGTCTCCCCCGACTTCACGGTCAGGTTGACACCCTTGAGGATTTCCTTCTCGGTGCCGTCCTCGTTGGCGACGCTGACGTGAAGGTCCTTGATTTCCAAAGTGCTCATGGCTGGGTTGCTTTCGACTCGGTGATGGCAAGTTCTCGTTCGATGGCGTCCGTGAGGCGCTCGCGCACCTCGGGGACCGCGATCTTGGCGATGATTTCGTTGAAGAAACCGCGCACGACCAGGCGGCGGGCCTGATCCTCCGGGATGCCGCGGGCGCGCAGGTAGAACAGCTGCTCGTCGTCGAAACGGCCGGTGGCACTGGCGTGTCCGGCGCCGACGATCTCGCCGGTCTCGATCTCCAGGTTCGGCACCGAGTCCGCGCGGGCACCGTCGGTCAGCACCAGGTTGCGGTTGACCTCGAAGGTGTCGGTGCCGGTGGCCTCGGCCCGGATCAGCACATCGCCCACCCAGACGGTGTGCGCGTCGGGCTTCTTGGAGTCCGGATCCCCTTGCAGCGCACCCTTGTACAGCACATCGGACTTGCAGTTCGGCTGGGCGTGGTCGACTAGGAGCCGGGACTCGAAGAACTGCCCGGCGTCGGCGAAGTAGGTGCCGAGCAGCTTGGCGTCCCCGCCGGGGCCGGTGAACCGCACGGTTGTACTCGTGCGCACCACGTCGCCGCCGAGGGTGACGTTCACGTGGCCCAGCACCGAGTCCTTGCCGAGCTTGGCGTGATGAGCGCTGACATGCACCATGTCGTCGGCGAAGTCGGCGATCCAGATGACGCCCAGGCCGGCCGAGTCGCCGACGATGATCTCGACGTTGTCGGCGTAGGTGCCGCTACCGCGCAGATCGACGACCACGATCGCACGGGACAGTTCCTCGACGCGGATCTGCAGGTGGCCGTAGGCCACCCCGCCCTCGCCGGGACCGTCGACGGTGATCTCGATGGGCTCGGCGACCTCGGTGTCCCGCGCGACGGTGACGATCGTCGCCGAGTTGAACGACGAAAATGCTTGGGCGGCAACCCGATCGCTGGGAACGCCGCCCTGACCGAGTCGCTCGTCGCCGCGGCGGACGGTCTCCACCGTCACGCCGGGGCGCTCGGTCACGGTGATCGGCGCGGAGCCGTTGGCGACGGCGGAGCCGTCGTGCAGACCGCGGAGTCGCTTGAGCGGGGTGAACCGCCAGATCTCGTCGCGACCGCCCGGTACCTCGAAGGCGTCGACGTCGAAGGAGCTGAATTGCTCACCCTTGTTGATGGCAGTGAGTCGCGAACCCTCCACTGCCTTGGTCAGATTGCTCACTTAACCGACCGCACCTTCCATTTGCAGCTCGATCAGCCGGTTCAGCTCCAGGGCGTACTCCATCGGGAGCTCCTTGGCGATCGGCTCGACGAAGCCGCGCACGACCATCGCCATGGCCTCGTCTTCGGTCATGCCGCGGCTCATCAGATAGAACAGCTGATCCTCGCTGACCTTGGACACGGTGGCCTCATGCCCCATCGTGACGTCGTCCTCGCGGATGTCGACGTAGGGGTAGGTGTCGCTGCGGCTGACCGTATCGACAAGCAGCGCATCGCATTTCACGCTCGAACGCGACCCGTGTGCGCCCTTGTTGACCTGAACCAGGCCGCGGTAGGACGCCCGGCCACCGCCGCGCGCCACCGACTTGGACACGATATTGCTCGACGTGTACGGGGCCAGGTGCAGCATCTTGGCGCCGGTGTCCTGGTGTTGCCCCTCGCCGGCGAACGCCACCGAGAGCACCTCGCCCTTGGCGTGCTCACCGGTCATCCACACGGCCGGGTACTTCATCGTCACCTTCGAGCCGATATTGCCGTCGACCCACTCCATGGTGGCGCCGGCCTCGGCACGGGCGCGCTTGGTCACCAGGTTGTAGACGTTGTTCGACCAGTTCTGGATGGTCGTGTACCGGCACCGACCGCCGGGCTTCACGATGATCTCGACGACCGCCGAGTGCAGCGAGTCGCTCTTGTAGATCGGCGCGGTACAACCCTCGACGTAGTGGACGTAGGCGTCCTCGTCGACGATGATCAGCGTCCGCTCGAACTGGCCCATGTTCTCGGTGTTGATCCGGAAGTACGCCTGCAGCGGGATGTCGACGTGCACGCCCTTCGGGACGTAGATGAACGAGCCGCCCGACCACACCGCGGTGTTGAGCGCGGAGAACTTGTTGTCCCCGGCCGGGATCACCGTGCCGAAGTACTGCTTGAACAGCTCCGGGTGCTCCCGCAGGCCCGAATCGGTGTCGAGGAAGATGACACCCTGCGCCTCGAGGTCCTCGCGGATCGAGTGATAGACGACCTCGGACTCGTACTGCGCGGCGACGCCGGAGACCAGGCGCTGCTTCTCGGCCTCAGGGATGCCGAGCTTGTCGTAAGTGTTCTTGATGTCCGCGGGCAGGTCATCCCAGGTAGCGGCCTGCTTCTCGCTGGAGCGCACGAAGTACTTGATGTTGTCGAAGTCGATGCCCTCGAGATTGGAGCCCCAGTTCGGCATCGGCTTCTTGTCGAATGTGCGCAGCGCCTTCAGGCGGATGTCGAGCATCCATTCGGGTTCGCTCTTCTTGGCCGAGATGTCGCGCACCACAGCCTCGGAGAGTCCACGCTGCGCGCTGGCGCCGGCAACGTCGGAGTCGGCCCAGCCGTAGCCGTATTTGCCCAGGGAGGCAATGGTCTCCTCCTGGGTCAACGGCGTCTCCGGGGTGAGTGTCATGTCGACGCTCCTTCAGCTCTAGTGGTGTACCGGCGTGAGCGGCACGTGGGTGGTGCAGGCGCAGTCGCCGTTGGCGATGGTCGCCAACCGCTGTACGTGGGTGCCGAGGACCTCGGACATGGCCTGCTTCTCGGCCTCGCACAGTTCCGGAAACTCTTCGGCGACATGCGAAACCGGGCAGTGGTGCTGGCAGATTTGGATGCCCTGCATGGGTCCGCCCACCCGCGTCGTCGTCGCCGCGTAACCGGCCTTCGTCATTGCGTCGGCTACCCGCTCGGCAGTCGATTCAACGTCGTCCGGACCTTCCGTTACTCCCGCGAGGATCGCATCGATCCGGCGCCGGGCGAACGTCTGGACCGTCGCGTCCCCGCCGATTTCGCGCAGTTGGCGGATCGCGGCGGACGCCAGGTCGTCGTAGGTGTGCTCGAGCTTGGCGCGCCCGGCCGCGGTGAGGCGGTACCGCTTGGCAGGCCTGCCGCGGCCGGCCTGCTGCCACGCCGCCGCAGCATTCGCCTGAGCGTCACCGGCCTCGATGAGCGCGTCGAGGTGCCTGCGAACACCGGCGGCGGAGATGCCCAGCCGCTGACCGATCTCGGCGGCGGTGATCGATCCCGACTCGACCAGGAGCTGCACAATGGAGCGCCGGGTCTGTCCGTCATGCACTGCGGTGCCCACCACGGGCACGGCATCAGCATCGGACGGGAATTTCACAACACCAGTGTTACGCAATTCCCCAACCAGGTCTAGCAAGGGCACCCTTAGCACGCTGAGGGCGAAAAAGCCGCCGGATAGAGTGCTGTGGTGGCAGCCCGCCAGCTCTCGCTGAGTTCATCGATCGCCCGTCTGCACGGCGATGAACGCACCGTCGGCGCGCCCCTGAATGATGCCGAATTCCGCGCGATGCGCCGGACTCGGCTCTTCGGCGCCACCGGAACGGTGCTGATGGCGATAGGTGCGCTCGGTGCCGGTGCCCGCCCGGTCGTGCAGGACCCCACCTTTGGGGTGCGGCTGCTCAATCTGCCGTCACGCATCCAGACCGTTTCGCTGACCATGACCACCACCGGCGCGGTGATGATGGCGCTGGCCTGGCTGATGCTCGGTCGTTTTGCGCTCGGCAGCCGCCGGATGACGCGCAGTCAGCTTGATCACACTCTGCTGCTGTGGGTGGTGCCGCTGCTGATCGCTCCCCCGATGTACAGCAAGGACGTCTACTCCTATCTGGCGCAGAGCCAGATCTCGGCCAACGGGCTCAACCCCTACAAGGTCGGCCCGGCGCCGGGGCTTGGCCTCGACCACGTCTTTACGCTCTCGGTACCCAGCCTGTGGCGCGAGACGCCGGCGCCGTATGGACCGCTGTTCCTCTGGGTCGGGCGGGGAATATCCGCTTTGACCGGCGAGAACATCGTCGCCGCGGTCCTCAGCCACCGGGTGGTGGTGCTGCTCGGCGTCGGCATGATCGTGTGGGCGGTGCCGCGGCTGGCCCGCCGGTGCGGGGTCGCCGAGGTCAGCGCGCTGTGGCTGGGCGCGGCCAACCCGCTGCTGTTGATGCATCTGGTCGCCGGCATCCACAACGAGGCGCTGATGCTGGGTCTGATGCTCACCGGCACCGAATTCGCGCTGCGCGGCATCGATTCGGCCAAACCGCTGTGGCCGAAGCCGCTGCGCTGGCCGCAGGGACGGGACGACTGGGCACAGTGGATGCCGCCGGCAATGCTCGTTCTGGGCGCCGTGCTGATCACGATGTCGTCGCAGGTCAAGCTGCCCGGCCTGTTGGCGTTGGGCTTCGTCGGGATGGCGCTGGCCTACCGCTGGGGCTCAACTGTCAGGGCGTTCCTGCTGGCCAGCACGCTGATGGCCGCGCTGTCGCTGGTGGTGATGGCGATCATCGGCTGGGCCAGCGGCCTGGGGTTCGGCTGGATCTTCACGCTCGGCACCGCCAACGTGGTGCGCAGCTGGATGTCGCCGCCGACGCTGTTGGCGCTGGGTACCGGCCAGGTCGGGATCCTGCTCGGGCTCGGCGATCACACGACGGCCGTGCTGTCGCTGACCCGCGCGATGGGTGTGCTGATCATCATGATCACGGTCACTTGGCTGCTGCTGGCCGTGCTGCGCGGCCGGCTGCATCCGGTCGGCGGCCTTGGCGTCGCGCTGGGTGCGACCGTGCTGCTGTTCCCCGTCGTGCAGCCCTGGTACCTGCTGTGGGCGATCATCCCGCTGGCGGCCTGGGCCACGCGTCCCGGTTTCCGCATCGCCACGATCGCGGTGTCGCTCGTCGTCGGAATCTTCGGGCCGACCGCGAACGGCGACCGCTTCGCCCTGTTCCAGATCGTCGACGCCACGCTGGCCAGCACGGTGATCGTGCTGGTGCTGATCGCGCTGACCTTCCATCGACTGCCTTGGCGCAAGGTGCCCGGGACCAACGAGACGTTCAGCGGTCAGGAGCCCGACACTCCGCCGGCCGAGCCGCCCACCGAACCACCGGCGCCGCGCCCCGCGCCCGGCGCATACGCTGAGTCACCGTGAGTTCCGGCCGCGAAATCCCCGTGCGACTGCGCGGGGTGTCCAAGCACTATGGGTCGACGACGGCCGTGGCGAACCTCGATCTCGAGGTGCACACCGCCGAGGTGCTGGCGCTGCTCGGTCCCAACGGGGCAGGCAAGACGACGACAGTCGAAATGTGCGAGGGCTTCACGCGCCCCGACGGCGGCACGATCGAGGTGCTGGGCCTGGACCCGGTCGCCGACAACGCGCGCGTACGCGAGCGGATCGGCGTGATGTTGCAGGGCGGTGGCGGCTATCCGGCGGCTCGGGCCGGCGAGATGCTGAACCTGGTGGCCTCCTACGCCGCCAACCCGCTCGATCCGGCGTGGCTGCTGGATACGCTGGGGCTCACCGACGCCGCCCGCACCACCTACCGGCGGCTCTCCGGCGGCCAGCAGCAGCGCCTCGCACTGGCGTGTGCGCTGGTCGGACGACCCGAACTGGTGTTCCTCGACGAGCCGACCGCCGGCATGGACGCGCACGCGCGGCTGGTGGTGTGGGAGCTGATCGACGCGCTGCGCCGCGACGGTGTGACGGTGGTGTTGACCACCCACCAGCTCAAGGAGGCCGAAGAGCTCGCCGACCGGATCGTGATCATCGACCACGGCTCAGCCGTCGCGTCCGGTACACCCGCAGAGCTGATGCGCGACGGCGCCGAGGGCCAGCTGCGGTTCTCCGCGCCGCGTCAGCTCGATCTGACACTGTTGGTCGCGGCCTTGCCGGAAGGCTATGCGGCGAAAGAGGTTTCGCCGGGCGAGTATCTCGTGGAGGGCAAGATCGACCCGCAGGTGCTGGCGACGGTGACGGCGTGGTGCGCGCGGCTCGACGTGCTGGCCACCGATGTCCGGGTAGAGCAGCGCAGCCTCGAAGACGTGTTCCTGGAGTTGACCGGCAAGGAGTTGCGGGCATGAGCGAGCTCTTCCCGGCGGGCACGTTCTCCCCCGACCCGCGGCCCAGTACAGTGCCGCGGATGCTGGCCGCCCAGTACGGCCTCGAGCTGAAACTGCTGCTGCGCAACGGCGAACAGCTGTTGCTGACGATGTTCATCCCGATCACGCTGCTGATCGGGCTCACCCTGCTGCCCCTCGGCTCGTTCGGCGCGCACCGGGTCGCGGTGTTCGTCCCGGCGATCATGGCGCTGGCGGTGATCTCGACCGCGTTCACCGGCCAGGCCATCGCCGTGGCGTTCGATCGCCGCTACGGGGCCCTGAAACGGTTGGGCGCCACCGCCCTTCCGGTGTGGGGCATCATCGCGGGCAAATCGCTGGCCGTGGTGACCGTGGTGTTCCTGCAGGCGCTGCTGCTCGGCGGCATCGGCCTGGCCCTGGGCTGGCGACCCAACCCGTTCGGCCTACTGCTCGGCGCGGCGGTGATCGCGCTCGGCACAGCCGGATTCGCGGCGATGGGGCTGCTGCTGGGTGGGACGCTGCGCGCCGAGATCGTGCTCGCCGTCGCCAACCTGCTGTGGTTCGTGTTCGCTGGGCTGGGGGCGCTGACACTGGAGACCAGCGCGATCCCGCGCGGGCTGGCCTGGGTGGCGCGACTCACCCCGTCCGGCGCTCTCACCGAGGCGCTGACGCGAGCGATGTCGTTGTCGGTGGACTGGTTCGGTATCGCGGTGCTGGCGGCGTGGGGTGCGGTCTCGGCCCTGGCGGCGCTGCGCTGGTTCCGGTTCACCTGAGGCTATTCGATCGCCTGGTTCGGCTCGGTCGCCAGCTTCAGCGGTTCGTGCACGACGACCCGGTCGGTGCCCGGCAGATCCGCGTACCGCGACATGTACTCGTCGATGTCGCGGGCGATCTCCTGTCCGGGGGTGCCCCACCCGGGCTGGTAGCCGTACACATCGGCGAGCGGCCGGTGCTGACGGTCGCCGTCGAGGATCTCGACGGCGTTCGGACTCAGCAACGCGGGGTGACGGACCCCGGCCGCCTCCGAGACCTTCAGCAGGTCGCGGCGCAACGTCATGATGTAGTTCGCCAGCCGATGCGACTTCTGCTCGGGATCCAAACCGCGAGCCAGCCATGGGTTCTGCGTCGCGACACCGGTCGGGCAGCGGTCGGTGTGGCACTTCTGGGCCTGGATGCAGCCGATCGCCAACATCGCCTCGCGCGCGACGTTGATGAGGTCGACGCCCAGGGCGAACGCCACGATCGCGTTGGCGGGCAGGCCGAGTTTGCCTGACCCGATCCAGGTGACCCGATCGGTCAGACCGGCCTGTGCGAACAGCCCGTAAACCTGGGCGAAGCCAACCCGGAACGGGAACGACACGTGGTCGGCGAAGACCAGCGGGGCGGCGCCGGTACCGCCCTCGCCGCCATCGATCGTGATGAAGTCGACCCCGCGCTGCCCGTCACCCATTCGGGCGGCCAGCTCCTGCCAGAATCCGATCTCGCCCACCGCGGACTTGATTCCGACCGGCAGTCCCGTGGCGTCGGCGACCCGCTCGACGACGTCGAGCATCTCGTCGACATTGCGGAATGCGGTGTGCCGGGACGGGCTGACGACGTCCTTGCCCTCCTGGACACCCCGGATCCGGGCGATCTCTGCGTTCACCTTGGCACCCGGAAGGTGGCCGCCCAGACCGGGTTTCGCGCCCTGGCTGAGCTTGAACTCGACGGCGCGGACCGGGCCGGACCCGACGACGTCGATCAGCCGGTCGAGATCGAACTCGCCGCGCTCGTTGCGGCAGCCGAAGTAGCCGGTGCCGATCTGGAACACCAGGTCGCCGCCCTGGCGGTGATGGTCCGACAAGCCACCCTCGCCCGTGTTGTGCCAGGAGCCGGCGAGCTTCACTCCCTTGTTGATCGCCTGGATCGCCTGCGGGCTGAGCGAACCGAACGACATCGCCGACACATTGACCACCGACGACGGCCGGAAGGCGTGCCGACGTCCCCGTGGTCCGCCCAGTATCTTTCCGCCCGGCAGCTCGATGTCGCGCCCGTGGATCGGCGAGGCGGGGACGACTTCGGAGAAAGTGGCCTGCTTGATGATCGGATAGGAGGCGTTCTCGGTGTCGTTGTCCGTACCGAACGCGAAGTAGTTGTTGTTCTTCTTCGCCGAGGTGTACACCCAGCGTCGCTGATCGCGACTGAACGGCCGCCCGTCGTCGTTGCTGGTGATGATGTACTGGCGCAGCTCCGGGCCGATCGACTCGAGCAGATATCTCGCGCGCGCGATGACCGGGAAATTACGGCGGAGGGCATGTTCCTTCTGGACCAGGTCCTGCAGAGCGATGCCGGCGAGGGCGGCGGGAACCAGTGCGGCGAGCGTCCGCTTCTTCATGCGGCCCACCCTGCCATCGGTCCGGCCCCGGCCGGTAGGGACCGGAGTCACCACGCCGGGGGGCGCACGGACGGCCCTACTACAGGACGTAGTTAGCGGTCCTCTACGATCGGGCCGTGCCCGTCGGACGGTTTTTCCTGCGACTGGTGGACCTGCTGCCACTGCCGAGCCTGCGCGTCCAGCGCATCATCGCCGCCGCGGTGATCCTGACCCAGGGCGGCATCGCCGTCACCGGTGCGATCGTCCGCGTCACCGCGTCGGGGCTGGGTTGCCCGACGTGGCCGCAGTGCTTCCCCGGCAGCTTCGTCCCGGTCCCGCACGCCGAAGTGCCCGGCATTCACCAGGCCGTCGAGTTCGGCAACCGGATGATCACCTTCCTGGTCGTGATCACCGCGATCCTGGCCGTGCTGGCCGTCACCCGCGCCCGGCGCCGCCGTGAGGTGCTCGTCTACGGCTGGTTGATGCCGGCGTCGACGGTGGTGCAGGCGGTGCTCGGCGGCATCACGGTGCTGGCCGGGCTGGCCTGGTGGACCGTGGCGATTCACCTGCTGGCCTCGATGGCGATGGTGTGGCTGGCCACCCTGCTCTTCGTCAAGATCGGCGAGCCCGACGACGGCATCTCGACCGCGCTGGTGCCCAAGCCGCTGCGGCACCTGACGGTGCTCGGTGCGGTGACGCTGGCCGCGATTCTGGTCACCGGCACCTTGGTGACCGGCGCAGGCCCGCACGCCGGGGACAAGAGCCCGCAGCGGGTGGTGCCGCGCCTCGAGGTCGAGATCCTCACGCTGGTGCACATGCATTCGACGCTGCTGATCGCGTACCTGGCGCTGCTGGTCGGGCTGGCCGCAGGCCTTCAGGCGGTGTTCGCGCCGCGGTCGATCATGACGCGGCTGGCGGTGCTCGTCGGTCTTGTTCTGGCCCAGGGCTTGGTCGGTGCGGTGCAGTTCTTCACCGGTGTCCCGGCCGCATTGGTGGCCGTGCACGTCGCGGGCGCGGCGGCCTGCACCGCTGCCACCGCGGCGCTATGGGCGTCGATGCGACAGCGGACCGAGCCCAAGACGCTCGAGGGCTGACTCGACTTCGAGGGCGAAGGCACGCTGCTGCAGATCGCGGGTGCGTTCGTCGAGCTGACGCCAGCCCAGCCCCGGCTCGATCACCTCGAGCTCCAGCAGCAGCGGATTGTCGGCGCCGCCGATGAGATCGACTCGGGCGTAAAGAAATTCACTGATGTCGATGCCCAGATGGCCCGCGGCGGCGGCCAGCGCGGCCGCACCGACGTCCCACATCTCGAAGTCGGGATCGGCCGGGGCCAGCGACTCCTCGACGTAAGTCCCGGAATCGTGCAGCGTGGGCGACTCCCCTTCCGGCGGCAGCATCGGCCCTTTGGTGAACGCGTGCGACTGCCGGCCGCCGAGGAACACCAGCGCGGTCTCCCCTTGCTCGACGCGGGCGTCGTAGGGCTGGATCAACGCGGTGCGTCCGCTGTCCTGCAGGGCGCGGACGTGCTTGCGCGCCGCGGCGGCGTCGACGAACCTGCCGGTGTCGATCGAGCCGGCGCCGATGGCGGGTTTGACCACGATCTCGCCCGTGGGCAGACGCACGGTGTTCCCGGGCTCGACGAAGAACGACGCGATGGTGGGGACGCCCGCGTCGGCGAGGTCCTGCAAATAATGCTTGTCGCTGTTCCAGGCCACCACGTCCGGCGCGTTGAGCAGATGGCGCACCCGCCTGGTCCAGGCCAGGAACTCCTCGCGACGTTCGGCGTAGTCCCACGCGGCCCGCAGGATCACCAGGTCGGCCGTCTCGGTCTGGGGGTCGTCCCAGGACAGCCAGCGGGCATGCAGACCCCGGGCGCGCAGGGCGGCGACCAGCCCGTCGTCGTCACCGTCGCCCGTCACCAGTTGCGGGCATCCGGCCAGCACGATGCTCGGATGGAAGACATCGGGACGAGCCAGATTCGGGCGAGCACTCACACCGGGGATGATAGTGACCATGCACGCAATTGAAATTGCCGAGACGGGCGGCCCCGAGGTCCTGAACTACGTCGAGAAGCCGCAACCCACGCCCGGCCCGGCCGAGGTGCTGATCGCCGCGGACGCAATCGGCGTCAACTACATCGACACCTACTTCCGTTCCGGCCTGTATCCGCGGGAGCTGCCCTTCGTGCTGGGCACCGAGGTGTGCGGCACGATCGCCGCCGTCGGAGACGACGTCGCCGCGATCAAGCCCGGCGACCGGGTGGTCACCGCGGTGGCGTCCGGAGCCTACGCCGAATTCTGCACGGCCCCAGCGGATTTCGTCGCCTACGTACCGGACTCGGTGCCGTCGGACGCGATCGCGTCGGCACTGCTGAAGGGGATGACAGCGCACTACCTGATCAAGTCGGTGTACGCGGTGCAGGCCCGCGACTTCGTCCTGGTGCATGCCGGCGCAGGCGGCGTGGGGCTGATCTTGACGCAGTGGGCCACGAGCCTCGGTGCGCGGGTGATCACGACTGCCTCCAGTCGTGAGAAGGCGGAGTTGTCGCGGCAGGCCGGCGCGATCGAGGTGCTCGACTATCCGGATGAACCGAGCGAGTTCGCCGCCAAGATCCGCGACCTCACCAATGGGCACGGGGTCGCGGCGGTCTACGACGGCGTCGGCAAGACGACGTTCGATGCCAGCCTGGCGAGCTTGGCGGTCCGCGGCACCCTGGCGCTGTTCGGCGCGTCCAGCGGACCGGTTCCGCCGGTCGACCCGCAGCGCCTCAACGCCGCCGGGTCGGTGTTCCTCACCCGGCCCAACCTCGCCCACTTCACCCGGACACCGGATGAATTCGCTTGGCGAGCGGGCGAATTACTGGACGCGATCGCCAGCGGCTCGATCACGATCACGGTCGGCGGACACTATCCGCTCGCGGAGGCGGCGCAGGCGCACCGCGATCTGCAAGGCCGCAAGACGACCGGCTCGATTGTCCTGCTGCCTCAGAATTAGCTGAACAGGGTCGGCAGCGCGAGGGCGGAATCGACGGCCAGCGCGACGAAGACCAGCGCCAGGTAGTTGTTCGAATGCAGGAACAGACGCAGCGGCTTGACCGGGTTGCCGCGGCGCACGCCCGCATGCAGGCGGTGCGCCATGATCAGGAACCAGCCACCGGCGAGCGCCGCCACCGAGCCATACAGCCAGCCGGCGGCAGGCGCGAGCGCCAGCGTGGCGATCACGGTCAGCCAGGTGTAGATCAGGATCTGCTTGGTGACCTGGCGCTCGGTGGCCACCACGGGCAGCATCGGGACGCCGGCGGCCGCGTAGTCGTCTTTGTACTTCATGGCCAGCGCCCAGGTATGCGGCGGCGTCCAGAAGAAGATGATCGCGAACATCACCAGGGCCTGCCAGCCGATCGTGTCGGTGACCGCCGACCAGCCGATCATCACCGGCATGCAGCCGGCCGCGCCGCCCCACACCACGTTCTGCGAGGTGCGCCGCTTGAGCAGCAGGGTGTAGATCAGCACGTAGAACGCGATCGTGGCCGCGGCCAGATGCGCCGAGAGCAGGTTGGTGGTCCACCAGAGCCAGAAGAACGAACCGACCGACAGCGTCAGGCCGAACACCAGGGCGTGGCTGCGCGGTACCGTGGCCCGGGCCAGCGGGCGGCGCTCCGTGCGCTTCATCACCTTGTCGATGTCGGCGTCGGCCACGCAGTTCAGCGTGTTGGCGCCCGCCGCGGCCAGCAGACCACCGAACAGGGTGTTGAAGATCAGCGGCAGGTCGACCGTGCCGCGGCCGGCCAGCAGCATGGCCGGAATCGTGGTGACGAGCAGCAGCTCGATGACGCGCGGCTTGGTCAGCGCGAGGTAGCCGAGGAGCCGGTCGCGGAACCGAACGGGCGCCCCGTCAACGAGGTGCACTTCGCGAACTCTCACGCAACTGACTCCTGACCTGACGATCTACTACAGCCGATGGTAGTCGGCCGCGCGAGCACTTCCGCACGGACGGGTCGATTCACGGCCATTCCATCGTGATGACACAGTTTGAGGTGTAGAGCAACACCTGCGGGTAACGCTGGTAGCAGCACTATGCAGCCAACCACCTTGCAGCATTAGGGTGAAGAGGACCACCCAGCTTGCCGCCCTTTGATCACGCCAGGAGCGAGTTTGTGACCACTGTCGAAGAGATCGCCACGCTGACCGAACCCCACCACCCCGAGGACTGGACGGAGCTGGACTCCAAGGCCGTCGACACGGTGCGGGTACTGGCCGCCGACGCGGTGCAGAAGGTCGGCAACGGGCACCCGGGCACGGCGATGAGCCTGGCTCCGCTGGCCTACACGTTGTTCCAGCGGGTGATGCGCCACGATCCGAGCGACACCCACTGGCTGGGCCGCGACCGGTTCATCCTGTCCTGCGGGCACAGCAGCCTGACGCTGTACCTGCAGCTGTATCTGGGCGGATTCGGCCTGGAGCTCTCCGACATCGAGTCGCTGCGCACCTGGGGTTCCAAGACCCCCGGCCACCCGGAGTTCCGCCACACCAAGGGTGTCGAGATCACCACCGGCCCGCTGGGCCAGGGCCTGGCCTCCGCGGTCGGCATGGCGATGGCCGCACGGTACGAGCGCGGCCTGTTCGACCCCGACGCGCCGGCCGGCACCAGCCCGTTCGATCACTACATCTACGTCATCGCCTCCGACGGCGACATCGAAGAGGGCATCACCAGCGAGGCGTCGTCCCTGGCCGGCACCCAGCAGCTGGGCAACCTGATCGTGTTCTACGACCACAACAAGATTTCGATCGAGCACAACACCGACATCGCGTTGAGCGAGGACGTTCCCGCCCGCTACCGCGCCTACGGCTGGCATGTGCAGGAAGTCGAGGGCGGCGAGAACGTCGTCGGCATCGAGCACGCCATCGCCGAGGCCAAGAAGGTCACCGACCGGCCGTCGTTCATCTCGGTCCGCACGATCATCGGCTATCCGGCCCCCACCAAGATGAACACCGGCGGGGTGCACGGCTCCGCGCTCGGCGACGACGAGGTAGCTGCCACCAAGAAGGTCCTCGGCTTCGACCCGGATAAGAGGTTCGAGGTGCACGACGAGGTCATCGCGCACACCCGCAAGCTCGTCGATCGAGGCCGCGAAGCCCACGAGAAGTGGCAGGGTGAGTTCGACGCCTGGGCGCAGCGCGAGCCGGAACGCAAGGCACTGCTGGACCGGCTGCTCGCCCAGGAACTGCCCGACGGCTGGGATGCCGACATCACCTACTGGGAGCCGGGATCCAAGGCGGTCGCCACCCGTGCCGCATTCGGCCAGGTGCTCAACGACGTCGCGCCGAAGCTGCCCGAATTGTGGGGCGGTTCAGCCGATCTCGCGGGCAGCAACAACACGACGATCAAGGGCGTCAAGTCGTTCGGGCCGCCGTCGATCTCCACCGACGACTTCACCGCCGACTGGTACGGCCGGGTGCTGCACTTCGGGATCCGTGAGCACGCGATGGGCGCGATCCTGTCCGGCATCGTGCTGCACGGCCCTACGCGCGCGTTCGGCGGCACGTTCCTGCAGTTCTCCGACTACATGCGCGCATCGGTGCGACTGGCCTCGCTGATGGACATCGACACCATCTACATCTGGACGCACGACTCGATCGGCCTGGGCGAGGACGGCCCCACCCACCAGCCGATCGAGCATCTGGCCGCGCTGCGGGCGATCCCCAAGCTGTCGGTGGTGCGCCCCGGCGACCCGAACGAGACCGCGTACGCGTGGCGCAGCATCATCGCCCGCGGCAACGGTGCGGGCCCGGTCGGTTTCATCCTCACCCGCCAGGGCATTCCGGTGCTCGAGGGCACCAGCGCCGAAGGCGTCCAGAAGGGCGGCTACGTCCTTGGTGGCGGCAACCCGGCCGACGACGCCGACGTGATCATCATCGCCACCGGCTCGGAGCTGCAGCTGGCCGTCGAGGCTCAGAAGTTGTTGGCCGCCAAGGACATCAACGCCTACGTGGTGTCGATGCCCTGTGTCGAGTGGTTCAACTCGCAGCCGCAGGAGTACCGCGACAGCGTGCTGCCTCCGGACGTGTCGGCCCGCGTCGCGGTGGAAGCCGGGGTGGCCCAGAGCTGGTACCGGTTCGTCGGCGACACCGGCGAAATCATCTCGATCGAGCATTACGGCGAATCCGCCGACGACAAGACCCTGTTCCGCGAATTCGGATTCACCGCAGAAGCCGTCGCCGACGCCGCGGAACGCGTGATCGACAACTAATCCACACGACCAACTGAAGGGGAACGTCATGGCACAGAATCCCAACCTCGCCGCACTGTCCGCGGCCGGGGTGTCCGTCTGGCTCGACGACCTGTCCCGGGACCGGCTGCGGTCGGGCAACTTGCAGGAGCTGATCGACACTCGCAGCGTGGTCGGTGTCACCACCAACCCGTCGATCTTCCAGGCCGCTCTGTCGCACGGAAACGCCTATGACGCACAGGTTTCCGAGCTCGCCGAGCGTGGTGCCGACGTCGACGCGACGATCCGCACCGTCACCACCGACGATGTCCGCGAGGCCTGCGACGTGCTCCGGCCACAGTGGGAGGCCTCCGACGGCGTCGACGGCCGGGTCTCGATCGAGGTCGACCCGCGCCTGGCGCACGACACCGACAAGACCATTCTGCAGGCCATCGAGCTGTGGAAGATCGTCGACCGGCCCAACCTGCTGATCAAGATCCCCGCCACCGAGGCGGGTGTGCCGGCCATCGCATCGGTTCTGGCCGAAGGCATTTCGGTGAACGTGACGCTGATCTTCTCGGTCGAGCGCTACAAGCTGGTGATGGACGCCTACCTCCAGGGTCTGGAGAAGGCCAAGGAAGCCGGCCACGACATCGCCAAGATCCATTCCGTCGCATCGTTCTTCGTGTCCCGGGTGGACACCGAGATCGACAAGCGTCTGGAGAAGATCGGCTCCGACGAGGCGCTCGCGCTGCGCGGACAGGCCGGCGTCGCCAACGCCCGACTGGCCTACGCCGCCTACGAGGAGGTGTTCCTCGGCGGCGACCGGTTCGGCGCCCTGCGCGACGCGGGTGCCCGGGTGCAGCGACCGCTGTGGGCATCCACGGGTGTGAAGAATCCGGACTACTCCGACACCCTCTACGTCACCGAGCTGGTCGCCCCCAACACGGTGAACACCATGCCGGAGAAGACGATGGACGCCGTCGCCGACCACGGCGTCGTCACCGGCGACACGATCACCGGCACCGCGGCGGCCTCTCAGGAAGTGTTCGACAAGCTCGACGCCATCGGCATCGACCTGCGCGACGTGTTCCTGGTACTGGAGAACGAGGGCGTGGACAAATTCGAGAAGTCCTGGCAGGAACTGCTCGACGCCACCCAGGAACAGCTCAACGCCGCGGCCAAATGACGGACCGGCCCGTACCCGGGGTGGTAGCGCCCGCTCCGGCCTCCTGGCACAACCCGCTGCGCGACAAGCGGGACAAGCGAATGCCGTTGATCGCCGGGCCGTGCGGCGTGGTGATCTTCGGTGTCACCGGCGATCTCGCCCGCAAGAAGCTGATGCCGGCGATCTACGACCTGGCCAACCGGGGGCTGTTGCCGCCGTCGTTCTCCCTCGTCGGCTTCGCGCGACGGGACTGGGCCGACCAGGATTTCGGCGCTGTCGTGCACGATGCGGTCTGCCAGCATGCCCGCACCCCCTTTCGTCAGGAGGTGTGGGATCGGCTGGCCGAGGGTTTCCGATTCGTCCAGGGCTCGTTCGACGACGATGCGTCGTTCCAGCGGCTGGCCGAGACGCTGGAAAAGCTCGATGTGGAACGCGGCACGGGCGGCAACCATGCCTTCTACCTATCGATTCCACCGAAGTCGTTCCCGGTGGTGTGTGAGCAGCTGAAGAAGTCCGGGCTGGCCCGTCAGCAAGAGGGCCGCTGGAGCCGGGTCGTCATCGAGAAGCCCTTCGGGCATGACCTGCAGAGCGCCATCGAACTCAACAAGGTGGTCAACAGCGTCTTCCCCGAGGAGTCGGTGTTCCGCATCGACCACTACCTCGGTAAGGAGACGGTGCAGAACATCCTGGCGCTGCGATTCGCCAACGAGCTGTTCGAGCCGATCTGGAACAACCATTACGTCGACAGCGTGCAGATCACGATGGCCGAGGACATCGGCCTTGGTGGGCGTGGCGGCTATTACGACGGGATCGGGGCGGCGCGCGACGTCATCCAGAACCACCTGTTGCAGCTGCTGGCGCTGACCGCGATGGAAGAGCCGGTGAGCTTCCATCCGAGCGAGGTCAGGGCCGAGAAGATCAAGGTGCTCTCGGCCACCTCGCCCGTGCAGCCGTTGGACCTGACCACCTCTCGCGGTCAATACGCCTCGGGCTGGCAGGGCGGCGAGAAGGTCGTCGGACTGCTCGACGAGGAGGGCTTCTCGAAGACCTCCACCACCGAGACGTTCGCCGCGATCACGCTTGACGTCGACACCCGGCGGTGGGCCGGCGTCCCGTTCTATCTGCGGACCGGAAAGCGGTTGGGCCGCAGGGTCACCGAGGTCGCCCTGGTGTTCCGTCGTGCTCCACACCTGCCGTTCGACGCGACGATGACCGAGGAACTCGGGAAGAACGCCTTGGTGATTCGCGTTCAGCCCGACGAGGGCATCACGCTGCGCTTCGGCTCGAAGGTGCCCGGGAGCGCGATGGAAGTTCGCGACGTCAACATGGACTTCTCCTACGGTTCGGCGTTCGCCGAGGATTCGCCGGAGGCTTACGAGCGGCTGATCCTCGACGTGCTGCTGGGCGAGCCGTCGCTGTTCCCCGGCAACGCCGAGGTCGAATTGTCCTGGGAGATACTCGATCCCGTGCTGGAGTACTGGGCTTCACACGGCAAGCCCGATCCCTACGAATCGGGCACCTGGGGTCCCGATTCGGCGTTCGAGATGCTGCAGCGGTCCGGTCGCGAATGGAGGCGTCCGTAATGATTGTCGACCTGCCCGATACGACCACCAACGAGCTCAACAAGAAGATCACCGCGCTGCGCGAAGAGGGCGGGGCGATCACGCTGGGCCGGGTGCTGACGCTGGTGGTGGCGCCCGACATCGAGGCCCGGGTGGAGGACGCCATCGAGGCCGCGGTCTCCGCGAGCCGGGAACACCCCTGCCGCATCATCGTCGTTGTTCCCGCCGACCGGTTGGCGAACGACGCTCGGCTGGACGGGCAGTTGCGGGTGGGCGCCGACGCCGGCGCCGGTGAGGTGGTGGTGCTGCGGATCTCCGGGCCGCTGTCTCATCACGCCAGCAGCGTGGTGCTGCCGTTCCTGCTGCCCGACACCCCGGTGGTGGCCTGGTGGCCGGGCGTCGCCCCGGCGGTCCCCGCCGAGGATCCGTTGGGCCGCTTGGCCATTCGGCGGATCACCGATGCCACGGGGACCGAAGACCCGCTGGCGGCGATCAAGAGCCGGCTGCAGGGCTACACCGATGGTGACACCGACCTGGCGTGGAGCCGGATCACCTACTGGCGTGCCCTGCTGGCGTCAGCGGTGGATCAGGCCCCGTACGAGCCGCTGACGTCGGCGCTGGTGTCCGGCCTCAAGGACGAGCCGGCCCTCGACATCCTGGCGGGCTGGCTGGCCAGCCGGATCGACGGCACAGTGACCCGAGCGGTGGGCGAGCTGAAGGTCGAGCTGGTGCGCGACTCCGAGACGGTGACGCTCGCCCGCCCGCAGGAGGGCATCACCGCCACCCTGACCCGCACCGCACGCCCGGAGGCGCTGCTGCCGTTGCCTCGCCGCGAGACCCGGGAATGCCTGGCCGAAGATCTTCGCCGGCTCGATGCCGACGAGATTTACCACGAGGCGTTGGCGGGTATTGAGAAGGTGCAGTACGTCTAGTCCCGTCGCCGGAAAGGCCGCCGCATGAGCCAGATAGTCGAGACCTACCCGGACAGCTCAGCGCTGGTGGCCGCCGTCGGCGACCGGCTGGTGGAGGCGATCACCACCGCGATCGCGTCGCGCGGGCGGGCGTTCATCGTATTGACCGGTGGCGGAACGGGAATCAACCTGCTCAAGCATGTCGGCGCGCACGACGAGGCGATCGACTGGTCGAAGGTGCACGTCTTCTGGGGCGACGAACGCTACGTGCCGGCCGACGACGACGAGCGCAACGACAAGCAGGCCCGCGAGGCACTGCTCGACCACATCGACATCCCGGACAGCAACGTGCATCCGATGGCGGCCAGCGACGGCGAGTTCGGCGACGACCTGGACGCGGCGGCGCTGGCCTACGAGAGCGTGCTCGCCGCCAACGCCGAATCCGGCGAGCCAACACCGGTTTTCGATGTCCATCTGCTCGGAATGGGTCCGGAAGGTCACATCAATTCGCTGTTCCCGCACACTCCTGCCGTCGCGGAAACCAAGCGTCTGGTGGTCGGTGTCGAGGACTCCCCCAAACCCCCGCCGCGGCGGATCACGCTGACACTGCCTGCCGTCACCCGCTCGCGCGAAGTGTGGTTGGTGGTGTCGGGTGAGGGCAAGGCCGAGGCGGTCGCCGAGGCGGTCGGCGGCGCGAAACCGGCCGACTGGCCGGCGGCGGGCGCGAAGGGCCGTGAGGCCACGGTTTGGCTTCTCGACACCGAGGCGGCCAGCAAGCTGCAAGACTGAGCCCATGGTTGACAAGCCGCCCCCGCCGCGCACCGGTCGCGACCGGATCAAGACCCTGGCCCAGGCCGCACTCAACGCCGACGTCACCGTCGACCAGCTCGACACAATCCTGACTCAGATGAGCGAGTCCCTGACCGACCTCAACACCACGATGAGCGGGATGAACGGCACCCTCGAATACTTCGAGGAGACGCTGGGCGTGTTCAACTCCACCCTGACCCGCATCGATGAGCTCGCGCCCCGGCTCAACGCGGTGGTCGAGCGAATGGAAGGGATCGTCGACCGCATCGAGCGCATCGTGGGAATCGGTGAGGCGGTGATGTCACCGCTGGCGGCCACCGAGTCGGCGGTGCGCGGGGTGGTCAACGCGATGCGCCGCCAGGGTCGTTAGCGGGTCAGCCCATGGACCTGCATGTCAAGGCCAGGGCACATTGGTTCCTGGGCTACGGGCTTGCTCGTTCAGCACTCAAGGTGCTCGCACATCGCGGTGACCCGTTCGCGCGTCTCCTCATCGACAGCGACCGTCCAGAGAACACCTATCGCCTCATCGAGCAGATCCGGCAGCAGGGGCGAATATCCACGGCGATCGCAAGTGCATGGGTGACCGCTGACGCTCAGGTTGTCCGAAAAGTTCTGCGCGACGACAGATTCCGAACCATCAAACCGATCGATCGCTCCCCTTTCCGCATCGTTCGGTGGCTGGTTGCAAAGACAGACCCGGGCATGATGAATCCGGTGGAACCGCCGTCGCTGTTGGTGGTGGACCCACCCGTGCACAGTCGGTTGCGTCGCCTCGTCTCACGGGCTTTCACACCACGCGCGACCGACGGACTCCAGCACCGCATCCACGAGATCACCAACACGGTGCTCGACGACCTCGCCGGCCAGACGCACTGTGATCTGATAGCCGCCTTCGCGGCCAGAATTCCCATCGAGGTCATCGCCGAGATGCTGGGAGTGCCCCGCGACGAGATCCCGGAGCTCCACGCGTTCGCCGAACCGGGCGCCAAACTTCTCACCACCACCGTTCCCGCCTGGGGCGACTTCCGCACGGCGTCGACGGCACTGCTCGAATTCGAGGGCTACATCGCCGCACATATCGAACGGCTCCGGCGCAGCGGTGCTGACGACAGCATCCTGTCCGCAGTCCTGCAGGACAGCGACCTGACCGAAGAAGAGGTCAGGATGTTCGCCGGCCTGCTCCTCGGCGCCGGATTCATCACCACCACCCATGCATTCGGCAATGCGGTGGTGGCGCTTCTACGTCACCCCGAGCAGCTGGCTCATCTGCAAGCGCATCCCGAGGGCTGGCCAAACGCGGTCGAGGAGACACTCCGCTACGACTCCGTCGCCCAGATCGGGGTGCGGGTGGCGACCGAGCCTGTCGAGATCGAGGGCTGCAGCATCGACGAAGGGCAGGCAGTGTTCGTCGTCATCGCAGGCGCCAATCGGGACCCCGCGGTCTTCGACCGTCCTGACGAGTTCGACACCACCCGCGCCAATGCCCGCGAGCACCTCAGCTTCAGCTCGGGGATCCACGTCTGTATCGGCGCAGCGCTGGCGCGCCTGGAATTGAACATCGGTCTGCAAGCACTGTTTCGGCGATACCCACAGCTTGCTCTGGATGGCGAACCGACGCTCAACGAAAGCACCCTGCTGCGCGGGGTGAAACATCTACCCGTCAGCCTCGGGCCCGCGGCAGTCGTCAGCGCTTCACCACCAGCCGTCGGCGGGGTCGGCGGCTGACCAGTCGGCCAGCACGGGCGGCGCGACCAGCGGCAGCGGTCCGATGAGTTCTGCGGTGTTTTCGAGTGAACAGGGTTGCGTCATAGTGGGTTTGACGCTTCTCCCGCCGGTTTGGTTCCCAACCGGGGGCGCAGTCGTGCCGGGTCGATGGTCGCGTCCTTTGTGAGATCGTCGGCGAGTGCGGTTGCGGCCGCGGTCAGACCGAGGAGGTCGACGCCGTATGGCGCGTCGGTGACGCTGCCCAGGAGGATCGACGCACGCGTCAGTAGCGCTGCGGCGCCCTTGCGGTTACCGCGCTGGATGTGCGTGATGCCCACGGCGAGTTGGGCCAGGCCCTGCCAGAGCGTGCGCTCGTCGTCGGGACCGTTCTTCCACGCGGCCTCGAAAACCTCATGTGCGTGAAAAGCGCGGCCCCGGTTCAGCAGATCCTGCGCATAGGCCAGTGTTTCGGCCGGCGCTATCTGAAGATCGTCCGGGATGCGGGGCACTCCTTCGACGCCTTCCGGTAGCGGCCGGCCGAGTTCGTCGCGGGCCCTGGCATTGCGGGGCCGGCCGGACTCGTCGCGGTCGCGTGCCATGGGGCTAGCCGCTGTTTCGCAGTGCCGACGCCAGCCCGCTCATCGTGAGCAGGATGCCGCGCTGGACCAGCTCGTCGTCGTCCCCGGACCGGTAGCGGCGCAGCAACTCGACCTGTAAGTGGTTGAGCGGCTCCAGGTATGGGAAGCGGTTGAACACCGAGCGGGCCAGGGCCGGATTGTCGGCGAGCAGATCGTCCTGCCCGGTGATCAGCTGGTGGATCCGCAGAGTGCGGCCGTACTCGGCGACGATCTTGTCGAACACCCGGGCGCGCAACTCCTCGTCGTCGACCAGCTCGGAATACCGGGCGGCCAGTCCCATGTCCGCCTTCGCCAGCACCTGAGCCATATTCGACAGCACAGTGGCGAAGAACGGCCACTTCTTGTAGAGCTCCTGGAGCACCTCGAGGCCGCCGTCGTTCTCGGCGATCCACTCCTCGACCGCGGTGCCTGTGCCGTACCAGCCGGGCAGCATGACACGTGATTGACTCCAGGCCAGCACCCACGGGATCGCCCGTAGATCGGAGATCGACGTGGTGGGTTTGCGCGATGTCGGTCGGCTGCCGATGTTGAGTGAGCCGATCTCGCTGACGGGTGTGGATGCCTTGAAGTAGTCGACGAATCCCGGTGTCTCGTGGACCAATTCGGCGTAGGCCCGTTGCGCGCGGGCGGCGAGGTCGTCGAGCACCTGGTAGGCCTGTTCGGCGAGGTCACCAAGACCCTCGGTGTCCAGCAGCGTCGACTCCAGTGTGGCCGCCAGCAGCGTCTCCAGGTTGCGATGGGCGATGCGCGGTTCGGCATACTTGGCCGCGATCACCTCACCCTGTTCGGTCAGCCGCAGCGAGCCGTTGACCGCACCGGGCGGCTGGGCCAGGATCGCGTCGTAGCTCGGGCCGCCGCCGCGGCCGACGGTACCGCCGCGACCGTGGAAGAGCCGCAACCGGATACCGGTCTTGCGGGCCGATTCCACCAGATCCAGCTCGGCCCGGTAGAGCGCCCAGTTGGCAGCGAGGTACCCGCCGTCCTTATTGGAGTCGGAGTAGCCCAGCATCACCTCCTGGCTTTCCCCGCGGGCGTGGATCATCGCGCGGTACAGCGGAAGATCCAACATCGCCTCGAGAATCGACGCACCGCGCTGCAGATCGTCGATCGTCTCGAACAGCGGAACAATACCGACGGGCGCATAGACGTCGTCGCCCGAAACATCCAGCAGCCCTGCCTCTTTCAGCAGGATCGCGGCCTCCAGCATGTCGGACACCGACTGGCACATCGAGATGATGTAGTTGGGTACCGCTTCGGGGCCGAACACATTGACGGCGCGGGCAGCGGCAAAGACGATGTCGAGTTCCTTGCGGGCCAGCTCCGACACCTCGGAGTCGTCACGCACCAGCGGGCGGCGGGTTTTCAGCTCGGCGGTCAGAACGACGACCCGCTCCCGTTCGGACAGCGACGCGTAATCGGGATGTACCCCGGCCCACGACAACAGTTCGGCGATGACCTCCTCGTGGACGTCGGAGTTCTGCCGCATATCCAGGCTGCTGAGGTGAAACCCGAAGACATCCACGGCTTCCCGCAGTCTGGCCAGCCGGTCGTCGGCCAGCAGCGCGCTGCCGTTGCCGCGCAGCGATGCGTCGATGACGTCGAGATCTTTCAACAATTCGTCAGGCGTCGCGTAGGGCTGCACCCCCAAATCGAGGGTGTGCTGCGGCGTCCGGTCCAGAATGTCGTGACCGGTCGCCGTGAGGCGGGCATGCACCACCCGCAACGCCCGCCGATAGGGCTCGTCCATCCGGGCCGGCTCGGTGCAGGCATCGGCCAGGGCGACCAGCTTGTCGGTGGTCTTCACCAGCCGCGCCGACATCGACAGTTCCTGCTCGAGCTTGGTCAGCTCGGAGAAGTAGTGCCCCAGCGCGGTGTAGGCGGCGCTGCCGGTGGCCAGCCGCACCACCTCGGCGGTCACGTTCGGGTTGCCGTCGCGGTCGCCGCCGATCCACGAGCCCGGGCGCAGAATCGGCTCCGGCAGCAGGTCGGCGTCGGGCCAACGGGCGCGCAGCGCCTCGCGAACCTCGGCGTTCACCTTCGGAATCACCTCGAAGAACGCCGCCGGGTAGTACCGCAGACCCACCTCGATCTCGTCCTGAATCTTCAACCGGGACAACCGGATCAGCGCGGTCTGCCACAGCGTCAGGATCTGTCGGCGCAGTTCGGTCTCGACCGGCTGGCCGTCCTCGGTCTCGTCCTGACCGTGCAACCGCACCCGCATCAGTTGGGTGATCCGGTGTTGGGTGTCGAAGACCGTGCGCCTGCGGGTTTCGGTCGGATGGGCGGTGATGACCGGCGCGACGAGCGCACCTGTGAGTGCCGTCTGCACCGTGGCGGCGTCCAGGTGTGCGGCGTCGAGCTTCTCGTAGGTGGCGGCCAGGGTGCTGTCCTGCGGCGGCTCCCCGGCGGCGACGTGCACGGCGCGACGCCGCTCACGGTGGATGTCCTCGGCGACGTTGGCCAAGAGCGCGAAGTGCGTAAAGGCACGGATTACCGGGATGGCCTGATGGACGTCGATGCCGTCGAACAGCTGGGCCAGCTCGGACCGGTCGATCTCAGATCGTCTGACGCGGAACGACTCGACGCGGGCCTTCTCCACGAGCTCGAATACCTCGTCGCCGTTCTGTTCGCGCACGGTGTCGCCGAGGATCGCGCCGAGCAGTCGGATGTCCTCGCGCATCGGCTCGGTGGCCTCGCGTCCCACCTGGGTGCGCTGTACCGCGCCGATCGGTTCCAGCGACGCGTCCGCAGCTTCAGCCATCCCTCAAGTATTCCGGTGCTCGGTGGGTACTGCAGGGCGTGGGGTTGAGCAGGTGGTCCCCTCGCGATCTTGCCCCGTGGACCTTGCGGCCGGCTTCAACTACTGTCCAGGAATGCCGTGGGGAGCGGCAGTTCAGCCGAATAGGGGGCCGTATCGTCCTGTGCTGAGAATTTTTGCGACGCCGGAAGCCGCACGTCGGTCCACAGCCGATTACGTATTGGTGCTCGTTCTCGTGGCCGTCGCCGTCCTGATTTATCTACCGAAACTCATGGCGGTCGTGCTGGTCGACCACGATGACGTCATCAGCGTCGTCACCGCAACGTGCAATCAGGGGAACTTCCTGAACTCGCCGCTGAAGGGCCACTGGGCGGATGCCTCGCAGTGGCAGCGGTACTGGCAATTGAGCTCCCACTGGTGCTTTGGCCAGATCCAAAGCGACATGGTCCATTACGACATCCACCCGCCCTTCTACTTCTGGGTGCTTCATGTCTGGTTCGTGCTGTTCGGCGTCTCGCTCGTCAGCGGTCTCGTGCTCAATCTCGTCGTCGTGTGCCTGACAGCGGTGATCATCTACGTCACCTGCCGGGTGCTGGCGGTGTCGAGCACGCTGAGCTTCCTCGCAACGCTGGCCTGGACGGTGAGCCTGCCGTCGCGGACCGCGGTGAGCGTCATCCGGCAGTACTCACTGTTCACCATGTTCACCGCGGCGTTGTTGCTCGTGGCCGTGCTCTGGCTCCAGAAGAAGCAGTTGCGCTATCTGGTCGCGCTCTGTGTCGTGCTGGTCGTCGGGGTCCTGACGCACTTTCAGTTCCCGATACCCGCCGCCGTCACCATTGTCTTGGTGGCGGCAATTCTGTGGCGGCGTCGCTCATTGAGGGAGCTCGCTCAGCTGGGGCTCGCTGTCGTGGTGGCGGCAGTGGCGTTCTATGTCGTGGAGCCGAGTTTCATGGAATCTGTTTGGCGGGCGCGCGAACAGGCGCAGTCCTTCACATTCCCGCAACTGTTTCAGCGCGCGGGTGCAGTCATACCGACGGCGCTGCAACTCTTCAACCCCCTCGACTGGTCGCACCCGTTGCCCTACGGTCTGCTCGACTGGGCGCAGCCCCAGTACGTGGTGATCAACCTGCTGAGCATCGCCATCGGTGTGGGCACGACGTATCTCGTGGTCAGGATCGTGGTGCGGGCCATCCGATCGGGGCCGCGCGGTGTGGACGGTTGGCTGACGGTCCAGCGGCTGCCGATCTGTGCGGGCGTGTTGTGCCTGCTGACAGCCTTCGCGATGTACGTCTCGTTCATCAGCCCCGTGCAAGCGATAGGTCTGCAATATCTGTACTTCGTCACACCATTTTTGTTCGTCGGCGTGGCGCGAATGGCTCAAGACGGCCTCGATGCCCAAGACAGCCCGGGCGTCCGGTGGCAGCGGCTGGCCTCCGCGCTACCGGCGGTGCTGTTGGTGTGTGCGATTGTCTCGTCGGCGTTGTTCGTGGTTCACCGTTCGGAGTTCGAACCGCTTCGAGATATCGCGCGTGCCGACGCGTTGATCGTGGACTCCGACCACTTCGGCGTGCTGCCCGCGATCCTGTGGCATGCCGATCCCCGCACGAAGGTGTTCGCCGCCTCCCAAGACGTCATCCTTGCCAACCGTCCCGACGCCGGTCCCGCTGTGGCGGCCCGCGAGTTCTACTACGTCAGCTCGACGGCATATGAAAACACCCGCGCCAAGCAGGAGCAGATTCTGCACTGGCTGAGGGGTCTGGGCCACGGTGACGGGGCCACGGTGCGGCAAGGAGTCGTCCCGCTGATCCCGCTGGGCGGCGATATTTACCGGTTCACTCGCTGACGCGGGAGCGGTCGCGGCCTACAGATCAGCTGTACTTGATCTGTAGTGCCATGCCGATGATGGACACCACCCAGATGCCGGTGACGAACAGCGTGAGGCGGTCGAGGTTCTTCTCCACCACGGTCGACCCGGACAGGCTGGACTGCACGCCGCCGCCGAACAGCGTCGACAGGCCGCCACCCTTGGCGCGGTGCAGCAGCACCAGCAGCACCACCAGCACGCTGGTGACCACCAGGATGATCTGCAGAGTCAAAACCATGGCGACCAGACTACCTGGTGGAAGCGGTCATCACGGCAGCGGCCCACCTGCGGCGATTGCCGACAGGGTGGCGAATTGCTCGCCAGCCAGCGACGCTCCGCCCACCAACGCACCGTCGACGTCCTTCTGGGCGACGATCTCGCCGACGTTCTTGGCGTTCACCGAGCCGCCGTAGAGCACCCGGATACCGTCGGCCGCGGCCGGCGAAGCCAGGTTGCCCAGCTCGGCCCGGATCGCAGCGCACACTTCCTGCGCGTCGGCCGCACTGGCGACCCGGCCGGTGCCGATGGCCCACACCGGTTCGTAGGCGATCACGACGCCGGCCAGCTGCTCCTTGGTCAGCCCGGCCAGCGAGCCCCGCAGCGAGTTCACGCAGAACTCGACGTGGCCGCCACCCTCGCGGACCTCGAGCTGCTCGCCGATACACACGATCGGGGTCAGGCCGTGCCGGAACGCCGCGGCCGCCTTCTCGGCGACGACCGCATCGTCCTCATGGTGATACGTGCGGCGCTCGGAGTGTCCGACGACCACGAACGTGCAACCGAGCTTGGCCAGGAACGCGCCGCTGATGTCACCGGTGTAGGCGCCCGAATCGTGCTGCGACAGGTCCTGCGCGCCGTAGGTCAGCCGCAGTTTGTCGCCGTCGACCAGGGTCTGCACACTGCGCAGATCGGTGAACGGCGGGATCACCGTGACGTCGACCTTGTCGAAGTACTTGTCGGGCAACGAGAACGCGATCTTCTGGACGAGCGCGATGGCCTCGAAATGGTTGAGGTTCATCTTCCAGTTGCCCGCGATCAGCGGTTTACGTGCCATGTTCTCAGGACTCCAGGACGTCGATACCGGGCAGTGTTTTGCCCTCAAGGTATTCCAGCGATGCACCGCCGCCGGTGGAAATGTGCGAGAAACCGTCCTCGGGCAGACCCAACTGCCGCACCGCGGCCGCCGAATCGCCGCCGCCGACCACGCTGAACGCGCCCTTGGCGGTCGCGCCGACGATCGCCTCGGCGACACCCTTGGTGCCCGCCGAGAACGCCGGGAACTCGAACACGCCCATCGGCCCGTTCCAGAAGATGGTGCGGGCGTTGGACAGCAGTGTGCTGAACCGCTTCACCGACTCCGGTCCGATGTCCAGCCCCATCTTGCCGTCCGGGATCTGGTCTGCCCAAACGGTTTCCGGCGGCGAGTCGGCGGCGAACTTCTCGGCCACCACGATGTCCACCGGCAGATGAATCACGTCACCGTAGGTCTCCAGCAGTTGGCGGCAGGTGTCGATCATCTCCTCCTGCAGCAGCGAGGTGCCCACCGAAACCCCTTGCGCGGCAAGGAAGGTGAAGCACATACCGCCGCCGATGACGATGCTGTCAGACTTGGTCGCCAGGTTCTCGATAACGGCCAGCTTGTCCGACACCTTCGACCCGCCCAGCACCACGGCGTACGGCCGATCGGTCGAGCTGGTCAGCTGCTGAAGCACCTTGACCTCAGCGGCCACCAGCGTGCCGGCGTAGTGCGGCAGCAGGGTCGCGACGTCGTACACCGACGCCTGCTTGCGGTGCACCACGCCGAACCCGTCGGAGACGAAAGCGCCGTCGTCGCCGACCAATTCGACCAAAGCCTTGGCCAGCTTCAGCCGCTCGGCGTCGTCCTTGCTGGTCTCCCGCGGGTCGAAGCGGATGTTCTCCAGCAGCAACACGTCGCCGTCGGTCAGTCCCTCGGCGCGAGCGAGCGCATCGGTACCGACCACGTCACCGGCCAGCTGCACATGCCGGCCCAGTTTCTCCCCCAACGCGGCGGCCACCGGCGCCAGCGAGAACTCTGGCTCCGGTCCGCCCTTGGGCCGGCCCAGGTGCGCGGTCACGATGACCTTCGCACCGGCGTCGGCCAGCGCCTTGAGTGTCGGAACCGACGCGATGATGCGGCCCGGATCAGTGATCTTCCCACCGTCGAGCGGGACGTTCAGATCGGAGCGCACGAGAACGCCCCGACCCGAAACACCCTCGGCCAGCAGGTCGTCGAGTGTCTTGACGGCCATGGTTGTTAGAGGGACTTGCCGACCAGTGCGACCAGGTCCACGAGGCGGTTGGAGTAGCCCCATTCGTTGTCATACCAGGACACGACCTTGGCCTGGTTGTCGATGACCTTGGTCAAACCGGAGTCGAAGATCGAGCTGTGCGGGTCGGTGACGATATCGCTGGAGACGATCGGGGCGTCGTAGTACTTCAGGATGCCCTTGAGCTTGCCCTCAGCAGCAGCCTTCATCGCGGCGTTGATGTCGGCGGCGCTGGCCGACGTGCTCAGCTCCGCGGTCAGGTCGGTAACCGAACCGGTGGGGATCGGCACCCGCAACGCGTAGCCGTCGAGCTTGCCCTTCAGTTCCGGCAGCACCAGACCGATCGCCTTGGCCGCACCGGTCGAGGTCGGCACGATGTTCAACGCCGCCGCCCGCGCGCGGCGCAGATCGCTGTGCGGGCCGTCCTGCAGGTTCTGATCCTGGGTGTAGGCGTGGATCGTGGTCATCAAACCCTTGACGATGCCGAACTCATCATTGAGGACCTTGGCCAGCGGGCCCAGGCAGTTCGTGGTGCACGAGGCGTTGGAGATGATGTTCTGGCTGCCGTCGTACTTGTCGTCATTGACCCCGAGCACGATCGTGATGTCCTCATCGGTGGCCGGCGCGGAAATGATGACCTTCTTGGCCCCGGCATCCAGGTGGCCCTGGGCCTTGTCACGCTTGGTGAAGATCCCGGTCGACTCGACCACGATGTCGACACCCAAATCGCCCCACGGCAGTTCGGCCGGGCCGGCCTTGACCTCGAGCGCCTTGATCTTGGTGTCGCCGACGACGATGGTGTCCTCGCCCTCCAGGCTCACCTCATAGGGCAGCCGGCCCAGGATCGAGTCGAACTTCAACAAATGCGCCAGCGTCGCATTATCGGTCAGATCGTTGACCGCGATGATCTCCACATCGGTGTTCTTGCCCTGCGCCTTCTGCGCGTCCAGAGCCCGGAAGAAATTACGGCCAATACGGCCGAAGCCATTAACGCCAACCCGGATGGTCACGTCATCTCCTCATAGTTGCTTCGCCAGTTCCCGCGCCCAGCCTAGTGGCCTGCTCACCGGCGTGCGCGACCGCCTAGAGGTCACCCGATCTGGGGCCGCTTTGGTCGGCCCGGGGCGAGCCGGTCCACCGTTCCCGGATCGCCGGCAACGTGCCGTTCTCCTCGAGTGTGGCCTGCGCGACGTTGATCCGGCCCAGTAACGCGGTGTCGCTCGTCGGCACCGCGATCGCGATCTTCTCGGTGGTGATGCCGCGCTGAACCACGGCGATGCCGGGTATCGCCTCCGCCAGCCGGGTCAGCACCGGGTCGAGCTTCATGAAGGCGTCGCAGCGGCCCGTCGACAGATCGCGCAGCGCGCTGCGAATGCTGCCGTAGTCGTACACCCGAACCCACGCGACCTTGCCGTCGGCCAGCAACCGGTTCGCGATCGGCTGACTGGTGTTGCCCTGCTGCACCCCGATCGTCAATCCCTCGAGATCGTCGATCGACGCGACGTCGGGCAGCCGGGTGGCGTCGACGGCCATCGCCTGACCGGAGATCAGGTACGGATCGCAGAACGCGGCCTTCAGCGCGCGAGAGCCGGTGACGGTGGTGCCGGAGGCCACGCAGTCGAACCCACCGGAATCCAGCGCGTCGAAGATGCCGTTGAAATCGCGCCCTTGGTAGCGGATGAACTCGACGTCGGCGCCGAGCTGCTGGCCGATGGCGGCCAGGAGTTCGACGTCCAGGCCGGTGCCGTTCACATCGTTGAACGGTGGGTCCGGCAATGCCGCCCCGACGCGCAACACCTCAGGCATGGCACAAACGCTAGCCCCTGGTCTGCCGCCCCGGGTGACGACGCCGAGAAAATTGGGTCGGCGGGCAGTGCGCGCACGAAAATGCCTGGCGCACAGCACCGATAGCGGCGCGCGGCGTTCAGGGCGGCCGACGGCGTCACGAAACCATGTTCAGCACAGAGGCATTCGGCGGGTCGCGTCGACCATGCCAGCGCGCCGCCCAGGACGGTGCACCTGCCACGACGCCATTACGCTGTTGTGATGGCAAGCGTTCTGTCGGTGAATCTGTCGGCGCACGCTCGGACGAATCCGGACGCGAAAGCGCCACGACCGACCGGCATCGACAAGCGGCCCACCCGCGAAGCGGTGATGGTGCGTGCGCCCGGTCCGATGCGCAGTGGCCTGGGCAGTGGTCTGGTCGGCGACACGATCGGTAACCAGAAGCTGCACGGTGGTGACGACCAAGCCGTCTACGCCTATGCCCGCGAGGACCTCGACGAGTGGGCGGCCCGACTCGACCGTCCGCTGTCCGACGGGATGTTCGGCGAGAATCTCACCACTTCCGGCGTCGACGTCACCGGAGCACTCATCGGCGAACGCTGGCGGGTGGGCACCGACGGTCTGCTGCTCGAAGTCTCCGCACCGCGCACACCGTGCCGCACGTTCTCGTCGTTCCTGGACATCCGGGGGTGGATCAAGACGTTCACCGAAGCCGGCAAGCCCGGCGCGTATCTGCGGGTGATCACCCCGGGCACCGTGCGTGCCGGCGACAGCATCGTCATCGAGGACAAGCCGGATCACGACGTGACGATTGGCTTGGTCTACCGCGCCCGGATGTCGGACCCCAGCCTGCTCCCCCAGCTGTTGCCCGCCGACGCGCTGTCGGCCGAACTCAAGGCCTACATCGCGAAGAAGACGGCGTAGTCGAGTCGACCGATGCCGCCGAGGAACGAGGCGGAGGAGGAGCGAGACAATCGGGGCTAGGCGTCTTCCAGCAGATCCGGCGTGACGGCCGACTCGGTATCGGGGATGCCGTCCTGCTTGGCCTTGCGGTCCGCCATCGACAGCAAGCGCCGAATGCGGCCGGCCACAGCATCTTTGGTCATCGGCGGATCGGCCAGCCGGCCCAGTTCCTCCAACGACGCCTGACGGTGCTCGACCCGAAGCTTGCCTGCGGCGGCCAGGTGATCGGGCACGGTGTCGGCCAGGATCTCCAGCGCGCGTTCGACGCGGGCGGCGGCGGCGACCGCGGCGCGGGCGGAGCGCCGCAGGTTCGCGTCATCGAAGTTGGCCAGCCGGTTGGCGGTGGCGCGCACCTCGCGGCGCATCCGCCGTTCCTCCCACGTGAGGCGGGTGTCCTGGGCGCCCATCCGGGTCAGCAGCGCACCGATGGCCTCGCCGTCGCGCACCACCACCCGGTCGGTACCGCGCACCTCACGCGCCTTCGCGCTCACCCCGAGCCGCCGGGCAGCGCCGACCAAGGCCAGCGCGGCTTCCGGTCCCGGACAACTGACTTCGAGTGCCGACGACCGTCCGGGCTCGGTCAGCGAACCGTGCGCGAGGAACGCACCGCGCCACGCCGCCTCGGCGTCGCCGACGCTGCCGCCGACCACCTGTGCGGGCAGCCCGCGCACCGGTCGGCCGCGCATGTCCAGCAGGCCCGTCTGGCGCGCCAGCGCTTCACCGTCCTTGGCGACCCGGACCAGATAGCGGGTGCTCTTGCGGATGCCACTGGCCGACAGCACGTGCACCACCGCGTTGTACCCGTAGAGGTCGTAGATGTCCTTGCGCAGGCGCCGGGCGATGATGCCCAGGTCCACCTCGGCTTCGACCACGACCCGGCCCGACACGATGTGCAGGCCACCGGCGAAGCGCAGCAGCGAGGCCACCTCGGCTCGGCGGGCACTCACGGAATTGACGGCCAGCCGGCTAAGTTCGTCCTTCACCTCGGCAGTCATCGCCACGGGTCGTCACCTCTCGGTCCATTGGCTGTCGGTCCCTGCACCCCGTCCCCCTGTCGCCTTCCTCCGGCCTGCACGGACGCAGCAGAGGAAGGGGAAGGCGGCGCGGTGACCGTTGTCCGGGTGCGCACACCGTCAAGCGCTGCAGCCAGCTTGGCCGGGTCATGTAAAGGTGTACCAGGTCTGGACACGTCGGCAAACTGAACTGAAGCTTCCAGCAGGCTTGCGGTACGCCGCAGTTGGTCACGTTCCCGGTCAGACGGGACCCGAGTCGCGTCGACGACGATCTCATGCACCGAGAAGCCCGGCGCGTGCTGAGCCAGAACGTGCAGATGCCGCTCGGCGGAGAAGCCGGCGGTCTCCCCCGGCTCGGCGGCCAGGTTGAGCACCAGGGCCCGCCGCGCCGCCGTGGCCTTCAGCGCCGCCGCCAACTCCGGCACCAGCACATGCGGGATCACACTGGTGAACCACGAGCCCGGCCCGAGCACCACCAGATCGGCGGTCATGATCGCGTCGATCGCCTGGCGGGTGGCCGGCGGATCACCCGGCAGCAGGCGCACCCGGCGGACCTTGCCCGGCGTCGTCGCGACCGCCACCTGCCCGCGGATCACCCGGCTCATCCGCGGATCGCCTTCCAGACCGGCCACGTCGGCTTCGATCTGCAGCGCGATCGGGCACATCGGCAACACCCTGCCCTTGACGCCGAGGACCCGGCCCAGCTCGTCGAGCGCGGCCACCGGATCGGCGAGCAGCTCGTTGAGGCCGGCCAGCATCAGGTTGCCGATCGGATGCCCGGCCAGCGCGCCGCTGCCGCCGAACCGGTGCTGAATGATGGTCGCCCACAACCTGCCGTGCGGACTGTCGGATGCCAAGGCCGCCAACGCCATTCGCAGATCACCCGGCGGAATGATGTCGAGCTCGCTGCGCAGCCGGCCGGAGGACCCGCCGTCGTCGGCGACGGTGACCACCGCGGTGACATCGTGGGTGAGCCGGCGGGCCGCGGACAGCGTCGCATACAAACCATGGCCACCGCCGAGGGCGACGATACGAGTCATTCGCGACCCAGATCGCGGTGCAGGACCCGGACGGTCAAGTGCTCGTTGCCATCCAGCAGCCCGGCGAGCGCTTCGGCCATGGCGACACTGCGGTGCTTACCCCCGGTGCAGCCGATGGCCACGGTCATATAGCGCTTCCCCTCCTTGCGATAGCCGTCGACGACGAGTCTCAGCAGCTGATGGTAGGTCTGCAGGAACTCCGCGGCACCGGGTTGACCAAGGACGTAATCCCGAACCGCCGAATGCTGCCCCGTGTGCGGCCGCAGTTCGTCGACCCAGTGCGGGTTCGGCAGGAAGCGGACGTCCATCACCATGTCGGAATCCATCGGCAAGCCGTACTTGAACCCGAACGACTCGACCGTCACGGACGTCTGCGCAACGGTCTCGCCGGCGAAGGCACGTTCGATACTGTCGCGCAGACCGTGCACCGACAGGGTCGAGGTGTCGATGACCAGATCCGCCGACGCCCGAACCGAGGCCAGCATCGCCCGCTCGGCGGCAATGCCTTCGGCCAGGGTCTGGTTGCCCTGCAGCGGATGACTGCGCCGGTTGTTCTCGTAGCGGCGGACCAGGATGTCGTCGGAAGCCTCCATGAACAGCACCCGCGAATGGATGCCGCGGGTCGCCAGCTCGTTGCGTACCCAGTCAAGGTCGCCGGTGAACCCCCGAGACCGGACGTCCATGACGACGGCCAGCTGAGTGATCCGCGACCCGGCGGTCAAACCGAAGTCCACCATCCGGGCGATGAGTTCGGGCGGCAGATTGTCGGCGACGTACCAGCCCAGGTCTTCGAGCACCTTCGCCGCGGTGCCCCGGCCGGCTCCCGACAGGCCCGTCACCAACACCACGTCGATACCCGATTCCTCGCCGGTCTGGCCGGGGCGCATGTCCTCACCTGTGCTGTGATCTGTCATCGCGTCGCCTGTTCAGCAGACTGATCCTCGCCGACCGGCTCGTCCTGCGCAGGCGATACCGGCGAATCCACCGTCACGCCTAGCGCTTCCAGCACGGCGGCTGCGGTCGCGGTGCCGATCCCGGGCACCGCGGTGATCTCGTCGACACTGGCCTGGCGCAATCGCGCCAGCGATCCGAAGTGGGTCACCAGCGCCTTGCGCCGGATCTCGCCGAGCCCCGGCACCGAGTCCAGTGCCGAGGCCGTCATCCGCTTCGAGCGCTTGCTGCGGTGGTAGGTGATCGCGAACCGGTGCGCTTCGTCACGGACCCGCTGCAGCAGATAGAGGCCCTCGCTGTTCCTCGGCAGGATCAGCGGGTCAGGTTCTGCGGGTACCCACACCTCCTCGAGCCGCTTGGCCAGACCGATGACGGCGACGTCGGCGACGCCGAGGTCGTCGAGCACCGCCTGCGCGGCGTTGACCTGAGGAGCACCGCCGTCGACGACGTAGAGGTTCGGCGGATAGGCGAACTTGCGGGACTTGCCCTCGGCGGAGAACTCCTCGATGGGCTGCTGCTGCTCGTGGACGTGGCGGGCGAAGCGCCGTCGCGTCACCTCGGCGATCGAGGCGACGTCGTCGGAGCGACCTTGGCCGGCGGCTTCGCGGATCGCGAAGTGCCGGTAGTCGGACTTACGCGGTAGACCGTCCTCGAACACCACCAGCGAGGCCACCACATCGGTGCCCTGGACGTGGCTGATGTCGACGCACTCGATGCGCAGCGGCGCTTCCGCAAGCCCGAGCGATTCCTGAATGTTCTGCAGCGCAGCCGATCTGGCGGTGAAGTCGCCGGCGCGCTTGAGCTTGTGCTGCTGCAGCGCCTCCTTGGCGTTGCGGTGCACCGTCTCGGCCAGGGCCTTCTTGTCGCCGCGTCGCGGAACGCGCAGCGCCACCCGCGAGCCGCGCAGTCCGGACAGCCAGTCGGCCAGTTCCTCGGCGTTGGGCGGCAGGCAGGGAACCAGCACCTCGCGCGGTACCGGATTGGTGGATTCGTCTGCGGCACCGCCCAATTCGGCCTGGTCGCCGTAGAACTGGGTGAGGAACTGCTCGACCAGCTGCGCCTCAGCGGATTCACCTGGCCCGCTGGGCTTTTCGACCACCCAGCCGCGCTGGCCGCGAACCCGGCCACCACGGACGTGGAAGACCTGCACAGCGGCCTCCAGGTCGTCGTCGGCGAACGCGACGACGTCGGCGTCGGTGCCGTCGCCGAGCACCACGGCCTGCTTCTCCAGCGCCCGCTTGATCGCGGCGATATCGTCGCGCAGCCGGGCCGCCCGCTCGAAGTTCAGCTCGTTGGACGCCGCGTTCATCTCGAGCTCGAGCTCGCGGGCGAAACGGTCGGTCTTTCCGGACAGGAAGTCACAGAAGTCCAGCACGATCTTGCGGTGCTCCTCGGCGCTGACCCGCCCCACGCATGGCGCCGAACACTTGTCGATGTAGCCCAGCAGGCACGGTCGCTCGATCTGGCTGTGCCGCTTGAACACTCCGGCGGAGCAGGTGCGGGCCGGGAACACCCGGGTCAGCAGGTCCAGGGTCTCGCGGATGGCCCAGGCGTGCGAGTACGGGCCGAAGTAGCGGACCCCTTTCCGGCGCGGCCCACGGTAGACCGACAGCCGCGGATACTCCTCGTTGAGGGTGACGGCCAGCACCGGGTAGGACTTGTCGTCGCGGTACCGGACGTTGAACCGCGGGTCGAACTCCTTGATCCAGTTGTATTCCAACTGCAGCGCTTCGACCTCGGTGTTGACCACCGTCCACTCGACCTTGGCGGCGGTGGTCACCATCTGACGGGTGCGTGGATGCAGCGCGGAGATGTCCTGGAAGTACGACGTCAGCCGGGGGCGCAGGCTTTTGGCCTTGCCCACGTAGATCACCCGGCCATGCGGATCCCGGAATCGGTAAACCCCCGGTTCCACCGGAATGGACCCGGGCGCCGGGCGGTACGTCGACGGATCGGGCACGTTTCCAGATTAGTCGGGGCTCCGACAGGCACTACCGTCGACAGCGTGCCAGCAGCGCGCATCACCCGCCTCACCGAGTCGGACTGGGAACAGTTCGCCGAGCTTCGGCTGCGTGCACTCACCGACACCTTCGGCACCGACGACCGGCAGTACCTCGTCGAGGCCCGCTTCACCCCGACCGACTGGCGCCGCCGGCTGCGTGACCACGCGCAGTTCGTGGCCGTGCTGGGCGACCGGCCCGTGGGCATGGTGGCCGCCTATCAGGAGAGCGCGGAAGCGGCCTACGTGTACTCGCTGTGGCTCGAGCCGGAGGCCCGCGGGCGCGGGCTGGCCCGCTTGCTGGTGTCGGCGGCCGTGGACTGGGGACGCCGACGCGGGGTGCGCACCGCGACTCTTCGGATGGCCCCCGACAACGCGGCGGCCCGAGCGGTCTACGAGAGCCTGGGCTTCACCGAGGTGCCCACCGGCGGCGCCAAATCCGAAGTGGTGATGCGACTCACGATCCCGTGAGGTCGGGCCGATACTTGGCGAGTTGCGCGCGCAGCGTGTCCATCGATCGCACCGCCCGCTCGCCGTCGACCGACTGAATGGCCAACACCGCGGCGTACTCGTAGTCGGCCAGGTCGACCCGGGCCCACCGAGCGCCCGGCGGGAAGGACACCCCGACGACGTCCGTCCACGGAATCACCCGCTCCAGAAGAATGTTGCGCACCCCGAGCCCGGCGGGCCCGATGCGCAGTCGCGGGGTGGCCAGCAGCAGGATCGCGGCAGCCAGGATCACCCCGAGCCCACCCATCGCCACCTGGTCGGCGGTCTGCAGGGTCGCCCCGGTGTAGCGAATCTTCAGCAGGAAACCCACCACGATCCCGGAGGCCGCGACGACAAACGCGGCGCCGTAGGCGACGTACGGCGTCACACGAGGCCGCACCACGACATCCCAGTCGCTGGTGCTCATGCCCCGCGCAGGTGGCGCAGCGTCAGCGCGGTGGACAGCGCGGCAGCGGCGGCCTGTGCGCCCTTGTCCTCGGCGGAGTCGGGCAGGCCGGCGCGGTCGAGCGCCTGTTCCTCGGTGTTGACGGTCAGCACTCCGTTGGCGACCGGAGTGGACGCGTCCAGCGAGACCCGGGTCAGGCCCTGGGTGACCGCGTCGCAGACATAGTCGAAATGTGGTGTCTGGCCGCGGATCACGACGCCGAGCGCGACGACGGCGTCATGGGTGCGCGCGAGTTCCTGTGCGACAACCGGGATTTCGATGGCGCCGAGCACCCGGACGACGGTCGGGTTCGGTTGTCCGGAGTCCTCGGCCACCCGGCGGGCACCGTCGAGCAGCGCGTTGCAGATCTTCGAATGCCAGGTGCTCGCGACGATGGCCAGGGACACATCCGAGGCGTCCATCTCCGGAAATTCGGGGACGCCGGCGCCTCCGCTCACTACAGGGCCCCGCCCAGGTCGCCGGGCACGACCTCGTCGTAATCGTCGAGTCCGGTCAGGTCGTGACCCATCCGGTCGCGCTTGGTCATCAGGTAGCGAATGTTCTCGGCATTGGCGCGCACCGGCAGCGGTACCCGCTCGATGATGTGCAGCCCGTAGCCGTCCAGCCCGACGCGCTTGGCCGGATTGTTTGTCAGCAGCCGCATCGAACGCACCCCGAGATCGACGAGGATCTGTGCGCCGATGCCGTAGTCACGCGCGTCGGCGGGCAGCCCGAGCTCGAGGTTGGCGTCGACGGTGTCGGCGCCGGCGTCCTGCAGCTGGTAGGCCTGCAGCTTGTGCATCAGGCCGATGCCGCGGCCTTCATGGCCGCGCATGTAGAGCACGATGCCGCGACCCTCGCGGGCCACCATCGCCAGCGCGGCGTCCAGCTGCGGACCGCAGTCGCAGCGCCGCGAGCCGAACACGTCGCCGGTCAGGCACTCTGAGTGCACCCGGACCAGCACGTCGTGGCCGTCGTTCTCCGGCCCGGCGATATCGCCCTTCACCAGGGCGACGTGCTCGACCTCTTCATAGATGCTCGAGTAACCGACCGCCCGGAACTCGCCGTGCCGGGTCGGGATCCGGGCCTCGGCGATGCGCTCGATGTGCTTCTCGTGCTTGCGGCGCCACTCGATGAGGTCGGCAATCGAGATCAGGGCGAGGTCGTGCTCGTCGGCGAAGATTCGCAGCTCATCGGTCTGGGCCATCGAGCCGTCGTCCTTCTGGCTGACGATCTCGCAGATCGCGCCCGCCGGCTCAAGGCCGGCCAGGCGGGCCAGGTCGACGGCAGCCTCGGTGTGGCCGGGACGGCGCAGTACGCCGCCGTCCTTGGCGCGCAACGGCACAACGTGGCCGGGCTTGGTGAAATCCTCCGCGACGCTGCCGGGATCGGCCAGCAACCGCATGGTCGTCGCCCGATCGGCAGCCGAAATACCGGTTCCCACACCGATTTTGGCGTCGACGGTGACGGTGTAGGCGGTGCCGTGCTTGTCCTGGTTGACCGCGTACATGGGCAGCAGGCCGAGCTTGTCGCAGATCTCGCCGGACAGCGGCACACACAGGTAGCCCGAGGTGTAGCGGACCATGAACGCCACCAGCTCGGGCGTCGCCTTCTCGGCGGCGAAGATCAGGTCGCCCTCGTTCTCACGGTCTTCGTCATCGATGACGACGACGGCCTTGCCAGCCGCGATATCGGCGACCGCCCGCTCGACGGTGTCCAGCCTCGTCATCGTTGCCTGCTCACTTCCGCTGTTGTGCTACTAGACAGTATGAACCACCTGTGGCGCGTGGTTATTGCCCGTCCTGTTGAGCGGTCCGCTCATTCGAGACGCGACGAGCCCAAAGCCCGATATCTGCAGGCCGGACCGGTGTGTGACGTGCGTGACACGGCGGGCGGACGTAGGCCCCGGCGCCCTAGTTACCCGTGGTCCTGGTGGTGTTGCTCCAGTTCACCCACGCACGCGAGAAGTAGCCGGAGTCGACGACACCGTTGGAGACCCGGTAGTAACCGTCGTAGACGGTGTATCTCTGGTTACCGGTTTGCTGGGTGCCGGCGCCGTTGTTGTTGCCGCCCCAGGTCATCGTGTGCTGGTTGCCCGCGTTGATGGTGACGCTACCCCTCTCGAGGGTGTACCACGGGGCACCGGCCCCGTTGTTCGAGGTGTTCAAGCTGCCGCTCAGGTCGTCGTTGTCCGGGTCGGTCGTCGTGATGGTGATGGTGCACGAGGTGAAAGCACACACCAGGCTGCCGAGGCTCAGCGTGGGACTGGAGTTGACCGCGTAGATCGCCATGCTCACAGTCGTGTACGCGACGCCGCCATAGCCGTCGCTGACCGCGACGGTGAACGTGTCGGCCACCGCCGCGCCGCTGGCGCCGATCCGCGCTGCGCCGTGGAAATACGCTTGGTCCCTGGTGATCGTGTAGGTGTACGACCCATCCGCATTGAAGGCGACAGTGCCACCGTTGGTGGTGGTGGTCACTGGCGCATGGGTCGTGGCGTTGACCAGTGAGTAGCTCAGCGAGTCGACGATGTCGGCGTCGGACGCGGTGATTTTGCCCGTCGTGGTCTGAGTCCACGTCGTGGTGTTCAGCCCCCACCTCGCCGAACTCGCGTTCCCCACATCGGTCGTGGACGACAGAATGACCGGCACGGCGTTCGGGACCGTCGGCTGGACAGTCATCTTGAGGGTGACCGTGCGGCCGTCGGCGTCGGTGGCGATCACCGTGACCACGTCGGAGGCCGTCGTGGTGTGCCCCAGGCTTTCGTTGCGGTGGTAGGTGAAGGCGCCGGTGGTCGGATTGAACGACGTGACGGTGCCCTTCGTTGGGGCAGTGCCCAGTGCGTAGTTGACGAACGTTCCGGGCTTGTTGGTCGAGTTCGGCACCGTGCCGCTGTAGTAGTACTGCGTCGAGGTATTCGGGTTGGCCGGGGTGATGGTGGTGGTGTTGGGCACCGTGACGGTCACGGTCGTGTTGCCGTAGTGGCCGTCGTTAATCCGCACCTGGAAGCTCTGCGTGACCCCAGCCGTCGCACTCGACACGTAGGTGAAATCGCCGTTCTGGCTGAGGGTGACGATGCCGCCGTTACCGGCGCCGTTCTTGGTGTAGGCGGAGTTGCCATTCAGACCGTTGACCGAGGAATCGACCAGGAAGAACTTCAACGGATCGCCGTCGGCATCGGCGCCGGTGATCTTGCCCTTCACCACGCCCAACGCGTCTGTGCTCAAGATCGTGGTACTGCCGAACGTCGGGGCGGCATTCGTCCCGTTGATGATCTCTACACCAACACGGAGGTTGATGGGGGCGCCGTCGGCGTTGTAGGCCTGCACGGTGACCCAGTCGAACCGCTCTTCCGGATCCTCCGCGGTGCTCCGGTGACGGAAGGCAGCGCCTTGAGCCTGAGAGTCCCACAATGCCGGTGGGGTGTAGGTAAAACCGCCTTCGACGGTGTTGATGGTGACCAACGCATTGCCCGCGGTGGTGTACGTCTTGCCGAGCGTGCCGTCGGCACGGAATTCGATCGAGCCGCCATCGGGATCGACCGCATGGAACGTTCCGGCCGCATACATGCCCAAACCGTTGGTGTAATGCCAACTGTCGTACGTCGTCCATGTTGTGTACGTGGTCAGTGCCGCCATCTCTTGGAAGCGCTTGTACATCGCGACCAACACGACGTAAGTCCCGACGGTGAACGGATTCACCTGTGCCGCAGTCAATGTCGGCAAAGTGATGTTCCACGCCCGCTCTGGCTCGTCGAACGCGCCGCCGTCGCCGGTGCCGAGCACGCCGCCAGCCTGAGCCGCGATGACCTTGTTCTGCAGACTGTTGAAGTCCGTGAGGTCGGACGCGGTGACGTCGGCCCCGACGGTCGCTTTGATGACGTGAATGACAATCGTGGTCGGGTCGTAAATGCCGTTGAGCATGTCCTTCAGGACCGTTGCCGTCCCAACGACCGCAGCGCCCATAATCTTGTACGGCGAAATGATGTCGAAGGTGCCGGCTCCGTCGGCGATCTTGAACTTCGGAACAATCCGGTTCAAGAAGTCGCCCATCGCGTTCAGGGAGTCGGTGAACGAATAGGACGGGATTGCCGACGTGACGAACATGCCGGTGAGTCCAAGCAAGTCGGGTACCCACCGCGCCGGGCTGCCCGGGATCGCACTCGCAATCAGCGCATCGAACTGATTGTCAAAGGCGTCAAGCGTGTAGTCGGTTTGATAAGTGGTGATATCGGTGAAGTTGCGCGGCAGCCCGGGCCAGTCTGCGAGCCGATTGACCGCCCTTGCCAACACAGCCATAAAGCTCAGGGCAGCTGGATCGGGTGTCGCCGAGGCGTTCGGCGTTGCCGCGGCGCGCGTGACCTTCAACGCAACGGTTGGCGGAGTGTCCGATGCGGGGCGTCCTCCCTCTGTCGCGGCCGGGGTGGGGGTGCTGCCGACGACGGATGCTGGGGACAACGCCACACTGTCTGCCGGAGCCGTTGTCGAGGTCAATGTCGCCGCACTGTCTGCCGGAGCCGTTGTCGAGGCGGGGGCTTCGGCAGTGGAGGTCGCATTACCGGGTTCGGTCGCACCCGTCGCGGCGCTGGCGCGTACCTCCTGAGGCGCCAGGCCCCTATTCGACGACCGGACAGTCACCGAGGACCCGCTGTCGGAATCCGCGGTCGACGGCTTGGCCGTCGTGCGGGTGCGGGAGGGTCCGGCGACCTTAGGCCCGCGGGTCGCGGAGGGCCGATTGGAACTGCTTCCGGAGTCGCTCACCGAGTGCGGCACCGATCCGGAGTCCGACGACCCCTCGTCGGTCGAAGCTGCGGCCACGCCGTTTCCCACGCCTACCGCCAGACCGATACCTACCGCGGTGGCCAGAATTCCATTACGGGCAGCGCGTTTACCGTGGCCGGCGGCGCGCTTGCGATGGCGCCCCGCCAGTTTCCTGTGACGAGCCGCATGCTTCTTGGAACTCAACCAATACTCCCGACGCGTCGTGTGACGGGACCCGCACAACCCGGCATGGGAGACGCGCGCCACTTTCTTGACTGGCCCGCAACGTAACATTGCTTACAGGTTTTTGCCAAAGTTTGTCTCAGTCAAGTTTGGCCGAAGTCGTCCTAACTGCATATATAGGCCGGAATTTCGCCATTCGTGTCTACGTGTCGCGCTGAGCATCCGCACAGCAAGGTCGATTTAGCAAATATGCACATAAGTAAAGCTAGACCTAGTAGATGCCGCTGACAGACGCAGCCAACGCGAGGATGCGCTAAGCGACCGTGTACGTCCTGGAGTTACTCGACTGAACGCCAGTGACGACACCACCGGTCACCACGTAGTAGCCGTCATAGACGGTGATTGTGACCACCGTGCCGCTGCTCGCGCCGCTGGTCGAGAGGGTCAGCCAGAACGAGTCGTAGGTCGCGGTGCCCTGTGTCGAGGTGACGACGTACGACAGGTCATCTCCATCGCTATCGCTCGCGTTCGCCACGCCGGTCCAGTAGTTTCCCCACCGGGTCCCGCCGGAGGTGGTGCCCGGTGCGGCGTTGACCGCATAGATCGGCACCACGGCGGTGTACGACGTTGTGCCGCCGAAGGCGTCGCTGACGGTCGCGGTGAACGTGTCACTGACCGTGTTGCCGGTGGCCCCGATCTTGGCAGCGTCGTGATAGTAGGAATATCCCTGGCTATTGGTGTAGGAGAACGTCCCGTCGGCATTGACTACTACCGTGCCGCCGTTGGCCGTGCTGAAGGTGCCCGCGGTGTAGATGGGGGTGTCGCCGTCGGCGTCGGTGGCATGCAGCGTGCCGGTGGTGGTCTGCTTGAGCGTTCCGATGCCGAGGATGCGGTTGTCTTGCAGGTTGGAACTGCCGAACGTGGTCGAGCCGGGCGTCGGGGCCGCGTTGACCACCGAAGGCTGGACGGCCAGCTGCAGGGTGACGGTGCGGCCGTTCGCGTCGGTGGCGATCACCGTGATGACATCGCTGTTCGCCGTCGTGCGACCGACGCTCGAGGTGTAGGTGAACGCACCGGTGACCGGATTGAAGGACGTGACGGTGCCCCTTGTGGGGCTCGCGCCCAGTGCATAACCGGTGAAGATCCCGGCATCACCGCTCGGGACCGGCACCGACCCGGTCACGACGTACGGCGTCGAGGTGTTGAGGTTGCCCGGGGTGATCGAGGTGGTGTTGGCCACTGTGACCGTCGCGGTCGTGGTGCCACCGTGGCCGTCGGTCATCTGGACCTGGAAGCTCTGCGTGGCGCCGGCCGTCGCCGACGAAACATAGGTGAAGGAACCGGTATTCGGGTCGAGGGTGATGATGCCGCCGTTGCCGCCGCCGTTCTTGGTGTAGGCGGAGTTGTTGCTCAGGCCGTTGACCGAAGAGCCGACGAGCGTGTACGTCAACGTGTCGCCGTTGGAGTCGCTGCCGCCGACACTGCCGCGTACGACGCCAAGGCCATCGGCGGCACCCATCGTCGGAGACGATGTGGGCGCGCTGTTCGACCCGTCGATGATCTGGACCTTGAAGGTGACCGTGTATCGGACCCCGTCCGCGGATTCCACGGGAATATCCACGGTGTCGTACCTGTCGGCTTCGTTCGCCGATGTGGCCCGGTGGAAGAACGCCGCGCCGGGAAGCGTGTTGGTGTAGGTGAACCCGCCGTCGCTGGTGTTGATCGTGACCAGCGCCCCACCGGCCGAGACGTAGGTCCCCAGGAGCGACGGCCCGAAATTCACTGCGCGGCCGTCCGGATCGACCGCGCTGAACGTTCCTCCCGCGTATTCCGAACGGGTGCTGTCTCCGCCCAGGCTCAGCGTGTAGAGGTAGCTGTAGCTGGTGCTCGGCGTGAACGTCGTGAGGGCGGCCATCTCCTGGAAGCGCTTGTAGATGCCGACCAGCGCGACGTAGACGACCACCGTGAACGGATTGACCTGCGCCGCGGTCCAGGTCGGCAGAGTGATGTTCCAGGCTCGGGTCGGGTCGTAGTACGCGCCGCCGTCGCTGAGCCCGAAGGTCGCGATGGCCGCAGCCTGCGCCGCGGCGATCTTGGTTTCGAGACTGGTCGAGTTCGTGAGGTCGGCTCGCGTGACGACAGCACCGGTCGTCGCCTTGATGACGTCGATCTCCCACTGCGCGGGGTCGTAGACGCCATTGAGCATGTCGGACAAGACCGTTGCTGTCCCCACCACGGCCGCGCCCATGATCTTGTACTGCGTGATGATGCCGAAGGTCCCCGCGCCCGGCGAGATGTTGAACGGGGGCACGATCCGGTTGAGGAAATCCCCCCAGGCGTTGAAGGTGTCACTGATCGTGTACGTGGGGATCGCCGACTTGACGAAAAGATTGAAGATGCCGACGAGGTCGGGGAGCCACCGCGCCGGGCTGCCCACCGGGGCGTTCGCGAAGATGGCGTCGAGCTGATTGTCGAGGGCATCGAGGCTTTGGTCAGTCACATGGTTGGTGATCGTGACGAAATCGTGCGGCAGACCGGGCCAGCCGGCGAGCCGGTTGATGGCCCGCTGCAAGGTCGCCAGGAACGTCTCGGCCGGACTGGCCGCCGCCGTCGCAGCTGCGGTTGGTGTGGCTGACGCGCTCGCGCTGGGGGCCGCGCTGGACACGGGCGTAACGAGGGCCTGCAGGTTGGCGACGACCGGGGCCACCGACAACCGGACCGTACGTTCCAAATCCCTTGTCGCAGTGGCGATTTCGGTGTCAATTGCGGTGCCGATCTGATGAACGGCCCGCGTCACCAGCTCCGACAGCTCACTGAAGAGATGCGCGCCGTCCACACCAGGTCCGGGCAAGAAGCCGGTGATCCTTGGGGCGACCGCGGACTGTCGGCCGTTGCGCTCCTCGTGGTTGCGGCCGGCCGCCAACCACAGCGAGTCCAATGCGTCGCCGGGAAATGTCGGCAGTCGAAGGGGACCGCCGAGTGTGCCGAGTCCCACCGACTCCAGTGCGTTCTGGAGTGCACTGAGGTAACTCGTCGGAGCTCCGGCGATGTCAGCGGTGGACTCCACCCGAACCGCCGCGACCACGGCGGTGCTGCGTACCGCGGGGGCCGGCACAACATTCACCGAATCCGCGACCGGCCCTGGTCCCGTCGCCGGCAGCGGGTCATCAGACGTCAATCCAGCAGCGGACCCCTTGACGGTGCGGGCTGGGATCGCCGGCGTGGCCGGCTTGCGCGGCGTCGGGGACGGGGTGGCTGCGTCGGTGCCTTGCTTCGACGACTCCGATCGACCAGTTCGTGTGGCGGAGCCGCGTGGCCCTGTCGTGGAGTTTGTCGAACTGGCGTCGGATTTCACATGGCCCGTGTTCGGACCCCGAGTACTGGACGGTGACGAGTCGTCCGGGGCGGCCGACGCTATGCCGTGGCTGGTGACGATCGCCGCACCCAGCCCCACGCCGACGGTGCCGACGCGCAACCATTGGGCGCAGTTCGATGCCTCGAACGCCGAGGGCTTGCGATGGCGGCCATTCGTCCGGCGCGGCTTTCGCGGACTACTGGCTGCCATCTCACCTCCTTGGCTCTGGTGTCATCACGCCGACACAGCCACCCCGGCAAGACCCTGGTCAGGCCATGCGAAATCGCTGTGACACGACTCACACACGTGGCTTGGGAGAGGCGCACCTAACTTACGTTCGGCAACGTAGCACGGCGCGCCGTTGTCGCAAAGGACAATTTTGGGCGCCGCCCGGACTAATCGCTTGAACAGGGCTTATCCAGCAACGATCTGCGACGAGCGGACCGAATTAGCTTCACTTCCGCGGGAACACAGCGACCGTCCAGCAAATCTTCATCCTGATCATTCGATCAGTGGTTTGCTTTCGCTTAGCGGTCGCGGTCGCCGAGCAGTCGCTCCACGTATTTGGCGATGACATCAACTTCGAGATTCACCGGCGTGCCGACCGGTGCGCGGCCCAGCGTGGTCAGCGCCAGGGTGGTCGGGATCAGCGACACCTCGAACCAGTCGTCACCGAGGCCGGACACCGTCAGCGAGATGCCGTCGACGGTGATCGAGCCCTTCTCCACCACGTAGCGCGACAACTCCGGCGGCAGGGCGATCCGCACGATCTCCCAATGCTCGGACGGCGTGCGGGACACCACATGACCGGTGCCGTCGACGTGGCCCTGCACAATATGGCCGCCGAGGCGGCTGTTGACCGCCGCCGCGCGCTCGAGGTTCACCGCACTGCCGACGTCGACCGCGGCCAGGCTGGACCGGTTGAGCGTCTCGGCCATCACGTCGGCACTGAACTGACCGCCGGGCAGCACCTCGACGACAGTCAGGCAGACACCGTTGACGGCGATCGAGTCGCCGTGGCGGGCATCCGCGGTGACGACGGGCCCGCGGATGACGAATCTGGCGGAGTCCGCCAGGTCATCCTTTCCGACGATCTCACCCAGTTCCTCGACGATTCCGGTGAACACGCGCCCAATCTAGCCCTGGCGTGACGACACTCGCCCTCCCCTACTGAAACCGCAGGTCAAGCGCCATCCCATCGGTGCTCACCAGCCTGGTAGCCACGGCGTGGTCACCCCGACCCTCTACGATGCACCTATGCCGACGTGCCGCCGAATGTTTGCCGTCCTTGCCGCCCTCTTCGCAACAGCAGCGCTGTTCGTGGCGGGCTGCTCGTCCTCGTCCAAGCCCTCCGAGCCGCTACCGGATGCGACCGGACTGCTGCAGCAGTCCATTCAGGTCACCAAGGGCCTAAAGAGCGCCCACCTCGACATCACTGTCGGCGGCAAGATCGAAGGCCTACCCGTCAAGAAGCTCACCGGCGATCTGACCAACGTCCCCGCGACCGCGGTGTCCGGAAACTCGACGATCTCGATGGGCGGCTCGGATGTCGACATCCAGCTGGTCGTCCTCGACGGCACCCTCTACGCCGCCCTGACCCCGAACAACTGGCTCGACATGGGCCCCGCCAAGGACATCTACGACCCCTCGGTGGTCCTCAACCCCGACAATGGCCTGGCTAACTGGCTCGCCAGCATCTCAGATGCCAAATCGGAGGCCAGCGAGACCATCAACGGCGTGGACACCGTCCGCATCACCGGCAAGGTCAGCGCCGACGCGATGAACAAGCTGATCCCGCTCAAGGCGACCAGCCCCCTGCCCGCCACCGTGTGGATCCAGAAGGCCGACCCGCATCAGCTGGTGCAGGCCAAGGCCGACACCGGCAATGGCAGCAGCATCCAGATCACATTGTCGGAGTGGGATAAGCCGGTCACCGTCACCAAGCCCGCCGTCTGACGGGCCGGGCGATGGCTGAGTCTCTGGACACTGGCGCCCACCGGGCGCAAGCCTCCGGCCGCAGCCGCCGGATCGTGATCAGCGCGGGCAGCTTGGCCGTGCTGCTCGGGGCGCTCGACACCTACGTCGTCGTCACGATCATGGTCGACATCATGTCGACCGTCGGCATCCCGGTGAACAAGCTGCAGCAGGTCACGCCGATCATCACGTGGTACATGCTGGGCTACATCGCGGCCATGCCGCTGCTGGGCCGGTTGTCCGACCGGTTCGGACGCAAGCTGATGCTCCAGCTGTCGCTGGTCACGTTCGCGGTCGGCTCGGTGGTGACGGCCCTGTCTACCGACTTGACGATGCTGGTGATCGGCCGGCTCGTCCAGGGTGTCGCCGCCGGCGCCTTGCTGCCCGTGACGCTGGCGCTGGCTGCCGACCTCTGGTCGGCCCGGAGCCGCGCCGCGGTGCTCGGCGGAATCGGCGCAGCCCAGGAACTGGGCAGCGTGCTGGGCCCGCTGTACGGCATCGGCGTGGTGCTGCTGCTGGGCAAGTGGCAGGACGTGTTCTGGATCAACGTGCCGCTCACCCTGATCGCCATGGTGCTGATCCACTTCAGCCTGCCGTCGCATGACCGCACCGCGAATCCGGAGAAGGTCGACCTCGTCGGCGGCATCCTGCTCGCGATCGCGTTGGGTCTGGCCGTGATCGGCCTGTACAACCCGAACCCCGACGGCAAGACCCTGCTGCCGCCGCACGGCCTGGTCCTCGTCATCGGCGCAGTCGTCGCGGCGATCGCCTTCTTCGTCTGGGAGCGCTTCGCGCGCACCCGGTTGATCGAACCGGCAGGCGTCCGATTTGTGCCGTTCCTGGCGTCGCTGGGCACCTCGCTGTGCGCCGGCGCGGCACTGATGGTCACGCTGGTCAACGTCGAACTGTTCGGCCAGGGTGTCCTCGGAAAGGACCAGACGCAGGCCGCATTCCTGTTGCTGCACTTCCTGATCGCGCTGCCGATCGGTGCGCTCATCGGCGGCTGGGTCGCCACCCGGATCGGCGACCGGATCGTCGCCGTGGTCGGCATGCTGATCTCAGCGGGCGCCTACCTGCTGGTGTCGCACTGGGGCACCAACGTGGCCAGCACCCGTCACGATCTCGGCTTCATATCGCTGCCGGTGATCGACACCGACCTGGCGCTGGCCGGCTTCGGCTTGGGGCTGGTCATCGGTCCGCTCACCTCGGCTGCGCTGCGAGTGGTGCCGGCGGCGCAGCACGGCATCGCATCCTCGCTCGTTGTGGTGGCCCGCATGACGGGCATGCTGATCGGCGTCGCGGCGCTGAGCGCCTGGGGTCTCTACCGGTTCAACCAGATCCTCGCCACGCTGCCCAGCCCGGGCGGCAACAGTCTGGCCGCCAAGATCGCCGGCGAAGCGGAGCGCTACCGCACCGCATTCGCCATGCAGTACGGCTCGATCTTCTTCGTCACCGTGATCGTGTGCCTGGTCGGCGCCGCACTGGCCCTGTTCATCGGCGGCAAGCAAGCACACCTCGACGAGACCGACGACGCACCGTCGCTGACCGCTTCGCACTGACTCACACGTCGCGGGCCACCAGGTCGGCCCAGGTGTCGCGGCGCACAACGAGTCTGGCGTCGCCGTCCCCGGCGAAGACCACCGGAATCCTGCGCGCCCCGTTGTACTGATTGGACATCGTGTAGCAGTACGCCCCGGTGACGGGAACGGCCAGCAGGTCGCCGACGGCCGGATCATCAAGGGGCACACCGTCGATCAGCTGATCGCCAGATTCGCAGTGTCTGCCGACCACAGTGACGTCGGCGCCGCCGCCCACCCGGTCGACGAGCGTGGCCTCGAATCTCTGGCCGTACAGCGACACTTCGAGGTTGTCACCCATGCCGCCGTCGACCGCGACGTGGGTGACCACCCCGTGTTTGACGGTGGTGACGCGGTAAACCGTGCATGCCGCGGCTGCGGTCATCGAGCGGCCGGGTTCGACGATGATGCGGGCCTCAGCGGGGATGAGGCTGCGGGCCTTCTCGATCATCGTCTGCGCGTAGACGTCCACCGACGGCGGCCGATCGGCGTAGGTGTAGCGCACGCCGAGTCCGCCGCCGAAGTCGTAGACGTCGAAGCTGCCGAGTTCGGCGACGGGCTCCACGGCGGCGGCCAGCTGCTCGGCATCGAGTAGCTGCGAGCCGACGTGGGTGTGGACGCCATCACAGCGCAGCACCTTGCTGCGGCGGATCCTCTCGATTGCCACTCGCGCGTCCGCGGGCAGCAGACCGAATTTCGAGCCGGCGTGCCCGGTGGCGACGGCGGCATGGGTGTCGGCCTCGATGCCCGGCACCACGCGCACCAGGCACCCCTGCCGACGGCCAGGCTCGACGATGCGTTCCAGTCGATCGATATCGTCGAAGTTGTCGACGACGATCAGACCGACACCGCTACCGACGGCCATCTCGATTTCCTCGTCGGTCTTCGCATTGCCGTGCAACAGCATCCGCGCCGGGTCGGCTCCGGCGGCCAGTGCAGTGACGATCTCTCCCCCGCCTGCGACGTCGAGCAGCAGCCCTTCCTCGGCGGCGAGGCGCTGGATTGCGGTGCAGGGAAACGCTTTCGAAGCGAACGCCACGTCACTTCGAGCCCATCGATCGCGGAAGGCGCTCAGGTACTCCCTGGCCCGCTGCCGCACAGCATCCTCGGCGACCACCATGACCGGGGTACCGAATTCGGCGGCGAGTTCATCCAGCCGGCAGCCGCCGACGCTCAGCACGCCACCGTCTATCCGGGAGCCGGCCGGGAACAGGCCCAGCACGTCGGGATCGCTCATCTGAATAATCTTGCTTCATCGGCGAGGGTATCGACCCACGAGTCGGCGGGTACCCGACCGATCATGAGCAACGAACTTTCCGGCAAGAAGATCGCATTCCTGGTTGCCCCCGAAGGCACCGAACAGGTCGAGCTGACCAAGCCGTGGGAGGCCGTCGAACAGGCCGGCGGCACCCCGGAACTGGTGTCCACCGAGGTCGGCAAGATCCAGGCATTCAACCACCTCACTCCCGCCGATACTTTCGCGGCCGACAAGGCCGCCGACGCGGTGTCGGTGTCCGACTACGACGGACTGGTGCTGCCCGGCGGTGTCGCCAACCCTGATTACCTGCGCACCAAGCCGGCCGCGGTCGAACTGGCCAAGAGCTTCTTCGACGCAGGCAAGCCAGTGGCCGTCATCTGTCACGGACCGTGGACGCTGGTCGAGGCCGACGTCGTCGAGGGACGCCGGATCACGTCCTGGCCGAGCCTGCAGACCGACCTGCGCAACGCCGGCGCCGACTGGGTCGACGAAGAAGTCGTGGTGTGCACCGGTGGCCCGAACACTCTGATCTCCAGCCGCAAGCCCGACGATCTGCCGGCTTTCTGCGGAAAATTGGTGGAAGCTTTCGCTGGATAGCCCTTCGTCGGTAACGTCGCATCCATGCGGGGTTCGACATGCTGATCGCTGCCTTGCGAGATTTACAGTGGCGCAAGCGACGTTTCGTGATCGCGATCGTCGGCACCGGTTTGGTGTTCGCGATGACACTTGTTCTGACCGGACTTGCCAACGGTTTTCGGGTCGAGGCCACCCGTACGGTCGACGCGCTCGGGTTCGGCAGCTATCTGGTGAAAACCGGTGCGCCAGGGCCGTTCCTGGGGTCGTCACCGTTCCCGGCCGCTCAGCTGCAGCAGGTCACGAAGATTCGGGGCCTCACCGCCGTGGTGCCGTTGGTCTATGGCAGCGCCACCATGCCCGACGGCGGATCGGCCCGCAATGTCAACGTGTTCGGCGCGTTGCCGCGCGGCCCAGGAATGCCGCCGATGACGTCCGGCCGGGTGCCGACCCTGCCTTACGAGATGGCGGTCTCGAGCACGATGAACCGTCCTGTGGGAGCTCGCGTTGAAATCGGTTCCAAGACAATGGAAGTCGTCGGCATCGTCGATGACTCGACAGCACTGGCCGGCCAGCCCAACATCTTTCTCACCGTGGAGGGCGCCCAACAGCTGTTGTTCTCCGGCCAACAGTTGCTGTCCTCGATCGGCATGAACGGAACGCCCGCGTCAATACCGAGCGGCTTCCGCACCGTCGATCGCGCCGGCGCGGTCGAGGATCTGTCTCGTGCGCTCAAGGGTGCACGTCAGGCGATGACGCTGATGGCCGGGCTGCTGTGGGTGGTCGCCGCGCTGATCGTCGGGTCGATGATCTACGTGTCGGCCATCGAACGCACCAGAGACTTCGCGGTTTTCAAGGCCGTCGGAGTACCGGCACGTTCGATCCTCGGCGGCCTCGCCGTGCAGGCGGTGATCGTCGCGGTACTGGCCGCGCTGCTCGGCGGTGTGCTGTCGGTGGTCCTCGGCCCCCTGTTCCCGATGCGGGTGGACATCCCGACGGCGGCGTTCGTGGCCCTGCCGATCCTGGCCGTGGTGATCGGCCTGCTGGCCAGTGTGGCGGGTCTGCGCCGCGCGGTGACCGTCGACCCGGCGCTGGCGTTCGGAGGGCCCTGACGTGGCAGACCTGCGGATCAAAGACCTCGTCGTGGAGTACTCCCGCGGCGAGTACGCGGTGCGCCCGATCGACGGGCTGAGCCTGGACGTCAGCGCCGGTTCGCTGGCAATCCTGCTCGGACCCAGCGGGTGTGGGAAAACCACGCTGCTGTCGTGCCTCGGCGGGATCCTCAGCCCGTCGGCCGGCCGCATCGAGTTCGGTGACGTCGACCTGACCAAACTCGACGAACGCGAACTGTCGGTGTACCGGCGCAATACGGTCGGCATCGTGTTCCAGGCGTTCAATCTCGTCGCCAGCTTGACCGCACTGGAGAACGTGATGGTGCCATTGCGGGCGGCCAAGGTGCCGCGCAACGAGGCGCGGCAGCGGGCCGAGGAGCTCCTCACCCGGGTGGGACTGGCCGACCGGATGCGGCACCGGCCCGGTGATCTCAGCGGCGGTCAGCAGCAGAGGGTGGCGGTTGCGCGGGCGATCGCGCTGGACCCCCCGCTCGTGCTGGCCGACGAACCCACCGCCCATCTGGACTACATCCAGGTGGAGGAGGTGCTGGGTCTGATCCGTGAACTCGCCTCCGGCGATCGGGTGGTGGTGGTCGCGACGCATGACACCCGGATGCTGCCGATGGCCGACCGGGTGGTGGAGCTGATGCCCCACCTGCCCGTCACCGAGCACGAGCCGGAGAACGTGGAACTCAAGTCCGGACAGGTGCTCTTCGAGCAGGGCACCCTCGGTGACTGCATCTACGTGGTGTCCAGCGGTGAGGTCGAGATCGTGCGCGAATTGTCAAGCGGTGGTGAGGAACTGCTGAAGGTCGCCGGTCCGGGCGACTATTTCGGGGAAATGGGACCGGTGTTCGGGCTGCCCCGCTCGGCGACAGTCCGGGCGAGAACAGACGCGACGGTGGTCGGCTACACGGTGCAGGCGTTCCGGGAAAAGCTGGGCGCCACCGGATCTCGGGAGATCGTCGAGCACAAAGAGCTGGAAGATTAGTTCCCCGGCACCAGACTCAGCAGCAGATCCGGGCCGATCCGGTCCACACCGTCGTAGCGCCACCGCAGCGCCCGCGCGATGCTGGGCACACCGACGTCGTCGACGGCGGTGACCGGGCCGCCAAGCAGGATCGGCCCGACGTAGGCCAAAATCCGGTTGATCACGCCGGCCCGCAGGAACGCACCCGCCAGCGTCGGGCCACCCTCGAGCAGCACGTCGGTGCGGTCGGACAGCGCCTGGATCACCTCGTGCGGGTCATGGGTGCGGATCACCATCGTGTGCGAATCATCGTTGAGCACATTGGCTTCCGGAGAGATCTCCCGCTTGCCGACGACGACCCGCAGCGGCTGACGGTCGGCCAGCCCGCCGCCGGGCAGCCGGGCGGTCAGCGTCGGGTCGTCGATGTCCACCGTGCCGGTGCCGACCACGATCGCATCACACGCCGCGCGGCGCACATGCAGATCGGCGCGGGCGGCGTCACTGGTGATCCACTGCGAGGAGCCGTCGGCAGCGGCGCTGCGGCCGTCGACACTGGTGGCGAACTTCCATGTGACGTGCGGGCGTCCGGTGCGCTGCTTGTGCAACCATTCCCGCAGCGGGCCGCCTGCCACCTCCTCCGCGCAGACACCGTCGGACACCGCGATCCCGTTCTGGCGCAGGCGATCTGAGCCACCAGTGGCAACCGGATTGGGATCGGTGACGGCGTAGACCACAGCGGCCACCCGAGCCTCGATCAGGGCATCGACGCAGGGCGGGGTGCGGCCGTGGTGGTTGCACGGCTCGAGGGTGACCACCGCCGTGCCACCGACGGCGCGCTCCCCCGCCTCACGAAGCGCCACCACCTCGGCGTGCGGACCACCGGCCGGCTGGGTGCCGCCGACACCGACGACCTCCCCCTCGGCACTCAGAACGACCGCTCCCACAGGCGGATTCGGATACGTCGAACCCTTGACCCGCTGCGACTGATCGATGGCCAGCCGCATTGCGGCCTCCACCTCCGCCGGCGTGGGTGCCGTCATATCCGCAGATGCTGCGATGCGGCGGCGGCCTGCCGGCGTAGCGCCTCGACCGCGGCGGCCGGGTCACCGGCGCCGTAGACCGCCGAGCCCGCGACGAAGCAGTCCACGCCGGCTTCGGCGGCCTGCTCGATCGTGTCGGCGTTGATGCCGCCGTCGATCTCCACCAGGATCGTCAGCTCGCCCGAGTCGACCAGCCGCCGTGCCGTCGCGACCTTGGACAACACCTCGGCGATGAAGCTCTGCCCGCCGAAGCCCGGCTCGACCGACATCACCAGCAGGGTGTCGAAGTCGCGCAAGATGTCGAGGTAGGGCTCGAGCGGGGTGCCGGGCTTGACCGACAGGCCGGCCTTGGCGCCGGCGGCGCGGATGTCGCGCGCCACCGCGACCGGGTTCTCGGTCGCCTCGGCGTGGAACGTCACGTTGTACGCGCCGGCCTCGGCGTAGCCGGGCGCCCAGCGGTCCGGGTCGTCGATCATCAGATGGCAGTCCATCGGGATGTCGGTCGCCTTGAGCAGACTTTCCACCACCGGCAGGCCCAGGGTGAGGTTGGGCACAAAATGGCCGTCCATCACGTCGACGTGCAGCCAGTCGGCGCCCTCGACCGCGGCGGCCTCCTCGGCCAGGCGGGCGAAGTCGGCGGACAGGATCGACGGGGCGATCAGCGGTTTCATGGCAGCCATTAAACAGTCTTCTGCAGAGCGGCCGCGAACATGGCGTCGGTGCCGTGCCGGTGCGGCCACAGCTGCACGTGCGGCCCGTCGCCGAGCTGCTCGGCCGGGGCGAACAGCGGCCGGGTGTCCAGCGCGGTGACGCGATGGCGGCGCAGCGCATCGGACACCACCCCGACGGTCTCGGCCAGATGAGGCGAGCAGGTGGCGTAGAGCACCACCCCGCCGGGACGGACCAGAGCGATCGCGGCGGCCAGCAGTTCGCGCTGCAGTTTGGCCAGCACCGGCACGTCAGCCGGGGTGCGCCGCCAGCGGGCCTCCGGACGGCGTCGCAGCGCCCCCAGCCCGGTGCAGGGTGCGTCGACCAGCACGCGGTCGAAGCTGCCCGGCTGTAGCGCGGACTCGCGGCCGTCCACCCGCAGCACCTCGACCGGCAGGCCGCGGGTGTTCTGCTCGACCAGCTCGGCGCGTCGCGGAGCCGGTTCGATCGCGGTAACGGTGCCGCCCTGCTGCGCGCCGTTCGCTGCGATCAGCGCGGTCTTGCCGCCCGGCCCCGAACACAGGTCCAGCCAGCGGCCGCCGTCCTCGCCGACCAGCGGCGCCAGCGTCAGCGCGCGGGCCACCAGCTGGCTGCCCTCGTCCTGCACCAGCGCCTTTCCCTCGCGTACGGCCGACAGCCGGCCCGGATCGCCGCCGCCGAGATACACCGCGTACGGCGAGTAGCGCCCGACGGTCCCGTCGACGCCGGCGGCGAGTTCTTCGGCGGTCAGCACACCTGGGCGTGCCGCGAGGTGTACGCCAGGGCGGGCGTCGTCGGCGGCCAGGGTGGCGTCCAGTTCACCGGCGGCGGCGCCGAGCGCATCGGCGAACGCCTGGGCGATCCAGCGCGGGTGGGCGTGCACGAACGCCAGGTGCCCGACCGGGTCGGTGTCTTTCGGCGGCGCCAGCTCGGCCACCCAGGACGCTTCGTCACGGCCGGCGATTTTCCGCAGCACTCCGTTGACGAAACCGGCTCGGACACTGTCGAATTCGATACCCGCCTGCTCGACCGTGGTGGACACCGCGGCGTGCTCGGCGACGTTGGTCCGCAACAGCTGATAGCTGCCGAGCCGCAACAGGTCCCGCAGCACCGGATCGATCTGATCGATGGGTCGTCCGGCCGCGGCGGCGATGACAGCATCGAGCAGGCCGAGGGTGCGGCAGCTGCCGTAGGCGAGTTCGGTGGCGAACGCCGCATCGCGGCCGTGGATGCCACGCTCGGCCAGCATCGCAGGCAGCACCAGGTTCGCGTAGGCGTCCCGTTCCGACACCGCACGCAAGACGTCGAACGCGGCCTGACGGGCCGGGTCCAGCGGGGTGCGGCGAGGTCGGCGCGGCGGACGTTGTTGGGTGCGGTCCCGCCCGGGTGGCGCGCCGGTCCGGTCACGTTTCTGAAAGCTCTTTCCGCTCTGCGGCTTTCGCTTGTCCGGACGCTCACTCATGACGCTCGTACCGTCTCGTCCAGCCGGGCGCCGCGCGCCCAGTCGGCGGCGTTCATCAGCTTCTTGCCGGGCGGCTGCACCTGGCCGAGCAGCACCGGCTGCGACGCGGTCCCGACCCGCACACCCGACCGGTCCACCGCGATCTGCCCCGGCGCCAGCGGTGCGGCCGACTCGTCGACGGTCACCGGGCCCACCTTGACCCGCAGGTCGCCGATCATCGTCCAGGCGCCGGGATTGGGCGTCACCGCACGGATCCGGCGGTCGACGACGTGCGCGGGCAGGTCCCAGGACACCCGCGCCTGCTCGACGGTGATCTTCGGTGCCAGGCTGACCCCCTCGGCAGGCTGCGGCACCGGCGTCAGCGTGCCGTCACCGATCCCGTCCAGCGTCGCCTCCAGCAGACCCGCACCCGATTCCGCCAGCCGGTCGAGCAGATCACCGGACGTGTCGGTTGGGCGGACCGTTTCGGTGACCACCCCGTACACCGGCCCGGAATCCAGGCTCGGCTCGATCAGGAAAGTCGTTGCGCCAGTGACCGAATCGCCGGCGGCAACCGCGGCCTGCACCGGCGCGGCACCCCGCCAGGCCGGCAGCAGCGAGAAATGCAGGTTGATCCACCCGTGTTCCGGCACGGCCAGTAGCGCCTCGGACAGCAGCGCGCCGTAGGCCACCACCGCGCAGCACTCCGGCGCCAGTTCGGTCAGCTCGGCGATGAACTCCGGTGAGTTCGGCCGCGCCGGGCGCAGGATCGGGATACCCGCCTCGTCGGCCAGCCGTGCGACTGGTGACGGCGCGGGCTTGCCGCGACGGCCGGCGGCGGCGTCCGGACGGGTGAGCACCGCGATCACGTCGTGGCGCGGTGAGTCGATCAGCCGCTGCAGCGACGGCAGTGCCGGTTCGGGTGTGCCGGCGAAAACGATTCGCATACCTCTACTTTGGCACCTGGTAGAACTCGCGTTGCGACACCCCGGCCATCGGTGCGACGAACATCGTCGGAATCGTGGTGATCAGCCGGTTCACGGTCGCCACCGCGTCGTTGTAGTACTGCCGGGCGAACGCCAGCTTGTCCTCGGTATCGGCCAGGTTCTGCTGCAGGTTCAGGAAGTTGTTCGACGAGTTCAGCTGCGGATAGGTCTGGCCCAGCGCCAGCACCTGGCCGACCGCGTTGTCGAACTCCTTCTCGGCTGAACTTCGTTGCGCGACAGACTTTCCCGCAGTCGCAGCCGCCAACGCCGTCTGCGCGTCGGCGACGTGGTCGAGGATCGCCTTCTCGTGGGCGGCGAACGTCTGCACGGTCTGCACGAGGCTGGGGATGAGGGACGCCCGCCGGGTGAGCTGCACATCGATGCCGCCGAGCGCCTCGTCGACGCGGACGTCGGCCGCACGAACCTTGTTGTAGCCCAGTACGAATCCGATCAGCACCAGGACAGCGAGCACCAGCACCACGATCAGCACGAAGCTCACCATGATCCGCCTCCTCCCCCGCCACCGCCGCCGCCTCCGCCGCCACTGCTGAACCCGCCGCCTCCACTGCTGGACGACGATGAGGACTGCGAAGCGGTGTACGCGCCGATCGACGACGACAATGCCGACTCGAAGCTGTCGAAACTAGCACCCCCGCTGGTCGCGGCATGCCAACTGGTGCCCGACGAGGAGTGATACCACTCGGGCTGCGGATCGACCTGACCGGTCGCGGTCTGGTACTTGCGTGCCCACAGCGCGGCCACTCCGCCGGCCACCGCGAACGGGATGTAGGCGGTGTAGAGGTCCTTGTGGGCGGCGAAATCGAACCGTGCCTCGGCGGAGTCGGTGGACAGCATCCGGTGGAAACCGCCGGCCTGCGACCACAGTTCGCGGCCCGCGGCGGTGCGCCGGCTACCCACCCCGTCGGTCCAGGACCGGGCCGAGAACAGGAAGAACAGCGCGAACGGCAGACCCCACAAGGTGATCGGGAAGAACAACCAGTTGAAGAACCCACACGCGGCCAGCAGCAGCGCGATGACGTTGAAGAACCGCAGCCACAGCTCCTTGGAGCGTTTTTCCATCAGGCCGTCGAACGCCCACTTCTTGACCGCGGCGGCCATGTCTTCCTTGGCGCGCGACAGCTTCTTGCCTGCCGTCACGGTGCCGTTGGCGTCGAACCGGGCGTCGGGGCCGATGACCTTGAGCGCCCCGGCGACATCCACGCTGACCGGATCGATGTCGGCCCAGGCGTCATACGGGGCGCTGCCGGTGATGGTCCACTTCTTGTCGCTGACCTGGTGCAGGGTGATGAGCTTGCGCTCTGCGAGGTAGAACAGGGTCGCCGTCAGGCCGTTGGCCGGCACCTTCTCGGTGCGGATGTACTCGCACTGCACGGGGCCGAGGCCGGGCGGCGGCGCGTACTGCAGCGGGAACCCGGGTGAGGGTTCGACCGTCGTCCGCCACCACAGGTAGGCGCCGAGACCGGCGGCCAGGGAGGCACCGAGCAGCCACAGCATCGCGGGTAGCGACCGGCCCAGGATCGGATCCCACTTATAGCTCCACGGCAGCTCGGTGCGCGCCGGGGTGGGCACGTCGACGCCGGCGCGCACCGTCACCGGCGTCCGCGGATCCAGATTGCTCGCCGCCAGATGAACCCGGTCACCGCTGACGGTCAGGTTGTCGCAGGCGCGACCGACGCCGTAGCCGACCGAGCATTGGGCGCCGGTCACTCCGCCGGGCAGCGAGATCGAGATGTCGGCCCGCTCGATGACGTTGTTCCAGGCCGGAGCGATGACATTCCAGAAGAACGCCGAGCGCGACGACGGATCGCCGGTCGTCGACGCGAACGTCTTGCCTGCCCCGGTGCCGCCCGGGTCGAGGACACCGTCGACGGTGTAGCGGATCCGGTAGACGTGCGTGCCGTAGTCCAGATAGCTGTTCGGATCGCCGATCTTGGCCACCCGGAAGCGTTTTCCGCTCTCCCAGGACAGCGTGTAGGGCACCGGGCGGTCGTCGAGAAGGATCTCGGTGATCTGGGGCGGCTGACGGATGTGGGTGTTGTTGAGGTTCGCGACGTCCCAGTACCGGAAGATGCCGTGGCGCCCGCTGGGAAATTCGCCGGTGATGATCTCGGTGGCGTCCATCCGGCCGTTCCCGTCGACGACGAACTCGGCGTGATAGTCGGAGATGACGACCGGGTCCGACACCGGGCCGCCCTGCGAACTCCCGGTGAAGACCAGCGGCCACAGCAACCCGATGACGATGAGCAACAAGGTGATCGACAACCCGATGACCCGGCCGGTCACCTTCATGTTCACCTCCGCGGTCAGATGGTCGACATCACCCTATGTGCAAAGGATCGATCTGTACCCGAACTGCCTCGTGGTCGTGGCGTGCGCTCGCGATCGCGATCGCGCTGCGCAGCGAAGCGGCCAGTGCCAGACCCTCGTCGCGACCGACCCGCACCAGCATCCGGATGACGGGTTCGCCGGGTGCGGTCGCAGGCGGCCGGCGGACACCCGGCGGCAGGTCGACGGGTCCGAGCTGGTCGGCGTCCTCGGGGAGCTCGGCGTGGTCGAGCAGCGCGCCGACCGCGGCCGCGCCGCCGTCGACCGCGGCCATGTGCACACTGGGCGGCAGCCCGACCTCGGCGCGCGCCTCCAACTCGGCCTCGGCGTGGCCCACCGGATCCCACTTGATCAGCGCCTGCACGGTCGGGATCGCCGATTCCGCGACGACCGCCACCACCCCGCCGTCACCGCGCGGCCGCACCTGCGCGGCAGCCGCCATCCAGCGCCGCAGGGTGTCCTCGGCCGCCCGCAGGTCCTGGCGTCCGAGCAGCGCCCAGCTGTCCAGCAGCAGCGCGGCGCCGTAGCCGCCCGGCACGTGCGGCTCGGCGCCGGGGGTCGCGACGACGAGGGCCGGCCCCGGTTCGATCTCGGTGTGCACGGCATCCCCGGCCGAGGTGATGACCGGCGTGCCGGGGAAGGCTCGGCCCATCTCTTCGGCGGTGCGCCGCGCCCCGACGACCACCGCGCGGATCGCGTCGGAGCCGCAGCGCCGGCAGCGCAGCGCGGTGTCCATCCGCCCGCACCACCGGCACACCGCCCCGGCGGCATCCCGCTCGGACAGCGACAGCGGTCCCATGCAGTGCCGGCACCGCGCGATCGTGCGGCAGCGCGCGCACGCCACCGATGGCACGTAGCCCCGGCGCGGCACCTGGATCAGCACCGGCGCCTCCTGCTCGAGCGCAGCGCGCGCGGCCCTCAAGGCGAGCGACGGCAACCGCGCCGAGCGCGCGGCGGGGTCGCGTTCCTCGGCGTAGCGCTCGTCGTCGAGCGCGACCACTCGTGGCGCGGCGGCCCGCACCAACGGCCGGGGCGCGACCAGATCGTGCGCCCAGCCGCTGCGCACCAGCGCGTGCGCCTCGGCGGTGCGGGCGTAGCCGCCGATCACCGCCGCACACCGCAGCTGGTGGGCCCGCAGCATCGCCACCTCGCGGGCGTGCGGATAGGGAGCCCGCGGTTCGGCGAGGGTGTCGTCGCCGTCATCCCAGACGATGACCAGGCCGAGCCGGTCGACCGGCGCGAACACCGCGCTGCGGGTCCCGATGACCAGCCGGGCGTGCCCGCGCAGCGCGGACAGCCAGCGCCGGTACCGCGCCGACGGACCGAGGCCGGCCGACAGCGCGACGACGGCGGCCGGGTCGATCCGGGCCGTGGCGGCCCGCCATAGCGCGTCGATGTCGCGCTGGTCGGGAACCACGGCCAGCACCCCGTAGCCGCCGCCGACCGCGGCCGCGGCCGCCTCGGCGATCCGATCGCACCACTGCTCACCGGGCAGCGCCTGCCACACCGCGCGGGCGGCCCGGCCCTCACTGAGGGCGGTGAGGAACTGTTCGCCGCGGGCGTATCGGCCCCAGCCGGCCGGGTCGACGGGCTCGACGACCGGCAGCAGCGGCGCATCAGCCTGAGTCTTCTCGGCCCGGGCATGACGCGGCGGAATGGCCAGCCGCAGGACGTCGGGGCGGGTGCCCGCGTAGCGCGCGGCGACCGCGTCGACGAGCCTGCGGACCTCTTGAGTGAGCACCGGCTCGGCCGAGATCACCCGGTCCAGCCAGCCGAGCTGGCCGACATGGTCGGTGTCAGAACGACGTTCGAGCACGAAGGCATCGACCAGCCGGCCGTGGAAGCGGACCCGTACCCGCACGCCGGGCTGGGCGTCGTCGGACTGTTCGGTCGACACCAGGTAGTCGAACTCACGGTCGAGGTGCGGCACCGACAACATCGGCAGCACCCGGGCGATGGGTTCGTGCTCGGCGGCGCGCCGGATCGGCATCGTCGAAGACTAACGACGAGGCCGACAAACGTTTAGTCGGCCGCCGCCCGGCCGAAGAAGAAGCCCGCGGTGATCAGTACCTGCGAGGTGGCGTACACCCACCAGATCGGCACCTCGAGAGCCTGCGAATCGAGCACGAACCGGCCGATGCCGATCATCCCGTCGGAGACGGCGAAACACACCGCCCCCAGCGCCGTCCACGGGGTGGGCAGCTTGGCCACCAGCGCCGCGCACACCATCGCCGCCAGCACTGCCATGTAGAGGATCACCGGAATGGTCAGGCCGTCCGACACCAGCCGCGGCCAGAACCAGAGCAGCAAACCGACACAGGCAACAACGACGACGGCCGCGGCCGCCAGACGTGGTGGGGTGGGGGCGCGCAGCGGCAGCAGCGCGCCGAGGTAGCAGAGGTGTGCCACCAGGAACGAGCCGAGGCCGAGCACGAACGAGGGCTGCCACCACGGCATCGCGAGGAAGAAGTCACCGCCGGCGGAGAACAGCAGCGCCGCGACCAGCCAGCGACGCTCCCGGATGATCGGATGCCACAGCGCGGCCACCGCGAGCAGCACGGCCGCCAGCGCCTTGACGGCGGGCTGGCCCGGGAACCGGCCGGTGAGGACCGCGTCGTGCGGCAGCGTCAGCGCCGCGACCGCCAGGAAGATTCCGTAGCCGACCGCGACGGCGGCAGCGGCTGCCCACCACGTTGTCAGTGTCCGTAAGTACGGTGACTTCATGCCCAGCTCGGAGAGACCGCCGGTGGATGCCATCTTGCAGAAGGTACTGGAAGCGGTTCCCTTTCAGTTGACCGTTGACGGCGGAATCGAGGAGGCGCGCCGCCGCCTGCGGGACTTGCCGCGCCGCCAGGTGCACCCTGACCTGCGGGTGGAAAACCACCAGATCGACGGGCCCGCAGGCCCGATTCCGATCCGGGTGTACTGGCCGGATGACGTCGACCGGCCGCCGGTGACCATGTACTTCCACGGCGGCGGGTTCGCCGTCGGCGACCTCGACACCCACGACGGCACGGCCCGCGAGCACGCCGTGGCCGCGGGCACTCTGGTGGTGTCGGTCGACTACCGGCTGGCCCCCGAGCACCCCTATCCCGCGGCGGTCGACGACGTCTGGGCCGCCACCCAATGGGTGGCGGAGAACGCCGACCGGTTCGGCGCGGACGCCTCGCGGCTGGCCGTGGCCGGCGACTCGGCGGGTGGCACGCTGTCCGCTGTCGTGACGCAGCTGGCCCGGGACAACAGCGGGCCGCCGATCGCGTTTCAGCTGCTCTGGTACCCGTCGACGATGTGGGACAACTCGCTGCCGTCGTTCGCCGAGAACGCCGAGGCGCCGGTGCTCGACAACGCCGCCATCGAGGCCTTCACCAAGTGGTATGCCGGCAATGTCGACCTCAAAAACCCGCCGGTCGGGCTGGCGCCGGGCCGCGCGGCCGACCTGTCCGGGCTACCGCCGGCCTACATCGCCGTCGCCGGTCACGACCCGTTGCGCGACGACGGCGCCCGTTACGCCGAGTTACTGAGCGCCTCAGGTGTAACAGTCGACCTGCATTTGGCCGACACACTGGTGCACGGCTACCTCGGTTACGCCGGGGTGGTACCGGCCGCCACCGAGGCGACCGACCGTGGATTAGCCGCTCTGCGCGCAGCGTTGCACGTCTGAGCGGACGAAAACGCACGGCTAGCAGCAAACCTTGTCGGGACCGTCCGGACAGGCCAGAATGGCACCAATCGCCACAATCGGGAGGATCAACCCCATGAAGATCGCTGAAGCCGCCGGAACCCGGCGCACGCTCGGCTTCTGTCTCGGCGCTGTCGCGGCAGGTTTGGCCTCGGCCGTCATCGCCGCACCGGCCGCCGTCGCCGCACCGGACTGCAGCAAGCCTGCCGTCGATGCCCAGGTCGCCCAGTCGCAGGGCGCGATCCAGGGCTACCTCAACAGCCACCCGGACGGACAGCGGATGCTGATGACCGCGGCGCTGCAGCCGCGCGCTCAGGCCAGTGCCACCCTGCAGGCCTACGCCCAGTCCAACCCGCAGGAGTACCAGGAGTTCACCGCACTGCTGGCCCCGCTGGGCACCCTGCAGAAGCAGTGCGGCGTCCAGGTCATCCCGCCGCAGTACCAGTGGGCGTTCGACCAGTTCGTCGGCTGATCGCCTCCGCTCATCAGTACAGCCCGGCCGTGACTCGACGGCCGGGCTGACTGTTTGATGCCGCTACAACGCACGCATCGAGTCCTGGAGTGGCTCACCCAGCAGAGCGCCCAGGCACCGGCCACGCCGGAGTACGGCTCCTGGCTGTTGGGCCGCGTCTCGGAGAGCCAGCGCCGTCGGCGCATCCGTATTCAGATCATCCTCACGGTGTTCGTGGTGGTGGCCAACCTCATCGGCGTCGCGGTCGCGATGTCGGTGATCACCTTCGCCATCCCGGTGCCCAATATCTTCGAGGGCCGCGCACGGCCGATCATCACCATCGTGGCCCCGGTCTATGTCGGGGTCGCGGTGATCATCGGCTGGATCTGGGCCACCCGTCGCGTCCTCGACGCACTGCGCTGGGCGATCGAGGACCGCGATCCGACGCCGCGCGACCTGCGCAACACCTTCAGCGCCCCGTGGCGGCTGACCGTTATCCCGTTGGTGCTGTGGGGTGTTGGCGCGGCGTTGCTGACCACCCTGTTCGGCTTAGTCGACACCGGATACATCCCGAAGATGTTGTTCGGGATCACGTTCAGCGGGATCGTGGTGTCGGCCAGCTGCTACTTCTTTACCGAATTCGCGCTGCGGCCGGTGGCTGCGCAGGCCCTCGAAAGCGGTAAGCCCGAGCATCGGGGCGGCCCGGGAGTGCTGGGTCGCACGATCATGGCGTGGGTGCTGGGATCCTGCGTGCCGGTCGCGGGAATCGCTTTGGCGGCGGGCTTCACCCTGACCCTTCGCAACATGACGGTCACCCAGTTGGCGTTCGCCGTGCTGCTCTTGGCCGGTGCCGCAGCGATATTCGGCTTCATCCTGATCCTGATCGCGTCGTGGTTGATCGCCACGCCGGTGCAGGTGGTGCGCGCCGCGATGCAGCGCGTCGAAGACGGTGACCTCGACGCGCATGTGGTGGTCTTCGACGGCACCGAACTCGGCGAGTTGCAGCGCGGTTTCAACACGATGGTCGAGGGCCTGCACGAGCGCGACCGCGTGCGGGACCTGTTCGGCCGCCATGTCGGACGCGACGTCGCCTTGGCTGCGGAGAAACGCAACATCAACCTCGGCGGCGAAGAATGTTGGGCCGCAGTGTTATTCGTCGACATAGTCGGATCGACACAGGTCGTGGGCAGCCGGCCGCCGGTGCAGGTCGTCGAACTGCTCAACAAGTTCTTCGGTGTCGTGGTCGACGAGGTCGAGCGCTGCGACGGCCTGATCAACAAGTTCGAAGGCGACGGCGCGCTGGCGGTGTTCGGCGCGCCGGTGGCCCAGGAGCAGCCCGCCACCAACGCGCTCGCCGCCGCCCGGGCGATCGCCGAGCGCCTGCGCCGCGAGGTGCCCGAGATCTCGGTGGGCATCGGGGTGGCCGCAGGCATCGTGGTGGCCGGCAATATCGGGTCGCATCATCGGTTCGAATACACCGTCATCGGCGACCCCGTGCACGAGGCGTCCCGGCTGTGCGAGATGGCGAAGAAGACCGGCGCCGGACTGCTCGCCTCGGGTCCCGCGCTCGAAGCTGCCGACGCCGCCGAGCAACGCTTCTGGAAACTCGACGACGAGGTCACGCTGCGCGGGCGGTCGACGCCCACCCGGCTGGCCGTACCCGCGACGACCACTGAGGAATGATTTCGGTCCTCGTTGGCTTGTGACAGTTGGCAATCCAACCCTTGAGCAACGGAGGAACTCGATGACCACTCCCCTGGCCGGCCGGCGTGCGCTGGTCACCGGCGGTTCGCGCGGGATCGGCGCCGAGATCGTGCGACGTCTGGTCGCCGACGGTGCCGCGGTGGCGTTCACCTATCAATCCTCCGCGCAGACGGCACAGGCATTGGCCGACGAACTCGTCGCCGCCGGAGGCAAGGTTGTCGCCATCCAGGCCGACAGCGCCGACGCCGACGCCGTCGCGGCGGCGATCGACGAGACGGTCGCGAGCCTCGGCGGCCTGGACATCCTGGTCAACAACGCCGGCATTGCGCTGGCCGGGACCATCGAGGAGTTCTCACTCGAGGAGTTCGACCGGCTCCTCGCGGTCAACGTACGCGGCGTGTACGCCGCCATCCAGCGTGCGGTCCCGCATCTGGGCGAGGGCGGACGCATCATCACACCATCGGCAGCGTCAACGCCGATCGGGTACCGATGAACGGGTTGGCCGTGTACGCGCTGACGAAGGCTGCGGTCGCCGGTCTGACCCGCGGCCTGGTTCGCGAGCTCGGGCCGCGCGGCATCACGATCAACACCATTCAGCCCGGGCCGGTGGCGACCGACATGAACCCCGAAGTGGGCGGGTTCTCCGATCAGGTTCGACCCTTCATCGCGGTCGGTCGCTACGGCCAGCCGCGCGATATCGCCAGTGCGGTCGCCTATTTGGCGTCACCGGAGGCCAGTTACGTCACCGGCGTCACGTGGAACGTCGACGGCGGCTTCGTCATCTGACGCCCTCGCCCAAACCGACGATTGGCAGACAAAGCGCGAGATGACGCCTGCACAACGTCGATCTCGGCGATGAGTCGGACAGAACTCAGCGGTGTGACTTCCACCGGCGATAGGCCTCGGTCATGCACACCGCGCAGGGCCGATAACCCGCCGCGACGGCCGTCGGCTCGTCAGCGAAGAACACCCGGTGCGTCACATACTGGCCGGCCGCGATCGCCCGCAGCGCCGACGGACAGTCCAGACGTCCGTAGATCCTGGCCCGCCGGTGCCCACCGAGACGCCCCGGCGTCGGGCTCGAATACTGTTGACCGTCAGCAGCATTCAGGGTGTATGCCTTGGTCACGACGCGTCGTGGAAGATCAGCCCGAGCGTCATGCGCGATCCGGTGTGCAGAGTGGACACCCCGTGACGGACCGGGCCGGCCGCCCAGCCACGCTTGGACAGCACCGGCCGCTCGCGGGTGGTGATCACCAGCCCGTGCCCGTGCGGTATGGAGATCGCCGTACCGCGGGACTGGGCGCGCGGACGCTGCTCGTACAGCAGAAATTCACCTCCGGTGTAATCAATGTCCGGCCGGGTCAGATTGATGACGACCTGTAGCGGAAAGACCAACTCGCCGTAGAGATCCTGGTGCAGGGCACACCATCCACCGGCCGTGTACTTGAGCATCAGCGCGGTGGTTCTGGTCTGCCCGGCGCGATGGCAGATGTCCAGCCACTCGTCGAGGCTGTCGGGCCAGGGCGGGTCGCGACGCAGTTTGCGCCACCAATCCCGGGCGATCGGCAGCAGCCGCGGATACAGCGCGTGCTTGAGTTCGGCCACCGCCTGCGGGTACGGCCGGGCGAAGTACCGGTACTGACCTTCGCCGAAGCGGTAGCGGGCCATGTCGATGGTGGACCGGAACCGGTTGTCCTCCGGATAGATCGCCGCCAGTTCCGCGGTCTCGCCGGGGCTGAGCAGCGGGCCGGTCAGTGCGCCACCGAGAGTTTCCAGTTCGGTGGCGACCGCGTCCCAGTCGGTGGCGGCGACGCGTTGGTCGTACGCGACGCCGGTCATCACGCAGCCTCCAGATCGAGCAGCAGGCGCTTGGCGTCCGGCCCGCCCAGGTAACCGCCCATCGCGCCATCGCTGCGCACCACACGGTGGCACGGAACAACAACGGGCAGAGGGTTTTTCGCACACGCCGTTCCCACAGCCCGGACCGCTTTGGGACTACCCGCCAACGCGGCGACGGTGGCGTAACTGGCGGTCTGGCCGTAGCCGATCTCGGGCAGGTGGTGCAGCACGGTGCTGCGGAACCCGTCGGCCAGCCGCCAGTCCAGCCGCAGATCGAAGCTGCGGCGCGTCCGGGCGAAGTACTCGTCGAGTTCGCGTGCCGCCGGGTCCAGTCGGTCTGCCGCGTAAAGGATTCTGGGGCTTATCTTTTCGGCCAGTTGCGCCAGCACCGCGTCGTGGTCCTCGCGGAGGTAGGCGACGCGCAGCAGTCCGTGTTCCGTGGCGGCCAGCAGGAGCGGCCCGACCGGGCTGTCGATCACGCGGTAGGCGATGTCGAGCACACCCTCGCGCTGGGCCGCCGCGGCCAGCCGCTGATGCAAGTCGGCCAGCTTCCCGGGGGCGGGCTGCGTGATTCGCTCCAGATCGCGAATGATGGCGTCGCTGTCGTCGGTCATGGGGTGTCTCCTCTCATGTCGAGGTAGGTACGTCGAAGTGTGGCGATGCCGTCACTGGCGGCGCGGCGGGCGGCGGCCGCAGTGCCACCGAGGATGCCGGCGACCTCGGAGTAGGGCAGGCCGGCGAGATAGTGGTAGGCCACGGCGTGCTTCTGTTTGGGCGGCAATTCCTCGACCGCTGCAGTGAGGTCGTCGAAGTCGGCCGTGCGGGGGCCCGGACACTCAGGGACCGTGTCCGTCGGGACGGGCCGCCGAGCGCGGGCCCGGGTGATGTCGACGGATTTGTGGTGCGCGATCGTGACCAGCCAGGCCTCGAGGTTGGCGTCCGCGGCGAGGTCGGGGTAGGCCTTCAGCGCCGCCAGAAATGTTTCCGACCAGGCATCGTCGGCGTCGTGCGCTCCCACGATCGCGCAGCAGACCCGAAAGACGCTGCCGCCGTGGTCACGCACCACGGTCTCGAATGGCGGTTTGGCTCTCACATCACGTAGACGTTCCGGCGTCGGCGTTTGTGAGATGCATACGCCGAAACCGACGTTTTACAGGCGTGGTCTCGCATTTCGCCTGCCAAACGTCGGTTTGGGCGCAGAGATTGGGTCGGGCGGCTAGACCGAGTTCTTCAGGTCGTCGACCTTGTCGAGCCGCTCCCACGGCAGGTCGACGTCGGTCCGGCCGAAGTGGCCGTACGCCGCGGTCGGCGCGTAGATCGGTCGCAGCAGGTCCAGGTCGCGCACGATCGCGCCCGGCCGCAGGTCGAACACGGCGGTGATGGCCTTCTCGATGCGGGCCGGGTCGACGGTCTCCGAGCCGAAGGTCTCGACGAACAGCCCCACCGGCGCGGCCTTGCCGATGGCGTAGGCGACCTGCACCTCGACGCGCTCGGCCAGGCCGGCGGCGACGACGTTCTTGGCCACCCAACGCATCGCGTACGCGGCCGAGCGATCCACCTTTGACGGGTCCTTGCCGGAGAACGCACCGCCACCGTGGCGGGCCCAGCCGCCGTAGGTGTCGACGATGATCTTGCGGCCGGTCAGGCCGGCGTCACCCATCGGACCGCCGACGACGAACGTGCCGGTCGGGTTCACCAGCAGGCGGAAGTCCGAGGTGTCCATCGTGTCGTGGCCCAGATCGGCCAGCACGGTGTTGACGACCTTCTCGCGGATGTCCGGTGCGAGAGTGCCTTCGAGGTCGATGCCTGCCGCGTGCTGCGTGGAGAGCACGACGGTGTCCAGCCGCACCGGGGTGGTGCCGTCGTACTGGACGGTCACCTGGGTCTTGCCGTCCGGGCGCAGGTAGTCCAGCACGCCGCTCTTGCGCACCTCGGTCAGACGGCGGGCCAGCCGGTGCGCCAGGGCGATCGGCAGCGGCATGAGCTCCGGGGTGTCCTTGATGGCGTAGCCGAACATCAGCCCCTGGTCGCCGGCGCCCTGCAGGTCGAGCGGGTCGCCGGCACCCTCGACGCGGGTCTCGTGGGCGGTGTCCACACCCTGGGCGATGTCGGGTGACTGGCGGCCGATACCGATGTTGACGCCTGCGGTCTCGCCGTCGAAGCCCTTCTCCGAGGAGTCGTAGCCGATGTCCAGGATCCGCTTGCGGACGGTGTCGTTGATGTCGGCGAACGCTTCCTTGGCCAACGTCGTCACCTCGCCGATCACGTGCACCTGTCCGGTGGTGACGGCGGTTTCCACCGCGACGCGCGACTTCGGGTCCGCAGCGAGCAGCGAGTCGAGGATCGAATCGCTGATGGCATCACAGATCTTGTCGGGGTGTCCCTCGGTGACCGACTCGCTGGTAAACAGCCGACCTGCGCTCACAGTGTCATTCCTTTCAAAAAACTTAGTTCGGCGAATCGTATCTCCGCCCCTGACAGACCAAACCGGCACGGTACGTTCCGCGCAAGGCTTATGCGCACTTTTTCTTCTTATTGCGAAGCTAGGCCTCGCGCCGTAGGAGAGTCGCGATCGCGTCCACGATACGACTTGCCATCAACGTCTTGGACCCGTGTTCCAACGCGGACTCGGTGCCGTCGGCGCCCAGCAACCATCCGTCGTTGTTGTCGACTTCGAACGCCCGACCCTCGCCGACCGCGTTGACGACGAGGAGATCACAGCCCTTGCGGGCCAGCTTGGCCCGGGCGTGGAACAGCACATCCCCGTTGGCGTCACCGGTCTCGGCGGCGAAGCCGACGATGGCCCGCATATTGGGCAGCTGCCCGTCGGTGCGCTGCCGGACCGCCCCGGCCAGCACGTCCTCGGTGCGTACCAGTTCGATCGTCGGCCCCTCGGTGACGTCGGGCTTCTTCTTGATCTTGCTGGTCGCCACATGCGCGGGCCGGAAATCGGCGACGGCGGCGGCCATCACGAGCACGTGCGCATCCGGCGCGTGCTTGGTGACCGCCTCGTGCAGCTGCTCGGCGGAGGTGATGTGCAGGACGTGCACTCCGGCCGGGTCGGCGAGTCCGGCGGTGTTGCCGGCGATCAACGTGACGTCGGCACCGCGCTGAGCGGCGACGCGGGCAACCGCGTAGCCCTGCTTGCCGGAGCTGCGGTTGCCGATGAAGCGCACCGGATCGATCGCCTCGCGGGTGCCGCCCGCGCTCACCAGCAGCTTGACACCGCTCAGGTCGAAGGGCATCGCGTCGGATCGGGCCAGCAGCAGCTCGGCGAAGGTGGTGATTTCTTCCGGCTCGGGCAGCCGCCCGGGGCCGGTGTCAGCGCCGGTGAGGCGCCCGGAAGCCGGTTCGAGCACGACCGCACCGCGAGTGCGCAGCGTCTCGACGTTGGCGACGGTGGCCGGGTGCAGCCACATCTCGGTGTGCATGGCCGGCGCGAACAGCACCGGGCAGCGGGCCGTCAGCAGCGTCGCGGTCAGCAGATCGTCGGCGCGGCCGGCGACGGCGCGGGCCAGCAGGTCGGCGGTGGCCGGCGCGACGACGACGAGGTCGGCTTCCTGGCCGAGCCGGACGTGCGGGACTTCATCGACGTCTTCGAACACGCCGGTGCGGACAGGATGCCCGGACAGCGCCTCGAAGGTCGCGGCGCCGACGAATCGCAATGCCGATTCGGTGGGGATGACGCGGACCTCGTGGCCGGCCTCGCTGAGCTGGCGGATGACCGAGCACGCCTTGTACGCGGCGATGCCCCCGGCGACGCCGACGATGATCCGCTTGCGGTTCATCAATGAGCCCCGGCTGGTGGGCTACTCGCCTTCGGTGTGCTCGAGCAGGTCACCGTGGATCTCGCGCATCGAGATCGACAGCGGCTTCTCCTGCAGGCCAGGCTCGACCAGCGGGCCGACGTATTCGAGGATGCCGTCGCCGAGCTGGTTGTAGTAGTCGTTGATCTGGCGGGCGCGCTTGGCCGCGTAGATCACCAGCGCGTACTTGCTCGACACCCGGTCCAGCAACTCGTCGATGGGCGGGTTGGTGATGCCCAAGGGCGTGTCATAGGCGGTTGCGGCACCCGGGGCCGGATCGTAGTGATCCGTGCTGGCTTGCGTCACGTAGAACTTCTTCCTGGCGGATGTATGTGTCTGATTCGGTGTGTGCGGCGGGTTATCGACGTCTCACGCCGGCTTTGGGGCCTTCAGCTGTCCAAATTTCTCGAGCCCACCAGCAAGGATACCAATTCGGCGCAGGCCGACTCCAATTGACTGTTCACGACGACGACGTCGAACCGGTCCTGAGCTGCGAGCTCAGCACGGGCGGTGGCCAGGCGACGCTCAACTTGCTCGTGGGTTTCGGTGCCCCGGCCGGCCAGCCGCTGCTCGAGCGCCTCCCAGCTGGGCGGTGCGAGGAACACCGACAAAGCCTCGGGCATCGCCCGTTTGACGGCCTCGGCGCCGGCCAGGTCGACCTCGATCAGCACCGGATGTCCCGCCGCCGCGGCCTCGGCCACCGGCGCGGCCAGCGTGCCGGATCGGTGGAGGCCGCCGTGGATGTCTGCCCATTCGAGCAGGTCACCGCGGTCGATCAGGTGCTGGAACTGCTCGGCTGTGACGAAGTGGTAGTCGACGCCGTCCACCTCACCCGGGCGCGGGGCCCGGGTGGTGGCCGACACACTGAAGTGCAGGTCGGGCAGCTGCTCGCGCAGGCGGCGGACGACCGTCGACTTTCCTACCGCCGATGGCCCGGACAGCACCACCACTCGGCCATAGCCGCGGTGGTCGGGCGAATCGCCCGCGCTGTCCGGCCCTCCGCCGGCGTCCACCTAGGCGGTGAAGTCGAACTTTTCCAGCAGTGCCTTGCGCTGCCGATCGCCGAGGCCACGCAGGCGGCGCGTCGGGGCGATCTCCAGCTCGGTCATGATTTCCTGCGCCTTGACCTTGCCAACCTTGGGCAGGGCTTCCAGCAGCGCGGAAACCTTCATCTTGCCGAGGACCTCGTCGGTCTCAGCGTCCTTGAGCACCTGCTTGAGGTTGGTGCCACCACGCTTGAGCCGATCCTTGAGCTCAGCTCGTGCGCGACGCGCGGCAGCAGCCTTCTCCAACGCGGCTGCGCGCTGCTCGTCGGTCAACTGGGGAAGGGCCACGGGTTCCTCCGTCTCATCACCATCATTGTTTTGCCTGGGCCGGGTACTTCAGCCAGCGACAGCGACCGTACCCACGCTCTCTGACGAAATCTAACCCCACCCCCTGCTTACCGGTGCAAAGCCGCAGGATATGGCCCAAGATCATGTTGTCCGGACACCTGTCGGGACAGCCGTCCGCAGCCCCGGCGGCGACGCGCGGATCTTCGCGATCAGTTCGGAAAATGCCGTCCTACCTGCATGTTCAGCTGGCATGCGTGATTCGCCCGTGACCTCCCGTCGCGCCACCCGGGTGCGGCCGGGCCAAATTTCACCTCACAGGCAGGTCGCGGCGTGTCGGGCGTGTCGAAGCGACCCTGAGCGACCACTTAGCGCACGCACAGCTGGGCAAAAGATTTTGCATAGCCCCACTACCTAACGTGGCCAATGTCGGGGGTTCAGCCGAGTTGTTCGAACCTCGAAGGGACGTGCCATGTCCATCACTCATTCGACCCGGGTTGCCGCGTTGGCGGCCGGGATCACTATCGCGGGACTGACGGTGGGGGCGGCTCCTGCCCTGGCCGATCCCGGCCCCGGCCCAGGCCAGTGCGGATTCCAGGGCTGCCAGGGACCGGGCCAGCGCGGGCCTAACGGACCGGGAGGCGACCGCCGTGGTCCTGGTCCGGCCGACTGGCGCGGCGGCCCTGGTGACGGGCCTGGCGGGCCGCAATGGCGCGGCGACGACGACCGCGGCTGGCGTCCCGGGCCGCCGCCGCCCGACCTGGGCTGGCGCGGCATCGACCAGGGGAGATGGGATCACCAGCCGTTCAACTACAACGGCAACTGGGTGAGCCCGGTGTTCGACCAGGGCTATCAGGCTTGGGGGTTCTGGCTCTTCGGGGTGTGGATCCCGCTGTGAGCTACCCGAGGTAGGCGACCGCGTCGCGCAGTCGCTCGGCTGCCGCCCGGATCGCGGCGACATCCGGGCCTGCACGCAATACCTCGCGGGACACCGCGGGCAGCAGTTGGCCGGGCCGGGCGCCCCCGAGACCACCGAGCGCCTCGGGGCGCCCACCCTGGGCACCGACCCCGGGCACCAGCACCGGTCCACCGAGCCCGCTGAGATCGGGCACCACGTCCAACGTGGCGCCGACGACGACGCCGACCGAACCCGGCCGGGCGGGATAGGCCCGATTGATCGCGGCGGCGTCGTCGACGATCGATTGCGCGACGGTCCGCTCCCCCGCTACTGCCCGCTGGACCGATGCGCCTTCCGGATTGGATGTCGCCGCCAATACGAACACTCCCCGCCCGTTTGCGGCGGCGAGCTCCAAAAGTGGCTGCAGCGAGCCGAATCCGAGATACGGCGACGCGGTGACGGCGTCGGCGGCCAGTGGTCCGTCACCGGCCCACGCCTGGGCATAGGCCGCCATTGTCGACCCGATGTCGCCGCGCTTGGCGTCGGCGAGCACCAGCACGCCGGCTTCTCGCAGTGCGGCCGTAGTGGTTTCGAGCACCGCGAAACCCGCCGAGCCGTAAGCCTCGAAGAACGCCACCTGCGGCTTGACGATCGCGAAGCCGGCGTAGGCCTGCACGCAGATCTCGCTGAACCGGGCCAGACCGTCGGCACTGACCGGCAGATCCCAGGCACGCAGCAGTTCCGGGTGCGGGTCGATGCCCAGGCACAGCGGACCACGCTCGGCGATGGCCGCAGCCAGCCGGACGCCGAACGCCTCAGTCATGACCGAGAGCGGCGTGCAGTTCCTGCAGCGAGCGCACGTCGATATCGCCGCGGATGCCGGCCTCGATTCCCTGCACGGCCGCCGAGGCGCCCTGCACGGTGGTGATGCACGGAACGTTCATCGACACCGCGGCCGACCGGATCTCGTAACCATCGATGCGCGGCCCGGAGTTGCCGTACGGGGTGTTGATCACCATGTTCACGTCACCGGCGACGATCGCGTCCACCGCGGACATCGCCGGGCGGCCGTCGCCGGGCTCCTCGAAATGCTTGCGCACGACGTCGCAGGGAATCCCGTTGCGGCGCAACATCTCCGCGGTGCCCTCGGTGGCCAGCACCCGGAAGCCGAGGTCGGCCAGCCGCTTCACCGGGAACACCAGCGAGCGTTTGTCCCGGTTGGCCACCGAGACGAAAATCGTGCCGGTGCTGGGCAGCGAGCCGTATGCGGCGGTCTGACTCTTGGCGAACGCGCTGCCGAAGTCGCGGTCGATACCCATCACCTCGCCGGTGGACTTCATCTCCGGCCCGAGCAGCGAGTCGATGCCGGAGCCGTCGGCCTTGCGGAAGCGGTGGAATGGCAGCACCGCCTCCTTCACCGCGATCGGCGCATTCGGCGCGGGCGTCGCACCGTCGCCAGTGGCGGCCAGTACCCCTTCGGCGCGTAGCTGAGAAATGCTGGCGCCCAGCATGACTCGTGCACACGCCTTGGCCAGGGGCACTGCGGTCGCCTTGGAAACGAACGGCACGGTGCGGCTGGCCCGCGGGTTGGCCTCCAGGACATAGAGGACGTCGTCCTTGAGTGCGTACTGCACATTGAGCAGCCCGACCACCCCGACGCCGTGCGCGATGGCCTCGGTGGCCCGCCGCACGGCCTCGATGTCGCTGCGGCCCAGCGTCACCGGCGGCAGCGCGCACGCCGAGTCGCCGGAGTGGATGCCGGCCTCCTCGATGTGCTCCATCACGCCGCCGATGTAGACCTCGGTGCCGTCGCACAGCGCGTCGACGTCGATCTCGATGGCGTCCTCGAGGAACCGGTCGACCAGCACGGGGTGTTCGGGCGAGAGCTGGGTGGCGCGGGTGATGTAGCCGTGCAGCGTCTTCTCGTCGTAGACGATCTCCATGCCGCGCCCACCGAGCACATACGACGGTCGCACCAGCACCGGATAGCCGATGCGGGCGGCGATCTCGCGGGCCTGCTCGAAGCTGGTGGCGGTGCCGAACTTCGGTGCGGGCAGGCCTGCGTTGTGCAGCACCTGCCCGAAGCGGCCACGGTCCTCAGCCAGGTCGATGGCCTCGGGCCGGGTGCCCACGATCGGCACGCCGGCGTCGGCCAGCCGCTGCGCCAGCCCCAGCGGCGTCTGCCCGCCGAGCTGCACGATCACTCCGACTACACCCGGTCCGCCCTGCCCGGACTGCGATTCGGCGTGGTACACCTCGAGCACGTCCTCGAAGGTGAGCGGCTCGAAGTAGAGCCGGTCGGCGGTGTCGTAGTCGGTGGACACCGTCTCGGGGTTGCAGTTGACCATCACGGTCTCGAAGCCGGCCTCGCTGAGCGTGGTCGCGGCGTGCACGCAGCTGTAGTCGAACTCGATGCCCTGCCCGATGCGGTTCGGCCCGGAACCGAGGATCAGCACCTTCGGCCGCTCGGTCTGCGGGGCCACCTCGGTCTCAGCGGCGGGGTCCAGCTCGTAGCTGGAGTAGTGGTACGGGGTCTTGGCCTCGAACTCCGCGGCGCAGGTGTCGACAGTCTTGAACACCGGGTGGATGCCGAGCCGCTGCCGCAGCGCGCGGACCCCGGCTTCCCCGGCCAATTCGGTACGCAGCGAAGAGATCTGGCGATCCGACAGTCCACTGTGCTTGGCCCGGCGCAGCAGGTCCTCGTCGAGGACCGGGGCATCGAGCAGTTCCTGGCGCAGCGCCACCAGCCCGGAGATCTGCTCGACGAACCACGGGTCGACGCCGGAGGCCGCCGCGGTGTCTTCCACACTGGCGCCCAGGCGCAGCGCCAGCTCGATGTCGTAGAGCCGCCCCTCGGTCGGGGTGCGCAGCCGGTCCAGTACGTCCGTCACCGAGCCGTCGTCGTCGCGGCCGGTCCAGAAGCCGGCGCGGGTGGTCTCCAGCGAGCGCATGACCTTGCCGAGCGCTTCGATGAAGTTGCGGCCCAACGACATTGCCTCGCCGACGGACTTCATCGTCGTGGTCAGCGTGGGGTCGGCGCCGGGGAACTTCTCGAATGCGAACCGCGGCGCCTTGACCACCACGTAGTCCAGCGTCGGCTCGAAGCAGGCCGGGGTTTCCTTGGTGATGTCGTTGACGATCTCGTCGAGCGTGTAGCCGATCGCGAGCTTGGCGGCGATCTTGGCGATCGGGAAGCCGGTGGCCTTCGACGCCAGCGCGCTGGATCGCGACACCCGGGGGTTCATCTCGATCACGATGAGCCGGCCGTCTTTCGGGTCCACCGCGAACTGGATGTTGCAGCCGCCGGTGTCGACGCCGACCTCGCGCAGGATCGCGATGCCGAGATCCCGCATGACCTGGTACTCGCGGTCGGTCAGCGTCATCGCCGGGGCGACGGTCACCGAGTCGCCGGTGTGCACACCCATCGGATCGAAGTTCTCGATCGAGCACACCACCACCACGTTGTCGTGGTGGTCGCGCATCAGCTCGAGCTCGAATTCCTTCCAGCCGTAGATGGATTCCTCGATCAGCACGTTGGCGGTGGGCGACGCGGCGAGCCCGTCACCGGCCATCCGTTCGACATCCTCGACCGAGTACGCCATGCCCGAGCCAAGGCCGCCCATCGTGAACGAGGGCCGCACGACCACCGGCAGGCCGAGCTCGGCGACGGTGTCCCGGACCTCCTCCATGGTGTAGCAAACCCGCGACTTCGCCGACTCGCCACCGACTTTGGCGACGATATCCTTGAACCGCTGCCGGTCCTCACCGCGCTGGATCGCGTCGAAGTCGGCGCCGATCATCTCGACGTTGTAGCGCTCGAGCACACCATTTTCGTAGAGCGCGACGGCGGTGTTCAGCGCGGTCTGCCCGCCCAGGGTGGCCAGCACGGCGTCGATCTTGTTGCCGCGCGCGGCCTGCTGGGCGATCACCTTCTCGACGAAGGCCGGGGTGATCGGCTCGACGTAGGTGTGGTCGGCGTACTCCGGGTCGGTCATGATCGTCGCCGGGTTCGAGTTGATCAGCGTCACCTCAAGTCCCTCGGCGCGCAGGACGCGGCAGGCCTGGGTGCCGGAGTAGTCGAACTCGGCGGCCTGCCCGATCAGGATCGGACCGGATCCGATGACCAGGACATGCTTGAGGTCGTCGCGACGTGGCATCTACTTCTCCCCCGCCATCAGGTCGATGAATTGGTCGAACAGGTAGTTCGCATCATGTGGGCCGGCCGCAGCCTCCGGGTGGTATTGCACCGAGAAGGCCCGTCCGTCAACGAGTTTGATGCCCTCGACGACACCGTCGTTGGCGCAGGTGTGACTGACGATGGCCTGGCCGAAGTCGGTGTCGAAGACCTCGCCCGCTTCGCCTTCCAACGCGAAGCCGTGGTTCTGGGCGGTGATCGCGACGGTGCCGGTCTGATGGTCGATCACGGGCACGTTGATGCCGCGGTGGCCGAACACCATCTTGTAGGTGGAACGGCCCAGCGCCCGGCCCAGGATCTGGTTGCCGAAGCAGATGCCGAACAGCGGGATCCCGGCGTCGAGCACCTCACGGGTGACCCCGACGATGTGGTCGGCGGTCGCCGGATCCCCGGGGCCGTTGGACAGGAACACCCCGTCCGGGCGCAGGTCGAGGATCTGCTCGAACGTCGCGTTGGCGGGCAGCACATGGGTCGCTATGCCCCGCATGGCGAAGTTGCGTGGAGTGTTGGTTTTGATGCCGAGGTCGATTGCCGCGACGGTGAACCGTTGCGCCCCTTCGGCTTCCACGGTGTAGACGGCGTCGGTGGATACCTGGCCGGCCAGGTCGGCGCCCAGCATCGAGGGCTGGTTGCGCACCCGGCTCAGCAACTCGTCGGTGTCGCCGAGCGCGGAGCCGGAGAACACCCCGGCCTTCATCGAGCCCTGGCTGCGCAGGTGGCGCACCACCGCACGGGTGTCGATGCCGGCAATCCCGACGATGCCCTGCCGCTTGAGTTCGTCGTCCAGGGTGCCGGTGGCCCGCCAGTTCGACGCGCGCGGCGACGGGTCGCGCACGACGTAGCCCGCCACCCAGATCTTGTCGCCACGGCTTTCGGCGTCCTCGTGGTTCCAGCCGGTGTTGCCGATCTGCGGGGCGGTGGCCACCACGATCTGCCGGTGGTAGCTGGGGTCGGTCAACGTCTCCTGATAGCCGGACATCCCGGTGGAGAACACCGCCTCGCCGAGAGTCTCTCCGACGGCGCCGAACTCGGTGCCGGTGTAGACCCGCCCGTCCTCCAACACCAGATGGGCTTTACCCGTCACGCTGCTTCTCCTGTTGTCGTCCACCGGGCGTAGTCGCGGCGGTCGTCACCGCGAAAACCCGTATCAATCTCAGTGCCTGACGGCAGCCGCCACCGGATCGCCAAAATGCCTGCCGGCGAATCGGTTTTGTTCCGGCCACCGGGAATGACTTTCCCGGCCAGTCCGCGCTCGGTACGGATGGCGGTGATGGCATCCTGCGGGATCCAGATCGGGGTCGCGCCGGAACGCTCGAGCAGGATGCCCTCGGGATAGCGGGTCAACACCGCCTTCGACCGATAGCCTAGGTCGCCGGCGGCGATGCGTTCCAGCCAATTTGGCGCCAGCGTGCTGCCCACATAGAGGCCCCGAGTCGGCGCGACGGTGGCCGAACCGAGCAGATCGGGCAGCGCGGGCAGTTCGCCCAGCAGGTCGTGTTGCCGACGGGCCCGCTGCTTCCAGCCGCGCAGCATCCGGCCGATCAGCACGCCGATGATGACGACGATCACGAACGCGAAGACGAACGAGCCGATCGCCGTACCGGTATTCATGCGGGGCTCTTCCCATCCCGCGCCGTCACGATTCCGCGCAGCAGCGTGGCAGTGACCGTCGCGGGCAACGTCATCGCCGCGAACGGGGTGTTGGCCGAGCGGCTGGCCAGCTCGGTGCCGTCGACCACCCAGGTGGCGTCGGGGTCGACGACGACGAGGTTGGCCGGCTCGCCCACCTCCAACGGGCGGCCCTGATCGTCCAACCCGACGATGCGGGCCGGGTTTTCGCTCATCACCCGCGCGACACCGCGCCAATCCAGCAGACCGGTCTGCACCATCGTCTCGACGACCACCGACAGCGCGGTCTGAAGCCCGAGCATGCCGGGCCGCGCCCGGGTGAACTCGCAGCACTTCTCGTGCTCGGCGTGCGGCGCGTGATCGGTGGCCACGCAGTCCAGCACTCCATCGGCCAGCGCCTGTCGCAGGGCCTGGGCATCGGTGGCCTCGCGCAGCGGCGGGTTCACCCGGTTCACGCCGTCGTAGGTGGCCAGCCGGGTGTCGTCGAGCAGCAGATGATGTGGAGTCACCTCGGCGGTGATCGAAATGCCCTGTCCCTTGGCCCATTTGATCAGCTCGACGGTTCCGGCGGTCGAGGCATGACAGATGTGCACACGGGCACCGGCGTCGCGGGCCAGCAGGGCGTCGCGGGCGACGATCGACTCCTCGGCGGCCCGCGGCCAGCCGGCCAGCCCGAGCCGCGCGGCGTTGGGGCCCTCGTGCGCAACAGCGCCGACCGTCAGCCGCGGCTCCTCGGCGTGCTGGGCGATCAGCACACCGAGGCCGGTGGCGTACTCCAGTGCGCGGCGCATCACCAGCGGGTCGTGCACGCAAATGCCGTCGTCGGAGAACATCTTCACCTGCGCCACACCGGCGGCCATCAGGCCCATCTCGGTGAGCTGCTTGCCTTCCAGCCCCACCGTCACCGCGCCGACCGGGTGCACGTCGACCAGGCCGACCTGCTGACCGCGGCGCCACACGTGGTCGGTCACCACCGGGCTGTCGGCCACCGGATCGGTGTTGGCCATCGCGAACACCGCGGTGTAGCCACCCAGAGCGGCTGCGGCCGAGCCGGTTTCGATATCCTCGGCGTATTCGCGGCCAGGCTCGCGCAGATGGGTGTGCAGGTCGACGAACCCTGGCAGCAACACCTGTCCGGTGGCGTCGATCACGTCGGCGTCATCGGGCACCGCAAGCTTGGGTCCGATCTCGGCGATCTGCCCGTCGGCGACCAGCACGTCGACCTCATCACCCTCGCCGTAGAGCCGCACACCGCGGATCACCACGCTCATACCGACACCGCCTCGTCCGTGCCGACCAGCAGATGGAAGAGCACCGCCATCCGGACGTGCACACCGTTGGAAACCTGTTGCAGCACAGCCGATTGCGTCGAATCTGCCACCGCGTAGGAGATCTCCATGCCGCGCAGCATCGGGCCGGGGTGCAGCACTACCGCATGTCCGGGAAGTACGGCCTGCCTGCGATCGGACAGCCCGTACCGGATGGAGTACTCCCGCTCGGAGGGGAAGAATCCGCCGTTCATCCGTTCGGCCTGTACCCGCAGCATCATCACCGCGTCGGCGGCGGGCAGTTCGGCGTCGAGATCGTGCGACACCGTCACCGGCCAGTCGGCCACCCCCACCGGCAGCAGCGTGGGCGGCGACACCAGCACCACCTCGGCGCCGAGCGTCGCCAGCAGCGACACGTTCGACCGCGCCACCCGACTGTGCAGGATGTCGCCGACGATCACCACGCGGCGGCCCTCGATGTCGCCGAGGCGCTGGCGCAGCGTCAGCGCGTCCAGCAGCGCCTGGGTGGGGTGCTCGTGAGTGCCGTCACCAGCGTTGATGACGCACGGCCCGGTGCCGTCGGGTTCCAGTGTCCACTCCGCCAGTTGCTGCGCCGCCCCGGAGGCCGGGTGCCGGATGATCAGGGCATCGGCGCCGGCCGCGCGCAGCGTCAGCGCGGTGTCACGCAGGGATTCTCCTTTGGCCACCGAGGAGCCCGAGGCGCTGACGTTGATCACGTCGGCGCTCATCCACTTACCGGCCACCTCGAACGACACCCGGGTGCGGGTGGAGTTCTCGTAGAACATCGTGATGATCGTGCGTCCGCGCAGCGTCGGCAGCTTCTTGACCTCGCGGCCGAGCAGCGCCTGCCGGAACCGGTCGGCGTCGTCGAGGATCGCGGTGGCCTCGTCGCGGGTCAGGTCCCCCGCCGAGAGCAGATGTCTGATCGTCATCTGGCGGGCCCTCCCTGCGGTGCGATCCAGATACCTTCCACGCCGTCGTCCTCGATCAACCTCACCTTCACGTTCTCGCTGCGCGAGGTGGGTACGTTCTTTCCGACGTAGTCGGCGCGGAGCGGCAGCTCGCGGTGGCCGCGGTCGACGAGGACCGCCAGTTGCACGACCTTGGGCCTGCCGATGTCGCGCAACGCGTCGAGTGCGGAGCGCACCGACCGGCCGGTGTAGAGCACATCGTCGACGAGGATCACCAGCGCGCCGTCGATGCCGCCCGCCGGGATCGAGGTCTCTTCGAGCGCGCGGGGCGGTTTGAAGTCCAGGTCGTCGCGGTAGAGCGTGATGTCCAGACCGCCGCGCTCGACGGTGACGCCCGCGAATTCGTGGATCTTGCCGGCCAGCCGGTTGGCCAGGGTGACGCCACGGGTGGGGATGCCGAGGAGGATGACGCGGGGTGCATCGGGGCCGTCGAGAGCGGTTTTCTCGATGATCTGATGGGCGATGCGGGAAACGGTTCGAGCGACGTCCGCATCGGACATCAATTCGCGGTCGGTAGAGCCCACGAGCTTTCCGGACCTCCTTCTCCGCCTCTCTGGACGGATCGTTAAAGGATGTCGAACTGCGGGGCAGCTTAACAGGTGAACGCCAACGATCGCGAAACACGCCGGTCAGTAGAATCCTGACGGTGAATCTCGGTGACAACCGCACCTCCGTCGTGCAGGCAGTCGACACCGGAGTGCTGGCCGGAGCCGTCACTCTCGCGTGGCAACGTGGAAATCTGTTGCAGGTCAACGAGATCGGCTATCGCGACGTCGAAGCCGGACTACCCATGCAGCGGGACACGATCTTCCGGGTCGCCTCGATGACCAAGCCGGTGACGGTGGCGGCGGCGATGAGCCTGCTCGAGGAGGGCAAGCTCACACTGTCCGATCCCGTCACCCGCTGGCTGCCGGAGCTGGCCGACCTGCAGGTGCTGGTGAATCCGACCGGTCCGCTGGATCAGACGGTGCCTGCGCGCCGGCCGATCACGATCGACGACCTGATGACTCACCGCAGCGGGCTGGCCTATGTGTTCTCGGTGACCGGTCCGATCAGCCGCGCCTACGGCCGGGTCTCGTTCCGCCAGGACCAGGACCACTGGCTGGCCGAGGTCGCGCAGCTGCCGCTGGTGCACCAGCCCGGCGAGCGGCTCACCTACAGCCACGCCACCGACGTCCTGGGCATCGTCCTGTCCCGGATCGAAGGCAAGTCCCTGCAGGCCGTGCTCACCGAGCGGATCTTCGAACCACTCGGGATGCCCGACACCGGGTTCTTCATCTCCCCCGACAAACGCGCCCGGGCGGCCACGATGTATCGCCTCGACGAGGAGTCCGGCCTGCAGCACGACGCGATGGGCCCGATACCGGTCACCGAACCCCGCTTCTGCCAGGGCGGTGCGAGTCTGGTGACGACCGTCGATGATTACCTGCGGTTCGCCCGGATGCTGCTGGGCGGCGGCACCGTCGACGGGGTGCGGGTCCTCTCCGAGGAGTCGGTGCGGCTGATGCGCGCCGACCGGCTGACCGAGGAGCAGAAGAAGTTCCCGTTCCTCGGCCTGCCGTTCTGGATGGGCCGCGGCTTCGGTCTGAACCTCTCGGTGGTCACCGATCCGGCGAAATCCGCGCAGTTGTACGGCCCCGGCGGGTTGGGCACCTTCAGCTGGCCCGGCGCCTACGGCACATGGTGGCAGGCCGACCCTGCCAACGACCTGATCCTGATCTACCTGATCCAGAACTATCCGAACCTGAGCGCACCGGCCGCCGCGGTGGCAGGCAACACCTCGCTGGCCAAGCTGCAGTCGGTACAGCCGAAGTTCGTCCGCCGCACCTACGGTGCGCTCGGTCTCTAGGCTCTCTAGACCATCGCGATCGGCGAGACCGGCGCTCCGATTTCGCACGCACCGGCGAGTTCGCGGCTGACGTCGTAGTCGAACACCACGTGGCCGGAGATGACGTCGATGTCGCGCTTGGCGCGTTGCAGCGGATTGTGCAGGAAATGCGCACTGGCACCGGATGATTCGAGAAGGTCGGCGACGACGGCGCGGGATTCGTGCACGATGTGCGCGGCCGCGACCCGGGCCTGGGCACGCACGGCGCGCGGTATCCGGGCACCCTCGTCGACCATGCCCTCGATCGTCTCGACGGTGTCGCTCAGCAGTCCGTGCAGGGCGCGCAGCCGCACCCGGGCGTCGCCGAGGCGGATCTGCGCGGCAGGCTGCTGCTTCTGCGCGACGCCCGAGTAGGCCAGCACCCGTTCGCCGAGGCGGGTGGCGAACCCGTCGGCGACGGCCTCGGCCGCACCCAGCGCCGGCATCGCCGCGAGCAGTGCCAGCGCGGGGACCATCGGCCAGCGGTAGGCGCTCGCGTCGTGCAGCGCGGCACCCGGAGCAGTGCCGCCGTACACGTCGATCACCCCGACCAGCCGGTGCTCGGGCACGAAGACGTCGTTCACCAGAACGTCGTGGGATCCAGTCCCCCGCATTCCGTCGGTGTGCCACACATCCTGCACCGCAACATCGTCGGCAGGCAGCAGAACCAGCGCGGGATACATCCCGTCATCGGGCCCGCATAGCGCGCCCACCATCACCCAGTCGGCGGCCATGATCCCGGTGGCCCACGACCATCGCCCGGACAATCGCACCCCGCCGTCGACCGGGACGCCGCGGCCGTTCGGCGCCAACGGCGCCGGACACAGCACCGGGCCGCCGGCGAACACCTCGTCCTGCGCCCGCTCGCCGAACAGTGCCAGCATCCAGTTGTGCAGCGTGTAGAAACCCAACGTCCAGGCGCTGGACGCGCAGCCGTGCGCCATCCGCCGCACCGGTTCCAAAATCGCGGGGAACGGCGCCTGCTCACCGCCGTAGCGGGCCGGCAACAGCAGCCGGGCCAGGCCGCTGGCACGGAAGTCGGCGATGGTGGCGTCCGGGAGGCGGCGCAACTCTTCGGCCTCGGCCGCGCGCTGCGCCAGACGTGCCACGAAGTCGTCGCTGATCATCAGCCGACGCTACCATACCTTTTGGTATGGTTCTTAGTGCCGCAGCATGATGTCGAGGAAACGTTGTTGCTGCGCTGCGGCTTTCGGGCCGGGGGCGGTCGCGGACAGGTGCAGGAATCCCACGCCGGCCGCGAACGTCGCGTCGGCTCGGACGTCGGCGTCGGCGGCGCTGAAGCCGTCGTCGAGGTAGGCCTGCCGCACCGCGCGGCGCACCCGCCGGTCGGAGGCCGACACCGCCGCGGCGATGTCGGCGTCGGTACGCGCCCACTCGCGCATAGCCCGCTCCAGCATCCAATGCCGTTGACCGAGAAGGGCTCTCATCATCCGGGCGAGCCGCTCCCGCGGGGGCAGTTCGGCAAGCCCGGCGAACTCGGCGCGGTCGGTGTCGTTCACCTCGGCCCAGGTGTCGGCCATTGCCCGCCGGTAGGCGCCGATGTCGGCGAAGTGCCAGTAGAAGCTGCCCTTGGTCGCACCGACGCGCTCGCACAGCCGCCCGACGGTCAGCGCCTTGACACCGTCGGTGGCCAGCAGCGAGAAGCCGGCCTCCACCCAGTCGGTCGCACTCAGCCGACCGCCTGACGCACCCGGCATCAGGGTCGCCGCGCCGTCACACACCAGGACGCGGCCGGGACCAGATAGCCGGTCGGACTACGGTATTGGTCCAGTGCGGCGACCACGCCGGCGACCGCCTCCCGGCGTGTGATCGCGTCGGCCGCCAGGAACGCCGGTCCGAGTGGCCCGGCGCTCAGTACCCGCTCCGCCGCGGCGCGACCGTCACCCTCGAACAGGAAGGGCGCGTCGACCGGGCGGATCGCCACGTCGACGAAGCCCGCCCCGGTCAGCAGCGCGGTGGTCGCATCGGGGTCGGCCATCGAGAACGGCCCGGGTTGGCCGGGTTCGGGCAAGGGCGGCCGTTGCGCACCGAGGATCGGCATTGCCGTCGCGGTCGTCAGCACCATCCAAAGATTGTCGAGCAGCTGCTGCCACACCGACGCGGCCAGTCGGCCACCGGGGCGCAGCGCTCGAAAGATGTTGCGCAGAGCCGACTCTGGATCGTCGAAGAACATCAAGCCGAACCGCGCGTGCACGGCGTCGAACGGCACCCCGGCACCGGCCACCTCGACCAGGTCGGCGGTCCCGGCGTCGGCGGTTACCGCCACCCCGTGCACACCGGCCGCCGACATGCGCCGAGCGGCGGCGGCCACCATCTCGGCCGCCACGTCCACCGCGGCCACCCAGCCGTCGGCGCCCAGCGCGACCGCAGAAAGCCCGGCCCCGCAACCCACGTCGATGACCCGTTCGCCCGGAGCGGCGGCCAGCGCAGCCCGTGCCGCCCAGCCGTGCTCGCCCATCGCGGCGTCCATGGCTTCCGCGTGCTCGTCCCAGACCGCGGCCAGGGTCGCGAAGTGCTCCTCGGCGTCCATGCCGGGGAGATTACGCCTCGGGCGTCGCGCCCCGGACCGCGGCGGCGGCCGCACGGATCTGGGGGGTCACCAGCATCACCTGGCCCAGCACCCCGTTGACAAAGCCCGGCGACTCATCGGTCGACAGCTCCTTGGCCAGCTCGACCGCCTCGTCGACGGCCACCGGCTCCGGAACGTCCTCGGCGTGCAGCAACTCCCAGACCGCCACCCGCAAGATCGCCCGGTCCACCGCGGGCAGCCGCTCCAGCGTCCAGCCCTGCAGGTGCGAGGTGATCAACTCGTCGATATGGGCCGAGTTCGTCGTGACACCGCGGGCGACGGTAACCGTATACGGATTCAGCGCCGACACCTCGGAGTTAGCCTCGGCCAGCGCGATGCGCGCATCGGCCACCTCGGCCGGCGTCAGGCCGCGGGCCTCGGCCTCGAACAGCAGGTCGACGGCGCGCTTGCGCGCCTGATGCCGACCCTTGTCGGCCTTGCGGTCGGCCATATCAGGCGTTCACACGCCCCAGGTAGCTGCCGTCGCGGGAATCGACCTTGAGCTTGTCGCCGGTGTTGATGAACAGCGGCACCTGGATCTCGGCCCCGGTCTCCAGGGTCGCGGGCTTGGTGCCCGCGCTGGACCGGTCGCCCTGCAGGCCGGGCTCGGTGTGGCTGACCTCGAGCTCGACCGTCACCGGCAGCTCCAGGTACAGCGGCGACCCCTCGTTGAACGCGATCTGCACCGGCATGCCCTCGAGCAGGAAGCCGGCCATGCGACCGACCAACGCCTCGGGCAGCGGGTGCTGCTCGAAGTCCTCGGAGTCCATAAACACGAAATCCGAACCGTCGCGGTAGAGGTAGGTGGCGTCGCGCCGGTCGACGGTCGCCGTCTCCACCTTCACCCCGGCGTTGTACGTCTTGTCGACGACCTTGCCGGAGAGGATGTTCTTGAGCTTGGTGCGCACGAACGCCGGGCCCTTACCCGGTTTGACGTGCTGAAACTCGATGATCTGCCAGAGCTGGCCGTCGATGTTCAGCACGAGGCCGTTCTTGAAGTCGGCAGTGGATGCCACAGTCGGTCGTTCTCCTAGGTCAGGACAGCCAGTTCCTTGGGGAACCGGGTCAGCAGTTCGCTCCGGTCGCCGACGACCAGGGTGTCCTCGATGCGGACACCGCCACGGTCGGGCAGGTAGACACCGGGTTCCACGGTCACCACGGAGCCAGCAAGCAGTGTACCGGCGGCAGCGGAGTTGATTCCCGGTGCTTCGTGGATCTGCAATCCGACGCCATGCCCCAGGCCGTGGCCGAAGAACTCGCCATATCCGGCGTCGACGATCACCTGCCGGGCCGCGCCGTCCACGTCACGCAGTTCCGCGCCGACGTCCAGTGCCTCCCGGCCTGCCCGCTGCGCCGCGGCGACCAGCTGGTAGATCTCGCGCTGCCAGTCCGCCGCCGTGCCCAGCACGAAAGTGCGGGTCATGTCCGAGTGGTAGCCGCCGACCAGTGCGCCGAAGTCGATCTTGACGAAGTCACCGGCGGCCAGCACCGCGTCGGCCGGCCGGTGGTGCGGGATCGCCGAGTTGGCGCCGGTGGCCACGATGGTCTCGAACGACGGGCCGTCCGCGCCGTGCTCGAGCATCAGCGCCTCGAGCTGCCGACCGACCTCCTTCTCGGTGCGCCCGGGCCGCAGCCCGTCGCTGCTGACCAGCACCGACAGCGCCGCGTCGGCGGCCTCGCAGGCCAGCCGCAGCAGCGCGAGCTCACCGGCATCTTTGATCTCGCGCAGCGCTTCGACCCGGCCGGAGGTGCGGACCAGCTCGGCTGCCGGCTGGTCGTCTACCTCGCGGGCCAGCACGTCGAACCCGTCGACGGTGACGACGTGGCTTTCGAAGCCGATCCGGCGGGCCCCGTCGGCCACCGCGCGGCCGACCAGGTGGCGTCCGCAGGCGCGTTCGATCACGGTTTCCAGGTCCGGCGCCTGCTGCGCGGCCTGCGTCCGATAGCGAGAATCGGTGGCCAACACGTCGGGCGTGTCGCCGGCGAACACCAGTAGCGCCGCGTTCGACCCGCTGAAACCCGACAGGTAACGCACGTTGACCAGGTCACTGATCAGGATGGCGTCCAATCCGTCGGCCGCCAGCTTGGCGGCCAGCCGGTCCCGACGTTGGGAATGTGTCACGTTCGCTGACGGTACTCGCTACGCTCATCACTCATGACTACGTGGTTGTTGCGCGGCCTGGCGTTCGCTGCCGGCATGGTGATCGTTCGTATCGTGCAAGGCACGCTGATCAACATCTACGAGACCAAGGCGGGACTGATCAGCATCGTGCTGGTCGTGCTGTTCGGTATCGCGTCGTTCCTGTGGGGCCTGATCGACGGGCGCGCCGACGCCAACGCCCAGCCCGACCCGGACCGCCGTCGCGATCTGGCGATGACCTGGCTGCTGGCCGGACTCGTCGCCGGCATCCTCAGCGGACTGGTCACCTGGATCATTTCGCTGTTCTACAAGAACGTGTACGCCGAAGGGCTGATCAGCGAGATCACCACCTTCGCGGCGTTCACCGCGCTGATGGTGTTCGTGCCCGCGATCGCCGCCGTCGCGCTCGGCCGCTTCCTGGTCGACCGCAAGCGCCCGCCGCAGGAACGTCGCCGCGAGGACGGCAGCACCGGGGACGTGTTCGACGCCGCGCGTGAGGACGACCGGACGGGACCCATCGCGGGTCTCGGGCACAACGAGTCCGCCGCCACCGAGCGCACACCTCGCCGGTGGCCACCGCCGAGCGCGACGAGCCGACCGAGCAGATCGACATGACGGGCAAGTCCGACAAGTCCTGATCTGCCCCCCGAGCGTGCGGGCTGGCGTCGAAATCCTTCGAGAAATCAGCATCAAGCTGCACGCTCGACGCATCGCCCCGAGTTAGATCGCGTCGAGCCCTGCCCAGGCGCTGACGTCGAACTCGTTGTCGCGCGCCACGATCACCGGACCCCCGTGCCCCGGGTAGTGCGCGGGAAAGACAGTGGCATGGGCCTGCGCCGCCTCGGTGAACACCCGCCTGCGGGTTCCGCGGGCAGCGGCGGCGTCGACGTCGAACGCGCACGCATCGTCGGGCCGCCGGATCTGGATCGGGCAGTGTGTCAGGTCGCCGACGAACACCGCGGGGCTGCCCGCGTCGAGCCACAGCACCGACGAGCCCGGCGTGTGTCCGGCCGCCGGACGTAACCGCAGCGACGCGCTGAGCTGCAGGTCATCCGACCACAGCTGGGTCTGTTCGGTCACCGGAATCACGCTGTCGGCCAACACTGTTCGCATACCGTCGTTCTCGCCGTCGCCGCCGGGGCCGAAGAAACGGTGGTCGGCTTCGGGCATCACGTAGCGGGCGTTGGGAAACGTCGGCACCCATCGCCCGTCGACGAGTTGGGTGTTCCAGCCGACGTGGTCGGTGTGCAGGTGGGTGTTGACCACGATGTCGACGTCCGCCGGGTCGAAGCCGACCGCGGCGAAGGCGGTGAGAAAGTCGGTCGACAAGTGGTCCAGAGGCGGCATGTGCGGCCGCTCGCGGTCGTTGCCCACGCCGGTGTCGACCACGACGATCAGACCGTCGACCTCCACCACCCACGACTGCATCGCGATGCGCCACTGCTCGGCGTCGCGGTCCCAGAAGTCCGGTTCCAGCAGATCGGCATTGTCGGTCCAGGCCTGCGCCGGGGTGTCGGCGAACAGCGATGTCCGCATCTGGATCTGCGTTTCGAGGACTCGCGTGACGCTGGCCCGGCCCAGCGTCATCCGGTTGTTCACGGCTGGTCGAGCGTCGTTTCCGGGGTGGCCAGGTAGCGCAGCGCCAGCAGGTAGCCCTGGATACCCAGCCCGACGATCACGCCGGTCGCGACTCCACTCAGATAGGAGTGGTGCCGAAACTCTTCTCGCGCATGAACATTGGAGATGTGCACTTCGATCAGCGGGGCCTTGAGCTCGGCGCACGCGTCGCGCAGCGCGATCGAGGTGTGGGTCAGCGCGCCGGCGTTGAGGATCACCGGGTCGCCGGCGTCGGCGGCGGCGTGCAGCCAGTCGATCAGCTGACCTTCGCTGTTGGATTGACGGACCACCGCGGTCATCCCCAGTTCGGTGGCCTGGGTTTCGACCAGCGTGACGAGGTCGTCGTAGGTTGTGCTGCCGTAGATCTCGGGCTCGCGCCGGCCGAGCCGGTCCAGGTTCGGGCCGTTGAGCACCAAAACCGTTGTCATCGAGCCACCTCCGCGTACGCCGCCGCCAGCAGTGCCGGATCCGGACCTTCCAGGCGACCCGGCTTTGCCAGGCCGTCGAGCACCACGAATCGCAGCACTCCCGAGCGGGTCTTCTTGTCGCCGGCCATGCTGTCGACGAGTTCGGGCAGCGCGTCGGCGTCGTAGCTCACCGGCAGGCCCAGCGCGGTCAGCACCGTGCGGTGGCGGGCGGCGGTCTCGTCGTCGAGCCGCCCGGCGAGCCGGCCGAGTTCCGCGGCGAACACCAGCCCCACCGACACCGCCGCGCCGTGGCGCCACTGGTAGCGCTCGCGGCGTTCGATGGCGTGGCCCAATGTGTGTCCGTAGTTGAGGATTTCGCGCAGCGCCGACTCTTTCTCGTCGGCGGCCACCACCTCCGCCTTGACGGCGATGGCCCGACGGATCAGTTCCGGCAGCACGTCGCCCGAGGGGTCGACGGCGGCCTGCGGGTCGGCCTCGATGAGGTCCAGAATCTTCGGGTCGGCGATGAAGCCGGCCTTGACGATCTCGGCCATCCCGGCGACGAGCTCGTTGTGCGGCAACGTCTCCAGCATCGCCAGGTCGACCAGGACACCCGCGGGCTGATGGAAGGAGCCGACCAGGTTCTTACCCGCCTCGGTGTTGATTCCGGTCTTGCCGCCGACGGCGGCGTCAACCATCGCCAGCAGCGTGGTCGGCACGTGCACGATGTCGACACCGCGCAGCCAGGTCGCGGCGGCAAAGCCGGCCACGTCCGTCGCCGCACCGCCGCCGAGACTGACCAGTGCGTCCTTGCGACCGATTCCGATGCGGCCCAACACTTCCCAGATGAACCCGACGACCGGCAGGTCCTTGCCTGCCTCGGCGTCGGGAATCTCGATACGGTGGGCGTCGACGCCGTTGTCCGCCAGATGCGCGCGGATCACCTCGGCGGTCTGGGCCAGCGTGGGTTGGTGCAGGATCGCCACCTTGTGCCGGCCACAGAGCAACTCGCCGAGTTCACCGAGCAGGCCGGTTCCCACAATCACCGGGTAGGGCGGATCGACGGCGACCTCGATGGTCACCGGCGATGAGTACTCTGTCATTTGCGAACTCCGGCGCGGCGGGCGGCCATCGCCGCCGGGGTGGCGGGCGTGACCGGGGTGGACTCCACTGGCTCAGTGGGAGATGGTGGGGCAGAACTCTTCTCGGACGTCGATGACGAGCGGCGCCACGGCGGCCTGCGCCGGCGCGGCGGTTGCGGATTCTCCAGCCGCGAAATGATATGGCGCACAACCGCACCGGGATTGCGTCGGTTGGTGTTGATCCTGATCGTCGCGACCCGCCGGTAGAGCGGCACCCGCTCGTTCATCAGCGTTCGGTACTTCTCGGCGTGGTCAGGCCCGGCCAGCAGCGGGCGCACGGTGCTGCCACTGGTCCGGCGCACACCTTCGGCCGCGCTGATTTCCAGGAACACCACCGTGTGGCCGGCCAGCGCGTCGCGCACCCCGGGTGTGGTGACCGCGCCGCCGCCAAGCGACAGGACACCGTCGTGGGTGGCCAGCGCGTCGCGGATGACCTCTTCCTCGATGCGACGGAATTCCTTTTCGCCTTCGTTGGCGAAGATGTCAGCGACGGTGCGCCCGGTCTTCTCCTCGATGGCGGCGTCGGTGTCCAGCATCGCCACACCCATCGCCTTGGCCAACCGCCGCCCGATGGTGGACTTCCCGGAGCCGGGCAGTCCGATCAGCACGGCTTTCGGCGCCATCGCGCTACCCCGACGCCCGAACTGGCGACTCCGACGGCATCCGCTCAGTGACCGCCTGCAGGTAGCTCTCGACGTTGCGGCGAGTCTCCGCCAGCGAGTCACCGCCGAACTTCTGCAGCACCGCGCGGGCCAGCACCAGGGCGACCATCGTTTCGACCACGACGCCCGCCGCGGGCACCGCGCACACGTCGGAACGCTGGTGGATGGCGACGGCCTCGTCGCCGGTGGCCATGTCGACGGTGGCCAGTGCGCGCGGCACGGTGGAAATCGGCTTCATCGCCGCCCGCACCCGCAGCGGCAGACCGTTGGTCATCCCGCCTTCGAGGCCGCCGGCCCGGTTGGTGGAGCGCACCACGCCGTCGGGGCCGGGGTACATCTCGTCGTGCGCCTGGCTGCCACGGCGGCGCGCCGTCTCGAAGCCGTCGCCGATCTCGACGCCCTTGATGGCCTGGATGCCCATCACCGCGCCGGCGAGCTGGCTGTCAAGCCGGTTGTCGCCGCTGGTGAAGGACCCCAGCCCGATCGGCAGGCCGTGCACGACGACCTCGACGATGCCGCCCAGGGTGTCGCCGTCACGTTTGGCGGCCTCGATCTGGTCGATCATGTCGGCCTCGGCGTCCTTGTCGGACGCCCGGACCGGGCTCTCGTCGATGCGGGCCAGGTCGTCGGCGGCCGGCGGCGGTCCGTCGTAGGGGTTCGACGCGCCGATCGAGATGACGTGCGAGAGCACCTCGACGCCGAGCGCTTGTCGCAGGAAGGACCGGGCGACGGTTCCCGCCGCGACGCGGGCCGCGGTCTCCCGGGCGCTGGCCCGCTCCAGGACCGGGCGGGCGTCGTCGAACCCGTACTTGAGCATGCCTGCGAAGTCGGCGTGGCCGGGCCGCGGGCGGGTCAGGGGCGCGTTGCGCGCGACATCCAGATCTTCGGCGTCGACCGGGTCGGAGGCCATCACGGTCTCCCATTTGGGCCACTCGGTGTTGCCGATTTCGATGGCGATCGGACCGCCCAGCGTCTCGCCGTGGCGGACGCCGGCCAGCACGGTGACCTGGTCCTGCTCGAACTTCATCCGGGCGCCGCGGCCGTAGCCCAGCCGGCGACGAGCCAGCTGCTCGGCGATGTCGGCGGATGTCACGCGCACACCGGCGACCATGCCTTCGACCACGGCTACCAGCGCGCGGCCATGAGATTCACCGGCAGTCGTCCATCGCAACACGCGTCCCATCTTCCCATGTCGGCCACGGCAGACCCAATCTGCTTTCCCGGCGCCGGGGTGTTCGCCGCGCAAGCAGCGGGTAACCCGCCACGCAGGAGGACATCATGCGCAACGCGGTCATCGTCGCCGCAGCTGGCTGCGTGATGTTCCTGGTGGCCCTCATCAGCGGCAGCGTGTGGGCCGCAGTCGCTGTCATCGTGTTGGCACTGGCCGGATTGTTGCTGCTCATCCGCGACGTGCGGCGAGACCAACACAACGAGGGGGTATCCGACATCGTGCCGATCTTGACGCCGGAGAACTTCGCTCCCGACATCGCTGACAGTGACACAGCCGACGTAACGGAGGCCGGGTCCGAAGGGGATGAATACGGTGACGACGACTTCCCGTTCGGCGAGCCACTGGCGGCCCCGGCGGATGACGACACCCGTATCGCATAAACCCAAAGGACTCGATGACCACCGCACGACTGCATACCGATTCGCGCTCTCTCGACCAGGCCCGCCGCACCGTGGACGCGGTGTCGGCCGCGTTCTCCGCGACCGTGGTCGGCCAGGACAACCTGCGGGAATCGCTGCTGATCGGACTCGCCGCCGGCGGCCACGTGCTGATCGAGAGCGTGCCGGGGCTGGCCAAGACCACCGCCGCGCGGGTGATCGCCGACTCCATCCACGGCGGCTTCCACCGCATCCAGTGCACCCCGGACCTGCTGCCCAGCGACATCATCGGCACCCAGGTGTACGAGGCCGCGACCAACCGTTTCGTCACCCAGCTCGGCCCGGTGCACACCAACATCGTGCTGCTCGACGAGATCAACCGCTCCAGCGCCAAAACGCAGAGCGCGATGCTCGAGGCGATGGAGGAACGGCAGACCACGATCGCCGGCACCGTCTATCCCATTCCCGAGCCGTTCCTCGTGGTCGCCACCCAGAACCCCGTCGATCAGGAGGGCACCTATCCGCTGTCGGAGGCCCAGACCGACCGGTTCATGCTCAAAGACGTCGTGGCCTACCCGTCGGTGGCCGAAGAGGTCGAGATGATCCACCGCATGGACGCCGGGCTGTTCGACAGGGACCATCGCCGCGGCGCGGTGGTGGGACTCGACGACATCCGCACTCTGCAGCAGGTGGTGCGCTCAGTACAGATGGATCCGGCGCTGATGCGCTACGCCAGTGAACTGGTTGCCGTCAGCCGCAACCCGCAGGTGTATCTGGACCCCAAGCTGGCCCGGCTCGTCGAGTACGGCGCCAGCCCCCGCGCCACGATCGCGTTCTGCCGGGCCGCCCGGGCGCTGGCCGTGCTGTCCGGGCGCGGGCATGTCATCCCCGACGACATTGCCAAACTCGCCCACCGCATCCTGCGGCACCGGCTGATCCTGGGCTTCGAGGCGGCGGCGTCCGGAATCACCTCCGACACGGTGATCGACGCCATCCTGCACGCGGTGCGAGTGCCCTAGAGGCATGACTGCCCATCTCAGCCGGGCCAAACGGTTCTTCGGCACTGACACCCGCCGCCTTCTCGAAGGTGGCCGCTACGCCCTGTTGCACACCCGCAGTATGGAATTCGACGACCTGCGGCCGTACGTGCCGGGCGACGACGTTCGTGATATCGACTGGAAGGCCACCGCGCGGTCGGGCACGGTGTTGATCAAGCGCTTCGTGTCCGAGAAACATCACAAGATCCTTCTGGTCGCCGACGCCGGCCGGAACATGACCGCACTGGCGGCCGGCGGAGAAGTCAAACGCGATGTGGCCGAGGCGATTCTGGGTGCCTTCGGGTTGATCACACTCGGCCGTTCCGATGAGATCGGGATGGTGTACGGCGACGCCAGGGGCTGTGCCAGCATCCGGGCGGGTCGCGGCGAGACGCACATCGAAGGCATGCTCGCCCATTTCTACCGGCACATCACGACCAGTCCCGGGCCCAGCGACATCGAGGCCCAATTGCGCTACGTGGCAACGCATTACCGGCGGCGCATGCTGGTCGTCGTGGTGTCCGACGAACCGGACGTCACCGCCGGGCTCGATGAGGTCACCGGCCGGCTGGCGGCCCGACACGACATGCTGTGGGCTTGTGTGTCCGATATGCCTGCGGTCAGCGGTGACAGCGACGGCTACGACGTGGCGACCGGTGCGGTGGTGCCCAGCCGGACTCGGCTGGGCCGCCGGGTCGAGGCGGCGTACCGCCGCGCTGAACATCGTCGGCGAGCCCGCCTCGAGGCGTTCCTGACCGCACACGCGATCCCGTTCACGACGATCGGCCGCAGCGACGAGATCCGGCCCCGGCTCACCGCAATGGCGGAGGTGTTCGCCCGTGCCGGGTGACCTGCTGCGGTTCGTCAGCGGGCCCACCGCGTACTCGTCGTGGTGGCTGTGGCTCGCTGTGGTGCTGCTGCTCCTTGTCATCGGTTGGTATGTAGCCGTTTTCGTGGCAACGCTGCCGAATGCCCGGCTTCGGGCGCTGCCCGCGCTTGGCGATCTGCATGCCCGGCTGACGCGGCGGCGCTTCGCGGGCAGCATCCGGCGTATCACCGACCGCAGGCGCCGCGGCGAACTGTCCGACGCGCAGGCCTACGACGAGATGAGTCACACCGTCCGCAGCTTCCTGCATCAGACGACCGGGGTGCGGGCACAGTACCTGCACGTCGACGAGATCGCCGCGGGGACGCTGGCGCCGGCCGCACCGCTGATCGCCGCGCTGCGCGACGCCCGGTTCGACACCGCCGCCGACGCCGACCCCGACCGGCTGGGTGCTCAGGCCGAGGAGTTGATCCGCTCGTGGACCTGAGGTGGTGGCCGATCGCTGTGGCCGCGGTGGTCGCGCTGGCCGTCTGCGTGGTGCTGGCGATCACGGTGCGTCGTGCGACGGCCGACCGGACACTGCGGCCCCTCGCGCACGTCGACCGGCTGACCGCACTGCCCGAGTACGCCCGGATCCGTCGCCGCGAAATCGTGCTGGCGGTGACGACGATCGCGCTGCTGATCGTCGTGTTCCTAACCGCTGGACTGACCGCCGCACGGCCGTCGGGATCGGGACGCGAATTCGACGCGCTACACCCCGAGGACGTGATGCTGTGCGTCGGCGCGCCGGTCACCGACGGCACCACCGCGCAGTTCCTCAACCACTTCGCCCGCCAGGCAACGACATTCGACGCTCAGCGGATCGGGCTGACCTCCCCGACGGTCCGAGTATTGCCGCTGACCCGCGACTACCAGTACGCCGCGCAGCGGCTCGGCGACTACGGGTCGCCGAACGCGCAGCAGGCCGCCGAGTTCGCCAAAACGGTGAATTACACCGACTATGCCCCGACCCTGCGAGACACCCTGGCACTGTGCATGACGGGATTCGGCACCGAGTCGACCACGCACCGACGTTCGCTGATCTATCTGGGCCCCAGCACGTTCGGGCCCGGTGACGAACGGTCACTGTTCAGCGATCAACACATCACCGAGATGGCGGATAAGGCCGGCATCCAAGTCAACGCGATCGCCCGGGTGGACGTCAGTGATGCCGCGCAGCGCGGGGACGCCGAACTCGGCGCGCTCACCCAGCGGACCGGCGGGCGGTTCTTCCGCTATCACGCGACGGGACCGGGCGGATCCGATCCCACCCTGACCAATGACCTCGACGCGATCCGCGCCAACCCCGCACCGGTGGTGCTGCCCGGCGGTGCGCGGATCACCGGGCAACTGCCCGACGAACCCGGCCCCCTGCTCATCATCGGCCTGGCCGCGGCCGCCCTGCTCGGTGTGGCCCTGGTAGTGGTGCGGCGATGAGTGTGCACCCTGTGCTGCCGATGGCGCTGCTGCTGGTGCTGGCCGCCGTGATCGTCGCCGCCCGGGCGGTGACGTTGTCGGCGGTGCTGGCGCATCCTGGCGACCGGCGCAGGCCGGCGCTGTTGCGCTGGGGCGCAACCACTGTGGCGTTGCTCCTGCTGGTCGCCGCGGCAGCGCGACCCGGTATCGACTCCCCCGCGCAATCCCACCGGGACCGCGATGCTGCCGCGGCCAGCCAGGGCGCAAACACCAACGTGTTCTTCGTCGTCGACCGGTCGGTGGACTCGCGCGTCTCCGACTACGGCGGAGCAGCGCGGATGTCCGGGATCCGCAACGATATGGCCGCGATCGTCGACACCTACCCGAAGGCACGGTTCGCGGTGATCGGGTTCGCGTCGGCACCGGACATCGCGTGGCCGCTGTCCGAGGACATCTGGAGCCTCAAGGCGGTCATCGCCGGTTTGTCGCCCTACGTCAGCGTGGCACCCGACGCCGCCTCGCAGGTGAATGCCGGTGCGGCCGCGAACCTGCTGCGCTATCAACTCATCCAGGCCAGTCAGCAATACCCCGGCGCCCGGAACCTGGTGTTCTACCTCGGCGAGGGCGCCGGTGGGTCGACGGCACCGCAGGCCGCCTTCGAGATCGGCGACCGGGTCTCCGGCGGAGCGGTCTTCGGTTACGGCACCGCGGCCGGCGGTCCGATCCCGGGTGCCTACGTCGACGGTGCGGTCACGTATCTGTCCGACGCCCGGTCGGGCGCGCCCGCGATCTCGGCGCTCGACGAGACGCGTTTGCGCCGAGTCGCAGACGATCTCGGCGTGCAGTATGTGCATCGCGAGCCCACGCAGCCGGTGACCGGTGCCCTGCCGCAGCTTAAGCCGGGCAGCGGCGCGGAGAGCGCGTCGCTGTCGTCGACCCCGGTCCCCGACCGCGTCGAGCTGTACTGGTTCTTGGCACTGCTGGCCGCCGTTGCGCTGCTGCCGGAGATCTATCTGACGGTGCGGGAGTTCTGGCGCAACCGCACCTCACGCCGGGAGGCGCGGTGACTGCGGGTCGAGTGCGGTTGCGCCGCCGGCTGCTGCTGTGGTCGGCGCCGGTGGTCCTGCTCGCGGTGGTCGCGGCGATCAAGATGATTTCGGTTGTGCTGATTGGTGATGCGGCGGTTACGCATTTCAACCGAGGCGACGGCGCGGCGCTGCACGCCGATGCGTCGAGGCTCGGTGTGCTCAATCTGATCGAGCCCGCGAAGGCGCCGTTCGCGCGGGGATTCGCCGCCGTGTTGGAGGGTCGCCTCGACGAGGCCGACACCGACTTCGCCCGTGCGCTCGCCGACGATCCCTCGTGCCCGGTGCGGGTGAGCGCCGAACTGGTCCGCGAAACCCAGGGTGACGTGGCGGCCGCCGCAGGCCGAACCCCTGCGGCCGAGGAGCGTTACCGCAGCGCGCTGCGGCTCGTGACCGAGGCGCCCGCGAACTGCTTCGCAGGCAACGACGATTCACAGGCCGACCGGCGGGCGGTCCGCGCTCAGGCCGAAGCCCGGCTCAACGCGAAGATCGCTGGGCTGCATACGGTTCCGCCGCCACCGGAACTCAACGCCGCACCGCCGCCGCCACCACCGCCTCCCCCACCCCCTGCCGGTGTCGCGCCCGCCGAATCCGATACGCCGCCACCGGCATTGGGTCCGTCAGGCCAGGGCCTGTCGGACATCTCCCCCGACCGGCTGCCCAGCCCGGGAGCTCAGCCCTCCCCGCCGCATCAGCTGGGCGGCGGCGATCCCCTGGACCGGCTACGTCAATTGCTCACCGACGCCGCATCGTCGGGCAGCGATGCGGGGTAAATCGGCAGTCGACCAGAATCATGAGGGGACGACCGTCACCGGACAGGCGAAAAGCTTTGCCGTGCGAGCCAATCGATTGTCCAGGGTCACCAACGGACAACCAAGACCTTCGGCAAGCGCGACGTAGGTTGCGTCATACGCGGATACATTTTCGCGCAACTTCCAGATCCGATCCAGAAGCCCCATAGCCGAATACCGTGTGGCAGCGATTTGCCCCCATGCCGCAATGGCACCCCACCCATGTGCCGGACTGAGGCCGCCTGCGAGCGTGCGTCGGCGCAGCGCACTGACTACCTCGGAGTCGATCAGGTGTGGAACGTGTAGACGCTCTTCTCCCATCAGCCGCCTGGCTGGCCCGTCGTTGAGCAATGCCGTGACCACCGCCGAGGCGTCGACCACGATCATCGATGCGAACGTTCTTCCGCGACGTCGGCAAGGATCAGCGCAGCCCGGATCTTCAAGTCGGGCAAGGCGCCCAACACCGCTGGGTTGTCTGCACGCCGGGACGCTTCGCTCAGCTCGCGCAGGGCGACAGCTGAGACCGACATATTCTCCCGTTGCGCAAGCCGTTCGAGCCGCTCCAGCACCTCGTCGGGCACGTTGCGTAAGTACAGCGTTTTCATCGCTCTATGCTAGCAATCTGTTGCAGATTGCGACGTGCATCTAAAATACCACGATTGCCGCCGCAGCCAGGCTCGCCAGGCACATCGACGGCCCGTGCGGCACCGTGGCAGTCCGGTCTCGCACCACCACGGCGACGGCCAGCATGGCGGTCAACACCGGCGCGCCCAGAGCGGCCAGCAGCCACACATCCGGCCCGAACGCTCCGGTCAGCCCGCCCACACCCAGCGCCAGTTTCACGTCACCGGCGCCCAGGCCGCCCGGAATCACGAGGTGCACAGTCAGATACAGCGCGGCCAGACCCAGGCCTCCGGCCAGCGCGGGCACACCGCGGCCGCACACCAGCGCACCAACCAGAACCGCGGCCGCCCCGGGCAGCGTCAACGCGTTGGGCAGCCGCCGGTGGCGGACGTCGAACACGGTCAATGCCACCGCCCACAGCAGCACGATTCCGAACGCACCTGCCCGCATGGCGGGACGTTAACCCAGTGCGGCCGCCATCTGCTCACGCGGCGCCGGTCGGCCTGTGAATTGTTCGACCTGACTGAACGCCTGGTTCAGCAGCATCTGCACACCGCTGATCACCTCACCCCCGGCGTCCTGCACGGATGCGGCCAGTGGAGTGGGCCACGGGTCGTAGATCGCGTCGAGCAGCACCGGGACCCCGGCGAACACCCCCGCGTAGGCGGCGGCCGCGTCGGCGGGGATGGTGCTCACCAGAACGTCGGTGGTGGCCACCACCGCTGGGAGCCCCGGGTCGGTCAGGTCGCAGAACTCCGCGGTGACGTCGACCGCTCGGCCCAACTCCAGCAGACGGGCGGCCTTGTCGCGACTTCGGGCGACCACGGTGACCTCGGTGGCACCGAGGTCGGCCAACGCCACCACCGCGGCGGGCGCGGTCCCGCCCGAGCCCAGAACGATCGCGCGCCGCAGATGACGGACGTGTCCCAGCGCACCGGCCACCCCGTCGATGTCGGTGTTGTCAGCACGCCAGCCATGATCTGTGCGCACCAGGGTGTTCGCCGAGCCCACCAGCTCGGCGCGTTCGGTGCGCTCGTCGGCGACCTGCAGCGCCGCGAACTTGCCCGGCATCGTCACCGAAAGCCCCACCCACTCGGGCCCCAAACCCCTGACCAGCGTGGGCAATTCGGCGGCCGTGCACTCGATCCGCTCGTAGGTCCAGTCGGTCAGGCCGAGCGCCCGGTAGGCCGCCAGGTGCAGCAGCGGCGATTTGGAATGCGCGACCGGCGAGCCGAGGACTGCCGCCTTACGCGCCGTCACTAGCGTGCCGGCCCCGACATAATTGCGCTCTTCACTTCGTTCATCGCGCGGAGTCCAGCACGCCATTGCGCTTGGCCAGCTCGATGTTCGCCAAATGTTGCTGGTAGTCCCGGGTGAACAGCGTGGTGCCCTCGGTGTCCACGGTCACGAAGTACAGCCAGTCACCGGGCTCGGGGCGCTCAGCCGCGGCCAGCGCGTCCTGGCCCGGCGAGCAGATCGGCGTAGCCGGCAGACCCTCCATCGCATACGTATTCCACGGGGTCACCTGCGCCCGGTCGGCATCGGTGGTGGCCACTTCCTGGCGGTCCAACGGATAGTTCACCGTCGAATCGAATTCCAGTTTCTGCGGCACGGCCAGCCGGTTGTAGATCACCCGGGCGACCTTGGCGAAGTCATGGGGTTTGGCCTCGCGCTGCACCAGCGAGCCGACGATCAGGATCTGATACGGCGACATGCGCATCGCCGCGGCGGTATCCAGCAGTCCGACGCTCACATAGTGTTCGGCGCTCTGGCCGACCAGCTTGGCCACGATCTCCTGTGGCGACGCGGCCGGGTCGACGTTCCACGTGCCGGGCGCGATCAATCCCTCGAGCCGACGATGGTTCTTGCCCAGTGCGATCACGGGTTGCGTCGCCCACTCCGGCACGTTCAACTGCGCCGGCGGCGCCTGCTCGGCCACCCGGCGCAGATCCTCGGCGGACACGCACTTCTGCTGACCGTTCGCCGGGACGCAGGTGGACTTGGAGATCAGCGTGAAGATGCCGTCGGTGACCTTGCCCGAGCCGACCTCGGCGATGTCGTCGAGCTGACGACCCTCCGGAATGACCAGCTTGCCCACCCGGTTGTGCGGATCGGCCAGCCGATCCACCGCCGCTGAGGCCGACATCTCGGTGCGCACCGTGTAATAGCCCGGCTGGATCGCGGCGATCGCGTCGTTGTTCTTGGCCGCCTCGACGAAGCCCTTGATGTTGGAGATGACGTTCTTGTCGCGCAGCGTCTGCCCGATCTGGGTGGTGGAGTCCCCGTCGTGGACCTGGATGACGACGTCGTCCTTGCCCTCGCCGGAGTACCCGCTGTCCCCACTGAAGAGCTTGGCGCCCAGGTAGACCGCAGCGATCACGATCACCACCAGCAGGGCCGCAGCACCGGCGCCGATTGCCCTGCGCCGGTTGCGGTTTCGCTTGGCACGGACCCGCTCGAGGCGGCTCATCTTGCCCCGGGGCGGTCCGACCGCGACCGGGCCGGAACGATCGTCGTAGTCGTCAGGCATCGTCGCCCTCATCTGTGTCGGCGATAGTCGCGTTGCGGCGCTGGTCGAGCCAGCCCTGCAGGATTCCCACCGCGGCGGCCTGGTCGATCACGCCGCGTTGGGACTTGGCACGTACACCGGCTTCTCGCAGCGACCGCTGCGCGACCACCGTCGTCAATCGTTCGTCGGCCAGCCGCACCGGCACCGGCGCGATCCGCTCGGCCAGCGCGTCGGCCACGTCGACCGCGTCCTGCGCCGATGTGCCGGCCCGGTCGGCCAGCGTGCGCGGCAAGCCGACGATCACCTCGACGATGTCGTGTTCGGTGACCAACGCGGCGAGCCGCCGCAGATGCTTACCGGTCCGCTCCCGCCGCACCGTCTCCACCGGGGTGGCGAGGATGCCGTCGGGGTCGCTGACCGCCACCCCGATCCGTACCGTGCCCACGTCGACACCGAGCCGACGCCCCCGCCCCAGATCGTCTGCGCCGGGCCGGTCGGGCACACGGTTCTGTGCGGACAGCACTGACGCTAGCTCCGCGCGATCTCTGCGCGAACCGCCCCCAGTGCCGCATCGATTCCGCCCGGGTTCTTCCCGGATCCCTGTGCCAGATCAGCCTTGCCGCCGCCCCGCCCGTCGACCGCCGAGGAAATCTGCTTGATCAGGTCGTTGGCGCGAAGCCCCGCGTCCTGTGCGGCGGGGTTGGTGGCGACGACGAACGGAACGGTTCCCTCGTCACCTTCACTGATGAGCACCACGACACCGGGTTCGGAACCCATCTTGCCGCGAATGTCACCGACCAGGGAGCGCAGATCACCGGCGTTCATCCCGGCCGACATCCGCTGCGCCACGAGACGGACCTTACCCACCTGCTCGGCACCTGCGGCGGCGTTCGCCGCCGCGGCCCGCGCGGTAGCCAGCCGAACCCGGTCGAGTTCCTTCTCGGCGGCCTTGAGCCGCTCGACGAGATTGGCCACCCGCGCCGGCACCTCTTCCGACGGCACCTTCAGCGACGTGGCCAACCCGGCCATCAGTGCGCGCTCCTTGGCCAGGTGCCGGAACGAGTCCAGTCCCACGTAGGCCTCCACGCGGCGCACACCGGAGCCGACCGACGACTCACCCAGAATGGTCACCGGACCGATCTGCGCCGAATTGTGCACATGGGTGCCGCCGCAGAGTTCCAGCGAGAACGGACCGCCGATCTCGACCACCCGGACCTCGTCCGGGTACGACTCGCCGAACATCGCCATGGCGCCCATCGCCTTGGCCTTCTCCAGCTTCTCGTTGAAGGTGTGCACCTCGAAGTCGGCCTGCACGGCCTCGTTGGTGACTTCCTCGACCTGTGCGCGCTGCTCGTCGCTCAACGCGCCCTGGTAGTTGAAGTCGAACCGCAAATAGCCAGGACGATTCAGCGATCCGGCCTGAACAGCGTTGGGCCCCAACACCTGTCGCAGTGCGGCATGCACCATGTGGGTGCCCGAGTGGCCCTGGGTGGCGCCGCGACGCCACTCCGGGTCGACGGCCGCGGTGACGGTGTCGCCCTCGACGAACTCGCCGGACTCGACGTTGACGCGGTGCACCCACAGGGTTTTCGCGATCTTCTGCACGTCGGTGACCGCGGCCTTGGCCGCACCGCCACCACCGGTACCGCTGATCCACCCGGCATCGGCGATCTGCCCGCCGGACTCGGCATACAGCGGGGTGCGATCCAGCACGATCTCGACGCGCTCCGCGGCCTGCTCACGACCGCCGTGGGCCACCACCGGCACCCGCTTGCCGTCGACGAAGATTCCGAGAATCCTTGCCTCAGAGGTCAATTCGTCGAAACCGGTGAACTCCGTCGGCCCGGCGTCGACCAGCTCACGGAACGCGGAGAGGTCGGCGTGCGCATGCTTGCGGGCCGCGGCGTCGGCCTTGGCGCGGCGGCGCTGTTCGGCCATCAGCTCGCGGAAGCCGAGCTCGTCGACGCTGAGGCCGGCCTCGGCGGCCATCTCCAGCGTCAGCTCGATCGGGAAGCCGTAGGTGTCGTGCAGCGTGAACGCCTCCGAACCACCCAGCACGCTCTTGCCCGCGGATTTCGTTGCCGCAGCGGCATCTTCGAACAGCTTCGACCCCGACGCCAGCGTCCGGTTGAAGGCGGTCTCCTCGGCCACCGCGATGCGCTGGATCCGGTCGAAATCGCTGACCAGTTCCGGATACGACGGACCCATCGCGTCGCGGACGGTGACCATGAGCTCGGCCATGATCGGCTGCTCGACACCGAGCAGCTTGGCCGCGCGGATGATGCGCCGCAGCAACCGGCGCAGCACGTAGCCGCGGCCCTCGTTACCGGGGGTGACGCCGTCGCCGATGATGATCGCCGCGGTGCGGCTGTGATCGGCGATCACCCGGTAGCGGACGTCGTCCTCGTTCGACCCCTGGCCATATCCGCGCGGTGCATATTCGGCGACCTTATCGATGACCGGACGCAGCAGGTCGGTCTCGTAGACGTTGTCCACGTTCTGCAGCAGGCAGGCGATGCGCTCGACACCCATGCCGGTGTCGATGTTCTTGCGAGGCAACGGCCCGAGGATCTCGAAGTCCTCCTTCGACGTGCCCTCGCCGCGCTCGTTCTGCATGAACACGAGATTCCAGATCTCGATGTAGCGGTTCTCGTCGGCTTCCGGGCCGCCCTCGACGCCGTACTCGGGGCCGCGGTCGTAGTAGATCTCCGAGCACGGACCACACGGCCCGGGGATGCCCATCGACCAATAGTTGTCGGCCATGCCGCGGCGCTGGATCCGCTCGATCGGCAGACCGGCGACCTCCTGCCACAGCTGCACGGCCTCGTCGTCGTCGTAGAAGACCGTCGCCCACAGCCGCTCCGGGTCGAACCCGTAACCGCCCTCGGCGACCGGTTTGGTCAGCAGTGTCCACGCCAGCTCGATCGCGCGGCGCTTGAAGTAGTCGCCGAACGAGAAGTTGCCCGCCATCTGGAAGAAGGTGTTGTGGCGGGTGGTGATGCCCACCTCGTCGATGTCGGGGGTGCGGATGCATTTCTGGATGCTGGTGGCCGTGTCGTACGGCGGGGTGCGCTGCCCGAGGAAGAACGGCACGAACTGCACCATGCCCGCGTTGACGAACAACAGGTTCGGGTCGTCGAGGATCACCGAGGCACTCGGTACCTCGGTGTGGCCTGCTTGCACGAAGTGATCCAGGAATCGCTTCCTGATCTCGTGTGTCTGCACTGGGTTTCCTTGCGTTCTTAGGTGCGGGTCGACGGACGCTTCGACCGCACTACATTACCGGGCGCGTTCTGCTCAGCCGCCGACGAAGCTCAGCCGGACCGATCGGCGCGGATTGTCCCGGTTCAAGTCGACGAGCACGACGCTCTGCCAGGTGCCCAGCAGCGGCGTGCCGTCGGCCACCGGGACCGTCACCGACGGCGCGACGATCGCTGGCATGACGTGGTCGGCGCCGTGCCCGGGCGACCCGTGGGCGTGCCGGTAGCGGTCGTCGCGCGGCAGCAGGCGTTCGAGGGTGTCGAGCAGGTCGTCGTCGGAGCCGGCCCCGGTCTCGATGACGGCGACGCCGGCGGTGGCGTGCGGCACGAACACGTTGAGAAGTCCGTCACCACGGCCACGGCAGAACGACCGCACCTCGTCGGTGAGGTCGACGATCCGCCGCCGGGAGCTGTCGATGTCGAGCACGTCGGTGTCCACAAAATCCAAGCCTACGGACGTGTGCCAACCTCGGCGAAACCGTTGCCACCTCATATCGGGTGGAGGAAGGTGAAGGGTGCCGGTGGCGCCACCGGGGCGCTGCCCCGAAGTCGAAGGGGGTGGACCGTGCACGCACGCTCTACCACGTTTGCCGCGCGCCCGGGATCCATCGACGCCGGAATCGCGGTGTTCCGCGACGAGGTGATGCCGGCGTTGCAGGCCATGACCGGATGTGTGGGCATGTCACTTCTGACCGACCGTGAATCCGGCCGTTGCATCGTCACCACCGCCTGGGAGAACAGCGCGGCAATGCAGGCCAGCGCCGCGGAGGTCCGGCTGTTCCGCGACCGGGCGGCGCAGGTACTCGGGGCCACGCCATCGGTGGACGAGTGGCAGATCGCGGCGCTGCACCGCGATCACCGCTCCGGCGAAGGCGCGTGCGTCCGGGCCACATGGCTGCAGGCCAGACCGGACCAGTTCGATCAGGCCGTCGAGTTCTACAAAACGACCGTGTTGCCGGAGATCGAGCAGCTCGACGGGTTCTGCAGCACCAGCATGATGTGTGATCGCTCCACGGGCCGGGTCGTGGTGTCGACGACCTACGACAGCCACGACGCGATGGAACGCAGCCGCGACGCCGCGCGGTCGCTGCGGACCGCCCTGCTGCGGGACCTGGGTGCCGATCAGCTCGACGTCGGCGAGTTCGAGCTGGCCATCGCCCGGCTGCGGGTACCGGAAATGGCCTAGAGGGGTGACTTAAGTCTCTGCACATGGATCCGGGCCGGGGCTAGTTTTCCGGCCATGGGCAAGCAGAGACCGGTACTGGCCGCGGGAATGGCGCTGGCCGGTATCGCCGGGGTGTACCGCTGGGTGATGCGGCCGAAGATGTACGCCTGGGGAGCCACGGCCGACGAGGTCGCCGCGGAGCTTCCCGGAGACCGTCTGGTCGCGCCGGGGCCGCGCACCACCCGCGCCATCACGATCGACGCTCCGGTCGAGGAGGTCTGGCCCTGGCTGGTGCAGATCGGTGAGAACCGCGGCGGTTTCTACAGCTACGACGTTCTGGAACGACTGGTCGGTGCCCGGATACGGAATGCCGACGTCATCCACCCGCAATGGCAGGAGCTACAGGTCGGCGACACCGTGTGGCTGGCGCAGCGCTACGGCCATTCGGCCAGACAGGTCGTCGCGGAGGTGGAACCGATGTCGCATCTAGTGCTGATGTCGCCGCCGGACTACCAACGGATGCACCGCGGCGAGAAGGCATCCGGCGCGTGGGCGTTCTATCTGATCCCGCAGGGCGGGCAGACCCGGCTCGTAGCCCGCGGCAGTGGCGGTCCCGTCGGCCAGAGCGCCTTCGACATCGTGCATTTCGTGATGGAGCGCGGAATGCTGCGAGGTATCCGGCGGCGAGCACAATCCGCGCGAGCCGACGTCAGACCGGTATCGCTTCCACCACGCTGATCGGCGCCGCGGTCTCCACCACGCCGGTCAGCCGGAAGCCGGCCTGCGCGAGCAGCTCGCGGTACTGCTCGGTGGTGCGTTCCCGGCCGCCGGCGACGACCAGCATCTCCAGATCCACCCACTTGCCGATGAAATCCCCGTCGTGGTCCGGGATGACGAATTCGAGGAGCAGCAGTGTCGCGCCGGGTTTGATCGCGGCCCGGACGTTGCGCAGGATCGTCAGCGCTTGCTCGTCGGCCCAGTCGTGGATGATGTGCTTCATCACGTAGGCATCGCCACCGCCGGGCACCGACTCGAAGAATGAGCCGCCCTGTACCTCGACGCGGTCGGTGAGCCCGAACTCGGCGAGCAACTTGGGTGCGTCGGCGACGACCTCGGGCATGTCGTAGAGGACGCCGCGGGCCGTCGGGGTGGCGGCCAGTATCGCGGCGAGCAGCCGCCCGTGCCCGCCGCCCACGTCGACGATCGTCGGGTAAGGGCTGAAGTCGTAGCCGGCCACCACGGGCTGCAGCGCGAACTCCGAGATGCTTGTCATCGCGTTGTTGAACAACTCGGCGAATTCCGGGTCCTCGCCCAGGTATTCGAAGAATTCCTTGCCGCGCAAGGACTCGACGACGGGTTTGCCAGTCGTCACCGCGTCGAGTAGATGGGTCCAGTGCTCGCGCTGCTGGCGGGATCCGTAGAACAGTCCCGCGCCGCGCATCGACACCGCCGAGTCGGTCCGCAGCGTCTCGCCGAGTGCGTTGAGTCCGTAGCGGCCGTCGCGATGCCGCCGGAACACCCCGCGGCTGACCAGGGCCCGCATCAAGCGGTTGACCGCGTCGGGGTCGGCGCCGACGCGCTCGGCGAGGGTGGCTGCCGGCAACGGACCATCGGCCAGCGCGTCGGCGATGCCGAGAGCACTCGCCACCTGGATCGCCTGGGACACCCACGTTCCGAGCAGCAGCTCGAGCATCTGGGCCGGGGCCGGGGCCATGCGGCGGCTCAGCCGGGCCAGCTGGCTTCGCACGTTTTCGACGAGCCGTACGACTCGTGCCGGTGGGACCTTGTCGGTCATGGGGTGTCGTCCTCCTGCAGGGTCAGCGCCTGCGCCTGATGATCGCCCGCAGCTTGTCCAGCCGACTGGCGATCTCGCGCTCCGCGCCGTGATTGGTCGGCTTATAGTAGTCGACGCCCACCACCTCGTCAGGCGGATACTGTTGCGGCACAACGCCGTCGGGGTCATCGTGCGGGTAACGGTAGCCGACGGCGTTGCCGAGCTTGGCCGCCCCCGCGTAGTGCCCGTCCCGCAGGTGCGCAGGCACCAAACCCGCCTTGCCGCTGCGGATGTCGTTCATCGCGGCGCCGAGCGCGGTGGTGACCGCATTGGATTTCGGTGCGGTGGCCAGGTGTACGGTCGCGTGCGCCAGCGTCAGCTGCGCCTCGGGCATGCCGATCAATTGGACGGTCTGCGCGGCGGCGACCGCGGTCTGCAACGCCGACGGGTCGGCCATCCCGATGTCTTCACTGGCCAGGATCATCAGCCGACGCGCCACGAATCGGGGGTCCTCCCCCGCGACGAGCATGCGCGCCAGATAGTGCAGCGCGGCGTCGACGTCGGAGCCGCGGATCGACTTGATGAACGCGCTGATGACGTCGTAGTGCTGATCGCCGTCGCGGTCATAGCGGACGGCGGCCTTGTCCAACGACTGCTCGATGGTCTCTACGCTGACGTGCTCGCCGGTTTCAGCGGCGACTTCCAGCGCGGTCAGCGCGCGGCGGGCGTCACCGGCCGACAGCTGCACGAGCAGGTCGACGGCGTCGTCGTCGACGGTGACGGCGCCGCCCAAGCCGCGCGGGTCCTCGATGGCCCGCAGCACCACGGTGCGGATGTTGTCCGCGGTCAGCGGCTGCAGCTGCAGGATCAGCGAGCGTGACAGCAGCGGCGCGACAACGGAGAACGACGGGTTCTCGGTGGTGGCGGCCACCAGCAGCACGACCCGGTTCTCGACCGCCGCGAGTAGAGCGTCCTGCTGAGTCTTGGAGAACCGGTGCACCTCGTCGATGAAGAGCACGGTCTGCTCGCCGTACGCCGCGGCGCGGCGCGCATTGTCGATGACGGCACGCACTTCCTTGACGCCGGCGCTCAGCGCCGAGAGCGCCTCGAAGCGCCGTCCGGTGGCCTGAGACACCAGCGACGCCAGCGTGGTCTTACCGGTGCCGGGCGGGCCGTAGAGGATCACTGACGCCGCGCCGGAGCCTTCGACGAGGCGGCGCAGCGGCGAGCCCTGACGCAGCAGATTCTCCTGACCGACGACCTCGTCGAGGCTCGCCGGTCGCATCCGTACCGCCAGCGGAGCCGACGTCGGCGCGGCCGAGCTGCCGCCGGCATCGCCGGGCACGTCGAACAGGCTGTCGGACACGCCCTCAGACTTACCACGTTCGTAAGGTGGTCGTCGTGACCGCACGCGGCTGGGCCCTGTTCGCCGCGATGAGCGTCATCTGGGGCATCCCGTACCTGTTGATCAAGGTGGCCGTCGACGAGGTGTCAGTTCCGGTGCTGGTGTTCACCCGGTCGGCGGTCGGCGCGGTGCTGCTGTTGCCGCTGGCGGTGTCGCGGGAGAACCGCGCCCTGCTGCGCAGGCACTGGAAAGCGGTGGCGGCGTTCGCTTTCTTCGAGATGATCGCAGCCTGGCTGCTGCTATCGGACGCGGAGCGGCACCTGACGAGCTCGCTGACCGGGCTGCTGATCGCCGCCGCGCCGATCATCGCGGCGGTGTTGGACCGGCTGACCGGCGGTGAGCGACTGGGCCCTGCCCGGCTGGCCGGGCTTGGCATCGGGCTGGCCGGGGTCGGGGTGCTGGCCGGGCCCGGCTTGTCGGCGGGCGGGGCATGGCCGGTCATCGAGGTGCTGCTGACCGCGACGTGTTACGCGATCGCGCCGTTGATCGCCGCGCGGTATCTGGCCGACGTGCCCGGCCCGGCGTTGACCTCGGCCTGCCTGGGTCTGGCAGCGCTGGTGTATCTGACTCCGGCCGCTCTCACGTGGCCGTCACACGCCCTGACCGGACACGCGTATGCCGCGATCGCGGCCTTGGCCGGCATCTGTACGGCGCTGGCGTTCGTGGTGTTCTTCGCACTGATCAGGGAGGTGGGAGCCACGCGCGCGCTGCTGTTCACCTACGTCAATCCGGCGGTCGCGCTGATCGCGGGGGTGGCGCTGCTGCGCGAACCGCTGACCTGGTTCCACATCGCCGGGTTGGTGCTGATCCTGACGGGCTCGGTGCTGGCGAGCCGGATGTCGTCAGAACACGTCACCGACCAGTAGCCGGCACGCCACGTCGACATCGGCGAGCGCGTCCTCGGGCCGCAGGGCACCGCCGACGGTCCACGTCAGGATGCCGAACGCGGCCTGCTGCACCAGCCGCGAGCGGCGCAGTTGTTCGTCGGTCGGGTTGTCGATACCGGCGATCTCGAGGATGAGGTCGCGCAGTGTGGGGTCGTCGGGCGCATCGGCCTGCGCGCGGACGATCTGCGTCGAGGTGATCATGGCGTGGGCAAGATGTTTGTGTCGCAACAGGTTTCGACAAGCGGCGACCATGAGATTGGCAATGTCGTCGGCGGCGTCACCGCTGGGTGGTGGCGGTCGGAAGCGAGCCACTTGGTCGTCGAGCACCGCCGCGAACACGTGATGCTTGGACGGGTAGTAGCGGTACAGCGTACGTAGCGCGACGCCGGCGTCGGCCGCGATTTCCTGGGCCTGAATGCGATCGATCTCCTTGGCCAAACCCAGTCGCGTGGCCGCGGACAGGATGGCGCCACGGCGATTCTCCTGGTCATCGGTCGCCGGGCGGGCCGGCGCCCGGGGCTCTCCGATCCGCGGCACGCCCTCAGTATCGGGCATGAGGTAGGTCACCGCGCAGCGGTACCGATCAGCGGGACGCTCGTCACGGTTTGGTTCGGGGCACGCCACGATCGGTAGATGTCCTATGCGAAATATGGCCCGTGGGCGGTGATCGCCGGCGGTTCTGAGGGCGTGGGCGCGGAATTCGCGCGCTTGTTGGCCGAGTCGGGCGTGAATCTTGTTCTGGTGGCCCGCAAACCGGAGCCGCTCGAGGTGACCGCGGCCGCGTGCCGCGGGCTGGGCGTCGAAGTACACACGCTGGCAACCGATCTCGTCTCCCCCGACGCCATCACCGAGTTGACCGCGCTGACCGACGGGCTTGAGGTCGGGCTGTTCGTCTACAACGCGGGTGCCAACACCTGCAGTGCCGAGTTCCTGGACGCCGATCTCGCCGATTTTCAGCGGGTGATCGACCTGAACATCACCACGATGATGGCGCTGACGCAGCATTACGGACGGTTGATGCGCGAGCGGCGGCGCGGCGGGATCCTGTTGGTCGGTTCGATGTCCGGGTATCTGGGCTCGGTCCGCCACACCGTGTACGGCGGGGTGAAGGCCTATGGGCGGATCTTCGCCGAGGGCCTGTGGCTGGAGTTGCGCGACTACGGCGTCGACGTTTTGGAGCTGGTGCTCGGGGTCACCCGCACACCTGCGATGGAACGGGTCGGGCTGAACTTCGACGTGCCCGGAATGCGGGTGGCCGACCCGGCCGACGTTGCACGCGAGGGTCTGGAGCAATTACCGAACGGCCCGGTGTTCGTGGCCGGTGGTAACGCGGAAGACGTTGCGCGGCGCAATGATCCGGACCGCACGAAGGTGGTGGCCGGTGCCCACCGGATGATGCAGAAGCTGATGGGACTGACGTAGTCGCCGAGCGTGCGGGTTACCGTCGAATTCTCGTCTTGGGTTCAAGGGTCTAGTGCAACAGCTCCTAGCTGAGGGGTTGTTTGGTGCGTCCTGGTCATCCGCCTTCGACGGTTCGTTTGTTCTGGGCTCGTGTCCGCTTGGGTGATTCAGTCGATGAGGCCGCGATAGCCGCCGGCGTGCCACCGACCACTGGTAGGCAGTGGTTCGGTAACGCTGGCGGGGTGAAGCCGAAGATTGTTTCTGGTGTGGCCCGGCGATATACACGGCTGAGTTTCCTTGAGCGGGAACAGATCGCGTTGGGGGTTGCCGCCCAGGAGCCGATTCGCTCCATCGCCGAGCGGTTGGATCGGTCGGCCTCGACGATCAGCCGCGAAATCAAACGTAACAGCTCCGATGGTCGCAACAAGTACCGTCCGCAGTTCCGGTTCGGTGCACCCTGGCGGGGCGGGCCGTTGCGACGGCCGCACTATTTCGCCAGCGCCGCTCAGGGGCGCGCGCAACGCAACGCCCGCCGTCGGCACCCGCGCAAGCTGGCCGCCAACCAGCGCCTGCACGATCACGTGCAAACTTGGCTCAAGGACTTTCTCAGCCCCGAGCAGATCGCCCAGCGGCTGGTGGCGGAGTTTCCCGACGACCTGGAGATGCGCGTGTCTCACGAGACGATCTACCAGTCGATATATGTGCAGGGTAAAGGGAATTTACGTCGCGAACTCCACCTGTGCCTGCGCACCGGCCGGGCATTGCGTCATCCCCGGCGCCGCCCCGGGGAACGCCGCGGACGCATCCCGGGCATGGTCAACATCAGCCAGCGTCCCGCCGAAGTCCTCGACCGGGCGCTACCTGGGCATTGGGAGGGCGATCTGATCTTGGGCAGCACGGAGTCTGGGTCGGCGATCGGCACTGTGGTGGAGCGATCGACCCGATATGCGCTGCTGTTGCACCTGCCCGAGAATCACACCGCCGAAGCGGTGCAGAACGCGATCGTGGCCAAGATGTCGCAGTTGCCGGCGCTGCTGCGCCAGACCTTGACCTGGGATCAGGGCAAGGAGATGTCCAATCATGCACAGATCGCCGAGGCGCTCGATTTGGAGATCTACTTCTGCGACCCGCACTCCCCGTGGCAGCGCGGCACGAATGAGAACACCAATGGTCTTCTGCGCCAATGGTTCCCTAAAGGAACCGACCTGTCGGTGTTCCCCGAGGACTATCTCGACTACGTCGCCGCCAAACTCAACAACCGCCCACGCAAGACCCTCGGCTGGAAAACACCCGCCCGAGCACTCGACGAACTACTGTCCAAGCCGTCCGATCCACCCGCTGTTGCACTAGCACCTTGAATCCGCCCGTCACGAATCGACAACAGGGCGCACGCTCGACGAGCTAGTTGTTCGCGCCCGCCAGGGCCCGGGCGATCCGCGCCGCCGACGCGGCGACCAACGGCTGACATCGCTGCGCGAGCACCCGGTCTGAGGTGACCAGCCCGATCGCCGCACGCGAACCGACCGTCGCCGCCACCGACACCATCGGGCCGGCGTAATCGCCGTGACGGACGACGACCCGGCGGCGGACCTTGTGCAGTTCGCCCCACCACGAGGCATCGGGCTCCCAGCCCTGGACGTAGCTCAACTCGGCGACCACATCCTCCGGCGACAGCCCGGCCAGCGCGGCAACGCCCAGTGCCACCCGGTGCGCCGGAATGCGTGCCCCGACTGAGGTGGGGACCTGGCGCGCCGACGGCCCGCCCAACTTGTCCAAGTGAACGACCTCGCCGCGGTCCAGCAGGCCGAGGTGCACCACCGCACCCGTGCGCACCTGGATTTCGTGCAGCACCGGTGCCGCGACCGACCGCAGCCGCACGTCGGCGCTGTCGCCGGCACCCCACGCCGAGGTGCGCGCCCCCAGCCGGTACCCGCGACCCGAATGGGTCAGCCACTGCAACCGCACCAACTGGTCGAGGATGCGGTGCGTGGTGGAGCGAGGCAGGTGCGCCCGCGCGGCGATCTGGTCCAGGGTGAGCCCTGCTGACGTGTCCTCGAAAGCGTCGATGATGGCCGTGAACCGGTCGAGCATCGAGGCCGGCGCAGTGTCGGTCAGAGCCGCGGTCATCAGCACTCCTGTCGGCTTGGGGAGAATTCGTTCTACCGCACCGTAGCGGTCTCGATCACCGAGACGCAAGCATTCGGTCGGTGTGGCGCCGGTTAGAACAGCACTGTGCGGATCGGACTGTCGACGCCGATGGTGATGCAGCTGCCCGGAGTCTCCTCTGAGTGGGAAGTTTCCGCAGGAGTCCCCGACCTGGCCCGCATCGCCCGCACCGCCGACGACCTGGGCTTCGACCACCTCACGTGTGCCGAGCACATCGCCGTCCCGGTCGGCGAAGGCGGTCAGCGTGGTCTGACCTATTGGGATCCGCTCTCGACGCTGGGCTTCCTGGCCGCCCACACCAGTCGCATCACGCTGGCGACGTCGGTCGTCGTGCTCGGTTATCACCACCCGCTGGACATCGCCAAGCGGTTCGGCACGCTGGACCGGCTCAGCGAGGGCCGGCTGGTACTCGGTGTCGGTGTCGGGTCACTGGCCGAAGAGTTCGAACTGCTCGGAGCCGAGTTCGACGGCCGCGGCGAACGGGCCGACGACGCGATCCGCGCGTTGCGCGCCTCGCTGTCCACCACCCGGCCGTCCTACCGGGGCAGCCACTACGAGTTCGACGGGTTCGCCGTCGAGCCCTGCGCCGTGCAGGAGCATGTGCCGATCTGGGTGGGCGGGCGTACTCTGCGCTCGCTGCGCCGGGCGGCACGTCTGGCCGACGGCTGGATTCCCTTCGGCCTCACTATCGCCGACGTCGAGGCGATGCTGGCAAAAGAAGACCTTCCGCCTGGATTCGAGGTGGTGCTGTCCACCGGCCACGCCGTCGACCCGGTTGCCGATCCCGACCGAACTGCCAAGCGGCTCATCGCGTTACGCGACGTCGGCGCCACGGCCGTCACATGCTCGGTGAGCTCCGACTCTGCCGACCACTATTGCGACCAGCTCGCAGCATTGAAGGACCTGGCCGCCGAACTGTAGAGAGGACGCCGTGAGCGACACCCTGGAGAACCTCGAAAAGCGGTTGAAAACCCTTGAGGACGAACGTGATATCGCCCGACTCATTGCCTCCTACGGGCCACTGGTGGACTCCGGTGACCCCGACGCGGTCGCCGCGCTGTGGGCGGTGGACGGCGGCTACGACACCGGTGACTGGCAGATGTCGAGTCGCGCCGACGTCGCGGACATGGTGCGCTCCGAGCAGCACCAGGGGTTGATCGCCCGCGGCTGCTGCCACTTCTTCGGCCCGCCCGCGGTCACGGTCGACGGCGACCGGGCCGTCGCGATCTGCCAGTCCATGCTGCTGGTGCGACGGGAGTCGCGCGGCTTCGCCGTGGCTCGCGCCGGCGTGCACCTCATCCACTTGCAACGCAACGAGAGTGGTTGGGAGATCGTCAGCCGCACCGCCCGCCAGCTCGACGGCAGCGGCCACGCCATCGAACTGATCGCAGCGGGGTTCGCTCGATGAGCGGCGCATTGGAGGGCAAGGTCGCACTGGTCACCGGCGCCGGCGCGGGAATCGGTGCGGGCATCGCCCGTCGCTTCGCCGATGAGGGCGCGCGCGTGGTGGTGGCCGAATTCGACGCCGCCTCAGGTGCTTCGATGGCCGACGAGATCGGCGGACTGTTCGTCGCCACCGACGTGTCGAAGCGCGACCAGGTGGAGAACGCCGTCGCCGCAGCGGTTTCCGAATACGGGTCGATCGATGTCCTGGTGAACAACGCCTGGGGTGGCGGCACGATCGGACGCGTGGAGAACAAGACCGACGACGAGCTCGCACACGGTCTGGCCGTCGGGTACTACGGCCCGTTCTGGGCGATGCGCGCGGCCTTCGGCCACATGAAGGAACGCGGCTGGGGCCGCGTGATCAACATGTGCAGCCTCAACGGCGTCAATGCCCATATCGGCTCGCTGGAGTACAACGCCGCCAAGGAGGCGCTGCGCACACTCACCCGCACGGCCGCGCGGGAGTGGGCACCGACCGGCGTGACCGTCAACGCGATCTGCCCGGCCGCCAAAAGCCAAGCGTTCCTTGCTGTTACGGCTCAGCATCCCGAGATCGAAGCGATCGCCGATGCCGCCAATCCGATGGGCCGGATGGGCGACCCGTACGACGACATCGCCCCGATCGCGGTTTTTCTGGCCAGCGAGGGCTCGCGCTATCTCACCGGCAACACCCTGTTCGCCGACGGCGGCAGCCACATCAATGGCGTGGCCTGGGCGCCTGACTTAGGTGATTAGCGAAGCGGCAGGCCGGTCAGCGCCCGTGCGATCACCAGTCGCTGAATCTCGCTGGTGCCCTCGAAGATCGTGAAGATCTTGGCGTCGCGGTGCATGCGCTCCACCGGGTAATCGCGGGTGTAGCCGTTACCGCCCAGGATCTGGATCGCCTCATCGGTGACGTACACCGCGGTCTCGCTGGCGAACAGCTTGGCCATCGATCCCTCCGCCGAGGCGAACGGCTTGTTGTTGCGCATCATCCAGCCGGCCCGCCAGATCAGCAGCCGGGAGGCGTCGATGCGGCTCTTCATGTCGGCGAGCTTGAAGCCGGTGCCCTGGAAGTCACCGATCGGGCGGCCGAATTGCTCACGCTGGCAGGCGTATTCGAGGGCGTACTCGTAGGCGGCCCGAGCCACGCCGAGCGCCATCGCGCCGACCGCAGGCCGGGTGCGCTCGAAGGTCGCCATCGCAGCCTGGCCGGAGGTGCGCTTGCCTTCGCGGGCGCGGGCGATCTTCTGCTCGAATTTCTCCATCCCGCCCAGGATCAGGTTGCCCGGCAGACGCACGTTGTCGAGCACCACCTCGGCGGTGTGCGAGGCGCGGATGCCGTGCTTCTTGAACTTCTGCCCCTGCGAGAAGCCGGGGGTGTTCGGCGGAATGATGAAGGTGGCCTGACCGCGGGTTCCGAGCTCGGGATACACGGAGGCGACGACGATGTGGACATTGGCGATACCGCCGTTGGTGGCCCAGGTCTTGGTGCCGTCCAGAACCCATTCGTCGGTGGCCTGCTCGTAGCGGGCGCGGGTGCGCACGGCACCGACGTCGGAGCCGGCGCCGGGCTCCGAAGAGCAGAACGCGGCCAGGTGCGGATCACCGGGCGTGCCGAACATCTCGGGCAGCCAGTGGCCCAGCTGCTCGGGGGTGCCGTTGGCGGCCAACGCCGCGGCGGCCAGCCCGGTGCCCAGAATCGACAGGGCGATACCGGCGTCACCCCAGAACAGCTCTTCGAACACGGTGATCATCCCGAGGCCGGAGGGTTCGGCGGACATCTCCGCGAACAGCTCGGGGGTGTACAGGCCGACCTTGGCGGCCTCCTGGATCAGCGGCCAGGGGGTTTCTTCGCGCTCGTCCCACTCGGCGGCCGCGGGTCGCACCACGTCGGCGGCGAACTGGTGCACCCAATCGCGGACGTGGACGACTTCTTCAGGCAGTTCAAGGGAGAAAGTCATGGCTCTAGCAGGCTCCGGATCATGTCGTACCGCGTCGGCCGCATCGAATGGCGACCAGGCTGCAGTCGGCGGTAAATCTCGTACAGTGAACGACTGTACACCGAGCGATGCTCGATCGAGCCTGCGACGTTCGTCACACGCGCTATGAAGCGGGTTGCGTTACGAAATCGATAAGTTCCTCGACCCGGCCGATCAGCGCCGGCTCCAGATCGGTCCAGTCGCGGACCGAGGAGCGGATCCGCTGCCAGGCCCGCGCGATATCGGCCTGGTCGTTGTGCGGCCACTTCAGCGCCGCACAGATCCCGTGCTTCCACTCGACAGTGCGCGGAATCGACGGCCACTCCCTCAGGCCCACCCGCTCGGGTTTGACGGCCTGCCAGATGTCGACATACGGGTGACCGACGACCAGCGTGTGCTCACCGCCGGGCCCGCGCCGGACCTCCTCGGCGATGCGCGCTTCCTTGGAGCCCGTCACCAGGTGATCGACCAGGACACCGAGCCGTCGGCCCGGACCGGGCCGGAACTCCTTCACGATGCCGGCCAGATCGTCGACGCCACCGAGATATTCGACGACGACACCTTCGACGCGAAGGTCCTCGCCCCACACCTGCTCGACGAGTTCGGCGTCGTGGCGACCTTCGACGTAGATGCGGCTGGCCAAGGCGACCTTGGCGCGGGCATCGGCGACCTTTACCGAGCCGGATTTCGTCCGCTGCGCCGCCGCGGGCGCCGCCCTGCGCAACCCGGTCAGGATCACCGGCTTGCCTTCGAACAGAAAGCCGGGACCGAGCGGAAACACCCGTCGCCGGCCCTTGCGGTCCTCGAGCTCAACGCGTGATCCTTCGACACCGACGACCGCACCGACGAAGCCCGACTGCGGATCCTCGACGACCATGCCCAGTTCGACGGCCTGTTCGGTGGATCGGGTCTTGTGTGCGTTGTGCGGGTTGTTGGCCAGTACATCGGCGCCATAGCGATCAGCCACCCGGCGATCGTAGGGGCCCCCGCTGCGAATGTGGCCCTGCGCCACGGCGCGTCGACATATCCTCTCGACAACAGTGAGGGGTCGATCGTGCTCAAAGTTGCGGTGTCGCCGGACATGATGGGCGGTGATGTCGACGAGGGGTACGGCAAGGTGGCCGACGCCTTCCGCGCGAACCTGGCCTCCGGCAAGGAGATCGGCGCGGCGGTGGCCGTGTACCGGGACGGTGTCAAGGTCGTCGATCTGTGGGGCGGTTACCGCAACGGGCTGACGAAGGCGCCGTGGCAGGCCGACACGATGGTCAACATGTTCTCCACGACGAAGGGCATCACCGCGCTGGCCTTCGCCGTGGCGGTGTCGAAAGGGCTGCTGTCCTACGACGCCAAGGTCGCCGATTACTGGCCGGAATTCGCTCAGGCAGGCAAGGGCGACATCACCGTGCGTCAGCTGCTCGCCCACCAGGCCGGTCTGTGCGCACTCACGCCCCCGCCACGTCTGGCCGACATCGCCGACCCCGAGCGACTGGCACCGATTCTGGCCCGCCAGGCGCCGGCGTGGCGGCCGGGGACCCGGCATGGCTACCACGCGATCACGCTCGGCTGGTACCAGTCCGAGCTGATTCGCCGCACCGACCCGGCCGGACGGACGGTGGGCCGGTTCTTGGCCGACGAGATCGCGGCGCCGCTCGAGCTGGATCTGCACATCGGACTGCCGCCCCATGTCGACCGGAGCCGAATTGCCTTGTTACATCAGTGGAAGCGAGCCGAGTCGCTCCTCCACTTGAACGTGATGCCGGCGGGCTTCGCGATAGCCGCGCTGAACCCGGTCGGTCTGGCCGCCCGCACTACCGCAGTGCCCAGCGATGTGAAGCCGTGGGACGGCGACTACAACCGCGATGCGGTCCGCGCGGTGGAGATGCCGTCCAGCAACGGGATTGGGACGGCACGGGCAGTGGCCAAGTTCTACGGCGCCGCGGCCACCGGCGGCGCGGAGTTGGGCTTGACCGACGACGTTCTGCACGAGCTGATGGCGCCGGCCAGAGAACCCAGCGGCGGCATCCGTGACAAGGTGATGAACGTCAAGGTGTTGTTCTCGTTGGGATTCTGCAAGCCCTACCCTCTCGTCCACTTCGGCTCCTCCGACAAGGCCTTCGGAACACCGGGTTTTGGTGGATCATTCGGGTTCGCTGACCCCGACACCGGGGTGGGTTTCGGGTATGTGATGAACCGCTTGGGCTTCCATCTGGCCAGCGATCCGCGTGAACTCGCGCTGCGCCAGGCGGTGTTCCGCGACGTGCTCGGAACGCGGCCGCAAACGTAGCAGGCGTGACGCGACGCACACTTGACTTGAAGCGCTTCAAGTTCGCCATAGTGGAGCCATGCCGACCACCCCGTTGACCAGGGACCTGACTATTCAGGAGGTATCCCGTCAGAGCGGTCTCACCGAGTCTGCGCTGCGCTACTACGAGCGAATCGGGCTGATCGACCCGGTGCCCCGCGATGAGAGCAGCGGTCATCGCCGGTACCCACCGGAGCTCGTCGAGGCCATCGAATCGCTGAGCTGCCTGCGCAGCACCGGCATGAGCGTGCACGACATGCGCACCTACGTCGACAACATGCGCCGCGGCACGGCGGCCGCCGCCGATCAGCGGCAACTGTTCGACGACCACGCCAGGCGCCTCGCCGACGACATCGCCCGACTGCAGGTGCGGCAACAGTATGTGGCCGCCAAAGCGCAGCTGTGGGCAGCGCGCGAACGAGGCGACACCGCCGCTGAAGATGCTCTCGTGCCCGGCATCATCGCTCTCGGAGCAGAGCTGATGTCAGAGGAGGAGAAGACCGGTGCCTGAACTCAGCCGGGTGCTGGTGACCGGCGGCTCGGGGTTCATCGCGGGCCACCTGATTCTCCGGTTGCTGGCCGATGGGTACCGCGTCCGCACGACGGTGCGAAACATCAATCGCGAGAACGATATCCGCGCAACCCTCGGCAGAGCCGGCGCCGAGGTCGATCGACTGGAAATCGTTGCCGCCGACCTCACGTCTGATGATGGCTGGGGCGAGGCCGTGCGCGGTTGCGAATTCGTCCAACACGTGGCATCGCCGTTCCCGGCGCGCCAACCGGACAACGAGGACGAGATCATCATCCCGGCCCGGGAAGGCACACTGCGGGTCCTTCGGGCAGCGTCGGCGCATCGAGTGCGCCGCGTGGTGATCACCTCGTCATTCGCGGCCATCGGCTACAGCCCCAAGCCGTCCGGACAGCCGTACGACGAGACCGACTGGACCGACACCAACGACCCGGTGAGCCCGTACGTCAAGTCCAAGACGGTGGCCGAGCGCGCGGCATGGGACTTCGCGGCCCGGCCGGGCAGTCCCGAAGTGGCCGTGGTCAATCCGGTCGGAGTGTTCGGCCCGCCGCTCGACGGCAACCTGTCGACCTCCGTCCAGATCATCGACGCTTTGCTGCACGGGCGACCTCCGCTGCTCCCCCGCACCTCGTTCGCGGTGGTCGATGTCCGCGATGTCGCCGACCTGTTGATCCGCGCCATGACCGACCCGCAGGCCGCCGGTCAGCGCTACCTGGCCGCGGCGGGCCAACCGGTGACGCTGCCCGACATCGCCGCTGTGCTGCGCCGGCGGCTCGGCGCCGCGGCGGCGGCAGTGCCCCGCCATCAGCTGCCCGACTGGGCGGTGCGCGCGGCGGCGCGGTTCGCCCCGCCACTGCGCGAACTGTCTGGCCTGCTCGGAACGCCGAAGGCGGTGAACAACACCAAAGCCGTCACTCAGCTGGGCTGGCACCCCCGACCGATTGCCGACACCGTCACCGCAACAGCAGACGGCCTGCTGCGACTCAGCTCTGCTGTTGCTGCTGACCGCTGATCGCCGCGTCCAGCTTGGTCGGCGACGACGTCACCTCATCGATCACGGTGTGGATGAAACGCATCTTCTCCAGGACCGGAACCGGCAGCACGAACGGGTAGAGATCGTCTTTGCCCATCGACCGGTTCACCATGTTCAGCGACCACGCCAGCGGCAACCACATCTCGAGAATGTTGTCGAAACCGCTGGGCCCCAACACTCGTCGCTCGTAGGTGGCATTGGCCGGGGCGATGCCGAACGCCGCGGCGGTATCCAGGGTGTCGCGGATGTGCAGGTAGTGCGCGAACGTCTCGGCCCAGTCCTCCGCCGGATGCATGGTGGCGTAGGAGGACACGTAGTTCTCCTCCCACCCGGGCGGCGCACCCTCGCTGTAGTGCCGGTCCAGCGCGGCCTGGTAGTCGGCGTCCGGATCACCGAACAACTCGTTGAACCGTTCGAGGTAATCCGGTGACGTTCCGACGAGCCGGTAGAAGTAGTAGTGACCCACCTCGTGGCGGAAATGGCCCAGCAGCGTGCGGTACGGCTCGTCCATCGAGGTTCGCAACTGCTCGCGATGGACGTCGTCGCCCTCGGCGAGATCCAGAGTGATCAGACCACTGTCGTGGCCGGTGAACACCTTCTCGTTGGCGCTGGACAACAGGTCGAAGGCCAGTCCGTACTCCGGGTCTTCGTCGCGGCCGACGATCGGCAGCTTGAGCTCGTACAGTTCGGCGATCAGCCGCCGCTTCGCCCGCTCGGCCAGCGCGAACGCGGCCAGTGCCGCGGTGTCATTGTCGTTGGGCCGGGTGCGGGTGAGCCGGCATGACGCACACAGCTGCCGGACCGGCTCGACATGGACCAGCCAGTTGCATTCGGCCAGATGGAGATTGGCGCACAGCTGGAACTCGGCGGCGTCGACGGCTCCACCGTGTTCGCTGTCCTCCCCGGAGGCGATCACCAAAAAGGCCATGTCGTCCAACGAGAATCCGACCGAGCTTCCGCACGACAGGCACACCGAGTTCTCGAATGCCAAGTGCTGGCCACAGTTGGGACAGATGAAATCACGCATGTAGCTCGCCCCCAGAAACTAACGGGTATGGTGCGACGTCCACCGAGACGTCGATCACGCTGTGTTCGGAATCGGTGTAGATGATGCCGCGCAACGGCGGAATGTCGGCGTAGTCCCGACCCCAGCCGACGGTGATGTAGCGCTCGTCGACCAGTTGGTCATTGGTGGGATCGAGGCCGAGCCAATCATTTTGCGGGGTCCACACCGCGGCCCATGCATGGGTGGCGTCCACGCCGTGCATCCGTTCCTTTCCCGGCGGCGGGTCGGTGGCGAGGTATCCCGACACATAACTCGCCGCCAATCCGTTGGCGCGCAGGCAGGCGATCGCCAGCCGGGCGAAGTCTTGACATACCCCTTCTCGCGCCAGCAAAACCTGGCTCACCTGGGTGGACACCGTTGTGGACCCCGACTTGTAGGTGAAGTCGGAGAAGATTCGGGAGTTCAGATCACGAAGCACCTCGACCAGCGGGCGGCCCGGCTCGAAACTCGGTGCGGCATACTCGCGTACCGCATCGGTGATTTCGGGTGGCCGCAGGTCGAGGCTGAACTCGGAGGCCAGCGCGCCGTTGTGGCCGACGGGACGGACGGCTTCCCAGGGTGACAACGCCCAGGCCGCCCCGTAGCGCTCGGCCGGCGGCGGATCGACCTCGACGACCGAGCGGCTGGTGACGGTCAGCGCCCGGTGGTGTTCGGTGACGTGGAAGTACGAGCTGATGTTGCCGTAGACGTCCAGGCTCGTGGACCGATCGGCCGGTATCGGGTCGATCTCGAGTTCGTATGCGAGACAACGTTGTCCGGCGGTGTCGCGAGGTGTGAGGTGGCCCCGGCCGTACGAGCTCGTGACCACATCGGAGTAGCCGTACTCGGTGCGATGCGTGATCTTGTATGTGCGCGTCACGGCATCACCCGCATCTGGTCCGGCCCCCACAGCGGCTGCATCCCGCCGGGCAGCGACAGCTGGGTCTGGTTGATGACGTCGGACAGGTCACGCAGCGCGCTGTGCATTCCGCTGAGCAGCCCGTCGAGCTCATGCCGGCGTCCCTCGTCGTCGACGTGCTCGAGCTCGGCGGGATCCAGCCTCCGCAACCGGGTGCTGATCTCGTCGACCAGCCGCTCCGGACGCGACGAGCCCGACGCTCCGGGCAGCACGCGTAGATTCGACCGCAGCCGTTCCAGTTGATACACCAGCGATCTGGGATTCTCCCCGTCGAACAGCACCAGGTCGGCCACCGCAGCGACACTGACCTTGCCGAGGTTGCGCCTGCGGTAGATCACCGACGACTCACACACCACCAGAGCGGATTCGGTGATGGTCTGCTCGGCGCCCGGGCTGCGCACCGTGGTCAGCGTGGCACGCAGCAACGCCGACAGCGCCAGCCCGCGCTCGATGCGCTTGCCGATGTCCATCATCGTCCATCCGGCGTCGCGCACCATCGACTCGGCGGCCACACCAGACATCGCCAGCATTCCGGCCAGGGTCTGTTGCTGGGCGGCAGCCAGCTGGGTGTCGTCGATCCGCGCCCCACGCGCCGAGCCAGCCTCGGTCAGTGCCCGCTCGACAGCGCCGAGCACCATCCAGGTGTCGTTGGACATCTGGTCGCGCACGGAACGGGCGGCCAGCCCCAGCCGTTCCACCGAATGGGCCAGCGATCCGGGGCGTTGTCGGTCGACGGTCAACGACCAGAGTGTGCGCCACGCGGCCGATACCGCCTCGGCGTAGGTGCCGGCCGCCTCGGTTTCGATCCCGGTGACCGCACCCAGCGCCTCCAGCAGGACGGGCACGCATTCGCTGCCCTCCATGTCCTGCCGGTAGCGATATTCGTGGTAGCGCTCGCGGGTGACGATCAGCAGCCGGGCCAGGTTCTCGGCCCGCTCGCCGTAGCGGCCCATCCAGAACAGGTCGGACAACACGCGCGGAGAACTGATCGACCGGGTGCCGCTGGGCAGTTCCACCGGAGGCACGGTCAGCGTGTCGACCCTGGCGCGAGTCGGGGGGCGAACCCAGACATCCTTGGCAGCAAGGGTTTTCAGCGCGTAGGCGGAGTTTCCCGGCGCGAGCACATAGCCAAGGCCGCCGATCATCGGCGCATACCCGCCCCGCTGCGAGACCGTGAACAACCGCATGCCGACGCTGGCCGCCGACAACCCGCCCGGAAAGTGGTCGGTGGGCGCGGAGGAGAACTGCGGCAGTTCCTGTCCCACCCATTGCCAGGGCTGGTCCTCGATGCGCGCGGCCAGTTCCTCCCGCTGCGTCGACGACAGCGCCGGACCCACAATCGTCTCGCCGCCGACCGTCGACTTGATCAGCAAGTTGTTCAGCCGCGCCAACAGATGCGAACGCTCCCGCTCGAAGCCGCCCCAGTACAGCTGTGGGGTGTCCAGCAACGGCTTCTCCCCCAGCAGCCGATCCGCCAGCTGCGGCAGAAAACGTTGCAGCCCTGGGCTTTCCAATATTCCGGCACCGAGCGTGTTGACCACCGTCACCGCACCGCGCCGCTGCGCCTCGACCAGTCCCACCACCCCGAGTCGCGAATCGGGCCGCAGATCCAGTGGGTCGGCGTATTCGGCGTCGACCCGACGCAGCACCACGTCGACCCGCTTCAGCGTGCCGAGCGAGCGCATCAACAGCTTGCCGTCCCGCACCACCAGGTCGGCGCTCTCCACCAAGGGGAAGCCCAGCACCGATGCCAGATACGCCTGGTCGAACGCGGTCTCGGAGTGGATACCGGGACTGAGGACCACCACCACCGGATCTTCGGCGGCCTCGGGTGCGGCCTCGATGAGCGCCAGTCGCAGCGCCTGGGCGAACGGCGAGCTCGGGCGCGGACCGATGCGCTCATAGCCATCGGGCACGGCATGCGCGACGACCCGGCGGTCTGCCAGTGCATACCCGGCCCCCGACGGCGCCTGCGCCCAGTCGGCGTTGACCATGAACCGCCCGTCGGCGGCCCGGCTCACGTCGCAACCGAGCATGAACAACTGATGGCGGCCGGGGTTCTCGATGCCGCGGGCGGCACGGATGTAGCCGGGGTGGCCGAACAGCAACTGGGGCGGCAGGATTCCGGTGGTGATCGCGCGGCGCTCGCCGTACAGATCGGTCAGGACGGCGTCGAGGAGCCGAGACCGTTGCAGCACACCGGCTTCCAGGGTCTCCCAATCGGCCGCGGACACCACCAGCGGTATCCCGTCGAGGTGCCAGGTGCCGGGCGTCGCGATGCCCTCGCTCAGGATATTTCCCGAGTCGCTGCGCTCCTGCCCTCCGATCCGACCTTCGTCTATTTCGATATACGTGATGCCGTCGTTGTCGACCAGCCCGCGCACCACGCCGCGCAACCGCTCGAGCCCGGCACGGCCGCGCTCGCCGATCAGATCACCGAGTTCCTGCCACGACGGACGGATGGTGCCGGTGGCGTCGACGAACTCGTCGTACCCGGTGCCGCCGAAGGCTCCGGCGCCGCCGCGTGGGAGGTCGAACAGGGCGTCCTGGGCGCGCGCGGCACGGTACCCGGCGAGCAGACGGTCCGGGTCGTGGCTGGGCCGGCTCAGTCCAGAACCGGCAGCGGACAGCGACAACGGCCCACCTCCTGATTCTGAAGAGCTTTACGCACGCACCTGGCCCGCCCCGAGCATATTCGGGTCGGTGGACCCATCAGTTCTGCAGCACCGTGCGGGCCCGTCGCAGGTCGAGTATCCCGGGGGCGCCGACGTCGGTGGCCTGGCGGGCCACCTTCTCCCGGATGTCGGCGACGTCGACCTTGCCCGGGGTGAATCCGGTGGCCTCGAAGCGTCGGCCGCGGCGGGATTCGGCCTCGACCGCGTTGACCGGCGGGGTGTCGTAGGCCCGACCGCCCGGATGGGAGACGTGGTAGGTACATCCGCCGCGTGAGGTTCCGGTGGCCATGTCGACGAGTTCGAAGCGCAGCGGGCCGTCCACGGTGATGGTGGGGTGCAGCGCACTCGGTGGCTGCCAGGCCCGGTAGCGCACACCGCCGACGAGGACATCGGGGTTCTCGGTGGCCAGCATCGGGATCGGGTAGCCGTTGCAGGTGAGCACGTGGCGCTGCCGGTCCGCGCCGATGGTGCGAACCTGGATGCGCTCGACCGACGAGTCGACGTAGCGCGCGGTGCCGGTGCCGGTCGATTCCTCACCCAGGGTGTTCCACGGTTCGATCGCACCGCGCAGCTCGATCTCCACCTGGTCGAACACCGCCGTGCCCACCCGGGGGAACCGGAACTCGGTGAACGGGTCCAGCCAGCTGGTGTCGAAGTTGACGTTGTGCGCGCGCAGATCCGCACAGACATCCGCGATGTCGTGAATGATGAAGTGCGGCAACAGGTATCGGCCATGCAGGTTGAGCCCGTGCCGGATCAGCGGCGCCCGCAGGGGCTCGTCCCAGAACCGGGCCACCAGCGCACGCACCAGCAGCGACTGGACCATCGCCATCTGGAAGTGCGGGGGCATCTCGAAACCGCGCAGCTCGAGCAGGCCGAGCCGGCCGCGCGCACTGTCGGGGCTGTAGAGCTTGTCGACGCAGAACTCGGCGCGGTGGGTGTTGCCGGTGATGTCGGTGAGCAGGTGCCGTAGCGCACGATCGGTCACCCACGGCTTGATACCGGTGGCCGACACCCGGGCGATCTCGGCGAAGGCGATCTCAAGTTCGTAGAGCGCTTCCGAGCGACCCTCGTCGACGCGCGGGGCCTGCGACGTGGTGCCGATGAACCGGCCGGCGAACAGGTAGGACAGCGCCGGGTGGCGCTGCCAGTAGGTCAGCAGCGACACCAGCAGATCGGGCCTGCGCAGCAGCGGCGAGTCGGCCGGGGTGAGCCCGCCCAGCGTGATGTGGTTGCCGCCGCCGGTACCGCTGTGGGTTCCGTCGACGTCGAACGATTCGGTCGACAGGCGGGCCTGGCGCGCCTCGTCGTACAGGGTTTGCAACTGATCCCGCTGTTCGGCGAAGCTGGCCGTGGGCGCGACGTTGACCTCAATGACACCGGGGTCGGGCGTGATCGACATCGATTGCAGCCGCGCGTCGGACGGCGGGCCGTAGCCCTCGATCACCACCGCGCAGCCGACCTTCGCCGCGGCCGCCTCCACCCGCGAGATCAGGTCGACGAAATGCTCGAGCTCCTCGGTCGGCGGGATGAAGATGTACAGCAGGCCGTCGCGAACCTCCGCCACCATCGCGGTGGTGGGTGCGGCCTCGGCTTCCTCGATGCCGGCCTCGGCGGCTTCCGGATCGACCGGCAGTGCGCGGGCCCCGCTGGCAATCGGGTCGCCGGGGGCCGACGGCCGCGGCGGCTGCCAGCTGATCGAGTTCAGCGGCAGCCGCAGGCCGGCCGGCGAATCGCCCTCGAGCAGGACCACCCGACCGCGGCGCAACCGCCAGTCAGCGCTCGCCCAGCCGCCGTCGTCCTCGCGGCGGTGCAGCGGCAGCAGGAAGGCGGCCGGTTCGGTCACCGGCTCCTCCAGTCGGGCCAGGAGTGCCGCCCGGGCGGGTGCGCTGTCGGATTCCAGATCGTCGTCGGATGAGACCGGGTGGCCGGCAGGCTGGCGCACGGCGTGGGCCAGTCTGCTCAGCGGGTCTTCGAACACCGGCCGCACCTGGGTGGCCGGCAGTCCGAGGCCGTCGGCTACTGCCGACAAGATTAGTTGCGCGGCTTCGGGGTTCACGTCGACGGGTTTCACACCCCACGGGTCGGCGAGCAGTCCGGCGTCATTCCACAGCGGCTGGCCGTCGCGGCGCCAGTGGATTCCGATCTGCCAGCGCGGCAACGGTTCCCCGGGATACCACTTGCCCTGGCTGCGCTGCACCAGACCGCCCGGCGCCCACACCGCCTTGAGCCGGGCGGCCAGCGCCGAGGCGCGCTCCCGCTTGTGCGGCCCGTCGGCGGCGGTGATCCACTCCTCGTCGACCTGGTTGTCGATCGAGACGAACGTCGGCTCGCCACCGATGGTCAGCCGAACATCCGCATCGGCGAGCCGCTGGTCGATACGGGCGCCGAGCGCGTTGATCGCGGCCCAGGCGGCGTCGGTGTAGGGCAGCGTGACGCGCGGATCCTCGTGCACGCGGGTCACGATGTTCGCGAAATCCAGTGTGGTCTCGGCGATCCCGGTGGCACCGGTGATCGGCGCGGCCGACGACGGGTGCGGGGTGGCGGCCAGCGGAATGTGCCCCTCCCCGGCGAATAGCCCCGAGGTGGGATCCAGGCCGATCCACCCGGCACCGGGCACGTACACCTCGGTCCAGGCATGCAGGTCGGTGAAATCGGCGGCCGGGCCGGACGGTCCGTCGAGCGCCTCGACATCTGAAGTCAGCTGGACCAGGTAGCCGGACACGAACCGGGCCGCCAACCCCAGTTCACGCAGGATCGACACCAGCAGCCAGGCGGAGTCGCGACAGGAGCCGATCCCGGTGCGCAACGTGTGATCCGGGGTCTGTACCCCGGCCTCCATCCGCACGCTGTAGCCGACGTCGCCATTGACCGCCCGGTTGAGCGCCACCAGGAAATCGATGGTCCGGGTGCCGGGGCTGACGACGAAGTCGCGCACCCACGAACCCACCAAATCCCCCGGCCCCGACCCTTCCTCACCTTCGTCGACCGGCCGCAAGTACGGCTCGAGGTCGTCTTTGAGTGCCTTCGGGTAGGTGAACGGGAACGTCTCGGCGTAGTCCTCGATGAAGAAGTCGAACGGATTGATCACCTTGAGATCGGCAATCAGCCCGACCTTGATGGTGAGTTCCCGTGTCCGGGTGGGAAAGACGAGCCGGGCCAGAAAGTTGCCGAACGCGTCCTGCTGCCAGTTGACGAAGTGGTCGGCGGGCTCGACCTCGAGTGAGTACGCCTCGATGGGCGTGCGGGAATGCGGCGCCGGGCGCAGCCGGACGATGTGCGGGTGCACCTCGACCAATCGGTCGAAGGTGTAGCTGGTCCGATGCTCCAGCGCCACTTTGATGCCCATAGGCCGCTAATCCCATCACAAGACATCCGAGCGCGCAGGGCGCACGATCAGCAAGGCTGTGGCTACTGGACCGTCCCGAACCGTCTCCCGCCGTTGGGAAGAAGAGTGGGATTGGTGGTCCGAGGGACCGGGGGCACGGTGGCCGTGGGCGGAGCGCTGGACGACGTGGGCGTTGCGCTGGACGTCGGAGTCTCCGCGGTGGTGGTGGTGGGCTGGTCGGTGACCACCGGTTCCTGCGTGGGGCTGAACGTCTGCCGGATCACCGGCGGCGCGGTGGTGGTGGGCTCCACCGTCGGCGCCGCGGTGGTGGTCGGAACCGTCGGCGTGACAGTGAGTATGGGAGGCGGCGGCAACGGCATGACCACGGGAGTCGTGGTCCTCGTCGGTTCCGGCGAGGGAGCACCGACATCGGGAGGGGTTGGTTGATAACGCAGCGTGGCGATTGCCAGGCCGGCGACCACGATAGTCAGGAGCGTCATCACGATCCCGCGAAGTGATATGCGGTCCTTCAACTTCTCGATGGTCGTTACCCCCTCTACGCGCCTAGAGACTAGCCGGTCATCCGCGGATCGCCGACATCAGTCGGACGCCTGGGTCTCGTGTCGGCGCCGCACCGCCAGCACCAGCACTCCGGCCAGGGTGATGCCCACCAGGTTGACCACCAACTGCGCCGCGGACTCCAGCGCGACGTCCCACTCTCCGACCGATGCGGCGACCACCGCGAAGCCCGCCGCGGGCACCGTGGTCACCGAGATGAACACCCCGACGAGTGCGGCGGACTTGGCCGACACCAGCGACAGCATGCCCGCCGCACCCGCGAGAAGCGCCACGACGAACGACAGCGGGCCGACCTGAAAGATGAAGTCGACGTCGGTGAGCTGACGGGTGCTGCCCAGCTTGATCCAGCCCACCGCCTCCCCACCGAGGACGAACGCAGCGGTGGCGGCCATCGCGACCGGGAACCCGACCACGAGCGCGATCGACGCGCGGCGGGCCAGGACCAGCCGCCTGCGGACCAGCGCGACCGCCAGTGCCGCCAGCGGGCCGAACTCCGGACCGACGACCATGGCGCCGACCACCGTCACCGGCGAGTCGGTCACCACGCCGACGGCTGCGATCATGCATGCCAGGCACAGGAACAGCAGGAACGTGACGTTGAGCGTCGACTCCTCGCGGGTGCGGGCGGACAATTCCTCCCACACGATCGCATCACCCGAGTCGCCGTCGGCTTCCTTCTCGGCGCGGTAGGCCGCGTTGGACACCACGGTGTCGACCAGGTCGAGGGTGATCGCCCCGCGGCGGCGCAAATCCAGCGCCTTCAGGTCGTCGATGACGTCGTTGGCGCTCTCCCGCGCGATGTCGGCGGAGATCTCGTCACCCGGCGGGTCCAGCGCGGCGCCCCGATGTACCACGAGATGCGTCACCCCGGGGTGCCGTCGAAGAGCCTCGACCACCTTGTCGCGAAGGTCGTCCGGCGCGATCACCCGCAGATGCAGCACAACCGCGAGACTACTTCGCAGGGGTGCGAGAATCGTGCCTGTGGATCGGCCCAAGCCGCGCTGGATACCCGCCCCGTTGCAGGCCTCGCTCGGCAAGCGCTGGGTGCAGGCCGTGCTGGTGATCGCGGTGTTCGCGCTCATCGGTGTGGTCTTCATGCTGACCACCGGGCGCAAGGACGCCGCGTTCTGGACCGGCTACACCGACGGACAGCGCTGGGTCGACTCAGGTGGTTATCAGGCCCACGAGGAGTCGATCGCGCAGTACTGCGCCACTGCGGCCGCGAACAAGCCCGCGAGCTACCGACGAGGCTGCATCGACGGCGCGCACAACGCCATGTCCGACATGAAAACGCTGCACTAGGACTGAGATTGGGCCGCGATCGGCTCGGTGGTCTCGGTCCTTGGCGATGGCCAGGGGCTCGGCACCGGACGCGGACGCACCCGCTGCGGCCACCAGAACCACCGGCCCAGCAGCGCGGCGATCGACGGCGTCATGAACGAGCGAATCACCAACGTGTCGACCAGCAGACCCATACCGATGGTCGTGCCGACCTGCGCGATGACCGTCAGCTCGCTGAACGCCATCGTCGCCATCGTCACCGCGAACACCAGGCCCGCGGAGGTGACCACCGAACCGCTGCCGCCCATCGCCCGGATGATGCCGGTCTTGATCCCGGCCGGGACCTCCTCCTTGAGGCGCGCCACCAGCAGCAGGTTGTAGTCCGAACCGACCGCGAGCAGGATGACGATCGCCATCACCATGACCATCCAGTGCAGCGGCCGACCCATCAGGTCCTGCCAGATCAGCACCGACAAGCCGAACGACGTGCCCAGTGACACCGCCACCGTCCCGACGATGACCGCAGCGGCGATCACCGCCCTGGTGATGATCAGCATGATGATGAAGATCAGGCACATCGCCGACAACCCGGCGATCATCAGGTCGTAGTCGGCGCTGTCCTGCATATCCTTGAAGCTCGCCGCCGTGCCGGCGAGATAGATCTTGGAGCCCTCCAGCGGGGTGCCCTTGATCGCCTCGAATGCCGCGTTCTTGATCGGGTCGATGTGCTTGAGACCCTCCGGCGACATCGGATCACCCTCGTGAGAGATGATGAACCGCACCGCTTTTCCGTCCGGTGACAAGAACATCTTCATGCCGCGCTTGAAGTCCGGATTGTCGAACGCCTCCGGCGGCAGGTAGAAGGAGTCGTCGTTCTTGGCCTCGTCGAAGGCCTTGCCCATTGCGCTCTGGTTTTCCTGCATGGCCGCGATCTGGTCCTGCTGACCCGACTGCGTGCTCTGCATCGTCAGCTGCATCGTCCGCATCGACCGCATCGTGTCGATCATCGGCGGCATCAGCGTACGCATCTGAGCGGTCAGCAGATCCAGCCTGTGCAGATCCGGCACCAGGAGCTGGAAGTCGTCGGTCATCGTGTCGATGCCGTCGAGGGTGTCGAACACCGACCGGATCGACCAGCACACCGGGATGTCGAAGCAGTGCGGTTCCCAGTAGAAGTAGTTGCGGATCGGCCGGAAGAAGTCGTCGAAGTCGGCGATGTGGTTGCGCAGATTCTGGATGTCGGCCAGCGTCACGTCCATCTTGCCGACCATGCTGTGAGTGACCGCGTTGAGCTGCCCGAGCAGGTCGTACATCTGCGTCATCGTGGCGATGGAGACGTTCATGTCGTCGCCCATCTTCAGCATGTCGCGCATCCGATCCTGCATATAGGACTGGTTCAGTGTCTGGGTGGTGCCCTGCATGCCCAGCAGGAACGGGATCGAACTGTGCTCGATCGGGCTGCCCAGCGGCCGGGTGATGGTCTGAACCCGACCGATGCCCGGGGTGTGGAAGATGGCCTTGGCGACTCGGTCGATGACCAGGAAGTCGGCGGAGTTGCGCAGGTCGTGGTCGCTTTGCAGCATCAGCAGCTCGGGGCTCAGCCGAGCCTCCGGGAAGTGCCGCTCGGCGGCGGCGAACCCTTCGCTGGCCGGAATGTCCGGTGGCAGGTAGTGCCGGTCGTTGTAGTCGGTGCGGTAGCCGGGCAGCGCGAGCAGGCCGATGAGGCAGATGAAGGTCGTCGCGACCAGGATCGGTCCTGGCCAGCGCACGACGGCCGTGCCGATCCGCCGCCAAAAGCGTTCCCGTGACGCCGCTTTCGGTTCCAGGAAACCGAATCGGCTGGCCGCGGTGACGACGGCGGGTCCGAGCGTCATCGCGGCGGCGACCACGACCACCATGCCGACGAATAGCGGTACACCCATCGACTGGAACATCGGGCTTCGGGTGAAGTGCAGACAGAACAGCGCGCCGGCGATCGTCATGCCGGACCCGACGATCACGTGCCCGGTGCCGTGATACATGTCGTAATAGGCCGCCTGTTTGTCGGCGCCCTTACTCCGGGCCTCCTGATAGCGGCCGAACAGGAAGATCACGTAGTCGGTGCCTGCCGCGATCGCGACCATGACCAGCAGGTTCACCGCGAACGTCGACAAGCCGATCAGGTGGTGGTAACCGAGGAAGGCCACCACGCCGCGGGCCGCAGCCAGCTCGAGGAACACCATCAGCAAGGCGATCAGCACCGTGACGATCGACCGGTAGACGAACAGCAGCATCACGGTGATGACGCCGAACGTGAGACCGGTGATGATCTTCAGGCTTCGGTCGCCCGCGATGTGGGTGTCGTTGATCAGCGCCGAGGAGCCCGCGACGTAGGCCTTGATCCCGGGCGGCGGGGGCACGCTCTCGACGATCTGCTTGACGGCCTCGACCGACTCGTTGGCCAGGCCCTCGCCCATGTTGCCGGCCAGATAAGCCTGCACGTAAGCGGCCTTGCCGTCGGCGCTCTGTGATCCGGCGGCGGTCAGCGGATCGCTCCAGAAGTCCTGGATGTGCTCGACGTGCTTCTTGTCCGCCTCGAGCTTCTTGACGATCTCGTTGTAGTACTGGTGCGCCGAATCACCCAGGGGCTGATCGCTTTCCAGCACGATCATGACCGAGGTGTTCGACTTGAACTCCTGGAACGTCGCACCGATCGTGCTCATCGCGACCGACGACGGCGCATCCATCGCCGTCATCGGCACCGACTGCTGCTGACCGACGACCTCGATCTGCGGCACCACGACATTGGTGACGACGGTCAGCGCGAGCCAGCCGAGGATGATCGGAACCGCCAGCCAGCGGACCCACTGCGCGATATGCGGCCGTTTCCCCGGCTCGGCCTGCGGCTTCTCGTCCGTGTTGAGAATCGTCATGCGGACTTGACCAGGCAGAAGGTCTGGGCGTTCACCCCGGTGTTGGTTTTCTCGTCCTTGAGTTCACCGTTGACCGTGATCCGGCAGCCGATGGTGTCGCTGTCGCCCTGGGCGACGATATTGGCCGAGGCTGCCGGCGCGGTGGTCGTCAAGGTCAGAGACCACGGAAGGGTGACGTCCCGCGCGATCTGCGGCTGGGCGTCCAAGTCGAGATAGTTGATGGTCGCGACGGTTCCCGGCGGGCCGTAGATCTCGTAAACCACGGTCTTGGGGTTGAACGGCTTGGTGTCGTTGGCCAGGCCGCTGCCGGGCCGGGTGATCTCGGTCTTGCCGAACACACCGTGCAGGCGGTACACGCCGAATGCTGCGATCAGCACCACGAGGATGATCACGATCGGCAGCCACACCTTGCGCAGCGCCTTCAGCGGGCCGCCACGGCGGGCCTTTTCACGCTTGGCACGTCGGCCACCCGGTTCGTTCTCCTGCTGCTGAGGGCCGGCTTGGGCGTTGTCGCCTGCCGGCGCGCCCGAGGAGGTGTAGGTCTGGCTTTCCAGCGTCACGACCGGTCCCCCTTCTGGCCTTGCAGTTCAGCCTGTCGATTTACCGCGGCTGCATTTAGCACCGCTACATAGTAGGACTAACGGATCTCGTCAGCATAACCCGTGTGATCAGCCTCATGGGTCACAGGATTTTCTGACCGGCGTCACAGCACCTTGGTGGGGGTCAGCCCGAATTCGGCGAAGATCTGCAGGACGGGTGCGGTCAGCAGCTCTTTGCTGTTCGGCCCGCCGGGCCGCCACGCCGCCACCGATACCGAAACCTTCCCGTTCACCTGCCCGGACGCCAGGAACAGGGTCCCGCCGAGGTGGTCGAGGATCGCCGGGGTGGTCCTGGATTCGATCTGGCGGAGCAAAAGATAGTCGGCGTCGGTGCCATCAGGCCGGTTCACCTCGACCCCGAGTTTTCCCAGATTGGAGCAACCGACCGGCGCCCCCGCCCCCAGCGCCATCCCTTCCAGGCCGCGCGCGAGGCGGGCCGGGATCAGCGGCGCGAGCGCCACCGGCCCCAGCAGGTCGAAAGTGCTCTCGGACAACGCGGCCAGGCTTCGCTTCAGTTCGGCGCGCACATCGCGCAGGCTCGTCGTAACTCCTACCGGGTCGATCATCACCGTCATCCCGCTCAGCGCATTGGCCCGGGTGTCCCCCGGCGTCCGTTCGCTGACCGGGAACTGCAGCCTGACCATGCCCTTGTCATCGACCCGGCCGAACGCCTGCCCGAGCTTCGCGGCGATCGCAGCGAACAACGAATTGCTGGTTCCACCAAGGCTTTCCATGCGGCTTTGCCACTGGCCCTCGCCGAAATAGGCGACCATCGACGGCGCGGTGACCAGCGCACCGTCGTCGATCTTGCTCGGCTGCGTCGAGCGCCCGGCCGACGACTTGACCTCGCCGAGGCTGTTCTTGCCCAGGCGTGCCGCGGCGGCGATGGCCTTGGCGAAATCGGGAACGGAGCGCACGAATTCGACGGCGTCCTCGCGCAGCGCCTGGCCGCGTGTGCGCGAGTTCGGCGGCGGGTAGCCCAGGTCCCACGTCTCACCACTGGCGGCCTGTTCGATCGCCAACGTGAGCCCGAGCCCGTCGCATATTGAGTGCGAGGCGATCAGCGTGATCGCAGCACCACCCTCGATGAGCGGCTGCACCGCCAGGCGCCAGGACGGCCCGGCCTGGGGGTCGATCGGGATGCGCAGCTGCTCGTCGAACCAGTCCAGGATCCCCTCGTAGGGGCGGGGGGTATCGGCGAGGTCGAGATCCTCGGGACCGGTCCAGGCGACCCAATGGTCACGGCCGAACGGCAACGCGGATCGCTCGATCCGGCGCCCGAGCAGGCCGCGGCCGAGGTTGCGATGGAACCGGCGCAAGGCGTCGAGGTCAACCGGATGCTCGTAGATCCAGCCGTACTGGGCCAGCGGTCCACGACCGAGTGCGCGCAGTCCGAGGAAGGATCCCTGATCGATGTAGGCCAGCGTGGAGTCCACGTCCGCCATGTTATGCGGGGGCGCTGCTACTTCGCGGTAGGCGCCGTGCCTTTTCTCTTGATCTCCACCCCGAGCTCGTCGGGCGGCACGAGATGGCCTTGTGCACACCGGATTTCGACACTTGCGTCAGCACCACAGTTCAGATGGGTCAATCGCAGCCGGCTGTCGCCTGCCAGATGCCGCCGGCCCCACTCGAACATCGACCACACCACCGGCATGAGTTCGGTGCCGGCGTCGGTGAGCACGTATTCGTCGCGCACCCGCTGCCCCGGCTCGCGGTAGGGCCGCCTGGTCAGCAGGCCAGCGTCAACGAGTTCGGTGAGCCGCGCCGAGGTGGCCGCTTTGGTAATGCCCACCCGGCGGGCGAAGTCGTCGAACCGGGTGGTCCCGTAGTAGGCCTCACGCAGGATCAGCATCGCCGACTTGGTGCCGATGACGGCCATGGTCTTCTCGATCGGGCAGTTGCCGATCGCCGACCACGCGTCGCGATCGGCCAGGGGGCCCTGTAGCACTGTCACGTAAGTCACTCCATTTCTGAGTTGTTTTCACTATACCTAGGTGTTATAGCTGGGTATAGAGAGCAGTACTCAGCGACGAGTTCAGGAGGACAACATGGCCGGTTGCTCAGGACGGGATGCCGTCATCGTCGGGGCGGTCCGCACCCCCGTCGGTAAGGGCAAGCCCGGTGGCGCGCTGCACTCGGTGCTGCCTGCCGATCTGCTGGCGCACAGCCTCTCGGAGCTGGTCGCGCGGACCGGTGTCGACCCGGCCGAGGTCGATGACGTCATCGCCGGCGCGGTCACGCAGGTCGGCGACCAGGCCGTCAACATCGCCCGCAACGCGCTGCTGGGCGCGGGCTTCCCGGAGTCGGTACCGGGCACGACCGTCGACCGCCAGTGCGGCTCGAGTCAGCAGGCGATCTCGTTCGCCGCTCAGGGCGTCATCGCCGGCGCGTACGACGTGGTGATCGCCGGCGGTGTGGAGTCGATGAGCCGGGTGCCGATGGGCTCGTCGGTGCTGCCGGGCAGTGATCCGTTCGGAACGCGCTTCGCCGAGCGCTACTCCGAAGGTCTGGTGCCGCAGGGCATCAGCGCGGAGTTGATCGCCGCACGCTGGGGACTCTCGCGTACCGAACTCGACGAGTTCTCCGCCGCCAGCCATGAGAAGGCCGCCCGCGCCACCAAGGACGGGTTGTTCGACAACGAGCTAGCGCCGATCGCGGGTCTGCAGTACGACGAGATCATCCGTCCGGGCACCACGGTCGACACCCTCGCCGGGCTCAAGCCGGCGTTTTACAACGAGGCCTACGCGGCGCGCTTCCCGCAGATCAAGTGGGAGATCACGCCGGGAAACTCCTCGCCGCTGTCCGACGGCAGTGCGGCGGTGCTGATCACCACGTCGGACGTCGCGCGCCGGCACGGCTGGAAGCCGCTGGCCCGCATTCACACCACGACCGTCGTGGGCTCCGATCCGCTCTACATGCTGACCGGTGTCATCCCTGCGACCGAGAAGGTGCTGAGGAAAGCTGGACTTACCCTCGCTGACATCGACCTGTTCGAGGTGAACGAGGCGTTCGCGCCGGTCGTGCTGAGCTGGGCCCGCGACACCGGAGCGGACCTCGCCAAGACGAACGTCAACGGCGGCGCGATCGCGATCGGTCACCCGTTGGGTGCCAGCGGTGCGCGCATCATGACCACGCTGGTCAACGCTCTGGAGCAGCGAGGCGCGCGGTACGGGCTGCAGACGATGTGTGAGGGCGGCGGCATGGCCAACGCCACGATCATCGAGCGGCTGTAGACCGTGGCCACCGAGACCCGGTTCGACGGGGTCCGAGTGCGCTACGACAGTGCCAAGAGTTACGACGAACTGGTTGCCGCGCTGCTCGCCGATATCGGCGAGCAGCCGGTGCCAATCAACGACATCTCCGCCGCCCCCGGCGAGTGGCATTCGTACGAGCACGCCGTCGAGAAGTACGTCGGCCCAAGCGGATTCATGTTGTTCGCGGTGCTCGACCACGGCGTGTGGATCAGCAAGACCGGCATCGAGCGCAAGGTGTTGCGGGTGATCCTCGGCAACCCGTTGATCGCGATCACGATGATTCGCCACGACGTCACCGCGGGCCTGTTCGCGCCGGTCGAGCTGTTGATCCTCGACGAGGGAAACGGCAGCAGCCTGACCTACGTCAAACCGTCGTCGTTGATGGTCGTCGAGCCGAACCCGCCGCTGCTCGAGGCCGCCGAGGCGCTCGACACGAAGCTGGCGGCGCTGGCCGCCAAGGTCGTCTGACAGTTGGGCGCGATTTCCGGGGCACACCCTCTTTGCCAGGCTGGTTGTGAGTCAGTTCTCAACCAGTTTCTGGAGGGTGTGGTGTCGATTAGTCCGGGGTTCTCGACCGAGGAGGTCGTGGAGTTGGTTGCCGAGTATCACCGGCAGCCGTGGGGGCAGAAGGGTGTGTGGCTTGCCGAGAAGGGCTTTTCCAGTGACCGGATGAGGCGGTGGCAGTCGGCTCTTTTTGATGGTGATCTCGACCGGGGCCTGGTTCCGCGAGAGGGTGGTCGCAGGACTCCTCAAGGGAAACGGATCTCGATGGCCAAACAGCGTGATGCGCGGATAGCGCGTGATGAAGCTGAAATCGCACGATTGCAGGCGCGGGTGCGTGAGCTCGAGGCCAGCAATGAGTTGTTGGGAAAAGCTATCGGGCTCTTGCACGAGATGAACGTCAACGAGCCCGACGTCGCCCCGACGATCCAGGATCTCGACGATTCCTCGACCTCGAGAACGGACTCGTCGCCGGGCTGACTGCGGTGATCGGGTCACAACGCCGGGCGTTGGCGATGATCGAGCTGTCGCGCTCGAGTTGGCATTACCGGTCCTCGCCGCGCCCGCGGGTGGCCGACCCGGTACCGCAGAAGGCTCGACGCTATCCCTCGCGCATCGGTGCCGCCCAACGAGCGGCGATCCAGGACGAGATCCTCGCCGGCTGGTCGACCGGGGTGTCGGTGGATCAATCCTTCGCCACGATGTGGGATACCGGTGTGATGCTGGCCTCGCGGCGCTCCTGGTGGCGCATCGCCGCAGCGATCGATGACCAGAGTGCACGCCCGGTTGCCCCGACCCGTTCGACGAACAAAGCACCCCGGCCGGCGCCGGTCCTCAAAGCGACCGGCCCGCAACAGATCTGGAGTTGGGACATCACCGACCTACGTAGTCCGTGGCGGGGTGTGGCGTTCAAGGCGTACTCAATTATCGACATCTACTCCCGCAAGATCGTGGGCTGGCGCGTCGAGGAACGCGAGTGCGACGACTTGGCCAAGCAGATGTTCGAAACGGCGATCACCACTTACGGAGCACCGTCGGTGGTGCACGCCGATTCCGGGCCGGCGATGCGTTCGGCCGTGCTCAAAGACCTCCTGGCCGACTCCGCAATCGCCCAAACCCATAACCGGCCCCGGGTCAGCAACGACAACCCGTTCTCCGAATCGGAGTTCCGCACCATGAAGTACCGGCCCAACTACCCCGGGATCTTCGACGACCTCGACACCGCTCGCGCCTGGGTGGACACCTACGTGTCCTGGTACAACACCCACCACCGCCACAGCGGCATCGCCCTGTTCACTCCCGACGAAGTCCACAACGGATCCTGGACCCAGCGATGGCATCACCGCGACCAAGCTCTACAGGCCTACTACGACGCACACCCCGAACGGTTCCGAGCACGCCCACACGTCACAAGCCCCGACCCCGTCGTCGGCATCAACCTCCCTGCCGAAAACGACCCCAACCGACTCCACGCAGCTTGACACCGCCCGACAGCACCGGAAATCGCGCCAGACTTGCGGGTGGAGGCAAAGCCATGACCCGCTACGAGCAGTATCCCGAAGACCCGCGACTGGCGGACCCCGAGTATGCCGAACGCGCGCTGAGGGGCGACTGGACGTTCATGAGCCAGCGCGAAGAGGAAGAGTTCCTTTCGGCCTTCGGTAGCCGCAAAGAGCGTAAGGCGATCAAAGCGCGCCGGAAAGCACTCAAGAAGGCCGACAAGCCAAGTTAGTCAGGTGGTCTGAAAGTTGGGCGCGGTTTCGTGCGCTCAGCGCACGAAACCGCGCCCAACTGCGTCACATCGCCCGACTGCGTCACATCGCGTAGCGGCGGACGGTCTCCGGTTCGATGATGACCCGCAGCCAGGCCTCGTCGCGCATCTGGGCCAGATCCTGTGCCCGGATCGGATCGTCGAGATCCCAGTAGCGCGCCGCCAAGCGCTCGACGAGTTCCCAGGCTCCGTCGGAGGCCAGGGTTGTCGGGCCGGCCACCGACACCCAGCGTTCACGCTCGCCGACCGGCGCGGCCACGACCAGAGATGCGCGTGGATCGCGGCGGAGCTGATGCACCTTCGGGGTGTCGGACCCCGTGAAGAGCTGGATGTGACCGTTGCTGGTCACCTCGAACCACACTGGGCGAGGCTGTGGCGGCGATGCGCCGGCGGCGGTCGAGAAGAATCCGTAGAGCGGACGAGCGAGCAACGAAAGGTCTTGCGGGCTCAACGTTTCGGCGGCCATCGGCCTCAGGCGCGGGTCAGCTCGAACAGTGGGATGACCCGGCTGGTCTTGGACTGATATTCGCCGAACCCGGGCGCTTCCGCGACCACCTTGGGGTAGAGCTCGTTGCGTTCGTCGAGCGGAAGCTCTCGAACGGTCACGTCGTAGGCGTCGGTGCCGATCTCGATATGCGCCCGCGGGTTGGCCCGCAAGTTGTGCACCCAGTCGGGGTTGGTGTCGGCGCCGGCCTTAGACCCGATGATGATCAGCTTGCCGTCGACAGTGAAGTAGGCCAGCGGCGCCAGTCGCGGCTGGCCGGACTTCGCGCCGGTGGTGTGCAGGAGTAGCAGCGGACGTCCCTCGAACGGGCCGCCGACAACCCCGGCGTTGGCCCGGAATTCCTCGACGATGTTCTTGTTGAACTCGTTCAGCGACGCGAAGTCAGGCGTGTCTGTCATGCCTTGTCCAGCCCCTCGGGCTTGAAATCTATTCCGGATTCCTTGCGCTGCTGCGGCGTGATCGGGGCAGGCGCATCGGTCAGCGGGTCGACACCGCCGCCGGACTTCGGGAACGCGATCACCTCGCGGATCGAGTCCACCCCGGCCAGCAGCGCCACGATACGGTCCCAGCCGAACGCGATGCCGCCGTGCGGCGGTGCGCCAAAGGTGAACGCGTCCAACAGGAATCCGAACTTGTCGCGGGCCTCCTCGTGGCCGATGCCCATCATCGCGAACACCCGCTCCTGGACATCGCTGCGATGGATGCGAATCGACCCGCCGCCGATCTCGTTGCCGTTGCAGACGATGTCGTAGGCGTTGGACAGCGCGCTCCCGGGATCGCTGTCGAAGGTCGCTTCGGACTCCGGCGCGGGTGAGGTGAACGCGTGGTGCATCGCCGTCCAGGCCCCGGAGCCGACGGCGACGTCGCCCGACGCTGTCGCCTCCGCGGCGGACTCGAACATCGGCCAGTCCACCACCCAGGTGAACGCCCACGCGTTCGGGTCGATCAGGTCGAGGCGCTTGGCGATCTCGATGCGCGTGGCACCGAGCAGGGCCCGGGCACCCTTGGGCGTGCCCGCCGCGAAGAACACGCAGTCCCCCGGGCCGGCCCCGACATGAGCCGCGAGTCCGTCGCGCTCGGCGTCGGACAGGTTCTTGGCGACCGGGCCGCTCAGTTCGCCGTCCTCGCCGATCAGCACATAGGCCAGACCCTTGTGCCCGCGCTGCTTGGCGAATTCCTGCCAGCCGTCCAGTGTCCGGCGCGGCTGCGACGCCCCGCCGGCCATGACGACGGCGCCGACGTAGGGCGCCTGGAACACCCGGAACGGTGTGTCCTTGAAGTACTCGGTGCACTCGACGAGTTCGACGGCGAAGCGCAGATCCGGCTTGTCCGAGCCGAACCGGCGCATCGCGTCGGCGTAGCTGATCCGCGGGATCGGGGTCGGCAGGTCGTAGCCGATGGTGGACCACACCGCCCGCAACACCTCTTCGGAGACCGCAATGACATCGTCGGCGTCGACGAAGCTCATCTCCATGTCCAACTGAGTGAACTCGGGCTGGCGGTCGGCGCGGAAATCCTCGTCGCGATAGCAGCGCGCGATCTGGTAGTAGCGCTCCATGCCCGCGACCATCAACAGCTGCTTGAACAGCTGCGGGCTCTGCGGCAGCGCGTAGAACGAACCGGGCTGCAGCCGGGCCGGAACCAGGAAGTCGCGCGCACCCTCCGGCGTCGAACGGGTCAGCGTCGGGGTTTCGATCTCGACGAAGTCATGAGCCGCCAGCACCGAGCGTGCGGCCGCATTCACCTTGGAGCGCAACCGAATTGCGTCACCGGGACCGCCATGCCTGCGCATGTCGAGGTAGCGATACTTCAGTCGGGCTTCCTCGCCGGCCTGCTCGTCGAGCTGGAACGGCAACGGTGCGCTCTCCCCCAGCACCGTCAGCTTCGTCGCGTTGACTTCGATCTCACCGGTGGGGATCTCGGCGTTGGCATTGCCCTCGGGGCGGATGCCGACCACGCCCTCGACGGCCACGCAGAACTCGGCACGCAGCCGGTGCGCCTGCGCCAGTACTTCGGCGTCGTGGAACACCACCTGGGAAACACCTGAGGCGTCGCGCAGATCGATGAAGATGACGCCGCCGTGGTCGCGCCGGGTGGACACCCAGCCGGCCAGTGTGACCGTCTGTCCGGCGTCGGAGGCCCGCAACGAACCCGCGGCGTGACTGCGCAGCACTAGGAACTCCCTGAATAGAGGAACTGAAATCGAGGGATCAGTCTATGAGGTCTACCCGACCGAACATCCGTCACCTCGGTGTATGGTCTGTCGCGGAGGTAGCCCCCATGACCACGATGTATCCCTGTGAACGCGTCGACCTGGACTGGATCAAGGACGCACCGTTCCGCTTCTCCAACAGCGTCGACCTCGCGATCACGCCCGAGCAGCTGTTCGACGTCCTCGCCGACGCCGACTCCTGGCCGCAGTGGGCGAAGGTCATCACCAAGGTCACCTGGACCAGCCCCAAGCCGTACGGTGTCGGCACCACCCGGACCGTCGACATGCTCGGCGGACTGGTCGGTGACGAGGAATTCTTGGCCTGGGAGCCGTTCCGCTACATGGCTTTTCGGTTCAACACCTGCTCGAACAAGGTGGTGGCCGCGTTCGCCGAGGAGTACACGGTGACCGAAACCCCGGGCGGCTGCCGGCTGACCTGGACGCTGGCGCAGCAGGCCAACGGGCCGGCCCGGTTCGGGCTGATCCTGGGCGGCCCGTTGATGAACCTGTCGTTCAAGTGGTTCCTGGCCAACCTGCGTCGCTACACCGACAAGCACTACAACTAGTAGAGCCCCTGCCACGCCCCGCGGCGCAGCGCGTCCGGATCGTCGACGGAGACGTCGCGGCTCGAGCGGATCACGCGGGTGGACCGCGTCGCGGTGTCGTAGCGGGGCCAGTCCTCCAGCGCGCCGTGGGTGGCGAAGTTCAGCCAGGTGCGTTGCATCCGACGGCCCACCGCGGGCTGCACGCGCCGACCGAGCGGATGGATCTTGCGGCCCAGGTACGAGCCGTAGCTGTGCTGGATGTGCACGATCTCGCTGCCGTGGGTGGCGCCGAGGCCGAGCATCCGCAGCGTCCACGTGGTGTGGTCGAAGCGGTAGACGTGGGTCATCGCGTGCGGGCTGTAGGCATCGGCGAAGGCCCAGGTGGGCGCCCCGAACATCACATCGGAACCCACCGCCACCTGCGCCCGACGGCGTGGATAGTCGGGATAGCCCGCCAGCACCCGGTCCCGCGCCTGCGGGGCGACCCGCTCGAAGTAGGCGTCGATCCCGTCGGCGGTGGTCGGCAGCATCGGCGGCTTGGACCAGGCGAACATCGACGCCTCATGGCTGTTGGTGCCGACGATCAGCGGGACCGGATTGACCTCACCGACGCGGGCGGCCTCGATCGGATGTTTCGGCAACAGGTCGACGCCATAGGTGAGGCCGTAGGCCAGCGTCGGCGTGGTCTCGGCGCTGCGGCGCTGCATCTGCCCCGCGGCGCGGCGCAGCACCCGCTGCGGCAACACCGGGAACGCGGCCGGGTCGGCACCGACGAGCTCGACGAACTCATGAGCCCGCTTCGCCCGCGTGGCCCGGTCGGCGATCAGCGGAAGCGCCGGACTCTGGGCGATCGCGCGGGCGAACAAACCCTCACCGGCCGGGCTGGCGAGCAGCGCCAGCACCGATGTCGCACCGGCGGATTCGCCGAAAATGGTGACGCCGCTCGGGTCACCACCGAAGGCGGCGATGTTGTCCTGCACCCAGCGCAACGCCGCGATCTGATCCCGCAGGCAGAGGTTGTCAGCGAAACCAGCGCCAAGATCGCCGAGTTCGAAACCGCCGAACACGCCGAGCCGATAGGTCACATTGACCACCACGACGTCGCCATTGGCGGCCAGCCGCGAACCGTTGTAGAGCTGCAACTGCCCCGCGCCGTAGACGAAGGCGCCGCCGGGAATCCACACCATCACCGGGAGCGGGGTGTCCGTGTCCGGCGCCCAGACGGTCAGCGTCAAGCAGGCCTCGTCGCGGATCTTCGGGTCGTCGCGTCCACCGCCGACGAACGAGCGACCCTGTGGCGGCACGGGTCCGTGTTCGACGGCATCGCGCACGCCGGCCCACGGTTGCAGGTCGACGGGCGCCCGAAACCGGCGCTCCCCGATGGGTTGTTCGGCGTACGGAATGCCGCGCCAGACCCGCACGCCGCCTTCGGTGGTACCCCGCAGCGCACCGAGCGAGGTGTCAACCACGGTCGACGGATCCGCGACGACGGTCACGGACGAAATCGTAGTGTGGCAAGGTGAACGACTTGGGTATCCGCGGTGTGAGTCCCGATTTCGAGGAGTGCTGATGACCTTCAACGAGGGAATGCAGATCGACACCAGCACCACCTCGACCGGTGGCGGCGGCGGTCGTGGCATCGCGATCGGCGGTGGCCTCGGCGGCCTCGTAGTCGTGTTGCTGGCGGTGTTCCTCGGCATCGACCCCGGCAAGGTGACCGTTCCGCAGCAGGCCCTGCCGCCGGGAGCCGAGCAGTCGGGTTACGACCTGAGCAAGTGCAAGACCGGCGCGGACGCCAACGAGTACGTCGAATGCCGCGTGGTGGCCACCGGCAACTCCGTCGACGGCGTGTGGAGCGACCTGCTCAAGGGATACACCCGGCCCAAGATGATGCTGTTCAAGAATCAGGTGCAGACCGGGTGCGGCCCCGCGACCAGTGATGTCGGGCCGTTCTACTGCCCGGTCGACAAGACTGCGTATTTCGACACCGACTTTTTCCAGGTCCTCACCGATCAATTCGGTTCCAGCGGTGGACCATTGGCACAGGAGTACGTGGTCGCTCACGAGTACGGCCACCATGTGCAGGACCTGCTCGGCGTGCTCGGCCGCGCCCAACAGGGTGCGCAGGGCGCCACCGGCGGCAGTGTCCGTACCGAGCTGCAGGCCGACTGCTATGCCGGGGTGTGGGCCCACTACGCCGCGATCACCAAACAGCCGGGGACCGATGTCACCTACCTACAACCCTTGACCGACAAGGACATCGCCGACGCACTGTCGGCGGCAGCGTCAGTGGGTGACGACCGGATCCAGAAGCAGGCCACCGGGCGGGTGAACCCCGAGGCGTGGACCCACGGTTCGTCGGCCGAACGGCAGAAGTGGTTCACCACCGGCTACCAGACCGGCGATCCCAAACAGTGCGACACGTTCACGGCCCGCGATCTGGGCTAGCTGTTCGCCGGCAGCTGATCCGCTTCCGCACGAGCCGGATCACTGCTTACGGTTTGACACATGGACCGCATCCAGGTGACGCCGGTGCTCACGATGTTCCGCATCGGCGGCTGGCAGTCCTACCTCGTCGACGACGGCACCGAGCGGTTGCTGATCGACACCGGCGCACCCGACGGCAGTGCTGAACTTCTTTCCGCCTGTGGCACACCAGATTTGGTGATTCTCACCCACGGCCACGTCGACCATTGCGGGTCAGCCGCCGCGGTTCACGAGCGCACCGGTGCGCCCATCGCCGCCGGAGCCGGCGATGCCGAGGTCATCCGGGGCGGGCTGGTCGCGCCAGCACCGAACTTCGAAGACTGGGAAGTGCCGATCCATCAGAATGTGGCGGCCGGTCTCCCGCCGGCAGCGCCGGCCGTACCGGTGGCGATCGAACTGCAGGGTTCGGAGGTCCTCGACATCGTCGGCGGTACGCACATCATCGCCGCGCCCGGCCACACCGACGGCAGCATCGCAGTCCACCTTCTCGCGCACGGCATCCTGTTCACCGGCGACACCGTGGCCAACGTGGGCGAGGTGACACTCGGGGTGTTCAACCGGGACCGGGAACGCACCGCAGAGTCGTTCCGCGCACTCGCTGAAATCGACTGCCGAACAGCCTGTTTCGGACATGGAGAACCCATCGCCGCGGATGCCGGGCGGCTTCTTCGCGACGCGGCCGCCCGGATCGGCTAACCGGCTTCGGGCAGCTGCGCGGTGACCTCGGCCCGGTCCGGGTCGAAGCTGAAATATCCCCGGATCGTCGAGGTTTCCGGCAGCGGATCGTCGTAACTCCAGGCGACGTCGTCCACACCGCCGGCGGCCCAATAGGTCGCATACCCCTTGTAATTGCAGTAGCTCGAGGTCGCCGTCTGCCTCAGCAGGTCGGTGCGCACATGCTCCGGGGCAACATAAAGCCGCGGCGCCAGGGCGGTTTCGAACACGATCACGGTGTCGTCGGTGTCCACCAGAACCTCACCGGCAACCGCGACCCGGAGCCGCCGCCGGGTGGGCCGGCAGTCCACCCGGTGGTACGGGTTGGGCGGATAGTGCACGAGGGTGCGCCCCTCCTCCAGCCAGGTGTCAACGGCATCCCACGGCACCCGCACATACCCCGGCGCCTCAGGCTCGGGTTCGGTTGGCAGACCGGCTGTTTCGCCGACCGGGAACACATAGCTCAGCGCCGCACCGGCGCGGTGCACCAGCAGCGCGCGCTCGGTGTCGATGACGGTCTGCCCGCCGCGAATCGCCTGCACCCGGCGCGGGTGCGGCTCGACGTACACGATCGGGTCGGCCACCGGCGCGGAGAACCAGCCGGCCCGGTCCGGGCCGAGCGGGCCGCGTCCGGCGACCAGACTCATGGCGGAGCTAGATCCGGGCTTCGGCGGCGATGGCGTTGTCGGAGGTCCGCAGCGGCCGGATCAACGCATCCTGGGTGAAGGACGCGATCAACTCACCCTCTTCGGTATGCACCGCGCCGCGGATGTAGGACATGCCGGCACCGACCTGGGTGCTCTCGTGGGTGTAGAGCAGCCAGCCAGTCCAGCTGACCGGCTCGTGGAAGCTCACCGTGACGGTCATCGGCGCGGTCGACACGGTGAAGTGTGACTGCGCGGTGCCGATGCCAGCGTGTGCGCGCATGGTCGTCGAAATACCGAGATGCCCGGTGAAGTAGGCGATCAACGCCTTGGCCAGATCGTCACGCGACGGGATGGGGTCGTAGTGCAGCCAGGCGTAGACCTCCGGCGGTCCGACCTCGTCGGGGCTGTTGATGTCGATGACGTCGACGAGCTTGACTTGCCTTCCGCCCATGGGCATTTCGCAGACATTGGCCTCGCTGGGCCCGGCCACCTCGGGGCGCGGCAGATGGTGGCGGATCACGTCCGGGGTGGGCACATCGGCCAGCACGGTGAACGTCATGCAGCGCTTGTCGTTCTGCGAGGCGGTGATGATCGCTGAGGCCGTCGAGCGCCCCTCGGAGACGACATCGATGTCGAGAATGACCGGCGGACCCACCAGGACTGCGCGTGCGAACACACTGTGCACCGAGCGAATCGACTTGCCCTCGAAGCGCTTTGCGGCGGCGACGATCACCTGGGCGAGAACCTGGGTGCCCTCGACGACCTGCCGCTCGTCGGCGTCGGCGATACCGGTGGGGGCGATGTAGCGGTCCTGGCTCTCGGCTTCGACGTCGAAGAGATCGAGCAGGCGCGCCACTGTCCAGTGGTTGGCGGCAGAGTCCGTCATGTGTTCCCTCACCTTGTCGTGTTCCAAGACGGTAACGTCATTCTCGTCACTGTAACCCGACCGATAAGCTGACCCGATGGCCAAGGCCAACGAACGAACGCCCGCGGCGGTGCGCGCCGATCCCGACTCGCGGGAGAGCCGATTCATGCGCTCGGCGTTGTCGATTCTGGCCGAGACGGGCCGCACCGACTTCACCGTCCTCGAGGTCGTCGAGCGCTCAAAGACCTCGCTACGGTCGTTCTACCAGCACTTTTCCACCAAGGACGAGCTGCTGTTGGCCTTGATCGACACGATCATGGCCGAGTCGACCAAGCACTGGCGCAACGAGACCGACGACCTGCCGGCAGCCGAGGCGATGCGGGTGTTGATCGACCGGATCTGCACGCCCGCCGAGTCCACCAAGCAGGACAGCATCAACCGCGGCCTGACCTACTACAACGACCACCTCGCGGAGTCGCTGCCCACGGAGTACTCCCGGGTGCTCTCCCCGCTGCATCAGCTGATCGGCGAAATCCTCGAGCGCGGGATCTCCGAGGGGACGTTCCGGTCTGATCTGGCAGTTGAGACCACCGCCGCGCTCATCATGCAGGCGGTGCTGGGCGCCATGCGGCTGCGCAGCCTCGGCGCCGAACTCAACGGTGTGCCCATCGATGGCGCGCATATCTACGACTTCTGCGTGCGCGGTCTGCTTCCCTGACCTGTTCGCCCTGTCAAACAGCCTTTTTCGGCCGAGCTGTTTACCCAGCTACCATCGTGGTAACGTCATTACCGTTATCGACCAATCAGACTCTCTGGAGGCGAACATGCCCTCGCGCGAGCTTCCCTATCCCGTATTCGACGCCGACAATCACTTCTACGAGCCGAAGGAAGCGCTGACGCAATTCCTGCCGGACAACCGCAAGGGCGTCATCGACTACATCGATGTCCACGGCCGCACCAAGATCGTCGTCCGCAACACGATCAGCGACTACATCCCCAACCCGACCTTCGAGGTCGTCGCCCGCCCCGGCGCCCAGGAGGAGTACTTCAAGCACGGCAGTGGCGGCAAGAGCTTCCGCGAGATTATGGGCAAGCCGATGAAGGCCATCCCCGCCTTCCGCAACCCCGAGGCACGCCTCGAGGTGCTCGACGGGCTGGGCCTGGACTACACGATCATGTTCCCGACGCTGGCCAGCCTGGTCGAGGAGCGGCTCAAGGACGATCCGGATCTGATCCTGGACATCATCCACGCGCTGAACCAGTGGATGTATGAGACCTGGCAGTTCAACTACGAAGGCCGGATCTTCTCCACCCCGGTCATCGATCTGGCCGTCGTCGATCGGGCCCTCGAGGAACTCGAGTGGTGCCTCGAGCGTGGGGCGAAGACCGTTCTGGTCCGGCCGGCGCCAGTACCCGGCTACCGCGGCACCCGCTCGCTCGGGCTGCCCGAGTTCGATCCGTTCTGGGATGCCTGCGTCAAGGCCGGCATCCCGGTGTGCATGCACGCCTCCGACAGCGGTTACGCCGCCTATCTCAACGACTGGGAGCCCGCCGACGAGTTCCTGCCGTTCAAGCCGACGGCGTTCCGGATGGTGTCGATGGGCAAGCGCCCCATCGAGGACACCATGGCGGCGCTCGTCTGCCACGGCGCGCTGACCCGCAACCCGGATCTGCGCATCCTGTCGATCGAGAACGGCGCGTCCTGGGTGCCCTACCTGTTCTACCAGTTCAAAGACGTGTATTCGAAGATGCCGCAGGAGTTCCCCGAGGACCCGATCGAGGCGTTCAAGCGGGCCGTCTACGTGGCGCCGTTCTGGGAGGACGACTTCAAGAAGATGTCGGAGCTGTGCGGTGTCGACCGCATCATCTTCGGCTCGGACTGGCCGCATCCGGAAGGCTTGGCCGACCCGATCAACCTCGTGGACGATCTGGTTGCCCAGGGCCTCACCGAAGAAGAGCAGCGAAAGGTGATGGGCGGCAACCTGGTCGACCTGTTCAACGTCCCCAACGAGTCGGTGCACAAGCCCGACGTGCCCGCGCTCGTCATCGCATGACGGACGTGTCCTCCCCCGAACAACTGCTGTTCGCGTCGACGACGCAGGCGTTCCTGGAAAAAGAAGGGTCGCTGAGCCGGGTCCGCGAGTTGCACGCCGCGGACTCGTCCTTCGACAGCGCGTGGTGGCAGCGGGCCGCCGAGCTCGGCTGGGCCAGCCTGCTGGTTCCGGAAGAGCTTGGCGGCGGGAGTGTTTCGGGTGACGGCGTGGCCGATCTGGCCCTGGTGGCCGAACAGATCGGACACAGCGTGGCACCGGGTCCGCTGCATCCGGTCAGCACCGTGCTGGCGGGTCTGGTGGAGGCGCCGGACGGCCATGGCGACACCATCGAAGCGTTGGTGTCCGGCGAGCTGATCGCATCCTGGGCGGTCTACGAACCGCGCCGCCCGCTGTCTCCGCTGGAGCCGGGGGTGACCGCGACGCGCACCGACTCGGGCTACCGCATCGACGGTGTGAAGGATCGTGTCGAGGCGGGCAGCGAAGCCGGCGTCTTTCTGGTCGTGGCCGACCTGGACGGCAGTCCTCGCCAATTTCTGGTCCCCGCCGACCGCGCCACGGTCACCGGGCAACGCTCGGTCGACATGGTAAAGCGTTATGCCCGGGTGGAATTCAACGGCACCGAGGTGGACGAGTCCGCCGTCGTCGGCGATGCCGCGTCAACGCCGGCGATCATCGAGCGGCAGCGGCAGGTCGCCCTGGTGCTCCAGTGCGCGGAGATCGTCGGGATCCTCGACACCGTGCTGGCGATGACGACCCAATGGATGTTCGATCGCCACAGTTTCGGCAGACCGCTGGCGTCCTATCAGGCACTCAAGCATCGGCTCGCCGATATGAAGATGTGGTTCGAGGCGTGCCGAGCGACCACCGCCGGTGCGGTCGCTGCTGTGTCGGCACGCTCGGATGACGCCCCCCTGCTGGTGAGTGTCGCCAAAGCCTATGTGGCCGAACGCGCCCCGGTGATGTTGCAGGATTGCGTGCAGCTGCACGGCGGGATCGGTGTCACCTGGGAGCATGATCTGCACGTGTTCCTGCGCCGAACCGTGCTCTACCGCGCGCTCTACGGCTCACCCGACGACCACCACCGCGCCGTCTACGCGTTGAGCGCCAAGACCGTTGGACAGGAGGCTTCGGCATGACCGACGTTGCGACCACCACGGCCACCGAATCGATCGATGAATTCGCCGCCCGGGCCCGTGCGTGGCTCGCGGACAACATGCCGCGGGTCGATCCCGACAAGCTTCCGGTCGCCCTGCGCGCCGAACAGTCCTCCTGGGATCGTGCCAAGGAGCTGCAGAAGCGCTTGTACGAGGGCGGTTTCGCCGGCCTGTGCTTTCCCCGCGAGTACGGCGGACAGGGCCTACCGCTGGCCTATCAGAAGGCATTCACCGCCGAGTGCCGCGGCTACGAAATGCCACTGATCCTCAACGTGCCATCGCTGACCATCTGTGCGGCAACGATTCTCGACATGGGCACCGAGGCCCAGAAGCGTGAGCGCATCTCGGCCGCCATCCGGGGTGACGAGATCCTGTGCCAGCTGCTGAGCGAACCCAGCGGCGGCTCCGATCTGGCCGGCGTCATCACGCGCGCCGACCGGGTCGGCGACAAGTGGATCATCAACGGCGCCAAGACCTGGAGCACCAGCGCGTTCGCCGCCGACTATGGCCTGATGCTGGCCCGCACCGATTGGACCGTGCCCAAACACCAGGGCCTGACGATGTTCCTGGTGCCCTTGAACTCCCCCGGCATCACCATGCGCCGCATCAAAGAGGTCAACGGCAACGAGGAGTTCTGCGAAGAGTTTTTCGACGGTCTCGAACTGGGTGACGACGCCGTCGTCGGCGAGGTCAACAACGGTTGGGAAGTGGCGTCGAGGCAACTTCACCATGAACGCCGCGCGGTCGGCGGCGGATCGGAATTCGCCAGTGGCACCGACTCGGACAACGCCGAAGAGATGCCGCCGGATCACGTCGCCTACGCCGAACTCACCGGCCAGGGCAACGACCCGGCCGTGCAGGCCCTCGCGGGCCGGGCGTTGGTCCGCCGGATCGTCAAGAACCAGCTCATCGACCATGTGGGCAGTGCGATCGGAAACGGTTCGCTGCCGCCCAATGCCGGTACGTTGATTCGTCTGTTCCACGCCGAGACAACCGAATTGGAGGTCGACACCGCGCTGGCGATCGCAGGGTCGGCCGGCGTCGTCGACGAAGGTGAAGAGTTGTCCGGCCTGCTGGACAGCATCGGGGTGCGGTACCTGTCCCGGCAGACCGGCTCCCTGGGCGGCGGAAGCAGTGAGATGGCCCGCAATGTGATCAGCGAACGGATTCTCGGCTTCCCCCGCGAATTCGCCGCCGATAAGGGTGTGCCGTTCAATCAGGTCAAGCGCGGCCGCACCTAGGCCCGTTCACACTCGCAGGTGCGACGCGCCAAGACCCGCGACGCCGTCGCGGGCGAACGCGGACCAGTAGCCGCGCACGCGACGCGCTAGTGCACTGTCGACAGCGTTGGCTGTCGGGCCGAGCATCGGCGCGTCGGCCCAGCATTCGGACTCGAACAACAGCGACAGTTCGATGCAGTGGCAGGCGCCCAGGGGCGCGCCCGGCGGTGACCAGTCGACGCGGTAGGTCGCGGCGTTGCCGCCGTGCGCCGTCCACGTTGCGGCCAGTCTGCGCGCCGGGTGGCCAAAGATGCGCCGTGTCATGACGGCACCGGCGGCGCGCGCCAAGCCGATCCGTTGAAGTCTTCGGGTGTGCGGGTTCATCGCGAGGAACGGACCGGCATCGTTGCGGTGTACCCGACGAGTATCTCGACGTGTGGCGCTGTGTCGCCGAGACGACGGTGGCCATCGGGCAGAGGATCCACCCCGGCGATGGGTGCGTACGGCAATCCGCCGGTCAGCCCGAAGCGCTGCGCGGCTGTCACAGCGGCGGTTTGAGCGTCGAGCAACTGTTCCACGCTCGCGTCCGCCGGTGCGACGCCGCCGAGCGCACCGGCTACCGCCAGCCGCATCGCCGCGGTCATCGCCTCTCGGCCCCCGAGCAGGCCGAGTGGAGCGCTTTGGATGATGGCCCGGTGGAAGAGGCCCGCAGCTTCCGCAGACAGCATCAGCGAGAAAACCGAGTCGCCGCCCGCTGACTGGCCGAAAATCGTGACCCGCGAAGGGTCGCCACCGAAGTTGGCGATGTGCTGCTGAACCCAACGCAGCGCGACGATTTGGTCGCGCAGTCCCAGGTTTTCGTCTCCGCCTGCGCCCGGGTTGAGGTAGCCGAAGATGCCGAGCCGGTAGGTGACCCGGACAACCACGATGCGACCCTCCGCGACCAGGAGGTCCGGATCGTACTTGGGCGCCTCCCCGCTCCCCGACATGTAGGCCCCGCCGTGGAACCACACCATCACCGGAAGGTTCTCGGCGTTGCTCGGTGCCGTGATGCTGAGTACCTGACACGCTTCGCTACGCGGAAGTTGGTCGATGACGGGACCGGTCACGAAATTCAAGCGGGACGGCAGCTGCGGACACGCCGGGCCTCGCTGCGTGGCGTCGTGTACGTCGGTGTGCGGCGAGGCGAGGATGGGTGCGGTAAATCGCTCAGCGGTGGCATAGACGATGCCGCGCGCAGTGAGCAGGACGCCGTCGTCGTCGACGAGTAATGATCCGCAACTGGCTTCCACTACCCGCTGTGTCACTGAATCACCGTACATCCGAGGCACTTAGAACAGCGTCGGCTGCGGCTCCGGCTGCGCGACGGGTTTCGGTGGCGCAGGTGGGGTGAACAATCGGCGGTCGCCGGCCAGCTTGTGCTTGGCCACCAGCGGTGCGGCCCGCTGCCGCAACATGTCCCGGTAGTCGGCGGGCAGGTAGGCGCCGCGCCGGTAGAGCTGTCGGTAGGGCGTAACGAGTTCGGGATGTGAGCGGGCCAGCCAGCTCATGAACACGCCGCGCGTCGAGCTGCGCAGGTGCAGAGCGAACACCGTCACACCGGTCGCGCCAGCCGCCGCGATCTGGCCGAGCAGGCTGTCGAGATGCTCTGCTGAATCGGTCAGATACGGCAGCACCGGCGCGACCATCACATGGCAGTCCAGCCCGGCGTCACGCACGGCGGCGATCAGGCCGAGCCGCGCCTGCGGGGACGGGGTGCCGGGTTCGACATCACGGTGCAGGTCGGGGTCACCCACGGCCAGCGAGATCGCCACCGATACCGAAACCTGTTGTGCAGCACCGGAAATCAGATCCAGGTCGCGACGCAACAACGTGCCTTTGGTCAGGATCGACATCGGGGTGCCCGCATCGGCCAGCGCCGCGATGATCCCCGGCATCAGCGCATAGCGACCCTCGGCCCGCTGGTACGGGTCGGTGTTGGTCCCGAGCGCGACGGTCTCCCGGCGCCACGACGGGCGGCCCAGTTCCCGGCGCAGGACGTCGACGATGTTGGTCTTGACCACGATCTGGTTGTCGAAGTCCGCGCCCGGATCGAGTTCCAGGTACTCGTGGGTGGGCCGGGCGAAGCAGTACCGGCAGGCGTGCGCGCAGCCTCGGTAGCCGTTGACGGTGTAGGCGAACGGCAGCATCGAAGCGGCTGGAATCTTGTTCAGCGCCGACTTGCACAGCACCTCATGGAACGTGATGCCCTCGAATTGCGGGGTGCGGACACTGCGCACGAACCCGATGCGCTGCAGACCGGGCAAGGCCCCGTCGTCGACCGCTATCCCCTGGCCGCTCCACCGCACCGTTCTATTCGAACGCACGTGCGACGGCGTGTCAAGGGCTCGTCAGTCGTCGAGTTCCCCGGCGATGCCGCGTTCGAGGGCCGCGGTCGTCCGGTCGGGCAGGACCAGCAGCCCGTCGAGCTCGCCGCGGGCCAGGTCGTAGGCCCGTTCGCGTTCCTGCGGGGTGGCACCGCTGTCGGCGGCGACGCGAAGCAGGCTCTGCGCGCGGGTCATTCGCTGCTGGTCTTCCCTGGAGAAGTCACCGCGGCGGCGCCGCCGGGCCTCGTTCTCGGCGGCCTCGAACGCGGTGACATAGGCCTCGACGGCGTCGAGGTACTGGCGCGCGGCCTCCGGGTCGTCGAGGAGGTCCTCGGCCTTGCCCGGACGCCACAGTTCCGCGCGCAGCTTGGCCCGGTGGAACGCCACCGTCAGCGGATCCCGCATGTCGGTCATCGCCGGGAAGTCGAGCAGCTTGGCGGCATCGAGTTCGTACTCCAGCCAGCGAGCGTCGGTCCGGTTGTGTTCGTCGATCACCCGGGTGATCGTGCGCCATTGCACCGCTTGGCTTTTCGTGCTGTCCTGCGCCGTGACAGGCGGCTCGGCCACCGGCTCGTTCTGCCGCCTGATGGCGGAGACGCCCTTGACCGCGGCGTAGATCGCACCGGCCAGCGGCACGATCACGAGCAGCAGCTCGACCAACCGGAAAATCAGCCCCACCTGGCCAGGATGCCACCTGGTCAGCCGGGTCCGTCGCTGGCGGCGGCCAGCAGCGGAACCAGCACGTCACCGACGGGCGTGTCCAACCCGTGCCTGGCGGCCTTGCGCACGATGACGTTGTTGCGGATATCCCATTCCAGCCGGCGCTGCGCTTCGGCGTCGGTGAGCATCGACGTCGTCAGATCCTCGGGTGCGGTAGCGAACATGTCGGTCACCTCGTCGATGACCGAATCGGGCAACCGCGCGCCTTCCGCCCGAGCCACGGTCACGCACTCGGCCAGGTAGCGCCGCGCAAGAGCCGCGACGTCGGGGCGGCGGAACATCCCCGATCGCCGTCTGGCCAACACCATGAAACCGGCGAGTGCGTTCAACAACAGCTTGCGCCACGCCGCGGTGGTGAAGTCTGGGTCGAGCTCGACGATCATCTCCGTCGAACGCAGCACCGCCGCAAGGGTTTCCGCATCGGCGCTGTCGGGCAGCACCAGACGCGCTTCGGTGCGCAGCCGCACCCAACCGTCCGGCTGCCGCTCCGCCGAGAACCAGACGACGGCGGGCACGATATGCGCCGACGGGCAGAACGGGCCGACCCGCTCGACCTGTTCGACGCCGTTCTGCAGGACGCAGACAATCGTGTGGTCGTCGCACAGGCGCTCGAGCCAGCCGGCCGCCTGCTCGTTCTGAGAGTCCTTGACCGCCAGGAACACCACGTCGACCGGACCGTCGACGCCACCCGGGTCGGTCAGCACCGGGCCGGGCACCACGATCGGCTGCTGGTCATCGGGCCGGACCTCGATCTGATCGCGCGGGGTGTGCCCACATACCGTGACCGCATGCCCGGCGGCATGCAACACAGCGGCGACGGTCGAACCGATCGCGCCGGGACCGACGAGTGCTATCGATGTGCCCACCGCTCCCAACATACTTACGGTGGCTGGGTGGCCGAACCGTCGTTGCGCCGGGCGATACCGTCCGACGCCGTATCCATCGCTGAGCTCGCCGAACGGGCGTATGAGAAATACATCGCGCGCATCGGCCGGCGGCCGGCGCCGATGGACACCGACTACGCCGCACTGATCGGCGCCGCCAACGTGTGGGTGCTGATCGACGACAATGGGCTGGTCGGCAGCCTGGTCACCTGCGTGATGGACGACCACCTGCTGCTCGACGCCATTGCCGTCGCGCCGCACGCTCAGGGCCGCGGATACGGGGCGTTACTGCTACGCCGCGCCGAGGACGACGCCCGCGAGGCCGGCGTCACGGAGGTCAGGCTTTACACCAATGCCGCGATGACCGAGAACATCGCGATGTATCCGCGGTTCGGCTATGTGGAAACGCACCGCGGCGGTCAGGACGGCTTTCGTCGGGTGTTCTTCAGCAAGCGCCTGTGATTTAAGACGTCCACTTGGAGAGGTAGCACTGCGGGCTGTAGGGCGCGTCCTGGGCGACGTCGACCTGGCCGTCGATGGACACCTCGCAGTGCGCGTTCGGGGCGCCCTGTCCGCCATGCGTAGTGCTCGCCACCTGCAGGAATGCCCACTGCGGGTCGGCGAGGGTGGTTTGGAACACCCACGGCGCGTCCGGGGACACCGTAATGGTCTCGCGCTTCATGAACGGGTTGGAGTCGGCGTTGAAGGCGTCTTTGCTGGGCGGCTGCGCCGTCAGGTAGGTGATGGTGAAGTCGTAGGTGCCGCCGGTTGCGAGCGTGTAGGTCACCTGATGTCCGGGCGCCGGATCGGCGCTCGCGACCACGCTGGTGGCCGCAACACCGGCAGCCGCCAACACCAGCGCCGCTCCGACCCTTGCTGTCACATTTCGCATATCGGCCATATCGACCACGCTACCGACTTCGTTACCCGTGTCGACCGCCACCAGCCATGGCGAATGACTCGCAGGTTAACGAGTTCGTCATACACAGATATGTCACAGAAACTTACGGGTCCTACCGTCCGGGTCGACACCAACCGTGGGTTCGGGGGCGAATAGGTCTGCCGAGACCAATGCTCGTCGTTCCCAACACGAAAGGGCCCCTATGCAACTCCGGCGTTCCGCACTGAATCGATCGGTCTTGGCGGCGACAGGCGTGGCGGTGACGGTAGGCCTGGCACTGTCCGGCTGCGGCAGTAAAGCCACCGAGAACGACACCGCAAAGTCGGATTCATGCGTCGACACGTCCGGGCCGAACATCAAGGTGGGTTCGCTGAACTCGTTGTCGGGCACCATGGCCATCTCCGAGGTCACCGTGCGGGACTCAATCAAGTTGGCGGTCGACGAGATCAACGCCAAGGGCGGTGTGCTGGGCAAGCAGGTCCAGATCGTCGGCGAGGACGGCGCTTCCGATCCAGCGGTATTCGCGCAGAAGGCCGAAAAGCTGATCAAGAACGACTGCGTCGCCGCGGTGTTCGGCGGCTGGACCTCCTCGAGCCGCAAGGCCATGCTGCCGGTCTTCGAGAGCAACAACGCGCTGCTCTACTATCCCGTGCAATACGAAGGCCTGGAATCGTCGAAGAACATCTTCTACACCGGCGCCACCACCAACCAGCAGATCGTGCCGGCCCTGGACTTCCTGAAAGAAAAGGGCATCACCTCCCTGTATCTGGTGGGCAGCGACTACGTGTTCCCGCAGACCGCCAACCGCATCATCAAGGCCTACGCCGCGGCCAACGGCATCGAAATCAAGGGCGAGGACTACACCCCGCTGGGCTCGACGGACTTCTCCACCATCGTCAACAAGGTCCGCGCGTCGAATGCCGGCGCGGTGTTCAACACCCTCAACGGTGATTCGAATGTCGCGTTCTTCAAGGAGTACACCAACGCCGGGCTCACCCCGCAGAAGATGCCGGTGGTCTCGGTGTCGATCGCCGAGGAAGAGGTCCAGGGCATCGGCGCACAGAACATCGCCGGCCAGCTGACCGCGTGGAATTACTATCAGACGCTGGACAATCCGGTGAACAAGGCGTTCGTCAAGGCGTTCAAGGACAAGTACGGGCAGAACCGGGTGACCTCCGACCCGATGGAAGCCGCCTACGTGTCGGTGTACCTATGGAAGAACACCGTCGAGAAGGGCAAGTCGTTTGACGTCAAGGCGATTCAGGACAACTGCGGCGGCGTGACATTTGACGCCCCGGAGGGCTTGGTCACCATCGACGGGGGCAACCACCACATCACCAAGACAGCCCGGATCGGCGAGATCCATCCCGACGGACTGATCTACACGATCTGGGAGTCCCCCGGCCCGATCACGCCGGACCCGTACCTGAAGTCATACCCGTGGGCCAAGGGCCTGTCGTCTTGACGGGGGCGAGCGAAGCGACGGAGAACTAGCACAGTGGAAGTCCTTGTCGGACAGCTGGCGACGGGATTAAGCCTCGGCTCGATCCTGTTGCTGGCCGCATTGGGGCTGGCCCTGACCTTCGGCCAGATGGGCGTCATCAACATGGCGCACGGCGAGTTCATCATGGTCGGCTGCTACACCGCCTTCGTGGTGCAGAAGGTGATCTCGAATGCCGGTGCTTCGCTGCTGGTTTCGCTCGTGGTGGGATTCGTGGTCGGCGGCCTGCTCGGGGTTCTGCTGGAAGTCACGTTGATTCAGCGGATGTACGACAGGCCACTGGACACGCTGCTGGTGACGTTCGGTGTCGGGCTGATCCTGCAGCAGGCCGCCCGCAGCATCTTCGGTGCGCCCGCGGTCAACGTCACCGCACCCGCGTGGTTGTCCGGCGGCGTCGAAATCCTCGGCGCGGTGGTACCCAAGACCCGGATCTTCATCCTGGTGCTGGCGGTGGTCAGCGTCATCGTCCTGGCGGCGGTACTCAAGATGAGCCCGATGGGGCGGCGTATCCGTGCCGTCGTGCAGAACCGGGATCTCGCTGAGACCAGTGGCATTTCGAGCCGCCGCACCGACATCACCACCTTCTTCATCGGTTCGGGGATGGCCAGCGTGGCCGGTGTCGCGCTCACGTTGATCGGGTCGACGAGTTCGACGATCGGGCAGAGCTATCTGATCGACGCCTTCCTGGTGGTCGTCGTCGGCGGTCTCGGCCAGATCAAGGGCACCGTGATCGCCGCATTCGCACTCGGGTTGATGAACTCCTTCATCGAATACAGCACCACCGCATCGCTGGCCAAGGTGATCGTGTTCGTGATCATCGTGGTCTTCCTGCAGGTGCGCCCCCAGGGCTTGTTCACGGTGCGGACAAGGAGTTTGGTATGACGACGCTGCTCGGCCGATGGCAGACGTGGGCAGGCTTCGCCGTTGCCGCAATCGTGCTGTTCGGTGTTGCGCCTACGATGCTGTCCAGCTTCCGGCTTGGCCTGCTCGGGCAGTATCTGTGCTATGCGATCGTCGCCGCCGGCATCGGTCTCGCCTGGGGCCGCGGCGGCATGCTCACCCTCGGCCAGGGCGTGTTCTTCGGGCTGGGCGCCTACATGATGGGCATGCATCTCAAGATCGCCGACGCCGAGATCCGCAAGCAGCCCGTCCCGGACTTCATGCAGATCGCGGGAATCCCTGCGCTGCCGTCGTATTGGGAGCCGTTCTCGTCCGCGGCGTTCACCATCGCCGCGATCGTAGTCATTCCGACGGGTATCGCGGCACTGCTCGGCCTCGGGGTGTTCAAACGCCGGGTCAAGGGCGCCTACTTCGCGATCCTGTCCCAGGCCCTGGCCGCGGCGCTGGCCATCCTGCTGGTCGGGCAGGCGACGGTGGGCGGCAGCAACGGGCTCAACGGTTTTCGCACATTCTTCGGGTTCCGGCTCTCCGACCCGGTGAACCGGCAGATGCTCTACTTCATCGCCGCGGGCACCCTGCTGGTGGTTGTCGCAGTGGTACGCCAGCTGATGCAGAGTCGCTACGGTGAACTTCTGGTCGCGGTGCGCGACGGCGAGGAGCGGGTGCGCTTCCTCGGCTACGACCCCGCCACTATCAAGGTGGTCGCCTACACCGCCGCCGCACTGTTCGCCAGCATCGCCGGCGCGCTGTTCGCACCGATCATCGGTTTCATCACCCCGGCTCAGGTCGGAGTCGTACCCTCCATTGCGTTCCTGATCGGGGTCGCGATCGGCGGCCGCACCACCCTGCTCGGCCCCATCCTCGGGGCGATCGGTGTGGCGTGGGCGCAAACCGCGTTCTCCGAACGTTTCCCGTCCGGGTGGATATACGCCCAGGGAATCCTGTTCATCGTCGTCGTCGGCTTTTTCCCGGCCGGGCTGGCTGGCATCGGAGCCCTGCTGCGCCGGCGTCACCGCGCCAAGTCCGTCCCGCCCGCCGGTGAAGTCCCGCAGCCGGAGGCCGAAACCGTCGGAGCCGCATCATGACCGAGACCGCCGAACCGGTAGCCGGCGGCAATGTCGGCATGGGCACCGAATACCTCGAAGTCCGCGGACTGACCGTCGACTTCGACGGCTTCAAGGCCGTCAACAACGTCGACCTCACCCTGTTCCAGGGCGACCTGCGGTTCCTGATCGGTCCAAACGGGGCCGGCAAGACCACCGTCATCGACGCGATCACCGGTCTGGTACCGGCTGAAGGCTCGGTCAACAAGTCGGGTGTCGACCTGCTCGGCAAGAAGGTGCATCAGATCGCCCGGCGCGGCGTGGGCCGAACCTTCCAGACCGCCAGCGTCTTCGAGCAGCTGACCGTGCTGCAGAACCTGGACATCGCTGCGGGAGCAGGACGGTCGTGGTGGACACTGCTGCGCCGGCGGCGCGGGGTGCTGCCCGCCATCGAGGAGGCGCTCGACACGATCGGGCTGACCGAGCTGGCCGACCAGCCTGCGGGGGTGCTGGCCCACGGCCAGAAGCAGTGGCTGGAGATCGGCATGCTCCTGGTGCAGAACGCTGACGTGCTGCTGCTCGACGAACCCGTCGCCGGGATGAGCGGCGAGGAACGCGAGGAGACCGGAAACCTGTTGCGCCGCATCGGCTCCTCGCGCACCGTGGTGGTCGTCGAGCACGATATGGATTTCATGCGGGCATTCGCCACGTCGGTGACGGTGCTGGCTCGCGGTCAGGTGATCGCCGAAGGGTCGGTCGCCGAGGTGCAGGCCAACCCGAAGGTTCAGGAGGTCTACCTCGGCACCGCCGCGGCAGGAGACTTGGAGGCGGTCGAATAGTGTTGCAGCTCATCGATGTCCGCACCGGATACGGGCGCTCACAGGTCATCCACTCCGTCAGCATCGAGGTGCCCGCCGACGGCGTCGCCGCCGTCATGGGCCACAACGGTGCCGGCAAAACCACCTTGCTACGCGCCGCCGTGGGACTGCTCAAGTGCAGCTCGGGTCAGGTGCTACTGCACGGCGAGGACGTGACCCGCTTGCGACCCAACGCGAGGGTGGCCCGCGGGTTGGCCTACGTGCCGCAGGGGCAGCAGTCCTTCGGGCAGCTGACCACAGCCGAAAATCTTCAGGTCGTCGCCGACGGTCGCAAGAACGGTAAGCAGTTGATCGACGAACAGCTCGACCTGTTCCCGGCGCTCAAGGAACTGCTGACCCGCCGGGCCGGTCTGCTCTCCGGCGGTCAGCGCCAGCAGTTGGCCATTGCACGAGCGCTGATCACCAGCCCCAAGATCCTGATCCTCGACGAACCGACCGAAGGCATCCAACCCTCGGTGGTCGCCGAGATCGAGGCGGCGATCACCGCGCTCACCCGCCGCGGTGATCTCGGTGTGCTGCTGGTCGAACAGCACATCGGGTTCGCTCTCGAGTCGGCTCAGCGCTACTACATCCTGGAGGCCGGACGGGTCACTTCCAGCGGGACCGGCGGGTCGGCATCGGAGTCCGACGTCCGCGCGGCGATGGCGATCTAAACTTGCGACCGTGAGCTCTGTCACGGCAGTGAACAAATCCTCTGCCCCGCGCGTCAGTAGTTAAGTGACCAATCGTCCTCGCTGGGGAGTGAATACGGCGGTCAGCCGCCGGTCGGTTCTGGTCGGGCTCGGGGCGGTCGGCGCCTTCCTGGCCGTCGACCTCGGTGCCGTCGCCTACGCCAACAAATGGATCGGGTCCGGGATGACTCGACAGACATTCCTGGACGGGTTCCTCAGCGTCTACGGACGCCACCTCGGCTTCCGCAAAAACCACGCCAAAGGCGTCGTCGTCACCGGCTACTTCGACAGCAACGGCAAGGGACAGGAACTCAGCCGCGCCGCGGTGTTCCGGCCTGGTCAGTACCCCGTCGTCGGCCGGTTCTCGCTGGCCGGCGGCAACCCCACCGTCGCCGACACCCCGGGCGCCGCCCGCGGGCTCGGGTTGGCGTTCGGATTTCCCGACAGCCGGCAGTGGCGCACCGCGATGCTGAACCTGCCGGTGTTCCCGGACAATTCCGCGCGCGGGTTCTACGACCGGCTGCTGGCCTCCAAGATCGTCCCCGGTACCGGGCAGCCCGACCCGGCGGCGATGAAGGCCTTCCTGGCCGCCCACCCCGAGACCGCCGCCGCCAACGCCGTCATCAAGCAGCATCCGCCGTCGGCGGGCTTCGGCGACAGCACCTTTCGCAGCCTCAACACGTTCTTCTTCGTAAGCGACGCAGGCGAGCGTTCGGCGGTGCGGTGGTCGCTCATACCGCAGCAGACCGCCCCGCCGCCACGACCCGGCGACGCCAACGGACTGTTCGACGCCGTGGTCCGCCAGCTGCGCGCCGGTCCGTTGCGGTGGCGGCTGATGGTCACCGTCGCCAACCCCGACGATCCGCTGACCGACCCCACCCTGGCCTGGCCCGACGACCGGCGCAGCATCGAGGTCGGCACGCTCACCCTCACCTCCGCGGCGACCGAGGCCTTGGGCAACGCCCGCGACATCAACTTCGACCCACTGGTCCTCCCCGACGGCATCGAGCCCTCCGACGACCCGCTGCTGTCCGCCCGGTCCGACGTCTACGCGGCGTCGTATCGGCAGCGCACCGGCGAACCGACATCACCGTCAGCAGTTCAGGTGACCGAGGTGGGTGCATGACACCGGTCGACCGCTATCCCATCCGCACCCGAATCCTGCACTGGCTGACCGCTATTGGCGTATTCGCCGCGTTGTTCATCGGGTTCGTGATGGTCAACTCGCTGGGTGGCTACGGCGCGCTGCTCGGCGTGCACGTGACGCTCGGGGTGTCGATCCTGGTGATCGTGGTGATCCGGGCGGCCAACCGCTTCACCCACCGCACCCCGCGGCTGCCGGACACGGTGGGCTCCGTCGAGCACCTGCTGGTCGTCGGCTCCGAGATAGGGCTGTACGCCCTGCTCCTGGCGCAGCCGCTGGTCGGGTGGGCGATGGTCTCGGCTGCCGGCCGGCCGGTCGTCGTGTTCGGATCGCTGCCGCTACCGCGGATCGCGCCGTTCGACGCCGACCTGTTCTTCCTGCTGCGGCAGACACATTCGGTTCTCGCCTATCTGCTGGTGGCCGCGATCGCCGCGCACGTCTCGGCGGTGCTGCTGCACACCCTCACGCTGCGCGACCGGATGTTGAGCCGGATGACCTTCGGCGGGCGGTTCGACGCAGAGGAGCCATGATGCGCCCGGTACGGATCGTCGCAGCAGCCGTCCTGGCCGCCGGCATGCTGGTCGGCGGTTCCGGCGCGACCGCGGGTGCCTGCGCGTGCGGCGGCATCGTCAGCCCCGACCTCGATGCGCGGGTGACCGGTGAACAGAGCCTGGTCGCCCTCGACGGCAACGCCGAGACCGTCGTCATGCGCCTCGATCTGCACTCGGTGGCCGACAACGCCGGCTTGATCGTGCCCACCCCGACGCCGGCCACAGCCAGCCAGGGCGAACCCGGGTTGTTCCGCGAGCTCGAGCGGCTGACTGCACCCCGGATCGAACACGGCGGAACCGGACACAGCGGCCTCGAGGAGACCGGCGCCGTACCCGGCGGCAGGCCAACGGTGGTGGCGCAGGTGCAACTCGGCCCGCTGGAGGCGACCACGCTGACCGGCGGCGACCTGACCGGCGTACGTCAGTGGCTGGACTCCAACGGCTACACGATGCGCCCGGAGGTCACCGCTGCGCTTGATCCGTACCTCAAACAGGGCTGGTCATTCGTGGCCATGCGACTCGTCGGCGGCGCACCGCTGAGCGGCCAGCTGGACCCGGTTCGGCTGGACTTCTCGTCCGACCAGTTGGTGTATCCCATGCGAATGTCGGCCGTAGCCAAGGACACTCAACGGGTGACGATCTACACCCTCGGACAGCATCGAATGCAACGCACGGACGCCGACGCCTCCCGGCAGGACGTGACCGTCGACTACGCCGGATCGATCGAAGGCCGCACCACCGATCGGGCACTCACCGAACTGAGCGCTAAAAATCCCTACCTGACCAAGATTTCGACAACCATCACCGAACCATCCTCGATCGCAACCGATTTCATCTTCTCCCCCGCCCCCAACGACGACCCGTATCAGCGCGTCATCGGCCGCGACGACGGCGACGCCGACGTGGGTGCCTTCCTCGTGGCGTTGGGCGCATCGGTGATCGTGGTCGTGCTGGCGGCGGCCGTGGGAACGATCTGGTTCGTCCGCTATCGGCGCTCAGCCCGCGTCGAGTAGGTGGGTGCCGTCGGACGGCGAGGCCACCGTGGCGCGCAACCGGCCGAACAGGTCGATCGCCGACTGGACCGTCTGATCGACGAAGGGACCGAACTCACCGTCATCGGCGCGATAGCGTCGTTCGGCGATCACCCCGACCAGCCGCGGATCCGACGACGCGAACACGGTCGCGGCGGCGTGGGAATCGGCGTCGTTCCACTGCTGAACCAGCGTCGCGACCCCGGCCCGGTGATCGGCCGGGTAATAGCGCTCGGCGGTGATGCTGATGTGTACGGCAGAGCCGAGCGGCTGCATGTGCACATGCAAACGACCGTGATAGGCGTTGACGAGGAAAAAGAACTCGTCGTCGTGGTGACCGCGGAAATACCGCATTTGCCGGCTTTCCAGATAGCTCTCGATGAGCTGGGTGCCGACTGCGCCGTTTGCGGTGTTCATACCTGTTCAACGGCCCGCACGAACGACACGGTTCCCAAACCGGCCAAGGTTGCGCCAAGAATCTCGTGAGAATTGGTTAAATGGCGGGAGCTACACCCCAACTTTATATTCATGTCCCGAAAAGCCGATTGACCGGTGCCGAATGATTGCATCGGAAATCTTTCGGTTTTGTCGTGCACGTCAGGTCACAAGGTAGTAACTTCTGCCGCAGCAGTAACTCCGATGACAAGGGACATGACAATGATCAAAGGTTTGTTGACGGCGGCTGCTGCCGCCGGAGCCATCGCGCTCGTCGGCGCGCCCGCTGCCTGGGCGATCACCAACGCCGAGGCCGACTACATCAAGGACCTGACCAGCGCCGGTATCGCCGGTGACCAGGCGGCCCTGATCGCCGACGGCCACACCATCTGCTCGGCGCTCGCGCAGGGTGCGGATCCGAACGAGCTGTCGCAGACCTACTTCAAGAACTCCGGGTCGATCAGCCACGCTCAGGCGGATGCGGCGATCAACTTCGCCAAGACCGATCTGTGCCCCGCGGGCTGATCGGCCCCGGATCACCGAGGGCGCGGCTGGCCAGTTCTAGGCCAGCCGCGTAATCACTTCGGCGACAACCGAGTCGACCGGGATATCGACCTGCGTGCCGTCGGCGAGATCTTTGACGCCCACGGTGCCGGCCTCGATGTCCCGGTCGCCTGCTACCAGGGCGATGCGTGCGCCGGAGCGATCGGCGGCGCGCATCGCGCCTTTGAGCCCACGGTCGCCGTAGGCCAGATCGACCCGCACACCTTCGGCCCGTAAGAGCGCCGCCAGCCTCGCCACCACCAACTTGGCCTGCTCACCCAGCGGCACGCCGAAAACATCGCAGCGGCTTGGGTTTCCGACGGTCTTGCCTTCGGCACGCAGCGCCAGAACCGTGCGGTCGACGCCGAGCCCGAACCCGATCCCGGACAGGTCCTGACCGCCGAGCTGGCGCATCAGCCCGTCGTAGCGGCCACCGCCGCCGATGCCCGATTGCGCGCCCAGACCGTCGTGCACGAATTCGAACGTGGTCTTGGTGTAGTAATCGAGGCCCCGCACCATTCGCGGATTGATGACGTACGGCACCCCGAGCGCGTCGAGGTGCGCGAGCACGGTGTCGAAGTGTTGCTTGGCCGCGTCGGAGAGATGGTCGAGCATCACCGGCGCATCGGCGGTCGCCTCGCGCACCGCCGGGCGCTTGTCGTCAAGCACCCGCAGCGGGTTGATTTCGGCCCGCCGCCGGGTGTCCTCGTCCAGATCGAGCTTGAACAGGAACTCCTGCAACAACTCTCGGTACTGCGGGCGGCAGGTGTCGTCACCCAGCGAGGTGATCTCCAGGCGGAAATCCCTGAGCCCCAAGGAACGGAAGCCGGCGTCGGCGACGGCGATCACCTCGGCGTCCAGCGCCGGGTCGTCCACACCGATGGCCTCGACCCCGACCTGCTGCAGCTGCCGGTAGCGGCCGGCCTGCGGGCGCTCGTAACGGAAGAACGGGCCCGAATAGCAGAGCTTCACCGGCAGCGCGCCGCGGTCCAAGCCGTGCTCGATGACCGCGCGCATAACGCCCGCGGTGCCCTCGGGCCGCAGGGTCACCGACCGCTCACCACGGTCGGCGAAGGTGTACATCTCCTTGGACACCACATCGGTAGATTCACCGACTCCGCGCGCGAACAGCGCGGTGTCCTCGAAGATCGGCAGCTCGACATCGCCGTAGCCGGCCAGCCGGGCCGTCCGCAGCAGGCCGTCGCGGACCGCGACAAACTCGGCCGACTCGGGCGGCAGGTAATCAGGGACACCCTTGGGTGCCTGGAATTCGCTCACTTCAGACCTTCGAGAAATGGGTTGGTACGGCGTTCGAGGCCGATCGTCGTGGATGCGCCGTGTCCCGGTAATACCAGGGTGTCGTCGTCGAGCACCAGCAATTTTTCGACGATCGAGCCCAGCAGGTCGCGGCCGCTGCCGCCCGGCAGATCGGTACGGCCGACCGATTGTTTGAACAGCGTGTCGCCGGTGAACGCCATCGGATCCCGTCCTCCGGCGCGATCCACCCGGAACACCACCGACCCCTTCGTGTGGCCCGGCGTGTGGTCGACGGTCACCGTGATGCCACCGAGTTCGATCTTGTCCCCGTCGCGGTGCAGTTCGACTACCTGTTTCGGCTCCCGGAACAGCGCTCCGAGCGCGATCTGACCCAGCCGGGGACCGAACCCACGGATCGGGTCGGCCAGCATGAAGCGGTCCTCGGGGTGGATGTACACCGGGCAGCCGAACGTGTCGCCCACCTTCTGCGCCGACCAGATGTGGTCGATGTGCCCATGGGTGAGCAGAACCGCGGCCGGGGTCAGCCGATTCTCGTCGAGAATGCGCCGCAGGGTGGCAAAAGCACGCTGGCCTGGGTCGACGACGATGGCGTCGGCCCCGGCGCGTGGGGCCAGCACGTAGCAATTGCACGCCAACATGCCGGCCGGAAACCCGGTGAGCAACACGTCGTCCAGTTTCCCATCCCCTGTTGGCGAGGGTCGTGGCCGGTGTCTTCAGCATGAACTGGCACACTCGTTGCCGACTCAACCGCAACTCAACGGAGGACCACCACGGTGCCCACCAACGAACAGCGACGTGCGACAGCCAAGCGCAAGCTCGAGCGACAGCTTGAGCGCCGTGCTCAACAGGAGAAGCGCCGACAGTTGTTCGTCGTGATCGGCGGCATCGTCGCGATCGCGGTGGCCGCGGCCCTGGTCGTCACGTTCGTGCTGACGAACAAGGACGTTAAGGACAAGACCGCGTCGGGCGCCACCAGTACCGCCCCGGTCGAGTCCGATGCGCCGACCACCGCTCTGCCCGCCGCCGGCGGCCTGCCGGCGTTCAAGCCCAGCGCGAACCTGGGCTCCAACTGCCAGTACCCGGCATCACCGGAGCCGGCCGCGAAGAAGGTCGACGCGCCCCGCAGCGGCAAGGTGCCCACCAGCCCCGCGACGGTCAGCGCCAGCATGAGCACCAATCAGGGCAACCTCGGCCTGGTGCTGGACAATGCGAAGGCTCCGTGCACGGTCAACAGCTTCGCCAGCCTGGCCCAGAAGGGCTACTTCAACGACACCCCCTGCCACCGGCTGACCACGTCACCGTCGCTGTCGGTGCTGCAGTGCGGCGACCCGACGGGCAACGGAACCGGCGGACCTGGCTACCAGTTCGCCAATGAGTACCCCACCGACCAGTACCCGCCGAACGACCCGGCCCTGCAGCAGCCGGTGGTCTACCCGCGCGGCACGCTGGCCATGGCAAACGCCGGGCCGGGCACCAACGGCAGCCAGTTCTTCCTGGTCTACAAGGATTCGCAGTTGCCGCCCAACTACACCGCGTTCGGCACGATCGACGCGACGGGCCTGGCGACGTTGGACAAGATCGCCGCGGGCGGGGTGGCCGGCGGAGGTCAGGACGGCAAGCCGGCGACGGATGTGCGGATCAAGTCGATCCTGCTGGACTAGCCGCTGATGAGCGAGCCTCCGCCGTACTACCCGCCGCCGCCACCGCACTACGGCTCGCCGTACGGGCCCGGGCCGTATCCCTATCCGGCGCCGCCGCCGACCAACGGGATGGCGATCGCGTCGCTGATCTGTGCGTTCGTGTTCGCCCCGCTGGGCATCGTGTTCGGCCACATCTCGCTGTCGCAGATCAAGAAATCCGGTGAGGAAGGCCGCGGCCTGGCCATCGCGGGGCTGGTGATCAGCTATCTGGTGACGGTTCTGAGCATCGTGGTGATCCTCGCCGGGGTGGTCTTCTTCTCCTGGATGGCTCGGGAGCTGGAGAAGACCGGCGGGGCCGGCATCCCACGCACCATGCCGGGCGGGAGCGGTCAACTGCCGCCGTTCAATCCGCCGGCCACCCTCGGCGCGAACTGCCAATACCCGGCCACGGCCACTCCGGCCGACAAGCCGGTCAAGCCGCCGGTGCCCGGCAGAACGCCGACCACGCCGGCGACGGCCGACGCGACGATCGTCACCAACGCCGGGCCGATCGTCGTGCACCTCGACAGGGCCAAGGCGCCGTGCACGGTCAACAGCTTCGAGAGCCTGGTGCAGCAGAACTATTTCGACAACACGCCCTGCCATCGGCTCACCGACGAACCGTCGATGTCGGTGCTGCAATGCGGCGACCCGACCGGCCAGGGCAGGGGCGGGCCGGGTTACCGGTTCGCCAACGAGTACCCCACGAACCAATTCCGGCCGTTCGACCCGCAACTCAGACAGGCCGTCAAATATCCGCGTGGCACGCTGGCCATGGCGAACGCCGGACCCGACACCAACGGCAGCCAGTTCTTCATCGTCTACAAAGATTCGATGCTGCCGCCGACGTACACCGTGTTCGGCCAGGTCGACAAGACCGGTTTCGCGATCGTCGACGACCTTGCCGCGACCGGTATCGCCGACGGTTCCCACGACGGGAAGCCGGCGAGACCGGTCACGATCAAGTCGATCCGGCTGAACTGAGCGGGAACCCTTAGCCGGGCAGTCCCTGCTCTTCGGTCGGCAACGGCGCGGGCCCCTTGATGGCCGGTGTGGCGACGGGGAGCTGGCCGGCGGGTTGATTCGGCGACTGGGTCACGGTGACCCCGGTCGACATCTCCGAGCTGATGAACGAATCGGACGGCTGCGGATCGACGGCTACGGCGGCAAATGCCCCTAGCGAGATGAGGGCGCCAGCCCCGACGGTGGCGGACAACACGTGAAAGCGCTTCATATTCAATCTCTTTCCAAGTTGGTCCTGGCACTGAACACGCTTGGATACAAGATCGTTGCGTCGACTGAATATTCCGGCTATCGCGTTGAAATAATCTGGGGCGCAGGGGCGTTGGACGGCACGTTATGTCCATTAGTGTGCAAAGAATCAGTCGTATCGTTTGCGGCGCGCTAGCCGCCGCCGCGTTCCTACTCGCCCCGACCGCCCTGCTCAACACGCCGACCGCCCAGGCCGCACCCGTCGCGCAGGGCTGCTACGACGGCGTGATCCCGTGGAATCCCTACCTGAAGAGTTGCAGCTTGCCGTCCACGCAGCCCCGCGTGCGTGGCGCCGCGCCGGATGCCACCGCGATCATCGCCTGCCGCAATCATCCCGGCTGCCTGGCGTGGTACGTCAACGGTGGACCGTAGACCCCCGGGGTTATCAGGCCGCGCTCGTCACCCGGTAGACGTCGTAGACGCCTTCGACATTACGGACCGCGTTCAGCACGTGGCCCAGGTGCTTCGGGTCACCCATCTCGAAAGTGAAGCGGCTCACGGCAACTCGATCGTTGGACGTGGTCACCGAGGCTGACAGGATGTTGACCCGCTCGTCGGCCAGCACTCGCGTGACGTCGGAAAGCAGCCGGTGCCGGTCGAGAGCCTCGACCTGGATGGCCACCAGGAAAACCGACGTCGGCGACGGCGCCCAGTTCACCTCGATGATGCGCTCCGACTGTTGTTGCAACGACGCGGCATTCGTGCAGTCCGTGCGGTGCACACTGACCCCGCCGCCGCGGGTGACGAAGCCCATGATGTTGTCGCCCGGCACCGGCGTGCAACACTTGGCCAGTTTGGTCAGCACCCCGGGCGCGCCCGGCACGGCCACCCCGGTGTCGTCGGTGCTGCGCTGACGCACCGGCATGGTCGCCGGCGTGGAGCGCTCGGCCAGTTCGTCTTCGGCGCTCTCAGCCCCACCAAGCTGGGCCACCAACCGCTGCACGACGTGCCGCGGCGAGACGTGGCCCTCCCCGACCGCCGTGTACAGCGCGGAGACGTCCGCATACCGCAATTCCTGGGCCAGTGCGGACATCGCCTCGGCGTTGACCAGTTTCTGCAGCGGCAGCCCGCCCCGACGCACCTCGCGGGCGATCGAATCCTTGCCCGCCTCGAGCGCCTCGTCCCGGCGCTCCTTGGCGAACCACTGCCGGATCTTGGCTTTGGCCCGCGGGGACACCACGAATCCCTGCCAGTCGCGGGACGGGCCGGCGTTGGGTGCCTTGGAGGTGAAAACCTCGACCCGCTCGCCGTTTTCGAGCTTGCGCTCCAAGGCGACCAGGCGGCCGTCGACCCGTGCGCCGATGCAGCGGTGGCCGACCTCGGTGTGCACGGCATAGGCGAAGTCGACCGGCGTCGACCCGGCCGGCAGCGTGACCACGTCCCCCTTCGGGGTGAACACGAAGATCTCCTGCACCGCAAGGTCGTAACGCAGCGATTCCAGGAACTCGCCGGGGTCCGCGGCTTCCCGCTGCCAGTCCAGAAGCTGGCGCATCCACGCCGTCTCGTCGATCTCGGCGGACGCGTGCGGATGGGGAACACCGTTGCGGCCCTTGGATTCTTTGTACCGCCAGTGCGCCGCGATACCGAACTCCGCGGTGTCGTGCATGTCGCGGGTGCGGATCTGCACCTCCAGCGGCTTGCCCTCCGGCCCGACGACCGTGGTGTGCAGCGATTGGTACACCCCGAACCGCGGCTGGGCGATGTAGTCCTTGAATCGGCCGGGCATCGGCTGCCACAGCGAATGCACAACGCCGACAGCGGCATAGCAGTCGCGGATCTCCTCGCACAGGATCCGGACACCGACCAGGTCGTGGATGTCGTCGAAGTCGCGGCCCTTGACGATCATCTTCTGGTAGATCGACCAGTAGTGCTTGGGCCTGCCTTCGACGGTGGCGTTGATCTTCATCCCGGACAGCGCGGCGGTGATCTCGACGCGCACCTTGGCCAGGTAGGTGTCGCGTGACGGCGCCCGGTCGGCGACCAGCCGGACGATCTCCTCGTAGCGTTTGGGATGCAGGATCGCGAAGGACAGGTCTTCCAGCTCCCACTTGACGGTGGCCATACCCAGCCGATGCGCAAGGGGTGCAATGACTTCCAGCGTTTCGCGAGCCTTTCGGGCCTGCTTCTCCGGCGGCAGGAACCGCATGGTGCGCATGTTGTGCAACCGGTCGGCCACCTTGATGACCAGCACCCGCGGATCCCGCGCCATCGCGATGATCATCTTGCGGATGGTTTCGCCCTCGGCCGCGTTACCCAATGCGACCTTGTCCAGCTTGGTCACCCCGTCGACCAGGTGGGCGACCTCTTCACCGAAGTCGGTGGTCAGCGTCTCCATCGCGTAGCCGGTGTCTTCGACGGTGTCGTGCAGCAGCGCGGCCACCAACGTGATGGTGTCCATACCCAGCTCGGCCAGTATGTTCGCGACGGCCAGCGGGTGGGTGATGTACGGGTCGCCCGAGCGGCGCATCTGATCGGCGTGCTTGGCCTCGGCCACCTCGTAGGCCCGCTGCAGGATCGACAGGTCGGCCTTCGGGTAGAACTCGCGGTGCACCGCGACGAGCGGTTCGAGGACCGGGTTGACCGTGCTGCGCTGCGAGGTCATCCGCCGCGCCAGCCGGGCGCGCACCCGCCGCGATGCGCTGCTGGTGGTCTTCGGGGTTTCAGCCCGCGGCTCCGTGGGCGGGACGTCGGAGACCGGCGCGGGCGCCGCGGTCACGGCGCCGTTGTCCTCTGCCATGCCGTCACCTCCTCGCCACTGCCGAACCGACTTCGAGGATATCTCCCCCACACCGACCGAGTGGCGAGCCTGGGCTGGTGCCGTCTGCTCTCAGATAGTTTGCAGGCTGGTGACCTGCAGGGGTGCGACCCTCTCGCGGCCGCCGAGACCGGGCAGTTCCAGTACCACCGCAGCGGCGGGCACGTCAGCGCCACCGGCCGTCAGCAACGCACGCGCGGCGGCCAGGGTCCCACCGGTGGCGAGGACGTCGTCGATGATGACCACACGCCGGCCGGCCAGCTCGATCCCGTCGGCGGGGATCTCCAAGGTGGCCGTGCCGTATTCGAGGGTGTAGGTCTCGCTGTGCACCGGCGGGGGCAGCTTTCCGCCCTTGCGGACGGCCAGCACACCGATGCCGAGACGATGGGCGACCGCACCGCCGAGCAGGAACCCGCGGGCGTCGATGCCGGCGACCAGGTCGGCACCCTCGGCGATCTCGGCCATCGCGTCAGTCACCACGGCCAGGCCGTGCGGGTCGGCCAGCACCGGGGTGAGGTCTTTGAATTGGATGCCCGGTTCCGGGAAGTCGGGCACCTCGCGGGTCAGCGCCTTAAGGACGTCGGTGACCGAAGCCGTCATTTCTCGAACACCCATCTGTCCATGTTCCAACCCGCGCCCCACTTGGTCGGATTGCCCTCGACGGCGTACATCTTCTTGGATGCCAGCACCGTGCGCTGCTGACGGTACAGCGGCAGGGTCGGCATGTCGCCCCACAGGATGGGCGAACTGTCGGCCAACAGCCGGGCCTGTTCCTTCGAATCGGAGGTGATGGCCAGTGCGGAGATGATGCCGTCGATCTGGGGGTTGGAGTACCGCGGCAGGTTGTTGCCGTTGCCGGCGAACAGCGTGTACGCATCCAGCGCCGACGATCCCGTCGACCCGCTGCCCGTCGCACCGCCGGTGCTGGCCAGCAGCACGTCCAGCTTGCCGTCCCGCAGCGCTTGCGGCCCCGCCGAATCGGAGGTCGCATCGACGACGGTGATGCCGGCGGCGGCACACGATTTGGTGATGGCGCCGACGGTCGCTGCCAGTCGCGGGTTGGGCGCCTGGTAGCCGATCCGCACGGTCAGCGGCTGGCCGCCCAGAGCGTCGCGAGCGGCGTCGGGGTTGGCCGGACCGAAGTCGGCGCCGATCGCCACGCCTTCGATCGCGCTGAACGCGTCGTCGCTGGCCGGGTTGAGCCGGACGTTCGAGATCGGCGACTCGGCGTTCAGTGCGATGAGGTCGCGGGGGGTGCACAGCGCGACCGCGCGCCGGGCCGGTGTCGCCGCCAGCGGTCCGTCCGGAGCGAAGATCAGCTGCTCGATCCCGCCGGACGGCAACTGGTGGCGGTCGTAGCCGTCGGGCGTGGTCAGCGTGCCCGACGATCCGGTGGCCACGTCGACGACCTGAAACGTGCCGTTGTTGATCCGGTCCTGCACGTCGACGCCGCGTGGCCACACCGTGATTCGCTTGGTGATCGGCTTGGCACCCCACCAGCGATCGTTGGCGGTCAACACGACCGCACCCTCGGGCAGCACCGAGTCGATCTTGTAGGGCCCCGCGGACGGAAAGCGCTTCAGGTCGACACCGGGCTTGAGGTCCCACGTCGTGTTCCACGCCTGGGCGATGCGGTCGACGGCCGCCGGGTCGCCGCCCTGAATCGTGCGGGTGATGTCGACACCGAGCACGTCACCCAGCACATGCGACGGCATCATCGACGTGGCGGTGAACAGCTGCAGATAGTCGGTGATGGCCCGGCCGGGAAAGTACGTCACCCGGGCCTTCTTCTGCCCCGGCTGGCAGTCGATGGTGTCGATGTCGAGGTAGCCGGCGCGGCCGGCGGCGTCGAAGGCCGGGAACCGCCCCGACTGCGCGGCCCACGCCAGCACCATGTCGTCACACGTCACCGGTTTGCCGTCGGAATACACGGCGTTGTCGGCGATTTGGTAGTCGAGCACCAGCGGATCACGGCCCACCACCGACACCGACCCGAAGTCGTGATCGGCCAACACCTGTCCGTCGGGTCCATGGAAGTTGAACCCGGTGAGCACGCGAGCGAACGCCTGCGGCCCCGCCGACGCCGCCCCACGCACCGTATTGGTGTTGTAGGAGACCAGCATGCCGTCGACGGCGTAGTTGATCTGGTCGGCCGGGCTCCCCGAACACGACGTCAAGAGGCCCGGCGCGATCAACCCCAGAACAGCGGCCACTGCGACAGCGGCGGCGCCCCGGCGCCTGACTGCCATGACGCGCTATCGCCCGCGGGGGCTGCGTTTGCCGGTCGGCCGGCCGGGACGGGCCGGACGGGCACCCGGCGAGGGCTTGTTGCCCACGCTCGGTGTGCCACCGATGGCCGCCTCGGCCGGGACCGCCTCGGCGGCCTCGTCCAGATCGGCGGCGCCGCCGGTGACGACGTCGCTGGCCGTCGCAGAAGGCTTGCGGCGGTTGAGCACCCGGCGGGTGTGGGTGCGCACCAGATCGGTCCGTTCGCGCAGCGACACCAGCAGCGGGGTCGCGAAGAAAATCGACGAATACGTACCGACAATGACACCGACCAGCTGCACCAGCGCCAGGTCCATCAGCGTGCCGACACCGAGCAGCCACACCGCGACCACGATCAGCGCCACGATCGGCAGCACCGAGATAAGGCTGGTGTTGATCGATCGCATGAAGGTCTGGTTGACCGCGAGGTTGGCTTGTTCGGCGAACGTTCTGCGGGTGGTGTGTTCGAAGCCGTGGGTGTTCTCCTCGACCTTGTCGAACACGATGACCGTGTCGTAGAGCGAGAAGCCCAAAATCGTGAGCAGACCGATCACCGTCGCCGGCGTGACCTCGAAGCCGACGATCGAATACACCCCGGCCGTGACGACGAGGTCGAATACCAGGGTCGCGAGTGCCGAGATCGCCATGTACCGCTCGTAGCGGAAGGTGATGTAGATGGCGGCGAGCACCAGGAACACCCCGAGCGCGATCAGCGCCTTCTTGGTGATCTGGTCACCCCAGGTCTCCGACACCGCCGAATCGCTGATCGTCGCCTTGTCGGGTTGTCCATTGCCAGCCTTGGGCTTGAAGGCATCGAACAACGCGTTCCGCAGCTGCTCGGTCTGCTGATTGGTCAGCGCCTCCGACCGGATCTGCACGGTCGCCGAGCCGCCGTTGCCGACGAGCACGACGGACTCCGGTGCCCGGCCGAGCGTCTTACTGAAGACGTCTTCGACCTGCTGGGTGGTGACGGTGCCGTTCTGGCCGGCCGTCGGCATCGAAACCTTCGTGCCGCCCTGGAAATCGATACCGAAGGTGAAGCCCTTCAGCGCGATGGACAGGATGCACGCCAGCACGATCACGCCGCTGATGGCGTACCACATCTTGCGCCTGCCGATGACCTCGAAGGCGCCGGTGCCGGTGTAGAGCCGAACGAAGAAGCCGTGCTTGGGCGCGCCGCTGGTGTCGACGGTCTCCAGATCGGGTGCTTCGACGGCGGTGGATTTTGAATCTACTGAAGTGTCGTCTGCGGCGTCTTTGGCCATGGTGGGTTACCTCCGTCCCGTCGCAGTGGCGGCGGCTCGCCGTTCCCGGGCGATCTGCTGCACCGCGCCGAGACCGTTGAATGCCGGTTTGGCCATCGTCGGCGACTTCGACGCCAGGTACACCATCGGCCAGGTCACCAGGAACACCACGACGACGTCGAGGATGGTGGTCAGGCCCAGGGTGAACGCGAAGCCCTTCACCTGGCCGACGGCCAGGAAGTACAGCACCGCGGCGGCCAGGAAGGTGACCGCGTTGCCGGACAGGATCGTCTTACGGGCGCGTGCCCAACCGCGCGGCACCGCCGAGCGGAACGAACGCCCTTCTCGGATCTCGTCTTTGATGCGTTCGAAGAACACCACGAACGAGTCGGCGGTGGTGCCGATACCGATGATCAGACCGGCGATGCCGGCCAGGTCGAGGGTGTAGTTGATGTATCTGCCGAGCAACACCAGGATGCCGAACACCATTGCACCGGAAGCGACCAGCGACAGCGCTGTCAACAGTCCCAGCACCCGGTAGTAGAGCAGCGAGTACAGCAACACCAGCGCCAGACCGATGGCGCCTGCAATCAGACCTGCCCGAAGCGACGCCAATCCCAGTGTCGCCGAGACGGTTTCGGCCTCCGACGATTCGAAGGACAACGGCAGCGACCCGTACTTGAGGACGTTGGCCAGTTGTTTGGCGGTGTCGGCGGTGAACGGCGGGTTGCCACCGCTGATCTGAGTGCGTCCGCCGGGGATGGCCTCGCGGATCTGCGGCGCGCTGACCACCTGGGAGTCGAGCGTGAACGCGGTCTGGGTGCCGATGTTGGCGGCGGTGAAGTCCGCCCACGTGGTGGAGGCCTTCTCCTTGAACTCGACGTTGACGACGTAGGCGCCGCTCTGCTGGTCGAAGCCGGACGACGCGTCCTTGATCTCGTCACCGCTGATGATCGACTTATCCAACACGTAGATGTACTTGTGGTCCTGCGAGCAGGCCACCAGCGGCAGATTCGGGTCGTCGTTACCGGCCAGGATGTCCGGCTGGTCGCACTTGCCCGCCATGTACTGCACGGCGATCAGCAGCAGGTTCTGGTTGGTGCTCTGCCGCAGTTGCTTCTCGAAGCTGATGCGGGCGGCCAGATCCTTACGCGGGTCCGGCGGGGCGGGTTGTCCGGGCGGGGCCGGCTGGCCGGGCGCGGGGGGCGCCGGGGCGGCCGTCGGCGGCTGACCGGGGCCGGGCGCAGGCGCGGGCGGGGCCGGTGTCGGCGACGGGGCCGGCTCCTCGGGGTACGGACGTGGCTGCGGCGCCGGAGCAGGTGCCGGCGCCGGTGCGGCGGGCGGCGCGCCGCCGGCTTCAGCCGGTGCGGGTGCGGGTGCCCCGGGAGCGGGTGCGCCGGGTGCCGGTGGGGGCACCGGCCCCCCCGGGCCGCCGGCGCCGGGCGCGCCTGCCGCCTGCATCTGCTGCTTGATGGCTTCGACGGGGATCGGCTGACCGATCACCGGGCGGATGAACAGCCGCGCGGTCTGACCCAGGTTGCGGGCCTCGTTGCCGTCGTTGCCGGGAACGGTGATGACGAGGTTGTCGCCGTCGATCACGACTTCGGAGCCCGACACGCCCAGGCCGTTGACGCGGGCACCGATGATCTGCTGCGCCTGATTGAGCGCGTCACGGGTGGGACGGGATCCGTCCGGCGTGCGTGCCGTCAGGGTGACGCGGGTTCCGCCCTGCAGGTCGATGCCCAGCTTGGGGCTGGTGCGCTTGTCCCCGGTCAGGAAGACCAGCAGGTACACCCCGATGAGCAGGACCAGGAACAGCGCCAGCCAGCGGTAGGGATGCACCGGCGCCGAAGACGATGCCACGTTGTTGTCTCTCCTAGGTTTGTGCCGCGTCCCGCGGTGCGGTCCTCAATCAACTCCCGCTAGAGGGTACGTGGCGGGCCTGGCGATCAGTCTTTGGTGAGGCGGTCCGCGTCGGACTCGGTGAGCTCGGTGGCTCCCGACTCGACGACACCGTCGGAGTCGGCATCCGTGGCCTCGTCCTCGATGCGGTCACGGATGGCCAGCTTCATCCAGGTGGTCACGACGCCGGGGGCGATCTCCAGGTCGACGTTGTCGTCGGTGATGCCGACAATCGTGGCCTGCAGGCCGGAGGTGGTGTGAACCCGGTCGCCGATGGTCAAGGACTCGTGCAGGTCGATCGTGGCCTGCATGGCCTTGCGCTGGCGCCGGGAGGCGAAATACATGAATGCGCCCATGATGATGATCAGGGGCAGGAAGACGAGCAGGTCCATGGCGGAACGATTCTTTCGTATCGGGTGCTGGGTTCAGCGCGCCGCGACCATCAGGTCACGGGCTTCATAGCTGACCAGTCTGCCATTGTGCCGCGCCGGCTCCGACCGGCACCGCCGGTGGAAGATGGTCGGATGGACCTGATCGACGCCCTGCGCAGCACCGGGTCGGTGCGCGACTTCACCGACGAGCCGGTCGACGACGCGGTACTGGCGCGCGTTCTGGACACCGCGCGATTCGCCCCCAGCGGAGCCAATGCGCAGGCCTGGCGGCTGGTCGTGGTCAAAGACCCGGTTCTTCGGGGAGCTCTCCGCGATCTCTATCGTCGGCCGTGGGTCGGGTACCTGACGCTGACCGCCGCCGGATTGCGGCCGTGGTCGCCGGTCAACGACCCCGCTGCCGAGGCGGCCGCCCTGGCCGCCGGAACCGCGCAGGCCGAGGAAGCCGCGGCCGCCGGATTGGCTGCCCACCTCGACGAGGTACCGGTGCTGCTGGCACTGTTCGCCGACCTGTCACAGCTGGCCGCCGTGGACCGCGACCTCGACCGCTACTCGCTGGCCGGTGGTGCGTCGGTCTACCCGTTTGCGTGGAGCATCCTGCTGGCCGCTCGCGCCGAGGGGCTCGGCGGCGTGCTGACGACGATGCTCATCCGGGAGGAAGACGAGGTCAAGCGGCTGCTGGGCGCCGAGGATCCGCTGGTGCTGGCCGCGGTGATCGCGCTGGGGCACCCGGTTCGCCAGGTGCGTCGGCTCACCCGCCAGCCGGTGGCGTCGTTCGCGACGGTCGACCGGCTCGACGGCGCGGCGTTTCCAGCAGCCGGTGCCGACTGATTACGTTGATTCAGTCGCTCTAAGCGACGCAATCCATTGTCGAATCGGGCTATCAACCGAGTTTTCAGTTGCATCGCGCTCCTAGATGACTAGGCTCGAAGTACCCGCTTCGCGCCACGCCATTCGCCTAGGAGACCAGAAGTGACCACCCTCGAGCAGAGCCGCAAACTCGTCACCGAGATCCCGGGCCCCGGGTCCGTCGAACTGAGTAAGCGCAGGGTCGCTGCGGTTTCGCACGGCGTCGGCGTCACCATGCCCGTCTATACCGCGCGGGCCGCCGGCGGGATCATCGAGGACGTCGACGGCAACCGGCTGATCGACCTCGGCTCGGGCATCGCGGTGACCACGATCGGCAACGCCTCGCCGCGCGTGGTGGAGGCGGTCCAGGCGCAGGTCGCCGACTTCACGCACACCTGTTTCATGGTGACGCCCTACGAGGAGTACATCGCCGTCGCCGAGCACCTCAACCGGCTCACCCCGGGTTCCTACGAGAAACGCTCTGCACTGTTCAACTCCGGGTCCGAAGCCGTGGAGAACGCGGTCAAGATCGCGCGTTCCTACACCCGCAAGACCGCGGTGGTGGCGTTCGACCACGCGTATCACGGGCGCACCAACCTGACGATGGCGCTGACCGCCAAATCGATGCCCTACAAGAGTGGCTTCGGGCCGTTCGCGCCGGAGATCTATCGCGCTCCCCTGTCCTATCCCTTCCGCGACGGCCTGATCGACAAGGAATGGGCCACCGACGGTGAACTCGCCGCCGAGCGGGCGCTGAACATCATCGACAAGCAGATCGGTGCGGCCAACCTGGCCGCCATCATCATCGAGCCGATCCAGGGCGAGGGCGGCTTCATCGTGCCCGCGCCCGGTTTCCTGCCGGCGCTGCGGGCATGGTGTTCGGACAACAATGTCGTGTTCATCGCCGACGAAGTGCAGACCGGATTCGCCCGCACCGGAACGATGTTCGCGTGTGAGGACGAGGGCATCGAGCCGGATCTGATCGTGACAGCCAAGGGCATCGCCGACGGTCTGCCGCTGTCGGCGGTGACCGGGCGCGCCGAGATCATGGACGCTCCGCACGTCAGCGGTCTCGGCGGCACCTACGGCGGCAATCCCCTGGCCTGCGCTGCCGCGCTCGCCACCATCGAGACCATCGAACTCGACGGCCTGGTGGATCGCGCCAAGCAGATCGAAACGGTAATGAAGGACAAGCTCGGCCGGATGCAGGCCGACGACGACCGCATCGGTGATGTCCGCGGCCGCGGCGCGATGATCGCCGTGGAACTGGTGAAATCCGGTACCGCCGAACCGGATCCGGAGCTGGTAAAGACCTTATCCGCCAAGGCGCACGCCCAGGGCGTGGTGGTGCTGACCTGCGGCACGTACGGCAACGTGCTGCGGTTCCTGCCGCCGTTGGCCATCAGCGACGAGCTGCTGACCGAGGGCCTCGACGTGCTGGCAGAGATCCTCGCCGAACTCTGATGGTCCAGAACTTCATCGACGGCGAGCTCATCGACTCCGTGAGCGGAGCGACGATGCCGATCGTCGACCCGTCCACCGGTGAAAAGTACGGCACTGCTCCGATTTCCAACGAACAGGACATCGACAACGCGTACGCCGCGGCGAGCCGGGCGTTCGCCGACTGGAAGCGCACCACACCGTCGCAGCGACAGAAGGCGCTTTTGGGGTTCGCGGACGACGTGGAGAAGGCAGCCGCTGACCTGGTCGCCGCCGAAGGCCGCAATACCGGTAAGCCCAACCATGTGACGCTGGCCGAGGAGATCCCTCCGATGGTCGACCAGATCCGCTTCTATGCCGGTGCGGCAAGGGTTTTGGAGGGCAAGTCGGCCGGCGAGTACATGGCCGACCACACGTCGTGGATCCGGCGCGAGCCGGTCGGGGTGATCGGTCAGGTCGCGCCGTGGAATTACCCGATGATGATGGCGATCTGGAAGTTCTGCCCGGCCATCGCCGCGGGCAACACAGTCGTGCTCAAACCCAGCGACACCACCCCGGTCACCACGGTGATGCTGGCCGAGATCGCCGCCAAGCACTTCGGGCCCGGTGTGCTCAACGTCGTCTGCGGTGACCGGGTGACCGGCGCGGGCGTCGTCGCGCATCCGACTCCGCAGATGGTGTCGATCACCGGTTCGGTGGCCGCGGGCCGCGCGGTCGCGGTGAGCGCCGGTGGGCATCTCAAACGCACTCACCTCGAACTCGGCGGAAAGGCGCCGGTGATCGTGTTCGATGACGCCGATATCGCCACTGCCGCAGAGGGAATCGCGACGGCCGGCTACTTCAACGCCGGCCAGGATTGCACCGCGGCCACCCGGGTGCTGGCCCGGGCCGATATCGCGCAGGACCTCACCGCCGCGCTGGCCGAACAGGCCGGCAGCGCGACGACCACATTCGGGCGGCGCGCCGACGACGAGGACGCCTGGGTCCCGCCGGTCAACAACACCAATCAGCTCGACCGGGTGCTCGGCTTCCTGTCCGACGTGCCATCGCATGCGAAGGTGGCGGCCGGTGGAAACCGTCAGGGCGACAAGGGTTTCTACGTCGAGCCGACCGTGATCGGCGGCCTGCGCCAGGACGATCGGCACGTGCAGGAGGAGATCTTCGGTCCGGTGATCACCGTCCAGTCGTTCGCCGACGAGGACGAGGCCATCCGCTGGGCCAACGGCACCGAATACGGACTGGCATCGTCGGTGTGGACAAAGGATGTGTCGCGGGCGATCCGGGTGTCCAATGCGCTGGACTTCGGCTGCGTGTGGATCAACACCCACATCCCACTGGTCGCCGAAATGCCGCACGGCGGTTTCAAGGCCTCAGGCCACGGCAAGGATCTGTCGATGTACGGGTTGGAGGACTACACCCGCATCAAGCACGTCATGGTCTACACCGGCTGAGCGGCTCGCCCTCTATCTCTATCGCCCAAACCGACGTCTCGCAGAGGAAGTACGAGTGCAACCCTGCGCAACGTCGATCTCGGCGCAACCGCGAGTCTTCGTTACGAGGACCGCGACCCGGCGGCGAATCTCGTCGTCGGTCAATCCCAGCGCGATGAGCTCGCTCAGTTCGTCGTCGGCGGACCGCCGGCATCGCTCGGCGATGAGAGCGTCGACGTAAGAATTCAACTCGTCGACCGCCTTCGCAGACGGCAGTTCGTCGGCCCATCGCCAGAACAGCACCCAATCGTCGTCCGGCACGCCGAGCGTCGTGCAGATGTCGGCGATACGGATGAAGTCATCGTCGGGAACGAACGTGGCGGTCATGCTGTCCACAGTGACCCGAAAACCTCGTCGCGCCACCGGGTTTGTGGCGCAGATCGCAGAGTGACCTCGGTTACGCACGAAAGCCACCCGCCGCGCGACGGCGACGGGTGGCTCCTCGGGGTATGCGGTCAGTGCGCGACCGGGGTGCGGCGATGGCCGCCGAACATGTCACGCCAACTGCGGTGCCGGCGCGGTTCGCCCTCGACCTCGTCGGCGTGATGCCGACGCGGCTCCATGACCTCGGTGGGCGCAGCGGCAACCGGTTCGGCGGCAACGGGTTGGGCGGTCACCGTGCGGCTGGCGTAGCGGACGTCACGCAGGCTGTGTACCGAGACCCGGCCCAGCGCCATCGCGCCGAAGAAGATGATGAGCGCACCGAGCCCGCTGAAGAACGTCAGCTCCAGCGCGACCTGACCGGCGGTGCTGCTGGCCGCCGGTCCACCGAAATCGCCCAGGCCCCACGGGCTGGCGAAGAGTCGGCCGACGACGAACCACGCACCGGCGATGACGGACAGCCAGCCGCCGAGCAGCGCGGTCGCACGGTTGCGCGACATCAGCAGAAGCAGTCCGCCCACCACGGTCACAGCTCCGGGCAGAACCTCGAGCCAGCCACGCGCCGAGGTCCACGTCCATGGCGTGTCAGGGTCGTAAGCGAAGTCGAAGTACGGTCCGATGAACGGAATCAGGGCTCCCCACAACCCGAGCAGAATGAGCAGAAAACCACTGGCCGCGCCTCGGCTGCGCGCGATCTCCATCCGGCCCGCGCGCGGGTCCAGGCGGGTGTCTACGTCTTTCATGACGCCTCCTTGAATCAAGAGCGAATCCCGTAATGGACGTCGGGTACCCGTGTGTCGCAGACCTCTAACGAAGCTGATAGCCGCGGACCGAGAGCAAGTTCACAGGCCCGATTCGTAGCATCGCGGTCGACCGAAGGAATAACGTTAGTTTTGCTAACGTAGTTTTATTTGGGCACAACGAAGCGCCCGCCAATCTTCTTCTCACCAGCTTGTCAATGGAGTCTCGTCATGCCGATTGATACTCGCGAAGCCCGTTTTGAGCAGCGCGTTGCCGATCTCTACGCGAACGACCCGCAGTTCGCCGCCGCCGCACCGGACCCCAAGGTGACCGCGGCCGCCGATCAACCCGGACTGCGTCTTCCCGCCATCATCAAGACCATCTTCGACGGCTACGCCGATCGCCCCGCCCTGGGCCAGCGCGCGGTTCGGTTCCATCAGGACCCGCAGACGCAGCGCACCACCGCCGAACTGCTGCCCGAGTTCGACACCATCACCTACCGTCAGCTGTGGGACCGCGTGCAGTCGGTCGCCGGCGCCTGGTCGACCGGCCCCGTCGCCGCCGGTGATCGGGTGGCCATTCTCGGCTTCACCAGCGTGGACTACACCGTCGTCGATCTTGCGTTGACGCAACTCGGTGCGGTGTCCGTGCCGCTGCAGACCAGCGCCGTGACCACCCAGCTGGAGCCGATCATCGCCGAGACCGAACCCGTGGTCATCGCCTCGAGCATCGACTATCTCGATGACGCCGTTGAGCTCGTGCTGGCCGGCCCGGCCCCGAAACGCTTGGTGGTCTTCGATTTCCGGCCCGAGGTCGACGACCAGCGTGACGCGCTGGCGGCAGCGAAGGCCCGGCTCGACGGCGTCGAGGTGGTCACCCTCGCCGACGAGATCGACCGCGGGGCAGGCACGCCCGTCGCGACGACCGATGCCGGCGAGGACGACCCCCTGGGCCTGCTGATCTACACCTCCGGCAGCACCGGCGCCCCCAAGGGCGCGATGTACCCGGCCCACAAGGTGGCCGATATGTGGCGCGCGGGTGCCGCGCACTGGGACGACAAGCAGGGCGCGTTCCCGGCGATCGTGTTGAGCTTCATGCCGATGAGCCACGTGATGGGTCGCGGTGCGTTGTACGGCGCGCTGAGCGCCGGCGGCACAGTCTATTTCGCCGCCCGCCCGGACCTGTCGACGTTCCTGGAGGACCTGGCACTGACCCGCCCGACCCAGCTGAACCTGGTGCCGCGCGTGTGGGACATGATCCATCAGGAGGTCCAGAGCGAGGTCGATCGGCGAGACGACAGCGCGGCGCAGGTTCTCGCCGAGAAGCGCGCCGACCTGCTGGGGAACCGCTTCGTCTCGGCGATCACCGGCTCGGCACCGATCGCGCCGGAACTGAAGGCGTGGGTCGAGGATTTCCTGGACATGCACCTGGTCGAGGGCTACGGCTCCACCGAGGCGGGCGCGGTGTTCGTCGACGGCGTAGTGCGCCGCCCACCGGTCACCGACTACAAGCTGGTCGACGTCCCCGAATTGGGTTACTTCGGAACGGATTTGCCTCATCCCCGCGGTGAACTGCTGGTCAAGTCGACGCAGCTGTTCCCCGGCTACTACAAGCGGCCCGAAGTCACCGAAGCGATGTTCGACGAGGACGGTTTCTATCGCACCGGTGACATCGTCGCCGAGACCGCGCCCGACCATCTGCAGTACGTGGATCGGCGCAACAACGTGCTGAAGCTGTCGCAGGGTGAGTTCGTCACCGTCTCCAAGCTGGAAGCCGCATTTGGGCGCAGCGCCGTGGTGCACCAGATCTACCTGTACGGCAACAGCGCACGGCCGTATCTGCTCGCGGTGATCGTGCCGACCGCCGAGGCGGCGGAAGGCCGCGACGCTGCGGAACTCAAGTCCCTGATTGCCGAGTCCCTGCAGGAGGTGGCCCGCGGCGCCGGATTGCAGTCCTACGAGATCCCGCGTGACTTCCTCATCGAGACAACGCCTTTCACTCTTGAGAACGGACTGCTGACCGGTATCCGCAAGCTGGCGTGGCCGCGGTTGAAGGAACGCTACGGATCGGCCCTCGAGCAGTTGTACGTCGATCTGGCCGAAGGGCAGGCCGACGAGCTGCGCGCCTTGCGGCAGAGCGGTGCCGACGCACCGGCGCTGGTGACCGTCACTCGCGCGGCCGGCGCGCTGCTGGGTGCAGCGACCGCCGATCTGCAGCCCGATGCGCACTTCACCGATCTCGGCGGAGACTCGTTGTCGGCGTTGACCTTCGCCAACCTGCTCAACGAGATCTTCGGGATCGAGGTCCCGGTCGGCGTGATCGTCAGCCCTGCCAACGACCTGCAAGCGATAGCCGGCTACATCGAGTCGGAGCGCAGCTCGGGCAGCAAGCGGCCGACCTTCGCCTCCGTCCACGGGGCCGGCGCCACCGAAGCGCACGCCAGTGATCTCACGCTCGACCGCTTCATCGATGTCGCCACGCTGGCCGCCGCACCGCAGCTGCCGGGCCCGGCCAGCGAGATTCGCACCGTATTGCTCACCGGCGCAACCGGATTCCTGGGTCGCTACCTGGCACTGGATTGGCTGGAGCGGATGAACCTGGTCGATGGCACGGTGATCTGCCTGGTACGCGCCAAGGACGACGCCGCAGCGCGCGCCCGCCTCGACGCCACATTCGACAGCGGCGACCCGAAGCTGCTCGAGCACTACCAGCAGCTGGCCGCCGACCACCTCGAGGTGATCGCCGGAGACAAGGGCGAGGAGAACCTCGGCCTGGACCAGCAGACCTGGAAGCGACTGGCCGACACCGTCGACCTGATCGTCGACCCAGCCGCGCTGGTCAATCACGTCCTGCCGTACCGGGAGTTGTTCGGGCCCAACGCTGTTGGCACTGCTGAGCTCATCCGGATCGCGCTGACCACGAAGCAGAAGCCGTTCATCTACACCTCCACAATTGGCGTCGGAGCCGGTATCGCACCGGGACGTTTCGTCGAGGACGGCGACATCCGCGAGATCAGCGCGACTCGGGCGGTCGACGACTCGTACGCGAACGGCTACAGCAACAGCAAGTGGGCCGGCGAGGTGCTGCTGCGCGAGGCGCACGACCTGTGCGGCCTGCCGGTCTCGGTGTTCCGCTGCGACATGATCCTGGCCGACACCACCTACGGCGGACAGCTGAACCTGCCGGACATGTTCACCCGGATGATGTTGAGCCTGGTGGCCACCGGCATCGCCCCGGCCTCGTTCTACGAGCTCGACGCCAACGGCAACCGCCAGCGGGCGCACTACGACGGCCTGCCGGTGGAGTTCATCGCCGAGGCGATCGACACGCTGGGTGCGCGTGTCACCGACGGGTTCGAGACCTACCACGTCATGAACCCCTACGACGACGGCATCGGGCTCGACGAGTTCGTCGACTGGCTGATGGAGGCCGGCTACCCGATCCAGCGGATCTCCGAGTACGGCGCCTGGTTGCAGCGGTTCGAAACGGCGATGCGGGCATTGCCCGACCGCCAGCGCCAGGGCTCGCTGCTTCCGCTGCTGCACAACTATCAGCACCCGGAGCGGCCGATCCGCGGATCGATCGCCCCCACCGACCGGTTCCGCGCCGCCGTTCAGGACGCGAAGATCGGTCCGGACAAAGACATTCCGCACATCTCCCCGGAGATCATCGTCAAATACATCACGGACTTGCAGCTGCTGGGTCTGCTGTAGCGAACTCCACCCAACACCAGGGCCGCGATCAACGAGGATCGACGGCCCTGGTGTCATTTCGTCGCAAAGACCCTCGCCGGGCGGTTGGCGGGGCCGCCTAGTACTATTTCCGACAGACTCGCAGCCCCCGGGGGCCGGCTGTGGGCGGTTCGGGAGCATATGCATAAGGACATGGGCATGGCCGCGTGGGTCCGGCGGTGGTGGCACCAACCCGACCAATACGACTGGTTGTCGGAATATCTCGCGTCGCGCCATCTGCAGCGCTTCAGTCGGATCCTGATCGCGTCGGTGGTCGTCATCCTCGGTGTGGTGCCCCTCGTGATGCTGTACAGCTCGTCTGGTCCACAGGGTCAGGTCCACCGCACTGCCGCAGTCGTGATGTCAGCCCTGTCGTTCGGCGGGGCGTCCGCCTGGCTCGTCGGCTGGCCGAGCCGCCGTCAATCCGTGCTCTTCGCTATCGGGGCCAACGCGGGTGTGACCCTTGCGGTCGTGATCGCCGGGACACCGGCCACGGGGTTGTTGGCGTGTGCCACCTTCGCTCCGATTGCCGGCTACGTCGGCTTGTACCACTCCGGCCGGCTGCTGGCGGCGACGCTGCTCAACGCCGTCGTCACCACCGTCTTCGCCGGGGTGCGGATTGCTGCGGCCGGCGACACCGCGATGGCTGTCGGACATGTGCTGGGTGTCCTGATCGCAGTGCTCGCTGTCCCGTTCGGAACCCAGTTGCTCCTGCACCTGCTCACCCTTGACGCCAGGATGTCGAACACCGACCCGCTGACGGGACTGCGCAATCGCCGCGGCTACGACCAGTCAGCCCTTACGCTGATCGCCGCGGCAGAGCGGCCACAGTCGCAGTGGCTGGCCGTGACGCTCGTCGACCTGGACGGCTTCAAGCAGATCAACGACACCCACGGCCACGGCTACGGCGACGCGGTGCTGATTGCCGTCGCCGACAATCTACGTCGCGCCAGCGCCATGAATTCGGTGGTGGCCCGGCTTGGCGGTGAGGAATTCCTCATCGCCGAGCTGATCGGGCCGGATGACGCCGCGGGCACCGCCGAACGGCTACGCGCCGCCGTGGAGGCCGCGGCGGGCGAGGTGACTGCCAGCGTCGGCGTCGCGTCGATGGCACTGACGGATATCGGCGGCACCGTGGCCGCCGCGCTCACCGAACTCGTCAGCCAGGCCGATGCGGCGATGTACGAAGCAAAACGGGCTGGCGGCAACCAGATTCGAGTGCGGGAAGCCGCCAGCCGAAGTCGGTGAGCGCGGGCGAAACTCAGGAGCTTTCGGTCGAATCCTTCGACTCGTGCAGCACCGCCAGGATCTCGCCGATGCGATGACCGTGTTCGACCGGATGCCGCAAGGGCCGGTCGGCCCGGATCCGGTAGTAGTTGCGCCGCCCTTCGCGCAGCCGGTCGAGATAACCCGCTTCGACCAGGTCGGCGACGATGCGTTGAGCCGCGCGTTCGGTCACTCCCACGCGCTCGGCGACGTCGCGCAAGCGGATCCCCGGATCGCGCGCGATGCACAGCAGGGTGTGCGCGTGGTTGGTCAGAAACGTCCACTCCCCCATACCGGAATCGTAGTTCGTCACTAGCAATACCTGAAACAACACGCGCCAGTACGTCGCCGAGCTCATATGCGACACGTATTTCCAGAAGCTTGACGTACGTATTTTAATACACGTATTTTCTGTCGTATGTTGACCGACTGGAACGCTCTCCTGATCACGATGTTGATCGCGCCAGCGACGTTCGCCCTGGTAGCGGCGGTTTCACGCCCAGGCTGGCGTCGCGTGGTCGCCCGCACCGGCGCGCTCGTCGCCGCGTCCGGGTTCCTGACAGCCGCCACACTCGCCGTGCAGGTCGGGCGTGGGCTGCCCGTGACCGCAGCCGCCGGAGGCTTCGGACTGGCGGTCGATCGACTGGCCGCCGTGCTGCTGCTGCTGGTGTTCGGCGTCAGCCCCGTGGTGCAGGCCTTCGCCATCCGCTACCTGGCCGGCGACCGCCGAGCGGCGTGGTTCACCGCCGGCGCTTCGCTGCTGACGTCGGCGTCAGCCGGCCTGGTCACCGCGACAACTCTGATCGGGCTCGCGATCAGCTGGACGGTCGCGGGTGTGGCGCTGTGCCTGCTGCTGAGCATGTACTGGCACCTGCCCGCCGCGCGCGACGGGGTCCGTCGCACCGCCACCGCCTTCGTGATCGGTGACCTCGCGCTATGGGTGGCCGTGGTGTTGGCGACGGCGCACTGGGGACTCCTCGACCTGCGCGCGTTGAATACCGCGGAACTCGACGGACCCCTGGTGCCGCTGATTGCCTGCCTGGTGGTGATCGCCGCGCTCTCCCGATCCGCCCAGTGGCCCTTCCACCGGTGGCTGCCGGCCACCCTCGCCGCACCCACGCCAGTGTCCGCGCTCCTGCACGCCGGCGTGGTCAACGCCGGAGGCATCCTGCTCGTGCGCCTGGCTCCCCTCGTCTCCGGCGATGTGGCTCGGGTTCTGACGATCGCCGCGGGCGCCGCCACGCTGACCTACGGTGCGGTGGTCATGCTGGTGAAGGCCGATGTCAAAGGCGCGCTGGCGAATTCGACGATGGCCCAGATGGGCTTCATGATCCTCACCTGCGGCCTGGGCCTGTGGGCGGCAACGATCTTCCATCTCGTCGCCCACGGGTTCTACAAGGCGACGCTGTTCCTGTCCTCGGGGTCGGCAATCGCTCAGCGGCGGCGGGCATCCGCACGGCCGCCTGCACAAGCCATGAGCCGACGGCGACAGATCCTCACCGCACTCACCGCCTCGGCGCTGCCGGCACTTGCCCTATATGTTGCGGCGCAGGCAATTTCGCTGCCGCCCGGGCAGCACACCGCGGAGCAGGCCCTGCTGATCTTCGCCTGGGCAACCGGCGCAGCCGTCACCTGGGGCTGGCTGACGAGGCGCCGCGGCATCGCCGCAGGGGTTGCCGCGGTGACCCTGCTGTTCGCCGCAGCGATCGCCTACCTCGGCCTGATCACGACCGTCGGTCACTTCCTCGCCCCATCGCTGCCCACGTCCACCGCGCCCGCGGCTCTCGCCTGGAGCGTCGCCGCCGCCGTGAGCGCGGTACTGGCCGGGTTGGCGGTACTGCGGCGAATGCCCGACACCGCTATCCACCGCGCGATCTATGCGCGAGCCATCAGCACCGGATACATCGCCCCCTCCTCGCCCACCCACCTGACAGGAGCCCGCTCATGACCGTCACCGACACCGTCTCCGCCGCCACCCGCCGAGCCCAGCTGCGCAGCGACGTGTCGCTCGCCGCCCGGGTGTTGCCCACGCACTATCCACTGGGAACCTTCATCGCGGTCAACCCGTTGGCCGGGCTGGAAGCCATGCCCTTCGAACAGGCGATCCGCCGGGCCGGTGACCTCTACGGCATGCCGGCAACGCTGGCGCCCAACACGTTTCGCGAGCTGTACCGCGCGGGGCGCATCACCGACGACGACCTCGATGCGGCGATCATCCGTCGCTACCCCAATCTGCCCGGCCTGCCGACGCTGCAGCTCGGCGCGCACGAGGTCCGGCCGGTGACATTGTTGAGGGCCGATCTGCTGCACGGGCCCGGGCAGATAGAACACGTGCGTCGCTATCGGACGTGCGCTGAACAACACGATCCGCAGGCCGCCCACACCGTCGACACCCAGGTGGGAAAATGGTGCTCGGCGTACTTCGGTCACGGCGCCTGGCCGATGCCGGGGCGGCAGAACGGGTTCTACTCGGCGTGGCGGGCGCTCGCATCTGGCGACCACACACTGAAGCGTGCTGTCCGCCAACGGCTTCGTGAGGTGCCGGTGCGCCCGGACGACGCCACCCTGGCCGCGCTGGACATGCTGGGCGTGCCAGACGAGGCGCGAATCGCCTACCTGCAGGCGCATCTGACCTGCCTGCCCGGCTGGGCGGCGCACATCCAGTGGTGCAGCGGCAACGACGCCGGGATCGACCTCATGGGGTATCTCGCCGTTCGACTGAGCTATGAGTGCGCGCTGCTCGGCGGCGATCAGCAGTACCGGACCCTCGACCCAGCCCCGGAGCCGACGACACCCACGGCGCGTGACCGCGCCAACCACCTCGTCCGGTTCTGGGAATTCGCCGGTGTCACCGAGGGTGAGCTGGGCGCGGCAGCGCGAGTGCTGGCAGCGCTGCCGGTAGCCGCACGAGACATGCTGTGGCAGAACGCTTTCGAAGAAAGCTATCGCAACCGGTTGCTCAGCACCCTGCACGTCGAGCGGCACGGTTCCAGCGCGTCTGCACACACGCAGCTCGTGACATGCATCGACACCCGCTCGGAAGGACTACGCCGCCACCTCGAGTCACTCGGCGGCTACGAAACCCTGGGTTTCGCCGGCTTCTTCGCCGTAGCCATCAGATTCACCGACCTCCTCGGTGGCGCGGCCAGCGATCTGTGCCCGGTCCTCATCGCGCCGAACTACGACATCACCGAGGCGCCCTCACGACACGGCGTCGAATACGCGGCCCGTCGCATCTCCGGTGCACTCGACCTGGCAGGTGCCGAGTCGGCGTTTCACGCCGCCAAAGAGGCACTGGCAGCACCCTTCACGCTCGCCGAGGTCGCGGGGTGGGTGGCCGGGCCACTGTCAACGATCAAGACGCTCACCCCCGGGCTGGCCGGCGCTTTACGCCACCGGTTGCACCGCTGGGCGGTGCCCCAAGCGCCGACAGTGCTCAACGTCGATGCCATACCGCTGGCCGAGCGGGCGCTGTTCGCCCAGGTGGCGTTGACGACGATGGGGCTGGTCAGCGGGTTCGGCCGGCTGGTAGTGCTGTGCGGTCACGGCAGTTCTACCGAGAACAACCCGTATCAGGCCGCGCTGGAATGCGGAGCGTGCGGCGGACAGGCGGGCGGCCCCAATGCCCGCACCGCCGTGGCGATCCTGAACGAACCGCAGGTACGCGAGGAACTGCGCAGCGCGGGTATCGACATCCCGGAGTCGACGTATTTTGTAGCCGCGCAGCATGACACCGCCACCGATCGGGTGTCGATCCTCGACCGCCATCTGATACCGGCCGATTATGCCGACGACGTCGATCGCCTGGTCGCCGACCTGGGTCGTGCGGGAGCGGCGTTGGCAGCCGAACGGTGCGCGACGCTGCCGGGGGCACCGCCAACGCTCTCCCCGCAACGGGCGGCCCGGCACGTCGCCGCCCGGTCGACCGACTGGGCCCAGGTCTACCCGGAATGGGGCCTGGCCGGGAACGCGGCCTTCATCGTCGCGCCCCGTGATGTCTCTGCCGGGCTCAATCTGGAGCGGCGCGCGTTCCTGCACTCCTACGACCCGGATGTGGATCCCGACGGCGCAGCTTTGGAGACCATCCTCACCGCACCGCTGGTGGTCGCTCAATGGATCAACTGCCAGTACTACTTCTCCACCGTCGCGCCGGACGTGTTCGGGGCCGGGACCAAAACCATCCACAACGTCGTCGGCACAGCCGGCGTGCTGGCCGGGCACAGCGGCGACCTGCAACTGGGTCTGCCCTGGCAGTCCCTCGCCGACGGTGACCAGTTGCGGCATGAACCGCTCCGGCTTCACGCGGTGGTTCAAGCCCCACTGGACCGCATCGACACGATTGTCGAACGAAACCCCATCCTGCAGCACCTGTTCGGCAATGACTGGGTCGGGCTGGCCGCACGCGAGTCGTACGGAACGCCCTGGCACCGGTGGACCCGCAACGGTTGGCAACCCTGGTTCGAATCCCACTCCACTGCACTAACTCTCGACGAGGAGATGATCCCATGACCGCACCCGCACTGACCAAGATGACCAAGATCGAGGTGGTGGTCCCCGGCGGCGAAGCCCCCGCCGTGCGCGACCTCATTCAAAGCGTCGGCGCCACCGGATACACCAGCGTGTCAGGCGTTTCGGGCCTCGGGCACCACGGCTACCGCCAGGGTCGGCTGCTCTTCAATCAACAAGCGGCGCTGGAACTACTCATCACCGTTGTCCCGGAATCGAAAGTAGGTGCTCTCTTGGCCGGCCTGCGCCCGCTGCTCGATGCGTCATCCGGGGTCATGTTCGTCACCGAAACCTACGTCAGCCGGCCCGAATACTTCAGCTGAGTTCTCACCCCACCACAGAAAGGATCATCATGTCCGACCCGAAGAATGCCTGGCATCAGCTGCGTGCAGGAAACGAGCTCTTCTATGTTCCGGCCGCAGGCCGCCGCCGCAATCCGATCGTCCACACCCCGACAGCCGCGGTATTCCGGTGCGCGGACTCACCCGTCGGCAGTGCGATGGCCTTCGGCCAGAGCTGGGGCTCCCTGCTCGAGGTCAGCACCTGGGGACACGTCATCGACTCCGGCGTTCTGGCCACCATGGAGTACGCCGTCGATACCCTCGGCGTACCGCTGATCGTGATCCTCGGCCACGACGAGTGCCCCGCCGTGCGCGCAGCGATGCGGGCCTGGGATGAGGCGATGATACCCGATGGAGCCGCCCGAGTACCTGTGCAGCAAGGGATTACGTCGATCGTGCGGCGAGGTGTCGGTACCGACTCGATCAAGGCCACCGCCGCGCACATCGTGGAAACCGGCGTGGCGTTGACCGAGCGATCACCGAAGATCGCCCACCACGTCGACACCGGCCGGTGCGCGATCGTCTGCGCGGGAATCGATTCCGACACCGGGCACCTGCGCACGTACGCGACCATCGGGCCGGTCGGTGACGTGTCGGATAGCTTGCTGGAGTGCGTGTGAGTCAGATGAGCGCGATCACCAGCAGCACGACGGCCACCAACGGAAATGCCCCCTGAGTCACCGCCGCGCGGGCCTTGTCCGGCGCGGATGCCAGCAGCACGACAGCGGCGGCGAGCATGGACCCGACGCCGGCGAAGATCAGCGCAGCACCGATTCCGGTGTGGCCCTGCAGGATTGCGATGATCCCGACGATACTGACGATCGCCAGGAACAGGTTGTAGAAGCCCTGGTTGAGGGCCATCAGCTTGGTGGTCTCGGCTTCCTCGGCGGTGGTGCCGAACACCTTGCGGGTGCGCGGCGTCGTCCAGGTCAGCGACTCCATCGTGAAGATGTAGACGTGCAGCAGCGCGGCGAGGCCGGCGAAGATCACTGCGGCGATGACCATCGGCGCTCCCATCACTCGAAAAGGCCGGCCTGCCCCAGCCCGCTGGCCCGCGGCGGAGGAACCATGCCGAGGTGCGTCCAGGCTAGCGGTGTCGCCACCCGGCCGCGGGGAGTCCGCGCGATCATCCCGGCGCGCACCAGAAACGGTTCGCAGACCTCTTCGACCGTGGTGGCTTCCTCCCCCACCGCGACGGCCAACGTCGACACCCCGACCGGACCACCGCCGAAGCTCTTGGTCAGTGCGGTGAGCACCGCCCGGTCGAGCCGGTCCAACCCGAGTTCGTCGACGTCGTACACCGCCAGCGCCGCCTTGGCAATGTCGCGGGTGATCACACCGTCGGCGCGCACTTCGGCGTAGTCGCGCACGCGCCGTAGCAGCCGGTTGGCGATACGCGGCGTTCCCCGCGAGCGGCGGGCAATTTCAGAACCGGCCTCGGCCCCCAGCTCGATGCCGAGGATCCCCGCCGAGCGAGCCAGCACCCGCTCCAGCTCGGGCGGCTCGTAGAAGTCCATGTGCGCGGTGAACCCGAAGCGATCCCGCAGCGGCCCGGTCAGCGCGCCGGAACGGGTGGTGGCGCCGACCAACGTGAACGGCGCGACCTCCAGCGGAATCGACGTCGCCCCAGGGCCTTTGCCGACGACGACATCGACCCGGAAGTCCTCCATCGCCAGGTACAGCATCTCCTCGGCAGGCCGGGCGATGCGGTGGATCTCGTCGATGAACAGCACATCGTGCTCGACGAGATTGGACAGCATCGCGGCCAAATCCCCGGCCCGTTCCAGCGCCGGCCCGGACGTCACACGCAGCGACGAGCCCAGTTCGGCGGCGATGATCATCGCCAGCGAGGTCTTGCCCAGCCCTGGCGGTCCGGACAGCAGGATGTGATCCGGTGTGCCGCCGCGGTTCTTGGCGCCCTCGAGAACCAGTTGCAGCTGTTCGCGCACCCGCGGCTGACCGATGAACTCACGCAGCGACCGGGGCCGCAGACTGGCGTCGATATCGCCTTCGCCGACAGTTAGCGCCGGCGAGACATCGCGCTCGAGTGCCTCGTCGTCGTCGTCTTCGAACCGGCTCATTTCTTACCCAATATCGACAGCGCCGCCCGCAGCGCACTCTGCGTCGTCGCCTCCGGATCACCGGCGAGCACCTTGTCGGTGGCTTCCTCCGCCTGCTTGGCCGCAAAGCCAAGTCCGACAAGGGCTTCCACCACCGGGGCGCGCACCGCGTGACCACTGGCCGCGGCCACCCCGCCGCCACCGGTGACCGGGCCGATCTTGTCCCGCAGTTCGAGCACCATGCGTTCGGCACCTCGCTTGCCGATCCCGGGCACCCGCGTCAAAGCGGTCACGTCACCGTCGGCCAGCGCCTGACGCAGCGCCGTCGCGTCGTAGACGGCCAGCGTCGCCAATGCGATCTTCGGCCCGACCCCGGACACCCCGAGCAGCGTCGAGAACAGATCGCGGGCGTCGGAATCGGCGAAACCGTAGAGCGTCTGGGAGTCCTCGCGCACGATCATCGCGGTGATGAGCCGCGCCTCGGTGCCGCGCCGCAGCGTCGCCAGCGTCGACGGGGTGCACATCACCTTGTAGCCGACGCCGGACGCCTCGATGACGGCATGGTCGAGCGCGATGTCGATCACCTCACCCCGCACCGAGGCGATCACGCGCGGGCCGCCTTCAGTCGCGCCTGATACGCCCGCTTCTGCTCGGCAGCCATCGCCTCGGCCTTGGCCATCCGCGCGATCATCGGGGCACGCCAGCAGTGGCAGATCGCCAGGGCGAGTGCGTCGGCGGCGTCGGCCGGAGTCGGCTTCTGCTGCAACTGCAGAATTCGGGTGACCATCGTGGTGACCTGAGCCTTGTCGGCGCGACCGTTACCGGTGACCGCCGCCTTGACCTCACTGGGGGTGTGGAAGTGCACGTCGATGCCGCGGCGCGCGGCGGCCAGCGCGATCACGCCACCAGCCTGCGCGGTGCCCATCGCGGTGTTGGCGTTCTGGTTGGCGAACACCCGCTCGATCGCGATCACGTCGGGCAGGTGGGTGTCCATCCAATGGTCGACGGTGTCGCTGATGGTCAGAAGCCGCCGCTGCAACGGCTCGTCGGACGGAGTCCGCACCACGTCGACGTCGAGCGCGATGACCTGGCGACCGCCGCGACTCTCGATCACCGAGAGTCCGCAGCGCGTCAACCCAGGGTCGACTCCCATCACCCGCACGGATCGCCTTCCGACTACGAACAGCTGTTCGATCACAGTAGCGGGCCGGGCCGACAGGACCGGTCAGGACACGCTGTAGGGCATACCGTCGCGCATCGACTGGGCGATTTCCTCGATCCGGGCGCCGGAGCGCTTCCAGCCGGTGACCTGCTCGCGGCCGACCTCCTCGCCGTCGCGCGCGGTGATGATCGTCCACGGGACGCCGCACCACTTGGCCAGTAGCCAGAACGGCCACAGCAGCATGAACGGCAGCACGATCAGAAAGATCAGCATGTCGAGGGTGGCGAAGCCGGTCTCCCACGGGATCGTCTTCCACCACCAGCGACGCACCGTCCAGCGGACCCCGTCGGGGTCGGTTACCGTCACCTGGGACATCGTCACCTCCGATACGTTGCCCGCAGCGTACGGTTCTCTTCCATGGTCTCGGGCGGTTCCCGCACAGTACGAAGCTTTTGCCGGGTGTGCCCGTCGGTGTGCGGCATCCTCGTCGACATCGACGACGACCGGGTGGTCGCCGTCCACGGTGACCGGGACAACCCCTTCTCCCGCGGCTACACCTGCCCCAAGGGCCGCGCGCTGCCGCTGATCCACCACCATCCCGATCGGCTCGAACGGCCGATGATGCGCACCGACGGCCGGCTGACCGAAACCACCTGGGACGCTTGCCTCGACGACCTCGGGGCCACGTTGCGTGCCATCATCGCCGAGCACGGTCCCGCGGCGGTCGCCGTCAACTTCGGCACCGGCATCGGCATGGACGCCACCGGTTACCGCATCGCCGAGGCGCTGCACCGCGCGATCGGTACACCGGCGAAGTTCAGTCCGCTGACCATCGACGGCACCGCCAAGGTTCTGGTCGCGGAGTTGATGGGTGGATCCGCGGGGCTGACCGGACGGCCCGACTACGAGAACGCCGAGCTGGTCATCTTGATCGGCAGCAATCCCGTTGTCTCCCACGGTCATACCGTGGGAATGCCCAACCCCCGCGGATTGCTCCGCGACCTCGCCGCGCGTGCTCAACTGTGGGTGGTGGACCCGCGTCGCACCGAGACCGCCCGGCTGGCCACCCGCCACCTCGCGCCGCGGCCGGGCACCGACTATGCCGTGCTGGCCTACCTGGTGCGCGAGATCGTGCGCGAGGGCGCTGATACGCGCGTACCGGTCCAGGACCTCGACGTGCTGGCCGCCGCGGTCGAGCCTTTCACCCGCGACCATGCCGCCAGCCTCGCCGACGTCGACCCGAGTGATCTCGACGATCTACTCACTGCCATCGGCCGGGCCGGACACATCGCGATCGACACCGGTACCGGTGTCACCATGTCGGCGAGTGCGAATGTCACGCAATGGCTTTCGTGGGCGCTGCTGATCCTCACCGGCTCGATGAACACCCCGGGCGGCGAATGGTTCCATCCCGGGTACGGCTATCAGCTGGAAATGTTCGAGCTGCCCATCGCGCCGCCCGAAGGCAAGTCCAAGCCGGGACCCCGCAGCCGGCCGGACACCCGCGCGTTCATGCGCGAATACCCTTGCGCCACACTGCCGGACGAGATTGAGGCCGGTAATATCCGCGCACTGCTGAACCTGGGCGGCAGCCTGCTCACGGGTTTCCCGGCCACCGACGCACTGCGGGCGGCGTTGCCGAAGCTCGAGGTGTTGGCCACCACCGAGATTCTGCCGACCGGGACGACGGCGCTGTCCACCCACGTGCTGCCGACCAAGGGTCAGCTCGAGCGGCCCGACGTCACTCTGTGGGACTTCATGAGTACGCGGATCTCCGCCCAGCACACCCCGGCGGCGGTCGCCCCGATCGGTGAGCGCCGCTCGATGTGGTGGGTGCTCGCCCAGATCGGCGCACGCCTGGGCCACGACATCGCCGACACGTCGATGACCGACGAGGCGATGCTGGCCACGCTCAACGCCGGCGGCCGCAGGAGTTACGACGACCTGGTCGCCACCGGGTGGGCCGAGGCCGAACGGGAGCTGCCTGCCGCGTGGATGCAGCGCCATGTCGAGCGGCTCGGCGGCTGGCGGCTGGCGCCGCAACTCCTGGTGGACCAGTTGCACGACCTGCGCCACCCGACCGGCCCGGTGCTGGTGCCGCGCCGCCAATTGCGAAGAGTCAACGCGCAATTGGAGTACCTCGGCGAACAGCCCGAGATTCTGCTGAACCCCGACGATGCGGCCGCGGCCGGCGTCGTCGACGACCGAAAGCTGGTGGTGCGCACCGAATACGGTGAAGTCACCGGGATCGCGAGACTGGACCCGTCGGTGCGCAGCGGGGTCGTGTCGGTGCCGCACGCGCACGTCGGCGCCAACGTCAATCTGTTGACCAGTAAGGACGACCTGGACCCGGCAACCGGGATGACGCGCTACTCAGGAGTGCCGGTCAGCCTGCATCCGGCCTGAGGTCACTCCTCGATCTGGGCCAGGATCTCGTCGGGGATGTCGGCGTTGGTGTACACGTCCTGCACGTCGTCGCTGTCCTCCAGCGCGTCGACGAGCTTCATGATCTTGCGGGCGCCTTCGGCGTCCAGCGGCACCGTCACCGACGCCTGGAAGCCGGCCTCGGCGGAGTCGTAGTCGATACCGGCGTCCTGCAGCGCGGTGCGGACGGCGACCAGATCCGTCGGCTCGGAGATCACCTCGAAGCTGTCGCCGAGGTCGTTGACCTCTTCGGCGCCGGCGTCGAGGACGGCCATCAGCACGTCGTCCTCGGACAAGTCATTCTTCTCCAACGTGACGATGCCCTTGCGGGTGAACAGGTAGGACACTGAGCCGGGGTCGGCCATGTTGCCGCCGTTGCGGGTCATCGCGACCCGGACCTCACCGGCGGCACGGTTGCGGTTATCGGTCAAACACTCGATGAGCACGGCCACACCGTTGGGGCCGTAGCCCTCGTAGGTGATGTTCTGCCAGTCGGCGCCGCCGGCTTCCTCGCCACCGCCGCGCTTACGGGCGCGCTCGATATTGTCGTTGGGAACCGAGGACTTCTTGGCCTTCTGGATGGCGTCGTACAGGGTGGGATTACCGGCCGGGTCGCCGCCGCCGACGCGCGCCGCGACCTCGATGTTCTTGATGAGCTTGGCGAACATCTTGCCGCGCTTGGCGTCGATGACGGCCTTCTTGTGCTTGGTGGTAGCCCACTTGGAATGGCCGCTCATCGGGTTCTTCTCCGTACTGTCCGTTCTGCCGTAACCCGACGAGTCTACTGGCCGGTGACCACACCCCGGCTATCCGTCCAGGCTGAGGACCTCCGACCCCCGTGCGTCGTGTGATTGCGTAATCACGCCCGACACGAGCAGGCGTGGGCGATATTGAGCGCATGACAGTGCAGGCGGAACGAATGGCGTTCACCGATCTGGACGATCCCCTCATGTTCATCGATCCCTTTCCGCGGTACGCCGAGTTGCGTCGGAGTGCCCCGGTGTCCCGGGTGCGGGCGCCGCTGGCCACCGGGATGAGGGCCAAGGGGTACATGCTGACCCGGTACGACGACGTCCTCGCCATGCACGCCGACCCGAGACTGTCCAGCGATGTCATGCGCAACGATCGGATCGGGCGGCTGCGCTGGCTGATTCCCAAACCGATCCGATTGTTGACCGAGACGATGGCGACCAAGGACGATCCCGAGCATCAGCGGTTGCGCAGACTCGTGCACAAAGCGTTCACCCCGAAACGGGTGGCAGGCCTGACCGACGACATCACCTGCATCGCTCGCGAGCTCATCGACCAGCTGGCGCAGGCCGGCGAGGTAGATCTCGTCAGCGATTTCGCGGTGCCGTTCCCCTGACGGTGGTCGCACGGCTGCTGGGGTCAAAGATGATGAGCTCGAGGAGTTTCACCACCTCTGCCTGAAACTCACCGAGAGTTCGGCCGCGGGGGCTCGGGGCATTATCGGGATGATCAGCGCCGCGGCGAAGCTGACGGCTTTCTTCGAACGCCTCGCTGAGGCGCGTCGTGGTGATATCCCGACGACGGGCTCATCTCCCAACTCGTTCGCGCGACCGACGGCGGTGACAGGCTCACCGACCGCGAGGCGATCGCGATGATGTTCCTGCTCTTACTCGCCGGGCACGACACCACGTCCAATCTGATCGGTAACAGCGTCGTGGCATTGCTCGACCATCCCGATCAGCTTGCGAGGCTGCGCGCCGAGCCCGATCTGATCGACGACGGTATCGAGGAACTGTTGCGGTTCACCGCCCCTGTCGCCGTGGGCGCGCCACGGGTGGCGTTGGAAGACCTGGAGTTCTCAGGGACTCGAATCCCCAAGGGCAGCAGAGTCTTTGGCATGCTCATCTCCGCCAATCGGGATGAGTCCGTTTTCGCCGACGCGGACGCCCTGGACCTCTCCCGCACACCGAACAAACATCTCGCCTTCGCATCGGGCAGCCACTATTGCCTCGGCCATCATCTCGCGCGGCTGGAAGGCCGCATCGCGATCACCCAATTGCTGGAGCGATTCGACCACCTGGAGATCACCGTCCCCCGTAACAGCTTGCGATTACGACCCATCGTGCCGCTGCGAGGGCTGGAATCCTTGCCGATGCGTCTGCATTGACGAACACACCCGACATTTGATCGTCGTGCGCCGAAGCCTGTTCGCCGGCCGGGCGACCGGATAGATCTGGAATGCGTGTCCACCATCGCCGAACCACGCGCCGACGCCGACGAGGCCTCCTCGAGCACCATTCGCACCGCGCTGCTCTCCAGCCTGATCGGCACGACGATCGAGTGGTACGACTTCTTCCTCTACGCCACCGCGGCCAGCCTGGTGTTCAACCAGGCGTTCTTCCCCCACCAGAGCTCACTGGTCGGAACGCTGTTGTCGTTCGCCACCTTTGCGGTCGGCTTCGCGGTGCGCCCGATCGGCGGATTCGTGTTCGGCCACATCGGCGACCGCATCGGCCGCAAGAAAACGCTGGCGCTCACCATGTTCCTGATGGGCGGCGCCACTGCACTGGTGGGCGTGCTGCCCACCGCCGAGCAGATCGGCTTGCTGGCCCCGATCCTGCTGCTGGTCCTGCGCATCGGCCAGGGCTTCGCACTCGGCGGCGAATGGGCGGGCGCGGTGCTGCTCGCGGTTGAGCACAGCCCGGCCAAGCGCCGCGGACTGTTCGGCAGTGTCCCGCAGGTCGGTCTGGCGCTGGGCCTCGCGCTGGGCACCGGCGTCCTCGCACTGCTGCAGGTAGTCCTGCCGGCGGGGGCGTTTCTGAGCTACGGCTGGCGGATCGCGTTCCTGTTCAGCCTCGTGCTGGTGGTGTTCGGGGTCGTGGTGCGCCTGAAAGCCGCCGAGACGCCGGCCTTCGAGAAACTCAAGGAGCAGGATCAGCGGTCGGCGGTGCCGCTGCGCGAGATCTTCCGCCGCCCGACCGTGCGCTCGACCGTGTTGGGCATGCTGTCCCGTTGGGGCGAGGGGGCGGCGTTCAACACCTGGGGCGTGTTCGCGATCTCGTACGCGACGGCCACCCTGCATCTGGGCAAGGTGCCGGTGCTGATCGCGGTGACGGTAGCGGCGCTGGTGATGGCCGCGCTGCTTCCGGTGTCGGGGCTTCTGGTCGACCGGTTCGGCGCGAAAGCCGTCTACGGCACCGGCATCGCCGCATACGGGCTCGCGGTGTTCCCGGCCTTCGCGTTGTTCAGCACCCGCAACCTCGCCGCCTACGCGATCGCGCTGATCGTGGTGTTCGGCGTGATCCACGCCTGGTTCTACGGGGCGCAAGGCACGCTCTACGCGTCGCTGTTTCCCACCCGGGTCCGCTACACGGGTCTGTCGACGGTGTATCAGCTTTCCGGCGTCTACGCCTCGGGCCTGACACCGCTGATCCTGACGGCGCTGATTGCGGCTGCCCACGGAAAGCCTTGGCTCGCTTGCGGTTACCTCGTGTTCACGGCGGTGGTGAGTGTGATCGCGACTCGCCTGCTTCGGCCCGGTGACTTCGAGGAGGAGCCGGCCGCGAAACCCGTTGCCGCCGCAGTGGTTTAGCTCAAGTCGCCGTCGATGTAGCGTTGCAGATTCGGCGCAACGGCCACGACGAGCTCGTCGTCGGTCATCGATGCGATCGGCTCGATCTGCCAGATGTAGCGCATCATCGCCAATCCCATGATCTGCGATGACACCAAGGCGCTGCGCACCTGGCGGTCCCTGTCGTCGACCCCCAGGCCCGACACCCCCATCAGCTGACCCTCCACCACCCGGCGCAGCTTCTCCCGGGTGCTCTGTTCGTGCGCCGCGGTCTGCAGCACCGAGCGCAGCACCGAACCGATCTCATCGTCAGCCCATGCGCCGAGCATCAGCCGGATCAGCGCGGCACCGAGGTCGGGCACCGGGGTCGCCCAGGTCGCCGCGACGCTCTCCAGCCAGCGCTGCGGCGGATTCGTCGCCGCATCGAGCAGCCCCTCCTTGGACCCGAAGTAGTGATACACCAGCGCCGGGTCCACGTCGGCGGCCCGAGCCACCGCCCGGATCGTGGTGCCGGCCGAACCGTTCTGGGCGAACTCGCCGCGCGCGGCGTCGAGAATCCGCGCGGCCAGCACCCCTTTCTCGTCGCGGGGTCCCGGCGCGGTCACCCTCTTCGCCATGCGCTGCGCCTAACCAGGAGATTCATGTTGCATTGAGACTAGTTTCATCGTAGCGTGAAACTAGTCTCAACAAAACGTGAAAATAGGAGTCGGGGATGTCAGCCACCAGCGTGTCGGGTATCGACGCAGGTCAGCGCCAGCTCAACGGCCCACAGACGACTGGCCGGCAATACCGGAACCTCAGCGCACCGGACCACCGCATCACCACCGACATCAACATCGCCGTCCCGATGCGCGACGGCGTGACGCTGATGGCCGACGTGCACCGCCCCGATACCGACGGCCGCTTCCCCGCGCTGATCGCCGCGTCGCCCTACCCCCGGCAGATCCAGGACCTCGGCGCCCCGGCCGGGTTCATCGAGGCCGGCGCCACCGACTTCTGGGTGCCACGCGGCTACACCCACGTCATCGCCAACCTGCGCGGCACCGGCGGATCCGGGGGCACGTTCGGGTTCTTCGACGCCCAGGAACGCCAGGACTTGTACGACCTCGTGGAGTGGGTGGCCGCCCAACCGTGGTGCGACGGCAATGTCGGGATGATCGGCATCAGCTATTTCGCGATGACCCAATTGGAGGCCGCAGTCGAACGCCCACCGCACCTCAAGGCGATCTTCCCGGTGGCCGTCACATCGGATCTGTACGAGGGCGCGGTGCACCACGGCCTGTTCAGCTCCTCTTTCATCACGCCGTTCCTGTCGATGCTCGGGCTCACCGCCACCCGCAGCGACACGTTCTGGCGCAGCCGCCCGCTGGGTGTGGCGCGGTGGGCACTCAACACCCCGCCGTTGCACCACAAGTTCGCGACGATGAACGGCGAGGCGGCGGTGACGATGATGCGTGGGCTGCTCAAGCTGCCCCACGATCCGCATCCGTGGGACGAGCTGTGGCTCGACGCAGCGGTCAGGCACCCGACTCGCGACGCCTGGTGGGACGAACGCAACCTGCTGCCGCTACTCGGAAAGATCGATATCCCAGTCTATTTGGGCTGCGACTGGCAGAACGCGCCACTACATCTGCCGTCGACGTTCTCCACCTACGCCGCGCTGACCAACAGCACATGCGTCCGTATCGGGATGCTCGGCGAGTTCGGCCTGACGTGGCCGTGGGAAAGCCTGCACATCGAAGCCCTCGCGTGGTACGACAATTGGCTCAAGGGCCGTGACACCGGGATCCTCGACGGCCCGGCCGTCCGCTACGTCCTGCCCGGCGCCGAGGGGTGGCGCACATCCGAATCCTGGCCGCCGCCAAGCACATTCCATGAGCTCGCGCTACGCGCCGACGGCGGGCTCGACCGCGACGAAGGCGACGCGGGTGGACGCGACCTCATGGTGCTCGGCGCCGGGCTGGGTCGCGCCAAGCCCAGCGCGATCGATCCCCCATCGGCGCTGACCTGGATCACCCAACCGCTGCCCGAGCCGCTCGACGTTGTAGGGGACATTGAACTGCGGTTGATCGCCAGTGCCACCGCCGCCGATACCGCCTGGATCGTCACGCTGTCCGACGTCGGCCCCGACGGCATCGCGGAGCCGGTGACCGCCGGGTGGCTGCGAGCCAGCCTGCGCGCGGTCGACGAGGCCGCCAGCCGGCCCGGCGCCCCGGTACTCCCCTGTCGGCAAGCCGAGGCAGTGCCCGTCGGTGTCGATGTCGAGTATCGAATCCCGTTGGTGCCCAATGCCCGCCGATTCGACGCCGGTCACCGTATTCAGATCGCGATCACCAGCGACGACCAGGATCCCGACACCCCGGCCATCATGAATTTCCGGCATGCCAGTGTGGGCACCAGCAGCGTCAACACCGTGCGCTCATCGTCGCGGTTGCTGCTACCCGTGCTCGCCTGAGGCAATGCGATCATGTACGCCATGGACCAGGCGACATACGACAAGGGACGAAAGATCCGCGCCGCGGTGCTCGGGGAGCAGTACGTCGCGAACGCCGAACGGCAGGCCGACGACTTCAGTAAGCCGCTGCAGGATCTGCTCACCGAATACTGCTGGGGTGCGGTGTGGGGCCGCGAGGAGCTGCCGCTCAAGACCCGCAGCATGCTCAATCTGGCGATGATCTCGGTGCTCAACCGCCCCCACGAACTGAAAACCCATGTGCGCGGGGCGCTGACCAACGGTGTCACCCGCGAGGAGATCCGCGAGATCCTGCTGCAGGTGGCGATCTACGCCGGAGCGCCCGCCGCCGTCGACGGCTTCCGTGTCGCGCGCGAAACCTTCGCCGAACTCGACGCCCAATGAGCGACGCAATGAACGTCGGCTTCATCGGGTTGGGCAACATGGGCTTTGCGATGGCCGCCCGCCTGATCGAGGCCGGGCATCCGCTGGTGGTCTTCGACACCCGCCCCGACATCGTCGCCAAGGCGGTCGCGTTGGGCGCCCAGGCGGGCACCTCCCCTCGCGACATCGCCGACCGCGCCGACACCGTGCTGGCCAGCCTGCCGTCGGTACAGGCCTCCCGCGATGTGGCGACCGGTCCGGACGGGGTGATCGAGGGTCAGCGCGTCAGACGCTTTGTCGACCTGTCCACCGTCGGCAGCACCGCCGCCCAGCAGATCCAGGGTCAGCTGTCCGCGCGTGATATCGCGATGCTCGACAGCCCGGTCAGCGGCGGTGTCGGTGGAGCCACCAGAGGCACACTGGCACTGATGGTTTCGGGACCGCGCGACGAGTTCGAGGTTGTCGAACCGATCTTGGCCAACCTGGGAACCCCGTTTTTCGTCGACACGAAACCAGGCGCCGGCCAGACGATGAAACTGGTGAACAACCTATTGGCCGCCACAGCGCTGGCCACCACCTGCGAGGTCGTGGTGATGGGTGTGAAGGCGGGGCTGGATCCGTCGGTGATGATCGACGTGATCAACGCGGGCTCGGGCGCCACCAACGCCAGTCGCGACAAGTTCCCGAAGTCGATTCTGCCGCGCAGCTTTGACTACGGATTCGCCACCGGGCTGATGGTGAAGGACGTGCGGCTCTATCTCGAGGAGGCCACCTCGCTTGGTCTGCCAACCGAAATGGCCGCAGCGGTCGGACGGCTGTGGGAGCTCGTCATGCGCGAAGAGGGCCCGGACTCGGACTTCACCTGTGCGATCAAGCCGCTCGAGGCGGCCGCAGGTGTGATCGTCGACGGCCGACCCACCAGCTAGTTACAGCGCGCGCCACCAGCTGATCGGCCGCTCCGCAGCCGGATTGCTCTGCCACGCCGGACGCCACAGCCCAGCCGACGATTTCGCGCCGTGCTGCTCGAGCACTTGATGGATCCGCCGACTCAACCAGTTGCGTGACATCATCACGACCTCCTACCGCCGCGCCCCGCGCCGAGACATCGAGTATGGGCAACTCTCCCGGCACAGCGGGACTGCCCAGGTTGACGTCGTCTAAACGTCGTGCGACGAATTGGCTGCGTCAGCCGCCGAAAAGCAGGTACAGGCCGGTGAACGTATAGGCCACCATGGTCAGCATCATGGTCAGCTGGCCGGTGATCTGATGACCCTTCGGCAACAGGCGGATGGCGGCGTCGTGCGCGGCAATCACCCCGCCGATGTGTCCGGCCACCACAAAGCACACCTTGAGGGTGGCCAGCACCGCCGGGTGTGCGGACAGCACATAGGCCACTTCGGCGTCGTGCAGACCGAAGAGCGTGATCACGGCCTGCTGTCCCTTCTCGACGAGGTACGAAAGATAGTGCGCGAAAACGTATCCGACGACGATGGGGATCAGTGAGTGAGCCATCAGCCCGGGCAGCTCCCGGCGACGCGCGCGATCGATCCCGCCGGTGGCCTGGGCGGCGCCCCAAAAGGTGGCAGCCACCACGAGCACGAACACCAGCAATCCGATGCTGCGCGTGACGGCCGTGTTGATCCCGAGGCCGTCGGCGAAGTTGCGCCAGTCGGGGCTCGCCGAGAAGCTGTCGAACGCGGTCGAGCCGAGCAGAACGGCCAGCACGGCAAGGGTTCCCGGCCGCACCGGCAGGGTCCGCAGATGGTTGAACGGGTTGACCACGGCGATCTGTCCGCTCATCCGGTTGCGGCCGAACACCGCGAGCCGGGACGCCACCACGCTGTAGACGTCGAACGGGTCGGCGCGCGACAGCCAGCGCGGGCCGCACAGCAGCGCTCCACCGAGCGTGATGACGACATAGCAGGCGAGCCAGATCTTGATGGCCGTCAGCGATCCCGGGTCCGGGCTGGCGAGTTCCAGCCACACGAACGCGAACAACCCCGCCGCACTCGGCCAGTATCCGAGCGCGTCCGGGTAGGTGCGCAGCGCGCGCACCGGCAGCACTCGACGGATGGTGCGCAGCGGCGAGATGGCGCGCCACACCGGACCGATGAGCACCGATAGCGTCGGGACGCCCACCCACAGCAGCACGTAGAACGCGCCCGGCAGCGCGTTGCCGGCGTCCTGCGGTCCGACGATGGCAACGACGATGACCCACACCGCAAGCGCCAGAGCCAGCCCGGCCACCACCGAACGGGTGATCGGTGAATCGACCGCCCGCGTCACCCAGCCCGACAGCGGGCGGCCCGGGCGGTCAGGGTCGAATCGTGGTGTGCGCCAAGCGAAGGCCACCACCGCGAAGGTGAGCGTCAGCGCCCATGCCGCACCGATGAGGGCGTACGAGTACGGAATCGGCAGATCGGTCGAGCCACCGAGGCCGTGCGCCAGTAGCGTAACGCCCCGCTGACTCACGGCTGGACTTGGGTCGTGGCCACCGTCCGGTCGAGGTGATGCAGTTCGACCGCGACACTGCCCGGGACGCCCACGGTGAACGAAAACTCCTGATCCGGTTTCGGTTTGACCTCAAACTCGTGTTCCGGGGTGGAGTGCACGTGCAGTTCGTCATCGGCGTCACTGGTGACCCGCAGCGTGATCGGCTGGTTCACCTTGGCGGTCAGGGTCGCGTTGGTGGGCGTGACGGTGCCGTGAGCGATCGTGATTTCCACGACCGGACCGGCGGCCTGCGGCACCGGCGGCTTGTTCGAACTGCATGCCACCGCGGTCGCCAGGACGGCGCTGACGGCAATCAGCTTGCCCACCTTCACGTGTCGTCCCCTTCCGAATCGGCGCCCGCATCGCCGCGACGGCGGTCGCGGATGGCGATGAACAACACCACACCCACCAAGATGACGGCCGGCGTCAGCGCGGGCAATGCCAGCACCAGCGCATGGTGGGCGCCGTAGGTGACGATCACACCTGCGGCCCCACCGTCGGCCGCGGCTCCTCGAGACGCGCGGGCTCCTCTTCGGTCCGGTTGATCCGGCCACCGCCCCATGTCAGCGCGGCGATCAGGATCAGCGTGCAGATCAGCACCACCACGCCACCGGCGGCGAACAGCCACGTCGGGTGGTTGAGGTTGCGCTCGCGCTGCAGGATCGTGATCTCCGGAACGAACGGCCGGGTCATGTTCAGCTCGGCCGGCACCGCGGGTGCGTTGATGCCCGGGTCCTCAGGTAGGTAGATCGGGACACCAGCCATCAGCGTGCCATCCTGCACGCGCAGCAGAGTCTTCCACTGGCCCCAGATCGGCACCGGGCGCGTCGAGCGGTAGTGCCCGGGGCCGACTCGTTCGAGCCGGTCGACGACCAGGCCGCGCTCATTCGACAGACCGCCCTGCCAGGACAGGATCGTGACCCACTCGGGATTGTCGCTGACCAGGCCCGGCGGGTTGATCCGTACGTCGGCGTTGGCCATCCGCTCGCCCGGCGGGCTCGGGATGTCGGTCAATGCGATTGTGGCCGTGGCATTTTGGGGCACCTCGGTGCGCAGCCCGTTGAACACGGCGCCACCGATGGCCAAAACCGTGACGACGACGATCGTGATGCCGATCGCCGGCCGGGGCAGGCGCTGCCCGTTGAGGACCATCGAGAGCAGCGCCCCGCACAAGCCCATCATGATCGCGACGGGAACCGCCATCGCCAGCGCTTCGGGCCACATGCTCGTCGGCCACGGATAGTGGTACACCGCGCCGACCCACAGCGACTCCAGCCACAGCCCAACGGTTCCGACACCCAGACCGGCCACCGCACCGAAGACGATCGGCCGCTTGGCCAACGAGGTGAGGGCGAGGAGCTCGACGACGACCGCGGGTCCGAGGTACAGCGGGAACCAGCTCGTGGGCGCGCCCAGGATCGGGCCGACGACGAGGGCGACTCCCCCGCGCAGACCGATCGCCAGCAGCGCTGCGATGATCGCCGCACCGCGGCCGAGTGTCAGGCGTGCAGCCACCAGCGCCATCGCGGCCGCGGCCGCGATCATCATCGGCTGCAGCACCAGCCGGAACTGTTCGACGCCGAAGTCGTATTCGATCTGGAAGACCGACAGACCGACGACCAGACCACCGAACGACAGATACTGCAGGAACTTCACGAACCGGCTGTCCGGGGGCGCGTCGGCGCCCATTGCTCGGCGTCCCTCGTACTCCAGGTACAGCACGGCGACCAGGGACAGACCCGCGCCGCCGATCAACATCAAGTGCGTCGGGCCCCACAGCGTGACGTCCTGACCGAAGATCCGGTGCCACACGTCGTCGAGCGGGAAGCCGATCAGCGCATAGAGCCCGCAGCCGGCCATCAGCAGACCACCGACCGGGGCGTACCAGTGCCGGGTGATCCGCACCGCTGCCGAACCGGGCTTGTCGTACGGAATGACGACGGCCAGGACGCCCGCGATGAACAGCAGGAACAGCCCGAACAGGATGTAGTAATGCGCCGGGTTGGCCAGCGGTCCGGGGTCGCGCCCCTTGCCGATGTGCAGGCTCACGTCCCAGATGAAGCCGAACAGCGCGCAGATCAGCGTCGCCGAGAACAGCATGATGCTCAGCGCCACCCACGGCGGCCGCTTGAATCTGTTCCCGCCTCGCTCGGCGATGTTCTTCAACCAGGTGATGCGCTTGGTGCGGTGCTGATAGCCGATCCACAGCAGCACCGCGGTGACGATCGCCGCCACCACCGACAAGCCGATCACCTGATCCAGCGCCGCTCCTCCACCCTCAGAGGTCGCAGCCAGGATCGTCGTACGTTCCCCACCGATCATCGTTGATCCACTCCGCGGTCGAAGCCATGCCGGGTCACGGCCTGAAACTGTCCGCCGGAATACCCAGTACCGGCGGTCTCTACACGGAGTTTTTCATGCCGCTAGGCGCGGTGGGCCACCACGTCGACGAACAGCTTGTGCACACGCCGGTCACCAGTCATTTCAGGGTGAAAAGCGGTCGCCAGGACGCGGCCTTGGCGAACCGCCACAATGTGGTCGTCGGCGCGGGCCAGGACCTGTACGTTGGGGCCGACCCGCTCCACCCACGGCGCCCGGATGAACACCGCGTGTGCGGGGCCGTCGAGCCCCTCGAAGGGGATGTCGCCCTCGAACGAATCCACCTGACGCCCGAAGGCGTTGCGCCGCACGGTCATATCGATGCCACCCAGGGGCACCGCCTCGCGGCCTTCGGCGCCGGCGTCGAGGATCTCGCTGGCCAGCAGGATCATGCCCGCGCATGAGCCGTAGGCCGGCATACCGTCGGCCAGCCGCTTGCGCAGCGGGTCGAGTAGGTCGAATTCCCGCAGCAGATGGCTCATCGTTGTCGACTCACCACCGGGGATGACCAGGCCGTCGACGTTGTCGAGCTCACGTGCGCGACGCACCGTCGACGCCTCGGCTCCGGCCTCGCGCAGTGCGGCCAGATGTTCGCGGGTGTCACCCTGCAGGGCGAGCACGCCGACGCGAACGGTCATGACCCGGCGTATCCGCGCTTGTAGCGGGTCAGCCCTTCCTGCATGACCGCCGCGACCATCTCGCCGTACTGGTTGAAGATCTTGCCCTGGGTCAACGACCGGCCGCCGCACGACGACGGCGAGGACTGGTCGTAGAGCAGCCACTCGTCGGCGCGGAACGGCCGCATGAACCACATCGCGTGATCCAGAGAGGCGACCATCAGATGCTTGCGCTTCTCGACGTGGTTGACCTGCGCCGAACCGAGCAGTGTGAGGTCGCTCATGTACGCCAGGGCGCAGATGTGCAGCACCGGATCGTCGGGCAGCGGGTCCTTGTGCTTGAACCACACCTGCTGCTGAGACGCCTTGCCCGGCAACAGGGCCACCTGATCGCGCGGCACGATGCGGACGTCCCACTCCTCGAACTGCGCGAAACCCGCATCGTCGAACACCCCGCCCTTGGAGATGAATCCGGGCAGGTCGTCCGGCGGCGGTGCGGCGGGCATCTCGTCCTGGTGCTCGATGCCGCTCTGGTCGGTCTGGAACGACGCCGACATCGAGAAGATCGTCTCGCCATGTTGGACGGCGTTCACCCGGCGCGTTACGAACGAACCTCCGTCGCGCAGTCGCTCGACGAGGTACACCGTGGGCTTGGTCGCGTCGCCGGGCCGAAGGAAATACCCGTGCAGCGAGTGCACCTGATACGTGGGATCGACGGTGCGCACAGCCGACACCAGCGACTGCCCGGCCACGTGACCGCCGAACGTGCGCTGCAGGAAACCGGAGTCCGGGCTGAACACCCGGCCGCGGTAGATGTTGACCTCGAGCTGTTCCAGATCGAGGATCTCTTCGATAGCCACCGTCGACTACCAGCCGCGCTGAGCGAGTCGGTGCGGCTCCGCGATCTCCTCCACGTTGATTCCGACCATGGGCTCACCCAGCCCCCGCGACACCCGCGCCAGCACGTCGGGGTCGTCGTAGAAGGTGGTGGCCTTGACGATGGCGGCAGCCCGCACCGCGGGGTCGCCGGACTTGAAGATGCCGGAGCCGACGAACACACCCTCGGCGCCGAGCTGCATCATCATCGCGGCGTCGGCGGGGGTGGCGATACCGCCCGCGGTGAACAACGTCACCGGCAGCTTGCCCGCCCGGGCCACCTCGACGACGAGGTCGTACGGCGCCTGCATGTCCTTGGCCGCGACGTAGAGTTCGTCCTCCGACAGCGACGTCAGCCGGCGGATCTCCGCGCCGATGGACCGCATGTGGGTGGTCGCATTGGAGACGTCGCCGGTGCCGGCCTCGCCCTTGGAGCGGATCATCGCCGCACCCTCGGTGATGCGGCGCAGCGCCTCACCCAAGTTGGTCGCACCGCAGACGAACGGCACGGTGAACTTCCACTTGTCGATGTGGTGGGTGTAGTCCGCCGGGGTCAGGACCTCGGACTCGTCGATGTAATCGACGCCGAGGCTCTGCAGGATCTGCGCCTCGACGAAATGGCCGATCCGCGCCTTGGCCATCACCGGGATGGTGACCGCGGAGATGATGCCTTCGATCAGGTCGGTGTCGCTCATGCGGGCCACGCCGCCCTGGGCGCGGATGTCAGCCGGGACCCGTTCGAGCGCCATGACAGCCACTGCTCCGGCACCCTCGGCGATGCGCGCCTGTTCAGGGGTGACGACGTCCATGATGACGCCGCCCTTGAGCATCTCCGCCATACCGCGCTTGACCCGAGCGGTACCCGTCTGCGCGCTGGCCGAGCCGTTGGATCCAGCCGCGGTAGCTCCGGTTTCCACTGTCAGTCCCTTCGTTTGATACGGATCCAGTCTAAAGGGCGATGCCAAACTGAATTTTTCGCGCCTTCAGTGGATCGGGTGCAACTCTTTGTCGGCGCCGCCAAGGCCGTCGGCCAGCAGGTTTGCCTCCTCGAGCAGTTCCCCGAGCTGCAGCGGATACACCGTCTGCCCGTTCGTGGCCAACTGATCGATCGTGGCGGAGTCACACCATCGGTGGCCGTGAATGTACCGCAGTTCCAGCTGCGTGCGCCCGGCCGTGGTCGGTTCGAACCGGCTAGTGCGATGCACGAAGTAGAACTCCTGGCTGGCGATGACCGTGCCGTTGAAGTCGATCAGCTTGTCCCGGCGCCACACCGGGCCCACCATCGCGGCCGGGTCCACCCGCAGCCCGGTCTCCTCGGCGATCTCCCGGACGGCGGCATCGACCAGCCGCTCCCCCGGCCACACCGCGCCGCCGACGGTGAACCACCAGCGCGGCGCCTCGCCGTCGCCGCTGAAAGCCGGATCGGATCCGCAGAACAACAGCACCGCACCGTGCTCGTCGAGCAATACCACCCGCGCCGAGGTGCGGCGGTTCAGCTGGTCGGGCCCATCCGGGGTCGTCTCGGGAGCCCGCTCGGCGATCTCGAAGTAGGTCGGCAGCGGGGCGGTGCCGGCCAACCGTAGCCATCGGACCGGACGGCGTTCGCGCAGCGCGAGGGTGTCGCGCACGGCGTCGTTGTGGAATCGCCGGGCCAGCAGCACCCGGGCTTCGGCGTCGGCGAGTTCGGCGACCAGGGACACCGGCATCGACGTCGGATCGACCATGCCCAGCGCCGCGGACAGCTCGTTCTCGGCGGCTTCGCGGCCGGTCCGCGGTGCCCGCTCCGCGGCATCAGCCAGTGCCGCGAGCCGCTTGCCTTCCGGGCGCCCGCGGTAGGTGTCGGCGGCCACCGCACGGGCCACCACCGCGCGCCGGGCCAGCGCCGCGTCGAGCGCCTGCCAGGACAGGTCGTAGCGGATGTGCAGGCGATCCAGCCGGCTCGCGGTCTGCAGGGCCAGCAGCGCGCTGACCACCAGCACGATGATCAGGACCGCGGTCAGCGACCAATACAGCGCGGCAGGCATTAGGAGGCCACCTGAACTTTGACGCCCGCCAGCGCCACCGTCTCGTACACCCGCATGATCTGGTCGGCCACCACAGGCCAGTCGTAGCGGCGCACCGCGACGTCGGCGGCGCTGACGTAGCGGGTGCGCAGGGCCTCGTCCCCGAGCACCTCGATCAGGGCCTCGGCCATCGCAGCGGAGTCGTCAACGGGAACGAGCCGGCCGGCCTCGCCGTCGAGCAGCACTCGCCGGAACGCGTCGAGATCGCTGGCCACCACCGGAGTGCCCGCGGCCATCGCTTCGACGAGCACGATGCCGAAGCTCTCGCCGCCGGTGTGCGGGGCGCAGTACACGTCCGCGCTGCGCAGCGCCGAGGCCTTCTCGGCGTCGTCGACCTGGCCCAGGAACCGCAGGTGTCCGGCGAGTTCGCCGCACTCCTCCCTCAGCTTGTCCTCGTCGCCGCGTCCGACGATCAGGATTTCGATGTCCTCGAATTTCTCGACCAACCGGGGCAGCGCGCCGACCAGAACCGCCATTCCCTTGCGCGGCTCGTCAAAGCGGCCGAGAAACAACACTGTCTTGCCGGCACGCGGATAGCCGGCGAGCCGCGGCGCCGACGCCAGTGCCGAGACGTCGACACCGTTGGGGATTTCGACCGCGTCGGAACCCAATGCCTCCATCTGCCACCGGCGCGCCAGGTCGGATACCGCGATCCGGCCGACGATCTTCTCGTGATACGGCCGCAGGATTCCCTGAAAAACGCTGAGCGTCAACGACTTTGTGGTCGAGGTGTGGAATGTCGCAACGATCGGGCCTTCGGCCGCCTGCAGCGCCAGCATCGACAGGCTGGGGGCGTTCGGCTCGTGCAGATGCAGCACATCGAATTCACCGCTGATGAGCCACTTCTTGACGTGACGGTGGGTGGCCGGGCCGAACCGCAGCCGGGCCACCGAGCCGTTGTAGGGAATCGGCACGGCCTTGCCGCCGGACACGACGTACTCCGGCAGCTTCACATGCGGCGACGACGGGGCCAACACGCTGACCTCGTGGCCGCGCTCCCGCATCACTTCGGCCAGTTGCAGGATGTGCGACTGCACCCCGCCGGGCACGTCGAACGAGTAGGGGCAGACCATCCCGATCCGCATCAGGCCTCCCTCAACCTGGCCTGTCGCTCGTCGGACAGGTCGGCCAGCCATTGCGGCTGCAGCATGTGCCAATCCTCGGGGTGTTCAGCGATATTCGCACCGAACCGATCGGCCAATGCCTGGGTGATCACGCCGACGTCGCGACTGGAGCAGTCGAGTTCGGGATAGAAGTCGACGGCCCACCCCTTGTCGGTGAACCAGGAGTGCACCGGAATCAGCGCCGCGCCGGTATCGAGCGCCAGCTTGGCCGAACCGGCCGGCATCCGGGTGGGCTCGCCGAACAGGTCGACCGGCACCCCGGAGCGACTCAGGTCCCGTTCGGCCATCAGACACACCACGCGATTCGCCCGGAGCCTCTCCACCAACACCTCGTAGGCCGGCCGTTCACCGCCGGTGAGCGGCAGCACCTCGAAGCCCAGGCTCTCCCGGTAGTCGAGGAACCGCTTGTACAGCGACTCCGGCTTGAGGCGTTCGGCAACGGTGGTGAAGGTGCCGTTGGCCTGGACCAGCCACACCCCGGCCATATCCCAGTTGCCGCTGTGCGGCAGCGCAAGGACGGCACCGCGCCCGGCGGCAAGCGCGGCCTCCAGGTGTTCCTTACCGGTCACCGCTTCGTCGATCTGGGCGCCCAGTTTCTTGTGGTCCATCGTCGGCAACCGGAACGCCTCCCGCCAGTACCGGGCGTAGGAGGCCAGCGAGGCGCGAACCAACGAGTTCGGCACCTCGGCTGCCGTGGAGCCGATCACCCGGGCCAGGTTCTTGCGCAGCTGCTCGGGACCGCCGCCCTGCGCCGCATACCAGGCGCCGGCGTCGAAAGCGTTGCGTGCGAACAGCTCCGGCATGGCACGGACCAGCCGCCAGCCCGCGGCGTAGCCCAGGTCGCTGATGTGCTCGGTGCGCGGCAACCGATTACGGCTCGCCGTCCAGAGCTGCCCCGGGGTGGCGATCATGATTCGCCGCTTTCCGGTTCGTCGCCGACCGGCTGCGCGGCGGCGGGCGGGATCTTGTCCATCGCGCCGGGGCTGGATCGCACCGAGTGCACGCGCTGGCCGACCGTCACCAGGCTGGTGACCGCCAGCAGCCACATCCCGATGGGCAGCAGGATCGGCATCGGGAACAGCGGGAAGTCGGAGAGCCCGGCACCGACCAGCACGATGATCAGTCGCTCGGGGCGTTCGATGAGCCCGCCGCCGCCTTCGAGCCCGCTGGCCTCGGCGCGCGCCTTGACGTAGGAGATCACCTGCGAGGTCACCAGGCAGATCATCGTGGCCACCGCCAGCGACGAGCTGTGCATGCTGAAGACCACCCACCACAGCAGCCCGCAGAAGATCGCGCCGTCGCTGATCCGGTCGCAGGTGGCATCGAGCACCGCGCCGAACCGGGTGCCGCCGCCCCGTTGCCGCGCCATCGCACCGTCGAGCATGTCGGCGAGCACGAAGAACCAGACGGCGACCGCACCCCACCACAGCTGACCGATCGGGAACAGGATGAGCGCGGCCAGCACCGAACCGGCGGTGCCGATGATCGTCACCATGTCCGGGGTCAGCCCGATCTTCAACGCGCCCTTGGCCACCGGCGTACTGAGCTTGGCGTACGCCGCACGGGTCATCAGGTAGAAGTCGCTCACAACTGCGCTGTCCATTCGTCGGCCAGCAGCTTGCGGGTATCGCGCAGCAGTTGCGGGATGACCTTGGTCTCCCCGACGACCGTGATGAAGTTGGCGTCGCCGGCCCAGCGGGGCACCACATGCATGTGCAGGTGCTCGGCCAGCGAGCCGCCGGCGGACTTGCCGAGGTTGAGGCCGACGTTGAAGCCGTCCGGGCTCGACACCGCTTTGATGACGCGAATTGCCTTCTGGGTGAAGGCCATCAGCTCCGCACTCTCGCCGGTACTGAGGTCTTCCAGTTCCGACACCCGCCGATAGGGCACCACCATCAGGTGCCCGGGGTTGTACGGGTAGAGATTCAGCACCACGTACACCTGCTCACCGCGGGCCACCACGAGACCGTCTTCGTCGGGCATCGTGGGGATGTCGGTGAACGGTTGCGAAGATCCGGCCGATCCGCCCGCCGCCTTCTGCGCGGGCACGTCGAGGATGTAGCTCATCCGGTGCGGTGTCCACAGCCGCTGGAGGCGGTCGGGCTCGCCCGCGCCCCGGTCGACGTACGCGTCGTCAGCCACCGTCGACCTTCACCAGTTCGGCTGTGGGCACGGCATTCTCGCGATCGGAGATCCATTTTACGATCGTCTCGATCGCCTGCTCGCGAGGCACGCCGTTGATCTGGGTGCGGTCACCGAACCGGAAGCTCACCGCCCCGGCCTCCACGTCGCGGTCGCCCGCGAGCAGCATGAACGGCACCTTCTGGTTGGTGTGGTTGACGATCTTCTTCGCCATCCGGTCGTCGCTGGTGTCGACCTCGACCCGCACGCCACGCGATTTGAGTTCGGCGGCAAGGTCTTCCAGATACGGCAGGTGCGCGTCGGCGACGGGGATGCCGACGGCCTGCACCGGCGCCAGCCACGCCGGGAAGGCGCCCGCGTAGTGCTCGGTGAGTACCCCGAAGAACCGCTCGATGGAGCCGAACAGCGCGCGGTGGATCAAAACGGGGCGCTGACGCGACCCATCGGCGGCGGTGTACTCCAGCTCGAACCGGTCGGGCATGTTGAAGTCGAGCTGGATGGTCGACATCTGCCAGCTGCGGCCGAGCGCATCCTTGACCTGAACGGAGATCTTGGGCCCGTAGAACGCCGCGCCCCCGGGGTCAGGGACCAGCTGCAGACCGGACGCCTCGGCGACCTCACGCAGCGTTTCGGTGGCCTCGTCCCACATCTCGTCGGAGCCGACGGCCTTCTCCGGGTTCTTCGTCGACAGCTCCAGGTAGAAGTCGTCGAGGCCGTAGTCGGCGAGCAGCTCGAGCACGAACCGCAGCAACGAGGCCAGCTCGTCGCGCATCTGTTCGCGAGTGGTGTAGATGTGCGAATCGTCCTGTGTCATGCCGCGCACCCGGGTCAGGCCGTGCACCACGCCGGACTTCTCGTAGCGGTACACCGAGCCGAACTCGAAGAGCCGCAAAGGAAGTTCGCGGTAGGAACGTCCCCGTGACCGGTAGATCAGATGGTGCATCGGGCAGTTCATCGGCTTGAGGTAGTAGTCCTGCCCCGGCTTGCGCAGCTTGCCGTCCTCGTCGAACTCGGCGTCGATGTGCATCGGGGGGAACATGCCGTCGGCGTACCACTCCAGGTGACCCGAGGTGATGTAGAGCTGTTCCTTGGTGATGTGCGGGGTGTTGACGAATTCGTAGCCGGCCTGCTCATGCTTGCGCCGCGAATAGTCCTCCAGCTCACGCCGGATGATGCCGCCCTTCGGATGGAAAACCGGTAGGCCCGAACCCAATTCGTCGGGGAAGCTGAACAGGTCCAGCTCCACCCCGAGCTTGCGGTGGTCGCGGCGCTGCGCCTCCTCGATCAGTTCGAGGTGGCGGTCCAGCGCCTCCTGCGATTCCCAGGCCGTGCCGTAGATGCGTTGCAGGCTGGCATTGTTCTGGTCGCCGCGCCAGTACGCCGCCGAGCTGCGGGTCAGCTTGAACGCCGGAATGTAGCGGGTCGTGGGGATGTGCGGCCCGCGGCACAGGTCACCCCAAACCCGTTCGCGGGTACGGGGATTGAGGTTGTCGTACGCGGTGAGCTCGTCGCCGCCGACCTCCATGATGTCCGCGTCGCCGGACTTGTCGTCAACGAGTTCCAGCTTGTACGGCTCGTTCGCGAGCTCGGCGCGGGCCTCGTCTTTGGACTTGTACACCCGCCGGGCGAACAGCTGACCGTCCTTGACGATCTTGGCCATCCGCTTCTCGAGCTTCTCCAGATCCTCGGGGGTGAACGCCTCGGGCACGTCGAAGTCGTAGTAGAAGCCGTCGGTGATCGGCGGGCCGATGCCGAGCTTGGCTTGCGGGAACAGCTCCTGCACCGCCTGGGCGAGCACGTGGGCTGCCGAGTGCCGGATCACGCTGCGGCCGTCCTCGGTGTCGGCGGCGACCGGGATGACCTCGACGTCGGTGTCCGGCGTCCAACTCAGGTCGCGCAGCTTGTCCTCGGCGTCGCGCACGACGACGATCGCACCGGGTTCACCGCGACCCGGGAGGCCCGCGTCGCGCACCGCCGTGCCCGCGGTAGTCCCGGCAGGCACCCGGATCGGGGCTGCTGGGGCGGGGTGTGCGGGGGCGCTCATCGCGGGCCTCTTTCGGCGTAGTGGGGCTCAAACCGATTCTCGCCAGGGGCGGCGGGAATCGCCGACCATGCTATCGGGGTGCTGGTCAGGCGCCGAGGCCGATGGGGCTGTCCAACGCGGGATGGTCGAAGCCGAGCAGTCCCGCCGACCAGCCCACCGCGCCGAGCAGCCACAGCGTGGCGACCACCACCGCGGCGGTGAACACCGCGCCCAAGGCCTGGACCCACCTACCCTGCCCGCGAAACCATCCCATCGCACTGTCATAGCGGTCTTTGGTGAACGACAGGGTGCGGTGCGCCCAATAGAACTCGCTGGCCAGGATCGCCAGGCCGACGAACACGATCGCCCAGCCGGGGCCCGGGTACGGAATGGCGACGATGCCGACGGCAAGCACGGCGAGTCCGACGACGCCGACCACGGCTCGGTACGCGAAATCGGCGACCGGCCGCGTCCGCAGCCGCTCCCGCCGGTGCTTCCATCGATGCAGTAGCTGCGTCACGGCTGCCCCGGTTTCAGCGCCACGAACAGTCCTTCACCATCGGCCAGCAGGTCGTCGCCGTCACAGAGTCGGACATCGACGAAGACTTTGCGACCCTCGGTTCGCACAACCCCGGCCTCGACCTGGAGTTCCTTCTCGATGGGCACGATCTTGCGGTAGTTGACGTGCAAATACGCGGTACGCCGGACCGACCCTCCGGTCAGCATGATCGACGTCTTGCCGAGCACCGAATCGAAGAGGTGGGCGATGAACCCGCCATGGACGGCCCCGTTACGGCCCAGGTGATAGCGCCGGAACCGGACCCACCCCCGCAGCCGGCCGTCCTCGCCGATCTCTGTCTCATTGGGGACGGACAGGATGCTGCCCCGCATCGGCAGGTCCATGCGCCGTCCCGACGGCGCGGTCCACTCATCGGCGTCATACGGCGCCAGCAGTGCCGACACCTGCTCGAGAACGTCGGCGGCCCGGGTGATCACCTCATCGGGCGCGTCGACGGCACGCGCGTGATCCTGCAGATCACGTACCGCCTCGATGAACCGGCCGTAATCGGGGCCGCCCTTGCCCGTGGGCACCGGCGGGTTGAATCCGCCACCGGGATGCAGGGCCGCCGTCATGTCCTCTACCACCTGGTTACCGTATGCCGCCCGATGCGGACTACTCACTTCGACAGTACGGAATGGGATGCTGGTGCCCGTGAAGCTCAGCGACCTGGCCGGCCGCCCGTTGACCTACGGGGAGGTCGGTGCGACGGCCGCGGCCCTGCCGGCGGGCTACCGCCACGTGCGGCTGTCCGCACGCATCGGCAGCGGCCGACCTCGCTTCGAGAAGGCCGCCGACGCGGTGATGCGCTACGGAATGCTGCGCGGTGCGGGCCTGCGGGTGGTCGCGACAACCGATGTTGCCGAAGTGGGCACCGACGTGCTCGGGCGGCTGGGACCGTTCGCCGCGCCGTGCCGGGTGATCTACGTAGTCGACGAGCCGAACCGGCGCGGGTTCGCCTACGGCAGCCTTCCCGGCCATGCCGTGTCCGGTGAGGAGATGTTCGGGGTGCGCTTCGATCCCGCCGACGAATCGGTGCATGCCGAGGTGGTGGCGTTCTCCACGCCGGCGACGTGGTGGAGCCGGCTCGGCGCGCCGGCGGCCGCGCTGGTTCAGCGGGTGATCACCCGGCGCTATCTATCGGCGGTCTAGGCGCAGCCAGCGCTCTGCCAATGTTGCGCTCTCCACCGTGGCGGGTATGGGACTGTCATGCCGGTCGGTGATGACGTAGATCTGGCGGATGCGGCCGCCCGCATCGCCGAGGTCGCCCGCACCCTGTACGAGCGGCGAAGTCTCGACGGCGGTGTGGTCGCCGAACTGGTCGAACATGCTGCCGTGGAGCTGCCCGGCGCGGAGTACGCCAACCTCACAGTGACGGCAAACCAATACGAAATCGACACACCGGCGGCGACGCATCCGTGGGCGGTCCAGGTCGACGACATCCAGCGTCGGACTCAGGAAGGTCCGTGCGTGTCGTCTGCGTGGGAGCAACGCATCGTTCATGTCGAGGATTTGTCGCATGAGACGCGCTGGCCCAGATTTTGCGCCGAGGCGCTCGACATCACGCCGGTGCGCAGCATCATGGGTTTTCAGCTGTTCTTGACCGGCAAGTCCATGGGGGCGTTGAACGTCTTCTCCGAACGCCCCCATGCGTTCGACGAACGAACCCGCCAGCTGGGTTCGTTGTTCGCCGCGCACTCGGCTCTGGTGTGGGATGCGGCGCGGCGCGAGTCGCAGTTCCGCGAGGCGTTGGCCAGTCGCGACATCATCGGCCAAGCCAAGGGCATGATCATGGAGCGCTATAGCAAAGACGCCAACCAGGCGTTCGAGATGTTGCGGCAGCTGTCGCACGACACCAACGTGCCCCTGGCCGAGGTGGCGGCCAAGATCGTCGACGCGGCGCAGGCAAATCCGCGCTGACGGTTCGTCGGGGCCGTCGGGGGTATCCGTCGCTCCGACGAACCCTAGGAGCGACATGAGCGTTCCCAAGCAACAGCAGAAGCCGCCGGGCACTCAGTCCGAGATGAATCCCGTGCCCGACTGCGGTGAAGAAAGTTATCGGGGATCCGATCGGCTGGCCGGCAAGCGAGCGGTGATCACCGGCGGTGACAGCGGTATCGGGCGTGCTGTCGCAATCGCCTACGCGCGTGAGGGCGCCGACGTGCTGATCGCCTACCTCAACGAGGACGGTGACGCCAAGGAGGTCGCCGGTTATGTCGAGCAGGCCGGCCGGCGGTGCGTGTTGGTGTCCGGCGACCTTTCCGATCCCGCGCACTGCCGAACCGTAATCGGCCGTGCTGTCGACGAATTGGGCGGGATCGACATTCTCGTCAACAACGCCGCCTATCAGATGACGCACGAGAGCCTCGAGGACATCACCGACGAGGAATGGGACTACACGTTCCGGGTCAACATCGGCGCGTACTTCTACCTGGCCAAGGCCGCGCTGCCCCATCTGAAGCCCGGGGCCGCGATCATCGGCAGTTCGTCAGTGAACTCCGATATGCCCTCGCCGACGCTGGCGCCCTACGCGGCTACCAAGGCCGCGATCGCGAACTTCTCGGCCAGCCTGGCACAGTTGTTGGGCGAGAAGGGGATTCGGGTCAACAGTGTGGCACCGGGGCCGATCTGGACACCACTGATTCCCGCGACGATGCCCCCCGAGAAGGTCGAATCATTCGGCGAGAACACTCCCCTCGGCCGGGCGGGTCAACCCGCCGAGCTGGCACCGATCTACGTCCTGCTGGCGTCCGACGAAGGCAGCTACATCTCCGGCGCGCGCGTCGCTGTCACCGGCGGCCGCCCGGTGCTGTAGCCCCGGCGACCGCGCCGGGGTGTGAAAATCGCGGCTACCGGCTATTTCACTGCCGTGGCTGCTTCTGGTTTCACCCGTGCGGTGATTGTCGTGCCCGCTCACAACGAGTCTCCGGCACTGCCGGCATGTCTGACGGCAATCTCGATTGCGGCCGCGCGAGCCGGCATTCCGGTGTCCGTCGTGGTGGTCCTGGACAGCTGCGACGACGGCAGCAGCACCCTGGCGGATCGCTTCGGTCCCGATGTGCACTTCGTGGAAATCGATGCCCACAACGTCGGAACAGCCCGCGCCACCGGCTTCTCGTTCGCCCGCGACCACGGGCTGACCGGGCCTGACGTCTGGTATGCGACCACCGACGCAGACAGCAAGGTGGATTCCAACTGGTTGGTGCGCCAGCTCACCGCACAGGCCGACTTGGTGCTCGGTGTGGTGCGGATCGCCAACTGGCGGCAGATCCCGATCAACGCGGTCCGTCGGTACCTTCGGGCCTATCACGCCAAGATCCACCCCGGCAGCGTTGCCCACGATCACATCCACGGCGCGAACATGGGTTTCACGGCCGACGCCTACTGGCACGTCGGCGGATTCGACGCGCTGCTGAGCGCCGAGGATGTCGATCTGGTCAAACGGTTCGAGGTGGCGGGGTACCGGATCCGCCGCGACACCCGCCTGTCGGTGGCCACCTCCGCCCGCCAGATCGGGCGCGCCCCAGCCGGGTTCGCCGCCCACCTACGGGGCATGCTGGCCGAGCCGGAACGTGACACCGCATGACCATCGCAACCGTGCTGCGGTGGCTGGATGCCGGTGAGCTGAACCTGCCGTTGCCCGGCTCGGGGGCAACATTGGTGCGCTGGCAGAGGCTGGCCGACCTGTGCCAGCTCGATGTGGTCGCCGGCCGGCTCACTGAGGCACACATCGACGCCGTTGCGATCCTGGCCGAACTTCACGGACCACAGGTACGCCCGGGCCGGCTGTGGGGCGTCTGGGCGGCTGAGGCCCCCGGCGTCACCGTCGTCGCCCGCCACGACGGTGACGTCGTGTCGCTCAGCGGGACCAAGGCGTGGTGCTCCGGTGCCGGGCTGTGCGCCGATGCGTTGGTGACGGCCTACACCGAGACGGGTGCGCGCGGTCTCTACGCGGTCGACCTGCGCGGCACCGGCGTTCAGCCGCTGGAAAGCACCTGGCGCAACGCCGGTATGGCCGACTCGGACACCCGGTCCGTGCGGTTTGCGGGCGCGCCCGCCATCCCGGTCGGCGCACCGGGCGACTATCTCACGCGGCCCGGCTTCTGGCATGGCGCGGCCGGGGTCGCTGCCTGCTGGCTGGGTGCTGCGCGCGCCGTGGCTGCCCCGCTGTATCGCGCCGTAGCCGAGAAGCAGCGCGAGAATCCGCACGCCGCAGCCCATCTGGGCGCTGTGGACACCGCACTGGCCGCGGCCGCCGCGTTGATGGCCAGCACAGCTCAACAGATCGACGCCGCCCCGCAGAGCACCGGCGAGGTGGCGGCCCGGCGGTTGCGCGCGGCGGTCGAGACGGCAGTCGACGAGGTCATCGCCCGCACCGCCCGGGCGCTGGGCCCGGCACCGCTGGCACTGGACGAATCGCACGCACGCCGCGTCGCGGATCTGAGCATGTACGTCCGGCAGAGTCACGCCGAGACGGATCTCGCGGCGCTGGGCGGGCTGGTGGCCCGGTGAACGTCGCCGCGGCAAGCAATGTGGCCCGGTTCGCCGCGGAACCGATCGCAGGCGGGGGAACATCCGCCGACGAATGGGAGCAGTGGCAGGAACCGCTTCCGCCTCTGCCGTTGGATCAGTGCCCGAACCTGGTCGTGGTGGCACCCCATCCCGACGACGAAGCGCTCGGTGTCGGTGCAGCGGCGAGCGCACTGGCAGCTCGCGGTGTCGACGTGCACACGGTCATCGTCAGCGATGGTGCTGCGGCCTATCCCGGCATGTCCGGGTCCGAGCAGTCGCGGCTCGTAGAACGCAGACGCGATGAGTCACTCACGGCGGCAGCGATTCTGGGCCTACCGGAGCCGCAGTTCCTCGGCCTGCCCGACGGCGGGCTCACCGAATGTGAATCCCAGCTGGCCGACATCCTCACCGGCATGCTCGCCGGTCGAGCCTCGGGCACGTGGTGCGCGGCGACCTGGCGCGGAGACGGCCATCCCGATCACGAGGCGGTCGGTCGCGCCGCCGCCACCGCCGTGTCTCGGACCGGAGCCGTGCTCGTCGAGTACCCGGTGTGGATGTGGCACTGGGCCCACCCCGGCGAGGAGGCCGTGCCGTGGCATCGCGCAGCGCGGCTCACCATGGATTCGGTTGCAGAGCAACGCAAAAGCGCCGCCATCGCGGCTTTCCACAGCCAGCTGCAAACCGATGTCGCCGGCCGCGATCCGATCCTTCCGGCCCATGTGGTGGCGCGGCTCGAGCGCGTGGGCGAGGTGTTCTTTCGGTGACTGCCGGATTGCCTCGCAGCTACTTCGACGCCCTCTATGCGGAGTCGACGGATCCCTGGGATCTCGCGACGCGCTGGTACGAGCGCCGCAAATATGCGATCACGCTCGCCCTGCTGCCCCACGAACGTTACCGGCACGCGTTCGAGCCGGGATGCTCGATCGGCGTGCTCACCGACCACCTGAGCGCTCGTTGCGACCGTGTGACAGCCAGCGATGTCGCCGACGCGGCACTCGCGCGCGCCGATGCCCGGCTGCGCGCCAGTGGGCGTCGCGATGCCGTGACCCTGCTGAATCAGTCATTCGATTCTGACTGGCCTGCAAGCGATTTCGACCTGGTCCTGATCTCCGAGCTGGCCTACTACTTCGACGCCGCGACACTGCGCGCAACGGTGGACCGAGAGTTTCCTCGGCTACAGTCGCCAGCCACCATCGTCACCGCGCACTGGCGTCACCCGGTGGCGGACTATCCGCTGTCCGGCGACGCGGCCACCGCGATCATCGCCGCGGCACCCGGATTGAATCGGATCGGCGGTTACCGTGACGACGACGTCGTCATCGAAATCTTTCACACCGGCTCAGCACAGTCGGTCGCAGCGCGAACCGGTGTTCCTGGAGCGGAGCCTCGCTGAATCACTCGTACGCCGGGTATTTCGCGTCTTTGAGCCGGCGAGCGAGATGCACCGCGTTACGTGCGGCCGCCGCGGTCGCTGACGCGATCGCCTCGGGCACTTCGTCGAGGTCCTTGTAGTCCGTGGACTGCATCGCTTCACCGTTCCAGTAGGTGCAGCCTTGTGCGGGGACGCTGAAGCCCACGTCGTTGAGTGCCTGAAACAGGTCGGCAACGACTTTGTGCGCGCCGTCCTCGTTGCCGACGACACTGACGATCGCCACCTTGCCGACCATGGCCGGGCGACCCTCGTCATCCTTGTTCGACAACTCGGCGTCCAGGCGTTCCAGGACTCGTTGCGTGACGCTGGAGGGATGACCGAGCCACACCGGGGTGCTGATCAGCAGGATGTCGGCGTCGAGCACCTTGGTTCTGATACCCGGCCATTGATCGCTGTCGCCCATGTCCGCCTCGACACCCGGGGCGATGTTGAAGTCGACGGCGCGAACCACTTCGCACTCCACCGACAGTTCCCGCAATGTGGCGAACACGTGCTCGGCGATCAATTCACTGCTGGACGATGACGGGCTGGATTTGAGGCTGCACACCAACGCCAGCGCTGTGAGAGGTCCTTCGGTGGTGGTCATTCCCGCCGGGATGCCCGCTCCCCGGCCGGACAAACCTCAGGGCGCCACGTTGAGATTCGGCATCGGCGGTAACCCGGGAATTCGCGGTGGGGGTGGCAGACCGGGGATCAGGGGCCGTCGTGTGGTGGTGGTGTCCCACTCGGTGGTGGTCGTCGGAACCGTCGTCGTGGTCGTCGGCGTCGTGGTCGTCGTGGTGGGTGTCGTCGTGGTGGTTGTCGTCGTCGTTGTGCTGGTCGTCGTTGTCGTGGTGGTGGGCGGCGTTGTGGTGGTCGTCGTGACGACGGTGGTCGGGGTCTGCGGTGGCGGGGCCTGCTCGGTGACGGTCTGCACCGGCGGGTTGGTCACCGTCGCGGTTTCAGCCGTCGGTGGCGCAGGGGACGGGCTGCTCACGACCGAGGTGACCGCGGTAGCCGGAAGGGGCTTGACCGATGGCGTATCGGGTGTGCTGGTTCCGGTGAGGGTGTAGGCGAAACCGCCGACGGCCACGGCGGCGACCGCGGCCGCACCGCCGAGCAGCAGCGGCACGCTGCGCGCCAGCCCCGACCCTCGCTTCGTGGCCGGCTCGTCGCCGAGGATCGACAGGTCGTCGTCCTCGTCGCCGTACCCGCGGTAGTCGTAATCGCCGTAGGCATAGGTTTGTTCGTAGCCGCCCGATTCGACGGGCGCCTCGTCGTTGGACCACGCCAGTGCCGCCGCCATCGTCGCCGACTGCGGACCGACGTCGGCGATCAGCGGCGCCGGAGCCATCCCGGTCGGCGCGTCCGCGGCCAGTTGACGGGCCGCGGCCAGGCTCGCCCCCAGCGCGGCATCCAGATGCGGATGGGCGGAGACGGTGACCTGCATGTGCAGATGGTCCGAAAGCTGTTGCACGACAGCCGTTGTCGCACCTTCGCCGACGGCCGCGACAGCGCTGATGTCGCCGCGTGCGACCCTGGCGCGATCGAGCGCACCATCCAGGGCCTGCAGCACCTCCTGGCCGCCGCCGGAGAGCTCAGCGAAGCGCACCGTCTCACCGATCTGGCGGTAGTCGGCAGCGCCGTCGGCGAGCGTGACGGAAGTACCGTCCGGCGCGAAGTCGCACACCACGACCACACCGTGGCGAGGCAAGCCGGCACCGGTCTGCAATGAGCGGAGTGCGGCCGCCGCATCGGAAACGAGCACCGGCGGGGCGGCGGCCGAGGCAAGCGCAGGCAGATTCCACAGGGCGTCGCGCAGTGCGTCGCGGCGGCCGGGACCCCAGTGCGCCGGAACCGCTACACCCGACACCGCGGCCAAGCCGGAGCCCTCGGCGTCGGCCAACCCTGACAACGCCGCGGCCAGCAGCTGTTCGGCGCGGTAGGCGAACCCCTCGTGTGTCAAGGGTGTCGGATCGCCGACGCGGTCGACAAAATTGGTCCACAGGTGATCACCGATTGTGACTTCGGCGGGCCAGATGACCGCTGCCGCGCCGGGGCGCGCGGCGACCAGGCTGGTCGTGCCCACGGAGATACCCAACGGTTCGGTCATTCGGCCATGATCACCACGGCTCGCGAAGAATGTCACTCAGGCGCGCCGATTCGCCGCGTTGCTATGACCTAACTGTGATTTTGCTTGTTGCTCATTGTGTTTGCGCATGCCGATCGAGGTACGAGCAGATCACGTCGACGAGCGCGGTCAATTCCCGATTGCTGCGCTGCGGGCCTTCCATCACCAGTTGGGTAATCACCAACCCGCGCATGGTGGCCCAGATCAGGTCACCGATCGCCACAGCGTGCGGATTGTCCAACCCCTCGGCGATGTCACGGCTCAAATCTGATATCGCCCTTTGTAATTCGACCAGGTGACGGGTGCCTCGCTTGTCGCGCATGGCCCGGGTGCCGATCAGGATCTCCAGCGAGGCGCGTGACGTCGGGCTGGAGAACGCCTCCCACGCAGCGTGGACCACCAATTCGACCCGCTTGCGTCGGGATTGCGCGGCCGACGGTGGTGGCAGATTGCGCAGTAAGTCGAGCAGTTCGGCGAAACCCCGGTCGACCACCGCCATCAGCAGTCCGTCGCGGTCGCCGAAGTGATACTGCACCACACCCCACGTCACGCCGGCTCGTTCGGCGATGTGCTTGGCACTGGCCGCGGCGAACCCCTCCTCGACCACGCAGCGCACCGTTTCGTCCAGCACCGCCTCGCGGGTCCGGTCAGCGCGCAGTTGACTGCCACCGGGTGGCCGCCTCGGCGCGATCTTCGGAGTCACCACATCACCGTGTCCGCATGCGCCGCAGGCAAATCCTTGACCGACAACACACCCGGCGGTGCTGCGCACACCGCGTCGATGGCGTTGACGGCGCGCGCGGCCGTCGAGATCACACCCCCGTCGTTGTGGTCGACGCCGTCGAGCCCCAGATGGGTGTTGATCTCCACCCCGGGGCTGCCGTGTACCACCACGCGGTGTACGCCGAGCCGGCCATCCGGCGGATACGGCCACTCCGGCGCAGTGACCGGGGTGAGCCGGTTGACGTGTTCCATGGTGATGATCGGCTGCCCGTCACGGATTCCCTCGACCGCGAACCGCACAGCGGCGACGTGGCCGGGCGGCACGCTCATCATCGTGCAGTCGATCTGCTCCGGCGTCACCCAGCTTTCGTGCCGCTCGCGCACCTCGTCGAGTTGGACGCCGAGTACTTCGGCCAGCGAGCGGACCTGACCACCCCACAGCGACGTCAGCACGCCGGGCGCGAACATGATCGGGGTGTGTTCTGGTTTGGTGCCGAAACCGAAACTCACACCGGTGAATTCGGCGTCGTCATAGCTGCCGTAGTCGCAGATCTCGGACACCGTGATCGCGGTGGCCCGCCCGGCAAGCGTCAGCGCCATGTAGACCAGGCTGTCACCGGAGTAGCCGGGGTCGACCCCGTTGATGTAGAGCGAGGTGCCGCCTTCGGCGCACGCCTCGGCCAGCGGTTCGCGGATCCACGCATCGGCGTGCTGGGGGGCGACGAGCCACACCATCGAGGTGCCGACGACGTTGGTCCCCGCACGCAGGAATCGGCAGATCTCCTCGATCGCCTCCCGCGGGCGCATTTCGGCTTGGGAGGTGTAGACGACACAGTCGGCGCCCAGGGCCACCAGAGCGTCGATATCGTCGGTGGCGATGACGCCGGTGGGCTCGTCGCGCCCGCAGATCTGCGCGGCGTCGCGGCCCACCTTGTCGACGCCGTGCGCGTGCAGGCCGACCAGCCGCAGGTCGGGCCGATCGATGATCATCGGCAGCGCATGCTTGCCGACGTTGCCGGTGGAGAATTGGATGACGCGCTTCACAGCAGATCCGTGATCGTCTTGAGGCCGGCCTCGTATAGCACCCCGGGCATCATGCCGCCGTCGATCTCGATCGTGGTGCCGTTGATGAAATCGGCTGTGCCGCTGCACAAGAACACGACCGCACGGCCGACCTCCGCGGGCTCCCCGGCCCGGTGCATGGGCACGGCGTGAAAGTACTTCTCCCCCGTCGGGTCGTCCTTGGGCAACACGAACGATTTGAAGTTGTCGGTCATCGTCGGCCCCAGCGCCAGACAGTTCACCCGTACTTTCGGCCCCCATTCCTCGGCCAGTGATCGGGTCAGGTGATTGAGGCCGGATTTGGCCGCACCGTAGGACACCAGTGTCGGCGATCCGGCCGGATGCCCGGCACCGCTGGAAATGTTGACGATCGAGCCGATGCCGTCCTGCTCACGCATCTGCCGATACGCCCGGATGGCGAACCACATCGGGCTGATCAGATTCATCTGAATGGCGAAGGCGTGGAACAACACTGTGCGTTCGTACTCGTCGTCCGCCGTCGGTGCGCCCTGGATGTGAGAGACGAGGCTCGGGATGCTCTCGACGTTGGGGGCGGGCACGGTGCCGCCGGCATTGTTGACCAGGATGTCGATGCGCCCGTGATCGGCCACCACCGCGTCGACGAATGCGTCGATCGCCCGGTAGTCGCCCTGATCGCAGACCCGCTGTGAGGAACGAGCGAGCCAGTCCGGGTTGTCGGCCACCCCCGGGATCGTGTCCAGTGGCCCGCGTGAGCAGCCGACGACAGTCGCTCCGGCACGCAGCAATTCGTGCGCGATACCCAACCCCACACCCCGGCTGGTGCCGGTGACAACGGCGATCTTGCCGTCCAACGGTCGGTCCACTGTGAGCTACCTCTCCACCAATTCTCATTAAGCGCTCAATATGATTACATGCTCAATGTTATTGGGCAATGAGTTGGAGGACAGCGGTATGGGCTTGCGCGGAGAGGCCGCGATCGTCGGCTACACCGAACTCCCCTCCACCAAGCGACCGACCGGCCCGCTGGAGTTCACCCTCGAGCAGTGGGCGCAACTGGCGGCAGCCGCTTTGCACGACGCGGGGTTGTCGGCGTCCGATGTGGACGGCATCTGCACCACGCATCTGCAGGAGTCGCAGATCTTCGTGCCGTCCACCGTCATCGAATACCTGGGCATCAAAGCCAACTTCGCGGAGATGGTCGACCTCGGCGGAGCCAGCGCAGTGGCCATGGTGTGGCGTGCCGCGGCGGCCATCGAGCTGGGGCTGTGCAACGCGGTCCTGTGCGTGATTCCCGCGACGCCGCTGACCCCGGTGAGCGCGCAGAAACCGCTGGATGTCAGCGAGCTGATGTACTTCGGGGCGTCGAGCAACCGATACGGTTCGCCGCAGGCCGAATTCGAGATCCCCTACGGCAATCTCGGCCAGAACGGCCCCTACGGCCAGGTGGCGACGCTCTACGGCGCGACCTACGGCTACGACGAGCGGACGATGGCCAAGATCAGCGTCGACCAGCGGGTCAATGCCAATCACACGCCGGGGGCGATCTTCCAGAACGCACCGATCACCGTCGACGATGTGATTAACAGCCCGGTCATCGCCGCACCGCTGCACATGTTGGAGATCGTGATGCCGGTGATGGGCGGCGCGGCCGTGCTGGTGACCAATGCCGAGCTGGCCCGCCGCAGCGCCAACCGGCCGGTGTGGATCAAGGGATTCGGCGAGCGGGTGCCCTACAAGACACCCACCTACGCCCAGGATCTCCTGCAGACCCCGATGATGAGAGCTGCGGCGTCGGCGTTCTCGATGGCCGGGCTGACGCCGGCCGACATGGACATGGTGTCGATCTACGACTGTTACACGATCACCGTGCTGCTCAGCCTGGAGGACGCCGGGTTCTGTCAGAAGGGCAAGGGCCTGCAGTTCGTCGCCGAGCACGATCTGACGTTCCGCGGCGATTTCCCGATGAACACCGCGGGCGGGCAATTGGGTTACGGGCAGGCCGGCACGGCCGGCGGAATGCACCACATCTGTGATGCCACCCGTCAGATCATGGGCCGCTCAGGCGCCACCCAGGTGAAGGACTGCCACCGTGCATTCGTCTCCGGCAATGGCGGCATCTTGAGCGAACAGACCACCCTCGTCTTGGAAGGCGACTAGCCATGGGCGATTTCGACAGGCCGATGCCGATACCAACGCCGACCACCCAGCCGTTCTGGGACGCGTTGGCCGAACACAAGATCCGGATCCAATACTCACCCTCAACGCAGCGGTACGTGTTCTATCCCCGGGTGCTCGCACCCGGCACATTGGCCGACGATCTGCAGTGGCGGGAGATCTCCGGCGCCGCGTCGCTGTACACCTTCACCGTGGCCTACCGGCCGGTCGCACCGCACTTTGCCGACAATGTGCCCCAGCTACTAGCGGTCGTGCAATGGGATGAGGGGCCACGGTTCTCTACCGAGATCGTCAACGCCGAACCGGCGGACCTCGAAGTGGGGATGCGCCTGGCACCGGTGTTCTTCGACTATCCCCATGCCGGCGTCACGATGCTGCGCTACGAGCCGGCCTGAAAGCTATCCGACTTTGGCGTCGTCCGCGGCGTCCTGGACGGCGTGAAACTGCTCGAAGCGCAGGCACACCGTGGTGCCCAGCGCCGAGGAGTCGATGGTGACCTGATCGGCGAGGGCGCGCATCAACGGGATGCCGCGGCCGCGCGACCTACTCTGCGTGGCGGGGGTGGACTCGCGCCATTGACCCTGATCGGCGATCGTGACCGTCAGGTTGTCGCCGTCGCGGACGGCTTCCACGTCGATGGTGCCCACCCCGCCTTTGAGCAGGTAGGCAAACTCGGCCGTATTGGCCAGGGCCTCGTTGACCGCCAGCACGACGTCGCTGAAACGAACTCGGTCGATATCGCCGCAGGCCCGCAGCCAGGTCGCGAACTCGTCACGAACCCTGGCTGCGTTGTGCGCGTCAGCGACGACATCGTTGCGAATAAAGCGGTCACCGTCGGCTGAGGGGCTTGAGTAACTCGGTGTCGTCATGGCAAATCTCTTATACCCAACTTCCGAGAATTACTCACCAAGTGCGGCGCGCGCCTCATCGAGTGTCGCGTAGAGGCCGATGATGTCGGCCAATCCGACCAACTTGAGCGGCCGGCTTGTCGCAGGCCCGCTGGCCACGACGCCGAAGCCGATCTCCGCCGCCGCCTTGTCACGGGCAGCGACCAGAACGCCCATTCCGGCCGAAGCCAGGAAGTCGACCTCGGACAGGTCGACGATGATGGCGCCCGGGTTTTTCGTCAGCGAGGTGGCGATGCTGGCCTCCAGCTGAGGCGAGGTCAGCATGTCGACCACGCCGGTTGCCGATATGACGACAGTTCGCCCGAACCACTCCTCGTTGATGACGCAGCCGGTATTGGCCGCGGTCGTTGTGCCGGTGGTGGCAGTGGCTTGTTCGTCCAAGATTCACCTCACTACGCGCGCCGGACGGCGCGCTCGCAATCACATCATGCCTGCGAGGCTTCCGTCTGAACCTGGCAAGAACTTACTAGCTCTTTGCGCCGACCTGCTTGCGGCGCGTTGTCTACGCCCGAAATTCTACCGGGCCGACCGTCCCAGGCTAACGCACCGCGCCAGCGGATGCGTCAACGACAGTGAGCGCCAGGAAAGCCACATCGTCGTCGGGGCGCAGTACAGCGACCAGTTCGGCCAGTTCTGCCACCAGCTGGGTGGCGGGCATTCCGACCCGCTCGGCCAGGAAAAGCCGCAGCGCCGGTTCACCGAACGTGGTGTGCCCGTCGGGCCGGGCTTCCACGATCCCGTCGGTGTAGAGCAGCAGGGTCTGACCCGGGCTCAGCAACGTCTCGCACGCCTCGAATGTGGCGTCTGCGACTGCGCCGATCAACATGCCGCCCGACGAGCGAACCGGTCGGATGGCCGCACTGTCGCGATCCAGCAGCAGAGCCGGCAGGTGACCCCCGGTCGCCAGGGTGACCCGGAAACCATCTGCTTCGGGCCGCAGCTTGCCCGACAAGACGGTGCAGAACCGTCGTTCTTCGGCGTCGGCGATCAACGCGGCATTGAGCTCATCGAGGCCGTCGGTGGGGTCGTCATAGTGCTGTGCGGCGGCCCGCAGCGTGTGCCGGACCAGCGCGGTGACGGCCGCCGCGCCGGCGCCGTGCCCCTCGACGTCGCCGAGAAAGAACGCCCACTCGTTGCGTGCCACGCCGAAGACGTCGTAGAAGTCGCCGCCCACCCCTCCGGCGGCAGCCGGGTGGTAGTGGGCGGCCATCGACAAGCCAGGAATCGCCGGCAGCGCCGACGGCAACAGGGCGCGCTGCAGCACGGCGGCGTATTCCTGCGCGGTGTCGCGTAGCTCGCGTTCGGCACGCACAGTCGTCAGGGCCGAGAGCCGCTGCTCGAGTGCGGTCATGACCATCGCGGCAAGGTCCTCGAGCACGGCCAGCTGGTCGTCGGTGACGTCACCCGGTTCGGTGTCGAGGACGCTGACGGTGCCCAGCTGATGGCCGTCGGCCGTCGTGATCGGCGCCGCCGCGTAGAACCGGATGCCGAATCTGCCTGTGACACTCGGATTTCGGGACGCGTACGGATCTTCGGCGGCATCCCGCACCACATAGGTGCGGTGGTCGCGGATGGCCAGATTGCACAGCCCGGCGTCGCGCGGGATCTCGGTGACGCCCTCGACGCCGAACATGGCCTTGAAGAAGATGCGGTCCTCGTCGACGAAAGTGATCGAGGCGATGGGTTTGTCCAGGGCGCGGGCAGCCACGCGGGCGATGCGGTCGAACGCCGCGTCGGGTTCGGTGTCGAGGATCGCGTACCGGTGCAGGGCCCGCACTCGTTCGGCTTCGACCGCCTCGTCGCTGCGGGTGGAGATATCAGTGGTCACCATGGGCTTTCCGCCGTCCGGCTAGTTGACGTTTCAACCCTACCCTTCGCGCCGAAACCAACAAACCGCCGAGAAATTGCGGGTAAAACGCTGCATTTCGTCGATCTCGGCAGTCGCGGGGACTCACCTTCCTATACTGGACTCATGTCTAATAAGCCGTCGCCGACGCTGCCGCCGGGACCCTCGCTTCCGCCCGCGATACAGGCCGCGTTGATGCTGCGCTATTGGCCGCGCTTCGTGTCGGCCTGCCGTCGGCGCTACGGCAAGACGTTCACGTTGCGAATCGCCCAGATGGGCACGCTGGTGTACCTGGACGACCCGGCCGACATCAAGCAGGTCTTCGCCGGCGACCCCGCGATTTACCATGCGGGCGAAGCGAATTCGATGCTGTCGGGGCTTCTCGGTCCGGCGTCGGTGCTGGTGGTCGACGACGAGGTCCACCGAGACCGACGGCGGCTGATGCTGGAGCCGTTCCACCGCGACGCCGTCGCACGACAAACCGAGGTGATGGCCGAGATCGCGGCGGCCAATATCGCGAGCTGGCCGGTCGGCACGCGGTTCCCGGTGGCACCGAAGATGTCTCAGATCACCCTGGAGGTGATCATGCGCCTGGTCATCGGCGCGAGCGATCCGGCGAGGCTGGCCGCGTTGCGCGAGGTGCTGCCGAGGCTGTTGAACCTGTCGGCGTTCGAGTTGCTCGCCATCGGGTCGCCCGGCCTGCAGAGGAAGCTGCCGTGGCGCGGGGTGCGCCACCGCATCGACGAAGCCGACCGTCTGCTGTATGCCGAAATCGCGGAGCGTCGCGCGGATCCCGACCTGGCGTCGCGCACCGACGCCTTGGCCATGCTGGTGCGCGCGGCCGATCAGGACGGGCGCACGATGAGCGACTCCGAGCTGCGCGACCAGTTGATGACACTGCTGGTCGCCGGCCACGACACCACGGCGACGGGTTTGTCGTGGGCACTGGAGCGGCTGACGCGCCACCCCGCGGTACTGGCCAAGGCGGTACGCGCTGCGGACGCGGGCGACGACGAATACCTGGACGCGGTGGCCAAGGAGACCCTACGCAATCGGCCCGTGGTGTTCGATGTCGGCCGAATCTTGAAGCAGCCCGTGGAGATTGGCGGGTATCACCTGCCGGCCGGTGTCATGGTGGCGCCGGGGGTGGGCCTGGTGCATTCCGATGACCGGATCTATCCCGACGCGGACCGTTTCGACCCGGACCGGATGATCGGCGCCACCTTGAGCCCGACGACGTGGCTGCCGTTCGGCGGCGGGGCGCGCCGCTGCCTGGGAGCGACGTTCGCGATGGCCGAGATGCGGGTGGTACTGCGCGAGGTGCTGCGCCGGGTCGAGCTGGAGACGACAACGGCGCGCGGCGAAAGCCAACGGGTCAAACACGTGATCCTCGAGCCCAAACGGGGCGCACGGATCACGGTGTCGCGAGTGCGGACTCCCAGCCCGACCACGGACGTACGAATCACCGGCCACCCGATCTGAGCGGCTTCATCGCGCGCGGCCGCCGAGGCGAAACCGCCGCCGAGTTTCGAAATCGTCGATTCTGTGAATTATCTGCGTGCCGTTTCCCAACCGAAAGAGGTTCCCAGTGAAGCGAATCGTGCATTCCGTGCTTGCGGCGTCGGCGGTGGGCGTCGTCCTGAGTGGCTGTTCAGCCTCGGAAATTGTCAACACCGGTGGCGACACCAAGTGCAAGGACTTCCTGACTCAGGACGAGAAAAAGCAGAACGACGAAGTCAGCAAGATGCTCAAGGACAAGAGCGGGCAGGATCCGTCGAACCTGGAGATCACCGCCACGAAGACCTCGGTCACGCTCTACTGCCAGACAATGGGCAAGGAAGACACCAAGATTTCCGAGGCCCCGCACGGCTGAGCGCGTCTCGGCCACCGTCGAATACCTTCGGAGACAACGTAATTCGCGGTTGAATCAGCTGGATACTGATTCCGACACGCGCACTGCTGCGCTTGGCTGGGAATCGAATGTATGTGGCGCTCCTAGTGTTTTTGTGGGCGCCATTTCTGCTGTTCAAGGCGGCTAAGGTTGCGCGGCAACGCTATCGGCGACGTTCTGCTGAATCCAGGGACGCGCACGCGGTGTGCCTCTAGGTTTCGGGGTTACCACACCAACCGCAACCTTCAAGGACGTCCGCGTGCGCGTCAGTACTGCATTTAACCGTCTGCTGCAGATCCCCGGTGCCACGGTCACCGAAGTCGCCATTGGCGATGGTGATATCGAAGTCCATCTCAGACCCCGAGCGCGGCTGCTGCGCTGCCCGTGCGGCAAACGCGTGCGTGCGGTCTATGACCGGCGCCGCCGGCGCTGGCGGCACCTTGATCTGGCACGCTGCCGACTCTGGCTGGTCTATGACATCCGCCGTCTGAATTGCCCAGACTGCGGGGTCCTCACCGAGGAGTTGCCCTGGGCCCGCCCCGGAGCCCGGCACACCCGCGACTTCGAGGACATGGTGCTGTGGCTGGCTCAACGCACCGACCGAACCTCGGTGTCGACGCTGATGCGCTGCGCCTGGGAAACCGTCACCGCAATCATTAACCGCGGGGTCGCCGAGCTGCTTGATGCCCGACGCCTCGACACGCTGTATCGCATCGGTGTTGATGAGATCTGCTACCGCCACCCGCACCGCTATCTGACCGTCATCGGCGACCACGACACCGGCACTGTCATTGATGTCGAAACCGGTCGCAGCCGAGAATCGCTGGCCAATTTCTATACCAGCCAACCCGATTCAGTCCTCGCCGCCCTCGAAACGGTCAGCATGGATGTCAGCAGCGTCTACACCAGCGTCACGACCGAACACCTCCCACACGTCACCATCTGCTACGACGGGTTCCACCTGATGCAATGGATTCAGCGTGCTCTGGATCGTGTCTTCGCCGAATCGGTGCGCCTGCCCGGATATGCCACTGCGGACTGGAAAGCCGCCCGCTGGGCATTGCGCACCGGAGAGAACAAACTCACCGACGACAAACGTGCCCTAGTCAGCCAGATCGCCCGCACCCATCGACGCATCGGGCGGGCGTGGACGCTCAAAGAACAAGCCCGCGACCTCTACCGCTACGACCACGAACCCGGCGTCGCTCGCCGCCTGCTCAAGGCCTGGATCACCGCCGCCGCACGATCCCGGATCCCAGTGTTCGTCTCACTGAGCAAACGATTCCGCAAGTACTTCGACTCGATCCTGGCCGCCATCGAACTCGGCATCTCCAACGCCCTCCTGGAAGGCATCAACGCCAAAATCCGACTCATCAACGCCCGCGGCTACGGACATCACTCCGCCCAAACACTGACCTCAATGATCTACCTCTGCCTAGGAGGACTCCAGGTCACGCTCCCCACGAAAACCTGAGGAGCCGCACGTATGTTCTACTGGACGCCATTGCCAGCCGTTGCCCAGGAGGAGATTCGACGTGACCATGACTGTAGACACCTACGCGCCGTCCACCGACGCCGAAACGCCGGACGGGGCGCCTGGCCCGACCGCAGAGACGACACCCGAAGCCTCGGTGCCGTCCACCTCTGAATCTTCCGAGCCCGCCAAGGCCCCGGCCAAGAAGGCTGGAAAGAAGACCAAGACGATCGAGCTCACGCTCACGGTGACGGGTACCGCCGACGGGGAATGGCGTGCCGATCTCAAGCGCGGTACGACGTTCGTGGCCCGAGACCTTGCGGTTGCCGCAGCCGCGGTGTCCCGGGCGGCCAAGGAACTGCATGAGGATCTGGCCACTCCGATCGAGGAGGTCATCGAAGAGGCGCGTTCGGAGCAGGCCGCCAAGGTCGCCGCGCTCGAAGCCGAACTGGAAGCTGCCCGCAAGGCGCTCGCCGATCTGGACTGAGGCCCTCGACTACGCTGTGTAGCGCCGATGCCGTCGGGGCGCTTTGCTGGCGTGGCACACGATGATCGTTGGTCGCGGCGCGAGCCGCGTGTGCTTGGAGGTTTTACCCATGCGTTCTCTCAGCGTGGCAGTGGTTGCCGCGGTTGCCGCCATATCCGTCTCTCCCGGGCTGGCGGCCGCCGCGCCGAAGGATTACTGCGCCGATCTCAAGGGCGGCAACACCGGCAGCACGTGCGAGATCCAGCTCTCCGACCCTGCGTACAGCGTCGACATCAGCATTCCGCTGGATTACCCCGACCAGAAGTCGGTCGCCGACTACATCTCTCAGACGCGTGACGCGTTCATCAACACCGCTAAGGCCGGCGGGTCGCCGTCGTCGTTGACGATCAAGCCGGCGGAGTACAGCTCGGCGGTTCCCCCTCGCGGCACGCAGGCCGTGGTGTTCACGGTGACCCAGAAGGTCGGCGGTGCGAGTTCTCAGACCACGTACAAAGCGTTCAACTGGGATCAGAGCTACCGCAAGGCGATCATCTACACGGCCGCGCCGGACGACAAACAGAACACGCCGTTGTGGCGCGTGGACGATCCGCTGAAGACCGTGGCGCCGATCGTCCAGGCCGAGCTGCAGCAGCAGCTCGCACCCCCGCCGCCGGTCGCGACCCCCACACCGCCCGGGCAGCCGGCGACGACCACACCGACGACCACCACCACGCCGCCGCCTCCCCCGCCGCCGTTGGCGTTCGCGCCGGGAGCGCTGTACAACCCCGCCAACTACCAGAACTTCGCGGTGGTCAACGACGGCGTGATCTTCTTCTTCGACCAGGGCGTGTTGTTGCCCGCCTCGGCCGGGGCGTTGCACGTGCTGGTGCCGCGGTCTGCGATCGACCCGATGATCGCCTAAGGGAGCATCACCGATTCACGACGCGAATGCGGCGGTAACCACCGTCTTCGGCGGTCTCGCCATTGCTCGTGGTGCCCGCCGCGCGGGGTGCGCCACTGCCGGCCGGACCGGTCGCGAGTCCGCCTCCGGCCCGGCCTGCCTGCGCAGCGTTGCCAGGGTGCGGTTCAGCAGCCGGGATACATGCATCTGCGAAATGCCCAGGTGCTGGGCGATCTGCGTTTGAGTCTTGTCGCCGAAGAACCTCATCATCAACACGGTTTGCTCGCGCTCGGGCAACGCCTCGATGAGCGGGCGCACCGTCTCTACGTCGACCACCTTCGCCAACCCGGCGTCAAGTGATCCCAGCGAGCTCGACAGCGTCGCGCCGTCCCCGTCCCCGCCGGCGGGTGCGTCCGTCGACAGCGTGGAGTAGTTGCTGCCGGCGATGAGTGCGTCGACCACCGTTTCACGATCGATACCCAGGTGCTCGGCAAGTTCGGACGGCGTCGGCGCCCGGCAGCTGCGTTGCGATAGCTCCGATCGAGCTTGAATCAGTTGGCCCTGAAGTTCTTTCAGTCGACGCGGAACCTTCAACGCCCAGCCGCGGTCACGGAAGTGCCGGCGAACTTCGCCCATGATGGTGGGGACGGCGAACGGTAGGAACTCGGCGCCTCTGTCGGGATCGAAGCGGTTGACGGCGTTGACCAAGCCGACCGACGCAGCCTGGAAGAGGTCGTCGTATTCCTCACCCCGGCCCCTGAAGCGCCGTGCTACATGCCTGGCCACAGGCAGCATGCGCTCGATGATCTCTTCGCGCTGGCGGAAGAATCCATCACTACCGTCAGCTAAGCCCTGGAGACGCCGAAACATGTCGTCCACATCGGCATACTCATTGCGCGTTTCAACGCCAGACATCGGATTACCTCGATCCGCCCCGCTTGCTCATTTCGCCGCGGCTCGAATCTGAACCCGGATGTCTTGTACCCCAACAGTGCACAACGCAAACACGTTCGAACCGCCGTGACACTCGGCGGCGGTGCGCGAAGGCAGTTGGCGTGATCATCTCGGCGACCCGACTGGTGCTGAATGCGTTCGGGCACAAGTCTTCTGAATCGCCTACGCCGCCAGCGGCGGAACCTCTCGGGTGGTGCAGGTTTATCGAGCCCTGTTAGTGGACATGATGACGCGGTGGTACCGGAGAAACCTCCGACGGTGAAACAAGCTCAGCTCAAAGCCGCAGACAGCATGGACGAGTCCGCGCTCAGTCAAGATCGGCTGGCGGACTCGTGCGAACGACTCGCAGCGACCAGCCCGAACAAGGACTATCACCTCGAGCGCGCCCAACGGCACCGACGCATGGCCGAAGACGACCGCCAGTTGGCAGGGGAACTGCGGCGGATCGCAGACCAATTCTGACGCGCTCAGAAGGGCCCTACGACGGCGATTGTGTGGTGGTCCCGGCTGGTATCGAACCAGCGACCTTCCGCGTGTGAGGCGGACGCTCTCCCACTGAGCTACGAGACCGGGGGTGGCGCACACCAAGAGGTGTCGAATTCGCCGACCAGGAACACTAGCACGGCAAGGCCATCCGCCTGGAATGCGCTCGTCGCGACACGTGAACAGTGGGGATTTGTGTGGCTTCGCTTGCGTCGACTATTGTCGTGCTTCGCAGCGAGCGACGATCTCGTTCGAGGCGTGCGGATGTAGCGCAGTTGGTAGCGCATCACCTTGCCAAGGTGAGGGTCGCGGGTTCGAATCCCGTCATCCGCTCGAAGGTGCAAGTGCGGCATCAGACCCAACGGTGGAGTGGCCGAGTGGTGAGGCAACGGCCTGCAAAGCCGTGCACACGGGTTCGATTCCCGTCTCCACCTCCAAGAGATTTGTCCCGCGCGATTAGCTCAGCGGGAGAGCGCTTCCCTGACACGGAAGAGGTCACTGGTTCAATCCCAGTATCGCGCACCACGTGCATTCGCAGGTCGAGGTTTTGTTGAGCGTCACGACCGATTCTTCGCGTTCGTCTTACCGTGCCGGCGTGCTGAACATCCTTGGCTGCAAACGAAATTGCTTCGGCGCGATTTCCGGGGTACAGCACCGGCCAGCGCGCCAAGCTCGTGCGGGCCCGCCCAGCTATACCCGCTCTGCGGTCATGTTCATATCGACCGTGCCCTGGCAGGCACCGCTGAAGATCTCGGTGTGCATCGTGCCGGCGAGGGACCCGTCGGCCTGAGGGGTATAGCGCACCTCGGCATGGGCTGGATTCCACTGGATCGTCCCGTCGGGCATCATGCATTGCCATTGGAAGTCGCTGGCTTGCGTCCAGGCCGACCCGTCCCAGGTGAACCGGACCGGCTGCGGCACCGTCGGGTTGCTCGGCGCAGGACCGCTCGTGATGGTGGCGGTGCACTTTCCGCCCGTGCAGCTCGATTGCAGTCCGTAGGTTTCGGTGTGCTGCTGCTCGGGCTGACCGGCTGCCATGCTCGTGCCGCCCTTGGGGCCGACGATGAACGTGATCGCGTAATCACCGTTCCAGGACGCGGGGTCGGCGGAGGCGACGGGAGGAAGCCACATGGCGGTCGCCACCGAGGCAGCGCCCAATCCGGCGAGGGCACTCACGCTGCGACAATCGATGCGAGCCACGGCTCGATAGTAAGGCGCAAGCAAACAAGACCAATAGTCTTGAAAATGTTCCCCTGGCGTTTCCGACGGTCGTACGCTCCAACGATGACCGCCCCCGCGCAGCTGCCGTTTCGTCAGAGTCATCCACTGCGCTCCCCCGACGACCTCGTCGCGCTGCAGGGCCTCGGTCCGATCCACAAAGTCCTCACCTCCGTCGGCGACGAGGCCTGGCTGGTGACCGGCTACTCGCTCGTGCGCCGGCTGATGGACAACGAACTCCTCGGCCGCACCCACCGCGACCCCGCCAACGCGCCGCGTAGCCGAACCTCGGCATTGTTCGGCGGCCCCATCGGAGATTTCGACTCCGAGCCCACCGACCACGCCCGGATGCGCCAACTGCTGCAGCCGCACTTCGGCCCCCGGCACATGCGCACTCTGCAACCGAAGGTCGAAGGACTGTGCGCCGACCTGCTCGACGATATGGAACGCCAAGGCCCGCCCGCCGACCTGTTGACCGACCTGGCACTGCCCCTGCCCATCCTGGTGATCTGCGACCTGCTCGGCGTCCCCTACGCCGACCGGGACCGCTTCCGGCTCTGGGTCGACGACGCCGCCTTCTCACCCGACGACGACGTCTCCCTCAAAGGCCTCGAATCGCTGATCGGTTATGGCATGGAGTTGGTGAGCGCCAAGCGCGCCCACCCGGACGACGACGTCATCTCCCGCCTGTGCGACGAGCCCGACCTCGCCGACTTCGAGATCGCCACCCTGGCGATGCAGCTGCTGTTCGCCGGACACGAGACGACGGTGACCCAGATCTGGGTCGGTTCGCTGGTGCTGTTGAGCAATCCCGACCAATGGCAAGCGCTGCTGCACAACCCCGACCTCGTCCCCAAGGCCGTCGAAGAGATTCTGCGCGCCGGCATGACCGGCGGAGTCGGCGTTCCGCGCTACGCCCGAGGCGACATCGACGCTGACGGCGTGACGATCCGCGAAGGCGACCTGGTGCTGCTGGACCCGGGTGCGGCCAACCATGACCCGGACGTCTTCACCGACCCTGATCGCGTCGACCTCGCCCGCACCGGCGCCGCACACGTCGGCTTTGGATACGGCCTGCACTACTGCCTCGGCGCGGCGCTGGCACGCCTGGAGCTCAAGACCGTCTACTCCCAGCTCATCCCCCGGTTCCCGACACTGCAACTGTGCACCGATCCCGCCACCCTGAACGCGGGCTTCCATTCGTTGTCGCACGGCCTGGTCGCACTTCCCGTGACGTGGAGCTGAGAACCACGACCCGTTCCTGCGGGAACGCTTCCGGCCGCCTGTGACCCTGCTGGCCAGATCCATCGATCCGTCGCCGGTCTACTACGGTCCTGCGCTATGGCGGGGGTCAGAAGAACGGTCCGAAGGCTGCGGCGGGCGTCGCTCGCCGAAGTCGTCGTCGCCATCGCGGCGGTCGTCGTTACCGCCATTGCGATCGCGGTGGTGTTGTTCTACGAACCGGTCCCGCCACCCGAATTCCCCGGCATCGCCCCCGCACCCAACGCGCCGACCGAACACTGATGCCACACCAAGCACACCCTTACCTCATCGTCAATTTTTCTGGTGAAAACGGCCGCTGACCGCCACCTTTGCCGTAGATTTTTGACGACGCTGAGAACACAGCCGACCGGTCGGGGCCCGGTAGCGCAATCACACCGAAGTCCGACCGTCACAAGCGGGTCCCCAGGGATGGGCTACGCGAAGTGGCCACCCCCTTGGGCCACCGGCCCCCCGCCCCTGGGGACCACTTGGTCTACAGACTCACGTCCACGCCGCCCGAGGTTGGCTCCACCGCGCCCGCGGTGAGCACGTCGCCCGGTGACAGGTCGCTGCGGCCGAGGCCCGAAAACAGCAGCCCGACGTTCGCCCCTTCCGCCGCCTCGTCCAGCTTCTTGCGGAAGCTTTCGATCGCGTCGACGTGAACCGCCCGGTTCCCGTTGATCCGCACCTCGTCGCCGACCGCGATCTGGCCGAGCTCGACGCGGCCGGTGGCGACCAGGCCGCGATTCTTGATGACGAACACGTCCTGCACCGTCAGACGGAACACGCGACTACCACATCCCCGGTGGCTGGTCCTCGGACCACAGACAGTCACCGTTCATTGTGATCGTGAACAGCTTCGGCAACACGGTCAGTTGCAGCGGCTGGCCGGCCTCCCCGAGCGAATGCACAACGGGCGCAAGCTCTCCCGGCCCGATCACGGTGACCTGATCGGCGCCGCACACCGCGGCCGGGTTCAGCGGGGTGGCGGTCCACGACCCCGAGCGCAGGTTCGGGTTACGGAAACCCTGACCGTGCAACGTTATTCCGGAGCCATAGCTCAGCCATCGGCTGACGGGATCGAACGGATCGAGAACCGGCGCCCAACTGCCGGACGCCTGGCACACCAGGAAGTCGCCGACATTCGGCAACCGGGTCATCACGTCCGCGAGATCCGCCGGGCAGGGCGCCCCCGCCTGCGGCACCGCGACATCGGCGTGTGCGGGCGCCGTCGCGAACGCCAGCGCGGCGGTCGTCGCCGTCGCGGCCAGCAGCGCACCGCAACGCCACATGGTCAGCCGTACAGCTCGTCGATGTTGTCGTGGAAGTTCTCCACGACCGCTTTGCGCTTGAGCTTGAGGCTCGGCGTCAAATCGCCTGCCTCGACCGTCAACTCGCGATCGATGATCGCGAACCGCTTGACCTGCTCCCACCGGTTGAGATGCTTGTTGAGGGTTTCCACGTACCCTTCGACCATCGCCCTGGTCTTCTCGTCGCGGGCGACCTCCTCGAAGGACTTGCCCTCCATACCATTGCGGTCGGCCCACTCACGGATGGCCTCAGCGTCGAGGCTCACAAGTGCGACGCAGTAGGGCTTGCCCTCGCCGTAGATGATGATCTCGCTGGCGAACGGGCAGATGCCTTTGAACACCGCCGAAATCGCCGAGGGCGCAACGTATTTGCCCTGCGAGGTCTTGAACATGTCCTTCTTGCGGTCAGTGATCCGCAGGAAGCCCTCGGCGTCGAGCTCGCCGATATCGCCGGTGTGGAACCATCCGTCGGAGTCGATGGCCTCGGCGGTCGCCTCGGGCAGGTCGTGGTATCCGCTCATCACGCCCGGTCCCTTGAGCAGCACCTCGCCATCGCCGGCGATCTTGACGTCGGTGTACGGCAACGTCCACCCGACCGTACCGAACCGATACGCGTGCAGGCGATTCAGCGAAGACGCAGCCGACGTCTCAGTCAGCCCATACCCTTCCAGGACGATGGCGCCGACCGCATCGAACCACTGCGCGATGTCGCGATCCAGAGCCGCCGACCCGGAGATGAAGAACCGCAGCCTGCCGCCGAAGCGCTGACGGATCGTGTTGAACACCAAGCGGTCGGCGAGCTTGTGCTGCAACGCCAGCAGCGGTCCGACCCGGTGGCCGGCCTGCCGGGCGCGCGAGACCTGCAGGCCCACATCGCTGGCCCAGTCGAAGAGCCGCTTCTTCGCGCCGCCCTCTTCGGCCATCGTCTCGGTGATGCGGCCGTGCACCTTCTCGAAGATGCGCGGCACAGCCCCCATAAACGTCGGCTTGATGACCGCCAGATTCTCGACGATCTTGTCCACCCGCCCGTCGATGACCGTCGGGAAACCCATCAGCAGCGGCATGGCCAGCATCACCTTGCCGAACGAGTGTGCCAGCGGCAGCCACAGATAGTTGAGGTCCTGATCGGACAACACATTCAGCGAATCCAGTGCCGCCGCGGTGTAGGTCCACGCCTCGTGGTGCAACCGCACACCCTTCGGCTTGCCAGTGGTACCGGAGGTGTAGATCAGAGTAGCCAACTGCTCGGGCGGGATCGCGTCGATCCGGTCGGTGACCGCGGTGGGCTGGTCAGCCAACAGCTGCTTGCCCAATTGCTCGAGTTCGTCGAGCGTGATCACCCAGTCGTCCTCGCTGGTGCCGTCGATGATCACCACTTTCTCGACGGCGGGCAGATCGGCGCGGTTGGCGGTCAGCTTGTCGACCTGAGATTGGTTCTCCGCCACCACGACGCGGCTGCCCGAGTTCGCGACGATGAACGCCGTGTCCTCGGCGTTGGTGCTCGGGTAGACCGTGGTCGTGGCCGCGCCCGCGGCCAGGATGCCGAAGTCGACGATGACCCACTCGTAGCGAGTTCCCGACGCCAGCGCGACTCGATCCTCGGGGTTGATCCCCAAAGCGATGAGGCCCGCGGCGATCAGTTCGACACGTTCGCCAACCTGCGCCCAGGTGACACTGGTCCACCCGTCGTTCTCGGGATAGCGGAACGCTTCAGCGTTGGGGGTAGCCGCGACGCGATTCAGGAACATCCGCGGCACCGACGGCGCCCGGTTGTCGATCTTGCTCACGTCGGGCCGCTCTTCGGATTTACGCGGGCCTGCCATGGCGCGAGTTTATGTCGCGCCGCGCCGCCCGTGGGGGAATCGGGAAGCCCGAGCAAAGCGATTCACCGGCCGCTCCGTGGGGTACGCGCCCCGCATGGACCAAGCGCAGGGCGAGGTGCTCGGCCAGCAGGCTGGACTGCTTTGTGGTCAGCGACGCGGGCTAGGCATTCTCGACGTCAGCCGGCTCACGGTCCGCGGCGAGGTTGGCCAGCCGCCAGGTCGATTCCCGGTTGCGCGGCCAGAATCCGGCGAGCTGGATTCGGTCGGGTAGGAACTTCATCGGCCCCTCGACCGCCACCTCGATCATCTCCACGCGGCAGCCGCCCTCGATATCGCTCAGCCGCAGCGTGATTCGGGCCGCCCCCGCGGGACCGAGCTTCGCGAGCAGCACCAGTTCTTCTTGCGGCGTGCAGCTGAGCACCACGGTCTCGTCGTTGATCACGGCCGGCCACACCCCGATCGAGTGCAGAATGCGGGTACCCGGCGCCGGCCAGTCGGCGTCGACTGCACGCATGCGGCTGTTGCCCACCACCCATTGCGAGTAGGTCCACCCGTCGGCCAGGACTTCCCAGACCCGTTCCCGTGGCGCGTCGATGTCACGCGTAACGCTCGTTGGCATGGTGCGCGAGTACCCGCTCCACCAGAAAACATTCGTCAACCCGCGGTTGACGAATGCGCACCGTCAACTTACGGTTGACGCATGGAAGACAGCGCGCGCATCGCCTACCCCGTCCGTCTCGACGACCTCATCGATGCCATCAAACGGGTGCACACCGACGCCCTCGACCAACTCGCCGACGCTGTCCTGGCCGCTGAGGCGCTCGACGACATCGCCGACCATCTGATCGGCCATTTCGTCGACCAGGCCCGCCGATCGGGCGCCTCCTGGACCGACATCGGCAAGAGCATGGGCGTGACCAAACAGGCCGCCCAGAAGCGCTTCGTGCCGAAGATGACGAATCTGGACGCCAACGATCTCGACCCGGAACAAGGCTTCGCCCGGTTCACCCCGCGGGCCCGCGCCGCCGTCGTCGCCGCGCAGAACGCCGCACACAAGGCGCGCAACACCGAGATCACCGCCGACCATCTGCTGCTGGGTCTGCTCACCGATCCGGCCGCGCTGGCCACTCCCCTTCTCCGTGCCCAGCAGATCACCGCCGACGCCGTGCGTGCCGCCATCACGCTGCCGCCCCGGGCTGCCGAACTGCCGGCACTGATTCCGTTCGATGCGGGCGCCCGCAAGGCATTGGAGCTGACATTTCGCGAGGCCCTTCGGCTGGGCCACAACTACATCGGCACCGAGCACATGCTGCTGGCCCTGATGGAAGCGGAGGACGACGACGGCACCCTGCACCGGCTTGGTTTCGACAAGGCCCGCGCCGGCGCCGATATCGCGGAGATGCTCGCGGCGATCACCGCGGCCAAGGAGTCTTGAGCTCGGTCCCGTGGTCAGGCGTCGCGGTTGCGCCGACCCTTGTCGGCCACCAGATCACCCAGTCTGCGGTCCCAGTCGGCATACCGGAGACGCTCGAGCCGCCTGCGGTACAGGGCCCACAGCCCGGCCCCCGTCCCGGCGACGGCAGCCCAAAAGCCCACCGCTGCAATGACGGCCACCGTGACCGCGTCGCTGTGGGACAGCGGGGCCACGGTGGGGGTTCCCGTCGCGTCGACCCAAATCCTGGTCCGGTCACCGGCCTTCATCTCTTCGTCGGTGAACACGACCCCGGAATGATCGCGGCCGTCGAATTGCCACATCAGCGGGGTACGTAGCGAAGCCTGATACGGCAGTCTGATGATCGTGGTGTTCTGGGTCGCGATCGCATCGACGAGCTGGACACGACGCTGCTGCCCGGCGGCCGTATGGGTGCGAGCGTCGAAGACCGCGGTACCCACTGCGCCCGCCAGCGGTAGGGCCAGCAGCGCCACGATGAGCACGATCACCAGCGCGCCGGCTTCCAAGCGATCACTGCCGCGCACGATGGGATTGCGACCGATCAGCCGCTGTAGCCAACGCCCCGTCGTGAGTGTGAACGTCTGCATGGGAAATGTCTCTCTTGTCGCCGCGGCCGGCCTAAGCCGCATGCCGGAGGTGCTTGGCAACGGCGTCGACGTTTTCCTTTTCCTCGGGCCGGCGGACGGCATATCCGATGAAGGTCAGGTACACGCCGATCACCGCCATGACGACATACACCGCCGTCAACGCTGCGTGCCAACCGATCATCCGGTTCGCCATCGAGGCAAAGGCGGCGGGAAACGCGATCAGGATGACCCCGCGCACCACCATCATCCATCCCAACACTGATACGAGGACCTCGGCCGGGCTGCGCCAGTACTGATGGAACGCGACGACCGCGATGCCGCCCAACAACACGAAAGCCCCGGTGACCCACGGCCATACGGCACTTGCGGTGAATTGCGCCAACAGCGCGGTCATCTCCGACCCGCGCAGCGCCGCGATGATGGCGATGGCTGCGACGAAGGGCCCGATGACCCGTGCGAACATCCTGGTTCGTACCCGGGGCTCATGACTGATGTTCATGTGTGTCCTCCTTTGGCCCTGCAGTGTTGATGCAACCACCGCTCGACCCGAGCCGGCAGGGTCGAAAGCCACCGGTGCACCGCCATGGCTCGGCGCCCGTCGCGGTCCGGTCGGCGACCTTGTCCCTCAGCTGGAATGACCAAAGACCTTCGAGATCGGGGCGGCCACCGCGTTACGCTCAGCCCATCGGTCGAACGCTGCTGATCATCCGAGCGGAAGAGCCGCGCGGACAGCATGTTTCCCGGCGAGGAGCACACGATGTCCGACGAAATCACCCGGCAGGGCATCCTCGTCGGGGTAGACGGATCGGTGCATTCCGATGCGGCGGTGGAATTCGCGGTCCGCGAGGCCGTCATGCGCAACGTCGAACTGACCATCGTCCATGTCGTCAGCCCGATCATCGGCGGGTATAGCGGCATCGGCATGTCCGTTGCGCCCTTGCCCGAAGACATCGGCCGCCAGATGGAGGACGAAGCGCGTCAGATCGTCGACGACGCCGTGCGCCTCGCCCGCGAAAGTGCCGCCGGCGCAGCGCTTCAGGTCAGGGCCGAGACGCCGTTTTCTCCCGTGGCCTCGGCCCTCATCGACATGAGCAAGCAGGCACAGCTGGTCGTGGTGGGCAGCCGCGGGCGGGACGCGTGGCAGCGCGCGGTGCTGGGCTCGGTGAGCACTGCACTGGTTCACCACGCGCACTGCCCGGTTGCCGTTGTGCACGGGCGGGTGTCGCCCGAACACGCCCACGCGCCGGTTGTCGTCGGTATCGACGGGTCGCCGGCCTCCGAACGCGCGACCGAACTTGCCTTCACCGAGGCCTCGCTGCGTGGCGTCGATCTCGTCGCGCTGCATGCCTGGAGTGATTCGGCGCTGCCCGGTATCGACTCGATTCCGATCGCGGTAATCCGTGCCGAGGCCGAAGAGACCCTCGCCGAACGGCTGGCGGGCTTTCAGGAGCGCTACCCCGACGTCGCGGTGCGCCGGCTTCTGGTCACCGACTCCCCGTCGCGCAACCTGCTGGCGGAGTCCGAGTCAGCGCAACTGCTGGTGGTGGGCAGCCACGGCCGGGGCGGCTTTGCCGGCATGCTCTTGGGCTCGGTGAGCTCGAAGGTCGTCCACGAAGCTCACACCGCGGTGATCGTCGCCCGCCAAGACTGAAGCACCCGTCGATCGGCCGACGTCATTCCGCCGTCAGCGGCGCTCTCCAGATCAATTGGGTGCCACCGGATTCGACGTCGGACAGTCGGAAGACACCACCCACCGACTCGGCCCGTCGGGCGAGGTTGCGCAAACCGCTGTTGCGTTTGTTGTCCGCGGGTATTCCGCTGCCGTCGTCGGTGACCACGATGCTGAGGTCGTCACCCACGGCGATGCTGACGGTGATCTTATCGGCGCCGGAATGCCGAACTGCGTTGCTCACGGCTTCGGTGACCACGGCTTCGGTGTGGGCGGCAAGTTCGGGGGCGATGATGCTCAGCGGGCCGGTGAGGTTCAATGTCGCGGCGACGTCGCGGTTGCTCGTCATTTGATCGAAGACGGTGTGAATGCGCGCCGCGAGCCCCTCTCCGGAATCCGCTGGATGCTGCAAATTGAAGATCGTGGAGCGGATCTCGGTGATGACAGCCTGCAGCTCGTCGACCGACCGAGAGAGCCGCTGCGCCAACTCCGGTTCTCGTATCCGAGCGATCGCACCCTGCAGATCCAATCCGACGGCAAACACCCGCTGGATCACCTGGTCGTGCAGATCATGGGCGATGCGCTCCCGATCGCCGAGGAGCGCGAGCTCAGCCGCATAATGCCGTGCCCGGTCGATTGTCAGGGCGATGGCGGCGTGGTTGGCGAAATCCCCTACCAGGTTGAGATATTCGGTGCCGAACCGCGGAGCGCTGATGTTGCGCGCCACCACCAGCACCCCCAGGCTCTGACCGTCAGCGCACAACGGCGCGACGACCGCCGGACGTTCGCCAACATCGGTGAACGCCTGAATCGGCTTGCGGAACGTCTCGGTGATCAACGGTTCGCCGGAGCGAAATACCGATCCGCTGGTCGAGCCATCCACCGGAATACGTTGGCCCAGTACCTCATCCGCGTAGCGTCCGACCGCGGCAGACACCACGAGCGTGTCCACCTCGTCGGCGGGCTGATCCGCATCGTCGGGAAAAAGCACGATGGCCTGCTCTGCCTCCGTGAGCTCACATACCCGCTCGGCGATGAGCTGTAACGGTCTGAAGTGCTGCCCGTCAGAAAGGATGGCGGCGGTGATTTCACGACTTGCACTCGTCCACAACGCCGCTATGCGCGTTACCTCGAACAACCGGGCGTTGTCGATGGCGACCGCCGCAACCGAGGCCAGTGCCTGCGCGGTCACTTCGTCGGACTCGCTGAAGGAGTGCCCGGCCCGATCATCGGCGACGTAGAGGCTGCCGAAGACCTGCTCGCGGATTCGGATCGGGATGCCGAGGAACGCTCGCATCGGCGGGTGCCCGTCCGGAAAGCCCGCTGAGGCCGGGTGTTGCGTCAGATCGTCGAGCCGTAACAGCTCGGTCCGTTCGCGCAGTTCGCCCAGGATCCCCTTGCCGACCGGAAGGTGGCCAATGCGCTCAACGGACTCGTCATCCATCCCGTCGTGGACGAAGGAAGTCAGCAAGCCGTCGCTACCCCATACCCCGATCGCGCCGTACCGCGCCCCCGTCAGGGTCAATGCGGCACTGATGATCCGGTGCAGCGTCGGGTCCAGCTCCAGGTCGGAGCTGATCTCGATCGCCAGTTGGAGCAGCAAGCCCATTTGGTCGCGGTCGGCGGCCAGCTCGTCGAGCTGATCATGAATCCGGCGCACATCCCCCGACCGCTCCCGACCGAACTGCAAACCACGCCTACTTTCGCTGATCAACCCCGTCCCCCGCGCTGTGCCGGTGCCACTCACCGGATTGTGACAGTCCGATCTTGCCCACGACAGGGCGCGCGCCCATGCGTTTCAGCAAAATCCGATGTCGGCGCGTGCTGTTACAGATAGCCGTAACGCTCTCTTGGGTATCGCGCCGTTGCGCACAGGTAGCGGCCCCCGTGCCGGCCGACACCGCCGTCGATGACCTTCTCCCCTAACTCACGAACGTCTATCGAGACACGATATCGACACGGCGATCGAGGAGGGCACGTGATCGAGTTACTGGCCGGCTTGCCAGATGACGTCGTGGCCTTCGCACTTCATGGCACGGTGTCCAAGGCCGACTACGACAATGTGCTGATCCCGGACATCAAAGCCAAACAGCTTCAGCACAACAGAATTCGGTTGTATTGCGAATTTGGGCCGGACTATGTCGGAATCGACCCCGAGGCACTCTGGGAAGACACCGAGTTCGGCTTCGACTACCTCTTCGACTGGGACCGCGCAGCGATGGTCACCGACGCCGACTGGATGCGACAGGCCGTGAAGTTCTTCGGCGGTGTCTTCGGCTTCCTGGCCCCGGTCGGACAGTGGTGCGTGTTCCCGCACGCCGACACCGACACCGCACGCGAGTGGGTCGTTGGGACGGTTCGGGAACCCGACTGTATTCACCTCGAGTGAAGGAGGAGACATGTCTGCAGGTACGACGCAGCGGGGAATCGTGGTGGGTGTCGACGGCTCAGCGGCCGCGAAAACCGCCGTCAGCTGGGCGGCACGCGAAGCCGCCATCCGCAACGTTGCCCTGACGATCGTCACGGCGATCAACCCGATGATGGCAACCACGATCCGTGGGGTGCCGATCGTGTCGGACAGCTATATGCGCTGGGTGGAAGAGGAGGGCCGCACCGCACTCAGCGACGCCCTCAAGTCCGTCGACGACGCCACGACGACCGGATCTGTCGAGGTCAGCACCGAGATGGTGACGGGTCCGGCAGCGCCGACGCTGGTCGAGATGTCCCGGGACGCCGATCTGGTCGTGGTCGGAAGCCGCGGCCTCGGCGTGATCGCCCGTGTCCTGCTCGGGTCGGTCAGTACCGCACTGATTCATCACGCGCAGTGTCCTGTTGCCGTCATCCCGCGCAATCCACTGCACACGTCGTCGCGGGCACCGGTGGTCGTGGGTATCGACGGGTCGCCGGCGTCAGAGGTGGCGACCGCGATCGCCTTCGACGAAGCGTCTCGGCGGGGCGTCGAACTGGTTGCTCTGCACGTCTGGAGCGATACCGAAATGCTGGGCTTCCGAGTGCCCGACTGGTCGATCGTGCAGGCCGAGGCCAATGAGGTCCTGGGCGAGCGGCTGGCCGGGTGGCGGGAGCGGTACCCGGACGTCATTGTGTCCCGCGTGGTCGCGTGCGATGAGCCGGCGCGGCGACTGGTCGAGCAGTCCCGGTCGGCCCAGCTGGTGGTTGTCGGCAGCCACGGCCGTGGTGGTGTCATGTCGACGTTGCTGGGTTCGGTGAGCTCGGCGGTTGTTCACGCCGCTGAGGTGCCGGTGATCGTGGCTCGCCAGTAAATGTACGGCCGCGACCGATGGAGCATGAGGTCCCGAAGTGTCAGGCCGTTCGTCGACTTTGACGGGACACATCGGGGTCTACCGGCCCTACCGCACTCGGGTAGTCCGTCGCAGAGTGGGGCCATGACGACAGCGATGCTTCGCTTGGGCGCAACCGCCGCGGTCCTGATGGCGGCCAGACAGTTCTTCCGTAACTGGGGCACCACGAAAGCCGAGTGTTCGATGCCGTTGCCCGGCGACGACCTGGTCGGCCAACCCGCCGTCGTGACGACCGAAGGGGTCACGATCGACAGGCGTCCGGAGGCGGTGTGGCCGTGGCTGATTCAGATCGGCCAGGACCGCGCGGGGTTCTATGCCTATGAGAAAGCCCAGACGCTGGTCGGGCTGGACTACCACGTCGCCAATGAGATTCACCCGGAATGGCAGCACCTCGCCGAAGGCGACACCGTGCGGCTGGCGCCCAGGGGTTGGCTCGGCCTGAAAGACGGCATCGTGGTGACGGTCGCCCGGCTGGAGGCAGGGCGATCGCTCGTGTTACGAACCGCGGGCAGCCGAAGCTTCTGGGATGCCATCTGGTCGCTGAACGTGGTGCCGTCCGGTGAGGACCGCACCCGCCTTCTCATCCGCACCCGGGTACCGCTGCGTCAGCCGGGAGCCGTATTGGGCGCCGAACTGATCGCGCCCGCGAAAGCCTTCATCACGCGAGCCATCCTGCTCGGGGTGAAGCAACGGGCGGAGAGCGAAGCCGCGGCACACTCGACCGCTGTCACCGCGACGTCGCCTACTTCGCCACCGTGACGTGGAGGAATTTGTCGATGCCCAGACGCTGGAAACCCCGGCGCCGTCGCGGTGAGAGCGTCGTTGCCGCCGATGCCGCGTCGATGATCTCCGGTGCGACGACGTCGTAGGTCGAGCCAGCCGAGGTGATCGTTGCGCTGCCGGCCGCGAGCACGTTGCGAACCCAGTCGACGCCGACACCGTAGGGCAGCGGAACAATGAATCCGCCCGCAACCGGATCCGCCACCACCGGGGTGACATAGCTCTTGCCCGACGTCCGGCCGGTGTGCCGAATAACGCTGGCATACCAATGTTTACGACCCGCAAGATGGAGCATAGCCGGATTCAACACGTACTTGTTGAACGTGCGTACTGCATCTCGGACCGAGTCCATGGTGGTGGTGTCGCTCATTCTTCGAATGGTGGTACTCGATGGCCGCCCCAGACAGGGCCGAGCCGTCCCTGCTCCGTGGGACATGGAGCGGTGCGTCTGTTGACTTTCGTCTCTATTGTGCCGCGGCCGGCTGGAAAACGATGGTGTGGTCCCACCCGACCGAGAAGGGCCGACAATGGCGTCGACTTATCACAGCACCATGAACCACGAAGAACTCGAGATCGTTGCGTGGGGTTTTCTCCGTAGTGAGTTCACATCGGAGATCTATTGCGATTGGCCTATCGACCGCCGAGTCGACGCCTATCTCCTCCATTACGGACCGGCGCAGCTACTGAACGACGGGTCCGCTTACAACGCACTTCTCGACCGCATCATGGCGAATATCGGTCTCGCCTTGCGCAACGGAGTGCTCCCCTCACCGGAGGGATAGCACCGTGACGGTTATCCACAAAGCAGCCAAAGACTGGAAAGTCGACCCGAACTTCGTCGACTACGAGGGAACGCGCCGGGGATTCGACTGGTCGTCGGCTCCCGACCTGTGTGCCGACATGGGACCGGGGGCCTGCAACATCGCCTATGCGGCCGTCGACCGTCACCAAGAAGGACCGGCGGCGGCGCGCACAGCGCTGCGATTCGTCTCGGCTCTCGACACCGACGGCGCGGTAGCCACCCGCGATATGAGCTACGGCGAGCTCGGCCGGCTGTCCCGACAGTTCACCAACGTGTTGCGCTCGCTCGGAATCGGCCGCGGTGACCGAGTCTTCACGCTGATGGGCCGTACCCCGGAGCTCTACGTCAGCATCATGGGCGCACTGCGCAATGGAAGCGTGGTGTCACCGTTGTTCTCCGCATTCGGGCCGGAGCCGATCGCTACCCGCCTGGACATCGGCGAGTGCAACGTGCTCATCACGACCAAGGCGATCTATCCCAAGAAACTGGCCAAGATCCGCGACCAGCTGTCGTCGGTGCGGTACATCATCGTGGTCGACGACACCGTGAACAACGACGAGGCGCGCGGGACCCTGAACTTCTGGCAGTTGATGGAGGGAGCCGACGACAACGCCCCCATCGAGCAGACCACTGCCGACGATCCAGCCCTGCTTCACTTCACCAGCGGCACCACCGGCACCCCGAAGGGCGCCTTGCATGTCCACGGTGCCGTGCAGATGCACTACCTCACAGGTCTGTACGCCCTTGATCTCCACCCTGACGACATCTATTGGTGCACAGCCGATCCCGGCTGGGTGACCGGAATGTCCTATGGCGTGATCTCCCCGCTGCTGCACGGTGTCACCTCGATCGTCGACGAGGCCGAATTCGATGCCACCCGGTGGTACACGATCCTGCAGTCGCAGGGCGTATCTGTCTGGTACACCGCGCCCACCGCGATCCGGATGCTGATCAAGGCCGGCCCAGAGCTTGCGGCCCAGTTCACGTTCCCGCATCTGAGGTTCATCGCGAGCGTCGGCGAACCCCTGAACGCCGAGGCGGTGTGGTGGGGCCAACGCGTGCTCGGATTGCCGATCCACGACAACTGGTGGCAGACCGAAACCGGCGGCATCATGATCGCCAACACCCCCGCCTTCGACATCAAGCCAGGCTCGATGGGCCGGCCGTTGCCCGGCATTGATGCCTGCGTCGTCCATCATCGCGACGACGGATCGGTGTCGGTCATCGACGAACCAGACGTCGAAGGCGAGCTGGCACTCAAACTCGGATGGCCGTCGATGTTCCGGGAGTACCTGCATCAAGAAGACCGCTACCGCAAGTGCTTCACAGGCGGGCTGTACCTCACCGGTGACCTCGTCAAGCGTGACTGCGACGGGTACTTCTGGTTCGTCGGCCGCGCCGACGACGTGATCAAGTCGGCGGGTCATCTGATCGGGCCGTTCGAGGTGGAAAACGCGTTGACCGATCACCCGGCGGTCGCCGAAGCAGCCGTTATCGGCAAGCCGGATCCGACCGTCGGCGAAGTGGTGAAGGCTTTCGTCACACTCAAAGACGGTTTCTCCGCCGACGACGAACTACGGCTCGACGTGCTGGGCCACGCGCGCAAACGCCTCGGTGCCGCGGTCGCGCCCAAGGAGATCGAGTTCGTCGACTCGTTGCCGCACACCCGCAGCGGAAAAATCATGCGGCGGCTGCTCAAAGCCCGTGAGCTGGGCCTGCCCGAGGGCGACATATCCACCGTGGAAACGATGGCCGAACCCCACGCACCGGCGGTGTCGTCATGACCGATCGCGAGCTTGTGCTCAACCTCCTCTCCGATATGGTTCGGGTTCGCCGCATGGAGGAGAAATGCGCAGAACTGTACAGCGAGAGCAAGATTCGCGGCTTCCTGCACCTCTACGTCGGTGAGGAGGCGGTGGCGGCAGGTTCGTTGCGGGCCCTGCGCCCCGACGATGCGGTGGTAGCGACCTATCGCGAGCACGCACACGCGCTGCTTCGCGGCATCCCGATGAAGTCGATCATGGCCGAGATGTTCGGTAAGCAGGAGGGTTGCTCGCGCGGCAGGGGCGGCTCGATGCACCTCTTCGACGCCGCCACCCGCTTCTACGGTGGCAACGCGATCGTCGCAGGCGGGTTACCCCTTGCCGTCGGCCTCGGTCTATCCGATGCCGTCGAACACCGAAATCGGCTGACTGCGTGTTACTTCGGTGACGGAGCGGTCGCGGAGGGTGCGTTTCACGAGTCGCTGAACATCGCTGCGTTGTGGCGGCTACCGGTGCTGTTCTGTTGCGAGAACAATCTGTACGCAATGGGTACGGCACTGGACCGGGCCCAGTCGCAGACCGACCTCACCGCCAAGGCAGCGGCCTACAAGGTGCCGACCTTGTCGGTGGACGGGATGGATGTGACCGCGTGCCTCAACGCCGCGCAATACGGTTCCGAGCACATCGAAAGCGCCGGCGGCCCCTTCTTCATCGAATTCCGCACGTACCGATTCCGCGCGCATTCGATGTTCGATCCGGAGCTCTACCGCGGCAAGGACGAAGTCGAGGAGTGGCGCAAGCGCGACCCGATCCAGATGTTCAGCGAGAAGCATCTCCAAGACGGCAGCATCACACCCGCCGACATCGCAGCAATCGAATCCGCAGCGGATGACGAAGTGGCGGAGGCGGTCGCCTTCGCCGACGCGGGGACCTGGGAGAGCGTTGACGATCTCGAGCGTGACGTGTTGACCCCGCCACAGGAGGTTGCCCAATGAAGACGACATACCGCGCCGCCCTGCACGATGCACTGCGCGACGCGCTGAACGACGATCCGAGCGTGCTCCTGCTCGGTGAGGACGTCGGCCGCTACGGCGGCACCTATGCGGTGTCCAAAGGCCTGCTCGACGAATTCGGCCCGGACCGGGTGCGAGACACCCCGCTGTCGGAGTTGGGTTTCGTCGGCGTCGGAATCGGCGCGGCGCTCGGCGGCCTTCGCCCCATCGTCGAAGTCATGACCGTGAACTTCAGTCTCCTTGCCCTCGACCAGATCGTGAATACCGCTGCGGCGCTGCGGCATATGTCCGGCGGCCAGTTCTCGGTGCCGCTGGTCGTCCGCATGGCGACCGGAGCCGGCCGGCAGCTGGGAGCCCAACATTCACACAGCCTGGAGTGCTGGTACGCCCACATTCCCGGCATCAAGGTCGTAGCTCCGGCGACTGTCCAGGATGCCTACGGCATGCTCGGCACCGCCCTCGCCGACCCCGATCCGGTGATCTTCTTCGAACACGTCCAGCTCTACAACACCGCGACCGACGTCGACAACCTGGTTCCCACCGACATTTCCCGCGCCGCCATCCGGCGGTCCGGATCCGATGTCACGGTGATCACCTACGGTGGCTGCCTGCCCAAGGCCCTGGACGCGGCAAACGAACTGTCGCTGGCCGGAATCGACTGCGAGGTCATCGATCTACGCGTGTTGCGCCCCCTGGACACCGACACGATCCTCGAATCCGTCCGCAAGACGCATCGGGCCGTTGTAGTCGACGAGGCCTGGCGAACGGGCAGCCTGGCCGCCGAGATCAGCGCACGCATCGTCGAGGGTGCATTCTTCGACCTCGATGCACCGGTGGCCCGGGTGTGCAGCACCGAGGTGCCGATGCCGTATGCCAAACACCTCGAGCAGGCCGCGTTGCCGCAGCCGGACAAGATCGTCGCGGCGGTCGAGGGCCTCCTGGGCGCATCGTCATGATCGATTTCCAGATGCCGGCGCTCGGAGCCGACATGGACGAGGGAACGCTCAACGAGTGGCTCGTGAAGCCGGGTGACACCGTGTCCCGCGGACAAGTGGTCGCGGTGGTGGAAACCACCAAGGCCGCGGTGGAGATCGAATGCTGGCATGACGGCACCGTCCATGAACTGCTGGTGCCGGTCGGCGAAACGGTCCAGGTGGGAACGCCCCTCGCCACCCTGCTCGAACCCGGGGAGAGCGCCGAAAGCATCCCCGAGAAGCGCGTCGCGCCAACACCAGTGCCCGAGGCCGCCCAGCCACGAGAACCGTTGCCCGCAATGCCAACTCCCGCCGCGCCCCCGGTCCCAGCCGCGGCCCCGGCGCCGGCCCCGGAGACCGCGCCTCATCATCGTCGATGGGTCTCCCCCGCCGCACGTCGTCTGGCCCTGTCGCTGGGCGTCGATGTCGAAGCGGTGACCGGGACCGGCCCACAGGCAGCAGTCACACTCAGCGATGTCGAACATGCGGCGGCGGTGGTGGCGAAGCCGCCGGCGGCCAAGCCCGCTGTCAAGGATCGCGCCACCGAGATGCGCAAGTCGATCGCCGCGGCGATGAGCCGGTCCAAACGGGAGATCCCGCATTACTATCTCGCCGACGAGATCCTCATGGACAAGGCGCTCACCTGGTTGGCCGATCGCAATGCCGAGCGGCCAATCACCGAGCGCATTTTGCCGGCGGTACTGCAGCTGAAGGCTGTTGCCGTGGCGGCTCAACGGTTCGGTGAGTTCAGCGGGTTCTGGCGTGACGACGGATTCGAAGCCGCGCCAGCGGTTCACGTCGGGGTGGCGATCTCGCTGCGCGGAGGCGGACTCGTCGCACCCGCCATCCACAATGTGGCCGAGAAGAATCTGTACGACCTGATGGGTGGGCTGACCGACCTGGTCGCCCGCGCGCGTGCCGGTTCGCTACGCAGCTCCGAGATGTCGGATCCGTCCATCACCGTGACCAACCTCGGTGATCAGGGCGTCGATACCGTATTCGGTGTCATCTACCCGCCGCAGGTGGCCCTCGTCGGATTCGGACGGCCAACGCAACGGGTGTGCGTCATCGACGGCGGAATCCGGATATGTACCACCGTGCAGGCGACGCTGGCGGCTGACCATCGGGCCAGCGACGGCCACCGAGGCGCGCTTTTCCTGTCCGCGATCAACGAGTTGCTGCAGCAACCCGAGCTCCTAGAGAAATGAATTGACCATGGCTCACAACGATATTCGTGGCGAGATCCTCTCCGTCTTGACGACCATCGCGCCAGAGGTCGACGCCGACGAGATCAGTGACGACGTATTGTTGCGCGACCAGGTGGATCTCGACTCGATGGACTGGCTGAACTTCTTGATCGGCATCCACAAACGACTGCAAGTGGATATCCCCGAGGCGGACTATCAGTCGCTACGGACGCTGTCCGACGTCACTGACTACGTCACCCACCGTCTGGCGCAGAGCCTCTGACCCCCGCGGACACAGTCGATAACTGGGCGATCGCCTCTTCGATACCCTGCGCCAGTTCGTCGACATCGGAAGTGGTGTCGTAGTCGGCGATGATGCCGAACACCAGACTGTCCGCATAGCTGAGAATCGCAATGCCGGTGCGAAGTTGAAGCGCGATCGGTGGAATGGGTAAGACACTCACAACTTCCCGGCCCAGGATTCGGGATCGCTGACGCGGTCCGGGAACATTCGTGGCGACGGTAACGACTCCGCGTTGGGGCAATCGCGTGAGCAGCCGAACCGCCCATGCCGTCAACGGGAACGGCAGCAGACCGATCGACGAAATGAAGCCGCTGCCGGCTTGACGCTGGCCGCTGCCCTTGGCGGTGGTCAACCGGCGGTGCACCTCGTGCAGCTGGTCGACAAGATCGTTTTTCTCCACCGGAAGGCACGGCAGCATCAGCGATACGCGATTATCGATGGTCTCTCGCGCGTCGTTGGATCGAATCGACACCGGCACCAGGGTCCGCAGCGAGTTGCGTCGCGGCCGCTCGCCCCGCCGGACCAGAGCCGCCCTGAAGCTGGCGGTGATCGCAGTCAGCGCGACATCGTTGACGGTGACGCCGAATTCGTGGCAGATCGTCTCGACATCCTCGAGGCTCACCCGCGCGGCGCTGTAACGACGCATCGTGCTGACCGGGCCGGCCAGCGATGATGTGGCCGCCGGGCGCAGCAGGCCGCCGGTGATCTCGACAACACCCCCGACGGCCAGCGTCGCCGCGTTCGTCACGCCGACGGCAGCCTGCCAGATGCCGGACGCCCAATCCAACGGGTTCAGGCTGACTTTGGGGACGTGCACACCACGATCTGTCGGCTCGTGGGCGGCGCGGATCTCGCTCGCGAACGTTGCGCCTTCCCCATCATCGCTCAAACTCGAGAGCAGATGCATGGTCGCGATGCCGTCCGCGATGCAGTGATGAATCTTCACCAGAACAGCCCACCGGCCGTCGGCCAAGCCCTCGATGATCCAGCACTCCCACAGCGGACGGTCGCGATCCAGCCGTCGCTCCATCACGTCCGCGACAAACCGGAACAGACTCTGGTCATCACCGGGGTCGGGCAGCGCCGCGCGATGAACGTGATGGGAAAGATCGAAATTCGGATCCTCGACCCACTCCGGTGGTTCGAGGTCGAGCACATGGGTGCGCACCACCTGTTTGAACCGGGGAATGCTCACGACCCGGTCGGCAACGTTGTCCACCAGTGACGCGAAATCCGGCATCGGCCCTTCGATCACCGAGACGCCGCCGACCGCCAAACTCACATGGCGGTCCGAATCCTCGGCCTCGAGGAAGCCGGCATCCAGAGTGCTCAGATTCTCCACGAAACCCACTCTGCGCCCGCAGAAAAGCACCGGCAAGGGCCCAAGGTCCCAGTCGCCGATGTCCAATGATCCCTATCAGATCACCGGTGCCTGGCCCACGATGGATCAATGACGCGCAAGCGTTGGTTGATGATGGAACCGTCGGGTAGCGATGAGCAAGCGCCCTATCGCACTCGAGTGGCTGGCGCCGGCAGGCATTTGCCACCCACTCACCTCACGACCGACGAGTTGATGTCGGCGACGCGACACCGTACCCACATTGACCTCGAACGGCTGACGGGAATTCGCGAACGCCGAGTGTCGGTGGGCGATGAGGACTCCTACAGTCTCGCCACCGCTGCGGCATTGGACTGTCTGGCAAAGGCTCAGCGGCAACCCGATTCGATCGACGCCGTGATCAGTTGCAGCATCACGAAATTCCGGGGTGGCCTCACCCAGTGGTTGGAACCGACGATGAGCAGTGCGGTGGCTCAGGCCATCGGTGCCGAGACGGCGTTGACGTTCGACGTCTCCAACGCCTGCGCCGGCATGCTCACGGGCGTCACCATCGCGAACAACTGGATCCGGCAGGGCATCATCGAGCGGGCGTTGGTGGTCAGCGGCGAGTACATCTCGCAGCTCGGTCAGAACGCGGCCCGTCACATCCGCTCGATCATGAGCAAGGAGCTGGCCTGCCTGACCCTCGGTGACGCCGGCGCGGCACTTCTGCTGGAGCGTGCGCCGGCCGGTTCGGCCGGCATAACTCTGGCCGGCTTCACCACCGTGGCCGATTACAGCCGACTATGCCTGGCCTACCCCAAGGGGCCCGATCCCGGCGGCCGGATGTTCACCGATGCGCGCGGCATCCACCGGGCGGCGATGTCCAATACCCCACTGCTGCTGCACGAAGTGCTCGAGACAGTCGGCATCTCGATCCACGACATCGATCATGTGATCACCCACCAGACTTCCGCTCGGGCGATCCGCAAGGGCATGGCCACGCTCGCCGACGATTTCGGCGACAACCCGCGACACGATGCGGTCATCACCGTCGACAGATACGGCAATACCGCGTCCACAACGCACACGGTGGCGCTCGTCGAGGAACTCGAAGCGAAACACATTCGGCCTGGCGAGACGATCGCGCTGATCGCTCTGGCGTCCGGACTCGAAATCGGCGTGGTCTTGCTGACATTGGACGAGGAACTGGTGGGTCGATATGGGCACTGTGATTGAACAGGTCGCCGTGGGCGAGAGCCGGTGGCGGCACCGGCACAGCGCCCTGAACCTCGCGGTCGACACCGCACAAGACTGCCTGCGCATGGCGGCGCGCCACCCTCACGACGTCGACCTCCTGGTCAACGCGGGCATCTATCGCGACCGCAATCTCGGCGAGCCGGCACTGGCCGCGTTGATCCAAGAGGACATCGGCGCCAACCCCGAAGACCCGCATTCGGGCGCACACGGAACATTTTCCTTCGACGTCGCCAACGGCGCATGCGGCCTGCTGTCCGCGCTGCAGATCGTCGACGGCTTTCTCACGTCGAAGACCATCGACTGTGCGATGGTCGTGGCAAGCGACGCCGATCCCGGCCGCGGTATGAGTGAACACTTTCCGTTCGCGCCGGCCGGCGCGGCACTGCTGTGCAGCCGGACCGACGAGTCCGCCGGGCTCGAACAGGTGCACTGGGCGAAGATTCCGGATCGCAGCGAAACATTCAATGCCACAGTGGGTCTCAGAGACCACAAGAACGTCCTGCGCTTCCACCACACCCCCGAACGCGACCAGGAGTTCGCCACCGCCGCGGCAGACGCCGCGCAGCGCTGCCTCCGCGCGTCCTCGCACACCATCGCAGACGTCGACGTCATCGTCGCTGCGCCCGGGTGGCCCGGCTACCGGGCGTCGTTGGCCGAGAAGTTGGGGGTGGCCGCTGATCGCGTCGTGGTCGCCGACGACGAAACCATGCACACCGCATCCCTGGCGGCGGCCTTCTCTCGGGCAACCGGGGACTGTGGCGGCGGCGACCTCGTGCTCCTGATTGCGGCGGGAGCCGGGATAACCGCGGGCGCAGCTCTGTACCGCATGCCGCGGTAGGTGGGACGCGTCAGCACCTTCGAGGCCTCCGACGGAGCACGGAAGGACCTTTGACGGTTATCTGGGGACCCAAGACCATGCTCCTGGCTGCCACCGGTCGCGCACCATTACCCCATGACGAACGCGGTCATCGACGCCGCAGGCTTGGCCGAACTGGTGTCCGCGCTGATCGACCGCGGGTACCGGGTGGTGGGCCCCACCGTCTCGGACAACGCGATCGTGCTGGCCGAGCTCGAGTCGGCCGACGAACTTCCTCTCGGTTGGGGCGTCGACGTGGGTCCCGGCCACTATCGGCTGCGCCGCCGCGATGACGACGCGGTCTTCGGCCATTCGGCGGGACCGCAGTCGTGGAAGCAGTTCCTCCACCCGCCCCGGCAGCGAGTGTGGTCTTCCGACGGTGCTGCCCCGGAGGATTCACCGCGATATGCGTTCCTCGGGGTGAGGGGATGCGATCTCGCGGCGATAGCGATACTCAACGGAGTGCTCGGCACGGGCAGCCACCCGGACCAGGGATTCGTGGGGCGGCTCGGCCGCGTCTTCGTGGTAGCCGTCAACTGCACTGAACCCGGCGGCCTGTGCTTTTGCGCATCCATGGGAACCGGGCCTGAAGTCGGCCCGGGCTACGACCTTGCACTCACCGAGTGCGTCGACAGCAGCGGACGCCACTACCTGGTCGACGTCGGCAGTGACGAGGGTGCGCAGGTGTTGGCCGCGCTCCCGCACCGGAATGTCGACCCCGGCGAAATCGATTCGGCGAGAAGCCAAGTGGCCGATGCCGCACAGCATATGGGTCGGCAGATGCCCACCACAGACCTACGGGAACTGCTGATCGAATCGCGGGAGTCCCCACACTGGGACGAGGTCGCCAGTCGGTGTCTCACCTGCGGCAACTGCACCATGGCGTGTCCCACCTGCTTCTGCACCAGCGTCACCGACGTCACCGATCTCACCGGTGAGCACAGCGAACGATGGATGAGTTGGGCGTCCTGTTTCGAGTTCGACTTCACGTTCGTTCACGACGGCAGCGTGCGGGAATCCGGGGAGTCGCGATACCGGCACTGGATCTCCCACAAACTCGGCACCTGGCACGACCAGTTCGGGAGCAGCGGATGTGTGGGCTGCGGGCGCTGTATTGCGTGGTGTCCGACCGGAATCGACATCACCGAAGAGATGCACACCCTCGCCCGGGAGCGCGACGGCGATGACTGACACCGTCACCTGGCCGGCAACGCCGTCGGCGATGAGCCCGGTCCCCTATCGGGTGCGCAGTCGCGTGACCGAGAATCGTGATTCCTCGACGCTGGAGCTGGAACCGGTGGGCCGGCCGCTGCCCGCCCCCCTGCCGGGCCAATTCATGATGATGTACGCCTACGGAATCGGCGAAATCGCGATCTCCGTCAGCGGTCTCAGCATCGGCGCCGACGCCACCATCACCCACACGATCCGGTCGGTGGGCGCGGTGAGCCGCGCATTGCACGACGCGCAACCGGGAACGGTGATCGGAATCCGCGGCCCGTTCGGCACCGACTGGGGCCTGCGGGCGGCGACGGGGCGCGACCTCGTGATCGTCGCCGGCGGTGTTGGACTGGCCCCCCTCCGCCCCGTCGTCCTCGGCGTGCTGGCCGATCGCGCCGCCTACGGCAGGGTCACCCTGATCGCGGGGGCCCGCTCGCGCGAGGATTTCCTGTTCGGCGACGAGGTACAGCGGTGGGCCCAGAACGACGCCATCGATGTCCACCTGACCGTCGACGTGCCGGTGCAGGGGTGGCCCGGCGAAATCGGCTTCGTCACCGAACCACTGCGAAGGCTGCCGCTGCGAGCTGAGAACACGTCGGCGTTCCTCTGCGGTCCCGAACCGATGATGCGCAACTGCGCCCTTGAACTAGCGCGAAAGGGTATGTCTCCCAGTTCTATCCGTGTCTCGCTTGAGCGCAATATGCAGTGCGGAGTCGGCTGGTGCGGACACTGTCAATTGGGCCCACTTTTGTTGTGCCGAGACGGGCCCGTCGTCGGATACGACGTCGCCGCAGCGCTACTCGCAGTCAAGGAGTTGTAGATGAGCAACACTCCCACCCTGGCGGTGTGGAAGTTCGCTTCCTGCGACGGATGCCAGCTCACGTTGCTGGACTGTGAGGACGAACTGCTCACCCTGGCCGGACAGGTGCGCATCGCGACCTTCCTGGAAGCTTCCAGCGATGTGGTCGCGGGACCGTACGACGTGTCGCTCGTGGAAGGTTCGATCACCACCGCGGCCGATGAGCGGCGGATCAAAGCGATTCGCGAACAGTCCGCCATCATCGTCACGATCGGTGCGTGCGCGACCGCGGGCGGCGTCCAGGCCCTGCGCAACTTCGCCGATGTCGACGAATTCGCGTCGGTCGTGTATGCGAAGCCCGAGTACATCGACACGCTCGCGACGTCCACGCCGGCATCGGCACATGTGACCGTCGATTACCAGTTGCAGGGTTGTCCGATCGACCGCGGCCAGCTGCTGGACACCCTCGCCGCTCTGCTGGTGGGCCGCAAACCTCGGCTGCCGGCCAAGACGGTCTGCACCGAATGCAAGATGCGGGGAGTCACCTGCGTCGTTGTGGCCGAGGGCATCCCGTGTCTAGGCCCAGTCACCCATGCCGGCTGTGGGGCGCTGTGCCCGGCCCACCACCGCGGCTGCTACGGGTGTTTCGGTCCGGCCGCGACACCCAACACCGCGGCCCTGATCCCCGTACTGCACCGAGACGGGATGTCGGAGGCCGGTGTGGAACGAGTCTTTTCGACGTTCAACGTCACCGCCTTCACCGCCGAACGGAACGATCGATGACTCCTGAGGTCCGCACACTGACAGTGAGTGCCCTGACCCGCATCGAGGGCGAAGGGGCATTGCATGTCACGTTGGCGGACGGCGAAGTGGACAGCGTCGAGCTCAACATCTACGAGCCGCCCCGCTTCTTCGAAGCCTTCCTGCGGGGACGCGCCTACACCGAACCACCAGATCTCACCGCACGTGTCTGCGGTATCTGCCCGGTCGCGTATCAGATCAGCGCATGCAACGCGATCGAGGACGCCTGCGGGATTTCGGTCAGACCGGAACTGGCCGCCCTGCGCCGGCTGCTGTACTGCGGCGAATGGATCCACAGCCACGCCCTGCATATCTTTCTGTTGCACGCGCCGGATTTCCTGGGCTATCCGGACGCCATCAGTATGGCCAGGGATCATCCCGATCTCGTCAAGCGCGGCTTGGCGATCAAGAAGACCGGCAACCGGTTGATGGAAGTGATCGGCGGCCGGGCCATTCATCCGATCAACGTTCGGCTGGGCGGATTCTATTCGGTGCCGCACGCCCGCGACCTGGAACCGCTGACCGAGATGCTGCGCCGCGCGCTCGACGATGCTCTCGAAACACTACGGGTGATCGCCGAATTCGAGTTCCCTGACGTCGAATTCGACCACGAGTTCCTCTCGCTGTCCGACGCAGGCCGATACCCGATCGAGAACGGCGTGATCGCGCGCAGCACCGGACCGGTCTTCGACATCGCCGACTTCAGTGACCACATCGTCGAAGCGCAGGTGAAGCATTCGACCGCCCTGCACGCCACGGTGGATGGCAATCGATACCTGACCGGTCCGCTGGCCCGCTATTCACTGAACTCCTCGACGCTGTCCCCCGTCGCAGCCGAGGCCGCCGCGACCGCCGGACTCGGACCGGTCTGCCGAAACCCATTCCGCAGCATTGCGGTTCGCATAGTCGAGGTGATCTATGCCATCGAGGAGTCGCTGCGGATCATCGCCGAATACCAGCGGCCGTTGAAGCCGTTCATCGACGTGCCGGTGCGTGCCGGCATCGGGCATGGGGTCAGCGAAGCCCCCCGAGGGCTGCTCTACCACCGATACGAGATCGGTGACGACGGTCTGATCCGCGCGGCACTCCTAGTGCCGCCGACATCGCAGAACCAGGGCGCCATCGAGTATGAGATGGCGGCGCTGGTCGCAGCGAACCTGTCACTAGAGGATGCACCGCTGACATCGTTGTGCGAGAGGTCGATTCGCAATCACGACCCGTGCATCTCGTGTTCGGCGCACTTCCTGACGCTGACCATCGACCGCACATGACGGGCGGCGTTCTCGTCATCGGCGTCGGCAACGACTATCGGTGCGACGACGGGGTCGGTTTGGCGGTCGCCGCCGACGTCGCCGCACTGCAGCTCCGCGGTGTCGAAGTGCTGTCGGCGCCACCCGACCCGGGACTGATGCTCGACGCGTGGACCGGACTGCCGCTCGTCGTCGCGGTGGATGCGGCCGCCGGACCCGGCGCGGTCGCCGGCCGGGTTCGCCGTTGGGTTCCCGGCGAACAACCACACCCCACGGTCGTCAGCTCGCATTCGCTTGGGCTGCCGGAGATATACGCGCTGGGTCAGGCCCTGGGTCGGTTGCCGCACAGGTTGGTGGTCATCACCGTCGAGGTCGAGGAAGTCGGCTACGGTGTCGGGCTCTCGACAGTCGCCGCCGCCGCGGTGCCCGCGGCCGTCGAGTCCGTCCTCGCCGAACTGCAGAACGTGCCGCCGGCATCTTCGTCCACCCCGCCCCCACGTGTCGAGTCCTGAGCGCGCAGCGCCCCGTCCGGGGTTCGGTCGGGTGGTCATCGTTGCGTCGGCTGGGGGCATTCCGGCCGTCAGCGCGGTGCTGGGCGGACTTGCCGGCGACATCACAGTGCCGATCAGTGTGGTGCAACATCGGGCAGCGCCGCAGGACGACCATGACGCGTTGGCAGAAATCCTTTCGCACCGCACGCGATTGGCGGTGCGTGTCGCGGTCGAGGGCGGGTCGGCAGCCCAACCGGGCATCACGGTCGTGCCGGGTCACACCATGGTGACCATCGACCCCCGAGGACGCTGGGCATTTGGCCGCCTCCCGTGGAACAACCGGCCGGGAGACGCTCTGCTGGTCAGTTCGGCAGCAGAATCGCCGACGATCGCCGTCATTCTGACCGGAATGCTGAATGACGGCTCGGAAGGATGCTGCGCGGTGCAGTCAGGCGGCGGCGTGGTGATCGTCGAGGATCCACGCGACGCGAGTGCCGCCGATATGCCGAACAGCGCCATCGCAACCGGCTGCGTCGACGCTGTTCTTCCGCTGCGCGATATCGGCGCCGCGCTGGCGGTCCTCACCCAAACCGATCCGGCCGCTTAGTGATCGGCGTCGGATTTGGTCAGTACGTGGTCGGCGGTCTTGAGCAGGCTGCGGCGAAACTTGTACTGCGCCGAAATCAGGTCGTCGGCCAATTCCAGGGCAGCCTCCACGATCTTGTTACGCAGCGGCGCAACGGATTCAGGGATGGCTTCATCGACGGTGCTGCGGAATTTGCGCAATGCCGCGCCGGCGGCGTGCTGGCCGGCCTTGGCCGACTCACGCAGCTCGTCGGCGAGGTCAGCGGTCGGTGAATCAGGGACGCTCTGCTGCACTGTCTCGGTCATGACAGGACTCCTTGTCTCTCTATTAGTACTGTGAGACAAGCCTATTCGGGGCTCGGAACGGGCACTACAGGCGAAGGTCCCTTGCCGCGGATGCGATAGTCCGCAGGGCTATTGCCCGCGGGCGATGAGGACGGGTATCCGTACGGACTGGACGACCGCGGCGCTGACAGAGCCGAGCAGCATGCCGGCGAACCCGCCGCGGCCGTGGCTGCCGACCACAATGAGTTGAGCCTGTTTCGATTCCTCGACCAGACGATCGGCGGCCCCATGGCCGACGACTACCCGGCGGACGACGACGTCTGGGTAGCGTTCTCCCCATCCGGCCAAGCGCTCGCCGAGCACTTCTTCGCCCTGGCTTTCGATTGCCGGCCAATCGACGTCGGGATAATTCCAGCCATCCCAGTTCGTGCACGCGTGGACCGCCACCAGATCGACTCCGCGGCGGGACGCTTCGTCGAACGCGATCGCAGTTGCCGATTCCGAACAGGGTGACCCGTCGATACCGACAACTACTGGAGCGGCAGCGGGCGGATACACATTGTCGTCGTGGATCACCGCGACCGGGCAATGGCCGTGCTGGCTCAGCGCCGACGAGACCGAGCCCAACAAGCGCCTGGCACGGCCACGGCCATGGGCTCCGACCACGACCAGTTGGGCGTCTTTCGACACATCTGTCAACGTGATCGCCGCGACCCCACTCGTCATTTCGCTCTTGATTTCGATGGGGTCGGCTTCGGTTACGCGGGCGGCCATGGCCCGCGCTGACTGCAGGATGTCGCGCCCCTCGTCTTGCTGCCAGACCTCGAAACCCGACGGCACCTCCACGCCGGGAAACACGCTGACCGTCGGCGAGACGACATGCAGCAGAGTCAAGGGCACCTTGTGCATAGCCGCTTCGCGGGCCGCCCATCCGACAGCGACCTGTGCTGCCGGCGATCCGTCGACGCCGACGATGATGCCGTGGTGCGCTGTGGTTGCCGCCATGTGCCTCTCCTATCGCCTACACCAAGAATGCGGAGCCGTCCAAGCGATGGAGGCCGTCGGTCAGCGGTCGTCGTGGAGTCGCCGGTAAGGGGTCGGCGTTCACCGGTGCCCAGCCCACCCGCAGCATTATCTGAGGGAATTGTTCGCCGCCGAAAACGTCCCCGCGAACCGCCTCTCGGGTGTCCGAGATCTCGAGCACCTCCGAGACCGCGCACGAGGCCAGGCCTTGAACGGTCGCGGTGAGCATGACCGTGCTGGCCGCCTCACCGGCGCGCAGTTGGCACCCGATGTCGTCGTCCGCCGTCCCGAGGGCGAGCAGGACACCGTTGTCCTCGGCTGCGGGCGCATCGGCGGGTTGGTCGAGTGTCGACTCGAAAAAGATCCGGCCGGGCACTATCGCGGCCCCATCGATGAGTGGAACATTCTGTGCGGGTACACCTTCGGTCGCTGCATAGCGGCCGGTCCACGCCATCAGCTCGTCAACATAACCGGTGTCGGTGCTGTGTCTGGCCACAGCCTGTTCCAGCAGTGCGACAAACGTGTCGGTGGTCTCGATTCGCCGCATCGTGACACCGAGGCGTGCCGCCCGAGCACCCATCAACGCGATGTCCCCCATCGCAACGGGCCAGGAGCTGTAAATCCGCCGATCGGTTCGGCGCCGGGGTATTGCCGCCGCCATGGCGATATCGGCCTCCGTCGGCGATCCACGGTGGACCTGCACGGAGGCCAGGTGCTCGGGGTCGTCAGGATTCGGGATCCGGTGCACGGAGGCGCGCCACCCCAACGCCGCCAGAGCGACGGTCGCGTGATGCAGGGCGGCCCCGCAGCTGACGATCAGGTCGCGGCAGTCCGGATCGGTATGCGGCAGACGTAGGTCGAGGCGCGAATACAGATTGACGCTATGCGGACCGACCCGCCACTCCCAGGGCTGGGTGTTGTGAATCGACGGCGCGCGGCCGGCCAGCTCCAGGGCCGCACATAGGGTGGCGTCGTCAGGAAAGTTCGTCGTCATCAACTCTCACCACCTTCGCTGTTGTCCGACCAACCGACGATGCCTGGGCGGCGGCACAGCAGGCCAGAGCCGCAAGTCATCAAAGTTGATGACCCGCGGTCTGCGGGTCTTGTCCGGATTTCCCGCCGACGAGCGCAGAACCCGCGTGGTGAAAGTGCGAATCCGACGCCGGCGCACCGCTGAGGACTAGTGGGCCTTCGGGCAGGGACTTTTGCCCCTGCGTACCGGCACTTTTTGACGGTAGCGTCGAAAGCGTCCCGGCAACCTGACAGGAACCGGCCATGCCCGAGCGAGAATATGTCGCGCCGTCCGTAGTTGTCGGCGTGGACGGTTCACGGTGGGCTATCGAGGCAGCTTGCTGGGCCGTCGATGAGGCGATTCGCCGGGACATCCCACTGCGGTTGGTCTATGCCCTCGACCCGCGAGAAGGCGGCACCGCCGATGCCGGGGCCCTCGCGCGCCGGTTTGCCGCGGCCCAAACGGCTGTGCGCTGTGCGGCCGCCGCCATCGAGTCGACCGACGAACCGGTCAAGATCGAGGCGGAGATCGTCCATCAATCGCCGGTGCCCGCGTTGCTCGAGGCGTCCGGAGGCGCCGCGCTGTTGTGTGTCGGTGCCATCGGACTCAATCATTTCCGCGACGGCCACGTCGGCTCCACCGCCACTGCGTTGGCGGCAGGGGCGCACTGCCCGGTGGCCGTCGTCAGGGGACACGACCCGGTGCCCTCGGCACAGCGCTGGGTAGCCGTCGAGCTGGACGGGTCAACGGGTGATGCCGTCCTGCGGCACGGGTTCGACGAGGCGCGGTCGCGGAGGGCACCGCTGCGAGTACTGACCATTTGGCGGTCGCGATATCCCGATATCCATGACGACCATGCGGTGGCCGCCGGAAACCGAGATGCCAAGGCGGCGTTGGAACGGCGCCTGAAGTGCTGGCGCAGTAACTATCCCGAAGTCAACGTGAGCACTGCGGCTGTGCACGGGAACTCACTGTCGTATCTGATGGCGCAGGGCAATTCGATCCAGCTGCTGGTGGTGGCCCACGAACGCGGCGAAGGTATCGGGGAACTGCTGGGAGCGGCGGGCAATGCGGTGCTTCAGCGCGCCGATTGCTCGGTATTGATCTGCGAGCCGCAGAACCGGTTATGAGCCGCAACATCACTGATCACCAGATTATGGAGGACACAACATGGTGAAAGTCTTTCTCGTAGATGATCACGAGGTGGTCCGCCGTGGGCTCACCGACCTCTTGAGTGCGGACCCGGATCTGGAGGTCGTCGGCGAGGCCGGATCGGTCGCCCAGGCGATGGCCCGAATCCCCGCGGCGAACCCGGACGTCGCAGTGCTCGATGTGCAGTTGCCCGACGGCAACGGTGTCGAACTGTGCCGCGACTTGCTCTCTACCCTTGCCGATTTGCGATGTTTGATGCTGACCTCCTACACGTCCGACGAGGCCATGCTGGATGCAGTGCTGGCGGGCGCCAGCGGATATGTGGTCAAAGACATCAAGGGTATGGAACTGGCGCAAGCGATCAAGGACGTCGGCGCAGGCCGCTCGCTGCTCGACAACAGGGCCGCTGCGGCGTTGATGGCCAAGTTGCGTGGCACGACAAAGCGATCCGACCCGCTGTCGGACTTGACCGATCAGGAACGCACATTGCTGAATCTGCTCGGCGAGGGCCTGACCAACAAACAGATCGCCGACCGGATGTTCCTCACCGAGAAGACCGTCAAGAACTATGTCTCGCGGCTCCTTGCGAAGCTCGGTATGGAGCGACGCACCCAAGCCGCAGTCTTCATCGCCAAATTGGACCAACCCAGCCACGAGCACAGCAGGTACTGACGTCAGCCGCCACCAATCGTTCAGCGCCGCAGCAACAGAACCGATCAACTCGGTGGCGCCTACTCGTCAACCGCCGAGTCCTGCTCGTCGGTGAACATACTCGAAAACCGGATCGTGCGGCCCGGCGCCAGCTCCGCCACGTGACCACGGCATTCGATGACCACGGGCGGGACGTCGCGAGGATCGGCACTGACCTCGGCGCCGTTACCGCTGACACGCACGTGCACGTGATGGCCGCGGTAGTGGATCGGAAAGCCCAATGCGCCAAGCGATTCCGGCCAATTCGGAGACAGAACAAGGCGGTCACCCCGGGTTTCCAAGCCGGTGAAGCAGCGCTGGACGAGGTCGACGCTTCCAGCCATGGCGGCGAGGTGAATCCCCTCGGAGGTGGTTCCTCCTTGGATGTCGGCGACGTCGGACTTGAGCACCTGCTGGAAGAACTCCATCGCACGGCTGCGGTTGCTCCTGGCCAGCACCCACGTGTGCACGACACCGCTCAATGTCGAGCCATGCGACGTCCGCGCAATGTAGTAGTCGACCATCTTCGGGATCTGATCGCCGGAGAAGTTGTAGTCGAGCCGGTCGAGCAACTCGCGCAACTCCTCGGACGACAGCAGGTACAGCAGCATCAACGCGTCCGCCTGCTTCGAGGCCTTGTACCGATTGACGTCGTCGTTCTCTGCTTCCAGAATGCGGTCCAGGCGTTGAATGTTGCTGTAGCGCTTTAGATAGGCGTCCCAATCGAGCTCGGCCAGCTTCTCGTATCCCTCGAACTGGCTGATGACGCCGTCGTGAAACGGCACGAACATCCGCCGACTCACGTGGTCCCACCGCGCCAATTCGTCGTCGGTCAGCCCCAACCTTTCACGTAGGTCCAGCCGGTTCGGCAAGGGCATCAGCGCAAGAGCGTCGATCGCACGCAAGATCACCCAGACGGCCATGACGTTGGTGTATGCGTTGTTGTCGACGCCCTGGTACGGCCTGTCCGGGTAGCCCGAGTGGAACTCGTCGGGACCGATGACGCCGTTGATCGAATAACGATCGCGTTCATGGTCGTATGTCGCCCTGCTGACCCAGAACCGGGCGGTTTCGGCGAGCATCTCCGTGCCGTAGTCGATCAGATAGGCCAGATCGCCGGTGACCTGGTAGAACTGCCACACGTTGTATGCAACCGCGATCCCGATGTGGTGAGCGCGTTGACTCGGGTCCGGATTCCACCTGCCTGAGCGCGGATTCAGATGCAGCTCAGGGCTTTCCTCGCGGCCGTCCGTGCCCGACTGCCACGGGAACATCGCGCCGGCATAGCCCGCAAGCTTGGCTGCGCGCTTCGCCTCTAGCAGTCGTCTGTGCCGGTACTTGAGCAGAGCCCGGGTGATGGCCGGGAGCCGCAGGTTCAGTACGGGAAATATGAACAGTTCGTCCCAAAAGATATGCCCGCGGTATGCCTCGCCGTGCAGTCCGCGCGCGGGCACGCCGACATCCAAGTCCTCGCTGTTGTGGGACACCGTCTGCAACAGGTGCAGGAGATGTAACCGCAGGATTCGCAATTCGTCGACGTGATCTTCGAATTCGATCGACAAGCGTTCCCAAAGGTGGGCCCACCGGAGCATGTGCGCGTCGCGGATTTCGGCGAATCGGCCCTGGCGACTGAGCCGTCGCTCGGCCCCAATAGCTGGTTCGGAGGTGGCGACGTCGCGCCCGGTGACCAGAGCGACCACCTTCTCCACGGAAAGCGACTGCCCGGCCGTCAGGTCTGCGAAGACCTCGTGACCGATCTCGATTTCGTCGTCGACGAGGCGGTACGCGGCGGGCACCGACTCGTCGTTGCGCCACACAGTGGTTCGCGCGGCCACTGCAACGGGAACTCTCGATTGCGTCGTCTCGACAGTCAGCAGCACCGAATTCTCCGACAGCATTCTCTTATTGATCGATCCGAGATGGGTGCTGGCCAGTTCTCTATAGCGCTCTACGCCGAAGTTGTGCACATTGCCGTCGATGGTCGAGCGGATCTCGATCGTCCCCGACCAATCCTCGGCGACGACCGTCATCTCGAGCGCGGCGATGTGGGCCTGGTTCATCGCCACGAACCGGTGTTCGGTCACCGAGGTCGTGCGACCCTCTTCGTCGCGGAATCGCAACTCCCGCGTGAGTACCGCCCCACGCAGGTCCAGCGTTTGGCGATAGCACAACAACGTGACCGCGTCGACGTCGAACCAGGCGCCGCCGTCAATGCGGAACGTCAGGGGAAGCCAGTTGGGAAGGTTCACCAGACTCTCGTGCCCGGTCTTCGTGCCACCGATGGTGTCGTAGAGCCGGTTGTATACGCCGGCGGCATAGGTGGCCGGGTAGTGAACCTGCCCCGCTTTCGCCTGCGGTGCCGCGCCCCTGGTGGCGAAATACCCGTTGCCGACCGTGCACAAGGCCTCACGCAGCTTTTCGCTGTGCGGGTCGTATCCCTCGAACGTGAACGTCCACGCCTCGTCGGAGGCCTGCTGTTCGTAGGTCAGCCAGTTCCCCCCGCGGCGCAGAAATTCACAGACTTCGCCGGGATTGTTCAAGGCGAACTGCGCGGCCGTCGGCCGTCCGCCGTCCTCGTCGTGGCGCACGATGACGCCGATGCCGCTCGTGCGAACCGCATCGAACGCATCTTCGTCGGTCAGGTCGTCGCCGATATAGATCGGCAGCACACGGCCGCTCTGGTGTATCTGCTCACGAATCCACTTCAGTGCCGTGCCCTTGTCCCAGTCGATATCAGGCCGTAGCTCAACGACTTTGCGGCCGCCGGTCACCCGCAAGCTACGGCGTTGCCCGTGCCGGTGGGTAGCGGCGATGATCTCGCCGACATGCTCGGGGGCAGCATTGCGGTAGTGCACTGCGACGGCATACCGCTTGTGTTCGACGCGCGCTCCGGCGATATGCGAAAGCTCTTCGCGCAGTTCGGTTGCCGCGGATTCGAGGACGTGGATGACCGCGGCTGCGGCATCGTTGTGATGGTGACTGCCGTCGGGCCCAACGAGCTCGAACCCATGGCTACCCGCGTACCACAGGCCGGGCAGGCCGACGCGGTCCCGAATGTCTGCCAGATCGCGACCGCTCAGGATGGCGACTGGGCATTGTGCGGCGAGGGTTTCGAGCGCTTTGGCTGCACCATCGACGAGGACGGCCGCGTCGGGATCGGCGACGATGTCGGACACTGTGCCGTCGAAATCGAGACACACGAACGGCTCGCGTCCATTGACGACGCCGATCAGCTGACCATAGGAGTCCAATGCGTTCGGCAGGGTTGACATGCGCTTGTCGCCCGTGCGCACCCCCACGTGAGCGAGGCTGGGCACCACTACGTCAGCACCGTGACGCAGCAGTTCCTCGGCATGCCCGGCCCAATCTACACCGATCACCATCGCGAATCCGCCGTTGCGACCGGCCTGCACCCCGGCCTCGGCGTCCGAGATAACAACTGACCGCTGCGGAACCGCGCCCAATCTGCGCGTGGCTTCGAGTAGTAGAACCGGGTCGGGCTTCCCGGGCAATCCCAGCTCATCGGCCACCACCCCGTCCACGCGAACGGCGAACAGCTCGCCCAGCCCGGCCGCCTTGAGGATCCGTTCGCAGTTGCGGCTCAACGAGTACACCGCCGTCACAACGCCTGTCTCTGCCAGCTTGCGCACGAGTGCCACAGTGGGCTCGAATCCGGGCACTCCGTCGTGCAGCCTCTCGAGGAACGAAGCTTGCTTACGATCTCCGAGACCGCACACCGTGTCCTCGCCGCCTCCCGATCCGCCACCGTGTGGCAGCGAAATACCGCGGACAGCAAGGAAATCCGCCACGCCATCGTGGCCGGGTTTGCCGTCGACGTAATGGCGATAGTCTTCGTCGGTGAACGGTGTGTGGTTCTCGCCGTCGGCATCAGGTCGCCGCATGAGGAAGTCGTTGAACACCTCGGTCCACGCAGCGGTATCAATCGAGGCGGTGTCGGTCAGCACGCCGTCGAGATCGAAGATCACGGCATCGTGCAACCGTGGGTCGATGGTGACCTGCGTTGTCATCGGACCAACGCCTCTCCGACGGCGGCGCAGCCACCCCACTGGAGATCCGCGGCCTCTTCTGTGACTTCGACAAGCCGTTCCACCTCCGACCGGGCACAGGGCTGCGTGGCCGGCGTCATCAGCAAGGCCGCGCCCGAGACGATTCCGAACCGCACCGCCTCGCTCAGCGACCAATCCCGGTCGGTGATGCTGGCGGTCCCCGGGATCGGGCAAATAAGTTCCCGCATGGTGTCCCGCGTCCGGTCAGTTAGGGCGGGGGACGGGGGTCTCCGACGCTACTCGGAGATCGAGGCTGAAGTACTGGACGTCCGGCGCCTCGCTGACGACGATCTCCCGCAGCGTGGCGAAGGCCTTGTTCAGGGCTTCTAGCGCGTCGGTCTCGCCGGGCACGATGTGCACACCGACGTCGAACCAGTGGCCGCCATACCGGCTGAGGCCGTGCGCAAATCCGGGCAGATCAGTGTGATCCTCGGGGTTCCACGAAATAACCTCCACTGCTTCATCACTCATGGACACCATTCTCGCGGCCGTGCTCGCACGCAATAGGGCCTTTCGGCCCCGGCTGATGGGGAAGCAGCCCGACGCCGGCCACTCCAAGTTGCGGCCACCAGTTCGCGGCCACGTCCGAGACCTGGCGAACGGGAATTCCGTTGGCTACCGCCGCGAAGTGCAGCCAGATATCGTCGGCGTGCGGACACACCGCTACGAAGGCATCGCCGCGACCGCGCAACTCCGACAACGATTTCGGCGGTTATGCGACACCGGAGACACCGGCTGCGAACACCCGTTGCGATGGTTCGCTGGTCGCGCACATGGGCCACTTCGAGTACGGCTCGTCGCAGCGAATTCGCGCGCGATAAGCGGTGACCTCGCCCTCTCGACGCGCGCCCACCAGCGTCGACAACCAATTTCGGGCACGATCAGAGTCCGAAGTCACTGCATTCGGCGACCGCCGCCGTCGCAGCTTCGACGCGGCCGAAATAACGCTCCACCACGTCCTTCTCGATCGCCGACGTACCGGCCGTCTGCAGCTTCGCGGTCGCAGCGGCGATGCCGTAGCGGACTGCGGCATCCATATCCCACCCACGAGACAGCGCGACGACGATCCCGGCGACCATCGCGTCTCCGGCGCCGACCCCGCTGACGGTGGGAACGGCGATGGAGGCGAAGCGACAGCTCTGCTCCCCCGTCACGAGCAACGCGCCGTCGGCGCCCAGCGACACCACGATCACGTCCGCGACGCCGCGGTCGATCAACTCCCGAGCGGCGTCGATCTGTTCGTCCTCGGTCACCAGTTGCCGACCCACACACTCCCGCAACTCGCGCACACTCGGCTTCAGGAGAAACACACCCGATGTGATGTGCCGCAGGCCCCCACCGGACGTGTCGAGTATCAAGCGGGCGCCGTGCCGCCGGCACAGATCGGCCACCCGCTGATAGAAGTCTGTCGGGGCGCCGGGCGGCAAGCTGCCGCTCGCGACCACGAAGTCGGCTCCCGCCGCGACAGTTCCGAGTATCTCGAGGCAGCGGGACTGTTCCTCGGCCGTGAGCACAGGGCCGGGCAGCACGAACCGGTACTGCCGGCCCGTCGAGCTTTCGTTGACGGTGAAGCTCTGCCTGGTGACGCCTTGCACCGCGACGACGGTGCTCGGCACCCGTGCGTCGTCGAGGAGCTCCACGAGGTGGGCCCCGATCGGACCACCCGAGGTGAGCACGGCACAGACGTCGGCACCGAGTGCACGCGCGAAGCGGGCGACGTTGACCCCACCACCGCCGGCATCGTAAGTCTCTGTGTGGCAACGGATCTTGTCGGTGGGCATGACACGCTCCGCCTCGGCGGTCACGTCCAGTGCCGGATTCATCGTCAGGGTGACGATCAATGGCCCGTTCACAGGCCGGTCGGATAGGTCTCGGGGGTCTCGCCTTCAACCCAGACACTGTTGCGTTCCAACGGTTGCAGGGCGGTCGTGCGATCGATGTGAATGATGGCGTCGAACTGCTCACCCGGCCGGACGTGGTAGTAGTGACTCTGCCGTTCGGTCGCGGGTTGATAGATGACGCCGATCGCGCGGCCGAGACGAACGGTGTCCAGTGGTTCGGCCGCTTCACGACTGAGCAGGGCCGACACCAGGAACTCCGGACGGTCGACCTCGTGCAGCAATTCCTCGATGCTGCCGTTGAGCGCCGGCCGGACCACCTTCCGCTCGGCCACGCCACCCCATTCGCTGGCGGCGGTGACCGTGCCCGAGTAGGTGGTGAATCCGATCAACACGGCCTGCTCGCCATAACCCTCCCGGACAAGCTGCCCCAGCGTCAACTGCCCGTCGGCGCCCACCTCGGTGGCCCGGGCATCACCGACATGAGAGTTGTGCGCCCACACCACGATTCGAGCGGGTTCGCCGTCGTGGTGATGCAGGTGGGCGCGTAACGCCTTCAAGGTCTGGAACATGTGCTGGTCCCGCAGATTCCATGAGGAGACCCGGCTACCGAACATCGACCGGTAATAGACCTCGGCGTTGCGCACGGTCTGCGCGTTCTGCTGCGCGTAGAACAGTTCGTCTTCGGCGAGGAGTCCGTCACGGCGCGCATACTGCAGGCCGGTGCGCTGCAGTTCGACCAATTGGTCGACAACCTGTCGCTCGCAGGACATCCCGGCGCCGAACGCGGCGGCGAAGCCGTAGGCCTGACCGTCGTCGGCACCGGCGTGATCGAAACAGGCGTAGCGTTCCCGAGCCCGCTGCGCCGCGTCGGGGTCCACGTTCTCCAGGTAGTCGATGACCTCCTGCATCGACCGATGCAGGCTGTAGAGGTCGAGACCGTAGAACCCCGCCTCACGTCGCCCGTCGGCGCGGCACTGCGCGTTGTGGGTGCGCAGCCAGCCCGCGAAATCCCGGACGGTCGTGTTGCGCCACATCCAGGCCGGGAAGCGCTCGAATCCCTTCAGCGCGTCGTCGGCCGACGCATCGTCGCCGCGGCCGCGGACATACCGATTCACCCGGTACGCGTCGGGCCAGTCGGCCTCGGCGGCCACCGCACAGAAGCCCTTTTCTTCGATCAACCACTTCGTGATCTCCGCTCGTGCCTCATAGAACTCGCGAGTGCCGTGCGAACTCTCACCGATCAGCACGACTCGCGCGTCGCCGACGATCTCCTCGAGCGCCTCTCGCGGGGGCACGCCCGAGGGCGCATCGACTGCACAGCGGCCGATCACCTCCGCGGGGGTCTCCGCGATGCGCAGCCGTGCGGTGCCGATGCCGACCGTCGGAGTGGCAAGCAGTTCCCGAACTTCGTCGTCGGTGACCTGCTCGAAGTTCCAGAACGACTCCCCTACGGCCAGGAACGGGGTGGGCATCGATGCGCAGACGAGATCGTCGACCAGGCCGGCGAATTCGCGGCAGGTCGATTGCGGCGCGGCGGGAACGGCGATCACGATCTCCGCCGGGTCCATCTCCCGCAATGCCTGGACGGCGGCGAGCATGCTGGCGCCGGTGGCCAGGCCGTCGTCGACGAGGATCACCGTCTTGGCCGCCAGATCCAGCGGCGGGCGCCCGCCACGATAGGCAGCCTCGCGCCTAACCAGCTCGCGAGCCTCCCGCTCGGTGGCGTCGCGCAAGTCCTGAGTCGTCACCCGCAGCGCCCGAATGACGTCGTCATTGACCACCACCCGCCCGCCGGAAGCCAACGCACCCATGGCGAACTCGGCGTGCCCCGGTGCGCCCAGCTTGCGCACGATGAACGTGTCCAGTGGAGCCCCCAGCGCCGCCGCGACCTCCCATGCCACCGGCACGCCGCCGCGGGCCAGCCCCAGCACCACGAGGCCGGCACGACCGCGATAACCGTCCAACAAGTGCGCCAGGACGCGGCCGGCTTCTCGACGATCACGGAAGATTCGTCGCGGATGCTGCTGCGATGTCGTTCGTGCCGTGGTCATGAGTTACTCCGTTCATTGGTCGGCGCGTTCCCGGGCGGTCATCGGCGAAACTCGAGGACGTCCCGCAACGGCCGGCGCGGGGTGACCGGGGGTGTTTGCGCGATCACCGGCGCCAGCCCGATACGGATCAGCAGTTGCGGATTGTCTTCGGCACCGGTCAGCGCACGGACCACGTCACGACTGGCCTCCAACTCGGTGAGATGGGTCAGCGTGCACGTGGCCAAGCCGGCCTCGGTGGCCTCCAGCAGCACGTCGGAGAGCACCTCTCCGCAGTCCAGAGCGGCACGTCGCGAATCCTCGTAGGTCGAGAGCACCACGATCGTGGACTGGTCGTGGGAGACCTCCGGGCGCCGGTCGGGGTGTTCGGTGGCCGGGAAGACGCGGGCGACGTCGACCCGATCGCGCTCGGCGACCGACACCAGGCTGCTGTAGGGGACGCCGTCGGATACCTCGTACGGCGCTGTCCACCAGGCCAATTCGGCGTGATAGGAGGCGTCGTAGCGGCGCAGCGACTCGGTCAGGCGGGACGCCTCGGCCAGTTGCGGACGCAGCGAGTCGGGCAATACCCGCAGCGTGACCCCATCGGTGTCGATCGTGCTGCGCAGTACCGCCTCGAACGACGTCCAATCCGGTGGTGGCGCCAGCGGTAGCCGGTCCGTGCGCCGGGCCAGGATCGCATCGGCGCGCCTGCGCACGGCATCAGTGACGAACTCCAGCGCACTGAAGTCGACCGTCGCAAGATGGTCGGGTTCGTTGGGATTGGGAAACTTCGAGATGATCGCCTGCCAGCCTGCGGCGGCGACGGCCACCCGGAGATGGTCGAGGACGGCGCCGCAGCTGATCACGGCCTCCCGGCCGGACAGATCGGTGGCGTGCGGCACCCGGCTGGCATCGAGAAACAGTTTCAGCGAAGGCCCTTCGGCAACCCACTGCCACGGCTGACTGTTGTGCACCGAGGGTGCCCGGCACGCCAACTCCACCGCGTTCGCGATCACCTGGGGATCGAGCGCCGACATGGCCATGGGAAATCACCGCCTTCTGTCTGAATTGACCCTATGTCTGCGCACCCCGCCTGCCAGGGGTCGGAAGTCATCTCGATGGGGACCTAGCTTCAAGGCCTTTGTGCTCTCGAGGTAAGGACCTTGCACCCGCAGGGAGTGGCCGGAGTACCGCTGTGTGCGGGACGTGGGTCAGGCGAGGATCGACGGTATGGGATGGCACCCGCGGATCGCTGAAACGCACACGGGAATGGTGTTCTTGGTCGGTGACCGGGCGTACAAGATCAAGAAGCCGGTCCTCACCGATTTCCTCGACTTCTCCACCGTCGAGCGCCGCGAGTCCGCGTGCGCCGACGAGGTGGCGCTGAACCGCCGCCTGGCACCCGACAGTTACCTCGGCGTCGCCCACTTCACCGACGCCGACGGGGTCGCCGAACCGGTGATCGTCATGCGTCGCCACCCCGACGAGCTGCGACTGGCGACGATGGTGATCCGCGACGAACCGGTCGAGGATCACCTGGCCGCGGTGGCGGTGATACTCGCGCGATTCCATGCTGAGGCGGCGCGGAGCCGGGAGGTGGACGCCCAGGGCCGGGTCGACGCGATCGCCGCGCGCTGGCAGGAGAACCTGGTCGAGCTGCAGCGCTACGCCGAGCGCGGGGACGCCGGAATCGACGCCGATATGGTCGCCGAAATCGAGCGACTGTCAACGCAATTCATCACAGGCCGGTCGGTCATGTTCGCCCGCCGCATCAGCGACCACAAGATCGTCGACGGCCACGCCGACCTGCGGGCCGACGACATCTTCTGCTTACCGGACGGTCCGGCCCTACTGGACTGCCTCGAGTTCGACGATTGCCTGCGCTACGTCGACGTCGTCGACGACGCGGCGTTCCTGGCGATGGATCTGGAGTTCCTCGGCCGCACTGATCTGGCGGAGATGTTTAAGCGTCGCTACGTGAAGTCATCGGGCGACGATGCCCCGGACTCGCTGTGGCACTTTTACATTGCCTACCGCGCGGTCGTGCGCGCCAAGGTCGACTGCATCCGCCACGAGCAGCAGGACGAAGGTGCCGTCGCCGACGCACGGCGCCATCTGGCGATCGCGCGTGACCACTTGCGCGCGGGAGCGGTGCGACTGATCCTGGTCGGGGGCGGCCCCGGCACCGGCAAGACCACGTTGTCGCGGGCCCTGGCAGAAGAAATCGGCGCACAGGTGATCTCCACTGACGACGTGCGCGCCGAGATGGTGCGACTCGGCGAGATTGCCGGCACGCCAGGGGTTCTCGACGAGGGGCTCTACACCGGCGAGAACATCGACGCGGTGTACGACGGTGTGTTGCGCCGGGCCCATCTGAGCCTGTGCGAAGGGCGAAGCGTCGTCCTCGACGGAACCTGGCAGGATCCCCGCCACCGCGCGCTGGCCCGGAGCATGGCCGCCGACAGCGGCGCGGTGGAAATCGAGTTCGCCTGCACCGCACCCCTGGATGCCACCGTCGCCCGCGTCAAAGACCGGGTGCAGACCACGTCGCAGGTGACACCCGAGATCACGGTCGCCCTGGCCGATCGCGGCGACGACGTCTGGCCAGACGCGCACCCCATCGATACCACCGGCCCGCAGGCCGATTCCCTGGCACAGGCCAAGGAAATCTGCGCGCTGGCCCTATAACTCAGTCCCGCAGAACAATTGGAGGCGATCCCCGATGCCGAACCGCTACGTCGAAGACATCAGCAACCTGAGTATGAGCGACGCGGAGGAAGCCGGCGGCAAGGGCGCCAACCTCGGCGAGATGGTGGCCGCGGCGCTGCCGGTACCACCGGGTTTCGTGCTGCTGCGCGACTGCTACCGGGCCTCGATGACCGCCGGCGGCGTCGCCGACGAGCTCAACGCCGCCCACCGCGCCGCATTGGCCGACGTCCGGCCCGAAGAGCTCACCGACATGTGCCATCGCATGCAGGCTCTGGTGGCCAAGGCGGGCATGTCCGACGAGGTTCGCGAACCCGTGCTGGCCGCCTACCGCCGGCTCGGCCCGGACGCTGTGGTGGCGGTGCGCTCGTCGGCGACCGGTGAAGACGGCCGGGATGCGTCCTTCGCGGGGATGAATGCCACCATCACCAATGTCAGCTCCGAGCAACAACTCCTGGATGCGGTGCAGGAATGCTGGGCGTCGCTGTTCAGCCCGCGCGTGGTCACCTATCGCGCCAGCCGCAAGTTCACCGGCGACCCGGCCATGGCCGTCGTCGTGCAGACCATGATTCCGTCCGAGCGCGCCGGCGTCGCCTTCACCGCCGATCCGACAACGGGTGCACGGGACCGCGTCGTCGTCGAAGCCGCCTTCGGCCAAGGCGAGGTGGTGGTGTCGGGATCCGTGGAGCCCGACACCTATGTGGTCGCCAAGGACACCGGCGAGATCGTCTCGCAGCGCCTGGGGAACAAGGCGATCAAGATCGTCCGCGGCGCCGACGGTCGGGACCAGCAGATCACATTGCCCGAAGCCGAGGCCCGAGCGCAGGTGCTCACCGACCGGGAGCTGCGCGACATCGTGGCGATGGCGATCGCGAGCGAACGGCACAGCGGCTGTCCGCAGGACACCGAGTGGGCGATCGCGGCGGGCAAGATCTGGATGTTGCAGACCCGGCCGATCACCACGCTGCATCCGGCCACCACGTCGAGTTCGGAAGGCCACGAGGTGATCGCGCGCGGACTGCCCGCCGCCCCGGGTCTGGCCACGGGCGCGGTCCGGGTGTTGAGCAACCCCGCCGAGGGCAGCGCGCTGGTCGACGGCGAGGTGCTGGTGGCCAAGATGACCAACCCGGACTGGTTGCCGACCATGCGCCGCGCCTCGGCGCTGGTGACCGACACCGGCGGGATGACCTGTCACGCCGCGATCGTTGCCCGCGAACTGGGCGTGCCCTGCATCGTCGGCGCGCGCACCGCGACCACGGACCTCAAGGTCGGCACCGTTGTGACGGTCGACGGCACGCACGGTCACGTGCTGGCCGGCCGCGCGGTCGGCGGAGCCCAGAGCACGCCGGTCGTCGAACCGACGGCCGCTGCGGTCACCGCCACGGAAGTCACCGCGACCAAGGTCTACGTCAACCTCGCCATGCCCGACAGCGCTCAACGGGTCGCCGCCCAGGACGTGGACGGCGTCGGACTGCTGCGCGCGGAGTTCATCCTCACCGAGGCACTGTCCAACCGGCATCCGCGTGACCTGATTGCCCGCGGTGAGGGCGAATCGCTGGTGAGCTCGCTGGCGAACGCAGTCGGTCAGATTGCGTCGGCGTTCGCGCCCCGGCCGGTCGTCTACCGCGCCACCGACTTCCGCACCAACGAGTTTCGTCATCTGGAGGGCGGCGAGGCGTACGAGCCCGTCGAGCACAACCCGATGATCGGTTACCGCGGTTGCTACCGCTACGTCAAGGAGCCCGACGTCTTCGCCCTCGAGTTGCGGGCGCTGGCACGAGTGCGGGAGCAATTCCCCAATCTGCACTTGATGATTCCGTTCGTTCGGACGAAGTGGGAACTCGAGGAGTGCCTGTCGCTGGTCGACGCCAGTCCCCTGGGCCGCCAGCGCGGGCTGCACCGGTGGGTGATGGCCGAGGTGCCGTCGGTGGTGCACTGGTTACCGGAGTACGTCGGAATGGGCATCGACGGGGTGTCGATCGGCAGCAACGATCTGACCCAGCTGATGCTCGGCGTCGATCGGGACTCCGATGTGTGCGCGGAACTGTTCGACGAATCGGACGCCGCGGTGCTCGACGCCATCGGGCAGATCATTTCCACCGCCCGTCGATTGGGGATAACCTCTTCGCTGTGCGGTCAAGCACCCTCTACCAAGCCGGCATTCGCCGAACATCTTGTGCGGATGGGCATTACCTCTGTTTCGGTCAACCCCGATGCGGTCGGGCAGGCCCGGCGCACGATCGCCGCGGCCGAGCGACGTCTGCTCCTGGAAGCGGCGCTGGCCGGTGACGGTAACCGTTCCCGATGAGCTGGGTAAATCCCCAGCACTGACCGCCACGGCGGTCGCGGCGGCGCCGCTGGCCGATGTCCTCGACAGCCTGGGAACCTCCACTCACGGGTTGTCCAGCTCCGAAGCGGCAGCCCGGCTGGCGAGGCTCGGGCCGAATTCACTTCGGACGCATCGCGTCAGCGCCTGGGCCGTGCTGCGCAGGCAGCTCAACAATGCCGTGCTGGCCCTCCTGGCGGGAACCGCGGTGTTGTCGTTCTTCCTCGGCGACTCCACCCAGGCCCTGATCATCGGTGTGATCCTGGTGGTCAGCATCGGACTGGGATTCGTCAACGAATACCGCGCCGAACGGGCAACCGCCGCACTGCATTCCCGAGTGCGTCATCATGCGGTGGTCCGCCGCGACGGTCGCTACGCCAAAAGGGACGTCAACGAGCTGGTGCCGGGCGACGTCATCGAACTCACCCTTGGGGAGTTGGTACCCGCCGACGTGCGTCTGATCACCGTGAACGGACTCGAGTGCAACGAGAGCATTCTCACCGGCGAGTCCACCGCCGCCGAGAAGTCCACCGCCCCAGCGGCTGCCGATGCATCCCTGGCGGACTGTGCCGATCTCGCCTTCATGGGAACTGTGGTGTCCGCCGGAGACGCGACCGCGGTGGTCTATGCCACCGGCCTGGATGCGCAATTCGGCAAGATCGCGGCCGGACTGGGCGAACGGCAACCCGAAACCGACTTCCAGAGCGGGCTCCGCCGGTTCTCGTATCTGCTTCTGCACGTGGCGATCACGCTGACCGTGATGATCCTCGCGATCAACCTGCTCCTCCGGCGTCCGGCGATCGACTCGGTACTGTTTGCCTTGGCGATCGCGGTCGGCATCACGCCGCAACTCCTGCCCGCCGTCGTCAGCACCAGCCTGGCCACCGGATCGCGACGCCTGGCCCAGCTCAAGGTTCTGGTCAAGCGGCTGGTGTGCATCGAAGACCTGGGTGACATCGACATCCTCATCACCGACAAGACGGGTACTCTCACCGAGGGCAGGATCACTCTGATCGAGGCCGTCGATGCATCCGGTGCACCCTCGGACGCGTTGCTGCGCAAGGGTTTACTCGCTACGGACGTCGACCCCGCGTGCGGCGGCACGAGTGCCAACGAGCTGGACGCCGCCCTGTGGGATTCCGACGCCGGGCGGCGCGTGGTCACCAAAGGCGCCCAGCGGGTCGCCGAGCTTCCCTTCGACCACACCCGCCGCGCAACATCAGCTCTCGTCGATGACGCCGGCGGACGGGTGCTGATCGTCAAGGGCGCCCCCGAACAGCTTCTCGACCACTGCCCGGTAGTGCCGGAACGCGCACAGCACGTGCTGGACGAACTGTTCAGCCAGGGGCGGCGCGTGGTGGCGGTCGCCAGCCGGCCCGCGCCCGAGCTCAGCGCGATCACGCCCGCCGACGAGGCGGGGCTGACCCTCGACGGCTTCCTGGTCTTCGCCGACCCGCCCAAGGCCGCAGCACGCGAGTCGCTGGCGCGGCTGGCCGAGCTGGGCATCGAGGTGAAGGTCGCCACCGGGGACAATGCAGTGGTAGCCGAAAAGGTCTGCGCCGAACTCGGTTTGGCATCCAAGGGGACGGTCTCGGGTGCCGAACTGGCCGGCCTCGATGACGCCGCCTTCGAGTCCACCGTCCGAAACGCCAGCGTATTCGCCAGGATCTCCCCGGAACAGAAGGCGCGGTTGATCACCGTTCTGCGGCGTACCGGCCGGTCGGTGGGGTTTCTCGGCGACGGCGTCAACGACGCACTGGCGCTGCATTCCGCGGACGTCGGGATCTCGGTCGACACGGCCATCGATGTCGCCAAAGACGCTGCCGACGTTGTGCTTCTGGAGAAGGATCTGGGGGTGCTCGCCACCGGGGTGGCCGAGGGCCGGCGCATCTTCGCCAACACGATCAAATACGTCTTGATGGGCACGTCGAGCAACTTCGGCAACATGTTCTCGGCGGCAGCGGCCTCGGCGGTCCTGACGTTTCTGCCCATGCTGCCCAGCCAGATCCTGTTGAACAACTTGCTATATGACTCCTCCCAGCTGGCGATCCCCAGCGACCGGGTCGACGAAGAGCAACTGCACGCCCCGTCACATTGGAACATTGCGTTCATCCGGCGGTTCATGCTGACCTTCGGTCCCATCAGCTCGCTGTTCGATTTCATGACCTTCGGGCTGATGCTCGGTGTCCTGCACGCCGGGCCGACCGAGTTCCGGACCGGATGGTTCGTGGAGTCACTGGCCACCCAGACACTGATCATCTTCGCGATACGTACCCGTCGCGTGCCGTTCCTGCGCAGCCGGCCCGGCGGGTGGTTGACCGCGGCGACCTTCACCGCCATCACACTCGGTGTCGTACTGACCATCTCGCCGGTGGCCCACGCCCTTGGCTTCACTCCCCTGCCGTGGCAGTTCTACGGCGCGCTGGCCCTGCTCACCATCGCGTACCTGATCTTGGTCGAATTCACCAAGCGGGTGTTCTACGCGGAGCCGATCCACCCGGCCGGCCCACCGCCGCGCGTCCGGGGTCGCGAGCACCGAATCGGCCGCCGGGCAGCACGATTCAGCCACGATGGACGGCTACCGCAGCCGCACTGATATGCGCCGCCGTCCGTCAGCGAGGTGCGTGGGCGCGCAGCACCGCAAGCCGTTGTTGATAGTCGGCCTCGTCGATCTCGCCGCGGGCGAACCGGGCGGCCAGGACCTGTTCCGGCGACTCGGGGTACGCGGGATACCACGTGCCGGGGCCCGGCTGGGACGACCCCGCAGAGAACCGCACCAGCGCAACAATTCCGGCGACGAGCAGAACCCAGAACAACACCATGCCGATGGCCATGCCCGCATACCCCCAACCGCTCATGCCGTGGTCGTACCAGAACATCATGGGAACCACTCCCTCCTCTGGGCTCCGGCGGTGTCGACTTCCAGCCTGCGCCGGGCCGATAGGAGTTTGGTGTTGGTTCGGTAAAGATTGACTCAAGGCCCCAACCCGGCGCGGCGGCGCGGCACGATGATGGCATGGATGTCAGATCGCAGGCGGCTCCGGACGGCGCTGACCAGGGCTATCGCGCGTTGGTGGTCGACGACGAGAAGCCGCTGGCCGACGTTGTCGCCAGCTACCTGGAGCGCGAGCACTTCGAGGTGACGGTATGCCTGTCCGGTGTGGACGCGCTGAGCGTGGCCAGACAGGTCGACCCCGATGTGGTGGTGCTCGACCTCGGGCTGCCGGGCATCGACGGTCTCGAGGTGTGCCGGCAGCTGCGGACCTTCTCCGACGCCTACGTGGTGATGCTGACCGCCCGCGACACCGAGGTGGACACGATCGTCGGGCTGTCGGTGGGGGCCGACGACTACGTGACCAAACCGTTCAGCCCGCGGGAGTTGGTCGCCCGGATCCGGGCAATGCTGCGCAGGCCGCGCTCGGTGAGCGCTCCTGCCGCACCCCTGGGTGAACCACACACCGAGTCGCCGCCGCGGGTGTTCGGTCCGCTCTCCATCGATGTGTCGAGTCGCCAGGTGCTGCTCGACGACACACCGATCTCGTTGACACGCACGGAGTTCGACATCCTGGCCGCGTTGTCGTCGCGGCCAGGTGTGGTCTGGAGCCGCCGTCAGCTGATCGACGCGGTCTGGGGCGAACCGTGGGTGGGTAACGACCACCTCGTCGACGTCCACGTCGGGCACGTGCGGCGTAAGCTCGGCGACAATCCGGCCGAACCGAAGTTCGTGTTGACCGTGCGTGGCGTGGGCTACCGGATGGGAACCGGACAGTGAGCGCACTCAGCGGATTCGGAATGCGCCGGCGCCTCCTGCTGGCCCAGAGCGTGGTTCTTGCCGCCGCCGGGGTGACGACCTGGGTTGTCGCGTCCGCCGTCGGGCCCCCGTTGTTCCGCGAGCACCTCACGATGGCCGGCGTCACCCACGGCTCCAATGAGCAATACCACGCCGAGCAGGCCTATCAGCACGCCACCGCGCTGTCGATCGCGGTGGCCATCTCGGTGGCCGCAGTGACCGCGCTGATCGCCACCATCTACCTCAGCCGCCGCTTGCAGCAATCGATCGCCGAGGTGTCCGGTGCGGCGTCGGCCGTGGCCGAGGGGCGCTACGACATCCGGGTGGCCCCTCCCCGGCTGGGCCACGAGTTCGACGAACTGGCAACAGCTTTCAATCAGATGGCCGAGCGGCTGCAGGCGGTGGAATCGAGCCGGCGGCAGTTGTTCGGCGACCTGGCCCACGAGATCCGCACACCGGTGTCGGTGCTGGAGGCATACCTGGAAGCTGTCGAAGACGGCGTCCGGACGCTTGACCAGCCCACGATCGCGATGCTGCGCGAGCAGACCGGCCGGTTGGTTCGATTCTCGGCCGACGTCGCAGCCCTGGCCCAGGCCGAGGAGGCACACGCCACCATCACCCCGGCCTGGGTCGACGCCGCCGAGATCGTCAGAGCGGTCCGCGACACGGCGGCCGCCCGCTACGCCGCCAAAAACGTCGCCCTGAACATCCAGGTGGACGACGGAATTCGCCTGTGCGCGGATCGGCAACGGGTGGCGCAGGTGTTGGGGAACCTGATCGACAACGCATTGCGCCACACGCCCGCCGGCGGACACGTCACCGTGACCGCGACCCGGGTCGCGGACGAGGTGATTTTCGGCGTCGCCGACGACGGCGAGGGTATCGCCGCCGAGCATCTGCCGCATGTCTTCGACCGCTTCTATCGCATCGACTACGCCCGCGACCGTCAGCGAGGAGGCTCCGGCATCGGATTGGCGATCGCCAAGGCGCTCACCGAAGCCCACGGCGGGCGCATCAGAGTGGCCAGCCGTGGAGCGGGCCACGGCTGCGTCTTCACGGTGGCGCTGCCGATCGTGCCGACGGTCGCAACGCACGACGGCCGGACCGTCGACATGTGATTCGCCGGCGCCGGGTCAGGCGTCCTCGATCAGCGTCAGCGCCAACCGTGGGCAGCGCGCGACGGCGCGTCGCGCATACTTCACCGAGCGGTCCGGCACCGACGGTTCCCGCGAGTTGTCACGGGACCTCGGGTATCCCCACTCGTCACGGCCCAACAGCTCTGGCAGAAGTTCGCTGCACAATCCGCGTCCGTCGCAGCGTGTCCAGTCGATGTGCAAGCGCAGCGTGGTCGTCGCCGTCCGGGTTGCCATCATCGCCGCCTGTTCGCATCGTCGGCCGGCCATCCGCCAAGGGTGTGGACCAGCCGGTCACGGTCTACCAGCCGGGCGGGAAGCCGCTGCGCCCGTATCCAGTCGAGGGCCCGCCATCCGCGGATCACCGCAGCAGTGCTCACCGTGTTGGCCGCCAGACAACTCCGCGCCACGACGCTCACCGTGCGCCACACCGGCTCCGCTGACCAGCCGGTCTTCGGGTCGACGATGTGGTGCACCGCCTGCTGGCCGCGCCGCCAGCTGCGGCGCAGGGTGCTCGAGGTGGCCAGCGCCCACCCGGACTCCAGCGCGACCATGGCCGACGGTTCGTCGTCGCCGTCGCAGACGAGCACCTGCCAGCCGTCGGTGGGTGCCTGCCCGGCCGTGGCGATATCGCCGCCGAGATTGACCAACACACCCGCACCGGTGACGCGGTGCACCCGTGCGGCGCAGCGGTCGGCGGCGACGGCCTTGGCCGTCGAGCCGAGGTCGAGGACGACCCCACGGGGCACGCTGGCCACCCGCCCGGCGAGACCGATCATCTTCCAATCGGCCGATTGCGTTATCGACGATGCCAGGCGCACAGCGGAAGTCATGCCGGCGATGTCGCGGTCATACCCGAGCTCGATGAGCCTGGCGCCGATCGTCGGGTCCACGTCCCCATCGGTCTGCTGCGCCGCGAGGAGTGCCGCACCCAGCAATTCGGCGAGCAACTCACTGATCTCCATGGGCCGGCCACGCTCTGCGAGGACATTGATCTCCGAATCGGGGTTGAACCGCGACGCGGCCAGCTCGATGGCGTCGAGTTCGGAATCCACGGCGCGCCGCGCGATCCCGAGCACGTCGGCGTCGGTGACGATGATCTGCATGTCCATCGTCCAACGCTGCCAATGGCTTTCCGCGGTGGGCAGGTCTCGTCCGGCGGCCCGCATCTCGGCAGCGATCATGATCCGGCTGAGTCCATGAATCGAATGGTCACACCCGAAACTTTGAACTCTCGAAGAATCGCCCCGGCAACCACTGTGGACGCGTGATTGCCGCCGCAGGCACTGCTGGCAACATGCTGGGCGGGCGACGGGAGTTGACTGCCAATCACGTCGCGAATCTGGCTTGAGAATCTGCCGTTTTGGCGACACCTCGCAGTTTTGGCCCGTCGCCGCCGCGTCCTGAGCAGCCGATCTTTGGTGGTTCAAAGAAGCCGACATCAGCTTGTAACGCATGGTTTCGACCCGTTCATACCTAGAGCCGATGGTCGTCGCGATGGCATGTGGTCTACGCACAGTGGTGCGTCGACTGAGTACCCGAAAGGACAGAGTGTCCCTCGCCGAGAAGGTGTTACGGGCCGCGCTGCTCGTCCCCGTCTTCGCGGCGCTGTCTCTGGTGCTTCGGGCCCATGACCGGCTGGGCCGGGCCCTGGCGTTGCCGGGACACACCGGCTTCGGCGCGGTGCTGACGTGCCGCCTACCGGATCTCATTGCCACCTACATCTGGGTCTTCCAGGAGTGGGAACCGGACTTGACCCGTTTCATCGCAAGCAGACTCGGCGACGGCGACGTTTTCGTCGACGTCGGTGCGAACATCGGCTACTACTCGCTGCTCGCGGCCGGTCCGGTTGGAGTTGGTGGCCGGGTCGTGGCCGTCGAGGCGTCCCCGACGATGTTCAGCGATCTGCACCACAACGTTGTGGTCAATGAGCACGGGGATCGCATTCGAGAGGTGAACATGGCGGCCGCCGCAAAGACCGGAACGCTGACCGTCTTCACCGGTCCGCGGCACAACGCCGGTATGACGACCACGCTGTCGTCTCGTGGCCTGCATGCCGAGTCGACGGTCGAGGCCAAGCCGCTCGAGGAGATCCTGACGTTCCAGGAGATCACCTCGGCGCGGCTGATCAAGATCGACGTGGAGGGCGCCGAGCCCGATGTTCTGGCGGGAATGCGCAACCTCATCGGCACACTGCGCGACGATGCCGAGATCGTGGTGGAACTTTCACCCCAGTGGTGGCCGGACCGGCAGCTCACACCGGCCGACGTGCTCCGGCCGTTCGTCGAGGCCGGTTTCAATGTGTACGCCATGGCCAACAGTTACGCCGCGTGGCGCTACCTCTGGCCCAACGATGTACGCGACGCCATCCGAGTACGCGAGCCGCTCACCACGCGGGCATCACGACTCGACCTCGTCTTGTCGCGTCACGACGGCGATCGCCTCCCGCTCGACGGCCGCCGGAGTCGCTAGTCGCGTTGTGCGGCAGGCAGACTCAGCGTGAAGGTCGACCCCACGCCGGGTGTCGACTCGACCGACACCTCTCCGCCGTGGGCGTGGGCGATCTCGCGCACCAAGGCCAACCCGATCCCGTAGGACTGTCTGCCTGCCCGGGTGGTGTGCTCGGCGCCTCGCGCGAAGCGGGTGAACAGAGTCGCCATGGTGTCGGCGTCGATTCCGACGCCGTCATCGGCGATCTCGGCCCGGATCATCGGACCCTGCCTGCTCAGCCGCATCTCGACCGCGCCACCGGAATGTTCGTGACCGAGGGCATTGTCCACCAGCGCGGTGAATGCGCGACGGAGCGCAGCGCGGGACCCGATGACATCGAATGAGTCTGGCTCGTCCGGCATTTCGAAGCGCAGAGTCACGCCGAGGGCTTCGGCATACGGCGCCAGGCTGTGCTGCACATCGGCCGCCACCGACGCCAGATCGACCCGGTCGCGGGGCGTGTCACCGGCCGTCATCGTCGCCGACGCGAGCAGGTCGTCGACGATATCGCTCAGCGCCCGGGTATCGGCGACAAGGGCGTCGGCCTCCGCACGAATCGCCTCGCCGTCGGCACTGCCGGCCCGCCGTGCCAGCAGCTGGGCCCGGGTGTGCAGCACGGTCAGCGGAGCCCTCAACTCGTGCGAGGCGTCGGCGACAAACCCCCGCTGCAGCGCCAGAGCCTGGGCCAGCGGACGCACCGAACGGCGGGTGAACAACACAACCACCGCGACCGATGCCAGGATGCCGGCCAACTCGGCGAACGCCACCGACATCAGCAGACGGTTGCGGCCCGTGTGGAAGGGGGCCAGATCCATCATCGCGACCACGCGACCCTCGGGCCGATCCACAACCAATGCGCGGTAGTGGCGCCCGTCGCTGTGGATGTCGCCGAATCCCGTTCCTCCGGACAGCAGCGCCACACCGGGTTGCCCGCCGTCACTGGTCGACACCGCACCGTTGTTGTCGCGCAACGCAAGTTCCATGTCGGGTGGCGGGTCATTGGCGTCGTCGGCCGACATGGCCAATGTCTGCAATTCGGCGTCGATCTGACGATTCTGCGCACGGACATACACCGTGAACATCACCCCGCCGACCACCAGCAGCACCAGGGCAAGGGCGACCGAAGCCTGGATCGCGGCGATCCGGCCCGCCCGCCGCACCACGGCGAGATCCCCAGCGGGGGTCATTCGAGCCCGAACCGATAGCCGGCGCCGTGCACCGTGCGGATCACCTGCTTGCCGAGTTTGCGTCGCAGATAGTGGACGTAAAGATCGACCGCCCCGCCGGACTCGACGCCCTCGAACACCGAATCGAGTAACTGGGCCCGGCTGAACACCCGCTTGGGTGCGGCCATCAACGTCGCGAGCAGCGAGGCTTCCCGCTCGGACAACTCCACCTCACCGTGGTCGACTGCCGCACCGGTCACCCGGCGGGTCACCCGGTCCAGCCGCAAGCCGCCGGCCGCGACGACGGTCGCGGAGTTGTCGATGCGCCGCAGCAGCGCCCGCACCCGGGCCAGTAATTCGGCGACCTCGAAGGGCTTGACCAGGTAATCCTGTGCACCCGCATCGAGGCCTTCGACGCGGTCCTCCACCGCGCCGCGCGCCGTGAGGATCAGGGCGGGCGTCGCGACCCCCTTGGATCTCAGTAGCGCGATCAGGTCCGAGCCGTCCATCACCGGCAGCCCGCGATCCACGATGAGGGCGTCGTAGCGACCCGTCAGGCCGCGGTGCAGGCCCTGCTGCCCGTCGTACGCGGTATCGACGTGGTACCCCTCGTCGGTGAGCAACTCGGCCAGCATCGCGCTCAGCGCGTGGTCATCCTCGACGACCAGAACCGCGGGGGTGACGTTGGGCGTGGGCACTCAGCGAGAGTGCCACGCGGCGCGACACATCGCCGCCGAACACGCCTTCTTCCGGCCTTTTCCGGGCGTCAAAGTAAATGACCTTGTCCTCTTAACGCAGGATGCGAATGTCACGACGATGACAACAGGACCGTCGAGGAGCGCGCGTGATCGAGGGTGTGGTGCCCAACCCACCGTGGTGGCTGCGGGTGCGGCCGCTTGTCGAACCGGTTCTGTTGGCCGTGACGGCGGCGGCGTTGCTCCTGGGCGGCATCGCCTGGCTTGCCGGCTGGCGCGACGTCGCCGACAGTTGTTGGATCGCCGGGACGTTGTCCGCGGTGGTGCCTGCACTGGCCTGGGTGGTCCACTCGCTGTACCGGGGCCGCGCCGGGGTCGACCTGCTGGCGGTGCTGTCGCTGGTGGGCACGCTCTGGGTGGGCGAATACCTGGCCGGTGCCCTGATCGCGGTGATGCTGTCCACCGGCCGCTTTCTGGACGCGGCAGCGCAACGACGAGCCTCGAAGGATCTGCGTGCCCTGCTGACGCGTGCGCCGCGCTTCGCGCGCCGAAAGACCGGTGCCGCAGTCACTGTCGTCCCACTGGCCGACGTCGCGATCGGTGACGTGCTGGTGGTCGGGCCCGGCGAGGTGGTGCCGGTGGACGGACGGATCGAGGGCGCCGCGGCGGTGCTCGACGAGTCGGTCCTGACCGGTGAACCCTTGAACGTCGAGCGGGCAGTCGGCGAGCCGGTGCGCAGTGGTGTGGTGAACGCCGCCACGGCCTTCGACATCCGCGCGACGGCCACTGCCGACGACAGCACCTACGCCGGCATCGTGCGGCTGGCACAGCAGGCCGGCTCCGAAAGTGCGCCCATTGTTCGGCTGGCGGACCGATATGCGGCGGCCTTCTTGCCGGTGGCCCTGGTGGTGGCGGGCATCGCGGGCTTGGCCAGCGGATCGTGGACCCGGGCGGTGGCGGTGCTGGTGGTGGCGACGCCCTGTCCCCTATTGCTCGCCGCGCCGGTGGCGATCGTGTCGGGCTTATCGCGGGCGTCGCGCCACGGTGTCGTGGTCCGCAGTGGCGGCGCACTCGAAAACCTCGGTCACGCAGAGACGTTGGTGATGGACAAGACGGGCACCCTCACCGCAGGTCGTCCCGTCGTGGTTGACGTGCTCCCTGCCCCTGGGCACGATCGCAGGGACGTTCTGCGGCTCGCCGCATCCGTCGATCAGATGTCTCCCCACGTGCTGGCCGAGGCGATCGTCACCGAAGCGCTTGCGCAGAACATCCCGCTGTCGTTGCCCGTCAACATGATCGAGCAGCCGGGACGAGGCGTCGTCGCCACCGTCGACGGTGCCCAGGTTTCGGTGGGCAAACCCCCGGCCGCTGCACCGGACGCCGGGTGGGCCCGTGCGGCCGTCAATCGCGCGAGCCTCGACACGGCCGCGATCGCATGGGTGGCTGTCGACGGGCAGGTGATCGGCGCGGTGCTGTTACGAGATCCCCTGCGCCGCAGCGCTCCCCGAACCATGCGGCGGTTGCGTGCGGCCGGCTTCACCCGATTGGTCATGCTCACCGGGGACCGGGCAGCGCCTGCGCGCGAAGTGGCCACTGTGCTTGGTCTCGACGAGGTGTACGCGGATCAGAGCCCGGCGGACAAGGTCACCGCCGTACGCGCCGAACGGGAGAAGGCCGTGACGGTCATGGTGGGCGACGGCGTCAACGACGCCCCCGCACTGGCCGCTGCCAGCGTCGGGGTCGCGATCGGCGCGCGCGGGGCCACCGCGTCCTCGGAAGCCGCCGATATCGTGTTGACCACCGATCGGTTGGACCGGCTTGCCGACGCGATGGACATCGCCCGGTGGTCGCGGCACATCGCGGTGCAGAGCGCGGTGGTCGGAATGACCTTGTCGTTACTCGCGATGGGCGTCGCCGCCTTCGGCTGGCTGCCGCCCGCACTGGGAGCGCTGCTGCAGGAAGCCATTGATGTCGCAGTGATTCTGAACGCACTACGTGCGCTGCGCAGCGATCCGACGACCGGACTCCGCCTGCCCCGCGATACTGAGGAGATGCTGCGCCGATTCGATGTCGAGCACGACGCGTTGCGCGATGCGCTGTCATTGCTTCGCGATGCCGCCGATCAACTCGCGGCCGATACCGGTGAATCAGCGATCGCCGCGCTCGCCGATGCCTACCGCTTCCTCACCGAGAAGCTGTTGCCGCACGAGGACCGCGAACAGAACGAGCTCTATCCCGCGCTGGCCACACCGTTGGGCAGTGGTGAAGCCACCGCGACCATGAGCAGGACCCACGCCGAGATCCATCGACTGACCGACCGGATCGGCAATCATCTCAACTTGTCTCGCTCCGTCGGAGAGGTCCAGCCTGATCAGATCGACGACTTGCGCGCCTGCCTGTATGGACTGCACGCGTTGCTGCGCCTGCACTTCCTGCAAGAAGAAGAGAACTACTTCACCCTCGTCGCCCCCGACGAGGCCGGACACTGACCGCGGTGGACCTTCAGCAGATCGAGCCGTTCCTGGTGGCGCTGGCGATCGGACTGTTGCTCGGCTTCGAGCGCGAACGCAGCCACAGCCGCAAATTGCCGGCCGGCTCACGATCATTCGCCCTGCTGTCACTTGTCGGCGCAGTGGCCGCCAGCTTCAATCTGTGGAGCGTCATCGCCGGAATGGTCTGCGTCGCAGTGTTTCTGGCACTCGCGTATCTCCGCACCAGCCAGCAGGACCCGGGGACAACCACCGAAATAGCTGCCTTCGCGGCGTATCTGCTCGGTGCGCTCGCTTTCACCAGGCCCGCGCGCGCCGTCGCCCTTGCCGTGATCGCGACGCTGTTGCTGTTGTCGAAGTCGCGCATTCATCGATTCGCGCGCGAAATCATCAGCGAGATCGAGCTCGAAGACGCCATCAAGTTCTTCGTGGTCGCGTTCGTGATCCTGCCGCTGCTCCCGGATCGCCCGATCGGCCCCTACGGTGTCTTGAACCCGGCGAAGGTGTGGCTGCTGGTCGTGCTGCTCACCGGAATCGGCTGGATCGGCTACATCGGAGTGCGTGCGCTAGGTCCCCAGCGCGGCCTGCTCGTCACGGGCTTGGCCGGCGGGTTCGTCTCGGCCAGCGCGACGACGGCATCGATGGGTCGTGTCGCACGCAGCGCAGTCGGCGTGCGGGCGCCACTGGCAGGCGCGCTCTTGGCCAGCGGGGCAACCTTCGTCCAACTGCTCCTGGTGATCGGCGTGGTGGATGTCGACGTGCTGCGCAGGCTGTGGCTGCCGGTGGCGGCGGGCGCCATCGTCCTATTCGGCGTCGCAATCTTCGTCTACCGAAGTGCCGGCGCCGAAGATCGTCGCGAGCCCACACCCGGCGACGACACCGGATCCAGGCCCACCGCCCGGCCGTTCGCGCTGCGGCCCGCTCTCATCCTGACCGCAGTCCTGACCGTCGCTCTGCTCATCGGGCGTTGGGGCGCAGCCGTGTTCGGGCCTCAGGGCGCGATACTTGCCGCCTTCGCCGCCGGCCTTGCCGATGCCCACGCCGGCTCGGTCGCAGCGGCAAGCCTCGCCGCCAAAGGTGATATCACCGTCGATACGGCCCTGATAGCGATCGCCGCCGCGCTCGGATCCAACCTGCTCGTCAAGATCGTGCTGGCGTTCACCGCCGGCGGCCGACGCTTCGGACTCGGGTTTCTGGCCGGAATCGCAGGCCCGGCGATCGTGTTCGGTGCGGCCGTGGCCGTCGCCATCAGCACCGCATGAGCCGTCAGGATTCGTCCGGCGGGACTGGCTAAGTCACGCTGCTGTCTCAACGCTTACGGCTGCAGCTGCCAGCCCGCCTACGCCAGGTGTAGCAGCCTCATCTCTCGCCCGACGCGGTGTAGACGCTACGCGGTGACGCCCTAGAAAACTGCCCCGGCGTTAAATTTTTCGCAAATTGGCTGACCCGACGATGGTCAGCGCTTGGTACCGCCTGCCGAACTGCCGACGGAATCCGCAGGTGTGGGATGTTCATGCGGCTTCTTCGCGACGTGAGACTCCTTGCGCATCCGTTCGCGCATGTGCGGGTAGTGCAGCTCGAATGCCGGTCGCTCCGAACGGATCCGGGGCAGCTCGGTGAAGTTATGCCGCGGCGGCGGGCACGAGGTGGCCCACTCCAGCGAGTTGCCGTAGCCCCAGGGATCGTCGACGGTCACCACCTCGCCGTAACGCCAACTGCGAAACACGTTCCACACGAACGGAATCACCGACACACCCAGAATGAATGCACCGATGGTCGACACGATGTTCAACGTCTCGAAGCCGTCGGACGGCAGGTAGTCGGCGTACCGACGCGGCATACCCTCGTCACCAAGCCAGTGCTGCACCAGGAACGTGGTGTGGAAGCCGATGAACGTCAGCCAGAAGTGCAGCTTGCCCAGACGCTCGTCGAGCAGACGTCCCGTCATCTTCGGGAACCAGAAGTAGATCCCGGCGTAGGTGGCGAACACGATCGTGCCGAAGAGCACGTAGTGGAAGTGCGCGACGACGAAATAGCTGTCGGTCACGTGGAAGTCCAGCGGCGGGCTGGCCAGCAGAACGCCCGACAGGCCACCGAGCAGGAACGTCACCAGAAAGCCCAGCGAGAACAGCATCGGCGTCTCGAACGTCAGCCGGCCCTTCCACATCGTGCCGATCCAGTTGAAGAACTTGATGCCGGTCGGTATCGCGATCAGGAACGTCATGAACGAAAAAAACGGCAGCAGAACGGCTCCCGTTGCGAACATGTGGTGCGCCCACACCGACACCGACAACACGGTGATCGCCCACGTCGCCAACACCAGCCCGTTGTAGCCGAACACTGGCTTGCGCGAGAACACCGGGAAGATCTCGGTCACAATCCCGAAGAACGGCAAGGCCACGATGTAGACCTCGGGATGGCCGAAGAACCAGAACAGGTGTTGCCACAGGATCGCACCGCCGTTGGCGGGGTCGTAGATGTGCGCACCCAGGTGCCGGTCGGCAAGAAGCCCGAAGAGCGCGGCCGTCAACAGCGGGAACGCCAGCAGGATCAGCACGCTGGTGGCCAGGATGTTCCACGTGAAGATCGGCATCCGGAACATCGTCATGCCTGGGCATCGCATACAGACGACCGTGGTGATCATGTTGACCGCACCCAGTATCGTGCCGAGCCCCGAGGCGATGAGGCCCACCGCCCACAGATCACCACCCGGGCCCGGTGAGTGCATCGCGTCCGAGAGCGGTGTGTACGCCGTCCACCCGAAGTCGGCGGCACCACCCGGTACGACGAAACCGGCCAGCACAATCAACCCGCCAAAGGCGAACAGCCAGAACGACAATGCGTTGAGCCGCGGGAATGCGACATCGGGCGCACCGATCTGCAGGGGTAGCACCACATTGGCGAACCCGAACACGATCGGCGTGGCGTACAGCAGCAGCATCATCGTGCCGTGGATGGTGAACAACTGGTTGTACTGCTCGTTGGACAGGAACTGCAGGCCCGGAACCGCCAGCTCGCTGCGCATCAGCAGGGCCATCAGACCACCGGTCATGAAGAAGCCGAACGAGGTCACCAGGTACATCTGGCCGATCCGCTTCGGATCGGTGGTGCCGATCAAGTCCACCACGGCCGCGCCCAGCGGGCGGCTGCGCGGCGGGAAGGGGCGGGGCGCGATGCGGGGGCGCGGAAGTGAAAGGGTCATGCCGACACGGTCTGCGCCTTCTGGTTGAGACGTTCTCGTTGCGGGACGACGGTGTACTTCGGGTCGTGCGCCGAGGCGACCCCGGCATAGAAGATCGCGAACCGCGTGCACGCCGACCCCGCCAGTGCGGCAGCGCCGGCCAGTACCGCGGCGCCTCGCGAGCGGTGACCGGCCGCGGCAGCCGTGACCGCCGCGGTGAGCGTGAGCGCCTTGGCCGCCTTGTCGAGCCGTCCGGCGGTGCCGGTGTGCAGCGCTTCGGCGGACAGGCCCATGCTGCGCGACATGATCTCGGACGCGGTGAGCTCGACGGCCGACCCGATGATCACCGCCCGCCGGGCTGGCCCCGACTCACGCAGCGGCGCGGCCACCATGCCCAGCCCGCCGGCGGCGGCAGCCGCCGATCCGACGAACACGAATGGCATCTCGCGATGACCGTCATGCCAGGCGGGCACCGCGGTATCGGCGATCAGCGCGGCGGTGTAGGACGCCACCGCCGGCCCGAGCAGCCCGGCACCCACCGTCGCCACCCGGCCGGTGCGCGGAAACAACCCGGTGACGGCGCACGCCGCCGCGACGCCCGCCTGCGGCCCGTAGGCCGACAGCACCCACGACCCGACGCTCATCGGCGAGCTCGGCTTGAACACCCGCAGCATGTTGACGAACCGGCCGGGCCGACCCAGATCGTGGACGAGCGCCACCAACGACGTCAGAATCGCCACCAGCGCAGCGAGTTTCGCGGGCATGGCCAGCCGACGACGTCCCGTCAACTCGGCCCCGGCAGCGAGTACCGACGATCCGCCGGCGAGTCCGCCGAGGAACAGGTAGCCGGCGATGTCGAGTGGTGACCAGGTGGGGCCATTGAGAATCGGTTTGCCGTAATACGATTCGAACGTCGCATCCGGAACCAGGGCCCGCTCGCCGCGTCGACCGCGTCGGCGCCGCCCCGGGACTCGCCCAGCCGCCCCGGTCACCGCTTCCCGGTCCGGCGGATCGGTGTAGTTGCGGCGGACGTCCGTCTCGTCGCTGGAGCTCATCGCCGACCTCCCAGGAACGTCGCACCCAACGCCGCCAGCATGCCGACCGCCGCGATCCCGACATTGCGCCAGATATCCGGCAGCGTCCGCGTCGGCACCACTGGATCCGGAGGCAGGCCATAGATTTCCGGCTCGTCGAGCAAGAGGAAGAACGCGCCCGTCCCGCCGACTCCGTCGCCGGGATCCTCGCCGTAGAGCCGTGCGTCGGCGACCCCGGCGCTGTGCAGCTGCTCGAGCCGGGCCTCCGCGCGCTTCCGTAGCACAGAGAGCTCGCCGAACTGGATCGAGTCGGTCGGGCAGGTCTTGGCGCACGCCGGTTCCAGACCGTCACCGATGCGGTCGTAACACATCGTGCACTTCCACACCCGTCCGTCGCCGGCGCGCTGATCGATCACTCCGAACGGGCAGGCCGATACGCAATAGCCGCAGCCGTTGCAGATGTCTTCCTGCACCACCACGGTGCCGAATTCGGTGCGGAACAGCGCGCCGGTGGGGCAGACATCCAGGCACCCCGCATGCGTGCAGTGTTTGCACACATCCGACGACATCAGCCACCGAAACGCACTCGGCTCGGAAGTGGCTGTCTCCCCTGGCTTTTCCACGCCGGGCATGCCGAGGTCCACCCGGCCCGCGGTCTGCTGATTGCCCAGCGGCTTGCGTTGTTCGATGAACGCGACGTGACGCCAGGTGTCCGCACCGAGGCCGACGCTGTTGTCATACGACATCCCGGTGAAGTCCAGGCCGTCGTCGGGCACGTGGTTCCATTCTTTACACGCGACCTCACAGGCCTTACACCCGATACATACCGAGGTATCGGTGAAGAACCCGTAGCGCGGTGTCGCCTCCGGGTAACCGCCGTCGCCCGGCGGATCCCCGTGCGTCAGCATCTTGTCCAGGTCCATATCGCTCACACCTCCGTCCCGGTCAGCTCGGTGATTCCGGCCCGCCGCTGATAGTCGGTCACCATTGCGTCGGCGGCCGGACCGCGCGGGCGCCGTCCCGCACGGATGTCGGCGGTGAACGCCTTGACCTCTTGAATGTGCGAACTGGGATCGAGCACGATCGCCGACAACTCGTTGGCGGCGTCCCCACTGCTGATTCCGTTGGGCCCCCAGTGGTAGGGCAGGCCGATCTGGTGAACCACTCTGTTACCCAGCCGAAGCGGTGCGATCCGGTCGGTCACCAAGACCCGGGTCTCGATCACCCCGCGCGGACTGACCAGGGTGGCCCACCCGCCATTGTGCAGTCCCCGTTCGGCGGCCAGTTCCGGTGAGATCTCACAGAACATCTCCGGCTGGAGTTCCGACAGATACGGCGACCACCGCGACATGCCGCCCGCGGTGAAATGTTCCGTCAGCCGGTAGGTCGTCACCACATACGGGTAGACACTCGCCCCGTCGGCCTCCGGCCCCGGCGTGTAGCGATTGTGCTTGTCCGGGAACGTGAATCGCACCGGGTTGCGCTGCTGACCGTACAGCGCATTGGCCACCGGCGAGTCCTGCGGCTCGTAGTGCGCAGGCAACGGCCCGTCGACCACCCCGGCCGGCGCATAGAGCCATGCTTTGCCGTCGGCCTGCATGATGAAGGGGTCGATACCCGACAGCGCCTCAATGCCGCTGGCGCCCTCGGGCGGGCGGTAGTCCGGCGACTTGTCGACCTCGAAGTCGGGCACGTCGTATCCCGTCCACTTACCGGCGTCGGCGTCCCACCAGACCAGCTTCTTACGCTCGCTCCATGGCGTTCCGTCCGGCGCCGCCGACGCACGGTTGTAGAGCAGCCGCCGGTTGGCCGGCCAGGCCCAGCCCCATTCCGGTGCGATCCAGTCCTGTTCGGTGTGCGGCTTGCGGCGGGCGGACTGGTTGACGCCGTCGGCGTAGACACCGCAGTAGATCCAGCAGCCGCAGCGGGTGCTGCCGTCGTTGCGCAATTGGGTGTAGGCGCTCAACGGCTGCCCGTCGCTGTCGAAGCCGTTGATCTCGGCCAGCACCGCATCGGCGTCCGGCTCGTCCAGTGCACCGACGGTGGGATAGTCCCATGTGAGGTCGAGGATGGGTCGGTTGCGCGGATCCGTTGAGCCGTGCAGCCGTTGGCGGATGATCCGGCCCAGGTGGTACATGAACCACAGGTCGCTGCGGGCATCGCCGGCCGGCTCGACGGCCTGCTCATGCCACTGCAGCATCCGGTTGGTGTTGGTGAAGCTGCCCGACTTCTCGGTGTGCGCGGCGGCCGGGAAGAAGAACACCTCGGTGGCCAGATCCTCGGTGCGCAGTTCGCCGGATTCGATCTCCGGGCCGTCCTTCCACCAGGTGGCGCTCTCGATCAGCGAAAAGTCGCGCACCACAAGCCATTCCAGATTCGCCATACCGAGGCGCTGCATTTTGGCGTTGGCCGAGCCGACCGCGGGATTCTCGCCGAGCAGGAAGTATCCCTTGCACCGGCCCGCCAGTTGCTCGAACACCGTGTCATAGGTGCTGTGCGAACCGGTCAGCCGCGGCAGATAGTCGAAGCAGAAGTCGTTGTCCTCGGTGGCCGCATCGCCCCACCACGACTTGAGCAGGCTGACGAAGTAGGAGTCCATCTGCGACCAGAAGCCCTTGCGGGCGGCGTCGGCGTTGATGAAGTCCGTACGGCTCTGCTGGTGCTCGGCGTACGGCATCGGCAGGTAACCGGGTAGCAGGTTGAAAAGTGTTGGGATGTCGCTGGATCCCTGGATGCTGGCGTGGCCGCGTAAAGCCTGGATGCCACCGCCGGGCCGGCCCATGTTGCCCAGCAGCAGCTGCAGGATGCAGGCGGTGCGGATGTACTGCGACCCGGTGCTGTGCTGGGTCCAGCCGACGGCGTAGACGAATTCGCTGGTGCGCTCCGGCCCGGAGTTCTCGGTCAGTGCGTCACACACTCGTGCGAACACGTCGGGCGCGATCCCACACACCTCGGCCACCATCTCGGGGGTGTAGCGAGCGTAGTGGCGCTTGAGGATCTGCAGCACGCAGCGCGGGTGTTGCAGGGACTCGTCCCGCTGCGGCGTGCCGTCCATCGCGGCACCACCCGAACCGTGTTGCTCGCCGCGCCCGCTGGACCGGACATCGCCGTTGGCGTGGCCGCGCTTGCCCGAGGCCGCGGCCACACTCATTCCCTCGTACTGCCAGTCCTCACTGTCGTAATGCCGCTCGTCGGCGTTGAAGCCGCTGAACAGGCCGTCGAGATCGTCGGCGTCGGTGTACTTCTCGTCGACGATCGTGGCCGCGTTCGTGTAGTTCACCACGAACTCGCGAAAGTACTTGTCTTGGGAGAGAACGTGATTGATGATGCCACCCAGGAAGGCGATATCGGATCCGGCGCGGATCGGCACATGCAGGTCGGCCAGTGCGCTGGTCCGGGTGAACCGCGGGTCGACGTGGATGACCACCGCGCCGCGGGCCTTGGCCTCCATCACCCATTGGAAGCCGACCGGATGACACTCGGCGAAGTTCGAGCCTTCGATCACGATGCAGTCCGCGTGCGGAAGGTCCTGCAGGAAGGTGGTGGCCCCGCCGCGTCCGAACGAACTGCCCAGCCCGACAACGGTCGAACTGTGGCACACCCGCGCCTGGTTCTCGATCTGCACCACCCCGAGTGCGGTGAGCAGCTTCTTGATGAGGTAGTTCTCCTCGTTGTCCAGCGTCGCCCCACCCAGGCTGGCGATGCCCATCGTGCGCGCGGTGCGCTTGCCATCGACCTCCTGCTGCCAGGTCTCGTCCCGGGTCGCCAGGATTCGGTCGACCACCATGTCCATGGCGGTGTCGAGATCGAGCGGCTGCCAGTCGGTGGCATGCGGCGGCCGATAGAGCACCTGGTGCAGCCGGCCCTCACCGGTCGTCAGCTGCAGGCTCGCGGCCCCCTTCGGGCACAACCGGCCGCGGCTCACCGGGCTGTCCGGATTGCCTTCGATCTGAACGACCTTCTCGTCGCGCACATAGACGTGCTGCGCGCAGCCGACCGCGCAATACGGGCAGACCGAACTCACCACCCGGTCGGCGGTCGCGGTTCGGGGCTGCAGCGTCGCCGATCTGCGGGACTGCACGGCAGCAGCCTTGCCCATCGGATCCGATCCGGTGAACTGCCGGTACACCGGCCACTCTTCGATCCAACGCCGAATGCCCACGCAGCTCTCCGTCCACCCGCCCTACCGGTCGAGCGGACGTACCCGCTGGCAAGGCGGCCAAACTCGGACCGCCCACCTTCCCAGCGACCCGACAGCTGACTGCGGGGATGTGCCATCATCTCAAGTGGGGGTGAGGAGGAGCACGTGCGTTCTCTACTGTCTGTGGTGCTGGCCGTACTGGCGCTCGTGGCCGTGGGGAGCGTTGCCCCGGCCGCCGCGGTCGACGCGCCGATCGGACGACTCGGCGACACGCTGCGGGTACAGACGAACGGGATCATCGCCGACGTCACCGTCACTGATATCCAGCCGTCCGACGTCCCGCCGGGGTTCGGCTATCCCCCGCACTCCCCGCGTTTCCAGATCTACTCCGGCACCGTCGTGGTGCGGCCGATCGCGGTGCCGAACCCGTCCGTGCTGGCGACGACGTTCTCCTTCCGCGGTGTCACCCAGACCGGCGACGCCTACCTACCGCGGAACTCCGACGCGCCGGACGCACTGCAATACGCGCTACAGAACGCACCCCAGGGCTCGACCGTCGGCGGTCGGGTGTTCTGGGACTGCTACCGCGATCTGGTGTCCACCGTGGTCCTGATCAATCCGCACACCGGTGAGCATCTGGCCCAGTGGAACCTGTGAAACCAGTACGCTGACTCCGGAATCGGCGCGCCGGGGTCGCCCGCTCGTCTCCCGTCACGGAACGACTTTGTTGCGCAGGAAGTGATTTCAGTCGATCCGGACCATCTCGACGAGCAGGGCGACATCGGCCTTGCTCTCAACAGTCGCGGACATCAAAGGCCCGCGGAGACCTTCTCCTCCTGAGCCGAGATCGCATGCGCGGCAGCCATCATGGTGGTGTGAGCATCGTCGGCGTCGGTGTGTGGCGGGACCACCAGAAGGGTGATCCGACCCCGGTCGAGTCCGAGAACTTCGATCGTGTTGATAACCTGCAGCCGGTAGCCATCGAGTCGTACCGCACGGTCGCCGACGACGAGTCTGCGCGGGGTGTTGGTCCACGCGTCCATCCGGTACAACACCCGGTCGATCCCGCCGAGCCTCACCGAGAGCACAGCCAACAGATCTGGCAATTCTGCTGCGAGATCATCGGAGTGCGGCCACCACGCCCCGTCGACACTCCCGCTGCGAGGCGCCTTGGGCTTCAACCGCAACCGCGGTGTGCTCGCCGGCACCGCCGAATTCTGACAATTCTTCCGTGTCTGCTGTGGCGTCATGACGACGCTCCAATCTTGGCCGTGAACCGGCCGCTATATCCTTCGGCTCAGCGATGACACGGCTTAAATAGCCATATGCGACGTACCGCCGGTAGTCGCAATGCTACGCGAGTTGCCTGGTGGCTGAGGGAGGCGATCGTGACCCCGAGGTCTGGTGTCCCGACACTGCGGATCAGCACCGCCGTCGACGTCGACGCCGGCGAACTCGCCGGCTTGGCGGCCGCCACCTTTCCGCTGGCGTGCCCACCGACCTCGCCGCCCGCCGCGATCGCGGCCTTCATCTCCGCCAACCTGTCGCCCGAACGATTCGCCGAGTACCTGGCCGACCCGTCGCGCACCGTGCTCGCCGCTCGCACCGGCGGCCGAATCGTCGGCTACGCCATGCTGATCGACGGTGCCGGCACCGACCCCGACGTCGCCGAGGCGATCACGATGCGACCTGCCGTGGAGCTGTCCAAGCTCTACGTCCGTGAAGACAGCCACGGTTCGGGGGTGGCCGCCGCACTCATGGGCGCCACCGTGGCCCACGCATCGCGCGCCGGAGCGCGCTGTCTCTGGCTGGGGGTCAACCAGAAAAACCATCGCGCGCAACGGTTCTACGGCAAACACGGGTTCGCCGTCGTCGGCACCAAGACGGCCCCCATGGGGCCACACCTCGAACACGACTACGTCATGGCGCTGCGGCTGTAGACCGCGCCACGAAAGTGACGGTTGCACGACTGCGGCCCTGGTTTAGCACCGGGACCGTAAGGTGAACTCCGTTGGCTGATCGCACCAGGCCGGATCTAGCCGAAAGGACGTTGTGGTGGACGTTGGATCAGCCTCCGGCCCCGGCGATCATGTCGGCGAGGATCTGGCGAAAGTCGACTGGGCATCGACTCCATTGGGACCGTCGGCGGACTGGCCGCAGAGCCTCCGAACCACAGTCAGCATCCTGCTCTCGTCCCGTTTTGCCATGTGGATGGCTTGGGGCCCGGATCTCACGTTCTTCTGCAATGATTCCTACCGGCGCGACACCCTGGGCCGGAAATACCCCTGGGCGCTCGGCCGGCCCGCCCGTGAGGTGTGGGCGGAGATCTGGGAAGACATCGGCCCGCGCATCGACCGGGTGCTGACCACCGCCGAGGCCACCTGGGACCAGGGTCTCCTGCTTTTCCTCGAACGGTCGGGCTATCCCGAAGAGACTTATCACACGTTCTCCTACAGCCCGCTGCGCGACGAGTCCGGCCAGGTGGTCGGTGTCCTGTGCGTAGTCAGCGAAGAAACCGACCGGGTGATCGGTGAGCGCCGGCTAGCCACGTTGCGTCATCTCGGCTCAGACCCCTCCGTGGTACGCACCGAGCAGGAGATGCTGGCCTTCGCGGCTCGCCAACTCGCCGGCAACCAGCGCGATCTGCCGTTCACCCTGACCTACCTGTTCGACGACGCCGGCGGAGCACGCCTGGCCGGCGTCAGCGGCATCGCCGCCGACCATCCCACCGGGCCGGCGGTGATGCCCGCCGACGGCTCGGGAATCTGGCCCGTCGACGAGCCGGCTCACGGTCGATCCGTTGTGGTCGACCTCGTCGGAGAACCGTTCACCGATCTGCCGACCGGCGACTGGCAGGAGCCGCCGACGCACGCACTGGTGACCCCGCTCCAAGCCCAGGGCGGTACGCCGTCGGGTTTCCTGGTCGCCGCGCTGAACCGCTATCGGCCGCTCGACGACGAGTACCGCGGCTTCATCAACCTGGTCGCCGGCCACATCGCGACCGGGGTCTCCAGCGCCCGCAGCTACAGCGAGCAGCAGCGGCGGGCCGACGAGCTCGCCGAGCTCGACCGTGCCAAGACGACGTTCTTCTCCAATATCAGCCACGAGTTCCGCACCCCGATCACCCTGATTCTGGGGCCCGTGGGCGAGCTGCGCGCCCACCCCGGCGTCGACGAGCACGCCCAGCAGGAATTGGATGTGATCCAGCGCAACGGCCTGCGCCTGGCCAAATTGGTCAATACCCTGCTGGACTTCTCCCGGATCGAAGCCAATCGTGTTCAGGCGCACTATGAGCCGGTCGACCTGGCCGAGGTGACCGCCGAACTGGCCAGCGTGTTCCGCTCAGCCATCGATCGCGCCGATCTGCAGCTGATCGTCGACTGCCAGCCCTTGCCCGAGCCGGTGTACCTGGACCGCGACATGTGGGAAAAGGTCATCCTCAACCTGCTGTCCAACGCGCTGAAGTACACCTTCGACGGATCGATCACGGTTCGCGTCGTCCGCGATGGCGACGAGGCGGTGGTGAGCGTCAACGATACCGGGATCGGCGTGCCCGCCGCCGAGATGCCGCGGCTGTTCGAGCGGTTCCACCGGATCGACAGTGCCCGCGCCCGATCCACCGAGGGCAGCGGTATCGGGTTGGCGCTGGTGAAGGAACTCGTCGGCTTGCATGGCGGCAGCATCACCGCCGACAGCATCGAAGACGCCGGCACCACCTTCACCATCCGGCTACCGCTGGGGGCCGGGCATTTGCCTTCCGAGTCGCTCAGCCCGGCCGGGACCAGCCGCTCGTCGAACATCGCCGAGCCCTACGTGCAGGAGGCATTGCGCTGGCTGCCCGACGGCGGCGACGGCGGCCTGCCCGCGGCACCGGATCCGACGCCGGCGGTCGTCGCACCCGGGCGTGTGCTGGTGGCCGATGACAACGCCGACATGCGCGAGTACCTGGTCCGCCTGCTGCGCGGCGCCGGATATCAGGTCGATGCCGTCTCCGACGGTCAGCAGGCCCTGAGCCGCATCCGGGCTGAGCGTCCTGACCTCGTGGTCAGCGACGTGATGATGCCGCGCCTCGACGGCCTGGCACTGGTGGCCGCGCTGCGCAACGATCCGCACACCGTGGGCGTACCGGTGCTGCTGCTGTCGGCGCGGGCCGGTCAAGAGGCCTCGATCGAAGGCCTGCAGGCCGGCGCCGACGACTATCTGGTCAAGCCGTTCGTGGCCGCCGAGCTCCTGGCCCGCGTGCGCGCCAACATCGAACTGGCCCGGCTCCGCAGTCACCACACCCGCTGGCGCACGGCGCTGGTGGAGTCCCTGCAGGAGGCGTTCTTCGTCTGCGACGAAGTCGGCGCCGTCATCGAGATCAACAAAGCGTTCACCGACATCCTCGGCTTCGGGCCCGAGGACCTGCCGTATGCGCCGGAACATCCGTGGTGGCCGAACGCCGACACCCAGCCCGAAGCGCACCGGCTGATCGTCGACGCGTTCGCCGGCATCCCGGAGAAACCGCTCGGCAGCTACACCATTCCGGTGAACCACCGCGATGGGCACCGGGTGTGGATCACCGCGAACATCGCCCACGCCCAGGACCCCGAGACCGGCCGCGGCGTCATGGTCGGCACGTTCCGCGACGTCACAGCCGAGCATTACAGCGTCCAGCGCCAGACCGCCCTGGCGACACTGAATCAGCAGCTGGCCCAAGCCGATGCGGTGGACGACGCCCTGCACGGCGCGTTGGAGCAGCTGCGCGGGCAGTGGTCGGCACTGCGGGTCATCGCCGCGATCTTCCCGGTCCGGGCCAACACCGCCGCGCCGGGACCGGAGCGCCCCGAGTTCGCCGGCGATGCGAACGAGGCGCTGTGGGAAAGCCTTTCGGCGCAGGTCCGGGACCGGATCACCGCACTGGGCAGCACCGGGAACCTACTCACCCCCGACATCAGCATTGCCGGGTCGGCGGGCATCGCACTGCAACATCCGCGCGGCATTCTGGTGATCTGGATCGTTCTGCCCGATGAGCGGCCGTTCACCCCCGAGGACATGACGTTGCTGACGGTCCTCGCCGGCCGGCTAGGGCAAGGCCTGCAGCGAGTTCACCAGGTTGACCAACAACGCGAAACCGCTCTGGCACTGCAACATTCGATTCTCGGCCCAGCTGACCTGCCCGCCGGGTTCGCGGTGCGCTACCAGCCGGCCTCGCACCCCCTGCAGGTGGGCGGTGACTGGTACGACGTGATCGCGCTCGACGACGGCCGGATCGCTCTGGTCGTCGGTGACTGCGTGGGTCACGATCTGACCGCGGCAACGGTGATGGGACAGCTGCGCAGCGCTTGTCGCGCGCTGCTGCTCGAACGATCCAGTCCCGCAGCGGCATTGGCGGGTCTGGACCGCTTTGCCGCCCGACTGCCCGGCGCGCAGTCCACCACCGCGTTCTGCGCGATCCTGAATCCCGACACCGGGGAGCTGGTGTATTCCAGCGCCGGGCACCCGCCGCCGATCGTGGTGTGCGCCGACGGCAGCACCAGCCTGCTCGAAGGCGGCCACTCCCTCGCACTGGGTATCCGGCCGGACCGGCAACGCCCGCAGGCTGAGGTGACCCTGCCCGCGCAAGCCACCCTGCTGCTCTACACCGACGGCCTCGTCGAGCGCAGACGCCGCTCGCTCGACGACGGAATCGACCAGGTTACCAACGTCATTCGCGATGACAGTGCCCTGGATCTCGATCAATTGGCCGACCAGATAATGACAAGCCTGGCTCCGCCGGGCGGATACCAGGATGACGTCGCCTTGTTGATCTACCGACATCCCAAACCGCTGGAAGTGACCATCCCGGCCGATGCCATGCATCTGGCTCCGGCTCGCGCCGCACTGCGGGACTGGTTGACCGCGGCCGGCATCGACCACGAGCAGGCGCAGGATGTGCTCGTCGCCGCCGGCGAGGCAGTCACCAATGCGATCGAACACGGCTACCGCAACACCGAGGGCACCATCACCCTGCAGGCCACGTCCGACGTCGACCTGCTTCGCCTGACCATCACCGATTCCGGCTCCTGGAAACCCAAGCAGACCGGATACACCCACCGGGGCCGTGGCATCCAGATCATGGAAGCGTTGATGGAGGATGTCGCGATCCTCCCCGACGCCACCGGCACCGTCGTCCGCCTGTCGACGAGGATCCGCCGATGAGCACGCCGCTGAACATCCGCATCGAACGAGCCGCCGACGGCCAGCTCGCTCTGCTCGCCACCGGTGAGATCGACGCCAGTAACGTCGGCGATTTCGCCGAGGCGCTCAACGCCGGAGCCAGCGACGGCACCGACCTTCTCACCGTCGATCTCAGCGCGGTGGACTACCTGGACAGTGCGGCCATCAATGCCCTTGTCCCCCATGCCGAGTCGGTGCAGATCATCGCCAACCCGGTGCTGATGCGGGTGCTCCTGGTCAGTGGTCTGGGCGAGCTCACCAAGATCCGGTCGGCAACCGAATCCGACGACTGAGCGACTGAGCTAAAGCCCACCCGGACTGGTCAGCGCCAGCAGCCGCGACGTCGCCCGCAGATACTTCTTGCGGTAGCCGCCGGCCAGCATCTCCTCGGAGAAGATCGTGTCGAGTTTGGCGCCGGAGGCCACCACCGGGATGCCCGCGTCATACAGCCGGTCGGTCAGCGCCACCAGGCGCAGCGCCACGTTCTGGTCGTCGATCGGATGCACACCGGTGATGTACACGCCCCGCACGCCTTCGATCAGCGTGAGATAGCGCGACGGATGCATGGTCGCCAGGTGCGCACACAGTGCATCGAAGTCGTCGAGAGTCGCCCCGGGTTGCTCGGCGGCCTTGGCGGCCACCTCCTCATCGGACAGCGGTTGCGGCGCCGGCGGAAGTCCGCGATGCCGATAGTCCGGGCCTTCGATCCGCACCGTGGTGAAAATGCTTGCCAGCGTGTTGATTTCGCGCAGGAAATCCTGTGCAGCGAACCGGCCCTCGCCCAGTTGTTCGGGCAGGGTGTTGGACGTCGCCGCGATCGAGACCCCGCGCTCGACGAGCTGTGACAACAGCCGCGAGATCAGGGTGGTGTTGCCCGGGTCGTCGAGTTCGAACTCGTCGATGCACACCACCACGTAATTGGCCAGCAGGTCGATGCACTCGACGAATCCGAAGACACCGGCGAGCTGGGTCAGCTCACCGAATGTGGCGAAGGCCCTGGGATGTTCGGCCGAGTCGGGTAGTTGCCGGTAGGACGACGCCAGCAGATGGGTCTTGCCGACGCCGAAGCCGCCGTCGAGATAGATGCCGGTGCCGGGGACGGTCTCCCGCTTGCCGAAGAGCTTCTTCTTTCCAGCGCGCCTGCGCTCCGCCTCCTCACAGAACGCCAGGCAGGCGTCGACCGCGGCGGCCTGGGTGGGCTCAGCCGGGTCGGGTCGGTAGGTCGCGAAGCTGACGTCGGCGAACGTGGGCGGCGGGACGAGTTGGGCGACGAGCCGCTCCGGGGACACGGTCGGGTGCCGGTCGACGAGGCGGTCCATGACACGAACCCTAACGACGTGCTGCAATCGACGTCATGGCCGACCCGAGCTCGAACGACCCGGATGGGACGTACTTCACACTGCTGGACGACGCCGGCCCCATAGACGACGACCGGCTCTACGAGCTCTATGCCTACCCCGACGACCTGACCGGCTGCCTGGTTCGCGGCAACGCGATCATCAGCCTCGACGGCGGCGCCGCGACCGACGGCACCTCGGGCGGTCTGGGCGGTGCCGGTGACCGGCGGCTATTCCGGGTCCTGCGCGAACTGGCCGACGTCATCGTCGTCGGCGCAGGCACCGCGCACGCCGAGAACTATTCGGGCGCACAGATGACGGTCGCCCAGCGCGGTAATCGGCAGCGGCGCGGCCAAAGCGAGGTTCCACCCATCGCACTGGTCACCCGCTCCGGGCGGGTCGACAACGACTGGCCGGTGCTGACGCGCACCGAGGTGACACCGCTGGTGCTCACCTGCCACGACGTCGCCGCGGACACCAGCTCGCGACTGGGCGGCGCGGCCGAGGTGATCGCCTGCTCGGGTGACGATCCGGCCGAGGTGGACCCGGCTGCCGCCCTGACCGTGCTGGCCGAGCGCGGGCTGCGCCGGGTGCTGTGCGAAGGCGGACCCACCCTGATGGGCACCTTCGTCGAACACGGCCTGCTCGATGAGCTGTGCCTGACCACCGCTCCCATGCTGGTCGGCGGTGACGCCCCGCGGATCGCGGCGGGCTCCGGCCACGTGCTGACCGCGCTGCGCCGCCAGCACCTGTTGTCCGACGCCGACGGCTATCTGTACGGGCGCTATACGCGCGTCGGCTGAGCTATCCGGGCGTGCGGTGTCGCTAGGGTGGTGGGCATGCGCGATCGTCGGGTCCGGGCCTGGAGAGCCATCGTCAGCCTCGGCACCGCGGCGTTGACGGCTCTGCTGACCGGATGCGCCCCGTGGCTGGCCGCAAACCCACAGTTCGCCAGCGACCACGCGCACAACCCGTCAGGGCCGACGACCACCAAACCGGCCGGTGGCCCACCGGCCATCGCGGTGCCCAAGAACGAATTGGGCTGGAAGGACTGCACCTCGAAGGTCTTCGGTGACGCCGGCGCACCGCCGGCGCCCGGAGTGATTCTGGAGTGCGCCAACTACGACGCCGATCTGGACCCGATCGCCGGAGCCACCGGGACGGTGAGTATCGGCGTGGTGCGGGCGCGATCGGTGCAGACCCCGCCCGACGCCGGCCCGCTGGTGTTCACCACCGGCACCGACATCCCGTCGTCCATGCAGCTGCCGGTGTGGCTGTCGCGGTCGGGCGCCGACGTCCTCAAGAGCCATCCGATCGTCTCGGTGGACCGCCGCGGCATGGGCATGTCCAGCCCGGTGGACTGCCGCGATTCGTTCGACCGGCAGGAGATGCGCGACCAGGCCCAGTTCGAGTCCGGTGACGACCCGGTGGCCAACCTCGGCGCGATCACCATGACCGCGACGACGAGCTGCACCGACACCATCGCCCCCGGCGACTCCGCCTACGACAACGCCCGCGCCGCCGAGGATCTCGAACGATTGCGCAGCACCTGGGATGTCCCGGCCCTGGCGCTCATCGGCGTCGGCAACGGAGCCCAGATCGCCCTGGCCTACGCCGGCTCACACCCCGACAAGGTGGCCCGGTTGGTGCTCGACTCCCCCGTGCCGCCCGGTGTGAACGCCGAAGCCGCGGCCGAAGAGCAGGTCAAGGGACAACAGGCTGCCCTCGATGCGTTCGCCCAGCAGTGCGTGGCCGTCAACTGCGCGCTCGGACCCGACCCCAAAGGCGCCGTCGACTCGCTGCTGGCCGCCGCCCGCGCCGGCCGCGGCCCCGGCGGGGCGTCCGTGGCCGTGCTGGCCAACGCGATCGTCACCGCGCTGGGCTTCCCCAGCGGCGACCGAATCGGCAGCACCGTGAACCTGGCCAACATCCTCGCGGCCGCCCGCGGTGGTGATGCCAACCAGTTGAACAGCCTGATCAACCGGGCCGAAGCAATGCGCGACAGCGACGGCCAGTTCATCAACTCGTGCAGTGACGCCCTGAACCGCCCGACGCCCGACCGGGTGCGAGAACTCGTCGTGCAATGGGGCAAGCTCTATCCGCAGTTCGGCACGGTCGGCGCGCTCAACCTGGTGAAATGCCTGAACTGGCCGAGCGGCGCCGCACCCAAGGAACCCAAGGACCTGAAGGTCAATGTGCTGCTGCTGGGCGTGCAGAACGATCCGATCGCCGGCAACCAGGGTGTGCCCGCATCGGCGGCGACGATCATCAACGCCGGCGCGGCCAGCAAGCGGGTGATGTGGCAGGGCATCGGCCACGGAGCCAGCATCTACACCGCCTGCGCGCTGCCGCCGATGATGAGCTATCTGGACAGCGGCAACATGCCCCCGACCGACACCTACTGCCCTGCCTGAGCATCTGATGCAGCCGGTCGGTGTACGGTTCCGACGTGGCGCTAGCTGACTCATCGCGATCCGGCCTGCTGGCCGCATTCCGCCCTCGGACCAGCCCGCCCAGCACGTCGGCGATTCTGCGGTCGGTGCTGTGGCCCATCGCAATCATGTCGATCATCCACCGCAGCTATGTGCTGTCGTCCAACGGCTACATCACCGACGACTTCGGACCCGTCTACCGGGCGGTGTCGAACTTCCGCCGCGGCCTCGACATCTACAACGAACACTTCGACCACGTCGACCCGCACTATCTGTATCCGCCCGGCGGCACCCTGCTGATGGCGCCGTTCGGCTATCTGCCGGTCTTCGCCTCGCACAACTGGTTCGTGTTCTTCAACACCGTGGCCATGATCATCGCCGCGTGCCTGCTGGTCCGGCTGTTCAAGTTTCCGCTGAGCTCGGTGGCGCTGCCCGCGCTGCTGCTGGCCATGTTCTGCACCGAGTCGGTGACCAACACGCTGGTGTTCACCAACATCAACGGCTGCATCCTGCTGTGCGAGGTGCTGTTCTTCCGCTGGCTGCTCGACGGCAAGGTCAGTCATCAGTGGTGGGCGGGCGTGGTGATCGGGCTGTCACTGGTGGTCAAGCCGGTGCTCGGGGTTCTGTTGCTGCTGCCGCTGTTGAACAAGCAGTGGCGGACAATCGTCGCCGCGATCGCCGTGCCGGTGGTGTTCAACCTGGCGGCGTGGCCGCTGGTGGCCGATCCGATGAATTTCGTCGAGCGCACCCTGCCGTACATCTTCTCCACCCGCGACTACTTCAACAGCTCGGTCCTGGGCAACGGGGTGTACTACGGGCTGCCGACGTGGCTGATCCTGCTGCTGCGCGTGGTCTTCCTGGTGCTCGCCGTAGCGAGCCTGTGGCTGCTGCACCGCTACTACAAGCACCGCGACCCGCTGTTCTGGATGCTCACCTCGTCGGGCGTTCTGCTGATCGCGTCGTGGCTGGTGCTCTCGCTGGCCCAGGGCTACTACTCGATGATGCTGTTCCCGTTCCTGATGACCGTCGTGCTGCCGAATTCGGTAGTGCGCAACTGGCCGGCCTGGCTCGCCACCTACGGGTTCCTGACGATGGACCGCTGGCTGATGTGGCGCTGGCCGACGACGGGACGCTTCTTGGAGTACATGAAGATCACCTACGGCTGGTCGCTGATGCTGGTCGTGGTGTTCTGCGTGCTGTATTACCGCTATGCCGACGCCAAGGCCGAGGACCGGCTGGCCGACGGCATCGATCCGCCGTGGATGCGGGCAGCCGACCCCGCACCCCCGCGGTAACGTGAACCCATGAGTTCGATCCCAGCCCCCAAGCTCGAACTGACCGACGACGAGTGGCGCAAACGGCTGAACCCGGCCGAGTACGCCGTACTCCGCGAGGCCGGCACCGAGCGCCCCTTCACCGGCGAGTACACCGACACCAAGACCGAAGGCGTGTACGTCTGCCGGGCGTGCGGCACCGAATTATTCCGCAGCACAGAGAAATTCGAGTCGCACTGCGGCTGGCCGTCGTTCTTCGACCCGTCGCACTCCGAAGCGGTGATCCTGCGTCCGGATGACACCCTCGGCATGCACCGGGTGGAAGTGCTGTGCGCGAACTGCCACAGCCACCTCGGTCACGTGTTCAGCGGCGAGGGTTACCCGACGCCCACCGATCAGCGCTACTGCATCAATTCGATTTCGCTGAAGCTGGTGCCGTCCGAGGAGTAGCCGTCCGCCGGGGCCCGAAGCGTTCCAGCACCGTGTCGAAGTCGATGGGCGCGCCGTAGAAGTAGCCCTGCCCGATATCACAGCCGTGCTTCTGCAACCACGCCGCCGTCTGCGCGTTCTCGACGCCTTCGGCCACCGTGGTCATCCCGAGCGTGTGCGCGAGATTGACCACAGCGACCACAACGGCCGCCGCGGTGGGATCGGTCAGCACCGGCGCGACGAAGTACCGGTCCAGTTTGACTTCGTCGTTGGGTAGGTCCCGCAGATACGACAGCGTCGAATATCCGGTGCCGAAATCATCGATGGCCACCCGAATGTGTTGTTCGCGTAGCTGATTCAGCACGTGCCGGGTCTGAGCGAGGTCACCGAGCACCATATTCTCGGTGACCTCGATCGTCAGCTGCGAGGGCGGAAGGCCACTCGCCGAGAGGGCGGCCGCGGCGCGGCCCGGCACGGTCGCATCGGCCAGGAGCGGGGCGAACAGGTTCACGGCAACCGAGGCCTCGATCCCGGTCGCCCGCCACTCAGCGCAGTCCTCACAGGCCTTGCCCAGCACGAGGTCGGTCACCTCGTCCATCATCCCGTTGCGGCGGACCATCGGCAGGAAGTCCAGCGGCATGAGCACGCTGCCGTCCGGTTGCGGCCAACGGACCAGGGCTTCGAAACCCACGAGATCGCCGGTACTCAACCGGAATTGAGGTTGATAGACCAGCGTGAGCTCGCCGCGGTTGACCGCGTGCCGAAGATCGCTCAGCAGGGTCAGCACCGCCGATCCGCTGCGTTCGGGTACGTCGGTGGTGCGGAACAACTCCCGGTCCACCCGCGTCGAGGCCATCTCGGGAGTGAACAGGTGCACCCCGCCCGACCCCGCCCACTTCGCCGAATACATCGCGGTATCAGCCTGTTTCAGCAGGGTTTCGGCGTCCAGCCCCGGATCGTCGGCCTTGGCGAGGGCCAGACCGGCACTCGGCCTGATTGCCAGTTCGTGCCCGTCGACCATGAACGGCGCGGTGAAGGCGTCCACCACGCGGGCCCCCACCCGCTCGGAATCGTCGACGGGTCCGGTCATGACGACTGCGAACTCGTCGCCGCCGAGGCGCGCCACCGTGTCATCGGGGCGCACGGCGCGGGTGATCCGGTCCCCCACCAACATCAGCAGCCGGTCCCCCGCGGGGTGGCCGTAGCTGTCGTTGACGAGCTTGAAGTCGTTGAGGTCCAGCACCATCAGCGCCACCGGTGCCCGGTCGCGCTCCCGACGTTCCATCACCTCGGCCAGCCGGTCGTTGAATCCGGTGTAGTTGGCCACCCCGGTGAGCGGATCCCGCAGCGCCTGATCGGCCATCTCCGCCAGAAGCCGCTGGTTGTCGCTGATCGCGAGGAACTGGCGGGTGAAGATCGCGCACGCGAGACAGGCACCGAGCACCATCACCGGGCGAGCGGTCAAGTCCTCCATGGGTTCTGTCGCCGCCGCCGCAATGACCAGGACCGTGGTCAGCCCCGGTAGCCATACCGATGCCCAAGCCGACTCCATTCGTGCCTTCGGAACCGGTGTCGTGGCCTGCCGCGCGGTGAGCGCGGCGATGGTGATCAGCAGCATCCCGGCGATCCAGCCGGTGTCCACGAGCGTGCCGTGTTCGTACGCGCGCTGGATCGAGATGTAGGTGTACACGCTGTCCGACAAGATGACGCAGAGCAGTCCTGCGGTCAGCAGCGCCAACGTACCGCGAAGCTCAGGCGGACCGCGGAAAATGAGCAGCAACGCCAGCGTCAGAACGGCGATCTCCAGGGCGGCGAAAATGGCAGGCAGGAACTGGACCAGCTGATCACCGCCGTTGACCTTGTAGGCCTCGTCCATTACCAGCAACCAGAACATCAGGAAGAACGACCCGGCCACAATGGCACCGTCGAGCAGGAACCGGCCCACGTAGCGCTTCGTCAGCCCGGTGGGAAACAGCAGCAGCGCCGCACCGCACCCCAGCGGGAACAGGACGAACGGCCACGTTTGGCTGCTGGACAACACGCGACCGGTGAGGAGCGCCTCGAAATAAATGACCGATGCCGCGCCTACCGCCCAACCGATGACGCCGACCAACAAGCACAGCCACGCCGCCCGTTGGCGACCGGTCGATTTCCATGCGGCCCAGGCGACGCTGCCTGCGGCGAGCCACGGGGCGACGAGGAAGAGGACGTTGTTGACTCGGTTGAGCGCGGCCGGCGGCACCCAGTCTCCGATGAGCCACATGGCGATCGCGGCACCGGCGGCAGCGATGAAGACGGCAGCCCTTCCGTTGCGCATACCACCCCCTCACCGCCACGTTCACTGCCGCGAATGTTTCGGCGAAGACGGCTTTTACAGCAGTGTTACGTTAGCAACGCCGCCCCTGCAGAGAACCGGAAACGGCAGTCTTGACCCTTTCCAGCAACTCGTCCGGCGGTAGTGGAAGCGCGTAGAAGAAGCCCTGGCCGATATCGCACCCGAGTTCGCGCACCAGTGCCGCGGTCTGTTCGTCCTCGACGCCTTCCACAACGACCGTCAACCCCAGCACATGGGCGAGGTCGACCACCGCCCGCACCACCGCGGCCGCCCGTTGGTCGATCAGGATCGAAGCGATGAAGGTGCGGTCGAGCTTGACCTCGTCGATCGGCAGGTCGCGCAGATAGGACAGCGCGGAATAGCCACTGCCGAAGTCGTCGATCGCGATTCGAATCCCGTTGTGCCGCAGCTCTTCCAGCACAGTACGCGTCCGCTCCGTGCTGTCCATGAACAGCTCCTCGGTGATCTCGACGGTCAGAGCGGACGGGCGCAGGCCGTGATCGGCCAGCGCGTGTGCGATCGTCTCCGGCAGATCGACGTTGGCCACCGACGGCGCGAAGAGGTTGACCGCCACGGAGACGTCAGCTCCGGCCCGGTGCCACGACCGGGCGTCGTCGAGCGCTTTGCCGATCACCAGTTGGGTGACCGAGCCCATCAGCCCGTGCCGGCGGACCAGGGGCAGGAACTGGTCCGGGGCCAGCACAGAGCCGTCCGGCTGCGGCCAGCGCAGCAGCGCCTCGGCACCGACGATCTCGCCCGTGCGCAGATCGAACTTCGGCTGATACACCAGTGTGAGTTCACCGTGCTCGATGGCCACCCGCAGCTTGCCGAGGAGCTGGATCGCCGCAGCGGCCCCGAGACCGGGCTGCGGCGGTGGTGCGCCGAACAGTCGCTTGTCGTCGGCATCGGCGAGCAGCTGCATTTCGGGGGAATACGTTTGCACAGCGCTGGCCCGTGACCGCTTGGCCGTGTACATCGCGATGTCGGCACGCTTGAGCAGCTGCTCGACGGACAGGTCCGGTTCATCCGGCTCGGCCGCCGCCAGTCCGATGCTGGGCCTGATCAGCAGCTCGTGACCGCTGAGCAGGAACGGTTCCTCGAATGCTTCGACGACGCGGTGACCGACACCTTCGGCCGTCTCGGCACCGCCGTCGACTAGCACCGCGAACTCGTCACCGCCGACCCGGGCAACCGTGTCGCCGGCGCGCACGCAGTTCAGCAGCCGATGGGCAACTCCGATCAGCAGATCGTCACCGACCAGATGACCGAGGTTGTCGTTGACCAGTTTGAAGTCATTGAGGTCCGCCGCCACCACGGCCAGCGGGAGCCCCTCGTGCTCGTGCATCCGCATCGCCTGCGCGAGGCGTTCGTTGAACAGCGCGCGGTTGGCCAGCCCGGTCAGCGAATCGTGCAGTGCCTGGTCGACGACCGTGGCCACCAACCGTCGGCTCTCGCCCACCGACACGAATTGGCGAGCGATGACGATTACCACCAGCAGTGCCGTCACCACCAAGACCACCCGAGACTCGAGCAGTGGCGCGGGTTTTGCGGCCAGAACGAGCCCGGCCAGGATCAGCGGAGCGAACGGCAGCCACACCGATGCCCACCCGGGCAGGGCCACCGCACTGCCGTGCTCGTACGCACCCTGACGACCTGCCGCCGCGGCCACGGCAATGAGCAAAAGGCCTGCCGCCCAGCCGATGTCGATGACATTGCCGGAGGCATACTCACCCTTGGCAGCCAGATAGACAAAAGCGCTGTCGGACAACGCAAAACAGGCCAATCCCAACGTCAGCAAGGTCAGCGACAGCCGGTAGGGGCCACTCACCCGCACCAGGACCACCCCGGCGACCGTGAAGATCACCAGATCCGATATCGGATAGGCAAGGGAGACAATGAATGCCAACCGATCCGACTGGTCGGAGTGGTAGAGCGGCGCCAGAATCGTCACCCAACTCACCAGGAACAACGATCCCGCGACGATCATCCCGTCGAGAAACAGCCGCCACCGCGATTGGGTGGTATGTCCGACCGGGAACAGCAGCAGCGCCACGCAGGCACCGACCGGGAACACCAGATATGCGGCGTCGGCGATCGAGGGGAACGGGACCTCGTGCAGGCGTATTTCGTAGTACGCCCAGAGCGCTTCTCCGATACCCCACCCGAGTAAGCCGACGGCCAGGGACAGCCATGCCAGTCGCGTTCGGCCCTCGACCGCCCGCGCCGTCAGCAGCGAGAAGGCGACAGGCGGAACCGACATCGCCACGAAGACGAGATCGTCGATGAGCGACAGATGTGGGCCGAATGACCAGTCACCCAGAATCAACACCAGAAACGCGGCAAAGACGGCCGCCGCACCAACAGCGACATAGGAAGTCCTGGGCATCTCGAGCCCCCTCCCCACGCCCCCAACGCATTATCTGACGGCGCCGTCAGTCTAGCTAGGGCATCAGCTCGATTTGGGGAACATCAGCATCTGACCAGTGGCTCGAGCCACGCCGGACCGGGCAGGCCAACGTCTCACGGGCACCGGATTCCCTGCACCTGATCAACACGTCGCGTAATTTGTCGGCCGTCAACGGCGGGCTGAAGTAGTAGCCCTGCCCGATGTTGCAGCCGTGCTGTCGAAGCCAGTCTGCTGTAGTCGCGGTCTCGATGCCTTCGGCGACGGTGGTCAACCCCAGCTCACCGGCCAGATTGAGGACTGCCCGCACCACGGCGGCCGCCCGCCGGTCGGCGGGGATCGGCGCGATGAAGTGGCGGTCCAGCTTTATCTCGTCGACAGTCAGATCCCGCATGTACGACAGCGCCGAATACCCACTGCCGAAATCATCGATGGCGATCCGAATTCCGTTCTGCCGCAATTGATCCAGCACCGTCTTGGTGCGGTCCATGTTGTCGAGGAACAGGTCCTCGGTGATCTCGACGGTCAGCTGCGACGGACTCAGGTCGCGGTCAGCCAGCGCCGTCGCGAATTTGCCGGGCAACCGTAGGTCGGCCATCGACGGCGCGAAGAGGTTGACCGCCGTCGGCACTTCCAGCGAATCGGCATTCCAGCGCACGACGTCGTCGAGGGCCTGATTGACCACCAGATCGGTGATCGAGCCCATCAGCCCGTAGCGGCGCACGAGGGGGAGGAACTCGTCGGGCGACAGCAGACCGCGCCGGGGATGCGGCCAGCGCACCAGCGCCTCCACCCCCACGATCGAGCCGGTGTTGAGGTCGAACTTCGGCTGGTACACCAGGGTGAGTTCGAGGTGGTCGATGGCCTGACGGAGCTCGCCCAGCAACCGGATCGTTCCGGCGCCCGTGCGGGACGCCGGCATCGGCCCGCTGGCGAACAGATCACTGTCCGGTGTCTCCACCAGCAGCATCTCCGAGTTGAAGAGGTGCACACCACCACTGCGGGACCGCTTGGCCGAATACATCGCGATGTCCGCACGCTTGAGCAGATCCTCGGCGAGCAGGTCGGGTTCGTCCTGCTCGGCGACCGCCAGTCCGACGCTGGGCCGGATCAGCAGATCCTGCCCGTCGACGATGAACGGCTCGTCGAACGCCTCGACCACACGGTGGGCGATCAGCTGCGAATTGTCCACCCGGCCCTCGATCAAGACCGCGAACTCGTCACCGCCCAGGCGCGCCACCGTGTCACCGGCTCGCACACTGGCGACGATACGGTCGGCGACCAGACTGAGTAGCTCGTCACCGACTGGGTGACCGAGGGTGTCGTTGACCACCTTGAAGTCGTCGAGATCCATGACAAGAACCCCGACCGACAAGCCTTCACGTTGACGCATCTGCATGGCGTGATTCAGACGGTCGCGGAACACGATTCGGTTGCCGACACCGGTCAACGGATCGCGCAGCGCCTGCTCGGCCACCGTCGCGAGCAGAGTGCGGTTCTCGCTCATCACCAGAAGCTGCCGCGCGCTGAACGCCAGCAACAGCACGATCCCGATGACCGGTATCGGCCCCGCCCTGATCTCCTCGGGAGACTCGGTGTACACCGCCGCGCTGGCCAACAACAGCGGCACGAACGGCAGCCACACGGACGTCCAGGAAACCGGTTGCGCGACAACAACGTCCCGATGGGCGAAGCCGCGTCCGGTGACAGCCGCAGCGACGAACAATCCCAGCCCGCCGAGCCATCCCAGGTAGAGAAGCGCATCAGCCGTCGGCTGCTGCGTCGCTGTCAGGTAAACGAATGCGCCGTCGGAGATCGCGATAGCCAGCATTGCCGACGTCATCAGGGCCAGAGTCCGGCGCTGCCCGCCTTGGGCACGCATCACGACCAGGACACCGATGGTGAGGACAGCCGCGTCCAGCACCGGGTAGCTGGCGGAGATAGCCACTTTGAGCCGGTCGTCCGGGGCGGCCTTCCCGACCTCATCCAGCACGGTGATCCAGCCGACGATGGTGAACGACCCGGCGACGACAAGCGCGTCGACGACCAACCTGGTCCTCGATGCGCGACTGAACCCGGACGAGAGCAGCAGCAACGCGATCGCGACAGCAATGGGCAACACGAGATACGCGATGTCCGCAATCGAGGGGTAGGGATGCTCGACCTGGAACAGCCGATAGAAGAGCCAGAGAACGGCGCCGAGGGTGAACGAACCGAGACCGATTGACGTTGTGACCCATGCGATTCGTACCCGGCCGCGATTGGTCCTGGCGGTCATGGCCGCGGCCACTGTGGCAACGGCGGCCAGCGCGATCATCAGGTTGTCGGCGCCGGTGGCGAGCGACATATGCGACCCGCTCAACCAATAGGCGAGTGTCACCACAAGCCAGATCGGCAGGACGCACAGGGCAAGGCCGGCGACCAAGGCTATGGCCTGCTTCGTCCTCAGCCCTCTCACTCGGGCCCCCGATCGTGTGTCGGCCGTCCAGAACTCGCGGTGCCGCAATCGTAGCGAACTCGGGGCTGCCGAACAGGGACTTGGCAGGTGCGTTTGCTACGGAAGCTTGGCGACCAACTCTTCGACGCCGATCCGCGGACCGGTGAAGAACGGAGTCTCCTCGCGCACATGCCGACGGGCCTCGGTGGCCCGCAGGTCACGCATCAGGTCGACGATGCGATACAGCTCCGGAGCCTCGAAAGCCAGAATCCACTCGTAGTCGCCGAGCGCGAAGGCCGGCACCGTGTTGGCGCGCACGTCCTTGTAGCTGCGGGCCGCCATACCGTGGTCGGCGAGCATCTTGCGGCGATCATCGTCGGGCAGCAGATACCAGTCCAGCGAACGGACGAACGGGTAGACGCAGACGTAGTTGCCCGGCTCCTCGCCGGCCAGGAAGGCCGGGATGTGACTCTTGTTGAACTCGGCAGGCCGGTGCAGTGCGACGGCGCTCCACACCGGGGTCACGGCCCGGCCCAGCGTGGTGGTGCGGCGAAAGTCGTTGTAGGTCGCCTGCAGGGACTCGATCCGCTCGGCGTGAGTCCAGAACATGAAGTCGGCGTCGGCGCGCAGACCCGCGACGTCGTAGATGCCGCGCACGACGACGCCGTTGTCCTCCTGCTGTTTGAGGAAGGTCGCGGTCTCGTCGGCGATCGCGGCGCGGGACTCTTCGTCAAAGCCCAATTCGCCCGGCTCCGCCGCGAAGGTCGAGAACATCACGTAGCGGATCGTGGCGTTGAGCTCGTCGAAGTCCAGTTTGGCCATGGCACCATCGTGCCACGCGCCCCTGCCGCTATCGGCGGATGGTGGCAGCCGCCACAGCCTCGGCGGCGCGGCCCGCCACCCCCACGCAGGCGGGCACCCCGATGCCGTCCAGATAGTTGCCCGCAATCGCCAGCGTGGGCGGCAGCCCGGCCCTCAGCTCGGCGGCCAGCTCGCGGTGGCCGGGGGCGTACTGCGGCATCGCGTCCAACCAGCGGTGCACCCGGACATCGACCGGGTCCACCGCGATACCGAACACGGTCAACACATCGGCCAGCGCCCAGGACTGCAGATCGGTGTCGGAGGTCGTTCGGGCAATCTCGTCACCGAACCGCCCGAACGACAGCCGCAGCAACTCGGCATTGCCGCGCGTCCCCCACTTGCGGGTGGACAGCGTTATCGCCTTGGTGTGCAACGGTTCTCCACTGGCAACCAGCACACCGGACTGCGCGGGCAGCGGCGTACCGCCGGGGACGGCCAGTGCCAGCACCGCCGCCGAGGCGACCGGAATCCGGGCGGCCGCCGCCGCGGCGTTGGGCGCGACGTCGGCGACCAGCGGCGCCAACCGCGGGGCCGGCACCGCCACGATCACCCCGTCGGCACGCCAGTGCTGGCCCTCGTCATCGCATAGATTCCAGCCGGTCCCGTCGGGGGCGATGTGCTGTATCGACGTCGGTACCCAGCGCAGCCGGCTGCGCGTCACCAATGTGTCCAGCAGCACCTGGTAGCCACCGTCGATCGCACCGAATACCGGACCGCGCGTGCTGCCCGGCAGCGCACGCCGCCCGGCGTCGGTCAGGCTGGTGGCCCCCGCGTCGAGGGCGGCGGCCAGCGTCGGCACCGCGGAGCGGATGCCGATGGTGGCCGCCGAACCGGCGTACACGCCGGACAGCATCGGGTCCACCGAGCGGGCGACGACCTGCTCGCCGAACCGGTCGGCGACCACGGCGCCGACCGCCGGATCGGCGCCGGCCTGCCAGTGCAGGGGCCGGCTCGGTTCGGCGGCCATCTGCGCGATCGTCGCGTCGTCGACCAGGCCGGTCACCGAGGCCGCGGAGGTCGGGATGCCGTTGACGGTGTCGGGCGGCAGCGGATGCAGGCGCCCCTGGCTGTAGATGGTCGGGCGGACGCCGGTGGTGCTGATCTGACGGCCGGCCAGGCCCAGCTCACTCAGGAGCGCCGGCACCTCGGGGCGGCGCACCACGAACGCCTCGGCGCCGATATCCATCGACTGGCCCGCGATCCGTTCGGTGCGCAGGATGCCGCCGAGCCGGTCAGCCGGGTCGAACACCGTGATCTCGGCGTCGGGGCCGGCCAGCACGCGCAGTCGATAGGCCGCGACCAAGCCCGAAATGCCGCCCCCGACAACGCAATACCTCACAACGAATGCACCAGATGCACCAAGTCTGTCAGCAGCCCCGGGTCGGTCGCCGGCAGGACGCCGTGCCCCAAATTGAAGATGTGCCCGGCGGCGCCGGCGTCGACCGCCAGGCGTCCATCGTCGACCACCGAGCGCGCGGCCTGCTCGACCACCGGCCAGCCGGCCAGCAGCACGACCGGGTCCAGGTTGCCCTGCAACGCCACATTCGGACCGACCCGCAGCGCCGCATCGGCCAGCGAGGTACGCCAGTCGACGCCCACGACGGTCGCGCCGGCCTCCCCCATGGCGCCCAGGAGCTCGGCGGTGCCCACCCCGAAGTGCGTCATCGGCACCCGGTAGTCGGCCAGAGCGGCGAAGACGCGGGAGCTGTGCGGCAGCACATGGGTGCGGTAATCGGCCAGCGACAGCGTGCCCGCCCACGAATCGAACACCTGGATGGCGTCGACGCCGGCGTCGAGCTGAACCTTGAGGAAGGCGATCGTCAGATCCGTCAGCAACCCCATCAGCGCGTGCCATGTCGACGGGTCGGCGAACATCATCGCCTTGGTCCGCTCGTGCAGCTTGCTCGGCCCGCCCTCGACCAGATAGGAGGCCAGTGTGAACGGGGCGCCGGCGAACCCGATCAACGGCACCTCACCGAGTTCGCCGACCAGCGTCGCCACCGCGTCGGAGACCGCGCTGACCCGCTGCAACTCAAGACCTTTCAGAGCCGCCACATCGGCCGCGGTCCGCACCGGGTTGTCGATGACCGGGCCGACATCGGGGACGATGTCAAGTTCGATGCCCGCGGCCCGCATCGGCACCACGATGTCGGAGAACAGGATCGCCGCGTCCACCCCATGCCTGCGCACCGGCTGCAGGGTGATCTCACTGATCAGGGCCGGGTCGAAGCAGGCCTGCATCATCGTGTTCTTGGCCCGCAGCTCGCGGTACTCGGGTAACGATCGGCCGGCCTGGCGCATGAACCACACCGGGACGTGGCTGGGTTTGCGGCCAGTGGCGGCAGCCAGGTAGGGCGCCTCGGGCAGCTGGCGACGGGTACTCATCGCGTCCATGTTCCCACGAGCCCGCGCGCCCAGCCCACGAGCCCTGATGGCACCAAATCGGCGCGCCTGCCCCCTCGACCTCGACGATAGGGCTAGCGTCATTTGGCGTGACCACTGCGGAACCCGCGCTTTTCCGCGAGGCGGTGGCGGCGATGAACACCGCCCAGGTACGGGCGGAGATCGAACTCGGTCCCATCCGTCCACCCCAACGCCTCGCGCCGTACAGCTATGCGCTGGGCGCCGAGGTCAAGCACCCCGACTCCGACATCGTCCCGGAGACCTCCGACGGCGATGCCTTCGGCCGGTTGATCCTGCTGCACGATCCCGACGGCTCGGAAGCCTGGGACGGCACCATGCGCCTGGTCGCCTACATCCAGGCCGATCTTGATTCCAGTGAGGCCGTCGACCCGCTGCTTCCCGAGGTCGCCTGGAGCTGGCTGGTCGACGCGCTCGACAGTCGCTCCGAGCACGTCACCGCCCTCGGCGGAACCGTCACGGCCACCACCTCGGTGCGGTACGGCGACATCTCCGGCCCCCCACGCGCGCATCAGCTCGAGATGCGTGCGTCGTGGACGGCCACCACCATGGCGCTCGACACTCATGTCCAGGCATTCTGCGAGGTCCTCGAACACGCTGCGGGCCTGCCGCCCGTGGGAGTGACGGACCTGGGTTCTCGCTCACGCGCCTGACATGTCCGAATACGACGATGACGCCGCGGACGCGGCGCCCGATGCCGCAGCCGACGAAGCCCCCGAAGCGACTCCCCTGCTGTGCCCGTCCGAGGGCGTGCCACCGGTGTCGGTCAGCGTCGACGAGATCGCCCGCGCCGCCGATCAACTCGCGAAGGGCACCGGGCCATTCGCCGTCGACGCCGAACGCGCGTCGGGTTTCCGCTACTCCAACCGCGCCTACCTGATCCAGATCCGGCGCACCGGCGCGGGAACCGTACTGATCGACCCGGTCAACCACGGCAGCAGCCCGATCGACGTGCTGCGGCCGGTGGCCGAGGTGCTGGCCGAAGACGAGTGGATCCTGCACGCCGCCGACCAGGACCTGCCGTGTCTGGCCGAGGTGGGGATGCGGCCGCCGGCGCTCTACGACACCGAATTGGCAGGCCGCCTTGCCGGTTTCGAGCGGGTGAACCTGGCGGCGATGGTGCAGCGCCTACTCGGGCTCGGTCTCGCCAAGGGTCACGGCGCGGCGGACTGGTCCAAACGCCCACTGCCGGACGCCTGGCTGAACTACGCCGCGCTCGACGTCGAGGTGCTGGTGGAGCTGCGCGAGGCGATCGCCGGCGAGCTGGCCGAACAGAGCAAATCCGATTGGGCCGCAGAGGAATTCGAATATCTCCGGTCCGCCGAGCCGACGGTGACCCGCCGCGACCGGTGGCGGCGGACGTCAGGTATCCATAAGGTTCGCAACCGCCAGGCGCTGGCCGCGGTGCGCGAACTCTGGACCGTGCGCGATCAGATCGCCCGCCGCCGGGACATCGCCCCGGGACGGATCCTGCCGGATTCGGCGATCATCGCCGCGGCCGTGGCCGACCCGAAGACCGTCGAGGAGCTGACCAAGCTGCCGATCTTCGGCGGGCACAAACAGCGCCGGAGCGCCCACGTCTGGCTGGCCGCTCTGGAGTCGGCCCGCACCAACCCCGATCCGCCCGACAGCGCCGAACCGCAGAACGGTCCGCCGCCCGCGGTGCGCTGGGCCAAACGCAAACCCGAGGCCGCCGCACGCCTGGACGCCGCGCGTGCGCGCCTGTCCGAGCTCTCCGAGCGGGTGCACGTCCCCACGGAGAACCTGGTCTCCCCCGAACTCATTCGCAGGCTGTGCTGGGACTGGCAGGAAACCAATAACGTCCGCGGAGCGGTCGACACGTTCCTGCGCGACGGCGGAGCGAGGACATGGCAGCGCGCATTGGTCGTGCCAGTACTCACCGAAGCGCTGAGTTCACCTGCCGCCGAAGCGGATTGACTCAGTTCGTCTTCTCGGCGGAATCGCTGACGGTGTCCTCGAGCGTGCCGAGTGCGGCCACCCACCCGGTGACCTGACGGGCGATGCTCTGCTCGGTCAGGCCGATCTCCTCGAGCACCTCACCGCGGCCGGCGTGGTCGAGGAACTGTTGCGGTACACCGAGATCGCGGCACGGCACATCGATGTCGGCGGCACGCAACGCGGCCGACACCGCCGAGCCGACTCCGCCGTGCACACCGTTGTCCTCGATCGTCACCAGCAGCTTGTGGGACGTGGCCAGGGGTGCGATCGCGTCGGGTACCGGAAGCACCCAGCGGGGATCGACCACCGTCACCCCGATGCCCTGATTACGCAGTCGCTGTGCGACTTTCAGTGCCATCGGCGCGAACGAGCCCACCGCGACGAGCAGGACGTCGTTGCTCAAACCCTCGGCCGGCCGCGCCAGGATGTCGAGACCGGACACCCGCTCGAGCGCCGGAATGTCCTCGCCGACTTCACCTTTCGGGAAGCGAATCGCGGTCGGACCGTCGTTGACCTCGAGCGCTTCGCCGAGTTCCTCCCGCAGCCGGGCGCCGTCGCGCGGCGCGGCCACCCGCATCCCCGGAACGATCCCCAGGATCGAGAGGTCCCACATGCCGTTGTGGCTGGCGCCGTCGTTACCGGTGATGCCGGCACGGTCGAGGACCATGGTGACCGGCAGTTTGTGCAGCGCGACGTCCATCATCATCTGGTCGAACGCGCGGTTGAGGAACGTCGAGTAGATCGCCACTACCGGGTGCAGGCCGCCCATCGCCAGCCCGGCCGCCGAGGTCATCGCATGCTGCTCGGCGATGCCGACGTCGAAAAGCCGGTCCGGGAAGCGTTCACCGAACGCCGATAACCCGGTCGGGCCGGGCATCGCCGCGGTGATCGCGACGATGTCGCGCCGCTTGGTGGCATACGAGATCAGCGCGTCGGAGAACACCGACGTCCAGCCGGGGGCGGCCGACTTGGTGGCCAGCCCGGTGTCGGGGTCGATCACGCCGCACGAGTGCATCTGCTCGGCTTCGTCGTTCTCGGCCGGCGCGTAACCCATGCCCTTGCGCGTGACCACGTGCACGATCACGGGTGCCTTGAAGCCGCGCGCGTACCGCAGTGCGGTCTCCACGGCGTGTTCGTCGTGGCCGTCGATCGGGCCGACGTACTTCAAGCCGAGGTCGGTGAACAGCACCTGTGGCGCCAGCGCGTCCTTGATGCCGGCCTTCACGCTGTGCATGGCCTGATAGCAGGCTTCGCCGATGACCGGCATACCGCGCACGGCGACCCGGGTGCGCTCCAGCACCCGCTCGTAGCCCGGCTGCAGCCGTAGCCCGGCGAGATGGTCGGCCAGGCCGCCGATGGTCGGTGCGTACGAGCGGCCGTTGTCGTTGACGACGATGATCACCGGCCGCTTGGCGGCGGCGATGTTGTTCAGCGCTTCCCAGCACATACCGCCGGTGAGTGCGCCGTCGCCGACAACGGCCACGACGTGGCGGTTGCGGTGGCCGGTCAGCTCGAAAGCCTTCGCGAGGCCGTCGGCGTAGGACAGGGCCGCCGACGCGTGGCTGGATTCGACCCAGTCGTGCTCACTCTCGGCCCGCGCGGGATAACCCGACAGGCCGTCCTTCTTGCGCAGCGAGTCGAACTCGGCGGCACGGCCGGTGAGCATCTTGTGGACGTAGGCCTGGTGGCCGGTGTCGAAAAGGATAGGGTCGTGCGGAGAGTCGAAGACCCGGTGCAGGGCCAGCGTCAGCTCGACCACACCGAGATTGGGCCCGAGGTGGCCGCCCGTGGCAGCGACCTTGTGGATCAGGAACTGGCGAATCTCGGCAGCCAGCTCGGTCAGCTGCGCCTGGGACAGGTGTTGCAAGTCGGCGGGGCCGCGAACCTGTTCAAGCATTCGGCCAGTCTACGCACCGTCGTAGTGATCAGTCCTGTCCAGACGCGTAGACGTCGGGCACACCGTCGTGGTTGTCGTCGCGGTTCTCCAGCTCCCAGACCAGGCGGTAGTGGCGGTTGCGCAGGCGCAGCACGACCGCCGCGAGGATCGCGGCCAGCAAACTCCCTGCGAGCACAGCGACCTTGACCACATCATGGCGTTCGGAGCCCGGATCGTAGGCCAATTCGCCGATCAGCAGGGATACCGTGAAGCCGATTCCGGCGAGCATGGAGATGCCGAACACGTCGATCCAGCGCAAAGCCGAATCGAGACTGGCCCGGGTCACCGCGGACAGTAACCAGGTGGTGCCGAACACCCCGACGGTCTTGCCGATCACCAGGGCAGCGACGATGCCCATCGCGATCGGATCGGACAGAGCTGTTATCAAACCGTCATAGCCGCCGAACGTCACACCGGCGGCGAAGAACGCGAACACCGGGACCGCGAATCCCGCCGACACCGGGCGTATTCGGTGCTCGAAGTGCTCGGCCAGCCCGGGGCCGGCGTCCGGACCGCCGGCCGCAACGCTGCGCACCACGGGCACCGTGAAGCCGAGCAGAACGCCCGCGACCGTCGCGTGCACACCCGATTCGTGCACGAACGCCCAGGTGAGTGCCGCCAGCGGAAGCAACAGCCACCAGGACCGGATCCGCCGCTGTACCAGGACCGCGAACAGCGCCAGCGGGATCAACGCGACCAGCAGCGCGGTGAGATTGATCTTCTCGGTGTAGAACACCGCGATCACGGTGATCGCCAGCAGATCGTCGACGACGGCCAGCGTGAGCAGGAATGTCCGCAGCGCACCCGGTAGATGGGTGGAGAGCACCGCGAGTACCGCCACCGCGAACGCGATGTCGGTGGCCGTCGGGATCGCCCAGCCCCGCGTGGCGCCGTCGCCGACGTGGAACGTGAATGCGACGAAGATCACCGCAGGCAGCACCATGCCGCCCACCGCGGCGGCGATCGGCAGCGCGGCGCGGCCGGGATCGCGTAGATCGCCGGCGACGAACTCCCGCTTGAGCTCGAGGCCGACGACGAAGAAGAAGATCGCGAGCAGCCCGTCGGCCGCCCAGCCGCCCAGGGTCAGGTCGAGGTGCAGCCCGAGCCGGTCGGTGCCGACGTGGAGGCCGCCAAGCCGGTGGTAGGCGGCAGACCACGGGGAATTGGCCCAGATCAGGGCGATCGCGGCGGCCGCCAGCAGCAGCGCCCCGCCGACGGTCTCTCTGCGCAGGATCGTGCTGATGCGGGAGGTTTCCGACCACGAGCCGCGCGAGAACAACGCCCGGGGCAGCAACGGCTTGCGGTCGGCCACGATTTCCCTCCACTGTCGACGAGCACAGAAAAAACCGCCGACCAGACTTCCCGGCACACCGGGGAGCCACTCTAGCGGCCGGTGATGGATCTCACCGTGTCCAGCGGCACCCGGCGCTGCCGGTCGGACGCCGGCCAGCTGTACGGCAGATCGTCCGGTACTCCGGGGAAGTGTGGGCCGTAGTGCAGTGGATCCTTACGCAGCAGCGCCGACTGATGGCTGCGGTGGAAGGTGTGGTCGCCCAGCCACGGTGGCAGCTCCCCTGCCGCCGCGAGTTCAGCCTGCGGGCGCGGCGAACTGAGACCGGTGTTCTGCGTCAGGTCCACCACGAGCGTGGCAGCGCAGGTGTCACCGCGGCCCGTCGCACACCACACCGCGCAGACGTCGAGACCGTAGGTGACCAGTGCCTCTTCGTATCCCGCCCACATCGCGGCGGCAGGGTGATGCCGCCAGCCGTAGCCGGGGACGGTCAGCGCGCGAAGCACCTGGATGGCTTCGACGCGCTGCTTGCCGAGCCGCTTCGCGTCGAGCACCCGCGCCGACGATGCGAATTCGGCGTACGGCAGGAACGTCTGCATCGCGCAGGCATACCCGCGCTAGCGCGTCAGTACCGCCACGCACTCGACGTGATGGGTGAGCGGGAACGAGTCGAACACCCGCAGCTCCTCCACGGTGTAGCCCTGCTGACGGTAGAGCCCGACGTCGCGTGCGAATGATGCTGCCTCACAACCGATGTGGATCACCCGGGGCACCTCTGCGTCCGCCAAGTGGTCGATGATCTCGCGGCCGGCGCCCGATCTCGGCGGGTCCAGGACGGCGACATCGGCACGGCGTCGCTGTGTACTCAGCGCCCGGCGCACCGAGTCGGTGACCACCGAGACGGTGGCGAGGTCGGCCAGTGCCGCGTGCGCCGACCGTGACGAGCCGCGGGAGGTGTCGACGGTGATCACCTCGCCGGTGTCCCCGACACCGTCGGCGAGCACCGCGGCGAAAACGCCCGCACCGCCGTACAGATCCCACGCGGTCATCCCGCGCTCCAGGCGCGCCCACTGCCCGACCAGCCCGCTGTAGATACGCGCCGCGTCGCGGTGCGCCTGCCAGAAGGCCGTCACCGGTATCCGCCACTCGCGGGCGCCGACGCGTTGCACCGCTTCGTAATTGCCCTCCACGACCCGGGTCGAGGGCTTGCTCTTGCGCCCCGACCGCGGGCCGGACTGCACGACGTGCCGGTCGCCGTTGTCGTCGATGGCCACGTGCACGTGCGCACCGGCCGACCACGTCATGTCCGCGAGGCCGTCGAGCATGCCGGCAGGCAGTTGGGCGCAATCAAGATCGGTGACGAGTTCCGAACTGTGATAGCGGTGGAACCCCACGCGACCCTCGCTGGTGGTGTCGAGCCGCACCCGGGTGCGCCAGCCGTCGGCCGCGCCGTCACCGAGCGGTTCGGCCACTCCGTCCCAGGCGAAATCTCCGAGCCGGGCCAGCTGATTGGACACGACCTGACCCTTGAGCACCCGGGCCGCCTCGGGGGCGGCGAACGCCAGATCGCAGCAGCCGGCCCCGTCGACACCGGCGATCGGGCACAGCGACTCCACCCGGTCTTCGGAGGGTTCGAGGATCTCGATTACCTCTGCGTGCCAATAGGATCCGCGGTCACCGGTCACCCGTGCCCGCACCACCTCGCCGGGCAGGGCATAGCGGACGAAGACCACCCGGCCGTCGTGGCGTGCCACGCAGCTACCCCCGTTGGCGGCCGCGCCGGTGTGCAGTTCCAGCTCGACCGTGTCTCCCTGGCCCACTATTGCGTCACTCCAAGAAGCCCCGTCGCACGTCACCCGGAGCGTTCTGCGCCTGCAGCTCGTGCACTCGCTCCGACGAATTCAGTTGCCACGGAACCGAAGTCACCATCACATTCGGCATGAACAACAGCCGGCCCTTGAGTCGCAACGCGCTCTGGTTGTGCAGCACCTGTTCCCACCAATGGCCGACCACGTATTCGGGGATGAACACGGTCACCACCGTGCGCGGGGCTTCCTTGCTGATCCGCTTGACGTAGTCCAGCACCGGACGCGTGACCTCACGGTACGGGGAGGCAACAACTTTCAGCGGGACGGTGATATCGCTGTCTTCCCACTTGTGCACCAGCTGCCGAGTCTCGGAGTCGTCGACATTGACGGTGATGGCCTCCAGCACATCGGGCCGGGTGGCTCTGGCATAGGACAGTGCGCGCAACGTCGGCATGTGCAGTTTGGAGACGAGCACGACGGCATGGTTGCGGCTGGGCAGGACCACATCGCCCTGCTCGGCCTCCTGCTCGGCGAGCTCACGAGCCACGGTGTCGTAGTGCTTGTGAATCGCCTTCATCAAGATGAAAAGGCTGGACATGGCCAGGATTGCGATCCACGCACCGGCGACGAACTTGGTGACCAGAACGACGATCAGCACGGCACCGGTCGCAATGAAGCCGATCGTGTTGATCACCCGCGACCGCATCATGTGGCGGCGGGTGCGCGGATCGGTCTCGGTGCGCAGGTGTCGCGTCCAGTGCCGGACCATGCCGATCTGGCTGAGGGTGAACGACACGAACACGCCGACGATGTAGAGCTGGATCAGCGCGGTGACCTCCGCCCGGAAGGCGACGATGAAGGCGATGGCGGCCATCGCCAGGAAGAGGATGCCGTTGGAGAACGCCAGCCGGTCACCGCGGGTGTGCAGCTGGCGTGGCAGGTAGCGGTCCTGAGCCAGGATCGAGCCCAGCACCGGGAATCCGTTGAACGCGGTATTGGCCGCCAGGACCAGGATCAGCGCTGTGACACCGGTGATCAGCCACAGACCCAACGGGAAGCCGGCGAACACGGTTTCGGCCAACTGGGCCACCATCGTCTTCTGGTGGTAGTCGGCGGGTGCGCCGCCGAGTTGCTCGGCCGGCCGTTCGGCGATCTTCACGCCGATCTTGGTGGCGAGCACGATGATGCCCATCAACAAGGCGACCGCAATCGTGCCCAGCAGCAGCAGCGTGGTTGCGGCGTTCTTCGACTTGGGTTTACGGAACGCGGGCACACCGTTGCTGATCGCCTCCACACCGGTGAGCGCGGCACACCCCGATGAGAAGGCGCGCGCGACAAGGAACACCAGCGCGAAGCCCATGACGTCGCCGTGTTCGGAGTGCATCGAGAACTTGGCCGACTCGGCTTGCAGGTTGTCACCGAGCACATAGATCTGGAAAAAGCCCCAGATCAGCATGATGAACATGCCGATGATGAACGCGTAGGTCGGGATCGCGAACGCGGTGCCCGACTCGCGGATGCCCCGCAGGTTGGCCGCGGTCAACAGCACGATCGCCGCCACGGCGAACCACACCTTGTGCTGGGCGATGAACGGGATGGCCGACCCGATGTTCGACATCGCCGAGGCCATCGAGACCGCGACGGTGAGCACGTAGTCGACCAGCAGGGCGCTGGCCACCGTCAGGCCGGCTGTCGGACCCAGGTTGGTGGTGACCACCTCGTAGTCGCCGCCGCCGGACGGATAGGCGTGCACGTTCTGCCGGTAGGAGGCGACCACGACGAGCATGACCAGCGCGACCGCCACTCCGATCCACGGCGCCATCGCGTAGGCGGACAGGCCCGCCACCGAGAGCACCAGAAAGACTTCCTCGGGCGCGTAGGCCACCGACGACATGGCGTCGGAGGCGAAGACCGGCAAGGCGATGCGCTTGGGCAACAGCGTGTGGCTCAGCTTGTCGCTGCGGAACGGCTGCCCCAGGACCAGCCGACGCGCGGCGGTCGAAAGCTTAGACACGAGTGCCAAGAGTAGGCGCTAGCCGGTTTGGCTGTAGCGTTCCCCATACGGTCGGGTCGGCGGATGTCGAAGTCGAGAGGACACCAGGTGCGGGTAGTGGTGATGGGGTGCGGCCGCGTCGGCGCGGCGCTCGCTGACGCTCTGTCGCGGATCGGCCACGAAGTGGCGATCATCGATCGGGATCCCACGGCGTTTCACAGGCTGTCGCCGGACTTCTCCGGCGAGCGGGTGCTGGGCATGGGTTTCGACCGGGAAGTGTTGCTGCGCTCCGGAATTCAAGAGGCCGACGCGTTCGCCGCGGTGTCCTCGGGGGACAACTCGAACATCATTTCCGCGCGGGTGGCGCGTGAGACGTTCGGTGTGCAGCGCGTCGTCGCGCGCATCTATGACGCCAAGCGGGCCGCGGTCTACGAGCGACTGGGTATCCCGACGGTGGCCACCGTGCCCTGGACCACCGACCGGCTGCTGGGCGCGCTGGTGCGCGACACCGAGACGACGAAGTGGCGCGACCCCACCGGCACGATGGCCGTCGCCGAGGTGGCGCTCCACGAAGGCTGGGTGGGTCACCGGCTGACGTCCTTGGAGGAGGCGACCGGTTCCCGGGTGGCCTTCGTGATCCGGTTCGGCACCGGCATCCTGCCCGAGCCCAAGACCGTCCTGCAGGCCGGTGACCAGGTTTACATCGCGGCGGTGTCCGGGCGCGCTGCCGAAGCGCTGGCCATCGCGGCGCTACCGCCCGGCCCCGACGTCGAAGAGGGGCACTGACATGGGTGACAAACGACTCAAGGTGGCGATCGCCGGCGCGGGTGCGGTCGGCCGGTCCATCGCCCGCGAGCTTCTGGAGAGCGAGCACGAGGTGACGCTCATCGAGCGCAACGCCGAGCACCTCGACGTCGACGCGATCCCTGCGGCGCACTGGCGGCTCGGTGACGCGTGTGAGATCAGCCTGCTGGAGTCGGTGCACCTGCACGACTTCGACGTCGTCGTCGCCGCGACCGGCGACGACAAGGCCAATGTGGTGCTGTCCCTGCTGGCCAAGACGGAGTTCGCGGTGTCCCGCGTCGTGGCCCGGGTCAACGATCCCCGCAACGAATGGCTTTTCGACGACTCTTGGGGCGTCGACGTGGCGGTGTCCACGCCCCGGATGCTGGCGTCGCTGGTGGAAGAGGCCGTCGCCGTCGGCGACCTGGTGCGGCTTATGCAGTTCCGCCATGGCCACGCCAATCTCGTCGAGATCACCCTGCCCGACGACACCCCGTGGGGTGGACGGCCGGTGCGCAAGCTCGTCCTGCCGCGCGACGCCACGCTGGTGACGATCCTGCGCGGTCAGCGGGTGATCGTGCCGGAGGCCGACGAACCGCTCGAAGGCGGCGACGAGCTGCTGTTCGTGGCCGCCCCCGAGGTGGAAGACGAATTGCGCAAGACCGTGCTGTCGTCGTCGACCTAGCGGTCGCGGCAGGCCGCGGTCGCGACCGACTCCGGGGACCGACCGCGTCGGTCGTCGCGGATGCCGACCGCCGATACGATGCCGGCGATCACCAGCAGTGCCGCCGAGGTCAGCACGCCCCGGCGGAAACCGTCCAAACTCATTGCGTCGCCGACGATCACAGCGGTGAACGCGATCGCGATCAGTCCCGCCACCCGGGCCACCGTATTGTTGATCGCCGAGCCGATGCCGCTCTGCGCCGGGTCCACCGCCGCAAGGATCGCGGCCGTCAGCGGTGACACCGTGACCGACAGCCCGATCCCGAACAGCACCAGGCCCGGCACGGTTTGCACCCACACGTTGCCGTGGGCCAGCGCCATCCATCCGAAGCCCGCCGCCGCGATCACCGGCCCCACCGCCATGAAGCGGCGGGGTCCGTGCCGGCCCGCCAGTTCACCGAAGCGGGCGGCCAGCAGGAACGACAGCACGGGCACCGGCAGTGTTGCCAGACCTGCCTGAGCGGGCGAGAGCCGGCCGACTTCCTGTACGAACAGCGCCACCAAAAGCATCCCGAGCGTGATGCCCGCGTAGAGGAAGACGGTCGCCACGTTGCCGACGGTGAAGTTGCGGGCACTGAAGATTGCGGGCGGCAGCATCGGATGGGGTGTGCGCCGCTCCCACCAGCCGAACGCGATCAGACAGGCGGGCCCGGTGATCAGCCCGGCGACGATGAGCGGGTGGTGCCAGCCCAGCCGCTGCTGCTCGATCATCGCGAAGACCATCGCGCTCAGACCCACCGCCGTGAGCACGGCGCCGACGACGTCGATACGCCCGGCCCGCCGGACCGGCTCGACGGCCAGCCTGCCGGCGAGGACCATCGTCACGGCCAGCGGCACCACGTTGACGGCGAACACCCAGCGCCAGCCGAGCGTTTCGACGAGCAGGCCGCCCAGCAGCGGACCGATCACGAACGCGGTGCCGGTCCACGCCGTCCAGATCCCGATCGCGCGGGATTGCTGCGGACCGGAGAATGTGGCGTTGATCATCGCCAGCGAGCTGGGCACCAGGAAGGCCGCACCGAGCCCCTGCACACAGCGCCCGATCACCAGCACCGCGCCGTTCGGGGCCACCGCGCACACCAGTGACGCGACACCGAACACGACCAGCCCGGTCCGTAGCACCGTCAGCCGTCCGAACGTGTCGGAGATGGCGCCGGCGACCAGGATCAGGGCGCCCAAGGTCAGCAGGTAGCCGTCGACCACCCACTGCTGGAGGACCAGACCGCCGCCGAGTTCGGCGCTGATGGCCGGCAACGCGAGGTTGACCACCGAGCCGTCGAGGAAGGCGACGAACGACGCCAGCACGGCGACGGCGACCAGCAGGCGGTCGTCGCGGGCAGTCACCGAAAATCAGTCGCCGGCGGGCGCCGACGGAGTCTCGTGGCTGCGCGCATGCGCGGCGTGGATCGCCCGCTGCGCGGCGCGGATCGCCAGATAAGTCACCAGCGCGGCGACGGCGGTCAGTGGCCAGCCCATCGCGATGCGGGCCACCCCCAGCCAGCCGGTCTGGTCGAGGTCGTAGAGGTGACGCTGCACCACGAAGCGCGCCGCGAAGACCAGCACCCAGGTCAGCGTCGCGATGTCGAAGGCCAGCACGGCGCGCCGGTTGCTGCGCCAGGCGCGATCCTTGCTTTGCAGCCAGCTCCACGCATAGCCCACGATGGGACGGCGGATCAGCACCGAGACTGCGAATACCCCGGCCCAGATCAGTGACGTCCAAATACCAAGTAGGAAATAGCCTTTCGAGGCGCCCACGATCCAGGCGATCAGCGCACTGATCCCGACGCCGATGAATCCCGAGATGGCGGGCTGCACGGAATCGCGGCGGTAGAGCCGCCACACCAAAATCAGGGCGGCGACGCCGAGCGCAGCGCTGATAGCGGGCAGCAGGCCGAACGCGGTGTTCACCGGGACCAGCACCGCAACCGGCAGTGCCGAATAGATCAGCCCGCTGACGCCGCCCATCTGGGCGAGCAGCGCCTGGGCCGCCGTCCGCTCCTCGGGGGTCTCGGCAACGTCGTCGGTGGTCGAGCCGTCGGTGCGATCGCTGTCTTCGACGGGACGGCTCAAGTCTGGATCTCGTAGTGCGGGTTGTAAATGGCCTTGGTGCCGTTCTCCAAGGTGCCGAGCCGGCCACGCACCTTCAGCGCTCGGCCCGATTCGATACCGGCGATGCGGCGCTGTCCCAACCAGACCAGCGTCACGGTGTCGGTGCCATCGAAGAATTCGGCGCGCACGCCGCCGGCGCAGCCCTTGGCATTGGTTTCGACACTGCGCAAGGTGCCCACCATGGTGACCTCTTGGCCTCGCTGGCAATCGATTGCTCGCTGGGCGCCGGAGTTGGCGGCTTCGTCAGTGAGCTCTTCGACGTCGCGCTGCTCAGGGTCCTCCGTCAACCGACGGGTGAGACGTCGGACGAAACTTTCGGCCGTAGCCATGGCCTCTCCTGATACTCCAGCGGATCACAATGCCAACGCAACGGTAGACCTCTTGGTTCCCCGACGCTACGTGGCATACCCGCGGCGGCCGTTGCTAATACGTCACAGGGCACGATCATGAGATGAGCATCACTTTCCGCGGCGTCACAGCGGTGCTGCTGCCCGGCACGGGTTCCGACGACGACTACGTGTACCGGGCGTTCGCCGGGCCGCTGCACCGGGTCGGGGCGGTGGTCGCGACGCCTGCGCCGCAGCCTGCCCGGCTGGTCGCCGGCTACCTCGACGCGCTCGACGACGCTGCCCGCAACGGCCCGATCCTCGTCGGCGGGGTGTCGATCGGCGCGGCGGTGACGCTGGCCTGGGCACTGGCGCACCCCCGGCACGCGGTGGCGGTGCTGGCCGCGTTGCCGGCGTGGAGCGGAGCGGCACACGAGGCTCCGGCCGCGCTGTCGGCCCGGCACACCGCGCGTCAATTGCGCACCGAGGGCCTGGTCGCCACCACCGCGCAGATGCGGGCGTCCAGCCCGGCCTGGCTGGCCGACGAGCTGGCCCGCAGCTGGCTGGGTCAGTGGCCGGAGCTGCCCGATGCGATGGAGGAAGCCGCCGGGTATGTCGCTCCCCGCGTCGCCGAGCTGGAACGGCTCAGCGTGCCGATGGGTGTGGTGGGTGCCACGGACGACCCGATCCATCCGCTGGAAGTGGCGGTGGAATGGGCAGCGGCGGCGCCGCACGCGGCGCTGCGGACGGTCAGCCTCGACGACTTCGGCCCGAACCCAGAGGTTCTGGGTTCGGCCTGCGTGGAGGCGCTGATCGAGGCGGCCGACTAGCCGCCGGTGCTGGAGCTGCGCAGCTGTTGCATGGCCGAGCCGGAGGCACTGCGCCGCTCGGTCGGCATCTCGCCCTGGCCCTGCTGCTGCATCAGCGCCTGCTGAGCGGCCGCCATCTGCGCCTGCTGCGCGGCGGCCTGCCGCAGCTGCTCGAGCATCGGCTCGGGCAGCTGGACCTGCAGCGGGGTGCGCACCGGCAGTGGGGTGTCACCGCGACGAACCACGGTGTCGCTCAAGGCTTCTCGCGCCTCGGCAACCAGGTTTTCCATCGCTTCGGGCGCGCCGTTGACTACACAGCGGATCATCCAGCGGTAGCCGTCGACGCCGATGAAGCGGACCACTCCGGCACCGGTGCCGACCACCTCACGACCCCACGGGCCGTCCTCGATGGACACCCGCGCGTTGTCCTTCCGCAGCGAATCAGCCAGCTCGCTGGCGACCTCGCGCCACAATCCGGGTGACTTCGGCGCCGCGTAGGCGGCGATCGTGAACCGGCCGTGCGCCGTGACCACCCACACGGCGCTGGGCACTCCCACCTCGTTCAGCTCGACCTGGACCTGGCCGGCCGCCGGCATCGGCACGAGCACCGAGCCGAGGTCCAGCCGGGCTTCGGCGGCGTCGGCCGGGTTGTCGAAGTCCTCGATGTCGAATGGGCCGCCCTCGTAGTCGTTGTCGCCGCTGTCGACGTCCTCGACGGCGACGTCCTCGACCGCCGGGGTCTCCGGCGTCGCGTCCGCGCCCGCTTCGTTCTTACGTCTGCCGAATGCCATCACAAACTCGCATGTCCGCCGGAGGATCCGTAGCCGCCCTCGCCACGGGTGGTGTCAGCCAGTCCGGCCTCGTCGAACGAGGCCACCTCGACCAGCTCTGGAAGTTCGACCCGCTGGACCAGCAACTGGGCGATACGGTCGCCACGCCGGATCGTGATCGGCGTGGCGGGGTCGAGGTTGATCAACGACACTTTTACTTCGCCGCGGTAACCGGCGTCGATCGTGCCGGGGCTGTTGACGATCGAAAGTCCAACGCGCGCAGCCAAACCGGAGCGCGGGTGGACCAGACCGACCATGCCGTGCGGGATCGCCACGGCGATCCCTGTGCCCACCAGGGCGCGCTGGCCGGGCGCCAGGTCGACGTCCTGCGCGCTGAACAAATCCACGCCCGCATCGCCGTCGTGGGCGCGGCTGGGCATCGGGAGATCGCGGTCCAGGCGAACCACCGCGAGACTGGTCGGCACGATGGGAAAGACTACCCTTGGCCGCGTGTCTGGTTCGCGTGTGACCTCGCAAACCGTGCGGTACCGCGAGCGGCTGTGGGTGCCGTGGTGGTGGTGGCCGCTCGGCCTGGCTCTGGCGGCGCTGATCGCCAAGGAAGTCACCATGGGTGTGCGCACCCTGCCGGTGTGGCTGCCCTACGCCCTGCTCGGCGCGGTCGCCGTCGGTGTGCTGCTGTGGATGAGCCGCACCGAGGTTCGGGTCGTCACCGACGGCGCTGAGGTCGAACTGTGGGCCGGCCAGGCGCATCTACCGATGTCGGTGGTTTCCCGCTCGGCCGAGATCCCGCGATCCGCGAAGTCGGCGGCGCTGGGCCGCCAGCTCGATCCGGCAGCGTTCGTGCTGCATCGCGGCTGGGTGGGCCCTCTGGTGCTGGTCGTGCTCGAGGACCCGGATGATCCGACGCCGTATTGGCTGGTCAGCGCCCGCCACCCGGACCGGGTGCTCTCCGCGTTGCGGAGCTGATCAAGCGGCGCAATCGGTGCAGAGCAACACACCGTTCTTGTCGCTGGCCAGCCGGCTGCGGTGGTGCACCAAAAAGCAGCTGGAGCAGGTGAACTCGTCTGCCTGCTTGGGAACTACGCGTACCGACAACTCTTCGCCCGACAGATCAGCACCGGGCAGCTCGAAATTCTCCGCGGAATCCGTCTCGTCGACATCCACCACAGCCGACTGCGCCTCATTGCGGCGAGCCTTCAATTCCTCGAGCGAATCCTCGGACACCTCGTCGGTCTCGGTGCGCCGCGGGGCGTCGTAGTCGGTAGCCATCTTGTTGTCCCCTCGTAACCTCAGCATGGCTTTGTATCAGCGTGGAACGGATCCGCCAAACGATTCGTGCCCGGATGACCCTTACGTCGTGTGTGATTTACGTCACATGTACTCAATCCGATGAATGGGCGTGTTGGACGAGGATCGGGCGACTGCCTCTAGAGTGCATCCGTGGTCGCTCAAATCACGGAGGGCACGGCCTTCGACAAGCACGGTCGCCCGTTCCGTCGACGCAACTACCTGCCCGGACTCATCGCGCTGGGCGTGATGTTCGTGATCACCGCCATCGTGTGGGGGTTCGTGCTGACCCGCCCCGTCGATGTGCGGGAAGCCGCGACCTGCAACCCCCCGCCACCGGCCGCCGATCCGGCCGCCCCCAAGCTCGGCGAGCAGGTGTCGCACTCGTCGATGATCGACGTCGCACCGGCCAAGCTGGTCGACACCAAGATCCGGGTGCTCAACGCCAGCGGCCAGGGCGGACAGGCCGGTGAGGTTGCCGGCGCGCTACGCGACCTCGGCTTTGCCCAGCCCACCGCGGCCAACGACCCGATCTACACCAACACCCGGCTGACCTGCCAGGGCCAGATCCGCTTCGGCTCCAGCGGACGGGCCGGCGCGGCGGCGGTGTGGCTGGTGGCGCCCTGCGTCGAGCTGTTCCAGGACGATCGCAAGGACGACTCGGTGGATCTGGCGATCGGCACCGACTTCACCACGCTGGCGCACAGCGACGACATCGACGCCGTCCTGGCCGGCCTGCGCCCGGACGCCACCGAACCCGCCGACTCGACCTTGCTGACCAAGATCCACAACGGCACCTGCTGACTAGGGCAGCGCCCGCAGTCCCCCGAATTTCTCCAGCGCGCCGGTGAGCGCGGCCGCGACCCCGGGCGCCGCCGCCACCAGCAGCCCGCCCTCGTCGCCGGGCTCCGGCAACGCCACCACTGCGCCCGCCTCGGTCGCGATCAGCGCCCCGGCCGCCCAGTCCCACACGTTCAGGCCGTGTTCGTAGTGGGCGTCGAGCCGACCCGCGGCGACCAGGCACAGATCCAGCGCTGCCGAACCGATCCGGCGGACATCGCGCACCTGCGGCAGCAGTTGGGCCAGCAACGCCGACTGCTCGGCGCGCCGCTGCGGTGCATAGCCGAAACCGGTGCCCACCAACGCCATCGACAGGTCGCTCACCCTGCTGGCGCGCAATTCCCGGCGCTGCCCGGCGCCGAGCACGTGGGCGCCGGAGCCGACCGCTGCGGAATAGATGTCACCGCTGACCACGTCGGCCACCGCACCCGCGACCGACACTCCGTCGATCTGCGCAGCGATCGAAATCCCGTATGCCGGAATGCCGTACATGAAGTTCACCGTGCCGTCGATCGGGTCGATCACCCAGCAGACCGCGCCGTCGACCCCGGCGGCCGGACCTCCGCCTTCCTCGCCGAGGATGACATCGTCCGGTCGCAGCGCACCGAGCCGATCACGCAGCAGCAGTTCGGTTTCGGTGTCGACAACAGTGACCGGGTCGGTCGGCGTGCTCTTCGTGCGGATCGCGTTCGCGCCGATCGAGTCGTCCTCGCTGTCGAAGACCTCCGCGCGCCGGCGGCGGACGAAGGCGGCGGCTTCGTCGGCCAACTGCTCGGCCAGCACGCGTAATTGTTCTGCCCGGTTGTCGCTCACTTGACCATCGCAGCACAGGAATCCCCACACCCAAAGGGCGGCTCAGCCACTAGTGTGTGGAACGCGCAGACCGCCCGCCTCGCCGAGGAGCAGCCCATGCCCGACACCGAATCCCCCACCCCCGGATCGAACCGCGGCTTCGGCGTCGATGTCGGTGGCAGCGGGGTCAAGGGCGGGATCGTCGATCTGGACACCGGCAAACTGATCGGCGAGCGCTTCAAGCTGCTCACACCGCAGCCGTCGACACCGGAAGCAGTCGCCAAGACCGTGGCCGAGGTGGTCCGGCACTTCGACTGGACCGGCCCGCTGGGTGTCACCTACCCCGGCGTCGTCGTCAACGGCGTCGTGCAGACCGCGGCCAACGTCGACAAGGGCTGGATCGGCACCAACGCCTCGCAGATCATCAGCGACGCACTCGGCGGCCAGCAGGTGACCGTGCTCAACGACGCCGACGCCGCCGGCGTCGCCGAACAGCGCCACGGCGCCGGGCGCAACCGGGACGGCGTGATCGTGTTGCTGACCTTCGGCACCGGAATCGGATCCGCGGTGATCCACGGCGGCCAGCTGCTGCCCAACACCGAGTTCGGCCACCTCGAGGTCGACGGCAAGGAGGCCGAGCATCGGGCGGCCTCCTCGGTCAAGGAACGCAAGGACTGGAGCTACGAGCGGTGGAGCCAGGAAGTCACGAAAGTGCTGGTCACCATCGAGAACGCGATCTGGCCCGACCTGTTCATCGCCGGCGGCGGCATCAGCCGCAAGGCGGAGAAATGGATCCCGCTGTTGAAGAACCGGACCCCGGTCGTCGCCGCGGAGCTGCTCAACGAGGCGGGCATCGTCGGGGCCGCGATGGCGGCTCAGACCGACGTCACACGCTGATTTTTCCTCGCTCGGCGCGGTTCCGGCCCACAGTGTCGTTACAATGGTCAACGGCGGCCGCCTACCGGATATAGCGGCGAGAATCCACCACGAGATCCACGCCAATAGTCCTCATAGCCGACGCTTTCGGTGGCGCGCCCACGCCCACCGAGAGCCAGCACGACCGAAAGGGTGTACGTGGCAGCGACCAAGGCAAGCCCGGCAACCGAAGAGCCGGTGAAGCGCACCGCCACCAAGACTCCCGCGAAGAAGCCGGCAGCCAAGGCAGCCAACGGTTCCGCGCCGGCCAAGCGTGCCACCAAGGCCGCTCCCCGCGCAGCCGAGGCCGGCGATTCCGAGATCACCGATGTCACGGCAGCCCCGACCAAGGCGCGCGCCACCAAGGCAGCAGCCAAGAAGGCGCCGGCCACCCGTGGCCGGGCCAAGAAGGACGCCGCCCCCGCCGACAGCGATGCCGAGGCCGGCACCGATGACGAACTCGACGGCGAGCTCGACGGCGATCCCGAACTCGATGTAGCCGACGACGATCTGGAACTCGACGACCTCGAGGACGTTGCCGACGACACCGACGACGCGTCGGACGACGACAGCGACGACGAGACCGAGGAAGGCGCCGCGCCCAAGGCCGCGCCCGCCGCCGAGGGCGAGTCCGGCGACGACGAAGACATCGCCGAGCCGTCCGAGAAGGACAAGGCCTCCGGCGACTTCGTCTGGGACGAAGAGGAGTCCGAGGCACTGCGGCAGGCTCGCAAGGACGCCGAGCTGACCGCGTCGGCGGACTCGGTGCGCGCCTACCTCAAGCAGATCGGCAAGGTCGCGCTGCTGAACGCCGAGGAGGAGGTCGAGCTCGCCAAGCGGATCGAGGCCGGCCTCTATGCCACGCAGCTGATGGCGGAGAAGACCGACAAGGGCGAGAAGCTGCCCGTGCAGCAGCGCCGCGACATGCAGTGGATCTGCCGCGACGGCGACCGCGCGAAAAACCATCTGCTGGAAGCCAACCTGCGTCTGGTGGTGTCGCTGGCCAAGCGCTACACCGGCCGAGGCATGGCGTTCCTGGACCTCATCCAGGAGGGCAACCTCGGTCTGATCCGCGCGGTCGAGAAGTTCGACTACACCAAGGGCTACAAGTTCTCGACCTACGCCACGTGGTGGATCCGCCAGGCGATCACCCGCGCGATGGCCGACCAGGCCCGCACTATTCGCATCCCCGTGCACATGGTCGAGGTCATCAACAAGCTCGGCCGCATCCAGCGTGAGCTGCTTCAGGACCTGGGCCGCGAGCCCACGCCCGAAGAGCTGGCCAAGGAAATGGACATCACGCCGGAGAAGGTGCTGGAGATCCAGCAGTACGCGCGTGAGCCGATCTCGCTGGACCAGACCATCGGCGACGAGGGCGACAGTCAGCTCGGTGACTTCATCGAGGACTCCGAGGCCGTCGTGGCCGTCGACGCGGTGAGCTTCACCCTGCTGCAGGATCAGCTGCAGTCGGTGCTCGAGACGCTCTCCGAGCGCGAGGCGGGCGTCGTGCGGCTGCGGTTCGGCCTGACCGACGGGCAGCCGCGCACCCTCGACGAGATCGGCCAGGTGTACGGGGTGACCCGTGAACGGATCCGGCAGATCGAGTCGAAGACCATGAGCAAGCTGCGCCACCCCAGCCGCTCGCAGGTGCTGCGCGACTACCTCGACTGAGGTCAAACCGATTCAGCTGTGCCACAGCCGTTTTCAGTCGGCAGCACGTGCTGCCGGTTGCATTCTGCTGACCTTGGCCGCGGCGTGCTCCCACGGCCCCGCGCCGCATGCCGCGCAGACCGAAACAGTGCGTGCCGCGCCGATGCCGGTCGCTCCGGTGCGCCCGCCCAGCCCGCCCACGCCCGACATCCCTGCGGTCTCGAGAATCATGACCGCCGCGGTGGCCGCGAACCGATTGCCCGGTGCCGTCGTCGTGGTCGGGCACGGCGGCAAGGTCGTCTTCCGCAGGGCCTTCGGTGTCCGGAAGCTGGCCGGCGAACGGGGCCTCGACGGAGCGCCTGCCCCTGCTGAGCCGATGACCGAGGACACGATCTTCGACCTCGCATCGTTGACGAAGCCGCTCGCCACCGCAACGGCCGTCATGCAGCTCTACGAGCAGGGCCGGCTCGGCTTCGACGACCCCATCCAGCGGTACCTGCCCGGCTTCAACCTCGGCAACGATCCCAAGCGCGCCGAGGTGACGGTGCGCATGCTGCTCACCCACACCTCCGGCGAGACCGGCGACGTCGAGCTCAAAGACCCGTGGGGACTGGATGCACCAGACCGGACGGAGGGCTTTCGTCGCGCGCTCACGACGCCGCTGGAATCCGCTCCGGGCGAGGTGTTCCGCTACTCCGACATCAACTTCATCCTGCTCGGTGCACTCGTCGAGCAGATCACCGGCGAGCCCGAAGACTACTACGTGCAGCGGAATGTGTTCGCCCCGCTGGGTATGACCGAAACCCGTTATCTCCCTGTGGCGAAGGTCTGCGGTCCGCACACGATTCGCGGTGCGGCGGCGTACTGGGCACCCACCGGTGTTACTGAATGCTCTGCGGGACAATGGGATACGAATATCCTGCCGCTCATCGCACCGACGGCGTGGGATGAAGAGAACCCCGGCGACCCCAGTCGCAACCCCGATTTCGGCAACCTGCTGCGCGGTACCGTGCACGACACGACGGCACGCCGGATGGGCGGAGTAGCCGGACATGCCGGCGTGTTCTCGACCGCCTCGGATGTCAGCGTCTACGCCCAGGCATTGCTCGACCGGCTTGCGGGCAGGCCGAGCACGTTTCCGCTGCAGCAGTCCACCCTCGAACTGATGACGTCCCCGCAGCAGCCCGGGCACAGCGCGGGACAACTCGACGCAGCCAACGCTGCGGCCGCGGGGAAGAAGCCCCCGCGGTACCCGGCGATCCCCGGACAGAACCTTCGCGGCTTCGGCTGGGACATCGACACGGGCCAATCCACCACGCGCGGAACAATTTTCCCCGTCGGCAGCTTCGGTCACACCGGCTTCACGGGCACCTCCCTGTGGCTGGATCCGGGCTCGGACACCTACGTCGTCCTGCTGTCCAACGCGGTCCACACCCGGGGCAGCGCACCGATCTCACCGTTGCGTGCAGAGGTGGCGACCGCGGTCGCGCAATCACTGGGCCTTTACGGCAGCGCTCGCCCAGGCGGCTGACCGGCGGCACGTCGCCGTCGCGGCATGTCTCCCCCTGATTGTCCCCGCTGTCAGCAAAGACCTGTGCGGTGCACTCCTCCGGTGTCATGATCTCGGAGAATCCGCTCTTCCCGGATCTCTCAATCTGAAGGGACTCCCGTGCTTTCTGACTCTGCTTTCCTGTCGAAGTGCACCGCTGCGAGGTCAGCGCTGTACCTCGCTGTCGGGGCGGCATTCGCTGGGGCCGGCCTCTTGTTGGCGGGTTCCGCACAGGCGGCGCCGGGCAACGACGCCTCGCCCGGTGGACTCCAGTGCCTGATGACAAACACCGATTGCCCGTCCGGCGTCGAGGTGCCGGCCCGACCCGCCGCGGCTACCGCGAACGCGGTCGCTCCCACTGCGCTGGCCACCGCCGTCAGCAACATCTCCGTACGAGACATTCCCATCATCGGGATATTCATCGGCAATGGCGCCGACGCCCAGCCAGGCTGCGTCGGCAGTGCTTGCAACGGCGGCAACGCCGGACTGCTCATCGGCAACGGTGGGAACGGGCTCGACGGCGGCAACGGCGGAGCCGGCGGGTTCTTCTTCGGCCGCGGCGGGAACGGCGGGGCCGGTATCGCAGGCGTCGAGGGCTCCCTTCCCGGTGACGACGGGGGCCACGCCGGGAACGGCGGCAGCGGTGGCGCCGGTGGCTTCTTCTTCGGCCGCGGCGGCGACGGCGGCGTCGGCGGAACGGGCGGCAACGGCGCCGGCGGAGGTACCGGAACCCCGACATTCGGCGGCAACGGCGGCGACGGCGGCAACGGTGGTGATGGCGGGGCAGCCGGGCGGGGTGGCTTCTTCGGGCTCTTCGGCCTGGATGGCCACACCGGCAACGGCGGCAACGGCGGCACCGGCGGAGTCGGTGGCGGTTCGTTCACAACACAATTCGCGGGCGTTGGCGGCAACGGCGGCAGTGGCGGTAACGGCGGCGCACTCGGCGGGACCGGCGGGACCGGCGGGGCCGGCGGTCTCGGCGAATCTGGCGGCGACGCAGGCAACGGCGGCAAGGGCGGCGCCGGCGTTACGGGTGGAGCAGGCGGCACGGGCGGCGCTGGCGGCTTGGCCGCCACCGGCAACGGTGGCCTCGGCGGCAACGGCGGCCAGGGCGGCACCGGGACCGGCACCGGCGGGGCCGGCGGAGCCGGCGGCTACGGCGGTACCGGCGGCCCGGGCAGCAGCGGCTTTGCCGGCGGCGCAGGCGGCACCGGCGGAGCCGGCGGCCAAGGCGGTGCCGGACCCACCGGCGGTGCGGGCGGCACTGGCGGCAACGGCGGCTTCGGCGGCGTCAACTTCGACTTCGGGCAGAACAACACGGGCGGCGCCGGGGGCACCGGCGGTGCCGGTGGGACCGGCGGAGTGGGCACGGCGGGCTCCGGCGGCCGCGGCGGCACGGGCGGAGCCGGCGGCTTCGGCGGCAACGCCGCAAACGGACAAACCAATACCGGCGGCGCCGGCGGAACCGGCGGAACCGGCGGCAAAGGTGGCGCGGGCGCCAACGGGGCCAATCCGGGCAGCACCGGGGGCAGCGGCGGTGCGGGCCAAGCTCAATCCGGCGGTGTCGGCGGCAAGGGCGGCTCCGGCGGCGGAGGCGGCACGGGCGGCGCAGGCTGAATCACGCCCAGCCACCCGAAATTCAGGTGCGCGGGCAGGCCGCACCCGCTTACCCTGGCGCCGTGTCCAGCAGGGTGAATGTGTCCTCGGAATCGACCTACGAACGTGCGGTCGGGTACTGCCGCGCAGTGCGGGTCGGGCCGCACATCGCGATCTCCGGAACCACCGGAGCGGGTGACGATATCGTCGAGCAGACCCGAAATGCTCTGCAGCGCATAGAGTCCGCGCTATCCGACGTCGGTGCCGCCTTATCCGATGTGATCCGCACCCGGATTTACGTCACCGACATCTCTCGATGGCGCGCCGTCGGCGCGGTGCACGCCGAGTTCTTCGGCACCGTTCGCCCGGTGGCGACCATGGTCGAGGTCGCCGCGCTCATCGAACCCGGGTTGTTCGTCGAGATCGAGGCCGACGCCTATGTCGACGGCTCGAACGGCTGAAACCGGCCGTCGGGGCCTGGCCGGTACCGGGTGACATTCATCACGGCGCTGATCGGCAGCCGGCCATACAGATGCGGGAACCTCATTGACTCCGGGTCCGTTGGAACACCAGGTTCCCAACGCAGCGGCGACTCCAGCTTCTGCGGATCGATGTGCAGGAGCACCAAATCGGTGCGACCGGCGTAGAGCCGGTTGGCCGGCAGGTGCACCTGCTCACGCGTCGAAAGGTGAATGAATCCGACTTCGGTCAGAGATGCGGGGCAAAGTTCGCCAACGCGGTGAGCAGCTTCCCAGTCTCGCTGTCCGCACAGGTGGAGTAAGAATTCCGGATTCGGGTACATACGACCACACTGCAGTACCCGCAACACGACGAGGCGTGAGACACGACACAGCGTTAAACCCCTGGGGAACAAGGCCCAAACGAAGAACGTCTGAGACAGTAGAGATACGTGACGGTGGCGCCCAGTCACCGACGCGATGAGCACCTTACGGAGGAGCTATGAACGCAACGTTGACCAGTCCCGAATTGACCAGGGCTGATCGCTGCGACCGCTGCGGGGCAGCGGCTCGCGTGCGCGCCAAGCTCCCGTCGGGCGCCGAACTCCTGTTCTGCCAGCATCACGCCAACGAGCACCAGGCCAAGCTGATCGAGCTGGCCGCGGTGATCGAAGTCAGCCCGTCGGAGGCGTAGTAGCCACTCACGGCCGCGTCGCTGGGCAGGACTGCCGTCGTCAGGAATGCTGGACTGGTCATGACTGACCAATCCGCCAAGCCGTCTCGCCATCACATATGGCGGATCTCGAAACGGACATTGTCCAAGAGTTGGGACGACTCGATTTTCTCCGAGTCGGCTCAGGCCGGTTTCTGGTCGGTGCTGTCGTTGCCGCCGCTGCTGCTCGGGATGCTGGGCAGCCTGGCGTACATCGCGCCGCTGTTCGGCCCCGACACCCTGCCCACCATCGAGAATCAGCTGATCAACTTCGCGGACAGCTTCTTCTCGAAGAACGTGGTCAACGAGATCATCGAGCCGACCGTCCGCGACATCGTGGCCGGGGCGCGCGGCGAGGTGGTGTCGTTCGGCTTCGTGATCAGCCTGTGGGCCGGCTCGTCGGCCATCTCGGCGTTCGTCGACTCGGTGGTGGAAGCCCACGGCCAGACCCCGCTGCGGCATCCGGTGCGGCAGAGGTTCTTCGCGCTCGGGCTCTACGTGGTGATGCTGGTATTCGTGATCGCCAGTGCGCCGTTCGTGGCGCTCGGGCCGCGCAAGATCTCGTCGTACCTGCCGGACAGCTGGGACAACCTGCTGCACTACGGCTACTACCCCGCCCTGGTCTTGGCACTGGTGCTCGCCGTGACGATCCTCTACCGGGTATCGCTGCCCAAACCGCTGCCGACCCATCGGCTGGTGTGGGGAGCGGTCCTGGCGACGACCGTATTCGTGGTCGCGACGATGGGCCTGCGGTTCTACCTGACCTGGATCACCAGCACCGGCTACACCTACGGGGCGCTGGCCACCCCGATCGCGTTCCTGCTGTTCGCGTTCTTCCTCGGCTTCGCGATCATGATCGGGGCCGAACTCAACGCCGCGATCGAGGAGGAATTCCCGGCGCCGATGCCGCACACCGATCAGGTTCGAACGTGGCTGCGGCGCAGGGCGAAAGCCCGCAGCGACGGCGACGCCCAGGACGAGCAGCCACAGCCGGCGCCGGACGACACCGCTGAAGCCGCTCCGGTCAGCCCTTCTTGAGGTTCTCGTAGACCCGCTTGCAGTCCGGGCAGACCGGCGAGCCGGGCTTGGCCGCGCGGGTCACCGGGAATACCTCGCCGCACAGCGCGACGACGTGAGTGCCCATCACGGCGCTCTCGGCGATCTTGTCCTTCTTGACGTAGTGGAAGACCTTGGGGGCGTCGTCGTCGGTCCCGTCGTCGACGCGTTCGTCGGTGTCGGTGCGTTCGATCGTCTGGGTCTGCATAGAAGACATTGTGCCCGGTAAGACAGCCGTAAGAAACCGGCATGCATATCGATCACGGAATGTGGAACAGTGGAGGTATGAAGCGTGAGCTGGGATTCGACGACGAGGGTCGGCCCGTGCTCATCACCGCCGCGGCGACGCCCTATGAGGAGCAGCACCGCCAGCGCGTCCGGAAGTACTTGACGATCATGTCTTTTCGGATCCCGGCGCTGATTTTGGCGGCCGCGGCGTACGGCCTATGGCACAACGGCCTCATCTCGCTGGCGATCATCGCGGTGTCGTTGCCGCTGCCGTGGATGGCCGTACTGATCGCCAATGACCGTCCGCCCCGACGTGCCGAAGAACCCCGTCGCTTCAACGACACCCCGCACCGGAGCCAACTGTTCCCGCGCGCCGAACGTCGCGCGCTCGAGGCCGGGATCCCGGCAGCGCAACCGCATTCGGCCGGTGGGGCCGACCGCGGTTCCCACTGACCCCCGGCGGGGTCCTTTCTCAGGACATTCTCAGGGCTCCTCGGTATTCCCGCACTTCAGAGGGTGTGAACCCACAAACTTGCGGGAACTCTTAGCTCCGATCGCACGTTGAACGCTTTGACAGATGCAGCCGATCAGGAGGCCACCATGGCAAATGCCACCACCACCCGGTTCGACAGCGATCTGGACGCTCAGAGTCCAGCCGCCGACCTGGTGCGCGTGTATCTGAACGGCATCGGTAAGACCGCGCTGCTCACCGCCGAGGACGAGGTCGAGCTGGCCAAACGCATCGAGGCCGGACTCTTCGCCCAGCACCTGCTGGAGACCAAGAAGCGGCTGTCCGAGAACCGCAAGCGCGATCTCGCCATCATCGTGCGTGACGGGCAAGCCGCCCGCAGCCACCTGCTCGAGGCCAACCTGCGTCTGGTGGTGTCGCTCGCGAAGCGCTACACCGGTCGCGGCATGCCGCTGCTGGACCTCATCCAGGAGGGCAACCTCGGCCTGATCCGCGCGATGGAGAAGTTCGACTACACCAAGGGATTCAAGTTCTCGACGTATGCCACCTGGTGGATTCGTCAGGCCATCACCCGCGGTATGGCCGACCAGAGCCGCACGATCCGGCTGCCCGTCCACCTCGTGGAGCAGGTCAACAAGCTGGCGCGGATCAAGCGGGAGATGCACCAGAGCCTGGGCCGCGAGGCCAGCGACGAGGAACTGGCCGAAGAGTCGGGCATCCCCGTCGAGAAGATCAACGATCTGCTGGAGCACAGCCGCGACCCGGTGAGCCTCGACATGCCGGTCGGCAGCGACGAGGAGGCTCCGCTCGGCGACTTCATCGAGGACGCCGAAGCCATGTCGGCGGAGAACGCGGTCATCGCCGAGCTGCTGCACACCGACATCCGCCACGTGCTAGCCACGCTCGACGAACGCGAGCAGCAGGTGATCCGGCTCCGGTTCGGCCTCGACGACGGCCAGCCCCGCACCCTCGACCAGATCGGCAAGCTGTTCGGCCTGTCCCGCGAACGGGTTCGCCAGATCGAGCGCGAGGTCATGGCCAAGCTCCGCAACGGTGATCGGGCGGATCGGCTGCGGTCTTACGCCAGCTAGATAAGCAACCCCCCAAGTGTGCCCGTCGGCGATGCCGGCGGGCACGCTGCTTCTGCGCCAGTGTTGCACATCCGTTTTCCCAGCTAGCCAAGTAGACTCGGGACAGACGAAGGGTGTCCTTATGAACGATCTGGTCGATACCACCGAGATGTATCTCCGCACGATTTACGACCTCGAGGAAGAGGGCGTGATCCCGCTGCGCGCACGCATTGCCGAGCGCTTGGAGCAGAGTGGCCCGACAGTCAGCCAGACCGTAGCCCGGATGGAACGCGACGGCCTGCTTCAGGTCGCCGGCGACCGGCATCTCGAATTGACCGAGAAGGGCCGCGAACTCGCGGTCTCTGTGATGCGCAAGCACCGCCTCGCCGAACGGCTTCTGGTGGACGTCATCGGCTTGCCGTGGGAAGAGGTCCACGCCGAGGCCTGCCGCTGGGAGCACGTCATGAGCGAGGACGTCGAACGCCGCCTCGTGCAGGTTCTCGACGACCCGACCGTGTCTCCGTTCGGCAACCCGATCCCCGGCCTGTCGCTGCTGGGCCTGGACATGAGCCAGTTCGAGGACGCCAACCTGGTCCGCCTGACCGAGCTGCCCGCCGGCTCCCCCGTCGCCGTGGTGGTCCGTCAGCTCACCGAGCACGTCCAGGGTGACGTCGAACTGATCGGCCAGCTCAAGGAAGCCGGCGTGGTGCCCAATGCCCGTGTGCAGGTGGAGAACAGCCCGCACGGCGGTGTGACGATCCTGATCGGCGGCCACGAGAACGTGCACCTGCCCCACGAGATGGCCCACGCCGTCAAGGTCGAGAAGGTCTAGCCTCCCTCACACCGCGCGGCGGCCGAACGTACGCCGCGGCGGAAGCCGCACCCCGAGCCGCTTGGCCAGCCGGTACCCGGTGCCGGCCAGCTCACGAATCTGTTCGGGCCGCAGGCCCGACTGCAGCGCCGTGTCGAGCATGTCCGCCATCCGGTGCTCGGGATCGCTGCGCAGTGCGGCCTCCAGCGACAGCCCCGCCAGCGGCCCGTCGCCCCGGGCGTACGCCGAAAAAGCAAGCAGCACAAGGGCTTCGGTACGCCAGGGTTCGGGAAGTGTGCGCGACAGCACCGCCCACAACGCTTCGGCGTTTGCGGCGTCGGCGCCGACGGCCAGCGCGTAGAGCGTGTCGCGCACGTCGACGTCGGTCAATGCGCACGCCAGCATCGCGAGCTCGGCGTCGTCGAGCTCGGCCCCGTCATTCACGCGGGCGGCCAGCGCCATGGCTGCTTCGACGTCGCGGCGACCGCACTCGTCGGGATCGGCCCGCCAGTCGGCTTCTCGCGCCTGCGCATGCTCAGAGATGGCCGGCACCAGCGACGCCGCGCGGCCGGCGTCGGCAACAGCAACCACCGCCTGCAGATCGGAACGGCGTGGATACAGCCGCCGACCCTCGAGCACGGCGGCCGCGGCCAGTGGCGAGGCCATCGGATCCTCCACCGCCCCGAAGGCACCGCAGCCGTCGACGCAGTGCCATCGGCCGCCGGCCTCGATCCGGTCGACGACGTGGGTGGCATAGATCTCCAGGCCGTGCAGGGACAGCGCAGTCGACAGCTCATCGCAGATGTCGCGATAGTCCTGGTTGCACATCGGGCACGGGGCGCCCTCGGCATCGACAATCACCGCCACGACGGTGTCCGCACCCGACGCGGCGGCGAGTTCGGCGAGGTGAGAGAGGTCATCGCCGATCGTCTTGGACAGGTCGACGCGCATGACGGCGCCCATCTCGCCGCCCTCGAGGGCCACCAGCACCAGTGACTTCTCCGGCACGAAGCCGAGAACGGCGGGCAGGGCGGCGATCAGCGCGCCGGGACGGGTGAAGCGATAGTCGGGTTCGTGTGTGGTCATGGCCAGACGGTCGCAACCGGCGCCGACCAAACCGCGCCGTCGAGCGCCGACAAGCCCAGGGTTGGGGATGAAGTCGGATCTGGGGATCGACCCGCGAGGGCCGCGGCGCATTGTTCATGTCGTATTGACACGGTCGGCATGCGAGATTCGGCAAACCGGCGTACATCTTGTCCTCATGAGTGTGGAATACGACCTCGTCGTGATCGGCTCGGGACCCGGCGGTCAGAAGGCGGCCATCGCCGCAGCCAAGCTGGGCAAGACGGTGGCGGTGATCGAACGCGGGCAGATGCTCGGTGGTGTCTGCGTCCAGACCGGCACCATCCCGTCGAAGACGCTGCGTGAGGCCGTGCTCTACCTGACCGGTATGAGTCAGCGCGAACTGTATGGCGCCAGCTACCGGGTCAAGGACAAGATCACCCCCGCCGACCTGTTGGCCCGCACCGAACACGTGATCCGCAAAGAGGTCGACGTGGTGCGAAACCAGCTGATGCGCAATGGAATTGAGCTCTACGTCGGGCACGGCCGGTTCGTCGACGAACACACCGTCGAGGTGGAGGATCCCACCCGCGCCGAGCACATCACCGTCAGCGGCCGCTACATCATCATCGCCACCGGCACCAAGCCCGCCCGGCCCGCCGGCGTCGAATTCGACGAGAACCGGGTGCTCGACTCCGACGGCATCCTGGATCTCAAGACCATCCCGGGCTCGATGGTGGTCGTCGGTGCCGGGGTGATCGGCATCGAGTACGCCTCGATGTTCGCCGCGCTGGGCACCAAGGTCACCGTCGTGGAGAAACGCGACACGATGCTCGACTTCTGCGACCCCGAGATCGTCGAGGCGCTGCGTTTCCACCTGCGCGACCTGGCGGTGACGTTCCGGTTCGGTGAGGAGGTGACCGCCGTCGACGTCGGCTCGGCCGGCACCGTCACCACGTTGGCCAGCGGTAAGCAGATCCCTGCCGAGACCGTCATGTATTCGGCCGGACGGCAGGGCCAGACCGACCACCTGGACCTGGCGAACGCCGGCCTGGAGGCCGACAACCGCGGCCGAATCTTCGTCGACGAGAAGACGTTCCAGTCCAAGGTTGACCACATCTACGCCGTCGGCGACGTCATCGGCTTCCCCGCCCTGGCTGCCACCTCGATGGAACAGGGCCGGCTGGCCGCCTACCACGCGTTCGGCGAGCCGACAGCCGGCATGACCGTGCTGCAGCCGATCGGCATCTATTCGATCCCCGAGGTGTCCTACGTCGGGGCCACCGAGGTCGAACTGACCAAGGCCGCGGTCCCCTACGAGGTCGGAGTCTCCCGCTACCGCGAACTCGCCCGCGGGCAGATCGCCGGCGACTCCTACGGCATGCTCAAGTTGCTGGTGTCCACCGAGGATCTCAAGGTCCTCGGCGTGCACATCTTCGGCACGGCGGCCACCGAGCTGGTGCACATCGGCCAGGCGGTGATGGGTTGCGGCGGGACCATCGAGTATCTGGTCGACGCGGTCTTCAACTACCCGACGTTCTCGGAGGCCTACAAGGTCGCGGCCCTGGACGTGATGAACAAGCTGCGCGCCCTGAACCAGTTCCGCCGCTAGCCGCTCAGCAGTCGCTGTCGAACGACGTCGGCGCGTCGTCGCCCGGGCCGCCTGCCTCGGCGCGGACCAGCAGGGCAGCGGTCGCCGCGTCGAACGGCGACGAGTACGAGATGTTGTCCTGGCAGCCGCCGCCGTCGCGTCCGCCGATCACGCCGGTCACCGTCGCGCCAGCGATCCACGGGCCGCCGCTGGTCCCGTCGCCGAGGCCGTTGCAACGCAGCCAGGGGTAGCCCCCGTCCACGCCGGCGGTCGTGTCACAGCCCAGCGGCGGGCCGCCGTCGCCCAACGGGTAGCCGATCACCGTAACCGGACCGGAGGGGGCCGTGCCTAGTGTGAGGGCCTGACCGGTCACGGCTTCGATGCTGCCGCCGGCGGGTCGGCTGACCCGCGCGACGGCGTAGTCGGCCTTGGGGTCCTGGGTGGCGACCCAACGGGGGTCGAGGTACACGGTGTCGACGGTCCAGACAGCACCGGGAGCGGCGCTCTGGTCGAATCCCGGCACGAACGTGGTGGGCAGGCCCGCAGCCAAGCAGTGCGCGGCGGTCAGAATCAGGTCCTGGCTGGTGGAATGGATCACCGAGGCGGTACAGGTGTGGGTGTCAGTGCCGCCGAGGAACAGCGCTCCCACGGCGGGGCGGGGCGCCACCGGCCGGGCGTCGGTGACCACCGATTGCGCCGCACTGGGCTCCTCGGCGGCTTTGGCCCGCGGTTCGGCCGTCGAACGGCAGCCGGCGATCAGAACCGCGGCCAAAGCCAGGTTCAATGCCACCGATGCAGTTCGCATGGCTCGATCATGCCCGATTTGGGCGTTGCGGACCTGCCTCGATGATTGACACCGGGGAACGGCGGGCACGCCACCTGCGTTGTGCAACACGGGCGCGATGGCCAGCGCTCACCCGAATCTGTGCCCGATGTCGCCGGCCCAGCGGCTGCTGCGAGACACTGGTTGTCACGGTAGAAGGGGACGACGACGTTGCCGGGCACCGCGAGGAGGCGGAGACGATGACTGACGAGCAGGGACAGCAGTACCAACCCGAGCAGACCGGAATGTACGAACTGGAGTTTCCGGCGCCGCAGCTGTCCGCGCCCGACGGGCGCGGACCGGTGATGATTCATGCTCTTGAGGGGTTTTCCGACGCCGGCCACGCCATTCGCCTGGCCGCTGACCACCTCAAGGCCAAGCTCGACACCGAACTGGTGGCCTCCTTCGCCATCGACGAGCTGCTCGACTATCGGTCGCGCCGGCCGCTGATGACGTTCAAGACCGACCACTTCACCGACTACGACGATCCGCAGCTGAACCTGTACGCCCTGCGCGACAGTCTGGGCACACCGTTCCTGCTGCTGGCCGGGCTGGAGCCGGACCTGAAGTGGGAGCGGTTCGTCACCGCCGTCCGGCTGCTGGCCGAACGCCTCGGAGTGCGCCAGACCATCGGGCTCGGCACGATCCCGATGGCGGTCCCCCACACCCGGCCGGTGACGATGACCGCGCACTCCAACAACCGCGAGCTGATCACCGACTTCACCCCGTGGGTCGGCGAGGTGCAGGTGCCGGGCAGCGTGTCCAACCTGCTGGAGTATCGGATGGCCCAGCACGGCCATGAAGTCATCGGCTTCACCGTCCACGTGCCGCACTACCTGGCCCAGACCGACTTCCCCCCGGCCGCCGAGGCGCTGCTGGAACAGGTCGCCAAACTGACTTCGCTGCAGGTACCGCTGCGCGCCCTGACGGATGCCGGCGAAGGTATCCGCACCAAGATCGACGAGCAGGTCGAGGCCTCGCCAGAGGTCGCTCAAGTGGTGACGGCACTGGAGCGCCAGTACGATGCTTTCGTTGCCGCTCAAGAGAACCGGTCGCTGCTGGCGCACGACGAGGAACTCCCCAGCGGCGACGAGTTGGGCGCGGAATTCGAGAAATTCCTCGCCCAGCACGCCGAGGACTTCAAAGATGGTTTCAACGACACCGGCGAAACCTGACGAAGCCCACCGCACCGATGACGGGGTTGGCCATGACGCAACAGAAGTCTCAGCGAAAGCCCAATCTGCAACCGGTGCGGGACGTGACACCCACGTTGCACTTCCGGACCATTCACGGTTACCGGCGGGCGTTTCGGGTGGCGGGCTCGGGTCCGGCGCTGCTGTTGATCCACGGGATCGGTGACAACTCGACGACCTGGCATTCGGTGCACAGCACGCTGGCCCAGCGGTTCACCGTGATCGCCCCGGACCTGCTGGGGCACGGACAGTCCGACAAGCCGCGGGCCGACTATTCGGTGGCGGCTTACGCCAACGGCATGCGCGATCTGCTCAGCGTCCTCGATCTCGACCAGGTCACCGTGGTCGGGCATTCGCTCGGCGGTGGGGTGGCGATGCAATTCGCTTACCAGTTCCCGCAATTGGTCGAGCGGCTGATCCTGGTCAGCGCCGGCGGCGTGACCAAGGAGGTCAATGTCGCGCTGCGGGCGGCCTCGCTACCGATGGGCGGTGAGGCGTTGGCGCTGCTGCGGCTGCCGATGGTGCTGCCCGCGTTGCAGGTTGCCGGCCGGGTCCTGGGCAGCGCATTCGGCTCGACGGGTCTGGGTCGCGACCTGCCCGACGCGCTGCGTATCCTGGCCGATCTGCCCGAGCCGACCGCATCGTCGGCGTTCACCCGCACGCTGCGCTCGGTGGTGGACTGGCGCGGGCAGGTGGTCACCATGCTGGACCGATGTTATTTGACCGAATCCGTTCCCGTGCAACTGATTTGGGGCGATCAGGATGCGGTCATCCCGGTCAGCCATGCACGGATGGCGCATTCGGCCATGCCGGGCTCGCGTCTCGAGATCTTCGCCCGCTCCGGGCACTTCCCGTTTCACGACGACCCCGACCGCTTCGTGGAGGTCGTCGAGAAATTCATCGATTCCACCGATCCCGCCAAATACGACCAGGACGCGCTGCGGGACCTCCTGCGCAGCGGACTATCCGGGCGCGCGGTCACCGGTTCGCTGGACACCCGGGTCGCGGTGCTCGACGCGTTGGAGGCCGACGAGCGCAGCGCCACCTGACTCAGCGGTCGTACAGTCGACATATGACCGTCGACGTGACTGTGCTGCGGGTGTTCACCGATGCGGGAGGCAACTTCGGCAATCCGCTCGGCGTGGTGGACGCGGCCACCGTGCCCGCCGGTGAACGGCAACGCATCGCCACCGAATTGGGTGACAGCGAAACGATATTCATCGACCTGCCGACTGATGGATCGACCACCGCGCACGCCCGCATCTTCACCCCGGCCACGGAACTGCCCTTCGCCGGGCATCCCACGGTCGGTGCGGCCTGGTGGTTGCGCGACCGTGGCACGCCGATCCGCACCCTCCAGGTGCCGGCAGGCATCGTCGGAGTCAGCTATGACGACGACCGCACCGCGATCCGGGCTCGAGCGGAGTGGTCGCCCGAATTCGCCATCCACGATCTGCATTCGGTGGACGAGGTGTTGGGCGCCGATCCAGACGACTACTCCGACGACGCCGAGCATTACCTGTGGGCGTGGGTGGATCGCGATGGTGGACATATCCGGTCGCGGATGTTCGCCTCGGACCTCGGGGTTCCTGAGGATGAGGCGACAGGCTCGGCGGCGGCGCGGATCACCGATTACCTCAGTCGCGACCTGACCATCACACAGGGCAAGGGCTCGCAAATCTATACAACATGGGATCCGCAGGGATGGGTGCTGATCGCCGGCCGCGTGGTCAGTGACGGTGTGCGACAGCTGGATTGAGAGGGTTCAGCCGGAGGTGCCGACGGCGCGATGGGCGCGCAGCGCCTCGATCTCGCGCTCGAAGTCCTCAGCGGAGCTGAACGAGCGGTACACCGACGCGAACCTCAGATAGGCAACTTCGTCGAGTTCGCGCAGGGGGCCCAGGATGGCCAGGCCGACCTCATGGCTGGGGATCTCCGGGGAACCGGCCGCCCGCACGGTGTCCTCGACCTGCTGAGCGAGCAGATTCAGCGCGTCGTCGTCGACGTCGCGGCCCTGACAGGCTCGGCGCACGCCGCTGATGACCTTTTCCCGGCTGAACGGTTCGGTGACGCCGCTGCGCTTCACGACTGCGAGCACTGCGGTCTCCACAGTGGTGAATCGCCGGCCGCACTCGGGGCAGGACCGGCGCCGCCGGATGGCCTGACCTTCGTCGGTCTCGCGGGAGTCGACGACGCGGGAGTCCGGGTTGCGACAGAACGGACAGTGCATGACCGCTCCTTCGCTCCGCCGTGGTCCGATGATTCGAACCATTGAGAGCCTACCTGCGCCGTCTGTCGAGCGGCCACGGCCAGCACGGTGGTCAGCCGATCGGCGCGATGAGCGTCTGCCCGGCGTCCAGTGACGCCGACTCGAGCTTGTTCAGGTCGCGGATGCGTTGCATGACCTGTCCGGCGGGCGCATCCGGCGCGACTCGCCCGGCCAGCTGCTGCAGCGTCTCCCCTGCCTGCACCTGAACGACGGCCAGCTGGTCGGGCATCTGTTCGGTGGCCGCCGGCGAGCCACTGAAGTGGCCGACCATGCCCAGCCACAACGTGATCAGCGCGGCCACCCCGGCCAGCGCGATCGTCACAGCGGTGCTGACCGGCCTGCGCGAGTGCGGAGCCCGGGAGAAGGCGACACCGGTGCCGCGGTACTGGATCGGCGCGATCGCCGGCCGGGCCGGGTGCGGCCGGTAGGCGCGAGGTCCTGCCGGACGGCGCCGAGCTGGGGCGACGGGCGCGCCGGACATCCGCCGGTACGCCGGTGCCGGGATGAAAACCTGTCGATCATCGATGACTGTCATGTCTGAAGTCCTTCCCTCGAAGCCGCCGCTGTTCGCTCTTGTGTTCGAAATATACTCGATCATGCGTTCGAAAACCGAACATGTGAGCGAGCGTGTTCGAAGGATAAATCCGGCCACCGACAAGTTTTGTTCCGACAACCGTCGATGCGGACGCGGATCGCGACACGGTCGAACAAATGTTTGAATTTCTCGCCATGCGCGACTACATTCGGCCCCATGAGCGACCGCAGTGAGACATCGGGTACCGACACCAGCCGCCGCGATAACGCCGACTCCGGGCTGACGGAGCGGCAGCGAACCATCCTCGAAGTGATCCGGGCTTCGGTCACCAGCCGCGGCTATCCCCCGAGCATCCGGGAGATCGGCGACGCCGTCGGCCTCACCTCGACATCGTCGGTGGCGCACCAGCTGCGCACCCTCGAGCGCAAGGGCTACCTGCGCCGCGACGCCAACCGGCCCCGAGCCGTCGACGTCCGCGGCGCCGATGAGTCCGTCACCCCGGTGCGCACCGAGGTCGCCGGTTCGGATGCCTTGCCCGAGCCGACGTTCGTGCCGGTTCTCGGGCGCATCGCCGCCGGCGGCCCGATCCTGGCCGAGGAGGCTGTCGAGGACGTCTTCCCGCTACCGCGCGAACTGGTCGGCGAGGGTTCGCTGTTCCTGTTGAAGGTCGTCGGCGAATCGATGGTGGACGCCGCGATCTGCGACGGGGACTGGGTCGTGGTCCGTCAGCAGAACGTGGCCGACAACGGCGACATCGTCGCGGCGATGATCGACGGTGAAGCGACCGTCAAGACGTTCAAGCGCACGGGTGGTCAGGTCTGGCTGATGCCGCACAACCCGGCGTTCGACCCGATCGACGGCAACGCCGCCGCCATCCTCGGCAAGGTCGTCACCGTCATCCGCAAGGTCTAGCCGGAGAAGGCGAAAGCCTCACTCCGCCTTGTGGAATCCATTCGCCTGCGCGAGTTCCTCACTGGCGAACCACACCTCGGGCACGGTGTCGTTGTAGAGCGCAGAGTCCGGGGTGTAGTACAGCCCGGAATGCGTATTGGCCTTGACCACATAGCCTTCCGGCGCCTGATAGGGATCGGACAACGGAAGGTGGATCGCCGGGCGGTTGGCTGCCGCTTCGGTGTGGACGTCCGACGACAACACCTCGGCAGGCGCCGTTGACGCGTCCTCCTCGTCCTCGATGTCGACCACATCGGACTCGACGATGTCGTCGGGGTCCGGCTCGACCGGCTCCAGCTCAGGCTCGGGCTCCGGCCCGGCGGCACGACGACGCCGCGGCGTGCCGAGCTCACCCAGGTTTAGCCGCCACATCGATTGCGACTCCCCGAGGTTCACCGCCGCATGACGGCCGGAATCGCTGGATTCCTCGTCGTCAAGTTCCTCGACCTCGGCGTACTCCAGTTCGGCGGGGGCCTCGTCGATGTCGTCGACCTCGTAGCCGCCGGCCTGCTCAGCCTCGTCGGGTATGCGGGTCGGCGTGGTGTCGATCGAGTCCTGATCGCCGTCGAACACATCTTCGGGGCCCGGCTGCGACTTCTCGCTGTCCTCGGGTGCCCAGCCGTAGCCCGGTGCCGCGGCGACCTGTGCGCCGCCACCGTCGGGATAGGTCGAGAACCGCGAGGCGGCAGAGGCCTCGGGCGCGCCGGCGGCCTCACTCGGCCAGTGATCGTCGTCGTCGTAGTCCGAGTCGTGAAAGTCGTCCTCGATCTCGTCGCCGGCACGGCGGCGCCGCTGCAGCCACAGCAGGCCCAGCCCGATCACGGCCAGCAGCAACAACACCGGGATGATGATCAGCAGCCACCACCAGTGGAATGCAGACCCCTTGCCGGAGGTGGATCCCGACGGGCCGGCCTGCGGCCCGGCTGCGGCCGGCACCTGCACACCGGCCAGTGACCCGGCCAGCTCCGGCGGTTTGGTGGTGAACGTGTTGTTGGCCTTGTTCCAGGAGATCTCGCCGCCGCTGAACTTCTGGGTCACGGTGTCGCCGTTGACACTCTGCTCACCGGTCGGCACACCGAGCTTGCCCGTCGCCCCGCCCAGTTTGGACCAGGCGGCGTTGATCGCACCGCGGACCACGATGGCGCCGTTGTCGGGCGTCCAGAAAATGACCGGCTTGTCGGCCGCACTGAAGGCGCTGACCCGGCTGTTGGGCGCGCCGCCGTCGGCTTCGGTTCCGGTCGGCAGGCCCAGATCGCCGGTCGGTCCGCCGGCGGCTTCGTACTTGGCCAGGATCGCGCCGGTCACCGCATGCGCGCCGGTGGCCGGTGAGTAGAAGATCTTGCCGCCGGCGTAATCCTGTGCGGCGCCGTCAGTGCCGATGGGCTGCTGGGCACCCTGTCGGGCACCGAGCGGTCCCGAGAGCCCACCCGCGGCGCGCCAGGCCTGATTGATCGCCGTCGTCGCGTCGCTCGGCACCTCGACACCGGCCAGGTTGTTGGCCAGTTCGGGTGGCACGGTGCTGAAGGTCTTGGCGGCGGTGTCGTAAGAGATCTCGCCGCCGGTGAACTTCTGGCTCACCACGCTGCCGTTGTAGGTCTCGTCCTCGGTGGGCACGCCCATCGTGCCGGCTGAACCGCCGAGCTTGTCCCACGCCGCATTGATCGCGCCGCGCACGACCCAGGCGCCGGTGTCTGGAGTCCAGAAGATCGCCGGCTTGTCGCTGGCACTGAAAGTGCTCACCCGGCTGTCCGGTCCGACCAGGCCGGGCACCGAGTCGATGGTCGGGAAGCCGAGATCGCTGTCGGCGGGACCGCCGAGCGCGGTGTACTTGTCCAGGATCGCCCCGGTGAGCAGGTGCGCGCCGGTGGCCGGGGTGAAGAAGATCTTGCCGCCGCTGAAGTTCTGAGCGAACCCATCGCCGACGGCGTAGACGTCACCGTCCTTGGTGCCTACCGAGGAGGTATCACCGCCGGCCGCCTGCCACGCCTGATTGATGGCATCGCTGGCGTCACTCTGGGGGTCCGCGATCGCGCCGGGCGCCCATAGCAGCGCAGCCGCAGCCGTCGCGAAGACGCCGAGCGCCATCCGCCCGACGCCTCTACTGAGACGACTTCCAAGCCTGGTCATGCACTCTCCCCGTAGTTTCGGTCAAAATGCTTCCCCTCATCCTCCGTGTCAACTGTGCTTCAGCACCTCACGACACGCGGCGTTTCTAAGAGATAACCGACGCGTTGACGGGCCAAAATACGCGAAAAGCCCAGGACAAACCTGGGCTCGTCGCCGGCACCCGACGCGTCGGTAGCCGCTCGCACATGACCGAAAGAGCAGTTCAGCGCCCTTCGCCGGGCTAGACGCCCAGGCTGCGGCCGATGATTTCCTTCATGATCTCGGTGGTGCCGCCGTAGATGGTCTGGACGCGGGCATCGAGATACGCCTTCGCGACCGGATATTCCCGCATGTAGCCGTAACCGCCGTGCAGCTGCAGGCAGCGGTCGACGAGATGGACCTGCTTCTCGGTCGAGTACCACTTCGCCATCGACGCCTGCTCGGCGGTCAGCTTCTTGTCGAGATGCAGCCGGATGAATTCGTCGACCATGATGCGGACGGCGGTCGCTTCGGTGGCCAGCTCGGCCAGCAGGAAGCGGCTGTTCTGCTGGCTGCCGATCGGCTTGCCGAACGCCTTGCGCTCCTTGGTGTACTGCAGCGTCTGCTCGAGGACGCTCTCCATGGCCGCGGCCGCCATGACCGCGATGTTGAGGCGCTCCTGCGGGAGGTTCTGCATCAGGTAGATGAAGCCCTGACCCTCCTCACCCAGCAGGTTCTCCGCCGGAACCTTGACGTCGGTGAACGACAGCTCGGCGGTGTCCTGGGCGTCCAGGCCGATCTTGTCCAGGTGGCGCCCTCGCTCGAAGCCCTCCATACCGCGCTCGACGACCAGCAGCGAGAAGCCCAGCGCGCCCTTCTCAGGGTCGGTCTGGGCCACCACGATCACCAGGTCGGCATTGACGCCGTTCGTGATGAACGTCTTCGAGCCGTTGAGCACGTAGTGGTCACCCTGCTTGACCGCACGCGTCTTGATGCCCTGCAGGTCGCTGCCGGTGCCCGGCTCGGTCATCGCGATCGCGGTGATGTACTCGCCGCTGCAGAACTTGGGCAGCCAGCGCTGCTTCTGCTCCTCGGTGGTGAGCTCCAGCAGATACGGGGCGACGACGTCGTTGTGCAGCCCGAATCCGAGGCCGCTGTAGCGGCCGGCCGCGGTCTCCTCGGTCAGGATCACGTTGTAGCGGAAGTCGGCGTTGCCACCGCCACCGAACTCCTCCGGCACGGCCATGCCGAGGAAGCCCTGCTTACCGGCCTCGAGCCAGACCCCGCGATCGACGATCTTGTCCTTCTCCCACTGCTCGTGGAAGGGGGCGACGTGCCGCTCGAGGAACGACCGGTAGGCCTCGCGGAACAGCTCGTGCTCGGGCTCGAACAGGGTCCGCTCGTACTTGACGGTTGCGTTCTTCTCGACAGCCATGGGTTCCCTCCGGACGGCGTGGGGTTTGCGCACGAGAATAACCAACCGGATGGTTGGTCGCCAAAATCACAGGTCGGGGCGCCGCCGCCTAGAATCACTGGGTGCCTGACGCCCGCAGGAGCCTCACCCACTGGGGAGCGTTTCACGCTGAGGTCGCCGACGGCGAGATCGCAGGCGTCACCCCGTTCCCCGGGGACACCGATCCCTCTCCCCTGCTCGGCAACATCCCCGGGTCGCTCAAGCACTCGTCGCGCATCGCCACGCCCGCCGTCCGCCGCGGATGGCTGCGCGACGGCCCCGGGCCCAGCAGCGCACGCGGCGCCGACGAGTTCGTCGCGATGGACTGGGACGAACTGACCGAGCTGCTAGCCGGCGAGCTGCGCCGGGTCGTCGACACCTACGGCAACGAAGCGATCTACGGCGGGTCCTACGGCTGGGCCAGCGCCGGCCGGTTTCACCACGCGCAAAGTCAGGTGCATCGGTTCCTGAAACTGCTTGGCGGATATACCTTTTCGCGGCACTCGTACAGCTTGGGCGCCACCGGGGTGATCATGCCGGGGGTGGTCGGCACCCACGATGACCTGTTCAAGCGGTCCACCGAATGGAACGTCATCGTCGAACACACCGACCTGCTGGTGTGCTTCGGCGGGGTGAATCTGAAGAACACCGGCATCAACCACGGCGGCACCACCGGGCATCCGGCACGCGAAGCGCTGCAACGGTTCCGCGCCAAGGGTGGACGCATCGTCTCGATCAGCCCGCTGCGCAGCGACGTCGACGGCGACTGCCGCTGGCTGCCCGCGGTCCCGGGCACGGACGTGGCGATCATGCTGGCGCTGGCGTACGTGCTGGCCACCGAGAACCTGGCCGACCGGGAGTTCCTCGACACCTACTGCACCGGCTACGAGCGATTCGAGCGGTACCTGCTCGGCACCGACGGCGGCGTACCGAAATCACCGCAGTGGGCCGCCGAGATCTGTGGGATCGACGCCGCTGTCCTCACCGAGCTGGCCACGACGATGGCCTGCAAGCGCACGATCGTCACCGTCAGCTGGTCACTGCAGCGGCTGCGCCACGGCGAGCAGGCGCCCTGGATGGGACTGACCCTCGCGGCGATGCTCGGCCAAATCGGCCTTCCCGGAGGCGGATTCGGCCACGGGTACGGCTCGATGAACGAGCCGGGCCTGCCGCCGCTGCAGTACCGGCTGCCGGCACTACCGCAGGGCTACAACCCGGTGCAGACGTTCATCCCCGTCGCGGCCGTCAGTGACATGCTGCTGCACCCGGGTGAGACGTTCACCTACAACGGGCGCACCCTGACCTACCCCGACATCAAATGCGTGTACTGGGCCGGCGGCAATCCCTTTCACCATCACCAGAATCTGCCCCGGCTGCGGCGCGCACTCGGCCGCGTCGACACCGTCGTGGTGCATGACCCGTACTGGACGCCGATGGCGCGGCATGCCGATATCGTCGTGCCGTCGACCACCGCGTTCGAACGTGACGACTACTCCGGGTCCCGCAACGACCCGCTGCTGGTGGCGATGCCCGCGCTGGCGCCGCCCTTCGCCAAGTCCCGCGACGACTACACCACCTTCGCTGCGCTCGCACAGCGACTCGGCTTCGGCGAGCAGTTCACCGAGGGACGCACCGCCCGACAGTGGTTGCAGCACCTGTACGAAAAGTGGTCGGCGGAAATCGATTTCGCTGTTCCCGAGTTCGACCAGTTCTGGGCCGACGGCGTCGTGCGGCTTCCGGTCGAGACCGGACTCACCCTGCTGGCCGACTTCCGCGCCGACCCGCAGGCACACGCACTGGCCACACCGAGCGGCAAGATCGAGATTTTCTCCGATGACATCGCCGGGTTCGACTACCCGGACTGCGCCGGCCACCCCCGCTGGTATGAGCCCACCGAGTGGCTGGGTGGGGAACGTGCCCAGCGGTTTCCGCTTCACCTGATCGCCAACCAGCCCGCCACCCGGCTGCACGGCCAGCTCGACGGCGGTGCGGTCAGCCAGGGCGCGAAAGTCGAAGGCCGCGAGCCGATTCGGATCCACCCTGCCGATGCCGCACAGCGGGGACTGGTCGGCGGCGACGTGGCACGGGTGTTCAACGACCGCGGGGCATGCCTGGCCGGCGTGGTGATTGACGAGGCGCTGCGGCCGCAGGTGGTGCAGCTGTCGACCGGCGCGTGGTACGACCCGCTGGATCCGGCCGACCCGGACGCGATGTGCGTGCACGGCAATCCCAACGTGCTGACCGATGATGTCGGCACCTCGTCGTTGGCTCGCGGGTGCACCGGCGCTGCTGTGCTGGTTCAGGTCGAGAAGTTCACCGATCCGCTCCCACCGGTGCGGGCGCAGAAGCCGCCGGTGATTCAGCTTTTTCTCACATTCGGCTCACGCCATAAGTGCGCTCATGCCATGATCGCAGCAATCTCGATATCGACGAAGAGAGTTTGCTGATGCGTAAAAATCTCCGCACCGCCGCGCGCTCGGCGATGGTCGCCACCCTGGCGATGTTCGCGGCCGTCGTTCTTGCCATCACCAGCACGATCACCTCGGCGGTCAGCCTCGCGGCGGTGGCTTTGATCGTCCCGGGCACCGGCACCCCGGATCCCTCGGTGCCGCCGCTTGGCACTAACTACATGGAAAACGCAGTGAACTACTACATCCAGCCGCTGGATCCGGCCTGCGCGACGGTCTGCACACCGGAGCCGGTGCCCTACATCGCGCAGTTCTGGCCGTTCCCGTTCGCGGGCTGGGGCGGTCTCAACGGCGCCAAGTGGAACGTGTCGGTGGCCAGTGGTGTGCAGAGCCTCAACGACCAGATCGCCGCCGCCAACACAGCCGACCCTGGCGGCGACATCGTGATCTTCGGCTACTCGCAGGGTGCGACGGTGTCGAACATCGTCAAGCGGCAACTGGCCGACGCCAACGGCGGAGTCATCCCCGACCGGTACTCCTTCGTCCTCATCGGTGACCCCCAACGCCCGAACGGCGGCCTGTTCGAGCGGTTGGCGCTGCTGGGCACCGTGCCGATCCTGGATGCCACGTTCGGCCAGCCGGCCCCCACCGACACCACGGTGCTGCCCGCGGTGAACACCACCGACATCGCATTCCAGTACGACGGCGTCGCCGACTTCCCGGCCAACCCGCTCAACGTGCTGGCTGACCTCAACGCGCTGGCCGGCTTCTGGTACATCCATGGCAACTACCTGTCGCCGCGGGGCACCCAGCCGGCCACCGAACTCCCCTACGGCTACACGATTCCGGAGCTTCAGGTCGCCATCGACTGCTCGCAGAGCCCGAAGAACTGCCAGACCTACAACGACACGCTCTACATCACGATCCCGGCCAAGACCCTGCCGATCATGCAACCGCTGCTGGACATCGGCGCGGCGACCGGCACCACCGCGATCATCAAGCCGTTCGTGGACCTGATCTCGCCGGTCACCCGGGTGCTGATCGAAACGGGTTATGACCGAAGCAATTACGGCCGGCCGACGCCGTTCACCATCTTCACTCCGATCGACCCGGTGAAGCTGAGTGTCGACCTGGCCAAGGCGGCCGTCCAGGGTGTCCGCGACGCACTGGGTGACCTCGGTGTGGCGGTTCCGGCGGCGCCGTCGACGCCGGCGGTGACCCCGACGAGCACGCTGGCCGCCGCAACCACCAGCGCGTCGGCAAGCAGCGAGCCGGCCGCCCAGAAGTCGGTCACCGAGACCGCCTCGAAGCCGGTACAGCGCAAGGCCTCCAGCCGTCCCAGCCTGACCGCCAAGTCCGAGAAGCCCAAGACCGACGACACCGTAAAGAGCGCCGGTAAGCCGGCGAAGTCTGGCCTGGGCAAGAGCGGAAAGCCCGCAGCGGCAAGCGCTTCCGCTCAGGACAGCTCGGCGAAGGACGCCGCCTAGCTGGCGTAGTCGCGCAGGCCGGCGGCCAACGCAGCGGGCACCCGAGCTTTCAGGCGGGTGCCCGCTTCGGTGTGCTCGACGGCGTCGACGTGTCCGTCGCTGTGCAGGCGCGCGACGAGATCGCCGCGGTCATACGGGATCGTCACGTCGACGGTGACCTCCCGCGGCTCGACGAGCTCGCCAAGCCGACTGCGCAGGCGCTCCAGTCCCTCGCCGGTGTGGGCCGAGACGAAGACCGCGCCGGGCAGCGCCCGACGCAGCTGTGCCAACGTCAGGTCGTCGGCGGCGTCGATCTTGTTGACCACCAACAACTCCGGAGCCGGGGGTGCGTGGTGATCGTTTTGCACCTCGCGGATCACCTGCCGCACGGCTTCAATCTGGGCCAGCGGGTTGCTGTCGGACCCGTCGACCACATGCACCAGCAAGTCGGCGTCGACAACTTCCTCCAGGGTGGAGCGGAACGCCTCGACCAATTGGGTGGGCAGGTGCCGGACGAACCCGACCGTGTCGGTCAGCACGAACGGCCGTCCGTCGTCGAATTCGCCTCGGCGAGTAGTGGGTTCGAGGGTGGCGAACAACGCGTTCTGGACCAGTACACCGGCACCGGTCAACGCGTTGAGCAAGCTGGATTTGCCCGCGTTGGTGTAGCCGACGATCGCGATCGACGCGGTGTCGCTGTGCAGCCGGCGGCTGCGTTGCGTGTCGCGGATCTGCTTCATGTCCTTGATCTCGCGGCGCAACTTGGACATTCGCTCGCGAATGCGGCGCCGGTCGGTCTCGATCTTGGTCTCACCGGGGCCGCGGGTACCCACACCTCCGCCGGCCCCGCCGGCGCGGCCACCGGCCTGCCGCGACATCGACTCACCCCAGCCGCGCAGCCGCGGCAGCATGTACTCCATCTGCGCGTAGGCCACCTGCGCCTTGCCTTCCCGGCTGGTGGCGTGCTGGGCGAAGATGTCGAGGATCAGTGCGGTCCGGTCGATCACCTTGACCTTGACCACCTTTTCCAGCGCGTTGAGCTGGGCGGGGCTGAGCTCGCCGTCGCAGATCACGGTGTCGGCGCCGGTCGCGATCACGATCTGGCGCAGTTCTTGAGCCTTGCCGGAGCCGATGTAGGTGGACGGGTCGGGCTTGTCGCGGCGCTGGATGAGTCCTTCCAGCACCTCGGAACCCGCGGTCTCGGCCAGTGCGGCCAGCTCGGCGAGGCTGGCTTCGGAATCGGCCGCGGTGCCCTCGGTCCACACCCCCACCAGGACGACCCGCTCCAGGCGCAGCTGGCGGTACTCGACCTCGGAGACGTCGGTGAGTTCGGTGGACAGCCCGGCGACGCGCCGCAGCGCGGCGCGGTCCTCGAGCGCGAGTTCGCCGACGCTGGGGTCGGAAGAGTCAGGTTTCGTCATAGGCCTTGCGTGTCAGAAGCGGTAATCGATGGTGTCACGCCTATCCAACGTGGCGCATCCGAATAACGTGCCGTCAGTGCTGGGCCGCCCACCAGGCGTCGGCGAGTTCGCCGTGCGCGACCAGGACCGACGGGCCGCGCAGCGAGCTGGAGGTGTGGCTGACCTCGACGGTGACCTCGCCGCCGGGGATGCGGACCCGCATGGTGCCCGTCGACAGGTTGAGATGGTTGAGCGCGGCGACCGCGGCGGCCACCGTTCCGGTACCGCAGGAGCGCGTTTCGCCGACACCACGCTCGTGTACCCGCATGGTGACCGCGCCATCACGGGCAATGGTCAGCACCTCGACGTTGACGCCGTCCGGGAACTGGCCGCGGTCGAACACCACCGGCGCGGCGACGTCGAGCGCGGCCAGCGCCTGTTCGGTGAGGCCGGGATCGAGGCAGGCCAGGTGCGGGTTGCCCACGTCCACGCCGACACCGGTGAAGTGCCTGCCGCCGACGGTGGCGGTGCCGGTCCCGAGCAGGTTGACCTTGCCCATGTCGACGGTGACCTCGGCCTGCAGCCCGTCAGCGCGGTGCACGACGACCGGCCGCGGACCGGCCAGGGTGCCGACCACGAACTCGTCACGCTTCTCCAGGCCGCTCGCCCGCAGGTAGTGCGCGAACACCCGGACCCCGTTGCCGCACATCTGCGCGATCGAGCCGTCGGCATTTCGGTAATCCATGTACCAGTCGCCGGCGTCGACCCCTTCGGGCAGCCGATCCAGCACACCGGCGTCGACGACGGCCCCTGCGGTCGTGACCCGCAGCACGCCGTCGGCGCCCAGCCCGCGGCGCCGGTCGCACAGCGCGGCCACGGCGGCGGGCGCCAGGTCCAGCTGTGCGGGCAGGTCGGGCAGCAGCACGAAGTCGTTCTCGGTGCCGTGCCCCTTGGCGAAAATCACGAGTTCAGGATACGTCCCGCCACCGGGAGACCACCTGGTCGGCGAGGTCAGCGGCCGCACCGTCGAGCCAGTGGATGCGATGGTCGCGGCGAAACCACGATCGCTGCCGACGCACGTAGCGCCGGGTGCCGATGAAGGTCAGTTCGCGAGCCTGGGCCAGTTCCTCCTCACCGCCCCCGGCGTCGAGCGCGGCGAGCACCTGGGCGTAGCCGAGGGCGCGGGCTGCGGTGACGCCCTGGCGAAGCCCGCCGCCGAGCAGTGCGCGCACCTCGTCGACCAGGCCTGCCTCGAACATGAGGTCGGTGCGCCGCGCCAGGCGCTCGTCGAGAATGCTTGTCTCCCAATCCAAACCAACGATCAGCGTGTCCCAGCGAGGCGCTCCGATCCGGGGCGCCGACGCGGCGAACGGCTGGCCGGTCAGCTCGACAACCTCCAGTGCGCGCACGATCCGGCGGCCGTCGGTGGCCAGGATCGCCGCCGCGGCGGCCGGGTCGCGGCGGCCCAGCTCGGCGTGCAGCGCGCCCACCCCGATCTCGGCGAGCCGCTGTTCCCACCGGGCGCGTACGTCGGGGTCGGTGGCCGGGAACGCCCATTCGTCGAGCAGTGACTGGATGTAGAGCATCGACCCGCCGACGACCACCGGTGGCGCGCCGCGGGCCGCGATGGCTTCGACGTCCGCGGCTGCGGCCTCCTGATAGCGCGCGACGGTGGCGGTCTGTGTGACGTCGAGGACGTCGAGCTGGTGGTGCGGGATGCCGCGCCGTTCGTCGACGGTGAGCTTGGCGGTGCCGATGTCCATGCCGCGGTACTGCTGCATCGCATCGGCGTTGACGATCTCGCCGCCGAGCCGTTCGGCGACGTCCAGTGCCAGTGCCGACTTGCCGGTCCCGGTCGGCCCGATGACCGCGATGGGCCTGGTCACGGTTTCCAGACGCCGACGAAGTAGCCCACGCCGTACGGCGCGCCGTGCATCAGCTCGGTGGTCGAGCGTGGCGCGGGTCCGGTCAGCCCGGCCAGTACCTGATAGGCGACCCGGCCGACGATGCCGCCGGGAAGCCGGGTCAGCGCGTCGACATCACCTGAGCTCAGCGCCTCGTCCAGCGCGGCCTGAACCGGCACCGAGTCGGGGTCGTAGCCGCCGGGCGCCGACGGGGTCAACGTGTTGGCGCCGTCGGCCACCACCAGGACACCCACCGGCGCATCGATGGCGTCGATCTCGGTGCGTAGCGCGCGGCCGTAACCGATCGCCGTCCCCGCGTCGTGCTCGGCGTCGTACACCCGGACCTGGGCGCGGGCCGATGGATTGGCCTGCCCGCGAAGCCAGCCGGTGAACAGTGCGCACAACGGCAACGCCCGCACCGCGCCACCCGCGTCCGGGGACAGCGCGACGGGGATGTCGACCCCATACCCGGCGAACGTTCCGCGGGTATTCGGCTCGATGACGTCGTCGGCCGCCCCGGCCCCAATGGCGATCCAGCGGTCGGGCAGGTCGGCGACAGCCGCCAGCGCTGCTGCGCGGAACTCGGCGACTTCGGCGGCGGCACCGGCCAGCTCGGGCACCAGGACCGGCGCCGACGGCGTCAGGACAACGGCGGACAGCACGCCCAACACGGTAGTGGCCGTCAGCCCGCCACCGGCTCGGCGGCGGGCTCGGTCTGCGACGTGGCTTCGCCGTGGGCCAGTGCCGCGGTGGCGCACACCATCACCGCGACGGCCGCGATCAACATGAACCAGCCCGTGTCGCCGGGCCTCAGCGTCTCGCCGAGGACGAAGATGCCCAGGACCGAGCCGACGATCGGTTCGGCCACCGTCATCGTCGGCAGCGACGCCGCCATCGACCCGGCCCGAAACGCCGATTGCTGCCACGCGGTCGCCGCCACCGCGACCAGCGCCCACGCATAGAGCTCGGGGCTCATCAGCACCGCCACGATGCCGTGGTCGATACGGCCGACGACACCCTTGGTCAGCACCGCGAACAGCCCCCACAGCGAGCCGGACACCAGCGCCAGCAGCACCGCCGCGGCGGGCTTGCCGGTCAGCACCTTCGCCCCGATCACGCACGCGATCAGCGCCGGGCCCATGATCGCGGCCACCCAGATCCACAGCTCGAGGCCCGCGCGGGAATGCCCTTCGGTGGGGTTGCCGACGGTGACGATCACCGCCACCGACGCCGCCAGCAGCACCGCCCACAACCATTGCGTGCGGGTCACCCGGCGGTGCGCGAAGTAGGCGCTCATCGGCAGGGCGAACAGCAGCGAGGTGACCAGCAGCGCCTGGACGAGAAGCACCGACCCGAACCCGAGCGCGGCCGCCTGGAATCCGAAGCCGGCGCCACCGGCCACACTGCCCAGCCACCACGTCTTGTCGCGCAGCAGCCGCTTGAACAACGCGATCGGGCTCACCTGCTCGTCGGTGACCTCATGCGCGGACCGCTGCTGGATCACGTCACCGACCGCGATGAAGAATGCGGCACACAACGCAAGCAGGACAGCGATATCCGCCTTTGCCATCACTGATCTCCTCCACCCTCGACGCCGCCAGCGTGCCCGGCGATCACAAGAGTCCGCAACCTCAGACCAGCCAACCCGGGCGCACAGGTGGCATCGACCTGGTTCAATACCAACGTGGACGGGGGCCGAAGCCACGGACGCCGGCCACGGGAGTAATGGCGCCGCGTCGCGCGGCAGATGCGCGGGCTTCCCGCGCGGAGGGTAGGTGAGGCGAGTCCATGACCATCGACGAACCCAGCGCCGGCGGATCCCCGAAACCGGCCCCCCGACCGGGACCGCCGCGACCCGTTCCCAAGCCGCACGCCCCCACTTCCCCATTAGCGGTGCCGCCGTCCAGCGACCCGCATCGGTTCGGTCGCGTCGACGACGACGGCACGGTCTGGCTGATCACGTCGGCCGGCGAACGCAATATAGGCTCCTGGCAGGCCGGCGACACCGAAGCCGCCTATGCCCACTTCGGCCGGCGCTTCGAGGATCTCGCCACTGAGGTCACGCTGATGGAGACGCGGCTGGCCTCCGGCACCGGCGACGCCCGCAAGATCAAGGCGGCGGCCGCCACACTGGCCGAAACCCTGCCCACCGCAAGCGTTCTCGGCGATCTGGACGCACTGGCCGCCCGGCTCGCCGCGATCCGCGACCACGCCGAGGAGACCGCCGCGGCCGATCGCGCCCGACGCGACGAGCACCGCGCCGAGCAGACCGCACGCAAGGAGGCGCTGGCCGCCGAGGCCGAAGAGCTGGCGGCAAGCTCGACACAGTGGAAGGCCGCCGGCGACCGGCTGCGCGCCATCCTCGACGAGTGGCGGACCATCACCGGTCTGGACCGCAAGACCGACGACGCGCTGTGGAAGCGCTACTCCGCGGCGCGGGAGACCTTCAACCGGCGCCGCGGCTCGCACTTCGCCGATCTGGACCGGGAACGCGCCGGCGCCAAACAGGCCAAGGAACAGCTGTGCGTGCGCGCCGAGGAGCTGTCCGGGTCCACCGACTGGTCGGCGACAGCGTCGGCGTTCCGCGATCTGCTCGCCCAGTGGAAGGCGGCAGGACGGGCGGCCAAGGACGTCGACGACGCCTTGTGGCACCGGTTCAAGGCGGCACAGGACACGTTCTTCGCTGCGCGCAATGCGGTGAACGCCGAGCGCGACACCGAATTCCAGGCCAACGCCGCCGCCAAGGAAGCGTTGCTGGCGGAGGCGGAGAAGCTCGACACGTCGAACCTGGACGCGGCCCGCGCCGCGCTGCGGACGATCACCGACAAGTGGGATGCGATCGGCAAGGTTCCGCGGGAGCGGTCCGCCGACCTGGAACGCCGGCTGCGCGCGGTGGAGAAGAAGGTGCGCGACGCCGCGGACTCGGGGTGGACCGACCCGCAGGCGCAGGCCCGCGCCGAACAGTTCCAGGCTCGCGTGGAGCAGTACGAGCGGCAGGCGGAGAAGGCCGAAGCCGCCGGACGCACGAAGGATGCGGCCGAGGCCCGGGCCAACGCCGAGCAGTGGCGGCAGTGGGCCGACGCCGCGGTGGAATCGCTGGGTAAGAAGCGCTAGGTCGCGGCCGGCGGCTGCTTGCCTTCGCGGCGGTCGAGGTCTTCGAGCAGTGTGCGCGATTGACGTTCGCTCGCGGCGGCGCGCCGCTGTTCCTCGGCGGCCAGCTGCACCGCGGTGCGGGTCCACACCACGCGCGCCCAGTGAAAGGTCAGCAGGATGACCGCCAGCCAGCCCAGCAGCAGGCCGATGCCCGGGCCGGGATGTCCGTGCACGGCGGTCTGACGCGACCAGACGGCCAGCAGCCCGAGCGCGCTGGACAGCGCCGAACCGGCCAGGGCGATCCACGCCAGGAACCAGCGCCGGGTAGTCAGCGCCAGCATCGAGAAGCCCACCCCGAACACCAGCGCGAACCAGGTGAACAGCCGCGACGGCAGCGCGATACCCACGCTGAGCGCCTTGCTGTCGCCCATCAGCACGTCGACGCCGCGGGCGCCGCCGGTGTGCGGCAGGATCAGCGACACCAGCAGGACGAACACCAGGATCGCCACCACCATGGCGCGGGCGCCCGGCTGGATCTCCCCGGCCACCTTGCGTTCGGCCTTTTCCAACTCTGCGCGGTATGCCTCGAAGTCACTCATAGCTGGCATCCCGTCGTCTCCTCGATCTGCGGTCGGCCGACCGGTGGCAGGCCCAGCCCGACCGTGCGGGGCCGCTGCCCGGCCGCGTGTGCGTCGCCGGCGCGGGTGCGGCGGTGACTGAGCAGCGGCGCATCGGCGATCAGGTGGTGCGGGGCGGCGCCGGTGACGGTGGTGGTGACGATGTCACCGGGACGAGGGGCGGCATCCCCCGGGGTGAAGTGCACCAGCCTGCCGTCGCGCGCGCGTCCGCTCATCCGAGACGTGCTGGCGTCTTTGCGGCCCTCGCCGGTGGCCACCAGCAACTCGACCTCACGGCCGATCTGGGCGGTGTTCTCCTCGAAGGAGATCTGCTCCTGCAGTTCGATGAGCCGGTCATAGCGTTCCTGCACAACAGCTTTCGGCAACTGACCGTCGAGTTCGGCGGCCGGGGTACCGGGCCGCTTGGAGTACTGGAAGGTGAAGGCGGCACTGAACCGGGCCTGGCGCACCACGTCGAGGGTGGCGGCGAAGTCGTCCTCCGTCTCGCCGGGGAAGCCGACGATGATGTCGGTGGTGATCGCGGCGTGCGGCATCGCCGCGCGCACGCGGTCGATGATGCCGAGGTACTTCTCGGCGCGGTAGGACCGGCGCATCGCCTTGAGCATGCGATCGGATCCGGATTGCAGCGGCATGTGAAGGGCCGGGCAGACATTCGCGGTTTGGGCCATCGCGTCGATCACGTCGTCGGTGAATTCGGCCGGGTGCGGTGAGGTGAAGCGGACCCGCTCCAGGCCGTCGATGTCGCCGCACTGGCGCAGCAGTGCGGCGAAGGCGCCCCGATCGCGCGGCGTGCCCGGGTCGGCGAACGAGACGCCATAGGCGTTGACGTTCTGACCCAGCAGGGTGATCTCCAGCACGCCCTGGTCGACCAGCGATTGCACCTCGGCGAGGATGTCGTCGGGGCGACGGTCGACCTCTTTGCCGCGCAGCGACGGCACGATGCAGAACGTGCACGTATTGTTACAGCCCACCGAGATGGAAACCCATGCCGCATAAGCGGATTCACGCGCCGCAGGCAGAGTCGAGGGGAATTCCCGCAGCGACTCCTCGATTTCGACCTGCGCCTGCCGGTTGTGCCGGGCGCGGTCGAGCAGGGCAGGCAGCGAGCCGATGTTGTGGGTGCCGAAGACGACGTCGACCCAGGGCGCCTTCTGCAGCAGTCCCTCACGGTCTTTTTGAGCCAGACAGCCGCCCACCGCGATCTGCATGTCAGGGTCGGCCTGCTTGCGCGGCGCCAGGTGGCTGATATTGCCGTACAGCTTGTTGTCGGCGTTTTCCCGGACCGCGCACGTGTTGAACACCACCACGTCGGCGTCGGTGCCCTCGGGCGCCCGGTGGTAACCGGCCGCCTCGAGCAGCCCGGCCAGCCGCTCGGAATCGTGGACGTTCATCTGGCAGCCGTAGGTGCGGACCTGGTAGGTGCGACCGTCTCCCGAACCGGGCAGTTCGCCCGCCGGATTGTTGTTGGTCAGCACCGATGTCACATGCTCATCGTACGGAGCGGTCCGAGGGACAGAGAAATCGCGGATTGATCAACGCTCGGCAAACTTGGGGTTACCTGGGTAGGGTCTGAATGCATGGGGCGCGACGGCGAACAGCCGATGATCTCGATTCAGGGCGTCAACAAGCACTTCGGCGACCTGCACGTTCTGAAGGACATCAACCTCGAGGTCGACCGCGGCCAGGTCGTGGTGGTGTTGGGTCCCTCGGGTTCGGGCAAGTCGACGCTGTGCCGAACGATCAACCGTCTGGAGACCGTGGATTCCGGCACGATCACCATCGACGGTGAGCAATTGCCTTCGGAGGGACGCAAACTGGCGCAGTTGCGCGCCGACGTCGGCATGGTTTTCCAGTCGTTCAACCTCTTCGCGCACAAGACCATCCTCGACAACGTCGCACTGGCGCCGGTGAAGGTGCGCAAAGTCAGTAAGGACAAGGCCCGCGAAAACGCGCTGTCGTTGCTGGAGCGGGTGGGGGTGGCCAATCAAGCGGACAAATACCCTGCCCAGCTGTCCGGCGGTCAGCAGCAGCGGGTGGCTATCGCGCGTTCGCTGGCGATGAACCCGAAGGTGATGTTGTTCGACGAGCCCACCAGCGCGCTCGATCCGGAAATGATCAACGAGGTGCTGGCCGTCATGAGCTCCCTGGCGTCCGACGGAATGACGATGGTCGTGGTCACTCACGAGATGGGTTTCGCCCGTCGCGCCGCCAACCGGGTGGTGTTCATGGCCGACGGAGCGATCGTCGAGGACGCCCCGCCCACCGAGTTCTTCGACAACCCGCGCTCGGAGCGCGCCAAAGACTTCCTCGGCAAGATCCTCAACCACTAAGGGCGAAAGGAACACCTGCTATGCCTGCACTCCCCCGTCTTTCCTGGCGGCTCGTCGGCGCTGCGGCGCTGGCGGTCGCGTTGCCGTTCGCCGCGAACGCGTGCGGCGGTGGCGGCAGCGGCGACAAGCTGGTGATCGGCACGAAGTTCGACCAGCCCGGTCTGGGATTGAAGAACCCGGACGGCACGATGAGCGGCTTCGACGTGGACGTGGCCAAGTACGTCGCCAAGGAACTCGGCTATCCCGAGGACAAGATCGAGTGGAAGGAATCGCCGTCCGGGCAGCGCGAGAACCTGATCCAGAACGGCCAGGTGAAGTACATCGTCGCGACCTACTCGATCACCGACGCGCGTAAGCAGAAGGTCGACTTCGCCGGGCCGTACCTGGTGACCGGCCAGTCCCTGCTGGTGCGCTCCGACAACAACGACATCACCGGCGCGGAGTCGCTGCAGAACAACAAGAAGCTGTGCTCGGTCAGCGGGTCCACCCCGGCCCAGCGGATCAAGGACAAGTACCCGGGCGTCCAGTTGCAGCAGTACGACACCTACTCGGCGTGCGTCGAGGCGCTCAAGAACGGTGCGATCGACGCGGTGACCACCGACGAGGTGATCCTCGCCGGGTACGCCGCGCAGTCGCCGGGCGCGTTCAAGATCGTCGGCAAGCCGTTCTCCGAGGAGCGCTACGGCATCGGGCTGAAGAAGGGTGACAAGGAGTTGTGCACCAAGATCAGCGACGCGGTGAAGAAGATGGAGGCCGACGGCTCCTGGAAGGCCGCGTTCGACAAGAACCTCGGCCCGGCCGGCATCACCGCTCCGGCGCCGCCGGCACTCGACGGCTGCTGAGGTCGCGCGGGCGTGGAGGTCTTCAGCGAGTATCGCGGCCAGATCTTCGAGGCGTTCTGGACCACGATTCAGCTCACGGTGTTCTCCGCGATCGGAGCGCTGATCCTCGGCACGGTGCTGGCCGCGATGCGGCTGGCACCGGTGCCGATGCTGAATTGGCTAGGCACCTTGTATGTCAACGTGGTGCGCAATACCCCGCTGACGCTGATCATCTTGTTCTGTTCGTTCGGACTGGCGCAGACGCTGGGCATCACGCTGGTGGACGCGACGTCGGCAACGTCGATCGAGGACAGTAACTTTCGACTCGCGGTGCTCGGGTTAACGGTCTACACCGCGTCGTTCGTGTGCGAGACGGTGCGTTCGGGGGTGAACACCGTGCCGCTGGGCCAGGCCGAGGCCGCGCGCTCGCTGGGCTTCACGTTCGGCCAGAACCTGCGAATGATCCTGCTGCCGCAGGCATTTCGGTCGGTGATCATTCCGCTCGGCTCGGTGTTGATCGCGCTGACCAAGAACACCACGATCGCTTCGGCGATCGGGGTGGCGGAAGCGGCGCTGCTGATGAAGGGGATGATCGAGAACACCGCGGCGCTGGTGACGGTGGGCACGATCTTCGCCCTGGGATTCGTGATCCTGACGCTGCCACTGGGCCTGCTGTTCGGGTGGTTGGGTAAGCGGCTGGCGGTGGCCCGATGAGTACGGCCTCGGTTCTCTTCGACGCGCCGGGTCCGCGGGCGCGGGTCCGCAACCGGATCATCTCGGTTGTCACGATTGTCATTGCGGCGCTGATCGTTTGGGCGGTGGTCGCCAAGCTCGCCAGCAAGGGTCAGCTGACGGCGGCCAAGTGGCAGCCGTTCCTGACCGGCAACCTGTGGAAGACCTACGTGCTGCCGGGTGTTGAGGGCACGCTGACCGCCGCGGGGCTCTCGATCGTGCTGGCGCTGATTCTCGGCTTCCTGCTGGGGATGGGGCGACTGTCGCATGTCGGCTTCATCCGGTGGCCCTCGGCGGTGATCGTGGAGTTCTTCCGCGCCGTGCCGGTGCTCATCATGATGATCTTCGCGTACTTCCTGTTCGCCCTGTACGACGTGTTCATGTCCACGCATCTGGCGCTGGCCGGTGTGGTGACGGGTCTGACGCTCTACAACGGTGCGGTGATCGCCGAGATCGTCCGCGCCGGGGTGAACTCGCTGCCCCGTGGACAGAGCGAGGCCGCGGCCGCGCTGGGCTTGCGCTGGGGACAGACGATGCGGTCAATCCTGTTGCCGCAGGCCATCACATCGATGCTGCCGGTGCTGGTATCACAGTTGGTGGTCGTGCTGAAGGACACCGCGATCGGCTACCAGATCACCTTCGTCGAGATGGTCCGCCAGGGCACGGTCGTCGGGTCGAGTTACGGCAACTACATCCCCGCGCTGATCGTGATCGCCCTGTTGATGATCAGCGCGAACTTCGCGTTGTCGGTGGCGGCCACGCGCCTGGAGCGACGGCTGCGGCGCTCCAAGCGTGCGGGTGTCCCCCTGCAGACACAGGCGGCGTTGGAGCCGGGTGACTAGGCCATGAGCACGTTGTCGTCTGATCTGCGCACACTCAGTTATGAGGCCTACATCTACTTCTATCCATTGGTGACGATGGATATCTCGCGGCTGCAGACGTTGAACCGCACAGGGGTGGGTGCCGGCCCGCCCAACGAGTTTCACCACATCCGCGAATACCCCGACGCCGACTTCCGAGCGGTGGTGCGGCCCAACTTCGACACCCTGTACTCGTCGGCGTGGCTCGACCTGACCCAGGGACCGGTGATACTCGACGTTCCCGACACCGATGACCGGTATTTCATGCTTCCGCTGCTGGACATGTGGACCGATGTCTTCGCCAACCCCGGGAAGCGAACCTCCGGAACCGGGACGCAGCGGTACGTGATCGTCGGCCCCGGCGACACCGACGACCTGCCGCAGGACATTCCGGTCATCCACGCGCCCACGCCGTATGTGTGGATCATCGGCCGAACCCAAACCAACGGGCCGGCCGACTACGCGGCCGTGCACGCCGTGCAGGACGGCTACACCCTCACGCCGCTGGCAGCGTCGACGTTCGTCCGGGATGAGACCTACGACGTCACCACCGAGCCGCTGCGCAAGGTCAACGCGATGGCAGCGCTCGACTACCTCACCTACGCCGCGGACTTGCTGAGCGTGAATCCGCCACACCCGACCGACTTTTCGATCCTGGCCCGGCTGTCCGGCCTGGGCATCGAGACGGGTAAGCCGTTCGATGCGCAGCGGTTCTCCCCCGAGCAACGCGCCGACATCGAGGCCGGCGCCCAGGACGCACTGGCCGCCATCACGTCGTCGGCCCCGACGTTGGGCACCATCGTCGACGGGTGGATGACCCTGAGCGAGGGCATGGGCGTCTACGGCAATGCGTATCTGCGGCGAGCCGTCGTCACCCTGGTCGGGCTGGGAGCCAACCCTCCCGAAGACGCGGTGTATCCCATGCTGGTAACCGACGCCGACGGCCACCCGCTAGCCGGCGAGAACGATTACGTCATTCACTTCGATGCAGGCAAGCTGCCACCGGTGGATGCCTTCTGGTCGGTGACGATGTACGACGCCGAGGGTTACCAGGTCGCGAACGAGATCGATCGCTTCGCGATCGGTGATCGGGATGCGCTGCAGTACAACGCCGATGGTTCACTCGATCTGTACCTACAGCACAGCAACCCAGGCCCCGAGAAGGTGTCCAACTGGCTGCCCGCGCCGCTGGGGACGTTGGGCGTCACGATGCGGCTCTATGCCCCGCGTCGCGAGGCCATCGCCGGGACATGGCATCCGCCCGTGGTCCGGAAGGCCTGAGCACTCTTCAACTCCTAGGCTGCTCAAGGAGTTTGGAACCAGACTCCGGAGTCCGCACGCTGCATCGGCGACTTAGAACGGACCGCCGACCTGGATGCCTTGGTTGACCTCGTCGATGGCTTGTTCGGTCAGGTTCAGCGCGGCGACTCGATGACCGCCCTTATTCTCTGAAGCCGCCCGCAATTCGTCGGCCGCCAGCTGAAGGTAGCCAACGCCGTTGTTCATGGCAGGACCGATCTGCGGTGGCGGCGGCGGGAAGTAGCCGTCGAAAGGTCCACCGGCGAACTCGATGCCCATGTTGACCTGATCGATGGCTTGCTGGGCGAGGTTGATGGCCGTGACGCGGTGGCCGCCCTTGTCATCCTGGGCGGCTTGCAGTGCGCCGATCGCCTGCTGCAGGTCGTTACGGGCGCCATACATGTCGGGCTGGTCAGCGTGGGCGATGCCCGCCCCGGCGGTGGCCAGAGTCAGTGCGGTCAACATCGATGTGATGCCCAACTTGATCGTTGCACGAGGCATGTCTGCGGGGTCCTCTCCCAGAGCGTGCGTGGCTAGGCGAGAAGTATTGCACGAGCGCCCAGATACGATCCCAAAAACGGGCTCGGAGAGAATCATTCACAGGAAGCCGCGCGGCCTACCCCGTCAACTCGGCGCAGCGTTGCAGGAGTTCGGTCGACGGCGGCTGATAGAAGCTCAATACTGCGTGCTCGCAACCCAGTTCGGCGAACTGCGGCAGCTGATCCAGCTGAGCGTCGACCTGTCCGGGGTCGCTCGGGTACAGGAAGATCTGCACCGAGCGACGGATCTCGGCGGGGTTGCGGCCGACTTCGGCGCAGGCCTCGTTCAACCGCTCGTTGGTCTCCCCCCACTTCTGCGCGTCGTCGTGGCTGGGCATGTTCCACTCGTCGGCGTGCCGGGCGATCACCCGCAGCATTTTGGGCTGCGATCCGCCGATGACGATTGGCGGGTGTGGGCGTTGTATCGGCTTGGGTTCGCAGAGGGCGTCGCGCAGCGTGTAGAACTTTCCCTCGAACGTGACCGACTCCTCGGTCCAGAGTCGGCGGATCACGGTCAGCGCCTCGTCGAGCATCGCGACTCGTGTTCCCGGACTGGGGAATTCGATGCCATACCCGCGATGCTCGGCTTCATGCCAGCCCGCCCCGATGCCGAAGTCCAGTCAGCCGCCGCTGATGTGATCGACGGTGACGGCCATCTTGGCGAGGACTGCCGGATTGCGATAGGTCACCCCGGTCACCATGCAGCCGATCCGGGCCTGCCGGATCACGACGGCCATCGCGGCCAGAGTCGTCCAACCCTCATGCGTCGGCATCGTGTTCTCGACCAGCCCGTAGAAGTGGTCGTAGTTCCAGATGCCTTCGAACCCGAGCTCATCGGCGGTGCGCCAGAATCGCTCGAGCTCGGGATAGTCGAAGGTGGGCGCGAGCTTGGCCGAAAACCGCATGCGATGAAGCCTAGCGACTAGACCCGCCTGCGCTCCCGTTCTGCTGCCAGCCCCTCACTGACCACGGCCACCGCCATGCTCTGGTTGTAGCCGCGCCGGGCCAGCATGCCGACCAGCCTGCGCATCACCTTGGCGTCGTCGTCGCCGTCCAACTTCTCCCGGCGCAGCTTCTGCTCCACCAACTCCTCGGCGCGTTGCCGCTCGGCACCGGCGTCGATACCGTCGAGCGCCGAAGCAATCACGTCGTCGTCGACACCCTTGGTCCGCAGCTCGGCGGCCAAGGCGCGCTTACCTTTTCCGGCTCGCGCCCGCCTGGACCGAACCCACTGCTCGGCGAAGTCCGCATCGTCGATCAGGCCGACGGCGGCCAGCCGGTTGAGTTCGTTCGCGGCGATATCGTCGGGATATCCCCGCTTGGCCATCTGGCCGGCGAGCTCGGATCGGGTCCGCGGCCGCACGGTGAGCAGGCGCAAACACAATGCGTGCGCCTGCTCCGCGCGGGTCTCAGAAGTCGACTGGGGCGGGGAGGACGTCATCGACGAGTTCATCGGTCATCACCGCACCGATCCCGAGCTTCTCTTTGATCTTCTTCTCGATCTCGTTGGCCACGTCGGGGTTCTCGTTCAAGAAGTTGCGGGCGTTCTCCTTGCCCTGCCCGAGCTGCTCACCCTCGTAGGTGAACCACGATCCGGACTTGCGGATGAAGCCGTGCTCGACGCCCATGTCGATCAGCGAGCCCTCACGGCTGATGCCCTTGCCGTAGAGGATGTCGAACTCGGCCTGCTTGAACGGCGGTGACACCTTGTTCTTGACGACCTTCACGCGGGTGCGGTTACCGACCGCGTCGGTGCCGTCCTTGAGCGTCTCGATCCGTCGCACATCCAGGCGGACCGAGGCGTAAAACTTCAAAGCCTTACCGCCCGTTGTCGTTTCGGGCGAGCCGAACATCACGCCGATCTTCTCGCGCAGCTGGTTGATGAAGATCGCGGTGGTGCCCGAGTTGTTCAGCGCACCGGTCATCTTGCGCAGCGCCTGGCTCATCAGCCGGGCCTGCAGGCCGACGTGGCTGTCACCCATCTCGCCCTCGATCTCGGCGCGGGGCACCAGGGCGGCCACCGAGTCGATGACCAGGATGTCGAGCGCCCCGGAACGCACCAGCATGTCGGCGATCTCGAGCGCCTGCTCACCGGTGTCGGGCTGGCTGACCAGAAGGGCATCGGTGTCCACGCCGAGCTTCTTGGCGTAGTCCGGGTCCAGCGCGTGCTCGGCGTCGATGAACGCCGCGATGCCACCGGCAGCCTGGGCGTTGGCCACCGCGTGCAGCGCAACGGTGGTCTTACCCGAGGATTCCGGGCCGTAGATCTCGATGACGCGGCCGCGCGGCAGGCCGCCGATGCCGAGAGCGACGTCGAGGGCGATCGATCCGGTCGGGATGACCGAGATCGGCTGGCGCACCTCCTCGCCGAGGCGCATCACCGAGCCCTTGCCGAAGTTCTTGTCGATTTGCGCGAGTGCGAGCTCGAGGGCTTTCTCGCGATCAGGTGCCTGCGGAGCCATGGTGATACCTCTTCCGGTAGTCGTTGGTGACCGGTTCTCGGTCGGTTGGTCGTGACGCTAGATCACGCCACCGACAAGCTTCACCAGACTAGCGAACAGGTGTTCGAAAGCAAGGAGGCGCGCCGCCGCGTGTCGGCTACCACTGATCGCGCGGCACGTCGAAGTCCGCGCACAGCGCCCGCCACACGTCGCGGGGCTCCACACCGTCCTCGATGGCCTGCGCGGCGGTGCGTCCGCCCAGCTGGGTGAGCACATGATCCACCAGCAGCGAGCCGCCACGAACCGGGCCGAATTGCCCTTCGACCAGTTCCTGGAATTCCGTCAGCCGCACGCCACCAATTTACCCAGCCACCCGCATCGCTTCATGGCACACCCGTACCGGATCGGTGACTCCCGCGATGCTCTCGCCGGCGCGCCGGGCCGCCTCCCGATACCGCGGCGCCGACAGCACTTCACCGACCTCGGCTACCAGAGCCTCGGCACTCAGCGGGCGGATCAGACGCGCACTGCCTTGTCGCACAACACGATTGGCCAGCTCCCATTGGTCGCCGCCGCCGGGCAGCACCACCATCGGCACCCCGGCGAGCAGCGTCTTGGACAGCATCCCGTGCCCGCCACCGCAGATCACCAGATCAGCGTGGGTCAGCAGCTCGTCCTGGCGGCCCAGCCCAACACTCGCCCACGCCGGCACATCCAACTCCTGGCCGCCGAGCCGGGAGATCACCACCCGGGCACCCGCGGGCAGGGTGCGACCGGGCACCAGATGTTCCAGTACCAGCTCAGCCACACCTCCGGCCCCGGTGGTGGCGGTCGACGGCGCCACCACGATCACCGGGCCATCCCCGGGCGGCACGGGCAGCACCGCATCCGTCGGCTCGAAGTGCAGGGGGCCGACGACGACGGCCTCGGCCGGCCAGTCCGGTCGTGGCACCTCGAGTGCGGGCAGGGTGGCGATCAGCCGTCGGACCGGTCCCGGGTCGCGGGCCGGCAACCCGATCTCGATCCGGGCCGCCGAACGCTGACGCTCCCCTTCCTTGACCGACCGTGCGGTCAAGGCGCGCATGATCGTGTCCCGCAATCGGCCGCGAATCCCGGTGCCGGGCGCCAGGCCGCTGCCCAACGGTGGCAGGCCGCGCGACGGCAGGTACAGCGGGTGCGGGCACAGCTCGACCCATGGGATGTCGAGCAGCTCGGCGGCCATCCCGCCGCAGGCGGTGATGACGTCGGAGACGATCAGATCGGGCGTGAGTTCGCGCAGTACCGGCACGTTGAGTACGGCCATCCGCGCCGCGCGTTGGTGAATCTTCGCGCCGGCGTCGGTGTCATCGTCGTCCTCGGTGACATCGAGACCCACGAGTTCGACGGCCTCGATGCCGGCGGCGCGGGCGGTGTCCAGCCATTCAGTGCCGGTCAGCAGTATGGGGTGATCCCCCGCGTCGGCCAGCCGCAGGCACAGTGCGATCGCGGGAAACGCATGACCCGGGTCCGGACCTGCCACCACCGCGACGCGCACGGGCCTACCCTGCCATAGCCGTTCGCAATAGGCTGGCGAGCATGACCGAGCAAATCACCAACGTGAGCTCCGATATCGACAACGCCCATACCGTCGAGGTCTTCCTGCACGCACTGCAGGATCAGGACCTGGCCACCGCCGATGCTCAGCTCGACGACAATCTCATTTACCAGAACGTCGGTTTCCCCACCGTCCGCGGCCGTAAGCGGACCATGAAACTGTTCAAAGGCCTGCAGCGGCCCAGCTTCGGCTTCGAGGTGAAGATCCATCGCATCGCGGTCAACGGCCCGGTGGTGCTCACCGAGCGAACCGATGTGCTGCGACTGGGCCCGGTGCGGCTGCAGTTCTGGGTGTGCGGTGTCTTCGAAGTGAAAGACGGCCGAATCACCTTGTGGCGGGACTACTTCGACATGTACGACATGACCAAGGCGACCGTCCGCGGCCTCATCGGCGCGGTGATCCCCGGCCTGCGCCCGACGCTCTAGGAGTCTGCTGAATTATCCCGCGTGGCGGGGGTGGGTTGACCTGTGGTTTTGGGATGATTGTGGTGTGCAGGGTCGCTCTGATGATCAGCCTGAGTTGTTGGATGCCGAATCGGTTGCCGGGCATTTGTTGAAGTCCGACAGTGTGTTTGCGTTTCTGGCGGTGCATCGGTCGCAGTTGTTCCCGGAGGAGATGTTCGCCGATCTGTTCCCGTCGCGCCGGGGTCGTCCCAGTGTGCCGGCTGAGGTGATGGCCTCGGTGATCACCTTGCAGGCATTGCACGGGTTATCGGATAACGAGACCGTGGATGCGGTGACGTTCGATCTGCGGTGGAAGGCGGCCTGCGGGTTGCCGATCACTGCAGGCGCTTTTCATTCGACGACGTTGACGTATTGGCGGCGGCGGTTGGCGGCTTCGGATCGGCCGAATCGGATCTTCGAGGCGGTCAAGGCCGTCGTGGCCGAGACCGGGGTGCTGGCCAAAAGGACCCGCCGTGCCCTGGATTCCACCGTCCTCGATGACGCGGTGGCCACCCAGGACACCGTCACGCAGTTGATCGCTGCGATCCGCCGGGCCCGCCGCGAGGTTCCCGGTGCCGCGCAGATCATCGAAGCCCAGTGCACTGCACACGATTACGACGACTCGGGGAAACCCGCGATCGCCTGGAACGACAAAGCCGCCCGCGACCAATTGGTCGACGCCCTGGTCGGCGACGCCCACCGACTGCTGGGACATCTGCCCGACCAAGAGCTCGGGCCGAGGGCGGCGGAAGCGGTCGCGTTGTTGGCGTTGATCGCTGGCCAGGACGTCGAACCCGTCGAGGGTTCTGATGGCACCGACGGGCACTGGCGCATCGCCCAGCAGGTCGCACCGGACCGGATGATTTCCACCGTCGATCCCGACAGTCGCCACGCGCATAAGACCGTGCATCGGCGCCAGGACGGCTTCAAGGCGCACATTGCGTGCGAACCCGACACCGGTGTGATCACCGATTGCGCGTTGACCAAAGCCAATGGCCCTGACAATCACGAAGCCGTGGTCGGGCTGGGCCTGATCGAGGGGGAAGACACCCCGGTGCGGGTCCTCGGCGATTCGGCCTACGGCACCGGCGCTGCGCGGGCCGCACTGGCCGACCACAAGCACAGTGCAGTCATCAAACCGATACCGCTGCGGACTCCGGTGCCCGGGGGTTTCACCAGCGACGACTTCACCATTGACTTCGATGCTCGCACCGTGACCTGTCCAGCCGAACACACCGTCGCGATTACACCCAGCGGCGGCGCGCAATTTGAAAAGCACTGCCGCTCATGCCCTTTACGGATGCAATGCACCACTGCCAAACATGGACGCAAACTCACCATCAGTGAACACGAACATCATCTACGCGCAGCACGGGCACTGGCTCGCACACCCCAATGGCAGGCCGAGTACCGCCGGCACCGACCGATGGTGGAACGCTCCATCGCCTGGCTGACCCGAGGCAATCGCAAAGTCCGCTACCGCGGCGTGGCCAAGAACGATCACTGGCTGCATCACCGCTGCGCCGCATTGAACCTGCGCCGCCTGCTCACGATGGGCCTAACCCACAACGGCACCACCTGGGCCATCGCCTAACGACCGGGCGGCCCGGTCTTGCCCTCGTGCAGCACAGATGCCACGCTCGACACGGCGGGGTGACCCTCGAATTGTCGACCCTCGGGTCTGACTCAAAACACACGCGCCACAGAGCGCTCTGAGGCACCCCGCCCCAAACACCCCTAATTCAGCAGACTCCTAGGCGCGGCGGAGCTGGCCCAGCTCGTCGAAGGCCTGCGCCCACCCCATCAGGCGGTCGGTCGCGTTCGACAGCTCGTTACGGTAGCGCTGCTGGGACATCGGCGAGCTCGACATCCCGCCGGCGTTGGCGGCCGACACCAGTTGCGCTGCCGCGGTGACCATTTCGTTGTACTGCTGCACCCCGGTGTTGAGCTGCGCGGTGAACGCATTGATGGTCGGCGCCAGATACGACTGCGAATGCGGCGTCTCGATCGCGGCGCGCTCCATCGAGACCACCTCGTCGGCGGTGGCCGCCATGGTCGCCGCGGTGCGGTCCGCCGCCGCGACGAGCTCGCGAATCTCCTCCGGCGGCAACATGTTTCCGCGCTGCATCACACCCAGTAGCGAATGAAAGCCCCGCTCGGAGGCACCCAGCGCCGACATCGACGGGCGCGCCACCGATCCGTGCGGCGGCAGCCGGCGTCCGCTGACCTGACGTTGCGGCGGCAGCGGTTCGCCGCGCAGCCAGCGGTAGCGCAACAGGAACAAGGTCGCGGGCACCGCGGCACCGGCGGCGATCACACCAGTGATGATCAGACCCCACACCGGCACGCTCCAGGTGGCGAGCAGCCCGGTGACCGCAACCCAGAACACCGTCGCAAACGAGAAAAACGCGCCCAAGCGCAACGCCCACCGCCGCTTGCGCAGCAGCCGGGCGCGCGGATCGGAGACGGCACTGAGCTTCTGCGCCGCCACGTCGGCGTACTCGCTGATGGTGTCGATACCGCGCTGCATGGCCGAACGCCATTGGCGCGATACGAATCCCGGCTTGTCCGGTGTCACCGCCATCGAGATCGCCTCCTACTGGCCGAGGGGTTTCTCGGGCTCGGGTGTGCTGGCCGGCGTGGCAGGGGTCGCGGGCGCAGCGGTGCCGCCGGCCGGTAGCGCGTCGCCGCGCATCGAGGCGCGGATCTGCTCGAGCCGCGAATGGCCGGCCATCTGCACGCTGGCCTGCTGGACCTCCATCATGCGGCCCTGCACGGAGTTCTGCGCGAGCTCCGCCTCGCCCATCGCGGTCGCGTAGCGGCGTTCGATCTTGTCCCGCACCTCATCGAGGCTGGGCGTGTTGCCGGGCGCGGCGAGCTCGCTCATCGAGCGCAGCGAGGCGCTGACCTGCTCCTGCATCTTGGCCTGCTCGAGCTGCGACAGCAGCTTGGTGCGTTCGGCGATCTTCTGCTGCAGCATCATGGCGTTTTGCTCGACAGCCTTCTTGGCCTGCGCGGCCGCCTGCAGCGCCTGGTCGTGCAATCCCTTGAGGTCTTCCACGCTCTGCTCGGCGGTGACCAGTTGCGCAGCGAACGCCTCGGCGGCGTTGTTGTATTCGGTGGCCTTGGCGGCATCTCCGGACGCCACCGCCTGATCGGCCAGGGTCAGCGCCTGGCGAACGTTCACCTGGAGCTTCTCGATGTCGGCGAGCTGACGATTCAGCCGCATCTCCAGCTGACGCTGGTTGCCGATGACCTGCGCGGCCTGCTGAGTCAGCGCCTGGTGCTGACGCTGGGCGTCTTCGATCGCCTGCTGGATCTGCACCTTCGGGTCGGCGTATTCGTCGATCTTCGAGTTGAACAGCGCAGTGAGGTACTTCCACGCCTTGACGAACGGATTGGCCATCAGTTGCTCCGTCTTTGTATCGGGTGCCGCAGTTCGGTGGTCGTGCCCAATTTATCGGTTAACCATGCCCGGCCACACCCTTGTAGGCATGTGACCCCGGTCTGACTGGTCGAAACCTCAGGCCACCGCCATCGCAACGGGATGCGGGATGACGACCTTGGTGGTGACGTCGATCGAGCTGTCCTGGGCCGGCACGGCGGTCAACCGGGCGATGCGCTCGCGGTCGGCCATCTTCTCGCCGGCATCGGTCAACACCCGCGACAGCGGGACGTCCAAAGCCGTGCAGATCGCACTGAGCAACTCACTGGAGGCTTCCTTGCGGCCACGCTCCACCTCGGACAGGTATCCCAGGCTCACTCGGGCCGAATCGGACACCTCACGAAGGGTGCGTCCCTGCGAAGTGCGGGCGTCACGCAGCACGTCGCCGATCACCTCACGCAGCAGTACCGCCATCGGGTGTCCTCCTCCAAGAGTTGCAACGACTACTACAACGCCGCGCACTCTCGATTTGGTTCCCAGAAACCTCAGGTTCGCTTCACCAGGTCGTGCAGCCGCTCGATCGCCTCGTGGACGGCGGCCAGCCGGATGTCCCAGCGTGAGCCGTCCAGCAGCAGTTCGACGACCTCCGTCGTCCCCGGACCGGCCAACCCGAGGAAGACCGTGCCGACGGGATGGCCGCCGTGCGGTTCCGGTCCGGCCACCCCGGTCAGGCCCACTCCCCACGTCGCCGCGCAGCGCTCGCGCGCCCCTTCGGCCAGCGCAGCCGCGGTCGGCGCCGCGACCGGGCCGACGTCGTCGAGCAGTTCACGTGAGACGCCGGCCAGCGCGATCTTGGTGTCGACGGTGTAGGTGACCAGGCCACCGCTGAGCACGGCACTCGCGCCGGGCACGCCCGCCAGCGTCGCCGCGAGCAGGCCGGCGGTCAGGGATTCCGCGGTCGCCACGGTGTCACCGCGGGCGGTCAGCAGGGCGACGAGCGCGCGAGCGCCGTCATCGACCAGCGGATCGCTCACGGGAGTCCTTGACCGCCGACACCACATAGTCGACGCCGGTGAGCACCGTCAGCACGACCGCGGCCCACATGATCACCCAGGCCACGATGTGCCAGGCCGGGGGCCAGTTGTGCAGCGGCAGCACGAACAGCCCGATCGCGACGGCCTGCACCAGGGTCTTGAGTTTGCCGCCACGCCCTGCGGGGATCACCCCGTGCCGCAGCACCGCGAACCGCAGCAGGGTGATGCCGAGCTCACGAATCAGGATCACCACCGTCACCCACCACGGCAGGTCGCCGAGCATGGAAAGTCCGATCAGTGCCGCGCCGACCAGCATCTTGTCGGCGATCGGGTCGGCGAGCTTGCCGAACTCGGTGACCATCCCGTAGGTGCGGGCCAGGGAGCCGTCGAACCGGTCGGTGATGACTGCGACCGCGAAGATGATGAAAGCCGTTATCCGACTGGCTGTTTCATGGCCATCGCCGGCGAAGAGGAACAGCAGGAAGATCGGAACCAGCACCAGACGGATCCCGGTCAGCAAGTTGGCGACGTTGGCCACCCGCACGCGCGGGACCGCCGGACCGGTTTGGGGTTGTCCCGACACGGCAACAGAATATCGGTTGGCAGTCGGGCGCCTCACGCCCGATACTCTGCACCCGTGAGCCCTGACGTCGTCGTCCGCCGTGCCCGTACGTCGGATGTCGCCGATATCAAGCGTCTCGTCGACATCTATGCGGGTCGCATCCTGCTGGAGAAGAACCTGGTCACGCTGTACGAGGCGGTCCAGGAGTTCTGGGTGGCCGAGTATGCGGGCGAGGTCGTCGGGTGTGGGGCGCTGCACGTGCTGTGGGCTGATCTCGGTGAGGTCCGCACCGTCGCCGTCGACCCGAAGGTCAAGGGCCGCGGCATCGGTCATGCGATCGTCGACCAGCTGCTCACGGTCGCCCGCGAACTGCAACTGCAGCGGCTGTTCGTGCTGACCTTTGAGACGGAGTTCTTCGCCCGCCACGGTTTCGCCGAGATCGAGGGCACGCCGGTGACCTCCGAGGTGTACGACGAGATGTGCCGGTCCTACGACATCGGTGTCGCCGAGTTCCTCGACCTGTCGTACGTCAAGCCGAACATCCTCGGCAACACCCGCATGCTGCTCATCCTCTGACGCGCGCCCTTCGCTGAAATTCACGTTTTGCAGCATTAGTGCGAGTAAACCCCTGCAAAACGTGAATCTCGGCGCTAGAAGTCCTCGTCCTCGTAGCTGTCGTCGTCGTCCTCGGCGCCTCCGCCGCGGATCGCCATCAGGGTCGCGGCGAGTTCGTCGGGCTTGACCAGTACCTCGCGCGCCTTCGAGCCTTCCGACGGCCCGACGATGCTGCGGGTCTCCATCAGGTCCATCAACCGGCCGGCCTTGGCGAAGCCCACCCGCAGCTTGCGCTGCAGCATCGACGTCGAGCCGAATTGCGAGGACACCACGAGTTCGACAGCCTGCAGGAAGACGTCCATGTCGTCGCCGATGTCGGGGTCGACATCCGTACGCTCCCCGGTCGGCTTCGCGGTGGTGACACCTTCGGTGTACTCAGGCTCGGCCTGGTCCTTGCAGGCCTGCACGACGGCGTGGATCTCCTCGTCGCTGACGTAGGCGCCCTGCAACCGCTCGGGCTTGCTGGCGCCCATCGGCAGGAACAGGCCGTCGCCCATGCCGATCAGCTTCTCGGCGCCCGGCTGGTCGAGGATGACCCGGCTGTCGGTCAACGACGACGTCGCGAACGACAGACGCGAGGGCACGTTGGTCTTGATCAAGCCGGTGACGACGTCGACCGACGGCCGCTGGGTGGCCAGCACCAGGTGAATACCGGCCGCGCGGGCTTTCTGGGTGATCCGCACGATGGCCTCTTCGACATCACGCGGCGCGGTCATCATCAGGTCGGCGAGCTCGTCGACGACGGCAAGGATCAACGGGTACGGCTTGTACACGCGTTGGCTGCCCAGGGGCGCGGTGATCTCCCCGGAGCGGACCTTGGCGTTGAAGTCCTTGATGTGACGCACCCGGGAGGCCTGCATGTCCTGGTAGCGCTGCTCCATCTCCTCGACCAGCCAGGCCAGCGCCGCGGCCGCCTTCTTGGGTTGGGTGATGATCGGTGTGATCAGGTGCGGAATGCCTTCGTACGGTGTGAGTTCCACCATCTTCGGGTCGATGAGGATCATCCGCACTTCTTCGGGGGTGGCGCGGGCCAACAGCGACACCAGCATCGAGTTGACGAAGCTGGACTTACCCGAGCCGGTGGAGCCGGCCACCAACAGGTGCGGCATGTCGGCCAGGTTCGCCGACACGAAATGGCCTTCGATGTCCTTGCCCAGCCCGATCACCAAGGGGCGGTGGTCGCCGCGGGTGGACGGTGCGGTGAGAACGTCTGCCAGACGGACCATTTCGCGGTCGGTGTTGGGCACCTCGATGCCGACGGCGGACTTGCCGGGGATCGGCGCGAGGATACGGACGCTCTCGGTCGCCACCGCGTAAGCGATATTGCGTTGCAGCGCAGTGATTTTCTCGACCTTGACGCCGGGGCCGAGCTCGACCTCGTAGCGGGTGACTGTCGGGCCGCGGGTGCAGCCGGTCACCGACGCGTCAACCTTGAACTGGTGGAGAACGTTCGAAATCGCGTCCACCATCTGGTCGTTGGCGGCGCTGCGTCGCTTCGGCGGGTCACCGGCCACCAGCAGGTCCAGCGACGGCAGGGTGTACGGGCCCTCGACGACGCGATCCAGGACCTTGGTCTCCTGCTTGGCGACGTCCTCCTTGGGCGGCGCCGGCTTCTTACGCCGCGTCTTCACCGGCTCGGGAACCGTCGGCGCGTCCTCGTCGAGCGGGTAGTTGTCCAGTGGCGTGCCGACCGGACCCTGCGCGCCGGGCCAGGCCGGTGCCTCGTCGGTGTAAGACCGCGGGTCGTCGTAGTAGCCGTCGGAGAAGTCCTCCGGCTCAGCGGGTGCGGCGTCCTCGGGCTCGTCGTCGTAGTACTCGTCGTCCTCGTCGTAGTGGTCGCGCGTGCTGAACATCGCATAGAGCGTGTCGGGCACCTCGCGGATCGTGGTGCCGGTCAGCAGCAGCAGCCCGAACAGCGCGGCAAGGATGAGCAGCGGGGTCGCGATCCACGCGGTCAGCCCGTCGGACAGCGGACCGCCGATGGCGAAGCCGATGAAGCCCGCGGCGCGTTGGCGCGCGCCGGGGTCCTGGGGCGCCCCCGACCACAGATGCCACAGCCCCAGCACCGGCAGCGCGACCATCGCGCAACCCAGAATCAGTCGCGGCCGCGCTTCAGGATTGGGTTCGGTGCGCATCAGCAGTACCGCGATGACGGCGATCGCGATCGGCAGCAGGACAACCGCGCCGCCGACCAGGGTTCGCAGCACCGAGTCGATCCACGCGCCGACGGGCCGGGCGGCGTCGAACCAGGAGCTGGCCGCGATCACCACCGCGACGGCCATCAACCCCAAGGCGATGCCGTCGCGGCGGTGACCCGGCTCGATGTCACGGGCTCGACCGACCGATCGGGCGGTCGAGCCCGCCCCCTTGGCCAACATCAGCCAGGTCGCCCGCGCAGCCCGTCCACCGGCGGCCGCCGCGGTGGCGACGGGCGAGGAGGTGCGCTTCTTGGCGGGCTTGCGTCGCGGCGCCGGCTTGGCCGGCCGTGACGCACCCTTTGACCTGGTCGTTCGCGCGCTTGAGCGAGCGGCCGTCTTGTTCGCCATGCGGGCAAGCCTAGTCGCAGATGCCCCATCTGCACCATCCGCAACACCCGTTACGCGGCGCGTCGTTGCCAACCTGCGACCAACGCCCGAAATCGACCCCGCGCCGCTGACCGGGACCCCTTCTTGCGGCATTACAAAGCAGGTCTAACGTAAGCGCCGTCACACCTACCCGAAGCCGTTGAGGAGCTCGCTCATGCCCGTCGTCGTCGTTGCCAGCTTCACCGTCAAGCCCGAATCCGTCGACGCTGTGCGCGAGGCCTGCAAGAAGGCCGTCGCGGCGGTTCACGAGGAGCCCGGTTGCGACCTCTACGCCGTGCACGAAGGCGACAAGACGTTCGTCTTCGTCGAGCAGTGGGCCGACGAGGACGCGCTGAAGACTCACAGCACCGCACCGGGCGTGAGCACCCTGTTCGGCGAGATCGGTGAGCACCTCGACGGCGCTCCGGACATCAAGATGCTGCAGCCCATCCCGGCCGGCGACCCCGCCAAGGGCCAGGTTCGCCCGTAAGCATGGGTGGACTCGACGGCAAGGTCGCACTGATCACCGGTGCGGCCCGCGGCCAGGGCCGAGCGCACGCGCTGAAGCTGGCATCGGAAGGTGCCAGCATCATCGCGGTCGACCTCTGCGACCAGATCGCCAGCGTCCCCTATCCCCTGGCCACGCCGGAGGATATGGCCGCGACGGTCAAGCTCGTCGAGGACACCGGGGCGCGCATCGTCGCCTGTGAGGCCGATGTTCGCGACCGGTCGGCGTTGAAGTCGGCCGTGCGCAAAGGCACCGAGGAGCTGGGCCGGCTCGACATCGTGATCGCCAACGCCGGGATCGCCCCGATGGCCGACGAGAACGCGTGGCAGGACGTCATCGACGTCAACCTGACCGGGGTCTATCACACCGTCGACGTGGCGATGAAGCCGATGATCAAGCAGGGCGACGGCGGCGCGATCGTGCTGACCAGCTCGGTGGCCGGCTTGGTCGGCATCGGAGCTCCGGTGGCCGGATCGCTGGGGTATACGGTCGCCAAGCACGGCGTGGTCGGGCTTATGCGGGCGTACGCCAATTTCCTTGCCCAGTTCAATATTCGGGTCAACTCGGTGCATCCGGCCGGGGTGAACACACCGATGATCGACAACGAGTTCACCCGCTCCTGGCTGGAAGGCTTCGCTCAGCAGTCGCTCGGCGGGCCCGATATGAGCAATCCGCTGCCAGTGGAGACCCTGGAACCCGAGGACATCGCCAACGCGGTGTACTACCTGGTGTCCGACGCCGGGCGCTACGTCACCGGCGTCACGCTGCCGGTTGACGCCGGGTTCACGAACAAGCGCTGACCACTAGCATCGGGTGACGATGACACCCGATCTGGAGCTGACCAGCATCCCGGCCTGGGCGGTCGAACCCAGGTGTCCGGCCGCCGATCTCACCGGCCGTCAATGGACCGTGCTGGCCATCGGAGCCGACGCCACCGGCATCGCCGAGCAGTGGCGGGCCCAGATCAACGCCGAACATCCCGATGCCGAGCCGCGGGTGCATCACGTCGCCGACGCAACCGCGGCTTGTGCGGCGTTGGACGCCGACCTCACCGACGCGAAAGTCGGATGGCGGCTGCTCGTGGCCGGACCCGCGCACGTGTGCCTTCGCGTGCGCGCCCATGCGATGGAAATCGGGGCCGACGACGACGAAATCGTCGTTGCCAGTACCGAAGTGGACACTCGCGACATCTACTGCGCGCACTGCCGCACCACCATGACCGCGACAGTGGGGCTGACCGACGAGATCTCCTGCTCCGGCTGCCGCCGTCAGCTGCACGTCTACTACCACGTCTCCCGGCGAGTAGGTGCTCACCTCGGATTCGCGACCACCGGCACATGACCACGCTGACGCTGACGGTCGTCGACATCGACGACACCGTCCCCGGGATCAGGACTCTGACCCTGGCCGATGCCGACGGAGAGGTGCTGCCGTCGTTCACACCGGGCAGTCACCTGGTGATCGAATGCGCCGGCGGGGCCAACGCATACTCGCTGACCGGGGAGACCGCCGCACCCCACCTCTATGTGGTGTCGGTTTTGGAATGCCCGCAGGGCCGGGGTGGATCGCGGTGGATCCACCGGCAACTCGGTGTCGGCGACACCGTCGTTGCGCATCCGCCGCGTAGTGCGTTCGCCCCGGTGTTGCGGGCTCGCCGCCACCTGTTGATCGCCGCCGGAATCGGGATCACCCCGATGATCTCGCATCTGCGCACGGCCAAGCGCTGGGGCCGAGACGTGCTGTTGCTCTACGTCTTTCGTGAGGGGCGCGGCGCCTACGTCGATGAGATCAGCTCGCTGACCGACAACGCCTCGTTCTTCACCGACCGCGCGGCCTTCCTCGCCGAATTGGCACCGGCACTGGTCGGCCAGCCGTTCGGCACCCACGCCTATATCTGCGGCCCAAGCCAATTCATCGACGTCGTCGTCGCGATGGCTGCCGAGCTGGGCTGGCCGCCGAGCCGCATCCATGTCGAACACTTCGGCGGGGAGTTGGCGCCCGGCGACCCGTTCGAGGTCGAATTATCATCAAGCGGAGAGGTTTTCACCGTCGAGTCGGGGGCCTCACTGCTCGAGTGCCTGACCACACACGGTCATAGCATCCCGAACCTGTGCCGACAGGGCGTCTGCGGCGAGTGCCGAGTCACCGTGCGCTCGGGCACCGTGCTGCACCGCGACCTCTTCCTCACCGACGACGAGCGGCGTCACTCGATGATGGCCTGCGTCTCCCGCGGCCGCGGCCGAGTGGAGTTGGAGCTGTGAGCGGGCTGGTGTCCGCGGCGGATCTCATGGCGTCATTTCCCTTCCCGTACACAGCAGACTCCTACCGCTACAGCACGAACATCGCTCCCGCCCGCGGTGTCGTGACCACCGCAACCGGGCAATGGGGTCAGCGGGTGGTGGACATCGACAGCGAGTACACCCGCGAAGTCGCCGAGCGCCGCCGCATTGTGGCCGCGGATCCGTCGCGGCATGCGGTGCTACCGCATATGCGGATCGCCGCCTGGGACACCATGGCGCTGCTGATGACCGAACTCGCCACCTCGTACCCGGCGACCATGTCCCTGACCCGCGACGGCGAGACCTGGCACTGGCGCAACGAAATACTGGACATCACACAGGATTTCGTGATCGGCGACGAAGGCAGCCTGCCGTGCGATCCGCTGGCCTTCATCGCCGGGCAGGTGCAGGAGGACATCGTTCTGCTTGACCAGCGCGACGGAGACCTGTTCGCCGACGCCGGCGTGGTCACCTTCGCCGCCGGCTGGTCGTTCGGATTCGACGTCGGGATGACGTTCCTGGAGATCCACGGCCCGGTCCCGCGGCTGCGCGAAACCGGCGTGATCACTCGGGCCCGCGAGTTCCTGATGCGCCTGCAACCAGGCGACGTCTACCGCCGGACCAACTGGTCGATGACGGTGGGACGTCGGCTCGATGTCTCCACCGAGGCCGCACCGGAGTGGCTGCCGGACCGCGCGCACCTCGACGCGGTCGACGACGACACGTTCGGCCGGCTCATCCACCTTCGGGTGGAGGTCCAGCATGTGATCCGGCTGCCGGAGTCGGGTGCGATCTGCTTTCTGATCCGCAGCTACATGCTGCCGCTGGCCGACATTGCCACGGTCGACGAGTGGCGCACCCGGACCGCTGCGGTGCTGGCCGAATTGCCGGATGACATGGCCGAATACAAGGGCCTTCGCGGCTTTCGGGACCGCGCGGTGGCCTGGCTGCACAAGCACTGAAACGAGCCTGGTGCGCAGTGGCTTTGTTGGTATCGGTAGTCGGACGTGGGCTCTGTACTGGTCGACATGACAACCTCGGCAGATCCCACCAGCGCCAGCGCCTACGACACCATTGCCTCAGCCGACTTCCACACCATGCCTTCTGTCGACTCGTGGCACCCTGCCTGGTCACGTAGCCCGCTCGGCGACCCCGCCGACGCGGAGGAACCGCAGGTGGTGCGCTCGGGCCAGGCTCCGGTGGCGGCTGCAGTGGCTGCAGCGGTGCTCGCCTTCGGGTTGCTGGGCGTGGTGGCGTGGGACCATGCCGGTGACAACCGGTCCGCCGTTGTCACCGTGGTCCCGGCCGCTGCGCATCCCACGGCCCCGTCCGCCGCATCCGCACCCGCTCCGAGGGTAAACCCGGACGTGTTGGTGACCACCCCGCCCGCGCTGCCGGACATCCAGCCCGCGCCGCCGGTTGTCCGTACGGCCGCCGCGCCGGTACATCAGTCGGTGGTCGCCGCCCCGCCTCCGAGCCCCGCAGCCGATGCGCCGTTGCCACCACCGGATGCCCCGGCTCCCGCCGCACCTTCGGCGAACGCCACACCCGTAGTGATTGTGAACGTCCCGTTGCCGCAGCTCCCAGCGCCCTCTCCGGTCCCGCTTCCCAAGCTGCCACCGCCACCGTCGGCTCCCCCAGCCCCACCGCCGCTGCCCACCCTCAAGCTTCCAACCCCGTCGCTGCCCGCGTTCTGCCTGCCACCGAAACATCTCGTCAACGGCCAATGCGCCTGACACCGCGGTGGCGAACAGCGCACCCACGATGGCAGACCCACGATTGAATCCGATCATTCGGAAGGGAGTTGACCCATGACGAACGTCGGACCACACGATGACCCACAGGCACGAATAGCCGACCTGCAACGTCAACTCGCCGAGGCCAAGGCCGCCCAGCGGGCACAGCGCAATAACCAACCGAGTCAATGGATTTCCGGGCCATCGCAGTTCGCCGGGGCGTCCGTTCGACGCCCGACAGGCACCTGGCGCGGCACGAACCTGCTCGGTGCCATCGCCGGCTTGATCGGGCTGTGCGGCGGCGGTGCGTCTGCGTTGACTGCGGTCCTGCCGTCGAGTGCGTTGTGGACCAGCGCCATCGTGTGCGGCGCACCGAACCAGCTCATGGTGAACACTTCCAACTACAGCTACAGTCCGACACAATCTGGAACCACAGTCGATTTCGTGTGCCTGCGTACCGACGGAGCGCACGACGCGAGCTGGTTCACCATCACCGCCCTGCAGTCGGTGTTGGTCGCGCTGATCGCCGTCGGCGCGGTAGCCGTCGTACTGGCGGCGCGCCGTGTGCGACGAAACCAGGAGCTCTCCAGGCGCTTTGCGGTCACCGCCGGCGTTCTCGGTGTGATGGCAGTCGCCACAGTGACATTTGTCCTGTGGACCGGACTCAGCGGCCAGATGAACCCCACGCAGATGCCACCCGGTGGCACATTGACAGTCGACGGCAACGGCCAGTCGAAGTCGATCGCCTGCAACGACGGACATTTGACGGTGACCGGCCGCGATATGACCGTCACGGTCACCGGCCACTGCGCCCGGCTCTCGATCGACGGCGTGATCAACCACATCACCATCGACTCGGTTGATGCGATCGACGTCGACGGGCTACAGAATGTGGTGACCTATCACTCCGGAACCCCAACGATCACGCAGTCGAACGATCAGAACACCGTTGGGCAGAACTAGATTTCGATGACCGTCGGCACGATCATCGGCTGGCGGCGGTAGGTCTCCCCCACCCATTTGCCGACCGTGCGGCGCACGACCTGCGCGATGCGGACCGGGTCGGTGACATTGTCGGAAGCAAGCGATTCCAGCTCCACTTCGACCTTGCGCGCCACCGGCTCCAGCGCCTTGGGGTCTTCGGAGAAGCCACGCGAGTACAGGTGTGGCGGTCCGGCGATGCGCCCGGTCTCCCGGTTCAGGACGACGACGATCGCGACGAAGCCCGAGCTGAGGATGAGCCGCTCGCCCAAGGTCGCCTCACCCACGTCGCCGGAGATCAGTCCGTCGACGAACATCTTGCCGACCGGCACGGCGCCCGCGATCGACACCCGGCCACCGACGAGATCGACGCTGACACCGCTCTCGGCCACCACGATGTTCTCTTCCGGCACACCGCTGCGCGCGGCCAGCTTGGCATTGGCCCGCAGCATGCGCCACGTCCCATGCACCGGCATCACATTGCGCGGCCGCACCCCGTTGTAGAGGAACAACAGCTCACCGGAATAGGCATGGCCCGAAACGTGCACCCGCACTTGCTGATTGGTGACCACCCGGGCACCAATCTTGGCCAGGTCGTCGATGACTCCGTAGACCGCTTCTTCATTGCCGGGGATCAGCGACGACGACAGGATGATCAGGTCATCGGAGGTGATCGTGATGCTGCGGTGCTCCCCGCGCGACATCCGGGACAACGCCGCCATCGGCTCGCCCTGCGTACCGGTGGTGATCAACACGACCTGCCCGGGCGCCATCTCCTCGGCCATCGCGATGTCGACGACGTCGCGGTCGTCGACGTGCAGGAAGCCCAGCTCGCGGGCGATGGCCATATTCCGCAGCATCGACCGGCCGACGAACGAAACCCGCCGGCCCAATGCGATTGCGGCATCGACGATCTGCTGCACCCGGTCGACGTTGGAGGCGAAGCACGCCACGATGACCCGCTGCCCTTCGGCGCCGCGCATGAGCCGGTGCAGATTCGGGCCAACCTCGCTTTCCGACGGCCCTACGCCGGGGATCTCGGAGTTGGTCGAGTCGCACAGGAACAGGTCCACCCCGGCGTCGCCCAACCGCGACATGCCCGGCAAGTCGGTGGGGCGGCCGTCGAGCGGCAACTGGTCGAGCTTGATGTCACCGGTGTGCAGGACGGTGCCCGCACCGGTGTGGATGGCGATCGCCAGCGCATCGGGAATCGAGTGGTTGACCGCGAAGTACTGGCATTCGAACACCCCGTGGGTGCTGCGCTGCCCCTCGGCGACCTCGACGAACGCCGGGGTGATCCGGTGCTCACGGCATTTCGCGGCCACCAGCGCGAGAGTGAACTTGGAGCCCACGATCGGAATGTCTCCGCGCATCTTGAGCAGATACGGAATTGCCCCGATGTGGTCTTCGTGGGCGTGGGTCAGTACCAGGGCTTCGATGTCGTCGAGTCGGTCCTCGATCAGCCGCAGGTCGGGAAGGATCAAGTCCACGCCAGGCTCATCGTGGTTCGGGAACAGGACCCCGCAGTCAATGATCAGCAGTCGGCCAAGATGCTCGAAAACGGTCATGTTGCGGCCGATTTCGTTGATGCCGCCCAGCGCGGTCACGCGCAGACCTCCCGGGGCCAGCGGCCCGGGAGGCGACAGCTCGTCGTTCATCGCAAGACGGCCGCTGCGCGGAGGTCGGCGGCGAGTTCGTCGAGCTGCTCGGCGTTGGCCGGCACCTGCGGCAACCGCGGATTGCCCACCTCGATGCCCTGCAGCCGCAGACCCTCCTTGGCGAAGGTCACCCCACCCAGCCGCGTCTGCGCGGCGTTCAGCGGAGCCAGCGTCACCGCGATCTTGCGCGCGGTGGCCACGTCGCCGGAGTTGAACGCGCTCAACATGTCTCGTAGCTGGCTCGCCGCAACATGGCCCCACACACTGACGAAACCAACGGCACCCATCGCCAGCCACGGCAGGTTCAGCGCGTCATCGCCGGAGTAGTAGGCCAGTCCGGTCTCGGCCATGATCTGCGCGCCGCCGTGCAGATCCGCCTTGGCGTCCTTGACCGCAACGATGTTGGGATGCGCCGACAGCGTGCGCATGGTGTCCCAGTCGATCGGGATCACCGAGCGCGGCGGGATGTCGTAGAGGATCACCGGCAGGTCGGTGGCATCGGCGACGGCGGTGAAGTGCGCGACCAGACCGGCCTGCGGCGGGCGGGAGTAGTACGGCGTGACGACCAGCAGGCCGTGTGCCCCCTCGGCGGCCGCGGCCTTGGCCAGGTGCACGCTGTGGGCGGTGTCGTAGGTGCCGGCACCGGCGACGATGCGGGCCCGATCGCCGACGGCCTCGAGCACCGCCGCCAGCAGCGCACGCTTCTCGTCGTCGGTGGTGGTCGGCGACTCGCCGGTGGTGCCGGACAGCACCAGGCCGTCGCATCCGGAGTCGACGAGGTGGGTGGCCACCCGGGCAGCGGCGACCGTGTCCAGCGTGCCGTCGGGCTTGAACGGCGTCACCATTGCGGTCAGTACGGTGCCCAATCGGGCGCTGACGTCGAATCCGCTGGTGCTCACGGACACCTAGATTACCCGCTCCGCTCAGGCCTCTGTCGCCAGCGGGGACGTCGCGACCTCGGTGCCGTCGGCCAGTTCGGTGATCTCGAAATCGGCGAAGACCGCGGGTGCGGTGTCTGCCAGCTCGCGCAGGCAGGCGATGGCCAGGCGACGAATCTCGACGTCGGCGTGTTCGCTGGCCCGCATCGCGATGAAATGGCGCCACGCGCGGTAGTTGCCGCTGACCACGATGCGAGTCTCGGTGTCGTTGGGCAGCACGGCACGGGCCGCCTGCCTGGCCTGTTTGCGACGGAGGACAGCATTGGGCTGGTCGGCGAACTTGGCTTCCAGCCGGTTCAGCAGCTCGAGGTAGGCCGCCCGGCTGGCGTCAGCCGCCTCGAGCAGGATCTGCTGCAGCTCCGGGTCGTCCTCCAGCCCGGGCGGCACGACAACCTGGGCGTCGGTCTCGGGCACGTAGCGCTGCGAGAGCTGTGAGTAGGAGAAATGCCGGTGCCGGATCAGCTCGTGGGTGCAGGACCGGGAGATGCCGGTGATGTAGAAGGACACCGAGGCGTGCTCGAGCACCGAGAAGTGCCCGACGTCGATGATGTGCTTGAGGTACGACGCATTGGTGGCGGTCCGCGGGTTCGGCTTGGACCAGCTCTGGTAGCAGGCCCGGCCGGCGAATTCGACGAGCGCCTGGCCGCCGTCGGCGTCGGTGGTCCACGGCACCTCGGCGGGCGCCAGGAACTCGGTCTTGGCGATCAGCTGCACACGCAGCGGCGCGGTCTCGGCCACCGGCTCACCTTAATCCGATGTCACTGAGGCACATCTTCGGCGTAGCGAATCTGATTCCCGCCGCTGCGTTTGGCCGCATACATGGCGCTGTCGGCTCGCGCGATCAACCACTCGATCAGTTCGAGTGGTTTGAGCGCGGGGGCGCGGATCACCGTCGAAGCCAGGCCGAAGCTGGCCGTCACGCCCCATGGCACCCCGGCGATGGCCTTGCGCAACTCTTCGGTGCTGTCCCGGGCTTCGTCGAGAGTGCACAGCTGCGCGAAGAGGAATTCCTCCCCGCCCACTCGTGCGATTGCGGTGTTGCTGCCACTGACATGCCTGAGGCTGTCGGCAACGGCGACGAGAACCATGTCGCCGGCCGGGTGGCCCAACGTGTCGTTGAGCTTCTTGAAGCCGTCGAGGTCGATCATGGCCACGGTGAAGTAGGGCCGAGACCGGTAGTCAGCGTGACGCAACAACGCCTGGGCAGACCGGAAGAAGCCGCGGCGGTTGGGCAAGCCGGTGAGCGTATCGGTCGACGACTTCAGGGAATCGACCGACAACCAGTGCACTATCACCTGCCCGCAGAAGGGGACCGCCAATATCCCGCCACACAGGATGAGCAGCTTGGCCGCCGCCATCGCCGTATCGCCGGCCATGGCAATCCGCACGGCGCTGACAACCGCCGTCGCCACGCCCGTGCCGAGGGTCAGCACGAGAAAGGGTGCGGTGTGAAAGAAGGCGACGTAACCGGCCAGCCCCACAAAGGCCACGGCGCCGATCATCGCGGTGCGCGGGTCGGCTTCCGCCAGAACACCCGCCGCGATACACGCATTACCCGCGATCGAAAACACTTGAGACTGAACACGAGTAGGCCAACGGTATAGGTACGACACCGAGATCACGGCCAGCCCCGCGCTGGCGACGTACGCGGCGATGCGCTGCGCCGGGGTCTGCGGTCCGGCGGGGCTCGCCAAGGTCAGCGCAATGGCCGCGGCGATGGTCAGCAGCACCACGAACATCAGCCAGCGCATGAACGGCAGGAGCCGGCGGCCCTTCAGATAGGACGTCAGCCAGTCGTAGTGATCGGGCTGCCGCCACCACAGGCCGATGCCGTGCACTTGTCCCTGCGCCCCCGTGCTGTGATCGTGGTTGCCACCGATGGTAGTGATATCGGCAGGCCGCGATAGCAACTTCACTCAGTCCGGTCGGACCCGAACAAGGAGGCACATGCCAGACGTGCGCTGGGGAACCGATATCGACGCGTCCGGCTACGCCGGCCACCCGGGTTTGCAGTACTCCCCTCGGCCAACCACATTCGCCGACCTCTTCGCCGAGTCGCAGCGGTGGGCCGACCGCACGTTTCTGGTTCACGGTGAACGACGCGTGTCGTTCGCCGCGTTCATCGACGCCGTGAACGCCGGAGTCGGTGAACTGCGTGACGCGGGTGTGCAACCCGGAGACCGGATCATGCTGTACGCCTACAACAGTCCGCAGTGGGTGATCGCCCTCTGGTCGGCCTGGCTGGGCGGCGCGGTCCCGGTGCTTGCCAATCGCTGGTGGAAGCAGACCGACGTCGACCACGCCATCGAACTGCTCGAGCCGCATCTCATCCTGACCGACACACCGCTGGGCGGCGTGCGGGTGACAACCCGCGACATCGGCTCGTTCGCCGCCCAGCACCCGACGGACGCCGGCTTGTACGAAATCGATGATCCAGACGCGACGTCGGCGATTCTCTTCACCTCGGGCAGCTCCGGCCTGCCCAAGGCGGTCGAGCTGTCGCGGCGTGCGGTCATCGCCAACCAGCACAACATCTTGGCCGTCACGAAGCGGCTGCCGCATCAGCTCAATCCGGATGCGCCACAGACGGTCTCGTTGGCGAGTACACCGATGTTCCATGTCGGTGGGCTCTCCAATCTGTTGAGCAACCACCTCACTGGCGGCCGGGTGGTGATTCCCGAAGGTCGGTTCGACGCCGGTCAAATCCTCGGATTGATCGAACGCGAGGGCGTGCACAACTGGGGCGGTGTGCCGACCATGGCGATCCGGGTACTCGAACACCCGGAGTTCGACTCCTTCGACCTGTCGACGTTGCGGTCGTTCCCGCTCGGCGGGGCGGCGGTACCCACCGCATTGCTGGACCGGATGCGGATCCGGCTGCCGCAACTCGCCAGTCGCGGGCTGGGAAACACCTGGGGTATGACCGAAGCCGGTGGATTCCTCACCGCCGCAACGGGTCGCGACCTGGAGAAGTATCCGGGCACGGTGGGACGCCCCTATCCGGTGGTGGAGCTGGCGATCGACCGGCCGGACGCCGAGGGAGTCGGCGAAGTGCTGGCCCGCTCACCAACGGTGATGAACGGCTATGTCGGCATCGACGACGGGACCGTCGACGAGGAGGGCTGGCTACACACCGGCGATCTCGGCCACCTGACGGACGGCTATCTGTTCATCGACGGCCGCGCGAAGGACATCGTGATCCGCGGCGGCGAGAACATCGGCTGCGGCCAGGTGGAAGCCGCATTGTCGAGCCATCCGGCGGTGGTCGAGGTGGCCGCCATCGGGCTACCGCATCCCGACCTCGGCGAGGAACTCGCGGCGGTCGTCGTGCACCGCCCATGTGATCTCGCGCCCTCCGAGGACGAACTGCGCGCTCACGTCTGGGACATGTTGGCGCACTTCGCGATTCCCACGCGATGGCACATCAGCACCACCGCGCTCCCTACCCTGCCGGGTGAGAAAGTCGACAAGAAGAGTCTCGCCGAACTATTTCGATGACGCGGACACACACGCGAAATCGACGCCATGTCTGTTGATCGCACTCCATCACGACCCTGATGCCGATCGCGGCGTCAGGCCCTACACGTGACGCCGCAACGCGCCGATGAGGTCGCCACGCTGGCCGACCGTGACCTTGCCCAGCCCCAGCCAGCCCGCCATCGACTGCAGTTCGGCCGCCAGCCGGGGCGCGACCACGGCCGGGTTCTGGCCCGGCTCGGTGAAGGCCCCGACCACATTGAGGGCGTCGCCTGCCCGTTCGGCCTTGAGGTCGACGCGGCCGGCCAAGCGCCCGTCGAGCAGGAACGGCCACACGTAGTAGCCGAACTTTCGCTGCTTCTCGGGAACGTAAATCTCTATCCGGTAATGGAATTCGAACAGCCGCTCGACGCGCGGACGGAAGAAGATCAGCGGGTCGAACGGACACAGCAGCGCCGTACCGCGATCCGCCCGGGGCACCGTCACACCGCTCGCCAGGTACGCCGGCGCTGACCAGCCGTCGACCTCGACCTCTTCGAGCTCACCGGAGGCGACCAACGCGGCGACCGCGGGCTTGCTCTGCTTGGGACTGAGCCGGAAGTAGTCACGCAGATCGGGTTCAGTGGCCACGCCGAGCGCGCCGGCCGCACGCAGGATCAACTCCCGCACCGCCTCGGCGTCGTCGACCTCGCGCGAGAACACCTCGGGTGGCAGCACCTTCTCGGTGAGGTCGTAGTGCCGGGCGAACCCGACCCGCGTCGCCGTCGTCAGCGCGCCCGACGACCACAGCGCCTCGGCCACCCACTTGGTGTCGCTGCGATCCCACCACGGGCCCTTGCGGCGCGCCCGCTCGCCTTCCAGATGCGCTTCGATCTGGCCCGCGGTGCTCGGACCGAGTTCGTCAACGGCAGCCAGGATGTTCTCGGCCAGCTGCGGATTCTTCTTGACGATTTCCTTGCCCCACCGGCCGTGGGTGTATTCGCGCATCCGCCACCGCATCAGCGGCCAGTCCTCCACCGCCATCAGCGCGGCCTCGTGCGCCCAATACTCGACCAGCAGCCGCGGCGCCCGCGCGCTGTGACTCCACGCCGCGGAATCGAGGACGTCCCGGTCGTAGGGGCCGAGCCGACTGAACACCGGTGCGTAGTGCGCGCGCACCGCCACCGACACCGAGTCGAGCTGCAGCACCTGGATCCGGTTGATCAGCCGGCGCAGATGCGAGCGGGTGACGGCGCCGCGGGGTTTGGGTTCGGCCAGGCCCTGGGCTGAGATGGCGACGCGGCGGGCCTGATCTGCCGACAGCCGGGTCATGCCCGCAGGTAGGAGTGGAACCGGTAGCGCAGCCCCGAACGACTGTCCTGCCAGGGGCCGGACTTGCCGACCCAGGATTCGTCGAGCACCGGGGCCAGCGCGTCGTCGTCCTCCAGGCGCAGGTCGATCTCGACCTCGGTCACCTCGCAGTGCGTCGCCGCGGGCAGGGCCAGGTGATAGACCTCCGCCCCGCCGATCACCCACACGTCGGCGTCGTGCACCTCGTCCAGCCCGGTCACCACCGTCGCTCCGTCAGCCATGTAGTCAGCTTGCCGGGTGAGTACGACATTTTTGCGGCCGGGCAGCGGACGCACCGAAGCCGGCAACGACTTCCAGGTGCGCCGGCCCATCACGACGGTGTGTCCCATAGTCAGGTCCTTGAAGCGGGCCAGGTCCTCCGGAAGGCGCCAGGGGATCCCGCCGTCACGGCCGATGACACCCGAGGTGGACTGCGCCCAGATCAGGCCAATACTCATACGGCGACGGGCGCTTTGATCGCCGGGTGCGGATCGTAATTGCAGATCTCAACGTCTTCATACCTGTAGTCGAAGATCGAATCACGCTGTGCCAAAACAAGTTCCGGGTACGGGCGGGGATCACGGCTCAGCTGCTCGGTGACCTGCTCGACATGGTTGTCGTAGATGTGGCAGTCCCCGCCGGTCCAGACGAACTCTCCGACCTCCAGTCCGGCCTGAGCGGCCATCATGTGGGTCAGCAAGGCGTAGCTGGCGATGTTGAACGGCACCCCAAGGAACAGGTCCGCGCTGCGCTGGTAGAGCTGGCAGCTCAGCCGTCCGTCGGCGACATAGAACTGAAAGAGCGCGTGGCACGGGGCCAACGCCATCTGCGGGATCTCCCCGACGTTCCACGCCGAGACGATGATCCGGCGGCTGTCCGGGTCGGTGCGCAGCAGATGCAGCGCGGCGCTGATCTGGTCGATATGGTCCCCGGACGGCGTCGGCCACGACCGCCACTGGACGCCGTACACCGGACCGAGATCACCTGTCGGCGAAGCCCATTCATCCCAGATGCTGACACCGTGCTGCTGTAGCCAGGCGACGTTGGAGTCGCCGCGCAGGAACCACAGCAGCTCGTAGACGATCGACTTGAGGTGCACCTTTTTGGTGGTGATCAGCGGGAAGCCGGCCGAGAGGTCGTAGCGCAGCTGATGGCCGAACACGCTGCGGGTACCGGTGCCGGTCCGATCGGATTTCGGTGTGCCCTGCTCGAGCACAAGTCGCAGCAGATCCTCGTACGGCGTCGCGATCGGCACGCCGCTCAGCTTACGTCTGCGGGCAGAGAGTACAAACGAAGCCATGCCGACCATCTCCGACACTGTCACCACTGCCGATGGAACCTGTCCGGTCACCCTCGCCGTCCCCGCCGGCCAGGGGCCCTGGCCCGGAGTGATCATGTATCCCGACGCCGGCGGTACCCGCCCCACGGCTGTCGACATGGCGGCCCAGCTGGCTGACCTCGGCTACGCGGTGCTGGTGCCCGACGTCTACTACCGCAGCGGTGACTGGGCGCCGTTCGACATGGAGACGGTGTTCAGCGACAAGAGTGAGCGTCAACGCCTGTTCTCGATGATCGGCAGCGTCACCCCGGACGCGATGGCCTCCGATGCTCGGGCGTTCTTCGACTACCTGGCGGCGCGCCCCGAAGTCACCGGCGAAACGTTCGGCACCACCGGCTACTGCATGGGTGGCCGGACGTCGTTGACGGTCGCGGGCCGGGTGCCCGAACGCGTCGCGGCGGCGATGTCGTTTCACGGTGGCGGCCTGGCCACCGACGATCCGGGGAGCCCGCATCTGCTGGCTGATCAGATCACGGCAGCGGTTTATGTCGGCGGGGCCCAGAACGACGCCTCGTTCACCAAGGCCCAGGCCAAAACGCTCGACGACGCTCTGACGGCGGCCAGCGTCGAGCACACCATCGAGTGGTATCCGGCCGAGCATGGATTCGCGGTCCCTGACAACGGCCCCTATGACGAGGCCGCGGCGAAACGGCACTGGGATGCGATGAAGGACTTCTTCGGGGCGCACCTAGTCCGTTGAGTTGTGGTCGCGGCTGCGACGCAGGCTGGACAGCGCGCGGATGACGCCGCGCGATGCGTAGACGGCGACGAGACCCGACAGCGCGATCAGGAAGATGAACGTCACCAGCCAGTTGGTGCGGCTGTGCGGGACGTTCCACCAGACGATCGTGAACAGAACCGCGCAGACGAACACCACGATGTCGCGCCAGTTGCCTTTGTAGGACGACGCGATTTCCCGCAATTCGCGGCTCTTCTCGGTGGCGTCGATCAAGTCGACGATGCGCTCGTTGATGCTCTGGCGCAGCCTGGCCCGCAAGTCGACGTTGTCTTCGGGCAGCTTCTCGAGCAGTTCGAGATCGGCCTTGATGGCGCCACGGACATCAGGTCCTCGGAGGTTGCCGGCGGCGACGCCCAGCAGCGCTCCGCCGGCGATCGGTGCGGCTCCCAATGCGATCTCGGCGATTCCCGGCATGCAGATGACGGTAGGGCCGGGCGGCCCGCCGGTCCAGGAAGCGAATGAAATCGTGTCGCTCAGCGCAGGTGGGTGGGGTTGGCGACCCGACGGACATGCGTCGCAGTAGGCGAGCTCGCAGGTCGGATGACGTATTTTGATACGGCGAACAGAGCACGACTGGAAGGCGAGACCGATCCCAGCCACACGTCAGCAAAGCGACAACGCCAGGCGCCGCATAGAACGTCGCGCGGCAGATCACCGGGCGTCCAACGAGCGCTGGCGCAGCATCCTGGCTGGTGCGACTGAGGTGTTCCGCCGTGAGGGGTTTGCCCGCGCCCGGCTCGAAGACGTGGCCGCCGAAGTCGGCATCAATCGGGCATCGCTGTACTACTACGTTGGAACGAAGGAAGAGTTGCTGATCGCGCTCGTCGAGGAGCCTGCGCGTGAAATGACCCGCCACTGCCGTGAGGCGTTGGACTCCGACGGGCCTGCCGACGTCAAACTGCGGACCGCACTGCACTGTTTTGTCGAAGATCTGCAGAAGTACCCGGAGCTGTTCTTGCTGTTCAGCGAGAGCCAGCACATCGCCGGGATTCCCGACGCCGAAGGCATCAGCAGGAACGCCCAGGACTACGTGGACACCCTGCTTGCCATCATCGAAGAGGGCGTGAAGGCCGGCGTTTTCCGCAGCGACCTGGATGCAGGGCTCGTGATGCACGGAATACTTGGCATGTTCAACTGGATCCACAAGTGGTACGTACCGGGCGGACGTCGTTCACTGACGGAGATCGGTGAGGTGTTCGCCGAGCTGATTTTCTCGGGCTTGCGCCCTTGAATTCGGTTCCTGCCGAGAGGAATTCACAATGCCATCGCTAGACCAGGTCTCCCGCGCCGAGGTAGCCGACGACTTCACTCGCGGCATGTACGACTTCATGTTCGGTGATCGCGACCCCGTTGCCGAACCCGGCACAATCGGTGGGACGCGCGGTGACTGGTGGACCGTGATGGCGAACTCCCCCGCGGCGCTTCGGCATGCCGTGCGCGGATTCCGGTTGTACCGCGAGGAAGTCGGCATCCGCGCCGACTATCGCGAGCTCGGCCAGATCCGGGCGGGCTGGGTGGTCGGTAGCCAGTTCGTGTTCTCCCAGCACTGCAAGGCATGCCGGGCGGCAGGGATTTCGGAGGACAAGATCGCCGCGGTCCCGTCGTGGCAGACCGCGGATTGTTTCGACCGCGCCGAGAAGCTGTTGCTGGCCTACACCGACTGCCTGGCCGGCCAACAGGGCCGCGTGCCCGACCAATTGATGACACAACTCCGGGAAGTGTTCAGCGACAAGGACATTCTGGAGTTCACCTACACCACCACCATGTACGTCATGCACGCGATCATGTCGCGCGCACTGCGACTGGAATTCGATGATCGTGACGACCCGGTGGTGGAGGTGGACGACGTCGTAGGCGGCGGAGTCCTCGACATCGGGGCGGCAACCTCCGGTGACGATTAGGGCGACAGTACCGCCCTGCCGATTGAAGACTCCCTGATCACAACGGCCGACTCCCAGTGTGCGACGGAAGACGCAGCGGGACGGCTGATTGCAGTGGGCGTGGTGCGGTCGTCGTGATGGCGTCGAGCATCAGGGTCACGTAGCGCCGCCAGCCGTCGCTGGTGGGATCCATGGTCCACAGCACGCTGTTGAGCATCGCGATGATGCGGTCCAGTGCATCGGCTTTGCGCGCCGCAGCCAGGATGCTGTGTCGGCGCGATGGGCTATCAGTTCCAACTGGGCGTCCGGGCCCACTTCGGCGTAGACCGCGCGGGCGGCAGTGACCGGCTGGTCGCGCCACGCAGCAAACTCCGCGGGCGGATCGAGCGAGCGCCGGGGTGGTCGGGGCGCAGGCGTCGTGGGCAAATCGACGTCGACCTGGCCCATCAGGGTCTCTCCTCGCGCAGAGTTCACATCCGACAGTTGACTGCCAGTTCACTGCGCGTAGGCGCGCCCTACCAGGCAGTCAACGGGTCTCCGATCCCGCGCGTAGCGGCCGGTTCGTCATTACGATGTATGGACTAGGCCCTGGGGGGTTAGCCATGCACGTCCGGATCGACCCGCGAATTCAGCACGCAGCTGTTCCATCGACGGTCCTCGCAAAGATGCGTCCGCTGCTGTGACGACTCCGGTTCTGGACCTGGACGGCCGCGTCGTCGACCGCCGACAGGAGATCGACGAACTTCGGGCGGCAGTGGCAGCAGCGGGACGGACCGGCGGGGGCTGCTTGTTGTTCAGCGGCGCTCCGGGCGTCGGCAAGTCCACCCTGATCCAGGCCTTTGGCATCGAGGCGTCTAAGGGCGGCTGCGTGTTCGCTTATGGACGCTGCCGAGCCGATGCGCCCGCGCCGTACTCGGCGTTGGCTAGCGCGCTCGGCTCCGTCGTACGCAGCATGCAGGCCACCGGGCCTGCCGAGAGCGTGCGTTGGCAAACCGAACTCGTCAGCGAAATGTCGGGCACCGCCGGCACCCTCGCCGAACTCGTCCCCGAATTGGCCACGCTCCTAGGTGATTTCGGGCACGCCACCGATCTTGATGCGGCGGACTCGCGCCGCCAGCTACACCGGGCCATCATTCGGCTGCTCTCCGCCACAGCCTCTTATCGGCCGGTGGTGCTTGCGGTTGACGACCTTCAGTGGGCTGACCAAGACACGCTGCTGCTGCTCGCCGAACTCTTGACGGTGTCCCTCCGCAACGTTCTGCTCCTGGGCGCGCACCGGGCGGGTGAGTTCGATCCGATCGCCGCGGCTCTGAAATCCGATGGCCTGCAAGCTATCCAGCTCGAACCGCTGGCCCGCGAAGATGTCGAGGAGTTGCTCGCCGACGTCTGCGGCCGCAGCGTGGAGGTGGGCGACGTGGCCGCAGAGTTCCATTATCGGACGGGCGGCAATCCGCTCCAAGTCCGGCAACTCTTCTACCGCGCTCAGCGCGAAGGCGCGCTCACGCCCGTCGGCCCGGGGGGCCAGCCCAGCTGGGACCTTCGGGTTCTCACGTCTATCGAGGTCTCCGCGACCACCGCCGAATTCCTGGCCCGCTATCTCGACCAGCTTCGCCCCACGGACCGGGAGGTGTTGAGTTCACTAGCGTGCATCGGCGACGAGTTCGACCTCGATGATGCCGCCGCCGCCGCGGCGCAGTCACCTGACGTCGTAGCACGTGCACTGTGGGCATGCCTCGAGCTTCGGCTGATCGAGGCCCTTGATGCCCGCGGACAGCGGATCACCAACGCCATCAGCCGTGACGCCCACTACCGATTCAGCCACGACCGGGTGGCTGAATCGGCGCGCGCGGGGTTGTCGGATGACGATGCCCGCGCGATTCATCTCCGCATCGGCCGACGGCTGATCGCTCTCGGGGACGACCGGGTCTTCGAAGCTGCGCGCCACGTGAGCATTGCTGGTCTTGGTCTGACGGATTACACCGAACGCACCGACTTCGTCGAAGTCGTCGGACGCGCCGCGCGAAAAGCCCGGGCCCAGGCTTCTTTTCCGCTGGCCCTGGACTACTGCCGCAGTGCGCTGGACCTGCTGGGCGAGCAACGGTGGGCCACCCACTTCACCCTGACGCGGCAGTTACACCTCGACGCCGCCGACGCCGCCTTACTCGTCGGTGACGTGGCGACCCTCAACGCATTGCTCGACGAGGCCGAGGAGTTCCTGGACCAACCGCCCGATCGTGCGCGCATCGCCTATCTACGCCTCAAAGGGCGTGTCGTGGAGAACCGCCTCCAGGATGCGCTCGAGATCGGGCTTCGCGCGCTCGATGAACTCGGTGAGCGGGTGGCGGCCGACGCCGGCAAACCACGCATGGGTAATGCAGTCATCCGGATGAAGATGACGATGCGACGCTGGAGCAACGAACGACTGCTGGAGCTACCGCACTGTGAGGACGAGCGAGTCATCGCGCTGCACCCGATTCTCGCCGAGTTGTGCAACATGGCCGTTCTCATCCGGCCGAACATTCTGCCCCTGCTCGTTCGGAAGCAACTCGATCTCACTCTCGCTCATGGCCACACGCCGTCATCGCCGTTGGTGATCGCCGGGTACGGCATCGTCCTCGTATTGCTCGGTGACTACGAGGGTGCCCAGCGCTTCGGCGAGGTCGGCAGGTCGCTGGCGGCGCGTCCGGAATTCCGCGAGGCCCGCCCGCAGACGGTGTTCATGCACTTGGACTACATCAAGCATTGGCGCCATCCGATCCGCGACGGATTGGGCCAGCTCCGCGAGGCCATCGAGGAGGCACTCGACCAAGGCGACCAGGAGAACGCCGGATTCCTGGTCACGGTTCTGCTCTCGCAGTCGTTCTGGCTCGGCCGTCCGCTGGCGGAGATCGACGCCCTGGCCAGATCGCTAATCCCGCACATCCGTTCCCAACCCGTGCCCAGTGCACTCAGCCAAGGGATGCAGCAGATCTGTCTCAACCTCATGGGGCGCAGCGATGATCCGCTTCTGCTCGCTGGCGAGAGCGGCTATGACGAGCGCGAGATACTGCCGGCGGCCCGGCGCGAGGGCGACACGGTGGCACTCGCGGCGGCCGCGGCGATGCGGCAGGGACTGCACTTCTGGACCGGCGACCACGCCGGCGCGGTCGCCGCCACACATGAAGCAATGGAGCACATCGACGGCCTGACGGGAGTGCCCGCCTCACAGCTCGTTTACATGCTCGGCGCCCTCAGCATGATCCACTCCGCACCAAAGGATTCCGCGACGACACGCTTCGTTCGCCGCGCTCTGTCTCTGCACCGGAAGTGGGCGGCTGGCGCACCCGAGAACTATGCCGCGCCCTACGCATTGATCCAGGGCGCGTGGGCGCGAGCGCACGGGCAGAACACCAAGGCAGATCGCTTCTTCCACGAGGCGATCGCCCTTGCTGAGGAGAATCAGCTTCCCATAGTGGGCGCGTACACCCACGAAGAAGCAGCTGCCCTCTACACGGAGACGGGGCGAGCGAGTCTCGGCGAACACATGTTGCGCTCGGCATACCAGCGATGGCTGAACCTCGGTTTCGTGGTACGCACCGACAAGCTGGCACGGGACCACCCCTGGCTACTTCGCCGTGACCTGACTGGTTCGGCCGGGATCGATCCGGTCGGGGCACATCAGCTGCTTCACTCGATGTCCGCCGCTCGAACTGCGGACACTCTGGCCAATATCATTCTGGGGTCGGTGGCTGACACGACCGGTGCGGATCGAGTTCTGTTCCTCACTGGTGAATCGGAACACCTGACGGTTCGGGCCATCAACGACCGAGGCGCCATCTCGATCGTCGATGGGCCATGGACCGAGGTCTCGTACGATGCGGATGTCGTGCGTCGGGTGATCGAGGACGGCTCCCCCGTCATCGTTGCCGCGGATCGCGCAGCAACCAAGCCGTCAACACTTGCCGCTCCAATCATTCTGCACGACAGGATAATCGGCGTCGTCTATGCCGAGAACGGCGAATCCGGAGGAGTTTTCAGCACCGTCGACCAACAGGCAGTCGCCTTCTTATGCGCCCAGGCGGCCGCACCGCTGTGGAACTTCCAGCTCGAAGCGCGGCTGCGGGCCGCCGACGAGTACCGGCAATCGCTCATCGACGTGCAATCGCGCTTCGTGCCCAATGAACTGCTGCGGATCCTCGACATCGACGACCTCCGCCGCGTGCGCAGCGGTTACCGCGTCGAACGTGAGATGACCGTGCTCATCAGCGACATCCGCAGTTACACAACCATGATCGAGGACATGGATGTGGCCGAGGCAGGCAACTTGGCATCGGGGTTCATGCGCGCGGTGGAAATGCCGATCATCGGCTACAACGGCATGATCCAAGACATGCGCGGTGACGAGATCGTCGCCGTCTTCGAGTCCGAGGCGGACGCGGTCCGAGCGGGGTTGGGCATGTTGCGCTCCCTGCACGAGCACAACCAAGAACGCAAGGCTCGCGGTTCCGAGGAGCTGCGGGCCGGTATCGGGATCAATACCGGCACCGTGGGGGTCGGTCTGGTCGGCGGAGTTAACCGCATGGTGCTCACCCTCATCGGCGACGCAGTTAACCTGGCCGCGCGGATCGAGAGCACCAACAAGCGATATGGTTCCGCGTTGCTGATCTCCGACCAGACGTATAGGCGCATTGCCCATCTGGCGGAGTTCAGCGCGCGGCGCATGGAGATGGTCAGGGTGGTCAACCGAAAGAAGCCGGTCGTCATTTATGAGGTGTACGAAGCGGATTCACCTGATCTTCGGGATGCGAAGCGTGCGGCGCAACCCGCCTTCGACGAGGCGTTCGCCCTGTTCGATGCAGGTGACGTCGATGCAGCGCGAGCCGCTTTCGAGCGCTGCCGCGCGTTGCTGCCCGATGATCCGGTTGCGCCATTGCATTTAGCGCACTGCGACGCGATCTCGCGTGGCGAATTGGATCCTGGTCAGGAGATCGTTCTGCTTAGCAAGTAGTTCACTACTCCATTTTGGAAATTCGGTGAATTGATTGCGCGCGCGTCGATTTCCTCTGCCATGATCGAGCCGAAAGATCTACGACTTGTCGGGGGTTCGTAGTTATGTACATGAGTGCTGAACGATTTGCTTTGGCCAACCAGGCGGTTCGCGAGACTTTCGCGCAGTGCAGCATTGTCTGGCAGGCCATCCCGCAGTGGGACGTGGGCGATCCTGGCCAGATTACGGTCGCGGATGGGAAGTTCATCACTTCTGGTTTTGTACCCCTCACACTTCAGCAGCTGCCGTTTCAAATAACGCTGGCCCAGGCGAATGCTCCAACCCCTGATGCGCTGCTCACCGAAGTGATGGCGAGGACGAAGGTGCTCGCAAGAATCTTCGACAACGCCATTTTGCCGCAGCTCTACACCAATGCCACGCTGAGTCTGCCAACAAACAACACCTCCACCGATCTTCTGAATAAGCTGATACTCGCCCGCGCGCATGTGGAGGACGGTGGGTATCGGGCCCCCTCCTGCCTCATCACAAATACGGTCGGGCTCACGAACCTCAATCAGTTCTCGGGCGGAACCTTCACCCTGGAACCACTGCAAGCCGCGGGCAACATCAATGCTCTGCACCGAAGCACGAGGCTCAACGCACCTGACACCGACACGCGAATCGTTGTGCTTGGCCGGCGTCGGCGAATCCCCCAAGGCGCAGCCCCGGAGGCATCGCCCGGTGAAGAGCCGGTAGACGTTGCCGTGAGCGTTCCGCCCAGCCTGGAGATCGACGGCGAAACCGGGGCGGGCAACATACGTCTCACTGCACGGATCCGCTACGCCCTGAGGATCACGGATGACCTCGGCCTCGCCAACATCCACCATCCTTAGGTCGTTTGCGAGGGGCACGCAACCGTTGGCGGCCCGGTCGCTTGACGACTATCTCGCGCTGTGCAAAGAGGCCTGCGACGGGGAGATCGCTCGACTCTACGGACCGGATGAACGCCAAGAAGGCGGCCTCTACGACCTCATCCTCGATTACCCACTACGGGGCGGAAAGGCCCTTCGGCCGGCGCTGAGCATCGCGGCGTGTCTTGGACTCGGCGGCCATCTCGAAGCCGTGCTGCCTACGGCCGCCACTCTGGAGCTCTATCACAATGCATTCCTGATCCACGACGACATCGAGGACGAATCCTGGTGGCGGCGTGGCAAACCCACGTTGCACATCGACCACGGCGTGCCAATCGCCATCAATGTCGGCGACGCCATGCTCTCGCTCTCTCTGCAACCGCTGCTCGACAATGTCGAACGAGTGGGACTCGGGCCGGCGCTGCGCATCCTGCGGGCCGTCGCCAAGATGACCCGGCTCACTGTCGACGGACAGGCCCTAGAGCTCGACTGGGTGCGGTCGAACAGGTGGCGGCTCAATGATGCCGACTACCTGAAGATGGTGGAGCTGAAAACCAGTTGGTACACGTTCATCACTCCCCTGCAAGCCGGCGCGATCGCGGCCGGGGCGGCGCCCGATCGCATGGAGCCGCTTGAGTCTTTCGGCCGCCATCTCGGCGCAGCCTTTCAGATAACCGACGATCTGCTCAACCTTCGTGGCGACCCGGAGGAGTACGGCAAAGAGATCGGTGGGGACATCTGGGAGGGCAAGCGAACTCTCATGCTGTTGCACACCGTGCGGCACGCCGAACCATCGGATCAGGCTCGCGCCGTGGCGATTATGGCGAAGCGGCGTCCGAGTGTGGACGGCGAACTGGGTGTGACAGAGCTCCTCGATTCGCTGACTACTCGAGGCGAGCTGTCGGAGTCGGGACGCGCCGAACTCGAGGGGCGCCTACAGCAGCAACGGCCGTCGGAGTGCAAAAGCATCGATGATGTTCGGTGGCTGTATGAATTGATGCACGATGTCGGCTCGCTGAGACACGCACGCGATGTCGCCGCGGCACATGCCGAGAAGGCAGCGGCGGTGTTGGCAAGCCTGGACTGGTTCCCGCACAGCCGCCACCGTGACATGCTGGCGGATCTCGTGGACTACGTACACGGGCGAACGCGATGAGCCCCGAAGAGATGGCCGGGATGCTGGCGGAACTCGAGCGTGTCCGCGAGCTCACCCTTGATCTCATCGACCGCGCGACACCACAGTTGCACCCGCCGCCACCCGACGAAGCCGACGGCACAGCGCGGGCTACTTTCGACCTCCTACTCGGCGCACGGCGCGCGGTCCTCGGTAACCCCGCGGCCGCCCGGAAGATACATGACCTCCTCGTCGCCGAAGGACGCCGATACGCGGACACCCCTCGGGGAGCCCGCCTACGTGACGGACTGATCGCCTCGGAATCGGTGGAGAACCTTCGACGGGTCTGGGAGATGGTTAGCCTCAACGTTCTTGGCGGCCCCGCCAGTCCTAGCGGAACCCCGGACGCCTGGGCGGATCTGCTGGTCGATGCTCTGGTCGGGCACGGCCTTGACGACTCCGCCCTGGCTCGTTTGCGGCCCGAGGGGTTCGCATGACGCTCACCGACCCGCAGGAAGCACTGGCCGATAGAAGCGATTTCTTCGGCTATCTGCTGGGCCTTGCGGCCCTGGCGCACATGGTGCGCACCATGGCCGCCGACGGTGACCAGGAGCATCGGCCCGCCGCTGACTGTGACGACTTCGTGTATGCACTGCTCGGGCTGGCGAGCACCGGTGCGGCAGTCGAGCGAATGGCGAACTGCGTCACCGCATCGCAGAACCCCCAAGAGGTCGCCGGCACCACGAGGTTCCTGCGATGACCGCGGTACTCGCCCGCAGCGACTTCCTGCGAACCCCGATCCTGGCCGCGGCACGGCCCGCTGGGTTCAAGGAATGGCATCACTTTGTGATCCATGGGCACGGCGTACGGATACTGATCAACTTCAGTCTCAACAACGAGGTATTCGGTACCGATGACGTCCGGCTCGCACCGCGCGTCATCGTGATCGCACATGACGAGAGCTGGGCCGGTACCATCGAGCGATTCGAGGAGCACGCTGTAGCGGTATCCGCCGACCTCGGCGCGCTGACTATCGGTACCAACCGGATGACCATCCGGCCCGACGGTTATCGCGTGTCGATTGATCTCCCCGACAATGCGATTCGGGGCGACGTGCATTTCAGCTCGACCAGTCAGCCGTTCGCGGTCCGCAACGAGCCCGCGGGCGACGGCCGGATCAGCTGGCTCTTTGTGCCGAGGCTGCGCGCGCAGGGCTGGTTGCACATCGGCGATCGAGAACACCGTTTCGACGACGACCTCGCCTATCACGACCATAACTGGGGCCGATTCCGGTGGGGCGACGACTTCGGCTGGATATGGGGAACCATCCTGCCCAGCGGGCCCGAGAACCCGTGGTCAATGGTGTTCGTGGAGATCACAGACCGCAACTGGCTGCGCTCGGTGTCGCGGTCGCTCTATGTATGGCATCACGACGAGCCCGCCGCGATATTTCGTCACGCCGCAGTACAGACGCGCTCGAACGGGAGGCTCCCCCGCCCGGCCGACTGCACCCTGCCACCACCGATGCGGCTACTGCTCGACGGTGAAATACCCGGTGTTCCAGAGCGAATCGACATCAATGCCAACCGCGCCGGCGATACAGTGCGCGCAGACTTTCACTCACGTTCCTATGCTCGACTGGCGCAACCCAGCGAAGTGCGTCTCGACCGCTCAACCGTGCTCTGCGAAACCGACGGAACGGTGCGGGCGAGCGGCACGGTCAACGGCAAGACCTTCGAATTTGATGGCACCGGTGTATTCGAGTTCCTCTATGGCTGAGAACATTTCATCGCTCCTTCGCCGGTCATTCGAACATCTGCGAGAAGATGTCCCCGGCAGCTACCGACTGCTGGCCGCCGAACTCGGCCCAATGGTTGTCGAGCTCGATGTCGGCGATGAAGTGTTCTCGATCCGCGGTGGCGATCATCTGCAGGTGTCTGCCGGTTCCGCGCAGACGGTCAGCGTCCGCATCGCCACGTCGCGAACGACCATCCTGGACCTCATTGACGCCAAGGTCGGCCTGGATGACGCCGTCGAGGCCGGCATGGTGGCGGTACGCGGCTCGCTCGATGACATCCAACGCGCCCACGCTTCGCTCCGGGCGTATGTGCACGCCGCGGTCAGAGCGGCAAGCGTGCCCGCGCTGCTGTCGGATCTGAGGGTGGGCACGCCATGACCGACGGCATCACAACACCGGGATCCTGCAAGCGCCGTCCCACCGTAGCGGTGATCGGCGCCGGCATCGCCGGGTTGACCGCCGCTCAGGAACTCGCCGAGCGAGGGTTCGTCGTCACGGTATACGAGGCAGAACACGACGAGCGCAACGGATTGGGCCCCAAATCTGCCGGTTCGTACCCGCCTGTCAAACTCGGTGGTCTTGCCGCTTCTCAATATTCGACGGTCGGCACACACAACGGAAGTGACGCTGAGCTGAGACCGTTCCCCGGGCGCCGGGGTCACCCGCCCTCGCCCGGCCGGGCCGTGGCGGGTGAGCATGGCTTCCGCTTCTTCCCGGCGTATTACCTGCACATCTGGGACATGTTCCAGCGCATCCCGGTGTACCAGAACACCCATCGGGCCGACGGCACGTCGCACTGGACGCCGACCTCACGCACCGTTTACGACAACGTCCGGCGAGTCGTCACCCAGGGCGCCACCGCCGACGGCGAACCCTCGCTCATCTTTCCTCGCGAACTGCCGCGGAGCCCTGCCGAATTCCTCAGTGTCTTAACGCAACTCACGACGTTCGGATTCGCCCCGACAGATGTCGCGATCTACGAGAGCCGGCTGCTGCGCTACCTCGTCACCAGCCCGCTACGCCGCGCGTTCGAACTGCAAAACGTCTCGGCATACGACTTCTTCGTCGGGCACGATCCTCAGAGCGGGACGAACAGATATACCTATACGCCCCGGTGCGACAAGCTATTGCGTCAGATGCCAAGAGTTTTGGTCGCTCTCGACTCGCGCTGGGGTGACGCGCGGACGAATCTCAGCACGAATCTGCAGCTGTACCTGAGCATGGACCGCCGCGACAACAAGGCCGACGGCGTGCTCAACGGTCCCACCACCGAATCGTGGTTCGACCATTGGTATCACCACCTCGTTGCGCTCGGCGTCCGCTTCGTCCATACGGCGGCGATCCGGCTTGACCCGCCGGCGCTCGACCCGAAACAGCCGCCTCATCTTCGGCCGCGTGCACAGATCACGTTCACCAACGGCGCCCGGGTGACCGCGGACTACACGGTCGTCGCGGTCGATGCACCGGCGGCCGAATACCTCGCTTCCGCATTGCACGCCGGAGGCACCGGCGGTACTGCAGCCAAGCTGGCAGGATTCACCACCACAGCTCCCCCGCCCGATGGCCCGCTGCAACCCCGCGACACCCGACCGAAGCAATGGCGAGACCCCTACTCGATGGACCAGCTGGGCCGAGTCCCCTGGGATCGGTTCCAAACACTGTGTGGGATCCAGTATTACTTCGATACCGAGTTTCAACTTGTCCGCGGCCACATGCTCTACGTCGGCAGCGAATGGGGTCTCTCGTCGGTCAACCAGAGCGGATTGTGGGAGAAGCGACCGATTTTGGACCGCGACGGCCACGTCTCGGTGCTCTCCGTCGACATCGGCGATTTCAATACCCCGTCGTCTCACGTGGTCGACGAGGCCGGCCGGGGCAAAGCGGCACGCGACTGTACAGCCGACGAGATCGCCTCAGAAGTGTGGCGCCAGATCACGACGGCGCTGGCCGGCAATTCGGTTTCAGGACAAGGGGTTGTGCCTACGCCGATGTGGTACGCGCTCGATCGCGGCCTCGTCATGGCGGGCGGACCCGGTCAGGGTCAGGGCCGGGTGGTCCGCAACAAGACGCCGTATCTGGTTCCGATTGTGGGAGACTGGGGCAACCGGCCCAGCACCGAGCCGTGGAATCCGCACGGAACGTCCTGGAGCTTCATTCCGCCCGAGGACGTGTGGCACAAGAACCTTGAGCAGGCCAATGTCTGGCAAGCGCGTCATGGCGGCTACCAAGTGCACAACAACTCGGTGGTCTTCGCGGGCACGTGGAACAAGACGTTCACTCGGTTGACGTCTATGGAAGCCGCATGTGAGTCGGCCCGCCACGCGGTCAATGCCATTCTCGACCACTACATCTGGGTGGAATCGGGCGGTGTCGACCGCCGGGAGAAGAGCCCGCCGCTTGAGTGGGTGTTCCCGTACGGGTTCCTCGATCAGAGCCTGTCGAGTCCGATCCGGATGCCCACCCCCGCAGGGGATTACTGCTATGTGTTCGACATCGAGAATCGCGAGCCCGCGGACACCCGCCCCCTGCGCAATCTCGATTCAGATTTCTGCGAGCGGTCACTGCCGCATCCCTTGGACATCGTTGCTCCCTACCCACTCGGAATCCCTACACCTCTTCCGACCGCACCTGCAGGAGGCTGAAATGTTCACACCTTCACCTGATTATTTGCAGCAGCTGTTCGCCTATCTTCAGGCAGGACAACAGCTTCTGCAGCAGTGGACCGCTCTGGCGGGTAGCCCGCCGCCCCCTGCTAACCCGTTCATGCCGCCCGCCGCACCGGCGGCTGGACAGCCCATGCCCGCCACACCGTTCCCGGCGCTGCCCGCGCCTACCGCGCCGGACTACGCCCAACAATTGTTCAGTTACCTGCAGGCGTGGCGTCAGTACCTCGAGCAGGCCGCGAGCCCGTCACCGGCGACATCGCCGACATCGCCGACATCGCCCACTGCGCCGGCACTCGGTGGCCTATTGCAAACGGCTTCTACCCCCCATCACGCTGGCGGGTCAGACACACCGACACCGCCCCCAGACAACACCGGTACCAAGAGCAATATGATCAAGGACACCGGCTCGGGGTCGAAGCTGCCGGATCCTAAAAACATAGCGGTCCCACCCGCCCTGAAATCTCAAACGCAAGTGCCTGATTCGGAAAAGGAGGGCGTGCAGGTACTGATTCCGCCGTTCCTAAATACCGGCAACCAGGTCGACCGCCTCGGTGAACGGGTCCGCGGGCAAGACTCGGCCGCCTCGGCGGTACAGGCAGCGGCGCCTGGACAGGTATCAGACCGAACTAGCCTGCGAGCTGCTACAGCGTTCCAAAGTGCGATAGATCGCGTTAATCCCGCTCTAGTGCAACCGATGAATGCCAAAACGCTCTTCTCGCCGGGGTTCGAAACCCCCTCGGGCTAAGCCCAATTCACTCCATCAGCCCAGCCGCCACCGTCGCGCCAAGATTCCAGCACGCCTCCAGGTCATCCTTGGTCGGCTTGCCGGACACCATGACCGTTTCCGCCGCCCGCACCCAGCCCAGCCCCGCGGTAATACCGTCGATGGCCCGTTCGGCTCCCTCGGTGCCCTCATTGCCGTGCAGGTAGACCCCGAACGGACGTCCGCGGGTGGAGTCCAGAATCTGGTAGTACGACTGGTCGAACGCGTGCTTGAGTGCGCCACTGATGTAGCCGAGGTTGGCTGGGGTGCCCAGTAGATAACCATCTGCGTCGAGCATGTCGGCGGCCGAACATGTCAGCGCGGGCCTACGCACCACCTCGACACCGTCGATCTCGGGGTCGGTGGCACCGGAGAGCACCGCCTCGAACATTTCCTGGCAATGCGGTGACGGCGTGTGGTGCACGATCAGCAGACGCTTCACTGTCGGCCTCCGAGTTCAATTGAATTCAAAACGATCCGTTTGTTGGCATTGCCGCCGGGTATAGGACGCCCCGCACACAGCCGCGTCGCAGCCCGGCGCGGCCCAATCTCAACGAAGGAGATCTTCCCATGCGTAAGAGCATTGCTGTCGCGGCTACAGCTGGAGCTTTGCTGTTCGGCGGTGCTGGCGTTGCGCACGCCACCGTCGCACCGGCACCGGCACCGGCGTCGACCACGGCAACGTTGGCCCAGGACAACGACAACAACCAGGGCAGCGACAAGTCGGGCCTGTGGGGCCTCCTTGGCCTGCTCGGTTTGGGGGGACTCGCAGGACTCAAGCGTCGCAACGACGTTCACCACGCCGCGGGTACCACCGGTACGACGGGTACCGGGACCGTCCGCCCATAAGTCGTGATCACGGGGCGAGCCCCCGCCGGCGAGCGAGCCGGCGGGGGTAAGCTCACGACTCCGCTTGCAGGGCAACGGCTTTGCGCATGGTTTCGCGAGCACGACCGCGATCACCGGCGTAGTCGTAGGCCCGGGCCAACCGGTACCACCGCAGCCAATTGTCCGGGTCGGCTTCCAATTCGGCACGCACACTGTCGAATAGCGCGTCGGCAGCATCGCGCTGGATGCGCCCCGAGGGCGTCCGTGGCAGCTGGCTGACGTCGAGCTCCATCCCTGCTTCCACGGCCAGCCGCGCCAACCGTTGATGGGCGAACCCGGCCCGCAACGTCGCCACCATTGCCCACGCACCGATCGCCGGCAGGATCAGCACCCCGATGCCGAGCGCGATCGCAACGGGCGTACCACCGGCGATCAACGTGACCGCGGTCCGACCCAGCAGCACGAAATACACCACCAAGGCCGCACACATGAGGCCGATCAGCAGCTGGATGCGCACGGCAGGGTTCACAGGTCGAGCAGCGGTTCGATTCCGATGGTGAGGCCGGGCCGCGCGGCGACTTGGCGGACGGCGAGCAGGACGCCCGGCACGAACGAGGTGCGGTCGAGGCTGTCGTGGCGGATGGTCAGCGTCTCCCCCAAGGTGCCGAACAACACCTCTTGGTGCGCAACCAGTCCGGTCAGCCGGATGGAGTGCACGGGCACGCCATCAACGTCGGCGCCGCGGGCGCCTTCCAGGCCTGTACTAGTGGCATCGGGGTTGGGCGGCAAGTCTTTTCGCGCCTCGGCGATCAACCGCGCGGTCCGGGTTGCGGTACCCGAAGGGGCGTCGGCCTTCTGCGGGTGGTGCAGTTCGATCACTTCGACGGACTCGAAGTAGGGGGCGGCCTTCTGCGCGAAGTGCATCGAAAGCACGGCACCGATCGCGAAGTTGGGAGCGATCAGCACGGCGGATTCGGGCTTGTCGGCCAGCCATGAACGAACGGTGTCCAGGCGCTCGTCGGTGAAGCCGGTAGTGCCGACGACAGCGTGGATTCCGTTGTCGATGAGGAACTTCAGGTTGTCCATCACCACACTTGGGTGGGTAAAGTCGATGACCACTTCGGTATCGCTGTCGGTCAGCAACGACAGCGCGTCCCCGGCGTCGACTTCAGCGCTGAGCGTCAGATCGTCGGCCGCCCGGACGGCCTCGCACATGGTGGTTCCGACTTTGCCTCTGGCTCCCAGGACCGCAACTCGCATACCTGCAGCCTATCGAGGCCCGGGTCGCCCCGGCTCAATGCGTCAATCAGCGCCCACTGTGCGTTGCTAGGCCCTACCATCTGCCTTGGGGAGGTCGGGGATGTTCACAAAAGCTGGATTGGCCGTAGCAATCAGCGCCGCGTTGATCGCGGCGGCGCCGGTGAGCAATGCCGCAACGGTGCTCACGATCGAGGGCGGTTTCGTCGGGATGCAGCACATTGTGCACTTTGTGCCCACACAGTTGCACGGCGACCTGTGCAAGAGCCCGAATCACTGCCAACCCGTCGATTACTTCGCCTTTCCCACCGACGCCTTCACCGCTCAGGGAGCGACGAACGTGCAGCAGGCCATCGCGTGTCTGCCTGCCGACGAGCAAATCGTCCTCTTCGGGCACAGCCAAGGCGGACAGGTCGTGTACTCCGACCTGCGACGGTTTGCCGCGGACCCGGCCAGCGCGCCAGACCCCTCACGACTGACCTGGGTTTCGATCGGCAACCCGGAGAATCCGTACGGCGGGCGGCGACCCAAGACCGAGAAGTCGGCTACACCGTGGCTGCCGGTCGACACCGCCTACACCGGCACCGAAGTCATCCGGCAGTACGACGGGTGGGCCGACTGGCCGGACAACACACGCAACCTGCTTGCAGTCGCCAATGCGTTCGCCGGAATGTTCTCCATTCACACCAACTACCGCAATGTCGATCTGAACGATCCGAACAACGTCCGGTTCACCCCCGACGTCGCCGGGCAGCCGGGCAATGTCACGTATGTCTGGGTGCCGACCAAGACCCTGCCACTGGTCGCCTGGGCCGGACCGCTGGCCCCCGCGCTGGACAAGAAGCTGCGACCGATCATCGAGGCGGCTTACCACCGACCGGTCGACATTCCCGATCCGAACGTGCCCTCGTCGGCCGCGGTCCAGCCGGCTCGATCCGCTGCGCCGACGCGACCAACGGCCTCAAGCAAGCGTGCCGGCGCCAGAACCGGAGCCAAGTCCACCACCCAGCCCAAGCCGAAATCATCGACCGCGTCATCGGCTCGCCGAGAGTAACGCCACGGCGATGATCGGGCCGAATTTCCGCCCTGACGTTACGCTCGGCGCCCGCCGCCTCACCTAGAGCGGTGCGGCGCCACGCAGATGCTCGAAGATCAGCGATGTCTGGGTGCCGGACACGTCGGCATCGGCATTGAGGTTCTCGACGACGAACGACCGCAGATCATCGGTGTCACGGGCGGCCACGTGGATGATGAAGTCGTCGGCCCCGGCCAGGAAGTACACATCCATCACCTGAGGCTTGCGCCGTATCTGCTCGATGAAGCTGTGAATCTTGCCGCGGGCGTTGGCCTGCAGGCTCACCGAGATCATCGCCTGCAAGGACAGCCCGATCGCGGCCGGATCGATATCGGTGTAGAAGCCGCGGATCACCCCGATGTCTTGCAGTCGCCGCACCCGCCCGTGACAGGTCGACGGAGCGATGCCGACCGCGTCGGCCAGCGCGCTGTTCGAAATCCGGGCATCCGCGTGCAGCGCCGCGAGGATTCGCCGGTCGACGTCGTCGAGGTCGGCCCGAACATCCTTCGGAACCGAGGGCGGGCGGACATCAGATTTCGTTGATCGTTCGACCATAGCCACATCTTACCGAATCTTCGTCGTCATGATTGCCATAACATCGAATGTTCTTCACACTTGGTGTACGCAAACCCCAATCAAGGAGCGATCATGCGCGTCGGCATCCCGACCGAGATCAAGAACAACGAATACCGCGTCGCCATCACCCCCGCTGGGGTCTCCGAGCTGGTTCGCCGCGGCCACGACGTCATCGTCCAGGCCGGCGCCGGCGAAGGATCCGCGATTCACGACGCCGACTTCAAGGCCGCCGGTGCGCAGATCGTCAACAGCGCCGACCAGGTGTGGGCCGAGGCCGATCTGCTGCTCAAGGTCAAGGAGCCGATCGAGGCCGAGTACTCGCGCATGCGCAAGGACCAGACGCTGTTCACCTATCTGCACCTGGCCGCCTCGCGGCCGTGCACCGACGCCCTGCTCGCCTCGGGCACCACGTCGATCGCCTACGAGACCGTGCAGACTGCCGATGGTGCTCTGCCGCTGCTGGCCCCGATGAGCGAGGTCGCCGGCCGCCTGGCCGCACAGGTCGGTTCCTACCACCTGATGCGCACCCAGGGCGGTCGTGGCGTCCTCATGGGTGGCGTCCCGGGCGTCGCCCCCGCCAAGGTCGTCGTGATCGGCGGCGGAATGGCCGGCGACAACGCCGCCGCCGTCGCGTGGGGTATGGGCGCGCACGTCACCGTGTTCGACCTCAACATCAACATCCTGCGCAAGATCGACGCCGAATATGGTGGCGCCATCGAGACCCGCTACTCGTCGCGGCTCGACCTCGAGGACGCCGTCAAGCAGGCCGACCTGGTCATCGGCGCCGTGTTGGTGCCGGGTGCCAAAGCACCCAAACTGGTCACCAATGCGACTGTGGCACAGATGAAGCCGGGCGCAGTCTTGGTCGACATCGCCATAGACCAGGGCGGCTGCTTCGAGGACTCGAAGCCCACCACGCACGACGACCCGACGTTCCGTGTGCACGACGCGGTGTTCTACTGCGTGGCCAATATGCCCGGCGCGGTCCCGCGCACGTCGACCTACGCGTTGACCAACGCGACCATGCCGTACGTGATCAAGCTCGCCGACAAGGGTTGGCAGGGCGCCTGCCAGTCCGACCCGGCATTGGCCAAGGGCTTGTCGACCCACCACGGGCAGCTGCTCAACCATGAGGTCGCCCACGACCTCGATCTGCCCTACACCGATCCGGCCGGCCTCCTGGCCTGAAAGCCTTTGTGAGCCACTAGCTCACCCGCACAGCGAACCGGGACTGCTCACTGCAGCGTCCCGGTTCGTTGGTGTTCAGGGCCGGGACATACTCTCCGGCGGATGACCCAGGCAGATCAGCGCACCCAGCGGATCGCGCAGGACCGCGAGGGTGCCCCACGGCGTTTCCTCGCCCGGCATGAGGATCTCCGCGCCCAGCGCCTCGGCCTGTTTCACGGTCGCGGCGACATCGTCGACGGTGATGTAGACCTGCCAGAAGGACGGGACCTCGGCGGGAAAGAGCTTGGCGGCGTCCATGATTCCCGAATACGCACTCTCTCCGACGAAGACCTGACCGTAGCGCTCAGGCCCGACGGCATCTGGGGCGCCGCCGGTGCCGATCTCCTCGATGCGCGCGCCGAGGACCGTCCGGTAGAACGCCAACGATGCGTCGTAGTCCTTACTCTGGCATTCGAACCAGTACGGGGTACCGTGCTCTCCCCATTCGGTGAAGCCCGGATGCGTGCCGGGCTGCCAGAACCCGATGACGGCCCCGGCCGGGTCGGTGACGACCATCATCGAACCCAGGTCGCCGACCGCCATCGGCGGCACCATGACCGTCGCACCCGCTGCTTCAGCCGCCGCGACGGTGGCGTGGGCGTCTGCGGTGTTCAGGTACACCGACCAGATGTTCGCCGGACCCTCGCCCATCGGCGGGACCATCCCGGCCACCCGCTTACCGTTGCGGGTGAAATTCTGGTAACCACCGAACTCGGGGTTGGCCGGTCCCTCGAGGTTCCAGCCGAAGATCTGCTCGTAGAACTCCGTAGCACGCGCGGGATCACTGCTCATCAGGTCGAACCAGATTGGCGCCCCGACCGGGGCGGCGTAGTCACTCACGATGAATCCTTTCGGCTGGTTTTCTCCTAGGACTGACACCCACCGCGAGGAAAACTCATCGCGGGCGCATCACCTCGGGCAACACCAACGCGGCAACCTCCGCGATGAGCGGACGCAGCGGTTCGGCGTGCGCGTCGTCGGATTGGGTGCGGGTCATGATCGCCAACAGGATTCGTTCGCCGTTGGGGCCGAAGGCGATCCCGACGTCGTTGGTACTGGCGTAGTCACCGGAACCGGTCTTGTCGGCGGTCGTCCAGTCGGGCGGTAAGCCGCCCCGCATGCTGGAGGTGGTGTTGGCACGCATCCAGTCATCGAGCTGCGTGCGGTGCGTCGTGTCGAGAACATCACCGGTGAGCACCCTCGCGATACCGCCGCCGAGCGCTCGGGGCGTGCTGGTATCGCGCGGATCGCCGGGAAGGGCCGAATTCAGTTCGGTTTCCCAACGATCGAGTCGACTCCGGTCATCACCGATACTCCGAGCGAACGCCGTGATCGCCGGTGGTCCGCCGATGACTCGCAGCAACAGGTTCGCCGCGGTGTTGTCGCTGACTTGCAGGGCGGCCGCGCACAGATCCGACAATGTCATGGGCTTACCGGCATTCGGCTCGGTCCGTGGGGAGTTCGGCTTCAGCTCGGCGGGCTCGACCACCACGGTGTCGGTCAACCGCAACTCCCCGGCTTGAGCCCTCTGCAGCACTCGAGCCGAAAGGTAGGCCTTGAACGTCGAGCACATCGCGAACAAGTCGCCGTCGCGATGCGCCAGTTCGACTTTCGACTCCAGGTTCTGCGCATATAAGCCGACGAGCGCGTTGTGCCGCTTTTCCAGTGCGGCGATGCGCTGGTCGACAGGTGGCAGCGGTTCGGCCGGGTCACTGAGTGTCGGATGCGGCGCCGCGGTCTTGGTACCGCACGCCGCGACGACGGTCAGCGCCGCACCGGCGACGAGAAAGCGTCGGCGGGCCAGGCTCATTGCGCGTCCCGGGCCAATGCCGCCACGATATCGGCGGCGCTTCCTCCACTGATGTACCGCCACGATGTGCCCGCCCACAGATTGGTGCCGTGCGGGTCGCCGGCGGCCACCGCGGCGCGGCGCAGCGGACCGGTCATCTGGTTGACTTCCGGATAGCCCAACGGCGCCACATCGTCATAGCGGGCGGTGAAGTTGTTGGCCAGGCCGCGCGCATACCGCCCCGAGAATGCCCGTGTCACCACGGTTTCGGTGAAGCTCACATCGGTCAGCGCCGCGCGGTGGGCGGCGTTGGTGCCGGCCTCGTCGGCCAATAGGAACGCGGTGCCCGCCTGGGCGGCGGCCGCTCCCGCATCCAGCACGCGACGAACATCCGCGGCGCTGGAGAGACCACCGGCCGCGATCACCGGCAGGTCGTGAGCCGCGCGGATCGCAACCAGCAGTGAATCAAGAGGGTCGTTGCCGGGGAGTGCGACGGGGTCGAACGTGCCACGATGGCCACCCGCCTCCGGGCCTTGCACCACGAGGACGTCGGCACCGGCGGCCACCGCCACGCCCGCCTCGTCGAGGCTGGTGACGGTCACCGCCACCACGACGCCCCGGTCACGCAGACGGGCAATGGTTTCCGGACTCGGGCAGCCGAAGGTGAACGAGGCGACCTCCGGCGCGGTGTCGGCGACCACGTCGAGCTTGGCCTGCCAGCCGTCGTCGTCGGCGTGCGGTTCGGGGATCTCGGCCCCGTAGTGTTCGGCCAGCGGAGCCAGCTGTTCGCGGTAGCGGGCCAGCGCGTCGGCCGTCGCCGCAGACGGCCCGGGCACAAAGAGATTCACGCCGAGCGGTGCCGACGTCAGTGCGCGGGCCGCGGCGATGATGTCGGCGAATTTGTCCGCCGACAGATAGCCGGCCGCGACGAATCCCAAGCCGCCGGCGTTGGACACCGCGGCCGCCAGGGCGGGCGTGCTTGGACCGCCTGCCATTGGTGCACCGAGAATGGGTACCGCCAAATCCTGCAGGCTGAAAGGCACGGCTAGCTCCTGATGGTCCGAAGTGGCTGTGGCAGAGAACGTTTAGACTTGTGCGGCCCCAGGACGGCGGCGCCTAAGGGTTTGGTCAGCACCTGTCGGGCGATCGCATTGACCTCATCGAGGGTGACGGCGTCGATGTGCTCGAGTGTGCTGGAGACGCTGCGGTACTCGCCGTAGTTCAACTCACTGCGGCCCAGCCGATGCATCCTCGACGCGGAGTCCTCCAGGCCGAGCACCAGGCCGCCGCGGATCGAACCCTTGGCAATCCGGCATTCCGCTTCGGTGATGCCGTCGCGCGCCACACCCTCGAGAACCTCGGTGGTCAACCGAACCACCTCGTCGAAGCGCTCGGGAAGGCACGCCGCATACACCGACAATGCCCCGGCATCGGAGAAGGTGTCAACAGAGGAGTACACCGAGTAGGCCAGGCCGCGGTTTTCTCGAATCTGTTGGAACAGCCGTGAACTCAGGCCGCCGCCCAACGCGGTGTTGAGCACCGACAGCGCCCACCGGTGCGGCCAGTTCCGGCCGGGCACCCGCACGCCCAGCGACAGATGGGTCTGCTCGCCGTCACGGGTGATCAGCTGCAGGTTGGGCGCACCGGTCAGCCGGCCGGTGCCCTTGCGCGGCGGCTGGGGCTTGCGGCCTTTGACCAGGTGCCGCCCGAAGTGCTTGCGCACCAGGCGGACCACCTCGTCATGATCGACATTGCCGGCCACCGCCACGACCATTCGCTCCGGGGTGTACCGGCGCACGTGGAAGGAGTGCAGCTGCGAGCGGGTCATCCCGGAGACGGACTCGACGCTGCCGATCACCGGGCGTCCGACGGGATGATCGCCAAACATGGCCGTCAGGAACACATCGCCGAGAGCGTCTTCGGGATCGTCGTCGCGCATCGCGATCTCTTCGAGCACGACATCGCGTTCCAGTTCGACGTCGTGGGATGCGCACACACCGTTGAGCACTACGTCAGACACCAGATCGACGGCCAGCTCGAGGTCGTCGTCCAGCACGTGCGCGTAGTAGCAGGTGTGTTCCTTGGCGGTGAATGCGTTCAGCTCACCGCCGACAGCGTCGACGGACTGCGCGATCTCGACGGCCGTGCGAGTCGGGGTCGACTTGAAGAGCAGATGCTCGAGGAAGTGCGCAGCACCGGCGACTGTGGGACCTTCGTCGCGGGAACCGACGTTGACCCACACACCCACCGACGCCGAACGCACCGATGGCACGAATTCGGTGACGACTCGCAGCCCGCCGGGAAGTACCGTGCGCCGCACCGCAACCGGCGCCTCATCGAGACGCCGGCCGCGGCGAAGTGCAGCTGTGTTAATCCCCGTGTCGCTTCGCTCCTGCCCGCCGGAACTAGCTGCTGGCGGTCGCGGCATCGGCATCAACGGGCGCCGGTGCGTCATCGGGCGCGGCAGCGCCTTCCTCATCGACCAGGATCAGCGAGATCTTGCCGCGGTTGTCGATGTCGGCGATCTCGACACGGAGCTTGTCGCCAACCTTGACGACATCCTCGACCTTGGCGATCCGCTTGCCCTTGCCCAGCTTCGAGATGTGGACCAGGCCGTCACGGCCGGGCAGCAGGGAGACGAACGCACCGAAGTCGGTGGTCTTGACCACGGTTCCGAGGAACCGCTCGCCGACCTTGGGCAGCTGCGGGTTAGCGATCGCGTTGATGCGGTCGATGGCCGCCTGAGCCGACGGACCGTCGGTCGCACCCACGAACACCGTGCCGTCGTCCTCGATCGAGATCGAAGCGCCGGTCTCCTCGGTGATCGCGTTGATCATCTTGCCCTTGGGGCCGATGATCTCGCCGATCTTGTCGACCGGCACCTTGATCGCGGTGACGCGAGGTGCGTACGGGCTCATCTCGTCGGGCGCGTCGATGGCCTCGGCCATCACCTCGAGGATCGTCAGACGCGCGTCCTTGGCCTGCGACAGCGCACCGGCCAGCACCTGCGACGGGATGCCGTCGAGCTTGGTGTCCAGCTGCAGAGCGGTGACGAAGTCCTTGGTGCCCGCGCACTTGAAGTCCATGTCGCCGAAGGCATCCTCAGCACCGAGGATGTCGGTCAGCGTGACGAACCGACGCTCACCATCGACGTCGTCCGACACCAGACCCATCGCGATACCGGCAACCGGCGCCTTGAGCGGGACACCGGCGTTCAGCAGCGACAAGGTCGAGGCGCACACCGAGCCCATCGAGGTGGAACCGTTGGAGCCCAACGCTTCCGAGACCTGACGGATCGCGTACGGGAATTCCTCGACGCTGGGCAGTACCGGCACCAGAGCGCGCTCGGCAAGCGCGCCGTGACCGATCTCGCGGCGCTTCGGGGAGCCGACGCGACCGGTCTCACCGGTCGAATACGGCGGGAAGTTGTAGTGGTGCATGTAGCGCTTGGAGGTCTCCGGCCCCAGCGAGTCGATCTGCTGGGCCATCTTGACCATGTCGAGCGTGGTCACACCCATGATCTGAGTCTCGCCACGCTCGAACAGCGCGCTGCCGTGCGCCCGCGGGATGATGGCGACCTCGGCCGACAGGGCGCGGATGTCGGTGACACCGCGACCGTCGATGCGGAAGTGATCGGTCAGGATGCGCTGGCGCACAAGCTTCTTGGTCAGCGAACGGTAGGCCGCGCCGATCTCCTTCTCGCGGCCGGCGAAAGTCTCGCCGAGCTCGCCGAGCACCTCGTTCGTGATCTCGTCGGTGCGGTCGTCACGCTCCTGCTTACCGGCGATGGTCAGCGCCTGCGACAGCGGCTCCTTGGCCACGTGGGCGACCGCGGTGTAGACGTCGTCCTGGTAGTCCGGGAACAGCGGGTAGTCGGCGACCGGCTTGGCAGCCTTGTCCGCCAACGCCTTCTGCGCATCGCACAGCACGGCGATGAACGGCTTGGCGGCTTCGAGGCCCTCGGCCACCACGGCCTCGGTCGGCGCACCGGCGCCACCGGCAATGAGCTCGATGACGTTCTCGGTGGCCTCGGCCTCGACCATCATGATGGCGACGTCGTCACCGGCCTTGCGGCCCGCGACGACCATGTCGAAGACCGCGGTCTCGAGCTGCTCGACGGTGGGGAACGCAACCCACTGGCCGTCGATCAGGGCCACGCGCACGCCACCGACCGGACCGGAGAACGGCAGACCCGAGATCTGGGTGGACGCCGAGGCGGCGTTGATCGCCAGCACGTCGTACAGATCCTTGGGATCCAGGCTTAGGACCGTGACCACGACCTGGATCTCGTTGCGCAGACCCGAGATGAAGGTCGGGCGCAGCGGACGGTCGATCAGACGGCAGGTCAGGATCGCGTCGGTGGAGGGACGGCCTTCGCGACGGAAGAACGACCCGGGGATGCGCCCGGCGGCGTACATCCGCTCCTCGACGTCGATGGTCAACGGGAAGAAGTCGAAGTGTTCCTTCGGGGCCTTGCTGGCGGTGGTCGCGCTCAGCAGCATGGTCTCGTCGTCGAGGTAGGCGACGACGGCGCCGGCAGCCTGCTGAGCAAGCCGGCCGGTCTCGAAACGCACGGTGCGGGTGCCGAAGCTCCCGTTGTCAATGACGGCGGTCGATTCGAACACGCCTTCGTCGATTTCAGCTACAGACATAGAAGTCCGCTGCGCCTTTCTGATTTCACTGTTCAGCTGTTTCGCGTCATCACAGGAATCCAGTCGGCTACGGCCGTCGATCGAAGCGGCCGGGTGCTTCCCAGGAGTTGGGGCCCGGCAGCCACTACCGAAGACCGCCCGATCAGGGAAGCTTCGCTATGACACGCAGGAACGGGACACGCGGATATGCATGCACCGCACCCGTTGCACGAGCCGGAAAGCGGCTCGCAACGCCCCTATGTTACACGGCGGGTCTTCGCCTCAGCGGCGAAGACCAAGGCGCTCGATCAGCGAGCGGTAGCGCGCGACATCGAGGTCGGCGACGTACTTGAGCAGCCGGCGGCGGCGGCCGACCAGCAGCAGCAGACCGCGCCGTGAGTGGTGGTCGTGCTTGTGCTGCTTGAGGTGCTCGGTGAGGTCGGCGATGCGCTTGGTCAGCAGCGCCACCTGGGCTTCCGGCGAACCGGTGTCGGTCTCATGCAGACCGTACTGGCCCAGGATTTCCTTCTTCTGCTCGGCGGTAAGCGCCACGAATACATCTCCATCAATCGGTGCCGCGCGGGAAAGGGTGTAAGTCGTGGCCGCCGCGGACTGCAGCACACGCCGGGCAACTTTAGCAGCGTGACCACCGCGAACCGAAATCGCGGACGGTCGGCGCTTGACAACATACAACCAATCGGTTGTATGTTGTGTTGGTGACCGTAGATCTGGAGGACCGGGCCGACGCCCTCTTCCATGCGCTTGCCGACCGAACCCGCCGCGACATCCTGCGCCGGGCATTCGCGGGCGAGTATTCGGTCTCTGCACTCGCCGGCAAATACGACATGAGCTTTGCCGCGGTGCAAAAACACGTCGCCGTGCTGGAGAAAGCCGGCCTGCTCACCAAGCGGCGCCACGGCCGCGAGCAGCTGGCCAGCGGCGACGTGGCGGCTGTGCGTTCGGTGGCCGCCACGCTCACCGAACTCGAAGAGGTCTGGCGTGGCCGCATCGCACGCATCGACGAACTCATCGCATCTGAGAAGAAGGAGAACGACTAATGCCCGTCACCGACGTCACCCACGATCTGGAGAACCTGACGCTGACCATCACCGCCGATTTCGCGGCACCGGTGCAACGGGTGTGGCAGATTTACGCCGACCCGCGGCAGCTCGAGAAGGTCTGGGGACCGCCGTCGCACCCGGCGACCTTCGTCGACCACAGCCTGACCCCCGGCAGCCGGGTCACCTATTTCATGACCGGGCCGGACGGCGAGAAGTACGCGGGCTATTGGGACATCATCAGCGTCGACGAACCGACCAGCTTCGCGTTCCGCGACGGCTTCGCCGATTCCGACTTGAACCCGAATCCTGACATGCCGGTCTCGGAGAACACCTACACCTTCACCGAGCACAACGGCGGCACCCGCGCGGTCTACGTGGCCAAATTCGCGTCCGCCGAAGGCCTTCAGCAGGTGCTGGACATGGGTGTGGTCGAGGGCTCCACGTCGGCGATCAACCAGATCGACGAACTGCTCGCGTCGTAAGCGTCAGTCCTGCGCCGACAGGATCGCGCGGGCCTTCTCGGTGTCCTTGCCCATCGCCTCGACGAGGTCACTGACCGAGTCGAACTTGAGCTGACCGCGCAGGCGGGCGACGAAGTCGACCGCCACGTGCTGGCCGTACAGATCGGCGGCGGTGTCCAAGACGAAGGCCTCCACGGTGCGGGTGCGCCCGGAGAACGTCGGGTTGGTGCCCACTGAGACGGCGGCCTGGTACCGCTCGCCCGGGACCACCGACCCGGTTACCGGGCCGTGGCCCAGCACGGTGAACCACGCCGCGTAGACGCCGTCGGCCGGGATCGCGGAGTACATCGGCGGTGCGACGTTGGCGGTCGGGAAGCCCAGGACACGGCCACGCCCGTCGCCGCGGACCACCACGCCCTCGACCCGGTGCGGGCGGCCCAACGCCTCGGCGGCCGTCACCACGTCGCCGGCGTCGACGCAGGACCGGATGTAGGTCGACGAGAACGTGACGGTCTCGCTCTGGTGGTGTTCGGCGACCAGCGACATGCTCTCGACGGCGAAGCCGAACCGTTCACCGGCCTTGCGCAAGGTGCCGACGTTGCCGGCCGCCTTCTTGCCGAAGGTGAAGTTCTCCCCGACGATCACCTCGACCACGTGCAGACGCTCCACCAGCAGCTCGTGGATGTAGCGGTCCGGGGTCAGCTTCATGAAGTCGGTGGTGAACGGCACCACCAGGAAGACGTCGATCCCCAGTTCCTCGGCCAGCTCGGCGCGCCGCGTCAGCGTCGTCAGCTGAGCCGGGTGGCTGCCCGGGAACACAACCTCCATGGGGTGCGGGTCGAACGTCATCAGTACCGTCGGCACCCCCCGCGAGCGACCGGCCTTGACCGCACGCGCGATCAGCTCGGCATGCCCGCGATGAACACCGTCGAAGACGCCGATGGTCACCACACATCGGCCCCAGTCCGAGGGGATCTCGTCCTGTCCGCGCCAACGATCCACGTCGGCAAGCCTACGGCGCGCAGCCCCGGCCGGACACGCTAGATCCCCAGATCAGGTGATGATTGCCTAAACTTTTGGATGTGAGTCCTGACGAGAGCCCCAACCCCGGGGTACGCGACCTGACGACGGTCGCCCAGGACTACCTCAAGACCATCTGGTCGGCCCAGGAGTGGTCGCACGAAAAGGTCAGCACCAAGCTGCTGGCCGAGCGCATCGGAGTGTCGGCCAGCACCGCCTCGGAGTCGATCCGCCGACTGGCTGACCAGGGCCTGGTGGATCACGAGAAGTACGGCGCCGTGACGCTGACCGAGCGGGGTCGGCTTGCGGCGCTGGCGGTGGTTCGCCGGCACCGGCTGCTGGAGACCTTCCTCATGCAGGAGCTCGGCTACAGCTGGGACGAGGTGCATGACGAGGCCGAGATCCTCGAACACGCGATCAGCGACATGATGCTCGACCGGATCGATGCCAAACTCGGTCACCCGACCCGCGACCCGCACGGCGACCCCATTCCCAACGCTGACGGCCGGGTGCCGACTCCCCCGGCGCGGCAGCTATCGGCATGCGTCGACGGCGAACTCGGCACGGTTGCGCGAATCTCCGATGCAGATCCGGAAATGCTGCGCTACTTCGACACCGTCGGCATCAGCTTGGACTCGCGCCTGAGGGTGCTGGCCCGGCGCGACTTCGCCGGCATGATCTCGGTGTCGGTCGAATCCTCCGACGGCGCAGCCAACACCGTGGACCTGGGAAGCCCTGCCGCTCAAGCTATTTGGGTCGTCGGCTAGACCTATAGCGTTGCCGGGCGGACCACCACGACCGACTTGGTGTGCGAACCGCGATCCTCCAGCAGCGCGATCACTCGGCCCTCGGGATCCGTTGCGGCATAGACACCCTCGATGCCTGCCGCGGCCAGCGGACGGCCGTGGCTGGCGTCGTCGGCCTCAGCCTCGGTGATGTCGCGGCGCGGGAACGCCAGTAGGCACGCCTCGTCAAGGGAGTAGCTCAGCTGCGGATGCTCGGCCAGTTCGTCGAGCGATCGGGCATGATCGAGCCCGTAGCCGCCGACACGGGTCCGGCGTAGCGCGGTCAGGTGTCCCCCGACGCCGAGGCTCTCGCCCAAATCTCGTGCCAGAGCCCGGATATAGGTGCCTGATGAGCAATCGACCTCGACGTCGAGGTCGACGAACGCGCCGTCCCGCCGCAAACCCAGCACCTCGAACCGGTCGATGTGAACCCGACGCTCGGCGAGCTCCACCTCCTGGCCTTCGCGCACCAGCTGATACGCCCGCTTCCCGCCGATTTTCACGGCGCTGACCGCTGATGGCCGCTGCGCAATCTCACCGCGGAGCCTCGCGATGCCGGCCTCGATCTGGTCGTCCGTGACGTCGACAGCGGAAAAGGACTGCAGCACTTCACCTTCAGCGTCATCGGTGGTGGTGGACTGACCCAGCCGGATGGTCGCGGCGTAGGACTTTGAGGTGGCGGTCAGCAGCCCCAGGATTTTCGTGGCCCGCTCGATGCCGATGACCAACACACCGGTGGCCATCGGGTCCAATGTGCCGGCGTGTCCGACTTTGCGGGTGCCGAAGATCCGGCGGCAGCGCCCCACCACGTCGTGGCTCGTCATTCCGCCGGGCTTGTCCACCACGACAATGCCGGGCGCTGGACTGCTCACAAGACGATCGCCGTCAGGACCAGCCCACCACCCACCGACCACCGACCGGCCAGTTCGTTGAGCGGCGGGCCCGAGCGTGCGGCCGGGTCGATCAGTATGCGGGACACGAACGTTCCGGTGACACCAGAGTCGTCGACCTCAAATGTGATGTGGGCGTCTTCGAATCCCAGCCACCGCTCGGTCAGCGGGAACCAAACCTTGTAGGTTGCCTCCTTGGCGCAGAACAGGATTCGATCCCAATTCAACCCACCAGGCAGCGCGCCGATCTCGTGACGCTCAACGGGCAGGCTGATCGCGTTCAACACCCCGTCGGGCAACACACCATGCGGCTCGGCGTCGATCCCGACCGAGCGCACCGCAGAGCTGCGCCCGACCGCCGCCCCGCGGTAGCCCTGGGTGTGGGTCAGACTTCCGACCACACCGTCGGGCCAGCACGGTTGACCTTTGTCGCCTTTGAGAATCGGCACCGGCGGAAAGCCCAGCTGCCCCAACGCGACCCGCGCGCAATGACGAACGGTGACGAACTCATTGCGCCGCTTGGCCACCGACTTGGCGACCAGCGGCTCTTCCTCGGGCAGCGGTGCCAGGTCCGGCGGATCGTCGTAGGCCTCGGCGTACACCAGCTCGGCGAGATCGGGCAGCACCGCCCGCATGAGCTCGCTCATGCGCGGCGGCTACGCAAACGCTCGCGCAACTTCGCCGACTGCTCCGCCATCTCCTGAGTGATCACGAAGTGGCCGCCGAAGTCGTTGAGGTAACCCGGCGCGTACTGCGGGTCGGGCAAGATCTGCCGCAACCATCGATAGGGCTTGCGGCGCCGCCACTCTCGGGGATAGCCGACCGACACTTCCTCGAACCGCACCCCGTCGTACCAGGTGGTCCGCGGAATGTGCAGGTGACCGTAGACCGAACAGACCGCGTTGTACCGGGTGTGCCAGTCCGCCGTCTCGACCGTCCCGCACCACAGCGAGAACTCCGGGAAGAACAGCACATCGCAGGGTTCACGGCGCAGCGGAAAGTGGTTCACCAGCACCGTCGGAGTCATCCAGTCGAGCTCCTCGAGCCGGTTCCTGGTGTAGCGCAATCGATCCCGGCACCACGCATCGCGGGTGGCATACGGCTCGCTGGACAGCAGGAACTCGTCGGTGGCCACCACGTTGCGGTCCCGGGCGATCGCGAGGCCCTCAGCCTTGGTCGTCGCTCCCGGAGGCAGGAACGTGTAGTCGTAGAGCAAGAACATCGGCACGATCGTCGCCGGGCCACCCTGCTCGGTCCAGACCGGGAAGGGATGCTCGGGGGTGATGATGCCCATCTCGTCGCACATGTTGACCAGATAGTCGTAACGGGCCCGCCCGAACACCTGAACCGGATCCTTGCCGGTGGTCCACAGCTCGTGATTGCCCGGCACCCAGATCACCTTCGCGAAACGCCGGCGCAGCAGATCCAGCGACCAGCGGATGTCGTCGGTGCGCTCGGCGACGTCACCGGCGACGATCAGCCAGTCGTCCGGCGTCGAGGGGTACAGCGATTCGGTGACCGGCTTATTGCCGGTGTGACCCGTGTGCAGGTCACTGATCGCCCAGAGCGTGGGTGCCACAACACGCCAGCCTACTTGCGCACGTCCGGTTAGACTGCCAGCGGTCGGGGCTGACCACAGAGGGGGAGACATGGTCGCCGCAGTGCGCCTCTCCGTCAGCCTGTTGGCACTCGTCGCCGCGGCAGTGTTCACCATCCGAACCGGGCCGCCGACCGATGCCGAGCACACACCAGTGGAGCTGCGCTCCACCGACGCCCCGATCAGCAACGTCATCACCACCACGAACCCCAAGCCGTTCGACCCCTGCAACGACATCCCGTTGGACGTCATCGCAGGCCTGGGCCTCGAAGCCAGCCCGCCCACCCCGATGGAGGGCTGGCGCTGCCAGTACGACGCGGGCAACTATCAGATGGCTGTCGAACCGATCATCTGGCGGACCTACGCGCAGTCGTTGCCCCCCGACGCGGTCGAGACCGACATCAACGGCCACCGCGCGGCACAGTTCTGGGTGATGAAGCCCACCGACTGGAACAACCGGTGGTGGTTCTCGTGCATGGTCGTGTTCAAAACCAGCTACGGCGTGATCCAGCAGTCGCTGTTCTACTCCCCCGTCTACTCCAACCCCGATGTCGACTGCATGCAGGAGAACCTGATGCGGGCTCAGCAGCTCTCGCCGCACTACATATTCTGAACGGTGTGCGCAGCAGCCGGCCTCGGAAGTTTGTCGACCGCACCCTTTCCCGCGTTCTCCGGATAACACCCCCGACCACGGCCTACGGCGTGCATCACGGCGTCGAGGTGCCCATGCGCGACGGTGCGGTGCTGCGCGCCACCCACTACGCGCCCGTCGGTGCCCCGCTCGGCACCATCCTGGTCCGCTGCCCCTACGGCCGGGCGTTCCCGTTCTCGCTGATCTACGCCCAGCTCTACGCCGCGCGCGGCTATCACGTCCTGCTGCAAAGCGTGCGGGGCACGTTCGGGTCCGGCGGTGACTTCGTCCCGATGGTCCACGAGGCCGACGACGCCGCCGACACCGTGGTGTGGCTGCGCAGGCAGCCGTGGTTCACCGGCACCTTCGCCACCATCGGGTTGTCCTACCTGGGCTTCACCCAGTGGGCGCTGCTGTCCGATCCCCCGCCGGAGCTCGTCGCCGCGGTGGTCACGGTGGGTCCGCACGACTTCCATGCCTCCTCGTGGGGCACCGGCTCGTTCTCGCTGAACGACTTCCTGGGCTGGTCGGACATGGTCGGGCACCAGGAACAGCCGATGTCTCGCCGTCTGGCGTTCCAGACCAGCGCTGGACGCCGGCTGGAACGGGCCACTCTCGGCCTCCCGGTGGGCGCCGCGGGCCGGGATCTGCTCGGCGATGCGTCACCCTGGTTCGAGTCGTGGATCGACCACCCGGCGGTCGATGACCCGTTCTGGGACACCATGCGGATGACGCAGGCACTTGACCGCTGCGAAGTACCGGTCCTGTTGATCGGCGGCTGGCAGGACCTGTTTCTGGAGCAGACCCTTGAGCAGTACCGCCACCTGCGCGGCCGGGGGGTCGATGTCGCGATGACCATCGGGCCGTGGACGCACACCGACATGATCGTGAAGGCGGGCGGCACCACCGCCACCGAGACGCTGAACTGGCTCGGCACGCATCTGGCCGGCACCGCCACCGCAGCCCGCCGCAGTCCGGTGCGGGTACACGTCGGTCATCACGGCTGGCTCGACCTGCCGGACTGGCCGCCCGCCACCGGTGAAGGTGTGCTGTACCTGCAGCCGGGCGGCCGGCTGGCCGCTGCACCGCCACCGGCCGATGCCGCGCCCTCACGGTTCCGCTACGACCCTGCCGACCCGACCCCGACCATCGGCGGCCGACTGCTCTCCCGCAGAAGCGGCCGCCGCAACGACGCGTCGCTGGCTGAGCGCGCCGACGTGCTGAGTTTCACCAGCGGCCCGCTGGACGCCGACCTGTACGTGTTCGGCGAGCCCGTGATCGAGCTGGCGCACAACGCCGACATCGAGCACGTCGACGTGTTCGTGCGCATCAGCGAGCTCGATGCCCGCGGGCGTTCTCGTAACCTCAGCGACGGGTACCGGCGGCTGAGCGCGCCATCCCAGGGGCCGATCCGCATCGAACTCGACGCCATCGCGCACCGCTTCCCGGCCGGAACACGGATCCGGGTGCTCGTCGCCGGCGGCTCCCATCCGCGATACGCCCGCAACTTGGGCACCGGCGAACCGGTGCTCACCGGGCAGCGGATGGTCCCGGCACTGCACACCGTGCACCACGGAGCCGGTGGAACGTCGAAGCTGATCCTGCCCGCTTCTGCGCATCTGCCGTCAGGTGACGGCGTCGCGAACGCGGGCGGCGACCGCATCTAGCGTCGCGCAGTCATGCACCGGATCCCCGAGTTCGGCCGTCGCGGGTAGCTGCACCCAGCTGGTGCAGCCGCGGTAGTGCGGCTCGCGCGCCAGCCGAATCGGCTCGGCGAGCGCAAAGGCTTGCACCACCAGCACCGTCAGCTGATGGCGGGGGCGGAAGTCCAGCCGGTCGGCTTGCACCGATTCGGCCGTCCAGATGTGCAGATCCTCGATGCCGGCCAGCCCGTCGGCATTGGAAACGGCTACGGCGGCAACGACTTTGGCAGCAGCTCGGATCACGATGTGGGTTTCGGTGCTGTCGGTCTCGGCTTCCGCGAGAAGGTCGCGATGTTCCGGACGAACCCGGTCGGCATGACTGTGCGCGACCGTAGGGAAGAACAGGAATTCGTCGGCCGCCACGGCGAACCGCTTCTCGTGAATGCCGCCCTTACGCAGCAGTACCGTCTGCCGACCGTCGAGCAGCGCGTGCACCGCCGCACTCCACTCCTTAAGGGCGGTCGTCACGTCGATGCAAGCCTCGCCCGCACCTCGGGGCGGCGCAGCGGCGGAACGGTTTTCGGTGGCTGGCGGCGGGCGGGAAGCTCGCCCAGCAGTCGGGTCGTGGTGGCCGCGACCTCGGCGACCGCGATCTCGAAGGCCTCAGCGTTCGCCTCGGACGGACGAGTGATCCCGCTGACCTTGCGCACGTACTGACGAGCGGCCGCGGTGATCTCTTCGTCGGTGGCCGCCGGCTCTAGACCGCGCAACTCGGTGATGTTTCGGCACATAGGGTCCAGCATGCCTGCCTTCGGACGAGAGTTCAGCCCGCGCGTGCTGATCGGATTGCTATCCCGCACCCATCTCACTCACATCTTCTCGGCCTAGCCTGGCGGCCAGCACGGCGAATTCGCGCGACGAGAAGGGTGCACCATGACCGCGGGAGCTGCACCGCCTCGCGCTCGAATGAGCAAACGGTCGGCCGGGAGGCCGCGGGGCTCGAACACCGATGTGCGCCGCGAGATGATCATTGCCGCGGCGATGCGCGTCTTCGCCTACCGCGGGTATGACGCCGCCAGCATGCAAGAAGTCGCCGACCTCGTCGACATCACCCGTCCGGCGGTCCACCACCATTTCCCCGGCAAGGCGCCTCTCTACCGAGCGGCTTTGGAGCGGGCGTGCGCCACCGCCATGACACCGGACGCCGTCCAACCATTCGTCCAGTTCACCCCCGACCAGAGCGAACTGCGCGTGGCGTGCGCACTCCTGGGGACCTCCCTCGCCCAATCGCACCGGATCGCCGAGATCGCGCCCCGGATCGTCGGCCGATGGGTCCTGATCGCATGCGACCTCAGTTGGCTGGATCTCGTCATCGACGTGGACCGTTTATGAGCAAACTCCTCATCGTTGGCCCGGCACGTTTGCGCCGCGAGGACATTCCGGCGGAGTAGATTGACGGCTGCTCTGCGGGGAGCGGGTCATGCATGTGGGTGAAATCCATGCGACGAGGGTCGGAGGTCCAGTTGCGAATGCGACGGATACGCCGAACCATCTCCGCCCTCACCCTGCTCGCAGGGGCCGCCGTTGCGTCGGGCTGCGGTGGGCCAGGCAATCTGGCGCACGTCGCCAATAACCTTCAGTCCGCACTGATCTCGATGCCGGGGGTGGCGGACGCGTGGGTGTACCACGACGAGAGTTACGCCGAGGGCGTTGTCTTCACCGTCGTGGTCGACGTTCCGACCGCGACGCGGTCCCAGTTGATCGCCGTCGCCGACCGGATCGCTGGGACCCGCATCAGCCAGATCTCGAACTACACCGAGGACGTTGAATTCTGGGTGACGCCAAACAAACCCGTGACGGTCCGACGGGAATCGACCATCGATCCCGTGCAGATGGCCGACGACGCCGAGCGAATCCGTACGATCGCTGCGCACACCGACGGCCGGGTCGATTGGTTCCGCGACGACGATGGCGACACCCGGCTGTCGGTCACCGAGAGTCACACGCCCGGGTCCGACCTCCTGAGCACTGTTCGGCGAACCGTCGGCGACGGCGACGTCACCATGACGGTGTCACCGGCTGCGCCGTCGCCGCTGACGCCCCGGATGCGGGTGTCCTTTCCGCTGAGCCAGCAGGCCCACACCTCGATTGAGCGGTTCGTCGACACCGTTCCCGTCGACGTGTTCGGGATGCGGATCGACAACAACGGCCTACGCGTACTGCAGGCCATGGTGCCCGCCGATCCGGCTGTCGCCGAGCAGGAACTGTCCACGGTCATCCGGGAGAGCAGGGCCGTATCGGCAGGCCCGATGTGGTTGGCGTGGTACGTCCCGAGTGCGCTGGGCGGCGTGCCGATGTTCGGCGGTCTCGTCGAAGTCCGCGACTGTTCGACCGCGCGGATTCACCAGGCGTCGCTGCGGTCCAACGACGAGGAGGGTATTTCCCTACAAGCCCGCCTGCAATCGATGATCGACACCTGCGCAATGCCTGAGCAGGTCGCCACCGAGGTGGGGCAACCGCAGGTCGACACCGGCGTATCGCCTTCTCCGCCAACTCCTTTGGCTCGGCGCCAGACTCCGGCCAGCGCGCGGACCGTTATCCTCCCCGCCATCGCCGACCTTCGGACGTCCGCAGGCAATACGGCAAGCCACACCTCCCCGGCCCACGCCGTGCGTCGGCCGCTACCCGCGTCGGCCCCGCCGCCGGCGGCGGCCGTGACTGCGATCGCTCCGGCCGGCAGCGGTCCAGTCAGCACCCCCGGGGGTTCCCCGCACCCCGCGACCGCACCGCACCGCTCGACAACCCGGACGGCACGACTGGGCCGTTAGCCGTGCCGATACGGTGTCCCTATGACCGGCGAAGACATCCTGCTCATCGAGACCACCGACCGCATCCGCACGGTGACGCTGAATCGGCCCAACTCGCGCAACGCGCTGTCGACGGCGCTGCGCAACCGCTTCTTCGGTGCGCTGCGCGAAGCGGACGCCGATGACGAGGTCGACGTCATCATCGTCACCGGTGCCGATCCGGTGTTCTGCGCAGGGCTAGACCTTAAGGAGCTCGGCGACACCACCGAACTGCCCGACATCTCCCCCAAGTGGCCGCCGATGACCAAACCGGTGATCGGAGCGATCAACGGCGCCGCGGTGACCGGCGGGCTGGAACTGGCACTGTACTGCGACATCCTGATCGCTTCCGAGCATGCCCGTTTCGCCGATACCCACGCCCGGGTGGGACTGCTGCCGACCTGGGGACTCAGCGTGCGGCTGCCGCAGAAGGTCGGTGTCGGGCTGGCCCGCCGGATGAGCCTGACCGGTGACTATCTGTCCGCCGAGGATGCGTTGCGTGCCGGGCTGGTGACTCAGGTCGTCCCGCACGACGAGCTGTTGCCGACCGCCCGAGCGGTGGCCGCCTCGATCGTCGGCAACAATCAGAAGGCCGTGCGCGCGCTGCTGGCGTCGTACCACCGCATCGACGAGGACCAGACCGGTTCCGGGCTGTGGATCGAAGCGATGTCAGCCAAGAAATGGATGGCGGCTACGTCCGGTGACGATATCGCCGCCAGCCGCGCCTCGGTCATCGAGCGCGGGCGCAGCCAAGTCAAATAGACTGCGCCTAAACAACTTTCGCGCTGTCGATGAGACTCTGCCACTTCGCCAGCGTGCCGGCATCTTTGGCGATGATGTTGCCGATCTGCAGCTGACTTAACATCACGCCCTGCAGCGTATAGCTGCTGTTGTTGCCGACGATGGTGATGACCACCGAGCCTGATGTGTCGCTGACATCGAACTGGGTGGCCTGCATCCAGACGAAGTCCAGCGTGTCCTTGGCGGGGTCGAAGGCCAGCGTCTGGTTGCTGTCCCAGGTCCAGGTGATGGTGGTGGTCGTGCCGCCGGTCACCGGCGTGCCGCCGCCCCCGCCGCCACTGGATCCGCCTGCGTCGTAGTTGACGACATTGATCGTGCCGTAGTCGTTGAACACCATGCTGAACGCGCCTTGTGGATCACTCAGGCCGGAGGCGCCGGTGGTGGCCTGCCCGAGGGTTCCCGGAGTGTCGCGCAGCACCTGCCACATCGACAGCATCCCAACGCCGTTGGCCCGCGCGAAGTCCTCGAGCGCCTGCGCGTCGGACACGGTGAACACCTCGGTGATGACGTCGTTGACACCGAGCATCGGGGTGATGCCGATATTGCTCCAGCCGAATGTCAGCCCCCGTGCCGAATACATCGTCATGAGCTGCGTATAGGTCGACTGCGCTGACTCAATCGCATACGCTCCCATGGTCTTTGCGTTCGGTCCGCTGGTGGGTGCGGCGGATTCTCCGTAGTCCATCGCCATCACGTTGACGCCGTCGAGTTTGACCCCGGCGGCCAGGGCCGCGTCCACCACGTTGAGGCCATCGGCGGTCAGTCCGGTCGGCAACACCGGCAGCGTGTACCAGATCTGCACCTGCGGTTTCTGCTTCTGAAGTAGCGCCAGCGCTTGGCTGTTCAACATGATCGATGCCGAGTCGGCGACGGCGGCGCCCTCGATGTCGAAATCGATATGGGTCACGCCGTAGGTGTCAATGACCGCGGCGTAGGCGGCGGCCAGTTCCTGGGCGGTGCGGCCCTTGGCGGCGTAGGCCTGCGCGATGCTCGTGCCCGATGCGCCGCCGAAGGAGATCATCACATCACCACCGGCCGCCTTGAACGTGGCGATCGACGTGTTGATCGCCACGGCCTGTTCGTTCGTCGAACTCGGTTCCAGCGCAGCCAATCCCGCCCACGCGAGGTTGACGTTCTGGTCTGCTTGCATGAAGCCGAGCGTCACCAGTGAGGTGCTGTAGGTCTTCGACAACGTCAGCAGGTTCGGCACCGGGTAGGCGCCCATATCGATGTATGGGGCGAAGAAGCTCTTGCCCCACTGGGCGGTGCCACCGGGCGTCGAGGAATCGTCGTTCAGGATTGTGCCGAGCGCCGACGCGTCCGCGATGGTGGCACCGACGGGGTTCGACAGCGTGACGGTGAATGTCTCGTTCGGCTCGACGGAGGCGTCGCCCAGTACGTTGACCTGGATGACCTGTTCGACCACCCCGGGTGTGAACGTGATGGTGCCCGAGTTCGCCTTGTAGTCCTGGCCCGCCGTCGCCGACCCGTCCGACGTGGCGTAATTGAGGGTGACCGTCGAGGTCGACGCTTGGGAGAGCTTCACGGTGAAGGACAGGACCGTCGTGGCCCCGCTGGCACCTTCGGACACCGACGCGTCGCTGATCGACGCGCTCGGCACAGTGGGGGCGGTGTTGTCATCGTCGTCGATGATGGTGCCTGTGGCCGTTGCCCGGCCGATCGTGGCGCCGAACGGGTCGGACAGCGTGACGGTGAACGTCTCGGCCGGTTCGATCGTGGTGTCGCCGAGCACGTCGACGTTGATCACCTGAGTTGTCACCCCGGGGTTGAAGATGAGCGTGCCCCCGGTACTGACATAGTCCTGCAGGGCCGTCGCCGACCCGTCCGCCGTCAGGTAGCTGACCGTGACCGTCCTGGTGGTCGGCTTGGACAGCGTCACCGTGAATGAGGCAGTGGTGACGCCCCCGGTGCCCTCGAGAACGCTGGTGTCGGTCACGGAAATGCTGGGCACCGCCGCCTGCGGGTGCAGAAGGTTTTCGATCTCCTTGCGGATCAGGGCCAGCACGCCGGTCAGCAGTTGCAACGGCGACGGTGGCAGGTGCTTGATCCCGAACAGCGAGAGGAATTTCGGCAGGATGTCCGACGGCCGGATCGCGGCGACCGCGGTATGCCGTACCGGCGTCACCGCCGCCTTGGGCGCCGACACAGTGGCCTCACCCGGATCGGCGGCGGCTGATGAAACCGGTACTGCGAGAGCCAGACTCGCCGGACCCTCAGTGCGTTCGGGCACTGATTCGGTGGGCGCGGCGGGCTTGGTGCTGTCGGAGGTGACGACGCGCGCATCAAGACGGCTGGGCACATCCGGCCGCGACGCCGAGGGTGTGTTAGCGGGCTTCTTGGGAGCGGCGGACTTGGCAGCGGGCGGCGCCTGCGCCGCGCGGCGCGACGAGCCCACCGAGGTTTTCGACGGTTTCGACGGTTGGGCCGCCGAGCCGCTGTCCGGGGTGTCAGCTACTGCCACACCGGGGTGGGTGGCGACCGCGAGACCAAAGCCGAGCGCAAACGCCGCTGAACCGAACCGGTATCCAAAAGCTGTTAAATTCATGGCACCCCCGTAGCCGGACAGAATGTCAGCAACGTTCAGTATTAGCGCATCGTCCGGGCGGGTGGAACAAAGTCAGCAAAAATTGATGCTTAGGTAAGCGACATATTGGACTTCGCATTCTCTACGCTGGGCCGCATGAATGAGGCGCATGAGGTGTGCGGCAGCGACGAGTGGCGGCAGTTGATGCGCGAGCAGATTCTGCCCTGGGTGCTGGGTGATGCCGACCTCGGCGACGACCTCCTGGAGGTCGGGCCGGGCTACGGCGCCGTCACCGACGTGCTGAGCACCACGGTGCCACACGTGACGTGTGTGGAGATCGACGAGAAGCTGGCCGCGATGCTCACCGAGCGGTTCTCCGGAGTGCCGGCTGTGAAGATCTTGCGCGGCGATGCCACCGAGCTGGATTTCCCCGATGGCCGATTCTCGGGCGCGGCCTGTTTCACGATGCTGCACCACGTACCGACCGTCGAGCTGCAGGACCGGCTGCTCGCCGAGGTCGCCCGGGTGCTGCGGCCCGGTGCCGCACTGGTGGCCAGCGACAGCATCGGCAACGACGACATGGAAGCCGCCCACGAGGGCGACACCTACAACCCGGTCGACCCGGCCGGACTCGAGCACCGGCTGGCCGCCGCCGGCTTCGAGCGAATCACCGTGCGCACCAACGATTTCGGCTGGGCAGCGATCGCCTACCGCTAGCTGGTGCCGGGCACCAGCCAACGTCCAGAGAAGGCCCGCCAGCCGACGAAGAGCAGCCGCAGCACCATGAAGGTGCTCAGCCCCGACCAAATGCCGAGCAGACCCCAGCCGAACACCAGCGACAACCAGATCAGCGGCAGAAAGCCGACCAGCGCGCTGACCAACGTCGCGGTGCGCATGAACGCCGCATCGCCGGCGCCGAGCAGCACACCGTCCAGCGCGAAAACGACACCGGCGACCGGCAACTGCGCCACCATGAACCACCACGGCACCCCGATCGCGGCGAGCACCGAGCGGTCGTCGGTGAACAACGAAGGCAGCACCGAGGCACCGACCGCGAACACGGTCGCCAGCACCGCCGCGGCGATCGTGGAGAACACCGTCACCCGCCACGCCACCGTCTTCGCATGCTCTGTCCGGCCCGCGCCGAGCGCGGCGCCGACCAACGACTGTGCGGCGATCGCGAGCGAATCCAGCACCAACGCAAGGAAATTCCACAGCTGCAGCACAACCTGATGCGCGGCGACGGCCGCCGCGCCGAACCGGGCGGCCACCGCGGCCGCCGAGACGAAGCACGCTTGGAAGGCCATGGTGCGCACCACCAGATCGCGGCCCATCACCACCTGCGCCCGCAGCACCGACGTGTCCAGTCGCAGCGGAACTCTTTCGACCAGCAGTGCGCGGCAGAACAGGATGGCCGCCAGCCACTGCCCCACGAGATTGGCGATCGCCGAGCCGGCCAGCTCCAGTCGCGGCAGCCCCAGCCAGCCGTAGACCAGCAGCGGGCACAGCACAGCCGAGACGCCGAACCCCACCAGCACATAGCGCAGCGGACGCATGGTGTCCTGCACCCCGCGCATCCAGCCGTTGCCTGCCGCGGAGATCAGGATGGCCGGGACACCGAAGATCGCGATGCGCACCCACGGCATCGCGGCGGAGGCGATATCGCCGCCGCTGGATTTCGTGCCCGCGATCGCCGACACCAGCGGGACCGCGGCCAGCTGTACCGCGGCCACGATCACCGCGCCCATCGCCAGCGCCAACCAGGTGGCCTGCACGCCTTCACCCACCGCAGAGGTCCGGTCACCCGCGCCGTAGAACCGGGCGGAGCGTGCCGTCGTGCCGTACGACAGGAACGTGAGCTGGGCGCTGACCACCGAGAGAATCAGGCCGCCGATCGCCAGGCCCGCGAGGCTCAATGCGCCCAACCGGCCGACGATCGCGATATCGAAAAGGAGGTAAATGGGCTCAGCCGCAAGGACTCCGAGCGCGGGAAACGCGAGTGCGGCGATGCGCCTGCCAGTGACGGCCGCGTCGTCGGCCGAGTCAGTCATCGAATTTCACCTTGTGCACTCGAAGTGCGAGTAGATCGCCGCCAAAGGTGAAATTCGACTGTGGGCGCCGGCCGACTCAGCCAAGAGCGGCGGTCAGCTGCGCCACCACGTCGTCGATCGGACCGGCCGCGGAGTAGCCGGCGGCCAGCGTGTGTCCGCCGCCGCCGAAGCCGCTAGCGAGTGTGGCCAGGTCATAGCTCTTGGCCCGCATCGACACCGACCAGTGTCCGGGTTCGATCTCCTTGAAGACGGCGGCGACTTCGGCTTCGTGAGTCGTGCGCACGATGTCGACGATGCTCTCGACCTCTTCGGACCGGTTTGCCATCCAGTCCTCGTGGGCGACCACCGCGTAGACCAGTCCTCGCCCGCCGGCCGCCTCAGGGATCAGCTGCGCACTGGACAGCACCCGGGACAGCAACGGCAGCCACACGAACGGGTGGGTGTCGAACAGCTCCCGGCTGATCGCCGCGTTGTCCACTCCGAGTTCCACCAGACGCGCGGCCAGCCGCAGCGCAGCCGGGGACGCCCACCGGAACGAACCCGTGTCGGTGGTCAATCCGGCGTACAGGCACGACGCGACGTCTCGGTCAATGGTCTTGCCCCACGCGTCGAGCAGCTCGGCGACCACCATGGTGGTCGAATCTGCCTTCGGGTCAACAAGATTCACGCTGCCGAACAGCGTGTTCGACTTGTGGTGGTCGATGACGAGCACGGCGCAGCCGAGCTGGGTGAATTCCGAGAGCGCCCCGAGCCGGTTGATGCTCGGAGCATCGACCGTCACCACCAGATCGACGTCGCGGCGCATGTCACCGGGAGCCACGAGCAGATGACCACCGGGCAGCATGCGCAGCGACTCCGGCAGCGTCGACGGCGTCGCGAAACTCACCTCGACATCGACACCCTCGCGCTCGAGGATCAGCGCCAAAGCCAGGCCGGCGCCCACACTGTCGGCGTCGGGATGGACGTGGCAGATCACGCCAACCACGCTGGCGCCGCGCAGCACCTCCACGGCGCCATGCGCATCCACCCGCCCGCCGAGGCGGGGGATCTCAGTCGTCGAGTCGATCGCGGTCACCGGCGTCCTGGTCGTCCTGCGAAGAAACGCTGCTATTTCCCGGGTCGCTGCGCTCCAGCCCAACGTCCCCCTCTTCTCCTACCACACGGTAGGGCTGCGCGTCTCCTGCAGGAGTGGCCCCGGCCCGGATCCGGGCCACATCGGCGTCGGCGGCGCGCGCCTTGGCCAACAGCTCCTCCATCCGGACGGCGGCATCCGGCACGGTGTCCCGCACAAAGGTCAGCGTCGGCGTGAAGCGGACGCCGGTGCCGGCACCGACCTTCGTGCGCAGAACGCCCGTCGCCTTCTGCAGCGCGGCGGCCGCCCCGGCATAGTCCGGCTCCTCCTCGATCGCGCGGCCCATCACCGTGTAGTACAGCGTGGCGTCATGCAGATCTCCGGACACCTTCGCATCGGTGATCGTCACCCCGGCCAGCCGGGGATCCTTGATCTCGAACTCGATCGCCGAGGCAACGATGGTGGAGATTCGCTTCGCCAGTCGCTTCGCCCGTGCGGGGTCAGCCACCTTAGGTGCGCTCCTTCTCGACGAGCTCGTAGGTCTCGATGACGTCGCCTTCCTTGATGTCGGAGTACGTCAGCGTCAGACCGCATTCGTAACCCTCGCGCACCTCGGTGACGTCGTCCTTCTCCCGCCGCAGCGACGAGACCGTGAGGTTCTCGGCGACGACGACGTTGTCACGCAGCAACCGCGCCTTGGCGTTGCGCCGCATGATCCCGGACTGGACCAGGCAGCCGGCGATGTTGCCGACCTTGGACGACCGGAAGATCGCGCGGATCTCGGCACGGCCGAGTTCCTTCTCCTCGTAGATCGGCTTGAGCATGCCCTTGAGCGCGCTCTCGATCTCGTCGATCGCCTGGTAAATCACCGAGTAGTAGCGGATCTCCACGCCCTCGCGGTTGGCCAGCTCGGTGGCCTTGCCCTCGGCGCGGACGTTGAAGCCGATGATGATCGCATCCGAAGCCGACGCCAGGTTGACGTTGGTCTCGGTGACACCACCGACACCGCGGTCGATGACGCGCAGTTCCACCTCGTCGTCCACCTGGATGCCCAGCAGGGCCTCCTCGAGCGCCTCGACCGTACCGGCGTTGTCGCCCTTGAGGATCAGGTTCAGCTGGCTGGTTTCCTTCAGCGCCGAATCCAGGTCTTCCAGGCTGATCCGCTTACGGGCACGGGCGGCCAGCGCGTTGCGCTTGCGCGCGCTGCGCCGGTCGGCGATCTGGCGGGCGATGCGGTCTTCGTCGACAACCAGGAAGTTGTCGCCGGCACCCGGCACCGACGTGAAGCCGATGACCTGCACGGGCCGCGACGGCAGCGCCTCGGTGACGTCCTCGCCGTGCTCGTCGACCATGCGGCGGACGCGGCCATAGGCATCACCGGCCACCACCGAGTCGCCGACCCGCAGCGTGCCGCGCTGGATCAGCACGGTCGCCACCGGGCCGCGGCCACGGTCGAGGTGCGCCTCGATGGCCACACCCTGAGCTTCCATATCGGGGTTGGCCCGCAGGTCGAGCGCCGCATCCGCGGTCAGCAGCACCGCCTCTTCCAGCGCCTCGATGTTGGTGCCGTTCTTGGCCGAGATGTCGACGAACATGGTGTCGCCACCGAAGTCCTCCGCCACCAGGTTGTACTCGGTGAGCTGCGCCCGGATCTTGGCCGGGTCGGCGCCCTCCTTATCGATCTTGTTGACCGCGACCACGATCGGCACGTCGGCGGCCTGCGCGTGGTTGATGGCCTCCACCGTCTGCGGCATGACGCCGTCGTCGGCGGCGACCACCAGGATGGCGATGTCGGTGGCCTTCGCGCCGCGGGCACGCATGGCGGTGAACGCCTCGTGACCCGGGGTGTCGATGAAGGTGATGAGCCGCTCGACGCCGTCGTGCTCGACACCGACCTGGTAGGCACCGATGTGCTGGGTGATGCCGCCGGCCTCGCCCTCGCGGACGCTGGCCTGACGGATGGTGTCCAGCAGTCGGGTCTTGCCGTGGTCGACGTGACCCATGACGGTGACGACCGGCGGGCGCACCTCGAGGTCTCCCTCGTCGCCCTCGTCCTCGCCGTAGGTGAGGTCGAAGGACTCGAGCAGCTCGCGGTCCTCGTCCTCGGGCGAGACGACCTGCACGTTGTAGTTCATCTCGCTGCCGAGCAGCTCCAGGGTTTCGTCACCCACGGACTGGGTGGCGGTCACCATCTCGCCGAGGTTGAACAACGCCTGCACCAGTGCGGCCGGGTTGGCGTCGATCTTCTCGGCGAAGTCGCTCAGCGACGCACCACGGGCCAGCCGGATGGTCTCGCCGTTGCCGTGCGGCAACCGCACGCCACCGACGACCGGGGCCTGCATGTTCTCGTATTCGGCCCTTTTCGCGCGCTTCGACTTGCGACCGCGACGCGGGGCACCGCCGGGACGACCGAACGCACCGGCCGCACCTCCGCGCTGACCGGGACGACCGCCGCCACCGCCGGGACCACCACCGGGACGACCGCGGAAGCCACCGGCAGCAGCTCCGCCGCCGCCACCGCCGCCGGGACCGCCGGTGCGGTAGTTACCGCCACCGCCACCGCCGGGACGACCGCCACCACCGGGGCCGGGCCGAGGCCCGCCACCGGGACGCGGGGCACCCGGACGACCGGGCGCACCGGGGCGCGCGCCGGGCGGACGAGGCGGCATGTTGCCGGGTGTGGCACCGCCCGAGGGACGTGGGCCACCGGGACCGGGGCGCGGACCGCCCGGGCCGGGCCGCGGGCCCTGCGGGCGCGGCGCGGGACGCTCGACCGGCTGGGCCGAGGAGAAGGGGTTGTTGCCGACGCGCGGCGGCCGGGGCATGCCCGGCTTGGGCGCGGCCGGTCCCGGGCGAGGACCGGGAGTCGGCGCGGGACCGGGACGGGCCGGCGCAGGCGCGGCAGAAGCCGCGGGGGCGGCCGGGGCCGCAGGTGCCGGCGGCGCCGGAGGCGGCGCAGCCGGGGCCGGGGCGGCCGGCTTGGGTGCCGCCGGCGCGGGCGGCGCGGTTGCGACAGCGCTGTCGGACACGGGCGCCGCAGGCTTGGGCGCCGGGGCTCCGTTTCCGGCAGCCTTCGCCGGCGCGGCCTTCGCCGGGGCTTTGTCTGGCTTACCGCCGCCGAACGATTCCCGCAGACGGCGGGCGACGGGGGCTTCCACCGTCGACGACGCGGATTTGACGAATTCGCCCTGATCGCTCAGCCGGGCGAGAACTTCCTTGCTGGTGACACCGAGTTCCTTGGCCAACTCGTGTACGCGGGCCTTACCTGCCACTACATCTCCTACTCAAGAGGCGACAGCGGTGGTAGGCCGCGCCTCGGGTTTAGCTACGACGCATGGTCATCGTCGGGACTTCACGGTGTGCTCATGTTCTTCGCTGCCTGTTCTCTTGCCGGGCTGGCTGAGTCAGTCAGCGCCCGTCTGGGCTCTGACGTACTCGACCACCGCGGATGTATCCGGTGAACCGGTGATGCGCAACGCTCGGCCGAAAGCTCGCCGTCGAAACGCTGCCTGTAGGCACCGGTCGTCGGGGTGCAGCCACGCACCCCGCCCAGGGAGGTTACCTGCCTGGTCAACGGTTAGGGCGCAATGGCCGTTCCCGTTCGACACAGCCACCACTCGGAGGAGATCGACGGCCAACTCTCGCTTCCGGCACCCGACACATGTCCGTACCGGTCCTTCGGTACGTCGATGCGGTCTCTCGGGAGCCGGAGTCTCGCGCTGGATCACGGCATAGTCTACCGTCATCGCGGCACTGCTCAGAACCACCCTTGGCTGGGCGTCGTCAGTTCACTTTGTCCTGATATTTGGAGTAGGCGCCGCGCCCGACCACACCGGTCTGGTCGGCGGGTAGGGCCCCGACCCGGGTACCGAGGGCCATGGCCCGGTCCAGGTTGATGTAGATGCCGGCACCCTGGCGGCCGGTGGCGACGATTCCGTCGCCGAACCGGCGCAGCGCCTCATCGAGCTGATCGAACAGGTCGGCGGCGGCGTCGAAGTTCGAGTAGGCGTCGGCAGTTTTCTCGGCACCGAGAAACTCGAAGGCAGCTCCTCCGAGCAGGATCGACATGTCCTTGCACGCCGTGGCGCGCACGTCGAAAGTCTCACCCGAGGGAACGGCGTACTCGAGTCCGACCACACCGGGCGGGCAGTCCAGCGTCTTCCATTCCCCATAGTTGTTGAACCGGTGTGCACGCACGCCCGTGTCGTGGGTGTATAGCCATTGGTAGTCGTGCCAACTCGGCGGATAGTCACCGACGCGCACCACGCCGACCACCAGGTCGCGCCGTCCCGCGGCCTGCGCGAGCGCGGCGGACAGCTCGGTGAGACCCAAGGTGGCCGCCAAGTCGTCGGGCCGGCCCGTCCAGATGATCCGTCCGCACTGCATCACCTGAGTGCCACCGGGCCCCGACACCGTGACCGAGTACGGGCCGCCACCCGAGCCGGCGATGTTCGACACCGTGGAGTTGAACAGCCAATGGACGTGATCTCCGAGCGCCTCCGCAAGCCGGGACCACAGGACCCCCGCCCCGCCGTGCGGGTAAAGGAATCTGTCCGTCGGCTCATCTGCTCGGGGCGAGGCCCGCAGCCGAGGCAGCGCGGTGGCGAGCACCGAGGCGAATCGCGGCGAGAGGATGCGCTGCGACGCCCACGCCGCGGGGATCTTCCGTGGATCGACCCCGAAGACCTTTCGGGCGTGCGGAGCCATGAACGTCTCGGAAAGGTATGGGCCGTACCGGTTCTTCACCCAGTCGTCCAGCGTGTCGTCAGCGCGGCCGGCGGGCGCCATCAGCTTCCAGGCGATCAGCGAGGCTGCCCCGCGGATGCGTACCGACAACGGCGCCGCGTGGCGGAATTGCTGCCAGTCGAACGGATAACTGATGACGTAACCGTCTCGCAGGATGCCGCTGCGCCGATCGATGTCGGACATCGGGATGCCCCCGAGCCGATCGGCGAAATCGCGCCACATCCTCCGCTGCTCGGCGGTCGACGACAGGAGCCGGTGACCACCGATGTCGACCTCATGGCCGGCCACCGTCGCGGCACGCGCCAACCCTCCCACCTGACCGGTGTGCTCGACGACGGCGACCGAAGACCCGGCGGCCACACACGCGTCTGCCGCGGTGAGGCCGGTCGGGCCGGCGCCCACGACAAGCACGTCGACGGACTGCGGAGCGCCGTGGTCTGACAACGAAATTTCCCCCCTGTTGACGATGGGTGTACCCACCGATCACCGACGCAGTACACACGAGCGCCTCAACGCTCGGCTCGCGTCAGTGCTCCACGTCGTGAGACGCGGCGGGGTGCGGGTCGCCTTCGGGTGCCGCCGCGTCGCTGCGAATGTCGATGCGCCATCCGGTCAATCGGGCGGCCAGTCGGGCGTTCTGCCCCTCCTTGCCGATCGCCAACGATAGTTGGAAGTCGGGCACCACGACCCGCGCCGCGCGGGTGGTGGCGTCGATGACGGAGACCGAGACGACCTTGGCCGGCGACAGGGCGTTGGCGACGAATCGCGCTGGGTCCTCGTCGAAGTCGATGATGTCGATCTTTTCGCCGGACAATTCGCTCATCACGTTGCGCACCCGCTGGCCCATCGGGCCGATGCACGCACCCTTGGCGTTGAGCCCGGGAACCTTCGAGTTGACCGCGATCTTGGATCGATGCCCCGCCTCGCGCGCCACCGCGACGATCTCCACCGACCCGTCGGCGATCTCGGGCACCTCCAGCGAGAACAGTTTGCGAACCAGGTTGGGGTGCGTGCGCGACAACGTGATCAGCGGCTCGCGGGCACCGCGGCTGACCCCGACGACGTAGCAGCGCAGCCGGTCGCCGTGCTCATAGGCTTCGCCGGGGACCTGCTCGGCCGCCGGGATGACACCTTCGGCGCCTTTGGTTTCGCTGCCCAGTCGCACGACCACGAGACCGCGGGCGTTGGCGCGGGCGTCGCGCTGGATGACGCCGGCGACGATGTCGCCTTCCCTGGCGGAGAATTCGCCGTAGCTGCGTTCGTTCTCGGCGTCGCGGAACCGCTGCAGCATCACCTGCCGGGCGGTCGTGGCCGCCACCCGGCCGAATCCCTCTGGGGTGTCGTCCCATTCGCTGATCAGATTGCCGTCGGCGTCGGTCTCGCGCGCAATCACTTGCACCACACCGCTTTTGCGGTCGATCTCGATGCGGGCGTCGGGCTGATGACCCTCGGTGTGCCGGTAGGCGGTCAGCAGGGCCGACTTGATGGTGTCGAGCAGCTCGTCGACCGAGATGCCCCGGTCGATCTCGATCGCATGTAGGGCGGTCATGTCGATGTTCATGCTTCGGCCTCCGTTCCAGCTGCTCCCGCAAGTTCCAGTTCGCGCGGCTTTGGCGGTGAAAATTCAACCTGGACAACAGCTTTGACGATGTCGGCCAGCGGGATCCGGCGCACTGTCCAGTCATTGCGATTTCGCACCACCAGGTCGACGGCGCCGTCTGACACGATGCCGAGCCGGCCGGTGACGGTGGTTCCGTCGGCAAGTTCGGCGTCGACCAGGCGGGCGTGCGCGCGACGGAAATGCTTCTCCGCGGTCAGCGGTCGCTCCACCCCCGGTGAGGTGACTTCGAGAACGTAGGCGTCGTCACTGTCCAGGCCGTCGAGCAGTGCCGAGGCGGAACGAGAAAGTTCGGCGACGACGTCCAGGTCCAGCGGCTTGTCGCCGTCGGCGATCACGGTGATGCGCGGCGGCCGCGGGCGGGTGTCGATCACGACATCTTCGATTTCGTATCCGGCGCGCACGAACTCACCATCGAGTAGCTCGATCACCTGCTTCTGGGTTGGTAGCCCCGTAGAACGGCCAGCCACGGCGAGCTCCTCATCTTGAGTTGTCCTGATCAGCTGCGTCGGATGCAGGGCTCTCGAAAGAGCCAGCCCCCAACGATACGCCAGCACGCGGCACCGCAATGGCAGGATGTTGACGTGCTGAGCCGAGATCCCAGGCCTTTCCCAGGCATCTCCCGACGACGCGTTCTGATCGGCGGCAGCCGCGGCTTGGCACTGCTCGCGGTGTTGGGCGCGGCAACAACCGCCTGCGACACCGCGCCGCCCCCCGAACCCGATCCGCTGGAGCAGCAGGCCGAACTGGCCCGCCACGACAGCGAACTAGCCGCCGCCGCGGCGAAGACCGCTCCCCCGTCACTGGCTCCGGCGTTGACCGAGGTCGCAGCCGAACGCGGGCGGCACTACAGCGTGCTGAACGCCGAAGTCGCCCGACTGTCCGGCAAACCAACCTCGTCGACAAGCGCGACACCGCCGACCACCACGTCCGCGGCCGCCACGCCACCACCCACGGCGGCCGACGTCGTCGCCGCGCTGCGCAGCTCGGCTGACAGCGCCACCAAACTGACGCCCACTCTGTCCGGGTATCGGGCCGGGCTGATGGGATCGATCGCGGCGTCCTGCGTCGCTGCGTACACGGTGGCACTGCCGCCGGGGAAGGCCGGGCAGTGACGTCACCGACCTCGCCGACGCCGTCGACCACGCAAAACCCCGACCGGCCGTCCGATGCCGCGGCCGCTGCCCTGTTCGACGCGGTGGCCGCCGAGCACGCGGCGATCTACGGCTACGGCATCGTGTCGGCCCACAGCTCCCCCGACGAGAATGACCTGGTCTCCGAGGCGATGGCGCAACACCGGGAACGTCGCGAGGCGGCCATCGCGATGCTGAGTGGCCGCTCGGCCAAAGCCCCGCTGCCGGCCGCGGGCTATCAGCTGCCGATGGCGGTCAACACGCCCACCGATGCCGGCAACCTCGCGATCCGCATGGAGGAAGACTGCGCGACGGCCTGGCGCGCGGTGATCGAGCAGGCGACGAGCGATCAGGACCGCACGTTCGGGGTTGGCGCGCTGACGGAGACGGCCGTTACGACCGCGCGCTGGAAGCAGGTGCTGGGCGTCAAGCCGGTGACCGTGGCGTTCCCGGGCGGCACCGAGTAGGTCGGCGACCGTAAGGCCACGGCGCCCAAAACCTTGATTTCCCGCCACAGCGTCACGTTCGGCGCGACGCCAGATCTGCTGGGCGTGCAGTACTCGACTACTGCAGTCGCGACGCCGGAGGCGCACAACGATCTTGGACAGGGCGCCGACTCGCGCGTCCAGGACTCGGGGGTAAGCGCAATGCAGAGATTTCTTCGCCGTCACATCGTCAGCTGTCTGGCCTTCGTGTGCGCGGGTGTCCTCGCCGTGAGCCTCGTCCGTCCGTCTCAGGACGCGACGCAGGTGCGGAACGAAGTGCACGCGGTCCAGCTGGCAGCCGCGACACAGACTCCCCCGCCGAACACCAAAGTAGTTGCGCAGCAACGCAGTATTGCTCAATCCACTCCGACCGCATCGGCGTTGCCCGCGGGGGTAGGAGTTGTGGCCTTTTTCCTAGTTGCGTTCTCGCCGCTCATCGTGGGTCTCGTCGTGTGCGCTCTGTGCGTTGCCGCCGTCTACACAGTCAACTTCACGGTCCTGGCCCTCGACGAGATCGTCTATCGGTTGCGACAATTGCCGCCCATCGCGGCGGCGAGGAAAGCGCCCGCTGCGACCACGAAGAAGGCGACCAGCAGCGCACCGCGCTCGGCGGCCCACTCGAAGCGGGCGAACCACATACCAAGACACGCCAAGCCGGCCGCACCGACTCAGCGACCGACGGACAAGCGGACGCATTCCACCAGAGCGTCAGCCGCCCGCTCGGGTCGCTGATCGGCTACGCGGACTCGGCCAGTGCTGCCGCGATGTCCGCGACCGCGCCGTCCACGCCAATCTCACGCTTCTCGCCGGTGAATCGGTTGCGCAGCTCGACCACGCCGTCGGCCCAGCCGCGACCGACCACGACGATCCACGGCACCCCGAGCAGCTCGGCGTCCTTGAACTTCACCCCCGGCGAAGCGGTGCGGTCGTCGAACAGCACCTCCAGGCCGAGCCGGTCCAGGTCGCGGGTCAGTTCCTCGGCACCGGTTCGCGCTTCGGCGTCCTTGTTCGCGATCACCACGTGCACGTCGAACGGCGACACCGACGGCGGCCAGCGCAGGCCCAACTCGTCGTGCTGCTGCTCGGCGATCACCGCGACCAGCCGCGAAACGCCCACGCCGTAGGAGCCCATGGTCAGGCGCACCGGCTTACCGTCCTCACCCAGCACGTCCGCGGAGAACGCGTCGGTGTACTTGCGGCCGAGCTGGAAGATGTGGCCGATCTCGATGCCGCGGGCAGACACCAGCGGGCCCGCGCCGTCGGGTGAAAGGTCGCCGTCGCGGACTTCGGCGGCCTCGATGGTGCCGTCGGCGACGAAGTCGCGTCCGGCGACCAGGCCGACGACGTGCTTGCCGGTCTCGTCCGCACCGGTGATCCACGCCGTCCCGTCGACCACCCGGGGATCGACGAGATAGCGAACACCGTTGGCCAACAATGCTTTCGGGCCGATGTATCCCTTCTTGAGGAAGGGGTACTTGGCGAAGTCGGTGTCCTCGAGCATCGCGTACTCGGCCGGCTCCAGCGCGGCGCCGAGGCGCTTGTCGTCGACCTCACGATCACCCGGCACACCGATGGCCAGCAGCTCCCACTCGCCACCGGGCGCACGGACTTTGAGCAGCACGTTCTTGAGGGTGTCGGCGGCGGTGATTTCCCGGCCCAGCCCGGCGGAGTTCGCCCACTCGACCAGCGACGCGATGGTAGGGGTGTTCGGTGTGTCGTGCACCGTCGGCTCGGGCAGACCGTCCAACGGCAGTGACTCCGGGACAGCAGTGACCACCGCCTCGACGTTGGCCGCGTACCCGGACTCGAGGCAGCGCACGAAGGTGTCCTCGCCGATCTCGCTTTCGGCCAGGAACTCCTCGGACGCCGAACCGCCCATCGCACCGGACACCGCCGAGACGATCACATAGCGAATTGCCATGCGCTTGAACATGTTCTGATAGGCGTCGCGGTGCGCGTGGTAGGCGGTCTTGAGCCCGTCGTCGTCGACATCGAACGAGTACGAGTCCTTCATGATGAACTCGCGCCCGCGCAGGATGCCCGCGCGGGGCCGGGCCTCGTCGCGGTACTTGGTCTGGATCTGAAACAGCGTCAGCGGGAAGTCCTTGTAGGAGCTGCACTCCCCCTTCACCGTCAGCGTGAAGAACTCCTCGTGGGTGGGGCCGAGCATGTAGTCGTTGTCCCGGCGGTCCTTGAGCCGGAACACCCCGTCGCCGTATTCCGTCCAGCGGTTGGTGGTCTCGTACGGCGCCTTCGGCAGCAGCGCCGGGAACAGGATCTCCTGCCCACCGATCGCGACCATCTCCTCCCGCACGATCTTCTCGACCTTGCGCAGTACCCGAAGGCCCAGCGGCAGCCACGTGTAGAGCCCCGGGGCCACCGGCCGGACGTACCCGGCACGGATCAACAGTTTGTGGCTGGGCACTTCGGCGTCGGCTGGGTCGTCGCGCAGGGTGCGCAAGAACAGCTCGGACATGCGGGTAATCACAGTGGGCAAGCCTAACCAGACGCGACTGCGTGTCGGCTGCCGCGGTGGAACACCGCCGCGCCGATCAAGCTGACCACCACACCTCCGACGACCCAGCAGACCAGCACGACGATCGACTGCGTGATGCCGTGGGCGTCGAAGTACACGATCCGCCGGATCGCATCGGTGCCCGCCCCGTTGGGCAGCCAGGGACTGATGGTGCGCCAGAACGGCGGAAGCACCGACGGCTGATAGGCGCCACCGGCCGACGGGTTGCCGAGGATCACGAAGATCACCACCGTCAGTCCGATCCCGATGACACCGAATAAGATCTGTAGAGCGATGGTGACGGTCGCCGCCGTCAGCGTCACCAGCGTGCCGATTCCGGCGATCGACCAGAAGTGACCGTTCATGGCATGCAGCACCGGCTCAGCCACCACGGCTCCGCCGAATCCGGACGCCAGCGCGTAGGGCACGGTCGCGCCCAGCCGCCACACCGATCGCGGAAACGTCGCGGGCCGTGAGCCTTTCGCGATGCCGAGCATGGAGGCGAACAAGTATCCGCCGACCACCCAACCGACGACGAGATAGAAGCCGGAGAGTCCCCGGCCGTCCCCGGAGAACAGCGGGATGACGTCGTCGACGGCGACGGTGCGCTGCTGGGCCGCGGTCACTTTGGTGAAGATTTGCTCGAGTGCACCCGAGACCGCGGTGCCACCGCCGGACGCCACCAGCAGGCGGTCCTGGGTGCCGGCCGGGTTGAGGATGTAGACGGCCGAGACGTCCCCGCTGCGCAGCGACGCGCGGGCGGCGTTCTCGTCGGCGGCGACAGTAGCGCTGAGCGGTTCACCGGCCAGGCCGTTGAGCTGGTCGACGACCTGCCCGGCGACTTGGGCCGGAGCCACGACGGCGACCGGGATGCGGTGCGGTGACGGCGAATGGAACGCACCCAGGTAGGACAGGATGAACGCGAACTGCAGCAGCAGCACGCCGACGCCGAGGGCCAGCGTCCGCGGTGCGACGGCATCGCGGAAGCGGTCCTGCCACGTCTCCGGCGGCTCGGGGGCGGCGTGTTTGTTGGATTGGGTGCTGACCATTCGGCTCATCTTCCTCGGCAACTAGGGTGAGTGGGTGACACCTGACTCGTCGCCCACGGGGTCCGCTGGGTCTTCTCTGGCGGCCCAAACTTACGCCGGTCGAATGCCGTCGCACGTCGGCGACATGGCGGTCGAGACTCACGGCATCGCGCCGGTCCCGCCCGACAACCGGTACGGAACCGCGCGGCGCCTGTTCACGGTCTGGTTCGCCCCGCAGGTCAACATGACGGTGGTGTTCACCGGCACGCTGGCCGTGGTGCTCGGGCTCGGTTTCTGGCTGGGCCTGCTGGCGATGGTGATCGGCACGGTCATCGGTTCGCTGGTGGTGGGCTATCTGTCGACCTGGGGCCCGCGCACCGGGACCGCGCAACTTCCCAACTCGCGCATGGCATTTGGTGGCACCGTCGGCGTGGTCGCGGTGATCCAGTGGTTGTCGTCGATCGCCTGGGACGGCTTGGTCGGGCTGTTCGGCGGTGAAGCCCTTGCCGAACTGGTGGGCATGCCGTTCTGGCTGGCGGTGGTGATCGTGCTCGCGACCCAGGGCGCTGTCGGCGTCTTCGGTTACGAGGTCATCCACCGCGTGCAGGCGGTGATGACGGTCGTGCTGATCGCCACGTTCGCGGTGTTCGCGTGGAAGCTGATCAGCGGCCACCAGGTGATCTCGCTGCCCACTCTCGGCGGGGCGGACCTGGCCGGGGCGTTCGTGCTGGAGGTCACGATCGCGCTGAGCCTGGCGATCTCCTGGGCCAGCTATGCCTCCGACTACAGCCGGTATCTGCCGGTGTCCACCTCGCGCACGGCGGTGTTCGGCTACACCTTCGGCGGCTTGGCGGTGGCCTACATCGCCGTGCAGGCCATCGGGGTGGCCGCGGCGGGCACGCTCACCGATCAGACCGCGCAGGGCGTGCGCGAGATCATGGGTGGCGGTGTGCTGGGTGCGATCGCGCTGCTGGTGATCGCGCTGGGGTCGGTGGCTTCCAACGCGATGAACGACTACAGCGGGTCGCTGGCGCTGCAGACCGTCGGCGTTCGGGTGCGACGGCCGGTGTCGGCGGTCGTGGTGGTGATCATCGCGTTCGCGCTGATCATGTGGCTGCACTCCGGTGACATGGCCACCCGCTTCCAGGGTGTGCTGCTGTTCGTCAGCTACTGGATTCCGGCGTTCGTGGCGATCGTGGCGATCGACTGGCGCTATCGCAGTGCCGGTCGCGCCACCGTCGATCCGGCCGCCGAGGTCACGCCCCGCACCGACGCCTTCGTCGCGCTGGCGGCGTTCTTCGTGGCGTTCGCCGCGGCGGTCCCGTTCATGCACACCAACCTGATCGTCGGCCCGGTGGCCACCACTCTGCACGGCGCCGACCTGGCGTACTTCGTGAATTTCCTTGTGGCAGCAGCGGTTTACGGTGGTTATCGGGTGATGCGAGCGCGCCGGTCCTAGAGCTCGAAGCGGCGCTGCAGCGCGTCGAGGAGCCGACGGACCTCGTTGATGCGCGTATTGAAGCGTTGCAGGTCGCGGCGCAGCCGAATCTCGCTGTGTTCGCTTCTCGCGGTGCGGAGGCGCGCGGCATGGCTTTCGAGGTCGTCGAGCTCCCGCAACAGGACCTCCTCGAATACCCGGGCCTGCGCCTGGTCACCGGAATGCGAGGACCCGCCAGTCCTGACCTCGAGGTCCTCGTGTGAAATCGCCACCACGCTCATCGCCCATAGCCTGGACCGCATCGAGGCGCGGGCAGTTACCGCGTCGTACCGGCCGGGTAAGCATCAGTTCACGCTGACGCGAGCCGCGGTGTGAGGCGGCTAGAGCTCGCCGGCCTCGACGGCCTCGCGGGTGTGCTGGGCGGCGGCGATGTCGCGGGTGGAGAACCCGATGCCCAGCGCGGCCACCCCGACCAGAACGGCGATGCCCGCCACCCACAGCAGCGAATAGGTGTATCCCTGGCCGAGGGCGTCGAGCTGGGCGGGCGTCATGTACTTCACCGGCCCCGTCGTGCCGCCCAGATACAGCGTGCGGGAGGTCTGCACCGCCTGGACGATGACCAGCACGAGCGGGCCGCCGAGGTTGAACACCATAAGTGTGACCGACGAGACGGGGCCGATCTCGCGCGGCCCGACTCCTGCCAGCGTGCACAGCGGCAGGATCACCGAGATGATCCCGATGCCCAGCCCGCCGACGACGATCGGGACGACCAGGTCGGGGAAGTACGGGATCGACCGGTTCAGCGTCGACCCGTAGAGCATGGCCGCGAGCACCAGCAGCCCGCCGCCGAGGATCACCCACCGGGGCGGGATCCGCAGCGCCAGTTTGGTGGCCGCGACGTTGCCCACCACGAAAGCGGCCGCGAACGGCATGAAGCAGATCCCGGCGCGCAACGGTGAATAGCCGAGCACATCCTGGACCAGCAGACCGATCATCACGCTGAGCGTCAGCATCACGCCGCCGGCCATGAAGTACGCCACGAAAGAGGCGACCCGGCTGCGGTTGTCGAAGATCGAGAACGGTACCAGCGGGTTGTCGGCGCCGCGCTCGACGATCAGGAACGAGACGAAGAACACGACAGCGGCCACGCCGGCGCCGATCACCCACGGGTCGATCCAGCCGCGCGGCGGCCCCTGGGTGAAGACGAGCACGGCCGACGTACACGCCAGGGTGGCCAGCAGGGCGCCGGTAGCGTCCAGCTTGAGCCGTTCGTGCCGGGTTTCTTCGAGCCGGGTGAGACCGACGACGATGATGAAGATTCCGATCGGCACGTTGACCAGGAAGGCCAGCCGCCAGGACAGGCCGGTCACCGCGCCGCCCGCGACGAGGCCCAGTACCGACCCGAGGCCCTGCATGGCCGCCGAGACCGCCAACGCTTGATTGCGGGCATGTCCGACGGCGTAGGTGGTGGCGATCAGCGCCAGGCCGGTCGGTGCGGCGACCGCGGCGCCCATGCCCTGCACGGCGCGGGCGACGATCAGCGTCCACTGGTCATTGGCCAGCCCGCAGGCCAGGGAGGCGATGGTGAAGACGCCGACACCGGAGATGAACGCGCGTTTGTGACCGACGGCGTCGCCGACGCGGCCGCCGAGCAGCAACAGCCCACCGAAGGCCAGCACATAGGCGGTGATCACCCAGCTCTTGGAGGCATCGGACAGGCCGAGCTCGGCCTGCATGCGCGGCAGCGCGACGATCACGATCGTGCCGTCCAGCGTGGACATCAGCTGCATGCCGGTGATCGCGACGATCGCCAGCCCCAGCACTCTGGTGGAAAGCGGGCGGGCGGTCGGCTGAGGACCGCTCGCACCAGACATGGGTCACTACCCTACTGGCCGCCGCGGCGGCGGTTGCTGAACCCAGGCGGAGCGGAGTTACAGCTCGCCGGCGTCGATCGCTTCCTTGACTTCCTGGGCGTGCGCTACCTGTGCCGCGGTGTAGCCGATGAACAGCGCAACGGCGCCGACGATCACCGCGACGGCGGCGACCCACAGCAGGCCGTACGTGTAGCCCTGATCCAGGGCATGCAGTTGCGCCTCGTTCATCTTCTTCACCGGTCCGGTGGTGCCCCCCAGGTACAGGGTGCGCGAGGTGATGACGGCCTGAATGATCGCCAGCACCACGGGGCCGCCGAGGTTCTGCAGCATCAGCGCGATCGCCGAGACCGGGCCGATCTGGTCGAAGCCAACACCCGCGATGGCCGACACGGTCAGCGGCACGACGATCATGCCGATGCCGAAGCCGCCGACAGTGATCGGCAAGACCAGGTTCGGGAAGTACGGGATGCCGCCGTTGAGCGTCGAGCCGTAGAGCATGGCTCCCAGCACCAGCACGCCACCGGCGATCACCAGGATCCGCGGCGGGAAGTAGGACACCAGCTGCGACGAGGCACCCAGGCCGATGCCCAGGGCGATCACGAACGGGATGAAGCCGACGCCGGCGCGCAGCGCGCTGTAGCCCATGATGTCCTGCACGTACAGGCCGATCAGCACGGTCAGCGTGAACATCACGCCACCGGCGAGGAAGACCGCCGCGAAGGTGGCCAGCCGGTTGCGGTCGCGGAACAGGCTGAACGGCACGACGGGGTTGACGGCGCGGCGCTCGACGAACACGAACGCGACGAAGGCCAGGACGGCCGCGGCCCCGGCGGCCAAGGTGACCGGCGACAGCCAGCCGTTCTCGGGCGCCTGCGCGAAACCGAACACCGCCGCGGTACAGCCGACGGTCGCCAGCAGCGCGCCGGCGGCGTCCATCTTCATTCGCTCGCGGTGCGTTTCGCGCAGGGTCCGGCGGGCCAGGTAGATCATCAGCAGGCCGATCGGGACGTTCACCAGGAACGCCAGCCGCCAGGACACCTCGACCAACGCGCCGCCCACGACCAGACCCATCACCGAGCCGATACCGGTCATGGCGGCGAATACCGCGGTCGCGGCGTTGCGTGCCGGTCCCTTCGGGAATGTGGTGGCCACCAACGCAAGTCCGGTCGGAGACGCGATCGCGGCGCCGACACCTTGCAGTAGCCGGGCGATCACCAGCGTCGCCTCGTCCCACGCGACACCACACAGGACCGACGCGATCGTGAAGAGCGCGACACCGACGATGAAGGTGCGCTTGCGGCCGATCGTGTCGCCGAGGCGGCCGCCCAGCAGCATCAGGCCGCCGAACGTCAGCACGTAGGCGGTGATGACCCAGCTGCGGCCCGCATCCGACAGCGCCAGCTCGTCTTGGATCTTGGGCAGTGCCACGATTGCCACGGTGCTGTCCATCGTGGCCAGCAACTGCATGCCGCCGATCGCGGTCACCGCGGCGAAGAAACGGGGCGAGGGCAGCCAGCTCGGAATGTACTTGCTCGTCTTAGCCAGGGCTGCCGGCTCGAGGCGCATGGGGACCGCGCGCTCAGAACTGTTGGCGGTCGTCCGCGCAGCGTCGTTGAGGGCCGTCATACCGAGCTACCCTACAGTAATCTTAAGAAGAGATTAAGCCGCGAAAGCCGCAACCGGACCGATCACGATGATCGCCGGGGGCCTAATACCGTCGGTTCGAATCCGATCCGGCGCATCGCGCAGCGTTGTGCGCAATACCCGTTCGGCCGCGGTGGTGCCGTGTTGCACCACCAATACCGGAGTTTCCGCAGGTCGGCCGCCTGAAATCAGTGCCTCGGCAAATAATTCGATGCGCTCGACCGCCATCAACAAAACTAGCGTTCCCGACAATTGCGCCAGCGCATTCCAATTCACTAACGATTCCGGATGGTCGGGACGCAAATGGCCGCTGACCACGACGAATTCATGATTCACAGCGCGATGGGTGACCGGCACTCCGGCCATTGCCGGCACCGATATGGCGCTGGTCACACCGGGCACGACTGTGACCGGTATCCCGGCCTCGGCACAGGCGAGAACTTCCTCATATCCGCGGGCGAACACGAACGGGTCACCGCCTTTGAGGCGGACCACGAAGCGGCCCTCGCGGGCGCGTTCTATAAGAACTTTGTTTATGGCTTCCTGAGCCATCGCCCGTCCGTACGGAATCTTCGCGGCGTCGATCACCTCGACGTGCGGACCGAGTTCGGCGAGCAGTTCCGGCGGGGCCAGCCGGTCGGCGACGACGACGTCGGCGCGGGCGAGCAGCCGCCGACCGCGCACGGTGATCAGCTCGGGGTCACCGGGCCCACCGCCCACCAGGGCGACGCTGCCGGGGGTCACGTCGTCGGGGTCATCGGCGGTGATCAGTCCCTGCTGCAAGGCCTCGTGGATCGCCGAGCGGATCGCGGCCGAGCGGCGGTGTTCCCCGCCGGCCAGCACACCGACGAGAAGTCCGTCGTGGGCGAACGACGCCGGCGTGACGGCGCTGCCCTCTCGGGCGTTGTCGGCGCGCACACAGAAGATCTGCCTGCGGTCGGCCTCGGCGACGACGGCGGCGTTGACGGCCGGGTCGTCGGTGGCGGCGATGGCATACCAGGCGCCCTCGAGGTCGCCGTCGCGGTAGTCCCGCAGCTGCAGAGTGATGCCCGGGTTCGTTGTCGTCAGGACCTCGACGGCCGGCGTCGCGGCGCGCGCGACCACGTGCACGTCGGCGTCATCGGCCATCAAGAGTGGGATCCGGCGCTGGGCCACCGTGCCGCCGCCGATCACGACGACCTTCTTGCCGGCCAGGCGCAAGCCGACGAGGTAGGCGTTCTCGGTCACCCGGGCAGCTTAGTCAAGGCAGCGTGTGCCACAAATCGAGCGACCGAGTGCGGTTGCGCGGCAGGGTGGGTGTGGAGGTACGACGCATGCACCCCGGCCCGCACCGCCCCCTCCCGCACCGGCTGGCCGTCGTGACGCAGGAAGGCCCACGCGGGTTCCGGCGTTTCGGCGAATTCGCTTGTGGTGCGGTGGAATTCGTGTCCAACGACGCGCTGGCCCGCGGCGTGCAGCGACGAGTCGGACATCGCGACGGCCTCCCGGTAGCCCAGCGTGAGCCTCGGGGTGAACCGGGCCGACCCGGCCAGCACGCCGCACATGGGGTGACCGTCGAGGTCGTCCATCAAATACGCCAGTCCGCCGCATTCGGCCTGCACAGGTGCGTGGCGGGACAGTTCGTGGATCTCGGTGCGCAGCGTGCTGTTGGCCGACAAGTCGGCCAGGTGTTGCTCGGGGAAACCGCCCGGCAGCACCAGCGCCGCGGTCCGTTCGGGCAGGCCGTCGGTGAGCGGGTCGAACTCGACGACGTCGGCGCCGGCGGCGCGCAGCAGCTCCGGGTGCTCGGCGTAGCCGAAGCTGAAGGCCTTGCCTGCGGCCACTGCGACCACCGGCCTGTCCGCTCTCGGCTCACCGACCACACCCTCGGGCGCCCATGCCGGCGCAGACACCCGCGAGCCGCCGAGGGCCACGACGGCTCGCAGATCGACGTGGCGGGCAATGAGTTCGGTCATCGCGGCGACCGCGGCGCGGGCCTGCTCACCGTGCTCGACAGCGGTCACCAACCCCAGATGACGCGAGGGCACCGCCAGCTCGTCGTGACGGGGAATTGCACCGAGCACCGGCACCCCGACCACCTCACACGCCTGGTGCAGCACCTCTTCGTGGCGGTTGGTGCCCACCCGATTGAGGATCACTCCCCCAATGTGCACGCCCGGGTGAAAAGTCGAAAACCCTTGCAGCACAGCGGCAATACTGTGCGCCCGACCGCGCGCGTCGACGACCAGCACAACGGGAGCACCGAGGAGTTCGGCGACGTGCGCGGTGGAACCGCGCGCCGGGGTGACCGGATGTTGGTCGATGCGGCCGTCGAAAAGGCCCATCACACCTTCGATCACGGCGATGTCGGCGTCGCGGCTGCCGTGCCGGTACAGCGGGCCGATCAGCTCCTCGGGCACCAGGACCGGGTCCAGGTTGCGGCCGGGCCGGCCCGCGGCCAGCGCGTGGTAGCCAGGGTCGATGAAATCCGGTCCGACCTTGAACGGCGCGACCCGATGCCCGGCTGCCCGCAGCGCACCGATCAAACCCGTTGCTATCGTGGTCTTTCCGCTACCCGAGGCGGGTGCGCCGATCACGACGGCGGGGATGCTCATCATGCTCACCACTCGATGCCGCGCTGGCCTTTGCGGCCGACGTCCATCGGGTGCTTCACCTTCGTCATCTCGGTCACCAGGTCGGCGGCGTCGATCAGGCGTTGCGGGGCGTCGCGGCCGGTGATCACGACATGCTGGCCGCCGGGCCGGTTGAGCAGCGTCTCGACCACGTCTTCTACGGCAACCCAGCCCCATTTGAGCGGATAGGTGAACTCGTCGAGTACATAGAAGTCGTGTCGTTGGTCGGCGAGCCGTGCGGCGATTTCGGTCCAACCTTCGGCCGCCGCTGCGGCATGGTCGTCGTCCGAACCGGCTTTGCGCGTCCAGGACCAGCCCGAGCCCATCTTGTGCCATTCCACCGCGCCACCGAGCCCCTGCTCGTCGTGCAGCCGGCCGAGCGCGGCGAACGCCGATTCCTCACCGACCTTCCACTTGGCGCTCTTGACGAACTGGAACACCGCCACGCTCATCCCGGCGTTCCACGCGCGCAACGCCATTCCGAAGGCGGCGGTGGATTTTCCTTTGCCGGGACCGGTGTGCACCGCCAGTACCGGGGTGTTGCGCCGGGCCCGGGTGGTCAGCCCGTCATCGGGCACGGCGAGCGGCTGACCCTGCGGCATGGACGTAACCTTTCCGGACGCTCAGGCAGCGCGGCGCACGGCCTGTGCCAGATAGTCTGCGCGCAGCTGCTCCAGTTGCAGCAGGGGGGCTTCCAGATGTTCGGCGAGGTCGGCGGCCAGGCCCAGCCGCACGTAGGACGTCTCACAGTCCACCACTACTGCCGCGGCACCCTCGGCTACCAGTCGGCGCGCAGCAGAACGGCTGCGCCCCAACGGATCCGGCCCACCGGTGGCTCGACCGTCGGTGAGTACTACCACCAGCGGACGGCGGGTGCGGTCGCGCACCCGCTCGCGAACCACGATGTCGCGGGCCGCCAACAGCCCGTGCGCCAGCGGGGTGGTTCCGCCGGTGTCGAACCGGGTCAGCCGCCGCGACGCGATATGCGCCGACGTCGTCGGCGGCAGCAGCACTTTCGCGCCGTCCTGGCGGAAGGTGATCACGGCGACCTTGTCGCGGCGCTGGTAGGCGTCACGCAGGAGCGAGAGCGCAGCACCGGACACCGCTGACATTCGGTCACGGGCGGCCATCGACCCGGAGGCGTCGACCACGAAGATCACCAGGTTGCCTTCCCGACCCACCCGGATGGCACGGCGGATGTCCTCGGCGTGTGGTCGCAACCGGCCATTGCCGGCCGCAGTCAGCACGGTGGCGAACAGGTGCAGGCCGTGGCCTTGCTCGGGGGCGTCGGTGGCTTTGATGACCGCGCCGGAGCGGTTGCGGGCCCGTGACCGCCGCCCGGGGTTGCCCTCCCCCACGCCCGGCACGGTCAGCGCCCGGGTGCGAAACGTCGCCGCGGGCGGCGCCGCCGGACGCGGCGCCGAGGATGAATTACCTTGCGGCGCAGACGGTTGCGAAGACCCATCGCTGGGCTGTCCGCCACCGGGCGGATCGGGGTCAGGCTCCGGCTCCGACTCGGGACCGCTCTCGGTCGCGGCCAGCGCCTCGTCGAGTTGCGCGGGGTCCAGTCCCGGGTCGTCGAAGGGGTCGCGCCGGCGCCGGTGTGGCAGCGCCAGCTCGGCGGCCACCCGGATGTCCTCTTGAGTCACTGCGTCGGCGCCCCGCCAGGCGGCGTGCGCCACCGCGGTGCGCGCTACGACGAGGTCGGCACGCATGCCGTCGACGTCGAACGCCGCGCACAGCGCCGCGATCCGGTTCAACTCGGCGTCCGGCAACGTCACCGCGGCCACGCGCGCACGGGCGTGGGCGATCCGGGCGGCCAGCTCACTGTCCTGTCCGGCGTGCAGCGCGGCGAAGCCGGCCGGGTCAGCCTCGTAGGCCAGTCGCTGGCGGATCACGTCACTGCGCACCGCTACGTCGCGCGAGGCATGCACGTCGACGGTCAGCCCGAACCGGTCGAGCAACTGCGGACGCAGTTCGCCCTCTTCGGGATTCATGGTGCCGATGAGCACGAACCGCGACTCGTGCGAGTGCGAGATTCCGTCGCGCTCGATGTGCACCCGGCCCATCGCGGCGGCGTCGAGCATGATGTCGACAAGGTGGTCGTGCAGCAGGTTGACCTCGTCGACGTAGAGCACACCGCCGTGGGCGCGGGCCAGCAGGCCCGGCGAGAACGCATGCTCGTTGTCGCGCAGCACCTTCTGCAGATCCAGCGAGCCGACCACCCGGTCCTCGGTGGCCCCGATCGGCAGTTCGACGAGCCGCGACCCGGAATCCACCTCGGCGAGAATCGCGGCCAGTGCCCGCACCGCGGTCGACTTCGCGGTGCCCTTCTCGCCGCGGATCAGCACGCCGCCGATTTCGGGGCGCACCGCGCACAGGATCAGAGCCAGCCGCAGCTGGTCGTGCCCGACGATCGCGCTGAATGGAAAAGCGGGCGTGCTCACGGCTTTTCGGCCAGGATCGGTGCGGCCGGACGCAGCATCGGAACGTGCGGGATGCCGTCCTCGACAAATTCTGCGCCGTCGACGACGAAGCCGTGGTTGGCGTACATATCGACGAGGTAGGTCTGGGCGTTGATCCGGCACGCGTGGTCGCCGACGTCGGCCAGCGCGGCCTGCATCAGCCGGGTGGTGTGCCCCTGACCGCGAGCGGCCCGCTGGGTGCAGACCCGCCCGATCCGAAACGCCTTCTCCCCGCCGGCGTGCTCCTCCATCAGCCGCAGCGTGGCGATCACCGTGCCGTCGGGTTGCTCCAGCCAGAAGTGCCGGGTCTCGGCCAACAGGTCACGGCCGTCGAGTTCCGGGTACGGGCACGCCTGCTCGACGACGAACACCTCGACCCGGAGCTTCAGCAGCTCGTAGAGAGTCGCCGCGTCGAGGTCCTTGGCCCAGGAGCGGCGCAAGGCGACCGTCACACCACCCCCGCGGGTTCCGGATCGCCGGAATCCGAAGCGACGGGCGTGCTGTCGGGCCCGGCGGCCTGGGCAGCACGGCCGGCGTGGGTGCCGCTCTCCAGGCCGAGAACCTTCGTGCCGTGGGCCCATACCTCACCGAACAGATCCGGGTTCTCCGACAGCTTGACCCCCAGCGAGGGCACCATCTCCTTGAGCTTGGGCAACCAGCTCTGGTAGCGGTCGGCGAAGCAGCGCTCCAACACCTCGATCATCGCGGGGACCGCGGTGGAGGCACCCGGGGAGGCGCCGAGCAGGCCAGCGATCGAACCGTCGGCGGCCGCCAGCACCGTGGTGCCGAACTCGAGCACCCCGAGCTTCTTGGAGTCGCGGCGGATCACCTGCACCCGCTGACCGGCGATGTCCAGCTCCCAGTCGGAATCCCTTGCGGTGGGGGCAAATTCGCGAAGGTTGTCGACGCGGTCGGCTTCGCTGAGCGCCAGCTGGCCGATCAGGTACTTCAGCAGACCCATCTCGGTGAGGCCGACACCGATCATCGAGGCGAGGTTGTTGGGCTTCACCGACAACGGCAGGTCGGTGACCTTGCCCTCCTTGAGGAACTTCGGCGACCAGCCGGCAAACGGGCCGAACAGCAGCCACGAACGGCCGTTGATGACGCGGGTGTCCAGGTGCGGCACCGACATTGGCGGGGCGCCGAGCGGCGGCAGCCCGTACACCTTGGCCTGGTGGGCGGCGGCCAGTTCGGCGTTGCCCGTGCGCAGCCACTGCCCACTGACCGGGAAGCCGCCGAAGCCCTTGGCCTCTTTGATGCCGGCCTTCTGCAGCAGCGGCAGGGCGCCACCGCCGGCACCCACGAACACGAACTTGGCCGACAGCTTGCGCTTCTGGCCGGTGCGCCGGTTGTGGACCTTGACCGTCCAGCCGCCGCCGGACTCCTTGTGCAGGTCGAGCACGTCGTGACCGAACAGCGTGGACATGCCCCGCTCGGTGCCGAACGCCAGCAGCTGGCGGGTCAGGGAGCCGAAGTCGACGTCGGTGCCGTCCTGCGTCCAGTTCAGACCGACCGGCTGGGAGAAGTCCCGGCCCTCCGCCATCAGCGGCAGCCGGCGACTGAACTCGTCGCGGTCGTCGATGAACTCCATCGAGGCGAACAGCGGATTGCGCACCAGCGTCTCGCGGCGGCGGCGGAGATAGTCGACGTGCTCGGCGCCCTGCACGAAGCTGACGTGCGGGATCGGGTTCAGAAAGCTGCGAACGTCGGGCAGAATTCCGTGCTCGTGGGCATAGCTCCAGAACTGGCGGGTGACCTGGAACTGCTCGTTGACGTTGATGGCCTTGGCGATGTCGATGGTGCCGTCGGCCTTCTCCGGGGTGTAGTTCAGTTCGCACAGCGCGGAGTGGCCGGTGCCGGCGTTGTTCCACGGATCGGAGCTCTCGGCGGCGGCCGCATCCAGGCGCTCGACCAGCGTGATCGACCAGTCCGGCTGGACCATCCGTAGCAGCGCGCCCAAGGTGGCGCTCATGATTCCCGCGCCGACCAATACGACATCGGTCTTGGTGGTATCTGACACCGGATCGTCGTCCTTTGCTCTAGCTGTCTAGATAGTCAGGTTATCCCGCCCGACACTGACTTATTCGCGAGAGTCGCCAGCACCACACCCCCGCCCTGCTCACAGTTAGGGTAGGTGCCGTGACGACAGCGCAGGCCGAATGGGTCGACGATGTCCTTCCCGGCTACCAACAGGCCACGATGGCGTTGGGGCCGGACCCCGACGGTGAGGGCGATCTGTTCGCCACGCTGGTGCGGCGCGCGGACGGCGAGCCGGCCACGCAGGCCGTCCTGGCGGTACACGGATTCACCGATTACTTCTTCAACACCGAACTGGCCGACCACTTCACCGGCGCCGGCTTCCGGTTCTATGCACTCGACCAACACAAGTGCGGCCGATCCTGGCGCGAAGGCCAGACCCCGCACTTCACCACCGACCTGGCCCGCTATGACCGCGAGCTGGAGCGGGCGGTCGCGGTGATCGCGAGGGAGAATCCCGGCGCCACGATCCTGGTGTACGGGCACTCGGCCGGCGGGCTGATCGTGTCGTTGTGGCTCAACCGGGTGCGGCGGCGCCATGCGACGACGGCACTCTCGATCGGCGGTCTGGTGCTCAACAGCCCGTGGCTGGATCTGCACGGGCCGGCGATCCTGCGCACCCGGTTGACGTCGACCGCCATCGGCGCCATGTCGCGGGTACGCAAAACGCGGGTGGTTCGCGGCACAAGCAAGGGCGGCTACGGGCTGACGCTGCACCGGGATTACCACGGCGAGTTCGACTACAACCTGCAGTGGAAGCCGCTGGGCGGATTCCCGGTGACGTTCGGCTGGATCCATGCGATCCGCCGCGGCCATGCCACACTGCACCGCGGCCTGGATGTCGGTGTGCCGAACCTGATCCTGCGCTCGGATCACAGCGTCACCGAGAGCGCCGACGCGGCGGCCATGCAGCGCGGCGACGCGGTACTCGACGTCACTCAGATCGCGCGCTGGGCGGGCTGCATCGGCAACCGCACGACGGTGGTCCCGATCCGCGACGCCAAGCACGATGTGTTCCTGTCGCTGGCCGAACCACGGGCGCAGTCCTATCGTGAGCTGTCCAGCTGGCTTGATTTCTATCGTGCGCATCTGGTGTCGGCCTCATCGGCCGCCGGTCGGGGTTAAAGGGGATTTCGTTGGAACACTTCGACATTGCGATCATCGGGACCGGATCGGGCAACTCGATTCTCGACGAGCGCTACGCCGACAAGAAGGTCGCGATCTGCGAGCAGGGCGTCTTCGGCGGCACCTGCCTGAACGTGGGGTGCATCCCCACGAAGATGTTTGTCTACGCCGCCGAGGTGGCCCAGACCGTACGCGAGGCCGCCCGGTTCGGCGTCGATGCCAGCATTGACCGGGTGCGCTGGACCGACATCGTCTCGAGGGTGTTCGGCCGGATCGACCCCCTGGCGATCGGCGGCGAGAACTACCGACGCTCCTCGCCGAATGTGACTGTCTACGACAGCCATACCCGCTTCACCGGGCGAAGCGGTGACGGGTACCTGCTGCGCACCGACGCCGGCGACGAGTTCACCGCCGATCAGGTGGTGATCGCGGCCGGGGCACGGGCGATGGTGCCCGACGCGATCGCCGGCTGCGGAGTCGATGTTCACACCAGCGACACGATCATGCGCATCCCCGAACTTCCCGAGCATCTGGTGATCATCGGCGGCGGGTTCGTGGCAGCCGAATTCGCGCACGTGTTCTCGTCTTTGGGTAGCCGGGTGACGATCGTCATCCGCGGCGCGGCGATGTTGTCACACTGCGACGACACGATCTGCGAGCGCTACACCGACATCGCAGGCAAGAAGTGGGAGATTCGCAGCCACCGCAACATGACCGGGGCGCATCTCGACGGCTCGCAGACCGTCGTCGAACTCGACGACGGATCGGAAATCGCCGCCGATGTCGTTCTGGTGGCCACCGGCCGCAAGCCCAACGGCGACCTGCTGGACGTGCACAACGCCGGGGTGAAGCTCGACGAGAACGGCCTGGTTGCGGTCGACGAGTACCAACGCACTACGGCACGAGGCATTTTCGCACTCGGTGACGTGTCCTCGCATTATCAGCTCAAGCATGTCGCCAACCACGAGGCGCGGGTGGTGCGGCACAACCTGCTGCGGGACTGGGACGACACCGATGCGCTGATGTACTCCGATCACCGCTTCGTGCCGTCAGCGGTATTCACCGATCCGCAGATCGCGTGTGTCGGGCTGACCGAAAACGAAGCGCGCGCAGCCGGCTACAAGATCAACGTCAAGGTGCAGGACTACTCCGACGTGGCGTATGGCTGGGCGATGGAGGACACCACCGGCTTCGCCAAGATCATCGTCGAGCAGGACAGCGGCAAGATTTTGGGTGCCCACATCATGGGCCACCAGGCGTCGTCGTTGATTCAGCCGCTGATCCAGGCGATGAGCTTCGGGCTGCCCGGCCAGGAGATGGCCCGCGGTCAGTACTGGATTCACCCGGCGCTGCCGGAGGTGATCGAGAACGCGCTGCTGGCGTTGTGCGGCGAGCCGCCCTGGCCGCCGTCGCGCCGGCACTGACGGGTCACCTTCCTAGCAGCGCTCCGCTTGACGTGACACACACAACACTCCACACTTGCAGTCATGTCCGGTCAGAAATCCACAGAAACGGTCAGCTGAGTGCTTCCCGTCGCGCGCCAGGAAGCAATCGTGGCGGCGGTCAGCTCCGGCCAGGTGATCAGCACTGACGACCTGGTGCAGCGGCTGGGCGTGTCGGCGGAGACCGTGCGCCGAGACCTCGCGCTGTTGGAGGAACGCGGTGTGATCCGCCGGGTGCACGGCGGTGCGGCCGCGGTGGACCAGCGCCGAGCGATGGAACCGTCGTACACCGAACGCTCGGTCATCCGGCATCAGGCGAAAGCCCAACTGGCCAAAGTCGCTGTGGGACTTCTGGAGAACGGTCAGACCGTCGTCCTCGACATCGGTACGACCGCGGTCGCGGTCGCCCAAGCGATTCCCCGAGGATTCACCGGCACAGTCATCACGCCGTCGCTCCCGGTCGCCGTCGAGCTGGCCGACCGTCCCGGCATCGAGGTCTTGCTCGCCGGCGGACGCGTCCGCGCCGGAGACCTCGCCTGCTCGAACGCGCACACCAAAGCCTTCTTCGCCGACGTCTATCCCGACATCGCACTGCTCGGCTCCGGCGGGGTCGATGCGCGCGCAGGACTCACCGACTTTCATCTCGACGAGATCGATGTGCGGCGCACGATCATCGCCAACAGCGCTCGCAACTACATCCTGGCCGACTCCTCCAAGCTCGGACAGGTCGCGCCGCATCGCGTCTGCCCGCTCAGTGCGGTGAACGGCCTGATCACGGACCAGAGCACCGATGCCGCGGTCGCGGCGGCCTTCGAGGAGACGGGAGGTGTGGTCTTGTCAGCGCGACCCGCAACCGCGGCCACCGCCTGAAACGCTCACCAAACGGGTGCGGGCGGCGTTGCAGCGCCGCCCGCCGGACCGAGCCTCATATCCGAAACACTCTCCAGTCAGAAAGACCGATCCAGTGACCCATCCTTCCACACCGCCCAGCGAGAACATCGTCATCGCGGGCACCTACACCGACACCCTGGAGCGCTCCACCGGACGATTTGCATCGTTCGCGGTGGCGTTCGCCTTTGTCTCGATTGCCACCGGCATCTTCACCACGTACGGAAGCGTCTTGAAAAGCTCTGGCCCGCTCGGCATTTGGACGTGGCCGATAGTGATCGTCGGACAGCTGGCCGTATCCCTGCTGCTCGGCGCCCTAGCCGCCCGCATCCCGGTGACCGGGTACGCCTATCAGTGGGTGTCGCGGCTGGCCAACCCGATCCTGGGCTGGATCACCGGCTGGATCTCCTTCACATTCCTGGCCATCGTCGCCGTCGCGGTGGACTACACCGTCGCCGCGACGGTCGTCCCCGCGTTGTTCGATTTCACCGGTACCGCACTGACGTCGTTCCTGATCACCGCCGCCATCCTGCTGCTGCAGGGCCTTTTGGTCGCGGTCTCGACCAAGTGGACCGAACGAGTGAACAACTTCGCCGTCAGTGCTGAACTGATCGGCATGGTGGCACTGGTCGTCCTGCTGTTCATCGTGGGTGTCATCACTCACAAGTTGTCGGCGGGCAACTTGTTCTCCCGCGGCGACATCCCCGCAGAGGGTTACTGGAACTTCGGCACGGCGACCGCGGCCGGGCCCTGGATGCTCGGCTTCCTGCTCGGTGCGTTCACCATCGTGGGGTTCGAATCCGCCGCCAACCTGGCCGAGGAGACCAAGCGGCCGGAAGTCGTTGTGCCACGGGCAATGTGGCAGGCAGTGCTGGCCTCGGGAGTGCTCGGATTCCTGTTTCTGCTGGTGGTGACGGCCGCCGTCAACGACCCCACGGCTCTGGCCGAGTCGGGAACTCCGATCGCCGACGTCATCCGTGACATCCTCGGCTCATTCGTCGGCACGGCCCTGCTGATCCTGGTGGCCATCGCGATCTTCGCCTGCGGTCTGGTGATCGTGATGAGCGGCGTGCGACTGACCTGGGCGATGTCGCGCGATCAGCGGTTCCCCGGGTGGCAGGCCCTGCACAAGGTGTCCCCCCGCACCAAGACCCCGCTGAATGCCACGATCGCGATGACCACGATCTCGGCGGTGATCCTCGGCGTCTTCTCCACCAGTACCGACGCGCTGTTCATCCTGTTCTCCGCGGCGACTCTGCTGCCGGCCGTCATCTACGCCATCACCGTGGCGCTGTACATCGCCAAACGCCGTCAGCTGCCCCAGAGCGCCGGCTTCAGCCTCGGCCGGTGGGAGGCTCCGATCATCGTCGTGGCGGTGGCGTGGCTGGTGTTCGCGCTGTCGCTGTTCCGCGATGCGTCGTTCCGGCAACCGTGGCTCTATGTGTTGGTGATGGTCGCGATCGGCGCGGTCTATCTGGGCTACCTACTGATCACGCGCGGCCGCGACGGGCTGAAGATGCCCGAATTGCGTTCCATCGATGCCGAACTCGACCAAGCGGCCGGCGCGAGGGTTATCGCCGAGGACGTGCCGCGATGACGGTCCTGGCCATCGACCAGGGCACGTCGGGTACCAAGGCCATCGTCGTCGACCCCGACGACGGGGTGGTGGGGTTGGCCGAGGTGCCGGTGCATCCGCAGTATCTCAACGGCGGCGGCGTCGAACAGAGCCCAGACGAACTACTGGACTCGGTCCTGACGGCCGGCCGGGGCGCGGTTGCCCAGGCCGGCCGCCCGATCGAGGCGGTCTCGCTGGCCAACCAGGGCGAGACGGTGCTGGTGTGGGATCCCGACACCGGCCGTGCCTTGACCCCGGCCATCGTGTGGCAGGACCGCCGCGCCGAATCCCTGTGTGCGGCCTTGAGTGGATCGGCCGAGATGCTGGCCGCCCGCACCGGACTGGTGCTCGACCCGTACTTCTCGGCACCGAAGATGGCGTGGCTGCGTCGCAACGTCGAAACCGCCGGAGTGGTGAGCACCTCCGACACCTGGCTGCTGCATCAGCTGACCGGAGCATTCGTCACCGACGCCACCACCGCCAGTCGCTCCCTTGCCGTCGACCTGGGCGCCCATGAGTGGAGCCGCGAACTGCTGGCGCTGTTCGAGCTCGACGGCGAACGCCTGCCCGATATCGTCGGGAATGACGAAACCATCGGCACGACAACGGCATTCGGCGGTGAGATTCCGGTCGGCGGGATTGTCGTCGATCAGCAGGCAGCCCTGCTGGCGGAGGCCTGCTTCGAGCAGGGCATGGCCAAATGTACCTTCGGCACGGGCGCCTTCCTTTTGGCCAACACCGGCACCACCGGCGTGCACTCGACGACGGGACTGACCTCCTCGGTCGCCTGGCGGATCAATGGCCGGGACGCCTTCTGTGTGGACGGCCAGGTGTACACCGCGGCCTCCGCCGTTCGGTGGCTGTGCTCACTGGGCATCATCGGCGGCGCCGAGGACATGGACGGTATCGCTGCACCGGAGAACAACGGGGTCCTGTGTGTTCCTGCACTGGCCGGGCTGGCCGCCCCGTGGTGGAAATCTCAAGCGACCGCGGCTATTTCGGGGATGACGTTGTCGACGGGTCGCGGGCACCTGGTGCTGGCCGTGCTGCAGGGTATCGCCGCCCAGATCGCCGAGCTGGTCACTGCCATTAACGACGACACGACCACGCCGTTGACCACACTGCGCGCCGACGGCGGCCTGACCCAGTCGACGATCCTCATGCAGGCGTGCGCCGACATCCTCCAGATCCCGGTCGAGGTGTACCCGTCCGCTCACGCCACCGCGCTCGGCGCGGCGGCACTGGCCCGTCTGAGCCAGCACCCGAATCAGGCGCTGCCCGAAGTGGTTCCGGAGTGGACACCCGCATCGACCTACGAGCCAAGCTGGACTCAACCGCAGGCCAACGAGTTTCGCGATCGGTGGCGCGATCTGGCCGCCACCACGTATCCGACCCAGGAGCATTCATGACCACCCCCACCGCCTACGACGTCGTCGTCATAGGCGCCGGCATCGTCGGATCGGCAATCGCGCGTGAACTGTCCGGGCACCAGCTCTCGGTCGCGCTGATCGAAGCCCGCAACGACGTCGGTGACGGCACCAGCAAGGCGAACACCGCGATCCTGCACACCGGCTTCGACGCCAAGCCCGGCACCCTGGAATCGGAGCTGGTGCACCGTGGATACCACCTGCTCTCCGACTATGCCGAGCACACCGGCATACCGGTCGAACACACCGGCGCCATCCTGGTCGCCTGGGACCAGGAGCAGCTGGACGCCTTGCCCGACTTGAAGGCCAAGGCGGAAGCCAATGGCTATCAGCATTGCCAGATCATCGATGCCGCAGCCGTTTACGCCGACATCCCGCACCTCGGGCCGGGCGCCCTCGGTGGATTGACAGTTCCCGACGAATCCATCATCTGCACGTGGACGGTCAACCTGGCGCTGGCCACCGACGCCGTCAACCGCGGCACCGTGCTGCTGACCGACCATCGGGTCGACGGCGTCGACATCGGGCCTGACACCACCACGCTGCACACCACCCGAGGTGACGTGGTCGGACGCTGGATCGTCAACGCGGCGGGACTCGGCGCCGACCTCATCGACGCACTTTTCGGCTACCAGCGTTTCACCGTCACCCCGCGCCGCGGCGAACTGATCGTGTACGACAAGCTCGCCCGCACCTTGGTGAACAAAATCGTGCTGCCGGTGCCGACGTCGCGCGGCAAGGGTGTCCTCGTCAGCCCCACCATCTACGGCAACGTGATGCTCGGCCCCACCTCCGAAGATTTGCACGACCGCACCGCCACCGGCACGACCGAGGCCGGTTTCGACTTCCTGCTGAGCAAGGGCCGGGCTCTGATGCCTCGGCTCTTGGACGAGGAAGTCACCGCCACCTATTCCGGACTGCGCGCGGCCATCGACCACGGCGACTACCTGATTCAAGCCGACCACGCGCAGCATTACCTGCTCGTCGGCGGTATCCGGTCCACGGGTCTCACCGCCGGTATGGCGGTGGCCGAATACGTTCGCGATCAACTCGCCGAGGCCGGCTTGGTCGTGACACCCAAGGCCGCGTTGCCGGATCCCCCACGGATGCCGAACCTCGGCGAGGCGTACCCCCGTCCCTACCAGCTGCCCGAGGCCATCGAAACCGACCCCGCATACGGACGGATCGTCTGCTTCTGCGAACGCGTCACCGAGGGTGAGATTCGCGACGCCTGCCATTCCGTGATCCCACCCACCGCGGTGGAAGGACTGCGGCGGCGCACCCGCGTGATGAACGGCCGCTGCCAAGCGTTCTTCTGTGGCGCGGAGGTGCAGGCGTTGTTCGAACGTGAAACGTGCCAGGAGAGCAGGCGATGACCACCACCGAAGCGGTCGACGTCGCCATCGTCGGCGCCGGTCCGGCCGGGCTGACCGCCGCCACCGAGCTCGCGCGCAACAGTGCCTTGAATGTCGTTGTCCTGGAACGCGAGTCAGAGCCAGGTGGGATTCCCCGCCACAGCGATCATCCCGGTTACGGCCTGCGGGATCGCAAGAGGTTCATCAGCGGACCCGCTTATGCTCGGCGACTCACCACCGACGCGCGCAACGCGGGCGCGACGATCCGGACCAGCACCATGGTCACCGGTTGGGCCGATGACCACACCCTCGAACTCACCTCGCCCCGGGGGCGCCACACCCTGACCGCACGGGCGATCGTCCTGGCCACCGGTGCCCGCGAGCGCCCGCGCGCGGCGCGGATGATCCCCGGCGATCGCGGCGCCGGCATCTACACCACCGGGCTGCTGCAGAACGCCGTGCACCTGAAACATCGCACCGTCGGGCGCCGCGCGGTGGTCGTCGGTGCCGAACTCGTGAGCTACTCTGCCGTGCTGACCCTCAAGCACGTCGGGTGCCAAACCGTGCTCATGACAACCGAATACCCGTCACCGGAGTCCTACGGCCTGTTCAACCTGGCCGGCCGTACACCGTTGCTGGGATTGCAGGTCGCCACGCGCACCAAGGTCGTGCGAATCATCGGCAAGCCGGCAGTCACCGGTGTCGAGGTCGAGGATCTCCGCACCGGACAACGCCGCATCGTCGACTGCGACACCGTCGTGCTGACCGGTGATTGGATTCCCGACCACGAGCTGGCCCGCAGCACCGGCCTGGACATCGACCCGGGGACACTCGGTCCCGTGGTCGACACCGCATTGCGGACCAGTCGGGCGGGTGTGTTCGCCATCGGCAACCTGTTGCACCCCGTCGACACTGCCGACATCGCTGCCCTCGACGGCCGCCACGTCGCCGACCAGGTTCACGCCCTCCTCACGGGGAATCAGTTCAGCGACAATGCAGTTCGCATTCTTGCCGACGCACCGCTACGCTGGGTGGCACCCAACCTGGTGCGCCCCGGCGACCCGGCGCCCGCCAGGCACCGCCTCCTGCTATGGACGGATCGACTGGTCCGCGTCCCGAAAGTCGTTGCCCGCCAAGACGGCAATATCGTGGGGCGCAAGACCCTCCCCTGGCCCGCCTCGCCGGGACGGGTGTTCCGCGTCCCGTCCAGCATCCTCGATCGCATCGACGAACGCGGTGGACCGGTGACGTTGTCGCTCGCCAACTGAGGACTCAGCGAGCGGGAACGACAAAGCCCCAGGGCAATTCGAGCCGGTGGGCCGCCAACAGATCGGCGTTGGAGAGCACGGCGGTGACTGTGTCGTCGGCCACCACCACACCGCCGTCCAACACGATGGCCCGGTCGCACAACTGAGCGGCGTACGGCAGGTCGTGGGTGACGATCACCATGGTGGCCGGCAGCGCCGCCAGCGTCTCGGCCAGTTCGCGGCGCGCCACCGGGTCGAGGTTCGCCGACGGCTCGTCGAGCACCAGGATCTCCGGCTCGCACGCCAGCACCGTGGCCAGTGCCGCGCGGCGCCGCTGCCCGCCGGACAGATGCGCGGGACTGCGGTCGGCGTGCTCGGTCATCGATACCACGTCCAGGGCGGCGGACACCCGGGCGGCCAGCGCGTCACCGGTGACCCCGAAGTTGGCCGGTCCGAACGCGACGTCCTGGGCGACCGTCGGCATGAACAGCTGATCGTCGGGGTCCTGGAACACCAGCCCGACCCGGCGGCGGATGTCGCGAAGAGTCGTGCGATTCAGCGAGATTCCGCTGATCTCTATCGCGCCCGATGTCGCGGTGAGCACACCGTTGAGGTGCAGCATGAGCGTGGTTTTGCCCGCCCCGTTGGGGCCGAGGATGGCGACCCGCTCCCCCGCCGCGATGGTCAGGTCGACGCCGTCGAGCGCGACGCGGCCGTCGGGATAGCGGTAGTGCAGACCCTTGACGCGGATCGCCGGCGGGTTCATCGCAGGACCCATGCCGAGGCGGCCACCGCGGCCGCGGCCGCCGCCGGAGTCAACGCAGCGACCCACTGCACACCGGAGGCTCGCGGTCCGGCACCGACGATCGCCAGTTCGGGCACCTTGCCGTCGAAGCCCCGGGACACCATCGCCAGATACACGCGTTCACCACGCTCGTAGGAACGTAGGAACAGGGCGCCAACACCTTTCGCGATCGCGCCGGCCTGATGGATCGCCCGTGGCGAATCACCGCGGGAGATCCGCGCCATCCGCATCCGGCCGACTTCGGCCGACAATAGATCGATGTAGCGGATCATCAGCACGAGCATTGAGGTCACTAGGCCCGGTACTCCGAGCCGGCTCAGCGCCAGCGGCAACTCCCGTGCCGAGGTGGTGGCGGCGACCGTCAGCGAGGCGGCCACGCCCAGAGTGCCTTTGACGACGATTCCCCACGCCGCCCACAATCCGGCCACCGACAGTTGCAGGCCGGCCACCGCGACGCGTTCCCCGCCTTCGGCGAACGGCAACAACACGGCCAGCACGATGAACGGCGCCTCGATGAGCATCCGCGGCAGAATCCAGCGCAGCGGGATGCCAGCCACCCGCCAGACCACCAGGACGATTCCGGCGTAGACCGCGAACGGCCAGATCATCTCGCGTGGGGTTGCCACCACCGCGAGGACGAACAGCACCAGCCCGGCGATCTTGACCTCGGCGGGCGCCCGGTGCACGACCGATTCGCCGTCGCGATAGAGCGGGTGGGCGTGCCCGGCACCCATCTGGTCAGTCCTTCGCGCGGCGGCTGCGGGCGATCAGCCAGAACCCGCCGAACGCGATGCCGAGCACGACGACGGCGCCGATGATGCCGGCGAGTCCGCTTGTCGCCGGGTGCCCGAAGATCGTGTAGTCGGCCAGGGGCGACGTCGACATGGCGTGCTCGGTCGCATGCTGGGCGATGCAGTTTCCGGTCAGTTGTTCACCGTGACTGGTCTGGACGACCTGGCAGCCCTGCAGGGTGGCCGAGTCCAGTCCGTCCGGGCTCGAGCTGGCGAAGTAGGACACCACCCCGGCGATCAGGAGGATCGCGACACCGAAACCAGCCCAGAACTGCCAGCGCCGGGCTGCCGTCTGAGCGCTCATGCGGGCACCGCCGCCCGCTCGCGGTCACGGCGCAGCAGGTAAACCAGATCCGGTCGGGACCGGGCGACGGCCACCACGGTCACGGCGGTGATCAAGCCTTCACCGATGCCGATGAGGACGTGAGTGCCGAGCATGTACGCCGCCACCGTGCTCAGCGATGTCGGCGCGGCACCACCGATCGCGTATTCGATGACGAAACCCATTGATGCGCAGACCGTTCCGAACAGCGCTGAAAGAAAACCGATGACGCCGAGCGCGGGGACCGAGTCAGAACGACGTCGTCGGAGCAGCGCGTAGAGGAGCCGGGCGGCGGAGTATCCCGCGGCCACACCGATGACCGCCATGTTCGTGATGTTCATCCCGAGCGCGGTGACCCCGCCGTCGGCGAACAACAGGGACTGCACCACCAGCACGATCGTGATGCACAGGACGCCGGTGTACGGGCCGACCAGGATCGCGGCGAGCGCACCGCCGAGGAGATGCCCGCTGACGCCGGGAAGGATCGGGAAGTTGATCATCTGCACCGCGAAGATGAAGGCGGCGACCAGGCCGGCCAACGGGACGGTGCGCTCGTCGAGTTCGGTGCGCGCCCGCCAGCCGCAGAACGCCACCACGGCGATCGCAAGGACTCCGAAAACCACGGAGGTAGGCGCGTTGACCAGGCCATCGCTCATGTGCATGGCCGTGATCTGGACGCTCAACGTGCCTCCTCGCGATCGGGTGTGTGCCCGGTGGTCCAACCCTAATCCGCGAGCCCGATATCTGTCTACCTGTACAGATAATCGAGTGAACCGATCAGCTCACTCCGCGTGGGCGGCACCGATCCAGTGCAGCAGGTCGTGCACGGTGTGATCCTCGAGGCGGTAGCTGACCTGCCGTCCCACCCGCGTCGAGGTGACCCAACCCTGCTGACGCAGCACCCGAAGTGCCTGTGACACGGCGTTTTCCGATCGACCGACAGCGGCGGCGAGATCACCCACGCAGATTCCGGGTGCGCGGTGCAGACCGAGGAGGATCTCCAGCCGGTGCGGGTCGGACAACAGATCGAAGCGCTGCGTCCAGCTGTGGATGTCGACGTCGGCCAGCGCGGACGAGGCACGCTCGACCTTCGCCGTGTCGCCGGGGGCATCCATGCCTAGGAATCTAGCCCAGCGAGCGGGTCGAACTCGGGACGCTGGAACAATCCGGCCCGTTCGCGCGACTATTGATGCGTGGACTGCGATGTCGCCCGGGAGGCGTTGTCAGCCCGGATCGACGGCGAACGTGAACCCGTTCCCGTGGCCCGGGTCGACGAACATCTCACCAGCTGTGACGAGTGCAGCACGTGGTACGCGCGAGCTGTCGAGCAGACCCAGCAGCTGCGGCGGCTGGCCGGCAGATCCCAGGTCGCGGCCGTCGCCACTCCGAGTCCGTCGGTGCGGAAGCCCCGTCCGGCAGCCGGCACCTGGATGCGGTGGACGCTGGCCGGCGTCGGAGTGGTCCAGGTGGCGGTGGCACTCGCCCAGGCCCTGGGCGCCAACGTCGGCACCGCCGGCGCCGCGCACCACGCGATGATGGGCGGGCATCTACTCAACGAGTCGACGGCGTGGTCGGCGGCGCTGGGTGTGGTGATGATCGCCGCCGCCGCGCGGCCGACCGCCGCAGCCGGCCTGGCCGGGGTGCTGTCGGTGTTCACCGCGATCCTCACCGCTTATGTGATCAGCGACGCAGTGTCGGGTGCGGTGAGCCTCGACCGAATCCTGTCGCACCTGCCGGTGCTCATCGGAACCGTCCTGGCGCTGCTGGTGTGGCGGACCGCGCGGACGTCCGGTCCCGAGCCCCGGTCCGACGCGGTGGGCGTCACCGCCGATGTGGTGTTGCCCGACAACGCTTCTCGCGGCCGTCGGCGCGGGCACCTCTACCCCACCGACGGCGCTGCCTGATCGTTCACTCGCCCAAACCGACGCTGCGCAGACAAAGTTCGAGACGAGGCCTGCACAACGCCGATCTCGGCGCCGGTTCCTACAGCATCACGCCGAACATGATCGCCATCCCGGCGGCCATCATCGACTGGCACAAGATCCCGAGCGGGCGCGCGGCCTCGACCGGCTCACGCTCCATCCGCACAGCCAAGTAGCGATACAGCCAGAACACCGCGGCCAACGCGAAGCCAATGGTGCACACCCAGTTCAGCATCGCGATATATGGCGGATAGCCGACGCTGTGGCCGGTGCCCGCCACGTCAGCGCCGCCCATGTCCATCCCCGGCATGCTCGCGTGCCCGGCATGGCCGGACGCCCCCACCGAATGGCCAGCGGGCGCGACGTCGGCGGCATGGGACGCCTGTCCGGGCAGCAACCGGCCGTTCATCACCGCGTACATCCAGGCCATCGCCAGCATCATCAGCGCGTGATAGACGCCGGCGATGCGGTGCCCGGCGCAGACCGAACTCGGCGTGACCGCAACGAACCAGAGGGTCGCAAGCAGGAAAAACACCATCGGCGCGACGGTGGGCAGCGCGGCGCCCCACGGCCAGGCCATCACCGCCATCGCCACCGCCATCACGACGTGCAGCAATTGGCTGACCACAGTGGCCGGCCGCCGGTCGCCGACGACGAGCGTCGACAGGCACTCCGCTGCGGCGATCACGAACAGGAGCGTGACGACCCAGCGCAGCGTCAGGTCAGCGATCACCGGTCGATTCCTTCTCTGCTCCGCACGTCAGCATTGGTCGATCCATCGCACCAGAAAGTTCCCACCGCGGCAGCGCGGGCACGAACCTACCCAGCGGTGCGGCCGAGGACCCGCTGCTCGACGAGGTCTGCGCCCCGCGACGTGCCCCCGGTTGCCACGAATCCCGTCGCTACCCGCCGCGCACCCTCGCCCATCGCCATCGCTTCGCGAATCTTCGACCGCAACCGTGCGGGCGACAGCTTCCTGGCGGGAAGGCGGGTGCCACAACCGGCGACCTCCGCACGCCGGGCGACTTCGAGCTGATCTCGCCCGTAGGGCACGACGCAGACAGGAACGCCCCGGGCGAGCGCCTTCTGTGTCGCTCCCATCCCGCCGTGCGTGACCGCACACACGGCTCGGTCGAGCACCATCCCGTGCGGGACCAGCCGGCACACCGTCGCGTTGGGTGCCGCTGCAACCAGCTCTGACGTCTCGGCCGGCATGGTCGCGATCACATGAACCGGCTCATCGGCCAGTGCAGCGATCGCGCTCTGGACCAGGTTGGCGTCGGCTTGTTTCTCCGATGACGTGGTGACCAGAACGATCGGCCGTTCGATCGCGTCGACCCATTCGGGAACGGTGGCCGGTCCGGGATCGAGCACGCACGGCCCGATCATTTCCACCGCTGGGCCCCAATCAGTCTCGGCGTACTGGAACGGCTTGCCGCTGGCGATCGGCATCAGCGGCGCCCGGCGCAGATGCTCGTCAAGCGACCCGGCAGGTGCTGCACCGACTTGCGCCCGAATCGCGTTGATGGGCGACAGCATGATGTTCTCCAGACGGCCCACCACGGCTGCCCGTACGACGGCATCACGCAGTCGGCCCGCCACCCCCCGCATCGGTGTGAGTCCCAGCCCGAACGGGGGTACCCCGGGAGACTGCAGCAACGGCGTGTACGGCGAGAAGCACGCCCACGGAATGGTTCCGGCGTCGGCTGCCGACTGCGCACCCCAACAATTCACGTCGATGATCAACGCGTCAGGGCGTGTGCGCGCGACCGCCTCGGCCAGATCGGCGACTTCGTACTCGGCACGCCTGCTGAATACCACCGCCGACTTCTTCAGCGCTGCAATAGGATTCGTCGCCTGCCAGTCGTCGAGCTCGATCCGCTCGACCTGCGGGTCGATCGAGGCGGTGGTGAATCCGAACCGCTGCCCCATGTCGACGGCGCTGGACAGCGTCCGTAGGTGAATGGCGTGGCCGCGGCGGGCCAGCTCTGCGCACAGGGCGCTGATCGGCAAGAAATGCCCCAGGGCTGGTGAGGTGTAAGCCAGTATCGTCGCCATCCGCTCCCCCGGGTCAGACAGTTTCCTCAACCATGCGGCGCGCCTCGCTCAATCGGCCGCGGGCGTCCAGCTTCTCGCACAGGTCGAGGTATTGACCGGCGAGCCTCGCATGCGCTTCGGAATCGCCCTCAGCCGCAGCCAACAACGCCCGCGATCGCAGACGCACCAGATCGAGCGCCGGAATGTCGCGGCCGTCGTGTTGCCAGAGACCAACGATGTCGCGGGCCTCGGCGAGATCACTCGGCCGTCCCCGGTCGATGAGAAGCTCGACGAGAGCTTCACCCACACAGCCCGCGAAGACCCGGAATCCGGTGTCGGTGTGGGAGACGAACGAGACGCGCAGATCATCGATTGCCTCGTCCCGTCGACCGGTGCGAGCTGCTTCCCCGGCCAGATCGGAGACCGTGATACCGAGCGCGAGGGTGAACACGTTGTGCTTCTGGATGTTCGATTTCGCCCGGAGAAGTACCTCGATCGCATCGTGGCGTGGTGCACTCTGTGCGCGTACCAACACTGTGCCGTAGGCGCACTGAGCGGTGATGAGCCCACAAATGTCGCCGAAAGACTCGGCGCGCCGCAGCGCATCAACCATCTCTTCGACGAATTCGTCTGGCTCATACATTCCGAGTGCGACGAGGGTACTCGAATAGACCAGCAGGATGGCATGGTTGACGGGCCCGAGTTCACGGGCTCGCGCGGTGCCCTCTCGAAGATTGCGCCGGCCGCGTACAAAATCGCCGCGACAGATTTCGATATACCCTCGGATGGTCTGGGCGACAGCCAATTCCATCGTCGACTCGGTCTGGGGCAGCCCGAGTATGGTGTCGATCACCGCGATTGCCGCGTCGAACTCACAATTGGTGAAGCGGGCAAACACCACCGCCGTGAGGATGATGCTCCTGGTCGCCACGTCGCAGTCGATGCCACCGACAATGGTCTCCAGCTCGGCGGCCAAGGCCACCGCCTCGGCGACCTTGTTGTCGTTCAAACACAGCGACATGACACGTCCGGCGGTTGCGAACGCGAGTGATTCCTGATCGCCTTCTCGCTCTGCCAGGGAACGAAACTCACGATAGCTTTCGTCGGCGTCGAAATCGTTTCCGACGTACAGTGCCGTCGAAACCAGCATGGTGCGTGGCGCGAGCCTCAACGCGCCGACGTCGCGCCGATCATTGGACAACGTGTCCGCGATGCGGCGAGCACTTTCCCACTGAGCGCGTGCGGCGGCGAGGTCACGAGGCCGAAGCCAATATCCGGACCCGCATGTGCCAGTGGTACGCCTCGACGAGTTCCCCTGCGGCTTCATAGTGTTCGGCGATCAGCGCCGCATTGTCGTCGGCGGCCCCAGGATCGCGCAGCGCGATCGCGGAGGCCAGGATGCGGTGGGTCCGGGCACGGTTGGCGTTCAGCTGCGATTCATAGGCCACCGTGCGCACAAGTGGGTGGCGAAAGCAATACCGTTGCTGTGGAACCAATCTCGTCTGATCGATGAATTCGTTGGATACCAGGTCCACCACCGACGTCGGCGCGACCTCAGGCACCACAGCCAACAGAATGTCCATGTCGAAGTGGGCGCCGATCACCGCAGCGGCGTTGAGCATCGACTTCGCGCCGGCGGGAAGCCGATCGATGCGGGCCGCCAGCACCGCCTGTACCGTTGCGGGTACGGCGATCTCGCTGACCACGTCTGCCAGCCGGTACGCACCCCGACTGCCGGCCAGCACGCCGCGACCAGCCAGGTCGCGGACGATCTCCTCGGCGAAAAACGGATTTCCCGCGGCTGCGCTCGCGATCCGTCCGGCCAGGTGATCGAGCGAGGCCTCAGCCCCGAGTAGTTGGCTAACCTGCCGGGCGGCCTCGGAATCGGTCAGAGGTTTCAACACAATAGAGTGAACGCACCGTTGATGCAGGACGCCCCGGAACTCAGGGCGATAGGTCACAACGAACATCGATGTGGTCGCGCCGAGTTCGGCGGCGAAGTCGGCAAGAACATCGTCGCTGGGAGTATCGATCCAGTGGACGTCTTCGAGAACGAAGACCATTCGGGCGCGGCGCGCCAACACAGCTTTCAGCATCACATCGACAAGCCGGCGACGGCGACCATCGAAGCTGACCGCCGGCTGCGGCTCGTCGGCATCCGCAATCCCCATGGCATCGAACAAGATCTGCGCATCTGGACACTGCGGATTCGCCAGAGCGTCACCGCACTGTTCGATCGCATGCCTGCGGGCGTCGGCATCGCTCAGCCCGTCGACCTTGAACATGGCACGCAGCAGGCGCGCCAACGCGCGAAACGGCAGCACACTGGTGTGGGCGTCACACCGAGCCACGACGACATCGGCACCGGACTGCGCGCCGGCCGCAGTGAACTCGCCGATCAGACGACTCTTGCCCAATCCGGCCACACCGACGATGCCGACGAGGCCTGCCCCGTCATCCCACAGTGCGCTGAGTTGTTCCATCTCCGCCTCGCGGCCCAGCATCACACCCTCGTTACGGCCCAACACCATGCGGTCGGATTCGACGGCCAGAAGCAGGCGGGCGGGCACCGTCTCATCGGCCCCCTTGACCGAAACCCGTTCGACGGGCCCGAGCCGGGTCGCGTCTTCGACGAGGCATGCCGTCGAGTAAGAGCACAGCACTCCGCCCGGGGGCGCAGCGGCTTCCATGCGTTGAGCCATCCCGACCGAGTGCCCGATTGCGGTGTATCGCCCCGGCCCTAGACCGATTTCGCCGACGATCACCTCGCCGGAGTTCAGGCCGACCCGAAGCTGCAGGCTGGCGCCGTCACGGGTTCTCACCTCTGCGGCAAGTTCGGCGACGACGGATTGAATCTCCAGCGCCGCTATGCAGGCCCGCAGCGGGTGATCGTCGAGCGCCAGCGGCGCCCCGAACAGGGCCATCAAGCCGTCGCCGGTGAACGTGTCGACCGTTCCCTGGTAGCGCTGCACCACCGCGGCCGCCCGGTTGAACAGGTCGGTCACGATCTCCCGGAGGCGCTCCGCGTCGAGCGCCGCGGCCAGCTTCATCGACCCGACGATGTCCATGAACAACACCGTCACCTGTTTGTGTTCGCCCGTCACCGTCCGTCGAGAGACGGGGGCGCCGCAGCGATCGCAGAACCGGGCCTCGGGCCGCAATCCGATGCCACACGCCCCACACGACCCGATGGTGTCGCTACCGGACTCGACCATTTCCCCCCGCCCCCGCGGCGCTAACCCTTCCGTCAATAGTCTCGCATCTGACCGAAAAATGCCCGCGAACTGCGAAGACTCGCCGCAGCGCGTAGCCAAGAATGCGCGTCATCGGCCATTGCCGACGTGGGTCAGTGCTGCGACGACGGAGATCGTTTGCTATGAAACTCCGCCGCGGCGACTCGACTACGACAAGCAGTCGTAGACTCGCGTCAATGGAAGCCAACCGCGCAGGCACCCGACCAGCAGGTCGGTGGATCCTGGGCGGCTACCTCGCCACATTCGCCGCACTGGTCGCCTATGCCGTCGTGTCCGGCGAACGCCGCTTCAGCGCCACCGGCGACTCCTACCCCGGTGCGCCGACGAGCGTCGCAGAACTGATCGGGTATTTCACCGCGGCCCTGGCCGGCGCGATCTGTCTGGGCTCGCTGGTATTCGTCATCATCACCGCCGAGCCCGACGAGCGCGGTGTGCTCGACGCGTCGTCATTTCGAGCGCACCTGCTGGCCGAGCGACTGGCTCCGGTCTGGTTGGTGACCGCGCTCGTAATGATTCCGGTGCAGGCGGCCACTGCGTCGGGTGTATCGGTCGCCCGGTTGATTGGCGGTGGCGGCCTCGGAACTGCGCTCGGCGCATCGGAAATGGCGCGCGGCTGGATCGTCGTGGCGGTGATCGCGGCCGTGGTGACCGTCAGCCTGCGAGCGACGGTGCGCTGGGTGTGGCATGCGGTGCTGCTGATTCCCACGTTCATCGGCGTGATCGTGCTGCCGGTCAGCGGTAACTCGGGCCAGGGCCCCGATCACGACTACGCAACGTCTGCGGTGATCGTGTTCGCCCTCGCGCTGGCGGTGCTGACCGGAGTGAAGATCAGCGCGGCTGTCGCACCGCCGAAAGCCGAACTGCGGCGGCGGGTTCGGGTCGTTGAACTGACGGCCGGCGTGGCGGCGCTGGTGTACGGGGCACTGCTGTTGGTCCTGTTGGCAACGCCGACCGGGTTTGGTTCGGACTACGGACGATTCGGCGCGCTGGCCGCGGCGGCACTGCTCGGCAGCCTGTTCGCGAAACGAGCGGCAGGCGCACTGTGCGCCGTTCTCGCGGTGTCGGCCGTCTCCGTCATGGCAATCCAGACCGCGCCGCGGCTGCTGACTCACCAATTCACCGCATGGGATGTCTACCTCGGTTATCAGCTCCCGGACCCCCCGAGTGCGCTTCGGCTGCTGACCGTTTGGCGCTTCGACGTCCTGCTCGGGGTGGCGGCCATCGCGTTGGCCGTGGGCTATGTGATCGGCTACCTCCGGCTGCGACGGCGCGGCGACGGCTGGCCGCCCGGTCGTCTGGCCGCGTGGTTGTTGGGTTGCGCCGCGCTGCTGTTCGTCACCAGCTCGGGTACCCGGGCCTACGGCTCGGCGATGTTCAGTGTGCACATGGCAGAACACATGGCCCTGAACATGTTCATCCCGGTGTTCCTGGCGTTGGGCGCGCCGATCACCCTGGCGCTGCGGGCGCTTCCTGTCGCAGGCGCCGGCCGTCCGCCCGGGCCGCGGGAATGGCTGCTCTGGCTGGTGCACTCTCCGGTATCGCGGTTCCTGTCCCATCCCGCAACGGCTTTCGTGTTGTTCGTGGGCTCGCTGTACGCGGTGTACTTCACCCCGGTGTTCGACACCCTGGTGCGTTACCACTGGGGTCACGAGTTCATGACCGTGCACTTCCTGATCACCGGGTACCTGTTCTTCTGGGGCATCATCGGCATCGACCCCGGTCCCAAGCGGCTGCCCTTCATCGGACGCCTCGGACTGTTGTTCGCGGTGATGCCGTTCCACGCGTTCTTCGGAATCGCAACGATGACCATGACATCGGTGCTGGGCGGCACCTTCTACCGCAGTCTGCGGCTGCCCTGGCTCACCAGCCTCGGCGACGACCAACACCTCGGCGGTGCGATCGCCTGGGGCTCCAGTGAGCTTCCGGTGATCGTCGTCGTGATCGCCCTGGTGGTGCAGTGGGCCCGCCAGGACCGTCGGACCGCCGCCCGCACCGACCGGCATGCCGACGCCCACTACGACGACGATCTCGACGCCTACAACGCGATGCTGCAGGAGCTGGCCAAAAACCGGCGCTGACTCACTCGATCGGTTCGTCACCCAAGATCGTGGTGCGCAACATCATTCGACCGGAGTCGTCGGCGTACTGACCGGCGCGGTGCAACACGCCGCGGTTGTCCCAGATCACGGTGTCGCCCACCGACCAGCTGTGGCGATAGACGTTGTCCGGGCCGGTGGCCTTCTCCAACAGATCAGCCAGGATGGCCCGACCCTCGTCGACCTCCATCCCGACGATGTAGTCGGCCGAGGCGCCGAGCACCAGCGACTTACGTCCACTGCGGTGCGTCCACACCAGCGGATGCTCGTGCGTCGGACGGGATCGCCACCGCGCCAGGTCCTCGACCGTCGGGTTCGGTGTGATCTTGCGCTGCGAGGCCTCCAGCGAGTGCACCACCCGCAACGGCCCCAACCGCTCCTTGTCCTCGTCGGACAACACGTCGTAAGCGGTATAGGCACTGGCGAATTCGGTGTCACCGCCTTCGGTGGCCACCTGCTTGGCCGACAACAGCGTGGCCTTCTGCGGGCATTCGTCGTTCGTCGGCGTACAGCCGTCGATATGCCAGAGGAACGCGGCGCGTAGGTATTGGGCGCTGGCATTCTTGGTCTTGTCCATCGTGATCGGATAGATGCCCGACACCGGATGGCGGCCATCGGCGGACCGGTCCACCTCGCCGAGACGGGAGCAGAACGCGACCTGCGCCTCCGGTGTCAGGTTGAGGCCGGGGAAGACCAGAACTCCGTTGTCCTCCAACGCATCCAGGACCGCCTCGGCCGTGGTGTCATCGGTGCCGAGTTGATCGGAGTTCAGTCCGGTCACCTCGGCTCCGACCGTTGAGGTCAGCTTGGTGATGGTGAGCGTGCTCATGAGACCTCCTAGGGTCGGGGTTCGCTGACGCGCACCATCTCGGCGTCGCATGCGTCGACGGGCCGGGGCTGGTGCATGATCTCGACCGACATCGCCACCATGATCAGCGAGTAGATGAGGTACAGCAGGTTGGTCGCATCCTGCGGCAGCTCGTCGAGCGAGAACTTGTCGCAGTATTCGATCGCTTCTTCCAGGCGGGGAAAGAACGCGTTGTAGAAGTGCTCCATGTCGGCCATGCTGCTGTTGACCCGCTGCTCCCACCGCTCGGTCTCAGTGGCCAGGCACCACACGGGAGCGAACTCCTCGAGTTCGGCAAATGCGCTGGGCAACATCGCTTCTGACATCGCTATGCCCCCGCCCCGGCGGTCTCGCGTTGATAGTCATCGACCCAGTCGACGACAGCTTTGTGCAGATGCCGGACCAGGATCTCCTGGTCGTTGAGCGGGAACTCGTCGACGACACCGGTTTCCAGCGCGGCCTGGGTGCCCCCGAGCATGCCGGCGTCCTGCAGCGCGAATTCTTTGAGCACCACCGACGCCACCTCGTGTTCGATACGTTCCCGGACAGTGCGCGCCGGGCTGAAGTACGTGAACGCCTCGAAACGGTGCGTGTTGTGGGAGGTGGGCCAGTAGCGGTAGAGCAGATACCAGCCGCCGTAGATCAGGATCTCGATGTTGGGGAAGATCTGGAAGTTCGAGATGCCCCACGGCTCGATATTGCCGGGATTCAGACCGGCCGGCAATTCACCGATATCCGGTGTGCGCCAGGGTCCGACAAGTCCGCTCTGGGTGGCGAGCTCGATCGGATACATGTACTCCGGCGGCAGCAGCCAGCGTCGGGTGCCCGCGGTGGACACCACCCGGTGTGGCCCGTCGAGTTGGAAATGGGCACAGGTGAATCCGGCGTTCGGAACGCGCACCTCCGGCGGCACCTGTTGGGGGTGCAGGGACGGCACGTGGTAGTACTCCTGGAAGGCGTCGGCGAAGATCTTCCAGTTGCTGTTGTTGTTGGCCACCCACTCGTAGCGCTCAGTCAGCTTCTCGAACGGGTAGCCGTCGAGCGCAGTCACCATGGGCCCGAGGAACTCTCGCAATGTTTGGCGGGGCTCGCGGTCGAGGTTGATGAAGATGAAGCCGTTCCACACGTCGCAGTGCACCGGGCTCAGCCCGTACTGCTCCTGGTCGAGGTCGAAGAACTCCCCGCTCTGCTGGACGAAGTTCAGCGCACCGTCCAGCCCATAGCGCCAGCCGTGGTACTTACAGGTGAATTGGCGGCAGGTGCCACGGACCTCCTCGGTCGGATAGTCGTTCCACACCAGCTTGTTTCCCCGGTGCCGGCAGATGTTGTGGAAGGCGCGGATGACGTCATCCTTGCCCCTGACCACGATCACCGACGCCCGCGCGACCTCGATCTCCTTGGTGAAATAACTGCCGCCCCGCGGCAGTTCCTCCACCCGGCCGATGTTGAGCCAGGCTCGCTTGAAGATCGCCTCACCCTCGAGCTTGTAGAACTCCGGCGAGGTCGAGTCTTTGAACGAGATCGGGCCCGTGCCCAGATCCGGGTAGTGCTCGGTCCAGCTGCCTTCGGCGGGCTTGGGCCAGGTGACGGCGGCCATGGGAACCTCCTGGTATCGGATCAGGTTGCTGACAAGTGCTGTGCGGCAGCCGTTCTCACATCACTGCGCCCCCGTTGACGCCGATGGTTTGACCGGTGATGAAGCCGGCTTCATCGGAGCTGAGGAAGCCCACCATCGCGGCGATGTCGTCACCGGTGCCTAGATGTCCAATGGGGATGTTGGCGGCCATCTGCTCGGTCGACGGCAGGATTCCGGCGGCTTGTTGCTGATGCTGCATCGGCGTCTCGATGCCCGACGGCGGGATGTTGTTTACCGTGATGCCGCGCGCGGCGTACTCGCGGGCCAGGGACCGGGTCAGGCTCAGCACCCCGCCCTTGGATGCCGCGTAATGGGCCATCTCCGGAGACCCCCGCTGGGCACTCGACGACGAGATCATGATGATGCGTCCCCAGCCGGCGGCGAGCATATCCGGCACCGCGAGCTGGCAGGCGTGAAAGGTGCCGGTCAGGTTGACCGCGATGACCCGCTCCCAGTCCTCGACGCGCATATCCACGAACGGCGCGAAGCCGAACAGTCCGGCACTGGTGACCAGAATCGTCGTCGGCCCGAGCTCGGAACGCACCTTCGCGAAGGCGTCTTCCATCACTGGGCGGTCGGCGACATCGGCGCCGACTCCGATCGCTGTCACACCCTCGGCACGGAGGTCGTCGGCAACTCGTTGTGCCGCAGATTCGTTGAGATCGAGGACGGCCACGTTGTTTCCGCGGCGCCCGAGTTCGTGGCATGTCGCTTCACCCATACCCGACCCACCGCCGGTGACCACCGCAACCCTGCTCATTGACGCTCCCTCACTCGTAGACGATCCGCACGGTCTTGGTCGTGGGCATCGCCTGACACGTCAACACCCAACCGTCGGCAACTTCGTCGTCGTCGAGCGCGTTGTTGTTGAGCATCCGCGCGGCACCTTCGGTCACCTGTGCGATACACGTTCCGCAAGAACCGGTTTCGCACGACGACGGCGCCTTCAAACCCGCCATCCGCGCCGTCTGCAGCAACGTGTTACCGGACCGGTAGTCCGCGGTCGTGGTGCGCCGATCCAGCTCGATGATCACCTGATCGGTGGCTTCGTCGCCGGCCGCCGGCGCCGCATCGACCGGCGTGGCTGCGACGAACCGCTCGAGGTGCACTTGGGCGGCGGGCACCTTCGAGTCCCGCAACGTGGCCTCCACCGCATCCATGAACAGCGTTGGGCCGCAGACGAAGTATTCGGCGTCGCCGACGCCGGCGAGAAAAGTCCTGAGCGCGGTCGGGGTCACCACACCGTGCTCACTGTCGAGGTGGTGGTGTACAGAGATCCGGTCGCCGTATTCGTCGGCGATGCCGCGCAGCACCCCGGCGAAGATCACCGAGTCCGCGCTGCGGTTGGCATAGAACAGCCGAACCCGCCGGCCGGTGGTCGCCAGCGCCGTGCGGATGAGCGAAAAGACCGGGGTGATACCGCTTCCGCCCGCGAAGGCCACGATGTCCCGGTCCGAGGAATCCAGAACAAAGCGGCCCTGCGGGGCTTCGGCGTGGATCTCGGCACCGGCCACCACGGTGTCGTTGATCCAGTTCGACACCACCCCGCCCGGGTCACGCTTGACGGTGATCCGCAGGGGTTCGGCCAAGGCCGGCGACGACGACATCGAATAGCAGCGCCGGTGCTCCACGCCGGCAACCGTCACCCGCAGGGCCAGGTATTGGCCGGCGGCATAGCGGAACCGGTCTTTGTGGTCGGCGGGCACATCGAAGACCAACGAGACACAATCGGCGGTCTCGGACTGCACATCGGAAATCCGGAGCCGCACGACATCGTCGCCGCTGATTGTTGTTCCCATCGCGGCCAAGGATATCAAGTACTTGTCATTGGTATCAAGCACTTGATTTCCAGCGTCAGTCGGCCTCCGGGTGCAGAGTGAAGGAAACCTCGCCGTGCCCTTGTACGACAATACGAACCAGCAACTCCGCCAACGTCTTCCGCTCTTCGGCGGTCAGCACGGAGAACAACTCGTCATGGGCGGCGACGGCGTCGGCATTGGCGGCGGTAACGGTGCGCCGCCCCTTCTCGGTGAGGTAGGCACGCTGAATGCGCCCGTGCTCAGGATCGGGCTTACGTTCGATCAGACCGTTCTTCTCCAGGGTGGCCAACGCCAGCTGAGCCCCCTGGGGGCTGATCAGCAGCCGGCGACCGAGCTCGGCCCCGGACAAACCCGGTTCGTCGGCGAGCTGCCGCAACAGACCGGTTTGCGCACTCGTGACACCGTGTTTGCTCATCGCTTCGTTGACGGTGTGCCCCGAGTAGTGAAACGCCTGCTTGAGCAGCCAGAGGAGGTTCTCTTGTCCGTTTTTCATTGCGCTGCCGCCTGTTTGTAGACCTCGCCGCCCTTCATGACGAATCGCACGTCGAGGGTCGTCGAGATGTCCGCGGAGGGATCTCCGGGTACCGCGATGATATCGGCTAGATACCCCGGTGCCAGACGTCCGAGTTCGTCGGCCTCGTCGATCAGCTCGGCGGCGGTGATGGTGGCCGCACGCAGCGCCTGCATCGGCGTCATTCCGCGATTCACCAGCGCGACGATCTCCTTGGCCTGTTGACCGTGCGGTATCGCCGGGGCGTCGCTGCCGCAGGCAATCTTCACCCCGGCGGCGATCGCCTTGGGCAGCATCGCCTTGGCTTGTGGGAACACCGTCTCGGCCTTGCGCCGCAGCTCCGGCGCGATGCGGTCGATCGCCATCGCCTCGGTCAGATACGTGGTGGAGACCAAGAAGGTGCCGTGGTCCACCATCATCTGGATGGTCTCGTCGGAAGCCAGGAAGCCGTGCTCGATGCAGTCGATCCCCGCGCGGATGCACGCCTGGATCGCGCTGTCCCCCACCGCATGTGCGGCGACCCGAAGGCCGGCCCGATGGGCCTCGTCGGCGATCGCGGCGAATTCGGCGTCGGAGAACTGCTGCGAACCCGGCGAGGTGCTGTGCGACATGACGCCACCGGAGGCCGACACCTTGATCAGCTTGGCGCCATGGCGAATCTGATACCGCACGCAGGCCTGCACATCGGGCACGCCGTTCGCAATACCCTCGGCCACGCTCAGCGGCATGATGCCCGGGGCCAGGCGCTGGAACACCGTCGGATCCAGATGCCCGCCGTAGGGCGTCACCGCGTGGCCGGCCGGATAGATGCGTGGCCCGATATGCCAGCCCTGGTCGATCGCGCGTTGCAGGGCGACGTCGAGCAGATATCCGCCCGTCTTGACCATCAGGCCGAGGTTGCGCACGGTGGTGAACCCGGCCTCCAGCGTGGTGCGCGCATTCACTGCGCCGCGCAGCGTGCGGTAGGCCGGATCGTCCTGCACCCCGTGCATCGGACTGGGCAGCCCGTCGGGACCGCCCGGGCCGCCGATGAGCAGGTTGAGCTCCATGTCCATCAGCCCGGGCAGCAGGGTGACGTCACCGAGGTCGATAACAGTGGCCGAATCCGGCAGCGGCTCAGCAGAGTTCACGGCGGTGATGCGATCGCCCTCGACGACGATGACTGCCGGCGACCGAACCTCCCCGGCCTCGATGTCCGCCCACCGGGCCGCTTTGAGAACAGTCGCGCTCACGGGACCGGTTCGATGACGCAGTCCAGCGCGGTGGCGCCGGTGTCCGGAACCTTGGGCTGCTTCCAGCACTCCACCGGGAACGACACGATGATCATCGAGTACAGCAGGTGCATCAGATTCAGCACATCTTCCGGCAGATCGTCCAGAGAGAACTTGTCGCAGTATGCGATTGCCTCTTCGGCGCGGGGAGTGATGGCATCGTAGAACGCCTGCATCTCGGTCATGGTGCTGGCCAGCCGCTTGGCATAGCGCTGCGATTCCGATGGCAGACACCAGTCGGCGAACTCTTCGAGATCGGCGAATTCCTCGGGCAGTTTGGCCATCGTCACACCTCGGCTTTCTTGCGCTGGTACTCGTCAACCCAGTCGGCCGTCTCCTTGTGGAGGTGCCGCAACAGCACTTCCTGGTCGTTGAGCAGGAACTTGTCGACGTAGCCCGACTCGACCATCATCTGCGTGGCCTCAAGGGTATTGGCGTCCTGCAGGCCGTACTCCTTGAACGAGGCGGCGGCCAATTCCTGCGCGATGCGTTCCCGCGGGCTGCGCGGCTGCGGGAAATACGCCGAGCCTTCAAAGATGTGGGTGTTATGCGAGGTGGGCCAGTAGTGGTACGTCAGGTACCAGCCCTGCCCCCAGATGAGGATGACGAAGTTCGGGAAGAGCTGGAACGAGTCCAGCCCCCACGGATTGCACTTGGCCGGATTCAGGCCCGGTGGCATCTCGCCGAGGTCCGGTCCGTCCCACGGCCCGAAAAGTCCACTGCGGCAGATGTCTTCGATCGGCTTGCGCATCTCGGAGTCCATCTCCCAGACCCGCACTCCCGACGTGCTCACCAGGCGGTGTGGGCCGTCGATGCGGTAGTGCGGGGCCTCGAACCCGGCCTCGGCCGCGGCTTGCGAATACTTGGTCGGTGACTGGTTCGCGTGCAGTACCGGCGCGTGATAGAACTCCTGGAACGCGTCGAGGTACAGCTTCCAGTTGGCCTTGACCTCGGATCGGTAATAGAACCGCGACGTCAGCTTGTCGAAGGGATAGCCCTCCAAGCCGGTGATCATCGGGCCGAGGAACTCGGTCAGTGACTGCTCGGGCACGGGCGCGAAGTTGACGAAGATGAACCCCTCCCAGACATCACAGTGCACGGGCACGAGGCCGTAGCGGTTCTTGTCCAGGTCGAAGAACTCCTCCTCCTGCTGAACGAAGGTGAGGTTGCCGTCCAGGTCGTAGCGCCAGGCGTGGTATTTGCACACGAATTGGCGGCAGGTCCCCGAGCTTTCCGCCCGCGGGTCGTCATCCCAGACCAGCTTGTTGCCCCGGTGCCGGCAGATGTTGTGGAACGCGTTGACCTTGCCGTCACGGTTGCGCACCACGATGATCGAGGTGTTGACGACCTTGAGTTCTTTGGTGAAGTAGTTGCCGGTACGCGGAATCTGTTCCACGCGCCCCACATTGAGCCAGGCGCGCTTGAACACCGCCTCACGTTCGAGTTCGTAGAACTCCGGGCTGATGGAATCCTCGTAGGACACCGGACCGGTCCCCAGCTCGGGGTAGTGCTCGGTCCAGCTGCCTTCGGCGGGCTTGGGGAAGCGAGGCAACGTCTTCTCCTTCGACGGGTGGATACCGTTCGACGCTATTGCTGCCGCAGAAGAATAACAAGTAGTTGATATTGATCGATAGGGGTTGCCCCGGGCTCAGCGCCGAATCGTCTCACCGATGACGGTGGCGAAGCGCTGCCCGATACGTTCGTGAGCCTCCGGCCCCGGATGCAGCCGATCGGGAAGCGGGAACTCGGCGAAATCGGTCGGCCCGTAGAGGTCGAGTCCGTCGACGTAGCGCAGGTGCGGGTCGGCGGCCGCGCGTTGGCTGACGATCGTGGCGAGCTCGTCGCGGATGACGCTGAGCGTGAGCTTGCCTGCCGACACCTCGGTCGGATCACCGGTGGCGGCGAAAGCCAGTGTTCCCCCGCTGAAGTCCGGGGCAAGCGGTCCCGGCGTGCGTTCATGAATCGGACAGTGCACCGCGGAGACGACGATGATCGGCGTGCTGGGGTGGCCGTCGCGGATGGCGTCAAGGAAGCCGTGCACCGCGGGACCGAACGCGCGCACGCGCATCAGGTCGGCGTTGACGATGTTGATGCCGATCTTGACGCTGATCAGATCGGCCGGAATATCGCGCATCGTGCGGGCCGTGAAGGGGTCCAGCATCGCCGCCCCGCCCATCCCGAGGTTGATTAGTTCGACGTCGGCGCGGGCCGCAGCCACCGCCGGCCAGGTCCCCGTGGGCCGTACGGCGTTGGACCCGTGACTGATGGAACTGCCGTGATGCAACCAGACGGGCCGCGAGATCGGCGAGGCCTCCAGCGGGCGGTCGCTTCGTAGCGCGATGAGTTCGGTGATCTCGTTGTGCGGCAACCAGATTTCGACCGTCTTGTGCCGATCCGGAAGGTCGGCGAAGCGAATCACGCTCGGCGCGCCGGGGATCAGTTCCTCCGTACCGGCGGCGGCATCCTTCATCAGCACATTGCCGCCGGACAGGCTGGCGTGCGCGGTCAACTCCCCGTCGACGACCAGATCGTAGACACCGTCGGGCCGCATGGGCATGCCCGCGTACGCGGGCCGGGTGCGCAGCGCTTCGAGTTCGATCTCGGTGGCTCGCGTGTCGAACACCAATCGGCAACCGGCAGGCTGAGATTCGGCCATCGCCAGCTGGGGGTCAGAACACTGCGCCCTGGCCCATGCGGGCAACCGGTGCGGCAGCAGGCCGTGTGGCGTCTGTTCGAGTTCCTGGGCGCCGCGCAGGAACTCGAGGGATATCGGCGTGGTGACGCGCACGGATTCAGCCGACGACGGTGTAGTCCTCGTCGGCGAGTGCGGCCCGCACCTGCTCGACGGTGATATCGCCGTCGACCCGCACCACCGATGTGCCCTCGGCGTCGAGGTCGATCTCGACGCCGTTGACCGCTGGCAGTTCGGTGAGCGCTTCGGTGACCACCCGCACACAACTCTGGCAGTGCAGGCCGGTGACCTCGAATGTCTGTGACACGAAATATGCCTTCCGTTAGCGGGCGTCGAAGTTACGCAGCCGCAGGCTGTTTGAGACGACGAAGAATGACGAGAACGCCATCGCCGCACCGGCGATGAGCGGGTTGAGCAGCCCGGCGGCGGCGATCGGAATGGCCGCCACGTTGTAGCCGAAGGCCCAGAACAGATTGGTCCGGATCGTGCGCATGGTGGCCTTGGCCAGGTCGAGGGCCTGCGGGACGATGTCGAGATCGTCGCGCACCAGGATGATGTCGGCGGCGCCGATCGCCACGTCGGTGCCGCGCCCGATCGCCAGGCCCAGGTCCGCCGACGCCAGCGCGGGGCCGTCGTTGATGCCGTCGCCGACCATGGCGACCACTCGGCCCTGTTCGCGCAGTTGCTCGATGACGTCGACCTTGCCTTCCGGCAATACCTCGGCGATGACTTCGTCGATGCCGACCTGCGCCGCCACCGCGCCGGCGGCGGCGGCGTTGTCGCCGGTGAGCAGTACGGTCCGCAGCCCCCTGCGGTGCAGGGCGGTCACCGCGTCCGACGCGGATTCCTTGACCGCATCGGCCACTGCCACGGCACCGCACACCTGTCCGTCCACCGCGACGAATACCACTGTCTCCCCGCGGGATTCACCACTGCGCCGAGCTGACTGAACCGACTCGGGCAGGTCGGCCTGCCCGGCGACCCAGGACGGGCGCCCGACGGTCACCCGGTGCCCCGATACCGTGCCGGTGACCCCGCGACCCGGATGGGCACGGAAATCCTCCACCGGCCGACGCTCGTCGGTGGCGGTCGTGATAGCCACGGCGACAGCATGTTCGGAGGCGACCTCGACGGCCGCGGCCAGCGCCAGCACCTCGCCAGGTGACCGGTCGTCGGTGACGGTCACCTCGGTGACCGCGAGATGCCCGGTGGTCAGCGTGCCGGTCTTGTCGAACACCACGGTGTCCACCGCGCGAATGGCCTCCAACGCCCGGTAGCCCTTCAGAAAGATTCCGAGCTGCGCGCCGCGTCCCGAGGCCACCATCATCGCCGTCGGGGTCGCCAGCCCCAGAGCGCAGGGGCAGGCGATCACCAGAACCGCCAGCGCGGCCGAGAACACCCGGTCAGCGTCGGCTCCGGCGAACAGCCAGCCCACTGCGGTCAGTGCCGCGATCAGGAACACGACCGGCACGAAGACGCCGGCGATCCGGTCGGCCAGCCGCTGAGCGTCAGCCTTCTGGGCCTGTGCTTCTTCGACCAGCCGAACCATCCCGGCGAACTGCGTGTCGGCACCCACGGCGGCGGCCTCGACGATCAACCGGCCGTCGAGCACTACTGTGCCGCCGATCACCGGCCCACCGGGATGGGCGCGTGACGGTTTGGCTTCGCCGGTCATCGCGCTCATGTCGATCGCGGCGTCGCCCTCGACCACCAGCCCGTCGGCGGCGATCGTCTCGCCGGGACGCACCACGAACTTCTGCTGTTCTTTGAGTTCGTCGGCGGGCAGCACCATTTCGCTGCCGTCGGCCAGCAGCACCGACACATTCTTGGCGCTCAGCGCGGCGAGCGCCCGCAGCGCGCTGCCCGCCCGCGACTTGGCTCGCGCCTCGAAGTACCGGCCGGCCAGGATGAAGACGGTGACACCGGCGGCCACCTCCAGATAGATGGCGTCACTGCTCAGCAGCGCCTGCCAAATGCCTGCGGCCTGCCGATCGTGGTGGCCGATGAAGATCGTGTAGAGCGACCACAGCGTGGCGGCGGTGACCCCGACCGAGATCAGCGTCTCCATCGAGGCGGTGCCGTGGCGGGCGTTGCGCAGCGCGACCCGGTGGAACGGCCAGGCCGCCCAGGTGACGATCGGCGCCGCGAGGGCGGTCAGCAGCCAGCCCCAGCCGGTGAACCGGGTGCTGGGCACCACCGCGAACATCACCGACAGATCGGCCAGCGGCACGAACAGCACCGCGGCGATGGCCAGTCGGCGCAGCAGGCTGCGGGCCAACGTGTCGTCGGGGTCCACCGGTTCGGTCGCTGTCGCCGAGCGCGGGGCGGCGTCATAGCCGGCCTTACGGATCACCTCGCACAGGTCGTCGGTGGCCACCGTTTCGGCGATATCGACGCTGGCCACCCGGGTGGCGAAGTTGACCGACGCGCGCACCCCGTCGAGCTTGTTCAGCTTGTTCTCGACCCGGGCGGCGCACGCCGCGCACGACATCCCTGAGACGTCGAGTTCGACACGATGGGCGACGTCAGCCACGCCGCTGGCGGCTGTGCCGCCCACGACCGACATCGTCATCGCTCTCCTTGGTTGAGTGGGGACCCGACCGAAGAGTCGTCTGCCGAGGCCGTCAGGTTCCCGGCCACCCAAAATACGCTCCGGCAACAGCCCCGGAACGTGCCGGTCACGCTGATCCCCTACTCTCACTGAACGTGGCCGAACGCAACGACGACCCGGTGACCGCGCTGGCACTGGCCGCCGGCCGAGGTGATTCCGCTGCTCTCGACGCGTTCATCAAGGCCACCCAGCGCGACGTGTGGCGCACTGTCGCTTTCCTCGGTGATCCCGGTCACGCCGACGACCTGACGCAGGAGACGTTCCTGCGTGCGTTGGGCGCACTCCCCCGCTTTTCCGGGCGATCCTCGGCCCGGACCTGGCTGCTGTCGATCGCCCGCCGCGTGGTCGTGGACCAGATCCGCCGCAATCAGGCACGACCGCGCACCACGTCCGCGATCGACGTCGAGCAGGTGCTCGACACCCGGCGCAGCGCCAGCCGGTTCGAGGACATCATCGAGATCAGGATGTTGCTCGACGGTCTGGACTCCGATCGCCGCGACGCCCTGATGCTGACCCAGGTGCTGGGACTCTCCTACGCCGAGGCGGCCGAGGTGTGCGGCTGCCCGGTGGGCACCATCCGTTCCCGGGTGGCGCGCGCCCGCGAGGATCTGCTCAGCGCCGCCAATCGCGAGGACGAGGTCGGCTGAGCCACCGCAGTTGTTTGTCCCTCGACAACTGTTGTTCCCCGGTTAATACACCGCGCGCGGGGGGAACAGACATCGGTGACGTCTTTACCCTCACTGGCACTGGTGGCCATTTTCATCGCCTCCGCGGCCGTCATCTGGATCGCCGGGATCAAGTTGTCGCAGACGACCGACGTGCTCTCGCAGCGCTGGCATCTCGGTTCCGCACTCGGCGGGGTGATCTTGCTGGCGATCGCGACGAACCTGCCGGAGATCGCCATCACCGCCAGCGCGGCGCTGTCCCATCACGTCGACGTAGCCGTGGGCAACATCCTCGGTGGTATCGCGATCCAGACTGTGGTGCTGGCTGTTCTCGACGCCGCAGGCACGCGCCCGCGTAAACCCTTGACCTACCTGGCCGCATCGCTGACGTTGGTACTGGAAGCCGGACTCGTGGTGGCCCTGCTGGTGATCGTGGTGATGTCCACTCAGTTGCCGGATTCGTTGATCGCCTGGCGGCTGACTCCCGGTGCAGTACTCATCGTCGTGGTGTGGGCGATCGGCCTCTTCCTGATCCGGCGGGCCGGACATGGGCTGCCGTGGCACGAATCCGGGCATGCGCCGGACAGCCAAGAGAAGCCACCCGGGCACTCCACGGCGACCAACGAGAAGACCGCGACGACAAAGGGCGTCACCACCGGCCGCGCCGTCACCGTTTTCGCTATCGCAGCCGTCGCGACACTGGTCGCCGGTGTTGTCATCGAACGCAGCGGTGAAGAGGTGTTCGGCCGCTGGGGAATGTCGGGGGTGCTGTTCGGCGCCACCGTGCTCGCCGCCGCCACGTCACTGCCTGAGCTGTCGACAGGCTTGGCGTCGACCCGGATGGGCGACTACAAGCTGGCGATGAGCGACATCTTCGGCGGCAATGCCTTCCTGCCGGTGCTGTTCCTACTCGCGACGCTGCTATCCGGTTCGGCGGTGCTGCCGACCGCCCATCACACCGATATCTACCTGACCGCCCTGGCCGGGCTGCTCACCGTGGTGTACATGGCGGGATTGATCTTCCGCCCACAGCGGCAGTGGCTACGGATGGGACTGGATTCGATTGCTGTGGTGATCCTGTACCTCGTCGGCATCCTCGGGTTGGCGTTCATCAGCGGATAATCCTTGTCTAGTGGCAATCATTACTCATCGGCAAGGAATGCCGGCGACGCGCAGCGGGTAAGCAGTCCACATGCGTGCGTTGACAGTACAGCCCGGCCAAGCTGATTCCCTCGCCGTCGAGGACATCGACGAGCCCACCGCCGGACCGGATGAGATGCGCGTGGCCGGCCTGGCGATCGGTGTCTGCGGAACGGACAAGGAGATCGCCGCCGGCGCGTACGGCTGGGCTCCGCCGGGACGTGATCGCCTGGTTCTCGGCCACGAGTCGCTGGGCCGGGTGCTCAGCGCGCCCGACGGCAGTGACTTCATCGAAGGCGACCTGGTGGTCGGCGTGGTGCGTCGACCCGATCCGGTGCCCTGCGGCGCCTGCGCCCACGGCGAGTTCGACATGTGCCGCAACGGCCGCTACACCGAACGGGGTATCAAAGAGATCGACGGATACGGCAGCGAAATCTGGTGTGTGGAAACCGATTACGCAGTCAAACTCGACGACGCTCTGGCCGAGGTCGGCATGCTGATGGAACCGACCACCGTCGTGGCCAAGGCATGGGAACAGGTGTACCGCGTCGGGCAGCGGGCCTGGTTCGAACCGCGCACCGCGCTGGTCACCGGCGCTGGCCCGATCGGTCTGCTCGCGGCCCTCCTGGGCGTCCAGCACGGTCTGGAAGTCCACGTGCTGGACCGGGTCACGGACGGGCCCAAACCAGGCATCGTGGACGACCTGAACGCCACCTACCACCACACCAGCGTCGAAGAGGCGGTCGGAAAGGTCCAGCCGGACATCGTCATCGAAGCCACCGGGGTGGGCTCGCTGGTGTTCGACGCCATGAAGGTCACCGGCTCCTACGGCATCGTCGCGTTGACCGGTGTCTCCCCCACGGGCCGCAACCTCACGGTGGATGCGGGCGGGCTCAATCGCGACATCGTTCTGGAAAACGACGCGGTGGTGGGTTCGGTCAATGCCAACCTGCGCCATTACCGGCAGGCCGCCGAGGCGCTGGCGAAAGCCGATCCGACGTGGTTGGCCAGCTTGATAACCCGGCGCGTGCCGCTGCGTGACGCGACGAAGGCGTTCGCCGCCGGTGATGACGACGTCAAGGTCGTCATCACCCTCGATGAATCGCGTTAACGCTTGGTCGCGGTCACCACCAGGTACTCGGCCGAATAGGCGGTGCGCCCGGCCTCACCCGACTGGTTCCACGTCTCGAGGAACGTGAGGAAGTCCCGGTCCAGGTCGGCCACCCGTTCAGGCTGATCCTTGTTGAATGCGTACGCGGCGATGGTCGGGCCGTAGTTGCGCTTCCAGTACTCGCGGAACTCCACCGGACTGGGGCTGTGCTCCATGAGTGTGGTCTGGCGTCGGAACGTGAGATCGGTGACCTTGTCGCCGAACAACTCTCGCACATGGTCCTCGTCGCCCCACAGCGGTGCGGGAGAGGCGCCCGGCGGCGGCGGTGCGGCGTACGGCTTCATCGTGGCGAACAACTGGCCGATGAAACCCTGCGGCGTCCAGTTGATCATCCCGATCGTTCCGCCAGGGCGGCACACCCGCACCAGCTCATCGGCAGTCGCCTGGTGGTGTGGTGCGAACATCGCCCCCAGACACGACAACACGACATCGAAGTCGTTGTCGGCGAAGGGAAGTGCTTCCGCGTCGGCCTCGACCCACTCGAGCTCGACGCCGCGGGCGGCGGCGATTCGGCGCCCGGCGTCGAACAGCTCCGGGGTGAGGTCGCTGGCCGTCACGCTCGCGCCGGCCTCCGCGGCCGGGATCGAGGCGTTTCCGGACCCCGCCGCCACGTCGAGCACCCGCTGTCCCGGGCCGACGCCCACCGCCTTGACCAGCTCTGGGCCCAGCGAACCAACAAGCTCGGCCGCCACCGACGGGTAGTCGCCCGACGCCCACAGCGCGCGGTGCTTGGCCTTGTGCGCGCGGTCGGCCGACTTATCTTGCTCTGCTCCGGTGCTCATTTGGGTTCTCCTTCACAGTCGTCATGCGCACAGGATGCGCGTACCTGTGGCACGAGAAGGAGAATTGGCCAGAAAGCCGCGGGTTGGAACTAGTCCAGAAAGCCGTGCAGCAGGGCTGCCGAGCCGGCGACGTGCGCCTGCATCGCGGCACCGGCGGCATCCGGGTCGCCGGCGAGGATCGCGATGACGATCGCCTCGTGCTGTTCGTCAGAGTGGGCAATATTGCGGCGCAGCAACGGAATCTGGTCGAGCAATGCGTTTAGCCGCATCCGGTTCTCCGCCACCAGCGGCACCAGCGACGCGGATCCGGCGGCCTCGGCGATCGCCAGGTGCAACCGCGAGTCCAGCCGACGATAGTCGTCGGCGCAGGCGCACCGAACGTCGGACAGCCGCGACCACAACCCCTCGCGCTCGGCGGCGGTCAATGTTCGGGTCGCGGCCATCCGGGCCGCGCCGACTTCGAGGATCTCGCGCAATCGCAGTGCGTCATCGATGTCGGCACGGCTGAACCGCACCACCCCTTCGGTCTGGGCGGGCAGCGACTCGGCCAGGAACGTGCCGCCGTAACGGCCGCGGCGCGACACCAGATAGCCGGCGTCGGCCAGTGACTTGATCGCCTCCCGGACCGTGTCGCGGCTGACGCCGAGCCGAGTGGCGAGTTCGCGTTCGGGCGGCAGCGAGTCGCCCGGCGTCAGCACGCCGAGCTTGATCGTCTGCAGCAGCCGGCCCACGGTGTCCTCGAACGCGTTGCCGAGGCGCACCGGACGCAGCAGAGCCTCATGGGCCTGCTGCGGTTCCGGGTCGGCCACCATGACGATTACAGCGGCGTGACGTAGTGGCCGGTGATGCCGCCGTCGACCAGGAAGCTCGACCCGGTAATGAACGACGAGTCGTCACTGGCCAGGAACGCCACCGCGGCGGCCAGCTCCTCCGGTTCGGCGAACCGGCCCATCGGCACGTGCACCAGCCGGCGGGCCGCCCGCTCGGGATCCTTGGCGAACAGCTCCCGCAGCAGCGGGGTGTTCACCGGCCCGGGGCACAACGCGTTGACCCGAATCCCTTGACGTGCGTACTGGATTCCGAGTTCGCGCGACATCGCGAGCACACCGCCCTTGGAGGCGGTGTAGGAAATCTGCGAGGTGGCCGAACCGTTGACCGCCACGAACGACGCGGTGTTGATGATCGAGCCTTTCTGTGCGGGCACCATGTGCCGCAGCGCCGCCTTGCAGCAGAAGAACACCGACTTGAGGTTCACGTCCTGCACCCGGTCCCACGCGTCGATGCCGGTGTTCTCGATGAGGTCGTCGTCGGGTGGGCTGATGCCGGCGTTGTTGAACGCGATGTCGACCCCGCCGTGCAGTTCGAAAGCGGTGTCGAAGAGCTTGTCCACCGCGACCTGGTCGGCGACGTCGACCTGGACGAACGTCACGTTCAAATCGTTGGCGACGGACTTGCCGGTGGTTTCGTCGAGGTCCCCGATGACGACGATCGCGCCTTCATCCCGCATGCGCTTGACCGCGGCGAGGCCGATCCCGCTGGCACCACCGGTGACGACGGCGACCTTGTCCTTGAGTCGCTGGGACAGATCCATCTAGCTCTCCTCTACGGCAAAAAAGACGTTCTTGGTTTCGGTGAAATGCAGGGGTGCGTCCGGTCCGAGTTCGCGGCCCAGCCCGGACTGCTTGAATCCGCCGAACGGGGTGTTGTAGCGGACCGACGAATGCGAGTTCACGCTCAGGTTGCCGGCCTCGACCGCCCGCGACACTCGCACCGCCCGCGACAGGTTGTCGGTCCAAATCGAGCCGGACAGACCATATTCGGTGTCGTTGGCCAGCCCGATGGCATCAGCCTCGTCCTCGAACGGCAGCACCGTGACGACCGGGCCGAAGATCTCCTCGGTGACGGTGCGGTCGGTGCGTTGCGGGGTGAGCACCGTCGGCGGGAACCAGTAGCCGGGCCCGCTGGGCGCGGAGCCGCGGAAAGCGACGTTGGTGTCATCGGGCACGTAGGCGGCCACCGACTCGAAGTGCTTGCGTGACACGAGCGGGCCCATCTCGGTGTCCCGGGCGGCCGGATCGCCGACCACCAGACCCTTGACGGCCGGCTCGAGCAGTTCCATGAACTTGTCGAACACACTGCGCTGCACCAGGATCCGGCTGCGCGCGCAGCAGTCCTGGCCGGCGTTGTCGAACACACCGTAGGGAGCGGTGGCGGCGGCCTTCTCCAGATCGCAGTCGGCAAACACGATGTTGGCGCTCTTGCCGCCGAGTTCCAGGGTGACCCGCTTGACCTGGTTGGCGGCCCCGGCCATCACCTTCGTGCCGACCTCGGTCGAGCCGGTGAACACGATCTTGCGCACATCCGGGTGGCTGATGAACCGCTCACCGACCACCGAACCCCGCCCGGGCAGCACCTGGAACAGGTCCTGCGGCAGACCGGCTTCCAGCGCGAGCTCACCGAGCCGCATCGAGGTCAGCGGCGTCCACTCGGCCGGTTTGAGGACCACCGCGTTGCCCGCGGCCAGCGCAGGCGCGAAGCCCCACGCCGCGATCGGCATCGGGAAGTTCCACGGCGTGATCACCCCGATCACGCCCATCGGCTCGTTGAAGGTGACATCCAGGCCGCCGGCGACGGGAATCTGCTTGCCCGACAGGCGTTCCGGAGTGGCCGAATAGAACTGCAGCACGTCGCGAACATGGCCGGCCTCCCACTCGGCAGCCCCGATCGGGTGCCCGGAGTTGGCGACCTCGAGCGCGGCCAGCTCACCGACGTGGGCGTCGACCGCGGCGGCGAAAGCGCGCAGGGCGGCGGCCCGCTCCGCGGGAGCCTGCCTGGCCCAGGCCTTTTGCGCGACCTTGGCGCGTGCGACCGCGTCGTCTACCCCGGCGGCGTCGGTCAGCTCGACCGTGCGCAGCGCTTCTTCGGTCGCCGGATTGACCAGTTCAGTGGTACTCAATTCACTCTCTCTGTTGTAAAGGTTCGGGCGGCTTCGACCAGGCCGGCGAACACCCGAAGGTCGTCCAGGGTCTCCTCGGGGTGCCACTGCACGGCCAGAACGAAATCGTCGCCAGGCAGCTCGACAGCCTCGATCACGCCCTCACTGTCGAGAGCGCTGATCATCAGCCCGTCGCCGAGCCGGTCGATCGCCTGATGGTGGTAACACTGCGCGTTCGTGCCCTCCCCGATCAATCCGGCCAGCCTGCTGCCGGCCACCGTGCTGATCGAGGAGGTGGTGAACACCGCGTTGCCCTGCTGATGGCGGGTATGCCCGACGACATCGGGCAGGTGCTGATGCAGTGTGCCGCCCAGCGCGACGTTGAGAACCTGTGCGCCGCGGCAGATTCCGAGCACCGGAAGGTGCCGGTGTATCGCGGCGCTCACCAGGGCGAGCTCCCACGCGTCGCGAACGCGGTCCGGCTCATCGGTGCTGGGATGCGCGTCGTGACCGTAGGCGGCCGGGTCGACGTCCCTGCCGCCGGTGATGATCAGGCCGTGGATTCCGCCGAGGATCTGGTCGACGATGCCGGCGTCGACGGGTTGCGGCGGCAGCAGCGTCGCGATGCCACCGGCCAGCGTCACACCTTGGATGTAGATGCCGGGCAGGAAGCTGGCGTGCACATCCCAGATGCCGGTCTGAGCCTGCTGCAGATAGGTGGTGAGGCCGATGACAGGACGCAGCCGGGCCTCGTTCTCAAAGCCGCTCAAAGCCACGCACCCTTTCCCAGTCGGTCACAGCCGAATTGAACGCGGCCAGCTCGACGCGGGCGTTGTTGAGGTAGTGCTCGACGACCTCGTCACCGAATACCTCGCGGGCCACCGTCGATCCCTCGAACAGCTCTGCAGCCCCGGCCAGCGTGGTCGGCAAGCGCTGCGCGCCACTGGTGTAGGCGTTGCCCGCGACGGCGTCGGGCAGTTCGAGCCCGTTGTCGATCCCGTACAGACCACCGGCGATCAACGCGGCCACGGCCAAATACTGGTTGACGTCACCGCCGGGGGCCCGGCACTCCATCCGCATCCCATGCCCATGACCGACCACCCTCAGCGCGCAGGTCCGATTGTCCAGACCCCAGGCGATCGCGGTCGGCGCGAAGCTGCCGTCGACAAAACGTTTGTAGGAGTTGATGTTCGGTGCGTAGAACAGGGTCAGTTCACGCAGCGTCGCCAACTGGCCGGCGATGAAGCTGCGGAACATCGGTGACATGCCGAGCTCGTCGTCGTCATCCGCGAACACCGCCGAACCGTCCTCGCCGCGCAGCGAGATGTGGATATGACAGCTGTTTCCTTCGCGCTCATCGTATTTCGCCATGAACGTCAGGCTCTTGCCGTGCTGGTCGGCGATCTCCTTGGCGCCATTCTTGTAAATCGTGTGGTTGTCGCAGGTGGTACGGGCATGGTCGTAGCGGAAGCCGATCTCCTGCTGACCGAAGTTGCACTCGCCCTTGACGCCCTCGCAGTACATGCCCGCGCCGGCCATCCCGCGGCGGATGTCGCGCAGCAGCGGCTCCATCCGCGTCGAGGCCAGCATCGCGTAGTCGATGTTGTAATCGGTGGCCGGCGTCAACCCCCGGTAGCCGGACGCCCAGGCCTCTCGGTAGCTGTTGTCGAACACCATGAATTCCAGCTCGGTCGACGCGTATGGCACCAGACCGCGTTCGGTGAGCCGGTCGATCTGGCGATTGAGGATGCTGCGCGGCGCCTGGACCACCGGGCGGCCGTCCGTCCACGACAGGTCGGCCATCACCAGCGCAGTGGCCGGCTGCCATGGAATGCGGCGCAGAGTCGCGAAGTCCGGCGTCATCACCATGTCGCCGTAGCCGGTTTCCCAGCTCGAGATCGCATAACCGTCGACGGTGTTGTTGTCGACGTCGACAGCAAGCAGATAGTTGCAACACTCCGCGCCGTGCGCGGCGACATCGTCGACGAACAGCTCGGCCGAAATCCGCTTGCCCGTCAGCCGACCCTGCATATCGGCGAACGCAACGATGACCGTGTCGATCTCACCGGCGGCCACCAGGCTCTCCAGCTCGGCCTGCAGCAACAGACCGGGCCGGCGTCGGCCAGCACCCTCAGTCGTCACACGCGCCCCTCTCGATAGCACCGGGATGATTCGACGGAAAGTCAACCATTGGACATCGCCATGGCGGCGACATCGTCCTCCAGATTTACACGATTGTCACTCCAAAGGTAGGACACCAGACCAATAGCGCTCTATTGTCCCTATCCAGGAGAGCGCCGGTGGACGCCTCTTCGTCAGCACGCCCAGAAGGAGACACCGTGCCAGAGGGTCACGAACTACTCGACGACGACGAAAAACACCTCGCCAGCCTCGGGTATACCCAGGAGCTGCACCGGTCGTGGTCCGGCTTCAGTAATTTCGCCATCTCGTTCTCGATCATCTCGATCCTGGCGGGCTGCTTCACCTCATTCGGCCTCGGCTGGAACAACGGCGGCCCGGCGGCGATCGCCTGGGGCTGGCCGATCTTGGCGACGTTCATCTTGCTCATCGGACTCGTCATGTCCGAGCTGGTCTCGGCGTTCCCGACGTCCGGCGGAATCTATTGGTGGGCAGCCAAACTCGGGGGCCCTAAGGCGGGTTACTACACCGGCTGGCTGAATCTGGTCGGGCTCATCGCCATCCTGGCGTCGGTGGCTTACGGCAGCGCGACGTTTCTGGACCTGGTCCTTGGCACCTTCAGCGAGAGTTGGCTCGCCGGTTACAGCCTGACCCGGACGTTCTGGATGTTCCTCGTCATATTGGTGATCGTCGCGACCATCAACATCTTCTCCAGCCACCTGCTGGCGGTCATCAACAACATCTCGGTGTGGTGGCATGTCATCGGCGCGGCCGCGGTCGTCGCGATTCTATGGCTGATCCCCGAGCAGCACGCGAGCTTCTCCACGGTGTTCGCCACGACTGTCAACAACACTGGCTTTTTCGGCGGCTCGACGTCCGGCTTCGGCTTCCTGCTGTTCGTGCTGCCGATGTCGGCGATCCTGACCCAGTACACGATCACCGGCTACGACGCGTCGGCCCACCTGTCGGAGGAGACCAAGAGCGCCGCCAACGCCGCTGCCAAGGGTATCTGGCGGTCCATTTTCTACTCGGCGATCGGTGGCTGGATCCTGTTGCTGACGTTCCTGTTCGCGGTGCAGGACGTCGACGGCGTCACCAAGGGCGGTGGTGCGGTGGCCACGATCTTCAGCCAGGCGATGGATTCCAAGTGGGTCGGCATCGTGCTGCTGATCTCGACGGCGGGTCAGCTGTTCTGCACTACGGCGTGCCAGACCAGCGCATCCCGCATGCTCTTCGCGTTCAGCCGTGACCGGGCGGTTCCCGGCCACCAGCTGTGGTCGAAGGTCAACGAGAAGAAGGTGCCCGCCAACGCGGTGATGGTCACCGCCGCGATCGCCGCAATCCTGACGCTGCCCGCGCTGGTGAAGGTCGACATCAACGGCGCCCCGGTGCCAATCGCGTTCTTCGCGGTGGTCTCGATCGGTGTGGTCGGCCTGTACCTGTGCTTCGCGGTGCCGATCTACTACCGCTGGAAGGCCGGTGACTCGTTCACGCCGGGCAGCTGGAACCTGCGCGGGCACCACAGGTGGATGGCTCCGCTGGCGCTGGCCGAGATCATCATCACGTCGATCATCGCGATGTTCCCGACGTCGCTCGGCGGCGCGCCGTGGGACGCCAGCTTCGAATGGAAGTTCGTGAACTACACCCCGTTGGTCGTGGGCGGAGTGCTGATCCTGTTGTGGATCTATTGGCACGCATCGGTGAAAAAGTGGTTCACCGGTCCGATCAAGCAGGTCGACATCACCGGTGAAGAGCTGGAGGGGGTTTCCTAAGACTCAGGAGACCACACCCCAGGCCCTCCGTGAGGCGGGCCCCGCGCCCCTCGTGCCCCAGGCCGAGGGGCGCGGTTTATGTGACCGGTGTCTCGGATCGGTTAGGAATCATTCCGCGCGGGTAAATAGGAAGGCCGAACTCAGCGAAACAGACGGGATAGGTCGGAACCGATGTGTGGAGCGGCGGGCGAGGTCCGTCTCGACGATCAGGCCCCCGACGTGGCCGCGGTGGCGGCTATGGCGGAGACGATGGAGCCCCGCGGGCCGGACGCTGCGGGCGTGTGGTCGCAGGGCCGGGTGGCACTCGGTCATCGTCGGCTGAAGATCATCGACCTGTCTGAGGCCGGTGCGCAGCCGATGGTGGACGCCGACCTCGGGCTGACGATCGCCTGGAACGGCTGCATCTACAACTACGAAGCCCTGCGCGACGAGCTCGCCGGGCACGGTTACCGGTTCTTCTCGCACAGCGACACCGAGGTGCTGCTCAAGGCGTACCACCACTGGGGTGAGAAGTTCGTCGATCGGCTGTACGGGATGTTCGCGTTCGCCATAACCGAGCGCGACAGCGGCCGCGTGCTGCTCGGCCGCGACCGGCTGGGCATCAAACCGCTGTACATCAGCGAGGACTCCCATCGCATCCGGTTCGCATCGTCACTTCCCGCGCTGCTGGCCGGCGGCGGTGTCGACACCCGCATCGACCCGATCGCCCTGCATCACTACCTGAGCTTCCACTCGGTGGTGCCCGCCCCGCGCACCATCCTGTGCGGAGTCCGCAAGCTCTCCCCCGGCACGCTGCTGGCCATCGAGCCCGACGGCAAGCGACGCGAAATCACCTATTGGTCACCAGACTTCAGCCGCCGCGAAGACCGCGCGGACTGGAGCGAACGCGATTGGGAGGACGCGGTTCTCGACTCCCTACGCGCCGCCGTCAAGCGCCGTCTGGTCGCCGACGTGCCCGTCGGCTGCCTGCTCTCCGGCGGGGTGGACTCGAGCCTGATCGTCGGTCTGCTCGCCGAAGCCGGACAGCACGGCCTGTCGACGTTCTCCATCGGCTTCGAGTCGGTCGGCGGCGTCAAGGGCGACGAATTCATGTACTCCGACATCGTGGCCAAGCGGTTCGGCACCGACCACCATCAGATCCGCATCGACACCGCCCGCATGCTGCCCGCGCTCGAGGGCGCGATCGGCGCGATGAGCGAGCCGATGGTCTCCCACGACTGCGTGGCGTTCTACCTGCTGAGCCAGGAAGTCGCCAAGCACGTGAAGGTTGTGCAATCCGGCCAGGGCGCCGACGAGGTCTTCGCCGGCTACCACTGGTACCCGCCAATGGCCGAAACCGACGCCGCCAGCGTCGATGGCTCGGTCGCGCGCTACCGCGGGGCGTTCTTCGACCGCGACCATGACGGGGTGGCCGCACTGCTCTCCGATGAGCGACTCAGCGGCCGCGAGGATCCCAGCCTGACATTCGTCGCCGAGCACTTCGCCCAGCCCGGAGCGCAGACCGGCGTGGACCGCGCCCTGCGCCTGGACACCACCGTGATGCTGGTCGATGATCCGGTCAAACGTGTCGACAACATGACGATGGCATGGGGCCTGGAAGGCCGCGTGCCATTCCTCGACCACGACCTGGTCGAGCTGGCAGCGACCTGCCCGCCCGAGCTGAAGACCGCGCACGGCGGCAAGGGCGTGCTGAAAGAAGCTGCCCGCCAAGTCATTCCGGCCGAGGTGATCGACCGGCCGAAGGGGTACTTCCCGGTGCCGGCGTTGACCCATCTGGAGGGGCCGTACCTGGAGATGGTGCGCGACGCGCTGTACGCACCGCAGGCCAAGGAACGCGGCCTGTTCCGGCCCGAGGCCGTCGAGCGGTTACTGGCCGATCCCAATGGACGGCTGACGCCGCTGCGCGGCAACGAGCTGTGGCAGATCGGGCTTCTGGAGCTGTGGTTACAGCAGCACGGAATCACCGGGCCGGCCGCATGACCGCGCACACCGAGGCCATCACGATGGGGTTGCACGACGCCTCCCCCCAAGAGCTGGTCCGGGAGATGTCGGATGACGTCGTGCTCGAACTCGGTTGGGGCAGACTGATATTCGGTCAGACCTTCGCCGATCCCGACAAGCTGGCCGCTGTGCTGCAACATGAGGAGCAGGGCCGCCGCGACATCTGCATCTACGCGCGCGAATCGCATGTCCTGGTGGCCAAGTCGCCGGCTGAGCTCTTCATCGATCCCAGCCACACCTACCGCTGGCGGCTGCACCCCGACGACCCCGAGGGCCCCGCTCCGGTCGGGTTCACCGTCCGCCCGCTGCGCGACCAGGCCGAGGCCGACGAGATGAACCGGGTGTACGTGCGCTGCGGAATGGTGCCCGCACCCACCGAACTGATCTGGAACAACCACCTGCACTGCGACGCGGTCGAGTATCTGGTCGCGGTCCGCGACGATGACGGATCGGTGATCGGAACCGTCACGGGTGTAGACCACAAGCGGCTGTTCAACGACCCCGAGGACGGCTCCAGTCTGTGGACACTGGCCGTCGACCCGACCGCCAGCCTGCCCGGTATCGGCGCATCGCTGACCCGCACGTTGGCCGCGGTCTTCCGCGGGCGGGACCGCGCCTACATGGATCTGTCGGTGGCCTACGACAACGAGGCCGCGATCGCGCTGTACGAGAAGCTCGGCTTCCAGCGCGTGCCGGTGCTGGCCGTCAAACGCAAGAACGCGATCAACGAGCCGCTGTTCACCCCCGCGCGGGAAACCGTCGACGACCTCAATCCATACGCGCGCATCATCGCCGACGAGGCCATGCGCCGCGGTATCCACATCGAGGTGCTCGACGCCGAGACCGGTGAGATGCGGTTGTCCTACGGCGGGCGCAGCGTGGTGACGCGGGAGTCCTTGAGCGAATACACCTCCGCGGTGGCGATGAGCCGCTGCGACGACAAGCGGCTGACCCGGCGCATCGTGTCCGAGGCCGGCATCGTAGTGCCGAAAGGCAGGCTGGCTACCTTCGATGCCGAAGACCACGCATTCCTCGCCGAAGTCGGCGATGTCGTCGTCAAACCGACGCGCGGTGAACAGGGCAAGGGCATCACCGTCGGGGTGGACAGCCCCCAAGCGCTGGATGCCGCACTGGCGCGCGCCCGCGAACAGCACCCGGAGGTGTTGATCGAACAACGCGCTCCCGGCGACGATCTGCGCCTGGTGGTGATCGACGGCAAGGTCGTCGCGGCCGCGCTGCGGAGACCGGCGGCGATTGTCGGCACCGGCAAGCACACCATCAGGGAACTGATCGAGACGCAGAGCCGTCGCCGCGCCGCGGCAACCGGCGGCGAATCGCGCATCCCGCTCGACGATGTCACCGAAGCGACGGTGGCCGAATGCGGTTGGTCGTTCGATGATGTTCTGCCCGAAGGCGAGCGGCTGCGCGTGCGCAAGACCGCGAACCTGCACCAGGGCGGGACCATTCACGACGTGACAGCGACCGTGCATCCCGAGCTGTGCCGGGTGGCCGTGGTGGCCGCCGAGGCCATCGGCATTCCGGTCACGGGCATCGACCTGCTGGTGCCCGACGTGACCCGCGACGAGTACGTGTTCGTCGAAGCCAACGAACGGCCCGGCCTGGCCAATCACGAGCCGCAGCCGACCGCACAGGCTTTCGTGGATTTCCTGTTCCCCGGCCAACCGGGTCTACCGCAGGCGTGGACTCCTCAGGAAGCGACGGACGCGCCGCCGCGCTAAGCTCACCAGGTGCTGGTGCGTAACACGATCTCCGCGGCCAGCTGCGCGGTGGACTCCGCGGCGTTGCGCCGCCCGGTGAACTCCACCAGTCGGTAGTCGCTGTAGACGTAGCGCTGGCTGGCCCTGGCCAATGCCCGTGCGGCGGGCGTACTGACCAGCGCGGTGGTGTTGATCTCCACCGGCGGGCAATCCTCGTCGCGGACCACGCCGTTCTGGTCGGGAACACGCGGGTGCCCGCGGTCGATGACGACCAGACCGGTGAACCGGTCCAGACGGGTGGCGGCCAATTCCCACGCGAGCTCGGCGCCGGCGCGGTCGCCGACCAGGATTCCCCAGCGGACGTCGAGTGCGTCGAGGACGCCGATCACCGCCTTGGGATGTAGCCGTGGGTCCGCGCCGATGACAACCGTGCGGACCGACGCCGTGTGCAAGCGCTGACAGACCCCGTCATAGGCGGCCGGTGCATGCTGGGCGGCTCCCAGGATGACGACGAAGGGGCCCTTCTCCGGGCCGGTCACGCTGACCGGGACGGGGAACCCATCGACAGTCACCATTGTCGAAGGCATTTCGCCACGTTACTGCGAAAGTGGCTTTCACGAGGCAGTTTCCGCAGGGTTCCTCATCTCCTACTCAGGTCGCGCGACGGATCTTCACAGACTGTTTGGCAAATACATCCAGAAATGTCTGTGGCAGTGACGCTTTGGCGTCGATGCTGGGATCAGGTGTGGGAAAAGCGATTCCGAAAACTCCATACCTGCCCACATTCTGGAATGCCATGTAAACACTACTGGCCGAACCCATCAGCTGCATCGTTTGCTGGTATGCCAATGCGTCGTCACTCAAGCCCGGAAGGTCGGTGGTGGTGATCGGGATGCCCTTGCTGTTGGTGTCAAAGTACGTCTCGAACTTGGCGCAGCGGCCGGCGGCCGCCTCGAGCCTGTCCAGATCCAACGGCCACGACAGCACCGTCATCACGATGCGGGCACCGTTGTAGGAGGCCGAGTACTTCGCCGCGCTGCCCGGTCCACGCTCGGCCGAGTCGGCGATGACATTGGTCAGGGCGTTGGCACAGCCCTCGGGGCGGGACCGCATCGACGGCGGGCTACCGGAGTTGTCCGGTTGGCCGAGTTGTTCGAGGATGCGGTCGTACTGCACGCCGGGCGGGAAATCGCCCGGGCCCAACGCGGCCTTCTCCAGTGTGGCGCCCGGCCACGTCGCGGTACCGGACACGGTCGAGCCGCAGCCGGCCAGCAACACCGCGCCCACCGCTGCGACAGCTCCAAGCGCCCGACCCGACATCGTTTCAGGCTACCGCTGCAATCGCGTGCTCACCGTCGGTCGCGCCGCGCCGCCACCGTTGAGCAGCGACAACAGCGCGTCGATGTCGACGTGCTCGACGAGAAGATCGGCCATCAGATCAAGCTGGGCATCCCGGCGGGCGGGCACCCGGGTGTCGGCCGCAACCTCGAAACCGGATCGTCCGGCGGACGCGGCGGAGGTGGTGAGCCAGTGGCGCCGGAATTCGTCGTTGTCCAACAGGCCATGCCAATGGGTGCCGAACACCGCGCCGCGGACGTAGCCCTGGGCGCTGCCGTCGGCGTCGAACCAGCCGTCCTCGCCGCAGCGGGTGACGCGGCCGTGGTGGATTTCGTAGCCGCTCAACGGACTCTGCCAGTGCCGCAGCACCTTCTCCGGTGCGAAATCGATGTCCACGTCGAGCAGTCCCAGCCCGGCCACATCACCGGAGCGGGTCTCGACGGTGTCGCCGATCCGGTGCCCCAGCATCTGAAAGCCGCCGCAGATGCCCAGTACCGGGCGGCCCGCGTACGCGTGCGCGGTGATCGCGTCGGCCAGCCCACGTTCTCGTAACCACATCAAGTCGGCGACGGTGGCCTTGCTGCCGGGGATGACGACGACATCGGCGTCGGCCAGCTCGGCGGGCTCGCTCGCCCACCGGACCAGGACCCCGGGTTCGCAGGCCAGCGCCTCGACGTCGGTGGAATTGGAGATGCGCGGCAGCCGGATCGCCGTGACCCGCAGCCACTGCTCGCCGCGCGGCGGCGCCGGAACCCCCACGACGTGGCCGGCCACCACCGACACCGAGTCCTCGGCATCCAGCCACAGTTCGTCGCTGTACGGGACGATGCCGTAGGTGGGGCGCCCGGTGAGCTCGGCCAGCTGGTCGAGGCCCGGTGCCAGCAGCGCGGGGTCGCCGCGAAACTTGTTGACGATAAAGCCCGCGATCAGCGCCTGGTCTTCCGGCGACAGCACGGCGACCGTGCCGAACAAGTGGGCCAGCAGCCCACCGCGATCGATGTCGCCGACGATCACCACGGGAAGGTTGGCCGCGCGCGCCAAGCCCATGTTGGCCAGATCCGTTGCCCGCAAGTTGATCTCGGCCGGCGAGCCCGCGCCTTCACACAGCACGACATCGAATTCGGCTCGCAGCGATGCCAGTTCATCGGCCACCACGCCGGCAAGGCGGTCACGGTGCTCGATGTAGTCGCGCGCGCTCACCTGCGCCACCGGGTGGCCCTTGACCACCAGCTGCGAGGTGCGGTCACTGCCGGGTTTGAGCAGCACCGGGTTGAAGCGGGTACTGGGCGCCAGGCCCGCCGCGCGGGCCTGCATGCCCTGCGCCCGGCCGATCTCGCCGCCATCGACGGTGACCACCGAGTTGTTGCTCATGTTCTGCGCCTTGAACGGCGCCACACGAATTCCCTTGCGCGCCAACAATCGGCACAAGCCGGCGACGACCATCGACTTGCCGGCGTCCGAGGTGGTGCCCGCGATCAGCAGCGCGCCGCCGGTCACGGCGCGAGCGTCAGGATTTCCGCGCCATCCTCGGTGACGACCAGGGTGTGCTCGAACTGCGCCGTCCACTTACGGTCTTTGGTGGCCACCGTCCAGCCGTCGTCCCAGATCTCGTAGTCCAGCGCCCCGAGATTGATCATCGGCTCGATGGTGAACGTCATTCCCGGCTCCAGCACGGTTTCCACCTCGGGCTGGTCATAGTGCAGCACCACCAGACCGTTGTGGAACGTGGTGCCGATGCCGTGGCCGGTGAAGTCGCGAACCACGTTGTAGCCGAAGCGATTTGCGTACACCTCGATCACCCGGCCGACCACCGACAACGCCCGGCCGGGTTTGACCGCCTTGATGGCGCGCATCGTCGCCTCGTGGGTGCGTTCGACGAGCAGGCGGTGCTCCTCGCTGACGTCACCGGCCAGGAACGTGGCGTTGGTGTCGCCGTGTACACCGTTGATGTACGCGGTCACATCGATGTTGACGATGTCGCCGTCCTCGATAACGGTCGAGTCCGGGATGCCGTGGCAGATGATCTCGTTGAGCGATGTGCAGCACGACTTCGGAAATCCCTTGTAGTACAAGGTCGACGGGTAGGCGCCGTGATCGATCATGTAGTCGTGGGCGATGCGATCCAGCTCGTCGGTGGTGACCCCGGGTGCGACCGCCTTGCCTGCCTCGGCCAGCGCCCCGGCGGCGATCCGCCCCGCGATGCGCATCTTCTCGATGACCTCAGGGGTCTGGACCCACGGCTCGCTGCCTTCGGCGACGGTCGACTTGCCGACGTATTCTGGCCGCTCGATCGCCGTGGGGACCGGCAGTTCTGGTGAGACCACTCCGGGCCGGAGTGCAGTGCGTACAGCCATGTCGCCAGCCTAATGGCGCCGCAACAGCGGGCGCTTGGGACCGCGGACGTTGACCGACCCCATCACCACCCGCCCGGTGAGCACGACATGCGGGCTGCCCTCGGCCGGAGGTTCCTTGCGACGGTCACGGGCGCTGCCGGCGTAGACCGTGACATCGTCGATCGATGCGCTGGCACCGTCGGGCAACCGGAGATCGAGCGACCCGCGCACCAGATCGAGTTCGATCACCACGACGGGTCCGGCGAACCGGGCGTTGGTCAGGTCGAGGTCGACCGAGCCGACGCGGCGCACCAGCGCCAGCCGGGTCGGCACGGTCCACTCACCGTGCCGCTTGAGCGAGCCCATCCAGCCGCGCAGTTCGACCCGGTCCGCTGCCGAGGTGACGATGGCGCCCGGCCCGGGCAGATCGTCGACCAGAGCGTTGAGATCTTCGTGCATCCGGGCCGCCGACACCTGCGCCGAACGCTCCTCGAATTCGCCGATATCGATCAGCCCCAGCGCGACGGCGTTGTGCAGCCGCCGCAGCGTTCCATTGCGATCAGCGTCGGAAACCCGCAGCCCAGGTGTGTGCTCGATTCCAGTCATGGCCATTCCACGGTACCTGTTCCACCTCGGCTAGCCTGGGCCGATGAGTGCGTCGATCTCTGGGCTGCCCCGCCGAACCGTCCTGATCGGGGCCGCCGTCGTACCGATCGCCGCCTGCAACGCCAACACCGGTGAACTCGTCGCACCGCCGACGACCACCGCGCCGGGTCAGGTTCTGGCCGCCACCGCCGAGATCCCGGTGGGCTCGGGCAAGGTCGTCGGCGACACCGTCGTCACTCAGCCGAGAGCCGGGGTCTTCGACGCGTTCGTCGCCCGGTGCACCCATGCCGGCTGCAAGCTTTCCTCGGTCACCGACGGCAGGCTCGACTGCCCGTGTCACGGCAGCCGTTTCGGCCTGGACGGCGCGGTTCTGCGCGGGCCGGCCATGACGCCGTTGACCCCGGTGGCGGTGAAGGTCGCCGGCGGCAACGTCGTCGCCGGCTGACTCAGAGCCGGGCGGCCGCCCCGGTCAGCACGTCCTGCGCGCCCAGCCAGGTGTCGCGGACGATGTCGGCGACCGGGAGAACCTGGCCGATGCGTGACGAGACCTGGCCGGTGTTGGCGACGCTGGCTTCCATGTCGCCCTCGAAGTAGAGCTCGGTCACGCCGCTGATCAGCGGCGCGGTCGCGCCCTCGGTCGACACCCGGCGGGCCAGACCGACATGCAACACCCGCATCGTCGGATTACCGGGCAAGTCGAGCAGGATCGTCCCGGAGTCGTCGGCGGCGACGATGGCGTCCTTGAAGTTCGCGTGCACGGCCGCCTCCCGGCTGGCCAGCATGCGGGTGCCCATCTGCACACCCTCGGCGCCCAGTACCACCGCCGCGGCAGCCGACCGAGCGTCGCAAATCCCACCGGCCGCGATCAGCGGCAGATCGACCTGTTCGGCGATCAGCGGGAGCAACACCAGGGTGGACGCCCCGAGGGCCGACTTGAAACCGCCACCCTCGACGCCCTCGACCACCAGCGCATCCACGCCGGCGTCGACAGCCTTCAACGCGCCTTTCAGCGAACCCACCACGTGCACCACCGTCATGCCCGCGTCGTGCAGTCGCGCGGTGAACAGCGCCGGATCGCCCGCGGAGGTGAAAACGTGCCGGACGTTCGCCTCGGCCAGCACATCGACGATCGACGGGTCCCGCTTCCAGCCCTGAATCATCAGGTTCGCACCGACCGGCCGGTCGGTGAGCTCGCGCACCCGCAGAACATCGGCGCGACCCTCCGGAGTCAGCGTTTCGATCACCCCAAGCCCACCGGCCTCGGACACCGCGGCGGCGAGCGAAGCGCGCGCGATGTAGGTCATCGGCGCTTGAACCACGGGGTAGGTGACCCCGAGCAAACTCTGAATCCGGTTGGCCACGCCTCATCTAAACACCCGGGAAGCGCCGGTCTCGATCAGGCCACGACCCGCGAACGTTTTGAACATTCAGATGCAATTCTGGCAACGGATATATACTGGCTTGCACATCTTCTAGCTGCATAGTTGGAGGTCTCACGATGCGCTATCAAATAATTGCTCGACGCATGTCACCGTCGCACAGTGACGACTATCGCCACGTCGTGGAGGTTCAATACCGCGTCGGCAGCGACATCGGGAGCTGCCGGCGCGAGCAGATGGTCACCCGACTCGGCCGCGGCGACACCGCGTATATCGCGGGCGATGACCACCACTCGGAAGTCGGCGTCTTCGACCTCTTCAGGTCCAGGGCCCTGCGGCGGGCCAAGTATCTGCGGAGCTACGGTCACGACGACCACTGGAACGACAGCCTGCTGCGGTTGCCGGCGTTCTGAGGCCGGCTAGCCGCGGTCAGGCCAGATAGTCGGCGGGAAGCTCCTGCAGCATCATCTTGACCATCCGGACGGCATACTCCGAACTGCCGCCACCCACGATCAGCGCCGCGAACGCCATGTCACCGCGGTAGCCGGCGAACCAGGCGTGCGAGCCGCCCTCGAACTCCGCCTCCCCCGTCTTGCCGCGCACGTCGCCGGCATCGTTGATGTCCTTGGCGGTGCCGTTGGTCACCACCAGTCGCATCATCGGGCGCAAGCCGTCGAGCATGGCCGGTGAAATCGGCGGATGATCACCGGTCTCGGCGGTCTGGCTGCCCACGATCAGGTGGGGGCTGGGCGTCTTGCCCGCCGCCACGGTCGCGGCCACCAGTGCCATCCCGAAGGGCGTGACCAGGACCTTGCCTTGGCCGAAGCCGTCCTCGGTGCGCTCGGCCAGGTTCACCGTCGGCGGCACCGTGCCGGTGACCGTGGTCAATCCGTCGATCGTGTAGTCCGGACCGATGCCGTACTGCGAGGCGGCGACGGTCAGCGCGGTCGGGGGCATCCGGCTGGCCAGTTCGGCGAACGTGGTGTTGCACGAGTTCGCGAACGCCTTGGACATCGGGACCGTGCCGAGGTCGAACTTGTTGTAGTTCGGCACCGTTCGGTGGCCGATGTCGATCTCACCCGGGCAGCCGAGCAGGGTGTTGGGCGTGGCCATCTTGCGGTCGATGGCCGCGCCGGCGGTGATGATCTTGAAGGTCGAACCCGGCGGGTACAGGCCGGTGGTGGCCGCCGGGCCGTCGGCATCGGCCGCCGCGTTCTGCGCGACACCGAGGATTTCACCGGTCGACGGCTTGATCACCACCAGCATCGCCTTGCGGCCCTGGGTATCGACGGCGTGCTGCGCGGCGTTTTGCACCGCGCGGTCCAGCGTGATGGAAATCGACGGCGCCGGGGTCGGCGCGACCTCGTGCAGCACGTCGATGTCTGCGCCGTTCTGGTTGACGCTGACCACTTTCCAGCCGGCCTCGCCGTCGAGCTGGTCGATCACCGCTTTCTTCACCTGGTTGATGACTGCCGGGGCGAAGTGGTCGTCGGTCGGCAACAGGTCGGCCAGCGGGGTGACGACGACGCCGGGCAGCATGTCCAGCGCCTGACCCACCTTGTCGTGGTCCACCGGCTTCAGCGTCACCAGATCCAGCGGTGCGCTCGACGAGCTGGCCTGCTCCGCCAGGCGCTGCGGGTCCAGGGTGTTGTCGAACTGGCGCAGCTGGTCGGCGACCACCCGCGCGGTGGACATCAGCGCGCTGCCCGCCTTGGCGGCGTCGAGCTGATAGCGGTAGAGGTTGGCCGGGGCCAGCACGTCGGTACCGCCGAGCTCATTCACCGATGCCCGGCGAGGTGCGTCGGCACGCAGTGAAAAGTGTTGATGCTCACCGAGTTTGGGATGCAATCCGGTGGGGGTCCAGCGGACGCGCCAGTTGCCCTCGTCGCGGATCATCTGCAGAACGCCGTCGTAGGTCCAGGTCCGCTTCTTCGGCAACTGCCAGGTGAAGCGGTAGTTCACGCTGCCGGTGTCCTCGGTGTAACGCGAGCCGAGGATCTGGGCGTCGAGATGGGTGGCCTGCAACCCGGCCCACGCCTCGTTGAGCGCGGCCTGGGCATCGGCCGGCTTGTCGGAGAGCTGCGCCGCCGAGGCGGTGTCCCCCTTGGTGAGGTCGGCGAAGAACTTCTCCGCGGCCGGCCCGGGCCCGTCCGGGCGCGGGGTGCACGCCGACAGCGTCGCCGATGCCGCCACCACCGCCAAAACCGAGATGATGCCTGTGACTCGTGTTGCTAATGAGGTGCAAGTAGCCATTGGGGCCAATGTTATGAGCCCGTGACCCGAAAGTGCCGCAAACACACCGACGCCCGACGCCTCAAGTCGGGCGTCGGGCGTCGGGCGTCGGGCCAGGGTTCGTCAGGTGACCGCAGCCAGCGAATACTGCTTGGCCCAGGCGACTTCCATCGTCGCGCCGGCGGCGATGTCCGGCCCCATGGTGTCCAGCTGGATGCACAGGTGCATGGCGCCTGGCGGGAATTGCGACTTGTTGGTCGAGGTGAACAGCGGCACCCCGTCGACATAGGTGGTGATCTGCGTGGACGTCCACTTCACCGCGTAGGTGTGCCACTGCGTGGCGTCCATCGCCACGCTGGCCATGACCATCTTGTTGGTCTGGCCATAGTGCAGGACCGAGTGCACCGTCTGGCGCGTCGGGTCGTCCCACATCTCCATGAAGTCGACTTCACCGCCCTTGGGCCAGTTTTCGGCGTCCGGCCACAGCAGCAAGACCGGGTCATAGTTGGCCGCACCTGCCGGAACACGCAGACGCACCTCCCAGCCGCCGTACTTCTGGCCCGGCATCCATGCGATGCCCTCGTCGTTGCCCTGCGCGTCCCCCGTGATCGTCATGACGCCGTTGGCGAACGACAGAGCGGTCGGGGTGCGGGTGCCTTCCGGGTAGGTGCCGGTGTAGACCGACCACCCGGACAGCACCGAGGGATCGGTGAAGTAGGTCGTGCGCGTCGGTGTCCCCCACGTTGCCGGACCGGTGCGCGGCGCCGCAGTCCCGGTCGACGGGGCCGCGGTCCTGGCCGCCGCGGTGAATGAGGTCTGGACTTGCTTGAAGAATGCGTTGACCGCAGCGGTCACCATGGCCATCGGGTTGGGCAGCGGCGACTTCACCGGCGCGGCGGCCTTGGTCAGGGTGGTGACACTGGCCGGCGAGGCGCTCTCCTGCGTCGAACTGGTCAGCGCGGCGGCGCGAACAGTCGGCGTGGCGGCTGATCGCGTGCCCGAAGTGGTGGTCGCGGCGGGCTTGGCCGGCCGGGCCGAGTGACCGCTCGCGCTCGGGCCCGCCGAATTGCGCGGTGCCGAGTGCGCGGACGGTGACGACCCCGAACCGGATCCCGACGCGGCGTCCGCCGCGGCGGCGCCGGCGCCGGACAGCAGTGCCGCACCGATTCCGAGCGCGGCTACCGCACCGCCGGTCCATCCCGCATAGATCGCCGGCGAATAAGACTCTCGCCCCATGATGTTCCCCCTACCCTGCTCGCGCGGCATGGGGCGCCACACGGCGGTCTCCCCGACACCGGCCCCTGTTGGCGCGACTTAGTCGCGCTAAAAACATAGCGCCAATTGACGCCGACAAAAGCCAACTCGCGGAATTCATTTGAGCCGACAACTTTTTCGAGTCGGTCAGGCGATCGACGCCAACGAATACTCTTTGACCCACGCCACCTGCATCTGCGCTTCGGCGGAGATGTCGGGGCCCAGCATGTCCAGCTGGATAGCCAGGTGCATCGGGCCGGGCGGGAACATCGAGGTGTCATTGGTGGTGAAGATCGGCGTGCCGTCGACATAGGTGGTGATCTCGGTGGGTGTCCACTTCACCGCGTAGGTGTGCCACTGCGTGGCGTCCACCTTCATGGTCGCGCCCGCCTGCTGATTGGTCGACGAGTAGTGCAGAACGGAGTTCACCGCTTGCCGGGACCCGTCGCCCCAGATCTCCATGAAGTCGATTTCGCCACCGGTAGGCCAATTTTCGGCGTCCGGCCACAGCAGCAGCACCGGATCATAGTTGGGTGCACCGGCGGGGATCTTGACCCGAACCTCCCACGCGCCGTACTTCTGACCCGGCCCCCAGGCGATCCCGGCGTCGTTGCCTGCCGCGTCGCCGGAGAGCGTCATGACGCCGTCGGCGAACGAGATCTGATTCGGTGTCCGATTCCCGTGCTGCGTCGCGCCGTTGTAGACCCACCAGTCCGACAGCACCGACCAGTGGGTGAAGAACGCGGATCTCGTTGGCGTGCCCCATGTTCCGGTGCCCGGGTCGCCGGGCGGCGGAATCGCTCCGGTCACCTTGGCGGTGAGACTCGCCTTCGAGCCCCACCCGGGCACGAGCAGGCCCATCAGACCGTGATAGCGACCGGCCATCGCGTCACTGACGGACGCGGTGAAGATGTCACCAGTCGTCGGGTTGAACCCCGATCCGGGTGTGTAGGTGAACTTGCCGGAGCTGTCGACCTCCACCGTCCCGTCGGCAGCGGTGCTGACCGTGTATTTCAGCGTGTCCCCGTCGGCGTCGCTGCCGATAACCTGTCCGGTGATCGTGCCGTCGCCGTTGATGACGTTCTTGGACGCGTCGTAATAGATCGTCGGCGTGCGGTTGAAGAATGTGACCTGGATTTGGCGGGCGAATGCGCTGAAGATGCTCAGTGGATTAGCCGCTGCCGCAGCGCTTTTGGTGGCCTTAGCCGACTCCGACGATTGAGCCGCCGCCGTTGCCGAGGCGGTTATTTGCGGCGCTGCCACCACCTTGACCCGCCGCCCGGTGGACCCGACTCCCGCCGCCGGCGCCGCGGTGCGCCGCGCGACCACCGCTTTCTTCTGCGGGCCTCGCGTGGCAGCAGTGGTGCGCGACGACGGATTCGAATGGGCCGCACTGGACTGCGACGAAGCGGACGACCCACCGTCAGCTGCCGCGATCCCACATCCCACGGTGATCGACGCGCCGACTCCTACCGCCATCAGCGCCCCGGCCACCCAACCCGAGCACGGCAAACCAGAAACAGGACCCCGCATGTCGACCCCCCGATCCGACAACGCGAGCAGACCGCAAATCCCCAGGGCCCCCCGCGAACTCCCGACATAGACGCGACTTACATCGCGTCGCACCTACATTAGGCGGGAGTGGGACGATCTCGTCTCAGATCAGGCAAATGTAAATATGACGAAATCAGTCGAGCAGGACCGTCGCGAACATCCCGACCTCGGCGAAGCCCACCCGGGCGTAGGCCGCGCGTGCGACCTCGTTGAAGCTGTTGACGTACAGGCTGGCGATGCGCCCGCTGTTGACCACCGCGGCAGCCACGGCCGCCGTGCCCGCGGTGCCGAGCCCGTGGCCACGCCACTCCGGGTGCACCCACACGCCCTGGATCTGACCGACCACCGGAGACTGCGATCCCACCTCGGCCTTGAACACAACCTGGCCGTGCTCGAAGCGGGCATAGGCGCGCCCCGCCGCGATCAGACTGGCGACCCGACGCCGGTAGCCCCGACCGCCGTCACCGATCCGCGGGTCAATACCGACCTCACCGATGAACATGTCGATCGCGGCGACCAGGTAGGCGTCGAGCTCGTCGACTCGCACGCGTCGCACCGCCGGGTCGATCCGGGACGACGGCGCCACCCCCAGCGCCATGAGTGGTTGACGGTCGCGGACGTCGCGGGCGGGTCCCCACGCGTGCTGCAGACGATCCCACATCGGTAGCACCAACTCGGCCCGCCCGACCAGAGACGAGCAGCGGCGCGCGGTGCTCATCGCCTTATCGGCGAATGCATGCAGGTCGGGCTGCGCACCGCGCAGCGGGATCAGGTTGGCCCCGGCGTAACACAGCGATTCGTCCGCGCGACGGCGCGTCCACAGCTCTCCGCCGATGGCCTGCGGTTCCACCCCATGCTCGGCGACCCGGGCCGCCACCATGCAGGAGGCCACCGGATCGTCGGCGAGCACGCGGCCCACCGCCGCGGCGTCGCGCGCCACTGAAACCCGTCGTTCGTCGACCAGACGGAACAGTGGCGGAGCCGACATGGGCGTTACTTTCTGCGGATCGACAACCCCGGCGGGTTACGCCATCAGCTTACGGTCACGACCGGCGAACCGCTGGCAGATGTATCCGTGCCGCGCTGGGCGTCGCCGATCTCGGAGGCGAGTCTCATTGCCTCTTCAATCAGCGTCTCGACGATCTGCGCTTCCGGCACGGTCTTGATGACTTCGCCCTTGACGAAGATCTGTCCCTTGCCGTTGCCCGACGCCACGCCGAGATCGGCCTCGCGGGCCTCGCCCGGACCGTTGACGACGCAGCCCATCACGGCCACCCGCAACGGCACATCGAGCCCGTCCAGACCCGCCGACACCGCATTGGCCAACGTATAGACGTCGACCTGAGCCCGGCCACACGAGGGGCAGGACACGATCTCCAGACCGCGCGGTCGCAGGTTCAGCGACTCGAGGATCTGGATGCCGACCTTGACTTCCTCAACCGGCGGTGCCGACAGCGAGACGCGGATCGTGTCGCCGATTCCCCGCGACAACAGCGAACCGAACGCGACCGCCGACTTGATCGTGCCCTGGAACGCCGGCCCGGCCTCGGTCACGCCGAGATGCAAGGGATAGTCGCACTTTTCGGCCAGCTGCTCGTAGGCAGCGACCATGACGACGGGGTCGTTGTGCTTGACGCTGATCTTGATGTTGCCGAAGCCGTGCTCCTCGAACAGCGAGGCTTCCCACAGCGCAGACTCGACGAGCGCCTCCGGGGTGGCCTTGCCGTACTTCTCCAGGAACCGCTTGTCCAGTGAGCCGGCGTTGACCCCGATCCGGATCGGAATGCCTGCGGCGCCCGCGGCCTTGGCGACCTCGCCGACCCGCCCGTCGAACTCCTTGATGTTGCCCGGGTTGACGCGCACCGCCGCACAGCCTGCGTCGATCGCGGCGAAGATGTACTTGGGCTGGAAGTGGATGTCGGCGATCACCGGAATGTTGCTGTGCTTGGCGATCTCGGACAGCGCGTCGGCGTCTTCCTGGCGCGGGCACGCCACCCGGACGATGTCGCAGCCCGCGGCCGTCAGCTCGGCGATCTGCTGCAGCGTCGAGTTCACGTCATGGGTCTTGGTGGTGCACATCGACTGCACCGAGATCGGGTAGTCGCTGCCGACGCCGACGTCGCGCACCATGAGCTGTCGGGTCTGTCGGCGCGGCGCCAGCACGGGCGCCGGCGGGGCGGGCATGCCCAGGCCAATGGATGTCACGTGGGTTCTCCTACTGGAACAGTCGGATCGGGTTGACCAGGTCGGCGGTGACGGTCAACAGCATGTAGCCGACCACCACGACGAGGATCACGTAGGTGGCGGGCATCAGCTTCAGGTAGTTGACCGGCGCCGCGGCGACTTTGCCGCGCGCCGATCGGACGAGATTGCGGATCTTCTCGAAGACCGCGATCGCGATGTGGCCGCCGTCGAACGGCAGCAGCGGAACCAGGTTGATCGCGCCGAGCACAAAGTTCAGCTGGGCCAGGAAGAACCAGAACGCCACCCACAGCCCGTGATCGACGGTGTCGCCGCCGATGATGCTGGCGCCCACGACGCTGATCGGGGTCTCGGGGTCACGCTCGCCGCCGCCGATGGAGTGCACCAGCGCGCCGACCTTGGTCGGGATCTTGGCCAGCGACTTGCCGAGTTCGACGGCCAGGTCACCGGTGAACGCGAACGTGGCGGGTACCGCCGACAGCGGGTTGTATTGCGTGGGCGCAAAAACTTCCGGCGCGACGCCGATGGCGCCGACGGTGGTCGGCGCGGTCGCATCTTTGGAGGTCCACCGCTGCGTCGCGGTGACGTCGACGGTGGTGGTGAACTCGCGGGACTGCCCGTTCTCGACACGGTCGACGGTGAACACTGTGGGGCCGTTCACCTTGCGCACCGCGGCGACGAGCTCGTCGAAGGTGCCGACCCGGGCGTCGCCGACCTTCGTGATGACGTCGCCCTTCTTGATTCCCGCCAGTGCCGCCGGCCCTGGCCCGGTGCAGTCTCCCGCCTTGTCTTTGCTCACTTGCGGTGCGACACAAGCGGTTTCGCCAACCATCGCGTTCGTGGGCTGATGGAGATTCGGCAGGCCCCAGACGACGGCGATCCCGTAGATCAGCACCAGACCGATGATGAAGTTCATCGCCGGCCCAGCGAACAGCACCGCGACCCGCTTCCAGGTGTCCTGCCGGAACATCGCGTAGGGGCGCTCTTCTGGCTTGAGTTCCTCCACCGACGTCATGCCGGCGATATCGCAGAAGCCTCCGAGCGGGACGGCCTTGACGCCGTACTCGGTGGACCCGAGCTTGTTGGGCCGGTGCGTCGACCACAGGGTCGGTCCGAAGCCCACGAAGTAGCGGCGCACCTTCATTCCGGTGGCGCGCGCCACCCACATGTGGCCGCACTCGTGCAGCGCCACCGAGATGAGGATGCACAGTGCGAACAGCGCGATGCCGATAACGAACATCATCGGATTGAAGCGACCTCCTGTGTGACGGCCTCGCGAGCCCGTTGCCGAGCCCAGCGCTGCGCGTCAAGTACTTCCTCCACGGTAGCTGGTTCGGCGACCCACTGGTCCGCAGCGTGCAGCACGTCGGCGATTGTTCGCACGATGGCCGGGAAGGTGATCTGGCCGTCGAGGAAGGCCGCGGCGGCCTCTTCATTGGCGGCGTTGTAGACCGCGGTCAGGCAGCCACCGGTTTCTCCGGCGTGCCGGGCCAGGTCGACGGCCGGGAACACCGAGGCGTCGAGAGGCTCGAACTCCCACGTCGACGCCGTGGTGAAGTCGCAGGCCGCGGCCGCATTCGGCACCCTGTCCGGCCAGCCCAGCGCCAGCGAGATCGGGAGCTTCATGTCCGGCGGGCTGGCCTGGGCGATCGTCGAGCCGTCGGTGAACGTCACCATCGAGTGCACGATCGACTGCGGATGCACCACGACCTCGATGCGCTCGTAGGGCACGCCGAACAGCAGGTGCGTCTCGATCAGCTCGAGACCCTTGTTGACCAGCGACGCCGAGTTCAGCGTGTTCATCGGACCCATGTTCCAGGTGGGGTGGGCGCCGGCCTGCTCGGGTGTGACGGGCTCGAGTTGTGCGGCCGACCAGCCGCGGAACGGACCGCCCGACGCGGTCAGCACCAGCTTGGCGACCTCGCCGGCGGTGCCGGAGCGCAGGCACTGGGCCAGTGCCGAATGTTCGGAGTCGACGGGCACGATCTGGCCGGGCTGCGCTGCCTTGACGACCAGCGGTCCGCCGGCGACCAGGGATTCCTTATTCGCCAGCGCCAACCGTGCGCCGGTGGCCAGCGCGGCCAGGGTGGGCTCCAGTCCCAGCGCCCCGACCAGGGCGTTGAGCACGACGTCGGCCTCGGTTTCCTGCACCAGCCGGGTCACCGCGTCGGGTCCGCTGTACGCGACGTCCCCGACTTTCTCGGCCGCGGCTGGGTCGGCGACGGCGACGTTGGTCACGCCGGTCTCGGCACGCTGCCGGGCCAGCAGGTCCGGGTTCCCGCCGCCGGCGGCCAGACCGACGACGTCAAAGCGGTCCGGGTTCTCGGCGATGACCTCCAGCGCCTGGGTTCCGATGGAACCGGTACTGCCCAGGATCAGGACCCGGAGACGGTTGGCGGGGCTCACCCATCAATTGTGCCGCGTGTGGCTGGGTGCTTTGAAGCAAGGAGACGGATGTGACACATGTGTGACACGGACCCGTCCCGACCGATCCTCGGCGTGGGGGCTTCCGAATTGCCTGTGCGTTGCCAAAACCGGTCGGGGACCAACCGGAACAGATCCACACGACAAGGGAGTCACCTATGGCATTTCACCGCACCGTACTGAGCGCCGCCGGGCTGACGGCGGCCGCCGTACTCTTCGCCGGCTGCTCGTCCACCAGCAGTACAACGGCCGAGTCGTCGTCGACCACCAGCGCGGCGGCCACCACCAGCACCACCACGACCACGTCGGCGGCAGCGGCACCGGCCGGCTCGCTGGTCGGCCCCGGCTGCGCGAGCTACGCCGAGCAGGTGCCAACGGGACCCGGTTCGGTCGCCGGCATGTCGAAGGACCCGGTGACGGTGGCGGCGAGCAACAACCCGCTGCTGAAGACCTTGACGTCGGCGCTGACGGGCAAGCTCAACCCGAATGTCAACCTGGTCCAGACTCTCGACAGCGGCCAGTTCACGGTCTTCGCTCCCACCGACGACGCGTTCGCCAAGATCGATCCCGCCACCATCGAGAAGCTCAAGACCGATTCGAACCTGCTGACCTCGATCCTGACCTACCACGTGGTTCCGGCGCAGGCGAGTCCCGCTCAGGTCGTGGGAGAGCACAAGACCGTCCAGGGTGCGACCGTCACCGTGACCGGGTCGGGTAACGACCTGAAGGTCAACGACGCGAAGGTCGTCTGCGGCGGTGTTCAGACCGCGAACGCGACCGTCTACCTCATCGACACGGTGTTGATGCCCCCTGCCCAGTGATCCAGCCGATTCACGCGACGACCACAACAAATCCCGAATGGTGCGCTGAACCTCTTCCAGCGCAACGCATGACGAAAGGAATGATCGAATGTCGATGAAGATGTCCAAGAAGGCGGGCTCGCTGGCCGGTCTCACCGCGGCCACGGCTTTCGGCCTGTCGGTGGCGCTGAGCCCCGTCGCCGTCGCCGACAATCACAGCGGTCCGGTCGGGCCGGGTTGCGCGGCGTATGCCCAGCAGGTTCCCACCGGCCCCGGTTCAATCAGCGGCATGTCCATGGCACCGGTAGTCGTTGCGGCCTCCAACAATCCGATGCTGACCACCCTGACGGCGGCGTTGTCCGGCAAGCTGAACCCGGAGGTGAACCTCGTCGACACCCTCAACGGCGGCCAGTTCACCGTCTTCGCGCCGACGGACGACGCCTTCGCGAAGATCGATCCGGCCACCATCGATGCGCTCAAGACCAATAAGGACTTGCTGACCTCGATCCTGACCTACCACGTAGTTCCCGGCCAGGCGTCGCCGAACCAGGTGGTGGGCACCCACACGACGGTCCAGGGCCAGGAGCTGACCGTCACCGGTTCGGGCGATCACCTTCAGGTCAACGGGGCCAACGTGGTGTGCGGTGGAGTGCGCACCGCCAACGCGACGGTGTACCTGATCGACACGGTGCTGATGCCGCCGGCGCAGTAATCCGGCGGGACCCGCACGTCAGCCGGCGTCGTCGATCGACAGCTCCGGCGGCGTGCGGGTCAGTCCCCGGGTGAGCACCAGCAGGTAGACGATGCCGATGCCCAGCCAGCTCAGGCCCAGGATGAGGGCCTTCTCGTCGAGTTGGGTCAGCAGGTAGACGTCGATGATGACTCCCGCGGCCGGCAGCAGGACGTAGCGCCACGGGTTGAGGCGGTCAGAGCGGTGGCGGACGAAGTAACCGATGACGGCGACGTTCACCAGAGCGAACGCGGTGAACGCGCCGAAGTTGATGAATGACGTCGAGGTGGCCACGTCGAGGAAGATCGCGGCCAGCCCGATGATGCCGACGAGCACGATGTTGGCCGCCGGGGTGTGGAACCGCTCGAGGATCATCGCGAACACCCGTCGGGGCAGCACACCGTCACGACCCATCGCATAGAGCAGCCGCGACACCGCGGCCTGCGCCGCGAGCCCGGAGGTGAACTGGCCGAGGATGAGCGCCGCCAGGAACACCGCACCGAACAGGCTGCCGCCGATGTTCTTGGCGATGTCTTCGGCCAGCGAGTCGACGTTGTCGAACGTGCCGCCCGGGGACACCAGCGTGACGAAGTACGAGACGACCACGAAGATCGCACCGCCGATCAACGCGACCAACACGATCGCCCGCGGGATCGTCTTCTCCGCGTCGTAGGTCTCCTCGGTCAACGTGCTCACCGCGTCGAAACCCAGGAACGAGTACGCGGAGACGGCGGCACCGGCCGCGATCGCGGCGAAGCCGCCCGCGCCCGTGAAAGGTGTTGTGGAGACCAATGTTTCAGAGTGGGAGACCAGATGCGCGATCGAAAGCGCGACGAAGATGGCGAGGATGAGCAGTTGGAAGGTCATCAACACGAAGTTGGTGCGGTCGGCGACCTTGAGCCCGACGATGTTGAGCGTCGAGGTGATGATGATGAACGCGACGATCCACACCCAGAACGGCACCCCGGGGAACTCACCGGACAGATACGCCCCGCCGATGAGCCAGATCACCAGCGGCAGGAACAGGTAGTCCAACAAGATCGCCCAGCCGACAACGAATCCCAGCCGGGCGTCGAGCGACTTGCGGACGTAGGTGTAGGCCGAGCCCGAGACGGGATAATGCTTGGCCATCAACCCGTAGCTCAGGGCGGTGAACAACATCGCCACGGTCGCCAGCAGGTAGGAACCGGCGCTGGCGCCGTTGGACTTCTCGGCGATCACGCCGAAGATGCCCAGAACGATGATTGGCGCCATGTAGGCCAGACCGAAGAGCACGACCGAGTGCAGCTTCAGGGTCTTCTGCAAGCCGTGATGATGCTCAGTGGTCACGCTTCCCCATTCCCGGAGACGGCAGCATAGAAACATGCCCACACTGCTGTGGTTCCGCCGCGACCTGCGCCTGCACGATCTGCCTCCCTTGCTGGAGGCCGCCGCCGACGGGAACGAGGTCCTCGCCTGCTTCGTACTGGATCCGCGGCTGGAGAAGTCGTCGGGCCCCCGACGCCTGCAGTTCCTCGGCGATTCCCTGCGCGCACTCTCCGACGCCCTCGAAGGCCGGCTGCTGATCACCCGCGGGCGACCCGAGGAACGAATCCCAGTGTTGTGCAAGCAGATCGATGCCACCGAGGTGCATGTCTCGGCCGACTTCAGCCCGTTCGGAGTGCGACGCGACGCGGCGGTGAAGGCCGCCCTGGACGAAGCCGGAGCGACGTTACAGCCCACCGGTTCGCCGTACCTCGTCGCCCCGGGCCGGGTCACCAAGGACGACGGAACCCCGTACAAGGTGTTCACTCCGTTCCTCGCCAAGTGGCGTGAGGTCGGCTGGCGCAAACCCGCGCCCTCGGCGTCGGCGACGGTGAGCTGGATCGACCCTGCGGGGTGGGTGTCGAAGCTGCGGGTCGAGGCTCCCGACCCGGGCGCCGACCTGGATCTCGCAGCCGGTGAAGCTGCGGCGCTGGCCGGCTGGGCGGAGTTCGTCGACTCGGGCCTGGCCGACTACACCGAGGACCGCAACCGTCCGGACAAGCCGGGCACCAGCCGTATGTCGGCGCATTTGAAATTCGGCACGATCCATCCGCGGACGATGGCCGCCGATTTGAGCTTTCGCGCTCAGGGCCCGGCCACGTATCTGCGCGAGCTGGCGTTCCGCGATTTCTACGCCGCCGTTCTCGACCGGTGGCCGGACAGCGCCTGGTGGAACTGGAACCGCAACTTCGACGCCATCGAGGTCGACACTGGCCCGGAGGCCAAGAAGGCGTTCGAAGCCTGGAAGGAGGGTCGCACCGGATTTCCGATCGTCGACGCGGGGATGCGCCAGCTGCGCGACTCGGGCTTCGTGCACAACCGGGTGCGGATGATCGTGGCGTCGTTTCTGGTCAAGGATCTGCACCTGCCATGGCAGTGGGGCGCACAGTGGTTTCTCGAGCAGCTGGTCGACGGGGACATGGCCAACAATCAGCACGGCTGGCAGTGGTGTGCGGGCTCCGGCACCGACGCGGCGCCGTACTTCCGGGTGTTCAACCCGACCGCGCAGGGGCAGAAGTTCGACCCCAACGGCGACTACGTGCGGCGCTGGGTGCCGGAGCTGGCCGATGTCGACGACGTCCACAAACTCAAAGGCGGCCCGCCGCCCGGTTACCCGGAGCCGATCGTCGACCACGCCGCCGAGCGCGCCGAGGCGTTGCGCCGCTACGGCCAGATCGGCTGAGCCCGCGCTGACGGCGTGTGCCAGAATTACCGGCAGTTGCCGTCGCTAGACAGGAGCCGCAATGGTCAGCACCGAGGTGGAGCGCTACACAGAGGTCGATCCGGCCGACGTACCCTCGGCCGCCTGGGGTTGGAGCAAGATCAACCCGCGCACCTGGCACGCGCTCGGCATCTTCGTCACGCTGTTCCTGCTGGCGATGCTGAAGGGTAATCACGTCGGCCACGTCGAGGATTACGTGCTGATCGTGTTCGCGGTCCTGGTGTTCGGTGCGACCGTCCGCGACTGGTGGGGCCGTCGCCGCGGCTGGATCCGCTAGGCGCTTCAGGCCACCGGCTTTCCCCTTACCGCAGCTCAGCTGCGTCTAGGGCAGGCACGTTCGGTGTCCGCCTCCCAGCAACGCAGGCTCTCGCGAAACTGAAGCTACGCAGAGGGTTACTCGGAATTCTTCTGCGTGAGTTCAACTTCGTGAACCACCCAGTCGCAGCACACCAGTTGTCGCTCAGAGGCGGGCTACAAGCGTGGTGACTCCTTCGACTACCCGCTGGCGGCGAGCTGACCGCAGGCCGCCGCGATCTCCCGCCCGCGGGTATCACGCACCGTGCACGACACGCCCTGCGCACGAACCCGCCGGACGAACTCACGTTCCACCGGCTTGGGGCTGGCATCCCATTCGCTGCCCGGTGTCGGGTTGAGCGGAATCAGATTCACGTGCGCCAGCGGGCCGAGCGCCTGATGCAACTTCTTGCCCAGTAGGTCAGCCCGCCACGGCTGGTCATTCACATCGCGGATCAGCGCGTACTCGATCGACACCCGGCGGCCGGTCTGGTCGGCGTAATAGCGCGCGGCGTCCAACACTTCGCTGACCTTCCAGCGGTTGTTCACCGGCACGAGGGTGTCGCGCAGTTCGTCGTCGGGCGTGTGCAGCGACAGCGCCAGCGTCACCCCGAGGTGTTCGTCGGCGAGTTTGCGGATGGCCGGCGCCAGCCCGACGGTCGACACCGTCACCGACCGGGCCGAGATCCCGAAGCCCTCCGGCGCCGCGGCGGTGATGCGCCGCACCGCGGCCAGCACCCGGTTGTAGTTGGCCAGTGGCTCGCCCATGCCCATGAACACGATGTTCGACAGGCGATCGCCGAACTCGTCGCGCAGCGTCACCGCCGCCGCTCGCACCTGCTCGAGGATCTCGGCGGTGCTCAGGTTGCGGGTCAGCCCGCCTTGGCCGGTCGCGCAGAACGGGCACGCCATGCCGCAGCCGGCCTGCGACGAGATACAGACGGTGTTGCGGTTGGGGTAGCGCATCAGCACCGACTCGAACGTGGTGCCATCGTGGGCGCGCCACAACGTCTTTCGGGTCTCCCCCTTGTCGCACTCGATCTCGCGGGCCACCGAGAGCAGCTGCGGGAAGAGTGCGTCGGCGCATGCGTCGCGGACTGCGGCGGGCAGGTCGGTCATCTGCTGCGGATCGGCCAGCAGCCGCCCGTAGTACTGCTGCGCCAACTGCTTGGCGCGAAACGCCGGAAGACCGAGTTCGGCCACCGCGGCCGCGCGGCCGTCCGCATCGAGGTCGCCGAAGTGCCGCGGCGGTAACCCACGCCGCGGTGCCTCGAAGACCAGCTCTTGTTTCATTACGTCCAGTATCGCGGACGGACGGACTACACCAGCAGCGTCAGCACGATCCAGCCGGCGACCGCCGACGGCAACATCGCGTCGATGCGGTCCATGATTCCGCCGTGGCCCGGCAGCAACGTCCCCATGTCCTTGATGCCCAGGTCGCGTTTGACCTGCGACTCGACCAGATCGCCGAGCACGCCGGTGATCACCAGCATCAGCCCGAGCGGCAGGCCGACCCAGGCCGGCTTGTGCAGCAGGAAGGTGACGGAAAGCACCGCCGCGGTGATACCGAACAGCAGTGAGCCGCCGAGTCCCTCCCACGATTTCTTGGGGCTGATCGCCGGGGCCAGCAGATGCTTACCGAACAGCACGCCGGCGATGTAGCCGCCAATGTCGGCGAAGACGACGGTGGCGATGACGATGAAGACCCGGACTCCGCCGTGGTCCTGGAAGATCAACAGCGAGGTGAAGCTCGCGAAGAGCGGCACCCAGGTGGCCAGCAGCACCGTCGCGGCGATGTCACGCAGATAGTTGACCGGCTGCTCGCGCAGACCCTGGCCGACCAGGCGCCACACCATCGACACCACAATCGTGCCGCCGTAGGCACCGAGTGTCCCCGCCACTCCCCACGGCCAGGCCAGCCAAATCATCGCCTGGCCACCGAGCAGCAGCGGGACGACGGGCATCGCATAACCGTGTTCACGAAGCCGGCGCACCACTTCGTGGGTGGCAATCGCGATCGCGATGGCCAGCAGCGGCAACCACCATTTCGGCGCGAACAGCAGGCTGCCGATCGCCATCGCGCCGAGCACGACGCCGACGGCGATCGCAGCGGGCAGATCACGCCCGGCGCGCGAGCTCTTGGGCGCTGGCTGCGCGGCCGCGCCGCCGGTATCGGTTTCCGCCACTTCGATGCGTTGCTGAAAGGTGGCTACACCTCCAGCAATTCGCCTTCCTTGTGCTTGACCAGCTCGTCGATCTGACCGACGTAGGTGGCGGTGGCCTTGTCGAGGTCCTTCTCCGCGCGACCGACCTCGTCCTCGCCGGCCTCGCCGTCCTTGCGGATGCGGTGCAGTTCCTCCATGGCGCGGCGGCGCACGTTGCGCACCGACACCTTGGCGTCCTCACCCTTGGACTTGGCCTGCTTGACCAGATCGCGGCGGCGTTCCTCGGTCAGCTGAGGGATCGACACCCGAATGATGTTGCCGTCGTTGGTGGGGTTCACACCCAAATCCGAGTTGCGGATCGCGTCCTCGATGGCGCGGAGCTGCGAGGCCTCGTAGGGCTTGATGACGACCATCCGCGCCTCGGGCACGTTGACGCTCGAGAGCTGCGTGATGGGCGTCGGTGAACCGTAGTAGTCGACGACGACGCGCGCGAACATGCCGGGGTTGGCGCGTCCGGTTCGGATGGACGCCAAGTCGTCGCGGGCCACCGCGACGGCCTTCTCCATCTTCTCTTCGGCGTCGAAGAGCGCCTCTTCGATCATGCGCCACTCCTCCTCATCGCTTCGCTCTGCATCGTCGTCGGCGGAATCAATTGGTCCTCCTCAGCCGCTGACCAGAGTTCCGATCTTCTCACCTGCGACCGCCCGGGCGATATTCCCGTCGGTGAGCAGGTTGAAGACCAGGATCGGCATGCCGTTGTCCATGCACAAGCTGAACGCCGTCGCGTCGGCCACCTGCAGGCCGCGATCGATGACCTCGCGGTGGGTGATCTCGGTGAGCATCTGCGCCTCCGGGTCCTGGCGCGGGTCGGCGGTGAAGACGCCGTCGACCGCCTTGGCCATCAACACGATGTCGGCGCGGATTTCCAGGGCGCGCTGCGCGGCGGTGGTGTCGGTGGAGAAGTAGGGCAGTCCGATGCCGGCGCCGAAGATGACGACCCGGCCCTTCTCGAGGTGGCGAACCGCGCGCAGCGGGATGTAGGGCTCGGCGACCTGGCCCATGGTGATGGCGGTCTGCACTCGGGTGACGATGCCTTCCTTCTCCAGGAAGTCTTGCAGCGCAAGGCTGTTCATCACCGTACCCAGCATGCCCATGTAGTCCGAGCGGGTGCGTTCCATGCCGCGCTGCTGCAGCTGTGCACCGCGGAAGAAGTTGCCGCCGCCGATCACGACCGCGACCTGCACGCCGCTGCGCACCACCTCCGCGATCTGGCGGGCGACGAGGGCGACGACGTCGGGATCGAGCCCGACCGAGCCGCCGCCGAACATCTCCCCACCGAGCTTGAGCAGCACCCGCCGATACTGCGGGCGGATCTCCCGCGAAGGCGTCGCGTCGGCACCGTTGCTGCTGGCCGTCTCCCCCATCAGACTCCTCGGACTAGTCGGACTCCTGGCATGAGAGTGCCATCCCGGCGACATTCGGGACGGCACTTCCATCCTGCCTCATCGCGCCAACTGCCGATTTCCCGGGTTGTGCCTGGTGCGCACGTCACCACAGCACAGCGATACCCGCCGCGGCGAACGATAAGACCCCGATCGAGGCGAAGACCGGACGCGGCACGGGCTCCCCGGTGCGGCGCTGGCGGGCGTTGCCCATTCCGAGCAGACCGCCGATCAGCACGAGGATGGCGAGCTTGACCCCAATTTTTGGGTAGTTCAAGACAATTCCGGCCGGCCACGGCGCGGCCAGCGCCACACCGGTGAGCAGTGAGATCAGCAGGCCGTAGTCCATCAACCTGGTGGTGCGAAAGCGTCGAGCCGCCGCCTCGGCCGCCCAGGCGCCGAACGTGACGGCGAACCCGACGATGTGCACCAGCACAACTACATGGCGTAGTAGTTCCATGTCGGTGAGACTACGACACCCGGCTCTCAGCCGAGATGCGCTTGAAGCAACCAGGCCGGCATCGACTTGCGGCCCTTCGGTTCGTCGCGCAGATCCCCGCCGGCGAACTCGACCATGTGCGCCATCTCTTCTGGCACGTTCGCGTGGATGCGTGCGGGCCGAATGTCATCGATCACCCAGTACGGTTCGACGGCGGCGCGCAGCTCGTCGTCGGTCACCGGATGCGCGGGCCCGTTGGCGGGCATCGCTCGGGCGTCGAAGACCAGGACGAAGTAGGACGGCCCGGGTGCGGCCGCGCGCACGATCGAGCGCTGATAACCGTCGCGGAGCTCCACGGGCATCGAATGGAACAGCGTCGAGTCGACGATCGTGCCGAATCTGCCGTCGTAGCCGCCGAAGTCGCTGATATCGGCGACCTCGAAGCTGGCGTTGGCGAGGCCACGCTTGGCGGCCTCGGCGCGGGCGAGCTCGATCGCCGTGGGCGAAAGATCAAGGCCGACGGTGGTGAAGCCGCGTTCGGCAAGATACATCGAGACCGCCGCCTCCCCGCAACCGGCGTCGAGGACGTCGCCGTGGAACTTGCCCTGCTCGATCAGCGCGGCGATTTCGGGTTGGGGTTCGTCGATGCTCCACGGCGGACGAAAGCCCGCGAACTCCGGAGCCGACTGCCGGTAGGCCGTATCGAAGAGATCTTCTGTGGTCATACTCCACGACTATCAACGAAGTTGATATATGTCAATATACTTGACATGGGTGCAGGTCACGACGAGCCGCTGGGCTACCTGCTGCACCGGGTGGCCTCCGCGCTGCGCGCCGAAGTGAGCACCACCGCGCTCGAACCGGCCGGCCTCTCGTTCCCGCAATACATCTGCATGCGAATTCTGTCCCGGTTCCCCGACCGCTCCAACGCTGAACTGGCCCGCGACACCGGAGTGTCGCCACAGGCGATGAACATGGTGCTGCGCAGCCTCGAGGAACGCGGGCTGGTCACTCGCCCGGACACCGTGGCGTCGGGACGCTCGCTGCCCGCGAAGCTGACCCGCTCGGGTGTGGAGCTGTTGGAGCGCACCGACACCGGAGTACGCGCGGCCGAGCAGCGGCTGATGGTCGACCTGTCCCCCGAGCAGCGGCGAGAATTCCGAACGATTCTCGCCGCCCTCGGGTCACGCTAGATCAGCCGCCGGCTGCCTCAGTGATGGGCGTGGCACGCCTTCGGCGGTGACGGCGGCAGGTCCAGCGCGGGGTTGCCGTCGAAGAAGCCGATCGGCTTCAGATGGAAACCCACGTACGCGCACGGCATCACCGGCCAGTCCTCCGGCCGGACGATGTGGTGAGCGCCGAGGGTGTACCACAGCACCACATCGGTGTCGTCCAGCGGAGCGTCGTCGGCGACGAACTCTGGCAGCCCCTGGGCGTCCGCCGACTGATACATGTAATCGCCGGCGGCGAACTTCTCGGCCGGGTCGTACTTCGTCACCCACAGGTTGTGCTGGACGAATTTCGCCCGGTCGTAGATGTAGGAGCCTTCCTGCACCATCACCGGAACGATCTCTCGCGGCACCAGCTTGTAGGCCACCGGGCTGCCGAGTTCGTTCTTCTTGGACGGGTTGGTGACCTTCCAGTACCGGCCGGTGTTCCAGTTCCAGTCCCGGGCGCCTTCGGCTTCCGAGGCGACCAACGTGTCCTTGGTGATCCAGGCGTTCTTGTGTGGGTTGAGCTCCGGATCGGGCTCCACAACCGAATCCACCTCGTAGACACTGTTTTTCGCACCGTCGACGGTCATGTCGAGTCGGAAGTTGAAGAAGTGCTGGTGGTTCGGACCATAGATGCCCGGGGCGACGAGCTTGCCCCACCGCGGCGACTCGCCGTCCTCGACCGCACCTGTGGTGAGCACGCCGGAGAGTTTGACCTCGACCTCGATCGACGCGTCGTTGTAGAAATACCAGAAGAATCCGTACTCGTAGTTGCCCACGGTGCAGATCATCGACACGACGAGCCGCCGTGAGCGCCGGACCTCGACCTCACCGGTACGGAAATCCGTGTGTTTCCAGGAGATTCCGTAATCCTCCTCGTGCATGCAGATCGCGTTCGGGATCGTCACCGCGTTGCCGTCGGAATCGTTGACGGTGCCGTCGAAGTAGAAGATCTCTCCCAGGCAGTCGCAGCCCAACGTCAGCGGGTTGGCCGAGAACCCCATGCCCACTTCACCCATGTCGAACACGTTCTTGTTCCAGTGGGTTGGCGACGTGTCGCCGTAGGGCACCACCATTTCCGAGAGCGATCCCCGGTACAGGATGGGACGGGTCTCACCCCGGTCGGTATAGGTCACCTCGTGAAGCGTCAATCCCTCGCGCGGGTTGAAACCGACACGCAGAGACCACTTCTGCCACTGCACCTTCCAGCCGTCGACGGTGAAGCTCGGCCCGTCCGGCTGGGTGATCTCGATGGTCTTGACATCGTCACGAAACTCGGTGAACGCCGGCCGGTTGTCGGCGTCGAACATGAATTGCGCCGAGTAGTTGCCCGCCTTGGGCGGTAGCGGAACGACGCCGTGGTCCTCGACGTCGAGCACCGTCATGGTGTCGAGGTCGAAGGTGACGATCACCCCTTCGACCGGGCGCGCGTAGCCGTGCTCGGATGGCGCGGCTCGCATGAACGTCAACGGCCGGCAGATCAGCGGCGAATTCTCGTAGTGGTCCTGCGCACCGTAATAGCCGGCGGGCCAGGGGTCGATCATGGCCAGGTCGAAGTCGGTGATGCCGCGCTTGAGCATTGCCTCCTGCCACCGCGGATCGGCGCGGACCACCTCCTCCACTCCCGTCATGTGCTCGACCAGATACGACGGGAAACGCCCGGGAATCGCGGTCCAGGACTCCACCACCCGGGCACCGATGTCGACGACCGATTCGTAGACGAGCTTGGCTGCGGCGTCGTACATGGTGCAGAACGCGCGCCGCGGCACATCGGTCAGCGACTCGAAGGTCAACTGCTCGTTCTTGTCCGGCTCGGCGAGCTGGATCATCACGAACTTCAGTGTCGGAGTGGCATAGTCGGATTCTTTGACGATCGTGGCCGCTGCCTGGATTTCGGCCCCGCTGAGGGGGTCCAGAGGGTAACCGGCACGGTCATCGGTCGTTGCCGTGCTCAGCACGGTGCTGTCCATGGTCATTCGAGCTAAACCGCCTCAGGGCTTGATGTTTCGGATTTTTTGAGATCCAGCACGGCCAGATGGGCCAGTGCGTCTTCGGAGGTCATCTTGTGTGCTGATCGCCGGCCGAAGATGTAGACGACCACGCCGAGGGCGAACATGCCCGCCGCGATGCTGCCGGTCCACACCATCCAGGTGCTGTCGGGCACGTCCTTGATCCACGATTTGGCGAACGAGTAGTACACACCGCCGATCGTGCCGAGCGAACCGATGACGATCGTGATCCACACCCCGACCATTCCACCGGGGATACGCCAGAACTTCTCGGCGGCATAGCGATCGGCGTACTTCTTGCGCGCGATGATGACCGGGACCAGGAAGAAGAACCCCGAGATCAGCCAGGCGATGGACAGACCGCCCTGCAGGAACACCGTGACGTTGGCCATGCTGCTCTGCGAGTACAGCCCGACGATCAGCAGCGAGGAGAGCACGCCCTGGATCAGCACCGCGGTGACCGGGTTGCGCGTGCGCGGGTTGAGGTGGGTGAAGATGCGCGGCAGGTGACGCTCCAGGCCGGAGACGAAGATCAACCGCGAATACGTGACCTGGTAGCTCATCAGCGCCACGAAGACGATGCAGGCCAGCACGACGGCAGCCACTTCCATCACGCCCTTGGGCGCAGCTGTCCCGAGCATCCCGATGACGCCGGTGACCGGGTCGACCTGATCGGCCGGCAGCACCATCACGGTGCCGAGCGTGGTGAGCAGGTAAATCAGGATCAGCGCAATCGATCCGTACACCACCATCTTCGGGCCGCTCTTACGCACGGAGAGGAACTCCGCACCCATGTTGTAGGGCGTCTCGACGCCGACCAGATAGAGCAGCACGGTGCCGTACAGGAAGCCGGCACCGGCGAAGTCGGGTACCAGCGCGGCGTGCGCAGTGAACGGCTGGGCCGAGCCATTGCGGAACGCATAGATGACGCCGGCGATGAAGATGACCGCGGTCAGCGCCCAGTAGACGACGAACACGGTGTTCATGATGCGTTGGTTGGCAGCGAGTTTCGCCAGCGCCAAGCCGATGACGGCCCACAGCAACGCCACCTGCAGGATGATCGACAGCGTCAGGCCCAGTTCGGCGTGGAAGGCCAGCAGCAGGAACTGCAGGATGATCGCCGGTGAGGATGCGGAGTTGAGTACCACCGGAATCCACGACAGGTAGCCGCCGATGAATCCCCAGGTTTCGCCCATGGTTCGGGTCGCCCAGATGTAGACACCACCTTCGCCGGGCCACAGGTTGCCGAGTTCGGCGACCGCCATGCCCGCGGGGATGAGGAAGGTGAGGATGCCGAGTATCCACATCGGGATGGCGGTCCAGCCGCCGGCCGCCATGATCGACGAGCCGGTGATCCAGCAGATGATGAAGACGTAGGTGGCGGTGAGCCCGAAGGTCGTCATCACCTTCGGCAGCACCTGCTCGGGGACGAGCTCTGTGGTGAGCAGCTTGTCACGCCCAGCAGACGCCGGCGCGTCCATTTGTTGCGTCATACGTGTTTACTCCCAATCCTTGTGGATCAGTTGATGATTTGTCCGTCTCTCATCCGGACGACACGGCTCGCTTCATCGGCCACCGTGGGATCGTGGGTGCTGGCGACGACCGTGACGCCCAGTGTCGAGCACAGGTCACGCAGCATGCGCACCACCGTCTCCCCCGTGCGGTGGTCCAGGTTCGCAGTCGGTTCGTCGGCCAGTACGAGCGTCGGGTTGCTGATCAGTGACCGCGCGATCGCGGTGCGCTGCTGCTCGCCGCCCGACATCTTGGTCGGCTGGTGGTGCACCCGGTGGCTCAAGCCGACCAGGTCGAGGAGCTCCAGCGCCCGCTGGCGCAACGCTTTGCGGTCGTAGGGCTCGAACATCAGTGGCAGCTCGACGTTTTCCACCGCGGACAAGAACGGGATCAGGTTGTAGCTCTGGAAGATGAACCCGATGGTGTCGTGCCGCAATGCCGCGAACTGGCTTTCAGTAAGCCTGGCGGTGTCGCGGCCGGCGATCAGCACCGAGCCCTTCGTCGGGCGGTCCAGGCCGCCGATGATGTTCAGCAGCGTCGACTTGCCGCTTCCGCTGGGTCCCATGAGGCAGACGAATTCGCCTGGCATCACGGTCAATTCGGCGGCGATCAGCGCTTTGACGACTTCGTCGCCGAGCTTGTGCAGCTTCCATACGTCGCTGATCTCGATCACCGGCGACGGGTCGGTCACCGATGCGACGTCGGGAACGGCATCTTCGACTGCGGTCATGTCTAACCTCCGGTCGACAGGGAGTGGACGGGGGGACGCGACGCCGCGTTCCACGTGGGGATGACACTGGTCGCCGAGGCGGCGAGGATGCTGACGGCGACGGCGATCGCCGCACCGAATGCGAGGCCGGTCGCCGAGACGCCGGTGGGCACCAGACCGAGAGCGCCCATGACGAGCGCGGCCACGACCGCCAGCACCACGCCGACCAGCGCGCCGAGGGTGGCCGCCACCGCCGGTTCGACCAGCAGCGCGGCGATGACGGGCCGGCGCGGCACTCCGGTGGCGCCGAGCACCCCGAGTTCGCGGGTGCGGTGCGCGATCGTGCGGGTGGTGGCCACGGCGACTTCGACGACACCGACCAGCAGCACGGTGATGGCGATCAGGATGACCGCACGGCCGATCTCACCGGCATGGCCGAGCGAGGCCGACTGTTCTCCGATGCCCGCGGACATCCCGAAGACGATCACCACGAGGAACGCGCCCGTCGCGGTGGTGACGATCGGCAGCACCATCTCGCGAACCCGCCGACGCGCCGCCAGCCATCCGTAGGAGAGTCCGAACGTGATCATCAGCGCGCTCCAAGCAGGTCGACCGGACGGTTTTGAAGGAGGCGGTGCACGGGTATCAGCGCGCCGACGATCGACATCGCGGGCAGGAACCCCGCGACCATCCCGGCTGCCTGCAGCCAGGCCACCGGAGTGGCGATGCCCGGAATCACCAGCCACACAGCGATTCCCGCAGTCAACACACCCAGCGCATAGGCGGCCACGAACACCACCGCGGATTCCACGAGGAAGAAATAGAGCACCTCGTCGGCCAGTCCGATGCTGGACATGATGCCGAATTCCCGCCGGCGTTCCTGCACGGCCGCGAGGAAGGACGACACTGCGATGATGAAGCCGAGGACCAGGCCGATGATCGAGATGATGCCCAGCGTCGAGCTGGTCACCTTGCCGGAGAACAGCGCCGAGAATTTCTGATCGAATGTCAGCGGGCCGGTTCCGCCCACCGTGTCATAGATCAGTCCGGCGCCGGCCGGATCGGGCTTCACCGACGGATCGGAGGTCGACCGCATACCGACGGCATCACCGAATGTCGTGCCGAGACTGCGGCTCTTCTCCTGGCCGGGCGGTGCGAAGACCGTCCACCAGCCATTGCTGCCCACCACCGACTGCGCCAATGGCGCCGACACCGTGACGGACTCCCCCTGCCCACGCACCCGCACCGCGAGGCTCTGGCCGCCAACGGTGATGCTGTCGCCGTCGCGCAGGCCCAGGCGCTGCGCCACCGCTGCCCCCAAAGTGGCTTCACCGGTTGGGTTTTCGTCATTGCCCCGTAACGAGACCGGGGTCCCGTTGACGTCGGTGATCCCCGACAGGGTCTTGATCGCCCGCCACCCCTCAGGGGCGTCGATCGCCGGGGCCGGACCGTCGGCCACGAGGGCCTGCACGGTGCTGTCGTAGTGCACACCGGCAGCGGGCACCGCCCACAGCTGTGCGCCACCGATCACGTCGGTCACTGAATCGGCGCCGGTGATGGCGAAACTCGACGAGATCGTGCGCACCACCGTCACGCATGTGATCGCCAGCGCGATACCGAGGACCGACAACACAAATCGCTCCGGCCGTCGACGGATGTTCGCCCAGACGAACCGGAGCAGACGCACGAACGTCTTGTTCCCGGAAGCAGGGGCGATTACCGATGGCCGCGAAATCGTTGTGGAGGAAGAGGTTTCCACACCGAAAATATTCGGCGTGCACTGTTTCGGCCACCGAATCCGCGGATGTCACTCGAGTTACGTGAGCAGCCGAGCTGTTAAATCAAGGTGTCTGGGAGCGTTGCTGCGCGTTGTCGATGCGCGGCCACGGCTGTGCCGCCTCGAGTTCGTAGGCCAGCTCGAGCAACCTGCGTTCGTGCCCGATCGGGCCGGCCAGCATCATGCCCATCGGCATACCGGACGCCGATTGGGCCAGTGGCAACGAGATTGCGGGCTCACCGGTGGCGTTCTGCAGCGGAGTGAATGCCACCCAGTCGATCAGGCGGTCGATGATCTGCTGGTAGTCCGCGGTGGGGTCCAGGTGCCCGATGCGAGGCGTTTCCTCGGCCAGCGTGGGCATCAGGATCACGTCGTAGGTTTCATAGAGCCGAGCGGTGACGCGCCGCAGCCTGCGCAGGCGGGTGATCGCGATCGGCAACTTGTGCAGGTTGCGGCTGGCGTACCGGTCGAGGCCGAGGGTGAGGTTGTCCAGCTTGGTCTTGTCGAAACTCGCCCCGAACGTCCGCTGCCCGGTGCGCACCAGCGTCATCGCCAACAGTGCCCAGTACAAGAGGAAGTCGTCCAGGAAGTAGCGCGGCACCGGGGGCTGGTCGAGGTATTCGACGTTATGGCCAAGGCCGGCAAGCACTTCCGCAGTCTTGAGGGTGGCGTCGCGCACGCTCGGTGCAGCCTGCCGCAGCACCGATTGGGTCACGACGGCGACTCGCAGCCGGGTAGTGCCGGGCCCGGTGACCGCGCCGATGGGTGGCAGCTTGCGGTTGCGCCACACGCGCTCGGCTTCACGGTAGAACGCGGCAGTGTCACGCACGCTGCGGGTCAGCACCCCGTCGTTGACGATGCGCACCGGCATCTGCCGGGTCATCTTGTCCAGCGGCAGTCGGCCGCGAGACGGCTTGAGGCCCACCAAGCCGTTGCAGGCGGCGGGAATTCGAATGGACCCACCGCCGTCATTGGCATGGGCGATGGGCACCACGCCGGCGGCCACGAAGGCACCCGAGCCCGACGAGGACGCCCCGGCGGTGAAGTCGGTGTCCCAGGGGTTGCGGACCGCCCCCAGCCGCGGATGCTCCGCTGAGGCACTGAACCCGAATTCCGAGAGCTGGGTCTTGCCCAGCGGCACCAGACCGAGAGACAGATAGAGGCTCGCGAACTCACCGTGCGCGGGCTGAGGCCGCGGCTGCCAGGCGTCCGTGCCCTGCATCGTCGGCATGCCTTCGACGTCGACGTTGTCCTTGATGTAGGTGGGGACGCCGTCGAAGAAGCCGCTGCCGCCCGCGTACGCGCGCGCCAGCGCCCGCTCGAAGGTCTCATGCGCGAGCCCGTTGAGGATCGGATTGACCCGCTCGGTGCGGGCAATGGCGGCCTCGACCAATTCGGGGCGGGAGACCTTACCGGTGCGGAGGGCGTCGACCAGGGCCACGGCGTCCAGGGTGCCGAGCGCGTCGTCGCGGTAGGCGTTCACATGCTGCATTCCATCGACGCTAGCAGGCACGTGTTGAATAACGGCGGTTCCCCGAGAATGGCAAAACCCCGCGTCTCCGGGATCGCCGGATGTGACGCGGGGTTTTGTGATTGGACGGTTTGGTGCGCCGCCCAAGTTCTGTCAGGCCTGGCCGACCTCGAAGCGGACGAACCGGGTGACCGTCACGCCGGCCTCGTCGAGCAGCGCCTTGACGGTCTTCTTGTTGTCGGACACCGACGGCTGATCGAGCAGCACGACGTCCTTGTAGAAGCCGGTGACGCGACCCTCCACGATCTTGGGCAGCGCCTGCTCGGGCTTGCCCTCGGCCTTGGCGGTCTCCTCGGCGATACGACGCTCGTTGGCGACGATGTCCTCCGGCACGTCCTCACGGGTGAGGTACTTGGCCTTCAGCGCGGCGATCTGCAGCGCCACGGCGTGCGCGGCCTCTGTGTTATCGCCCGTGTACTCGACCAGGACACCCACGGCGGGCGGCAGATCGGCAGCCCGCTTGTGCAGGTAGGCCTCAACGTTGCCGTCGAAGTACGCCGCGCGGCGCAGCTCGAGCTTCTCGCCGATCTTGGCCGAGAGCTCCGCGACGGCCTGCTCGACCGTCTTGTCACCGATCTTGGCGGCCTTGAGTGCGTCGACATCGCCGGCCTTGGCGGCCGCGGCGGCATCCACCACGTCGTTGGCCAGCTGCTGGAACTCGGCGTTCTTGGCGACGAAGTCGGTCTCGGAGTTGAGCTCGATCAGCGCGCCGCCCTTGGCGGCAACCAGGCCTTCGGCGGTGGCGCGCTCGGCGCGCTTGCCGACGTCCTTGGCGCCCTTGATACGCAGCGCCTCGACAGCCTTGTCGAAGTCGCCGTCGCTCTCGGCGAGGGCGTTCTTGCAGTCGAGCATGCCCGCGCCGGTGAGCTCCCGAAGCCGCTTGACGTCGGCAGCGGTGTAGTTAGCCATGTGGCCCTTCCCTAAGAACTAAGAAGTTTCAGTGGTGGTTTCGGTGGCGACCGGCCCGGCGTCGCTGGGGGCCGACGCGGTGGCGCTGGCGAGCAGCTCCTGCTCCCATTCGGCCAGCGGCTCGGCACCGGCGCCGGCCTCGGAGCCGGACTTGTCGCCCGCACCCGAGCGGGCCTGCAGGCCTTCGGCAACCGCCGAGGCGATCACCTTGGTCAGCAGCGCCGCCGAGCGGATCGCATCGTCGTTGCCCGGGATCGGGTAGTTGACCTGATCCGGGTCGCAGTTGGTGTCCAGGATCGCGATGACCGGGATACCCAGCTTGATGGCCTCGCTGACCGCCAGGTGCTCCTTGTTGGTGTCGACGACCCAGATCGCCGAGGGCACCTTCTGCATGTCCCGAATACCGCCGAGGCTGCGCTCGAGCTTGTTCTTCTCGCGGGTCAGCATCAGGATTTCCTTCTTGGTGCGACCCTCGAAGCCACCGGTCTGCTCCATCGCCTCGAGCTCCTTGAGACGCTGCAGACGCTTGTGCACGGTGGAGAAGTTGGTGAGCATGCCGCCCAGCCAGCGCTGGTTGACATAAGGCATCCCGACGCGGGTGGCCTCGTCAGCGATGGACTCCTGAGCCTGCTTCTTGGTGCCGACGAACAGGATGCTGCCGCCGTGGGCGACGGTCTCCTTGACGAACTCGTAGGCCTGATCGATGTAGGTCAGCGTCTGCTGCAGATCGATGATGTAGATGCCATTGCGGTCGGTGAAGATGAACCGCTTCATCTTGGGGTTCCAGCGTCGGGTCTGATGCCCGAAGTGGGTGCCGCTGTCAAGCAGCTGCTTCATGGTTACAACAGCCATGATGGCCATATCCTTTTGTGTCGGTTGTCGCCCGGCTTCGGGTGAAGCCAAGCCCTGGCGCCTGAGGCGTGCCGACCCGTCGTTTCCGACGAGACCAACCGGCATGCGTGGTGCAAGTGTCGACGTGGCGAACTTGCGGAGCAGGCGCGCGAAGTCAACCCGCTCGCGCGAGTTGCGGATCAAAGTTTACACCGCTCGAAGGGGTGCTTTGTCCACAGCGGCACGCCGGTCCACAGCCCGGGCTCCGGTGACTTTCGTTCGACGGTATATCCCGCTGAACTGGAGCGATGCGCGTCGTTGCGGTGTTGGCGAGCGCCGTGCTGCTGTGCGCGCCGCCCGGGCGGGCCGACGTCGGACGGCTGGTGTGGCCGCTGCGGCCCCCGCCCGCGGTGACCAGGGTCTTCGATGCGCCGTCACCGGATTGGCAGCGCGGTCATCGCGGCGTGGACCTGGCGGGGACGCCTGACCAGCACGTTTATGCCGCCGGCCCAGCAACGGTGGTGTTCGCCGGGACGCTGGCCGGGCGGCCGGTGGTGTCGCTGGCGCATCCCGGCGGGCTGCGCACCAGCTACGAACCGGTCGAGGCGGTGGTCCGGGTCGGTCAGCTGGTCGACGCGTCGACGGTGCTCGGTCGGTTGCTGCCCGGGCACGCGGGCTGCCCGGCCGCCGCCTGCCTGCATTGGGGAGCGATGTGGGGCCCGGCGTCGCGGGCCGACTACGTCGACCCACTGGGGCTGCTGGCCGGTACGCCGGTTCGGCTCAAGCCGCTGGCGGGGTGAGCGTGTAGGCGTCGCGCGACATCTGGAAGGCGTTGCCCGTCTTGCTGTCGGCACAGGTCACTCCGGCGGGATCGACCGTGCAGGTGATGCTGCCAACTGATCGCCGGTCGCCGTAGTGCAGCGTCGGCGGCGCGTACTGCCCACTGAAGAACAGCTGGCTCATCACGAATCCGAAGCACGGCGCCTGCCCCTCGGCGAGCTGGAGGTTCTCCCCTCCTGGTTCGCCGATGGCGCCGGGGACGTTCCCGCGCGGGCAGGTGTGGGATTGCGGGGCGATCCAGCTGTGCTCGTCAGCCTTGCACCACGCGAAGGCTGATCCGTCGGGCGCGGTGCCGAGTTGGCAACCGATGTTTCCCGACGGGGCCAGGAACTGGATCTTGGAGTGCGCTGCCTGGGCGGTAGGAGCCAGGACGCCGGCCGTCACCGCTGCGGCCACAGTGAGCATCGCGATCTTGTGCATGCGCCCAAGCAGACGCCGCCGCAGCAGCTACCGAACCCAAGTTCTCAGGCGTCCGTAGGCTGGTGAGCAATGAGTATTGCGCCCGATACGACCGTCGTCCTCGGCCACCGATTCGCCACTGAGGTGCCCGAAATCGCGCTGCGCTGGCAGGCCGAAGCCGCCCCCGATCCGCGGCTGCTGGTCCTCAACGAGACGCTGGCCGCCGTGCTCGGCCTGAACCCCGAATGGCTGCGCGGCCCCGATGGGATCGGGCTTCTCGTCGGGACCCAGCTGCCCGCGGACGCCGAACCCGTCGCGCAGGGGTATGCCGGTCACCAGTTCGGTGGCTATGTGCCACGCCTCGGCGACGGGCGCGCCCTGCTGCTGGGTGAGCTGGTCGACACCGAGGGCCGGTTGCGCGATCTGCATCTCAAGGGATCGGGCCGCACACCGTTCGCCCGCGGCGGCGACGGCCTGGCGGCGGTCGGGCCGATGCTGCGCGAGTACGTCATCAGTGAGGCGATGCACGCCTTGCGAATTCCGACCACCCGCTCACTGTCGGTCGTCGCCACCGGGCGCACGGTGCAGCGCGAAACGGTGTTGGACGGCGCGGTCCTCGCCCGGGTCGCGTCGAGTCATCTGCGTGTTGGCAGCTTCCAATATGTCTCTGCCGCAGGCGAATCGGAGGTGCTGCGCCGACTCGCCGACCACGCGATCAGCAGGCACTACCCCGCCGCCGCGGAGGCCGACAATCCGTACCTCGCCCTGCTGGAGTCGGTGATCGCCGCGCAGGCGGACCTGATCGCGCAGTGGATGCTGGTCGGGTTCATCCACGGCGTGATGAACACCGACAACATGACGATCTCGGGCGAGACGATCGACTACGGGCCGTGCGCATTCATGGATACCTTCGACCCGAAGACGGTGTTCAGCTCGATCGATTCCTGGGGCCGCTACGCGTACGGCAATCAGCCGACGATCGCCGCGTGGAATTTGGCCCGCTTCGCCGAGGCGCTGCTCGGGCTGATCGACGACGACCAGGATCGCGCAGTCGAGCGGGCAACGGCGTCGCTGCAACAGTTTCCGCAGCTGTATTCCGCGGCGTACGTGGCGGGCATGCGCCGCAAACTCGGGCTGAGCGACGACGTCGAAGACGCTGCGGCGCAGACACTTTGCGAGGACCTCGTGGCGCTGCTCGAGAGTGAGCGCGTCGACTACACGTCATTTTTCCGCCGACTTGCCGGCGGTGTGGTGGACCCGGCATTGGAGGCGTGGGCCGGCCGGTGGCGAGAACTGAATCCCGACGCCGAGGCGATGCAGCGGGTGAATCCCGTCTATATCCCGCGTAATCATCTGGTCGAGGAAGCGCTGACGGCCGCGTCCGCAGGTGACATGGAACTGTTCGACCGGCTACTGCGTGTGGTGAGTTCTCCCTACGACGAACGCCCGGGATTCGAGCGTTACGCCGAACCCGCCCCCGAAGACTTCGGTAGCTGCTTCCAAACCTTCTGTGGTACTTAGTTATTCAGGCGCGCGGGTGCGCCTGATCGTGCACCGCGCGCAGGCGCGCGACGGTGACGTGGGTGTAGAGCTGCGTGGTGGCCAACGAAGAATGACCCAGGATCTCTTGGACGATGCGCAGGTCGGCGCCACCTTCGAGCAGGTGGGTGGCGGCGCTGTGGCGCAGACCGTGCGGACCGATGTCGGGCGCGCCGTCGACCGCCGACATGGTTTGGTGCACAACGGTTCTGGCCTGCCGGGGGTCCAGTCGCTTGCCGCGGGTGCCGAGCAGCAGCGCTGGGCCTGATTCAGCGGTCGCGAGTTCGGGTCGGCCGTCGCTCAACCAGGCGGTCAGCGCGGCCAGCGCCGGCGCTCCGAACGGCACGGTGCGCTGTTTGTTGCCCTTGCCCAGGACGCGCAGGACCCGCCTGCCGGTGTCGACGTCATCGATGTCGAGGCCGCAGAGTTCGCTGACGCGGATGCCGGTGGCGTAGAGCATCTCGACGATCAATCGGTCGCGCAGCGCGAGCGGGTCGCCCTGCTCGGCACCGAGGTCGGCCGCGGCCATCGCCGCCATGGCCTGATCCTGGCGCAACACCGCGGGCAGGGTGCGGCGGGCCTTGGGCAGCTGCAGCCGCACGGCCGGGTCCTCGTCCAGCAGTCCGCGTCGGGTCGCCCAGGCGGTGAAGGTCTTGACCGCCGAGGTGCGGCGGGCCAGGGTCGTGCGGGCCGCTCCGCTGGCGGACTGGGCGGCCAGCCAGGAGCGCAGGATCGGCAGGGTCAAACCTGCCAACCCGGCGCCGGGCGCGCGTTCATCGAGAAAGGCGAACAGCGATCTCAGATCGGTGAGATAGGCCCGTTGGGTGTGCTCGGAGCGGGCGCGCTCCAATGCGAGGTGCTCGGCGTAATCGTCGAGGATCGCCGCGTAGTCGCTCGGGTCCACTCCCCTACGTTCGCACCCACTGGCGCTACCGCGGCCGATCGACGCGGCACCGTGTCCTGCCTGTTACCAGTGGCGGCGGGTGTGAGGCTCAGTTCCTGCGCTTGAACGGATTCCAGCGCGACGGCGGCGCCTGGCTCGATTCGTGACCCGGGCACCACTGCCCGGCAGGCACACCTCGGCGTACGGCGTCGACGTGCATACCGCAGCCTGCCCAGGTCGTCTTGCCACACTCTCGGCACGTCACAGCTCGGCACATGGTGGTTCCTTTCTTACGAGTCGGCTCACGCCAGGCTCAAGAACAATCTCTCCAACTCGTCGATCGTCAACGTCGGCGCACTCCCGCCGGCGGACGGATCGATGCACTCGCGCAGGCCGGTCGCAATGATCGTGAAGCCCGCACGGTCCAATGCCTTTGACACCGCCGCGAGCTGGGTGACGACCTCTTTACATCCGCGGCCGTCTTCGATCATTCCGATCACTCCGCCGAGCTGGCCGTGCACGCGGCGCAGCCGCGTCAGGGTTGCAGCGACGGCGGCATCGCACTGCGGCTGCTGATCTTTCTCGACGTCAGCACCGTCGGCTTTTCCGTTTCGCATCGTTTCTTTATACCATACCCCCTATGGTATTAGTAGCTGAGGACGAAGCCCGCGATGCGCGGCCTGAGTCGGGGCATACCAGAGGGAGGCGCCGCCAATGTTTGGCTTGCTGAAACGGTTCTGGGTGGTGGCGATCGTCGTCATCGCCCTGGTAGCAGCGGTCGGCGTCGTCAGCCGGCTCCGAACGTTCTTCGACTCCGACAAGCCTTACACCACCGCCGAGATGCCGGCCGACGCGATCAAGCCGATCAACACCAAGCGGGTGACCTATGAGATCGTCGGCCCGTCAGGGGCTTCCGGTCGGGTGAGCTACCTCGACGTCAACGGCAAGACCCGGGAGGCGGCCTTCTCTGAGCTGCCGTGGTCGGTAACGGTGAGCACGACCGACCCCGGTGTCCTGGCCAATGTGGTCGCTCAGGGTGATACCGACGCACTGGGCTGCCGCATCCTGGTCGACGACAAGGTCGTCGCCGAAAACTTCGCCAGTGGCCGCAACGCCCAGGCCTTCTGTCTGGACAAAGCCGCATGAGCACGCACGAGAAGGACACTCGCACCCGGGTTCCCCGCACCATCCGAGCGCTCGCGGTGCCGCTCATCCTGGTCTGGGTGGCCTTCACCGCCGCGGTGAATCTGCTTGTCCCTCAGGTCGAGAAGGTCGGCATGGCCAATGCCGTGTCGATGTCACCGCAGGATGCTCCCTCGGTGATCGCCGCCAAGCGGATGGGACAGAAGTTCGGTGAGTCGACCTCCGACAGCATCGCGATGGTGGTGCTGGTCGGCGATCAACCGCTGGGTGAGGCCGCGCACCGGTACTACGAGACGCTGGTGGGCAAGTTCACCGCCGACACCAAGCACGTTGAGCACGTTCACGACTTCTGGGGCGACATGATCACCGCCGCAGGCGTGCAAAGCAGTGACGGCAAGGCCGCCTATGTCCAACTGAACCTCGCCGGCGACCAGGGCAGCACGGAGGGCAACCATTCGGTGGACGCCGTCCGCACGATCATCGACGAAACCCCGCCGCCGGCGGGCCTGCACGCCTATGTCACCGGGCCGGCGCCGCTGACCACAGACTCACTCGAGGCGAGTGACCGCGGCATGATCAAGATGACTGTGGTCACGATGATCGTCATCACCATCATGCTGGCTCTGGTGTACCGGTCCTTCAGCACGGTGCTGCTCATCCTCGCGATCGTCGGGATCGAGATGGGTGCTGCCCGTGGGGCGGTGGCGGTGATCGGCCACCTGGGCATCATGGATTTCTCGACGTTCTCGGTTCCGCTGATGACAGCGTTGTCGATCGCCGCGGGTACCGACTACGCGATCTTTCTGATCGGCCGCTACCACGAAGCGCGGCAGAACGGCGAGGACCCGGAATCGGCTTACTACACCGCTTTTCACGGAGTCGGGCATGTCATCCTCGGCTCGGGCCTGACCATCGCGGGCGCCATGCTGACATTGCGGCTGACCCGGCTGTCCTACTTCAACTCGCTGGCCTACCCGTCGGCCATGGCCCTGATCATCGTCGTGGCCGCGGCGCTCACCGTGGCCCCGGCCATTCTGGTCGTGGCCAGCCGCTTTGGGCTACTGGACCCCAAGCGGATGATGAAGACCAGGGGGTGGCGCAAGGTCGGCACCGCAACGGTCCGCTGGCCCAAACCGATTTCGGCCGCGGCAACCAGTGTCGTGCTCCTCGGCCTACTCGCCATGATCGGCTACAAGACGAGCTATGACGACCGGCACTACATTCCCGACGACGTGCCGGCCAACGTCGGCTACACCGCAGCCGAAAAGCACTTCAGCACAGCCCGGCTCAATCCCGACATCATGACCATCGAGTCGGACCATGACATGCGCAACCCAACCGACATGATCGTGCTCGACCGGATTGCCAAGGCGCTGTTCAGGATCAAAGGCATCGCAATGGTGCAGAGCATCACGCGGCCTCTGGGCTCCCCCATCGCGCACAGTTCCATTCCGTACCAGATCAGCATGTCCTCGGTGCCGATCACCCAGAACCTTCAGTTCTTGAAGGAGCGGGTCGGTGACATAAGCAAGATGGGTGACGACATGGGCGCGATGATCGCCTCGATGACGCAGATGCAGGCGTTGATGGTGAAGTTCTCCACCGCCATGCACACCACCGTCGACTCGGCCGACGGCATGGTCGACTCCGCGCATCGCAGCGTCGCCGACATGAACACCATGAAGGCCACCCTGGACCAGATGCGGGATAACATCGCCAATTTCGATGACGAGGTGCGGCCGTTCCGTAACTACTTCTACTGGGAGCCAAACTGTTTCAACATCCCGGCCTGCTTCGCGGTGCGTTCGGCGTTCGATGCCATGGACGGCGTCAACACGTTCAGTGACAACATGGCCGCGCTGCAGACCGACATGACCGCGATGGTCGACGGTATGGACCAGATGGTCAACGGCATGGGCGACATCGATGCGCTGGTGCCCCAGATGGTGCAGCAGTTCGGCCCGATCATCGCGACCGCCACGACGATGCAGCACACGCTGCAGACCATCCACAGCAGTTTCGACGGGCTCATCCAACAAATGCAGCAGATGACCGACACCGCGACGGCGATGGGTGAGGCATTCGATGCCTCCAAGAGCGACGACTACTTCTACCTGCCACCGGAAGTGTTCGCCAACCCCGACTTTCAGAAGGGGCTCAAGCTGTTCCTCTCCCCCGACGGCAAGGCGGCGCGGCTCATCGTGACCCACGATGTGAATCCCGCGTCGGAGGCGGGCATTTCCGTGGTGGACGACCAGCTGACGGCGGCGCACGAGGCGATCAAGGGCACCGCGCTGGCCAACGCGGACGTCTACCTCACCGGGACCGCGGCCACGTATCGCGACGTGCAGGCAGGGGCGAAGTACGACACCATGATCGCCGCGTTCGCCGCTCTGACCCTGATCTTCATCGTGATGCTGATCATCACCCGCGCGTTGGTGGCGTCGATGGTGATCGTCGGCACGGTCGTGATCTCGTTGGGTGCAGCGTTCGGTCTGTCCGTGTTCATCTTCGAACGGATCGTGGGTATCGAATTGAACTGGATCGTGCTGGCATTCGCGGTGATCATCCTGATGGCCGTCGGCAGCGACTACAACCTGCTGTTGGTGTCGCGGTTCATGGAGGAGATCGGTGCCGGCATCAACACCGGCATCATCCGGTCCATGGGAAGCACCGGCACCGTGGTGACCGCCGCGGGGCTGGTCTTCGCCTTCACGATGGGCTCGATGATCTCCGGCGACCTTCTGAACGTGGGCCAGGGCGGCATGACCATCGGCATCGGGTTGTTGCTTGACACCCTGATCGTCCGGTCGTTGGTGACACCGTCGATCGCCGCGATCCTCGGGCCCTGGTTCTGGTGGCCGCTGCGGGTGCGCCAACGCCCGGCCTCCAGCGAGCGGATGCCCGCAGTGTCCAGACCCGAGGCCAGGGAGCCGGACGCCGACGACGACACCCAGGTGCTGGCGCCGGCCTAGCTGTCCCCGGCTTCCGCTTCGGCGAGCTCCTTCTTCCACTGCCGGAAGGTCTCTTCGGTGCGCCCGCGCCGCCAGTAGCCGGAGATCGATGTCCACTTGGCGTCGACGCCACGCTCCTTGCGGATGTAGGGCCGCAGGTTGTGCATCACGGCTTGGGCTTCGCCGTGAATGAAGACCTGAACCTGGCCCGGCAACCACGGGGTGGTGGTCACGGCCTCGATCAGCGGGGCGTGATCACCGGCCCGGTCGTCACCGATGAGATCGGCGCGCCCGCCGCGGTAGATCCAATTGATCGCCACGGATTCCGGTGCGTTGAGCTCGACTTCGTCCTCGGGTCCGGCGACTTCGATGAAGGCTTTGCCAACAGCATTGGGCGGCAACGCTTCCAGAGCAGCGCTGATCGCGGGAAGGCCCGCTTCGTCACCGGCGAACAGATGCCAGTCGGCGGCCGGGTCCGGCGAGTACGCTCCGCCAGGTCCCATCAGGTGGATGGTGTCGCCGGCTTTGGCGGCCGCGGCCCACGGCCCGGCCACCCCGTGCTCGCCGTGGACCACGAAGTCGACGGTGATCTGGCGCGCTTCGGGATCGACGCGGCGCACCGTGTAGGTCCGCACGGTGGGCTGCTGTTCGGGCGGCAGCACCTTGAAGCTGTCCAGCGTCAGCGGTTGCGGCAGCGACGAGACGTCGACGTCGTCACGTACGAAGACGAACTTGACGTAGGAGTCGGTGAACTCACCGGGTGTGAAGGTGTCGAACCCGGTGCCACCGAGGACGACCCGCACCATGTGCGGGGCCAGCTGCTCGGTGCTGACAACCTGGAATGTGTGTAGTGGTCGACCGGCCACATCGCCTCCCGACGAGAATCGTTAGCCAACCGCCTTGACTATACGTTTCGACCTCGGGTTGTGGCCGTCCACGTCGGTCAGGGCGATGTACGCACCAACCGCCAGCAGCCGTCGTCGCGGCGGGCCAGCCCGGCGATCTCGAGCATCGCCAACGGGCCGAGCACCGCGGTGGGCGCCAGGCCGGAGGCCACCGCGATCTCGTCGGCACTGCGCACACCGCGGGCGGGCAGGGCCTCGTACACCTGTTTCTCGGCATCGCTCAAACCGTCGAGCGGACCTGTCGGCCGCGGCTCCTCATCGGCGAATTCGCCTGCTCGGCCGACCAATTCAACGACCTCGTCGGCCCGCGTAACCAGCTCGGCACCGCCGCGCAACAGCACATGACACCCCATCGACGACGCCGACGTCACCGGGCCGGGCACCGCGCACACCACCCGGCCCAGAGCCCGCGCCCACGCCGCCGTGTTCGCCGCCCCGCTGCGCACCCCCGCCTCCACCACCACCGTGGCCGCACCCAGCGCCGCGACCAGGCGATTGCGGGTCAGAAAGCGGTGCCGCGCCGGCCGCACGCCCGGCGGATACTCCGTGAGCAGCAGGCCCGCATTACTGATCCGGTGCAGCAGCGACGAGTGTCCGGCCGGATACAGAACGTCGATGCCGCCGGCCAGTACCGCCACCGTCGGCCCGTCGGCGGCCAGCGCAGCACGATGCGCGACGCCGTCGATGCCATAGGCGCCGCCGGAGACCACGGCGACCTCACGCTCGGCCAACCCGTTGGCCAATTCGGCTGCCACGTGTTCGCCGTAACTCGAACATGCGCGGGTCCCGACGATGGCCGCCGATCGCTCGGCGACCTCGTCGAGCCGGGCCGGTCCGATCGCCCACAGCACCAGCGGTGGTCGGCCCTGCGGCCGCTCTCGCACGGCCGCCCCACCGAAGCCCGTGAAGGCGAAGGTCGGCCACTCGTCGCTGTCGGGGGTGATCAGCCGGCCACCGCGCCGCTCCAGCAGGTTGAGATCAGCTTCCGCCGCGTGGATGTCGCGCCGGGCGGCCGTGCGTTCGCGCAACGCGTCGCTCACCTCAGCAGCAGCGACCCGGTGGGACGCTTCCAGCGGGCCGACCTCGCCGACGAGCGTCGCGATCTCGTCGCAGGGCGGTTCGGCCACCCGGGACAGATACGCCCATGCCAAGGTGGTGACATCGTCGGTCATGGCTTCGCTCCTGCCTGGCGGAAGCTCAGGGCCACGGCGACGTCGTCAACATTGGGCATCGTTCGGCCAGCCAGATCCGCCAACGTCCATGCGACCCGCAGGGATCGGTCGACGCCACGAATGCTCAGCACACCGCGTTCCAGTGCGGTCTTCAGTGGCGCCATCGCGGTGCTGTCGAGCCGGAACTTTCGGCGCAACACCGAACCAGTCACCTCGGCGTTGGTGGTGAAACCATAGCGACGCCAACGTTCGGCGGCCGCCGCGCGGGCCTGTCCGACCCGATCACGCACGGCCGCAGTGCTTTCCGCGGCCTCGGGCGCGAAAGCACCGGCACGCACCGTGTGCATCTCCACCCGTAGGTCCACGCGATCCATGAGCGGGCCGGACAGCTTGCCGAGATAGCGTCGCTTGTCCAGCGACGTGCAGATACAGTCCTTCGGGTCGGTCTTGGCGCACGCGCAGGGGTTGGCTGCCATCACAAGTTGGAACCGCGCCGGGTAACACGCCACACCGTCACGTCGGGCGAGCCGGATTTCCCCGTCTTCCAAGGGTGTTCGCAAAGACTCGAGGACACTGACCCGAATCTCGGCGCACTCATCGAGGAACAGAACGCCGCGGTGCGCGCGACTGACCGCACCCGGGCGAGCCATGCCCGAGCCGCCGCCGACAAGTGCCGCCACACTCGACGAGTGGTGCGGTGCGATGAACGGCGGCCGGGTGATCAGCGGGGTGGTCTCCGAGAGCATCCCGACCACCGAATGAATGGCGGTCACCTCCAAGGCCTCGCTTTCCGTGAGTTCGGGCAGCAGGCCCGGGAGGCGTTGCGCCAGCATTGTTTTCCCGACACCAGGCGGCCCGGTGAGCATGAGATGATGCGCCCCCGCGGCGGCGACCTCGACCGCGAACCGGGCGTGGCTCTGGCCGACGACATCGGCCAGGTCGGCGACCTGCTCGGCCTGCGATACCCGCGCGTCGACCCGGTCGTCGAGAGCGGCCTTTCCCTTGAGCCAGCCCTGCAACTGCTGCAGTGTGCGAACCCCGAGGACCTCGATACCGTCGACCAGGCTGGCCTCGGCCAGGTTCACGATGGGCACCACCACGGTGGGCCAGCCCTGCTTCTTGGCGGCCAGCACCGCGGGTAGTACGCCGCGCACTGGGCGAATCCGCCCGTCGAGTGCCAACTCTCCCAACAACACCGTCTTCTCCAGGCGATCCCACTGCTTCTTGTGACTCGCCGAGAGCACGGCGGCGGCGATGGCGATGTCATAGAGCGAGCCGGTTTTGGGCAGGGTGGCCGGCGAGAGGGCCAGGGTCAGGCGCGACTGCGGCCAGTCGTTTCCGCAGTTGGTGATGGCCGCACGCACGCGATCGCGGGACTCACGCAACGCGGCATCGGGCAGTCCCACGAGATGGACGCCGGGCAGCCCCGAGGTGATGTCGGTCTCGATCTCGACGATCTCACCGTCCAGCCCGCGCACCGCGACCGAGTAGGCCCGTCCCAATGCCATCAGCCGACCCCACGCAGGTGGGTGATCTCCGGAGTGCGCTGCCGACCGACGCGTACCCCGATCACATCGATGCGCACGGCCGCCCAACGCTGATCCTGGCCGGCCAACCAAATTCCGGCCAGCCGGCGGATGCGACGCACCTTCGCGGGCGTGACCGCGTACTCCACCCCGCCGAACCCGTCACCGGTGCGGGTCTTCACCTCCACGAACACCACCGCGCGATCTCGGGTGGCGGCGATGATGTCCAGTTCGCCGTAGCGGCACCGCCAATTGCGGGTCACAATCCGCAACCCGAGCGCCTCGAGATGCTCGACCGCCAGCTGCTCCCCGAGCGCACCGAGTTGATTGCGCGTCAACGTCGTCATGGATGCAGCGTCGACCACCCGTCCGACACGCGTCGACACCGATGACCCGAAATTGCGTAAGAACCGTTAGTTATCCCCAGATCCGGGTTCATCCACAGCGGAGTTCAACACGCTGATGAGGTGGATCTCTGCTGTCGCCATGCACACCGAAGGCGGGTGTCACACGCCACCGAACTCACGTGATGGGATACAGCACGAAGCGGCCCCACGCCACCACGGCAAACACGCAGATGAATACGACATCACCGAACATCGACACCCATTCACTGCGCCGGAAGCGAGTCGTCGCAGCACCCGCCATGAACAACATCAGCCCGGTGGCCGCCAGTGGAACCAATGTCGGCGCGACGTCCACCAACCCGGGGAGCACCAGCCCTGCGGCGCCGAGAAATTTGATGGTTCCAATGGCTTTGACGTGAGCGGGGCTGAAATCATCGACCCAATGTTGACTGGCCGACAGAGCCCGATAGCGGGCTTTACTCAGCAGGATCTGGCTGGCACCGCCGACGGCGAACGCAACCGACAGTATGCCGGCAACAACCCAAAGCATCGTGTTCATGATCTCGCTCTCTGTGGTTACCTCAGTCCTTCCGGACTCGTCATTGGTGATGACGGGTTCCGCCGACGCGAGGTAACAACATGACGCATGACACCGGCAGAGAGCAGCAATTCGAAGCGCAGCGAGGACGCTTGCTGACCATTGCGCACCGAATCCTCGGTTCATACGCCGACGCCGAGGACGCTGTGCAGGAGGCGTGGCTGCGCTTCGCGCGGCAAGACCCGGCATCGGTCGACAATCCCGCGGGCTGGCTCACCACGGTTATCGGTCGTGTCTGCATCGACATGTTGCGTGTCCGCGCGGCCAGGGCCGAGGTTCCGTTTGGCGATGGTTCCCCCGAACTTGTCGTCGCCGATGACGTCGACGGGCCGGAAGACTCTGCTGTGCTGGCCGACTTGGTGGGCATCGCACTGTTGGCTGTGCTGGGGTCACTCGGCCCTGAGGAACGGCTGGTGTTCGTTCTGCACGACATGTTCGCCGTCCCGTTCTCCGACATCGCCGGCATCGTTGGCAAGACGACGGGTGCGACGAAAATGGCCGCAAGCCGTGCGCGGCGGAAGGTCCGCGCGGCACCGACGTCCCCATCCGTTCTCCACGAGCAGCGTGCCGTCGTCGATGCATTCCTGCGGGCCGTCCGCGATGGTGACTTCGACGCCCTACTCGACGTTCTCGCGCCCGACATCAAATGGGAGCACCACACCGCACGCGGAGTCACTGTCACCGTCGGCGCTGCCGAAGCGGTCGATGCGGTGCGCCGCGGACGACGCGCGAAGGTGACCGCGCGGCGCGTTCTAATCAACGGGACGCCGGGAATCGCGGCATGGAGCAGCCGGGGTAAACCCCTTGGCCTCATGGTGTGCACGGTGAAAGACGGTCGACTGAGCGCTATTTCATCGATCACCGACCCCGTGCGTCTGGCGACGCTGGCTCTGCCGGAGCCCTAGAGCGGTCCGAACCCGCGTTCACCCCGCGGCCTCACACCAAATCGATCGCCTCCGCGATCGACGGCAGCACCCGCGCCGGCCGGAATGGATAGCGCTCGACGTCCTCGATCGTCGTCGAACCGGTCAGCACCAGAATGGTTTCCAGTCCTGCCTCGATACCGGCCACCACATCGGTGTCCATCCGGTCGCCGACCATCACCGTGCTTTCCGAATGGGCCTCAATGCGATTCAACGCACTGCGAAACATCATCGGGTTCGGCTTGCCGACGAAATACGGCTCCCGCCCCGTCGCCTTGGTGATCAACGCGGCCACCGACCCGGTCGCGGGTAGCGGCCCCTCGGCGGACGGACCGGTCACATCCGGATTGGTGGCGATGAAGCGGGCACCCCGGCCGATCAACCGGATCGCTTTGGTGATCGCCTCGAACGAATACGTCCGTGTTTCCCCGAGCACCACAAAGTCCGGGCCCGTATCGGTGAGCGTGTAACCCGCCTCGTGCAGGGCTGTCGTCAGGCCCGCCTCACCGATCACATACGCCGACCCACCCGGCAGCTGATCATTGAGGAACGCCGCGGTGGCCAGCGCCGAGGTCCAGATCGCCGCCTCCGGCACGTCGAGCCCCGAGCGCGCCAGCCGCGCCGCCAGATCACGCGGGGTGTAGATCGAATTGTTGGTCAAGACCAGAAACCGGCGCTGCTTTTCGATCAAGCACTGCAGGAACTCCGCGGCCCCGGGCAACGCGTGATCCTCGCGCACCAGGACGCCGTCCATGTCGGTCAGCCAGCACTGCGGTGTCGCACGCATGGTCCTCCCTTCGCGCACATCCTCGACATCAGTGTTCCCCGACACCGAGCTGCCAACCCCGTGATCGAGCAGCGGAGTCATGACGCGAGTCCGGCCGCCGACTGACGCAGGACCACTCGGCCACCTGTACACGTCTGTGTGAATCCAGACAACGACATCGCCCGAAACGCGCTGTCATCGGTGGCGCGCGGAACATCCTGTGCGCCTATCGAATCCGTGCCGTACAGAACGTTCCATCCTACCGATCCGTTGTCGTCGGAATGGACAGCCAGCAACGCGTCCCGCGCCGACATCTGATCGAGCAACGTAGCGAGCATCTGGTCGGGTTCGACCAGCACCACCACCGGCTCCGCCCCCGCGGACGACAGCCGGGCGACCTCGTCACGCAAACCGGTCTGCTCGGCGAGCAGGATTTGCAGCAGCATCCTGTCGCTGGATTTATCCCGGTGCACGGCACCGACTTTGGTGCGCACCCACATTCCACTGACCAAGCCTTCGATGTGTTCGACGACCGGCGGTAGCGCACGCCGGTCGACGTGCAGCCGGGCCGACAGGCAGGTCCGATACGACGCACGCGCTTCACTGAGCGTGTTCGCACCGCCGGCGCACCCGCTACCAACGCCGCGGAAGGTGATCTGCGGCTGATGATCGGGTCATAACGAAAGATCACGTGCTCGGTCATCAGCTGGCCTCCCGGCGGACGGCTCGCTCTCCCACGACGATCGTGACGCGTTGCCGCGCAGGTAGATACAGCTCGACACAGACGGGCTCACGCAGCCGGCGAAGAGCCATCAGGGCTCGGATCATGACGACACCACCGAAGTACGGCGCTGCAGGCCCACCGAGAGGGTCAACACCACCAGTCCGGTGACAGCGAGCACCGCGCCCGCCGCCGCTGGAGCGGTGTAGCCGTAACCCGCGGCGATGACCATCCCACCGATCCACGCACCCGACGCATTGGCGATATTCAAGGCCGAGTGATTCAGTGCCGCGGCCAACGTCTGCGCCCGCGCGGCGACATCCATCAGCCGGGTCTGCAACGCCGGCGCGATAGCCGCGCCACTCGCGCCGATGCCGAACAGCAGCACCATGGCGGTGAACGGGTTGTGCGCGGCGGCCACGAAGACCGCCAGCACCACCGCCAACGACGTCATCGAGAGGTACAGCCCGCGGATGACCGAGCGGTCGGCCATCCGACCGCCGGCGAAGTTGCCGACCACCATGCCGACACCAAAAACCATCAGCCCCAGGGGAACCCAGGAGCGCGGCACTCCCGACACGTCGGTCAACGTGGTGGCGATGTAGGTGTAGACGGCGAACATGCCGCCGAATCCCACCATGCCGATCAGTAGCGCCAGCCACACCTGCGGGCGCCGCAACGCGTCCAGTTCGGTGCGGGTGCTCGTGCCGTGACCCCGGCCGATGTCCGGCAGCCAGATCCAGATCGCCACCAACGTCAACAGGCCGATGACGACGACCAACGCGAACGCGCTGCGCCAGCCCAACAGTTGCCCCAGCCAGGATGCCAGCGGCACTCCGATCACGGTCGCCACCGTCAGCCCGGTCATCACCTGCGCGACCGCTTTTGCCCGCCGTTCGGGTCCGAGGAGCCGCGCGGCCACCAGTGCGGCGACACCGAAGTACGCGCCATGTGGGAGGCCGGCAAGGAAGCGTGCGCCGATCAGAACGGGATAGTTGGGCGCCAGGACGGTGGCCACGTTGCCGATGGCGAACAACGCCATCAGGCTCATCAGCACGATCTTGCGGTTGAACTTCGCGGTCATCGCGGCCAGCACCGGGGCGCCGACCACAACGCCGAGCGCATAGGCGGAAATCACATGGCCCGCGGTCGGCTCGGAGATGTGCAGTCCACCGGCGATGTCGGGCCACAAGCCCATCGCGACGAACTCATTGGTGCCGATGCCGAACGAGCCCAGCGCCAGGGCCAGGATGCCCAGCCCTGTCCTTGTCGGGCACAACGTGGGAGAAGCCGCCGGCGAGGCGGGTCGGGAGGTGAGTGTCACGGGAGCTATCGCCTTTCTGTGCGGTGGCGGTTGCTGCCGCAGTGCAGCGCTCGATCCCTGTCCCGACACTAGCGCCACTTACACCGCTCTTCCAACCGACTTTTGTCTTATTTCGGTAAAAGTGACGGGTGTCTCCATCGCTATGCAGCGGAGATAGTTCTTGGTTCAATGGAAAGGTGCCGGTCACCAGGCGTTCTGCTGCCCCCGCTACGGCGGGGGATGTTTTCACGCTCATCCGTGACGGTGCCGCCACCACCCGCACCGAAATCCGGGAACTGACCGGCCTGTCCAGGACGGCCGTGGGAAGCCGCATTGCCGCACTCGGGCGCCGCGGACTGGTCTCCGAAGGAGAAGAGGGCCCGTCGACCGGGGGCCGACCCCCCGCACTGGTCCGGTTCAATGCCGAGGCCGGAGTGGTGCTGTCGGCAGCGATCGGACGAAGTCGCACCCGGTTGGCTGTCTGCAACCTCGCCGGCGACATCCAGGCCCTGGCCGATATGGACTCCGAGATTCGCATCGGCCCCGATGACTTGATGCCAGACCTGGTCAAGCGGCTGGAGGTTCTGCTCGACGAGACAGGCAGGCCCGTTCAGGAAGTACTCGGTGTCGGGGTCTCGCTGCCGGGAACCGTCGACCAGCAGCGCGGCTGCAGCCTGGCATCGCCGGTGATGAGCGGATGGGACGGCGTCCCGCTGGAGCCGTACTTCCGCAACCTGACGTCGGCGCCGATCGTGCTCGACAACGACACCAACGTCCAGGCGCTCTCGGAACGTCGCGGCCCGCTGAGGATTCACGACGACCTGCTGCTGATCAAGGCATCCACCGGACTTGGCGCCGGGATCGTCTCTGGCGGCGTACTGCAACGCGGCGCCGTCGGCGCGGCCGGCGAGTTCGGCCACAACAAGACCGCAGCTGCAGAAGGCATCCCGTGCCGATGCGGCGACACCGGATGCCTGGAGGCCGTCGCCGGCGGGTGGGCGCTGGTGCGCACGCTGCAGGAGCAGGGCCGAGCCGTCAACCACATTCGCGATGTTGTCGAACTGGCCAATCACGGCGACGGCGAGGTGCGCCGGCTGTTACGCGAAAGTGGCCGCCACGTCGGAGAAGTGATCGCCGCAGCGGTGAACCTCCTCAATCCCGAGGTCCTCGTCGTCGGCGGGGACATGTCCGGTGCCTACGACGTCTTCGTGGCCGGGTTACGAGAGACGTTGTACGGCAACGCAACTGCGCTCGCTACTCGGCATCTTCAGGTCGTCCCGTCGACCTATGGCGACAAGGCGGGCAATATCGGCAGCGCGGCGCTGGTGTTGGAGAGAATCTTGTCCGCGGACGCGATCGACGCATCGCTGCGCTGAAGACCTACTGCCGCACCCGGTAGCCCAGATCGGCGAGGATGCCGAGCTCGACCGGACTGAGCACCCGCACTTCCGCTCCGTCGCCGTCGTCGCCAGGATTCATCATCTTCTTGTTCTCACCGGTGAAGACATGGCCATTCAGGTGCGCGACATTGCTGACGTTCCACTCCGGGTCGGTGAGCAGCGGCACCGGCTTGCCGTCGTAGGCCGCCATCGCATTCGGCCCACCGAAGAACAGTCCGCCGTCGCCGCCGGTCAGATTCGGCTCGAAGGCGGTGTTGAAGGTGTAGTCGTCGTTGATCACCTTGGTGCCGTCGGCGGTGACGATGAAGCTGTCGAACGTCGGGTGGTTCTTCCCCTGCGGCGACCCCGGGCCCGAGATGCCGGTGTCGAAGCCCAGCGTGTGCACCAACTCGTGCATGATCGTCGCCTTGAAGTCGTCCTTGCCTTCGGTCACGGCGTCGTCGCTCAGCGCCCAGTTCGCGTTCCAGTTGACGTCGATATCGCCGTCGGGCAAGGCGCCGTTGGCATCCTCACCGGTGATCAGCTTCTGCTGGACCACCGTGCGGAAGTACCCGGGCGAGTCGTCATCGACGCGATCGCTGGCAGCCTGCGCCAGATGATTCGGTTCGTTGTCGTCGGCAACCTTGTAGGTGATGGTGACGGGTTTGGGAACCTCGAGGTAGGCGGCGACGGCGTTGGCGGCGTCAGTGAGCGAGGCTTTGGCCTCGTCGGTCCAGTGCGCATCGCCTTCGGGGTAGATGAAGTCGAAGGTGACGACGTTGTCGGCGCCCTCCGTCAGGTGGGCGGGCTTGTCCGGGCTGGTCGCGGCGACACTCGGCGTCACCGCAGATTCGGCCGTCGTCGGCTGCGCCTCAGGCTGAGTGGACGAACATCCCGCCACGACCGCGCACACGGTCGCACTCGCCGCCCCTACCCGCAACCACACCGTTGAAGACATACTCCCCCTCGAGTTAGGACGGAGTGTACGTCAGCGATTCGTCGCTCACGCGCAAATGCGTTGCGCGGTAGCCTTATTCGGGCAGCCGGAGCTCGGGCTTCTCGACCTCTTCGATGTTGACGTCCTTGAACGTGATCACCCGGACCTGCTTGACGAACCGCGCCGGGCGGTACATGTCCCACACCCACGCATCGGTCAGGCGCAGCTCGAAGTACACCTCGCCGTCGGTGTTACGCGGCACCAACTCCACGCTGTTGGCCAGGTAGAAACGACGCTCGGTTTCCACGACGTAGCTGAACTGCCCCACGATGTCCTTGTATTCGCGGTACAGCGAGAGCTCCATCTCGGTCTCGTACTTTTCGAGATCTTCGGCACTCATCGGTTCAGCGGCCCTCTTTGTCTTCGGTCGTGGTGCTATCCATCTTGACTCACACCTGATCGTCTTGCTGCGGGGGTGGGCACTCCATCACCATTTCCGTACCACCGGCACGCGCCACCCGCCGCACATTGATGTAAGAAAACCTGTGCTGACGGCATGGTCCCAGCTCGTTCAGCGCCGCACTGTGCGCCGGCGTGCTGTATCCCTTGTGCTCGGCGAAACCGTACCCCGGATGTTCGTCGTCCATCGCCACCATCAGCCGGTCGCGGCTGACCTTGGCCAGCACGCTGGCCGCTGCGATACAGGCCGCCGCGGCGTCCCCGCCGATCACGGGCAGCGACGGCATCGGCAGCCCGGGCACCCGGAAGCCGTCGGACAGCACGTACCCCGGTCGCACCGACAGCCCCGCCACCGCGCGGCGCATGCCCTCGATGTTGGCCACGTGCACCCCGCGCCGGTCCACCTCGGGCGCCGGAATGAACACCACGTGATAGGCCAGCGCGTAGCGCTTGATGATCGGGAACAGGCGCTCCCGTTCGGCGTGGTTCAGCTTCTTGGAGTCATCGAGTGCGGCCAAACTCTCGAGACGATTCGGGCTCAGCACACAGGCCGCCACCACCAGCGGGCCTGCGCACGCACCCCGGCCGACTTCGTCGACTCCGGCCACCGGTCCCAAACCGCTTCGGTACAAAGCGGATTCGAGGGTGCGCAGTCCCGACGATTTGCGGATCACCGTCCGCGGCGGCCACGTCATCGCCGGCATGGTCAGCCCTGCTGCGGGTTGACCGAGGACACACCACCCCAGCGAGACGGCGGCCACGCGATGAACCGAGCCTTGCCGATGACATTGCTCACCGGAACGGTGCCGGCCATCGGGTCGCCGGTGCACAAAATGCCCTTCTGGGCGTCGGCGGGTGTGCTGGTGCAGTGGGCCCGCGAATCCGCCGAATGCGTGCGGTTGTCACCCATCACCCATAGCCGGCCGTCGGGCACCTTCACCGGACCGAACTCGTTGCCCAGACACGGGTACACCAGCGGGTCGGCCATCATCGTCTGCGCGTTGAGGTACGGCTCGGTGAGCGGCTTGCCGTCGACGGTCAGCCCGGTGTCGGCGCGACACTGCACCGTCTGGCCGCCGGTCGCGATGACGCGCTTGACCAAGTCGTTCTCGTCGGGCGGCACGAAGCCGACCACAGACAGCGCGTTTTCGATGTAGCGAACCACGGTGTTGGTGGACCGGATCGACTTGTATCCGACGTTCCAGTTCGGCGGACCCTTGAAGACGATGACGTCACCGGGACGCGGGTCACCGAACCGGTAGGTGACCTTGTCGACCATGATTCGGTCGCCGACGCAGCCGGCACAGCCGTGCAGGGTGGGCTCCATCGATTCCGACGGAATCAGGTACGGACGCGCGATGAACGTCAGCATCACGTAGTAGAGGACTATCGCGATGGCGACGAGGATCGCGCCTTCGCGCAGCGCCGACTTCTTTTTCTTTTCCCCCGTATCAGGGGTGTCGTCAGCGGCGTTTTCGTCCGGAACGTCTGTCTGCGTGGCGTTGTCCGGAGTGGAGTCGTCCGAGCCCGTTGTGTCGGTCACGTCGTTAGCGTAGTCAGACCAGCTGACCGCTCACGCCGCGCACGCGTCGGAGCTCAGCGCTTTTCCTTGATCTTGGCCTTCTTGCCCCGCAGCTCGCGCAGGTAGTAGAGCTTCGCGCGACGAACATCACCGCGGGTGAGGACCTCGATGTGGTCGATGTTGGGCGAATGCACCGGGAAGGTGCGCTCGACGCCGACGCCGTAGCTCTCCTTGCGCACGGTGAAGGTCTCGCGGATGCCGCCGCCGGAACGACGGATCACAACACCCTTGAAGACCTGAACGCGCTGCTTGTTGCCCTCGATGACCTTCACGTGGACATTGATGGTGTCCCCGGGGCTGAAGGTCGGAATGTCGTCGCGCAGCGACGCCTGGTCGACGAAGTCCAGCGTGTTCATCGGTGACACTTCCTTGCGGTTCGCGGCGCAGCCACCTGCCTGCGCAAAACGCGCTGACGGTCGCCGGGCCGATGGATTCGGGCACGTGGTGTATGGCGCAGCAGGCGGAAAAGCCCCAGCCCGCGCGGCAACTGCTCAATTGTGCCAGACGGACCGCGAGCAGTGAAATCGCGCGACCCGCCGAGGTGCCGTTGATCTGTCGGTCAGCTAATCGCGCGGTGTAGAAAAGATACCGTTAACCTGGACTACGGTCGGGCGGCAACGCGGCACCCCGGATCTCAGCGTTCCACCAGGCCCTCAAGGAGATGGACATGCGACGGCATCTGTCGATGCTGGTCACGGGCACCGCAGCGGCACTGATCGGCGTCCTGGTGGCCGCCTCGTCCGCACAGGTGAACGCGGGACCTAGCGACGCAGCGGCCCGCCCGGTGAATCTGCTGTCCGCCGACCCGAATGCCATCGCGCAATCCCCCGCCATCGGTCCGCTGCCCGACGCGCCGCCGGCATCGCTGGCCAATCTGGACATGCTGGCCAAGCAAGCCGCCTCCGAGGCCGCTCAGGGCGGCGCCGACATCAGCTTCACCCTGTTGGACCGAACGACGGGGAAGGTCCTCACCGGCGGTGACGACGCCCCCTTCCCGGTGGCCTCGGTCAGCAAACTGTTCATCGCCGACGACCTGCTGATGCAGGTGGCCAAGGGCCAGCGCCAGCTGACGCCCGAAGAGCAGCAGTCTTTCGACGTGATGCTGCGGTCGTCCGACGACAGCGCCGCGGAGGTGTTCTGGGGCGAGGGCGGCGGCAACGCGATCATCAGCCGGGTCACCGCGCGCTACGGACTGTCCTCGACCAGCGCGCCCTACGACGGCAACTGGTGGAACACCATGAGCACCACCGCCGATCTGGTCCGCTACTACGACATGCTGCTCGACGGCGCGGGCGGTCTGCCCGCCTCGCAGGCCGCGGTTATCCTCGGCGATCTGTCGGCGTCGACTCCCACCGGCGTGGACGGTTACCCGCAGCGGTTCGGCATCCCCGACGGGTTGTTCGCCGAACCCGTTGCGGTGAAACAAGGTTGGATGTGCTGCTGGAACGGTGGCAACTGGCTGCACATGTCCACCGGCGTGATCGGCTCGGACCGTCGCTTCGTTCTGGCCATGGCCTCACTGCAGCCGGTCGACGACGCCACCGCGCGCAACACCATGACCCAAGCCGTCAAGACGATGTTCCCCGGCGGGCGGATCTGACCCCGCATCACCTTTAACGCCGCGGCGGTCCCGGCGGCGGCTGACGGAATTCGGCCCGCGCCCGAAACGGCCGGGTCGGTTCGTTGCCCGCCGTCGTCGCCACCGCCGTCGCGCTCGCCATCGGGCTGGCCAGCCGTGTCGTCGGCGCGGTCGGACTGGCCGCACGCTGCGGACCGAGCACCATCGGGCGGGTGGCCTGGGCGCTCTCGTCGTCGTTCTGTTCCAGCACGCTGCGGGCAATCCGCTCGATCGCGCCCTGCACCTGCATCCGGTCGGGCCTGCCTTCGAATGCCGGTGAGCGGGTGAGGGTATCGGTGATCCAGCTCGCCAGCATGTTGCGGGCATGGTTGACCTCAGCGGCGCCGGCCGCGGTGAGCCAGAGTTGATCGCCGCTGCGCTGGGCGTAACCGGTCGCGACCAGCCGGTCGAACGTCGGCTCCAGAATTTCGACGGGTACCCGGTGTTGCGACGCGACGGCGCCCAGGTCCGCCGCACCGGCCACCTGTGCGTGCCGGTAGATCTGCAGCGCCGCCCACATCAGCGGGACGTCGAGGCGAGTACCGCCCGCCCGGGCCAGGGCCGGCAGGTGCTGGCCCCGGCTTTCCCTCAGTAGCCGGCTGACCGCCACTTCCAGCACCTTTTCGGCCGGTTCGGTGGTCGGCATACCGAACCCTTCACCGAGGTCGGTGCTGCCGGTGGCGGCCGCGTCGCGCAGCGGAACCTGTTTGAGGAACAGCGCCAGCACGAAGCCGACAATCGCGACCGGCGCCGCGAACAGGAACACCTTGCTCAACGAGTCGGCGTAGGCGTCGATAATCGGCGCGGCCGCCGCGGGCGAAAGCTTGTGCAACGCCTGCGGTGACTGCGCGGCCTCGGGCGAGGCGCCACTGGCGGCCAGGGCCGGCGGCAGCCGGTCGGCCAGGAAGTTGCTGAACAGCGAACCGAAGATCGCGGCGCCGAACGAACTACCGATCGTGCGGAAGAACGTGACACCTGAGGTGGCCACACCCAGATCGGTGAAGTCGACGGTGTTCTGCACGGTCAGGATCAGCACCTGCATGCTCAGCCCGATCCCGGCACCGAGGACCAGCAGGTCCAGCGACTGCACGAGCGTGGAGGTGTGGGCGTCCATCAGCGACAGCAGAATGAACCCGACCGCCATGATTGCGGTGCCTGCGATCGGGAAGATCTTGTAGCGCCCGGTGCGACCCACGATCACACCACTGGTCAGCGAGGTGGCCAGCAAGCCCAACACCATCGGCAGCGTGTGCAGGCCCGAGACGGTGGCCGACACCCCGTCGACGAACTGCATGTACGTCGGCAGGAACGTCAGCGCACCGAGCATCGCGAAGCCGACGACGAATGACAGCACACAGCACACGGTGAACACCGGGTCGGCGAACAGCCGGATCGGCAGAATCGGCTCGGCCGCACGCTTTTCGACGAAGACGAACACCACCAGGATGGCCACCGAGCCGACGAACAGTCCGATGATCGTCGGTGAGCCCCACGCGTAGGTGGTCCCGCCCCAGCTGGTGGCCAGGGTGAGCCCGGCCGCGCCGAGGCCCACCAGCACGATGCCGGGATAGTCGATGACCGGCCGGGCCGTGCGGCCCAGCGCCGGGATCGCCACCGCCGCGACGGCCAGCACCACGACGGCGACCGGGACGTTGATCCAGAACGCCCACCGCCACCCGATGTGGTCGGTGAACAGCCCGCCCAGCAGCGGGCCCACGACGGTGGTGACGCCGAAGACCGCGCCGAGGGCGCCCTGGTATCGGCCGCGTTCGCGGAGCGGGATGACCTCGCCGATGACCGCGACCGCGGTGACCGTGATGGCGCCACCGCCGATCCCCTGCAGCGCCCGGGAGGCGACCAGCATGGACATGGATCCGGCCAGACCGCACAGCACCGAGCCGGCGAGGAAGAACAGCACCGCGGCCTGGAAGACCGTCTTGCGGCCGAAGGTGTCGCCGAGCTTGCCGACCACCGCGGTCACGATCGTGGAGGCCAGCAGATAGCTCGTGACCACCCAGGACTGGTGGCCGGCTCCGCCGAGGTCGGCGACGACGGTGGGCAGCGCGGTCGCGACGATGGTCTGATCGAGGGCCGCCAGCAGCATGCCGAGCACGACAGCCAGAAAAACGAAATTGCGCTGCCGGCCCGTCACCTGCGCAGCCGCCGGTGCTGGCGGAGCGCCGGTGGATTGACGAGTCACGATGTTCTCAATACCCTTCGGTGCGGCTGAATAACCTGCGCCGCGCCGTGCCGTTAGTCACCCAGCAGGTCGGGTCGGCGTTCCCGCGTGCGTTGCAACGCCTGCTCGTGACGCCAGGCGGCGACCTTGCCGTGATCGCCCGAGAGCAATACGTCCGGCACTGACAGCTCACGCCAGACCGGTGGACGGGTGTAGCTCGGCCCTTCGAGCAGGCCGTCCTTCTCCGGTGAATGCGAATCGTCTTGGTGCGAGCGCGGATTGCCCATCACGTTCGGTAGCAGCCGCACCACCGCCTCGATCATCACCAACGCGGCCACCTCACCGCCGGCCAGCACGTAGTCACCGATCGACACCTCTTCGACCCGCATCCGCCGGCGCGCGTCCTCGGCCACCCGCTGATCGATGCCTTCGTAACGGCCGCAGGCGAAGACCAGGTGCCGCTCCTCCGTCCACGCTTGCGCGTCGTTCTGGGTGAACAGCCGCCCAGCCGGCGTCGGGATCACGAGAACGGTTTCCTCAGTGCAGATCTCGTCGAGCGCCACACCCCACACCGGAGCTTTCATCACCATGCCGGGACCACCGCCGTACGGGGCGTCGTCGACCGAGTGGTGCACGTCGTGAGTCCAGCGGCGCAGATCGTGCACGGCGAAATCCACGATGCCCGATTCGATCGCCTTGCCCGGCAAGGACTGTCGGACGGGGTCGAGATACTCGGGAAAGATAGAGATGACGTCAATGCGCATCTCAGCCCAAACTGTCCAGGTCCAGAAGCCCATCCGGAGGGTCGATTTCGACGATGCCGTCGGCCAGCGACACCGACGTGACGATCGCACCGACGAACGGCACCAGCACTTCGGCGCCGTCAGCGCCGCGCACCGCCAGCAGTTCCCCGCCTGCGGTGTGCAGCACTTCGGCGATCGTGCCGACGGCGCGACCGTCGACAGTGCGCACTGCCAGCCCCTCGAGTTGGTGGTCGTAGAACTCGTCGGGATCCTCGATCGGCGGCAGCTCCGCGGAATCAACGACAAACAGGTTGCCCCGCAACGCGTCCGCGGCATTGCGATCGGAGACGCCCGCCAACCGGACCAGGAGCCGCCCGCCGTGCGGCCGGACCGCCTCGACGACGACGTCGCGCCCACCTCCGCCACGAGATGGCTTCAGGTGCAAGGTGTTACCTGACGCAAAACGCCCGTCGGGGTCGTCCGTGCGGACGTCGACCACCAGTTCGCCGGTGATCCCGTGGGCCTTGGCCACCCGCCCGACGACGAGTTCCATTGCGTTACTGGTCGGTGTCCACCACGTCGACGCGGATCCCGCGGCCACCGATGCCGGCGACCAGGGTGCGCAACGCGGTCGCGGTGCGACCACCGCGGCCGATCACCTTGCCGAGGTCATCGGGATGGACGTGGACCTCAACCGTGCGTCCCCGCCGGTTGGTGACCATGTCGACGCGGACGTCGTCGGGATTGTCGACGATCCCGCGGACCAGATGCTCCACGGCGTCGACGACGACCGAGCTCATTCTGCGGCGGCCTCAGTGGACTCGGCAGCCGGCTCAGCGGTCTCGGCGGCCGGCTCGGCCTCGGCGGCCTCGGCCTTCTTGGCCGGAGCCTTCTTCTTCTTGGGCTGAGTGGCCTCGCCACCGGGCGCGCCATCGGCCTCGGCCAGTGCGGCGTTGAAGAGGTCGAGCTTGCTGGGCTTGGGCTCCTTGACCTTCAGCGTGCCCTCGGCGCCGGGCAGACCCTTGAACTTCTGCCAGTCACCGGTGATCTTCAGCAGGTTGAGGACCGGCTCGGTGGGCTGGGCGCCGACGGACAGCCAGTACTGGGCGCGCTCGGAGTCGATCTCGATCAGGCTCGGCTCTTCCTTGGGGTGGTAGCGGCCGATGACCTCGATCGCGCGGCCGTCACGACGGGTGCGCGCGTCGGCGACAGCGATGCGGTACTGGGGGTTGCGGATCTTGCCAAGCCGGGTGAGCTTGATCTTGACAGCCATGAACTAACTCCTGTGGGTATCACGCTGCAATTCAGCGATGCCGGCGGATTGCCGGATCCGGTTTTGCCTCGCGCGCGTGACCAGCCCGCAGCCATAGTCGCGGGTCGGACAGCCGCCCATTGTGCCAGACGGCGCTGGTCAGGTGTTAATCGCAAGACCAGCCCCTGCGGCGTTCAGACGATTTTCTGGATGCACTTCTGTTCGACGCGACGCGTCATGCGCCAGCCGTCGGGCGTGCGGACGAACGCGTCGTCGTACCAGAGCCCGCAGAACATGATCTGACCGTCGTCACCGAGCGCCATCGGGTTGAACAAGATCGTCCGCGACGTCGCGGTATCGCCGTCGAGGCGGATGTCGAAGTTGCCGAGCATGTGGAAGTACGCCGGAAAGTTCGGCAACACCTCCGCCAGCCAGGCCTTGATGTCGGGATAGGCGCCCGCGATCCCGCCCAGTTCGGTGTAGTCGATGTGGGCGTCGGGGGTGAAGACGCGATCAAGGTCGTCGAACCGGCGGCTGTCGATCGCCGTGGAGTAGTCCACCAGCAGCTGCTGGATCTCCAGGCGATCCGAAATCTCTTCAAGACTCAGCATGCGCGTGATTCAACACCGGATGGCTGCGCTCGGCTGGCGGGGTCCACACCTGCGGGACACTTTCTACTAAGGTTTGCCTAACCAAATCTTCGGAATGGAGCTCGCCGTGCCGGAACCCGGCTTCTCACTGATCATTGGCTACGCGAGTGACATGGGCACCGCCGAGTACATCGCCATGCAGCTGGCCGACGCCGTCAAGGCGGCCGGGGTCGACGTCACCGAGATCGAACTCAACGACGTGGCGCTCGACGACGTCCGGGCAGCCACCCACCTCATCGTGGTGGCCTCGACGTTCGGTGAGGGCGAAGTGCCCGACAACGGCACCGTGTTCTGGGAGGAGCTGGCCGCCTCCGACGCCCGCTTCGACGGTCTCGGCTACGCGGTCCTGGCGCTGGGCGACAGCTCCTATGAGTTGTTCTGCAATGCCGGACGGATCATCGATGCCCGGCTGGCGGAGATGGGCGCGCAGCCATTGGCCGACCGGGTCGAATACGACTGCTACCGCGAGGGCGACGCCAAGGGGTGGATCGCCGATATCGCCACGATGCTCGCGCAGGCCGCCACCGCCGCGCCCGCCTCGGCGCTGCCAAAGGCACCGAAGCCTGCGTCGAGCCACCGCCCCGAATTCACCCCGTGGACCGACACGCACCCCTTCACGGCGACCGCCGTGGTGAACCGGTTGCTGACGTCGCCGGAGTCCGACAAAGAGGTCCGCCACATCGAGCTGGATCTCGGCGATTCCGGAATCACCTATCAGGCCGGTGATTCGGTGGCCGTTCACCCGGTCAACTCCCCCGAGTTGGTTGCGGCGATGCTGGCCAAGCTGGGCGTCGACGACAGCTACGTCTTCGGCGACACCGGCCTACCACTGGGCGAACTGCTGGCCGGTCATCTGGAGATCTGCGCTCCGTCGCGAGCCCTGCAGGCATTGGTCGCCGCCCGCACCGACGACTCGGAGGCCGCAGCCGCGCTGCGGTCCACCGACGCGACGGTGGTGTCGTCGTGGCTGCACGGCCGCGACGTGCTCGACCTGCTCGAGCTCGTCGAGCTGGAGCCTGACGAGGTTCTGGAAACGTTGCGGCCCTTGCAGTTTCGCGACTACTCAATCGCGTCCAGCCCGCTGGTCCATCCCGACCAGCTGCACCTGACCGTGGCGACCGTGCGGTATCAGTGCCGCGGGCGCGCCCGCGGCGGCGTCGCCTCCACATTTTTGGCCGACCGCGGGCAGCAGGTCCGAATCCACCTGCGCCCCAACCACAATTTTCGGCTGCCGGCCGCCAACGTGCCGATCATCATGGTCGGGCCGGGCACCGGCATCGCGCCGTTCCGGGCGTTCCTGCACGAGCGCCAGGCGACCGCCGCGCCGGGCAAGTCCTGGTTGTTCTTCGGCGACCGGCGCCGTGCCACCGATTTCCTCTATGGCGAGGAGCTGGTGCAGTTTCGGGACTCCGGCGCACTGACCCGGCTGGATCTGGCGTTCTCCCGCGAGACCGACGCGCCGAAAAGCTACGTCCAGCACCGGATGAAGGACAACGCCCCTGAGCTGTTCGGCTGGCTCGCCGACGGTGCGCACCTGTATGTGTGCGGCGATGCCGACCGGATGGCCAAGGACGTCGACCGCATCCTGCACGAGATCGTCGCCGAGGCCGGCGGCATGGACGCCGCCGCGGCACACTCCTACGTCAACGAGCTGATCAAGTCGCATCGATACGTACGAGACGTCTACTGATTCTCGGCGAGTTAGGCTCAGAGCCCATGCGCAGACTTCTCGCGGGCCTGGCGACGTCACTCAGCTTATTGACGGCAACGGCAGGAATTGCCAACGCGGACAACATCGATCAGCCCGCGGGATCGGTGCCGATTCCCGACGGACCCGCGCCCGCATGGATTATCGCCGACATGGACACCGGCCAGGTGCTCGCCGGCCGTGACATGTACGCCGCCCACCCGCCGGCCAGCACGATCAAGACCCTGCTCGCCCTGACCGCGCTGGATGAGCTGCCCGATCTGAACGCGACCGTGGTGGCCAGTAACTCCGACACCCTCGTCGAATGCAACTGCGCCGGTGTGCGACCCGGGCGCATCTACACCGCGCGCCAGCTGCTCGACGGGCTGCTGCTGGTGTCCGGTAACGACGCCGCCAACACTCTGGCCGACATGCTCGGCGGCTACCAGGCTGCGGTCGACAAGATGAACGCCAAGGCCGCCGCGATCGGGGCGACCAACACCCACGCGACCACCCCGTCAGGACTGGACGGAGCGGGTGGTCCGGGGTGGACCACCCCGCACGATCTGGCCGCGATCTTCCGTGCCGCGATGGCCAATCCGGTGTTCGCACAGATCACCGCGCAACCGGTGGCGATGTTCCCCGGCGAGACCGGTGACAAGCCGCTGGTCAATCAGGACGAACTGCTGGCCCGCTACCCGGGTGCGATCGGTGGCAAGACCGGCTTCACCGACGCCGCCCGCAAGACCTTCGTCGGCGCCGCCGACCGCGGCGGCCGCCGGCTGGTGATCGCGATGATGTACGGCCTCATCCACGAGGGCGGGCCGACGTATTGGGATCAGGCAGCCGCTCTGCTGGATTGGGGTTTCGCGCAGAACCCGTCCGAGAGCGTCGCCGCGCTCTAGATCGCGCGGCTAGCGGTGTCCGCCACCACTGTTGAACCCGGGCTGGGCCGCCTCACCTTCGGTGATTTGGTAGGGCGAGGTCGCCAGGTCGTTCGGGGTGGCCACGATCGCCGAGTTGTTATCTGACGGCGGGGCACCGGCGGAAGCCTGGTTGTCCGGCACGACCTGGAAATTCTCATCGGAATCCGGCACGACAACCGGCGCCGCGGTGCTGCCGGGGTCACCCGGTACCCAGGCAAGGAGGTCGCGGGTGCCGTCGTTGAAGACGACGCTGTTCGGGATATCGCCGACGACGTCGAAGTAGAGCATCCCGCCATTCGAGGCCCCCCAGATCGAGGGGTAGAAATCGCCGGACTCAGCCCGGGCCCCGAAGCGCTCGATGAACGGCGGGTAATTGCCACCGAACCCGTCGATCGTCAGCTTGGCCGAATACAACTTGCCGTTGTGTGGCACCGGATCCGAACTGGGCTTGAGCTTGCCGACGGCGTAGCCGATGTAGGGCAAGCCATTTGGCCCGTTCAAGTTTTCCTGCTCGCCGAACACCCTCACGCTGTCGACGGCCCAGGCCGGCGCGGCGGTGACGCCGGCAACGCCGAGCGCGACGACGGTGGCGGTCACTGCGGCCAGTTTCGCGATCTTCACGGTGTCTCCCAGCTGATCGATGCCAACATTTCCAGGGTTGTTTCCAATGACTTTACTGTGACGTACCTCTCACCGCCCAGACAATGCGGTGTCTGCGTGATCAATCCCAACGACGCGTAAACCCGTCGCGCGTCATCGCAACACATTCGAGACGCGCTCGCGTCGTTGCCGAGGCGGGCGCTGGTTAGCGTCGGCAGTCATGCCCGCCCGCCCGTTCGTCGCGATGCTGGGCATCGCCATGTCCCTGGTGCTGGTCGCGCCGGCCTCGGCTGCGCCCACGCCGCAACCGGCGGGGGCGGTGACCGCGCCGCCCGACGGTCCGGCGCGGGCATGGCTGGTCGCCGACCTCGACAGCGGCCAGATCCTCGGCAGCCGTGACCCTTACACCGCGCATGCCCCGGCCAGCACCATCAAGCCGCTGCTGGCGATGGTGGTACTCGACCAGCTATCGCCCAACGCCGCCATCCGTGCGACCGCCGCGAACGTCGGCGTGGAGTGCTCGTGCGTCGGGCTGGTACCCGGCCAGGTCTACACGGCACGCCAGCTGCTCGACGGATTGCTGCTGGTGTCCGGCAACGACGCAGCCAACCTGCTGGCCGACATGCTCGGTGGTCAACAGGCCGCCGTGCAGAAGATGAACGCCAAGGCCTACCAACTCGGCGCCCGCAACACCCGCGCGGGTTCGCCGTCGGGGCTGGACGGGCCGGGCTGGGAGTCAGTGACGACACCCCACGACCTGGCGGTGATCTACCGGGAAGCGTTGCGCTATCCCCTGTTTGTCCAGATCGTCCACCAGAACTCGGCGCTGTTTCCCGACAGGTCCGGGTTCAAGGAGATCAGGAACCAGGACCGCTTGCTGCGCAGCTATGCCGGGTTCATCGGCGGCAAGAGCGGCTACACCGATCTGGCCCGCGAAACCTACGTCGGCATGGCCCAGCGCAACGGCCACCGGCTGATCGTGGTCGAGATGTACGGCGACGACGATCTGTGGAACCAGGCCGGTCAATTGCTCGACTGGGGTTTCAGCCACTACCCCTCGTGAATTACCGCAAACGCGGCGCTATCCGCTTGACATCGGAAAGATCAACAATTCAGCAATATTGCCGAATTGACGACCATTCGAGCTAATTAGCTCTACTCTCAGGTCGGCCCATGTGGGCCTTCTTATCAGCGTTGGTTTCGGGACGGGGATCGTTGATGGAGTACAGCACGGGTCAGACGCGCAGGCGCAGAGCCGCACACAAATTCGCTGCGTGGTTGGCGGCGGGCACGATCACCGCGGGCCTCGGCGCCGCGATGGTGGGCGGCACCGCCGTCGCATACGCCGACACCGGATCGTCCGGGTCAGCGTCGCACTCCAGCTCGGAGGCATCGAACTCCACTGCGACAAAGCGTGATTCAACGGGCTCGTCGCGCCGGTCGGTCGCCAAGCTCGCACCGAAGGCCGGCCCCGCGAGCGCGGCGGCAAGCGAGCCGACGTCCCGGTCCCTCTCCCTGGTTCCCGACTCTTCCGCGGTCAAGCCCAAAGCCGCTGCGACACCGCAGCGGCCGACACCCCAGCAGATTCTTCAATACACGTTCTTCAACAGGTCGCCGTCGGTTGCTCCCACTCAGAGCGCGCAAAGCGGTGAGAACAAAGAGATCACCGGCGCGCTCAACGGCACCAGCAACAACGGGCTCGGCCTGACCTACAAGCTCACCCAGAACACCAAGTACGGCGATCTCAGCTTCGACCAGAGCACCGGGCAATACACCTACGTCGCCCGCCAAGACTTGATCACACCGGGAATCACCGATCAGTTCACCGTCGCGGTCAGCAACGGCGCCGGCGCCAAGCTGCCGGGTGTACTCGGCCAACTTCAACTCGCCCTGCACTCGATGGCTGTCGCCCTCGGGTCGGCCAAACCGGACACCGTCGAAAAGACGATCACGATCGCGGTCACCGGCACCGGCCAGTACGGGACTCCCGACACGAACGCGAAGTGGTACCAGGACCAGCAGGTCGATAACAGCTGTGTGCTGGTTGCCGACGCAGGGATCATCGGCCAGCTGACCGGGGATCTGCCGACCGAGCAATACATGATCACGCTGGCGAAAAACACGACGAGCGTGTCGAACCCACCGCGAAAGATGTACCTGGGCACCCAGGCGGAAACCAAGTTTGCCGGGCTGACGATCGTTGACGGCGTGGCCCTGTTGAAGCAGTTCGGTATCGACGGGACCTATACGACGTACAAGACCGCGCCGCGGGGCGGCCAAACGCGGCAAGAGGCCGCGCAGGTCAAGGCCGCGGACGGGAACCGGGCACTGACTGCCCTCTCGGCTGCCCTTGCCGCGGGCAAGGCGGCCATGGTCGATGTCGATGCAGATTCGATCGTCAAGGCAGCCAATGGGCAGGTCAGCGACACCATCGCAACGGAGACCAACCATATGGTCGTGGTGACCGGCGTCGACATCAAGGCCGGACTGGTCTACCTCAACGACGGCAATCTGAGCAAGGGCAGTGTCGGCATCCCCATGAAGGCATTCATGGATTCTTGGGGCGCAGATAACTTCGGGCTCGTCACCGCGCAGAAGGCAGTGTCCGAGGCGTCGTTGCCCGCCGCGACCGTGACCCTGTCCATCGCCGCCTGACCCGCGCCAGCCTTGATCCAGAACTGAGAGCGATATTTCGGCGAAATCTTCGGTCTCAGTTCTGGATCAACGTCGGTAGACCCGGCCGCGCAGTATCACCCGGTCGGGGTTGGCCAAGATGTCGACGCCGCCGCGCGGGTCCTCGGTGAAGCACACCAGATCCGCGGGTGCACCGTCGTCGAGCACCGGCCGGCCGAGCCAGCGACGCGCATCCCAGCACGCCGCGCCGAGCGCATCGGTCGGGTTCATCCCGATGCGCTTGAGTGCCTCGACCTCGTCGGCGATGCGGCCGTGCACGATCGTGCTGCCGGCATCGCTGCCCGCATAGATCGGCACGCCTGCCTCCCGGGCGGCCGCCACCCGCGGATAGCAGCTGGCATAGAGGTCGCGCATGTGGGCGGCGTAGGTCGGGTATTTGCTTGCGGCGTCGGCGAATCCGGGGAAGTTCTCGATGTTGATCAGGGTCGGCACCAGCGCAGTGCCGTGCTCGACCATCATCGCGATCGTGTCGTCGGTCAGGCCGGTGCCGTGCTCGATGCAGTCGATGCCCGCGCCGATCAGCCCCGGCAGCGCGTCCTCACTGAACACGTGGGCGGTGACCCGGGCACCCTCGTCGTGCACGGCGGCGATCGCCGCGCGCAGGACGTCGTCGGACCACAGCGGCGCCAAGTCCCCCACCGAACGATCGATCCAGTCGCCGACCAGCTTGACCCAGCCGTCGCCAGCCCGGGCTTGGGCGGCCAGCGCCTCGGGCAGCTGCCACTCGTCCTCGAGTTCGATGGCGAAGCCGCGCGAATAGCGCTTGGGGCGGGCCAGATGTCGGCCGGCACGGATGATCCGCGGCAGGTCGTGGTGATCGTCGAGGCTGCGGGTGTCGGTGGGCGATCCGCAATCGCGCAGTAGCAGCGCGCCGACCTCACGTTCACGCTCGGCCTGGGCGATGGCCTCCTCGAGCGGGATCTCGCCGTGCTCACCCAGCCCGACGTGGCAGTGCGCGTCAACCAGGCCGGGCAGGATCCAGCCGCCGTCGAACACGGTTTCGGCATCGGCGACCGGTTCGGCACGCAGGATGCCGTCGACGATCCACCACTCGACGAGCTGGCCGTCGGGCAGACTACGGCCCCGGACGTGGAGCGCCGGAGCCGCTGGGCCGGCGAAATCCGACACAGGCACTACTTCTTGCCCGGGAACTTCAGCTTGGACAAGTCGAAATCGGCCAGCCCGGGCGGCAATTCGTTCAGGCCTTCGGGCATACCGGACAGGTCCGGGAAGCCACCGGCGAGCAAGGGATTCTGCTTCGGCGGCGTCGGACCGCGGTTGCCCTTCTTCTTGCCCGCCTGCTTGTTCTTGCCCTTGACGTTCTTCTTCGACGAGCGACGCCCGAACGGCATGCCCATCGCTCCGGCCATCTGCGACATCATCTTTCGCGCTTCGAAGAAGCGATCGACGAGCTGGTTGACCTCCGACACCGTGACACCGGAGCCGTTGGCGATACGCAGCCGGCGTGAGGCGTTGATGATCTTCGGGTCGGCCCGCTCCTGCGGCGTCATGCCGCGGATGATCGCCTGCAGGCGGTCGAGCTGCTTGTCGTCGACGGCGGCCAGCGCGTCTTTCATCTGGCCCGCGCCGGGCAGCATGCCGAGCAGGTTGCCGATCGGGCCCATTTTGCGGATGGCCAGCATCTGCTCGAGGAAGTCCTCCAGCGTGAGCTCGCCGGAGCCGATCTTGGCGGCGGCCTCCTCGGCCTTCTGAGCATCGAAGACCTGCTCGGCCTGCTCGATGAGGGACAACACGTCGCCCATGCCGAGGATTCGGCTGGCCATCCGGTCGGGGTGGAAGACGTCGAAGTCCTCGAGCTTCTCGCCGGTCGACGCGAACAGGATCGGCACGCCGGTGACCTCGCGGACCGACAGCGCCGCACCACCGCGGGCGTCACCGTCCAACTTGGTCAGCACCACACCGGTGAACCCGACTCCGGACCCGAACGCCTCGGCGGTGGCCACGGCGTCCTGACCGATCATCGCGTCGAGGACGAACAAAGTCTCGTCCGGGCGCACGGCGTCGCGGATTGCGGCCGCCTGCGCCATCAGCACGTCGTCGATGCCGAGGCGGCCCGCGGTGTCGACGATGACGACGTCGAAGTGCTTGGCCTGCGCCTCGGCCAGGCCGCCGGCGGCGACAGCCACGGGATCGCCGGGGCCGGCCCCCTCGGTGTCGGCGGCGTCGGGCGCGGTGCCCGGATGAGGGGCGAAGACGTTGACGCCGGCGCGTTCGCCGACGATCTTGAGCTGGTTGACCGCGCCGGGCCGCTGCAGGTCGCAGGCCACCAGCAGCGGGGTGTGGCCCTGAACTTTGAGCCACTTGGCGAGCTTGCCGGCCAGCGTGGTCTTACCGGCGCCCTGCAGGCCGGCCAGCATGATGACCGTCGGCGGGTTCTTGGCGAAGGCCAGCTGACGGGTCTCGCCGCCGAGGATGCCGATGAGCTCCTCGTTGACGATCTTGACGACCTGTTGGGCGGGGTTGAGCGCGCCGGAGACCTCGGCGCCGCGCGCCCGCTCCTTGATGCGGTTGACGAAAGCGCGCACGACCGGCAGCGATACGTCGGCCTCCAGCAGCGCCAGCCTGATTTCGCGCGTGGTGGCATCGATATCGGCGTCGGTCAGCCGGCCTTTGCCACGCAGGCCGGCCAGCGCACCGGTCAACCGGTCGGACAGGGATTCAAACACGGGGTAAGCCTAGCGGTCGACGTCCGGCACCAAGATCGACGCCATGGTCGCACCTGGGCCGCCATCACGACCATGGTGTCGGTTTCGCGCGGGACTAGCTGGCTTCCTCGGCGGGCTTGGCGTGCGGCGGAGTGGGCAGCACCTCGTAGAGTTCCCGCTCCAACTCGGACCGGGCGGTATCGGCGGTGTGCGACGCGGGAACCGAGATGCCGAACGCGTCGACCACCGACGATCCCAGCGTGGTGATCTTGGCCCAGCCGATGTCCGCGCCGGCCCGCTCGAACACGCCGGTCAGCATCGCAAGCAGCCCGGTGCGGTCGGTGGTGCGGATCTCGACGATCAGCTGGCCCTCCTCGCTGCCGGCGTGCCACAGGATGCGCGGCGGCGCCGGCACGGCGTTGATCGGCACCGCCGGCTTGTGCTCCCCCACCCGTCCGGTGCCGTATTGCGCCGCCTCTTGGTCGCGCTTCTCCAACGCGGACATGACGTCGAGCTCGCCGCGCAGGGCGAGGATGAACTGCTGACGCAGGAGCTCGGCGGCGGGCGGCGCACCGAAGTGGGGCGAAACCACGAAGGTGTTGATCGCCGCTCCCCCCGCGCTGTTGACCGATGCCGAATGCACCCGCAGCGAGTTGAGTGCCAGGACTCCGGCCGCCTTGGACAACAGACCGCGCCGGTCCGGGGCGATCATTGCCACGTTGAAGGTGTGCACGCTCTCCCCCGGCGTCATCTCGACGTGCACCCCGCCGTCGGCGGCAAGGGAAAGATGATGCGGGTCAATGGGATCCGCCTGCGGCTGCGGTTCGCCCGCGATCATCAAGCGGCAGCGGCGGACCAGGTCGCCGATCAGCGAGGCCTTCCAGTCGCCCCACACTCCGGGACCCGTGGCCAGTGAATCCGCCTCGGCCAGCGCATCGAGCAACTCGAGCAGCACCGGGTCGCCACCCAGTGCATCGATGACGCCCGAGATGGTCTTGGGGTCCTGCAGGTCCCGGCGGGTCGCCACGTCGGGCAGCAGCAGGTGATACCGGACGATCGCCGAGAGCACGTCGATGTCCGAGGGCCACAGGCCCAGCCGGGTGCCGACCTGCACGGCCAGATCGGCGCCGATCACACTGTGGTCCCCGCCGCGGCCCTTGCCGATATCGTGCAACAGCGCACCCAGCACCAGCAGGTCCGGGCGCGACACCCTCGTGGTGAATGTGCTTGCCCGCGCGACGGTTTCGACGAGATGCCGATCGACGGTCCAGATGTGGACGACGTCGCGGGGCGGCAGGTCGCGCACGGCGCCCCATTCGGGGAAGAGCCGCCCCCACAACCCGGTGCGGTCGAGCGCCTCGATGGTGGCCACTGTGGTCGGGCCCGCGGCCAGCAACACCAACAAGTCCTTGAGTGCGTCGCGCGGCCAGGGTGTGCGCAGTTCCGGCGCCGAGGCCGCCAGCCTGCTCAACGTCGACGCCGACATCGGCAGCCCGGTGGTCGCCGACGCGGCGGCGACCCGCAGGATCAGGCCCGGGTCGCGCTCCGGGCGGGCGTCGCGCGCCAGGATCACCTCGCCGGCGAATTCCACCACCCCTTCGTCCAGCGGGCGCCGAGTTGGCCGGCGCAGCACCGAAAGTCCGCGCTTGGGAAGGGCATTGGCCGCGGTGCGCAGGCCCGCGTCGACGTAGTAGCTGATGGTGCGCGCGGCGTCGGAGAGCACCCGGGCCAGATCGAAGCGGTCACCGATGCGCAGCGCGGCACCGATTTCGTCGGCGAACTGGGCCAGCAGCTGGTCGCGGCCGCGCTTGGAGGACCGGTGAAGTTCGGTGCGCACGTTGAGCAGCGACAGATGCGCGCCGCCCAGCGAGCCGGTCGGCGACACCAGCGAGTGGCTGGGGTAGACGTCGGCCAGCTGGGCGATCGCCAGCGCATTGAGCAGCTGGACATCGCGCAGGCCGCCGCGGCCGCATTTGAGGTCGGGCTCGGCACGGTGCGCGATCTGACCGCTGCGCTGCCAGCGTGCCTGGGTGTGCTCGACGAGCTCGTCGAAGCGGGAGGCGATCCCGGTGCGCCATTGCCGTCGCGCCCCGCCGATCAGCAGCTGGGACAGTTCGGCGTCGCCCGCGATGTGCCGGGCCTCCAGCATCGCCAGCCCGGCCGAAATGTCCTCGTTGGCCACCGCCAGCGCCTCGGGCACCGTGCGGACACTGTGATCGAGCCGAATATTGGCGTCCCACAACGGATACCACAGCAGCTCGGCCACCTGGGTGACGATGTCGGCGGGCATGTTGTCGTGCAGCAGCATGAGGTCGAGATCGGAGTACGGGACGAATTCGCGGCGGCCAAGGCCGCCGGTCGCGACGATGGCGAATCCGCTGGTGGCGGTGATCCCGATCTCGGTGGCCTTGGTGGTCAGCCAGAACTCGTGAAGGTCCAGCAGGGCGTCACGCAGAGCAGCCGAATCGAGTTGTCGCTGACCGCCTTCCAACAGTTGCTTGTTGGCGGCGGCCAGATCTTTGGCGGGTTTGGACGAACCCGCCGCCGGTGCCTCCCATCGGGAAGCGCCGGCGGCGGAATCTCTTGATTGCTTTGTCATCTCAGTCCTCCAACGGCCGACCCTCGATCAACGCTCACTCGGTGTGGCCGCGAAAGAACCTCACAACGTGTGTGTCAGAGAGCGTCGGACCCACGCTCACCGGTGCGGACCCGAACAACGGTCTCCACCGGGCTGACCCACACCTTGCCGTCGCCGATCTTGCCGGTCCGTGCGGCCTGCACGATGACGTCCACCACCTTGTCGACGGCGGAGTCATCGACAATGACCTCCACGCGCACCTTGGGCACGAAGTCCACCGAGTACTCCGCACCGCGGTAGACCTCGGTGTGACCCTTCTGACGTCCGTAGCCCTGGACCTCGCTGACGGTCATCCCGAGGATTCCCGTCTGCTCCAGACCCGTCTTGACGTCTTCCAGCGTGAACGGCTTGACGATCGCAGTAATCAGCTTCATTTCCCTCATTCCTCCGCGCCGTGACGTCCGAGAACCGAGCCGGTGCCGGCAGTTGCGAAGTCGTACGCGGTCTCCGCGTGCTCGGCTTCGTCGATGCCGGATGCCTCTTCCTCGCGATCAAGCCGCAGTCCGATGGTGTACTTCACGATCAAGGCCAAGATAGCTGTCCCGATGGCGGAGTACCCCAGAACCGCGAAGGCACCGATGGCCTGCTTGATCAGCTGATCGAAGCCACCGCCGTAGAACAGGCCGGAAACCGCGGCCGGGGCCTCCGAGGTGGCGACGAGGCCGACCATCAGGGTTCCGAACAGACCACCGACGAGGTGCACGCCGACCACGTCGAGCGAATCGTCGAAGCCCAGCTTGTACTTCAGGCCGACCGCGAGAGCGCAGACGATGCCGGCGCCCGCGCCGATCGCCAGCGCGCCAACCACATTCACCGACGAGCAGGACGGGGTGATCGCGACCAGGCCGGCCACGATGCCCGATGCCGCGCCCAGGGTGGTGGCGTGACCATCGCGAATCCGCTCGGTGAGCAGCCAGCCGAGCATCGCGGCACCGGTGGCGACGGTCGTCGTGATGAACGTGACACCGGCAATTCCGTTGGAGCCCACCGCAGAACCGGCGTTGAAGCCGTACCAGCCGAACCAGAGCAGACCGGCGCCGAGCATCACGAACGGCAGGTTGTGCGGGCGCATCGGGGTGCCCGGCCAGCCGAGGCGCTTGCCCAGGATGATCGCCAGCACCAGGCCCGCGGTACCGGAGTTGATGTGCACCGCGGTTCCACCGGCGAAGTCGATTGCCTTGAGCTTGTTGGCAATCCAGCCGCCGGTCTCACCGGTGACACCGTCGAAGGCGAACACCCAGTGGGCGACCGGGAAGTACACGAACGTGGCCCACAGGCCGGCGAAGACCAGCCAGCCGCCGAACTTCAGGCGATCGGCGACCGCGCCCGAGATCAGGGCGACGGTGATGATGGCGAACATGAGCTGGAACGCGACGAACACCACCTGCGGAATGGTTCCGGCCAGCGGGATCGAAACGGCCGCATCCTCCGGTTTGAGTTGCAGGTAGGTGCCACCGATCAGCCCCTTGAGGCCGAAGTACTGGGTGGGATCGCCGAACAGATTGAACTTGTCATTGCCGAACGCCAGCGAATAGCCGTACAGCACCCAGAGCACTGTCACCACGCCCATGGCACTGACGCTCATCATGATCATGTTGAGCACACCCTTGGCACGCACCATGCCGCCGTAGAAAAAGGCCAGACCAGGCGTCATCAGCAGCACGAGCGCGGAGCTCGCAAGCATCCATGCTGTGTCGCCGGTGTCCGGCACGCCCATCACCGGGAATCCATCCACTCGCAGTTTCTCCTTCACCCATGCCACGGTTAGGCACCGTTGACCTAGGCCAAGACAATGCGCAGTGGTTGTTTCAGCCGAGACGCCTAGGTGTTTCGCGCGTGTGAACGGATCGACAGTCTTCGTTTCGCCGGTGTTACATCCCGCAATTGACGCCGCCGCGAACGCTTTCCGAGCTATCCGAGCAGCGCGTCGACGAACGCGGCCGGCTCGAACGGGGCGAGATCGTCGGGGCCCTCGCCCAATCCGACCAGCTTCACCGGTACACCGAGTTCCTGCTGAACGCGGAAGACGATGCCGCCCTTGGCTGTGCCGTCGAGTTTGGTGAGCACCACCCCGGTGATGGCGACGACGTCAGCGAACACCCGGGCCTGCGCCAGACCGTTCTGCCCGATCGTCGCGTCGAGCACGAGCAGCACCTCGTCGACGGCCGCCCGCTTTTCCACGACGCGCTTGACCTTGCCGAGCTCGTCCATCAGACCGGTTTTGGTGTGCAGCCGCCCGGCGGTGTCGATGACGACGACGTCGGCGCCGGCTTCAATGCCCTTGTCGACCGAATCAAAAGCCACCGAGGCCGGATCGGCCCCCTCCGGGCCGCGGATGACGTCGGCGCCGACCCGCGACGCCCAGCTCTGCAACTGGTCGGCGGCGGCCGCGCGGAAGGTGTCGGCCGCACCGAGAACGACGCGGCGCCCGTCGGCCACGAGAACACGGGCCAACTTGCCGACCGTGGTGGTCTTACCGGTTCCGTTCACGCCGACGACCAACAGCACCGACGGCTTGTCCTCGTGCGGCAGCGCCTTGATCGAGCGGTCCAGGCCGGGGTTCAGTTCGATGATCAGCACGTCGCGCAGAATGGCGCGGGCATCGGCCTCGGTGCGCACGGTGGCGCTGGCCAGCCGGCTGCGCAGCTGCTCGATCACCGAGGCGGTGACGACCGGGCCGAGGTCGGCGATCAGCAGGGTGTCTTCGACCTCTTCCCACGAGTCTTCGTCGAGGTCGCCGCCGCCGAGCAGGCCGAGCATGCTGCGGCCGAGCGCGTTCTGCGATTTGGCGAGCCGCCCGCGCAGCCGTTCGAGCCGGCCTTCAGCCGGAGCAATGGCGTCCAGGTCGGGTGCGGCCGGTGCGGCCTGAGCTTCCCGTGCGGCCTGGGCCTCCGGCTCGACCGGAGGGGCCGGCGGCGCTACTCCGGTGTCACGGGCAACCGGTTCCTCGGCGACCGGCGGCTCGGGCAACCGTACGTCTTCGATCGGACGCTTGATCGAGTCGCGCGGGATAGCGGCGTCATCACCGACTCCCGGCAGCCCGGTGGTGTCGATGGTGGGCGGCTTGGGTGCCGGCGCTTTCGGGGGCGCAGTTGTTGCTGACGATTGTGTGAACGAAATGCCCGATGATGCGCTGTATCCGCCGGATCGGTCGATCGGTGTGGGACTCTCTGAGCTGCGGCGCAAACTGATTTGGCGTCGCCGGTAGCGAACCAGACCGATGATGAGTGCAGCGACGACCAGGACGGCGATGACCGCGATAGCGATCCAGAGACCCTCTGACACCGTGCCATTGTTTCAGGGCGCGGAGTGCGGACGAGTCGCCGGTGGGCAACGGGGTACTTGATGACGATGGACCGGACGGGGATGGCGAGCCGCAAGCTGCGCCACATCGACGCCTGCCTGCACGGACCAGTTGAATACGAAACGGTCACCACCGGGTTCGAGAACTACCGGCTGCCCTACAACGCCCTGACCCAGACGAATCTCGGCACCGTCGACCTCAGCACCGGTTTCCTCGGCTCGCAGCTGCGCGCTCCCGTCCTGATCGGGGCGATGACGGGCGGCGCGGAGCTGTCCCGGACGATCAACCGCAACCTTGCCGAGGCCGCCCAGAAGCTCGGCGTCGGCATGATGCTCGGCTCGCAGCGCATCATGCTTGACGACCCCGACGGCACGGTGGCGGCATCGTTCAGCATTCGCGACCTCGCCCCCGACGTTTTGCTGATCGGCAACATCGGGCTGGCTCAGCTCTCCGATGACGTCGCCCCGAAGATCGCGGCCGCACTGGACCGGATCGGTGCCGACGCGCTCGCGGTCCACATCAACCCGCTGCAAGAGGCGATGCAGGCCAGCGGCGACACCGACTTCAGCGGTTCACTCGAGCGGTTGCGCCGTCTGGCCGACGACTTGCCCTACCCGATCCTGCTCAAGGAGGTCGGGCACGGTATCGGGTCGGCGGCCGCGGAGCGGCTGCGGGATCTGTCGATCGCCGCGGTCGACGTCGCCGGTGCGGGCGGCACGTCGTGGGCGCGGGTCGAGCAGCTGGTGCGGTACGGCGAGGTGCGCTATCCGGCGGTCGCCGAATGGGGTGTGCCGACGGCGCAGGCACTCACCGAGGTTCGCGCCACGCTGCCGAACATGCCGCTGGTGGCGTCCGGTGGCATCCGCACCGGAGTCGATGCCGCGAAGGCTCTGATGCTGGGCGCCGATGTGGTGGCGCTGGCCCGTCCGCTGCTGGCCCCGGCGATCGAGTCGCCGGCCGCGGCGCTGGACGCGCTACACGGCTTCGTCGAAGAACTTCGGGTGTGCCTGCACGGCTGCGGTGCGGCGGACCTGCCCGCCCTGCGGCGGCTGAGCCTCACACCCCGCGGCTGAGCCTGTCGACTGCGCCCTGCAGGGTCGGGACGACGTCGAAGATCTCGGTCAGCCCGATCAGCTTGAGTGGCCGACTGGTGCCTGGCCCGTCGGCGACCACGGCGAACCCGATGTCCGGCGTTGCCGCCTCGTACGCGTCGACGAGCACCTGCATACCGGCCGAGCCGAGGAAGTTCAGGTCGGTCAGGTCGACGACGAGGGCGGCCGGTCGCTGCTCGAGAGTGCTGGTGAGTACCTGCCCGAGACGCGGCGACGTCAACAGGTCGAGTGCGCCCGAAGCACTGACGACAGCGATTTCTCCCAGCCAGTGCAGGCGGGGATCGTATGCGTCCAAAGCCACCCTTGCGCGATCGGTGCCCGGGTGCCGGGCGTCAACTAATCGAAAGGCTGCTGGTTGAACCCCGGCGAACAGATTAGCTCACGGTGATGAACAGACCAGGCCAGCACCTGCGGGCGAGATTGGCGCTAGCGTGGGGGTGATGGCAAACCAGTCCGCGCCCGAGGTCGCGCACCGCGACGTCGAGGTAGCACTGGACGGATCGCTGAATCTGCGTCGTACGGCACTCACGTTGCTCACCGCCGTCCGGCCTGCTCTGGCGGACTGGGCGGTACTGGCGATGCCCGATGAGCCCACCGGCGGCCTGGCGCTGCACGGCGGCACCAGCGTCACGTTCTCCGCTGTCATCTCCCGATCATCGGCCAGCGAGCGTGGGATCGATCAGGTGCTGCGCACCGGCCAGCGACTACACCGCCACGTCGACCACGACATGTCACCGGCCGAGATCGGCACCCGCTTACGCCACTCCGGCCTGGCCGAGGAACTCGCACGGCTGCGCCCCGTCGACGTGTTGACCCTGCCGCTCACCGCGCGCGGCGCGACGCTCGGGGTCTTCGTGCTCGCCCGCACCGAAGGACGCGTGTTCGATCCGGACACCATTGTGGAAGCCGAGCGGGTGGCCGCCAGGGCCGCGGTCGCGCTCGACTCCGCGCGGCTCTACGAGGAGCGGGGCCGGTTGGCCACGGTGCTGCAGCGCACGCTTCGCCCGCCGCAGCTTCCGCAGCTGACGGGCTTCTCGGTAGCCGCGCGGTATCGGGCGGCCGTGGAGCATCTCGAGGTGGGCGGCGATTTCTACGACGTGCTGGGTACCGACGACGACCTTCTCATCACCCTGGGCGACGTGTGCGGCAAGGGCGTGGACACCGCAGCTCTCACCTTGCAGGCGCGCCAAACCATCCGTACCGCAACGCATTTCGACCGCCAACCGGATCGGGTGCTCGACGCGCTGAATTCGGTGCTGTGCGATCAGAAGGTCGGCGCGTTCGTCACGGCGCTGTACGCCCGGGTCCGCAGCGGCACCGACGGTCAGCCGGCCGAAGCCGATATCGCCGCCGCCGGGCATCCCGGTCCGATGCTGATTCGCGCCAACGGTCACGTCGAGCAGGTCGATGTCGCCGGCATCGCGGCCGGGGTGAAACGTGGTGTGCCATACCGCCCCGCGACGGTGCAGCTGCATCGCGGCGACACCCTGCTGATGTTCACCGACGGTGTCGAGGAGGCCCGTCGAGAGGAACGTCTGTACGGAGTGCCCCGGCTGCTGGAGATCTTGCCCGCCTACGCGGGCGCCGGCGGCGAGGTGATCTGCGAAGCCGTCGAGCGCGACGTTCTGGAGTATCTCGACGGTGATCCCCACGACGACATGGCGCTGCTGGCGGTCACATGCGAGAGGTGACCCGGCTCGCGGAGTACCAGGAGGCGTTGGCCACCAGGAACCGAGTGCAGGCGACCGGGATCGTCACCGATCTGCTCAAGAACGGCGCCGACCCGGTGGCCGTGCTGACCGAGGTGATCGCCGCGTCGCAGCGCGACGTCGGACTGCGTTGGCAGCGCGGCGAATGGACGGTGGCCGACGAACATGCTGCCACCGCGATCTCGGTCGCCGCGACCCGCGCTGTCGGGGACTACGTGAACGGAATTCCCTTGCGGGACAAGTCGGTTTTGGTGGCCTGCGCCGAGCGGGAATGGCACGAGTTGCCGGCCATGATCATCGGGTGCGCGCTGCGCGCGAACGGCTGGGACACCACTGTGCTGGGTGCTGCCACCTCGCCGATGCGGCTCAGTCAGCATCTCGCCGACAGCGGACCCGATGCGGTGGCGATCAGCTGTTCGGTGCTGGGAGCACTGCCCACCACGCGCCGCTTCATCGAGGCGGCCACCGCGGCCGGAGTGCCAACACTGGTCGGCGGTCCCGCGTTCGGGTACGACAATGTCAGAGCCCACGCGCTGGGTGCGACCGCCTGGGCCTCAGACGCCTACGCCGCGGTGCTGACCATGGAGGCGTTACCCACGATTGCCCCTGCCCTGCCGGAGATCTCGCCGGCGGCCGCCAGCGAGCAGGCCTTCCTCGACCTGCATCACCGCCGAATCGTCGAGGCGCTGCGCGACCGGTGGTCACTGACGCGCGAACCGCATCCGAACGCAGCCATCGCCGACTTGGCCAATGACACGTTGAATCAAGCCCTGCACGCACTGTCCGCGGCGCTACTAACCGGAGATCCCCGGCCGATCACCGAAACCGCCTGGTGGATCGGCGATGTGCTGGCGGCCCGCAACGCCGACCCCGCGGTGGTGGCGGAGCTGGCGACGCTGCTCGGCGACGTTCTCGACGACTCGCCACTGGCGCGCGAACTTGTGCGGGCGCACTTCCGCATCGAGAACGACTGAGCTACAACGACTTACGAGCTCGCGCTGGCGACTAGTTCTTCACCGCGCATTCGCTGCGAGATCACCGTCGTGATGCCATCGCCCTGCATCGTGACACCGTAGAGGGCGTCGGCGATCTCCATGGTCGGCTTCTGGTGGGTGATCACGATCAGCTGGGACTGTGCCCGCAGCTGTTCGAATAGCCCGATCAGCCGGCGCAGGTTCACGTCGTCGAGGGCGGCCTCGACCTCGTCCATCACGTAGAACGGTGAGGGGCGGGCCCGGAAGATCGCCACCAGCATGGCCACCGCGGTCAGCGACTTCTCGCCACCGGAGAGCAGGGAGAGCCGCTTGACCTTCTTGCCCGGCGGCCGCGCTTCGACCTCGACACCGGTGGTCAGCAGGTCGTTGGGGTCGGTCAGCAGCAGCCTGCCCTCGCCGCCGGGGAACAGCGTCGCGAACACCTGCTCGAACTCGCGCTCGACGTCGGCATAGGCCTCGGCGAACACCTGCAGGATGCGGGCGTCGACGTCGGCGATCACGTCGAGCAGGTCCTTGCGGGCGGCCTTGACGTCCTCGAGCTGCGTGGCCAGGAAGTTGTAGCGCTCTTCCAGTGCCGCGAACTCTTCCAGCGCAAGCGGATTCACGCGGCCCAGCTCGGACAGTTCACGCTCAGCCCGCTTGGCGCGCCGCTCCTGCGTCGGACGGTCGAACCGCATCGGCGCGGGTGCCATGACTTGCTCGCCGCGCTCCTTGGCCTGTTCGTATTCGGCCATCTCCAGCTCCGAAGGCGGCAGCGCGATATCGGGGCCGTATTCGGCGATCAGGTCGTCGCCGGCCATGCCGAACTGCTCGAGCACCATCTGCTCGAGCTGCTCGATCCGCAGTGCCGCTTGCGCTTTGGCCACCTCGTCGCGGTGCAGCGAGTCGGTCAGCGCGGTGATCCGGGTGTTCAGCGCGGTGACCTCTTCCCGCGCGGCGGTCATCGCGATGGCCCGCTCCTGGCGTTCGGCCGCCAGGGCGTCGCGGCGTCGGGACGCTGCCGCGACGACGCCGCTGAGGTGCTCGGCGACGCGGCGGCCGGATTCGGCCACTGCGGCCGCGACGGCGGCGGCATGCTCGCGGGCGGCGCGGGCCCGCTGGGCGCGGATCCGCGCCTCCCGCTCGGCCGCCGCTGCGCGGCGCAGCGAATCCGCCCGTCCGCGAACGGCATTCGCGCGTTCCTCCGCGGTACGCACGGCCAGCCGCACCTCCACCTCGACGGCCCGGGCTTCCTCGGCCGCGGCCTGCATGTACTGGCGGTCCTCGGGTGCGTCCTCGACCTCGGTCTGCCCCTCCTGGGCGGCGGCCAGCCGGTTCTCGAGCTCGGTGAGCTCCTCGACCGTCTGCAGCCGCCCGGCCTCGAGTTCGTCGCGCTGGGCCTGCTGACGGCGCCACTCCCCCTCAGCCGCACGGGCTTCCTGACCGAGCCGGCCGAGCTGCTCGTAGATCGCCGCGATCTCGGCATCGGACTCGTTGAGTGCTGCCAACGCCTGCTCGGCGGCATCCTGTCGCTCACCCTGCTCGGTGAGCGCACCGGCCAGCGCCGCCGATAGTTCGTCGACCTGGGTCTCGGCTGCGGCGAGTTCGCTTCTGGCCTTCTCGATTTCGCCGGTGATCTCCAGCGTGCTCGGCTTGCGATCGGAGCCGCCGGTGACCCACCCCGCGCCGACCAGATCACCGTCGAGGGTGACCGCGCGCAGTGCCGGCCGTGCGGCGACGAGGTCCAGTGCGGCGCCGAGGTCGTCGACGACGGCGACGTCGGCGAGCATCGCCGTCATCGCGCCCTGCAGCCGCTCGGGCGCGTCGATCAGATCCAGCGCCCACAGCGCGCCGTCGGGCAGCGAACCGAACTGACGCGGCGCAACCGGCCAGTCCCCCAACACGATTGCCGCGCGGCCGCCGTCGGCGTCCTTGAGCGCTCGCACGGCCGAGCGGGCGGCGTCGAAGTCATCGGCGGCCACCGCGTCGGCGGCGGCACCCAGCACCGCCGCCAGCGCCGCCTCGTAACCCGAGCGAACCTTGACCAGCTTGGCGATCGTGCCGAACAGCCCTGCGCCGCTGCGGTTTTCGGTCAGCCATGCCGAGCCGTCCTTGCGCTCCAGACCCACGGCCAGCGCATCGATGCGGGCCCGCAGGGAGGCCACCTGTCGTTCGGCGGCACGCTCGGCGGCCTGCAACTCGGCCACCCGTTCGTCGGCCAGGCGCAGCGCGGTGATCGTGCGGTCGTGATGTTCGTCGAGGCCGATTTCGCCCTGATCGAGTTCACCGACCCGGCCCTGCACGGTTTCGAACTCGGCCCTGGCCTGCTGGGTGCGGGCGGCGGCCTCTTCGATCGCGTTGGTCAGCCGGGCGACACCCTCGTCGATGGACTCGACCCGGGCGCGCACCGTCTCCACCTGACCGGCCAGCCGGGCCAGTCCCTCGCGACGGTCGGCTTCGGCTCGGACGGCGGCCATGTGTGCGCGTTCGGCTTCGGCGGCCGCATGTTCCCGCTCACCAAGTTCGGCGCGCGCGAACTCCAGCCGCGATTGTGCTTCGGCCAGTTCGGCCAGGAGCTCCTGCTCACGAGCGGCGACCTCGTCGGCCTCGGCGTCCAGCGCGTCGGGGTCCGGGCCGGTACTCGCGGTGGGCTCGGCCTCCAGGTACTGGGCCCGCTCGGAGGCGATCCGGACGGTGGCGCTGACCCGTTCGGCCAGCGCGGACAGCCGGAACCAGGCCTGCTGGGCGGCATCGGTGCGTTCCGACAGCGTCGCCACCGCGGCCTCGTGGGTGGCCAGCGCCTCACTGGCGATGTCGAGGCGTTTCGCGGCCTCGTCGTGCTCGCGGCGCAGCGTGGTCTCCGTGTCGTCGGCGCCGGCGAACTCCGCACGCCGCGTGACCAGGTCGTCAGCGGCCAAGCGCAGGCGCGCGTCGCGCAGATCGGCCTGGATGGTCTGGGCGCGGCGGGCCATCTCGGCCTGCCGGCCAAGCGGCTTGAGCTGACGGCGCAGCTCGGTGGTCAGGTCGGTGAGCCGGGCCAGGTTCGCGCCCATCGACTCGAGCTTGCGGACCGCCTTTTCCTTGCGTTTGCGGTGCTTGAGCACACCTGCGGCCTCTTCGATGAAGGCTCGTCGGTCTTCGGGGCGCGACTCGAGGATCTGCGAGAGCCGACCCTGGCCGACGATGACGTGCATCTCCCGGCCGATACCGGAGTCGCTGAGCAGTTCCTGGACGTCCATCAGCCGGCAGCTGCTGCCGTTGATCTCGTACTCGCCCGCGCCGTCGCGGAACATCCGCCGGGTGATCGAGACCTCGGAGTACTCGATCGGCAGCGCATTGTCCGAGTTGTCGATGGTGAGCGTGACCTCGGCGCGGCCCAACGGCGCCCGCGACGACGTGCCGGCGAAGATGACGTCTTCCATCTTGCCGCCGCGCAGCGTCTTGGCGCCCTGCTCGCCCATCACCCAGGCCAGCGCGTCGACGACATTGGACTTGCCGGAGCCGTTCGGACCGACCACACAGGTGATGCCGGGCTCCAGGCGCAGAGTCGTCGCCGCGGCGAAGGACTTGAAGCCCTTCAGCGTCAGACTCTTGAGGTACACGGCGAGCCAGACTACCGCTCGCTAAAGCCGCTGATGGGTTCGCCGCGCGGTGACCAGTCGACAACAACATTGTCGACATGCCCCGGTGTTTTCCCACTATGCAGCAGCTGTAACAGCTGTTCACACGCGTCACGCGGACCCTGCGCGACGACCAGCACCCGGCCGTCGGCCTGGTTCTTCGCATAACCGGTCAGACCCAGCTCCAGCGCCCGCGACCGGGTCCACCACCGGAAGCCCACGCCCTGGACGTGGCCGTGCACCCAGGCGGTCAGCCGGACGTCAGGATCGGCCAACGTCATCCACCTCGAAGCGCACCTCGGTGCCCGATTTCAGGGTGCGACCGACCGTGCACACCTGATCGATCGCCCGGTTGACCACCACAACAAGCCGTTCGATCTCCTCGGCCGAGAGCCCCGACAGGTCGATCTCCAGCTTCTCCTCGAGCAGCGGGTAGCGCTCCTGGTCCCGGTCGGCCGCCCCGGACACCCGGATCACCGCCGGATAGTCGTCACCCAGGCGGCGGCGCAGCGGCTGATCACTGCTCAGTCCGCTGCAGCCCGCCAGCGCGATCTTCAGCAGCTCGCCCGGGGTGAACACACCCTCGTCGGTCTCCGAGCCGATCAGCACCTCGGCGCCGCGGCTGCTGCGCCCGGTGTAGCGGCGGATGCCGGTGCGTTCCACCCACAGGTCAGTCATGTGTCTCCTTGCGCCCAAACCGACTCAGTGTCATCTTCGTAATCGCCGCTGTGCGGTGGTTGGGTTCTTCTCACCTGGTGTGTGTGCTCACAAACCGACTGCCACCTGCGTGGGGTTGGCATTCAAATGTTTTGCCGACATCAGGTGGGAAGGACCGACCGGCGTGACTTGATAGGAGCGTGGCATCGCCCCCACTGAGATGTGTCCAGCCGGCCGGCCCAACCTTCGCTCATCCACCTCTTGATGAAAGAAGGCACTGTCCATGGTGGTCATTGGAGCCGATGTACACAAGCGCACCCACACCTTCGTCGCCGTCGATGACGTCGGCCGTGAACTGGGCAGCAAAACGGTCCCGGCAACGACGCCCGGACACACTGCTGCGGTGCGGTGGGCTCGGGAAAAGTTCGGTAGCGACGTGGTGTGGGGCATCGAGGACTGCCGCAATCTGTCCGCACGCCTGGAACGTGATCTGCTCTCGGCCGGACAGAAGGTGGTGCGGGTAGCGCCAAAATTGATGGCCCTGCAGCGTGCCGGCGGACGGGATCGGGGCAAGTCTGACCCCATCGACGCCCTAGCGGTGGCACGAGCGGTATTGCGTGAACCTGATCTACCTGTGGCCACCCATGACACGGTGTCACGGGAGTTGAAACTGTTGATCGATCGCCGGGACGACCTTGTGGCGCAACGCACGTCGATCACCAACCGGTTCCTCAATCGGGTTCACGAGCTCGATCCCGCCCGTAACCCAAAGAAGAGATCAATGGATCGCGCCAAGACCCACAAGAGTTTGGCGGACTGGCTGTCGGCCCTTGATGGAGTGCTGGCCGAGGTGGCTGCCGATGAGTTGGCCGACATCGTTCGGCTCACCGCCATGATCAACGCCCTTACCCAACGGATCGGCGCCGCCGTGCAAGCCGTAGCGCCGAGCCTGCTGGCTCTGCCGGGTTGCGGGGAGCTCACCGCAGCCAAGCTGGTCGGCGAATCCGCCGGCGTCAGCCGATTCACCAGCGAAGCCGCTTTCGCCCGTCACAACGGCAGCGCGCCCATCCCTGCCTGGTCAGGCAACACCGCTGGTCGAATGCGTCTCAACAGGTCCGGCAACCGCCAACTCAACGCCGCCCTGCACCGCATTGCCATCACTCAGATCGGCATGACCTCAAGCGCTGGACAGGCCTATTACCGAAAACGACTTGCCGGCGGTGACTCCTCTTCAGAAGCATTGCGGTGCCTCAAACGACGTCTCAGCCGCACCGTGTTCAACCGACTCAACGCCGACGAGAAATCCCGTCACCACACCACCCACCAACCGCTCGCCGCTTGACATAGGAGCAATATTTGGTCGGGAAAGTACGAGTAAATCACTGCACAACGTCGATCTCGACGGTTCAACGCCGCGGCCGCGGTTGGCATTTCGGACAGAAGAACGACGAGCGGTTCATGAACTTCTCGCGGCGGATCGCGGTACCGCAGCGCGGGCAGGGCAGATCCTCGCGGCCGTAGACGTTCAGTGACCGGTCGAAGTAACCGGACTGCCCGTTGACGTTGACGTACAGCGAGTCGAACGACGTGCCGCCCTGGCCGAGTGCCTCGCGCATGACTTCGGTAGCCGCGTCGAGCAGCTCGCCCAGCTGGCGGCGGGTCAGGTTGGCGGCCAGCCGCGCACCGTTGATCTTGGCGCGCCACAACGCCTCGTCGGCGTAGATGTTGCCGATACCCGACACCACGGTCTGGTCGAGGAGTTGCCGCTTGATCTCGGAGTGCTTGCGGCGCAACACCGTAACGACGGCATCGCGGTCGAACCGCGGGTCCAGCGGATCGCGGGCGATATGGGCCACCGGCTCGGGCACCCGGCTGCCGTCGACGTCGACCAGGTCGGCCAGCTGCCATCCGCCGAACGTCCGCTGGTCGACGAAACTCAGCGCGGTGCCGTCGTCGAGCAATGCCGCGATGCGCAGGTGATTGGTGTTGGGCACCGGCCCGAGCAGCATCTGGCCGCTCATCCCCAGATGCACGACTAAAGCGGTCTCGTCAGAAAGGTTGAGCCACAGGTACTTTCCACGCCGGTCGGTCCCGGTGATCTGCGCGTCGAGCAGCCGGGCGGTCAGGTCGGCGGCACCTGCCTCGTGCCTGCGCACGGCCCGCGGGTGGTGCACCCGCACCGCCGAGATCGACCGACCGGCGACATGCGCCTGCAAACCGCGCCGGACGACCTCGACCTCGGGTAGTTCAGGCATCAGAACTGCGAATACGACTGTGGCTCAAGCGTTGTCCAACGCATTCCAGGCCGCGGCGGCCGCCCTCTGCTCGGCTTCCTTCTTCGACCGGCCCACGCCGTGGCCGTACTCGGTGTCCATCACCATGACCACGGCGGTGAACTCCTTGTCGTGATCGGGCCCGGTCGAGGTGACCACGTAGGACGGCGGTCCCAGACTGCGTGACGCGGTGAGCTCCTGCAGGCTGGTTTTCCAGTCCAGGCCCGCGCCCAGGGTCGGGGCGGTGTCCAGCAGATTGCCGAACAACCGCAGAATCACGTCCCGCGCAACGTCGATGCCGTGCTGGAGATATACCGCGCCCAGCAGAGACTCCATGCCGTCGGCGAGAATGCTGGACTTGTCGGCCCCGCCGGTGTTGACCTCGCCGCGGCCCAGGAGCAGGTGCGCGCCCAGCCCTTCATCGGTGAGGCCGCGCCCCACGTCGGCCAGCGCCTGGGTGTTGACGATGCTGGCGCGCAGCTTGGCCAGGTCACCTTCGGTGCGCTCCGGGTGGCGGTGGAACAGCTCGTCGGTGATCGTCAGGCCGAGCACCGCATCGCCGAGGAATTCCAGCCGTTCGTTGGTGGGCAGTCCGCCGTGCTCGTAGGCGTAGCTGCGATGCGTCAGAGCCAAGGTCAGCAAGTCTTCGGCCATGTCGACGCCCAATGCGGCCAGCAGGTTTTCGCGTGGTGGGCTCACGAAGTACCGGCCCCCGGCTCGGGGGCGTCGGGATCTTCGGCGGGGAACATGCTCGCCAACTTGGCAAACCGTGGGTCGATCACGTCGTGCTGGTGATCCGGTTCGGCGCTGAGTGAGACACCGCACTGCGGGCACAGACCCGGGCAGTCGTCCGAGCACACCGGGGCGAACGGCAGGGCGAGCCCGACGGCGTCGACGATTGACTGTTCGAGGTCGATGGTCTGGTCGATGACGTGGCCGACTTCGTCTTCCTCGGTGGTCGATTCGGTGGCGCTGTCGGGGTAGGCGAACAGTTCGGTCAACGAGATCTCGACATCACCGGTGATCTCGGTCAGGCAGCGGGAACACTCCCCGCGGGTCGGCGCGTACACCGTGCCGGTGACCAGAACGCCCTCCGATACCGATTCCAGCCGCAAGTCCAGGGTCAGGTCCGCACCGCGTTCGATCGCGATCAGGTCCAGTCCGATGCGCGACGGACTGGGCACGGTCTCGTGCAACTCCAGCATGGCTCCGGGGCGCCGGCCCAACCGGGAGATGTCGAATACGAGCGGCGACCGTGACTTGTGCTTCGCGTGAGCACTGTTCAGCGTCGCCATAATCCGATCTTAAAACCCGGCTCCGTCCGAATCAGCCGGTAGGCACGGGTCGCGCCGATCAGCGCTGCACGTAATCGTGAGTTCCGGCGGCGGTGCGCAGCTGATGACGACCGCGGCTCACCGAACGCAGGGTGCCGTTGAGGTAGTCCTCGAACTGGGCGAGCTTGTTGTCGACGTAGATGTCGCACTCGCCGCGCAGCCGGTCGGCTTCGGCGTGGGCGGTGTCGATCAGTCGAGTCGACTCGGCGTTGGCCGCCTGGACGACCTCGGTCTGCGAGACCAGGCGCTGCTGCTCCTTGATGCCTTCCTGCACGGCCTTCTCGTAGGAGATGTTGCCGTTCTCCACGAGCCGGTCGGCCTCGGCCTTGGCCCTGCTGGTGGCCGCCTCGTACTCCCGCTTGGCCGTGGCCGCCAGGCGTCCGGACTCCTCGCGGGCCTCGGCGACCATCCGCTCGCTGTGCTGGCGGGCCTCGGCCACCATCCGGTCGGCCTGGGATTTGGCTTCGGCCAGCAACCGGTCGGCCTCGGCGCGCGCATGGCTCAGCAGCGAGTCGGCCTCAGCGGTCGAGTTCGACACCATCGAGTCGGAGTGCTCCTTGGCCTCGCGCAGCAGCGAGTCGCGGGCGTCCAACACATCCTGAGCGTCGTCGAGTTCGCCGGGGATGGCGTCCTTGATGTCGTCGATGAGCTCCAACACGTCACCGCGCGGAACCACGCAACCAGCCGTCATCGGAACGCCGCGGGCCTCTTCGACAATCGCGCTCAACTCGTCGAGTGCTTCAAAAACTCGGTACACGGCGCCGCCCTCCTGGCGTAGTTGGTAGTGACCAGTGTGCCTGGTGTTACGCCTGTGACTGCGGTGGCGGGCCGGTGTGTCGGAAAGACTTTTTTGCTAACCGCACCGGTCAGAGGGCGTCCCGTCGGTGATTATGTCGGCCTGGCGCCCTCCGCGGTGCAATTCCGTCGCTACTTGAGCGCCGCCGAGATCACGTCGCGGGCGCGGTCGAGCATTGAGGCGAACGGGCCGACGGCGAAATTCAGCTTCGCCGATTCGACACCGGGATGCGGACGGGTGGGTGCAATCGCCTGGGCTGCGCGTACCGCGCCGACCATCCGCTCCAGGTCCGGCGCGTCCAGTTCGGACTGCAGCTGGTTGAACTCCTCGTTCTCCTCGTGTTCGGCGTGCTCGATCACCGCGTCGCGGAACTTGGCGAGCTCGTCGAGGAACTCCTTGGAGTCGATGTCCATCTTCTCTAGCGCGGAGAGTTGTTCCTTGGCCTCATGCTCCTCTTTGAGCCGGGCGTCGACGATGCTGTCGCCGTCGGTGACCTCCATCCGCGCCCGCGGATGAACGACCATCTCTTCGGCGGTTTCGTGGACGGCCAGGAGCTGCCGCAGGTCGACGAACGCCTTTTCCCTGGCCTTGGGATCCGAGGCGTGCAACACCTCGTCGAACATGTCCTTGATCAGGTTGTGCTGGTCCTTGAGGAAGTCGACGACGTCGGTCGTGGACTGCACGAATGTTTCGACCACAGCAATACCTCCGCTGCATTGGGGCTTGTGGCGCGGGGCTGTGCGCCAACCACGCGATACCCGGGGCACCTGGGCCCAAAACGTCAGCGGTCGCGCTGGGCCAGCTTGGCCTGCAGGCGACGGTTCACCGACTCCGGCAGCAGCGCTGACACGTCACCGCCCAAGGTGGCGACTTCTTTGGCCAGCGACGAGGAGACGAACGAATACTGCGGTGTGGTGGCCACGAAGAAGGTGTCCACCCCGGCGATGTGCTTGTTCATCTGGGCCATCTGCAGCTCGTACTCGAAATCGGTTCCGGTACGCAGACCTTTGACGATCGCGGTCAGCCCGCGCTGTTTGACGAAGTCGACGACCAGGCCCTGGCCGGACTCGGCGCGCAGGTTCGGCAGATGCGCGCACGCTTCTTCGATCATCGCGATCCGCTCGTCGATATCGAACATCCCCGACTTCTTTGGGTTGATCAGCACGGCGACGATCACCTCGTCGAATTGCGCTGCGGCCCGCTCGAAGACGTCGATATGACCCAGCGTCACCGGATCGAACGATCCCGGGCATACCGCGCCACTCATAGCGGATGACGCTAGCAGGCCGCGATCTCGATGCGGGTATCTCCGTAGCGCCTGGTGTCCCATGGCGTCCACCCCGGCGGCCAGGCGATTTCCGGGGATGACGTCGGCCGCTCGATCACGACCACGCACTCCGACCGCAGCCAGCCGCCCTGCTCCAGACTCTCCAGCAGTGCTTCGATCTCGGCCGTCGACACCTCGTACGGCGGGTCGGCCAGCACCAAATCCACCGGCTGATCGGACCCGGCCGCCAGAACCGTCGCGACCGCACCGCGTCGCACCGCCGCACCCGTCAGGCCGAGGGTTTCGATATTGCGTTTGATGACAGTGACTGCGCGCGAATCACTTTCGACGAAGAGCGCGGATGACGCACCACGCGACAGGGCTTCGAGACCGAGTGCGCCAGACCCGGCGTAGAGGTCGAGCACCCGAAGACCGTCGAAATCCCGGCGCGCGGCAAGGACATTGAACAGCGCCTCACGCACCCGGTCGGTCGTCGGCCGGGTACCCCGCGGCGGCACCTCGAGGCGCCGGCCGCCGGCGCTGCCCCCGACGATGCGGGTCAGGCCGATCCCCCGGTCAATCCCTCCGAACCGATCACCACCAGCAGGTCACCACCTTCGACCTGGGCGGTGCTGCCGACGGCGACGCGGGTGACGGTGCCGCTCTTGGGTGCGGTGATGGCGGCTTCCATCTTCATCGCCTCGATGGTGGCGATGGTCTGACCCGCTTTGACCTTCTCGTCGACGCTGACCCCGACGGTGACCACCCCCGCGAACGGGGCGGCGACATGATCGGGGTTGGTGCGGTCGGCCTTCTCGGCTGCGGGCACGGTCTCGGCGATGTTGGTGTCGCGCACCAACACCGGCCGCAGCTGGCCGTTGATGATGCACATGACGGTGCGCATGCCGCGTTCGTCGGGTTCGGAGATGGCCTCGAGCCCGACGATGAGCTCGACACCGCGCTCGAGTTCGATGCGGTGCTCGTCACCGTGCCGCAGGCCGGACCAGAACTGGTTGGCGCTCAGGCCCGAGGTGTCACCGTACTCCTCGCGGTGGGCCTCGAATTCCCTTGTGGGACCGGGGAACAACAGCCGGTTGAGCGCAGCTTGGCGGGCCGGGCCGGGTTCACCGAGCACTTTCTCGTCCTCGACCGACAGCGGCTGCTCGGCCTTGGCGGCTCCACGACCTTCCAATGCCTTGGTACGCAACGGTTCTGGCCATCCGCCGGGTGGGTCACCCAGCTCGCCGCGCAGGAATCCGATCACCGAATCGGGGATGTCGTGACGCGCCGGGTCTTCGGCGAACTCCTCGGCGGTGATACCCGCACCCACCAGCGCCAGCGCCAGATCGCCGACCACCTTGCTCGACGGGGTGACTTTGACCAACCGCCCCAGGATCCGGTCGGCTCCGGCGTAGGCGTTCTCGACGTCTTCGAACCGCTCGCCCAGCCCCAGCGCGATGGCCTGCGTGCGCAGATTGCTCAGCTGTCCGCCGGGGATCTCATGGTGGTACACCCGCCCGGTCGGCGCGGGCAGACCGGCCTCGAACGGGGCGTACACCCGGCGCAACAGCTCCCAGTACGGCTCCAAATCGCACACCGCATCGAGGCTGATGCCAGTGTCGAACGGCGTGTGTGCCGCGGCGGCGACGATCGCCGACAGCGGCGGCTGGCTGGTGGTGCCCGACAGCGGCGCGGCCGCGCCGTCGACCGCACTCGCTCCGGCATGCCAGGCCGCGGTATAGGTGGCCAGCTGCCCACCGGGGGTGTCGTGGGTGTGCACGTGCACCGGCAGGTCGAAGCGGCTGCGCAGCGCCGAGACCAGCGTGGCCGCGGCCGGCGGGCGCAGCAGCCCGGCCATGTCCTTGATCGCCAACACGTGCGCACCGGCGTCGACGATCTGCTCGGCCAGCCGCAGCCAGTAGTCCAGGGTGTAGAGCGTCTCGCCCGGGTTGGACAGGTCGCCGGTGTAGGACATCGCGACCTCGGCGACCGCCGAACCCGTCGCGCGTACCGCATCGATCGCCGGTCGCATCGACTCAACGTTGTTGAGCGCGTCGAAGATTCGGAAGATGTCGACACCGTTGCGGGCAGCCTCGTCGACGAAGGCGTGCGTCACCATCTCCGGATACGGGGTGTAGCCCACCGTGTTGCGGCCGCGCAGCAGCATCTGCAGGCAGATGTTCGGGATCGCCTCCCGCAACGAGGCCAGCCGCTCCCACGGATCTTCCTTCAAGAACCGAAGCGCCACATCGTAAGTCGCACCGCCCCAGCACTCGATGGACAGCAGCTCCGGCGTCATCCTGGCGATGTAGGGCGCGACTTTCAGCAATCCCGACGAGCGCACCCGTGTCGCCAGCAGCGACTGATGGGCGTCGCGGAACGTCGTGTCGGTGACGCCGATCGCCGGAGTTTCCTTGAGCCACTGGGCAAATCCCTGCGGCCCGAGTTCCTCGAGGCGCTGCTTGCTGCCCGGCGGTGGGGGTGCCGTGATGTCGATATCGGGCAGCTTGTCCTGCGGGTAGTACCGGGGCCGGTCCCGGTAGGGCGAGTTGACGGTCACCTCGGCCAGGAACTTCAACATCTTGGTGCCGCGGTCCGCCGAGGTGCGCGCGGTCAGCAGTTCCGGGCGCTCGTCGATGAACGAGGTGGTGATCCGGCCGGCCTGAAAGTCCGGATCGTCCAGAACCGCCTGCAGGAACGGGATATTCGTCGACACACCGCGAATGCGGAACTCGGCCACCGCCCGCTTGGCCCGGGCCACCGCGGTCGGGAAATCACGACCGCGACAGGTCAGCTTGACCAGCATCGAGTCGAAGTGCGCGGCGACCTCGGCGCCGAGATGGGTTCCGCCGTCTAGGCGGATACCCGCCCCGCCCGGCGAACGGTAGGTGGTGATCCGGCCGGTGTCGGGCCGGAATCCGTTGGCCGGGTCCTCGGTGGTGATGCGGCACTGCAGGGCCGCACCGTGCGGTGCGATCGTCGCTTGGCTCAGCCCCAGATCGGTCAGCGACTCCCCCGACGCGATCCGCAGCTGCGCCGAGACCAGGTCGACATCAGTGATCTCCTCGGTCACGGTGTGCTCCACCTGGATCCGCGGATTCATCTCGATGAAGACGTGGCGCCCACGCTCGTCGAGCAGGAACTCGACGGTGCCGGCACAGGTGTAGCCGATGTGCCGGGCGAAGGCCACGGCGTCCGCGCAGATCTGGTCACGCAGATCGGGATCCAGGTTGGGTGCGGGCGCCAGCTCGATGACCTTCTGATGCCTGCGCTGCACGCTGCAGTCACGTTCATAGAGGTGCATGACGTTGCCGTAGGTGTCGGCCAGAATCTGAACCTCGATATGGCGCGGGTTCACCACCGCCTGCTCGAGGAACACGGTGGCATCGCCGAACGCCGACTCGGCCTCACGACTGGCGGCCTCGATGGCCTCGGGCAGCGTCGAGGGCTCGCTCACCCGCCGCATGCCCCGGCCGCCACCGCCGGCGACGGCCTTGACGAACAGCGGGAACTCCATCGACCGGGCGGCCTCGACCAACTCGTCCACCGAGGCCGACGGAGCCGAGGACGCCAGCACCGGCAGACCGGCATCCCGGGCCGCAGTGATCGCACGCGCCTTGTTTCCGGTGAGCTCGAGGATCGAAGCGTCCGGCCCGATGAACGTGATACCCGAAGCCGCGCACGCCGCCGCAAGTTCGGGATTCTCCGACAGGAAGCCGTAACCGGGATAAATCGCGTCGACGCCGGCCGCCTGGGCGGTGGCGACGATCTCCTCGACCGACAGATACGCCCGCACCGGATGCCCGATATCACCGATCTGATAGGACTCATCAGCCTTCAGTCGATGCAACGAATTGCGGTCCTCGTAAGGAAAGACCGCCACCGTTCCGATGCCCAGTTCGTACGCGGCGCGGAAAGCTCGGATGGCGATCTCACCGCGATTGGCGACGAGGACTTTGGAAATCACCCGGAAACCCTACCCCTGTCGCCGCGCCCGCGCCCGGTGACTAGAGGAGCGTGGACCAGTAGTTCCAGAACCGCACGAGGATCAGCAGAAGCAGAGCGGTGAACCACAGCGTCACCAGCGACCACCGCCACGTGTAGAGCACCCGGGCCACCACATTGCCTGCCAACGGGCGCAACGCGATCGAGGAGACCACCACCAGCAGGGGCACGGTGACCGCCCAGACGACCATGCAGTACGGGCACAGCGCGCCGATGCGGTACAGCGTCTGGAAGATCAGCCAGTGGATGAACACCACGCCCAGCGCGGTGCCGATCATCAATCCCGTCCAATACCACCGCGGCAGCCGCACGTTCGTCACCGCGAGGAGGCCGGTGACGACGACGACGGAGAACGCGGCGATGCCGATCAGCGGATTGGGGAAGCCGAACGCCGACGCTTGCGGCGTGATCATCACCGAACCGCACGACAGCACCGGGTTGATGCTGCAGCTGGGCACATAGGCCGGGTTGACCAGGATCTCGATCTTCTCGATCGTCAGGGTGGCCGAGGAGATCAGGCCGATGACACCGGCGATCAGCACCCACCAGGCACTGGTCCGGCGCACCGCGACCCCAGCCGACGGGTCTTTCGACTCGACGGGTTCGGTCGGTTCGACCGGTGCCGGGGTCGCCACGCTCATGACGTCGGGGCCGGCGTGGGCGGGGTCGGGCTCTGCGGCGTCGGGGCGGCGTCCAGGCCGGGCACGTTGCCGACGACGGCCTTCACCTTGGCGATCAGGTCCTCCGGCGAGGCGGGGCTGATGTCTTGCCCGTTGAGCCGGATGGTCGGGGTCGCGGTGATCTTTGACGCCGCGGCCAGGCCCTCGACCATGTCGCTGTGCTTACCGGAGTTGATGCACTGCGGGACGCTGCCCGCCGCGCCGGCCTGCCGAGCGGTCTCGATCAGTGCCCTGTTGTCCGGCGCACTGCCCGACCCCTCTTCGGGCTGCTGGGCGAACAGTGCGCTGTGGAAGCGGACGAAGGCGTCCTTGTTCTCGTCGGCGACGCAGTAGGCCGCGTTGGCCGCACGCGTCGAATAGTTCTTGTTCGCCGAGGAGTTCAGGATCGCAACCATGTTGTAGTCGGCGGCGATGGCACCGGTCTCGATCAGCTTGCTGATCGTCGGGCCCATGACCTTCTCGAAGTCCCGGCAGTGCGGGCACTGGAAGTCCTCGTAGAGCGACAGGACCGCCTTCGGCTCGTCGGTGCCGTCCTTCTTGATCAGCTGGCTCGAGGTGATCCGGACCGCCTGCGCGTTGCCGGCCGCCGCGGTCTTCTTGTCGTGGCTCATCACGATGTAGAGCACCAGAGCGACGGCGAAGATGACGACGATCGCGGTCAGCCCCAGCTGGATAGCCAGGTTGCGCTTACGGTCCTGGGCTTTCAGGTCGTAGCGGGGGGTGCTTTTCTTGTTGGTGGCCACGGGTCAGCTGATCCTCGCTGTCAAGACTGCAGTGTTAGCGCCTCTAGAGTACCGGCGGCCCGTGTGGCGACTGATCAGGCGCGGGCGAGGTGCGCGCGCAGCGCCGAGATCATCTCGGCGTTGCACCTGCTGACCTGTCCGCCCAGCGCGTTCAGGTTGAGGAACGCGTGGGTCATCGGGCCCATCTGCCTCGTGTCGACGGGCACCCCCGCTGCCTGCAGTTTTGCCGCGTACTGTTCGCCCTCGTCGCGCAGCGGGTCGAAGCCCGCGGTGACGACGAGCGCCGGGGCGAGCCCGCTGAAGTCCTCGGCCAGCAATGGCGACACCCGCGGATCGGTGATGTCGACGTCGGATCCCTCGACGTAGGCGTCGGCGAACCAATCCATGTTGGCTTTCGATAGCAGGAAGCCATCGGCGAACAGGGTGCGCGAGCGGGTCCCGCCGCGCAGGTCGGTGACCGGGTAGATCAACCATTGCAGGCTGGGCTGCCGGCCACCGCCATCGCGAGCGAGCTGGGCCACCACCGCCGCCAGGCAACCACCGGCGCTGTCACCACCGACGGCGATACGGTCCGGATCAGCGCCCAGATCCGCGGCGTTCAACACCGCCCACAGGTAGGCGGCGTAGGAATCGTCGACGGCGGCGGGCGCCTTGTGCTCGGGTGCCAGCCGGTAATCGATGGACAAGACGTGCACACCGGCGTCCCGGCAGATGAGCCGGCAGGCCGAATCGTGCGTCTCGAGGTCACCGAAGACGAATCCCCCACCGTGGTAGAAGACCAGCAGCGGCGCGCCGTCGGCGTCGGCCGGGCGGTAGTGCCGGGCTGGAATGATCCCGGCCGGACCGGGGATGTCGATCGGGTCGATCGCAGCGACGTGGACGTCGGCCTCATCGAGGCTCGCGGTCGCTTCCCGGTTCTGTCGCCTAGTGGCGATCGGATCGCCGGTGACCGCGAGGCTGCTCATCCCGGTCGCCCGCTGGGCGGCCAGCATCATCTGGATGGACGGATCGAGGGTGTTTCCGTCGATCGTGATCGTGCGGCCACCCGATAGCAGCCGCTTGAGCGCGCTCGGCAGGTGCGGAATGAGCTTGACGCCGGCTCGGTTCACCACCGGCAGCGCCCGCTCCACGAATCGGCCCTTCGGAGTCCCGGACACGGTTTTCGTCATCTCCTCGGTTCTGGTGTGCAGACCGGTATCGCCGCAGCGTACGGGACCACGACTGCCGGCGACCGGCCAACCCCGCGCGCAGTCACCGGTTGACGAATCCGACAATTCGATCATTTCTCGGCGGCGGCGCGCCGGGCCTGCTCAGACGACATATCACCGTGGGTACTATCGTCACCCGAAGTCGGTTGACCCGTAGCCGATTGGGACGGGTCCTGTCCCCGACTCACTTCGACTCCACAGACAGGTGACATGATGCCGGCGGCCGCGATCCCCACCGTCACGCTCAACGACGACAACATTCTCCCGGTTCTGGGCCTCGGCGTCGCCGAGCTGTCCGCCGCGGAGACCGAGAGCGCGGTGGCCAGCGCCCTGGAGGCCGGGTACCGGCTGATCGACACCGACAAGGGCAATGAAGAGGCAGTCGGGCGCGCCATCGCCGCCTCGGGCATTGCCCGTGACGAACTGTTCATCTCCACCAAGCTCGCCACCGAGGATCAGGGTTTCCAGTCCTCGCAGGACGCGATCAGGGCCAGCGTGCAACGTCTCGGCCTGGAGTATGTGGACCTCTACCTGATGGACTGGCCCGCCGAGGCCAACGGCAAGTACATCGACGCCTGGGGCGGAATCATGCGCGCCCGTCAGGACGGCCTGATCAAGTCGATCGGTGTCGCGAACTTCACTGCCGAAAACCTCTCGGACATCATCGACTTGAGCTACTTCCCGCCGGTGGTCAACCTGGTCGAACTGCATCCGCTGCTGAATCAGTCGGAGCTGCGCGGTGTGCACGCCGGGCATTCGATCATCACCGGAGCGTCCATCCCGTTGACTGAGAGCAAGCTGCTGGAACTGCCCGCGGTCGCGGAAATCGCTGCGGCCCATGGCAAGTCGGCAGCACAGGTGCTGATCCGCTGGAGCCTGCAGCAGGGCGATATCGTCATTCCCCGCGGCACCGATCCGGCACAGATCGCGGCGAATGCCGACGTGTTCGACTTCGACCTCACGCCCGAGCAGATCGAGTCCCTGGGCGGGCTCGACGACGGGACCCGGTTCGTGCCGAATCCGGCAACCTAGGCCCCGCCGTCGATACCCTTGCGGCTCAGGCGTCCAGCAGCCAGTCGTTCGGGCTGAACAACTCGCAGTGCACCTGCTCCTTCGCGACGCCGCGGGCGGTCAGCTGTGCGCGCACCGCCTGCACGAAACCGTCGTTGCCGCACAGGTAGATCTCGGCGCTGTCGGCGATCTTGATACCGTCGAGGTTCATCAGTCCCTCGTGGATCCTGGCGTTGTCACCGTCGACGCCCTCGGCATACCAGAGATCCAAGCTGCCGTCGGGCAGGATGTCGACCAGTTCGCGGTGCCGCTTGCGCAACGGGTGCGTCTCCTCGCTGCGGTCGGCGTGCAGAACCTGCACCGGCGCCGTGTAGTCATGTGCGACAAGGTATTCCAGAATTGAGACCATCGGCGTGATGCCGATACCGGCGGAGATCAACACCACCGGAGCGCCGCTGCGCGGCTCGGGTAGATCGCCGAACGGCACCGTGACGTCCAGCAGGTCACCGACCCGGACATTCGAGCGGATCCAGTTGGACACCTCGCCCGCCGGGCTCTGCCCGACGGCGTCGACCGGCTTGACCGCGAAGGTCAACTCGGCGGCACCCGGGGCGTTCACCAAGCTGTACTGACGTAGCTGACGCGCACCATCGGGAAGCGTCACACCAACCGAAACATATTGCGCAGCAAAGGCGTTCGAGATTCCCTCGGCACCCACGGTCACCAGCACAGCGCCCGAGGGGTCGTCTTCACGCGCGGTGACCCGCAGCCGGCGGAAGACGTCGCCGGTGTCGACCCCGGCACGGGTGTAGAGCTCACGCTCCAACCCGATCAGCGTGTCGGCCATGATCCAGTACACCCGGTCCCACGCCGCGGCGACCTCGGCGGTCACCGTGTCGGCACCTAGGATCTCGACGATCGCGGCGAAGAGGTGCTCGTGCACGATCGGGTACTGGTCGGCGGTGACGCCCAGTGAGGCGTGCTTGTGGCCGATGCGCGAGAGCAGTTCGCTCGGGTGCGGCAGGTCCGGGTCGACCAGATGCGTCGCAAACGTCGCGATCGACGCGGCCAGCGCGCGCTGCTGCGATCCCTGCGCCTGGTTGCCGCGGTTGAACAGGTTGCGCAGGAGTTCGGGATGCTGCCCGAACATCCGCCGATAGAACGCCACCGTGATCTCATCGACGTGCGCGCCGACGAGCGGCAGTGTCGCCTTGATGATCTCGGCGTGCTCGGGCTCAAGTTCGTGAACCTCGGCCGCTTCGATTGCGGTGGTGGTCATTTCGGATCCTTTCACTTCAGTTGTAAAACAACGGGCAGCATCTGGCTGCCAACGAGGTCGGAGATCGTGTAGCGATCGAGTTCGGCGTAGAACGCCTCTTTGGCGTCGGCGAGCACGCGGCGCAGCCGGCAGCCCGCGATCAGCGGACAGGCCGATTGCCCGGTGCAGTCGACGACTTCGCGGTCGCCTTCGAGGCGGCGGACCAGCCAGCCGAGCGATGCGTCGCGGCCGGCTTCGGTGAGTTCGAGGCCACCGGTGCGGCCGCGGCGGGAATGCACCAGCCCCAATTCGGTCAGTCGCGAGACTGCCTTGGCGACGTGATTCTCCGATGCGCCGGCCGCCGCGGCGACCGTCCTGGTGGTCACCCGCTGCTCGCGGGCCTGGCCGGTGGCGAGCAGCATCATGGCCCGAAGGCCTAGGTCGGTGAACCGTGTGAGCTGCATGAACCTGACGTTAGTATATTCCGCATCTGAAATGCGCATTTACCGGTGTGGGCTTGAATACAACGATCCGTGCGGATTTTTGACCTGCGACGATGGTCGCCATCCGCGTCTCGAAGCGACGTGCGGACCGGTCACGACTTCACGAAATCCGCTGCGGATTAAGCACATTCCGCGAAGAATCATCGATACGAACCGTGTGACCGGATGACGGAGGAGGACACATGCGTGTCGTAGTGGACCGGGATCGCTGCGAGGGGAACGCCTTTTGCGTGCGCATCGCGCCGGAGGTCTTCCAACTCGATGAGGACGAATACGCGACCGTGATCGCCGATCCCGTTCCGACCGGACAGGAGGCGCTTGCCGAGCAGGCCATCGCGGACTGTCCGCGGGCCGCGTTGTCGCGCAAGGACTGACGACAGATCCGTTCAGCCGGCCCCTTCGGCCAGCCACGTCCCCAGAAACACAACGCCCAGCGATCCGACAAGCGCAGCCGTCGAAGCCGCCCGTGCGGCAGTCGGCCTACGCCGGGCCTGGAGCATGCCGTGCACGGTCGCCGCGGTCATGACGGCAGCGAACAGCACGAGTTTGGTCAACAGCACCCGCCCCTCGCCCGGCTGCAGCAAGGCCGCCCACGTGATGCCACGACGCAGGGCCAGCAAGACCCCGGTGCTGATCTGCAAGGGCAGAAAAACCATGGCGGTGACGATGGCGAATCGCCGACCGACCGCTCGTAGCAGCTGTGCCCGATCGGCTACCGCCAAGAGCTTCGCGGCAGGCGGAAGCACGACCAGAGTGACCGTCAGCTGCCCGCCGACCCAGATGATCGCACCCGCGATATGAAGGAACCGCACGATCGTCCACGTCGTGTTCACCGGGCCTCCGAAACCACGATGAGGCCGTGGGCGCCGTTCTCGCCGTGGCGCATGTCGTGATCGACGAACGGGTAATGACCCGGCTCGGGGAACGACAGTTCGACGAATCCACCTTGCGCGGGGCCAAGATCGAGAACCTGCGCGCCGCCCGCGCCGTCCGGGCGCAGCACCCAGGCGCCCTCACGGTAAACCGTGTCGAATTGGCCTCCCACGACGTGGAACGCGGTGCTGTCGCTGGGGCCGGCGTTGACGACCCAGATACGAACCCGTTCACCGACGTGGGCGGTCAGCGGTGCGTGATCGTATTGGGCGGCCATGCCATTGAACATCCAACCGTCCGGCTGATCGGTGGCGAGTTTGCGCATCTGGCTGTCACTGCCGGGCGGACCGAGATACAACTGCGCGCTGACCAATACATACTCACGGGCGACCGGCGCCAAGCCGGTCGGGTCGATGATCACCGCTCCGTACATACCGTTGGCAATGTGCAGCGACATCGGCATGGTGCTGCAGTGATATAGCCAGGCACCGGCACGCTGCGCGGTGAACCGATACACCAATCGCTCTCCCGGTGCGATCGTGCGCATCGGGCCGTCGGGAGCCAGGGCACCGGCATGGAAGTCGATGCCGTGGCCCATCGTCGTGTCATTGACGAGCGTGATCTCGAACGTGTCGCCGACGCGGCCGCGCAATGTCGGTCCCGGTGCGGTGCCGCCGAAGGTCCAGCGGTGTTCCCGGCGTCCCGGCGCAACTTCGACTTCGGCATCGACGGCGTGCAATTCGAGGCGGTGCAGGCCCGGCGTCGCCGGGGCCAGTGCCGCATCGCGCGGGGTCCAGCCCGGCGACGGGTCGCCGCTCATGTTGAGTGTGGGAGCAGTTGCGCTGGCTGATGATTCACTGGCAGGTGGCCCGGAAGTCGGCGCCGAGTCGTCCCGAACATGGACGGCCATCGTCATCCCTGCGGCACGATGGCCCGCCACGTCACACCAGCCGTTCCGCTGGGTGGCCACCGTGCCGAGGTCGAGCACGGCGCTCTGTCCCGTCCCCAGCAGCGGGGTGCGCTCGCCGGTATCGAACCGCAGATCGTGCAACATCGAGTCCTGGTTGGTCACCCGCAATACCAGCTGGGTACCGGCGGGCACGTCGATCGTCGCCGGTTGTATCCGCATGCCGCGCAACATCACATCGACGGTCTGTGTCGGCCCGGACGCGGTGCGCGCGGCCGGCGGTGAATGCCCGGTACCGGCCAGTGCCAGCGCCAGGCCCACCGCAACGATCCCGACCAGCACACCCGTCGTCGTGCCGGGAAATCCCTGCCCGCCGGTCCGGCGGCGATGCAGTCCGGCGTCGACCACCACCCTCAGCGCCAGCACCGCGAACGTCACGAGTGCCAATGCTGCCAAACCCCAACCGATTCGGGTGATCAGCAGCGACGGGCTCCACGCCACCAGAGGAACTGCGACGTTGGCGGCCACGAATCGCAGAACCCAACCGCGGGCCAGCGTGTCGTTGATGGCCCTGTGATCGGTCGATCCGCGTGACAGCACCGCAGGAAGCAACTGGGTCAAGGCGCCGACGAGCACTTGCGCGGCGAAGCCGACGACCAGAATCGGCACCACCGACGAGCCCACGATGTGCGGCAGGGCCGCCAGCGAACCCGCGGCCGCCAACGCGACGGCGTCGACCAACACCGCAACGCCCAGCCATGCCAGCGCGGTGACGAGCATCCACGCGGCCGGGCCGTGCGGACGCCGGGTCGACCACAGCGCGGTCGACGAGATTGCCAGTCCGGCAGCGTAACCCGCCAGGCCCAGCACGCTGACCCACACGTTGCCGGCCAGCATCCCGCCGATCGCCAGGACCAGGCCGCCGACCAAGACCGGCAGTGACCGGACGGCGGCGGCCTCGGTGCGTGGGGTGATCCGCGAGCCCGCGGCCATCGGCCACAACGTGAACAACGTGCCGACCACGGACAGTCCGACCCATCCCAGGAGAACCACGTGGACATGCGCCGCCCAGATCCGCGAATACCAGCCGGCCCCACCCACAACCAGCGCCGCGCCCGATACTGCGCCGGCGATCAAGCATGCGCTGGCCGCGGTGTAGAAGGCGGCCAGATATCCGAAACGGCCCATGGGAGCGGCACGCCGCATCACCACGAGGTGAATGGTGTGCACCCCTGCGATCACTGCCACGCCGGCCCCGCCGACGGCTGCCAGGGCCGTCAGGTCCAGGGCGACACCGGTGAGCACCGCGATCACAAAGGCGTTCAGGGCGGTCAGGCCCAGCGCCAGCCGCCGCGGTGAGGGCGCCGGCATGCGGCACCATGTCACCACGAAGTGCTCCGACCAGATCACGATCGCGTTGGTGACCGCGCCGAGCAGCAGCGCGTGCAATGCCAGCCAGTGCGGCACTCCGAGGACGGCACCCGGCGACAACATCAGGACAGCGACGGCCAACCAGGCCAGGACCACGGCATTGGCCCAGATGAAGACCGGTGCCCGCCAGCCGGGCCGGCTCGCCGGACGCGGCCGCGGGCCGGCCACGATCACATCGCTCATCGGCCATACACCGCCGTTTCCCAGGAGGTTCCTGCCGTTTCAGTCAACACATCCCGGTGTGCCCCTGGTAGGGACGTAAGTCCCCGCGCGGTGTGGTGCGCGCCACCATTCGGCGACGCCCGGTCACCCCGCGGGGCAGGTGGCCGCGGCCTGGCGTAGTTCGTCGGCCGACGCCTGATCCACCGGCAGGGCGTAGCCGCGCAGCACGGCGATGAACTGCATCGCGTACTGGCACCAGAACGCATGATTCGGCGGCATCCAGGTGCCCGGCGGCTGGTCGCCCTTGTCCTGATTCACCTGACCCTCGACCGCGAGCAGATTGGCCGGGTCGTTGGCGAACCGGATTCGCATGTCGTCCGGCCAATTCCGGGCCCCCATGTCCCATGCGTACGCCAGCGGGACCAGGTGGTCGATCTGCACCGCGGCACCGACCTGCGCGCCGCGGGTGAACGGAATCGTCTGGCTCGTATAGGGGTCGTGCAGGACACCGGTCGCCACTGCCTGCGGGCAGCGTTTGGTGAACACGAAAGTCTTGTCGACGAGATCACGGTCGAGGATGTCGTCGCGGGTGTCGCAGCCGTTGTGCCCGCCCGGCGCGGAATTGTTGTCATCCCAAGCATCGCCGAACGCCGCGCGCCGGTAGTCGTAGCCGCGGACCCGCTGGGGAACGACCACGATGCCGTCGAGCACGTCGGTACCCGGCGCCACCGTCGGCACGTCGGCGCGGGCGATCATGGCGTCGGGATGGCTGGTCGACGACATCACCTGCACCGAGACGATCACCGACAGCGCCGCAACCACCGCCAGCCAGATCAGCGGCCGCCGTCTCACGACTTGTCCAGATAATCGATCCGGTCACCGCCGGTGAACTGCCCGGCCAGGACCGCCATCCCACGGTTCGCGGGATCGCGGGCATAGATGGACTGGGCCACCTCCCGCGCATCCACGATGACCTCGAGATGCTCGGCCAGCGACAGGAACCGCAATGTGATCGGTCGCCCGGACTGATTGAGCCCCAACACATCTCCCTCGCGGCGCTCTTGCAGATCCAGGTCGGCCAGCGCGAAGCCGTCCAGCGTGCTCGCCACCGCGGTCAACCGTTCGCCGGCCTTGGATCCCTCCGGGAGCTTGGTGGCCAACAGGCAGAGGCTGGCGTGCGAGCCGCGCCCGATGCGCCCACGCAGCTGGTGCAGCTGGCTGATACCGAACCGGTCGGCGTCCATCACCACCATCACCGTCGCGTTCGGTACGTCCACGCCGACCTCGATGACGGTGGTGCACACCAGGACGTCGATGTCGCCCGCGCGGAACGCGGACATCACCGCGTCCTTCTCGTCTCCGGAGAGCCGGCCATGCATCAGACCCAACCGCAGCCCGGCCAGCGGCCCGCGACCGAGATGATTGAACAAGTTGATGACGGTCTCGGCGGGCGGACCCTCCTCCTGCTCGCCTGATTTGTCGTTTTCGTCGATGCGGGATGCGACGACGTAGGCTTGCCGGCCCTCGCCGACCTCCTCGGTGATCCGCTGCCACGCCCGGGCCAGCCACTGCGGCTTGTCCTTGATGAAGATCGTGTTGGTGGTGATCGGCTGTCGTCCGCGCGGAAGTTCGCGCAGCGTCGAGGTTTCCAGATCGCCGTACACCGTCAGCGCGACGGTGCGCGGAATGGGCGTGGCCGTCATCACCAGCAGATGCGGTGTCAGCCCTTCAGGGGCCTTGGCGCGCAACCGGTCTCGCTGCTCCACACCGAACCGGTGTTGTTCGTCGACGACGACGAAGCCGAGTTTGTGGAATTCGACGGCGTCCTGCAGTAGCGCGTGGGTACCGACAACGATGCCCGCCTCGCCCGAGGCCACCTCGTCGCGCACCTGACGTTTCTGGGCAGCCGACATCGACCCGGTCAGCAACGCGACCCGGGTGGCGCCGTCCTCGCCGCCGAGCTGCCCGGCCATCGCCAACGGCCCGAGCACACTGCGGATCGATTGGGCGTGTTGGGCGGCAAGGACTTCCGTCGGCGCCAGCAGCGCGCACTGATAGCCGGCGTCGACCATCTGCAGCATCGCCACCACCGACACGATCGTCTTGCCGGATCCGACCTCGCCTTGCAACAGCCGGTTCATCGGCTTGCTCGCGGCCAGCTCGGCGGCGACGACGCCGAGCACCTCGCGCTGACCCGCCGTCAGCGCGAAGGGCAGTCGCGCGACCAGTGCGGCGGCCAAGCCATCGTCACGGTATGGGGCGACCGGTCCGGATTCGGAGAGCTCGCCGTGGCGGCGCTGCGCCAGCGCCCACTGCATGCCGACCGCCTCGTCGAACCTCAGACGCTCGCGGGCGGCCTCCCGTTCGGGCTCCCGTTCTGCCACGTGGATGGCGCGCAGCGCCTCATCCTCGGAGATCAAACCGCGCTGGCGCACAACGCTTTCCGGTAACGGGTCGGCGATCGGATCCAGCACCGCGAGCACCTGCTGCACGCAGGCATAGATGTCCCAGCTCTGCAGCTTGGAGCTGGCCGGGTAGATTGGGAAGAAGTCACGTTCGAACGCCGACATCGCCAGCTCCCCGCTCTGCGCTGTCGAGGTGTCGGCGATCGTCTTGAGCGACTTGCTGCCGAACACCCGACCCTTCGGTGAGTTCAGCACCAAAAAGTCCGGGTGGGTCAGCTGCATATTGCCCCTGAAGAAGCCGACCTCGCCGGAGAGCATCAACCGAACGCCTTCTATCAAGTCCTTTTTCAGGTATTTCGCGTTGAAGAACGTCGCAGTGACCTTCCGCCGACCCTTGCCGAGCGTGATTACCAGGTACTCGCGCTTGGGCCCCCGCTGAGGAAAGCGGGTGACCGCACTCTCGATCTCGCCGACGAGCGTGATGTGCTCGCCCTCCTCCGGCGGCACCTCGTCCTCGTCCCACACCGACATCCCGTGGATGTACTTGCGCGGGTAGTGCCGCATCAGATCGTCGACGGTGCGGATGCCGAAGACGTCGTCGAGCAGACCGGCGGCCTTGCCGCCGACGATGCCGTCGAGCCGGTCGGTGAGGGTGACCATGGCTACTCCACCCCGATCAGCAGCGCGTCGCCGCGATGGCCGGTGGCATACGTGGCGAATTCGATTCCGGGATGGCGCCGGTGGACATGATCGGCCAATGCGTCAGCGACCGCCGGATCGACGCCGTCGCCGATCAGCACGGTCACCAGTTCGCCGCCGGCCACCAACAACAGATCGATCAGCCCGGTGGCCGCACCGGTGACATCGTCGGCGACCACCAAGACCTCGTCACCGGCGATACCCAGCCCGTCACCGGGTTCGCAGCTGCCCGCCCACGTCAGCGCCTGCTCGGTGGCGGTGCGCACCGACCCGTGCCGGGCGGCCGCGGCCGCCCTGGCCATCGAGTAGCCGTCATCGACGGCTTGCCGGCCCGGGTCGTGGACGGCCAGCGCGGCCAACCCCTGCACCATCGATCCGGTCGGCAACGCGACAACGTCGATGCCCCAACCGATTCCGGCGGTACATCCGGCGACCAGCTCCTCGGCCGCCACATACCCGTTGGGCAGCACCATCACCTGGGCGGCGCCGGCATCGACCAGCCCGCGCAGCAGGTCGCGGGCGACGACACCGTTGGCCGGATCGGCCAGTTCGGCGTCCGGACGCAGCACGCAGGCACCCTCCTGCTCGAAAAGCTCTGCGGCACCGTCACCGTCGACGACGGCGAGCACCGCGCGTTCACGACTCCAGCTGCCCGGCGAGACCCGGGCCGGGCCGGTGCTCAGCACCGAGATCTGAATCCGGCTGACCGAGCCGGCCGCCAGGCCGGCCTCGACGGCGGCGCCGGCGTCGTCGGTGTGGACGTGCACCGAGTACCGGTCGGCCGAGGCGGCGATCGCCACCGAATCCCCGAGTTGCTCCAACCGCGTGCGCAGCGGGTCAAGTGCGGCCGGATCGCAGTCGGCGAGCAGATACATCACCTCGAATTGCGGTGGAGCCGGTTCCGCGGGTGCGGCGCTGTCGATGCGCGGTGGCCCCGGTTGATACGCGTGCCGGTGTGGCGCGTGCCCGGTGACCGTGGCGGTCAGGGCATCGAGAAGAACCAGGAACCCGCGGCCCCCGGCGTCGACCACGCCGGCCTCGGCCAGCGCGTCGAGCTGCTCGGGCGTGCGCTCCAAGGCCGTGACGCCGGCCTCGCCGCTCGCAGTCAGCGCCTCGGCCAGGCTTGCGCCGTCGGCAGCCCACTGCTGAATGGTGTCGGCGACGGCCTGCAGCACCGACACGATGGTGCCGGCCACCAACTGGCCGCCCATCGAGGACACCACCAACCCGACGGCGTGGCGCAGCGCGGCACCCAACAGAACCGCGTCGATGTCGGCGAGCCTGCCATCGGAGTCAGTGGCCGCGGCGGCGGTGACGTCGGCCAGCCCGCGCAGAATCTGGGACAGGATCACCCCGGAATTCCCCCGGGCGCCGTGCAATGCCCCTTCGGCCAGCGCGGCGGTCACCTCTCGGACACCGGCCGAGCCGGTCACCGACTCCGCTCCGGTGAGCGCAGATCGCATGGTGAAGAGCAGATTCGTCCCGGTGTCCGAGTCGGCCACGGGGAATACATTGAGCCGGTTGATCTCGTCGGTGTGGGTGATCAGATCACCGACGGCGGTGTGAGCCCAATCGCGCAGGGCCGATGCGTCCAGCCGCCGGTCCGGCATGGCACCTCCTCGCGATCCCTGGCCCACCACACGGCTTTGTCGCGCCAGCCTAACCAGTCCGCCCGACACCGCGATGCCACCGCCACACAGGACCGGCGGATGTTAGGGTCACCGCAGGTCAGCGAGGCTTGGACGGGTTCGTTCGAGTGTGGGACCGGCTCATTTTGGCGTTCGGTTCGCCGGACGGCTATCCTAGTCAGGTTGTCGGGTCACCCGTCGTGCGGTCGTTGGCCCCCAGACACAGTTCGACTACTGACTTAGAGGAGTTCTACATGGCTGCCGTGTGCGACGTCTGCGGAAAGGGCCCCGGCTTCGGCAAGTCGGTGTCGCATTCCCACCGCCGGACCAGCCGCCGGTGGAACCCGAACATTCAGACCGTGCACGCCGTGACCCGCCCGGGTGGCAACAAGCACCGCGTGAACGTCTGCACCTCCTGCCTGAAGGCCGGCAAGGTCAGCCGCGGTTAATCCGCTTTTCCTTCGCGCCCAAACCGACGTTTGGCAGCAGAAGCTCGAGTAAAGCTCTGCACAACGTCGATCTCGGCGTGGGTTAAGGCAATCGCCAGTCGATCTGCTCCGCGCCCATGCCGGCCAGCAGTTCGTTGGCCCGGCTGAACGGTCGCGAGCCGAAGAATCCCCGTGACGCCGACAGCGGCGACGGATGCGGCGACTCGATCGCCACGCATCGACTGCCATCGAGCATGGGTTTGAGCGTCGACGCGTCCCGTCCCCACAGGATCGCCACCAGCGGTTGCTCGCGTGCCACCAGGGCGCGGATGGCGCATTCGGTGACCGCCTCCCAACCCTTTCCCCGATGCGATGCCGGGGTGCCGGGCCGCACGGTCAGCACCCTGTTGAGCAACATGACGCCGCGCTGCGACCACGGCGTGAGATCGCCGGTGGACGGCTGCGGGTGCCCGAGGTCCGCGGTGTATTCGGTGAAGATGTTCGACAGGCTGCGCGGCAGTGGCCGCACATCGGGCGCCACCGAAAAGCTCAGGCCCACCGCGTGGCCGGGCGTCGGATACGGGTCCTGGCCGACGATCAGCACCCGCACCTCACTGAACGGAAAGGTGAAGGCGCGCAGCACGTTCGGCCCGGCGGGCAGATAACGCCGGCCGGCGGCGATCTCGTCACGCAGGAACTGCCCCATCTGGGTGACCTGATCGCTGACCGGGGCGAGCGCCTGCGCCCAGCCGTCGTCGACGAGTTCGGTCAGCGGCCTGGCGGTGGTCGTCACCGGGGTAACCTAACGCGCGCCGTCAGTCGAAGGATTGCCAACCCGCCGGACCGGCCCAGTCCCGGCCGTCGACCAGCACACCGGGTGCGCCGTCGCGCACCGTGCCGATCACCCGCCAGCCGGGCGGCACCGCGCCGGGAAAGCAGGCGACGAGGGCGTGATCTTCGCCACCGGAAAGCACGAGCGTCAGGGGGTCGACACCCACGACAGCGGCAGCGGCGGCGATGGCCTCGACGTCGGCTCGCAGCGCGTCCGTGGCGAGGTCGACGAGAACCCCGGAGCTGTGGGCGATGTGGCCGAGATCGGCGAGCAGGCCGTCGGAGACGTCGGTCATCGCCTGCGCGCCGGCATCGGCTGCCCGCACACCCTGCCCATACGGCGGCTGCGGCACGAGGTGTCGCAGCCGCACCTCGTCGAATCCACCAATGTCATTGCGGCACAGCAGGTATCCGGCCGCCGAGCGGCCGAGACCAGCCGCGATGGCCACCACCGACCCTGCTCGCGCCCCGCTGCGCAGCACCGGCACACGACCACCGAGATCGCCGAACGCGGTCACCGACACCACCCACTGCGGGCTGGCGACCAGATCACCACCGACGATCCCGGCGCCCAATGCGCCTGCCTCCTGCCACATCCCGTCGGCCAGCTCCTGAGCCCGCGACGCCGGGGTGTCGGGTGGGGCCCCGAACGCGACGACGAACGCGCTCGCCCGCGCACCCATCGACTCGACGTCGGCGGCGTTCTGCGCGATCGCTTTTCGGCCGACCTGCTGCGGTGACGACCAATCGAGCCGGAAGTGCCGCCCCTCCACCAGCATGTCAGTGGTGACCACGACCCGACCGTCTGGCATGTTCACTACCGCGGCGTCATCGCCCGGCCCGACCGTCACGCCCGTTGGTTGACGACGATGGGCCACCAGCCGGTCGATCATCGGGAACTCGCCGAGCTGACGCAAAGTGGGGTCACCACCGTCGGCCACGAGGTCTGCCCTCCTGTTGTCGCCCAGGCTGATCGGTACGGCAACCTGCGGTACGTTGGGGCCTTGCCGGCACCGTGACATGCCAGTCTAAGTCGGCGCCGCGCGCGAGCGGCTATCGAGACGAGGAGGCGGCGGGTGGTGGAGGCCTACATACTGATCCAGACCGAGGTCGGCCGCGCCGAGGTCGTCGCCAAGCAGGTGGCCGAGTTGCCCGGCGTGCTGTCATCGGAATACGTGACCGGACCGTACGACGTGGTCGCCCGGGTCGGCTCGGACACCAAAGACGAGCTGACCGCCTCGGTGGTGCCCAGCGTGCAGCAGGTCGCCGGGATCACCCGAACGTTGACCTGCCCCATCGCCGATGCCGACTGAGCCCCTCCCCGCCGTCACCGAAGACAGCCTGTCGGACGGTCCGCCACGCGCGTTGCTGATCGCCGGGATCATCGTGGCGGTGGTGGCGATCGGCGCCGTCCTGGGCATCGCGGCCACCCGTAAGGCTCCGGTTCAGCCGGTGGTCATCGCCGCCGTGCCGGCGCCACAGGCCGAATCCGCAACCTGTCGCGAGGTGATCAGCGCCCTGCCCGACAACCTCGGCGAATTCCACCGGGTCGCGGCGGCCGACCCCGTGCCGGCGGGCACCGCTGCATGGCGTGGTGCGGCCGACAACTATCCGGTCATTCTGCGGTGTGGCATCGACCGGCCTGCCGAGTTCGTGGTCGGCTCCCCCATCCAGGTGGTCAACGCGGTGCAGTGGTTTCAGGTCACCGATCCCGGTACCGACCGCAGCACCTGGGTCACCGTGGACCGCCCGGTCTACCTGGCGCTCACCCTGCCGAAAGAGTCAGGGCCGACGCCGATTCAAGCGTTGTCGGACGTGATCGCGCGGACCATGCCCGCGGTGCCGATCGCGCCGAACCCACCCCGCTGAGTCAGCGCAGTCCTGTTCCGCGGGCCAGCGCGGTCTCGACCATGGTGCCGACCAGCGTCGGGTAGTCGATGCCGCTGGCGGCCCACATCCGCGGATACATCGAGATCGTGGTGAAGCCCGGCATGGTGTTGATCTCGTTGATCACCGGCCCGTTCTCGGTGAGGAAGAAGTCCACCCGCGCCAAACCCTGGCAGTCCAGCGCGTTGAACGTCCGAATTGCCAAGTGCCGCAGCTCTTCTGCGATATCGTCGTCGACTTTGGCGGGCACGTCGAGTTCGGCGCCGTCATCGAGATACTTGGTCGCGAAGTCATAGAAGCCGTCGTCGCGGCCGCCGATTCCGGCGACCCGGATCTCACCGATCGCGCTGGCTTGCACTGAGCCGTCCGGGAATTCGAGAACGCCGCACTCGAGCTCGCGGCCCTCGATCGCGGCCTCGATGATCACCTTTGGATCGTGCTGGCGGGCATCGGCGATCGCCGCAGGCAGCTCGTCGGGGCTCATCACCCGATTCACCCCGATCGACGAACCCCCGCGCGCGGGTTTGACGAACATCGGAAAGCCAAGGCGCATGATGTCATCGAGCGTGGGCGCCTTCTCCTGCGGCCGCAGTACGACGTGATCGCCGATCGGCAGTCCGTCGGCGGCCAGCAGCTTTTTGGTGAACTCCTTGTCCATGCCGGCCGCACTGGCCAGCACGCCGGCACCCACGTACGGCACGCCGGCGAGCTCGAGCAGCCCCTGGATGGTGCCGTCCTCGCCGTAGGGTCCGTGCAGGATCGGGAACACGACGTCGACCGCGGCCAGCACCTCACCGGCGGCCTGTCCCAGCGACACCAGTTCCCCGTGCCGCTGCGGGTCGGCCGGCAAGGCCAGCGCGGTACCCGACTCGCCGCTGACTTCGGGCAGTGTGCGATCGGTGATGGCCAGGGTCTCGGGCTTGCCGTCAGTCAGGACCCAGGAGCCCTGCGGGGTGATGCCTACGGCGACGACCTCGAAGCGTTCCGGGTCCAGATTCCGCAGGATGCTTCCGGCTGACACGCACGAGATCGCATGCTCGGAGCTGCGGCCTCCGTAGACGACGGCGACGCGGATACGAGAGGTCACAAACTAGAGAGGCTACAGCCCAGCCGGTATGAGCACGATTTGGCGCTGTGAGCAGCGCCTATTGGGCGTCGAGGGCCGCGACGACGTCGGCGACCAGGTCGTCGGTGTCCTCGATGCCCGCCGAGATCCGGGCGAATCCGTCGGCTACCGGGTCGCCCCACCGGGCGCGACGATCCACCGAGGTGTGGATGCCACCGAAGCTGGTCGCCGCCACCAGCAGCTCGCTGCGGCGCACCAGCGCGTGTACGGCGGCCTCGTCGGCGAGTTCGATCGACACCAGTCCCCCGAACCGCCTCATCTGGCCGGCGGCCAGCGGGTGGGACGGGTCGCTGGGCAACCCCGGGTAGCGCACCGAGCGGACTCCTCGATGACCGTGCAGTGCGGTCGCCAGGGCGAGGGCGTTGGCGCACTGCCGCTCGAACCGCAGGCCGACGCTGCCGAGGCTGCGCAACACCAGCCACGCTTCGAAGGACCCGAGGATCGCCCCGGCCAGCAGCCGCTCGCGTTCCACCGCGGCGATCAACTCGGAGTCGCTGCCGGCGATGTAGCCGGCGAGGGTGTCGCTGTGCCCGGCCAAGGCCTTCGTGGCGCTGGCCACCACCAGGTCGGCACCCAGCGCCAGCGGTTGCTGACCCAGCGGCGTGGCGGTGGTGTTGTCCACCAACAGCCACGCGCCGCGGCGGCGGCAGACGTCGGCCAGCCGGCGCAGATCGACGACATCCAGCGCCGGGTTCGTCGGGGTCTCGGCCAGCACCACATCGGCGGTCTCGGCGGCGTCACAGATTTCGTCGGCGGTGGCTTCGCGAACGGTGATGCCAAGTGGTGCACGGCTTTCCGCGGCATAACGGCGCACCTGGTAATACCCGTCGGCCGGAACCACCAGCACTGAACCGGGTGTGGCCGTCGCCCGCAACGCCGCGGTGATGGCCGCCATGCCGGAACCGAAAACCACTGCCGCCTCAGCGCCTTCGAGCTGTGCCAGCGCAGACTCCAGCTGCCGCCAGGTCGGGTTGGAGCCGCGACCATAGGTGTTCTGTTCGCTGCCCTCGTCGTCGGAGAGGTGGTACGCCGACGCCAGAACCGGGCGGGGACCAACCGGATCACCCGGAACCGGTAGGGAACTCACAGCTTTGACGGCGCGGGTCGAGTCGCCGAAGTGGTCGCTCATTCCGGTTTGGTGCTGCGGCCCAGCAGCAGCGCCACCGCCTGGTCGACCGATAAACCCTTGTGGCACACCCGGTGAACCGCATCGGTGAGCGGCATCTCGACGTCATAGCTGGCGGCCAACGCCAGGATCGATTCGCACGACGTGACACCTTCGGCGACGTGCCCGCCGGCGGCCAGCTGGGCGGCTTCCATGGTCCCGCCGCGACCGAGTCGCTCACCGAAGCTGCGGTTGCGCGAATGTGGCGACGTGCACGTGGCGACCAGATCGCCCACTCCGGCGAGGCCGGCCAGTGTCGCCGGCTTGGCGCCGACCGCGATGCCCAGCCGCATGATTTCGGCGAGCCCGCGGGTGATGATCGCCGCGGCGGTGTTCTCGCCAAGACCTACTCCGGCGGCCATGCCGCAGGCCAGGGCGATGACGTTTTTACACGCCCCACCGATCTCGGTGCCGATGACGTCGGCGTTGGTGTACGGGCGAAAGTATCCGGTGCTCAATGAGCGCTGCAGGGTAATCGCGCGCCCGGAGTCGGTGGCGGCCACCACGGTTGCGGCGGGCTGGCCCTGCGCGATCTCATCGGCCAGGTTCGGGCCGGACACGACCGCCACCTGACTGGGGTCGACGCCGGTGACCTGCACGATGACCTGGCTCATCCGCATCAGGCTGCTGAGTTCGACGCCCTTGGCGAGGCTGACCAGGGTGGCGCCCTCGGTGATCAGCCCGCGCCACTGTTCGAGGTTGGCGCGCAACGTCTGCGCGGGGACCGCGAGCAGCACCGTGGTGAGCCCGTCGAGAGCCTCGGCCGCATCGGTGGTCGCGCGGATCGCGGTAGGCAGCGCGATATCGGGTAGATAGCCGCTGTTGGTGTGTGTGGTGTTGATCGCCTCGGCGACTTCGGCCCGCCGTGACCACAGCCGCACCTCGGAACCGGCATCGGCCAGCACCTTGGCCAACGCGGTTCCCCAGGCACCCGCGCCCATCACCGCCGCAGTGCCCACCGTGCTGGTCATGGTCATTAACGTAGCCCACGCCGCTGCGACCGCTCGTCGTGCAGGAATGCAGTCGGCCCGAACGACGCTGAGAGGATGGTGAGCATGAGCGGCGCAGCCGATATCGGCGTGATCATCGCGGTGAAACGCCTCGCGGCCGCCAAGACCAGACTCAGTCCGGTGTTTTCGGCGGCCACCCGCGAGCAGGTGGTGCTGGCGATGTTGGTCGACACCATCACCGCGGCCCGCGGAGTCGACGCGGTGGCTTCGATCACCGTGGTCACCCCCGACGACACGGCGGCCGCGGCAGCCCGTGAGCTCGGCGCGGAGGTGCTGGCCGATGCGACGCCGCCCACCGAGCCCGACCCGCTCAACACCGCCGTACGGTTCGCCTGGGCGGCGGTGAGTGAGAAGACTCCCAATACCGTTGTGCTGCAGGGTGATCTGCCCGCGCTGCAGACTCACGAACTGACCGAGGCGGTGGCAGAGGCCCGGGCACACCGGCGCAGCTTCGTTGCCGACCGCCCCGGCAGCGGCACAGCGGCGTTGTTCGCGTTCGGTGTTCCGCTCGACCCACTGCTCGGCCGTGATTCGGCCCGGCTGCACCGCGACTCCGGCGCCGTGGAACTGACCGGCGCCTGGCCGGGTCTGCGCTGTGACATCGACACCGTCGAAGACCTGGAGGCGGCTCGACTGCTCGGTGTCGGTGCGGCGACGACCAGGGCAATCGCCCACCACTGATGGTTAACAACGCTTGAACGGACATCGACTTTAGGCTGCGCCGGTCCGCACGACCCTCCGATGGGGGATGATCGAAAGTGTGACGGAGACGGAAACCGAAGCGCGATCGACGGAAGACGACTGGCAGCCCGGCGAGGCCGCGCCGGAGGCACCCCCCGCGGCCACGGCCACCGCCGTCGACAATGAACCGCCCGAGGACCGCTACCTCAACCGCGAGCTGAGCTGGCTCGATTTCAATGCCCGGGTGTTGGCGCTCGCGGCCGACACCTCGCTGCCCCTGCTGGAGCGGGCCAAGTTCCTGGCGATCTTCGCGTCCAATCTCGATGAGTTCTACATGGTCCGGGTGGCCGGGCTGAAACGTCGCGACGAGATGGGTTTGTCGGTGCGGTCGGCCGACGGGCTGTCCCCGCGAGAGCAACTGCGCCGCATCGGCGAACGCACGCGCCAGATCTCGTTGCGCCAAGCCGAGGTCTTCATCGAATCAGTGCGTCCGGCGTTGGCGGACGAGGGAATTCAGATCGTCACGTGGGCCGACCTCACCGACGCCGAACGCCGTGAACTGTCGACGTACTTCCATGAGCAGGTGTTCCCGGTTCTCACACCGCTCGCCGTGGACCCGGCCCACCCGTTCCCGTTCGTGAGCGGGCTGAGCCTCAACATGGCGATCACAGTCAAGTCCCCCGACGACGGCGGCGAGCACTTCGCCCGTATCAAGGTGCCCGACAACGTCGACCGGTTCGTCGTCCTCAAGGGCACCGACGGCGATAGCGACGTCCGATTCCTGCCCACCGAAGAACTCATCGCCGCCTTCCTGCCGGTGTTGTTCCCCGGCATGGAGATCGTCGAGCATCACGTCTTCCGCATCACCCGCAACGCCGACATGCAGGTCGAGGAAGATCGCGACGAAGATCTGCTGCAGGCGCTGGAACGTGAGCTGGCGCGGCGCCGATTCGGCTCGCCGGTGCGCCTCGAGGTCGCCGACGACATGACCGAGCACATGCTCGAACTGCTGTTGCGTGAGCTCGACGTACATCCCGGCGATGTGGTGCAGGTGCCGGGGCTGCTGGATCTTTCGTCGCTCTGGCAGGTGTACGACCTCGACCGCCCCGCGCTCAAGGACCGTCCGTTCGTGCCGGCCACCCACCCGGCCTTCGCCGAACGCGAGACGCCCAAGAGCATTTTCTCGACGCTGCGCGATGGCGATGTGCTGGTGCACCATCCGTATGACTCGTTCTCGACGAGTGTGCAGCGCTTCATCGAACAGGCCGCCGCCGATCCGAATGTGTTGGCAATCAAGCAGACGCTGTACCGCACCTCGGGTGACTCCCCCATCGTCAATGCGCTCATCGACGCGGCCCAGGCGGGTAAGCAGGTGGTCGCCCTGGTGGAACTCAAGGCGCGCTTCGATGAGCAGGCCAACATCAAATGGGCTCGCACGCTGGAAGATGCGGGCGTACATGTCGTTTACGGGCTGATCGGGCTGAAGACGCACTGCAAGACCTGTCTTGTCGTGCGCCGCGAAGGGTCGACGATCCGTCGTTACTGCCATATCGGCACCGGCAACTACAACCCGAAGACCGCGCGGCTGTACGAGGATGTCGGCCTGATCACCGCCGCCCCCGACATCGGCGCGGACCTGACAGACCTGTTCAATTCGCTCACCGGCTACTCCCGCAAGGTGAGCTATCGCAACCTTTTGGTCGCCCCGCACGGCGTGCGCAAGGGAATCATCGAGCGCATCGAACGCGAGATCGAGGCACACAGTCAGGGCGGCAACGGCCGGATCCGGCTGAAGGCCAACGCCCTTGTCGACGAACAGGTCATCGACGCGCTGTACCGCGCATCGCAGGCCGGGGTACGCGTCGAGGTGGTCGTCCGCGGCATCTGCGCCCTCAAGCCGGGCGCCGAGGGTTTCTCCGAAAATGTCGTCGTGCGCTCGATTCTCGGCCGCTTCCTGGAGCATTCGCGAATTTTCCATTTCAACGCGATCAACGAGTTCTTCATCGGCAGCGCAGATATGATGCACCGCAATCTCGACCGCCGGGTCGAGGTGCTGGCTCAGGTGAAAGACCCGCGGCTCACCGCCCACCTCGACGAGATCTTCGAATCGGCGATGGATCCCTCGACGCGGTGCTGGGAACTCGGACCCGACGGCCACTGGACCGCGTCGCCGCAAGACGGCCGACAAGTCCGCGACCATCAAGTGTGGCTGATGGAACGACATCGGCAGCACTGAGTGCATCCTGCAGTTGCGACCACCGGATCCGGCCCCGTCCAGGGACCCGAATTGATTTGCGGGAGTTGAGGTGGCCAAGAGAGCGTCACGTGACAGCTCGAGGACCAAATCGACGAAGAAGGCGGCCACCAAGAAGGGCAAGACTCTGCAGCGGCGGGTCCTCGCGGCCGGCGCCGCGCTGTGGCGGCCTGACCCGGATACCGGCGAGCTACATGTCGCGGTGATTCACCGGCCGCGCTACGACGACTGGTCGCTGCCCAAGGGCAAAGTCGATCCCGGTGAGAACGAACCGGTCGCCGCCGTGCGCGAAATCTGGGAGGAAACCGGTCAGCGCTGTCAGCTGGGCCGGCGTCTGATTCAGACGCACTATCAGATTCCGCAGGGCACCAAGATCGTTCACTATTGGGCGGCGCGGGCGCTGGGCGGCGAATTCACTCCCGGTGCGGAAGTCGATCTGCTCGAGTGGCTGCCGGTCGAGGATGCGGCGAAGCGCCTCACCTACCCGCACGACCGGGATGTGCTCAAGGCGTTCACCAGACAACCGGCCGACACCACGACGGTGTTGGTCGTGCGGCACGGCACGGCGGGCATCAAGTCCCGCTACAAGGGCGACGACCGAAGCCGACCGCTGGACAAGAACGGTCGCGCGCAAGCGGAATCGTTGGCCGGCCAGCTGATGGCCTTCGGGGCCACCGATATCTATGCCGCCGATCGGGTTCGGTGCATTCAGACCGTCGAACCGCTGGCGCAGGAACTCGGCGTGACGATCTCCGCCGAACCCACGCTCACCGAAGAGGCGTACGCCGGCGATCCCGACGCCGCGCACAACCGCATCATCAAGATCGCCGCACATGGTGGCACACCGGTCATCTGCACGCAGGGCAAGGTGATTCCCTACCTACTGGCATGGTGGCGCGGCACCGACAAGCCGGACAAGTCACGCAATCGCAAGGGCAGCACCTGGGTGCTGTCCTTCGCCGGGGACCGGATCGTGGCCGCCGACTACATCGACAGCCCACTGGCAACGAGGCCCTGACACGCGAATACGCCGCGGGCGTTGAGCCCGCGGCGTATTCAACTTCTGTGTTTAGCGACGGCCCTTCTTGGCCGGCGCCTTCTTGGCGGCAGCCTTCTTGGCCGGTGCAGCCTTCTTGGCGGGCGCGGCCTTCTTGGCCGGAGCCTTCTTAGCCGGAGCCTTCTTGGCGGGCGCGGCCTTCTTGGCCGGAGCCTTCTTGGCCGGAGCCTTCTTGGCGGGCGCGGCCTTCTTGGCCGGAGCCTTCTTGGCCGGTGCCTTCTTGGCCGGTGCAGCCTTCTTGGCCGGAGCCTTGGCAGCAGCCTTCTTCACGACCGCCTTGCGAACGGCCTTCTTGACCGCAGCCTTCTTGACGGCGCCGCCGACAGCACCGCGCTTGACGGCGGGGCCTTCCGACGGAAGCTTCTGTGAACCAGAGACGACGGCCTTGAATTGAGCGCCGGGACGGAAAGCGGGAACGGAAGTCGGCTTAACTTTGACGGTTTCGCCGGTGCGCGGATTGCGCGCCACGCGAGCGGCACGGCGCCGCTGCTCGAAAACGCCGAAGCCGGTGATGGTCACGCTGTCGCCCTTGTGCACCGCGCGCACAATGGTGTCGACGACGTTCTCCACCGCCAGTGTTGCCTGCCGACGATCTGAGCCCAATTTCTCCGTGAGTACGTCGATGAGCTCTGCTTTGTTCATTCAATTCCTCCGAAGCCAGTGGTCCACTTTGGACCGACTGCAGAACACGGTAAACCCAAGAGCTGCATATTTCCAAGAGCCACGCCCAATTTCAGGCTCTACTTAGGAGGATTTCAGCAATCCGCTTGCCGCCCTAGGGCGGTGAATCGAGGGGGTCGGAACCCCCTTTTTGGGGCGGGATTTCGGCGTCCCGCACCGTTCAGGCGGGCGTCGAAATACGCGGCTTCCAACTCGGGCGGGCGGCCTCGAAAGCTTCGATTTGATCGCGTTTCCGCAGCGTAAGGCCGATATCGTCGAGACCTTCCAGCAGTCTCCAAGCTGTGTAATCGTCAATCGTGAACGGCACCACGGCCGTTCCCGCGGTGATATTTCGATCTTGAAGATTGACAGTGATTTCCAGCCCCGGATTCTGCTCGATGAGCTTCCAGAGAAGTTCAACATCATCTTGAGCGACTTCAGCCGCCAACAGTCCGGCCTTGCCCGCGTTGCCGCGAAAGATGTCGGCGAAACGGGACGAGATGACGACCCGGAATCCGAAGTCCATGAGCGCCCAGACCGCATGCTCACGCGACGAGCCGGTGCCGAAGTCGGGTCCGGCGACCAAAACCGAACCCCGGTCGAAGGGGCTGAGATTCAGAATGAACGAGGGATCGTTGCGCCACGCGGCGAACAATCCGTCCTCGAAACCTGTTCGGGTGACCCGCTTCAAATACACCGCCGGAATGATTTGGTCGGTGTCGACATTGGACCGTCGCAACGGAACGCCGATGCCGGTGTGGGTGTGAAAAGCCTCCATCGTGTTCTCCTTAGCAGGTCTAGTTTTACAGATCAGCGGGCGAGGACAGCGTTCCGCGCACCGCGGTCGCGGCCGCGACGGCGGGCGAAACCAGATGTGTGCGGCCGCCCTTGCCCTGCCGGCCTTCGAAATTCCGGTTTGATGTCGACGCGCAGCGTTCGCCCGGCGCCAGCTGATCGGGATTCATTCCCAGGCACATTGAGCAGCCGGCCTGCCGCCAGTCGGCGCCGGCGGCGGTGAAGATCTCGCCCAGCCCTTCGGTTTCGGCCTGCGCCCGCACCCGCATCGATCCCGGGACGATCAGCATCCGCACCCCGTCGGCGACCTTGCGGCCCCGCAGCACGTCGGCCACCACTCGCAGATCTTCGATGCGTCCGTTCGTGCACGAGCCGACGAAGACGGCGTCGACGGCGACCTCACGCATCGGAGTGCCCGCCTGAAGGTCCATGTATGCCAACGCCTTCTCGGCGGCTTGCCGCTCGGCATCGCTGGTCATCAACTCGGGATCCGGCACCGACTCGCCCAGCGGCACACCCTGACCGGGGTTGGTACCCCACGTCACGAATGGGCTCAGCGTCGTCGCGTCGATGTAGACCTCGGTATCGAATTCGGCGCCCTCGTCGGTCTTCAGCGCCTCCCACGCGGTCACCGCCGCATCCCAGTCCGCACCCGTCGGCGCGTACGGACGGCCGCGCAGGAACTCATAGGTCGTCTCGTCCGGAGCGACCATCCCCGCGCGGGCGCCGGCTTCGATACTCATATTGCAGATCGTCATCCGGCTTTCCATCGACAGCGATTCGATGGTGCTGCCGCGATATTCGATGACGTAGCCCTGGCCGCCGCCGGTCCCGATCTTGGCGATCACCGCCAGGATGATGTCCTTGGCGCTCACCCCGGGGGGCAGTGCGCCGTCGACGTTCACCGCCATGGTCTTGAACGGCCGCAGCGGAAGTGTCTGAGTGGCAAGCACATGCTCGACTTCCGACGTGCCGATCCCCATCGCGATCGCACCGAACGCGCCGTGAGTGGAGGTGTGGCTGTCGCCGCACACGATCGTCATCCCGGGTTGGGTCAGACCGAGTTGGGGTCCCATCACGTGGACGATCCCCTGCTCGGCGTCGCCCATGGGATGCAGCCGGATGCCGAACTCGGCACAGTTGTGCCGCAATGTCTCGACCTGGGTCCGGGAGATCGGGTCGGCGATCGGCTTGTCGATGTCGACGGTCGGAACGTTGTGGTCCTCGGTGGCGATCGTGAGGTCCGGGCGGTGCACCGGACGGCCGGCCAGCCGCAGCCCGTCGAAGGCCTGCGGGCTGGTCACCTCGTGAATGAGGTGCAGATCGATGTAGATCAGATCGGGTTCACGCGACGCACCGGTGCCGGTTCCGGCGACCACGACGTGGTCGTCCCACACCTTCTCGGGCAGTGTCCTGGGCTTGTCGGACTGAGCCATCAGTTCTCACTTCACTTTTCGACTCCCGGAACATAAGTCTGGATATCTCACATTTCGGGACGCTAGTATCTCTCTATGAGACAGGATAGCGGCATCGGCGTGCTCGACAAAGCCGTGGGCGTACTGCACTCGATCGCCGATTCACCGTGCGGCTTGGCCGAACTCTGTGAGCGGACCGGCCTGCCGCGGGCCACTGCGCACCGGCTCGCCGCCGGCCTCGAAGTCCACCGTCTGCTGGCGCGCGACAACGCGGGACGCTGGCGCCTCGGGCCCGCCATCTCCGAATTGGCCGCCCACGTCAACGATCCCCTGCTGGCGGCAGGCGCCACGGTATTGCCGAGGCTGCGGGAGATCACCGGTGAGAGCGTTCAGCTCTACCGCCGCGACGGCACCACCCGGATCTGTGTCGCAGCCCTGGAACCGCCTGCCGGACTTCGCGATACCGTGCCCGTCGGAACGCGCCTGCCGATGACGGCCGGGTCCGGGGCCAAAGTGCTGCTGGCGTTCAGCGACAACGCCACCCAGCAAGCCGTGCTGCCGACAGCGAAATTCACCGAGCGCACGCTGGCCGAGGTCCGCCGCCGCGGCTGGGCTCAGAGTGCAGCCGAGCGCGAACCCGGGGTGGCCAGCGTCTCGGCGCCGGTGCGCGATCGCACTGGCGCGGTGGTCGCGGCGGTGTCGGTGTCAGGCCCTATCGATCGGATGGGTCGTCGGCCCGGGGCCCGCTGGGCGGCCGACCTGGTGGCCGCCGCCGATGCGCTCACCCGGCGACTGTGATCCCCGCGACAGCCGTGCGGGACGGCCTGACAAACTGACGCGATGGGAACGAATCAGCGCAACCAGATCGTCATGTCGGACGCCGAGATCGCCGACTTCGTGGCACGCAGCCGCACCGGCACGATGGCCACCATCGGGGCCGACGGACAGCCACATCTCGTCGCCATGTGGTACGGCGTCCTCGACGGTGAGATCTGGGTCGAGACCAAGGCCAAGTCGCAGAAGGCGGTCAATCTCCGTCGCGATCCGCGGGTGAGCTTCCTCATCGAGGACGGTATGACCTATGACACGCTGCGCGGCGTCTCCTTCGAAGGCGTGGCCGAGATCGTCGACGACCCCGACACCATTTTCAAGGTCGGTGTCAGCGTGTGGGAACGCTACAACGGGCCGTACACCGACGACCTCAAGCCGGCCGTCGACATGATGATGAACAAGCGGGTCGCGGTGCGCATTGTGGCCAAGCGCACCCGCTCGTGGGATCACGGCAAGCTCGGCCTGCCCGCTATGCCGCTGGCCGGTTCCACCGCGCCCACCGAGTAGTCCTGCCGTAGAACGACGAATCGCCCGGTCGGATGACCGGGCGATTTCGTTTGGTAGCCCCGATGGGATTCGAACCCACGCTACCGCCGTGAGAGGGCGGCGTCCTAGGCCGCTAGACGACGGGGCCGGAACCAAATCTGTGGCACGCCTTGCGGCGTACCGGGTTGCCAGCATAGCTCAGAGGCCGTTGCCGACATAATTGCTGGGGTACCAGGACTCGAACCTAGAATGGCTGAACCAGAATCAGCTGTGTTGCCAATTACACCATACCCCATTGGCTGCCTATAACCGCTGGTCAGGCACCCTTATCCCCTGCTTGGCGAGGGATTGAGGGCCGCTGCCCAGTGGTTGCGGGCCGACGAGCAGACTACCAAAGATTTCAGGCGTCTTTTTCCACGGCCCCGGCGTGGTCGCGCGACTCTCGCAGTCGCTGCAGGCTCCGCTCACGTCCCAGCAGCTCCAGCGATTCGAATAGCGGCGGGCTGATGGTGGATCCGGTGACGGCCACCCGGATCGGGCCGAACGCCTTGCGCGGCTTGAGCTCGAGGCCCTCCAGCAGTGAAGCCTTCAGCGCCTCCTCGATGGCCGGCGTCGTCCACTGCGCCGCCCCCTCGAGCGCGGTGATCGCCGCGTCGAGCACTGGAACCGCGTCGGGGCGCAGCTCCTTGGCCGCGGCCTTGGGATCCAACTCGTAGGCGTCGTCGTCGAAGAACTTCAGCAGCCCCCACGCGTCGGAGAGCACCACGATGCGCGTCTGCACCAGCTGCGCGGCGGTGGCGAAGCCGGCATCGTCGAGCCCCGTGTCGTGGCCGTGAGCCTCGAAGTAGGCGCGCAGCCGCGCGGCGAAGTCCGCCTCGTCGAGACGACGGATGTGTTCGGCGTTGATGGCGTCGGCCTTCTTCTGGTCGAACCGTGCCGGGTTGGAGTTCACGTTCACGACGTCGAACGCGGCGACCATCTCGTCGAGGGTGAAGATGTCGCGGTCCTCGGCAATCCCCCAGCCCAGCAGCGCCAGGTAGTTCAGCAGACCCTCGGGCAGGAAGCCGCGGTCGCGATACAGGAACAGGTTCGACTCCGGGTCGCGCTTGGAGAGCTTCTTGGTGCCCTCCCCCAACACCGGTGGCAGATGAGCGAATTCGGGTACCCGCTCGGCCACCCCGATACGAATGAGGGCCTGGTACAGCGCGATCTGGCGGGGCGTCGAGGGCAGCAGATCCTCGCCCCGCAGGACGTGGGTGATCCTCATCAACGCGTCGTCGACCGGATTCACCAAGGTGTACAACGGTTCTCCGGTCGCCCGGGTCAGGGCGAAATCGGGAACCGTTCCGGCGGCGAACGTTGTCGTGCCACGAACCAGGTCGTGCCAGCTGATGTCTTCGGCGGGCATCCGCAGCCGCACCACCGCAGTGCGCCCCTCCGCCTCGTAGGCGGCGCGCTGCTCCTCGGTCAGATCGCGGTCGTAATTGTCGTAGCCCAGTTTGGGATTGCGCCCCGCCGCGACGTGCCGCGCCTCCACCTCCTCGGGAGTGGAGTAGGCGAGGTAGGCCTCGCCCGCGTCGAGCAAGCGGGTCAGCACATCGCGATAGAGCTCGGTGCGCTGCGACTGCCGGTAGGGCTCGTGGGGGCCGCCGACCTCCGGGCCTTCGTCCCAGTCCAGGCCCAGCCACCGCAATGCCTCCAGCAGTGCGTTGTAACTCTCCTCGGAGTCGCGCGCGGCGTCGGTGTCCTCGATGCGGAACACGAACGTCCCGCCGGTGTGTCGGGCATAGGCCCAGTTGAACAGGGCGGTACGCACCATCCCGACATGCGGGATGCCGGTCGGCGACGGGCAGAACCGTACGCGCACCGTGTCGTTGGCGACCGCGGTCATCAATTGCCCTTCCGGATAACAGGATTGGTCAAGGTGCCGATGCCCTCGATGCTGATGCTGACGGTGTCACCGTTTTCGATGGGCCCCACCCCTTCCGGTGTGCCGGTGAGAATGAGATCGCCGGGCAGCAGCGTCATGACCGCGGAGATCCACTCGATGATGGCCCCGATGTCGTGGATCATCATCGAAGTCCGGCTCAGCTGGCGCACCTGGCCGTTGACCTCGGTGCGGATCTCCAGATCGGAGGGATCGAGATCGGTGACGATCCACGGGCCGGTGGGACAGAACGTGTCGTGCCCCTTGGCGCGCATCCACTGTCCGTCGGCCTTCTGCTGATCGCGGGCGGACACGTCGTTGGCGATCGTGTAGCCCAGGATGTTCTCCGCGGCACGGGCGGCCGGGACGTCCTTGCAGGGCCGGCCGATCACGACGGCGAGCTCACCCTCGTGGTGCACCGGTGAAGCGTTGGCGGGCAATTGAATTGGTACGCCGGGGCCGATGATCGAAGTGTTGGGCTTGAGGAAGATCACCGGGTCCTCCGGCGCCTCGCCGCCCATCTCCTCGATGTGGGCAGCGTAGTTCTTGCCCATGCAGACCACCTTGCTGGCCAGAATCGGCGCCAGCAGCCGCACATCGGCCAGCGGCCAGCTCCGGCCGGTGAACGTCGGCGTGCCGAAGGGATGTTCGGCGATTTCACGAACGATTTCACTCCCGGGGTCTCCTTCGATGCTGACGAAGGCGACCCCATCGGGGCTGGCGATTCGACCCAGGCGCATGCGAACAGCCTAGTGCTGCGGTTTCGCCGAGCCGAAAGCCCCCGACCGGCGTTGAGTGAGTAACCACGTGCGCCCCTTCTCGCACGTTCTCTGCGCCAGCGCTCACTCAACGGTCAATCTCATATAATGAGATATTGATTCAGCATTGTGGGACGTGCGTGGAATCATGGGCTCATGGCCGTCGCAACGATCAGCACCGTGCGGCGCTGGATGATGCTTGTGATCGCGCTGTTCGCCACGTTGTCGGCCAATGTCTTCATCAACGGGGCGGCTTTCCTGATTCCGACTCTGCACACCACGATGGGCCTCGACCTGGCCAAATCCGGTCTGGTGTCGGCGATGCCGAGCTTCGGCATGGTGGTGACGCTGATCGCCTGGGGTTATGTGGTGGACCGGGTCGGCGAGCGCTTCGTGTTGTCGGTCGGCTCTGCGCTGACCGCGGCCGCGGCGCTGGCGGCCGCGTCGTCACACTCCCTGGTTCTGGTCAGCGTCTTTCTGTTTCTGGGCGGAATGGCGGCGGCGAGCAGCAATTCGGCCAGCGGACGACTGGTCGTCGGGTGGTTTCCGCCACACCAGCGCGGATTGGTGATGGGTATCCGCCAGACCGCGCAACCGCTGGGAGTCGCCTTCGGCGCGTTGGTGATTCCTCGGCTGGCGCAGTCCCACGGGGTCGGCGTCGCATTGCTGTTTCCGACGATCGTGTGCGCGGTGGCGGCCGTGATCTGCGCCATCGCCGTGGCCGACCCGCCGCGCCCGGCGCGCGCCGAGGCGCCGGCCGAGCACCTGGCCAACCCCTATCGCGGTTCGGCATTGCTCTGGCGCATCCACGCCGTGTCGGAGCTGTTGGTGGTGCCGCAGTGTGTGGTGTGGACGTTCACGTTGGTGTGGCTGATCGTCGACCGCGGCTGGTCCGCGGAAGCCGCCGGCCTGATGGTGATGTTCGCGCAGGTGCTGGGAGCGCTCGGCCGCATCGCCGCGGGCCGCTGGTCGGACCGGCTGGGTCTGCGGCTGCGTCCGATCCGGACGATCGCGATCGCCACGGCGACGGCGATGTTCCTGTTGGCGCTGACCGACGCCCTGCACTCCCCGCTGAGCATCGCGGTGATGGTCGCGGCGTCGGTGATCACGGTCAGCGACAACGGGTTGGCGTTCACCGCGATCGCCGAGATCGCCGGACCGTTCTGGAGTGGACGCGCACTGGGCGCGCAGAACACCAGCCAACTGCTGACGTGCGGGCTCGCCCCACCGTTGTTCGGCGCGCTGATCGGTGTCGTCGGTTACCCGATCGCGTTCGCGGTGTGCGCGCTGTTCCCCGTCGTGGCGGTGCCGCTGGTGCCGGCCGACCCCGCTCGCCGGGACTAGAGCGCCGCGCGGATCCGGTCGCCGACCTCACGGGTCGACAGCGTCTCGTTCCCGCGGGTCGCCAGATGGTTGGCGACAGCCTTGTCGACCCGGGCAGCCGCGGCGCCCTCGCCGACGTGACCGAGCAGCAGAGCCACCGACATCACCGCCGCCGTTGGATCGGCGATGCCCTGCCCGGCGATATCGGGCGCACTGCCGTGCACCGGTTCGAACATCGACGGATTGGTCCGCGTGGCATCGATATTGCCGCTCGCAGCCAGGCCGATTCCACCACACACGGCCGCCGACAGGTCGGTGATGATGTCGCCGAACAGGTTGTCGGTGACGATGACGTCGAACCGCCCCGGATCGGTGACCATGTGGATGGTGGCGGCGTCGATGTGCTGGTAAGCGACCTCGACGTCCGGGAACTCGGAGCCGACTTGCTCGACTACCCGTGCCCAAAGGCTGCCCGCGAAGGTCAGCACATTCGTCTTGTGCACCAACGTCAGATGCTTACGCCGCGACTGGGCGCGCGCGAACGCGTCGCGCACCACCCGTTCGACACCGAACGCGGTGTTGACGCTGACTTCGGTGGCCACCTCATGCGGGGTGCCGACGCGCAGCGCGCCGCCGTTACCGGTGTAGGGGCCTTCGGTGCCTTCGCGCACGACGACGAAGTCGATTCCCGTCACGCCGGACAGCGGGCTGGCCACCCCGGGGTACAGCCGGCCCGGCCGTAGGTTCACGTGATGGTCGAGGGCGAACCGCAGTTTGAGCAGCAGGCCGCGTTCCAGCACACCGCTGGGCACCGACGGGTCTCCGATGGCGCCGAGCAGAATCGCGTCGTAGCCGCGAAGTTCCTCGATGGTCTCCGTGGTGAGCAGCTCGCCGGTCGCGTGGTAGCGGCGCGCACCGAGGTCGTACTCGGTCTTGTCCACGCCGGGCAGCACCACATCGAGCACCTGCAGCGCTTCGCCGATCACTTCCGGGCCGATACCGTCGCCCGCGATCACCGCCAATTTCATGACAGGTCCACCACTTCCAGGGTCGTCGCGCCGACGGCGTCACGGATCGCCGACCGGACATCGTCGGAGACGTCGCGCTCGAGCCGCAGCATCAGGGTCGCGGCCGTGCCGCTGGTGTCCTGGCTGAGCTGAGCCGCCAGGATGTTCACATCGGCATTCCCGAGCAGGGTGCCGATCTTGCCGAGCGCACCGGGCTGATCGGAGTAGTGCAGCACCAGGTTCACGCCCTCGGCGCGCAAATCGAAGTTGCGCCCGTTGATCTGGACGACCTTCTCGACCTGCTGCGGTCCGGACAGCGTTCCGGACACATTCGTCGCGGTGCCATCGGGCCCCACCACCCGCACATCGACAAGGCTGCGGTGGTTGGGGCTCTCGCTGGCCGTGATCAGCTCGCTCTGCAGACCGCGTTCGGCGGCCAGATTCGGCGCGTTGACGAACGTCACCTGCTGATCGGTCACCGTCGAGAAGAAGCCGCGCAGCGCCGAAAGCTTCAGCACCTCAACGTCTTCCGAGGCGATCTCACCGGATACCCGCACCGACAGGTTTGACGCGGCGCCGGTGGACAGCACGCCGACGAGCAGGCCGAGTTTGCGGACCAGATCCAGCCAGGGCGCCACCTCTTCGCTGACCGCGCCGCCGCCGACGTTGACCGCATCCGGCACGAACTCCCCTGCCAGCGCCAGCTTCACGCTCGCCGCCACGTCGGTGCCGGCGCGGTCCTGGGCTTCGGCGGTGGAGGCACCGAGGTGTGGGGTGACGACCACTTGCGGCAGCTCGAACAGCGGGCTGTCGGTGCACGGCTCGGTACTGAACACGTCGAGACCCGCGGCGAACACATGACCACTGGTGATCGCGTCGGCCAGGGCCTGCTCGTCAATCAAGCCGCCACGGGCGGCGTTGACGATGATGACGCCCTTTTTGGTCTTGGCCAGTGCCTCCTTGCCGAGCAGACCGGCGGTCTCCGGGGTCTTGGGCAGGTGCACCGAGATGAAGTCCGCGCGGCCGAGCAGCTCGTCGAGCGGGAGCAGCTCGATGCCGAGCTGGGCGGCGCGGGCTGCGGGCACATACGGGTCGTAGGCGATGACGTGGGTGCCGAAGGCGGCCAGCCGCTGGGCGACGAGCTGCCCGATCCGGCCCAGGCCGACGACGCCGACGGTCTTGCCGAAGATCTCGGTGCCGGAGAACGACGAGCGCTTCCAGGTGTGCTCGCGCAATGTCGCGTCGGCGGCGGGGATCTGCCGCGCAGCCGACAGCATCAAGGCCAGCGCATGCTCGGCGGCGCTGTGGATGTTCGACGTGGGCGCGTTGACCACAAGCACCCCGGCTGCGGTGGCGGCGTCGACGTCGACGTTGTCCAGACCGACGCCGGCGCGGGCGATGATCTTCAGCTTGGGCGCGGCGGCGATCACCTCGGCGTCGACCGTGGTGGCCGAGCGCACCAGCAGCGCGTCGGCGTTGGCGACCGCTTCCAGCAGTTTCGGCCGATCCGGGCCGTCGACCCAGCGCACCTCGACCTGGTCACCCAGGGCTGCGACGGTCGACTCGGCGAGCTTGTCTGCGATCAGTACAACGGGCAGATTCACGCCGGTCAGCCTAGTGTGTCCCGGTCAGTAGACGACCATCGGCCAGCCGTCGGAGCGACGCTGGTCTACTAATGGCGTGGACGTCACCGTCGTCGGCAGCGGTCCCAACGGGATGGCCGCTGCCGTCATCTGCGCGCGAGCCGGTTTGAGGGTGCGCGTGATCGAGGGTCAGCCGACGTTCGGCGGCGGTGCCCGCACTGCCGCCGACCCGGAGTACGCCGAGATCCGCCACGACGTCTGCTCGGCGGTGCACCCGCTGGCGCTGGCGTCACCGTTCTTCGCCGAGTACGACCTGGCCGCCCGCGGGGTGCAGCTGGTAGTGCCGGAGATTTCCTACGCCAATCCACTGCCGAACCGTCCCGCCGCCATCGCCTACCACTCGCTGGAACGCACCTGCGCCGAGCTCAGCGACGGCAGCTCCTGGCGCCGGTTGTTCGGACCGCTGGCCGAGCACCCCGATGGTGTCGTCGGATTCTTCCTCGGCGACAAGCGGTCACTGCCGCCGGATCTGATCACCACCGTGCGGTCCGGTCTTCGCGTTCTCGCTCAAGGCAGCCCGGCATGGGGCGTGCTGCGTGGCGACGATGCCCGCGCGTTATTCACCGGTGTTGGCGCGCATGCCATTTCGACAATGCCGTCGCCGGTCAACAGCGGTGCGGGAATGATGCTCGGCACGCTGGCGCACACGGCGGGCTGGCCGGTGCCGGTCGGCGGCAGCCAGGCGATCATCGATGCGATGGTGGCCGATCTACGCGCCCACGGTGGCGAACTCGTCGTCGGCGAGCCAGTGACCTCACCTCCCCCCGGGGTGGTCATCTACGACACTGCGCCGACGGCACTATTGGACATCTACGGCTCGCAGGTGCCGGACAAGTACGCAAAATCCTTGCGGCGCTACCGGTTCGGCCCCGGTGTCTGCAAGGTGGATTTCGTGCTCTCCAGTGACATCCCGTGGCGCGACGAACGGTTGGCCACCTCCCCCACCGTGCACATGGGTGGGTCGCGGGCACAGATGGCGCTGTGCGAAAAGGAGATCGCGTCGGGCAGGCACGCCGAATGGCCGATGACGCTCGCCTCGCTGCCCCACCTGTCGGATCCGTCGCGCATCGACTCCGCGGGACGACGGCCGCTGTGGACCTACGCGCACGTGCCGGCGAACTCGGCCACGGACGTGACCGAGACGATCATCGGGCTGTTCGAGAAGGCCGCCCCTAGTTTCCGCGATCTGGTGCTGGCATCCCGGTGCACCACCGCCGCGCAGATGTCGGCACACAACGCCAACTATGTCGGCGGCGACATCATCGTCGGTGGGGCAACGTTGTTCGCGGCGATGGTCGGCCCCACCCTGCGCTGGAATCCGTGGACAACCCCGATCCCGAAGGCGTACCTCTGCTCGTCGGCGACGCCGCCGGGCACCGGTGTGCACGGCATGTCCGGTTACTACGCCGCGCGCACCGTGCTCAAGCGCGAATTCGGGCTGCCGCTGCCGTCGCTCGCTCCGTAGTTCGCCGCGATTGCTAGGAAACCTGGTCGAACAGCAGCGCGAGCTGCCCGGGCGAGATCGCGATGCCACATTGGTTGCGCAGGTCGCGCAGCGGCCGGGCAATGTTCTGCAGGTCGTTCAGTTCGCCGAGGTGGCCGGCGAAGTATCCCCGCACCGAGGCCCGCGCGTCTTCGGGTGACTGACTGGCCGCGGCGGTGAGCACATCGTCAGCGCCGGGGTGATTGGCCAGATAGCCGCCTGCCTCGGCCAAGACGCCGCTGGCCGTCGAGGACAGTCCACTGGCGGTGCACGGGGCCGCGGCCGCGGTCGGGATCGCAGCGGCGGCGGCAACACCGAACGCACAGATCGCTACCGCACCGAACGCAATTCCTTTGGATGAGGTCATTGCCGTGGTATACCCCCGCTGACGCTCGTTCACCCGGCCGCCCTGGATGCAGTTCGGCGCGCTAACCGGTGCTGACCCTCTTTGCCAGGCTGGTTGTGAGTCAGTTCTCAACCAGTTTCTGGAGGGTGTGGTGTCGATTAGTCCGGGGTTCTCGACCGAGGAGGTCGTGGAGTTGGTTGCCGAGTATCACCGGCAGCCGTGGGGGCAGAAGGGTGTGTGGCTTGCCGAGAAGGGCTTTTCCAGTGACCGGATGAGGCGGTGGCAGTCGGCTCTTTTTGATGGTGATCTCGACCGGGGCCTGGTTCCGCGAGAGGGTGGTCGCAGGACTCCTCAAGGGAAACGGATCTCGATGGCCAAACAGCGTGATGCGCGGATAGCGCGTGATGAAGCTGAAATCGCACGATTGCAGGCGCGGGTGCGTGAGCTCGAGGCCAGCAATGAGTTGTTGGGAAAAGCTATCGGGCTCTTGCACGAGATGAACGTCAACGAGCCCGACGTCGCCCCGACGATCCAGGATCTCGACGATTCCTCGACCTCGAGAACGGACTCGTCGCCGGGCTGACTGCGGTGATCGGGTCACAACGCCGGGCGTTGGCGATGATCGAGCTGTCGCGCTCGAGTTGGCATTACCGGTCCTCGCCGCGCCCGCGGGTGGCCGACCCGGTACCGCAGAAGGCTCGACGCTATCCCTCGCGCATCGGTGCCGCCCAACGAGCGGCGATCCAGGACGAGATCCTCGCCGGCTGGTCGACCGGGGTGTCGGTGGATCAATCCTTCGCCACGATGTGGGATACCGGTGTGATGCTGGCCTCGCGGCGCTCCTGGTGGCGCATCGCCGCAGCGATCGATGACCAGAGTGCACGCCCGGTTGCCCCGACCCGTTCGACGAACAAAGCACCCCGGCCGGCGCCGGTCCTCAAAGCGACCGGCCCGCAACAGATCTGGAGTTGGGACATCACCGACCTACGTAGTCCGTGGCGGGGTGTGGCGTTCAAGGCGTACTCAATTATCGACATCTACTCCCGCAAGATCGTGGGCTGGCGCGTCGAGGAACGCGAGTGCGACGACTTGGCCAAGCAGATGTTCGAAACGGCGATCACCACTTACGGAGCACCGTCGGTGGTGCACGCCGATTCCGGGCCGGCGATGCGTTCGGCCGTGCTCAAAGACCTCCTGGCCGACTCCGCAATCGCCCAAACCCATAACCGGCCCCGGGTCAGCAACGACAACCCGTTCTCCGAATCGGAGTTCCGCACCATGAAGTACCGGCCCAACTACCCCGGGATCTTCGACGACCTCGACACCGCTCGCGCCTGGGTGGACACCTACGTGTCCTGGTACAACACCCACCACCGCCACAGCGGCATCGCCCTGTTCACTCCCGACGAAGTCCACAACGGATCCTGGACCCAGCGATGGCATCACCGCGACCAAGCTCTACAGGCCTACTACGACGCACACCCCGAACGGTTCCGAGCACGCCCACACGTCACAAGCCCCGACCCCGTCGTCGGCATCAACCTCCCTGCCGAAAACGACCCCAACCGACTCCACGCAGCTTGACACCGCCCGTGAACACCGGCTAGCGCGCCGAAATCTAACGAAACTAGGCGGTTTCGGTGATCGGCCGGTCGACCCAGCTCATCAGGTCGCGCAGCTTCTTGCCGGTGACCTCGATCGGGTGCTCGGCGTTCTTCTTGCGCAGCGCCTCGAGCTCCTTGTTGCCGCCCTCGACATTGGCGACCAGCCGCTTGACGAAGCTGCCGTCCTGAATGTCTTTGAGGATGCCGCGCATCCGCTCCTTGGTGTCGGCATCGATGACGCGCGGACCGGAGATGTAGCCGCCGAACTCCGCGGTGTCGGACACCGAGTAGTTCATCCGGGCGATGCCGCCCTCGTACATCAGGTCGACGATCAGCTTGAGCTCGTGGAGCACCTCGAAGTAGGCCATCTCGGGGGCGTAGCCCGCCTCGACCATGACCTCGAAGCCGGCCTTGACGAGTTCCTCAGTGCCACCGCACAACACGGCCTGCTCACCGAAGAGGTCGGTCTCGGTCTCTTCCTTGAAGTCGGTCTTGATGACGCCGGCGCGGGTGCCGCCGATGCCCTTGGCGTAGGACAGCGCCAGCGCCTGGCCCTCGCCCTTGGGGTCTTGGTCGACGGCGATCAGGCAGGGCACGCCCTTGCCGTCGACGAACTGGCGGCGCACAAGGTGGCCGGGGCCCTTGGGGGCGACCATGCCGATGGTGACGTTGGCCGGCGGCTTGATCAGCCCGAAGTGGATGTTGAGGCCGTGGCCGAAGAACAGCGCGTTGCCGTCCTCGAGGTTGGGCTCGATGTCGTTCTTGAAGATCTCGGCCTGCGCGGTGTCAGGAGCCAGCAGCATGATGACGTCGGCCCACTTGGCGACCTCGGCCGGGGTGTCGACCTCGAGGCCCTGCTCGGTGACCTTCTCGCGCGACTTGGAGCCCTCTTTGAGGCCGACCTTCACCTGCACACCCGAGTCACGCAGGCTCAGTGAGTGAGCGTGGCCCTGGCTGCCATAACCGATCACACCGACCTTGCGGCCCTGGATGATCGACAGGTCGGCGTCATCGTCGTAGAACATCTCAACTGACACGATTGAACTATCCTTTTCGTTGTTTTCTTCGGTGGGGTCTGTTACTTGGCGTTCGTCATGCCGCGCGGACCGCGCGACAGTGACACCACGCCGGACTGCACGATCTCGCGCACGCCGTAGGGCTCGAGCACCCGCAGAAACGCTTCGATCTTCTCCTGGGTGCCGGTCGCCTCGATCGTCAGCGACTCGGTTGACACGTCGATCACCTTGGCGCGGAACAGGTTCACCGCCTCGATGACCTGGCCCCGGGTTCCGGCGTCGGCGCGGACCTTGATCAGCGCGAGCTCGCGGTGGACCGAGTTCTCGGAGTCCTGCTCGACGATCTTGATCACGTTGATCAGCTTGTTGAGCTGTTTGGTGATCTGCTCGAGCGGCGTCTCCTCCGCGGTGACGACGATCGTCATCCGCGACATGTTCTTCTGCTCGGTGGCGCCGACGGCCAGCGACTCGATGTTGAAGCCACGCCGGGAGAACAGCGCAGCCACCCGGGCCAGCACACCGGGCTTGTCTTCGACCAGCACCGAAAGGGTGTGGGTGACCGTGTTTCCCGCCATCAGGCCCGTCCCTCCTCGTTGTCATCGAACAGTGGGCGGATGTTGCGCGCCGCCATGATCTCGTCGTTGCCGCAGCCTGCGGCGACCATCGGCCACACCTGCGCGTCGGCGCCGACGATGAAGTCGATCACCACCGGGCGGTCGTTGATGGCCCGAGCCTGGTTGATCACGTCGATCACGTCTTCCTCACGCTCGCAACGCAATCCGACGCAGCCAAGGGCTTCGGCCAGCTTCACGAAATCCGGGATGCGGTGGCTGTGCGTGGCCAGATCGGTTTGGCTGTATCGCTCTTCGTAGAACAGCGTCTGCCACTGACGCACCATGCCCAGGTTGCCGTTGTTGATCAGCGCGACCTTGATCGGCACGCCTTCGACCGCGCAGGTGGCCAACTCCTGATTCGTCATCTGGAAGCAGCCGTCACCGTCGATCGCCCACACCTCGGCATCGGGCCGGGCCATCTTGGCGCCCATGGCCGCCGGGACGGCGTAGCCCATGGTGCCCAGACCACCCGAATTCAGCCAGGTGCGCGGGTTTTCGTAGGAGATGAACTGCGCCGCCCACATCTGGTGCTGGCCGACGCCTGCGACGTAGATGGCGTCCGGCCCGGCGATCTTGCCCAATTGGGAGATCACGTATTCCGGGCTGAGGCTGCCGTCATGCTGCGGGTCATAGCTCAGCGGATAGGTGGCCTGGATGCCGTTCAGGTATTTCCACCAGTCGTCTTGGTTGGCCCGGGGATCGGCGCCGATCTTGCGCAGCGCCTCGATCAGTTCGGTGATCGCGAGCTTCACATCGCCCACGATCGGCACGTCGGCGTTGCGGTTCTTGCCGATCTCGGCCGGGTCGATGTCGACGTGGATCACCTTCGCTTCGGGCGCAAAGGAATCCAGCTTGCCGGTCACTCGGTCGTCGAACCGCGCACCCAGGGCGATCAGCAGGTCGCTCTTCTGCAGGCCTGCCACCGCGGCGACCGTGCCGTGCATGCCCGGCATACCCAGGTTCTGCTGGTGGCTGTCCGGGAAGGCACCGCGGGCCATCAGCGTGGTGACCACCGGGATGCCGGTCAGCTCGGCCAGCGTCCGCAACTCGTCTCCTGCCTCACCGCGGATCACGCCGCCGCCGACATAAAGCACCGGCTTGCGCGCCGCGGCGATCAGCCTGGCGGCCTCGCGGATCTGCCTGCTGTGCGGCTTGGTGTTCGGCTTGTAGCCGGGCAGGTCGATCTGCGGCGGCCACGAGAAGGTGCACTGCCCCTGCAGGATGTCCTTGGGGATGTCCACCAGGACCGCTCCGGGTCGGCCGGAGGCGGCGATATGGAATGCCTCGGCGATCACCCGCGGGATGTCGTCGCCGTTGCGCACCAGGAAATTGTGCTTGGTGATCGGCATCGTGATGCCGGAAATGTCGGCTTCCTGGAAGGCGTCAGTGCCGATCAGGCTGCGACCGACCTGCCCGGTGATGGCGACCACCGGGATGGAATCCATCTGCGCATCGGCCAGCGGGGTGACCAGGTTGGTGGCGCCGGGACCCGAGGTGGCCATCATGACGCCGACCTTGCCGGTGGCGTGGGCGTAGCCGCTGGCGGCGTGCCCGGCGCCCTGCTCGTGGCGGACCAGCACGTGGCGCAGCTTCTGGGAGTCGTAGAGCGGGTCGTAGACCGGCAGCACCGCGCCGCCGGGGATGCCGAAGATGGTGTCGACACCGATCTCCTCCAGCGAGCGGACCACCGCCTGGGCGCCCGTGAGCTGCTGGGGGCCGACGCGCTTGGCGGCCGCCGTCCCGTTCTTACCGGCTGAGTGTGCTGCGGTTTTGCTGCCGGCGGTCGCCGACGGCTCGGGTGGTCGCGTGGTGGGAGCGCTCACGGTGTCGTCCTTTTCGATCCTGTTCGTTCCTTCGGGCAAGAAAAAACCCCCGTCAGCTTCGGCGGCTGATCGAGGGTTGCGCGCTGGTGCGTGTGGCTATGCCCGTGTCGGGGCAAGCGCGGCACCAACGCGCTGGCCAATTACTACGAGCATTCCGCCGGTCTTCATAACCTGCGACGGTAGCCTCCGCACTGGTCAAGCGTCAAATCCCGATGCGGGCCGGCGAGGCGCCCCGCCGGGTGGTGGGATGATGGCTGCCATGCCCTCCCGTCGTGCACCTGACGATTCGACCACCAAACCGGCGGTGATCCGGATGTCGCCGATGGCGCATTTCGCCTCCGGCTTCCTCGCACTCGGGCTGTTGGTGATGATCACGGTGTTCCCCACCTGGGGTGCGGTGTTCATGGTGCTGCCGATCCTGGCGTCGGCGGCGATCGTGCGTCTGCGCACGGTGGCCGACCGCAACACACTGACGGCCCGCACGCTGTTGAGCAGCCGCAGCGTCGGCTGGGATGAGGTCGACGGTCTGCGCTTCGACCGCACCTCGTGGGCACGGGCGCATCTGCGCGACGGGTCGGAGATGATGCTGCCGGCGGTGACGTTCGCGATGCTGCCGCTGCTGGCCGAGGCCAGCGGCGGACGGGTGCCCAACCCGTACGACTAGCTAGGCCAGTGGGTTGTTGCCGTGCAGGAACACCCACGCCGCGATGCCGCCACCGATTCCGAGCAGCAACGCGATGAACGACCCGATGAACGGCCGCCTGGCCCACCCGCGTCCGCCGTCGAAACCGAAGCGGCCGGGGCCGACCAGGATGATCGCGGAGGTCGCGACGATCAGCACCAGCAGGTACTCGATGCCGTCGGGCCCGAAGACCGCGAGGTAGCCGTCCCGACGCTGCGCCGAGATGATCGTGAGCAGGCTGTTCACCAGGTAGGCGATGCCGCCGGCGGCGGCGATCGGGGTGAACAATCCGAGCACCAGCAGCACACCCACGAGGATCTGGGCCCCGGCGCCGACATAGGTGAGCACGCTGGCGTGCTGATATCCGGCATCGGCGAGTGCGGTCTTGAAGCCGTCCAGGCCCTGGCCGCCCCACCACCCGAACGCCTTCTGCAATCCGTGGCCGATGAACGCAGCGCCGATGACGACGCGCAACAGGAACAGGCCGATGTCCTGGGTGCCGCGGCGGGCGGCGGCCTTCGCGCGCTCCTCGGCGTCGATGGGTTCGATCTCCATCGGCGTGGCCTGCGAGGGCGTCGGATCCAGATGAGGCTGCACGTATGGCAACGGTTCCGGGTCGTGCAGCAGGCCGTAGCCGGTCGACGGCGCCGAACCCGGCAGTCCCGAGCCGTAATGCGGGATCGTCGTGGTCTCGAAATCGCCACCGTAGGTGGCTGAGGGCAGATCGTCCTCCGGGTCGACCAGCTGGGCCGACGCCGGTCGGGCCGAGGAGTCGTCGGGGCGCTGCCAGTGCGGATCGGGGCCTTGACTCGTCACGCAAGTCAGAGTAAGTGCAGTTCGCCGCAAATCGGGGATTTGAGCGGCGCTTCTAGCGGGCAATATTGCCTGGATTTCAGGCCGCGACCGGGCCGTCGTGGCGAACAGCGGCGCGCTGTCCGTAACCTGACGGGCATGCAGCTACGCCGGTCGGTTCGCGGAGTGCTGGCCGGGCTCTGTGCAGCGTCGGTCGTGGCGGGCTCGTCGGCGGGCTGCGCGAAGTTCAACAACGACATCTCGCAGCCCTTCACCACGGCTCCGCAGCTGGCGCCCGGCCCGAGTTCAACACCGCCGCCTCCGCCTCCCCTGCCGCCCAAGCCGTTCCCCAAGGCCTGCCCCGCGCCCGGAGTGATGCAGGGGTGCCTGGAGAGCACCAGCGGTCTGATCATGGGACCGGACAGCAAGACCGCCATCGTGGCCGAACGCACGACCGGTGCGGTCAAGGACGTGTCGGTGAGCGCGGAGCCGAAGATCCGCACCGTCATCCCGGTCGATCCGAGCGGCGATGGCGGATTGATGGACATCGTGCTGTCGCCCACCTACTCGCAGGACCGCCTGATGTACGCCTACATCAGTACGCCGAGCGACAACGAAGTGATCCGGGTGGCGGACGGCGACATTCCCAAGCCCATCTTGACCGGGATCCCTAAGGGCGCCACCGGCAATAGCGGTTCGCTGATCTTCACCAGCCCGACGACGCTGGTCGTCCAGACGGGCGACGCCGGTAACCCGGCATTGGCCGCGGATCCGAAGTCGTTGGCGGGCAAGGTGGTTCGCCTCGAGCAGCCGACGACGGTGAACCCCGCCCCGCCGACCACCGCACTGTCGGGCATGGGCCCGGCAGGCGGTATGTGCATCGACCCGACCGACAAGTCGCTCTACATCACCGACCGCTCGCCGGCCGGTGACCGCCTGCAACGCATTTCGCCGGACGCCACGACCACGACGGTGTGGACATGGCCGGATCGTCCCGGCGTCGCCGGCTGTGCGGCGCTGGACGGCACGATCCTGGTGAACCTCGTCAACGCCAAGCAGACCGTGGCGGTGCGACTGGCGAAGGGCACGGGTTCGGTGACCGGTGAGCCCGAGGTCGTGCGCCAGGACACCCACGGCCACGCCTGGGCATTGCAGGTGGCTCCGGACGGAAACATCTGGGGCGCAACAATCAACCGCACGGCCGGCGATGCCGAGAAGCTCGACGACGTCGTCTTCCCGCTGTTCCCGCAGGGCGGCGGCTTCCCGCGCAGCAACGCCGACAACACCTGACGCGCGGGACCAAACGGGTCTCCCAGGGCCCGCCACCGGCGAGCAACATCCGCAGGTGACGGCCCCGCACGCCGGCCGGGTTCTGGTAGCGTCTGCCAAATATTGGGTCAGCCGGGTACCGGATCTCAGCCTTTGGAGGAGACGTGGGGCGGTCGCGCATGACGCCGAAGCTGGGCGCCGGCCACGCCTACGACGACGGCACGCGTCGCACCGAGATCCTGCAGACCGCGGCGTCGATCATCGCGACCTCGGGGCTGCGGACGTCGCTGCAGGAAATCGCTGACGCCGCAGGCATTCTTCCCGGCAGCCTCTATCACCATTTCGACTCCAAAGAAGCGATCCTCGTCGAGCTGCTGCGCCGCTACCACGAAGATCTGGACCGAATCGCCGACGAGGCACAGGGCCGGCTCAACGATCCGGAATTCCGGCCGGCCTTCGACCAGATCGCCGATCTGTGCAAGGCGATTGCGCACTGCTCGGTCACCCACCGCGCCGCACTGCAGATGTCGTTCTATGAGGGACCGAGTTCGAATCACGAACTGACCACGTTGGCAGCGCGGCGGCCCACGGCGCTGCTGCAGTCGATGCTGGAAACCCTCCGCGCGGCGCGCTGGAGCGGATACCTGCGCTCCGACGTCGACCTGGCCGTCCTCGCCGAGCGGATCGTACAGACGATGCTGCAGATCGGGCTCGACGTCATCCGCGGCAATGCCGGCCCCGACAAATCGGCGATCCTGCTGTGCCACATCCTTCTCGAGGGACTGGCCACCGGCTCCCCCACCGACGAACAACTCGATGGGTCGGCGGCGTTCAAGGCCGCCGACGCGGTCGTGCGCTCCTGGACCGACGACGCCGACGCCGAGCCCGACGACAAAGCGGCGCACGTACGGGCCATCGCCCGAGCCGAATTCGGCAAGAAGGGCTACGAGGTCACAACCGTGCGCGATATCGCGTCGGCCGCCGGCATGGGCACCGGCACCGTGTACCGGTTGATCGGGTCGAAAGACCAGTTGCTCGCGTCCATCATGCAGTCGTTCGGTGAGAAGGTCGCCATGGGCTGGTCCGAGGTATTGGCAGCGGACTCCACGATCGTCGAGAAACTGGACGCGCTCAGCTGGATCAACACCAACGCGATGGACCGTTTCGCCGACGAGTTCCGCATTCAGCTCGCCTGGATGCGCCAGTCTCCCCCGGACACGCCCAATCCCGGTTGGTTGTTCACCAAGCGAGTCCGCCAGATGAAATCCCTTCTCTCCGAGGGCATCAAGTCGGGCGAGATCAGCATCGACAGCCCGTCGAACGATCTGCTGGCGCGCTCGGTGATCGGCGTCGGCTGGATTCCCGAGAGCATCCTGCGCCAGGTGGGTACCCACGCTTCGCTGCTGTGTGTCCGCGACACCATGCTGCGCGGCGTCGTGGCGTGACGCCTCGCTATTGCGGATCGAACAGCACCGGCAGCGACGTCGGCGACCGGAATACCTGTCCGCGAATGTGCGGGTCGTCGCCGTAGGGATCCATCCGCAGGTTGGGCAGCCGGTCCAGGAGAAGGTTGACGGCGGTGCGCATTTCGAGGCGGGCCAGATGCATGCCGAGGCAGACGTGCACCCCGTATCCCCAGCCGAGGTTGCTACGCGGCTCACGGAAGATGTCGAATTTGTCCGGGTCGGGGAAACGATCTTCCTGCCGGTTCGCCGCACCCAGCATCGGCATCACGGAGGCGCCCGCCGGGATCGGCACCCCACCCAGTTCGGTGTCCCGGGTTGCGACGCGAGTGATGGTCAGCAGCGGCGGATTCCACCGCACGCCCTCCTCGATCGCCTGCGGCAGCAGCGAGCGGTCGTTGCGAACAGCGTCGAGCTGATCCGGGTCGGACAGCAACGCGAACAACAGGTTTCCGAGCGACCGGTAGGTCGTTTCGACACCGGCCGGCAACAGCAGCCGTAGGAACGAGAAGATCTCCTCGTCCGCCAACTTCTCCCCGTCGATCTCGGCGGCGGCCAGCAGGCTGATCAGGTCGTCACGCGGCTCGGCGCGGCGAGCTTCCAGGATCGGCCGGTAGTACTCGACCAGCGCTGCCGAGGCGGCCAGTCCCCGTTCAGGATTCATGATCCAGCTCAGCAGCGAGATCGACCAGCGCTGGAACTGCGGGTAGTCCTCCTCAGGCAGTCCCAGTAGTCCGGCGATGATCCGACTCGGGTAGGTGAAGGTGAACTCCTTGACCAAATCGGCTTTGCCGTTCGCGGCGAAGGCATCGATCAGCTCGTTGCCCACCCGCGCGACCAGCTCATCCTGAAAGCGCGCAAGAGACTTCTGCGAGAACGCCTTCGAGATCAGCGCCCGCAGCCGGCCGTGAACGGGCTCATCCATGCCCAGCATCACCCGCTCGCCGAGCACCGGGCCGAATGCGGCGATCACACCCGAGGACGAAAACGTCTCGTTGTCGCGCAGCATCTGCTGCGCTTCCTCGAATCGGTACACGATGAAAACAGGTAGGCCGGCCTCGCCGGGCATGTTGGACCCTTCGATCCGCTGCACCGGCTCTTCTCGACGCAACCGCGCCAACTCCGGAAACGGGTCGCGCACGTTGCCGGACACAACGTCGTCGAACGAGCCGAAGTCGTCGAGGTCGTCGAAAAGTTGCTCCATACCGCACTCCTTGGGAATCGTGAACTCGTTGTCAGCCAGATATTTTCGCCGGCGCGCAGGCACCTTCGCCCGGTGGTGGCGGTGTCACGTCGGGTCGGCCGTCGGGCAGGCCCTGCTGCCACGTCGACCACTTGCCCACCGAGAACGGGCCTTGCGCTCCCGCCTTCTCGTAGTTGCCCTGCGGGTCGTACACCTTGGCCTCGGGATAGGGCCACGGGCAGGCCACCGACGTGGCCGCACCACTGGCCTTGATCACCCAGAACCAGCCGCCGTATGCGAAGTACGACACGTTGATGATCGCGAACATCACGAGGAAGGTGCCGAGTACCGGCTTGGTGGGGAACAGCTTGGCCTTCGCGGCGAGCTTCTCCGCCACCGACTTCCCGGTGTCGTCGCGGTAGACCAGGATGGCCGCCGGGATCATCACGAAGGTCACCGACAGCGACTCCCACAGCAGTGGGAACTGGAACGTGGTGCCGGGGAACAGTGTTCCGAACGGGATCGCCTGAGAGTAGATGTACAGCCCGGTGCGGACCAGGCTGATCTCCAGGATGGCGTCGAAGATGAAACCGATCACCAACACCAGACCGCCGAGACTGATCAGCGGATGCCGGGTGACGAAGGACTCGGGGCCGTATCTGGCCTGCAGCTTGCGCAGAATCCAGATCGCCGGGAAATACGGGCCGAAATAGAATGTCACATAACCGAATACGATGAACGGCTCGACCGTCGGCGACATCATGATCAGGTACCAGGATTCCGGCCAGTGCAACAGCATCGGGTTGTACACCGCGTAGGGCGACCAGTTCATGATCGGGTCCTGCCACACGATCAGCGTCGTGCACAGCACCATCAGCAGCACCGGGCTGCCCGGGTTCTTCCGCCACCCACGGATGAACACGACAGTGAGCACCGCGACCATGATCGCGGCACCGATCTGCGGCACCAGTTGCCAGTGATCCCAACCGTTGAGGAACTCGACCGGGCGGGGGCGTCCCTCGACGTTCGGGTTCGCGACCCGAGGGTCGACCTGCGTGCGACCGACCGCGACGAACAACCCGAGGAAACCCAGCCAGGCGACCAGAGCGATCACCCGGCCCCAGTTCGGGCCTGATCGCGCCGACTCGGTGGGTACCGGTGCCGGGGCGGACTCCTGTGTTGTCATCGGATCAGCCTTCCTCTCCGAAGCGATCCACCAGATGCGAGTTGATGCCGTCGGCATCGAGCGTGCGCGCGACCAGATAACCCGCGCCCATCCACGCGCGACGCGTCCATTTGCCCAGCGACACACGGGTTCCCGGCGCACCCGAGGCGGCCGGCATCATTTTCACGCGCTCCAGCGCTTCTTTGACACCGCGCGGGCTGAGCGGATGTGAATCGGCGAACGCGCGTACCAGGGTGGCCGCGACGTCGTGGTTGACCACCGTCACGCAGTACTCCGGCCGGCTGCCGCCGTAGCGCGCGGCGTACCGGTCGAGCCACGCCTGCCCGATCGGATTGCCCTCGTCGTACTGGTCCACCCCGACCCACCCCATGAAGGCGTTCCACATGATCGGGTTGACCCACGCGTTCTGGAAGGCGGTGGTGGTGAACCGTGGCGGATCCCAGTTGAGCGCCTCGAGCACCGGATTGACGAAGACGATGCCGAAGCCGAAGCCGAGGTGCACGACGGCTTCTGCCTTCGCCTCGTGCAACGATCGCACCGCATCGTCGACGTCCTGCGCGGTCTGTGCGATCGCCGCCTCGGCGACGATGCGAATACCCTTGCGCCGACAGGCGCTTCGAAGGTTTTTTAGGTAGCTCTCACCGATGAGACTCTGTTCGACCAGCACGCCGATCTGGCTCAGCCCGCGCTTGGCGACGAGGTCGGCGAGGAAGATCGGCTCGTCGGTCATCGAGCCTTGGGGAAACGAGAACGTCCACTCGCCGAGCCAGTCGTCGGTGCCGGTGACGCTGATCGCGGGAACTTTGAAGCGGTCCTCGATCGCCTCGCGCAGCGGCACACAGTTGTCGGTGATGTTGGGCCCGAACACCACCAGGCAGCCCTCGTCGACGAGTTCGCCGTAGGCGTCGATCACCGCCTTGACGCTGCCCTTGGGCAGCCCCTCGACTTCCTTGTAGATCATCTGCACCGGCCGGTCGAGGTAGCCGCCGGCCATGGCCTCTTCGAAGACCAGGTCGAAGCACCGGGTGAACGACGACAGGAGCTCTTCGGGAAAGCCGGGGGGCAGTGTGAAGTCCATCAGGTAGCCGACTTTGATCGGCTCCGCGGTGCTCTCGTAAGACATTCGATCTCCTGGATCGTCTAGTGGGGTGCGGTGAGGTAGACGTCGATCATCTCGGCGAGTCCGCGGCCGACCGCGGCATCGTCGGTCAGCGGACCCGCGATCGCCGCGAGCGCCGCATCGCGCATCGACAACCCCTCGGCGATCAGCCTGCCCGCCGCGATGAGCACGCGGGTGGAGGCCACTTCGCGAAGACCACCGGTCTCGAGGCGGCGTATGGCCTGGCCGAAGCGCACCAGTTCTGCGGCTACCTCTGGCTCGATGGCCGCCTCGCGGGCCACGATGCCTTCCTCGATTTCCGATGTAGGGAAACCGAATTCGATGGCCACCATGCGCTGGCGGGTGGAATCCTTCAAATCCTTCAGGACGCTTTGATAGCCGGGGTTGTAGGACACGACGAGGCCGAAACCGGGTGCGGCGTCGAGTGTCACGCCGAGCCGCTCGATGGGCAGCTGGCGGCGGTAGTCGGCCAGCGGGTGCAACACCACGGTCGTGTCCTGGCGCGCCTCCACCACCTCGTCGAGGTAGCAGATCGCACCCTCGCGCACCGCTCGGGTCAGCGGGCCGTCGACCCAGATTGTCTCATCACCTCGCAGCAGATACCGGCCCACCAGGTCCGCCGTGGTGAGGTCGTCGTGGCACGCCACGGTGATCAGCGGCCGGCGCAGATCGTGGGCCATCGCCTCGACGAATCGGGTCTTGCCACAGCCGGTCGGCCCCTTCAACACCAGCGAAAGCCCTTGCCGGTAGGCCGCCTTGAATACGGTCTCCTCGTTACCGACCGGCTGGTAGTAGGGACGCTCTCCATCGGGGAGGTAGGTAGCCCCGTTCTGGTGCTCGAGCTCGCCCGGGAGCTGTGGCATGACTTTCGGTCCCTTCCCCGCATCGCTGCGGTGGTTGGCAGCCTATCGCGGAACAGATGTTTGTTTCAAGCATGCGGCACGGATGAGCGGCGGCGCACCTCGGCGCCTCGGACGGCCGACCGGAACAGCGGTCCGATAACACTCGTGAGCTGCTCAGGTCGGCCCACGACCGCGTATGCGGCACTACCGAAGACGGTGCGGAGTTCCGCCGAATCGACGCTCGCTCCGACGGTGAGGCACACGCAGCCGGTGCCGACCCGGCGGGCCTCCGTCAGCGCTCGGCGTGCGTCGGCCGCGCCGTATCCGCGCTCGTAGCCATGGTCGTAGGCGAGGCCATCCGACACCACGACGAGCAATCGACGCGACGTGCCGCCGCGCTCCTCCAGCACCCTGGTTCCGTGCCGGATGGCGGCCCCGAGGCGCGAATACGCCACCGGGCGCACGCTGTTGAGTTTGCGCAACACCTGGCTGTCCAGATGATCGTCCATCCGCTTGATCGGCATGACGTTGACCGCCGCTCGGCCCTGAGAGTTGTAGGCGTACAGGGCGACGCGATCGCCGAGATCGTTCAGCGCGACGACGAGATTGGCCGCGGCGACCCGCTGCTGCTCGTGCACCGTCTTACCGACCGTGCCGGCCTCGGCCGACGATCCGGACACGTCGAGCAGCACCAGCACCGACAGGTCTCGGCGACGACGCAGGCTGTCCAGGTACACCGCCTCGTCCGGCGCCGAACCGGCCCGCACCTCCACCCGCGCGCCGACGGCGGCGTCGATGTCGATGTCATCGCCCTGAGCCTGGCGGTGCCGCCGGTGCAGACCCATCCCGAGGCGCGCCAATGGCCGGCGAAAGGCGATGGCGTCGTCGATCGCCGCCGACGCAGCGAGTTCGACCGACGGTTCGACCTCGCGCACCGTGCACCAATCCGGGCGGTATCGCTTGTTGTTGACGTCCCATTCCGGGTACCGCACCCCGCCGGAGGTGGCGTCCGGCCCATCCTCCGCTCTCGCTGAGGCGGTGGACGACACGGCGCCGGTGCCGCGGTCGGCCGCGTTGGTGCGATGCGTGGGTGAATCCGCGCCTGGCGGCCCGCCGCCGGAACTGCCCGCACGGGTAGACGACAACATCTTCTTGAGCCACTTGCCGATGAAGCCGCCACCACCGACGGGGCTGCTGAACAGATCCGGTTCGTCTCCGTCCGTGGGCATTTCGCCGTCGTCGAGCTCTTCGAGCTCAGTTGTGCCGTCGCGCCGGGGAACGTGGCCTTGCGGGTAGTGGTCGGCCGTGTTGACGCCGCGGCCGATCAGCTCGAGCACCCGTTTCGGCCGGATCTCACCGAACTGTGCGGGCGCCGCCGCGATTGCCGCGGAGCCTGTGGCGATCTCCAGTGATTCCGCGGCCGAACGGCTGCGGCCGGCCACCTCGGCGTCGGCCAACGACGCCAGGCTTGCGGGCAGTACGTCGGCGTTGGCCAGCAACGCACGATGCCCTTCTACAGCCAGGTACCGAACCGCCACCCGGTTCTTGCGGCCGATCGCCCTGACGACGCTCGCATCGAGACTGCCCGCCGCGATCAGTGAGGCCTGCACGGCGATCGCCTCGACGATCGCTGTGTGGTCCACGGCCGGATCGACGTAGATCGTCTGCCCGTCGGTCCACGACGATGACCCCGACTCACCAGGCGCAACGTCCACCGCATGGCCGGCTAATGCCGACGCGACGACACCGAAGCAAGCGAGCCGCTCGTCGTCGATCACCGAGCCCCTCCGCCCTCCCCAACACGCATCGGATCTTGTTGACCAAATATCTGTTCCACCGTAGAGTTCGGCCGGACGGCAGTCAACTGACCGGTTCGCGGTGTCGGGGTCGCGGTTCTGAAGAGCCGAATTGACAAGGGTGACGACATGATCGACTTCACTGGCCAGGCGGTGATCGTGACGGGCGCCGGGCGTGGACTCGGCCGGTTGTACGCGCTCGATTTGGCGAAGCGTGGCGCGGCCGTCGTGGTCAACGACCTCGGCTCCACCATGCGCGGTGAGGGTGTGGATTCCACGGTCGCCGACTCGGTGGTCGACGAGATCACCGCTGCCGGCGGGCGGGCGGTGGCCTCGTACGACTCGGTCGAAACCCCGGCGGGTGGTGCCGCGATTGTCGCGGCCGCGGTGAACGCGTTCGGCCGTCTCGACGCCGTGGTCAGTAACGCCGGCATCTTCGGCAGTGTTGCGTTCGAGGACCTTTCGCACGACGACTGGACCCGAATGCTGCGTGTGCACCTCGACGGCGGTTTCCACCTGTCCCAACCCGCCTACCGGGTGATGAAGGCCGGAGAAGGCGGACGGTTCGTGTTCATCTCGTCCTCGGCGGGTGTTTTCGGCCAGCCGATGGAGGCCCACTACGCGGCGGCCAAGGCCGGTCTCATCGGGTTGACCAATGTGATTGCGATCGAAGGCGAAGCGTTCGGTATCCGCGCCAACTCCGTTCTACCGACCGGCTTTTCACGGATGGTGACCGAGACCGTCGGCGACGAGAAGTTCCTGGCCGAATCGGGCTTCATGCGCGCCATTCGGCCAGAGCTGGTGGTGCCACTGGTCGTGTATCTGGCGAGCACGACGTGCACGTTCAGCCATCGCATGTATTCGGCCTGTGCTGGGCGTTACGCTCGCGCGTTCATCGGACTCAGCGAGGGCTGGCTGGCCGACGCCGATACCGAGCCGTCCGCGGACGACATCGCCACCCATCTCGACCAGATATCGGCTACCGAGAAGTTCATCGTGCCGAACTCGATCGTCGATGAAGTCCTCGAAGTCTGCGATCGCCGCGGCATCAGCGCGATGCCCGGCGGTGCGGACGTCGAATTCCCCGAACCGCAGAGGAGCTGACCGTGAATATGGCTGACATGGTGTTGCCCATGACCGGACGGATCCGTCCTATGACCGACCGCTATCGATTTCATAAAGGAATCGACACGGCCTTGTTTTGACCGCGCGACCCGATACGGTCTTGATGGCCAATCAAGATCGACACGGACGGGGAAGCGTTGTCACCGAACATCCACCGCCAGGTGTCGGCCGGCGTCGCCGCGTTGATCTTGTCGAGCTGGTGTGCCAGTCCTCTGGCGGGCGCGGAACCGGCGGCGACCCCAGGAGTGCCCTGCGGCAGCATCATTGAGCAGCTCGCGGCCGCACCGGAAGTGTTGCCGGAGATGCTCACCGGCGCGCTGCCGGACGCAGCGGCAGCACCGGTCGCCGCACCCGTCGCGGTACCAGCCGCGGCAGCGCCCGTCGCGGCTCCGGCTCCGGTCGCTGCCGCACCGGTGGTCGCCGCGCCGATCGCCGACAGCGCGCTGGCCCCGGCACCGCCGGCCGCGGTACCCGTCGTTCCGGCGGCAGTGCTGCCGGTACCAGTGGTTCCCGCTCCGGTCGTAGTCCCCGCTGTGCCTGCGGCGGCCCCGATTCCAGCTGCGGCACCGGTTCCCGTGGCAGCCCCGGTTCCTGTTGCTGCCCCGGTTCCGGCTGCGGCCCCGGTTCCTGTTGCTGCCGCGGTTCTGCCGGCCGCACCTGTCGAGGTTCCCGCACCGCCAGTTGCGGCGCCGCCGGTCGCCGCTCCTCCGATCACCGATGTGACTCCGGTGGCCGACATTTCGCCCGTGCCACCGGTCGCCGACGCCGCACCGGTCGCCGACGCCGCACCGGTCGCCGACGCCGGGCCGGTCGCCGAGGCCGCACCCGTTGTGGAGGCCGCCGCGGTACCCGCTGCGCCCGCACCGCCGCCGGCCGCACCCGCCTCGGGGCCGGAGCTGTTCTCGCTCAACGTCGATGCGGCTCCGCCGCCGGCAGCAGCGATCGCGCCTGCCTCGGAAGCCGCGGCGGCGGTACCTGACGCCGCGGCAGCACCGATGGCCGCTCCGGTCGTCGACTCTGCGGCCGCCATCCCGGCTCCGGTCCCACCCGTCGCGGTTCCCGTGGTCGTGCCGCCGGCACCGCTCCCCCTTGGCGCCCCCGTTCCCGTCGTCGCCTCCCCCACGGGACCTGTTGCGGCCCCGCCGATTCCGGCTGCCCTAACCACACTGCCCGACACTGCGGCACTGGCTCCGCCGCTGCCGGTTCAGGCCCTCGTCGACGCTGTGCCGGGCGGAGGGCTGCTACCCGACCAGATACCGCTCCCTCACGACCTGGTCTGTGAGGGCACCGCGTGGTCGGCTACGTCGGCGAGCGACGGCACCCACCACGACCAGCACGCGGCACGGCCGCCCCTCTGGGCCGACGAGCCGCGAGGGTAGCTGCGCGCTACGGCCTTGACGGCCATGGTTGTTAGAGGGACTTGCCGACCAGTGCGACCAGGTCCACGAGGCGGTTGGAGTAGCCCCATTCGTTGTCGTACCAGGACACGACCTTGGCCTGGTTGTCGATGACCTTGGTCAAACCGCTGTCGAAGATCGAGCTGTGCGGGTCGGTGACGATATCGCTGGAGACGATCGGGGCGTCGTAGTACTTCAAGATGCCCTTGAGCTTGCCCTCCGCAGCACCCTTCATCGCGGCATTGATATCGGCGGCGCTGGCCGACGTGCTCAACTCCGCGGTCAGATCGGTGACCGAACCGGTGGGGATCGGCACCCGCAACGCGTAGCCGTCGAGCTTGCCCTTCAGTTCGGGCAGCACCAGACCGATGGCCTTGGCCGCACCGGTCGAGGTCGGCACGATATTCAACGCCGCAGCGCGGGCCCGGCGCAGATCACTGTGCGGGCCGTCCTGCAGGTTCTGATCCTGGGTGTAGGCGTGGATCGTGGTCATCAAACCCTTGACGATGCCGAACTCATCATTGAGGACCTTGGCCAGCGGGCCCAGGCAGTTCGTCGTGCACGAGGCGTTGGAGATGATGTTCTGGCTGCCGTCGTACTTATCGTCATTGACGCCCAGCACGATCGTGATGTCCTCATCGGTGGCCGGCGCGGAAATGATGACCTTCTTGGCCCCGGCATCCAGGTGGCCCTGGGCCTTGTCACGCTTGGTGAAGATCCCGGTCGACTCGACCACGATGTCGACACCCAAATCGCCCCACGGCAGTTCGGCCGGGCCGGCCTTGACCTCGAGCGCCTTGATCTTGGTGTCGCCGACGACGATGGTGTCCTCGCCCTCCAGACTCACCTCATAAGGCAGCCGGCCCAGGATCGAGTCGAACTTCAACAAATGCGCCAGCGTCGCATTATCGGTCAGATCGTTGACCGCGATGATCTCCACATCGGTGTTCTTGCCCTGCGCCTTCTGCGCATCCAGAGCCCGGAAGAAATTACGGCCAATACGGCCGAAGCCATTAACGCCAACCCGGATGGTCACGTTGTCTCTCCTGTCGAGTGTTCGCAGTACCGCCACACCGTAGAGGTCGCCGCACGCGGGTGGTGTCCCCCAGATTGGGGGGACCACCGTGGGATACCGATGTGCGGTACCGCGATATCACCCCGGGCGACCCCCACCACGGGGTGGTTGGCATAGCCGTCGATCGACAACCTGGACCCATCCGCTGGTATGGAGACGAAGGAGCACAGCGATGATCACGCACTTACGCAGCACCGCCGGGCTCAGCTCTCACCGGCTGTCCACGGGCGATCGGGTGCGAGTGGCATCAGGCGTGTACGGCAATCCTGGCAGGATCCGGTCAATCTCGGCCGGGCACATACTCGTTCAGTACGACCACGGCGGCCGCGAGGTCATCGACCCCACGCGCCGCCCGGTCTGGGTGATTGCGGCCGCCGGAACACTGTGAGCCTCCAACGAATGGTGAGCGCCATCGATGGCGCGATGGTGTCGGTGACGCTGTCCGGCCCGCCGTTGGGCCGCACGATCATCATGCTCGAAGAACCAGCCCGAAATACGGTCGCTCAAGATGCCTTACGGGAACGCCTGCAGGTTGCGATGTTTCGCATCGTCACTATCCCGGTCGTCGACGGGCTGAACATGAAGTCGATCATCGGGTTCCTGGACGACCTGCGGATCACGAGCGGACTGCTCGTCGGTGACGGCGCCGGGGCGGAATTGGCGTGGGATCTCGCGGCGGCCCATCGCGAGCGTTTCACCGGGCTGGTGGTCATCGATCGCGGCCACCCGCGGGTGCCCGATTCCGACGGCATCGTGCGGGACGGTGATTGCCCCGCGGTAGTCGTCGACACCACTGTTCTGGTCGAGGGCAGATCGGCGCACGGCGTTGCCCGCGCGAGCAGACGTCACGTGCACGCGGACTTTCGACTGGTCGACCTTGCCGGGCCGCCCAGTTCGCAGCACTTCACCGCGCAACTGGCCACCGAGATCGTGATGCGGGCACTGTCATGCTGACATCGGCACGCTAACCAAAACCCCAGCGCCTTAGGGCCTCTCGACTGCGCCGATCACCGGCCACCACAATGGAGGCCCCGCCTCGCCACACCAAGTCCGCCACTACCCGTAGCGCCGACAGTGCGTCGCCGTCACCCTGGGACGTCACCGTCACGGCACCGTCGGCAACAGTCGCGTTCCAACCGGGTTGTGGGCCGACCCGCATGCGGGACAACGGTTCATGAAGGCCACGCAGGTCTTCGGCAAGGTATTTGGGGCGTCGACCTTCAGGCGCAAGGATCAGATCTGTCGGTGTACTCACACCGCTGAGCACGAGCATGCTCGGAAGACCGGCGGCATTGGCTGCCGCGATGTCGGTGTCGAGCCGATCGCCCACGACCAATGGTGCGTGGGACATGCCGCGAGCCAGAGCATCTCGAAGCATCGTGGGAGCCGGCTTGCCGACCACCTGGGGCTCCACCCCGGTCGCGGCTCGCAGCGCTGCCACCAGCGAACCGTTGCCCGGCAACAATCCGCGTTCGGTCGGCAGGGTCACGTCGGCATTCGTCGCAACCCACAATCCACCATCGCGAATGGCAAGCGTGGCCTCCGCCAGGTCTGCCCAACACGTGTGAGGTGAATGGCCCTGCACCACAGCGACGGGTTCGTCGCTGTGGGAACGCACCGGCCGCAGCCCGACGAGAGCGATCTCGGCGGCAAGCGAATCGGTGCCCACCACCAGAACCCTGGAATCGGGCGGCAGTTGGCGGCTCAGCGCACGCGCGGCGCTCTGGGCGCTGGTCAAGACATCGCCCGGTTCCGCCGCGAACCCGATGCCCACCAGGTGATCTGCGACCTCGCCGGCGCTTCGGGACGCGTTGTTGGTCACGAAGACCTTGCGCGCGCCGGCGGCCGCTAGCGCTGCCACCGCCCCCGGGGTGGGCGCGTGACCGCGGAAGACCGTTCCGTCTAGATCCAGCAGGAGGCAGTCATGCGCAGCGGCGAGGGACTCGGACGCCTCAGCGGTCCGGTCGTCGACATTTGCCATCGATCAACAAATTCTCGGAAGCTGTTCGCCCAGTTCACGTTCGATCACTCTGGTGGTGCCGAACGGGGTGCGACCGACCACCATGCCCGGGTGCTCCTCGACCGCCCGGCCAATGATCACCGCCCCGTTGCCCTCAGGTCGGGATCGCATGGCCGCCAGTACCGCTTCGCTGTGTGCCGGGTCGACGAATGCCACCAGCTTGCCCTCGTTGGCGACCTGGAGCGGATCGAGACCCAGGAAGCTGCAGGCCGACGCGACCGTGTCCGGCACGGGGATGAGCTGCTCGTCGAGTTCGACTCCGACACCCGCGGTGCGGGCGATCTCGACGGTGGACGCCACCAACCCACCGCGGGTGGGATCGCGCAGCACGTGTACGGCATTCGGGTCTGGGACTGCGGCGAGCATCGCCGCGACCAGCAGATGCAACGGCGCGCTGTCGGTGGTCACCGTCGTCCCGAAGTCGATGCCTTCGCGCACGCTCATGATCGCCACACCGTGCTCGCCAATGGCGCCCGACACGATCACGTGGTCGCCCGGGCGAGCTTGCTCGGGTCCGATACGCACCCCGTCAGGTATCACACCGACCCCGGCGGTGTTGATGAAAAGCCCATCGGCGCTGCCCTTTCCGACGACTTTGGTGTCGCCGGTGACGATGCCAACCCCGGCCTCGGTGGCCGCCTTGCCCATCGTCTGGGCGATGGCGCCGAGTACCTCGAGCTCCAGTCCTTCCTCGATGATGAATCCCGCCGTCAGCCCCAAAGGCTGCGCACCGCTGCACGCCAGATCGTTGATCGTGCCGTTGACGGCCAGATCGCCGATGTTGCCGCCGGGGAAGAACAACGGGTTCACCACATAGGAGTCGGTGGTCAGCGCGATACGTCCGCCGGCGACGGACAGGACTGCGGAGTCGCGGGCCGGCCCGCCCGCCGATCCGAACGCCGGCAGGAAGAGATTCTCGATCAGCTCTTCGGACAGGATCCCGCCGCCGCCGTGGCCCAGCACGATCCGCTTGGTCTCCCGCAATGGCAACGGGCACACCCAGTCCGACGGATCGATGCCGACCGAATCAGACATTGGCGGCGGTCTCCAGCCGGCGGAACTGGTAGTAGGCCGCACATGCGCCCTCGCTGGACACCATGGTGGCGCCCAACGGCGTGCGGGGCGTGCATGTCTTGCCGAACGCAGGGCACTGGTTGGGCTTGAGCAGGCCCTGCAACACCTCGCCGCTGTGGCATTCGGCCGACTCCTGCACCTGCAGGTGACCTACGCCGAACTTGAGCTCGGCGTCGAACTCGGCGTAGCGCGGCGACAGCGCCCAGCCCGACTTGGGAATCACGCCGATGCCACGCCATTGCCGATCGACCACCGAGAACACGTCGGCGAGTGTCTGCTGCGCCACTGTGTTTCCGGCGTCGCTCACCGCCCGCGGATAGGCGTTGCGCAACTCGGCCTTGCCTGATTCGAGCAGATCGACGACCTGGCGCACTCCCTCGAGCAGATCGAGAGGCTCGAATCCGGTTACCACGATGGGCACTCCGAACCGCTCGACGAGCGGGCCGTATTCACCCATGCCCATCACCGTGCAGACATGACCCGCAGCCAGGAAGCCCTGCACCCGGTTGGTGGGTGAGCTCAGGATCGCGGTCATCGCCGGGGGAACCAGCACGTGCGAGATCAGCACTGAGAAATTGGTCAGACCGAGCCGCTGTGCGTGCACCACCGCCATGGCGTTGGCCGGTGCGGTGGTCTCGAATCCCACGCCGAAGAACACCACCTGCTTGTCGGGGTTGTCGGCGGCGATCCGGGTGGCGTCCAACGGCGAGTAGACGATGCGGACGTCGCCGCCGCGGGCACGCACGCTGAACAGGTCGTGGCGACTGCCGGGCACCCGTAGCATGTCGCCGAACGAACAAAAGATCACGTCGTCGCGCGCGGCGATCTCCAGTGCCCGGTCGATCATCTCCAGCGGGGTGACGCACACCGGGCAGCCGGGCCCGTGGATGAATTCCACTGCGCCGTCGAGCAACTGGTCGATGCCGTTGCGGATGATCGAATGCGTCTGCCCACCACAGACTTCCATGATGGTCCAGGTTCGGTTGGCGCGCCGCCGGATCGCGTCGACCAGGTTCCTGGCGGCGGCCGGATCGCGGAATTCGTCGAGGTACTTCATGCCGGTTCCCTCCTGCCCTGCCCTTCGGTGCCGCCGAGTTCTTCGTCCAGCACGCCGAGGTCTTCGAACATCTTCAACGTTTCGTTGGCCGATGCTTCATCGAGCCGGGTGATTGCAAAACCCGCATGGACGATGGTGTATTCACCGATCTCCATATCAGGCAGATACGCCAGGCACACCGTCTTGGTGGTGCCGCCGAAGTCGACGGTCGACATCCGGGTTCCGGCCTCCTCCCAGATTTCGATCACCTTGCCGGGGATTCCGAGGCACATACGCCATTCCTTTCCGGTACAGCCGCTGCGTACTCGTCGGCGAGCATCGCGGCGGCGATGGTGGCCTGGCCCAGCGCCAGCCCACCGTCATTGCAGGGGACGATTCGGTGGCTGAGGACGTCGAACCCGTCCTCGGTGAGCGTGTGCCGCAGACCCTGCAGCAGAAGGCGATTCGCGAACACGCCACCGGTCAACCCGATGACCGAAATGCCCGCGGCCCGAGCACTTTCGGCGGCTGCCACGGCGGTCGCACGGATCACCGCTTGGTGGAAACCGGCAGCCAGATCGGCGATCGCAGTGCCGGACCGCATGCCCTCGACGATTCCGGCGATCACCGGCGCAGGATCCAGGACACCTTCGGCGACATCGAAATTCAGCGCGGTGGGTCGTCCGTGGCGGGCCAGATGCTCCAACTCGATCGCGGCCTGCCCTTCGTAGCTGACCTCCTGACATACGCCGAGCAGGCTCGCCACCGCATCGAACAATCGGCCCATGCTGGTGGTGCGGACGCAGCCGAGACCGCGAGGGATCTGCTGGCGAAGTATGTGCAGCGCGGTTTCGTCGAAGCTCGCCACCGGCGGCAGCTCGCCCGTCCAATCGATACCGGCCCGGTACAAGAGATCCAACGCGGTGCGGGCTGGGTGACGGACCGCACCATCGCCGCCAGGCAGTGCGAACTCCCGCAGGTGGCCGACCCGGGTGAAGTGAGAAGCATCGGTGATCGCCAGAAGTTCACCGCCCCAGATGGTGCCGTCGGTGCCGTAGCCGGTGCCGTCATAGGTGACCGCGATGACCGGCGTGCCCAGCCGCCGATGCTCGGCAAGCAGGGCGACCGCGTGCGCGTGATGGTGTTGGGCAGCGACCACGGGCCGACCGAGGGCGTAACGGTGTGCCCACGCGGTGGTCGCGTACCCGGGGTGCATATCGCAGGCGATCACGTCGGGTGTGCGATCGGTCATGAACGCCAGATGCTCCAGCGCCGACTCGAAGCAGACTTGCGTGCGCCGGTCGGCCATATCGCCGAGATGCGACGACATGTGCGCGTGCCCGTCAGCGCCCACCAGGCAGAACGTCGTCTTCAGGTCGCCGCCGGTGGCGAGGATGACGCGATCGGGCAGCGGCCCGGGCACCGACACCGGGAGCGGGGCGTAGCCGCGGGAGCGACGCAACGGCACCTCGTTGCCGTTGTCGATGGTGACCACCGAGTCCTCGCACGGCACATGGATAGGCCGGTCGTGGGTGAGCACCGCGTCGGCGAGACCCTCGATCCAGTCCAGGTCGTCGTCGCGGAACACGATCGGGGATCCGCCCCGGTTGGCCGAGGTCATCACCAGCGGCACAGAGCCGAGCCGGTCAAACAGCTGGTGGTGCACCGGCGAGTAGGCCAGCATCACGCCCAGCTCGGTCAGGCCGGGCGCGACCTCGTCGGCGATGCCGCTCCCCCGGCGGGCCACCAACACGATCGGCGCCGACGGTGAGGTCAGGGCGTCGACCACCTCGTCGTCGAGCACCGCGATGTCGCCGGCGGCCCCGACACCCGCGGCCATCACTGCGAACGGTTTGGCCGGCCGGCTCTTGCGTCGACGCAGCTCTGCCACGACGGCGGCGTCGTCGGCGCGGCAGGCCAGGTGGAAGCCGCCGATCCCCTTGACCGCGACGATCAGCCCGTCCCGCAGCGCGGCGACCGCCGCACCGATCGGGTCATCGTCCCGGGCGGGGCCGCCCACGGGCTGCCAGCGCAAGCGGGGCCCGCAGTCCGGGCAGGCGATCGTCTGCGCGTGATAGCGGCGATCCAGCGGATCGTGGTACTCCGCGTCGCACGCCGGGCACATTGGGAAGCCGGCCATTGTGGTCGCAGGACGGTCGTATGGCAGATCGGTGATCACGGTGTAGCGCGGCCCGCAGTTGGTGCACGTGATGAACGGGTGCCCGTGGCGGCGGTCCGTCGGGTCGCGCATCTCGCGCAGGCAGTCCGCACACACCGCGATGTCCGGTGGTACCAGGGTGCGCGACTCATCGCCCTGTTGGCTGCCGATGATCTCAAACCCGTTGGCGCCGTTCGGGTCCACGTACCGGGCGTGCACGCGGTCGATGCGCGCCGCCGGTGGTGTGCGGTCCCGGATCGCCGCGATCGCCGCTTCCACATCGGCGGCCGGGCCCTCCAACTCACAGTGGACCGACCCGGCGTCGTTGTACACAAATCCAGCCAGCCGGAACTCGGCGGCGATCCGCGCGACCGCCGGACGAAACCCGACGCCCTGCACCACACCGGTGATGTTCAGATGCACTCGCACCATCATCGGATCGCCGTCACCTCAGCCCGCCGAAACAGAAGGCCACTCGCGTCGATGGGCTGTCCACGCGGGTAGATCACACCAACGCTAAACCCGCCTCGTGATGACCACAATCACAATTTCGCAGCGAAAGTCTGCGTTTTTCCGTCCAAAAGGCCCTCGGCTGCGCCCGCACTGCGCTGTAGGGTGCAGACCTGCCCGACTCGGAGAATGGAAAGACCGACAATGCACGAATTGTCGCTGTGCCACGCGATCGCCGGGGTGGTGAAACCGTACGCGGCCGGCCGGCGGGTCGATGTGGTCCGGGTGCAGATCGGCGCACTGCGTCAGGTGGTGCCCGACTCACTTTCGTTCTGCTGGACGCTGGTCCGCGACGACGAAAGCATGCCCGAGGCCGAGTTGGAGCTCGAATTCGTCGCTGCCGAGGTGGACTGCCACGGCTGCGGAGAGCATTCGGAGATCACCTCCCGATGGAGCGTGTGCTGCCCGCGCTGCGAGAGCGCCGACGTGGAGGTCGTTCGGGGCAACGAGTTCCTGGTCACCTCACTGGACGTGACGTGACCAGGGAAGCGAAAGGTATTCAGCATGGGTAGGTTCCACCGCCACGACGACGGCACCGAGCACAGCCACGAGCACGACGAGCACGGGCACCATTCCCACGATCACGGCGACCACAGTGGTTACTCCACCGGCTCGCAGCGGGTCGAGGTGCTCGAACACATCTTCGCCGAGAACGACACCCGGGCCGACATCAACCGGGCGGCCTTCGAGAGCAACGGAATCCGGGCGCTGAACCTGATGAGTTCACCCGGATCGGGAAAGACGACGGTGCTGGCCGCGACCCTCGACGAGTTGGCGAACGATTTCGCCGTCGGCGTGATCGAAGGCGATATCGCCACCGACCTCGACGCCGCCAAGCTCGGTGGCCGCGGTGCGCAGATCTCTCTGCTGAACACCAACAACGGCTTCGGCGGCGAGTGCCACCTGGATGCACCGATGGTCAACCGCGCACTGCAGGGTTTGGACCTGCCGCTACTGGATCTGGTGATCATCGAGAATGTCGGCAATCTCGTGTGCCCCGCGGAGTTCGATGTTGGTGAGCACGCCAAGGCGATGGTCTATTCGGTGACCGAAGGCGAGGACAAGCCGCTGAAGTATCCGGTGATGTTCCGTTCCGTCGACATTGTGCTGCTGAACAAGATTGACCTCGTGCCGCACCTCGATGTCGATGTCGACGCCTATGTCTCCCGGGTCCGCGAAGTGAATCCGACGGCGACGATCCTGCCGGTGAGCGCACGCACCGGGGAGGGTATGTCCGATTGGTTCGATTGGCTCCGTAACTTCACTTCCGCGACACAACGCTGACCTACGCGCGACGTCGAAATTAACGCGCATACCCGGTTTTTCGCAGCTGGCTGCTCTTTCCCGGTTTATCAGACTTCGAGGACGCACGGCAAGCCTTCTCCCACCAATTCGCAAGCGTTGACAACGACCTGGCCCGGGAGTAGACCCAGAAACTAACGCCGCGCAAGAGGGCCGACGGTCGACTCCGGCGGCGCCAGGGACGGACGACTCCCGTCCCGGGAAGCTGCGAGCATGCCGACGGAAGCAGCAGTCAAAGCGGAACAAACTCTGATCCACGTCCTCTGGATCAATGCAGGCCTCAGTTGCGATGGTGATTCGGTGGCGTTGACTGCCGCCACCCAACCCAGCGTCGAAGAGATCGCCCTCGGCGCGTTGCCGGGCCTGCCCCAAGTCGCGGTGCATTGGCCACTGATCGATTTCGAGTGCGGCCCCAGTGGCGGTGCGGATGACTTCCTTGAATGGTTCTTCCGGGCCGACCGGGGTGAGTTGGAGCCGTTCGTGCTTGTCGTCGAGGGCTCGATCCCCAACGAACAATTACATACCGAAGGGTATTGGTGCGGCTTCGGCAACGATCCCGCGACCGGCCAGCCGATGACCACGAGCGCATGGCTGGACAGACTGACGCCCAAGGCCACCGCGGTGGTGGCGGTGGGAACCTGCGCTGCCTACGGGGGCATCCACGCGATGGCTGGAAATCCCACCGGCGCCATGGGCGTTCCGGATTACCTCGGCTGGGACTGGAAAAGCAAGGCCGGCATTCCCATCGTCTGTGTACCGGGTTGCCCGATCCACCCAGACAACCTGTCGGAGACGCTGACCTATCTGCTTTACATGGCGACCGGGCAAGCGCCGATGATCCCGCTCGACGACGCACTGCGTCCACAATGGCTGTTCGGCAAGACCGTTCACGAGGGGTGCGATCGGGCCGGGTATTACGAACAGGGCGATTTCGCCACCGAGTACGGTTCGCCAAAGTGCATCGTCAAGCTTGGATGCTGGGGACCCGTCGTGAAATGCAATGTGCCCAAACGTGGCTGGATCAACGGCGTCGGTGGATGCCCGAATGTCGGCGGCATCTGCATCGGCTGCACCATGCCGGGCTTCCCGGACAAATTCATGCCGTTCATGGACGAGCCGCCCGGCGGCAAGCTGTCCACAGCGGCTTCAGGGCTCTACGGTTCGGTGATCCGTAACTTGCGCGAAATCACGGGCCGCACAGTCGATAAAGAGCCGCGGTGGCGGCACAAGGGCAAGGAACTCACCACGGGTGCCCGGCGCACCTGGTAATCAATTGGATCGAAGGTAGTAGTTCGATGACAACGATCATTCCTGAGCCGTCGCAGATCAAGAACGAACCGGGCGCCCTCGTCGAAATGGCGTGGGATCCCATCACCCGGATCGTCGGCAGCCTCGGCATCTACACCAAGATCGACTTCGACAACCGGGAAGTCGTCGAGTGTCACAGCACATCGTCGATCTTCCGCGGTTACTCGCTCTTCATGAAGGGCAAAGACCCGCGCGACGCACACTTCATCACCAGCCGGATCTGCGGCATCTGCGGTGACAATCACGCCACCTGCTCGTGTTACTGCCAGAACATGGCCTACGGAGTCAAGCCGCCGCACCTGGGCGAATGGTTGATCAACCTAGGCGAGGCTGCGGAATACATGTTCGACCACAACATCTTTCAAGAGAATCTGGTCGGCGTCGACTACTGCGAGAAGATGGTCTCCGAGACCAACCCCAGTGTGCTGACCAAGGCAGAAAATGCCGTGGCACCGCACGCCGATATGCACGGCTATCGCACGGTCGCCGACATCATGCGCGCGCTCAACCCGTTCACCGGCGAGTTCTACCGGGAGGCGCTGCAGGTCAGCCGATACACCCGAGAGATGTTCTGCCTCATGGAAGGCAGGCACGTACACCCGTCGACCCTGTATCCCGGCGGAATTGGCACGACAGCCACGATCCAACTGATGACCGACTACATGACCCGGCTCATGCGTTACGTCGAGTTCATGAAGAAGGTCGTGCCCATGCACGACGACCTCTTCGACTTCTTCTACGAGGCACTGCCTGGCTACGAGAAAGTCGGCCTGCGCCGCACGCTGTTGGGGTGCTGGGGCTCGTTCCAGGATCCCGAAGTGTGCAACTTCGCATATAAGGACATGGAGGATTGGGGCCGGGCGATGTTCGTCACCCCTGGTGTGGTGGTTGACGGCAAACTGGTCACCACCTCGCTGGTCGACATCAACCTCGGTATCCGAATCCTGTTGGGGCACTCCTACTATGACGACTGGAACGACCAGGAGATGTTCGTGCACACCGATCCGCTGGGAAATCGGGTGGACCGCCGACACCCGTGGAACCAGCACACGAATCCCCGGCCCCAGAAGCGCGACTTCGACGACAACTACAGCTGGGTGATGTCACCTCGGTGGTTCGACGGCACCGATCATCTGGCTCTGGACACCGGTGGCGGCCCCCTGGCCCGGCTCTGGTCGACGGCGCTGGCGGGGCTGGTCGACGTCGGCTACGTCAAAGCCACCGGCAACAGTGTCCAGATCAATTTCCCCAAGACAGCCCTCAAGGGTCCCGTCGAATTCGAGTGGAAGATACCGGTCCACGGCAGCAACACCATCGAACGCAACCGGGCTCGCACCTACTTCCAGGCCTACGCCGCGGCATGCGCGCTGCACTTCGCGGAGAAAGCCCTCGTCGAGATCCGGGCCGGGCGCACCAAAACGTGGGAGAAGTTCGACGTCCCCGACGAAGGCATCGGGTGCGGCTTCACCGAGGCGGTGCGTGGTGTGCTGAGCCACCACATGGTGATTCGGGACGGCAAGATTGCGAATTACCACCCCTATCCCCCAACGCCGTGGAATGCCAATCCTCGCGACAGCTACGGCACCCCGGGTCCGTACGAGGATGCGGTGCAGGGCCAACCCATCTTCGAGGAGAACGATCGGGAGAACTTCAAGGGCATCGACATCATGCGCACGGTCCGCAGTTTCGACCCATGCCTGCCCTGCGGGGTGCACATGTACCTGGGCGACGGCAAGTCGCTGGACAAGCTGCACACCCCGACGCAATCGCTGACCGGGGAGTGACGGATGGACGCAGATTCGCACTGGCGGTCGGCAGGTGAGCGGATACAAAGCCTGCTGGACGCCAGCGCGGTCGGCGGCCCGATCGCCTCGGCACGCGCCGAGCAGTTGGTACGTGAAGTGGTTGATCTGTACGGGACCGCGCTTGCCCGGGTCATCGAGCTTGTCGATGGGGCGGCAACCGATCGGCTGGCGGCCGACGACCTGATCGCCAGCTTGCTGCTGGTGCACGGCGTGCATCCGCATGATGTGACGCGCCGAGTGTCGCACGCCCTGGACACCGTCCGGCCGTATCTCGGATCACACGGCGGCGATGTCCAGCTGCTGGATGTCAGCAACGGGGTTGTACGGCTGTCATTTTCGGGGAGCTGCAAGAGCTGCCCCTCGTCGGCGCGCACGCTGGAGCTGACGGTCGAGGACGCCGTTCGAGCCAGTGCGCCGGAGATCACCACAATCGAGGTCGTGCCCGCGGAACCGGCTGCCGGTACCACGCTCTTTCCGGCCGCGTCGCTGATGTCACGGCTCCAGGACACCGGCGGTCACCGAACCACCTGGCACCCGGTGCCCGAACTTGCCGAGCTGGAACCCGGTGAGGTCGCGGGTTTCGCAGTCGGCGACACGGTCGTGCTGGCCTGCCGAGCTGCCGAGAAGGTGCTCGCTTACCTCGATTTCTGCCCGGGTTGCGCCGGTTCCCTGGCCGGTGCACGCCTGTCGGGTGATGTTCTGCGGTGCCCGCGGTGTCACGCGCGCTACGACGTCCTCCACGCCGGCGTCGGAGTCGCCGGTACCGGTGAACATCTCGAACCGGTGCCGATGCTCACCCGAGATGGTGTGCTGTCCCTTGCCGTGACGGGTGAACCGATCGGAGCCTCGGCATGACCACGTCAACTATGGAGGTATTGGCCAGGATCCGCAGCGCGCGCACGGCGGCGCCGTCCACGGACGAACGGTGCGAGATGTGCGCCGACCCCATCGCCGACCGACATCAACACGTCGTGAATGTCGCCGCGCGCCAGCTGATGTGCGTGTGCCGTGGCTGTTATCTGCTGTTCACCGATGCGGCTGCCGCGTTGCGGTACCGGGCGGTGCCCGACAGCTACCTGTCGTTCCCCGACTTCACGCTGGGCCGTGCGCAGTGGGAGGCGCTACAGATCCCGGTGGGTTTCGCGTTCTTCTTCCGCAACTCCGGGCTGGACCGCACCGTGGCGTTCTATCCAGGGCCTGCGGGCGCCACCGAATCCGAATTGGACATGGCGGCCTGGTCGGCGGTGGCAGCTGATCCGCGGGTAGGTCTGCTCGCCGACGACGTCGAGGCACTTTTGGTGCGGGTCCCCGATTCCGGGGGGACTCCCGAATGTTTCCTGGTACCGATCGACGCCTGCTACGAATTCGTCGGCGGGTTGCGCCTGCTCTGGCGCGGATTCGATGGCGGAACTCAGGCGCGGGAGTTCATCGACGATTTCTTCGCCGGTGTCGCTGCGCGCAGTGCGGTGCGACTGCCATGACAGCGGACGTGACGTTTCACGTGCTCGACGTGACGCCCGAACGTTACGCGGTGACACCCATTTTGGCCGCGGCCATCGGCATCACCACCGCCGGTGAAGCACCGATTCAGGCCATCGCACTGCGCTGCCAGGTCCGCATCGACCCGCTCCGTCGCTCCTATACCGACGAGGAGGCGGATGGGCTGCTCGACTTGTTCGGCCCCCGCGAACGCTGGGCAGCCACTCAACGCAATTTCCTGTGGCTGCACGCGGCAGCCATGGTGCCCGGCTTCGTCGGGACGACTCGGGTAACTCTGCCGCTGGCGTGCACCTACGACGTCGAGGTCGCCGGGGCCAAGTACTTCCACGCGTTGCGCGACGGCGTGATCCCCCTGCAATTCCTGTTCAGCGGGACAATTTTCGATGCCGGCGAGCCGACACTGCGCGTACGACAGGTGTCCTGGGAGTGCGAGGACTCCTTCGACATGCCGGTCGCCGTGTGGCGCGACCTGGTCCATCAGCACTATCCGGACTCCGGTTGGGTGCGTCTGTCGAAGGACACCATCGCTGAGCTGTGCTCGTTCAAGTCGGCGCGCGGTCTGCTCAGTGTCGATGAGGCGGTCGCCGCACTGCTGAGCGGCACCGCGCAGCCCATGCTGTGCACCAACGGATCCGGCCGGGAGAAACCGTGAACACCGGCTGGGACCGGGCCCGCACCATCGCCGACGCAGTGCTCTACGAGGGATATCTGCTTTATCCCTACCGGGCATCGTCGCCGAAGAATCAATGTCGCTGGCAGTTCGGCGTTCTCGGTCCGCCGGGCGCCGCGGAAGCCGGAATCGGCGAGGAAAGGTCGCTGGACACCCAGTTCCTGATCGCGGGTGGTGGCAGCCTTACGCTGGTCGTACGGTTTCTTCAGCTACAGCGCCGTCAGACCGAGACCCTCGAGGACGGGAGCTGGGTCCCCGTCGACGAACTCCGGACACCCGGCGGGCACTGGCTGAGCTGGGATGAGGCCGTGGAATGCGAAATCAACATCGGCACACTAAAACTCGATGACAAGCATCGATCGTGGACACTGCCCTTGGCGGTATCCGGAGGGACCGCTGTCGAGGAAATCAGCGGGGGCCGGCTGGTACGTACCCGACGTGACCTATCTGCTGAGGTGACCGTCGACGCGGTCCGCGACGACCGTCTGCACCGCATCAGCCTCTCGGTCGAGAACATTACGGCACCAGCCGCCGATCCAGCCGGCGCGATCGCCGGCTCGATGATCGGCACGCACGTCATCGCCGAATCCACTGGCGGGCAGTTCGTCTCGTTGCTGGAACCGCCACCGGACGCGACCGCCGCCGTGACGCGATGCCGGCACCGGAGATGCTTTCCCGTGCTCGCCGGCGCACCCGGCGAGAACGACCTCCTGCTGATCTCGCCGATCATCCTGTACGACCATCCCCAGGTGGCCGAGCAGAGCAACGGCGCCCTCTACGATTCGACGGAGATCGACGAGATCCTCACCCTGCGGGTGATGACCATGACCGACGAGGAAAAGACGCAAGCGCGCGCCACTGACCCGCTGGCGGCCGCGATAATCGACCGCTGCGATGCAATGTCGCCCGAGGCGATGCAACGGCTGCACGGTGTGCTCCGTGACCCGCGTGCCGGGACGACGCCCCCCGCAGGGCTCGTCCCCGAAGTTCCCGACGGTGTCAACTGGTGGGATCCGTTAGCAGACAAGGAGGTACGTCCAGAGGTCGACGCCGTCCTGATCTCCGGTGTACCGGTGGCCCGTGGTAGCCGCGTGCGGCTTCGGCCCAGTCGCCGCGCCGACGCCCAGGACATCTTCGTGACCGGACGGACCGCGCACGTCACCTCTGTCCACCAAGACGTCGACGGCAACACGCATGTCGGCGTGGTGGTCGACGACGATCCCGCCGCCGACCTGCACGAGTGGTACGGACGCTACCTCTACTTCGCTCCTGACGAGGTCGAGCCGCTCGACCTGCAAACGTCTGATCACGAAAGGAGTTCGGCATGGCAGTCATAGGGTGGGTCGCCACGTGCGTGGTCGCAGCAGCCATAGTGGCCGGCGCGGTGATCGGGGTCCGTTCTATCCCCGACGTCCAGCGCTACCTGCGGATCCGGCACATGTAGCGATCCAATGCCGTCACGCATCCTGGTCGCTGGAATCGGGAACATCTTCCTCGGCGACGACGGGTTCGGGTCAGAAGTGGTCCGCCTGCTCTACGCAACCGATGGCGCCGCGCCGGACTTGCGGGTCACCGACTACGGAATCGGTGGCATGCATTTGGCTTACGACCTACTCGACGCCTGGTCGGCGCTCGTCCTCGTCGACGCCCTGCCCGACCGGGGCTCGCCCGGCACTGTCCACGTGTTCACTGCCGATCACGAGACCCCCTGCCTGGCCACCGCGCTGGATGCCCACAGTATGGACCCCGGCGCGGTGTTCGCCAGTCTGAGAGCCCTGGGCGGGACCGCGCCTCCCACTGTTGTGGTCGGCTGCGAGGTCGCCGACATCGCCGACGGAATCGGGTTGAGCGAGCCGGTCCGCGCGGCCGTTCCCGCGGCGGTGGACGCTGTTCGAGCGGCGATCGTGATGGTGCGGCAACGCTATACGGCGCAGGAGGTGTGAGCAGATGTGCCTCGGCATACCCGGTAAGGTGATCAGCCTCGTCGAGGGTTACGGGGGCCAGCTGGTCCTAGCCGATGTCGCCGGCGAGTCGCGCCGCGTGAACATCGGCATGCTGCCCGAGGAGACATTCGCTCCGGGTGACTGGGTCATCATTCACATGGGCTTCGTGGTCGAGAAGACCGATGAACGGGGCGCCGAGGCGGCGCTGACCGGTCTGCGGCTGATGGGCAGCGGAATCGACGAGGCCCCGTGACGGCACGACTGACGGCCGATGCTGTGGGATGGGAGTTGTTCGCCCGCTTCGCTTTCCCACCCAACGAGCTGGGCTACTGCGGGCCTCCGGATGCGTCGGTTCTCCTGTCCGGCCGCTCACGTGCCGACGTCGCCGGACATGCCCAGGGTTTCGACGGCGCCTGGGCATACCTCGAAGAAATCGCGGCAGCGGCCGGTATCGACGATCCGCTCAACACCGAGGTGGTGCGCAGCTACTGGGTGGGCGGACCGCTGCTCGACGCAGTGAATTCCGGCACCCTCACCGCGAGGCTGCGCACCCTTTTCGCCAACCAGCCCACCGGCATACTCGACAGCGTCGGCTCCCACGGCCTGGCCCATCACAGTTTTCACGTGTTAGTCGTCTATCCCTGGATACGGTTTCTCAGCGGCGACCCGACCACACCGCTGCGGATACTGCAGGCGTGCCGGATCCGCTGGGGAACGGTCGACTGGGTCGACGACGAACATCTCGGTTTCCTTTCCCAGCCGCTGCAGTTCGACGGATACCGCCTGTTCCTCGGCGCCGAGGTGCTCGAGACGGCACGCTGGCGGCGCGATGGAATCACGCTGGCGCCACGACCGGAAAGTGGCGATAGGATCGCTGCCCACTGGGATTGGACATGCGGCCGGCTCAGCGAGCAAGAGGTCACCGCACTGGCGGCAGCTACGGCGTCGACGCTCGAACTGGTGAACTCGGTGCGCCGCTAGCTGTACTGACCACGGACGTTGGTGACGGCGTGGCGTGGTGACATGACGAAGACCTCCGAGTGAAGTGCGAGCTGTCTAGGAACGCTTTCACCAACCGGAGGTCTTCGTGTCCCACCGTAATGCCCCTTTGTCCGAAACCGGTCGTCTGAGGCTGGCTCGTTGCGTCGTTGAGGACGGCTGGCCGCTGCGTCGAGCCGCTGAACGCTTCCAGGTCTCGGTCACCACCACCTCTCGGTGGGCGACTCGATACCGCGAACAGGGTGAGGCCGGCATGGCCGACCGCAGCTCACGGCCGCACCGCAGTCCGAATCAGACACCGACCCGCATCGAGCGGCGGATCATTAAAGTCCGGGTCCTGCGCCGGTGGGGACCAGCTCGCATCGGGTATCTGTTGGGCATTCACCCCTCCACGGTGCACCGGGTACTCACCCGCTACGGAGTGGCCAAGCTTCGGTGGCTGGACCGACCCACCGGACGCGTGATCCGCCGCATCGAAACCTCCCAGTGCGGGGATCTAGTGCATGTCGATGTCAAGAAGCTGGGCAAGATCCCCGCTGGTGGCGGCTGGCGGATGCTGGGCCGCACGATCGGCCAGCGCAACTCCCAGGCCGACAAAGGCTCTGGACTTCGCAGTAAGTACCGCCATCCCTTGCACGGTCACCACTTCCTCCACACGGCGATTGACGCACACTCCCGGCTGGCCTACTCAGAACTGTTGCCCGATGAACGCAAAGAGACCGCGGCAGGCTTTTGGCTACGCGCCAACGCCTGGTTCGCCGAATGCGGCATCCCCGTGCGGAACGTGTTGACCGACAACGGGTCCTGCTACCGCTCTCACGCCTTCCGTGAGGCCTTAGGCGACGTTGAACACCGTCGCACACGCCCTTATCGGCCGCAGACAAACGGCAAGGTCGAACGCTTCCACCGGACCCTGGCCGATGAATGGGCCTACGCCCGGCTCTACACCAGCGACGCCGAACGCTGCGCCCAGTTCCCGATCTGGCTGCACACCTACAATCACCACCGCGGCCACACCGCACTCGGCGGTCAACCACCCGCCAGCCGCGTACCTAACCTCTCAGGTCAGTACAGCTAGCGCCGCAGCACACCGATCACGGCCGCCGTCAGTGCCACGGGATCGATGGGATGGGGCACGGCCGCGTCGGCGCGCGACCAGCGCGCCAGCCAGTCGTCGCCTGCCCTGCCGGTCAGGACGATCAGCGGGGGGCATACGTCGAGCTCGTCCTTGAGCTGCTTGGCGATCCCCATCCCTCCCGCGGGTGTGGCTTCACCGTCGAGAATCGCCGCATCGATGTCACCGGAATCCATGCGCTGCAGGAGCATCGCCGGAGTCGCCACCTCGAGGTAGCAGAAATCGGGCAAATCCCCCGCCGGGCGGGATCCCAGTGCCGCGATGACGCGCTGTCGTGCTGCACGGTTGTTGCTGTACACCAGCACAGAGACGGGTGTGGTCATGGTGAGAGCGTAAGCCCGTAATCGCCTTCGGTGACAGGGCAATACGCCAGCCCCCCGTCGGGCCACCCGCCCGGGGGATGGGCGGACGCTCGTGTCTCCGGGACCATCGAATCGACTCGAGGTCGCGGGTTATCCCGCGCGCGAGGACCGATAAGGAGGCCGCAGGTCATGCTCGCGAACCACACCACGCTGGTGCGATTCCTGATCGAGGAGCGCCGCCACCACCCCGATGCCAGCGGCGAACTCAACGCGTTGATCCTCGATGTTGCCCTGGCCTGCAAGGCGATCTCGAACCGGGTCGCCCAGGGCGAACTCGGCGGCGTCCTGGGCTCCGCTGACGCCGTGAACGTTCAAGGTGAAGTGCAGCAGAAGCTCGACGTGCTGGCCAACGAGTACTTCCTGCGGGCCTGCGAATGGGGCGGACAGGTAGCCGGGATGGTGTCGGAGGAGATCGACGACCCCTATCCCCTGCCGATCCAGTATCCGCGAGGGAAGTACCTGCTGATTTTCGACCCGCTGGACGGCTCGTCCAATATCGACGTCAATGTCTCTGTCGGCAGCATCTTTTCGATCCTGCGCGCGCCGAATCCGGGTGCCGACCCCTCGCTGGAGGACTTTCTGCAGCCGGGCACCGAGCAGGTGTGCGCGGGGTACGCGATCTACGGCCCGTCCACCATGCTGGTGCTGACCGTCGGAACCGGTGTGTACGCGTTCACCCTCGATCCCGGTTTGGGTGAGTTCTTCCTCAGTCGTGCACAGATCACGATTCCCAGCCACACAGGAGAATTCGCGATCAACGCCTCTAACCGCCGGTTCTGGGAGCCGGCGGTGCAGCGTTACATCGACGAGTGCCTGGCCGGCCAGACGGGCACGCGAGCCAAGGATTTCAACATGCGCTGGGTGGCGTCGCTGGTCGCCGAGACCCACCGCATCCTGACCCGCGGCGGGGTGTTCCTCTACCCGCGCGATTCGAAAGACCCGTCGAAACCGGGCCGGCTTCGGCTGCTCTACGAGGCCAACCCGATCGCATTCCTGGTTGAACAGGCAGGCGGACTGGCGAGCACCGGCCGTGGCCGCCTGCTCGAGGTTCCCCCGACGAGCCTGCATCAGCGGGTTCCGCTGATCTTCGGTGCCGCCGAGGAGGTTCGGCGCATCGAGCACTACCACACCGACAGCAATGACAGGCCGGACGGCCTGCCGCTGTACGGCATTCGTGGCCTCTTCCGGTCTTCGGTGGGCTGAAAGGAGCTCCGATGTCTCGTCTTCATCCGATCATCTCGGTGACCGGCTCGTCCGGTGCCGGCACGACGTCCGTCATGCGCACGTTCGATCAGATCTTCCGCAGAGAAGGCATCAACGTGGCCTACGTGGAGGGCGACAGCTTCCACCGCTTCGACCGTGCCGAGATGAAGCTTCAGATCGCGGACGCGCACGCCCGCGGCGACCACACGTTCAGTCATTTCGGGCCGGAGTCCAATCTGTTCACCGAGTTGCAGGATCTGTTCTGCTCCTACGGCGAGACCGGGACGGGCAAGGTGCGCAAGTACTTACACGACGCCACCGAAGCTGCTCCCTACAACCAGGAGCCGGGCACCTTCACACCGTGGGAGACGCTGCCCGACGACACCGACATGCTGTTCTATGAGGGTCTGCACGGCGCGATCGTCACCGAGGACGTGGACGTCACCCGCTACGCGGACTTGAAGATCGGCGTGGTCCCGGTGATCAACCTCGAGTGGATTCAGAAGCTGCACCGGGACAAGGTGTCCCGCGGGTACACCTCCGAGGCGGTGACCGACACCATCTTGCGCCGGATGCCCGACTACGTGAACTTCATCTGTTCCCAGTTCTCCTACACCGACGTGAACTTCCAGCGTGTCCCGATGGTGGACACGTCCAATCCGTTTATCGCCCGGTCGATCCCGACGGCCGACGAGTCCATGGTGATCATCCGGTTCCGCGACCCGCACGGCATCGACTTCCCGTATCTGTTGTCGATGCTGCACGATTCGTTCATGTCCCGGGCCAACACCATCGTCTGCCCCGGCGGCAAGATGGACCTGGCGATGCAGCTGATCTTCACCCCGATGGTGCTGCGGCTGTTCGAACGCCGCAAGGCCGAGCTGACAGTGCGCTGACTTAGCGCACGAAAGCCCCGGCGGCATCGGCCAGGTCCAGCAGTGGCTGGGGCAGGACTCCGAACACCACTGTCACGATGGCGGCCGTCGCGATGGCGATGCCGGTCAATCGATCCGGTGTGCGCACCCGCGCGGGCTGTATTGGGGTGTCGTCGGCGTACATCACCACCACCACCTTCGCGTAGACGAAAGCGGTAATTGCGCTGGCGATCACGCCGACCAGCACCAGCAGGAGCTGTCCACCGTGCGCAGCCGCCGAGAACACCGCGAACTTGCCGATGAATCCACTGGTGAGCGGAATGCCGGCGAAGGCCAGCAGGAACAGGGAGAACACCGCCGCGATCAGCGGGTGCCGCCGCCCCAGCCCCGCCCAGTTCGCGATCGCAGTCTCCTCGGCACCGGTGTGGTTGCGCACCAGGCCGATCACGGCGAAGGCAGCCAGGGTGGTCAGCGCGTAGGTCGCCAGATAGAACAGCGTCGCCGACAATGCGGTGCCGTCCGCGGCGATGACGCCGGCGAGGATGAAGCCCGCCTGTGCCACGGCCGAATAGCCGAGCAACCGCTTCAGATCTGTCTGTCCGACTGACAGCACCCCGCCCCCCACCATCGTCACCATCGCGATCAGCGACAGGACGGGCCGCCAGTCATGGTCGAGGCCGGGCAGTGCGACGTAGAAGATTCGCAGCATGGCGCCGAAGGCAGCGACCTTGGTGGCGGCGGCCATGAACGCGGTGATCGGGGTGGGGGCGCCCTGATAGACGTCGGGGATCCACGAATGGAACGGCACCGCGCCGACCTTGAACAGCACCCCGACGGCCACCAGGGCGGTACCGGCGAGAGTGAGCGCACTGTCAGTGCCGGTATCGATGGCGCGGGCGATGCCGGGCAGGCTCAGGGTGCCGGAGTAGCCGTACAGCAGCGCGATGCCGTAGAGGAAGAAGGCCGACGAGAACGCTCCCAGCAGAAAGTATTTGAGTGCGGCTTCCTGGGACAGCAATCGTCGGCGGCGGGCCAGCCCGCACATCAAGTACAGCGGCAGCGAGAACACTTCCAGCGCCACGAACATCGTCAGCAGGTCCCCCGCGGCAACGAAGATCAGCATTCCGGACACCGAGAACATGGCCAGCGGGAACACCTCGGTCTGCACGGTGTTGACGCGCACCGCCGTCATCTCCGCGACGCTGCCCGGCACCGTCGACGCCTGCGGCGTGAACGACACCAAGCCGCCGCGCGCATCACGTTGCGCGACCAACGCCATCGAACCCAGGCCGACCGTCAGCACGACACCCTGAAGGAACGACGCCGGACCGTCGGAGATGACCGCGCCGGAGACGGCGGGACCGACGGTGCCCGCCAATTCGATGACGGCGACCAGCCCGGTCGCCAGGCCGGTCAAGCTGACGCAGAGCTGCAGCGGGTAGCGGTGTCGGCGTGGCGCGAACGCTTCGATGAGCACGCCGGCGACGGCGGCACCGAGAATGATCAACATCGGTGCGAGCTGGCCGTATTCAACGCTGGGTGCAGTCATGGGTGTGCTCCTTCCGCGACGGCGGGTGCCGGGTCGGATACACCGACGGTGGTCAATGTGTGGGCGACGGCCGGGTTGATGACGTCGAGGGCGATCTTGGGATAGACCCCGAGTCCGATCAGCAGTGCGATCAGCGGCGCGACCACCAGGAGCTCCCGTGTGCCGAGGTCCCGGACTGTGTCGTTGCCGCGGGTGACCGGGCCGGTCATCATCCGTTGGTAGAGCCAGAGTATGTAAATGGCTGAGAGCACCAGCGCGACGGATGCGATGACGGCGAAGGCCGGATAGCGGGTGAATGTGCCGATGAGGACCAGGAATTCACTGATGAACGGCGCGAGTCCCGGAAGCGCGAGGGTGGCCAGGCCGGCGACGAGGAAGGTGCCTGCCAGGATGGGCGCGACTGTCTGGATGCCGCCGTAGTCGGCGATCAGCCGACTGCCGCGGCGGCTGACCAGGAAGCCGGCGATCAAGAACAGTGCGGCGGTGGAGATTCCGTGGTTGACCATGTAGAGGGTGGAGCCGGCTTGGCCTTGGCTGGTCATCACGAAGATGCCGAGGATGATGAAGCCGAAGTGGCTGATCGAGGTGTAGGCGATCAGCCGCATGACGTCGGTTTGGCCGATCGCCAGGACGGCGCCGTAGACGATGCCGATGACAGCCAGGGCGATGACGAACGGGCGGAACCATGTTGCGGAGTCCGGGAACAGCGGCAGGCAGTAGCGCAGCATCCCGAATGTGCCGACCTTGTCCATCACCGCCATCATCAACACCGCCGACGACGGCGTCGCCTGCACGGCGGCCCCGGGTAGCCAGGTGTGAAAAGGCCACAGCGGCGCCTTCACCGCGAACGCGATCAGGAAACCGAGGAATAGTGCATGAGCGACAGCGGGATTGACGGTGAACGTTCCCGCGGTGACAGCGTCGGCGATGGCGCGGTAGTCGAACGTTCCGCCGTCGAATGCCGTGCTGCGCGAGGTGAGGACGTAGAGGCCGATGAGCGCGGCAAGCATGGCGAGTCCACCGCACAGGCTGTAGACCAGGAACTTCACCGCGGCCCTGGATCGTCCGGCACCGCCGAAGCCGCCGATGAGGAAGTACATCGGGATCAGCATGGCCTCGAAGAAGATGAAGAACAGCAGGATGTCCAAAGCCACCAGGGCCAGCAGCACCATGCCTTCGACGGCCAGCGTGAGCGCGACATAGGCGTTGACCGACCGCGAGCGACCGTCGGCATCGTGCCAACCCGCGATGATCAACAGCGGCACGAGCACCGCGGTGAGTACCACCAGGGCCAGTGCGATGCCGTCGACGCCAAGGATGTATCCGGTTCCGAAAGACGGTATCCACGGATGGTTTTCGACGACCTGGAACTGCTCGCCGGCCGGATCGAACCGCACCGCGATCACGACAGCGATGACGAGGACGCCGACCGCGACGGCCAGCCCAGTGAACTTCGCGGAGCGACCCGTCGTCGCGGGGAGGATCGCGATCAAGCCGGCACCGGTGAGCGGGACCAGCCACAGCACGCTCAGCCACGGGATCTGATTCATCACAGCCTCACCATCACCAGCATCGCGACCACCAGAGTGGCACCCAGAAAGATCGACAGCGCGTAGGAGCGGGCAAACCCGGTTTGCATGCGACGCACCGAGTTCGACGCCAGAGCCACCGCTGCGGCAATACCGTCCACCGCTGCATCGATCCCCCGCCGCTCGACAGCGACCAGTCCCCTGGTGACTGCGCGGCCGGGCCGCATCAGGGCGGCTTCGTTGACCGTGTCGCCGTACAGATCATTGCGCGCGGCCACCGTCGCGGCCGAAACCCATTCGGAGGCTATCGGGTTGACGGGCTTGCGGAGATACATCCGTACTGCGACCGCGATGCCGATGGCGACGACGCCGAGTGCGGTGACGGTGATGATCCAGGCGGGGATGAGGTGTTCGGTTTCGTGGTGGCCGACGACGGGTTCGAGCCAGTGCTGCAGGGTGTTGCCGATGGCCAGCAGGGCGCCGGCGCCGACGGAGCCGATCGCCAGGATGATCATGGGTGCGGTCATGGAGGCGGGGGCTTCGTGCGGGTGGGTGTCGGGTTTCCACCGTTTCTGCCCGAAGAAGGTGAGCAGCATGACGCGGGTCATGTAGAAGGCGGTGATGCCGGCACCGAGGAGGGCGGCACCGCCGAGGAGCCAGCCTTGGAGTCCGCCGGTGTTGAAGGCGGTTTCGATGATGGCGTCTTTGGAGAAGTATCCGGCGAACGGCGGGACGCCGATGATGGCGAGGTAGCCCAGTCCGAAGGTGACGAACGTGATGGGGAGCAGGGTGCGTAGGCCGCCGTAGCGGCGCATGTCGGTTTCGTCGTCCATGGCGTGCATGACCGAGCCGGCGCCGAGGAAGAGTCCGGCTTTGAAGAAGCCGTGGGTGAGCAGGTGCATGATCGCCACGGCGTAGCCGGCCGGACCTAAGCCGGCGGCGAGGACCATGTAGCCGATCTGGCTCATGGTGGAGGCGGCCAGGGCTTTTTTGATGTCGTCTTTGGCGCAGCCGATGATCGCGCCGAATAACAGGGTGACCGCACCGACGGTGACGACGGCGGTTTGGGCGGCCGGGCTGTGGTTGAAGATCGGGCCGGAGCGGACGATCAGGTAGACGCCGGCGGTGACCATGGTGGCGGCGTGGATCAGGGCGGAGACGGGGGTGGGGCCTTCCATGGCGTCGCCGAGCCAGGACTGCAATGGGACTTGGGCGCTTTTGCCGCACGCCCCGAGCAGCAGCAGCAGACCGACGGCGGTCAGGACACCGGAGGTCATGTGCGGCACCGCCGCGAACACGGTGCTGAAGGTCACCGAACCGAGGCTGGCGAACAGCACCATCAGGGCGATGGCCAAACCCATGTCGCCAACCCGGTTGACCACGAACGCTTTCTTGGCCGCGGTGGCCGCCGACGGTTTGTGCGCCCAGAACCCGATGAGCAGATACGACGCCAAACCGACACCTTCCCACCCCATGTAGAGGCCGAGGTAGTTGTCGGCCAACACGAGCAGCAGCATCGCGGCGACGAACAGGTTGAGGTAGGCGAAGAACCGGCGCCGGCCGGGATCGGTTTTCATGTAGCCGATCGAGTAGATGTGGATGAGCGCGCCGACTCCGGTGATCAGCAGCACGAAGCACATGGATAGCGCGTCGAGTTGCAGACCGAAGTCCACCCGCAGCACCCCGACCGGCACCCAGGAGAACAGCACGTCGTGCACGATGCGGTCCTCGCCGGGTAGGGCGAGGAGGTGGGTGAACAGCACTGCGCCGCAGGCGAAGGCGCCGATCACCGCCGCGCAGGCCAGCAGATGCCCCCACGCGTTGGTGCGCCGCCCGCCCAGCAGCAGGATGATGGCCCCGGCCAAGGGCAGCGCGATGGTCAACCACACCAGTGTCTGCATCTCAGTGCCGCAGCAGGTGGGCGTCGTCGACGTTCGCCGAGCGTCGGGTCCTAAAGATCGTCATGATGATCGCCAAACCGACCACCACCTCACAGGCGGCCACCACCATCGTGAAGAACGCCACCACCTGACCGTCGAGGTGGCCGTGCATCCGCGAGAAGGTGACGAACGCCAGGTTCGCGGCGTTGAGCATCAACTCCACACACATGAACATCACGATCGCGTTGCGCCGCAACAACACCCCCGCCGCACCAATCGTGAACAACAACGCCGACAAATACAGGAAGTAATCGGGAGTCATTGGCTCACTTCCTGATTCAGCGCGCCGTCATTTTCGTGATCGCGCGTAACGAGCAGCGACAAGACGGTGCCGTCGCGAGTGAGAGTTCGGCTCACCGAGAGCGCGCAGTCGCTTCCGTCCGGCAGCCGCGCCGGGGTGTTGACGGCATTGTGCAATGCGTACACACCGGGATTGGGATGCGGTGTGGCTCGCGCCCCAGTTTGGAAGCGCTCGACCACCAACTCCCGCTGGGTCTTTCGCCGCTCGAAGCGCTCCCGGTGCGCCAACACCATCGCCCCGAGCGCAGCGGTGATCAACAACGCACTGGTCAACTCGAACGCCCACAGATCACGGGTGAAGATCAACGTCGCCAAACCCTGCACATTCCCGCCCGCATTGGCCTCCGTCAAACCGGTGAGTCCCGACGTCGCCACGCTGCCGATCCCGGCGATCAGCAGAATGCCGAACCCCAAGCCAGTGAGGGCCGCGGCCACACGGTGCCCGCGGAGCGTCTCGATCAGCGAGTCGGCCGAGTCGACACCGATCAGCATGAGAACGAATAGGAACAGCATCATCACCGCACCGGTGTAGACCACGATTTGCACGACGCCGAGGAAGAGCGCATCCTGCGCGACGTACAGCACCGCAAGGTTGATCATCGCCGCGCCGAGGAACATGGCCGAATACACCGCTTTTCGACTCACGACAACGCCGACGGCCGCCACCAGTGTCAGTGGCGCGAGGATCCAGAACATCACAGCTGTCATCGCGTCGATTCCTTCACGTGTCCCAGGTAGTAGTCGTCGTCGGTCGCCCCGGGCGCCATGGCGTGCGGGGGTGGTTGCATCCCGGGTTGTAGTGGGGCCAGTAGTTTGTCCTTGCCGTAGATGAGGTCGGAGCGGTTGTCGTCGGCCATCTCGTAGACGTTGGTCATCGTCAGGGCGCGGGTGGGGCAGGCCTCGATGCACAGTCCGCAGCCGATGCAGCGCAGATAGTTGATCTGGTAGACCCGCCCGTAGCGTTCACCCGGGGAGAAGCGTTGCTCCTCGGTGTTATCCGCGCCTTCGACGTAGATCGCGTCGGCGGGGCAGGCCCAGGCGCACAGCTCGCAGCCGATGCACTTCTCCAGCCCGTCGGCGTAACGGTTGAGTTGGTGGCGGCCGTGATAGCGCGGGGCGACCGGCCCCGGCTTCTCGGGATACTCCTCGGTGATAGGACGCTTGAACATCGTCCCGAACGTCACGCCGAAACCCTTGACCGCGTCGAGGAAGTCAGGCATCTCCGCTCCCCCACGATGCGACGGCGACCTGCTCGTGTACCTGTTTTCCGTTGCGCATCGGCACTCCGTATGTCGGGGCCGGCCACACCGCGGCGATCCGCTGCCCAGGAAGGGGTGGCACAGGAAATCCACCGGCCATCGGGTCGAACTCTGCTGTCTGCAAGCTGGATTCACCGGGTCGCCGCCCGCGGGTCAGGCGCCGAACGCCAACGACAAGGGCCAGCAGCACCGCAGCGGCGATCAGGTTTTCGACGATGCCGCTGTGGCCGGTGCTGTGCAGGACGGCGACGATCATGATCCAGACCAGGGAGACGGGGATGAGGAGTTTCCAGCCCAGTGCCATGAATTGGTCGTAGCGCAGTCGGGGCAGGGTGGCCCGCAGCCACATGAACACGAACAGGAATGTCCACACCTTGGCCACGAACCAGATCAGCGGCCACCAGCCGGTATTGGCGCCGTCGATCAGGCTGATCGGCCACGGGGCGTGCCACCCACCGAGGAACAGGGTGGTCGCCAGCGCGGAGACAGTGGTCATGTTGACGTATTCGGCGAGCATGAACATCGCGAACTTCAGCGACGAATATTCGGTGTGAAACCCGCCCACCAGTTCACCTTCGGCCTCGGGCAGGTCGAACGGTGCCCGGTTGGTCTCACCGACCATCGAGGTGACGTACACCGCGAACGACGGCAGCAGCAGGAACACATACCAGGTGTGTTCCTGGGCGGCGACGATGCCCGAGGTGGACATGGTGCCGGCGTAGAGGAACACCGCCGCGAACGACAGGGCCATGGCGATCTCGTAGGAGATCACCTGCGCGCTGGAGCGCAGACCGCCCAACAGCGGATAGGTCGACCCTGACGCCCACCCCGCCAGCACGATGCCGTACACCCCGATCGAGGTGACCGCCAGAATGTAGAGCACCGCCACCGGCAGATCGGTCAACTGCAACGGAGTCCGGTGGCCGAACACCGACACCACCGGACCCAACGGGATCACCGCGAACGCCAGGAAGGCGGGGATCACCGAAATGACCGGGGCCATCAAATAAATGGGTTTGTCCACCCCGGCCGGAGTCAGGCCCTCCTTGAGCGCCAGCTTGATCCCGTCGGCCAGCGACTGCAGCAACCCGAACGGGCCGACCCGGTTCGGGCCGTACCGCATCTGCATGCGGCCCAGAATCTTGCGCTCCAACAGGATCGCCACCAACACGGTCAGCATCAGGAACGCGAAAACCGCGACGGCTTTGATCAGGATCAACCACCACGGATCGCGGCCAAACACGGTCATATCCGGGTAGCTCATGCGGTCCTCTCCCGCTCGATACGCACCACCGCACCCGCGGTCACTCCGAGCCTTTCATGCACCGGACTGCCCGGTGAGTTCAGCGGCAGCCACACCACACCATCAGGCATCTCGGTGATGGCCAAGGGGAGCGCGATCTCGCCGCGGCCCGTCGAAACGACGATCACATCACCGTTGGCCGCGCCGATCCCGGCCGCCGTCACCGCCGACAACCGCACCACCGCCGGCCGCGCCGTACCCGCCAGAAACGGCTCCCCATCCTGCAATCGGCCGGCATCCAACAACAACCGCCAGCCCGCCAGCACCGCCTCACCCTGGGCACGTTCGGCGGGTGGTGTCGGCAGGTAGTCCGCCAGCGCCGAGTGCATGCCATCCCAGCTGCCGAGACGAGCGATCTCGGCGTGCACCGTTGCGGCGTCGGGTGTACCGAGGTCGATACCCATTGCTGCTGCCAGGTTGTGCAGGATCCGATGGTCGGACGCGTCGCTGGTGGAAAGAGCGGCTTCGAAGGGCCTGGGGCGGCCTTCCCAGTTCAGGAATGACCCCGTCTTCTCGGTCACCGTCGCGACCGGGAACACAACGTCGGCGCGATCGGTCACCGCGCTTCGCCGGATCTCTAGACTGACGACGAAACCGGCCGACTCGATGGCCGACAGCATGGCGGGCGGGTCGGGCACGTCCGCCGGATCCACCCCGCCGACGAGCAGGGCACCGGCTCCCAAGGTGACCATCTCGCTGAGATTCAGCCCGGGGCGGTCTGGCAAACCGGTTGTCCCCCAAGCCCGTTCGACCTGCTCGCGAGCACGCGCATGCTGGACGGGCCGGCCACCGGGCAGGAGATTGGGTAGGCAGCCGGTGTCCACGGCGCCACGATCACCGGCACGGCGCGGAATCCAGGCCAGTCGCGCGCCGGTCTGTTGAGCCAGTCGAGTCACCGCCGACAACGCGCCGCGACTGGTGGCCAGTCGTTCTCCGGCCAGGATGATCGCGTCCGGCGGTAGTGCGCCGGTCAGCCCATCGAGGGCGACCGCTTCCTGCCCGGGTTCGGTCAGCACCACGTTGGCACCCAGCTTGACCGATCCCGGTGAGGCGAACGGTGCGATCGTCACGATCCGCAACCCGCGCTTGCGGACCGCTTTGCGCAGTCGCAGGAACACGATCGGGGATTCGTCCTCTGGTTCGAGCCCGGCCATCACGACCATGGGTGCGGTCTGTAGGTCGGCGTAGCTGATGTCGCGGCGTCCGGCGACGTGCGCCGCCAGGAACTCCTGTTCCTCGACCGAGTGCGGGCGGGAGCGGAAGTCGATGTCGTTGCTGTTCAGAGCCATTCGCGCGAACTTGGCGTAGGCGTAGGCGTCCTCGGCGGTGGCGCGGCCACCCACCAGCACGCCCGCTCCCCCCGCGGCGCTGAGACCGTGGGCAGCTGCGCCGAGGGCTTCCGACCACGACGCCGGACGCAAACGTCCCGACTCACGGATCATCGGGGTGGTGATGCGGTCGCCGACCCGGGCGTAGGTGAAGGCCCAGCGGCCCTTGTCGCAGTTCCATTCCTCGTTGACTTCCGGGTCGTCGCCGGCCAACCGGCGCAGCACCACGCCGCGGCGGTGATCGGTGCGCTGGGCGCATCCGGAGGCGCAGTGCTCACACACGCTGGGGCTGGACACCAGATCGAAGGGGCGGGCCCGGAACCGGTAGGCGGTTCCGGTCAATGCCCCGACCGGGCAGATCTGCACCGTGTTACCGCTGAAGTAGGAATCGAACGCCTCACCCGGGCCGATCCCTACCTGTTGCAAGGCGCCACGCTCGAGCAGCGAGATGAACGGATCTCCGGCAATCTGCTCGGAAAACCGTGTGCAACGCGCACACAACACACACCGCTCCCGATCCAACAGCACCTGACTCGACAAGTTGATCGGCTTCGGATACGTCCGCTTCACCTTGTCGAATCGGCTCTCCGTGCGTCCACCGCTCATGGCCTGGTTCTGCAGCGGGCATTCACCGCCCTTGTCACACACCGGGCAGTCCAACGGGTGGTTGATCAACAGCAGCTCCATCACCCCGTGCTGCGCCTTCTCGGCGGCCTCGGAGGTGAACTGGGTGCGCACCACCATGCCGTCAGACACCGTGGTGGTGCAGCTGGCCATCGGCTTGCGCTGGCCCTCCACCTCGACCAGACACTGCCGGCACGCCCCGACCGGATCCAACAGCGGATGATCACAGAACCGCGGGATCTGCACACCCATCAACTCCGCCGCCCGAATCACCAACGTGCCTTTAGGCACTCGAACGTCGACATCGTCGATCGTGACCGTGATCATGTTGACGTCGATCAACGTCATCAGGCCCCCACCTCCTCCGGCGCGGCGAGCATCGCCGCGCGTGGGTCGAACGGACAGCCACCGCTGAGGTGCTCTTCGTACTCGGCGCGGAAATGTCTGATCGACGAGATCACCGGCGAAGCCGCCCCATCACCCAACGCGCAGAACGACTTTCCGTTCAGCGTGTCGGCGATGTCGAGCAGGTTGTGCAGGTCCGCATAGGTGGCCCAGCCGTTCTCGAGGTCGGCATAGATCTGGCTGAGCCAGTAGGTGCCTTCGCGGCAGGGTGTGCACTTGCCGCAGGATTCGTGGGCGTAGAACTGGGTCCAGCGCCGCACCGCTCGCACCACACAGGTGGTTTCGTCGAAAATCTGCAGCGCCTTGGTGCCGAGCATCGAACCGACCGACGCCATACCTTCGTAATCCAGTGGCACGTCGAGATGTTCGGCCGTCAGCAGCGGGGTCGACGACCCGCCCGGCGTCCAAAACTTCAGCTCGTGACCGGCCCGGACTCCACCGGCGTAGGCCAGCAACTCACGCAACGTGATCCCTAGCGGAGCCTCGTACTGACCCGGTTTCGTCACATGCCCCGACAGCGAGTAGATGGTGCACCCCGGTGATTTCTCAGTGCCCATCGAAGTGAACCACCCGACGCCGTTCAGCAGGATCGGCGGGACGCTGGCGACGGATTCGACGTTGTTGACCACCGTCGGGCAGGCGTACAGCCCGGCTTCGGCGGGAAACGGTGGGCGCAGGCGAGGTTGGCCGCGCCGACCCTCCAGCGAATCCAGCAGGGCGGTTTCCTCACCGCAGATATAGGCGCCCGCACCGGCATGCACGATCAGATCGAGGTCGAACCCCGAGGCCTGGATGTTCTCCCCGAGATAGCCGGCCTCGTAGGCCTCGGCCACCGCGGTCTGCAACCGGCGTAGCACCGGCACCACCTCACCGCGCACATAGATGAAGGCGTGCCGGGCCCGGATAGCGTAGGCCGCGATGATCGCACCCTCGATCAAGGAGTGGGGTGTCGCGTACATCAGCGGAACGTCCTTGCACGTACCGGGTTCCGACTCGTCGGCGTTGACCACGAGATAGTGCGGTTTGGCATCGTCCTGCGGAATGAACGACCACTTGGCACCGGTCGGGAAGCCGGCACCGCCGCGCCCGCGCAGACCGGACTCCTTGACCGTGTCGATGACCTCGACGGGTGTCATCGTCAGCGCCTTGGCGAGGGCTTGGTAGCCGTCGTGGCGCAGGTAATTGGTGAGTGTCCAGGATTGCGGCTCGTTCCAGTGACGGGTCAGCACACGGTCTAGCACCATCTCAGACCTCGTCCCGGTCGGTGGGAGCGAGCCCGGCCAATGTTCGTGCGGTGCTGCGGAAGGGGCACAGCGGTGCGCCCCGAGTGGGGTGGGGTGGCTTGCCGGCGCGGATGTCGGCGATGAGTTGTCGTGCGGTGGTGGGGGTTTGGTTGTCGAAGAATTCCCAGTTGACCATGACGACGGGTGCGTAGTCGCAGGCGGCGTTGCATTCGATGTGCTCGAGGGTGATGCGGCCGTCGCTGGTGGTGTCGCCCGCGTGGATGCCGAGTTCGCGTTGCAGCGTTTCGAGGATGGCGTCGCCGCCCATGATGGCGCACAGGGTGTTGGTGCAGACCCCGACCAGATACTCGCCGGTGGGGGTGCGCCGGTACATCGAGTAAAACGTGGCGACCGCCGCCACCTCGGCCTCGGTGAGGTCGAGCTGCTCGGCACAGAAGGAGATTCCGGCAGTCGTGAGGTATCCGTCTTCGGCTTGCACCAGGTGCAGCAGCGGCAGCAGGGCCGAACGGGCCTGCGGATAGCGGGCGATGATCGTCGCCGCATCGCCGCTGAGGCGTTGCACGACCTCGGCAGGGTAGGTGGTCGGTCCGCTGATGGGGGGTCCGGGCTCGTCCGGGCGTGGACCGAGGACGAGGTTGATGGGGTTCATCGGTCGACACCTCCCATGACCGGATCAATGGAGGCGACGGCGGCGATGACGTCGGCGACCATGCCGCCCTCACACATCGCGGCCACCGCTTGCAGATTGGTGAACGACGGATCCCGGTAATGCACCCGATAGGGGCGGGTGCCGCCGTCGGAGACCATGTGCACGCCGAGCTCGCCGCGCGGGGATTCGACTGCGATATACACCTGTCCGGCCGGCACCCGGATCCCTTCGGTGACCAACTTGAAGTGGTGGATCAGCCCTTCCATGGAGGTGCCCATGATCTTGGCGATATGCGCCGGCGAATTCCCCAACCCGTCCGGGCCGAGTTGTAGGTCGGCGGGCCAGGCGAGTTTCTTGTCGCTGATCATCACCGGCCCCGGCTCCAACCGATCCAAACACTGAGCCACAATGCGCAACGATTGGCGCATCTCGCCGACCCGGATCAGATACCGGCCGTAGCAGTCCGCCCCGGTGTCGGTGATGACATCGAAGTCATAGGTGTCATACCCGCAATACGGTTGGGTCTTGCGCAGATCATGCGGTAACCCGGTCGAGCGCAGCACCGGCCCGGTGATCCCCAGCGCCATACACCCGGTCAGATCCAGGTAGCCGATGCCCTGGGTGCGGGCCTTCCAGATGTAGTTCTCGGTCAACAGGTCTTCGAGCTCGCGCAACCGGCCCGGCAGGATCGTCAACAAGTCGCGCACCCGCTGGGGTCCGTCGTCGGGAAGGTCGGCGGCTAGGCCGCCGGGGCGGATGTAGGCGTTGTTCATCCGCAACCCGGTGATCGCCTCAAACACACTCAAAATGAGTTCGCGTTCGCGGAAGCCGAAGAACATCGGGGTCATCGCCCCCAACTCCATGCCGCCGGTGGCCAGTGCCACCAAATGACTGGAGATGCGGTTGAGTTCCATCATCATGACCCGCACGACGCTGGCGCGGTCCGGGATTTGGTCGGTGATGTCGAGGAGTTGTTCGACGCCGAGGCAGTAGGCGGTCTCGTTGAAAAACGGGGACAGATAATCCATCCGGGTCACAAACGTCACACCCTGGGTCCAGGTGCGGTACTCCAGATTCTTCTCGATCCCGGTATGCAAATAGCCGATCCCGCACCGGGCTTCGGTGACCGTCTCACCCTCGATCTCCAGGATCAACCGCAACACCCCATGCGTCGAGGGATGCTGCGGACCCATATTCACCACAAGTCGCTCAGCGCGGTCCTCGACCGCCGCCGAAGTGAGGGCATCCCAATCGCTGCCGTTGACTGTGAAGGTTGTTTCGACCATCAGTTGTACGACCTTCTCTGGTCGGGTGGCGCGACGCTTGCGCCGTGGTATTCGACCGGTACTCCGCCCAGTGGGTAGTCCTTGCGCTGCGGGTGACCCACCCAATCATCGGGCATCTCGATGCGCGTCAGACCCGGATGGCCGTCGAAGACGATGCCGAAGAAGTCATACGTCTCCCGCTCATGCCAGTCAGTAGTCGGATACACCGAAAACAGCGACGGCACATGCGGATCCGCGTCGGGACACGCCACCTCCACCTGAACCCGCCGGTTGTGGGTGATCGACATCAACGGATAAAACGCATGCAACTCCCGGCCCGCATCCTGCGGATAGTGCACACCCGAAACACCACAACACAATTCGAAGCGCAACGCGGGCACATCCCGCAGCGCACGGGCGACCACGAGAAGCAGTCCCCGCGTGACGTGCAGGGTGAGTTGCCCCGCGTGGACGACAACGCGTTCTACCGCGTAGCTGAACTCGTCGCCGAGTGCGAACGAGAGCTCGTCCACGACGTCGTCGAAATAGCCGCCGTACGGCCGCGGTGTGCTGTCCCACTGGGGTTTACGGCGAACCAGTCGCCCGTATCCGGACACGTCGCCGCTCACCGCAGCAGCCCTTTGAGTTCCAGGGTGGTCGGTGCGGCCAGCGCCGCCTTTTCGGCTGCGGCGACGGCTTCGGCGCGGTGCACCCCCAACGGCATCTCGGCGATCTTGGCGTGCAACGCCAGAATCGCGTTCAGCAACATCTCCGGACGCGGCGGACACCCGGGCAGATAAATGTCCACCGGCACCACATGATCCACACCCTGGACCACCGCATAGTTGTTGAACATGCCGCCACTGGAGGCACACACCCCCATCGCCAGCACCCATTTCGGTTCGGCCATCTGGTCATACACCTGGCGCAGCACCGGCGCCATCTTCTGACTCACCCGCCCCGCCACGATCATCAGATCCGCCTGACGCGGAGTGGCCGAAAACCGCTCCATCCCAAACCGGGCGATATCAAACCGCGGAGACGCCGTCGCCATCATCTCAATGGCACAACACGCCAACCCGAACGTCGCCGGCCACAACGACCCCTTACGCACAAACCCGGCGACCTTCTCCACCGTCGACAACACGATGCCGCCCGGCAGCGCCTCCTCTAATCCCATTCCAGCCCACCCCGACGCCACACATACCCGTACGCCACAAACACCGTCGCCATGAAAATCAACATCTCCACCAGCGCGAACGTCCCCAACGCATCAAACGAGACCGCCCACGGATACAAGAACACGATCTCGATGTCGAACACGATGAACAACATCGCCGTCAGGTAGTACTTGATCGGGAACCGCTGACCAGCCGGCTCACCGGCCACCGGCTCGATCCCGCACTCATAGGCTTCCAGCTTGGCCCGATTGAACCGCCGAGGTCCGATCACCAGCGCGATCACCACCGACACCACCGCAAACCCAGCCGCTATCACCCCCAACACCAGGATGGGTAGAAACAGAGTCAAATCCCCTGCCCTCCTTCTCCACTCGCGGCGCGCACCGCGCCCGACGACGCCGAGCGGTAGGCGTATGTCTACCGTTCGCCGCTGCCTAGGTATCCCCCGTTAGGGGGGAGAAGCATGGTGAGGCGCAGGGGTATTTTCGGTACCCGCCAGTAACTTTCGGTCGCTCAGCGCACCGCGAGGTCGAGATGGGCGTGCCGCCGCGCAAGTACACTGGGCAACCATGGACCGACGTCGACGGTGTCGATCCAGGTCGTGCGATCGAGCAACAGGCTCAGGACTGTCGTCGCTTCGAGTCGTGCCAGTGGCGCTCCGAGACAGAAGTGCACACCTCTGCCGAATGACAGATGTCCCTTGGCGTTCGGCCGGCCGAGCCGGAATTCATCCGGGGCCTCGAAGTGGTCCGGATCGCGGTTGGCGGCACCCCACAACAACAAGATCCGGGAATCGGCGGGCATCGTCATGCCGCAGAGATCGGTGTCCCGCAGCACGTGACGGTAGTGGGCCCGAAATGGCGGCTCCAGCCGGAGCGTCTCCTCGATGAAGCTGCCCAGCAACTCGGGGCTATTGCGAAGCTGCTCTTGCAGATCCGGGTTGCCGGCCAACAGCGACACCGCTGTGCCGAGCAATGACGCCGTGGACTCGCCACCGGCGCTGAACAGTGACACCAGGATGAGTTGCGCAGTGAATTCGTCCAGTTGGCCGTCCAGGCAGGCTCTGGCCAGGTCGCCGATCAGGTCGTCGTGCGGATCGGCCATCGCCAGCCCGAGTTGGTCGACGATGTAGCCGGAGAGCTCAGTGATCGCGGTCATCGATGCGGCGAGCTCATCAGCCGACATGAGGCCGTCGAGCAGCTGGGTGGTCGCGTATCCCCAGTGCGCCAATCGATCGGTATCGACCTCGGGCACTCCGATGAGGCGGGCGACGATCGCCATGGGCAGACGGTTGGCGACCGTGTCCATCCACTCGATGCGGCCGTCGACGACGCCGGTAGACCATTGGTGCTCGAACACGTCGGCGATCAATGAGCCCAGGGCGGCAACATGTTTGGCTGTGAACTGCGAGAGCACGAGCTTGCGGTGCACCGCATGTACCGGGTCATCGGCGGTCACCAAGATGTGGGTGGTGCCGCCGACTCCATCCATGGGAAACGGCGCCACACCGCCTTCGGTGGTGTAGGTCATCGTCGCTGTCAGGTTCGAGGAGAAATCCTGTGGGCGCGCCGCGACGTCGGTGATGGCCGGCCAGGTGCAGGCAAGATAGAAGTCGGAGTCACCGACCCGATGGACCGGACCTGTGGAACGCAGTCGCTCGTAGAGCGGATAGGGATCCTGGATGCACTCCGCGCTGAAGAACTCTGCGGGGTCCACCGGAGCCGTGATCATGCGATCAGACCGAGCAAACCGGGATCGAACGTCGCCCGTGCGGCGACTGACGCCGCCGCCGCGGACACCACCAGCGCAGCCTCGCCCTCGTACCCTTTCGGGAACACGATCTCCGCGCTGTCGGCGTTCTCTCGATGCGCCATCAGCCAATCGTAGAGCAACCAGTCCACCGCACACGTCACCGTCAACGGATCTGCCTCGGGTGCACGGGCCGCCGCCACCACCGCCTGCAGTGCGTCACGATGCTCCTTGCGGGCGGCCTCCTTGTTCACTCCCGAACTGTCGAAGAACAGCATCGCCAGCGTCAGCGGAAACCGTTGACCCGCTTCAGTGCGCACCACCCAGCGGCCGCCCTTCCACGGCTTGTCCTGGTCGAGCAAATGGAATTCACCGAAACCGCCGATGACGCCGATCGACGGATCATCGAGCTCCCCGTCGAACGGCGCGGGTCCCAGCAGATCCAGCGGCAGCCGTGCGCGGATCGAGAACAAGGCCGCGGTCCCGATGATTTTCCCGGCCCGCAGATCGGCAGCCAAGCCGGTCTGCTCCAGTGCCGCCGCGTATTCGAAACACAACCGGTCCAACGTGCGGTGAAGCTCGAGCAGGCCGTCACGCTCGTCGGCATCCGCGGGTGGCCGACCGCCACCGAGAATCTCACCGAAGCGGCCCGCGGCGATGATCAGCGCATCGTCGAGTGCCTCGAGATGAGTGGCCACCAACCGGTCGGGTTCCTCGTCACCGACCACGAGCGCCTGCAACGAGGTCGGGGAGCCCGACGGTGTCGCCCAGTAAAAGCCGATCTGGCCGTCCTGCTGGATGATTCGGGGTCTCACGTTCGCCGCCAGATCATCACCCGATTATTGCCGGAATCCGCAATTGCCAGCGTGTCACCGCGCAGGGACAACCCATACGGCCAGCACAGCGTGTCGCGTTGCACCGACGTCCAGCGGTTCTCTCCGTTGGAGCTGAAATCCGGTTGAGCCAGTACATGGTCGGCGCCGCGCCCGTCAACGGGCAGTCCGTCCCACAACAGGACCCGATTGTTGGCGGTGTCGGCCACCGCCAATCGCTCACCATCCAGGCACGCCGAATACGGGAAGCGGAAGCGATCAGATGTGTGTGGCCCGTAGGGCCATTCGAGCGCGCTGGTGAAGTCCGGTTGGCCGAGCACCGTGTCGGCGTCCCGGTCGGCGCCCGGTGGCGGCGACCATCCCAGCAACCGGTGATCACCGGCGTCTGCGACCAGCAGCAGATCGTCGCGGCCCGTGATGTCGTGGGGCCAGCGGAACGTGGCCGGACCGACCTCACCACCCCGATTCTCCTCCCGCGCGGACGCATCGGGCTGGCCCAGCACCACGTCGGCGGGCTGATCGGGTTCGGGAATGCCGTTGCGCCAGCCGAGGACTCGCCGGTTGCCGGTGTCCGCGACCCAGAACGCCGAGCCGATGATGCCGATACCGAACGGCCAGTACAGCGTCGAGGCCGAGCAAACACCACCACGGTTCTCCGTCACCGAGGCGGCGTCGGGCTGTCCGATCACCAGATCGGGTGCCACGTCACTGCTCTGCGGCACGGTGTTCCACACGAGAATCCGATGGTGCCAGGCGTCCGCGACCACCAACCGACCGTCGTGCACCAGGACGCCGGTCGGCAGGTTCATCCCGCGTTCCGGGCCGCGGCCGCCCGCCGCGCGGCCTTCCGACTCACCATTCGGCTGACCCAGCACGACGTCGGCGGGCTGCTCGTCGTCCTCGGGTAGTCCGTGCCAGATCAGGACACGGTGATTGCCCGAGTCGGCCACCACCACGTGCCGCTCGCCAACAAAGACCCCGCGCGGTGAATACATCCACGCCATAGACGGTTTCGCCGGTGGCAATGCCAGCCCACCGGGTGCGGGTGCGCCCAGCCACAGGGCAGGTGACCAGCCGTCGGTGAGATCGACATCCGGAATCACATCAGCGCGAGTGCCGAGACCGCTGGAGCTGCTGGGCCAGCGACCATCGGCTGGGTTGTTGTGCCGAACGGTGTAGCGGCTCATCCGCCGACGCGGACCCAGACGACGCCGTCGTCGACGCGCAGCGGCAACTGTTCCAGCTGGGCGCCCGGCGCCCTGAGGCACTCCCCCGATGTCGCGTCATAGCAGAATCCATGCCACGGGCAGGTCAACGTGTTACTGCTGAGGTCCAGAACAGCGTTGTCCAAGGGCAGTGCCTCGTGTGCACATTCGTTGCGGTAGGCCGACAGTCGCCGGCCGGCGTTCACCACGATCACCTCGGCGTGCTCGCCGGTAGCCGTGGTCAGACTCAACGGTGACAGTTCGTCGACAGCCAGATCGACGGCGGGGCCGACCTTGACCCACCCTTCACCGGCCGGGTCTCGGCCGATTCGCAGCGCCTCGATCGGAATCAGGGTGGGCGTCGGTTCATTCGGCAGCACCTCCACCGCCGCGATCGACGGAACTCCCTGCACCAGAGCCTCTTCGACGAGGTTCCGCAACGTCACCGACGACATCGAACAACCGTTGCAGGCCCCCTCCAGGCGGACGAACGCGGTGCCGTTGTCGACCCGCACCAGTGTCACATCCCCACCGTGGCTGTTCAGTTGCGGCCGTACCGAAGCCAGCACCTGGTTGGCGTGGGTCACCGGGTCGGGTCGCACGATTCCGTGCAGCGACAACAACAGATGAACGGTCGGATCGTCGACCAACTCGAACAACACGTCTCGGGCCGAGTCGTCGGAGCGCATCCGGCGCACCATCGTCACCAGACCGGCACGGTGAATCTCCTCGATCGCCGCCTTCAGCTCCTCGGCCACCTCGCGCGCCGCGGGATCCAAGGTGCCGAGCGCGGCGACGGCCTCGTCGACGCGTTCGGCGAGGTTCTCGAAAGTCGGCTCAGCGACCGGTCGCTCAGTTGTCGTCGACATCGCCACCGTCCGTCCTGCCCAGCGTGATCTGCCGAGCGATCTCGTCGAGTACGCCGCGCACCGTCCGCACCGAGTCGCCGTCACCGAGCTCCTCGAACAGGAACCGAGCTTCGTACAGCTTGGCTTTGGCCTGGTCGAAAGAACCTAGGTGCGCCAACACATTGCCCTGATTGGCCAGCACCCTCGCCCGGCCCATCGGATCGCTCTCGCGGTCGCGGGCCTCGAGGACCGCTTCGTAGAGTTCCACGGCCTCCACCAGGTTGTCGGCCTGGTGCTTCGACGGTGTGTACACCAGCGAATTCGCCAGGTTCAGCTGCACACTGGCCCACTGCTCGGGATACTCCTCGCGGGTGTAGACCTTCAGCGCCGAGCGCAGCGACTGCGCAGCGATTCCCAACCGCAGCTGGCCGGAGGCCTCCGTCATCGGCATCGTGAGATATGCGGTCGCCAGATTCGCGTGCGCCGACGCCCACAGCAGCGGGGATTCCTCACGCAGGATCAGCTGTAGCGCCGAATGATAATGCGGCACAACGGCTGCCAGCAGCTCAGGTCGGTCGGGCGCCTGTTCGTGCAGAAGTCCCGCCAGGTTCAGGTGAAGTTCGGCCCTGGTGACCCGCAATCCGTCGGCACCCTCGAGGGCTTTCAGTGCCGTCTCGAACCGCCGCACGGCGTCCGGGTGGCCGCCGTGCGCCGCGATCGACGCCGCCGCACCGAGCAGAACACCGCACAGCGGTTTGGACACACCCGCCGCGTCGTCAGCCGCCTGATCGAGCAGCGCGGTCGCCCGCGCCGCGTCGCCGTCGTTGAACGCGCTACTGGCTTGGGTCGACAACACCAGAGCCGCGAGCTCGGCGGTGGCCGACCCCAACTCCGGTGCGACATCTGAGCGGCCGACCGCGAACAGCACAACATCCACCAGAACCGCGAATTCGCCCAGGAGCAAACGCAGTTCGTCGGGATTGGCACCGTCCGGGTCCATCACGAAACGGTTGTAGCGGCTGACCGGGTCGTCACCGTCCAGCGCTGCCAGCGCCCCGTCGCGATCGCCGGCCAGGGCGAGCTCATGCGCCCGCAGCGCGGCGGGCCAGTGCGGTACGTTGCCGGCGAGCAGCGCCGCGCGAGCTTCCTCGGTTTCGGGCCCTGCGGGAATCAGCATGTAACCCAGTGGAAGTGGAAACGCCCCCAGCGGCTGTGGTCGCACCGCAAGGACCTCGGTGTCGACGAGTTCGGTGTTGGCAAGTGTGGTCACAGCTGTTCTCCCGTCATCCGTGGAGGGGTCCGCGGATATCGCGCTCGGCGGCGCGTTTGATCAATCGAGCCGACAGTTCGGCACGGGCTTTGGTGTTGTGGGTGTCGATGCGCTTGCGCACCACCCCGTCGGCGAAGACCACCACGATGTCGACCGCCCAGCGACCGCGCTCCTCGATGACGACGGTCTGCACGTCCAACGCCTCGTCGGTGGAGCTGTCGTTGCGGGGGGTGGTCTTCGTCCGAGGCTCTTCACACATGAGGATCACCGCGCCGACCCCAGCGGAATCCGCAACGCTTGCTGTGCATCGTCCCAGAATGCCTTACGATCACCGGTGACGGGGCGGTCTGCGAGCACCTCGCGAACCAGCAGGGATCGGTCACCCGCGGGGTTGCGCTGTTTCAGCAGCAGCCCGCCGCTGCGGGGGCCGCGTAACGGGATCAACCAAAGGTCGTCCTCACGCACCATCGCCGCCACCGCATCCGACGGAAATCGGCTGGCCGCCAACACCGCATCGAGTCGGATATAGCCGTCGCCGGTGAACTGCACCGAGATGTCGCCGCCGATCTGCGGCCGCAGTGGACCCAGATAGTCGCGCTCGAGAAGCTCGATCACCTGCTCCATCCCGGCCTCCACCGGTTCCGACAGGTCGGCACCGAGCTCGACACCACCCGCCTCGATCAGGAACACGGTGATATCGCTCGGACAGGCATCGGCCAGTGCCCAGCGGGCGAAGGCGATCGCGTGATCCCACCGGAACGAATGGGTGTGCAGACCCTGCAGCGGTGGCAGATCCGCCAGTTCCTCGCCGGGCACCCGGTAGACGGTTCCTGGCGCGGCACCGGTGGCCGAGGCGTCGACTATCACGACGCGCTCGGCGCCCCGCATCTGGAACGCCACGTCCATGCCTGCGGTGCCACCGTCGACCAAGCGAGCCCCGGTGGGCACACCGCGCTCCCAGAGATGCCGGACCAGAACCGGTCCGACCCCGTCGTCACCGCGCAGCAGATTGCCGCAGCCCACCACCAGAACCGCACACCCAGGCGGTCCGATATCCGAAGGGGATTGGATATCGGAACCGCCTGGGTTGCTGCGGGAGTCGTGCGCCCCAGGCTCGATCGCCGGGATCACACCATTCCGTTTATGACGAACTTCGAGAGCTCCTTGCCTGTCTTACCGTCGTAGGCGTGCACGGTGCACACCAGGCAGGAGTCGAAGCTGCGTGCCACGTGGCCGAGTTCGACGGGATCGTCCGGATCGACGATCGGTGAACCGACCAACGCCTTCTCGATCGGGCCCAGGACCTCGTTGCCGTCTCGCGGCCCGATGTTCCACGCGGTCGGGGTGATCACCTGGTAGTTCTTGATCTTGTTGTCTTCCAGGACGATCCAGTCGCTCAGCGAGCCGCGTGCCGCCTCGGTGGAGCCGAAGCCCTTGCCCTCGGCGTATTCGGTGGGCTTGGTGTAGAAGCTTTCCTTGAGGTCGAGCTGGTCGAGCCAGGACTTGACCCACTTGTAGTACTTGGGGGCTTCGTGCATCCTCGCCAGCTGGCGGACCAGCACGCTGGGACCGATCTTGTTCATGATGTCCACGAACAGCGGATCATTGTCCTGGTGCGCCCCGGCATTCGGTCCGCCGGCCGCGATCCGGCGCGCCAGCGGCCCCGCTTCCAGCGGAATGTTGCCCAGGTCGCCGACGGCGTAGCGCGGCGACTTCGCCCAGCTGTACTTGCCCTGCTTCTTGCCGGCTTCGGGATCGACCGGGATGGTCTCGCCGTCGAACGGGTGCAGTGGCGTGCTGCCTTCGTAGAACGAGTGGGTGACATCCTCGCGGACGTTGGCTTGATCGAACTCGTACCACTGGCCCTTGGCATAGATGCCGCCCCGGCCGATCAGCGCCGCGTTGCGGCCCTCGATCGTGGGGTTCTCGTAGAGCGTCGGGTCGAAGTAGGTGCCGGTGGCGATGTAATTGCCCACACCCTGCCCGTACTTGTCGAGGCCGATGTCGAGGGCGTAGCGGATGAAGAACCCGCAGTCGCTGTTGTATTGGGACTCGTTCTCGTCGACCCAGGCCAGGACGTCTTCCCAGGTCTTGTTCTCCAGCCACCGGTCGATGCTGCACCCCAGCCACTGGCCCTCGAGCCAGTTGTCCTTCCAGTGCTCCAGGATGGCGATCGAGCGGGTGACGTCCGACAGCGTGGGCGCCGACATCACGCCGCCGGGGACCATGAAGCTCGAGTGCGGCCACTGTCCGCCGAAGATCGCATACACCTCGACGGGCTTGTTCGAAAGTACAACGCCCGGTTGGTAACTGGTGCCGACGTAGGGCGCGAAGCGGCGGACGGCCTCGTCGTAGAGCTTGGACTTGGCGTAGTTCTTGTTGGTCAGGTCGATGGCGAAGAGCGCGTAGAAGTAGCGCGGAATCGACTGCAGGGTTTCGCAGGCCTGGGCGATGTTGCGGATCAGCGTGGCGTTCGGCGGCATGTGGGTACGCCACGCGGTGTCCAGCGCATAGGCCGACTTGTACAGATGGCTGCCTCCGCAGATACCGCAGATGCGGGGACAGACGACGAGACCGGACTGCGGGTCCTTGCCCCGCAGGATGATCTCGAAGCCGCGGAACATCGCGGCTTCCGTCCAGGCCGAGGTGACGACACCGTCGTCGATGGTGACCCGGACGTCGAGGTCACCCTCGACACGGCCCAGTGGGCTGACGTAAAGGTCGAGCGCGGTCATGAGAAAGTCCTCCAAAAGGTGAAAGCTGAACCAGGGCTGGTGGTTTCGCAGCGGCTAGACGACGAACATGTCCTCTTTGGACCACTGTGGTGCGGCGATGCGGGCCGCCGCCGCGTGTGCCATGTACGTCAGGTGGTCGGATCCCTCCGGCACTTCCTTGGGGATCACTCCGCCGACCTTCTGGGTCTTGAACAGCGTCCCGGGCGCCAGATCGAAGTGCGGGAACTCCGGCTCGGTGCAGCCTAGGCAGGGCATGCCGGCCCGGGTCTTGGACGACTGCCTGTTCCACAGGATGCGGTTGCACGGCGAATGCGTCATCGGTCCGCGGCAGCCGAACTCGTAGAACAGGCAACCGGTGCGGGTGCCTTCGCCGAAGGACATGGTCGACTGCTTGTATTCGAAGAATTGCACACGGGTGCAGCCTGTTTGGGTGAAAGTCTTGAAGAACGTCTCGGGCCGGTGCAGCTCGTCGAGGGCGATGTCGCCGGCCCGGCCGGTGGCCAGCGCGACGATGATCTGGGTGATCCAGTCGGGGTGCGCAGGGCAGCCCGGAATGTTGATCACCGGAAGTCCCATCTTGGACCGGAAATCCGGCCCGAGGAACCCGCCCTTGTCCCGCTTGTGGAACTGCAGACCGGTCGAAGCCGAGGGATTGGGCTCCATCGCGGGGATGCCGCCCCAGCAGGCGCAGTCACCGATCGCGACGACGATCTGCGCGGCGGCGGCCAGGTCGGTGACCCAGTCCTTCATCGGCCGGTCGGCGAAGATGTCCATCCGGCCGGTGCCGTTGGGTGCTTCGATGACGCTGCCCTCGAAGACGAAGATATCCAGCGGACGCTCGCCCTTGGCGCAGTCCCAGAACACTTTCTGCGCGTTGGCGCCGAGCTCCAGGCCCAGCGACGGATGCCAGATCAGGTCCAGGCCGAAGTCGACGATCAGGTCGACGACGTTGGGTTCTTCGGCGTTGAGAAACGACATGGTGTTGCCACTACATGCGCCTCCCTGAAACCACAGAACGGAAGCCATATACGAACTCCTCTCAGAGGACGACCGAGGGCGCGGCCGAAATGGGTTGGGCTGAAACGACTGTGCGACGGGGTGTCGGACAAGCGCGGGGCACTACTGACCAACCTGGCGACCGAAGGCGCGGGCTACTTGAATCATGAAGCCCAGCCCTCGTGCCACGTCAGGGTCCTTGGTCACCTTCCAGAGCCCGAATAGGCCCTTCGGTCCTCCGGGGTCGGCGGCCGCTGCCTCCTTGCCCTCGGCCACCGCCTGCCCCACTTGGAGCAGCAGACTGTTGAGGGCAGGCGCCGCAACAACGAGCGAATTCGACAGCGTCACAAGGGTTTGTGTCAACCCCTGGACGTCCACGCCCTTGAGCGCCTCAGCGCCCGGCAGCACACCGGCAACCGAAACGCCCTTGAAGTCGTTGACCGCCGATGTCAGCGAGTCGGTGATCAGATCGCCGCGCCGGACGAACCCGTCCAGTCCGGTGACCAGGACAGCGAGCAGGTCGGCATGATCGAGCAGGGCGTTCAGCGACGCGGCGACCGTCGGATCGTCGAGCCGGTCACGAATCTGATCAGCCGGCGAAACCGCGACTGCCTGCCCGTTAGCCGTCATGCAAACCTCCCGATCGCTCCTGCTCACATCGCAACTGGCAAATGTGGCCTCCGTCACAAGCTAGCGGGCCGTTGACACGATGCCTATCGCTTTCGCGCAGTAGCTGTCAGGATTACGCAGAGTTCAGTACGCTGGTGCGCGCTGGGAAGCTGGGAGGCTTGCGTGATTACCGCGGATACTTTAGCTAGAACTTCATTTTTCGGCCGGAAAATCCGTGGTCAGAGCTAATGTCGCGCCTGACCCGCCTCGGCTACATCGACGTCCGTCGCACCAGCAATCCGGTGCGCCGCAAAGTCCGCTCCCGGGGTGTGCCGCCGGCGCTGGCCCACAATGAGATCTTCTACACCGAGGACGTCCCGGAGGCATCCCGGCTGATCGCCAAGACCCTCGGGCCGCTGAGCCTCACGGTCGCGCCCAACCAGGTCAGCGGATTTGCTGCCACGATGCACGGCGTGCGGTTGCGCAACGTCAGCATGCTTTACCTGGACGTGCATGTGGCGGCAGCGATCGACATCCCGATGCTCGGCCCCTACTACGGCGTGCACATGCCGATGAACGGGCGGGCGATCGTCGAGCATCGCGGAAAGACGTTCGAGGCCAATACAATCCGGTCGGCAGTGACCAGCCCCGGGGTGTCGCTGAGGATGGCTTTCGACCACGACTCCCCGCAGCTGATCATCAGGGTGGAGGAACGGGCGATGGCGGCGCATCTCACCCGCCTGCTGGGCCGAAGCCTCAAGCGCCCGCTGGTGTTCGAGCCCGAGTTTGACATGGCCACCGAAGCCGCCATGCGGTGGCACACCGCCGTCCAGCTCATTCACACCGAGGTGTTCCACGAGGGTTCCCTGATCCAGCGAGGCCAGGGTATCGGCGCCGTGGAAGAACTCGTCATGAGCAGCCTGCTGCAGTTGCAGCCGTCGAATTATCACGAGGAGTTCCTCGCGCCACCGCCGTCCGACCAGCGTCGGGCCGTGGTGCAGAACGCGATGAACTACGTCGACGACCACCTGGCCGAGCGGATCACGATGGACGCCATCGCCAGAGCCGTGCACATGAGCGTGCGATCCATCCAGCAGGGTTTCCGCGAGGAACTGGGAATGAGCCCGATGAGTTTCGTTCGGGAGCGCCGCCTGGAACGCGTGCACGAGGAGTTGGCCGACGCGCTGCCCTCCGACGGCGTGACCGTCACCCAGGTGGCCGAACGCTGGGGGTTCCACCACCTGGGCAGCTTCGCCGTCGAGTACCGCAAGCGTTGGGGCGAGGCGCCGTCAGAAACCCTGCGGCGCTGACCTATTGGCTAGGAAGCGGCGCTGCGGACCGCGCTGATCGGGCGCCAGCCCAACCCGCGCTCCGCGACCAGATGTTTGACCAACAGCTGGGTCGACATGGTCGGGGTGAGCTGACTGACCAGATGCCACGGCCGGTTCAACGGCGTGCCGGCAACCGGGATCTGCACGAGGGCCCCGCTGTCCAGCTGGGCCGCAACCGCCTGCTGGGACACCAGCGTGACGCCCAGACCCGCCCCGGCGGCGGCGACCACCGCACCATGCGAACCGAGTACCAGCAGCGGCGGACTCACGTCGAGATCGTCAAGCAACGCCATCGTGGCCGACCGGGTGCCAGAGCCCGGCTCGCGCAGCAGCCACGTCGCCGATGAGGGCTCGAAATTCGTTGCCGCAGAAGGTTGCCCGACGACAATCAGGGTATTCGGGCTGACCGCACGCACTCTGGTCTTCTTGCGGAGATCATCAGGCGGACGGCCGGCCACCACCAGATCGACCTCGTGGCGGGCGAGCATGGGCCATACCGCGTTGCGTGAGGCCACCTCAAGGTGCAGCACCACCCCCGGGTACCTGGCCCGAAACGACGCCAGTGCTGCCGGGATCAACAGCTCACCGGCTGTCGTGACGGCGGCCAGGCGGACCGAGCCGTTCTCGGGGTCGGCCTCCCCGCGGGCAGCCAGAATGGCCTCATCGTGCAGGCCGAGTATTCGGCGGGCGTATTCGACGTAGCACTGACCGGCCGCCGTCAGCTTGACGCCCCTGCCGTCTCGGTCGATCAGCGCGATACCGATCTCAGCCGACAGCGCCCGCACAGCCGACGAGATCGAGGATTCGGTCACCACCAAACGCTCAGCGGCACCCCGCACCGATCCGGTGTCGGCAAGCTCGACAAGTGCGCGCAGCCTGGCCTTCGTCGTCATCGCGGTACCTGCCCTTCGCCACCGTCGAACACGCGGCTGCTCAACAGATCCGCGGGCTCGATCGTCGACAACTCTGCCAGGCCGACGGTGCCGGGCTGCGCCAACAGCCGCCGCGCGTGTCGAAGCCGCGCCCGCTCCAGCGCATTGCGGACGCTGCGGGCGTTGGCGAACCAGGGCTGATCCACCCGCAGGCGCAGGTAGTCGCCGAACACCGACGCGGCCTCCTCGGAGAACCGATACCCCATGGCTTCGCTCATCAATGCGGCGATCTGACCGAGTTCGTCGACGGTGTAGTCCGGGAACGAAATGTGGTGGGCGATACGGCTTTGCATGCCGGGATTCGCTGAGAAGAACTGGTCCATCTTGTCGGCGTAGCCGGCCAGGATCACCACGAGATCGTCGCGGTTGTTCTCCATCACCTGCAGCAGGATCTCGATCGCCTCGGAGCCGTAGTCACGTTCGTTCTCGACCTTGTAGAGGTAGTAGGCCTCGTCGATGAACAGCACGCCGCCCATCGCCCGCTTGATGACCTCCTTGGTCTTGGGTGCGGTGTGCCCGACGTACTCCCCCACCAGGTCATCGCGGGTGACGCTGACCAGATGACCGCGCCGCAGATAGCCCAGCCGGTGCAACAGGTCGGCCATCCGCAGCGCCACCGTGGTCTTGCCGGTGCCCGGGTTACCGGTGAAGCACATGTGCAGTGTGGGTTGTACGGCTTCGATACCGAACCGCACCCGCATCCGGTCCACCAACAGCAGTGCGGCGATCTCGGCGATGCGCGTCTTGACCGGCTCGAGGCCCACCAGCTCGGCGTCGAGCCGGCCAAGAACATCGTCGATACCCGAATCATGCCGGGCAGCAGCGAGATCCACGACTGCATCGGCCGACAGCACCTCGGGCTCCGCGTCGTCGGACCGAAATCCGAACGGCACCCGGGGATTGGCGGCCGCGGTCACCGTCGCCTCACTCGCCGGGGTATCGCCGGCCGGCCGGGCGATCGGTGGCGTAGGCGTGCGTGGTGTAGCCGATCGTGCGGTTGGCCCGCTCGGCCCGGTCCAGCCGGAAGCCGGGCTCATCCGGTGGGCGGTTCACGATGAAGGACAGTGCCGTGGTCTGCCTGCCGAGGCTGGCGTCATAGGCGTTGAGCCGGATGTAGTGGTCCGGGTAGGCGGCGCGGCAGGCGTTGACCTCCATCAGCACCCCCGCGGCGTCCATCAGATCGAACATCGGCAGGCCCCACATCTCCCAATAGATGTTGCGCGGGTGCGGATCGTCGGTGAACTCCACCGACAGCGGCCAGCCGTGACTGAGCGCGTAATCGATCTGCGCGGTGATCTCCTCGTCGGTGAAATCGGGCAGATAGGAGAAGGTGCCCTGGGTGATTCGCATGCTCATCTCCTCAGATACTCGTCGGGGTGGCGACGACGTCGGGGGTGTCGGTGGATTCGTAGTTGAAGGTAATGTCACCCCAGGTCGCCAGCGCGGTGTCCAGTGCGCGATTGCGGCTGGCGGCCTTCTTCAGAATGTCGGGACCCTCTTTGTAGTAGTCGCGACCTTCGTTGCGCGCCTTGATCATCGCCTCCAGCGCCACCCGGTTGGCCTCGGCGCCCGCCGCGATGCCCATCGGATGGCCGATCGTGCCGCCACCGAACTGGAGCACCACGTCCTCGCCGAGATAGTGGATCAGCTGGTGCATCTGGCCGGCGTGAATACCGCCGGAGGCCACCGGCATCACTCCGGGCATCGAAGCCCAATCCTGGTCGAAGAACAGGCCTTTCACCGGATCGGCGTCGACGTGGTCCAGTCGCAGGGTGTCGTAGAATCCGGCGGTGGTGTTGGGGTCGCCTTCCAGCTTGCCCACCACGGTGCCGGCGTGGATGTGGTCGACGCCCGCCAGCCGCATCCATTTCGAGATCACCCGGAAGCTCACACCGTGGGTCTTCTGCCGGGTGTAGGTGCCGTGACCGGCCCGATGCAGGTGCAGGATCACGCTGTTGTCGCGGGCCCACTTGGCCATCGACTGGATCGCGGTGTAGCCGATGGTGAGGTCGATCATCACGATCGCCGAGCCCAGTTCGGCGGCGAAGTTGGCCCGCTCGTACATCTCCTCCATGGTCCCGGCGGTGATGTTGAGGTAGTGGCCCTTGATCTCGCCGGTGGACGCCTGGGCGCGGTTGACCGCCTCCATGCAGTAGAGGAACCGGTCGCGCCAGCGCATGAAGGGCTGGGAGTTGATGTTCTCGTCGTCCTTGGTGAAGTCCAGTCCGCCGCGCAAGGCCTCGTAGACCACGCGGCCGTAGTTGCGTGCCGAGAGTCCGAGCTTGGGCTTGGTGGTGGCGCCCAGCAGCGGGCGGCCGAACTTGCCCAGATGCTCACGCTCCATGACGATTCCGTGCGCGGGTCCCTGGAAGGTCTTGACGTACTGGGTGGGGATCCGCATGTCTTCCAGCCGCAGTGCCTTCAGCGGTTTGAAGCCGAAGACATTGCCGATGATCGAGCTGGTGAGGTTGGCGATCGAGCCCTCCTCGAACAGGTCCAGGTCGTAGGCGATCCAGGCGATCCACTGCCCGGGTGTGCCCGGCACCGCGTCGACCCGATAACACTTGGCCTGATAATGCTCGAACGTCGTGAGCCGGTCGGTCCACACCACCGTCCAGGTCGCCGTGCTGGACTCGCCCGCGACAGCGGCGCCGGCCTCTTCGGGTGGCACACCGTCCTGCGGGGTGATCCGGAACGCGCACAGGACGTCGGAGTCCTTCGGCACGTAGTCCGGCTGCCAGTAACCCATCTCTGCGTAGGGGATGACCCCCGCGTTCCATCTCTGCGTCATGCCCCGAATGCTGCCCGTCCGACACTGAACCTGTCTATCTAGAATTCTGCCCTAATTCTTGACTGATTACTTCACTATCGATTACTCCCCCGAACCGTCCACCGCTTGGGTGAGGTTTGACCGCTCGACCGTCCCTACCGTGACCGGAGCACGACGAGCAGACGCAAAGTCGCACAATTTGAGGCACTTTGAGACGAGTTTCTGTCTGCTCGCGCCAGAACCCGCAACCAGGGAGGCTTGCCATGACCACGATTCGACAGATCGCCCAGCAGATGACCACATTCGGCAAGGGCATTCTGGCCGCCGACGAGAGCATCGGCACGATGTCATCCCGGCTGAAGAACGCCGGCGTCGAACCCACCGCGCTCAGTCGTCGCGACTACCGTGAATTGCTCTCGACAGCACCGGATTTGGCGTACGGCGTCTCGGGCATCATCTTCTGCGATGAGACGCTGAACCAGACGTTGGCCGACGGCACCCCCTTTCCCGACGCGTGCCGCGTCCGGGGGATCCTGCCCGGCATCAAGGTCGACACCGGTGCCAAACCCTGCCCCGGTCTTCCCGGTGAGACCGTGACCGAGGGTCTCGACGGCTTGGCCGAGCGTCTGGCCGAATACGCGAAAACCGGTGCGGCGTTTGCGAAGTGGCGTGCGGTGTTCATCATCACCGGCAACACACCCAGCCGCGGTTCGATCGTGACCAACGCCAATGCGCTGGCGCGGTACGCGGCGGCCTGCCAGGAGGCGGGCCTGGTCCCGATCGTCGAACCCGAGGTGCTGATGGCCGGCGCCCACGGCATCGGGCGCTGTGCCGAGGTCACCGCCGCCGTCCACCAGAGCGTGCGCGAGCAGCTGGCGCTACTCAATGTCGACCTGGCCGGGATCGTGCTGAAGCCGAATATGGTCACCGAGGGCTCAGAACATCCGCACCCGGCCAGCCCCGACGAGGTGGCCGCCGCCACGGTCGACGTGCTGCGCAGCTGGCCCGGCGACCTCGCGGGGGTGGCATTCCTCTCCGGCGGTCAGCCCCCGCAGCGGGCCACCGCGAACCTGGCCGCGATGCAGAGCTACGACACTCCGTGGCCGCTGACCTTCTCGTTCGGGCGGGCACTGGTGTCACCGGCGCTCGCGGCCTGGCGCGGCGACGAGGAACGAATCGGCGACGGTCAGGCGGCGCTGTCGGCGCACGTCGCGGCCAACGCGGCGGCGGTGCGGATGCGCGGCGAGCTTCAGTCGGTCTGAGCCGTATCGCTGACGTCGAGCGGAATCGTCACCGTCACAGTGGTTCCCGAGCCGGGTCGCGCCCGGACCGCGAGCCTACCGCCGACGAGCTCGGCCCGCTCGGCCATCGACAACATGCCGTAACCGCCGACATTATTGGTGCCCGGCACCCGTTCCTCGCCCGGGTCGAAGCCAATCCCGTTGTCGGACACCTCGAGCCAGGCAACACCGTCGGCGACGGTGAACGACACCGTCGCCGTCAGCGCGCGAGAGTGCTTGACGACGTTCTGCAGGCTCTCCTGAGCGATGCGGTACAGCGCGACCTCGATGTGCTCGGGCAGCCGCTCGTCGGCGAGCTCGAGTTCCAAGTCCACTTCCATGATCGAGGCGGCCAGGCTGGCCAGCCCGCCGGCCAGGCCGAGGTCGTCGAGCACCGGAGGGCGCAGACCGCCGATGGCCGAGCGGGCCTCGGCGAGTGTGAGGTCGGCCAGATCACGCGCCTTCTCGATCTGTTCGACGGCCTCGGCCGTCTCGGCGTCGTCCACGGCCCGCGCTGCGGCGTCCAGCCGGTAGGTGAGGCTGACCAGGCGTTGTGAGATGCCGTCGTGGATGTCGGCGGCCAGCCGGCGGCGCTCGCTTTCCTGAGCGGCGATCACCTGCTCGGCGAAGTTCTCGTGGGCCCGCTCGCGGGCGCTGAGCTGCCGGTGCAGCCGTGCCTGGTGCAGCGCCCCGGCGATCAGCCGACCGATCACCAGCAGCAGCTGAATGTCACGCGGGGTGAAGTCGCGCCGAGAAATGGTGTGTACGTTGAGAACTCCGACCAGACCGCCGGGCTCGGTCTCCATCGGCACCGACGCCATCGAGGTGAAATCCGACCCCCGTAGCGACACGATCGGCACGTAGCGCGGATCGTCCTCCTTGTTGCTGATCATCACCACCGGCTCGCGATGGCTGGCCACCCAACCCGAGACCCCCGACCCCAGCGGCAGCCGCACCCGGCCGACCTGCTCGTCGAACGGCGGAGTGGCACCGGCCAGAGTCAGCGAGCGGTCGGTGTCGTCGAGGACGTGAACGAAGCACACGTCGGACGCGGTGGCGGCGGTGATCATCCGGGCCACCGCGGCGGCCATCGGTTCCACTCCGGGTCCGCTGGAGGTGGCGGCGATGATGTCGAGCAGCAGCGCCACCTCGCGGTCGGCGTCGACCAGGCCGTGGACGTCGTGAGCGCCGAGACCTCCGGTCGGCATCACTGGAAGATGCCCTCCCGCAGTGCGGTGGCCACGGCGCTGGTGCGGTCGCTGACCCCGAGCTTGCGGTAGATCGACCGAAGGTGGCTCTTCACGGTCTCGTCACCGATCACCAACTTGGTGGCGATACCGCGGTTGGACAGCCCGGTCACGACGAACGACAGGATCTCGCTTTCGCGTTGGGTCAGGCCGTGGCGCGCACCCGGCCAGAATTCGTCGCGTTGCAACCGGGCTGCCGTGTCGACGGCACGGGCCGCCAGGCCGGGGTCGATCGCCGTCGCCCCGCCCTGCACTAGTTCGAGTTGCCGCACGAGTTCGTCACTGCTGATGCCCTTCAGCAGATATCCCGACGCGCCGACCCGCAATGCCTGGAACAGATACTGCTCGTCGTCGTAGACCGACAACAGGATCACTTTGCGCTCGGGGTCGCGCTCGCGAACCGCGCGGCACAGATCAAGACCGCTGGCACCTTGCATCCGCACGTCGCACAGCACGATGTCGGGCTTGAGGCTGGCGATCACGTTCAGCGCCATGTCGACACCCACGGCCTCCCCCACCACCCGCACTCGATTCTTGAACGGGGAGAGCATGGCCTTGAGACCTTCGATGACCATCTCGTGATCGTCGACGAGAACGACTCGCACGGGTCCATTCGTCGTCGGCGCGGTCATGCGACCACGATAAGGCACAGCTCTTTTCAATCCCGGCAACTTAACTCGATCGGTCCCCCCTTCGGGGGACATCAGCCCCGGCCCGCCGGTCCTAGCATTCGCCCCAGATATAAGGAGGTGCGCGCTGATGAGCGTGAGGACGATATCGGCACCCAAGCTGGTTGCCTCGGTGCTGCCGGCGGACTTCGCCGAGCTCGGCCGTGACGTCGAGCAGATCGACAAGGCCGGTATCGACCGCATCCAATGGGATGTGATGGACGGGTCATTCGTGCCCAACCTGACGTTCGGGCCGGACGTGATCGCCGCCAACCGCGGCCGCACCCCGATCGGCTTCGAGGCACACCTCATGGTCGACGACCCCGATCCGATGTTGCACCGCTGGGTCGACGCGGGATGCCAGATCGTCATCGTGCACGCAGAAGCCTGCCGCCATCTGCATCGAACCCTGTCGCACATCAGGGATCTCGGAGCACTGGCGGGAGTAGCGCTCAACCCGGCGACACCACTGGACGCCGTCGTCAACGTCCTCGACGTGACCGATCTATTGCTGGTGATGACGGTCAACCCCGGTTTCGGCGGCCAACGCTATCTGGCCGACATGGAACCCAAGATCGCCGCGGCGCGCGCCGAGATCGACCGGCGCGGCTTGGATATCGAGCTCGAGGTCGACGGCGGAATCAACACTGCGACCATCGGCGCGGCCGCCGCTACCGGCGCCGACGTGTTCTGTACCGGTTCCGCATTGTTCAGCGGACCAGGCAGCATGAGCGACCGCGCACATGAAATGCGCACTGCCGCAACGCAACGGCTGGTCCTGCGATGACCGTGGCCCCAAGTGTCGAGGACGAAGCTCGAACCAGCGAGCTGGATCTACTCGCGCTCAACACGATTCGGTTCCTGGCCGCCGACGGCGTGCAGGCGGCCAACAGCGGTCACCCCGGCTTGCCGCTCGGCGCGGCCGGCATTGGATGGACGTTGTGGTCGCGGCATCTGCGCCACGACCCGGCCAATCCGAACTGGCCGGACCGGGACCGGTTCGTGCTCTCGGCAGGCCATGGCTCGATGCTGCTGTACGCCCTGCTACACGTGTTCGGTTACGACCTGCCCGCTGACGAGCTGCGCCGGTTCCGGCAGCTCGGATCCAAGACTCCCGGACACCCCGAGTACGGCCACACCCCCGGTGTCGAGACCACCACCGGCCCGCTGGGTCAGGGACTGGCCAACGCGGTGGGAATGGCTCTGGCCGAACGAATGTTGGCCCACCGCTGCAACACCGACGAGCACACCGTCGTCGATCACCGCGTGTGGGTGCTGGCCGGTGACGGCTGCCTGATGGAAGGCATCAGCCACGAGGCGGCATCGCTGGCCGGGCGACTCGGTCTCGGCAAGCTGGCAGTCATCTTCGACGACAACGACATCACCATCGATGGGGCTGCGCAGCGCAGTTGCGCCGACGACGTCGAAGCCCGCTTCACCGCCTACGGATGGCACGTGCTGCGCGTCGAGGACGGCAATAACGTGCCTGCCCTCGATCGCGCGTTCGCCGCGGCGCGGGAGAACGAGGACCGGCCGACGTTCATCCGGGTGAAGACCACCATCGGCTACGGCGCTCCCGGAGTCGAGGGCACCTCGAAGGCCCATGGCAGTCCGCTGGGGCCGCAGACACTCGCCGCCATGCGGGCCCGATTGGACTGGCCGGACACCGAATTCCACTTTCCGACAGCGGTTTCCGATACCGCGCTGGCCGCCGCCGCGCAGGGCGGCGCCGCCCGCGCCGTCTGGGAGCAGGTCCACGCCGACTGGGAAGAGGCGAATCCGGGACTGGCACAACATTTCCCGCTCGACCGGGTGCCGGAACCGGCGACCGTGGACGTCCTGACTCAGCTGAGTGGCGAGGTCGCGGAGTCGACCATGGCCACCCGCAAGGCCTCCGGAGCGGCGCTGACCGCGCTCGCCGAGGTGTACCCCGGACTGATCGGCGGATCCGCCGACCTTGCGGCGTCGACCAACACCGCGATCCCCGGGGGCGATATCGCCCCCGGGGACTACGCGGGACGCACCATTCACTTCGGAATCCGCGAGCACGCCATGGCCGCGGTCATGAACGGAATCGCTCTACACGGCGGACTGCGACCGTTCGGCAGCACGTTCTTGGTGTTCGCCGACTACCTGCGCCCCGCACTTCGCCTCTCGGCGCTGATGCGGTTGCCGGTCCTCTATCTGTTCACCCACGACTCCGTGCACGTCGGCGAGGACGGGCCTACCCATCAGCCCATCGAACAGCTCGAGTCGCTGCGGCTGATCCCCGGGCTCACGGTGCTACGGCCGGCCGATGCCGCCGAGAGCGCGCTGGCCTGGGAACTCGCCGCCGCCAACCTGGACGGACCCACCGCGCTGGTCCTGTCCCGCCAGGATCTGCCGGGGCTCGGCGCCGCCGGCCTCGAGGACATCCGCGTGCACGGCGCCCGCACCGTTCGCACCGCACGGGAGCGGGCCGACGTCGTGCTCGGCGCATCCGGTTCCGAGGTCGCCCTGGCGCTGCAGGCCGCCGACCTACTGGCCGAACGCGGCGTGGATACCGCCGTCACATCGGTGATGTGCCGGGAGTGGCTTGAGGCCGCGCGCGACCCGAACGACCGCCCCGAGACGCCCACGGTGTGGATCGAAGGGGGCGTCCCGACCGGCTGGCGTGCACTGGCCGGGCCGGGTGACGCCGTGGTGGGCATCAGCCGCTTCGGTGAGAGCGGGCCCGGGCCGCAGGTCGCCGAACACCTCGGCTTGTCGGCGGCCGCGGTGGCCGAGACCGCACTGCGAGTTGTCGGCCAATCCACCGGCAAACCCCCGGATAGCGATGGCTGACAAGATGATTCGCATTCGTCGCGCCTCGCACGAGGACCGTCGTCGGCCGGTACTGCTGGCCATTGCCGGAGATAGCGCGGCAGGCAAGTCGACGGTCGCCCAGGGGATCGTCGACGCCCTCGGCCCGCAGCGATGCACGATGTTGTCCACCGACGACTATCACCGCTACGACCGCGCGCACAAACCGTTCACCGCGCTGCACCCGGACTGCCATTACCTACCGATCCTGGCCCAGCACCTGCAGTTGCTGGCCACCGGCCAACCGATCCTCAAACCGGTCTACGACCACAGCACCGGGCGGTTGATCCGTCCGCAGCTCGTCGAGCCCGCCGAGGTGATCATCGTCGAGGGGCTGCTGCCGCTGCATAGCAAGCTGGCGCGGGCCTGCTTCGACGTCACCGTCTACCTCGACCCACCCGAGCAGATCCGGCGGTCCTGGAAGATCACCCGTGACACCACCAGCCGTGGCTACACCGAGGAGCAGGTACTGGCCGAACTGGTCGAACGGGAAGCCGAATCCGCGCAGTTCATCCGCCCCCAGCGCTCGCACGCCGACATCGTCGTCCGCTTCGCCCCCATCGAGGCCCGCGACGATGCGCCCGGCACGCCACTCTCGGCGTCGTTGCTGCTGCGCACCACCATCCAGCAGCCCGACCTCTCGGAGGCGCTGGCGCCGGGAATGGCGCGCACCATCCACATGCGCCTCGCCCGCGATGGTGACGGGCGACCGGTCGACAGCGTGCACGTGCACGGCTACGCCAGCCCGGAGGAAAGTGCCACCGCCGAGAAGATGGTGTGGCATGCACTCGGCCGCGACGGGTCGGCGGTCCCCGAGGCGCTGGGCCGGATCGGCGCCGACGAACGCAGCACCCCGCTGGCCATCACCCAGATGGTGCTGATGCACCACGTCCTGGCCGCCGGCCGGTAGGTAGATGGAGGCCGACTATGGCATGGGTGACGTTTGGCTACCCCAACCCCCCTATCGGGGGATGCCGGTGGGCATCGGCCCAGCTCATACTGCGTGGGTGGCGGTCATGCACGCGGACACCATTACCAGGAACCGCTCGTTCTGGTGGGATCGGGCGCGTTGCGCCTATGCCGACGTGCCCGCTCTAGAAGCCGTCATCTTCGACGTCGACGGGACGATCGCCGACACCGAACGCGACGGTCACCGCCTGGCCTTCAACGCCGCCTTCGCCCACCACGGGCTCAACGTGTACTGGGATGTCGCCGAGTACGGCCGGCTGCTGCGGATCACCGGCGGCGAGCGCCGCATCGCCGCCGACCTGCTCGACCGCGGATACGGCCAGGCCGCCGGCGAGTTGGCCACCGCGGTGCACCGCACCAAGACCGCGTTGTTCCGCGACTCGATCCTCAACGGCGACATCGACCCCCGGCCGGGGTTGCTGGACCTGATCTGGGGTCTGCACTGCGCCGGCATCCGCATCGGGATCGCGACCACCGGGCGTCGCTCGTGGGTGGAGCCGCTGGTTCGTCAGCTCATCGGTGACGGCGTGGTCGAGGTGACGATCACCGGCGACGACGTCACCAGACTCAAGCCCGATCCGGAGGCCTACCAGCGGGCGCTGCACGAACTGGGGATCCGGCCCGATGCCGCGATGGCCGTCGAAGACTCCGCCGTGGGGCTACAGGCCGCCAGGGGTGCTGGGCTGGCGACGGTCATCGTCACCACCGACTACACCGCCCACCAGGACTTCACCGGGGCGGCGGCGGTGCTGCCGGGCTACGACGGGCTCGAGCCGCTGTCGGCGCGACACTGCAAGCGGTTGCACGACCGCTGGTGGCTCGGCCAGCGCCAGTAGTTCTACGACTGACCGCACGCGGCCATGACGAGTTCACGTACGCGCGCGGCGTCGGCCTGACCCTTGGTCGCCTTCATCACCGCACCGACGATCGCACCGGCCGCCTGCACCTTGCCGCCGCGGATCTTCTCGGCGATGTCGGGGTTGGCGGCCAGCGCCTCATCGACGGCGGTCTGGATCAGCGAGTCGTCCCGCACCAATGCCAGCCCGCGATCGGTCATCACCTGCTCGGGCTCACCTTCACCGGCCAACACACCCTCGATGACCTGACGGGCCAGCTTGTTCGACAGCTTGCCCTCGTCGACGAGCGCGACGACCTTGGCGACCTGGGCCGGCGAGATCGGCAACGCTGCGAGTTCCATGCCCGCTTCATTGGCCTTCTGCACCAGGAAGTTTCCCCACCAGGCGCGCGCCTGTTCGCTGCTGGCGCCCGCCTCGACCGTCGCGCTCACCAGCTCGACGGCACCCGCGTTCACCAGGTCGCGCATCACCTCGTCGGAGACGCCCCACTCTTCCTGAATTCGCTTGCGAGACAACCACGGAAGCTCCGGAATGGTGTCGCGCAGCCGCGCCACCAATTCGTCACTCGGCGCGACCGGCTCGAGGTCGGGCTCCGGGAAATACCGGTAGTCCTCGGCGGTCTCCTTGTCACGCCCGGGCGAGGTGAAGCCCTCCTCGTGGAAGTGGCGGGTCTCCTGATGGATTGTGCCGCCGTCGACGAGAATGGCTGCCTGACGGCGCATTTCGTAGCGGACCGCCACCTCGACGCTCTTGAGTGAGTTGACGTTCTTGGTCTCGGTGCGCGTGCCGAACTCGGCCTGACCGATCGGGCGCAGCGACACGTTGGCGTCACAGCGCAGTGAGCCCTGATCCATCCGCACATCGGAGACATCCAGCGCGCGCAACAGATCCCGCAGCGCCGTCACGTAGGCGCGGGCCACCTCGGGCGCGCGTTCACCGGCACCCTCGATGGGCTTGGTGACGATCTCGATCAGCGGAACCCCAGCCCGGTTGACGTCGAGCAGCGATGTGGTCGCGCCGTGGATGCGGCCGGTGTCGCCACCGACGTGCGTGAGCTTGCCGGTGTCCTCCTCCATGTGCGCGCGCTCGATGGCGACGCGGAATGTGCTGCCGTCGTCCAGCGGGACATCGAGGTAGCCGTCGAACGCGATCGGCTCGTCGTACTGCGAGATCTGATAGTTCTTCGGCTGGTCGGGATAGAAGTAGTTCTTCCGCGCGAACCGCGACCACGGCGCGATGCTGCAGTTCAGCGCCAAACCGATGCGGATGGCCGACTCCACGGCGGCCTCGTTGAGCACCGGCAACGCGCCCGGCATACCGAGGCAGACCGGGCACACCTGGGTGTTGGGCTCGGCGCCGAACGTCGTCGCGCAGGGGCAGAACATCTTGGTGGCCGTCGACAGCTCGACATGCACCTCGAGCCCGAGCACCGGGTCGAAGCGGGCGATGACGTCGTAGTCGAGCAGGTCAGCCTGCGCAGCAGCAGTCATGACGCCAATCCTAGTAGGGCCGCCTTTCCCCGCGAGCAGACAGCGACCGTTGTGAGCGCCGTGCCCGCGTGCTCAGATGGCTGCGTGAAGAAGCTGATCAATAACCCCGCCGATGTCGTCGGTGAAGCGCTTCTGGGACTCGCGGCCGCCCACGGTGACCGGCTGCGGGTGGACCATGACAACCGAGTGGTCTTCCGAAAGGATGCCCCGGTGTCGGGCAAGGTCGGTCTGGTGTCCGGTGGCGGATCGGGGCACGAGCCGATGCACGGCGGATTCGTCGGGCTCGGCATGTTGGATGCCGCCTGCGCCGGTGAGGTGTTCACCTCCCCCGTGCCGGATCAGATCATCGCCGCTACCCGCGGAGTCGATGGCGGCGCCGGCGTGCTGCACATCGTGAAGAACTACACCGGCGATGTGATGAATTTCGAGATGGCCGCCGAAATGGTCTCTGCCGAAACAGGAATCGACGTGGTGGCGGTGATCACCGACGACGACGTGGCCGTGCAGGACAGCCTGTTCACGGCGGGCCGGCGTGGGGTCGGAGTGACGGTACTGCTGGAGAAGATCGCCGGCGCGGCCGCCGAGCAGGGCCGGCCCCTGGCCGAGGTGGCCGAGATCGCCCGCACGGTCAACGCCCAAGGCCGAAGCATGGGCGTGGCACTCACCTCCTGCACCGTGCCGGCGGCCGGCAAGCCGACATTCGAGCTCGGCGACGACGAGATGGAGCTGGGCATCGGCATTCACGGCGAGCCGGGACGCCGGCGGATCCCCCTGGCTCCCGCCAAGGAGATCGCTGCGCTGCTGGTCGACCAGATCGTGGCGGACCTGCCGTTTCGGGCTGGGGATCCGGTGATCGCCTTCGTCAACGGCATGGGCGGTACGCCGCTGCTCGAGCTCTACGTGATGTACCACGAGGTCGCGCACCTGCTCGACAAGGCGGGCATCACGATCGCGCGGTCGCTGGTCGGCAACTACATCACCTCGCTGGAGATGGCGGGCTGCTCGGTGACGCTGCTCAAGGTCGACGACGAGCTGGTCCGGCTGTGGGATGCCCCGGTGAACACGCCCGGCATGCGGTGGGGTGCCTGATATGGCCATGACGGTCGATACCTTCGGCGCCTGGCTGCGGGAGTTCGCCGCCGCCATCCATGCCAACGCCGCACTGTTGACCGAGCTGGATTCGGCGATCGGGGACGCCGATCACGGCATCAACATGGACCGCGGCATGGCCGCCGTCGTCGCCGTGCTGGACGGCACCACGTTCGACTCCGCCGACGCGCTGTTCAAGAAGGTCGGCATGACACTGGTCAGCAGTGTCGGCGGGGCCAGCGGACCGCTGTACGGAACGTTCTTCCTGCGGCTGGGTGCCGCGCTGCAGGGCGCCGACCCGGTCGACGTGACGACGTTTGGTGTCGCGTTGCGCGCCGGAGTGCAGGGTGTGCAGGCTCGCGGCAAGGCCGAGCTGGATGACAAGACGATGTACGACGCGCTGGCCGCGGCCGCGACCGCCTACGACACCGCCGCGGACCAGGGCATCGCGGCGGCACTGGCAGCCGCGGCCACCGCCGCCGCCGAGGGCCGGGACCGGATCACGCCGATGGTCGCCCGCAAGGGCCGGGCCAGTTATCTCGGGAAACGCAGTGCGGGCCACCAGGACCCGGGCGCGACGAGTGCCACCCTGCTGCTGGAGACCGCAGCGGCAGCGCTCTCGTGATCGGTGTAGTCGTCGTGTCGCACAGCCGGGCCCTGGCGCGGGCCGCCGTCGGCTTGGCCGAGGAGATGACGCACGGCACCGGCCCGACCGTGGCGGTGGCGGCCGGGTTAGACGAGTCGACCTTTGGGACCGATGCCACGGCCGTGGCCGCCGCGATCGAACACGCCGACAGTCCCGATGGTGTCCTGGTGCTGATGGACCTCGGTAGCGCGGTGATGTCGGCGGAGCTGGCCCTGGAGCTCCTCGACAGCGACGTGGCCGCACGGGTCACTCTGTGCTCGGCACCCCTGGTCGAGGGGTTGGTGGCCGCCGTCGTCACCGCCGCGGCCGGGGCGCCTCTGCACGACGTGGCCGCCGAGGCACTGCGCGGGCTGGCGGCCAAGCAGGAACACCTCGGCGACTTCTCAACCCCAGCCGCGGCACCCGAGACTGGCGACGCACACGACGTCACTCGCGACGTAGAAGTGGTGAATGCCAACGGGTTTCACGCCCGCCCCGCGGCGAAGCTGGTCGCCCGACTGAGCGCCTTCGATGCGACGGTAACCATCGCGAACCTGACCCGTGACATCGGCCCGGTGGCCGCCGACAGCATGATCATGCTCGTCAGCCTCGACAGTCGGCTGGGCGATCAGCTGCGGGTCAGGGGCAGCGGGCCAGCCGCCGCCGACGCGGTGGCAGCCGTTGTGGACTTCGTCGCCGCGGGAATGGGCGAATAGATCAGCCGAAGAACGCGGCGGCGTCGTCGTAACGGGTCTGCGGCACCAGCTTCAGCTGACGCACCGCCTCGGCCAACGGAACCCGGCCGATGTCCTGGCCGCGCAGCGACACCATCATCCCGTACTCGCCGGCATGCGCGGCGTCGGCAGCGTTCACCCCGAACCGGGTGGCCAGCACCCGGTCGTAGGCGGTCGGGGTGCCGCCGCGCTGCACGTGGCCGAGCACGGTGACCCGGACTTCCTTCTTGATCCGCTTCTCCACCTCGACGGCCAGCTGCTGGGCCACCCCGGTGAAGCGTTCGTGACCGAACTCGTCGGTGCCGCCCTGCCGCAGCTGCATCGAGCCCTCGGCGGGCTTGGCGCCTTCAGCGACCACGATGATGAAGCTGGACTCCCCGCGCTGGAAGCGCTTCTTGACCAGCCGGCACACCTCTTCGACGTCGAACGGCTGCTCGGGGATCAGCGTCATGTGCGCGCCGGAGGCCAGCCCGGCGCTCAGCGCGATCCAGCCTGCGTGCCGTCCCATCACCTCGACGAGCATCACCCGCTGATGCGACTCGGCGGTGCTGTGCAGCCGGTCGATGGCATCGGTGGCGATCTGCAGAGCGGTGTCGTGGCCGAATGTCACGTCGGTGCAATCGATGTCGTTGTCGATGGTCTTGGGCACACCGACGACGGGCACACCCTCCTCGGACAGCCAGTGCGCGGCGGTCAGGGTGCCTTCGCCACCGATCGGGATGAGCACGTCAATCCCGTTGTCTTCCAACGTCTGCTTGATGTCGTCCAGCCCGGCGCGCAACTTGTCCGGATTCGTGCGGGCGGTGCCCAGCATGGTGCCGCCCTTGGCGAGCAACCGGTTGTTGCGGTCGTCGTTGTGCAACTGGATCCGGCGGTCCTCGAGCAACCCCCGCCAGCCGTCGAGGAACCCGACAACCGACGACCCGTATCGGGCGTCGCAGGTCCGCACCACAGCCCGGATCACCGCGTTCAGGCCCGGACAGTCACCCCCACCGGTCAGCACTCCGATACGCATGGGACCTATCCTGCCCCGTCAGACCGCCGTTGGCAGCGAACCGCGGGCAGTCTCATAGGCGGCTCCTACCCGATAGAGCCGATCGTCGGCCAGGGCAGGCGCCATGATCTGCAGGCCGACCGGCAGGTTGTCGTCGGCCGAAAGGCCGGACGGCACCGACATTCCGCAGTGCCCGGCCAGGTTCAAGGGCAGCGTGCACAGGTCGAACAGGTACATCGCCAGTGGATCGTCGACCTTCTCCCCCAGCCGGAACGCGGTGGTGGGGGTCGCCGGGGACACCAGCACGTCCACCTTCTGGTAGGCGGCGTCGAGGTCACCGGCGATCAGTGTCCGGACCTTCTGGGCCTGGTTGTAGTAGGCGTCGTAATAGCCCGCCGACAGCGCATAGGTGCCAATGATGATGCGGCGCTTGACTTCTGGGCCGAATCCGGCCGCCCGCGTCAGGGCCATCACCTCTTCGGCGCTGCGAGTGCCGTCGTCACCGACCCGCAGGCCGTAGCGCATGGCGTCGAAGCGCGCCAGGTTGCTCGACACCTCCGAGGGCAGGATCAGGTAGTACGCCGACAGCGAGTAGTCCAGGTGCGGGCAGTCGACCTCGCTGACCTGTGCGCCCAGCGCTTCGAGCTGCTCGACGGCGGCGTTGAACGAGGACAGCACGCCCGGCTGATAGCCCTCGCCGTTGCGCAGCTGCTTGACCACGCCGATCCGCACACCCGACAGGTCGCCGGTGGCGCCGGCCTTCGCGGCCGCGACGACGTCGGGAACCTGGGCGTCGACCGACGTGGAGTCGCGCGGGTCGTGCCCGGCGATCACCGAGTGCAGCAGCGCGGTGTCCAGCACCGTGCGGGCGCAGGGCCCACCCTGGTCCAGCGACGACGCGCACGCCACCAGCCCGTACCGCGACACCGTGCCGTAGGTGGGTTTGACCCCGACGGTGGCGGTCAGTGCGGCGGGCTGGCGGATCGAGCCGCCGGTGTCGGAGCCGATGGCCAGCGGTGCCTGGAAGGCGGCGAGTGCGGCGGCGCTACCGCCGCCGGAGCCGCCGGGCGTCCGGTCGGTGTCCCAGGGATTGCGGGTCGGGCCGTAAGCGGAGTTCTCCGTCGAGCTGCCCATGGCGAACTCGTCCATGTTGGTCTTGCCGAGGATCGGGGTCCCGGCGGCGCGCAGCCGCGCGGTCACGGTCGCGTCGTACGGCGACGTCCAGCCCTCGAGGATCTTCGAGCCGCATGTCGTGGGCATGTCGGTGGTGGTGAAGACGTCCTTGAGCGCCAGCGGCACACCGGCCAGCGGTGACGGCAGGCTCTCCCCGGCGGCGACGGCGGCGTCGATGCGCGCGGCACTGGCCAGCGCCTCGTCGGCGGCGACGTGCAGGAAGGCGTGGTAACGCTCGTCGGTGGCGGCGATCTGATCCAGGCAGGCCTGGGTGACCTCGACCGAGGAGACCTCCTTGGCCGCGATCTTTTCGCCGAGGGTGGCAGCGTCGAGCCGGATCAGGTCGCTCACTGGGACTCCCCGAGAATCTGCGGCACGGCGAACCGGCCCTCGGCCGACGACGGCGCCTCGGCCAACGCTTCCTCCTGCGTCAGGCACGCCTGAACCACGTCGGGCCGGGTGACGTTGACGTCTTTCAGCGGGTTGTCGGTCGGCTTCACATCGGACGTGTCGACGGCCTGAATCTGGCTGACGTGCTCCAAAATGGCGTCGAGCTGGCCGGCGAAGCTGTCGAGTTCGTGGTCGGTCAGGGCCAGCCGGGCCAGCTTGGCTAGCCGGGCGACGTCGTCGCGGGAGATCTGGGACACGGTGGTCAAGCCTAGGTGACCGCACTTCCTCGCTCAGACTGCAGGTGTTGTACGTGAACGTCGAGAGCAGCCGCGAACAACTGCAGTGTCGGCGTAGGAGGCGACATCCAGGCGGCTATGAAACAGTGTCCGCGTGCCTTCGTATCTGCTGCGGGTCCAGCTGGTCGACCGGCCCGGTAGCCTCGGCTCGCTCGCCGTCGCCCTGGGCACCGTCGGCGCCGACATCCTGTCCCTCGACGTCGTCGAGCGCGGAGCCGGCTGGGCGATCGACGACCTGGTGGTCGAACTGCCGCTCGGCGCGATGCCCGACAGGCTGATCACGGCCGCCGAGCAGATCAAGGGTGTGCGGGTCGACACCATCCGGCCGCACACCGGGCTGCTGGAGGCCCACCGCGAACTGGAGCTGATCGACCACATCGCCGCGGCCGGCAGCCGGGACGCCAAGCTGCAGGTGCTCGCTGAGGAGGCCCCGCGCGTGCTGCGGGTGGGCTGGTGCACGGTGGCACGGAACTCGGAGTCGGGCGTCGAGCGCATTGTCGGCAGCCCCGGTGCACCGGAGACCCCGGCCACGTCGGCGCCGTGGCTGCCGCTGGCGCATGCCGAGGCTCTCGACGGCACCGCCGAGTGGGTGCCGCAGGTGTGGCGCGACATGGACACCACACTGGCCGCCGCGCCGCTGGGTGATCCGAATATCGCTGTGCTGCTTGGCCGCCCGGGCGGCCCGCTGTTCCGTCCGTCCGAGGTGGCCCGGCTGGGCTACCTGGCCGGGATCGTCGCGACGATCCTGCGCTGATTCACTCGTCGGCGTCGGAATCGGCGTCGGCGGGCGGCGGGCCCTGTTCCAGCAGGGTGCGAAACCCGTCCTCGTCGAGGATCGGCACACCCAGCTCGACGGCCTTGTCGTACTTCGAACCCGGTGAATCTCCCGCCACGACGTAGGACGTCTTCTTCGACACCGAGCCGACCGCCTTACCGCCGCGGCTGATGATCGCCTCCTTGGCCTCATCGCGGGAGAAGTTCGGCAGCGACCCGGTGACCACGATCGAAAGCCCTTGCAGCGTAGGCGTTATCGAGGAGTCGCGAACGTCTTCCATCCGCATGCCGGCGGCCCGCCACTTGTCGATGATCGCGCGATGCCAGTCGACGGCGAACCACTCGACCAGGGCCGCCGCGATCGTCGGTCCGACACCCTCGACGTCGGCGAGCTGTTCCTCGGACGCCGCCATGATGGCGTCGAGGCTGCCGAACGCCACCGCCAGCGCGCGCGCCGCGGTCGGCCCCACGTGCCGGATGGACAACGCCACCAGGATCCGCCACAGCGGCCGGTCCTTGGCCTGTTGCAGATTGACCAGGAACCGGGCGCCGTTGGCCGACAGCGCGCCGTCCTTCGTCGTGAAGAAATCCGACGTCAGCAGGTCGGCGCTGGTGAGGCTGAACAGGTCGCCCTCGTCGGTGATGACCTTGGCCGCCAGCAGCGCCGTCGCCGCCTCATAGCCCAGCCCTTCGATGTCCAGCCCGCCGCGCCCGGCCAGGTGAAACACCCGCTCACGCAGTTGTGCGGGACACGACCGAGCGTTGGGGCAGCGGATGTCGACGTCACCCTCCTTCGCGGGAGCCAAGGGGGTGCCGCACTCCGGGCAGTGGGTGGGCATCACGAATTCGCGCTCGGAGCCGTCGCGCAGGTCGACGACGGGACCCAGGACCTCGGGGATGACGTCACCGGCCTTGCGGATCATCACCGTGTCGCCGATCAGGACGCCCTTGCGCTTGACCTCTGACCCGTTGTGCAGGGTGGCCATGCCGACGGTCGACCCGGCGATTTTGACCGGGGTCATCATCGCGAACGGGGTGACGCGGCCGGTGCGGCCGACGTTGACCTGAATGTCGAGCAGCTTGGTCTGGGCTTCCTCCGGCGGGTACTTGTACGCACACGCCCAGCGCGGGGCGCGGGAGGTGGCGCCGAGACGGCGCTGCTGGGCGAAGTCGTCGACTTTGACCACCACACCGTCGATTTCGTGCTCGATCTCGTGGCGGCGCTCGCCCCAGTAGACAATCTTCTCCTCGACGGCGGCGAGCCCCGCCGCCCGAGTGGTGTGGTCGGAGACCGGCAGACCCCAGGCCTTCAGGGCGAAGTAGGTGTCGTGCAGGGAGGCCGGGCTGAAGCCTTCGGTACGGCCGAGTCCGTGGCAGATCATCCGCAGCCGCCGCCGCGCGGTGACGGCCGGATTCTTCTGCCGCAGAGAGCCGGCCGCGCTGTTGCGCGGGTTGGCGAACGGCGCCTTGCCCTCCTCGACCAGGCTGGCGTTGAGGTTCTCGAAGTCAGCCACCCGGAAGAACACCTCACCGCGCACCTCCAGCAGCGCAGGCACGGGGTATTCGTCTGTCCCGGTGAGGGTTTCGGGGATGTCGTCGATGGTGCGGGCGTTGTTGGTGACGTCCTCGCCGACCCGGCCGTCACCGCGGGTGGCGGCACGCTCCAGCCGGCCGTTGCGGTACACCAGGGCGATCGCGACACCGTCGATCTTCAGCTCGCACAGGTACTGCGGGGCCTTGCCGATCTCGGCTTCCACCCGGTTGGACCAGGCCGCCAGCTCCTCGGTGTTGAACACGTCGTCGAGGCTCAGCATGCGTTCCAGGTGGGCGGCCTCGGCGAAGTCGGTCGCGAACCCGGCACCGCCGACCAATTGGGTGGGCGAGTCGGGAACCCGAAGCTCGGGGAAGCGCTCCTCGAGGGCGAGGAGTTCGTTGAACAGCTTGTCGAACTCCGCGTCGGACACGATCGGCGCGTCCTTGATGTAGTAGCGGAACTGATGCTCACGCACCTCTTCGGCAAGATCCTGCCAACGCCGCCGCACATCCGGATCGATGGGATCAGCCTCGGGATCGGACGTCTGTGGAGCCACCCTCGCAGGCTATCGGAGCCCACCGACGCCGTCGGCCATGGGAAGGTGGGGACCATGCCGCACCCGATCATGTTCGACGACGCCGACCCGATCCTGGCCCGGGTGCGCGAGATCGCGCTGGCGTTGCCCGAGGTCACCGAGAAGATCTCGCACGGCCGGCCGACGTTCTCGGCGCCGAAGATGTTCGCCGTCTACGGCGGCAGCCAGAAGAACCCAAAAGGCCCGATGATCCGGTATGCCCACGCACTGCTGGTGAAGGTGGACGACAGCGAGCGCGAAGCGCTGCAGCAGGATCACCGGTTCTTCTACCCGGCGTATCTGGGTCCGTACGGCTGGCTGGGCCTGGACTTCGACGCTGCCAAGATCGACTGGACCGAAGTCGCCGAGCTGATCGATGCCTCGTTCCGGCTGCAGGCGCCCGCGCGGTTGGTCAAGCAGCTGGACAGCTAGCTCGCCAGCGCCACCTCTCGGTCTGGAACCCGTTGCGGGCGTGCAAAATTAGCTCGTGCTACGCGCGCAAGGATCGACGGTCGCATCAGCCGGGCCGGCGAATCGAGCATGCTCAACACCCGGAAGAACTGGCTGTTGACCACCAGATCCGTCTCGACGGCAGTGAGCACCATGTCGGCGAACTTGTTGTTGATCCGCATCCCGACGGTGCGCTCACCCTCGATTTCCGGCAGCGAGAGGTCTGCGCTGACGGCATTGCGCCACGCCACCCGGACGACCTTGCTGGCGGCCCGGAAGAACCGCCGCGGTAGATCCTGGTCGCCACCGCGCAGACAACGCTGCAGCGCGAGCGCTTCCAAAGCCGCCACCGTCATCCCCTGTCCGTAAATCGGGTTGAAGCTGCACACCGCATCACCAGTGACGATGAACCCCTGGGGCCGCCGGTGCATCTCGTCGTAGCGGCGCCACCGGCTCGACGGGGTGCGGTAGTGCGCGGTGTTTCCGACCGGTTCGGCGGATTCGAGTACCTCGAGAAGGTGCCTCGGGAGTCGTCGCCGCGCGAGGCGCAGCATGCCGGCAAAGTCCTCGACAGGCGCGTTGCCCGCCATCACGCCGACGGTCATCAGCCAGGTGCCGTTCTCGTGGTTGAGCAGGGCGACAGTGGTCGTCTCTCCGGGCTTGGGGAACGTCGCCACCATGTGTTCGTGGATCGCGCCGGCCGGAATTCGCAACCACTGACTGGTGTAGCACAGGTTCACCGTCAGCTCGTCCTCGCGCGGGCGGCCGTACCCCAGATCGTCCAAGAACACCGGCGCCCGGGATCCTCGGCCGCTGGCGTCGATGACCAAGTCCGCGTCCAACTCCGTGGCCGCCTCGGTGGCACCCCGGCGCGCGACCAGCACTCCGGTCACCCGCTGACGGTCCGGTGACGACGTCAGACCGACCACGTCGTGGCCACCGAGCACAGTGACGTTCGACAACGCTGAAAGACGATTCAGCACATGCCAGTCCAGGAATGGCCGGCTGGGCATGTACGCGGCCACCGGATTGGGCAGGCATCCGGACCGCAGAAACCGATGCCCGCCGTATTCGACGTACACCCGGCCGAGGTCGCCGTCGCTCCAGACCGGCGCTCCGTCGGCGACCATCTCGGCGAGGACACCGGGAAGGAGTTCATCGAGGATGGCGACCCCGCCCGCTTGGAGCACGTGACCATGAGCGGCCTGTGGCACTCCGCGGCGGTGCGCCGGCCGCGCGGGCGGTAGATCGCGCTCGACCACCACCACCGACCGATAGTGTTCGGCGGCCACCCTGGCGGCGAGCATGCCGGCCATGCTCGCGCCGAGTACAACAGCCCGTTCACCCAGTACCGCCATGTCCCACCCCTTACGTCGAACCATCGCTGATCCGAACGCTAGGGGCACAGACTTCGGGCGCTACGAGTAGTCGACCACTTGATTTTTCCCGGACCGGGTACGCAGGACGGTTAGATCGCGTCCGGATCATCGGCGACGGCGGTCGCTGCCCGCTGACACAACCCGATCGCGACCCGCGCCCAGGCGGCGTCGGACTCGGCCAGCCCGCAGGCCGGGCTGATGCCGACGCGGTCGCGGATCGCATTGCGGGAGAATCCGATTCGATCGGTGATCGCGACGGCCGCTGCGGCCACCTCCTCGGCGGACGGCCTGGCCGCCGGGGCGCTCGTCGGCACCAGACCGAACACCACTGCACGGCCCGAATCCAGAAACTCCCCCACCCCGTCGTAATCGGCATCGCCGAGGGTGCTCACATCCACCGCGACAGCATGGATACTGCTGCGCTGCAACACCTTCCAGGGTACGTCCGCGCAGCTGTGCAGCAGCACCTCAGTACCCGCGCCGGCCACGCACTCGTCGAGCAGCGTGATCGCCACCGCCTCGTCGACCGGATGCACCGGGTTCAGCGCCGTCACTCCGGTCAGCCGGCCGGCCAGCGCAGCCGACAGCACCGGCTCGTCGTATTGCACGACTACCGTCGTCGCCAACCGTCGGGCCAGCTCGGCCCGGTGCCGCGCCACCCCCTCGGCCAGCGAGGACGCCAGATCCCGCACCGCACCCGCATCGGTCAGCGCCCGATGTCCGTTGGACAGCTCCAGCTGCGCGGCCAGCGTGATCGGACCCGGTGCCTGCACCTTGACCGGCCGCCCCGAATCAGGGCCGCCGGCCTTCTCCCAGGCTTCCTCGATGGCGTCGATGTCCTCGTCGAGCAGGCTCTTCGCCCGCCGGGTCACCGCACCCGGGCGCGCGGCGATTCGGTAGCCACGCGGGACGGTGTCGATGGCGATGTCGACCAGCAGTGCGCCGGCCCGGCCGACCATGTCCGCACCCACGCCGCGGGCCGGCAGCTCCACCAGATGCGGCAGTTGATGCAACTCCCCGACCATGATCTCGGCGGCTTCCCGCGGCGCCGACCCCGGCCACGAACCGATACCGGTGGCCGCCGCGAAAACACTCACCGGGCAACCGTATTGGACACACCCGGCGCGCCGCACGGCCGGGGGCATAACGTGATGGGATGACGGTGCGCGCTGCAGTGGCCTGCTGCGCGGCGGCGGCCCTGCTGACGGGCTGCACCCAGTGGGTCGACGGGGCGCCGCTGCGCGCCCTGGGCGAGCCGCCGTTCAGTCCCCCGGGCATCGTCGACGTCGACCAGGTGATGCTCAGCCAGGCGCAGGTCCAGGCCATCACCGGCGGCGGCCAGGACGTGACGATCATCCCGAGCATGGACGGCAAGTCGATGGTGGACGTCGAGCCCCTCGCCGAGGCGGTACCCCGGGATTGCCGCTTCCTGTTCGCCGAGACCGACACCTTCGGGACCGACGTCGAGGACTTCCACAAGACCAGCTTTCAGTACCCGCCGCGGCGCGCGCTGATCTCCGAAGCGGCCGCGGCCTACCGCGACGGGGCCACCGCACAGCAGGCGTTCAACACCCTCTCCACCACAGTGCATCGCTGCGCCGACGGGTCCATGGGCGCCGGGCTGGTCGGTGACGTCGACGGCGACACGCAGTCGCTGAGCACCCGGCCCGGCCGGTGCGGCCGCAACTACCGGCTGAAGTCTTCGGTTCTGGTGGAGGTCACGTTCTGCGGTTTCGGTGATTCGGTGCCCGAGATCGTGATGACGAACATCCTCAACAAGATTCCCGGCGGCTGATCGTCGCGCTGGCGATCACCTCGTCACCGGCGGGGTCAGGCCGGTAGAGCACGAGTGTCTGCCCCGGTGCGACGCCGCGCAGCGGGGTGCGCAGGGCCACGTTCAGCTCGTCGCCGACCACTTCGGCGACGGCAGGCACCACGCCGCCGTGGGCGCGCACCTGCACCTCGCATTCGACCGGTCCCGCGAGCGCGACACCGGAGGTGAACACCGGGCGCGTGCCGGTCAGCGACCGCACTTCGAGGTCTTCTTTCGCGCCCACCCGCACCGTCTGCGATTCGGCGTCGATCGCGGTGACGTAGCGCGGCAGACCGTCGGGTCCGGGCCCGGCGATGCCGAGGCCCTTGCGCTGGCCGATGGTGAATCCGTGCACCCCGTCGTGCTCGGCCAGCACCGCGCCGCTGGCGTCGTCGACGACCGTTCCGCGCCGCACCCCGATCCGGGCGCCGAGGAACGCCTGGGTGTCACCGGAGGGGATGAAGCAGATGTCGTGGCTGTCCGGCTTCTCGGCGACGGAGAGTCCGCGGTCTGCGGCTTCCTGGCGGATCGCCGGCTTGGGGGTGTCACCGATCGGGAACGCGGCGTGGCGCAACTGCTGAGCGGTCAGCACGCCGAGCACATAGGACTGGTCCTTGTCGACGTCGACCGCGCGGCGCAACCGGCCCTCGGAGAGCCGGGCGTAGTGCCCGGTGGCCACCGCATCGAAGCCCAGGGCCAGCGCCTTGGCCGCCAGCGCGGAGAACTTGATCTTCTCGTTGCAGCGCACGCATGGGTTGGGGGTTTCGCCACGCTCGTAGGAGGAGACGAAGTCGTCGATCACCTCTTCGGCGAACCTGTCGGCGAAATCCCATACGTAGAACGGGATTCCGAGCACGTCGGCGACCCGGCGGGCGTCCCCGGCGTCCTCTTTGGAGCAGCAGCCACGCGAACCGGTCCGCAGCGTGCCGGGCTGACGGGACAGCGCCAGGTGCACGCCGACGACCTCGTGGCCGGCGTCGACCATTCGCGCGGCGGCCACCGAGGAATCGACGCCACCGCTCATCGCTGCCAGCACCCTCATTGCAGCGCCCCCAGCGACGAACTGGCCAGCGCAGCCTGACGAGCCCGCTCGACGACGGCGGGCAGCACCCGCAGGGCGGCGTCGATATCGGCTTCAGTGCTGGTGTGACCCAACGAGAATCGCAACGATCCGCGAGCTGCTTCGGGGTCGGCGCCCATGGCCAGCAGGACATGCGACGGCTGGGCCACCCCGGCCGTGCAGGCCGATCCGGTCGAGCACTCGATTCCGTTGGCGTCCAACAACATCAGCAGCGAGTCGCCCTCACAGCCGCGGAACGTGAAGTGGGTATTGCCCGGCAGCCGACGATCACCCAGCGCGCCGTTGACCTGTGTATCGGCGATCGAACCCAACACACCGCTGATCAGCCGCTCGCGCAGGCCGCGCAGCCGGGCGCCGGTGGCGTCGAGCGATTCGACGGCGGCGTCGGCCGCCGCCGCCATCGCGACCGCGCCCGCGACATCCGGTGTGCCGGACCGGACATCGCGCTCCTGCCCGCCGCCGTGCAGCAACGGGACGCAGGCGGTGGCGCGGCGCAGCAGCAGCGCACCCACACCGGTCGGTCCACCGAACTTGTGTGCGGCCAGGCTCAACGCCGAGAGCGAGGAGCCGGCGAAGTCCACCGGAATGTGTCCGACCGCCTGGACGGCGTCGCTGTGCATCGGAACGTCGAACTCGGCGGCCACCGCGGCCAGTTCGGCGATCGGCATGATCGTGCCGACCTCGTTGTTGGCCCACATCACCGAGACGACCGCCACGTCGTCGTGTTCGGTCAGCGCGTCGCGCAGCGCACCCGCCGTCACCGACCCGTCGGGTTCGGTGGGCAGGAACGTCACCTCGGCGCCCTCGTGTTCGGCCAGCCAGGTGACGGCGTCGAGAACCGCATGGTGTTCGACGGCGGTGGTGACGATCCGGCGGCGGGTGGGTTCGGCGTCGCGCCGCGCCCAGTAGATCCCCTTGACAGCGAGGTTGTCGCTCTCGGTGCCGCCTGCGGTGAAGATCACTTCCGACGGCCGGGCGCCCAGGCGCGCCGCGATGCTCTCGCGGGCCTCCTCCATTCGCCGCCGGGCGTCGCGGCCCGAGGTGTGCAACGACGACGCGTTACCGACGGTTGCCAGGGCAGCCGTCATCGCCTCGATGGCAGCGGGATGCATCGGGGTGGTGGCAGCGTGGTCGAGATACACCGGACCGGCGGTCGGGCTCATAGCCCGTCCAGGATACCGGCCCCAGCAGGACGCCCTGACCACGCCGAACGTCACTCCAGCGTGACGCTCGACGCCCAGCGTGACTCGGGGGTGACGTTCGGCGGCGAAATCAGCCCGCTAGCGCGTGACTGTGCTCGAAGCGCGGGGCGATCTGCCCCCGCACGGCCACCTCGCAGCGTGCCGCCAGTTCGCGTCGGTCGGCGCCGGGCAGCTCCAGGGAGGCCACCTCGACGTCGACCACGGTCACCCGGGTGCGAACCGTGCGGCTCAGCGACTGCCACAGCGTGTCGTCACCGACGAAGGCCGTCACGGTCGAGGGCCGTCCGTCGCGGTGGTGATAGGTCAGCCGCAGCGGCTGAACCGGCCGGCCCGCATCGACGGCGGCCTGGAACATCGCCGGACGGAACTGGCCGTAGGCCAGGCCGCACCAGGTGGTCCCTTCGGGGAACGCGACGACGGTCTGCCCGTTGCGCAACCGTTCGGCCACGGTGGCGACCACCTGCGGCAGCCGGCGCAGGCTGGCCCGGTCGATCGGGATGACCTTCATGATCCGGGCGGCCAGGCCCACGGCGGGCCAGTCGATCAGATCGGCGCGGGCGACGAATGCGCCGGGCAGCACTGAGCCGATGACGAAGATATCCACCCAGGACACGTGGCCGCTGACCACCAGCACACCGCGCAGGTTACGAATTGGGCCGCCGGACACCGTGATTCGCACACCGAGACAGCGCAGAAAGGCGCGGCAGTAGAACCGCTGCACACGCCCGCGACCGGGCATCGGCACCGCGAGCAGCGGCACCACCATCAACATCATCAGCGCCGCCGCGATGCGCACGGTCGCGCGAACCGTCGCGATCATCCGCCGCGACGGCGGAGCATCACCGGCGCGCACACAGCTGTCGTCACACAACGCCCGCGGCAGCCAGGCGTGCTCGGTCGTCGTCATGCCGCCCCCTCGACTCCGTCGGCCATCTCACTGGCCGCCGATACCGACCTCAGCCTGGTCAGGTAGCGCGTATCGGCCTGCCGCTTGTCCAGCAGGGCCGGGAAATCACCGACACCGAACTCGGGATCGTGGGCCGGCTCTCCGCACACCCGCGCGCCGAGCCGCAGATAACCGCGCATCAGCGGCGGGATGGTCGGCCTGGCCGGCGGCGCGATGTCGTCGAGGCCCACCCCGCCCAGCACCACCGGGCGATACGGGTACACCGTGTGTTCCGGGGCGGCGGCGTGCCGGCGCAACACGAAGTCGCGGACGCCGCGAATCTGGGTTCCTGGCGGTGCACCCGCCGGGTCTTCCGAGTGCGTCGGCACCGACACACATCCGGTGACGTAGTCGTATCCGCAGCGGTCCAAATAGGCCAGGATTCCGGCCCACATGAGCAGCACCACGGCGCCGTTGCGGTGGTCGGCGCGCACCACGGCGCGGCCCATCTCCACCAGCGACGGCCGCAGCGCGTCGAGCGCGCTGACGTCGAATTCTGTTGCGGTGTAGAGACTTCCGGCGGCGATCGCACCGGGCGGCGGCAACATGCGATAGCAGCCGACGAGTTCTCCCGAGGTGTCCTCACGCACCAGGAGGTGATCGCAGAATTCGTCGAACCGGTCGGCGTCACGGCCGTCACCCTCGGCGGGCAGTGCGTAACCGGGTTCGGTGGTGAACACCTGATGGCGCAGCCGCTGGGCCGCATCGATCAGGGTGGGGTCGGTGGACAGCAGCAGCGAGTAGCGCGGGCCGCGCAGTGCGGCGGATTCGGTGTGGTCGGGGGCTATGAGTACAGATGCAGTGCTCATAACTGCACGGTTGCTGAGGCGTTCAGCGGGATGTCAACGCCCGCGTGACGTGTTCGTGCACGCTCGATGACCAATAAAAGCGAAAGGCCCCCGAACACCGGAAACCGGTGCCGGGGGCCTTTCCGACGTGATTAACCCTTGCGGGCCTTGACCGCCTCGGTCAGCTGCGGCGTGACGTTGAACAGGTCACCGACGATGCCGAGATCGGCGATCTCGAAGATCGGGGCTTCTTCGTCCTTGTTCACGGCGATGATCGTCTTGGACGTCTGCATACCGGCGCGGTGCTGGATCGCGCCCGAGATGCCCAGCGCGATGTACAGCTGCGGCGAGACCGTCTTGCCGGTCTGGCCCACCTGGAACTGGCCCGGGTAGTAGCCGGAGTCCACGGCGGCACGCGAGGCACCCACCGCACCACCGAGCGAGTCGGCGAGCTCCTCGACCACCGAGAACTTCTCGGCGCTGCCGACACCGCGACCACCGGAGACCACGACACTGGCCTCGGTGAGCTCCGGGCGGTCACCGGCCACGGCCGGCTCGCGCTTGGTGATCTTGGTGGCGTTCTCGCCCTGGGCGGGCACCTCGACGTTCACCTGCTCGCCGGCACCGGCCTGCGGCGCAGCGTCGACGGCGCCGGGGCGCAGGGTGATCACCGGGGTGTCACCGTTGGCCTTGGCCTCGACGGTGAAGGCGCCACCGAAGATGCTGTGGATGGCCGAGCCACCCTCCTTCACCTCGACGACGTCGGACAGCACGCCCGCGCCGGTCCGTGCGGCCAGCCGGCCGGCGATCTCCTTGCCGTCGGCGTTGGCAGCCAGCAGCACGGCGGCCGGGGCGGCCGACTCCACCAGCGACGCCAGCACGTCGACGAACGGGGTGATCAGGTAGGCCTCGGCGTCATCCGACTCCGCGACGTAGCTCTTGGCCGCACCGGCCTCCTTGAGCGCGTCGACCAGCGGCGCGGCGGTGCCGGGGGCACCGATCACGACGGCGGACGGCTCACCCAGGGTGCGAGCGGCGGTGATGAGCTCGGCGGTGACTTTCTTCACCGCACCTTCAGCGTGCTCGACGAGCACAAGTACTTCAGCCATTGCTGTTCAGCCTCTTAGTCTTTCGAATGTCCGGGGAAGGGTTAGATGATCTTTTGAGCGACCAGGTACTCGGCGACCTTGGTGCCGCCGTCGCCTTCGTCGGTGACCTTCTCGCCTGCGGTCTTCGGCGGCTTCGGCGTCGAGGACACCACCGACGTACCGGCGTTGGCCAGGCCGACCTCATCGCCCTCCACGCCGATCTCGGCCAGCGTCAGGGTGGTCACTTCCTTCTTCTTCGCGGCCATGATGCCCTTGAAGGACGGGAACCGCGGCTCGTTGATCTTCTCGGTGACGCTGATGACCGCGGGCAGTGAGGCCTCGACGGTGAACACACCCTCGTCGGTCTCGCGCTCGCCGCTGATCTTGCCGCCCTCGACGGTGACCTTGCGCAGATGCGTCAGCTGGGGCAGGCCCAGGTACTCGGCGATGATGGCCGGGACCGCACCGCCGGTGCCGTCGGTGGCCTCATTGCCGGCGATGACCAGCTCGGTGCCCTCGATGGCGCCCAGCGCGCGGGCCAGCGCCCAGCCGGTCTGCACCATGTCGGATCCGTGCAGGCCCTCGTCGAGCAGGTGCACGGCCTTATCGGCGCCCATCGACAGCGCCTTGCGGATCGCCTCGGTGGCGCGTTCGGGGCCAGCGGTCAGCACGGTGACGGTGCCCGCGGCGTCGCCTTCACGCTCCTTGATCAGCAGCGCTTCCTCGACGGCGCGCTCGTTGATCTCGTCCAGCACGGCGTCGGCAGCGTCGCGGTCGAGGGTGTAGTCACCGTCGGACAGCTTGCGCTCGGACCACGTGTCTGGGACCTGTTTGATCAGGACCACGATGTTCGTCATGAGTCTTCTACGTCCTCCTGGCAGGCGTCCCGCGGCCAGAGAAGGTCGCAAGACTTTTTGGTCATTCCGCAACACACATCATGTTACCCACCGGTAACTTAGCGTGGTTCGCAGAAACACCATAGCTGGTCGAAGTTTGTGTATTAGCAGCCCATCGGTACCGAGCAGTTCGCGAACCGCCAACTTCGGGTTAGCCTGCCTTGCAATGAGCGCATTCGTAACTGACGCAGGTGACAGCGGTCTTCCGCTGACCGGCGAACGGACTATCCCCGGGCTGGCTGAAGAGAACTACTGGTTCCGCCGCCACGAGGTCGTCTATCGCCGCCTGCTGGACCTTTGCGCAGGTCGTGACGTGCTGGAAGCCGGGTGCGGCGAGGGCTATGGCGCCGACCTGATCGCCTCGGTCGCGCGCCGGGTGGTGGCCGTGGACTACGACGCCGCCACCGTTGCACACGTGGGTGCGCGCTATCCCCGGGTCGAGGTCGTCGAGGGCAACCTGGCGGCGCTGCCGCTGCCCGACGCTTCAGTTGACATTGTGGTGAACTTCCAGGTCATCGAACATCTGTGGGATCAGCCACAATTCGTGGCCGAATGCGCGCGGGTACTGCGACCTGGCGGTCTACTGCTGATGTCGACACCGAACCGCATCACCTTCTCCCCCGGCCTGGACACCCCGGTCAACCCGTTCCACACTCGCGAGCTCAACGCGCGCGAACTCAAGGAGCTGCTGACCGACGGCGGATTCCAGATGCGCTCGATGAGCGGGGTCTTTCACGGCCCGGGCCTGGTCGCGATGGACGAGCGCCACGGCGGCTCGATCATCGGCGCGCAGATCGAGCGGGCGTTGGCCGACGCCGCGTGGTCCGACGATCTGCTGGCTGACGTGGCGGCCGTGCGCTGTGAGGACTTCGACATTCTCGACTCCGGCGAGCGCGACATCGACGAGAGCCTGGATTTGGTGGCGATCGCGGTGCGCGCATGAGCGACGCTCGCGGAGCGAATCAACGGGTGAGCGCGGATTCAGTCCCCGGCCAGTTCACCCTGGTCCTGCACACGCACCTGCCGTGGCTGGCCCATCATGGCCGCTGGCCGGTCGGCGAGGAATGGCTCTACCAGTCGTGGTCGGCGGCCTATCTGCCGCTGATGCGGGTGCTGCGGACACTGGCCGCCGAGGGCCGGCGCGGCGTGCTGACCTTGGGCATGACCCCGGTGGTCACCGCGCAGCTCGACGATCCCTACTGCCTGGACGGCATGCACCGCTGGCTGGCCAACTGGCAGCTGCGGGCACTGGAAGCCGCCACCCTGCGCACCCCGACCGGCGCCGAGGCCGGCACCGCGACGACTCCGGAAGCGTTGCGCGAGTTCGGCATTCGCGAGTACGAGGAAGCCGGTCGCGCACTCGATGAGTTCGGCACGCTCTGGCGCCACGGCGCCAGCCCTTTGCTGCGTCAGCTGATCGACGCCGGCACCGTCGAACTGTTGGGCGGGCCGCTCGCCCACCCGTTCCAGCCGCTGCTCAATCCGCGGTTGCGCGAATTCGCGCTGCGCGAAGGACTTGCCGATGCCGGCCAGCGGTTCGCGCACACGCCGAAGGGCATCTGGGCACCCGAATGTGCTTACGCCCCAGGCATGGAACACGACTATGCCGCCGCGGGCGTCGGGCATTTCATGGTCGACGGGCCTTCGCTGCACGGCGACACCGCGCTGGGCCGGCCGGTCGGGGCGACGGACGTGGTGGCGTTCGGCCGCGACCTGCAGGTCAGTTACCGGGTGTGGTCCCCGAAGTCGGGTTACCCCGGGCACGCCGCATACCGCGACTTCCACACCTACGACCACCTGACCGGACTCAAGCCGGCCCGGGTCACCGGCCGCAACGTCGACTCCGATGCGAAGGCGCCCTACGACCCGCAGCGTGCCGACAAGGCGATCGACAGCCATGTCGCCGATTTCGTCGGCGTCGTCCGCCAGCGCCTGATCTCGGAGTCACAACGCATCGGTCGTCCCGCGCATGTGGTCGCCGCCTTCGACACCGAGTTGTTCGGCCACTGGTGGTACGAGGGCCCGATCTGGCTGGAGCGGCTGCTGCGCGCACTGCCCGAGGCCGGTATTCGAGTGGGCACGCTCACCGACGCGCTGGAGGCCGGGTTCGTCGGTGCGCCCGTCGAATTGCCGCCCAGCTCTTGGGGATCCGGCAAGGACTGGCAAGTGTGGGCCGGCGAGCAGGTGGCCGATCTGGTGCAGCTCAACACCGAGGTCGTCGACACCGCACTGGCGACAGTCGATAAGGCCCTGGCGCACAACGGATCCTCCCCCAGCCGGGATTTCGTCGCCGACCAAATCCTGCGCGAAACGCTACTGACGGTGTCCAGCGACTGGCCGTTCATGGTCAGCAAGGACTCCGCGGCCGACTACGCGCGCTACCGCGCGCACCTGCACGCCCATGCCGCCCGCGAGATCTCGGACGCGCTGGCCTCGGGACGCCGCGACGCGGCCGAGCGGCTGGCCGCCGGCTGGAACCGGGCCGACGGATTGTTCGGCGCACTCGACGCACGGCGGTTGCCCCGATGAAGATCCTGATGGTGTCGTGGGAGTACCCACCGGTGATCATCGGCGGATTGGGCAGGCACGTCTACCAATTGGCGACCGCGCTGGCCGCTGACGGTCACGAGGTCGTGGTGCTGGCCCGACGGCCGTCGGGCACCGATCCCAGCACACACCCGACCACCGACGAGGTCCACGAAGGCGTGCGGGTGATCGCCGCCGCGCAGGACCCGCACGAGTTCGACTTCGGTCGCGACATGATGGCCTGGACAATGGCCATGGGCCACGCCATGATTCGCGCCGGTCTGACGTTGCAGGCCAAGGGCTGGCAGCCCGACATCGTGCACGCCCACGACTGGCTCGTTGCCCACCCAGCCATCGCGCTGGCCGAGTTCTTCGATGTGCCAATGGTTTCCACCGTCCACGCCACTGAAGCCGGGCGGCACTCCGGCTGGGTGTCCGGGCAGATCAGCCGTCAGGTGCACGCCGTCGAATCCTGGTTCGTTCGGGAGTCCGACTCGCTGATCGCCTGCTCGGCGTCGATGGCCGACGAGATCTCCGAACTGTTCGGCCCCGATCTGGCCGAGATCGTGGTGATCCGCAACGGGATCGATTCCAGCCGTTGGCCCTTCGCGCATCGCCAAGCTCATCCTGGGCCGCCGGAACTGCTGTACATCGGCCGGCTGGAATACGAGAAGGGCGTGCACGAGGCCATCGCCGCACTGCCCCGGATCCGGCGCACCCATCCGGGGACGACGCTGACCATCGCCGGTGACGGCACCCAGCAGGACTGGCTGGTGGAGGTGGCTCGAAAGCACAAGGTGCTGAAGGCCGTTCACTTCGCCGGTCTGGTTGACCACGACGAGCTGCTTCGGCTGATGCGCCGCGCCGACGTCGCCGTGCTGCCCAGCCACTACGAGCCGTTCGGCATCGCCGCACTCGAAGCGGCCGCGGCGGGCATCCCCCTGGTCACCTCCAACGTCGGCGGACTCGGCGAGGCGGTGATCGACGGCGAGACCGGGGTGTCCTTCCCTCCGCGCGACGTCACGGCGCTGGCCGCGGCGGTTCGTTGCGTTCTCGACGATCCCGTCGCCGCACAACAGCGGGCGATCGCCGCACGGGAACGGCTGACCTCCGATTTCGACTGGCACACCGTGGCCGCCGAGACCGCGCAGGTGTACCTGGCCGCCAAGCGCCACGAACGTGATCCCCTCCCGCGCCGGCCGATCGTCGAGCACGCCCTGCCGGGGCGCTCATAGTTCGACGGCCGTCGAAGCATTCCGCACCTAGCGTGCGGATATGCCTTCAACTCGCTCCTCGACGCTGACTCTGGTCGCCGCCTACCTCGGGCTGGTGCTGGGCCTGATCGACAGCAACGCCGTCAATCTGGCGCTGCCCGCCATCAGCACCGACCTCGGTGGCGGCCTGACCGCCGCGCAGTGGACAGTCGACGCCTACAACCTCACGTTCGCGGCGCTGTTGCTCGGCGCCGGTGCATTCGGTGACGCGGTCGGCCGGCGCAGGCTGTTGCGTCTCGGCGTCGTCGTGTTCGTGGCCGCGTCGCTGTGCTGTGCCCTCGCCCCGTCGCTGCCGGTCCTGCTGACCGGTCGCGCAGTACAGGGTCTGGCAGCCGCGGTCATGCTGCCGCAGGGGCTGGCGATCGCGGCGGCCGCCTTTCCCGACGCCGCCGGCCGGGACCGCGCCACCGCGGCGTGGGCGATCGCGGCGGCGTCCTCGACGGCGCTGGGCCCCATCGTCGGCGGGGTCCTCACCCAATCCGCCGGCTGGCGCTCGATCTTCTGGCTCAACGTTCCCGTCGGCGTCGCCGCGTTGGCGATGACCTACCGCTATCTGCCGGAATCGTCGGATCCACGCCACTCCCGTCTCGACGTCGGCAGCCAGCTACTGACCGCCGTCGGCCTAGCGACGCTGACGCTCGCGCTGGTGCAGGGCCGTCACCTCGGGGTGATGCCCACGAGCGGGCTCGCCGTCGTTGCCCTCGCCTGCCTCGCGGGATTCGTCGTGCGGCAGCGCAGCATTGCCCGTCCGATGATCCCGCCAGACCTGCTGCGCCGGCGATCGACGGCGGTCGGGCTGTCCGCCACGTTCGCGATGACGTTCGGCACCTACCGTCTGGTGCTGATCAACAGCATCGCTTTCCAGCAGCAGCGCGGTGCCGGCCCGCTGGCCACGGCGTTGGAGTTCATTCCGATGCCGCTGACCTATCTCGTGCTGATCCCGGTGGTCACCGTGGCGGCGCGACGAACCGGTCCCCGGATTGCGATCACCGCGGGCCTGGTGACGCTGGCCGGCGCCCAGCTGCTGTACGGCCTGGCCGGGCCGACCGCGCCGATCTGGCTGATCGAGGCGGCCCTGGTGCTGACCGGCGCGGGCCTGGCCATTACGACCGGGCCGGCAGTGAGCCTGGCGCTCGCGGCGATCCCGTCCGAGCGGACCGGGCTGGGGTCGGGACTGGTCAACCTGTCGCGGCTGACGGGCATCACGGTGGGCACAGCGGCGCTGGGCTCCCTGTTCGGCTCCGGTGGCGGTGTGATCGCCGCGACGGTCGTCGGTGCGGCCGTCCAGTTGATCGCCGCGCTGGTGTCGGTGCGGTGGGGTAAGCCAGAGGATGTGCCCGTTTCACCGGCACCGAAGGAGGCCTGCCATGCGTGACGCCGCGGAACTGCCCAGCGTCGGCGACGCGGACATCGCCGCGGTCGCGTCCTTGCTGGCCGACCCGGCGCGGTGCAGCGTGCTGCTCGCACTCGACGACGGACGGGCGCTGCCGGCCAGCGTGCTCGCCGACGAGGCCGGCGTCAGCCGGCCCACCGCCAGCAGCCACCTGGCCAAGTTGACCGCGGCCGGACTGCTGCGGGTCGAGGCCCACGGGCGGCACCGCTACTACCGGCTGGCCGGACCGCACGTCGCCGAGCTGCTGGAGAATCTGGTTCGGCTCTCGCCGCCGCGCCCGGTGCGCTCACTGCGTGAAGGTACCCGCGCCGCGCCGCTGCGCGCCGCGCGCACCTGCTACGACCACCTCGCCGGCCGGCTCGGTGTCGCGGTAATGGGCTCGCTGCTGGACCGCGGCGCCCTGATCGGTGGTGACGGCCGCTACGACCCGAACCGCGACGTCCACGACTCGCTGAGCACCGTCGGACACGACGTCCGCTACGAACTGACCGGCGCGGGACGCGACTTCCTCACCGGCCTCGGCGTCGTGCTACCGACCGGCGGCCGGCCGCTGATCCGCTATTGCGTGGACTGGACCGAACAGCGCCACCACCTCGGCGGCGGCATCGGCCGAGCACTGCTGGACCGGTTCCTGTCAGCGGGCTGGCTGGCGCGCACCGCACGCGGACGCGCCGTCACCGTCACCGCCGCCGGTCAAGCCGTACTGGCCGAATCGTTCGCCATCGACTGGTAACTCACGGCGTCCAGATCAGCAAATCCTCCATGCCGTTGTTCATGGTGATCGTGGTCGGCGGCGGTCCGGTGACGTCGAAATGGATCTTGCCGGTCGCCGTCGCGCCCTGCGGGATCGTGGCGCCGCTGATGTTCGACGGCGCAGCGACCATCCACAACACCCGATAGGCCGCCTGGTTGGGAGCGACCGCGTTGAACTGCGAGATGGCCGGCGTGACCGGGCCACTGATCGCGTTGACCGTTGCGGTCGCCTCCCAGAGCTTGCCGGCCACCGGATAGCCCGGCATCACGTCGCTGCTGGGTTTGAGGCCGCTGACCTTCCAGCTCAACGAGACCTGGCCGACGCTGTCGGTCATCGTCAGCGCGCTACCCAACTTACCGACGACGGGAAAGTTCGTCGCCGCCGAAAACGGTGCGGCCGCCAGCGCGATGAAGGCGCTCAACGCGATGGCCAGTACAGCCTTGATGGAACTGGAAATTTTCACACTGCCCTCCCCGATGAAGACATCAATGGACGTCTCTGGCATAACTCCGGAGAAACGCCCGAAGATAGTGCCCAAAGACCCACGGAGAGGGGACTTAAGCCTCTAGACGCGAGGCCTTCTTGCGTTCAATATCCGCCAGCGCTGCCGCCAGTTCGGCACGCTGGGCCGCTGAGGTGTCCCAGGCGAGCTTACGGTTCTTGACCACCTTGGCCGGTGAGCCGACGGCGATCGAGAAGTCGGGGATGTCGCCCTTGACCACGGCGTGGGCGCCGAGGACACAGCCCCGGCCGATCGTGGTGCCGCGCAGGACCGTCACCTTGGCGGCGATCCAGGTATCCGGCCCGATCCGCACCGGGCTCTTGATGATGCCCTGGTCCTTGATCGGCATCTCGATGTTGTCCATCTTGTGGTCGAAGTCGCAGACGTAGCACCAGTCAGCCATCAGCGCCGAGTCGCCCAACTCGATGTCGAGATAGCAATTGATGACGTTGTCGCGGCCCAGCACCACCTTGTCGCCGAACCGCAGCGAGCCTTCATGGGCGCGGATGGTGTTCTTGTCGCCGATGTGCACCCAGCGACCGATCTCCAGCTGCGCCAGTTCCGGGGTCGCATGGATCTCGACGTCCTTGCCGAGGAACACCATGCCGCGGGTGATGATGTGCGGGTTGGTCAGCTTGAATTTGAGCAGCCGCCAGTAGCGCACCAGGTACCAGGGGGTGTACGCGCGGTTCTTGATGACCCAGCGCAACGACTCCTTGGTCAGAAACTTCGCCTGACGCGGATCGCGCAGCCGCGAGCCCCTCCACCTCTTGTGGACCGGCGAGCCCCACATCGACGTCATGGGCTGAGAGCCTAACGGAGGTTCGGCGCGGGTTACCCTCGCCTGTACTGTCCCGTTTCGGGATCGACGTGATGGGAAGGTGACACGGGTGCTGCGGCGATTGCTGGCTTCGGCGTCGGCCGCGCTGGTCGTGACCGGCCTGGCCGGTTGCGGCAACACCGACTCGTGGGTCGACTCCACCGCCGCGCACGGCTGGGCGGCCCAATACGGCGACGCCGCCAACAGCAGCTACACCGCCACCGGCGGCGCCTCGGCGCTGCGGCTGAAATGGAGCCGCTCGGTCAAAGGTGAGTTGGGCGCCGGCGCCGCGTTGGGCGACGGCAGCTATCTGGCAGTGAACGGCCAAACCGCAGGCGGCTGTTCGCTGATGGTGTGGGAGAGCGACAACAACGGCCGGCAACGGTGGTGTACCCGCATGGTGATGGGCGGCGGATTCGCCAGCCCGCTGTTCGACCAGTTCGACAACCTCTACATCGGCCAGCCCGGCATGATGCAGTCCTATCCGCCCACGCAGTGGATCCGCTGGCGCCAGAACGTCATCGGAATGCCCACCACCGCTCGGTTTCTCGGCGGTGGTCAGTTGCTGGTCGTCACCCACCTCGGGCAGGTGCTGGTGTTCGACTCCCACCGCGGCGACGTGACCGGTACGCCACTCGATCTCGTCGAGGGCCTCGACCCGACCGACTCCACCCGCGGCCTGACCGACTGCGCCCGCGCACTGCCGCAGTGCCCGGTGGCCGCACCACCCGCCTACGCCGCCTCGACCCACACGATCGTCGTGAGCCTGTGGCAGCCCGGCGCGAAAGCGTCCACGCTCGTCGGCCTGGAATACCACCCGGGCCAGACGCCGATCCTCACCCGCGAATGGACCAGTGACGCGGTCGCCGACGGTGTGCTGGCCGCACCGGTGGCGTCGGCCGACGGCAACACGGTGTACGTCACCGGGCGCGATCGCAAGCTGTGGGCACTGAAAACCTCCGACGGCAAGGTGAAATGGTCTGTGCCGCTGGACTTTCTGCCGCAGACACCGCCGTCGGTGTCACCCGATGGACTGATCCTCCTCGGCGGCGGCCCCAACACGCACCTCGTCGCACTCAAGGACGTGGGCGATCACGGCCAGGTGGCCTGGCGCCGCGACGATGTCACACCGCTGAGCACGTCGAGTCAGGCCGGTGGCGTGGCGTACACGGTGACCGCCGGTTCGCCCGCGGGACTGTCGCTGCTGGCCTTCGATCCCGCCGACGGCCACACCCTCAACAGCTACCCCCTGCCGCAGGCCGACGGCTTCCCGGTCGGAGTGTCGGTGGGCCGCGACCGCCGGGTGGTGGTGGCCACCAGTTCGGGCCAGCTGTACAGCTTCGACCCGGCTTAACGGCGAATCGGCACACCGCCCATCGGCCCGCCCACCCGAAAGCGCCGCGAGCCTGCGGTTATCGACATGGTTACTCGAATTTTTGCTCGCCAGTTACAGGCTCGGCGAGTTCCTAGCTCAGCTGCAGCGGTGGCAACGCACTCCGCGGCACCGATGCCGAGGTTGCTCCGGCATCCGACGGCAGCAGCTCACCCTGGCCGAAGAAGAAGATCACCGCGTCGTCGGTGATGGCGAAGTTCTGGTAGTGCGACGGGTCCAGCCCGTCGCTGGTGGCGATCGCCCCGGTGAGACCGGTCTGGCGCTCCAATTCGCGTTGCACGACCGGGAATATTGCGTTGACGGCCTTGGCATCCGGCGGGAAGAGCGTGTCGAAGGCGACCGGCTTACGGTGCGCGACATCGTAGTTGAACGCCTTGTACCAGGTGGTCGGGTGAGCGCCGCCGACATCCTGGAACAGTTTGAGCACCACGCTCTGAGTGCCGCCGGTGGGCGGTCCCGAGGTGAATGATTGTGTCGTGACGTCCATTTCGTAGGCCACGTTCCGCACGGCGGGGGTCTGCGCGACGTTGGTGAAGCCGTCGCGGTTCTGCGTCAGATAGTCCAGGACCGCCTGCTCGTCGGCGTAGTTGGTCGGGAACCGCAAGTCCATGGTGTAGCCGGAATCGGCGGCATGCACGTGGCAGATGTTGTCGGCTTCGGGAGTCCCGCCCATGGCCGCACAGTCGGTCGCGGCGGCGGACACCCCGATGGTTTGCTCGCCGAGCAGAACAGCCGCGGCCAGCAATGCGGTCAGGGGCAGAATGCGCATGTGTCGATCGTCCTCGCGCTGTGAAGACGGCACCGTAGCCGTTGGCCGCCAGCGTACCCGCGCTACGTGAGTGCGGCCGATGCTCTGCACAGGAACACCGCAGCACGCTCCCCCGCGCCCGTGCCGATCCGGGTGATCACCAGCGACAATGCCGTCCGGCCGGACGGTCGCAATCGCCGCCGCAATGCGTCGGGGTCGATGTCGACGCCGCGCACCAGGATCTCCAGCTGCCCACAATCGCGCTGTGAGAGTGCTTGGCGCAATACCTTTTCGCGCAGCGGCAGCTCGTCGAGCACTTCGAAGCCGCGCACCCCGGCAGGCACGTGATCTCCGCTGAGGTAAGCGATCTCCGGATCGAGCTGCCAGAGCCCGTGCCGGGCGGCGTAGTGACGGACCAGCCCGGCGCGGACGATCGCCCCGTCGGGGTCGACGATCCAGCGTCCGGCCGGGCGGGTCGGGCAGTCGTCGGGATCGGCGTCGGTGACCACCTCGTCGCGGTCGAGAACGCAGGCCCGGCGGCGCACCGCCGGGGTGGCCAGCGCGGGCGACCACAGACATGCCTCCCGCACCGAACCGCCTGCCGATGTCACCTCGATCTCACCGTCGAAACCCAGCTGCCGAACGGCGTCGAAATCGATTCCGGGCGCGCACTTTACAACCGTGGCGCGGTCGCGGTAGGTGTCGAGCAAGGCATCCAGCGGCGGCACGTAGTCGCGCGGGTCGAAGCGACGCCGGCCGCCGGACCGGCGCGCCGGATCGAGCAGCACCACGGCGTTGCGGCTGACCGGACGCAGCGCGTCGGCGCGGCACAGCGGCACATCGGGCACGTTGTGGTGGGCCATCGCCAGGCGCACCTCGTCGATGTCGCTACCGACGAGCATCGCCGCCGTGGAGCGCAGCGCGGCCAGCTCGGTGCCGATCGAACACGTCGCGTCGTGCACCACCGCGCCGGCCAGCCGGGCGGCACGGTGCCGGGCCACCGGCTCAGCCGTAGCCTGCTGCAGCGCATCGTCGGTGAACAGCCATTGCGACACGTCCGCCAGGTCCCCGAGTTTGGCGACGGCCTTGCGGCGCAACAGCGTCGTCTCGATCAGTGCGGTGCCGCGCTCGCCGAACCGCTTACGGATCGCGGCGACGTCGGCGAGCCGGGTGGCATCGGTCAGCCGGTAATCGGCGACCTCGGCCAACGCCGCCACACCGGCGCCACTGGAGAGGTAGGTGACGTCGTCGCGCCCGAAGGTCAGGACGGCTTGACCCCGGTGATCATCACGTTGTAGTACCAGCCCTTGGGCACCACGCGGCGCCAAATGTTGTCGTCCACCCAGCTCAGACCGATCCAACTGTTGAACGCGAACTTGGCATAGCCCCAGCCCAGCTTGCCGGGCGGCACCGCGGCCTCGAAGGTGCGCAGCGGCCAGCCGAGCATCGCGGCGGTGAACTCGGTGGTCGACGTCGACACGTCGACGGCGCCGGCACTGCGGGCCATCCGCTCGAGGTCCTCGGGGTCGAAGGTGTGCAGATCGACGACAGCCTCCAGCGCCGCGGCGCGCGACGACTCGTCGAGCTCGGCTTGCGGCCGACGCCAGCCCTGCAGGCCGGGCAACTTGGTGGCGTTGGTGGCGACCCGCCACGTCAGCGTCGACAGCGACCGCGCGTAGGTGTTGCCGACGCTGGTAGGTTCCCCGGCGAACACGAACCGCCCGCCGGGCTTGAGCACCCGCACGACCTCGCGCAGCGACTTCTCCACGTCCGGAATGTGGTGCAGGACGGCGTGACCGACGACCAGGTCAAAGGTGTCGTCCTCGTAGGGCACGCCTTCGGCGTCGGCGACCCGGCCGTCGATGTCCAGGCCGAGGTTCTCGCCGTTGCGGGTGGCGACCTTGACCATGCCCGGCGACAGGTCTGTCACCGAGCCACGCCGGGCCACCCCGGCCTGGATCAGGTTGAGCAGGAAGAAGCCGCTGCCGCAGCCCAGCTCCAACGCACGGTCGTAGGGCAGCTCGCGCAGCTCCTCAGGCGGCACGGTGGCGTCGAAGAGGTTGCGGGCGTAGTCCACGCAGCGCTTGTCGTAGGAGATCGACCATTTGTCGTCGTAGCTCTCGGCTTCCCAGTCGTGGTACAGGATCTGGGCGAGCTTGCTGTCCTTGAGCGCGGCCTCGACTTGTTCCGCAGTGGCGTGCGGCTGGGGGGCCGGGTCGATCGTGGTCATCAGGGCAGCCTAACTGGAATCGCCGGCGGCGAAGACCTCGCCGTAGCGTTGCGCCTGCTCACCGGCATCGAGGCGGCCGTCGATCAGCGCCTTGGCACCGGCGAGCGCGCTCGGCGGCGCGTCGACGAAGCGGCTCGCCCACGCTGCGGCACCGTCGAAGACGTGGTCAGGCGCCACCATCTCGTCGATCAGTCCGATCGCCAGCGCCTCCTTGGCATCGACGAAGCGGCCGCTGAACGCCAGGTCCTTCGCGCGGGCCGAACCAATCGCGCGGGCCAGCCGTTCGCCCCCGCCGCCACCGGGAACCAGGCCGGCCAGGATTTCGGTGGCGCCCAGCTTCACGTTGTCACCGCTGACCCGCCAATCGGCGGCCAGCGCCAGGCTCAGGCCAGTCCCCAGCGCGTAGCCGGTGATCGCCGCGACCGTCGGCTTCGGGATCGCCGCCACCGCATCGAGGGCGTCGCGGCGCAACCGGTCAGCGGCCTCGGCTTCCCCTTGGTTGAGCGTGCGCAGTTCGGGAACGTCGTCTCCGGCGCAGAAGATTTCGTGCCCGCCGAACAGGATCACCGTCGCGATGTCGGCGCGCTCGCCCACCTCGGCGGCCGCATCGATGAGCTCCCGGTAGGTCTGCCTGGTCAGCGCATTGGTCGGCGGCCGCGACACCAGCAGCACCCCGACCCCGGGGTGCTGCTCACCGACGTGCACATGGGCGAACTCGCGCACCTCAGTCGCCGCCGTAGCCCTGCGGCGCGCGGCGGTTGCGGGCCTCGTTGTAGCGGTCGCTGTTGAAGAACTCGATCTCCCAGTTGCCTTCGCGCACAGCAAGATTGGGCTGCACGACCACAATCTGGCGCTCCAGGCTCAGCACCTCGTCGACGGTGCGCCCGGCCAGCGAGTCCAGCTGCGTCCAGGTCGGCGGCAACAGGAAGGACCGCGCTTCGGCGAAGTCCTCGAGCGCATCCTCGGGGCTGGTCCACGCGGCGTGCTCGGATTCGGTGTTCTGGCCGTCGGCCCGCTGGCCTTCCGGCAGGGCACCGACGAAGAAGTACGTGTCGTAGCGGCGGGTGCGCTCTTCTTCAGGGGTCACCCAGTTGGCCCACGGCCGCAGCAGGTCGGCGCGCAGCACCAGGCTCTCCCGGCGCAGGAATTCCGAGAACGACAGGCTGCGATCGACCAAGGCGCCGCGTGCCTCGCGGTAGACCGAGGCGTCGGCGACGATGCCGTCCGGATCGTCGGCCGGTCCGGCGAACAGCACCCCGGATTCCTCGAACGTCTCGCGGGCTGCCGCGCACACCAGTGCTTCGGCGAGGTCCTCGTCGATGCCGAAGCGCTGTGCCCACCAGTCCGGCCCGGGGCCGTACCAGGCGATGTCGGAGTTGCGGTCGCGGTCGTCGACCCCGCCGCCGGGAAACACCATGACGCCGCCGGCGAACTCCATCGCCCGGTGCCGGCGCATGAGAAAGACCTCGACACCGTCCTGTGGCGTGTCGCGGATCAACATGACCGTGGCCGCCGGACGGACCGGCAGCGGTTCGGGTTTGTCGCTCATCAGCGCCTCCTGTGGGCGGCGCGACTCCGCACCCGCCGGGCGAAGTAACGGCCGTCGATGACATCCAGCGCGATCGATTGCCCGAACGCGGTGGACAGATTCTCGGCTGTCAGCGTGTCACGCAGCAGTCCACCGGCGACCACCTGACCCTCGGACAGGATCAGGCAGTGGCTGAAGCCCGGCGGGATCTCCTCGACGTGGTGGGTCACCAGCACCAGCGCCGGCGCGTCGGGGTCGGCGGCCAGATCGGCCAGCCGGGCGACCAGTTCCTCCCGGCCGCCGAGGTCCAGTCCGGCCGCGGGTTCGTCGAGCAGGAGCAGTTCGGGATCGGTCATCAACGACCGGGCGATGAGGACGCGTTTGCGTTCGCCTTCCGACAGGGTCCCGTACGTGCGGTCGGCCAGGTGTTCGGCGCCGACGCTCTCCAAGGTGTCGACGGCCCGGGCGTAGTCGACGTCCTCGTAGTCCTCCCGCCACCGGCCCAGCACGGCGTAGCCGGCGGAGACGACCAGATCGCGGACCAGTTCATCGTCGGGCACCCGTTGCGCCAGCGCCGCGCTGCTCAACCCCACTCGCTGGCGCAGTTCCGCCATGTCGGTCCGGCCGAGTCGCTCCCCGAGCACATGAGCGGTGCCCGACGACGGGTGTTCCATCGCGGCCGCGATGCGCAGTAGCGAGGTCTTACCGGCCCCGTTGGGCCCGATCACCACCCAGCGTTCGTCGAGTTCGACCTGCCAGGTGATGGGTCCGACCAGGACCCGGCCCCCGCGGCGCAGCGATACTTTCCGGAAGTCGATCAGCAGGTCGGGGTCGACCTCGTCGGCGGCATCGGGCACTGCACCATCGTGCCGTATTCGCCGGCGTCCGCACGCCTGGGGTCGCTGCCCTTTCGGGTCTTGGAGAGGATGTTCGCCCAGCCGCTCGCGGCCAGGACCGATTTCGGTGTCAGGTGCAGCACCAGCTGAACCATCGGCCCGATACCGAAGGCGTAGATGACGGTCCCGACACCGACGCTGCCGCCCAGCATCCAGCCCACGCCCAACACGGTGGCCTCGATCGCGGTCCGCACCAGCCGTACCGAAACACCGGTCCGCGCAACCAATCCCGTCATCAATCCGTCGCGGGGGCCCGGGCCCAGGCCGGCACCGACGTACAGCACGGTCGACACGGCGTTGAGTAATACCGCGCCCAGCATCAGCGCGATCCGAACCGGCACCGATTCAGGTGCGGTCAGGACAGCCAGGCCGGCGTCGACGGTCACCGCGATCACGATGACGTTGGCGACGGTGCCGATGCCGGGCTTGTTCCGCAACGGAATCCACGCCAGCAGCACGACGACGCCGACCACCGCCGAGGCCACCCCGATGGTCATGGGCGTGTGCCGGGTCAGCCCCTGATGGAACACGTCCCATGGATCGAGGCCGAGCCCGGCGCGCACCATCATCGCCATCGAGAAGCCGTAGCCGGCCAAGCCGGTCAACAGCGCGATTCCGCGCAGCGCCGCGCTCACCGGTGGTCGGAGAAGCGCACGCGCAGGGCGTCGAGGTCGGCGCGCATCCGGCGGGCGTCGGCGTCGACGTCGTCCCACCCGGTCGAGGAGGGATTCCAGGGGCCGTGACCGGGGTCCAGCAGTGTCGCGAGACGAGAGGCCACTCGGGAGAACCATGTACTCATGAGGACCATCCTTTCGAGCCACTGGCTTGCCGTTCAATAGCCAGTTGGCCCATACTGGCTTGCAAATGACGATGACGATGACGGCCAGGACCCTCGATCCGGACCTTCTGGTCCGGGAATTGGGCAACTGGCGTACCTCCAGCAAGAGTGGCCCGACCTACCAGGCGCTGGCCGACGGGCTGCGGATGCTGATCGTCGACGGCCGATTGCCGGTCGGGTCGCGCCTGCCCAGCGAGCGGGCGTTGGCCGACGTGCTGCGGGTGTCCCGGACCACCGTCACCGCGGCGTACACCGAACTCAACGAGAGTGGATACCTGCACGCCCGGCGCGGCGCCCGCAGCACGGTGGCTCTCCCCCACACCCCGATCAGTGCGCCCAGCGATACGCCGGCCACGATCAACCTGGCGTCGGCCGCACTCGCCGCCCCGGCCAGCGCCGTGCAGGAGGCATTCACCGAGGCAGCCCGGGAGGCCGCGTCGTATCTGCACGAGACCGGCCACGACATGCGTGGGGTGCTTACCTTCCGCACCACGATCGCCGAACGCTATTGCGCCAGAGGGCTGCCCACCACGCCCGATCAGATCATGGTGACCAGCGGTGCGCAGCATGCGATCGCGCTGATCCTGGCGACCTACGTGCAGCCGGGCGATCGTGTGCTCGTCGAGCAGCCCACCTATCACGGGGCGCTCAGTGCGATCGCGACTGCCGGCGCCCGGCCCGTGCCGGTCGCGATGACAAGGGAGGGTTGGGAACTCGACGCCGTGCACGCCGCCGTTCGTCAACTCGCCCCGACGCTGGCGTACTTCGTGCCCGATAACCATAATCCGACAGGTTTCTCGATGCCGCCTGCCGATCGCAAGCGAATTTGCGACATCGTCGCCGAGACCCGTACGCGCACAGTCGTCGACGAAACGCTCACCGACGTCTGGCTGGATACGCCGATGCCGCCACCGGTCGCGGCGTCGATGAGCTCGCGCACCGACCTGCTGATCACGATCGGATCGATGTCGAAGTCGTTCTGGGGCGGGATGCGCATCGGGTGGATCCGGGCCGAGCCGAGTGTGCTGGCCACCATCCGCGCGATCCGACCTTCCATCGACCTCGGCACCTCGGTGATCGAACAGCTCGCTGCCGCAAGGCTTCTCACGCTTCGCGCCGACGACGTCCTGCCCGAGCGCCGCGAAATCCTGAAGGGCCGACGGACGCTATTGCTCAACCTGCTCGAGCAGCACCTACCGGAATGGCGCCCGCTACCGGGCACCGGTGGGATGTCGCTGTGGGTGCAACTGCCCGCACCGGTGAGTTCGGCGATGTGCGCGTCGGCGTCCCGGCTGGGGGTCGAGTTGCCGCCCGGCCCGCGCTTCGGTGTCGATGGCACGCTGGAGCGATTTGTGCGAATCCCCTTCGCACTGCCCGAAAACGAGTTGACCGAAGCGATCGAACTGCTCGGCCGGGCCTGGCGCAGCATCACCGGTTCAGCCACCGCCGAGTCGACAGCCGTGGTGATCTAGGGCGCGCACTCACCTCTCTTCGCGCCGAAACCGCCGATTCGCAGAAGAAGTGCGAGTAACCGTCTGCAGAACGTCGAGTTCGGTGCAGAACGCACCTACTCCGGCGGGATCTCCACCCGCCGCAGCACACCATCGACGGCGTCGGCCGCCTCGATCTCGGCGCGGGTGATACCGAGGATGAACAGCACGGTGTCCAGATAGGGGTGGCTCAGTGAGGCGTCGGCGACCTCGCGCAGTGCGGGCTTGGCGTTGAACGCCACGCCCAGCCCGGCGGCCGCCAGCATGTCGATGTCGTTGGCGCCGTCGCCGACGGCCACCGTCTGCTCCATCGGAACGCCGACCTGGCGGGCAAAGTCCCGCAGCGCCTTGGCTTTTCCGGCCCGGTCGACCACCTGACCGACGACCCGGCCGGTGAGCTTGCCGTCGACGATCTCGAGTTCGTTGGCGGCCACGAAGTCCAGCATCAGTTCATGCGCCAGCGGGTCGATCACCTGCCGGAAGCCGCCGGAGACCACGCCGCAGTAGAAGCCCAAACGCCGCAAGGTTCGGATCGTGGTGCGTGCGCCCGGAGTGAGTTCGATCTGCTCGGCGACCTCGTCGAGCACCTCGGCGGGCAGACCGGCGAGGGTTTCCACCCGGCGATGCAGCGACTCGGCGAAGTCCAGCTCCCCGCGCATGGCCGCCTCGGTGACGGCCGCGACCGCCTCCTCCGCACCCGCGTGCGCTGCCAGCATTTCGATGACCTCGCCCTGGATCAGCGTGGAGTCGACGTCAAAGACGATGAGCCGCTTGGCCCGTCGCTCCAGGCTGTAGTTCTCGACGGCGATGTCCAGCCCCTGTTCGGAGGCCACCCGAGCAAGGACGGTGCGCAATTCCCCACCAACCCCGGCCGGAACCGACACCCGCAACTCCAAACCGGTCACCGGGTAGTCGGAGACCCCGCGGATGAAGTCGATGTTGACCCCGAGCGCGGCGAGGCCGCGGGCCACCACACCGAAAGCCGCTGCGGTGATGGGCCTTCCGAGCACCACGATCGTGTGAGTGGACGGCTCGCGGATGATCGGCATGTCGTCACTGCGCTCGATCGTGACGTCCAGCCCGACCCGGTGAATGGCATCGGTGACGTCGTCGCGCAGCTGCGCCCCGTCGGCCACGGTGGCCTCACCGGAGACCAACACTCCCAGCGTCAGCCGCCCACGGATCACCACCTGCTCGACGTTGAGCAGCTCCACTTCATGGCGGGCCAGCACTTCGAACAGTGCTGAGGTGACCCCAGGCTGGTCGACACCGGTGACGGTGATCAGCACCGACACCTTGGACATGCTCATACCCCGAGGTTTGCGAATCCCGAGTTAGGTGCGGACGTTCTCGTTGTCCAGACGCGTCACGTCGCCGTCCGACGGACCGTGAGCGCGGCCGACGTGGGCCTCGGCCCGCATCCGCTCGATCATGTGCGGGTAGTGCAGCTCGAATGCCGGTCGCTCCGAACGGATCCGGGGCAGCTCGGTGAAGTTGTGCCGCGGCGGCGGGCACGAGGTGGCCCACTCCAGGGAGTTGCCGTAGCCCCACGGATCGTCGACCGTGACGACCTCGCCGTAACGCCAGCTCTTGAAGATGTTCCACACGAACGGCAGCACCGACACACCAAGGATGAACGCGCCGATGGTCGACACGATGTTCAGCGTCTCAAAGCCGTCCGACGGCAGGTAGTCGGCGTAGCGGCGCGGCATACCCTCATCACCCAGCCAGTGCTGCACCAGGAAGGTGGTGTGGAAGCCGATGAACGTCAGCCAGAAGTGCAGCTTACCCAGGCGCTCGTCGAGCAGACGTCCGGTCATCTTCGGGAACCAGAAGTAGATGCCGGCGTAGGTGGCGAACACGATCGTGCCGAACAGCACGTAGTGGAAGTGCGCGATGACGAAGTAGCTGTCACTGACGTGGAAATCGATGGGCGGGCTGGCCAGCAGCACACCGGACAGACCACCGAGCAGGAAGGTCACCAGGAAGCCCAGCGAGAACAGCATGGGCGTCTCGAAGGTCAACCGGCCCTTCCACATCGTGCCGATCCAGTTGAAGAACTTGATGCCGGTGGGCACCGCGATCAGGAACGTCATGAAGCTGAAGAACGGCAACAGGACCGCTCCGGTGACATACATGTGGTGTGCCCACACCGCCACCGACAGCGCCGCGATGCTGATCGTGGCGTAGATCAGCGTGGTGTAGCCGAAGATCGGTTTGCGGGAGAACACCGGGAAGATCTCCGAGACGATGCCGAAGAACGGCAGCGCGATGATGTACACCTCGGGGTGGCCGAAGAACCAGAACAAGTGCTGGAACAGCATGGTTCCGCCGTTGGCGGGGTCGTAGATGTGCGCACCGAGGTGGCGGTCAGCGGCCAGACCGAACAGCGCGGCGGTCAGCAGCGGGAACGCGACCAGCACCAGGATCGAGGTCACGAAGATGTTCCAGGTGAAGATCGGCATCCGGAACATCGTCATGCCGGGGCAGCGCATGCAGACCACGGTGGTGATCATGTTGACCGCGCCGAGGATGGTGCCCAGACCACCGACAGCCAGGCCGAGGATCCACAGGTCACCGCCGGCGCCCGGGCTGTGCATGGCGTCCGAGAGGGGGGTGTAGGCGGTCCACCCGAAGTCCGCGGCACCACCGGGGGTGATGAAGCCGGCCAGCGCGATCATCGCGCCGAAGACGAACAGCCAGAACGACAGGGCGTTCAGCCGCGGGAAGGCCACGTCGGGGGCGCCGATCTGCAGCGGCAGCACCAGGTTGGCGAACCCGAACACGATCGGCGTCGCGTAGAACAGCAGCATCGCGGTGCCGTGCATGGTGAACAGCTGGTTGTACTGCTCGTTCGACAGGAACTGCAGTCCGGGTACGGCCAGCTCGGCGCGGATGAACAACGCCATCAAGCCGCCCATGAAGAAGAAGATGAAGCAGGCGACGCAGTACATGATGCCGATCAGCTTGTGATCGGTGGTCGTGACGAGCTTGTAGACCAGGTTGCCCTTGGGACCCATCCGTGCAGGTGCGGGTCGAGTGGCCTCGAGTTCTTCCCGCGAAGGCACAACGGCAGTCAACTGTCCTCCAAAGATCGTTAGCGCCGAGAACGTGTACTTGATCCTAACCGTCGCTCGCTGCCAATGGGGTGTGGGTCCTACATTCTGTCGTATTCGTGGCGCCGACACCTCCAGCCGCAGCTCAGCGACCCTGCAGGAGCCGGGTGTTACCGTCGGCGTCGTGCTGATCGGTGGTGGGCGTGCGGGTGTCGTGATGGCCGCCGGGGCGGTGCTGGCCGCGGTCGCCATGACCGTCGCGAGCGGCTGCTCCTCATCGCCGTCGACGCCTCCGCCGCCGGGCGCCCCCAGTCTGGTCACCAGCACCACGAAGATCGCAGGTGCCGGCGTGCTGGGCAATCAGCGCAGGCCCGACGAATCGTGTGCACCCGAGCCGGCCCGCCTCGACCCGGGCGCGCCCGATCCGCAGCGCATCGTGGTGCTCGCCGGCGACGAGCTCGACGCGCTGTGCGCGCTGGGCCTGCAGTCGCGGATCGTCGCCGCCGCCCTGCCGGACGGCTCGACCAGCCAGCCGTCGTATCTGGGCGCGGTGATCCACGATCTGCCCGCTGCCGGTACCCGCAGCGCACCGGACCTCGCCGCGGTCGCGGCCGCCAAGCCGGATCTCATCCTTGGTTCGCAAGCCTCAACGCCGCAGTCCTTCCAGGCGCTGTCGGCCATCGCCCCGACCGTGTTCACCGACGCCCCCGCCGCCAGGTGGCAGGACAACCTGCGCGCCGTCGGGACGGCGACCGGGCGGGGTCAGGCCGCGGGCGATCTGGTGCGTGCGTTCACCGAGCAGGCCAAGCAGAAGGGCATCGCGAACGACGCCCCGCATTTCCAGGCCTCGATCGTCCAATTCACCGACACCACGATGCGGGTGTACGGCGCGGAGAACTTCCCGGCTTCGGTGTTGGCCGCCGTGGGAGTGGATCGACCTGCCGCACAACGCTTTACCGACAAGCCCTATGTCGAGATCGGCATCACCGAGGCCGATCTGAGCCGCTCCCCCGACCTGTCGGCCGCCGACGGCGACATCATCTATCTTTCGTTCGCCTCGCCGGCGGCCAAAGATCGCGCACCGGCCGTCCTCGACAGCGGGCCGTGGCGCAAGCTGTCGGCCAACCGCGACAACCGCGTCTTCGTCGTCAACAACGAGGTGTGGCAGACCGGCCAGGGTCTGGTCGCCGCCCGCGGCATCCTCGACGACTTGCGCTGGCTCAACGCGCCGATCAATTAGCCGGGTGAGCGCCGACTATTTGCCGGTGAGCCAATTCCATACGCCCTGCACCGCTTGCCCAGCGTTATAGCTCCATTCGCCGACGGCGTAGGCCGCATCGTCGACGACATGAGCTACACCACTGGCCACTTCGCCCGCGGCATAGGAGATGCCCTCTTTGGCCGCCGTCGCCCCGAATCCTCCAACTACCGGGATCAGACCGATGAGATCCGAAGTGATATCACCGAATTCGTCAGCGATGTCGTCGCGATCACCACGCCCGACCGCATTCACCATCTGACCGATGTCAAGTCCGAGGCTGACCCCATTTATGAATGTTCCCCAGCCAGGCGCCCAACCCGTGTAGAGATTGAACACCTCCCAATTGTTCTCCCAGTCGATCTCTTTCTGGCTGTTGCCAGCGTCGGGCTGCCTGGGATTGCCCCGGTCGCCGACGATGTTCCGAATGCCGTTGGCTCCCCTCTGGGCCAGCGTTCCGACGGAGTTGTAGAACCAGGCGCTCGACGCGTCGGACGCCGCAGTGCCGCTGTTTTCCATGCCGCCGTTAACAGTGACGAACAATCGCGCGTTGTCGGGCGAGACAGCCAGGAACATCTGCGTGCTGTCCGAGACCGGCAGTGTGTCGACCACGGTGTTGGTCGCGGTGTCGATAACCAACACCTGGCTCTGGTCCCAGTAGGAGGCGACGTAGAGCCGGGTCCCGTCCGGGCTGATGGCGATGCCGCCGCTATTGCCGGCATTGACGGCGGGGATGGTGGTCACGGTGCTGTAATCCGTCGTGTCGATGACCGCGACGCCGCCGTCGCCCATCGTGGTCACGTAAAGCCGAGTCCCGTCCGGGCTGATCGCCATCCGATCGGCGCCGGGTGTGACGAGCGTGCTGGTGATGACATCGTGGGTGGCCGTATCGACAACAGTGACGGTGCCGATACTGGCGACGTAAAGCTTCGAGCCGTCGGGGCTCACTAGGACATGGGAGGGTTGGGGTCCCACTGTGATGGTGTCGACGACTTGTTCGCTGGTGGTGTCCACGACCGCGACGGTGTTGCCGCCGTTACGTGCGACGTAGACGAACTTCCCGTCGGCGCCCACCGTCACCGCACGTGGAAGCTCATTGGGGTCGGCGACCACTCCAAAGGTCGACACCACGGTGTTGGTGTCGGTGTCGATCACCGACACGGTCCCGTCGGCGCCGTTCGTCACGTAGATCCGCGTGCCGTCGCGGCTGATGGCAATGCCGAGCGGATGAGAGCCGACAGCGATCGGCGCTCCGATCCGCTGGTTGGTCTCAGTGTTGACGACGCTGACCGTGCCGCCCGTCTCGTCGACGGTGTAGAGGCGCTTGCCGTCCGGTGTGAGCACCAAGCCCTGCCCACCGAATTGGACCGCCACCTCGGTTACCGCGGCGGTACCGGCGGCCGCGGTCTTCGCTACCCGACGCCCTGTGGTCGCGCTTTGCTCTACCTCAACAGCGCCAACGGGCGCCGATCCGGAGGCCGGGCTCGGCGTCGGACGACCGGGGGCCGCCGCCGCGAGCTGCAGTGTCCCCGCCGCGTCCGGTAGCGGGCCGGACGATCGAATAGCGCGAAGCGCAGAGCGAGCGCTGCCGGCACGGCCGGTCGGTACCGCGGCGGGCCGACGCTCAGCACGGCCGGGTGTCGCGGTCTTGGTGATGCCGATCTGTCGATGGATGGGAGCGCGCGACTTCGCCTGTGCGGCCTTATCACTGGCAGACGTGGTTGAACTTTCGGTCGCTCCGGCCTCAGCGTGGGCAACCGGGGTCCCGGTGGTGAGCGCAACACCGACGCCCGCCATGACGACGCCCGACCCCAACCAGATGCACACCTTGGACGTGCCGACGGCCGGAGCACGGCGTCCTCGACATCGCCTCGTCGCTAACCTGACGGTGGCCTTGCCGCTACGCGTCATCATCGCTCCTTCGAGATTGCTGCGAAGTGCTTGTCAGTTTGCCACGAACCGGTGTTCCGCATGTGAACGTTCGGGGAGGTCGGCAGCCCACATGCGCGCCGGCAGTTATTTGGGCGCCGTTCATGCCTGCCCACACCAGACCGGTAACGTTCACACCCGTGTTCCACGTGCTGACGATCACCTACGAGAAGCCGCTCGACGAGGTCGACCAGACCCGACCGGCGCACCTTGCCTTCCTGAACGACGAGGTCGCCGCCGGCCGCCTCCTGCTGGCGGGACGCCTCGAGACCGGCACCGGCGGTGTGCTGATCACCACGGACATCAGCACCGAGGATGCCCAGAGCATCATCGACCGCGACCCGTACACGCTGGCGGGCGTAGTGAGCTATCAGCGGTTATCGTTCAACGGCGGGGTTCGCGCAGCCGGGCTGTAAATCTCGTCACGTCGGGATTACCACCCCACCCCGGCGGGTTATGCCTCATGGTCGCAACGTTGCGACACAACTTGCACTCAAAACGCTGAATCGATCAGTGCTGCCTGAAACGCGATCACGAGGACACGATGAGCACAGTTACCGCTTACGCCGCCACGTCGGCAACCGAACCTTTGACCAAGACCACGATCACCCGCCGCGACGTGGGTGCGCACGACGTGAAGTTCGACATTCACTTCGCGGGTATCTGCCACTCCGATATCCACACGGTGCGCGGCGAATGGGGCCAGGTCGAGTATCCGATGGTGCCCGGTCACGAGATCGCCGGTGTAGTAACCGAAGTCGGTCCGGAGGTCACCAAATACAAAGTGGGCGACCGGGTTGGCGTCGGGTGCTTCGTCGATTCCTGCCGCGAGTGCCCGAGCTGTAAGGCCGGCCTCGAGCAGTACTGCAGCAATCCCGGAATGATCGGAACCTACAACGGAGTCGGCCGCGACGGACAGCCCACCCAAGGCGGATACAGCGGTTCGATCGTCGTCGACGAGAACTACGTCCTGCGGATTCCCGACGGCATCGAGTTGGATGCCGCGGCGCCACTGTTGTGCGCCGGCATCACGCTCTACTCGCCGCTGCGGCACTGGAATGCCGGGCCGGACAAGAAGGTTGCGGTCATCGGCCTCGGCGGCCTGGGCCACGTGGGCGTGAAGCTCGCCAAGGCGATGGGCGCCCATGTCACCGTGCTGAGCCAGTCGCTCAAGAAGATGGAAGACGGTTTGCGCCTCGGCGCCGACGAGTACTACGCCACCAGCGATCCGGCGACCTTCGAGAAGCTGGCCGGCAGGTTCGACCTCATTCTCAACACGGTTTCGGCCAACCTGGACCTGAACGCCTACCTGGGCCTGCTCGCCCTCGACGGCACGCTGGTCGAACTCGGCATGCCCGAACATCCGATGGAAGTGCCTGCCGGCGCACTCATCATGGGTCGGCGCAGCCTCTCCGGTTCCCTGATCGGTGGGATCGCCGAGACCCAGGAAATGCTGGACTTCTGCGCCGAACACGGCGTGGCCCCCGAAATCGAGGTCATTCAACCCGATTACATCAACGAGGCCTACGAGCGAGTCCTGGCCAGCGACGTGCGCTACCGGTTCGTCATCGACACCGCGACGCTGCGCGGCGAATAGGTCAGTCCTCGAGGGTCTCTTCGGCCACACCGGCCAGCGGCCAACCGGCCGCGGCCAGTGTGGCCGCCACCCGCTTGACGTTCTCCGGTCCGGCGTCGTGGTGGCTGACGTCTTTGATGAACTCGGCGATCTCGTCCTCGTTGATCCCGCCGTCGAGTGCCGGTGAATCCTTGGCGGTGATGTGGGCGACGACCTCTTTGATCTGTTCCTCGGTCAGCGGGGTCGAGCGCAACAGCGCCAACAGCGGGACCCGGTCCGGTCCGGGGACTCCGTTGGGGTAGCCGGCCCGCAGCCAGTTCAGGATCGAGTTCAACAGCGACGTAGCGGTCACGACGCTCAGTCTCTCGGTTGCACGCGACCGGCGCCAGCACCGATTGGACAGTTCGCCGCCGGTTCACACCTCGTTTACCGGTCGGCGTCGCATTTCGCCAGGAAATTCACGACCGAATCGGCGAACAGATCGTTGCGGTCGCCGGCGACCATGTGACCGGCTCCGGCGACGTCGACGAACTCGACCTGCGGGAACCGCTGGAGGAACTCGTCGGCGCGTTCCTGGGTGACGAGGTCACTCATCTGACCGCGCACCAGCAGCATCGGAGTACCGGCAGCCACAATCGCTCCGACCGCCGCGTTGATGCGATCGACTTCGGTCACCTCGATGGGTGGGCGCGATGCGGTGCCATCGATGAACTTCGGATCCCAGTGCCAATACCAACGGCCGTCGCGGTGACGCAGATTCGCGCGCAGGCCGTCGAGATCGTCGGGGCGGGGACGATGCGGGTTGTACTCCTGAATCATGTCGGCCACTTCATCGAGCGATGCGAAGCCGGATTCCACGCGGTCGTACATGAACTGGTGGATGCGCTCGGCCCCGGACGGGTTCATGTCCGGGACGATGTCGACGAGAACCAGCGCGCGCAGGGCATCGGGCGCCAGCTCGCCGGCGAGCACCATGCCGGTGAATCCGCCCAGCGAGGCGCCGACGAGCACGGGGCGTGGTGGCAGGTGCCGCATGACTTCGAGCACGTCCCCGGCGAAGCTGACGACCCGATAGTCGCCGTCCGGCGACCAGTCGGATTCGCCGTGCCCGCGCAGGTCGACGGTGACCGCCTGCCAACCGCGGGCAGCCACCGCGGCGGCCGCCCGACCCCAGGATCGGCGGGTCTGCCCGCCGCCGTGCAGAAACACCACGGCCGGCGCGCCAGGATCACCGATGCGTTCCGCGGCGATGCGGATGCCGTCGACACCAGCCGCGTCGAACCGTTCGGATGAGCTCACGTCCTCAGCATCCGTGATGAGACGCCCTGTCTCAAACATCTGTCCCAGCTGATTGACGTCTTTGGTCTCGATAACCGGGACGAACGGCTCTACGGTGTGCGCCGGCCCGACACCGACAGTGAGGGGGTGAGGCGACGAACCCCATGACGCACCGAGCTGTGTTTCCCCGGTTGACCCGCGCGGCGGAGCGCCCGTGGTACGTGCTGGGCCGGATCGGTGATCAGGCGCTCTTCTATGCCAAGGCGATAGCAGGCATCCCCGCTGCCGTGCGCTTCTACCGCATCGAGATCGTTCGCCTGGTCGCCGAAATCAGTATGGGCGCAGGCGTCTTGGCGATGATCGGCGGCACTCTGGTGGTCGTTGGATTCCTCACCGTCGCGACCGGCGGCACGTTGGCCGTGCAGGGCTACAGCTCGCTGGGCGACATCGGGATCGAAGCGCTCACCGGATTTCTGGCGGCGTTCATCAACGTGCGCATCTCGGCACCTGTCGTGGCCGGAATCGGGTTGGCCGCCACTTTCGGTGCGGGTGTCACCGCCCAATTGGGAGCGATGCGGGTCAACCAGGAGATCGATGCGCTGGAGGCCATGGCGATCCCGCCACTGGCGTTCTTGGTCAGTACCCGGATCGTCGCCGGGATGGTGTCGATCGCGCCGCTGTATGCGATCGCGGTGATCCTGTCTTTCCTTGCCAGCCAGTACACAACCGTGGTGCTGCTGGGGCAGTCGGCAGGTCTGTACCAACACTACTTCTCGACGTTCTTGAGTCCGATCGACCTGCTGTGGTCGTTCGTTCAAGCCATCCTGATGGCCATCGCAATCCTGTTGATCCACACCTACTTTGGCTTCAACGCGTCCGGAGGCCCGTCGGGTGTCGGCGTCGCGACGGGTGATGCTGTGCGGACGTCGCTGGTCGTCCTGGTGTCGGTGACGCTGCTCATCTCTCTGGCCATCTACGGCAGCCAAGGGCGTTTCAATCTGGCGGGTTAGCAACCGAACCCACGTGTCGGGCCAAGGACTAAAAGTCCCAGTCCTCGTCCTCGGTGACGACGGCCTTCCCGATGACGTAGCTCGAGCCCGACCCGGAGAAGAAGTCGTGGTTCTCGTCGGCGTTCGGTGAGAGCGCCGACAGGATCGCCGGGTTGACGTCGGTTTCGTCGCGCGGGAAGAGCGCCTCGAAGCCCATGTTCATCAACGCCTTGTTCGCGTTGTAGCGCAGGTACTTCTTGACGTCCTCGGTCAGACCAACCGAGTCATAGAGATCTTGCGTGTACTCAATCTCGTTCTCGTACAACGCATACAGCAGTTCATAGGCGTAGTCCTTGAGGTCCTGCTTGCGCTCCTCGGTCTGGACCGCGTACCCCTTCTGGAACTTGTAGCCGATGTAGTACGCGTGCACGGCCTCGTCGCGGATGATCAGCCGGATCAGGTCGGCGGTGTTCGTCAGTTTGGCCCGGCTCGACCAGTACATCGGCAGATAGAAACCGGAGTAGAACAGGAACGCCTCGAGGAACACCGAGGCGATCTTGCGCTTGAGCGGATCGTCACCGCGGTAGTAGTCGAGGATGATCTGCGCCTTGCGCTGCAGGTTGACGTTCTCCTCCGACCAGCGGAAGGCCTCGTCGATCTCGGTGGTCGAGCACAGGGTGGAGAAGATCGAGCTGTAGCTCTTGGCGTGCACCGACTCCATGAACGTGATGTTGGTCAGCACCGCCTCTTCGTGCGGGGTGAGCGCATCGGGGATCATGCTGACCGACCCGACCGTGCTCTGGATCGTGTCCAGCAGCGTCAGGCCGGTGAACACCCGCATGGTGAGCTGCTTCTCGTCGGCCGTCAACGTGCCCCACGACGGGATGTCGTTGGATACCGGCACCTTCTCCGGCAGCCAGAAGTTTCCGGTCAAGCGATCCCAGACTTCCGCGTCTTTCTCGTCAATGACACGGTTCCAGTTGATCGCCGTCGCCCGGTCGATCAGCTTCGTTCCATCGCTCACCGAAACCCCACTTCACCACGCTGTTTGCCCCGTTTCCGGCTGACGACCAAAACACTACCCCTGGGGTCGGACAACACGCCGCAACACAACAAGTTGTGTTTCACAGACCTCGAATCCACAGGTCCGACGCGCGCCGTAAATCACGTCGGCGTGTCGGGTCATCGCACGCCGGAGAAGCGGTACTCCGAGCGCTTCAACGAGCGGGTGGCCAACCAGTACTGCCACGTCATGCCGCTCCACAGCGTGCGGTTCTTGCCGTGCTCGTCGAGGTACCAGCTGCTGCAGCCGCCGGTGCTCCACACCGCGTCCTGCAGATCGTCCTGCAGTTCGGCGTTGAACGCGTCCTGCGCCGAACGCGTCGGCGCCAGCGCTTGCGCGCCGGCCCTGTCGACGGCGCCGATCGCCTGGCCCACGTAACGGATCTGCGACTCGATCATGAACACCACCGAGTTGTGTCCGAGACCGGTGTTCGGCCCGAGCAGGAAGAACAGGTTCGGCATGTCGGCGACGGTGATCCCGCGGTGCGCCTGTACGCCCTCGCGGTTCCACCGGTCCACCAGATCCTCACCGCCGGGACCCTTGATGCCGACGTAGGTGTAGGAGTCGGTGACATGGAAGCCCGTCGCGAACACGATGACATCGACGTCACGTTCGGTCCCGTCCTCGGTGACGATCCCGCGCGGGGTGATCCGGGCGATCCGATCGGTCACCAGCTCCGAATGAGGTTTCGCGATAGCACGGAAGTAGTTGTTGGAGAACAGGACTCGCTTGCAGCCCACCTGATAGGTCGGGGTCAGTCGACGCCGCAGCTCGCGATCACGGACCTGGTGGCGGATGTTCCACTTGCCGGCCTTCTCGCCGAGCACCAGCAGCTCCGGACGTTTGGTGATCGCGAATCCGAGCGCCTCTTGGAACCAGTAGATGCCGGTGCGCAACGCAGCGCGTGTCCCGGGGACCGAGCCGAACGCGTTGCGCATCCAGTGCGGGATCGGATTGTTGGATCGCGGCAGCACCCACGCCGGGGTGCGCTGGTAGAGCTGCAGCGCACCGACCTTGTCGACGATCTCCGGGACGAGCTGGATCGCGCTTGCGCCCGTGCCGATGACGGCGACCTTCTTGCCGGTGAGGTCGACGCTGTGATCCCACTGCGCCGAATGGAACGCCTCCCCTTCGAAGTCGGCGAGGCCCTCGAAGTCCGGGATGGACGGGATGTGCAGCGCGCCGGCCCCGGAGATCAGGAACTGCGCGACGTACTCGCGGCCGTCCTCGGTGAAGACATGCCAGCGATACTCGGCGTCATCCCAATGGGCACGCTCGACGCGAGCGCCGAAATGGATGTAGCGCCGCAGGCCGTGCTTCTCGGTCACGCCCCTGAGGTAGTCGAGGATCTCCGGTTGCAGCGACCACATGTAGGTCCAGTCGGGCTTGGGCTCGAAGGAGAACGAATAGAGGTGTGCGGGGATGTCGCACGCGCAGCCCGGGTAGCTGTTGTCGCGCCAGGTGCCGCCGATGTCGTCGGCCTTCTCCAAAATCAGGAAGTCGACACCGCGCCGCTGCAGCTCGATACCCATCCCCAGCCCGGAGAATCCGGTGCCGATGACCAGCGCCCGGGTGTGTACGGGTTCGGTGGTGGTGTCGGCGACGGTCGGTTCTGCAACAGTCATGAAACCAAAATACCCAATACCGGCGGTATCGGGTATGCCGTTTCAGCTGACGGCGGCGCGCCGCTGCATGGCGTCGTGAATCGGGCGGTCGGGATCGAGATTGACCCCCAGCACGTCAGCAGTGCCGTTGACCGTGCCGAGCATGATCGTCGTCAGGTGATTGATGAACTCGTCCGTCGGCATCCGGCGCTGGCTGTCTGGGTCCGGACCCAGCCACCAGTCGGTGGCCGCCGAGCACGCGCCGAACGCCGCCGCCGCAGCCAGTTGCAGCGCGGCGGGATCGAGCTGCATGCCGCGCAGCTCGTTGTCGAACGTGTCGGCGAACGCCATGGTGATCTCACGCCCCTCGTTGAGCGCGCGCTGCGTGGACTCCGACTGCTCGGGGAACCGGCCCTGCAACATGAACCGCAGCACGTTGGGGTGCTGCTCGACGAGGTTGACGTACTCCGCGACACCTCGGCGCACCACCTCGCGGGTCGGGTCCGTCGCGGCGTCGATGTTGGAGAAAATCGCAGCCCACAGCATGTCGCGCAGCCGCTTGCCGATGGCCTGGAAGAGGTCGGACTTGTCGGCGAAGTGCCGGTAGATCTTCGGCTTCGCGGTGCCGGCCTCTTCGGCGATCTCGCGGAGGCTGACCTCGGGTCCATGTTTGTCGATCGAGCGGAAGGCGGCGTCGACGATCTCCGCGCGCACCTTCTTACGATGCTCACGCCAGCGCTCGCTGCGCGCGTCGACCTTGCCGGGCTCGGAGCCGGCACGCGATCTGGACACTTTGCGCACGTCACGCACTGTACCCGCAGCGGCGGCTGACCAGGACCGACCTCGCGTGACGACTATTACATCGGTCTGACGCGGGCTCTCGCCGAGCAGAGCGGCACCGCGTTCTCCGATAGCATTGGGCAACCGATTATCGAAGCGAGACGAGACGTAGTGACCGAGCGATTCGACCTGGTGGTAGCGGGTGGGGGGCCATCAGGATCCGCGGCCGCGTGGCAGGCCGCGCAGACCGGCGCCAAAGTGGTGGTGCTGGACAAGGCGCAGTTCCCGCGGCCCAAGCCCTGCGGTGACGGCCTCACGGCCCGCGCAGTGAGCTATCTGCAGAAGATGGGCTTGGCCGACGAGGTCAACACGTTCCATCGGGTCAACCGCGTGACGGTCTTCAGCCCGTCACAGTGGGAACTGTCGTTCCCCAAGCGTCCGGGAATGCCCGACCACGGCCACACGGTCAGTCGCGAGCACCTCGACACGCTGCTGCTCAAGCACGCCGAATCGGCGGGGGCCCAGGTGCGCCAGGGCGCTGAGGTGGCCGGACCCGAGCTCGATGCCAACGGCCGAGTGATCGGCGTGGTGCTCAAGAGCGGCGAGAAGGTGCTCGGCGACGCGGTGATCGCCGCCGACGGCGCCTACTCCCCGATCAAGCGAGCGCTGAAGATCGACTCGGAGTACAACGGCTACTCGGCGATCGCGATCCGCTCCGAGATGCCTGCCAACCGTCCCGACTCCGACAGCCTCGACATCTATTTGAAGCTCGCGTTCCAGGGCGACCAGCTACCGGGCTACGGCTGGGTGTTCCCGATGGGCAACGGCGTGTTCAACATCGGCCTCGGCTACGTCAACAGCTACAAGAATTGGCAGTCGATCAACGCCACCCAGTTCCTCGGTGACTTCCTGCGCACCCTGCCGCCGGAGTGGGATCTGCCGCCGATCGAAGAGCTCAAGAAAAACAAGAGCGTGCGGGCGTGGCGGTTGCCGATGGGCTTCACCGCGTGGCCGCCGTGGCGGCCGGGTGTGCTGTTCACCGGCGACTCGCTCGGCGCCGGAAAGCCGGCGTCCGGTGCGGGCATCTCGAAGGCCCTGGAATCGGGCCTGGCTGCCGGCGAGTGTGCGATTGCCGCGCTGCAGAACGGCGGACCCGACGACTTCACCAACTACGCGCAGCGCATGGAAGCGGCGTGGGGCCGGGAGTACAAGCGGGGACGCTACTTTCACCAGCTGCTGGGCTACCCGCAGGTTGCCAACGCCGGCATCAAGCTGATCGACAACCGCACGTTCCGCGACATCATGCTGAAGTCGCTGTACAAGAAGGCACAGGGCCCCTCACACACCTAATAGCATCGACGGGTGCCCCGCGCTGCGGCCTCCCGTCTGAGCACGGTTCGTGCTGGCCTGGGGATCCTCGCTGGGCTGTCTCTCGGTTACCTCGCCGTGGTGGCCGCATGGCCGGGCCTGCGCGACGGACTACCACCGACCATTTCGTGGTTCGGTCGGCCCAATTCGGCGGTCACCATCGCGATCGTCAGCGTGCTGGTGCTCTTGTTCGCGATGGCGCAATCCCGCGCCGGCGCGGCCACCGGCGCGCCCGTCGCGATCGTCGCAGGCCTGGCGCTGATCAGCGCCATCCTCGGCGTCGCTTCCTATTGGCGGTGCAAGGACGATTCGCACCCGAACGTCTTCACGCCACTGATCTGGACCGCGCAACTGGTGAAGGGAGGCAACCCCGCTCAGGCGCTGGACTCCGGGACATGTCCCAGCCCGATGCCGGTTGCGTTGAATATCGCGCAGTTGTCGGCATTGGCAGCGGTGTTCTTGTCGGTTATCGGTGTCGCCGTCGCCCTGTTCCAGTCGAGGTTGGACCGATTGCGGACCTACCTCGCTCCCTCGGTCACAGTCGTTGTCGACCCCGACGAGGACGGCCAGTCGATGCTGGCTGCGATCGCCCGCACACTCGATCGGCGCAGCGCGCTCCTCGTCATCACATCCGACCCTGACCGCCCCTGCATTCGGGAGGCGCGCGCCAAGAATGCCCGGATTCTGACCGTGGATTTCAGCCGTACGGAAACGCTGACGTCACTGCCGATCTGGAACAAGCTCGACAGGTTGTACCTGTTGTCCCCCGACGCCTCAGCGAACCTGTCGCGACTGCATCTCATCAGCGAGCGCACAGCGAGATCGGATACCAGGCAGCGACTCCCCTTGATCGTCAGAATCGACGACCCTTGGCAAGCGGCGGCCTGGCGAGCCCAACACTTCGGAGGTACCCGAACCCGTTGGGCCGCCGACGCTGTGGGCAAGTACGAGGTGACGGCACGCCGTCTTCTGGATCAAATCATCGCCGAAGCAGGCATCGACCACATCATCGTGGCCGGAGCATCGCAACTGAGCCTGGCGCTGTGCAGCGACATGACGCAACGCCAACTGGAACGGGACTACTACGCCGCGCCGGGCGAGCGTCAGTTGCCACGGCTGACCCTTATCGCCGAGAACTCCGAAGAGGTCAAACTCGATCACGAATTCGCTTGTCGGCAAAGAGGTCTCCCATCCGCGCGACCGGAGATCAATGCTGTCGCCGGCAGCCCGTCGACCTCGGTGTTGATCGGGCAGATCTCCGATTCGGGCCCAACGGCAACCGCAGTGATCCTGGTTGACTCCAATCTCACGCGCGTGGAGGACAACATCGGCACCCGCCTGGCAGCGCGCTACCCCGCCACCCCGATCTACGCGTGGGACCCAAATGCCGAAGCCCACGACGACCGGCCCGCCGTCGTTGGACAGTTGCGAACTTATCGACTCAGCATGGACGTGCCGCACGAATACGCTCAAGATCGATGGGAACGCGCTGCGCAACTGATACATGACAGCTACGCAGCCCAGTCCGATCAGGCAACTCCAGCGACCCGCCCCTGGGCGGATCTCGACGAGTTCTATCGCGGGTCGAACCGCCGTCAGGTGCACAACGCGTTGTGGATGGTCGAGAAGATCGGTGGTCACACCTGGAACACCTTCGGCACACCGCCGGATTCCCTTTCCATCGGTGAAGTGCGGGAAATGCCTGCCCTGGAACAGCTTGCGCTCATGGGTTTCGGTCATGACGTCGCGCTGGCGATGGCCAGAGCAGAGCACGAGGACTGGTGCCGGTACCACCGAGCGCGCGGATGGAAGTTCGGGCACATGCGCGACGACACCCGGAAGATCCACGACAAACTGGTCGACTGGGCAACGGTCGAAGCCGACCCAGATTTGCTGAACAGTGCTCTGAACAGCCTGGCGACGACACTGTTACAGCTGCGCCAGCTGGGCTATCGGTCGCGTCCGGCACAGAATGCGTTGGCCTGGCGACAGTTTCGCCGAGTAGGCACCGTCGTCGCCGAACAACGGCCCGAAGCATGGTCGTGGACGACGCAATCCGGGCACACCATGCATGCCGCGGCCGGCGATTGGGCGGTCCGCGAGCCCGACGGCTCGAAGTGGTGGTCGGTTGGCGACCATGTGTTCCGAGCCCGCCATGAGCACATCGAAGGATCCCGATGGCGGCGCACCGGCTCGGTCAGGGCCAGGCCCGCCCAGGATGGTGAGGCGATTGACACCCCTGAAGGCCCGACAACTGCCGGTGCCGGTGACTGGGTGGTGCGGGGCGACGACGGTGATGTGTGGCCCGTTCCAGCTGACGAGTTTCGCAGGCGCTACGAGCCGCTGAGTTAGAGGTCGAAACAGGATGGGAAGTGCGCGGGTTCGATTTGAACACCTGCGGCAGCGACACCCAATTGGGCGAGCTGTTCAAGGTTTTCGGCGTTATCCATGGCGTACAACTGGTCGCACTGTTGCTCGGTGAACATTAGCCTCGATCCACCGGTGAGCTGTCGGTGTGAAGTCGATTTCGATTGTGTGCGTTGGGCCCGGGGTGTGCCGTGAGGTGGGTGTGTGTGATGGCCCGATCTCGGTATCGGCTTGTTCCTGTGGGTCTTTCGTCTCGTGCGGGCGGTTGGGGTTGCTCTGTTAGGCCAGCAGTGGCCGGTTTCGGCCAAACAGACTGTGGAACAGGGTGTTCCACGCGGTTTCCCAGGGCCAGTTGCGTGGCAGGTGCAGGGTCAGGCGTCGGGCCGAGGAGGCGATGCGTGCCGGCACGCTGATCAGGGTGCGGCGGATGGTGCCGGTGCGGGCTTTGGCCAGCGCTGGTCCGGTCAGGGTGGCCGCGGCGCGGGTGAGGTTGAACGCCATCGCTGCGCACACCAGCCAGGCGGCGTTGGCGCCGAATCGCCCCGAGGGCAGATGGGCCAGAGCAGAGTCTTTGAGGTCGGCGTGGACCTGCTCGATGAGCGCGTGGCCGCGGTGGGTCTTGTCGGCGGTGACGGTATCGAGGTCGGTGGTGGTGAAGAAGGCATGGAAGCGCCAGGTGTCGAACAGGGTGGTCTGCCCCTCGCCGCTGGCGGGGTTGAGGTCGGGGATGCGCCGCACCACCAGCCTGCCGGGGATCTGCTCGCTGGTTTTGCGGGAGCTGAACGCGGTGAAGTCGATCTCGGCGACCTCGGCGCGCGAGATCCAGCGCTGGGTGTTCTCGTCGTAGATCGCGTCGGTGTACTGGATCGAGATCCAGGCGTCCTCGGGTATGGCGGCGATGGCGGCTTTGACTTTTGGGTCCAGGCGCACGGTGATCGACACGTCGGCACCACCGCGCAGAGCAGCCGCCACGGTTGGGTAGCCGTAGAACGCCGAGTCGGCTCGCAGCAGCGGCCGGGTGGCTGCCGCCGAAGAGCGCAGTCGTGTCACGGTGGCCAGCGTGTCGCCGACGATGCGGGCAGCTCCACGTGCTGATCCGCAGGCGCCTTTGCGTAGGCGTTGGCCGCAGATGATCGGTGCACCATGCTCAGTGGTGAGCGTGGCGATCAGCGCATTTAACCCACGGACCCCGGAGTATCCGTAACCAGATCCCTGTTTGGTGTAGCCGTGCACTTCGATGATGGTGTCATCGAGATCAACACACACCGGACCGTCAACACCGGCCAGCACCGGAGTGCGTTCGTGCAGACCGGCCAGCAACCGCGCCGCCACGGCGTCGAGTTGGCGGACATGACCGAAGCTGAATTCGCGCAGGAACGATCCCAGCGTCGACGGGGCGTACGGGCGGTCGAACACGGTGCCCATCGCGCCGTGGCGCAGCAAGGCCATGTCATCGATGCTGTCAGCACCAGCTACCATGCCCGCGACCAGCGACAAGACTTTCGCCCCGGCGTTGGCGCCCTTGTCGGTCGGCACCGTGATGTGCTCATCAGCCAGGCTGCTCAACCCGCACTGATGAGCCAGAGCGGCCATCGGGACCAGCCCGGCACACGACACCAGATTGGGGTCATCAAAGCGGGCTGACGCCACAGGACGAGTGTGAGATAGTTGCATCTACGAGATGCCCTTCGTTCTGACCGAATGTGATCCTAGACAAATCCCATTCTTTCACCGCGACAGGGCATTTCGTTTTTACAACCCGCCCCAACTCCTATTCGATCGGTGGATCAAGGATTAGACCTAGCGTCTGCCGCAGCCATTGCGGATCCAGGGCCACTTCGTAGCGAAGGTATGACAGCATCGCCGGTCCACCACCCAGTAGATCCGCGTTCAGGTCCTCGATTTCACTGTCGATCGTCCAGGCGGTCGGACTTCTCGCCATCCATTGCAGTACTGCTTGAGTCATCCAGTTGGCGTCTTGCATGATCGACAGGATCGACTCCGCGGCAAGTCGTATGGCTGGCATCCGCATGACCTCCTCGACCGCAGTATTGATGCCACGGAAGCCGGTTCCGACCGAGACGAGCAGCAGCTCTTGTTCACCGAACGACCAGTTGAAGCGGTAGCCGCTGCAGGTGGCCAACATCAGCATCTGCATTGCCGGGTTGTTGTACGGGCTGATGCCGCCGTCCACAAAGGCGCCGAACGTGCCTTCGGACACTCTGACGAGTTCAGGTTCGAAGTAGTGCGGAGCAGCCGTACTGGCCCGAACAATGTTACGTAGCAGCATGTCTCGGTTGGCCGGACCTTCGGCGTCGCCACTGTGAAACTTGCCGCGCGGGTTGTTGTGCAATAACCACGGGCTTCCGGTGTCGAGACGTTTGGTGACCACCATCAGTCCGGTACGCAGTTTGTCGCTGCCCAGTGTCTCGTCGCCGAAGTGTTCGGTAAGGGCATCCACCAGCGGTTCCTTGGGGAACTTCGCGCCGATCACACCGAGGCGCAGAAACCCCTCCTCGAAGATCTGCCGGCCTAGCTCGCGATAGATCGCAGCCAACTTCTCGACCGAGAAGCCCAGTGCCAAACCGGTGGCGATGATCGACCCGGTCGATGTTCCGCCGATCAGGTCGAAGTAGTCGCAAAGCCTGAATTCCGGATCACCACCGCACCGCTCACGCAGGATGGTTTCGATCCTCAACAGGTAGCCGAGACTCAATGCACCCCGGACGCCGCCGCCGTCGAGCGCAAGGATTCGCTTGGGACCCTCATCGAACAGGTGTTGGTCGCGTGTGCGTGCGGTGACCATGGCTCCTGCCTCGGTTTCAGTCGGGCGCGATGGGCAGATCCGGGCATGTCGCGACGTAGTCGATGACGGGCGAGACCCACTCGCTCCACTGCCGGTGGCTCATGTTCGACTCGAGCATGGCGCATAGGTCCGCCGTCGTAGCCGAAGCGGGCCACAACCTGACTTGCCCGTCGCTGTTGGCCGATGCGAGTCGGCGCCCATCCGGGCTGAGTGCGAGGTTCCACACCAGTGAAGAGCCGGATCCAAAGGGGCTGCCGATCGGACTGACCTTGTCGGGCTGCCAGATTCGTAGACTTCCGTATTGATCGGCCGACGCCAACCGACTGCCGTCGGGGGTGTACGCGAGCGCCATAACCGTCCCCGTGTGGCCACTGACAGGATGGGCGATCGGCTTGAAGTCCGCGCCGTAGACGGTGACCAGTCCATCCACCGTGCCGGTGGCCAGGTGTTCGGCTGAGGCGAAGGCAGCGGCGGTGAGCAGTTCGACCTTTTCTGTGCCGACCAGTTGGCCCGTATCCACCTTCCACCGCCGAATTGTCGGTGGTGCGGCGGTATCGGCGTGCACCGAAACCAATTCGGAGTCGTCGCCGGTGAAGGTGACGGCGTCGACACTGCCGGGAGCCGCCATCGGTGGCCCTGTCCACTGGCCTGTCTCGGTGTCGCCCACACGCACTGCGCCCTTGATGTTGCCCACCGCGAAGCGATGCGTTCGAGCGCTCAGCGCGATTGCCGTGATGGAGGCGTCCGTCGCCTGCCGGACTGGCGCCCCAACCGGAATAGCGTTGTCCGCCTGCCATATCCACACGTTTCCGTTAAAGTCACCCGACACCAGGTGCCCGTCCGCGGTGTACATCAACTTGGTCACGCCATGTGGATGACCACTGGTCGATCGACTGAGCCGCTGACCTGTGCGAGGGTCGTACACCGAGACGTAGCCGTCGATCGCGCCCAGTGCCAGCCGCTGCCCGTCTGGCGTGAAGGCGGCCGCGCTCCCCTCTAGTGGCAACACGTCGGCGGTGTTCCAGACTTCTACGGTGCCGTCTTCGGATGCCGCTGCAACCTGGGCGGCACCGGGCCGCACCGACAGTGCCCGCACCAGCCCCTGGGCGACCACCGGGGCACCGAGTTCCGCCCCGGTAGCATCACTCCACCAGCGCACCGTCCGGTCATAGGATCCCGAGACAATCATTGTCCCGTCCGTGCTGAATTCGACGGCCGATACGAGCGCGGTGTGCCCTTCCAGCGGCGCACCGACCGGACGTTGAGTCTTCACGTCCCATAGTCGGACTGTCGAATCGCTACTGCCCGAGGCCAGTTCGCTTCCGTCCGGGCTGAACGCCACGGCGCGCACGGCACCGGAATGACCGGTCAACGGCGCACCAATTGGGTGTCCGGTGGCGGCATCCCACAGTCGCAGCGTGTTGTCATCGCTGCCGGTCGCGATGAGACTTCCATCGGGGGCGAAGGCGACGGCGTAGACGTCCTCTGTGTGACCCGTCAACGAGAACACCACCCGCCGGGCTGCTACGTCCCACACGTCGACGACACCGCCCGCGCCCGCGGTGACCATCCGTCGATCGTCAGGACTGAATGCCACCCCCATGATCCGCCGATCGGCACCGTCCTTTGCGCCGGGCCTGCTGAACAAATTTCCTTCTAGCTCACCAGATTTGGAGTTCCACAAGCCGAGCGTGCCGTCACGACACGCCGACAGGATGGTCTTGCCGTCCGGGCTCCAGACCAAGTCCAGGATGTCGTCGCGATGGGCTGCCAACGGCTTGCCGACCGGCTGACCGGTCTGAGCATCAGATAGCCGAACGCTGCCGTCGCCGTAGCCCGTCGCCAACAGGCGGCCATCTGGGCTGTATCGAACGGCATTGGGAGTCGTGTTTGCCACGCGACCGATCTTGGCCGTGGCACTCTTGGCGAGCACGGCGTCGTACAGGGCGCCTCGATCGGGTATCGCAGCCAACGCTTGGGACGCGAGGAGTTCCTGAAGCGCTCGGATGTCCCCGCCCGGGCGAGCTCCGGCAAGCATCGCTTGCGCCTCTGTCGCGAGCCGTTGACTGGTGGCCAACCGGAATTGCCGTTGCGCTTCGTTGCTGGCCGAATTGGCGCGTGCGAAGCCGACGCCGGCGACAACGGCGACGACTGCCGTCAGCGCGAGCACTGCCCGCAGAATGCGGGAGCGCTTCCGAAGCGTCATCGTGTGTGCCTCGGCAGTGGCCTGGCGCTCCTGAGCGTGCGCCGCCCGCTCCTCGGCTGCCCGCAGCTCGGCAAGGCGTTGCGCCTCCTGCGCGGCCAGTTCCTCATCTTCAGCTGCACGCGAGGAGGTAACGAAATCGGTTGCGCTAGAAAGGATTTGCCGAAACTGCGGCTTCTCGATCAGCACTTCAGCTTCGGCTAATCGACTTCCTGACAGCAGCCAGGCCGGGTCATTGTCGGCCGCTCTCCAGGCCGCCGCCCCGCGTTGAAGGTCATCGGCCGCCTTGAGATCCTGACGCTCGTCGCGCAGCCAGGCCGCCAGCTCGTCCCATTGCCGAAGCAGGCTCTCCAGGGCCACTTCGACGACGGTGTGGCCGTCGCGGGTGTCTTTGACCATCAAGCGCTTGGCCACCAGAGCGTCGATCAGCGGTCGGCTCGCCGCCGGCAGATCGTCGAAACGCGCGACCCGTCGCATGGGTTGGTCGTTGTCAGGATTGACGGTGGCCAGCCATGGAATGAAGGCCGCTCTCAGCGCCTCCAGTTGTCCGGCACGTACTGTCGGCTCGACCGACAGCACCTCGTCAATCTCGGATTGCACAACCCGGCGCATCCCGCCCAGCGCTTCGTAGTGCGCAAGGGTAAGTTCTCCGGAGCTGCCGTAATCCGCGTAGAGCCGGGACAACGTGAGCGCGAGAATCGGAAGCGTGTCCGCGCCGTCGGAGGAGTCGGCCAGCAGCCGGTCGACAAGATCGGGTGCCACGCGAAGCGCTCGTCCAGCCTCGCTCGCCCGTTGGGCCGGGCCAACAATCACTTCTTTGAATTGCGTTGCCGGCATGGGTTTGAGCTCGTCGAACAAGACCGTACCGACCGCACCCAACTCTGGGTGGGTCTGCATCACTTCATAGCGGTCGGTGCGGACGGTAGCCGCGACGACCATGCCGGTCTCGTTGGCATTCACCGTTTCCGCCAGTCGCGCAATCAGCCACAGAAAGTCATTTGCCTGCTGACTCGCGTCGGCCGAGAACAGCTCCTCGGCTTGATCCAGCGGCAACACGAGCGTGGGTGCCGCAGCCGTCTCCTGCGAGTCGCCGCGATCCAACAGCTGCCTCGCCGCCTCCCCGCGAATTTCGGCGAGCCAGTCCGCAACGACACCGGTGCGCCGCTGAATACAGGCGTCCTTGACCTCTCCCAAGCTCGGCTGTGTCAGCCCGAACTGTCGCCGCGCGTCGACGATCGACGCCGCCAGCCCCGACACGCCGGTGAGCGCATTGCGCTCCGGACGGACGATCGGAAGGACGGCGAATCGGCGATCCTCGCGACGTAACCGTGGCAGCAGACCCGCACGAAGAAACGACGACTTCCCACTTCCGGAGGGCCCGAGAATCACAAACAACCCGTTCAGTCCGGAACGCCTCATTCCCCGCAGCTGGTCCAAGGCGCGGATGATCTGGGCATCGCGCCCGAAGAACACTGCGGCGTCGGCGGCGTCGAGCGGTTCCCAACCGCGGTACGGTGCGCGATCGACGTCATCGGGCGGGGGCCAGACGAACGAGTCCGCCCCGATGCCGGCCCCCCGAATCCCGTCCCGCAATCGGTACAGACCCGCGGTGGCGAACTCCACGGGTGACCCGCTGCCGATGTCGACCTGCGTCATTGGGCCGTCGCCGAACAGGTCGCAGCGCTGCCACTCGGCGGTCAACTCGTCGCCGGTGGAAGGTTCCAGCCGAGCGCAGAAGATCTGCTTGTTCAGATTCTCCGCGGTGCGGTACTCGACCTTGCACTCATGGGAGGCTTCCCAGTTCGCCGACAGCAGGCATACCACGGCCTCACAACGAGCATTCGCCCGACGCAGCGCGTCCTTCCACCGAGTTCCGGTCTGCAAGCCCGAACTTGGATCGATATCAAGGAAGATCTCGTTCGCCAGTGGCGGGTCTTGTTCGGCCAGCCAGTGCTTCAGCGCGATCGCTTGCCGCATGTCGTGACTGGAGTGGCTCAGGAAAATCCGCGACATGCACCGCCCTCCCGTCACCCAGCGCCCGAATCCCCCTACCCGCCGCTAGAGGGTCCACCCGGCAAATCCGACGACGCTGTCACGGTACGTCATGCAGACCACAGCCGGACACGATTTTCTACGCCTATGCTGCTCGCATGGTCGACGGTGCCAACGACATCGGTGCTGGGGCGATCCGGCGGCTCGCAATGCTCGAGACGGTGACGATCGAGCCGGGCCTCACCGACGACGAGCTGGCGCACATTCAGCACGAGTTCGACTTCGAGTTCGCCGACGACCATCGCTTGTTTCTGTCCTCGGGTCTGCCGGTTGGGAATTCATGGCCGGACTGGCGGTCGGCACCGCGGCGCAGCCTGCAGCAGCTGGTGCGGCTCCCGGTTGACGGGATTTTGTTCGCCGTCGAATGGCGCGAATTCTGGGGTGCCGACTGGGGTATCCGGCCGCCGAGGATGAAGGACGCCCTGCGTAGCGCGAACTATCATCTGGCGCGCGTGCCGCAGCTGGTGCCGCTGCACTCCAATCACTATCTGCCCGCCGGCCGCGGTACATCCGGGCATCCGGTGCTGTCGGTGTATCAAGCCGCCGTGAGCTGTTGCGCCACTGACCTTTCCGATTATTTCGACCCCGATCCGTCGCGCGTGCCGGCGCCGACGGTTCAGTTCTGGTCCGACCTCATCCGCTAAGCACCAAGCGGATTCAGCTGATCGGCAGTCGCGTCGTCGGCTGCCGTCGACATACTCAGCGCCTCGTACCGTCCGTCGGCGGCAAGGAGCTCGCGGCCGGCGGCAGTGGCGTAGCGATACGCATCTGGGCCGATCAGTAACCGAGCGGGCGGGGTGTCCATGTCGACGATGTCCAGTAGCAGCGCAGCGACTTTCGCCGGATCGCTGGCGCCGAGGTTTGCGGGCGCGCTCAGTTGTGCGGCCGCCCCAACGGTCTCCTCGTACTCGGGGCGGATCGGTGCGATGCGCATCGATGAGCCGGCCCAATCAGTGCGCATTCCGCCGGGCTCCAGCACTGTCACCTTGATCCCGAGCGGGGCGACCTCCTGAGCGACGACCCCGGAATAGCCGGTGACCGCCCACTTCGACGATTGATAGGCAGCGAGTCCAGGCCGGGTCAACCGCCCTCCGACGGACGAGATTTGGATGATGTGACCCGCGCGCTGCGTGCGCATGACCGGAAGCACGGCCTGGGTGAGTCGGACAACACCGAAGAAATTCGCCTCGACCTGTGCGCGAAAATCCTCAGGATCGACGTCTTCGGCGGCGGCCATGTTCGCGTAACCGGCGTTGTTGACCAAGACATCGAGGCGCCCCCAGCGGTCAATCGCGGTGTCCACAGCGGCACGGACCTGCTGATCGTTGGTGACGTCCAGTTCGACGACGGCCAGGCGCTCGGGTTCGCGAGCGGCGAGGTCGTCGAGCGACGCGGTGGAACGAGCGCCCGCGACGACGCGATGCCCGGCGGTCAGGGCCGCCTCGGTGATGGCGCGGCCTAGCCCGCGAGATGCCCCGGAGATAAGAAAAACGTGCGACATGACGATGACCTTTCGTTGATTGGTTGGGTTCAGCTGACGTTGCGGATGGTGCCGCCATCGACGCGAAGGCCGGCACCGCTGATGTATCCGGCATGCGAGCTGGCGAGGAAGCACACCGCAGCCGCGATCTCCTCAGGCCGTCCGAGGCGGCCGATGTCGTTGGGGAACCACGTTGTGGCCGCAGCCTTTTCGATGTCCGGCCAGGTAGTTCCCCAGCCGTTGGCGGCAGCAGCCTGCATCACCATGTCTCGTGTGCTGTCGGTGAGGATCGCTCCCGGGGCGACGATGTTGGCGGTAACGCCGCTGCCGGACAACTCGCGTGCGAGTGACACGGTCAGGTTGTGCCGAGCGGCCAGGGTCGCACTGTAGTGAGGCTGCTCCGCGACCGGTTGAACAGCCAGGCCGCCGCCGATCTGGATGACCCTGCCCCACCCCCGTCGGCGCATGCCGGGGACCACATGCGCGATCATCCGTACGACGGAGACGACATTGATCTGGTGAATGCGTGTCCAGTCGTCGGTGGAGAGGTCCGCCCATGATGCGCCGTCGTAGTAGCCGGCATTGTTGACCAGGATGTCGATCTCGCCGGCAGCTTGCGCGACTGCGGCAGCACCCTCGTCGGTCGAGAGGTCGCCGAGTACAGCGACGGCCTCGCCGTGGTTCGCGCGGATCGCGGATACCACGGCGTCGGTTCGATCGGCGTCGCGTCCGTGCACGATCACGGATACGCCCTCGGCGGCGAGCATCTCGGCGATCGCGCGGCCGAGGCCGGCGCTCGAGCCGGTCACCAGCGCCCGCTTGCCTGCCAATCCCAGTTCCACCGCCGCCTCCTTGTCTACACCCGTATACCTTTGATGTATACGAACGTAGACTTTTGCGGGTTAATTCCCGAGGAGCTCAGCGATCATGGGTTCGAGCACACGTGCGACGTCGGCGGCCTTGCCCCTGGTGAGGGCCCGGGTCCCGACCACCCCGCGCATCATGAGCATTCCGCTGATCACCGCGAGCAGGATCTCGCTGCGTAGTTGCCGGTCCGGGGTGTCCAGTTGCCGCGCCAATCTCGCGCCGACGTGGCGTTCGATGGCTGCACGCACGATCGCCATGGCGGCCGGATTCGACGCCGACCTCAGCATGATCAGAAACGGCTGCGGCGCGTCCGCGTTGGGCCCGCTCTTCGCCACCAATATCCTGACGATGTCACCGACGAGGTCGTCAGACTGTTCGCCGATGAATACCGGTGTGGCGAAAGCAGTTTCGACGGCCTCGGCGAACAGTCCCTCCTTCGAGCCGAAGTACCTGTTCACCAACATGGCGGTGACGCCGGCGTCGTGAGCGATCTGACGGACGCCCACGCCGTCATAACCGGCGCGGGCGAAGTTGTCGATCGCCGAGCGCAAAATTGCCTCGCGGGTCGCAGCCGCGTTTCGCGTGGGTGGTGTGGATGTGGCGATGGGGGTCTCCTCCCGTCACTGCAGCGGGGAACCCGCGATGGGCTGAAGCGTCTGCGTGTGTGTCGCAATGATGAGTGATGCGTCGAACTGGCGGTGGTCTTCGACGAAGTCCTCACTGTTGCGGTAACTCTCGGCCAAGGCGTGCGGATCGCCGCCCGAGTAATCGACGAGCGCGAGGACGCGCGGCTCGTCGGCAGACAGTTCGGTCCACACACCGTGCACGGTGATGCCGTACTTGCGCAATGTGCGAATGTGGCGAGGCCAGAACTCCGAGACATAGCTCCCCACGGCGGCGGCATCGGCCAAGGTATATGTCCGCAACTCCATCACCCAACAAAGTCTACGGGCGTAGATCAGTCAGATGTTGGTTTCGTCGACGGGCACTCCACTGGCCGGTGCGGCCGCGCCACCGTCGTCGGTTGAGGTGAGGGCGCGGTCTAGCCCCAGCGTGTACGACGTCATCGACAGCGACCCGTATGCGCAGCCGTCGGTGAGCACCCCGACCCCGCCGCCGTCGGCGGCGGCCAGTCCCGCGAAGTACAGCAGCGGCAGGAAGTGGTCCGGGGTAGGCACCGCCGCCGCGTAGTCGGAGTGTTCGCGCAGCCGGACGGCGGCGGCCGGGTCGGCTTGCAGCTGCGCCCGCGCCTGGTCATCGAAGCGTTGCGCCCAGTCAAAGGCCTTGTCCCCCATGGCCGGATCCATGCCCGCCAGGTTGTGGACGACGTTGCCGCTACCCAGGATCAGGACGCCGCGCTCGCGCAGCGCTGCCAATTTGGCGCCGAGTTCGAGGTGGTATTCCAGCGGTTTGTAGGCGTTGATCGCCAGCTGAACCACGGGCACCGACGCGTCCGGAAACGCGTGCACCAACACAGACCAGGTGCCGTGGTCGATCCCCCAGCTGTCGACGTCGGCACCAACCCAGGTCGGTTCGACCACGTCGGCGACCTCCTCGGCGAGCTCCGGCAGTCCCGGTGCTGGGTATTCCACGTCGAAGAGCTCGGCCGGAAAGCCGTAGAAATCGTGGATCGTTCGAGGTGTGGCCATCGCGGTGACGGCGGTGGCGTTGATGTACCAGTGCGCGCTGACGACCAGCAGCGCCCGTGGGCGCGGCACCGCCTGCCCGAACGCCCGCCACGCCGAGGTGTAGCGATTGAGCTCCAGGGCGTTCATCGGGCTGCCGTGTCCGACGAACGCCGCCGGCATGAGTGCGGCCATGCGTCTAGTTAACCGCAGGCCGCCGCCTTACTCACTGTGAGTGAGCTGGTCGGCGAAAGCGGCGCCGGCACTGCCGTTGAGCTTGGCTGCGTCGAAGCCGTATCCGACGGCGTCACCGCGGACCGCGCGCAGCGGGTCTTCGAAGTCGCGGAAGTACCCCATCGCCCAGGCGCCCTCCTGGTAGCCGATCAGCTTCAGCAGGTCGTCATCGAGTGTGCGCGCCACTTCGGTTGGTACCGAGAGGAATTGGTTCTCCTCCTGGCGCACCCAGCCGACGCAGTAGTTGACGTTGATGGCGCGCCGGACCTTCTCGCTGCGGTTGGCGGCGCCGCTGTGCACGATCTTGCCGGAGTAGAGCAACACCGAACCCCGCGTCATCTCGGCCTGCAGGCACTCGTCGTCGGAGTAGTCCGTCGGCTTCTTGTCCCCGACCTGGCTTCCCGGGACCACCCGGGTGGCGCCCATTTCGGCGGTGTAGTCGGTCATCGCCCACAGCGTGTTGCACTGCACGTGGTAGTCGTCGGGAAACGGATAGAAGTCGAAGGCATTCTGGTCGCGGTGCAACGCTTGGTCCGATTCGCCCGGTTCGATCGAGATGACTTGGGTCAGCATCAGCTGAAAGGCGCTCGCATGGCCGAGGAAGTCCGCGCATACACCGAGGATCGACGGGTGTTGAATCAGCGTGCGGCAGGCCGGTGATCGGGCGACGAGCGCACCGGTGCGCCGGGTCTTGCGGCCGATCATCGCGTTGTAGCCCATCGACGTCGCGTCGAGGTAGGGCGCCAGTTCGTCGCCGATGGTGTCCATCAGCGATTCCGGCACCAGGTTGTCGACGATCACGTAGCCGTCACGGCGGAGGTGGTCGGCCAGGTCGGCCGCCGACGTGGAGGCTGGGACGTGCGTCAGCTCGGTCATCGCTCGAGTATCTCGAAGCGTGTGTGTTGACCAGGTAAAACAGCGTCACACGCGGGTTAAGGCCGCCGCCGCTTGGCTGTGCCCGGCGTACGGGCGACCTTGCCCGCGGCCGCGCGGGCGGCTTGTTTGGCCAGTGTCTTCTCCCGCGCGGTGCGCTTCGGCGCCGGCTGCGCCTGCCCCCGCGACGAACCGGGCCTTCTCCCTCGCACGATCCCGGTGAATTCGTCGACCAGTGCCGACGGCGGGCCTTCCGGGAAGGCAAGCGCCACTTGGCAATTTGGCGCGCCTCCGATCGGGCGGTAAGTGAGATCCCGACGGTGGTACAGCCGGGCCAAAGACTGCGGAACGATCAGCACACCCAACCCGGCTGCGACGAGTTCTATTGCCGCCTCCGTGGTTTCAGGCCGGTGATCGATCGGGTTGCCGGGAGCTTCCGTCCAGGCGACGACGTCGTCGAGCGGCAGCAGGGTCGGCTCACCGTCGAGGTCCGCGGGGGTGATCTCGTCGGTTGCGGTGAGAAGGTGATCGGTCGGCACCACGGCCACCGTCGTCTCCTCATAGAGCGGGATGACGGACAACCCATACGTGTCGGTCGGGAGGCGCAGCAATGCCACGTCGACCGCGCCTGCCCGCACGCCGGCTGCCGCGTCCGCCGCGGTGACAGCACACAGCTTCAGCGGCACCCCGGGCTGACGCTCCGCCCAGATTCGCGCCCACTTCGCGGGCGTCGCGCCCGGGACGTACCCGAGCGTGAGCGAGGACTGGGTCACCGCCTCAGGCTACCGATACTCTGATGCCATGAGCAGGCCGAACGCGCAGTCGATGAAACCCGCCACGGCGGCAAAGAAGCTGGACGTGTACCTGCCGGCGACGCCTGAGGAGTTCCAGGCGAACGCGATCACCCGCGACGAGCTGGCCGCGCTGCAGGCCGACCCGCCGCAGTGGCTGAAGGACCTCCGCAAGAACGGTCCACACCCGAAGAACCTCGTCGCGGCCAAACTCGGCGTCTCGATCGCGGGGCTGACCCGCGGCGGTGTGACCGAGGCGCTGACCACCGAGCAGATCGACGCGCTGCTCGCCGACAAGCCCGACTGGCTGGTCGCCGAACGCGAGAGCTACCAGAACGTGCTGGCCGAGGAACGGCGTCTGAAGGCACTGCGCGCCGAGAAGACCCGTTGAGACCGCAATGAGAGCGAAGAAATCAGCGGATAGTCGCTCTCACGACGGTCTCAACGCAGTAGCGGCAGCCACCATCGGCTATGTCGGCTACTCCCTGGTGATGCTGCGGCTGGACAATCGGATGCGTCGTACCGGCGGCCCCGGAATCATCCCGTTCGAGCTGGCAGGCACCGCCACCAAGGCTGAGGACATCATGGACCGGTGGGGTGCCGACGGCCAGCGCGCAGCTCGCCTATCCATGTGGCTCGACTTCGGGTACATGACCAGCTACGGAATTCTGCTCGGCCTGCTCGTCGACCGGCAACGTCGACGCCGGGATCACCCGCCGTGGTTACCGGCCCTGGCTGCCGGCGCAGTCGCGGGTGATGCAGTCGAGGGCGTCGCCCTACTGCGCGTGCTCGACCGACGAGATGTCGCAGTGAACGCGCGCCGGGCCCAAGTCGCAGCCTCGATCAAATTCGCCATTCTTGCGGTGGCGCTCGGGTATTCGTTCTACCCCGCCTCGGCGTCCATCCAGAAGATCTGCCAAGAATGGCCGTCGAGGTCGTTATAGCTGCGGCCGTACATGGACCCGTGGTCTTCGGCGTCACCCTCGGTGCCGCCGGCGGCTAGGGCGCGATTTACCAACGCGTCCACCGCTTCACGACTGTCGACGGTGAGGCAGACGACGCACTCCTTGACCTTCGTGGCGTCGGCGGTCTCCACCGGGTGCAGTGAGTCGAACAGGTCGCGCTGCACCAGCATCGCGAATTGGTTTTCGCCCAGCACCAGCGTCACTGAATTGTCGCCGCTGAACTGATCGTTGATTGCGTATCCGAGATCGGAGAAGAACCGTCGCGAGCGCTCGACATCGGCGACGGGCATGTTGACCAACATCATTGCGTGCACAGGTACCTCCGGTGGTTGTGCGGGATCGTGGTGGATGCCCGTCGGAAAGATAGACCGGAGCCGATCGCAAAAGTCATCGCCAAGCCCTCGAAATAGAACTGAGAGCGAAGTTTCCGCAGAAAATTCGCTCTCAGTTCTAACTCAATCGCGCGCTACAGCATGCAGCTGACGCAATTTTCCACCTGCGTCCCCTCCAGAGCCATCTGGCGAAGGCGGATGTAGTAGAGCGTCTTGATGCCCTTGCGCCAGGCGTAGATCTGCGCCTTATTGACCTCGCGGGTGTCGGCGGTGTCCTTGAAGAACAGCGTCAGCGAAAGCCCTTGGTCCACATGCTGAGTGGCCGCCGCATAGGTGTCGATGATCTTCTCGTAACCGATTTCGTACGCATCCTGGTAGTACTCCAGGTTGTCGTTCGTCATGTAGGGCGCCGGGTAGTAGACGCGGCCGATCTTACCTTCCTTGCGGATCTCGACCTTGCTCGCCACCGGGTGAATCGAGCTCGTCGAGTGGTTGATGTAAGAGATCGACCCGGTCGGCGGAACGGCCTGCAGGTTCTGGTTGTAGATGCCGTGTTTTTGCACCGACTCCTTGAGCCGCAACCAATCCTCTTGGGTCGGAATGCGAATGCCCGCCTCGTCAAACAGCTCGCGCACCCGCGCCGTCGCCGGCTCCCACACCTGCTCGGTGTACTTGTCGAAGAACTCACCGCTGGCGTACTTGGACTTCTCGAAGCCCTTGAACGTCGTGCCGCGCTCGATCGCGATCTTGTTCGACGCCCGCAGCGCGTGGTAGAGCACCGTGTAGAAGTACATGTTGGTGAAGTCGACGCCCTCTTCGGATCCGTAGAAGATCCGTTCGCGCGCAAGGTATCCGTGCAGATTCATCTGGCCCAGGCCGATGGCATGCGAATCGTTGTTGCCCTGCTCGATCGACGGCACCGACCAGATGTGCGTCTGGTCACTCACCGCGGTCAACCCGCGGATGGCCACCTCGATGGTCTGCGCGAAGTCCGGCGAGTCCATCGCCTTGGCGATGTTCAGCGATCCCAGGTTGCAGGAAATGTCCTTGCCCACCTTGGAATACGACAGATCCTCGTTGAACTCCGAGGGCGTCGACACCTGCAGGATCTCCGAGCACAGGTTGGAGTGCGTAATCTTGCCGTCGATCGGGTTGGCCCGGTTCACCGTGTCCTCGAACATGATGTACGGGTAACCGGACTCGAACTGCAGCTCGGCCAGCGTCTGGAAGAATTCGCGGGCCTTGATCTTCGTCTTACGGATCCGGCCGTCGTTAACCATCTCGTGGTACTTCTCGGTGACCGAGATGTCGGCGAACGGAACGCCATACACGCGCTCGACGTCATACGGCGAGAACAGGTACATGTCCTCGTTCTTCTTCGCCAACTCGAACGTGATGTCCGGAATCACCACACCCAGCGAGAGCGTCTTGATACGAATCTTCTCGTCGGCGTTCTCCCGCTTGGTGTCCAGGAAGCGGTAGATATCCGGGTGATGCGCATGCAGGTAGACCGCACCGGCGCCTTGGCGCGCACCGAGCTGGTTGGCGTAAGAGAACGAGTCCTCCAGCAGCTTCATGATCGGGATGACCCCGGAGCTCTGGTTCTCGATGTTCTTGATCGGCGCGCCGTGCTCGCGGATGTTGGTCAGCAGCAACGCAACCCCGCCGCCGCGCTTGGACAGCTGCAGCGCCGAGTTGATCGAACGACCGATCGACTCCATGTTGTCCTCGATGCGCAGCAGGAAGCAGCTCACCGGCTCGCCGCGCTGCTTCTTGCCCGAGTTGAGGAACGTCGGGGTGGCCGGCTGGAACCGGCCGTCGATGATCTCGTCGACCAGCTTCTCGGCCAGCATCGTGTCGCCGGCGGCCAGCGTCAGCGCCACCATCACCACTCGGTCCTCGAAGCGCTCCAGGTAGCGCTTCCCGTCGAAGGTCTTGAGCGTGTAGGAGGTGTAGTACTTGAACGCGCCGAGGAAGGTTGGGAACCGGAACTTCTTGGCGTAGGCGCGATCGGTCAGCGTCTTGACGAAGTTGCGCGAGTACTGGTCGAGAACCTCACGCTCGTAATAGTTCTCGCGAATCAGGTAGTCGAGCTTCTCGTCCTGATTGTGGAAGAACACGGTGTTCTGGTTGACGTGTTCGAGGAAGTACTGGCGCGCGGCCAGGACATCCATGTCGAACTGGATCTTGCCGTCCGCGTCGTACAGATTCAGCATCGCGTTGAGCGCGTGGTAGTCGGTCTCCCCCGGCAACGCGTGCCCTGACGTCGTTACAGGCTCAGCAGCTGTGACTGTAGGTGGCACGTGTCCTCGTCCTTCCAGAATTTCGTTAATTCCGCACGAACGGCTTCCACGTCCTCTGCGGTTCCCATCATTTCGAAGCGGTAGAGCAGCCGCACCTTGCACTTGTGCGAAACCAGCCTGGCCGCAAAGCAGTACTCGGCACCGAATTGTGTGTTGCCGGCCCCCACCACTGCGCGGATGTGGGACCGATTGTGCGGATTGTTCAGAAACCTGATGACCTGCTTGGGGACGTATCCCTTGGCGTCGAGCGTCGGGCTGTCGCCCCGGCCCCTGCCATAGGTCGGCAGGAGCAGAACGTACGGCCGGTGTACCTCGATGCGCTCGTGAAGGGGAATCCGGATGGCGGGCACACCCAGCTTCTGCACGAAGCGGTGGGTGTTCTCCGAAACGCTGGAGAAGTACACCAACCGCTCCGGGCCCGCCAGGCTCGGGCTGCCATCCGGATTCATCACATCTCTTTCCGTGGCGCCCGGGCCGCTAAGCGCTCAGTGCGGTACCGGCGAGAGCCTTGATTCGGTCCGGCCGGAAGCCGGACCAGTGCTCACCGCCGGCAACGACGACCGGCGCCTGCAGGTAACCCATGGACATCACGTAATCGCGCGCCTCGGCGTCCTCGCTGATGTCGACGACGTCGTAGGTCAGACCCGTCTTGTCCAGGGCCTTGTAGGTCATGTTGCACTGCACGCAGGCGGGCTTGGTGTACACGGTGATGGTCATCTGCGAATGGCTCCTCAGCGAAACATAGAGATGGACTCAGCAAGACTGGCTGTGCGCAGGCACTCATGAACTTTCAGCGAGCTGTCGGACCCTGAAATTCCTGACCGGCGGAGCCGCTCGGACCGACATCGCAGCTTCGGTTCCGGCGATCCGGCGGACCTGTGACTTTCTGGTCTGTCGGCCTGTCGAACACTACACCTAGTGTCCGACAGCGAGAAGAGATACAACATGTTCTGAATAACAATTTTGAAATTCCCTGGTCGTAAGCCCTTCGCCCCTTCCCAGCGCGGCGTGTCGCATGTCACAACACGCCGGATGCCACCACATGTGCTTAGGTGTACCACCGGGTACCGACATCGCCTGCGCATCCGGCATCGCGGCACGCCCATACAGCAACCCGGAAATCACGCTGAGTCGCTCAACTCGGTGAACGCGCCGAAGCACGACACGCTCCGCCGGGCTGAGCGCGGAAGTGTCGGGGCGACCGGTGCCCTCGGCCTCGGCCGGCGTGCAGCACGCCGCGCAGCCGGGGCGGCGTTCACCCTTGGCTGTGTCCGCCCGTATCGGTTCAACGGGGGAAGTCCGCGGTGCGAGAGAGTCCTTCGCCCGCCCGGATGTCGGCCAGGGTCCGCTCCAGCGCGTCGACCACGGCGTCGTATCCACTATTGCCCAGGACCAGCCGGCGCGGGGGCGGGTCCTGAGCCATCGCGGCGATCACCGCACGGGCACCCCGACGCGGATCGCCGGGCTGCACGCCGTCCATCTCGACGAAGGCGGCGCGCACCTGCTCGAGCATGTCGTGGTAGTCCGGAATCGCCTCCGCGACAGGCTCGTTCGCGAAGCCGGCGTAGGCGTTTGTGCGGAACGCTCCCGGCTCGACCGTCAGCACCGAGATGCCCTGTGGGGCGACCTCGTCGCGCAGCGCATCGGTGACGGCTTCGATCGCGAACTTCGTCGCACTGTAATACCCGAATCCGGGCGCCGACACGAGCCCGGCCACGGAGGACACGTTGACGATCCACCCGCTCCCGCGGGTGCGCATGCCCGGCAGCACCGCACGCGTCAGGGACAGCACCGCGAAGAAGTTCAGCTCGAACATCGCCCGCAACGCGGATTCGTCCATCCCCTCGATCGATCCGTACCAGCCGCGGCCGGCGTTGTTGACCAGGACGTCGATGCCGCCGAATTGCTCCTCGGCGGCACGCACCGCACGCGGCACCTGGGCGGCGTCGGTGAGTTCCAGCGGCACGACGAGAACGCGGTCACCGAACTCTTCGGCCCAGGTCGCCAGCTCCTGCGGACGCCGGGAAGTGAGCACCACGCGGTCCCCGGTCTCCAGCGCCGCCTCGGCGAACGCCACCCCGAAGCCGCCGGGCGTGCCCCCTGTGATGAACCATCGCCTGCTCACGGCTCGATCACCACCCGGCTGATCAGCACGCCGTCGAAGGTGAAGCGGTAGTGCAGGTCGGCGACCCCGCCGGGGAAGTCTCCCTCCAGGTGCTGTCCGACGTCGACAGTCGTACCGGAGGTCGTAGCGCCGGTGAACTCGGTGGTGTAGGTGTACTCGGCGGCCGCGGTCGCGATCCAGGATCCGATCTCGTCATGTCCCTTGTAGTCGTGGCCTTCGTCGGTCACCACAGCGTCGAGAGTGAGGGTGGCCACCGCTTGATCCACCTCGCGGGCGTCGAGCGCGGTCATGAATGTTCTTACGGTATCTGGGAGTGCATCCCAGTCTGTGGTGTTGGTCATGACCCCACGATGGAGGTTGCCGTAAGGGGAAGGTCACCCCCAATTGGACGCACGCCGTGATGTTGACCTTCCCCCAGGGGGAGACTGCAGGGTGGCCTCGCCCGCAGGACGCGGGGCACACGCAGAGGAGGACGCCATGGGCGCACAGGTCTCGATCGGAGACTTCGCGGTGATGACCAGCTTGAGCCGCAAGGCGCTACGGCACTACCACGACATCGGGATCCTCGAGCCGGCCCACATCGACTCCCACACCGGCTACCGCTACTACGACACCAGTCAGGTCGATCACGCGCACATCATCCGGCGGTTCCGTTCCCTTGGCATGTCCATCCCGGACATCAAGGCGCTTCTGAGCACCGAGGACGCCACGGCGCGCACCGAGATCATCACCACCCACCTCGCACAGATGGAGGAGCAGCTGCAGCAGACCCGTGACACCGTCGGCGCGCTGCGCGAACTGCTTTCCCCGGTGCGCGCGCCCGCCCACGTGGAGGTTCGCCGTGAACCCGCCCTCGCCGTGTGGTCCATCGGCGCGACCATCGACACCGCGGAGATCGACGCCTGGTTCGGGACGGCGTTGACGACGCTGCGCAACGCGGTGGAGGCCGCAACGGACGCGGATGGCGCGGTCGTGCCGGGCGGACTCTACGACCGAGCACTGTTCCTCGAATCACGGGAAACGCCACCCTTTTCGTCCCCGCACCGCCATCCGCTGACCCCCCGGACGGCGTTCACGCCGAGGTCCTGCCTGCGGCCGAATACGCGGTTCTCACCCACCGCGGCGGTCACGACGACGGCATCGACCGCAGTTACGCGGCGCTGGGCACCTACGTGAACGAACGTCTGATCAGCCACCAGGGGCCGATCCGTGAGCACTACCTCGGCAGCACGCCCGCACATCCGACGACGTTCACCGCTACGGAGATCTGCTGGCCGATCTTCAGCACCACCGCACCGCCGGAGTGACAGCAGCCATCACGGGCTGATCGCGGAGCTTGTCACGACGCGGTCAGCCCACCTCGGCGGCCAGCTTGCCGACCACGTCGCGCACGGCGGCGGACACCTCGGCGTTCTCCCGCGGATGCTTGCCGTCGAAGGTCTTGGACGGCACGGACAGCTTCAACGACTCCACGACACGGGGGCCGGCGATCCCGAACGACTTGCGCGTCTCGTCGTGCGCCCACACACCGCCGTACTGGCCCAGCGCCGACCCGATGACGGCCAGCGGCTTGTCCTTCAGCGCGCCGTTACCCCAGGGCCGTGACAGCCAGTCGATGGCGTTCTTCAATACGCCCGGGATCGAGCCGTTGTATTCCGGGGTCACGACCAGTGCCGCATCGGCCTGCGCCGCTGCGGCTCGCAGCGCCGCCACCGCTGGGTGCGCGTCGTCGGTGTCGATGTCCTCGTTGTAGTGCGGCAGGTCGCCCAGGCCGTCATAGACGGTGACCGCGACGCCGTCGGGCGCCGACTCCGCCGCGAGCTCGGCGAGCTGGCGATTGACCGAGGCCGCCCGCAAGCTGCCTACCAGCGCCAACACGTTGATATCCGCCATGTCCGCAATCCTCTCAGTCGTATGCGATCCTCGCATGACAGAACCGGACCATGGTCCGGTTTATTTCCCGCTGAGCTAAAGTGTGGGAGTGAGCGCGATCTACGGGGCCAATGAGCTGTCCGTTTCCGCGCCGCAAGAACGAGGCGATGCCGCCCGAAACCGACTGCTCCTGCTCGACGCCGCCCGTACCCTGATCGCCGAACGCGGCGCCGACGCGGTCTCCATGGATGACATCGCCGCCGCGGCCGGCGTCGGTAAGGGCACCTTGTTCCGTCGCTTCGGCAGTCGCGCCGGACTGATGATGGTCCTACTCGACGAGGACGAGCGCGCCATCCAGCAGGCGTTCCTGTTCGGGCCGGCGCCGCTGGGCCCGGAAGCGCCTCCCCTGCAACGACTTCTGGCGTTCGGCCGCGAACGCCTGCGTTTCGTCCAGACCCACCGCGACCTACTTCTCGACGCCAACCGCGATCCCGACTCGCGCTACAGCGCCCCATTCGCCGTGATGCACACCCACGTTCGCGTCTTGCTGGATGCCGCGGGCAGCTCCGGCGATCTCGACGCACAGGCCGACGCACTGCTGGCGCTGCTGGATGCCGACTACGTCACCCGTCAGCTCCTCGAGCGCGGCCACACCCTGGACAGCTTGGGCGACGCCTGGGAGAGCGTCGCGCGCAAGCTGTGCGGGACGTGACCGCACCAACAGCCCGCGACTGGGTGCTGCATGTCGACCTCGACCAGTTCCTGGCTTCCGTCGAGCTGCGCCGCCACCCCGAACTCCTCGGTCTGCCGGTAATCGTCGGTGGCAGTGGCGATCCCACGGAGCCACGCAAGGTCGTGACGTGCGCATCGTATGAGGCCCGCGGCTTCGGCGTGCACGCCGGGATGCCGTTGCGCAGCGCGGCGCGTAAGTGCCCCGACGCGACGTTCCTGCCGTCCGACCCGCCGGCCTACGACGAGGCCTCCGACCAAGTCATGGGATTGCTACGGGACCTCGGCCATCCGGTCGAGGTGTGGGGCTGGGACGAGGCGTACGTCGGGGCCCACGTCGAAGACCCGGTCGAGCTGGCCGAGCGGATCCGCACGGTGATCGCCGCCGAGACCGGCCTGGTCTGCTCGGTAGGGATCAGCGACAACAAACAGCGCGCCAAAGTCGCCACCGGCTTCGGCAAGCCCGACGGTGTCTACACGCTCACCGATGCCAACTGGATGGAGCAGATGGGCGCCCGCCCGGTCGACGCCTTGTGGGGAGTCGGTCCCAAGACCGCGAAAAAGCTTGCCGGCCTGGGTATCACGACGGTCCGCGAGCTCGCCCACACCGACGCCGAGCTGCTGACCGCCACCTTCGGTCCGCGTACCGGACTGTGGCTTCTGCTGCTGGCCAAGGGCGGCGGGGACACGACGGTCAGCGCCGAGCCATGGATTCCACGCTCGCGTAGCCACGTCATCACGTTTCCGCGAGACCTGACCGAACGCGCGGAGATGGACGCCGCGATCGTCGACCTCGCGCGGCAGGCTCTCGCCGATGTCGTCGCGCAATCACGCATCGTCACCCGCGTGGCAGTCACGGTGCGCACCAACACGTTCTACACGCGGACCAAGATCCGCAAACTCGACACACCGAGCGTCGACGGCGAGCTGATCACGGCGGCGGCACTGCGGGTGTTCGACCTCTTCGAGCTCGACCGCCCGGTGCGTCTGCTCGGGGTGCGTCTGGAGCTGGCGCCGGTTTAGTCGGTGCGGGAAACAGCCCCGCGCGGGCGCAGCACCCGAGTGAAGAAGACGTTGACCCGGGTCATCGCCACGCTGTACGGCCACCACGCCAGCCGTTTGAACGCATAGAGCGCGCGGATGTCCGGCGAGGTGTAGATCAGGAAACGGTTCTTGGTCACGCCGGCCAGAATCGCGTCGGCGACCTTCTCCGGCGACACCGCGTGCCCGCCAAACCGCTTGACCCACTTCTGCACCTTCGGGTGGTCGCGATCCACACCGGCGATCTGGACGGTCTGCACCAACGGCGTGTCCACCGCGCCCGGCACCACCAGCGAGACACCGATGTCGTGGCGGGCGAGGTCGAAGCGCAATACCTCCGAAAGTCCGCGCAGCCCATACTTACTCGCGCTGTAAGCGGCATGCCATGGCAGCGCGACCAGGCCGGCGGCTGAGGAGACATTGACCAGCTGGCCACCTCGGCCTGCGGCGACCATCGGCGGCAGGAAGGTTTCGATCACGTGGATCGGGCCCATCAGGTTGACCTCGATCATCGAGCGCCAGTGCCGGTGGGTCAGCTGATCGACGGTCCCCCACGCCGAGATCCCGGCGATGTTCATCACGATGTCCATCGCGGGGTGTCGGGTGTGGATGTCGGCGGCGAATCCGGCGACCGCGTCGTAATCGGAGATGTCCAAGGCGCGATGCTCGGGCACCTCGGCGCCGAGCGCGCGGGCGTCGGCGACGGTCTGCTCCAAACCGTCGGCGTTAACGTCGGTCAGATACAACTCGGCACCCTCGCGCGCCAGCCGCAGCGCGGTGGCACGCCCGATACCGCTGGCGGCGCCCGTGATGAAAACCCTCTTGCCCGCGAAGCCGTCAGCCATCGATCTACTCGCCGACCTGTCCGCCCCACAGCGCGTGCAGCCACAGCTTTTCCAGGATGAGCACCGCCTCGTCCATCTTCCGCTCGGGACCGACAAACGCGGAGTCACCGGACAGCGTGAAAGCCGTTGTCGCCGCCAGGGTTCGGACCAGTCCGCGGATGTCATCACTGATCGGGGATGCGGTGCGGTTGCGCAGCTCGGCCTCGACGATCGGGACGATCTGGTCGACGACGGCCTCGTTGTAGGCGTCGAGGATCTCGCGGATCTCGGCGTCGGTATGGCGCGCGGCATTGCAGGCCGACATCACCGGGTCATTGTGGGCGTAGACGGCAGCGGCACTGCGCACCATGCGTTCGGCGAAGGCCGTCGGCGACTCCTGCGGTCCGCGCGGGGCGAACGACTGCGTGAGTTCCTCGAGCTCGTGGGCGGCCTCGCCGACGATATGGGCCAGCACGGCGTACTTGGAGTCGAAGTAGAAGTAGAAACCCGAGCGGGCCACACCGGCCCGGTCGCTGATCGTGCTGACGGACAGCTCGGCGAAGGGCTTCTCTTCGAGCAGCTCACGGACGGCTTGGACGATCGCGTGACGCTGCTTGTCGCCGCGACGACGAGGCGCCTCGACGGGCTCTTGCTGCGCGGTCACCCAAATACCTTGCACCACGCCGGGGCCGAAGTGAAACTTGACATGCGTCAAGAAAGTTGGCGAGGATGGAGTGATCCTGTGGTGCCGGCCACACCGCGGCCGGCACAGATGCCTGTTTTCAAGGAGCGTCGATGGCCACGATCAGCACCCCGCAGTACGTACTGGACCAGGCGAAGCGCCGCGTCACGACGTCACCGATGCTGACGCTGCCCGGCATGGGCCTACTGGAGAAGCGGCTGAATGCCCGGGACTGGCCGCAGCACGAGATGGCTCAGCCGCCCGCCGGCAGCGATCTCAAAGCGGTGATGGGCGACGCCGGGCTGCCGATCATCGGCCACATGGTCGAGATGTTCCGCGGCGGCCCCGACTTCTGGCTGCAGAAGTACCGCAAACACGGCCCGGTCATGCTGCTCGATTCACCGATCATCCCGACAGTGGCCGCGCTGGGCCCCGATGCCGGGCAGGCGATCTACTCCAACCGCAACAAGGACTACTCGCAGCAGGGCTGGACCCCGATGATCGGGGCGTTTTTCAACCGCGGCCTCATGCTGATGGACTTCGAGGAACACATGTTCCACCGCCGGATCATGCAGGAGGCGTTCACCCGCACCCGGCTGGTCGGCTACACCGAGCAGGTCGACAAGGTCGTCTCGCAAGTGGTCGCCAACGACTGGGTCACCAACGACCCGCGCTTCCTGCTCTACCCGGCGATGAAGGAGCTCACCCTCGACATCGCCTCGATGGTGTTCATGGGCCACGAGCCGGGCACCGACCGCGAGCTGGTGACCAAGGTCAACAAGGCGTTCACCGTCACCACCCGGGCCGGCAACGCGATCATCCGCACCAGCGTCCCGCCGTTCACCTGGTGGCGTGGCCTGAAGGCCCGCGAGTACCTCGAGAACTACTTCGAGGAGCGGGTGAAGGAGAAGCGCGGCTCCAACGGCTCGGATCTGTTGTCGGTGCTGTGCCAGACCGAGGACGAGGACGGCAACAAGTTCTCCGACGAAGACATCGTCAACCACATGATCTTCCTGATGATGGCCGCCCACGACACCTCGACGTCCACGGCGACGACGATGTCGTATTACCTGGCCGCCAACCCCGAGTGGCAGGAGCGCTGCCGCGACGAGTCCGACCGGCTCGGCGACGGCCCGCTCGACATCGAGGCGCTGGAGAAGCTGGAATCGCTCGACTTGGTGATGAACGAGTCGATCCGCCTCGTCTCACCCGTGCAGTGGGCGATGCGCCGGACCGTGCGCGACACCGAGCTGCTCGGGTACTACCTGCCCAAGGACACCAACGTCATCTACTACCCGGGTATGACCCACCGGCTCGAGGAGATCTACCCCGACCCGTACAAGTTCGACCCGGCCCGCTTCGCCGAGCCGCGCAACGAGCACAAGAAGCACCGCTATGGCTTCACCCCGTTCGGCGGCGGCGCCCACAAGTGCATCGGCATGGTGTTCGGCCAGCTGGAGATCAAGACAATCATGCATCGGTTGCTGCGCCGCTACCGGCTCGAGCTGCCCCGCCCGGGCTACGAGCCGCGCCAGGACTACGGCGGCATGCCGGTGCCCATGGATGGCATGCCGATCGTGCTGCGCCCGCTGCACTGACGCCGAGATCGACGAATTGCAGGGATTTACTCGCACTTTCCCTGCGAATCGTGAGTTTGGGCGTCAGGAAAGCAGCCGGTTGGCGCAGGCGATGACGGCGCGCAACGCCGATTGGGTGGCGTCCTCGGACCAACCCATCGCCCATTCCCGGCGACATCCGTCACTGCCCTGAACGAAGGTCGCGGTGTGCGGCCCGGATGCCAGTTGGTGGAAGCGGATCATCTCGACGCCGATCCCGCGCTCGTAAAGCATCGCGGTGAGCGCTGCGACCGGCCCGCTGGCGTGCGCGGTCGCGCTCTCGATGCGGTCGCCGATCGCGAACGTCGCGCAGAATCGGCGCGGTTGCGGGCCGAGCCGGGCGGCACGGTCATCGCATTCCCACGCCCACAGCTGCACGGGGCCGTCGGTGGCGCTGAAGGTCGCGGTGAAGTCGCTCCACGGCATGGCTTCGGCATGTTCACGCAGCTCAACGGGCAACGGAGCGCAGAAACGGGGCAAAGGTTGGGAAATGGTGCTGGTCATGCGAATCGGTCTTTTCGCTCAAAGGAGGCTGACCGACGTCGTAGTTTGCGACCCACAGCGGGGGGTCGGTCTGAATCAGACCCCGCTGCGGGTGGCTACTACGGCAAGCGCACGATGCATGGACGCCAGGCTAGACCTCGGCGGCCCGGCGATGCAACCGAGTTACTACCGCGGTGGCGACGGTACGAGCTGACGCACGATCTCGTCGGCGTCACACTTCGGTCCCCGGTTGTACGGCAGCCTGGCCAGCATCATGCCCATGACGCAGGTATTGGTCGCGGCCGCGCCGGCCAGTCCGACCCCCATCACAAAAGCCACCCACTGCGCCCCGGGAACGAACGCTCCGGCCAGGACGCTGAGCGCCACGATGATCCCGGCCAGAAACCGGACCTGCCGTTCCAACTCCCACCGCGGCGTGCCGCGGTTGACGTCGAAACCAGCTGCCTCCCAGGCATTCATGCCACCGTCGAGGATGTGTAGGTTCACCAGTCCTGCTGAACGCAGCGCCTGTTCGGCCTGCACCGCGCGCTGGCCCGAACGGCAGACCAGGACGACATGCTCGTCGAGATGGCCGCGAATTTCGTCGCGGTGTTCGCGCAGCAGATCCAATGGCACGTTGTAGGCGCCGCCGATGTGGACGGCCCGGAACTCGCCGGGTGTTCTCACGTCCACCACCCGCGGCGGGTTGACGGAACCCAGCTGACCCCGCAGCGCCGCCGCAGTGACCATCATTCGTGACGTTGTCATGTCAGCCTCTCTGTAGTACCCCAGGGGGTATTTGCTCTATCGGAATATATACCCCATGGGGTATGTTCTTGGCAATGCGCGGCCCATCGACAGGCCGTCTGACCAACGAAACAAAGGAACCCGAACCATGACGACCGTCAATCTCTCGCTCGACAATTTCGAGTCGACGATCACCGACAACACGGTGGTCATCGTCGACTTCTGGGCGGCCTGGTGCGGCCCGTGCCGCGCGTTCGCTCCGGTCTTCGACAAGTCCGCCCAAGCCCACCCCGACGTCGTCCATGCCAAGGTCGACACGCAGGCCGAGCAGGAACTGGCCGCCGCCCTGCAGATTCGATCGATTCCGACCATCATGGCCTTCCGGGAGGGGGTCCTCGTCTACAGCCAGCCCGGGGCAATGCCGCCGCAAGCTCTCGAGGAATTGATCACCAAGGTCAAGGCGCTCGACATGGCCAAGGTTCGTGCGACGATTGCCGCCCGTAGAACGAAAGCCGACGCTTAATCTGCCGGCCAGAAGGAGTTGATATGTGTTACCCCGTTGAATGTCCGAACTGCCACAAGACCACCTGGGCGGGTTGTGGCGAGCACGTCGACCAGGTCATGCGCGACGTACCGCCCACCCAGCAGTGCACCTGCGGACAGGGCGGTCAGCCCGGCCGCTAGACGAAGGGGTTCTCCCCCGCCGCGACCCGCACGCCGAGGCCGATCAGCCGGCTCGCCGAATCATGTAGGCGCTCACCGGCTTCGCGATGCGCCTGCCCGGCCAGATACCGCGAGTACGTCCCCTCGATGACGATCGCCAGCTTGAAGCACGCCATCGCGATGTACCAGTCCAGATGGTGGGTGGGCCGGCCGCCGGCGTCGGCGTAGGCGGTGACAAGTTCGGTGCGCGACGGCAGCCCACCCAGTGCGGCCAGCTCTCGGCCGGCGTTGATCGGGTCGGGATCATCGGGCCAGCAGACCAAAATCCACCCGAGGTCGAGCAGCGGATCGCCGATGGTGCACATCTCCCAGTCCACGAACGCCGCGACCTCGGGCACATCGCGACGCAGCAGAACGTTGTTGAGATGCGCGTCGCCGTGCATGATGCCCGGCTCACCGTCGGGCGGCCGATGCTCGCCGAGCCAGTCCGCCAGCCGCCCCACCTCGAGCGCCTCAGGCTGATAACTCTCGTGCCGATAACTGTCGAGCAACGTCAGGAAGTTCGGAACCTGGCGCGCCAGAAAGGATCCCGGCCGGTGCAGCTGCTGCAGTGGGCGGCCCTGCCACGGCGCTGCGCTCAGGCGAGCGAGGTCGGCCGCGTAGTTGAGGCCGACCTGGTGCCGCAGCCGCGAATCGGCGACGTACGCCGACGCCACCTCGGTCGCCGGGTTGAACCCGTCGACATCCTCCATCACATAAAAGACGACACCCAGCACGTCGAGGTCGTCGCAGCCGGCCACGAACTCGGGATGCGGTACCGCGCTGCCGGCCAATGTCTGCAGCACCGCGATCTCGCGCTGCATGGTGCGGTTGCTGTTGGGCCGCGGATGCGGCGGCGGCCGGCGCAGCACGAGCGGACGGCCGTCGACGCGGAGTCGCACCACCACGTTCTGGGTGCCGCCCGCCAGTGGTTCGAGATCGCTGACGCCCGAGCCGATGCCCTGCCCGCGCACCCAGGCGCTCAGCGCAGCCACCGCCGCGGCGTCAAGCGTTCCGGGAACTTCGGCGGCCCGGTCGTCGATGTTCGTCACGCGGGATCAGATCCCTGGGAGTCGTTGTCCCCCAAGCTGGTTCCGAACCGTACTGCGACCACGCAGACATCGTCGTTACGCGGCGGCGGCGCCACCGTCTGGGTGAGTTCCCGGCAGGCCGACGGCAGCGCCTCGTCACCGCTCCAGTCCGCGACGTACTGTTCCACGCGCTGCATTCCGGATTCGATGTCCTGACCACGCCGCTCGATGAGCCCATCGGTGTACATGACGAAAATGTCCCCTTCGACGACCTCGACATTGCCTTCGCTGTAGGAGGCGCGCGCGATCGGGCCCAGCACCGGGCCGTGCGCCCCGGACAGCCGGATGACCGTGCCGGTCGACGCGCGCCGCAGCAGCGGCGGCGGATGACCGGCCGAGGCGTAACTCAAGGTGGCCGACGCCGGATCCAGCACTGCCACACCCATTGTCGCGAACTTGCCGTTGCTGGCGTGGCGGGTGAACGCGTTGAGCGCCACCAGCAACTGGGCCGGGGGCAGACCCTGCAGGGCCAGCGCCCGCCCCGCGCTGCGCAGTTGCGCCATGTCCTCCACGGCGGGAAGGCCGTGGCCCACCACATCGCCGACCGCGAGATATGTTCGGCCATGCGGCAATTCGAGCGCGTCGTACCAGTCACCGCCGAGACCTTGCACCAGATCGGCGGGTTCATAGCTCACCCCGACCTCCACCCCGTCGATCGGGGCCGGGCTGGTCGGTAGCACCGCAGCCTGCAATACCGCTGCGCGGGCGTGTTCGTCGGCGTAGATCCGCGCGCGCACGAGCGCCTGCGCAATCATGGTGGCCACCGCGGAGGTGTAGGCGAGTTGCGCGGTATCCAGCGGCTGGGTGTCGGCCCACGCCAACACCAGCGCCCCAATGGCTTTGCCGCCCGCCGTCAACGGCCAACTCACCACAGCCGCGCCGCCGCTGGCGACCATCCACTTGGCATTGGCCGGGTAGCGCCGGCGATACTCGGCGACCGTCCGGATGATCACCGGCTGCCCCGTGCGGACCGCGTCGGTAGCCGCGGTCGGCTCGCCCAGCGCCACACTGTCGTGGAACTGGTAGGCCGCAAAATCGGGGTAACCCCCCATCGCCAGCCAATCGAGTGCGGTGCCGTCGTCGTTGAGGAGCGCCACCGCGAGTGCCTGTGCGCCCGCCTCGTTGATCACCTGTGAGAGAACGGCGTCACCGATCTGGTTCTGCGTCAGTGCACCGGAGAGCATCTGGCCGAGGTTGGCCAGCGTCTCCAGGCGCTCTCGCTCACGCCGTTCGGCCTGGCGTTGCTGGACCGCGGTGACCCGGCCCGCGGCCTCCTGGGCGGTCAGCATCGCGACGAGGACGACGACGGCGATGAATGCCTGGGCGATGGCCAGCTGACCCGGCCGGTGCAGGTCGAGGTTCTCGAACGTCGTGTATCCGGCGTTGGCCATGCCGTTGGCGGTGAAGGTCAGCGCCCCGCCACACAGCGCCGCCCCGAGCATGTCGAGCCGCAACGCCGCCCAGGCCATCACGGGCAGCAGGAACAATGCGGGCGGAAGCTCGAGCCGGAACGACACCACCGTCAGAACCGCCATCCCGGTCAGGACGGCCATCGTCTCCAGCATCCGCGACCGCAGGATGGGGGACTGTAACGGCCACAACAGGATCGGCGCGCCGATCAGCAGGACGCCGACGGCGTCACCGGCCCACCAGTGCACTATCGCCATCGGCCAGTCGACCTGGTCGCGCAGCGCAGTCGTCACCCCGCCGATCACGCCGCCGACGAGGGGGCCCAGCATCATGGCTCCGGCCACGAACCGGGCCAGGTCCTCGCGTTTACGGAGGTCCGGCGGCCCCTTGCACCAGGCCAGTACCAGCGAGGCGCCGACAAGTGGCTCCACCGAGTTGGCCACCGCGAACCCCACCGACGTCTGCCATCCGGCGCCGTAGCGAAGGTCGACGGCAAGCTCCGCGATGACGATCGCGGCCACGATCACCGGCCACATGGTCCGCTTGGTCAGCAGCATGGCCGCGACCGTCACGCCGGCCGCCGGGAAGAACGCGGGCCCGATCCCGCCTCCGAAAGTCTGCCAGGACAACACCGAACCGGCGAGGTAGGGCAGTGCGACCCAGCCGAACAAGCCGGCGCCGAATCCGATCCGGTCGCGCACTCTCGAAGCGATCATGCGGCCCCGTCACGTGATCCGTGGATCAGCCGGGCCGCACGCACGTCACGAGCGTAGTCACCCGTCGGCAAACCCGAGCGCTTTCTCAGCGACCCTGACGCTCGCGTCGACGGCGATCGAAGAACTCGACCGCCTCCCGGATCGACTCGTGGACGTCGCGCGGCTGCCAGCCCAGTTCGCGGACCGCCTTGCTGTGGTCCATCGGCGCCATGATGCCCATCAGCCGCACGGTCGTCGGATTCAACGGCAGGTCACGCCGGGTTAGCGCGGCGGCGACCCCGCCGAGGACCCCGACCGCCTTCATCACCGGCGTGGGAATGCCCCACCGTGGCGCCGGCCGACCGGCGGCGCGTGCCGCCGTCTCGTAGAGCTCCCGGTAGGACAGATAACGCTCGGAGATGATGTAGCGCTCTCCCACCCGGCCGTGGTCGGCGGCCAGCAGCAGCGCGCGGGCGGCGTCGGTGATGCCGACGACCTCGGTCGCCATTCCATCCATATAGAAGGGCAACTTGCCGGCAGCGGCGGCGGCCACCAGCGACCCGTGCGGGGTGGGCTGCCAATCTCCGGCGCCGTAGGTGTTGGACACGCACAGCGCGACGGCGGGCAGCGCCTTGTCGCGGCAGTAGTCCAGCACCAGCTTCTCGGCCGCGACCCGTGAGCCGATGTAGCCGCCGGCCTTGCTGCCCCAGTTGAACGGGGTGTCCTCGTTGACGACTCCGCCGTCCCCCAGCCCGATGGTGCCGATTGTGCTGGTGAACACGAACTTTCGTAGATCGGCATTCACCGCGGCGTCGAGGACATGACTCAGCCCCTCGACGTTGGTGCGGTACAAGGGCGCGGGGTCGCGCAGGTGGGCCCGGGTGTCGACGACGCAGTAGTAGACGACGTCGCAGCCGTCCATCGCTTCCTTGAGCGCCGCGTCGTCGAAGATGTCGCCGTAGAAACGCTGCACTGGCAGGTCGTCGATGGCGCGGGTCGAGCTGCTGCGGCGCAGCATCACCCGGACGTTGTCGCCGCGCTCGACCAACTGCCGCGTCACATGTGAGCCGAGGAAACCGCTCGCACCCAGAACCAGTTTGTCGGTGCCCGCCACGATCACCGAGCTTGCCCGATGACCGTCGCGCACGACAAGATCGCGGATCTGTTCACTGAGACATGCCGGCTCAGCGTCGACGGCCAACGGCGCGAGATCGACGCCATGGTCGTGAATGGGGCCTTGAGTTCAAGGGGTCGATGCAACGGTGGGTGGATTTGAGAGTAGTTCGTTCAGCGCCTCGGCTGGGGTTCTCCATCCCAGTGTCTTTCGGGGTCGGCCATTGAGTTCGGAGGCGACCTGGTCGAGGTAGCCGGGGCCCCAGAGGGACAGGTCGGTCCCCTTCGGGAAGTACTGCCGTAGAAGCCCATTGGTGTTCTCGTTACTGCCGCGCTGCCACGGTGAGTGCGGGTCGCAGAAGTAGATGTCGAGATCGGTGGCCTCGGTGATGGCACGGTGGTTGGCCATCTCCTTGCCTTGATCCCAGGTCAACGACAGGCGTAGATGCTCGGGCAATTCGGTGATCTTGGCGACGATTGCGTCCTGGACAGCTTCGGCGGTATGGCCGTCGGGCAGGTGCAGCAGCATCACGAACCGGGTGGCACGTTCGACCAGGGTGCCGATCGCCGAGTTCGACGCGGTGCTGCCCATGATGAGGTCGCCTTCCCAGTGGCCGGGCACGGCGCGGTCGTTGACGTCGGCGGGGCGTTCGCTGATGTTGATCATGTTCGGGATGCGACCGGGCCGGGTTCCGGGCTGATGCTGGGGCCGTCGGATGGCCCGTTTGGTGCGCAGGCACTGGTGCAATTCGCGGCGCAGTGCCCCGCGTCCTTGCACGTAGAGGGCCTGGTAGATGGCTTCGTGTGACACCCACATCTCCGGATCATCGGGAAAGTCGAAGCGCAGCCGCAGCGCGATCTGCTCGGGGCTGTGCCGTGACTCCAATCGACTCTGCACCTGCTCGCGCAGTGTGTCATTTCCGGCCAGCTTGCTCGGTTTGGGGCGCCGCGCGCGATCGGCACTGCGGTCGTGGGCGGATAGTGCGCGATAGTCCACTTTCGCCGAGGAACCGCTTTGGCGGGCACCGAAGGCGTCCTTGCGTCGATACCCGGATTTCTTCGGATTCTTGCGGGTGCGCAGTTCGGTGTTGTTATCGATCTCGCGCTTGATCGTCGAAGGTGCCCGGTTCAGCCGGCCCGCGATCGACCGTATCGAATCGTTCGCGTGGACACCGGCCTGGATCTCGATGCGTTCCTCAAGGGTCAGCCGTGGGCGCGGACCGCAGGTGTTCAGTTTGCTCACAGCGGGTTTCACACCGCCAGCCTCGCGGAACCACCGCCGCCCGCAGGTTGCCGACACGCCCGCAGCCTCGCTGGCATCCCCCGGCAGCAAGCCCTCCCGGACCCGCTGCCAAAACAACCGCTTCTTCGCCTCCAACACCAATCGAGCCATCACAACACTCCTCAATCAGAAGGGTGTTGCATCGACCCCTTGAAAGCGCCGGCGGAACCACGACCATGAGGTAGATCTCGACTATTGGCTGGACCGGTCAGTCCTTCAGGCAGGCACCCGCGCCGTCGAGTACGCCGGTGCGGAAGTGCCGGATCCGTTCGAGGCCGGCGCCCTGACGTTCGACATCGCCATCGCCGCGGAACACCAGCAGCGCGGTGATGGCCTCGTCGAGGTCGCCGGGTGAGATACCGAAGCTGCTGGTGTCTTTCCGGTTCTGCAGCAGGACGCTGGCGGTGTAGGCCCCCGCGAAGCAGTCGCCCCGCAGCGACTGGGTCTTGTCGTCGGACTTGTCGTTGGCCCGGGTCATCGCTGCCAGTCCGAACTGCGTCGCGATCAATGTCGCGACCGCGTAGTCGTGGCCCTTGTTGTACACAGCTCGCATCGACTCGTTGTCCCAGCCGATGTAATCGTCTGGGACGCAATAGAACAGCGCATAGCCCTCGGCGCGGGTATTGCCGCACATCGGCGGGTTGGACGGGTCGAACGGCTCCAGGCCCTTCACCGGCACCCACGCCTCACCGTCGGTAAGTTCGGGATAGACGTGCGCCCAGTAGTCCTCGATGTCGTAGGGCACGTCGTTGACAATCGAGTCGTACGACAGTTCACCGCCGGAGGCCTCGTCCTCAGCGGTCTGGAAGGGCAGCTCGAGAACCACAGGATCGTCGTCGCGGTACGCCTTGCAGGCGGTGGGGCCGTTATCGAAGCCGTCCTGGAAGGCGCTGACCCGGTCGAAGCCGCTGCCGTGCGCCGACGGGTCGATCTTGCTGCTCCCCGGGGAGTCCCGCAGTTCCAGGATGCCGGCGAGGGCATTGTCCATGTCAGCGGCGTTGACCTTATAGACGCCCGCGTCTTTGGCGTGCTTGGCCCAGCCGCCGGCGAAGCAGTCGGCCTGCAATTCCTTGGTGACCGTGCGCGCGGTGAAATTGGACCGGTCCTGAATGGCGTGTCCCCACTCGTGGGCCAGCACGATCGGGATGACGAAATCACCGAATCTGGACTGCAAGTCGGGCAGCAGGTTCTCGGAATCCCAGGCCACGACGTCTTTGGACGGGCAATAGAACGCATTGCCGCGAATTTCGTCGGCGTCTGACACACACGGTGGGAGTTTCATCGACGACGGGACGACGGCAAAGAAGCCACCCGCCACCGGCTTGTAGTCGCTGCCGTAGAGCTTCGGGTACTCCTCAGCCCAGTACTTCTGCAGGTCGGCGATCGCCGAGATCGCGAGCTTGTTCACCGGAGTGGACGCATCTCCGGTGATCTTGATGTCGTCTGCCTTGGCGGCTTCAGACGTGGGGACGCCAGGTTTGGGCGCTCCGCCGCAGGCAGCCAGGACGACGGCGAGCATGGCCAGTGCCAGACCTCTGATTCGCATGCACGAACATTAGCCACCACCGGAGCTTCCTGCGGTGAATAGCTCAAAAACGGTTTGCCAACGGCGAGCCGCCGCGTCAATTACTTGATCAGCGGGTCACGCGGCATACCGAGGATGCGCTCAGCGATCTGGTTGCGGGTGATCTCCGATGTGCCGCCGGCGATGGACAGTGCGCGGGACCCCAGCGCGGTGCGGCCCGCCATCTCGCCCTCGCCACCGTCGAGTGCCGCATCCGGGCCGACCAGTGCCGCGGCGATGGTTCCCTGCTCCTGAAACTGTTCGGCCAGAATCAGTTTGGTGATGTTGCCTTCCGGCCCGGGTCCGGCGCCTTCCAGCGCACGAACCACACGGCGCAGGTTCAGCAGACGCAGCGCCTGATCCCTGGCCAGGAACCGACCGACCCACTGGACGGCGCCGGCGACCCGGTCACCGTGGGCCTTGGTCAGCGACACCAGCCAGGCCGCCGCCGGCGCGATCGTGCCCGCCCCGCCGCCGATGCTGACCCGCTCATTGCCGAGGGTGGCCCGCGCGACGGTCCAGCCGGCGTTGGGCTCGCCGACCACATCCTCGTCGGGCACAAACACGTCGTTGAAGAACACTTCGTTGAAGTCGGCGCCACCGGTGATCTGGCGCAGCGGTCGCACCTCGACGCCCGGCGCCTCCATGTCGAGGATCACCGTCGTGATGCCGGCGTGCTTGGGCACCTCGAAGTCGGTGCGGACGGTGGCCAGGCCGCGCTTGCAGTAGTGCGCCCCGCTGGTCCACACCTTCTGCCCGGTGATTTTCCAGCCGCCGTCGACCCGGGTGGCGCGGGTCTTGACCGCCGCGGCATCCGAGCCCGCCGACGGCTCGGAGAACAGCTGGCACCAGATCTCGTCTTTGCGCAGCGCCTTCTCGACGAACCGCTCGATCTGCGAAGGGGTTCCGTGCTGGATCAGCGTCAGGATCACCCAGCCGGTGATCCCGTAGTCCGGCCGCTTGATACCGGCGGCGGCGAACTCCTCCTCGATCAGCAGCTGTTCGACGGCACCGGCGGCGCGACCCCAGGGCTTGGGCCAGTGCGGCATCACGTACCCGCTGGCTATCAACTCGTCGAGTTGTGCCTTCTCGTCGAGCTTGGCGAGTTCGGCTGCGTCGGAACGGATTTGGGTGCGCAGCTCGTCGGCTTCAGCTGGCAGGTCAAGACTGTTGGCCCGGCTGACGCCGGACTGGGTCAGGGTGAACACATCGGTCACCGGGCCATCTCCGCCGAGTACCGCCTGCACGGTCAGCGCGCGTCGCAGATGCAGATGCGCGTCGTGCTCCCAGGTGAAGCCGATGCCCCCGTGCACCTGAATGTTCAACTCCGCGTTACGAACATACGCCGGGAAGGCCAGCGCCGCCGCGGCAGCGGCCACCAGTTCGAACTGCTTCTGATCGTCGGTGAAAGCGCGGGCGGCGTCCCAGGCGGCGGCAACCGCGGACTCCGAGCCGACGATCATGTCCGCGCAGTGATGCTTGATCGCCTGGAACGTCGCGATGGTGCGGCCGAATTGCTCACGCACCTTGGCATATTCGACGGCGGTGTCCACACAGTCCGAGGCCCCGCCCGCGGCCTCGGCACTAAACAGGGTGCGGGCCAACGCAACTGCGACAGGGAGAGCGCCGGTCAGCACGTTGCCGGCCACCGAGACGTCGCGCAGCGAGACCCGCCCGGAGCGCCGGGCCCGGTCGAGGCTGCCCGGCAGGTCGACCGAGACCCCGTCGGCGCCGCGCTCCACCAGCAGCACGTCATCACCGGCGGTCACCACCAAGAGATCAGCCAGCCCGGCGCCGAGGACCACACCGGCATCGCCACTCGCCGTTTCACCGGAGAGCGTGACATCGCCGCCGAATCCGATTGCCGCAGTGACTGATCCGTCGACCAACCCCGGCAGCAGACGCGCCTTCTGCTCGTCGCTTCCGACCGCCGACACCAACGCCGATGCGACGACGGTCGGCACGAACGGGCCCGGCGCCACCGCGCGGCCGAGCTCGTCGACGACGACCACCAGTTCCGGCAAGCCGAAACCCGAACCGCCGTACTGCTCGTCGACGTGCAGGCCGAGCCAGCCCAAGCCGGCCAGCTCGGTCCAGAACGGCGGACGCGCCTCCTCGGCGTCGTCGGCGAGCAGTGCACGCGCCGCCGCTCTGGCCTTCTGCGTGGTCAGGAACGAGCGCGCCACCTCGCTGAGTTCACGGTGGTCGTCGGTCAGTGCGATACCCATCGGATCCTCCTCGAGGCGGCGGTGCCTGGTCCCCTAATGCCTTACCACGCCGTGCGTGATCGGCTCTTACTTGGGGGCGAAGCGCTGCCCGGCGTCCAGGCGGATGCACTGGCCGTTGAGCATCGGGTTCTCGACGATCGCGGAGACCAGCATGGCGAATTCCTCGGGCCGGCCCAGCCGCTTCGGGAAGGCGGCGTCCTTGGTGAGCGCCTTGGCGAACTCGTCGGGGATGCCCTTGGTCAGACCGGTGGCGAACAGGCTCGGCGCGATGGCCAGCGCGCGGATGCCGACCGGCCCCAGGTCGCGGGCCATGGTCAGGCACATGCCTGCGATGCCGGCCTTGGCTGCGGTGTAGGCGACCTGGCCGATCTGGCCTTCGAACGCGGCGATCGAGGCGGTGTTGATGATGACGCCGCGCTCCTCGTCCTCGGGCTCGTTGTTGGCCATGTGCGCGGCCGCGAGGCGGCTGATGTTGAAGCTCGCGATCAGGTTCAGGTTGATCGTGCTCTGGAAGGTCTCGAGGGCGTGCGGGCCGTTCTTGCCGAACGTCTTCTCCGCGACACCACCGCCGGCGGTGGTCAGCACGACGTGCAGACCACCCAGCTCGTCGACTGCCTGCTGCAGGACCTTCTCGGTGCCCGCGAAGTCGGTGACGTCAACCGGGATGAAGGGGCCGCCGACACCGGACGCGACCTCGGGGCCGTCGGTACCTTCGCGGTCGAGGATCGCCACCTTGGCGCCCTGGGCGGCCAGCCGCTCAGCGCTCGCCCGCCCGAAGCCCGATGCGCCACCGATGACGACGACCTTCTTGCCCGAGATCTCCATCCGATACTCCTGTCAGTTGACGCCGACACGGTTCCCGTGCGGCTTACAGTTCGCTGTTCCAGTCGCGGGGACACCCCGGTGGCGCCCAAGCCGGTACGCACGTTACCGCTCGTCATGAAACGGTCATGACCAAGGGTCCCTACCCAGCGGTAGGTTGGCCGCATGGCCCAAACCACGACCGGTCTGCGGATGGGCGCGGGGGTGGCCGCCGCCGCCGTCGCCCTCGGCGTGGTCCAACTGACCGCCGCTTTCTTCTCGCCGGCCGCCGACGCCCGCACCGCCGTGGGCACCGCGGTCATCAACGCGACGCCCGGACCGGTGAAGGAATGGGCGATCCAGACCTTCGGCACCGCCGACAAACTGTTCCTGTCGGTCGCGGTGATCGCGGTGGTCGCCGTGCTCGCGGCCACCGCCGCGATCTGGGAGCGGTCCCGCATCCCGGTCGGCACCATCGCTTTCCTGCTCGCCGCCATCGCCGGCAGTGTCGCGGTGCTGGCGCGTCCGGGAGCCCGACCCGTCGACATCATCCCCACCCTGCTCGGCGCGGTCTGCGGGATTGTGGTGCTGCGTCTGCTCACCTCCGGCCGGATCGCGGAGGGTCGAGCCACCCCCGCCACCGACGCCGCCGGAGTGGATCCGGGCCGCCGGCTGTCACTGGCGACGCTCGGGTTCGTCGCCCTCGGGGTCCTCGGCGGTGTCGCGGGCACGGTGATCAGCCGGCGGCTACACAGTGTCTCCGGCGATCGGGACAACTTCGCCCTGCCGTCGGCGCCGCCGCCGTCACCGGTTCCCTCCAACGTCACGCCGGCCGGCGTCCAGCTGCCCAGCTTCATCACGTCCAACGGCGACTTCTACCGCATCGACACCGCCTTGAGCGTCCCGCAGCTCTCGCGCGCCGACTTCCGGTTGCGCATCCACGGGATGGTCGACCGTGAACTCACCTACACCTTCGACGACCTCAAGAAGTTCGAGCCGATCGAGAAGGTCGTGACGCTGACCTGCGTGTCGAATCCTGTCGGCGGTGACCTCATCTCGAACGCCACCTGGACCGGATACCGGGTCCGAGACTTGTTGCGCGACGCCGGAATCCACTCGGACGCGGACATGGTGCTCTCGACATCGGTCGACGGGTTCACCGCGGGCACCCCGGTGGAGGCGCTGACCGACGGGCGCGACGCCATGCTGGCGATCGGGATGAATGGCGTACCGCTGCCGGTCGAGCACGGCTATCCCGCCCGCCTGGTGGTGCCCGGGTTGTACGGCTACGTGTCGGCCACCAAGTGGGTGGTGGATTTGGAGCTGACCCGCTTCGACAAGGTGCAGGCGTACTGGAGCAAGCTCGGATGGTCTGAGCGCGGCCCGATCAAGACCGAGTCGCGTATCGACGTGCCACGCGATGGCCAGAAGGTGGGCAAGGGGCCGGCCACGTTCGGCGGGGTGGCGTGGGCGCAGAACCGGGGCGTGAAGGCCGTCGAAGTTCGGATCGACGACGGGCCGTGGCAGCCCGCGCAACTCGGTGCCGCCTACTCAAATGACACGTGGCGGCTGTGGAGCTTCCCGTGGACGGCCACGCAGACCGGCACCCACTCGATCACCGTTCGCGCCACCGACAACACCGGCGCGGTGCAGACCGAGGACCAAGCGCCGCCGGCGCCGGACGGCGCGACCGGCTGGCACTCGGTGTCCTTCGAGGTCGTCTGACGCACATCGGGTTTGTCGGGGTGTCGTGCCAACCTGGAGACATGTTGCTTGGCGATGTTGCGGCGGCCTCGGCGGATGTGTCGGCGACGTCGTCGCGCCTGGCCAAGGTGGCGCGGATCGCCGAGCTGTTGACGGGCGCCGGTGATCCGCGCGTCGTGCAGGTGGTGGTGTCGTGGCTGTCCGGGGAACTGCCGCAGCGCCAGATCGGGGTCGGCTGGGCGGCACTACGCTCACTGCCCGCGCCGGCCGACGCGTCGTCGCTGACGGTGTCGGAAGTCGATGCGACATTCACCGAGATCGGCGCGGTCGCCGGCAAGGGTTCCCAAGTGCGGCGGTCCGAGTTGCTCGGCGGTCTGTTCGGTGCGGCCACCGACACCGAACAGGTGTTCCTGCGCCGGCTGCTCGGGGGCGAGTTGCGCCAGGGTGCCCTCGCCGGGGTGATGGCCGACGCGGTTGCCAAGGCTGCTGGCCTGCCCGCCGCGACCGTCCGCCGCGCCGCCATGCTCGGTGGTGACCTTCCTGCGGTGGCGGCCTCGGCGCTGACTGGCGGAGCCGAAGCGCTGGACGAATTCACCCTGAGAGTCGGTCGACCCGTCGGCCCGATGCTGGCCCAGACTGCCGCCGGGGTAACCGACGCGCTCGAACGCCTCAGCGGGGACGCCATTTTCGAGGCCAAGCTCGACGGCGCCCGCGTGCAGATTCACCGCTCAGGTGACGACGTCACGGTCTACACCCGCAGCCTCGACGACGTGACCGCCCGGCTGCCCGAGGTGGTGGATGCGGCGCTGGCACTACCGGTGACCACCTTGATCGCCGACGGCGAGGCCATCGCCCTGCGCTCCGACAACCGCCCGCACCGCTTCCAGGTCACCGCGTCCCGATTCGGGAGAAGCGTCGATGTCGCCGCCGCCCGCGCGGCGCAACCGCTTTCGGTGTTCTTCTTCGACATCCTGCACCTCGACGGCGTGGACCTGCTCGACGAACCGACGCATGCCCGGCTCGCCGCACTCGACCAGATCGTGCCCGCCGAGCAGCGTGTCGACCGGCTCGCCACCACGAATTCTGTTGCAGCCCAGGAGTTTCTGGACGCGACGTTGGCGGCCGGCCACGAAGGGGTGATGGCCAAGTCACCGTCCTCCCCCTACGAGGCCGGTCGCCGCGGTGCGGGCTGGCTGAAGGTCAAACCGGTGCACACGTTGGACCTGGTGGTGCTCGCCGTGGAGTGGGGGTCCGGGCGGCGCACCGGCAAGCTGTCCAACATCCATCTGGGCGCGCGCGACCCGCATAGCGGCACCTTCGTGATGCTGGGCAAGACCTTCAAGGGCATGACCGATGCCATGTTGGAGTGGCAGACCGAGCGGTTCAGTGAGCTCGCCACGGGGCCGCTCGACAACTATGTGGTTCCGGTGCGTCCCGAGCAGGTCGTCGAGATCGCGTTCGACGGTGTGCAGGGCTCGAGCCGGTATCCGGCCGGGATGGCGCTGCGCTTTGCCAGGGTGCTGCGCTACCGCGACGACAAGAGCCCAGCCGAAGCCGACACCGTCGATACGGTGCGCAGCTTCTACGAGCGCGACTGAAAAGCTCAGCGAGCCTGTAGGTATCGCGCCGGTTACTCGCACTTCTGCTCGATAACCGCAGCCTCGACGCGCCCGGTCGCACCACGCGACGCCGATCAATTGCCGCTACCCACGTAGCACACCTGCGAGACGGTGGCGTTTCCACGTTCTGACTACTTCCCGAACCTGTGAATGAAAGGATCAGAACCACAGCCTGGCACTGACACGTCTCGGCAAGGAGAAACACTGTGGCTGCACCGACCGGCGCGCCGTCGGAAAACATCGAAGAGACCAAGGGCGACGTCACCTTTATCCGCACCGAGGCCGACCTGCCACCGGTGGCCATCGTCGACCGATCGCCGATCACCCTTCGACACAGGCTGATCTTCGGCGCCATCGCCGTCCTCGGCGCGATCGCGTGGGCGATCATCGCGTTCTTCCGCGGCGAGACGGTCAACGCGGTGTGGTTCGTGATCGCGGCGATCTGCACCTATGTCATCGGATACCGGTTCTATGCCCGGCTGATCGAGATGAAGATCGTGCGTCCGCGCGACGACCACGCCACTCCCGCCGAGATTTTCGAGAACGGGACCGACTACATGCCCACCGACCGGCGGGTGCTGTTCGGTCATCACTTCGCTGCGATCGCGGGGGCCGGGCCGCTCGTGGGCCCGGTGCTGGCCATGCAGATGGGATACCTGCCCGGCACGATCTGGATCATTCTCGGCGCGGTGTTCGCCGGCTGCGTCCAGGACTATTTGGTGCTGGCGATCTCCACCCGCCGCCGCGGACGCTCACTCGGGCAGATGGCCCGCGACGAACTGGGCGCCGTCGGCGGTATTGCCGCGATCGTCGGCGTGCTGGTGATCATGGTGATCCTGCTGGCGGTGCTGGCGCTGGTCGTGGTGAACGCACTCGACGACAGCCCGTGGGGCGTCTTCTCGATCACGATGACGATCCCGATCGCCATCTTCATGGGACTGTATCTGCGATTCCTGCGACCCGGCCGGGTCTCGGAGGTCTCTCTGATCGGCGTCGTCCTGCTGCTGCTGGCCGTGGTTGCCGGTGGCTGGGTCGCCGAAACCGATTGGGGCGAAAGCTGGTTCAACCTGACCAAGGTCACGCTGTCGTGGTGCATCATCATCTACGGCCTGGCCGCCTCCGTGCTGCCGGTGTGGTTCCTGCTGGCGCCGCGCGACTACCTGTCGACCTTCATGAAAGTCGGCACCATCGGCCTGCTGGCCGTGGGTATCCTGCTGGCCCGTCCGGTCATGGAGGCGCCGGCCATCTCGACCTTCGCCGACGACGGCAGCGGACCGGTGTTCGCCGGCGCGTTGTTCCCGTTCCTGTTCATCACGATTGCGTGCGGGGCGCTGTCGGGTTTCCACTCGCTGATCTCGTCGGGCACCACGCCGAAGCTGCTGGAGAAGGAAAGCCAGATGCGGCTGATCGGCTACGGCGGTATGCTCACCGAGTCGTTCGTGGCGATCATGGCGTTGATCACCGCGGCGATCCTCAACCAGCACCTGTATTTCGCCATCAACGCGCCGTCGGCTCAGACCGGTACGACGGCCGAGACCGCGGCCAAGTACGTCAACTCCCTGGGCCTGTCGGGCACACCGATCACACCGAGCGAGATCACCCAGGCCGCCACGGATGTCGGTGAGCGCACGATTGTTTCGCGCACCGGTGGGGCGCCGACGCTGGCGATCGGGATGTCGGAGGTACTGCATCAGGTGTTCGGCGGCCCGGGGCTGAAAGCGTTCTGGTACCACTTCGCGATCATGTTCGAAGCGCTGTTCATCCTCACCACCGTCGATGCGGGCACCCGGGTCGCGCGGTTCATGCTGTCCGATGGCCTCGGCAACTTCGGTGGCCCGTTCAAACGGCTGCGCGACCCGAGCTGGCGGGTCGGAGCCTGGATCTGCAGTCTGCTGGTCGTCGCCGGCTGGGGATCGATCCTGCTGATGGGCGTCACCGACCCGCTCGGCGGGATCAACACGCTGTTCCCGCTGTTCGGTATCGCCAACCAGTTGCTCGCCGCGATCGCGCTCACCGTCGTCACCGTCGTGGTGATCAAGCGGGGGTTGCTGAAGTGGGCGTGGATACCGGCCGTTCCGCTGCTGTGGGATCTGACCGTCACGCTCACCGCGTCCTGGCAGAAGATCTTCTCCGGTGATCCCAAGGTCGGCTACTGGACTCAGCACTTCCAGTACCGCGCCGCCGCCGACGCCGGCAAGACCGCCTTCGGATCGGCCAAGAACGCCACCCAGTTGCACGAGGTCATCCGCAACACCTTCATCCAGGGCACGTTGTCGGTCGTGTTCGCCGTGCTGGTGATCATCGTGTTCATCGCCGGAGTCGTGGTGGCGCTGCGGGCAATCCGCGGCGGGGGCCCACCGCTGAGCGACGATCCCCCGCTGCCGTCGAAGATTTTCGGCCCGTCGGGCCTGATCTCCACCTCCGCGGAGAAGGAGGTGCAGAAGCAATGGGACGCGCTACCCGCGCCGCACGCCAAATCCGTTGGTACATCGGTTCATTGATGGGTGACAACCACTACCGCCGCTACCTGGAGCACCGGGCCCGCACCCACCCCGGCGAACCCGTGCTCAGCGAGGCGCAGTACTGGCGCAAACGGCACAGCGACGCGGACGCCAACCCGACCGCGCGCTGCTGCTAACACCCGTCGACGACCAGATCGCAGAACTGCCGGGTCGTCGCGATCAGCCGCGCATTGGGCTCGTCGACTGTGTCAACCCAGGCCGCCGCTGCCGCCGCAGCGCGCCCGCCCGCACGATGCCGCGCTATCAACCGTTCCCGCCGCACCGCCACCGGGCAGTCGACGTAATACAGCCTGTCCAGCAGCCCGCGCACCGCGACCCACTCCCCCTGTGCCACACCGAGATAATTCCCCTCAGTGATCACCAATCGGCAGTCGGCGGGGATGACGTGCCCGGCCGCGACCGGCTCGTCGAGGCGACGATCGAAGTCGGGCACGTAGACGTCGCGTATCCGATAGTCCGACCGCGCGCGGTGCAGAGCGCTGACATAGCCGGCGGCGTCGAAGGTGTCGATCGCTCCCTTACGATCCCGCCGGCCCAGCTGCTCCAGCACCGCATTGGACAGATGAAAGCCATCCATCGGTAGGTACGACGCTTCGCCGATTCTGCCGAGCAGTGCTGATGCTGCCGTCGACTTCCCGGCTCCCGGCGGTCCGGTGATCCCGATGACCACTCGACCGGGCTGAGCGTCCAGTGCGGACAGCACCTCGGAAACGAGGAACTCGAGAGAAGTTGCGCCGGCGTAACTGATGGGCCCTTACCTCCGATAGTCAGGTAGGTCGGGTAGGGAACGACTGCAAAGCGGGACTTTCATGCATCCACATCGCAAGATACGCAGTCGGGGGATCATTCGGGCGGCGGTCGCGGCCATCGCGTCGCTTCTGGTGCTCGGCACCATGACGGCCATGCCGCCGCTCGCCAAGGCCGCCGAGGTCGAAAACCTCAGCGTCCCTTCGGCATCGATGGGCCGCAACATCACCGTCCAGTTCCAGGGCGGGGGGCCCAAAGCGGTCTATCTGCTCGACGGCTTGCGCGCGCAGGACGATCGCAGCGGCTGGGACATCAATACCAACGCCTTTCAGCTGTTCGACGGCTCCGGCGTCTCGGTGGTCATGCCCGTCGGTGGCATGTCGAGCTTCTATACGGACTGGTATCGGCCCGCGGTCGGCAACGGCACCACCCAGACCTATAAGTGGGAGACGTTCCTGACGTCCGAACTGCCGGCGTGGCTCGCGGCAAACAAGGGCATCAGCCCCAGCGGCAACGCGGTGGTCGGGCTGTCGATGTCCGGCAGCGCCGCGCTGATCATGGCGGCATATCACCCCGGCCAGTTCGTCTACGCCGGGTCACTGTCAGGCTTTCTGAACCTGTCGGCGCAGAGCTGGCCGCTGCTGGTCTCGATCGCGATGGCCGATGCGGGCGGGTTCAACGCCCTTGACATGTGGGGCCCGTACGGCGGCCCGGCCTGGCAGCGCAATGACCCGATGCTTCACATCGGTCAGCTCGTCGCCAACAACACCCGCATCTGGGTGTACAGCGGAAACGGCAATCCGACCGACCTCGACGCCGGCCTGGGCAACGCCCAGATTCCCGCGCAGTTCCTGGAGGGCTTGACGATTCGGACCAACCAGCAGTTCCAGAACCGCTATCAGGCCGCAGGCGGCCGCAATGGGGTGTTCAACTTCCCGCCGAACGGCACGCACAGCTGGGGCTACTGGGGTGGACAGCTGCAGGCCATGAAGCCCGACATCCAACGGGTGCTGGGCGCAACGCCCGCCGCCTGACCCCCGCACAGACGAAAGGCCCGGTCCCTTGTGCAGGGACCGGGCCTCTCAGTGTCACGTTTTTGGGGGGACGCTCGCCGCGTCCTTGAGACCTGTTCCCCGGGCCTTGGAACCTCAAACCCGAGCGCGCAGAATTAACGACACCCAGCGCACGCCCGCCATCGACGACGGGCTACGGTTACTTCTGAGAACGGCCGTGCGCAGATGGAGGAACAGTAGATGGACCTGTCGTGGTCGGCGAAGGATCTCGAGTTCCGCGACGAGGTGCGGGCGTTCCTCGACGAGAAGCTCACCCCCGATCTGCGGGAGGCGGGCCGACTGATGACCAGCGTGTACGCCGACCACGAGGCCAGCATGGCCTGGCAGGCGATCCTGCACGAGCGTGGGTGGGCCGCACCCGCCTGGCCGGTCGAACACGGCGGCTGCGACTGGACCCTGACCCAGCACTACATCTTCAGCCGCGAGTCCACGCTGGCCGGGGCGCCGTCGCTGTCGCCGATGGGCATTCGCATGGTGGCGCACGCGATCATCGCCTACGGCACGCCCGAGCAGAAAGACTTCTTCCTCCCGCGCATCCTGACCGGTGAGGTGTTCTTCTGCCAGGGCTACTCCGAACCCGAGGCCGGTTCGGACCTGGCTGCCCTGACGATGTCCGCCGCTGACGACGGTGACGACCTCATCTGCACCGGCAGCAAGATCTGGACCACCCACGCCACCGAGGCCAACTGGATCTTCGCCCTGGTTCGCACCTCGCGATCGGCCAAGCGGCAGCAGGGCATCACCTTCGTGCTCATCGACATGTCCTCACCCGGCATCGAGATCCGTCCGCTGGTGATGACCTCCGGAGAGAAGGTGCAGAACCAGATCTTCTTCGACGCCGTGCGCGTGCCCAAGTCGAACGTGATCGGCGAAATCGACGACGGCTGGACGGTGGCCAAGTATCTGCTGGAGTTCGAACGAGGCGGCGGCGCAACGGCACCCGCGCTGCAGGTGATGGCCGAGTCGATCGCCACCGAGGCCACCACCCAGCCCGGACCGAACGGCGGCGCGCTGATCGACGACCCGCCGTTCGCGGCCAAGCTCGCCGATATCCGCATCCGCACCGAGGTGCTCGAGATCCTCGAATACCGCGTCCTGACAACGGTTGCCGAAGGCCGCAACCCCGGCGCGGCGTCGTCGATGCTGAAGGTCCTGTCCACTGAACTGTCGCAGGCCATCACCGAGCTCGCGATGGAAGCCGCCGGGCCGCGCGGCCGGGCATACCAGCCGCACGCAACGCGCCCCGGCGGTCCGGTCTCGGACTTCGAACCACCCGCCGACGGCTACGTCAGCGGCAAGCCCTGGCAGGCGGTCGCGGCCCTGCGGTACTTCAACGATCGGGCCGGCTCAATCTACGCGGGCAGCAACGAAATTCAACGCAATATTCTGGCCAAGGCGACTCTGGGGCTGTAATGGACTTCAACCTGAACAAAGAACAAGAGCTCCTGCGCGACGGCCTGGGCAAGTTCCTGGCCACCCGCTATGACCTCGAAAAGAGCCGTACCGCGGCCAAGATCGGACCGGGCTGGCAGCCCGAGATCTGGCGCGGCCTGGCCGACGAGCTCGGCATCCTCGGTGCCGCCTTCCCGGAGTCGGTCGGCGGGATCGGCGGAGGCCCGGTCGAAATCATGGTGATCGCCGAGGAACTCGGCCGCGCCCTGGCGATCGAACCGTTCATCGACACCGTCGTGGTGGCGGGCGGTCTGCTGCAGCGGAGCGACCATCCGGGTGCCGCCGTGCTGTTGGAGCGCATCGCCGAGGGCAGCGCCATCGTCGCCCTGGCCAGTACCGAGCCGGACACCGGTGGTCACGCGGTGTCGACAAAGGCGGTACGCGCCGGTGACGAGTGGGTGATCACCGGCGAGAAGATCGTCGTCACCGCCGCACCGTTGGCCACCCACCTGCTCATCGTCGCCCGGACGTCAGGTGAACCCGATGCCGCGCAGGGTGTTTCGCTGTTCCTCACCGAGTTCGACCCCACCGCACCACCGCCGGGTCTGGAGGTCCACAGCTATCGCACCATCGACGACCGGCGCGGCGCCGACCTGACCTTCGACGGCCTACGCCTGCCCGCCGACGCGCTGCTGGCCGAGGACGCGTCCGCGTCGCTGGCCAAGGCTCGCGACGAAGGCGCGGCCGCGGTGTGCGCCGAGGCGGTCGGCGGCATGCGAAAGGTGTTGGCCGACACCGTCGAATACTGCAAGCAACGACAGCAGTTCGGTCAGCCGATCGGCACCTTCCAGGTTCTGCAGCATCGCATGGTCGACATGTACATGGAACTCGAGCAGTCCGTTGCCGCGGTCTATCTCGCGGTGTTGAATCTCGAAGCCGAGCCGCAGGTTCGGGCTCGCGCGGTCTCGGCGGCCAAAGCGACCATCGGTCGCGCTGCCCGGTTCATCGGCCAGAACGCCGTCCAGCTCCATGGCGGTATGGGCATGACCGAGGAGCTGGCGATCGGGCACTACTTCAAGCGGCTCACCGCGCTGCAGTACGAGTTCGGATCCACCGATGAGCACCGCACCCGGTACGCCAAACTGACTCGCCCCTAGTCGTTCTGGGCAGCCACCCGGGCGCGCTCCCGCATCGAGGCGATCACGCCTCCGTCATTGAGGATGTCGGTTCCGGTCAGGTAGGTGGCCCGGTCACTGGCGCAGAAGGCGAACAGCTCGGCCATCTCCTCAGCCTTGCCCCATCGGGGCACCGCCGCATTGGCGACCATCGCACCGGCGCCGGCTTCCGCTTCCAGAAGTCCCATCTCGGTGTCCACCGATCCGGGTGACACCGAGACGATGCGCAGACCGCGGCCGTTGAACCGTTCGGCCTGTGCGGAGCTGTACCACCGGACGAAGGTCTTGCTCACGCTGTAGGCCAACCCGGAGCGCATCTCCTCCCCCGCGATGTCGCACGCCGCCAGCATCTCCGCCAGGAACCGGGGTTCGTCGGTGAAGGCAAGGTCGAAATGCTGAGCCGGGACCAGTTCGTCGGGCAGCATGTGCGACGCCATCGAGGCGACATTCACGATCGCCGAGCCCTCACCCGCCGCGGCGAAGAACACCTCGTTGACGTTGAGGGTCCCGATCGCGTTGGTGGTCATGACGTAGTCGGCATCACCCATGCTCGGGCTGACGCCCGCGGTGTGGATCACCGAGGCGATCGGCCCGATGCCGGCGGCCGTCTCGAAAAGTCGTGTGACCGCATCCCGGTCGGTGACGTCGCAGTTGACCATCGTGGCTGTGACGCCCAGGCCGGCCAGGGCGTCGGCTGCCGCGTCGAGCCGGTCCTGCCTGACATCGCAGAGCACCAGCGCGTGGCCCTGCCCGACGATCTTGGCCGTCGCCAACCCCATTCCGCCCGCACCGCCGGTGATCACCGAAACCCGAGTCATTCCCGGACCATATATGGACCGGTCGAGCCGGCGGGCTCCAGCCCCGAAAGTGCGTCACAAATAGGTCATCGACTTCCACCTCGCGGACGGGTATGACTGCGAGGGAACGAGGAGGCGGCTGTGTTGAAAACGATTGCCGGAGCGGCGGTGCAGATCGCCGAGGGCGTGGGCAACATTGTGGGCATCCGAGCGGGCACCGAGGAGCCGGCGTTCACCGTCGAACGCAAGATCGGCGGAGTCGAGATTCGCCGGTATGGACCCCGCATCGCCGCCGAGACGACCATCGACGCCGACGAGGAAGCGGCCCGCAACCAGGGATTCCGAGTACTGGCCCGCTACATCTTCGGCGGCAACTCCGGCAGCACGAAGATCGCGATGACGGCTCCGGTGGCCCAGCAGTCCAGCGAGAAGATCGCGATGACCGCACCCGTGGCGACCCAGCGCACGCCGTCAGGGGAATGGGTCATCCGCTTCTTCATGCCCTCGAAGTACACCCTCGAGACGTTGCCCACCCCGAACGACAGCCGGGTGCGCCTCGTGACGGTTCCCGGCGAGACGGTTGCCGTGCTGCGATTCAACGGGAGCATCGGCCCGGAAGCGGTGAACGCGCGTACCAGTGAGCTCCTGAAAGCCCTGTACCGCAATGAGATCGAGACGACCGGCGAACCGCTGGCGTGGTTCTACGATCCGCCGTGGACACTGCCCTGCCGGCGCCGCAACGAAGTCGTCGTGGGCGTCGCCGAGGACACATAACCAGCCGATCCGGTAAAAGCACGCCGGATGCGCCGAGGTGCCACAATTCCGGTCGTGTCCACCACAGCGCCACCCACCTGGCTGGCCCCGGGTATCCGGCCGTACCGCGCGAGCTGGTTGAAGGCCGACATCCTGGCCGGGCTCAGCACCGGCGCGGTGGTCATCCCCCTGGCGATGGCGTACGCGACCGTCGCGAACATGCCCGTCCAGATCGGCTTGTACACCTGCATGGTTCCGGTGGTGGTGTATGCCTTCATCGGTGGCTCGCGGGTCGCCAGTGTCACCACATCGTCGACGGTGTCGACGCTGACGGCCTCGACGATGCTCGCCGGCGGTGTACTGATCGGCAGCGACGACCAGCGCGGCGATCTGATCACCCTGACCCTGTTGGTCGGGCTATTCCTGTTGCTGGCCAGAGTCTTTCGTCTCGGCATGCTGGTCGACAACATCAGCGACATGACCTTGGTCGGCATCAAGATCGCCGTCGGGCTCACGGTGATGGCAGCGCAGCTACCCAAATTGCTGGGTGTACCTCCCCATCCGCGTACGACCGGGTTCTTCAGGGTGGCATGGGCGGCGTTGACCGACATCCCGAACGCCAGCGTGGTGACCGTGGCTGTGTCCGTGGTCTGCCTGGTGGTGCTGCTGGCGCTGACCAAGTTCGCCCCGCGGGTTCCCGGGCCGCTCCTGGCGATCGTGCTCGGGATCGCGGTGAGTGCGATGGTCGCGCTGCCGGTATACGGCGTCGCGCTCATCCCGACGGTGCCGTCGGGGCTGCCGCTGCCCGACGTTCCCCGGCTCGATCGCCACATCGTGCTGCTCATTCCGGGCGCGCTCGCGATCGCGGTGATGGCGTTTCTCGAGACGATCGCGGTGGCGCGCACCTCGCGGCACGCCGCCGAGCCCTCGACCGAGCCCGACCGTGAATTGCTCGCACTCGGCATGGCCTCGGTGGCGGGCGCGTTCTTCCATTCGCTGCCGCCGGCCGGTGGCTTCGCTCAGACCTCGGTGAACATGCGCTCGGGCGCGCGCAGCCAGATCAGTGGTCTGGTGTTGGTAGTGCTGGCCGTGGTCGTCGCACTGTTGGTGGCGCCGATCCTGAGCCTGCTTCCGCAGGCGGTCCTTGGCGCCGTCGTGGTCGTCGCGGTCACCCGGCTGGTCGATATCGGCGCACTGCGACGGCTCTACCGCCTGAATCCGCGGGAATGTTTCGGCGCCATCGGCGTCGCGCTGATCGGACTCGCCTTCGGCCTCATTCCCGCAGTGGCGGTCGCGGTGGCCGCCACCCTGCTGCTGGTTCTGCACGTCGTCAACGCCCCGCACGTTGTTCAGGTCGTCCGTCAGGACAACTGCGCGTGGGCCGAGCGGCCGGAGAACGCCGAACTGGTTCCCGCCGATCCCCTGGTGCTGCGCTGCCTTATCCCGCTCTATGCCGCCAACGTGCGTCCCAACGTCACCACGATTCGCAGCGCCGCGCTGGCGTCGCCGACACCGCCGGCGACCGTTGTCCTCGACCTGGTACGGCAGACGGTGCTCGAGTCGACGGTGCTGCACATTCTGGTCGAACTCGACCGCGAACTGTCCGAGGCGGGCGTCCGGTTGATGATCACCGCCGTGCCCGAGCGGACCTTGCGAACGCTTCGACGCGCCGAGTGGTGGCGCGACGTCGAAAGCAACGGCCGGTATCAAACCGACCTCGACGCGGCGGTCGAAGCAGTCGGGCGTCGCTAACCGGCCGCAGCCGCACCAGCATCGGCCACAGGCGCAACGGCCGACGTTCCGACCGGACCCGTCGGGGTCGACGACATGCCGGGCGGGGGCGCGGCATTGGCGTCCAGCGGGCGCTGGGTCAGCAACAGCAGCGCGTCGCCGCCCGACACCTGTTGGGTGCGCATGGCATGCAACAAGTCGCGCCAGTAGCCGAGCCGCCCCTGCGGTGGGGCGTCGGTTGACGTCGTGCCGGGGGGCAAGTTGTCCGGGCTGGACAGATGCTGAACCGGTACGGGCGGCGCGGCGGGGGCCGGGGCGTCGACCGGCGGGGCGCCCGCGTCGCCGGCCACCACGGTCGGGACCGCGGGATCAACGGGTTCGGCCGGGTCGGCGCCCGCCACGGGTGCCGCCAGAAATGCAGCTGAAACGGCCAGTACGCCGAGCCCGAGGCAGGCGCGACGCATCCGAACAGATGTATGCGTGGAAATGTTCACCGTCATGTCATCCTCGGCTCGCAGGGCGGCGTCCCCGTGCCGTGAACGCCCTGTACCAGTGTTTTCGGCCGGACATCCGTTTTGTTACACCCGTCACTTGTGCCACCGCAGTCCCACCTGACCGCGTGACACACCGGCACTGGCAAAGCCGCTTGAAAAGACACCCGGTGTCGTAGTACAAAATTTCTGCCCGCAGAACCTGGGATGGCGATGGGTTCTGCCTTCATGGCACTTGTCGCCGTCCAAGCTCCTGCGGCTTTCCTACAAGGAGACAACCAAGAGGTTGTTGGGGCGATGGGGTGTCGATGGTGGCGGACGAGGATCCGGCAACGGGGAGCGACGACGGCTATGACCTGGTCGGCGTAAGTCCGCACCAGGTGGGGCAATTCCGGTTTTACTTCGACGACGAGCGCTGGGAATGGTCGGACGCGGTGCAGATCATGCACGGGTACGAGCCCGGCACGGTCTCCCCGACCACCGAGCTGGTCCTGTCGCACAAGCATCCGGACGACTACCAACAGGTCGCGAACACCCTCGACGACGTGCGCCGGCACCACAAGGCCTTCAGCACCCGGCACCGGATCGTCGACACCACCGGCCGGATCCATCACGTGATCGTGGTGGCAGACAAGCTGCAGGACGCCAGCGGCGAGGTCATCGGTACCGAGGGCTTCTACGTCGACGTCACGCCAGGTGAAGATCGCAAGCAGAAGCAGTTCAGCGAGGCCATCGCCGAGATCGCCGAGAACCGCGCGACCATCGAGCAGGCCAAGGGCATGCTGATGGTTGTGTACGGCATCGACTCGGAGGCGGCATTCGACCTGCTGCGCTGGCGTTCCCAGGAGGCCAACATCAAACTGCGGCTACTGGCCGACCAGGTGGTCGCCGATTTCGTCGCCCTGTCCCAGGCCGAGGTGTCGCCACCGCGCGCGGCATACGACAACTTGCTGCTCACCGCTGACCGGCGGATCGGGAGTCCGCAGCAGACGCAGTCGTCCTGACGTGAGAATCCTCCCCTGCCTACTGACCGTCTTGACGGCCTTCGCGACCGCCACGGGGGCGGCGGCACCGGCCGGTGCGGTTCCCGGCGCCGATGTCGCGCCGGTCAGTCCGCAGGCCGCCGCGGCCGGGTTCGTGGACGTGCGAACCGTCGTCCCCGACGCTGTCATCGACTTGCGCTACGCGACGCCGCGCAACTTCGTCGGCGTGCCTTTGTATCCGGCCGGCGCACGCTGTCTGGTTCACGATTCGATGGCGCCGGGGCTGGCGAAGGCCGCCGAATCTCTTCGGGCCCAGGGTGATGTCTTGGTGTTCTGGGACTGCTACCGCCCACACGATGTCCAGGTCCGGATGTTCCAGGCGGTGCCCAATCCGGCCTGGGTGGCCAAGCCCGGCCCGTACGCGCGCAGCCACGAGGCAGGACGATCCGTCGACGTGACAATCGCCGCGTACGGCCAACTGGTCGATATGGGCACCGATTTCGATGACTTCTCCGCCCGCGCACAGGCCTACGCCACCGACGGGGTCAGCGCCGCAGCGCAGGCCAACCGCGCTCGTCTGCGCACCGCGATGGCCGACGGTGGCCTCGCGGTCTACTCCGGCGAGTGGTGGCACTTCGATGGCCCCGGGGCCGGGGTCCAGCGGCCGATTCTCGACGTGCCGGTCAACTAGCGGGCTGATCGTGCCGCGACCGCAACAGGACGGCGAGGCCCACCAGCAGTAGCGGTGCCGCGATGATCGCCAGTATCGTGCTGATCCCGCCGCCACTATTGAAACCGTTGCGCTGCAACACTTCCAATAACGTACCGGCCACCGCTACCCCGACGCCGGCGATGGTGACCAGAAATGTCAGCGTCACCCCGGCGGCCTCGCCGGCGCGTTGCGGCGCCACCACGGTCTGCGTCGCGACCGTCGTGAAGGCATAGACCAATCCCATCGTGAAGCCGCACGCGGTCAGCGCCACGACGTACACCGTCGGGTTGGTCGCGGCCGCCAGCACCGCCAACGCCACCGCCGCGGCCGCGCATCCGACGCCCATCACCGCGGCCGGCGCATGACGTGTCGCGAGGCGACCCGAGATCACGCCGCCCAAGGCCGCACCGGCCGACGGGCCGAGGAACATGAGGCCGGCCGCGAGCGGCGTGAGTCCGCGCACCTGCTGGAGATTGAGTGTCGACAGGAAGACCGTCACCGCGTAGGCGACGTTGGCCACAGTGCCCGCGGCCACCAAGACCACGAACCTCCCGTTGCTCAGCAGCGAAAGATCCAACAGCGGCCAACGAATGTGGCGTTCGACGACCGCGAAGACGCCGAGTAACGCCACCGATGCGATCGCGGCACCGATCGTGGTCGCCGATGTCCATCCCCAGGAAGGCGCACGATCGACGGTCAGCGTGAAAAGGCCCACCCCGGTGATGATTAGCGCGAGACCCGCCACATCCAGCCGGCGCGGAACGGTGGGGTCGAACGACTCCGGAATCGCCAGGGCACCAAGGATCAACGACACGAGAGCGAACGGGACCAGCAGCCAGAACACCGCTCGCCAACCCAGGGTGTCGGTCAGAATTCCACCGGCGACCGGACCGGCCGCATTCCCCAGACCCGCGATTCCGTAGGCCAGACCAATTGCGCGACTGGCCTTTTCGGACGAGTATGCATTCGTCAGAACACTGACGGAGACCGGAAAGATCAAGGCCGCACCGATTCCCTGCGCGGCGCGGGCGGCGATCAGTACCGCAGCACTGGACGCCAGCGCGCAACAGACCGACGCGACCCCGAACAGGGCGACACCGGCCAGCAGCGCGCGGCGCCGACCGAAGATGTCGCCAATGCGCCCGGCGGGCACCATGAATGCCCCCAGCGTGAGCATGTACACGCTGATCACCCATTGCAGGTCGGTCGTGGTCGTGTGCAGGTCGGCGGCGATCCTCGGCAGCGCCAGGTTGACAGCGAAATAGTCGATCTGGACGCAGAACAGGGCAATCGACACCGCGGACAATATCCAGCGGGAGCCCCATTGTTTCACCGCATCACGATACGACCGATCAGCGGTACCGTTAGCCAGTCGTCGCAAAGACCTTTCAGACAGGAGTCGCCGTGCACTCGGAGTGGAGTAGGCGGGGTTTTCTCGGACTGGCTGCCACGACCGGGCTCGCAGTCGCCTCCGCGGCAACCGCATCAGCGGCACCCGACGGAGTCACCGTCACTCACGCTTTCGGCAGCACGCACGTCGCGGCACCACCGCGACGCGTCGTCAGCGCCGGCTTCACCGAGCAGGACGATCTGCTCTCACTCGGTGTCGTCCCGGTGGCGACCACCGAATGGTTCGGCAATCAACCCCATGCGGTCTGGCCGTGGGCGCAGCCGCGACTCGGTGGAGCGCAACCGACGATTCTGAGCCTGGCCAACGGCATTCAGATCGACCGGATCGCCGCCCTGCGCCCCGATCTCATCGTGGCCACCAACGCCGGTGTCGACGCCAAGTCCTACGAACGCCTGTCGGCGATCGCCCCGACCATTCCGCAGTCCGGCGCGGTGCCGTTCTTCGAACCGTGGAAGCAACAGTCGACCGCGATCGCCCAGGCGGTCTTCCGGCCCGAGGCGATGAAGTCTCAGATCGACGCAATCGACACCGCTTTCGCCAATATCGCCAGAACGTTTCCGCAGTTTCAGGGCAAGTCGATCGCCTCCCTGCAGGGCTCGACGCGCTGGCAAGACAGCGCCTTCGCGTCGCGAGCCGGCTGGAAAACCGAATGGCTCTCCCAGATGGGCTTCGTCATTCCCGCCGCGCTGGACGCATTCGGCCGCCCCGGCGATGATCGCGCCTATATTCCGGTCGACCAGGTCGAGGCGGCGCTCGGCGGTGTCGACGTGTTGCTGTGGCGCACCGAGAGCGAGGCGGATATCGCTGCGCTACAAGCCGTTCCTGCCATCGCTGCGTTCGGCAACCGCAATGTCTTCACCACCCGGGAGCAGTCCGCCGCCATCGCGTTCACCTCGCCGCTGTCCTTCCCGGTGGTGGCCGATCAGTTACCGCCGCTGCTGGCCGGGGCCGTGAGCTAACGCGGGGCGAAGACCGGTACCGCGTCGAGCACTTCGGACAGGGTTCGGCCTGCCGTCAGGACAGTTCGGTCGGGTCTCACGGCAGCGGCGCTGGACCGCCCACTCTGCAGCCACTGCGCCAATGTCGTCCCAGGAGGCGCCGTAATCACCACCGCGCCTGCGCGATCCACGTCATCGCGTTGAGAACGGTTGAGTGGCACTGCGGTCACCACCGCGAATCGCTGCCCCACGAACTCGTCGAATCGCTTGCCGTCAAGCATGAGCGGATTCGGACACAGCGTTCCGGCCAGCTGCCGGAGCCGCAGCGATCGGATCACCAGCTCGCTGCCGCGCAACGCCGGGGTCGCACTGTCCACGATCTTTTCGCGCACACCGGGTATCACATGCAACCGGGGCACCACGAGGCGGCGCAGCAGGTCACCAGCACGCCCTCCTGCCGTCATCGCCGCGCCGACAGCGAGGGCGAATCGAATCAGGTTGCGCGCGTGCGGCTTTCTCTCGGCCTCATAGCTGTCGAGCACCGACTCGGGTAGCCAGCCGTTGATCACGCCGGCTAGTTTCCACGCTAGATTCACCGCATCACGAAGGCCGGCGCAGAGTCCTTGTCCGATGAATGGCGGTGTCAGATGCGCGGCGTCGCCGAGGATGAACATGCTCGACTGGCGCCAATGGGTGGCGACCTGAGCACGGAACGTGTATTCGGCGACCCGCACGAGTTTCAGTTCGTCGACGGCCACCTGTTCCACCCACGGTCGAATCAGCGGATACAGCGCTGAGAGCGTGCCGTAGGTGTCGGCGGTTTCGTCCTCGCGCAGCCGGAACTCCCATCGATAGCGATCCGCCCCGATCCGCATATACGTGGCGGCGCGGTCGGGATCGCACACCTGGTGCACGCCGTCCCACTGGCGCAGGTCGGCATCGGTCGCCACGTCGGCGACCAGCCAACGCTGCTGAAACTTCAAATCGTTCATGTGGGCGCCGATAGCCCTGCGCACCAGACTGTTCGCCCCGTCGCAGCCGAGTACAAAGCGAGCCTGCACGCTGTGCTGCTCACCGCTGAGCCGGTCCTGTACGGTGACCCGGGCGCGGTCGGTGCTGATCTGGACGGCTTCGACGACCTCGGCGTTGCCGAACAACACGGCTTCTGGATACTTCTTCAGGTTGTTTCGCAACAGCCGCTCGAGCTCCGGCTGGTCGAACATGTTGGCCTGTGGGTAGCCGTTGGCGGTCTCATCACCCTCGCGGCGGAATTCGGCGAGCACCCGCATGCTCGGATCGCGGAGCTGCAGCCCGCGGGCCGGCCGGGAGATCGCCGCGAACTCCTCGGCGATACCCAACCCCGCCAGAAGTCGGAACACCTCGTCGTCGAGGTGCACGGCGCGCGGTTGCGGATAGACATCGACCCAGCGGTCGAGCAGCAGGCACTGAATGCCGTACTGCGCCAGCTTCGTTGCCGCCGCGATGCCTGTCGGCCCCGCGCCGACGATTACCACAGGCACGAAGGCGGGCAGAGCGCTCATGCGAATCTGATTCGATTGCGCTGGGTGCCCAGTGCGATCTTGCCGTCGTCGGTTCCGACCGACGCCTCAACGACATCGCCGTCGCGCAGGTAGTTGGAATTCTTGGCCTGTCCCTTGAAGAACAGCTTCCACTTCAAGTCGTCGGGTAGTAGCCCGCTCACCTTCTGGACCGCCTTCGGCGGTGCCGACAGTGCCGTCCCGACCGGGGTGCCGGTCAGGACCAGGTCGCCGGCGGCGAGCGTTTGGAACCGGGTCAGCGCCGTGAGCGCCTGAACCGGCCGATAGATCATGTCGGTCTTGACCGTGCTGTCCTGACGCGGCTGGCCGTTGACCTTGAGTTGCAGGCGCAGTTCATCGAAGCGGCGCATCTCATCGGCGTCCAACAGAACCAGCGCCGGGCCCACCGGGGTGAAGCCCGGGTAGGACTTCGCCTCGTAGAACTGTGTTTTGGTCAGCTGCACATCGCGTGCGGACACGTCGTTGGTCACCACGATGCCGCAGACATAGTCGGCGAGATTGTCGGCGGTGATGGTGGTGCCGACGGGAACGTCGCGACCGATCACCAGGCCGATCTCCACTTCGTAGTCCAGCAACCGGACGTGGGCGGGTTTGACGATGTCGCCGTACGGTCCGGTGATCGACCCCGATGCCTTGCGGAAGAAGGTCAGCGGCACCGTCTTCGGGTCGCCGCCGGTATCGAGGACATGGGAGGCGAAGTTCGTCATCTGCGCAATCACACGACACGGCGCGGTGACCGGCGAGAGCAGCTCGAGCGTCGCGGTTGCCACCCTGTCTGCGCTGGTGACCGCGGCCTCGATGGCCGCGCGGTCGGCCAGTAGCGCAGCGGTTGTCGTTGCCGTGGTCTCGACGTGCGCGACGGAGTCGGACGAACCGGCCCACCATCCGTCGATGGTGCGATAGACCGAAATACTCATGAGCGTGTCACTTTCAGGAGTCCGCGCAGGCGGGTGAGGTCGAATTCGTTGTCGTCGCGGATGGCGGTCATCATTGAGCGCATCTCGCGTAGTGATTCCTTGGTCGGGCTGATCCCAAGGAAGTCTTTGGTCACCGGCGGACCCCACTGGGCAAGTCCGGACGCCGTCATCGGCGCCCAGCCGGGTTCGAGGGTGTTGTCGAACATGTCACCGTCACTGAAGTGCTCGACCAGGAAGCCGTCCGGGTCGCGCCAGTAGTCGAAGATCTGACTGCCCTGAATGTGGCGGCCGATCCCCCACGAGCGCTGGAATCCGTTCTCCCGGAGATACTCTCCGCCGGCCGCAACGGCATCGAGGTCGCATACCTGATAGGCGGAGTGGACGTAACGATCCGAAGGACCCAGCACCAGGGCCAGCGTGTGATGGTCGGTGGGGGTCGCGCCACGGTCGCAGCGGATGAAACTCATGGTCGGTCCGCGCTCCCGTTGGCCCGGGTAGTAGAGGAAGTCGCTGACGATCAACCCCAGGTGGTCGAGGTACCAGTCAAGCGACCGTCGGTGGCGGGTGCGCTGCAGGACGACATGTCCCAGCCGCTGGATACGCGCCGGCTCACGTGGTGGGCGCTGAGTATTGTTGATACGCACCAGTTCTCGTCCGAAGTTGAATCGATGCGGTTGCTGGGCGGGTAGTTCGGCCAGGTCGCGCGTCCCGGCTACGACGCGAACCGGCATGCCACCGGGATCGGCGAGCTCGACCACGAGACCGCCGATGGCCTCAGGTAGAGGACTGGTCGGCCTGCCGGTCGCGGCGGCAAGCCGCTTCACGTCGGCGGCGTCATCCGCGGCGAACGCCGGTCCGACGAATCGCGACCGCGGACCGCGCCGAATGATCACGCATGCCGAACCGGCGTCGGTGCCGCGCAGTGCAAGCTCGTATTCGGTACGCAGCACCGGGGTGAAGCCGAACGCTCGCGCGAACCTCTCGGCGCGCTCCAGATCCGGCTTCTCGAACTCCAGCCAGGCCAGGTCGCGCACTTTGATGACGGGGTTGGTCGACCGACCGGGATGCTCGCCCCGCACTGCGCCGTGCTCGCTGTGCAGGCCTTTGTGTGTATCGAGATGTTGTGCCACCGCGGCCCCTTTCCCTAACTGACGAAATCATCACTTACGAGAGCATCCTCAGTCAATACTTCTGACGAAATCCTCAGTAATGAGTTGGACTGCTAGTATCTGCGCATGGCAGGTGCCGAGGTTCCAGCGGGGAACCGCCTCGAACGACGCAAGATGCAGACCCGGGCCGCGCTCGTTCGGGCCGCTCAGGGCTTTATTGCCGCCGGAAACCTGAATGCGCCGGTGCTGGAGATCACCCAGGCCGCCGACGTCGGAATGGGATCGTTCTACAACCATTTCGAGAGCAAGGAAGAGCTGTTCGAAGCCGCCGTCAACGACACTCTCGACCAGCTCGGCGCCCTCCTCGACAAGCTCAGCGTCGACGGTGAGGATCCGGCCCTGACCTTCGCGCGCAGCTTTCGGATCGTCGGCCGCTTGTTTCGCCACCTCCCCGAAACGTCGCGGGTACTGCTCAACACCGGGTTGACGTTGATGCACTCCGACCGTGGGCTCGGTCCGCGGGCCCTGCGCGACATCACCGTCGCAGCGGAGGCCGGACGATTCACCGTGGCCGACCCGGAGCTGGCTTTATCGGTGGCGGCCGGGGCCCTGATGGGCTTGGGTCAGCTGCTGCGCACTCAACCCGAGCGTGACGGGGCCGAGTCATCGGATCACGCCACTCGTGGCGTGCTCGTCATGCTGGGACTGCCCCCCGAGGAAGCCGACGAGATCTGCGCGCAGCCCCTCCCCGACCTCGACGAGCTCATCGGAACCGACGCCGGCTAACCGCCTTGCGCGGTGAGGTCCAAGGCTATGTCGACGAGCATGTCTTCCTGCCCACCGACCATGCCCCGACGGCCCGCTTCCTCCAACAACATTCGGGCATCGACGTCATAGCGCGCCGCCGCCACCTCGGCGTGCCGCAAGAAGCTCGAATACACACCCGCGTAGCCGAGGGTCAGGGTCTCGCGGTCGACGCGGACGGGCCGATCCTGCAGTGGCCGCACCAGATCGTCGGCCGCATCCTCAAGTGCATGAAGATCACACCCGTGACGCCAGCCCGCTCTGGTCGCCGCCGCGATGAACACCTCGAGTGGTGCGTTACCCGCCCCGGCACCCATACCGGCCAGCGAGGCGTCGACCCGACGTGCTCCGTGTTCGACCGCCGCGATCGAATTGGCAACGCCCAGTGACAGATTGTTGTGGGCGTGGATGCCGATCTCGGTGGCAGGCAGCAGGGTTTGACGGAGCGCGTCAACCCGGTCGGCGATGTCGCGCATGAGCATCGCGCCACCGGAGTCCACCACGTACACGCACGTGGCGCCGTAGCTTTCCATGAGCTTGGCCTGCCCGGCCAGGGCAGCCGGCGTGGTCATGTGGCTCATCATCAGAAAGCCCACCGTGTCCATGCCCAGTTCCCTTGCGGCGGCGATGTGCTCGGCGGCGATATCCGCCTCCGTGCAGTGGGTGGCCACCCGCACCACCGTGGCACCCGCCCGCTTGGCGTCTTTGAGATTGTGCACCGTTCCGATGCCGGGCAGCAGCAGTGTGGCGACCCGTGCCCTTGTCACCACAGCGGCGACCGCTTCGATCCATTCGAGGTCAGTGTGTGCGCCGAAACCGTAGTTGCACGTCGAACCAGCCAAACCGTCGCCGTGGGCCACCTCGATGGAGTCCACACCCGCGGCGTCCAGCGCGGCGGCGATGGCGCTCACCTGCTCGAGGCTGTACTGGTGGCGGATCGCGTGCATACCGTCGCGCAGCGTGACGTCACTGATGTAGAGGTCCTCTGTCACGCGGACGCTCCCGCGGTTCGATTGGCATGCAGGGCGATTCGTTCGGCAGTGGTGATGGCCGCGGCGGTCATGATGTCGAGGTTGCCGGCGAAGGCCGGTAGGTAGTCCGCCGCGCCGGTGACTTCGAGCAATGCGGTGACGCGGGTGCCGGTGAACTTGCCGGTTTCCGGGATGAACAGTGGATTTTCGGATGTGAAGGTCTCGAACTGCACCCGCTGCTTGAGCCGGTAGCCGGGAACGTATGCCTTGACCCTGCCGACCATCTCCTCGATGGACTGCTCGACCGCGTCGTGGTCGGCGTCGCCGTCGACCAGGCAATAGACGGTGTTGCGCATCATGATCGGCGGGTCGGCCGGGTTCAGAATCATCACGGCGCGGCCCCGCTGAGCGCCCCCGACCTCACACAGCGCCGCAGAGGTGGTCTCGGTGAATTCGGCGATGTTGGCCCGCGTTCCCGGACCCGCCGACTTCGACGCGATCGACGACACGATCTCGGCGTAGGACACGAAGCCGGCCTGAGCCACGGCGGCGACGATCGGTACGGTGGCTTGCCCGCCGCAGGTGACCATGTTGAGGTTGGGCGCGTCGAGGTGATCGTCGAGATTGACCACCGGAACGCAATACGGACCCACCGCTGCCGGTGTGAGGTCGAGGACACGGACATCGGTGCCGACCAGCTTGGCCCAGTTCGCTCGGTGCGCGGCGGCAGACGTGGCATCGAAAACCAGCTTGATATCGGCGAATTCGGGCATGGCCAGCAAGCCGTCGATGCCTGTGGCCGTGGTGGGCACGCCCATCCGCTTCGCGCGCGCCAAGCCGTCGGAGTCGGCATCGATGCCGACCATCGCGCCCATCGTCAACGGGCCGGCACTGCGTAGCACCTTCATCATCAGATCGGTGCCGATGTTTCCGGAGCCGACGATGGCAACCGGCCAGTGGTGGTGTGATGACATGGTTTCCTCAGGTGAAGGTCAGCGACACGTCGCCCAGACCGGCGATGGTGGCGGACGCGATATCGCCCGGCTGCACGAACGACGCGGCGGTGAACGAGCCCGACATGACGAACTGTCCAGCCTCGATGACCGTTCCGAACGCGCTGAGTGCGTTGGCAAGCCAGGCCACGGCCGCCGCCGGATCGCCCAGGACCGCCGCGCCGAGCCCCGCCTCGACCTCGATGCCGTTCAGCGACAACGACGCTCGGGCGGCCTGCAGATCGATGGTGTGGTCGAAGGGAATCCACTCGCCGATCACCACGGCGCCCGAACTGGCGTTGTCGGCGACGGTGTCGCGCAGGGTCAGCTTCCAGTCACGGATACGGCTGTCGACGATTTCCAGCGAGACCGCCACGGCCTCGGTCGCGGCCCCCACGTCCTCGACGGTCACGTTCGGACCCCGCAGCGCGGAGCGCAGAAGAAACGCCACCTCCGGCTCCACCCGCGGCGCGCAGAATCGTTCGGCCGCAACGGATGCGCCGGCGGCAAGCACCATATCGTCGAGGATGTAGCCGAAGTCGGGCTCGTCGACGCCAAGTAGGGCCTGCATGGGTTCGGAGGTCAAGCCGATCTTGTGACCCACCAGCACCCGGCCCCCGGCCAACCGGCGGCGCAGGTTTACCTGTTGTATCGCGTACGCATCGCCGATATCGATGCCCGGATAGCGCGCGGTGAGCTGGTCCACGGGTGTGACGTTGTCGGCGGCGGTGGCGAGCGCCTCGGCAGCTTCCTCGATCTCGGTGCGGGTCAGCGTCATCGGGCGTCGTTCTCTTCGACCATGCGCATCGCGGTCTCGTACAGGGCCTGGCCATGGAGGGTGAACAAGGCAATCAGGTCGACGGCGTCGCCACCGATCTCCTTGGCGATGAATAATCCGTCCGCGCCGGCGATCGCGTAGGTGGCGAGCTGGCTCACCTGCGCCCCGGAGAGCCCTAGCCCCATATCCCGGATGCTGGCGGACAACGCCTCGAAAGCCTGGTGGCGCACCTGAACGAACATGGCCCGAGCTCGCGGCTCTTGTGGCCTGCGCTCCAGGGCCAGCATGAGACCCAGCCGGAGGAAGTCCGGTGAGTCGAGCAGCGCCTTGGCGGTCCCGACTGCCACTTCCCGCAGGCGGTCCTGCGCCATGACGTCTTCGGGAAGCTGCCAGACCTTGAGCCAGTTCTCGAAGCTTCGCTCGATGACCGCGGCGATCAGATCGTCCTTGTCCTTGAAGTGCCAATAGATGGAACTGGCCGGCAACCCGCATTTGGTGCTGACCGCACCGATGCTGGTGCCCTCGTAGCCCCGCTCGGCGGCGATTTCGGTGGCGGCGTCGAGGATCCGGGTGCGCGACAACTCACCATCGGCTCGCCGGGTGCGGCGCTTTCCTTCGTCGGCTGCAGCCATTTTCTCCCTGCCTCTTGACTCTGTAGCGATCACTACATTACCGTATCGATCACTACAGAACAAGTCCCCGGTCGACGAGGACCCGGCAGACGAATGCGAGACGGCAATGAGTCACACCTCCACCTATGACGTGGCGATCGTCGGATACGGTCCGGTGGGGGCCACTGCGGCGAACTTGTTGGGGCAGATGGGTTTACGAGTCGTCGTCATAGAACGTGACCCCGACATCTATTTCCGGGCGCGCGCCATCTCCATCGACGAGGAGGTGCTGCGAATCTGGCAGCAAGTCGGGCTCGCCGACCGGCTCAACGCCGACATGCAACCGGGCGCCGGCGCCGACTTCGTCGACACCAACGGCGTGAGCATCGCCAAGCTGCTACCCGCGGATCGCGGTAACGGCCATCCCCCGCAGCAATTCATCTACCAACCGGCAGTCGAAGGGGTTCTCCGCCGTGGCGTGTCCCGGTTTCCGAACGTCTCGCTACTTCTTCAACACGAGTGCCTGCGTCTGACCCAGCGCTCCGACTCCGTCGAGTTGATGCTTGCCGATCTCACTCACGACGAGTTCAAACGCATCCGGGCCTCCTATGTCATCGCCGCCGATGGCGGATCGAGCGTAATCCGGGGGCAACTGGGGATCGGCTTCACGGGTCGCACCTATTCGGAGCGCTGGATCGTGATCGATACCAAGGTCATCGACGAATGGCCGGGCCACGATCGGCTCCGCTTTCACTGCAACCCCGAACGCCCAATGGTCGATTGCCCTACCCCGTTGGGACACCATCGCTGGGAGTTCCCGGTGCGCGCTGAGGAGAACGAAGACGACCTCCTCAGCGAGGACGCCATCTGGAACGTGCTCAGCCGCCAGGGTATTACACGAGCGAACGTTCAGATCATCGGCTACGCGTGCTACAGCCATCACGTCCGATTCGCCGACCGCTGGCGGGTCGGACGAGTCTTCCTCGCCGGTGATGCGGCGCACGCGATGCCTCCGTGGATCGGCCAGGGTATGTGCGCAGGTGTGCGTGACGTCGCCAACCTGTGCTGGAAACTGCACGCCGTCGTCTCGGGCAGTCTTGCCGAATCGGTTCTCGACTCCTACCAGGACGAGCGCCTTCCCCATGTCAAAGAGGTCACCAACCGCGCCGTCAAAGTGGGACGAATCATCGTCGAGCGGGATCGAATTCGTGCCGCTATCCGCAATCGTTTCTTCCGTACCGCCGGCCACGTTCCGGGCTTCATGACCTGGCTTCGCAACCATCGCTGGTTGCCTGACGCCCGATACCACCACGGGCTGCTGGCGCGCAACGGCAACCCGGCCGCCGGCTGGCTGATTCCTCAGCCGTGGGTCATCGACGAAAACGGCGACCACGTGCGCCTCGACGACGTCATCGGTGGCAGGTGGGCGGTATTGCACATCGGACCTGAACACGCAGCACATTCCTGGCGGCCCGCCGGCGTGCCGGTCCTGCAGATCGCAACCGCCGGCAGCGCTTCAGGCGCTGACCGGATTGTCGACCGCGACGGCGTGCTGACCGATTGGCTGGCGCACAGGAAGGCAGCAGTTGTGGCTGTGCGGCCCGACGGATTCATCTACGCCGGCGCGGCCGCCGGCCAGCCGTTAGCCCCTCCCCCGGCCGGATTCACCGCGCCGATCACCCGAGTCAAGGACCACGCATGACCACACTCGAATCCGAATACACCGTCCGTGTCCAAGGCGCCGACATCTTCACCACCGATACCGGTGGGGACGCACCCGCGGTGGTCCTCCTGCACGGCGGCGGGCCAGGGGCGTCGGGACGCTCGAACTACTCACGCAACATCGAGGCACTCGCGCGCAACTTCCGCGTCGTGGTGCCCGACATGCCCGGGTACGGCCGGTCCAGCAAGTACGTCGACCATGACGACCCGTTCGGCTTCCTGGCCGAGCGGGTGCGCGGCCTTCTCGACGAATTGAACTTGCAGACAGCGCATCTCGTCGGTAACTCGTACGGGGGCGCCGCAGCCCTGCGGTTGGCGCTGGACACGCCGCAGCGCGTCGACAGGTTGGTGTTGATGGGACCCGGCGGCATCGGCACTACGCGAGGCCTGCCCACCGACGGGCTCAAGAGATTGTTGGCCTACTACGGCGGCGACGGACCGAGCCGCGACAAGCTTGCCGAGTTCATCCGCACTTATCTGGTGTACGACGGCGCCGCCGTTCCCGACGAGCTGATCGATCTTCGGTATCAGGCGTCGATCGATCTGGAGGTGGTGGCCAATCCCCCGCTGCGCCGGCCATCCGGACTTCGCACGCTGTGGCGGATGGATCTGACCAGAGACAGCCGTCTGCGCGGGCTTCGCACGCCGACACTGGTGCTGTGGGGCCGCGACGACAAGGTGAACCGGCCGGCGGGCGGCCCGTTGCTGCTGAAGATGATGCCCAACGCCGAACTCGTCATGACATCTCATACCGGGCATTGGATGCAGTGGGAGCGAGCCGAGCTGTTCAACCGGCTCGTCACCGAATTCCTCTCCCCCGACTCGACGTTGGCGATGTCATGAGCGACGTATTCGGGAAGGTCCATCTCGGCTATTTGGTCATCGAGACCGAGAGGTTCTCCGACTGGCGCAGATTCGGCCGTGACGCCGTCGGGATGCATCTCGACGAAGCGCTGCCCGACGTCCTGCGCTTCCGGCTGGATGACAACGCGTGCCGGTTCCTGCTCCAGCGCGGTCCTGCGGAGGACACGACCGCGCTGGGCTGGGAAGTGGACGACCACGCCACCTTTGACGTCATCGCGTCCCGGATCCGTGACCACGGGGTGCCCATCACGACGGGGACCGAGGAGGAGGCGGCGCTGCGCGGGGTCGAGCGATTCGTCCGTTTCCCCGGCCCCAACGGACTCGACCAGGAGATCTACGTTCAGGCCACCAGAGGCAGCGATCCGCTGCACTTGGCCGCCACCGGCGGATTCGTCACCGGGGTCGACGGTATGGGACACGTGGCCATCGCGACCCGCAAACCGCACCAGATGCGCGGCTACTACAGCACCGTGTTCGATGCGCGACTGTCCGACTACATCGACGAGACCATCAGCGGGCTGAAGTTCAAGATCCGGTTCCTGCGGGTCAACGAACGTCATCACAGCGTCGCTATCGCGTCAGTGAATCGGCTGCCGCTCAATCCGATTCGCACGAGAATTCAGCACTGCAACATTCAGGTCGCCGAACTCGACGACATGACGCACGCCTACCAACGGGTTCGCGATCTCGGTTTCGACATCGCCCTGTCCATAGGACAGCACACCAACGACAAGGAGTTGTCGTTCTATGCCGTCTCCCCGTCAGGCTTCGAGTGGGAGGTGGGCTGGAATCCGATCGTCGTCGACGAATCCACCTGGCAACCCACCACGCACCAGGGCATCAGCATCTGGGGCCACACGCCAGAGGGCAACACCATCGTGGCGCTGATGGAGCGATTCAAGACCGGCGCACAATCGGTCCTGCGCACCGAAGCGGCCGTGCCCGCGTTGGCCGGAGCCGGTATCGCCGATGACTGACACGGAACGTCAGTCGAACACCGATGACACGCGCACCGGCCCGTCACGTCGCGCCTTCCTGGCGCTGGCTGCCGGCGGTGCCGCAGCCGTGCCGTTGCTGACATCCTGCGGATCGGGCACCACGACCACGCCTGCCGCATCGACACTCACCAAACCACCTGCTCCGCAACGTGGTTCACGTCCCAACATCGTGTTCGTGTTCACCGACCAGGAACGCTATTTCCGATCCTGGCCGTCCGGAATGTCGCTGCCCGCCCGGGAGCGTCTGGCCGAGGAGGGCGTGACCTTCCACCACCACTACACCTCCGCCGTGATGTGCACCAGCTCGCGTGCGGTAATGCTGACCGGACTACAAACTCCCGACAACGGGATGTTCGAAAACGCCGACCTTCCCTACGTGAACGCCATGAGCACCACAGTCCCCACCATCGGGCATCTGCTGCGCAAGGCCGGGTATTACACCGCCTACCAGGGAAAATGGCACCTGGACGCCGCCTTCGACCGCGAGCCCGTCCAGCACGTGCTCACCGACCGGATGGATGCTTACGGCTTCTCGGACTTCGGACTACCGGTCGACTCACTGGCCCATGACCTCGGCGGCTACACCACGGACTCAGTGATCGCCGCCGGCGCGCAATCATGGCTGCGCAACACCGGCAGGCCGATGGCCGACGACGGCAGGCCATGGGCGTTGTTCGTGAGTCTGATCAACCCGCACGACATCATGTACTTCAACACCGACAAACCGAGTGAACAGGTGCAGGACACCGGCACGTTGCTGATGCACGCCGCACGGGCGCCCCAGCAGGCCCTGTACCAACAGCATTGGGACAGCGCGCTGCCGGCGAGCCTGGAACAGCCGATGCAGGAACCGGGCCGCCCCCGCGCCCACGGCGAATTCCTCAAGGCCTGGGGGTACACCCTGGGCACGATTCCGCCCGAGTCGGACCGCTGGCAACGCTTCACCGACTTCTACCTGAACAGCATCCGCTCGGTTGACCACCAGATGTCGCTGCTGCTGGGCGAACTCGACAATCTCGCCCTGCGCGGCAACACCATCGTGGTCTTCACCTCCGACCACGGCGAGATGGCCGGGGCGCACGGCTTGCGCGGCAAGGGCCCGTTCGCCTACGAGGAGTCCATTCACCTGCCCATGCACGTCCTACATCCGGACATCAACGGCGGACAGCACCTGAACGCACTCACCAGCCATATCGATCTGGTGCCGAGCCTGCTGTCATTGGCCGGCGTGCCCCCGGCCAACGTCGACGAACTGGCCGGCCGGGCGCTGCCGGGCAAGGACTTCAGCGCGGCGCTGTCCAACCCCGGCAACGCCGACGTGCATTCCGTTCGGGACAGTGTGCTGTTCACCTACAGCGGGTTGGCGACGAACGACAGCGACGCGGTGAAGCTCTTCGCTGAAGCCAAGGCGGCAGGCCAGGATCCACGGCAGCTCATGCAGGCCACTGGCTTCCGACCGGATCTCACTAAACGTGGCAGCCTCCGAACAATGTTCGACGGGCGGTACAAATTCAGCCGATACTTTGCTCCCGCGCAGCGCAACGTACCGACCAATCTCGATGACCTGTACCGCTTCAACGACGTCGAGTTGTACGACCTGCAGTCTGATCCCGCCGAGATGACCAACCTTGCGGCGAACAAGGGCGAGCACAGCGATCTGGTGCTCTCGGCCAGCACCAAGCTCGATGCGGTGATCAAGTCCGAAATCGGTGTCGACGACGGGCGCGAGATGCCCCAATTCGGCGATATCGATTGGCAGATCGACCGGATGGATCTCTGATAGGGACGGAAGATGACCCGCATCGACACTCATGCCCACGCCGTTCCAGCCGTATACCGCGCGGCGCTGAAACGGGCCGGGGTCGGGGAGGCCGGCGGCCGGGAACTGCCCGACTGGAGGCCGGAGCTGGCGCTGGCTGCGATGGCCGAGCTGGACGTGTCGACCGCGATCCTCTCGGTATCCGCGCCGGGCACCAGCTTCCTGCCCGCGCCGGCCGACGCCGCCGCACTGGCTCGCGATGTCAACGACTACACCGCCTCGGTCGTCACCGCGAATCCTGACCGGTTCGGGTTCTTCGCGACGCTGCCGATGCCGCACGTCGGCCAATCGGCGGGCGAGGCAGCCCGCGCACTCGACGACCTGCGCGCCGACGGCGTGGTGCTGCTGGCCAATAATGCGGGCGTCTACCTCGGTGAGGACGGCCAGGACAATCTGTTCGCTGTCCTCGATCAGCGGTCGGCGACGGTGTTCATCCATCCTGCCGAGTTGCCAGGGCCCACCGTGCCAGGCGTGCTGCCGTGGGCGACCGACTTCTTGCTCGACACTACCAGGGCCGCATACCTGCTGGTGCGCAACGGCATTCGACGCCGGTATCCCAACATCACATTCATCCTCAGCCACGCCGGCGGTTTCGTGCCCTATGCGGCGCACCGGATGGCGATGGCGATCATGAGCGATACGGGGCGCAGTATCGCCGACAGCCTGGACGATTTCTCCAGCTTCTATTTCGACACCGCGCTGTCCTCCAGTGCGGCCGCGCTACCAACCCTGCTGGCCTTCGCCCAACCCGGCCATGTCACCTTCGGGTCCGACTTCCCTTTTGCCCCAGTGGTGGCCGGCACCATGTTCGCCGCGGGCTTGGAGACCTATCCCGGCCTGGACCGCGCGTCGCGGGCGGCGATCGACCGCGAGAATGCGCTGCGGCTCTTTCCCCGACTGGGCACTGTGAGTCCGGTCCCGCCACCGTCGCTGCCGGACCGCATCAAGCATGCGGCCAGCCGGCAGGCGATGCGCGCCGCGATGCGGCTGATCAACACGCGCTGAGCCAGGCGCGGTAACGTACCGCTATGGCCGCGGGACAGGTGCGCTGCTGGAAGTGCGATACGCCGTTCTACGGTCGCGCTGACGCTCGCTACTGCAGCAACGCGTGTCGACAAAAAGCGCACCGCGAGCGCACCGCGCGCGGCGTCGCCGAGGAGCACGTCACCGCGCCGGATCTGAGCGAAGTTGTCATGCAGGCTCGTGCCACGCGTCAGCGCGCCCGCCAAGCCCGCGAAGCAGCCCTCACGGCGCGTCGGGCGGCGGCCGAGTCACTCGCCCGCATGAAGCGACGCGGCAACTAGGCGTTCTGCACCGCGGCAGCGGCCCGGGCTGTGTTCGCGCGCGCCAGGAATGGCACCAGCAGGTCGGCGAACCGCTTCGGGCATTCGATCTGCGGCATATGCCCCACACGGTTGAGCAGGTGCACCTCGGCGTGGGGATACACCCGCATCGCCTCACGGATGTGGTGCGACGGCAGGATGCGATCTCGCGTACCCCACACGACCAAGGTCGGACGTGGCGTCCGGGCGACTCCGGCGGCCAGTTCGCGGCGCCACTCCGGCCGCACCCCGCGCGGCGTGCCGAGAGCGAGCGCGGTCTCGAGCATCACCGCCCCGGCATCGGGTTGTGAGCCCACTGCGAACGCGTGGTCGATGCGCTGCTTGGTGGCAATTGCCTTGTCCGCGTGGATCAGCCGCTCCATCAGCGCCGAGCTCATGCGGGTCGGGCGGCGCATGCTCATCGCGCCGAGTACCGGCACGGTGAGCATCCGCAGCAGCATGGTCACCTCACTGCCGAAACCGGCGCTGTTGATCAACGAGAGGCTCGCGATCCGATCGGGCTGTTCGACGAGTAGCTGCTGCGCGATCGCACCGCCGAGCGAATTGCCCACCACATGCACGGGCCGGTACTCGCCAAGCGCATCGAGGGCACCGGCCACGCCCTCAGCCAGTACAGGCAAGGTGATGGTCTCTTTCGGGCGCTCGGAAAAGCCGAAGCCGGGGACGTCCAGCGCGATCGTTCGATACGACTGGCCCAGCCGCTCGTACTGGGTGGACCAATCCTCCATGCTGCGACCGATGCCGTGGATCAGCAGGACGGGCGGATTGGCTGGGTCGCCGCCGACGCGGACCCGGGTGCGCCGACCGTCCACCTCCACGAAGGTGGGTCTAGTCATGCCGAGGCCACGCCCGAGACCACGCCCGAAACCTCCTGGGCCCCAACCGCTGTGCTGAATCGCAACGCGGGATCTTCGACCGGGCCCTTGCGTAGCCGGTTGTGATCCGCCCAATAGTCCATCTCGACCGTCCAGGGGCCGGTCGCACCCTGCTGCGGGAACAGGTCCACCGACCGCTGGACGTAGCCGGCCGAGAAGTCGAGCATCGGACGCTTTTCGATGTGTGGGTCATCGACCACCGGTACCACCGTCGTGTAGCCATGCCGGTCCATGTAGGCCAGCAGGCGGCACAGGTGCTCGCACACCAGACCGACCTTCAGCGTCCACGACGAGTTCGTGTAGCCAAAGGCGAAGGCCAGGTTCGGAATGTCGGAGATCATGAAGCTCTTGTAAAGCAGCGACCGGTGCGGATCCTTGACGTCACCGTCGACCGAAATCTGAATTCCACCCAGCGGAAGCAGCTTCAAACCTGTTGCGGTGACGATGATGTCGGCGTCGAGCGTGGTGCCGGACTCCAGCAGGATCCCGGTCTTGGTGAATCGGGCGATGCGGTCGGTGACCACCGACGCCTTGCCCTTGGCGATCGTGCGGAACAGGTCTGCGTCGGGCACCGCGCACAACCGCTGGTCCCACGGGTTGTACTTGGGGTTGAAGTGGGTGTCCACCTCGAAACCTTCCGGCAGTGCCTTGACGTTGATCCCTCGGATGATCCGGCGCGCGAGCTTGGGATGGCGCTGGCAGAGGTTGTAGATGAATCGGCCCTTGCCGATGTTGAAGCGCCGGGTCGCGGCATAGGCGGCTTTGGCCGGCAACACCTTTCGCAAGGTGTTGGCGATCGGATCCTTGCGCGGCAACGGCATCACGTAGGACGGCGAGCGCTGGAGCATGGTGATGTGCTCGACATCGCCGGCCATCGCGGGAATCAGGGTGACCGCCGTGGCACCACTGCCGATGACGACGACCTTCTTGCCCGTGTAGTCGAGGTCCTCGGGCCAGAACTGTGGGTGCACGATCGCACCCTCGAAGTCCTCTTCACCCTCGAAGTGGGGCCGGTGTCCGCTGGCGTAGTCGTAGTAGCCGGTCGCCCCGAACAGCCAGTCGCAGGTCACCTCGAACTGTTCGCCGTCCCGCTCCAGCGTGACGGTCCATTGCGCGGTGTCGGAGGCGAAGTCGGCCCGTAACACCTTGTGGTGCAGATAGATTCGCCGTGCGAGGTCGTCCTCGTCGATGACCTCGTGCAGGTAGTCGAGGATCTCGTGCGCATCGGCGATCGCGTTGTCACTGGTCCACGGCTTGAACTCGTAGCCGAAGGTGTGCAGGTCGGAGTCCGACCGGATGCCGGGATAGCGGAACAGGTCCCAGGTGCCGCCGATCGCGTCGCGGCTGTCGACGATCGCGAAGCTCTTGCCGGGCTGCAGGGTGGCCAGGTAGTGGCCCATCCCGAGGCCGGAGATGCCGGCTCCGACGATCAGTACATCGACGTGGCCACGCAGCGGTTGGGTCGGGCGGGCCTGGTGCAGGGAGCTCACGGTCATCGGGGCACTCTCTGATCGTTCCTGGAAACTGTAACGTGAATAGTGTTATAGTTTTGCGGTTCGGTGTCAAGGGTTCGAGGGGGTTGGCGATGACCACGGTGAACATTCCGCGGCGGGCGCCTGTTCAGGCCCGCAGCCGGCAGACCGTTGCCCGAATCCTGGACGCCGCCGCGGCGATCGCCGACGAGCAGGGCGTTGACGCCGTCACCACTCGCGCGATCGCCGACCGCGCCGGAGTGTCGTATCCCTCGCTGTATCGGTTCTTCGCCGACCGCGACGCCATTCTCGACGAGCTGATGGAGCGGCACTGCTCCGAGATCGACGCCCGCTGTGTGGCTGCCGAGCAGACCTGGACGATCACCTCGATCGCCGACCTGCTCAACAACGAGCTCGATCTGCACGTCGACTACTACCGCAAGCACCCCGGGGCGGCCGGGCTATGGATGGGTGGGCGAGGCTCCCTCACCGTCATCAAGCACGTGCATGCCCGGATGCAGACCCTCGCCGACCGGCTGCACAACATCTTGGTGACCGCGGGCCTGCTGCCCGCTGACACCGACCCGCGGGCCATGCTGGTGGCCGTCGAGATGGCTGACCGCATGCTGGAACTGTCCTACCGGGACAACGACGATTTTGACGAGGCGATCCTGGATATCGGCCGGGCGGCGCTGCTCGCATTCGGCGAATCGCTAGCAGCCAGTCCGCACGCCTGACACCTACGACACCGACGACGGCGGTGCCATCGTCGAATTCGGTGCGGCCCAGTCGGTCGAGACGAATCGGTGGCCAATCAACCACGACTCATCGACCGGGGTGAAGACATCGCGGTAGCGGCCGTAGTGATCCAGCCCGATCTCAGTGAAGACCGTGAAGTAGGACGACACCTGTGCGCGTTGCGGAGTCACCTCGGTGAACCGGATGTTGGTCAGGGTGTGCCGGACGATCCGCTTGACCCGAGGCCCCGCGTGAGCGGGCGGTGCCGTGGTGACGCCACCCAGGAACTCCGCGATTGCGGCGCGGCCGGTCGCCGCGGCGGTCCCGCGAACCTCGAGAATGCCGTCGGAACAGAAGGATTGGGTGAGATCCTCGATGCGCCCCGCGTCGCCCGACCAGTTGTACAGGGCCAGGGTGTCCCGAATGCGCTCGCGGGCAACCAGTTCCCACATCTGCATGGTGCTTCCTCTCAGCGGCGTTCAAAATGCTGGTAGTCGATCGGGTTATGCCAGTTGCCACCCCAGGTCCACCCGCGGTCGGTGAACGTCCGCACCGCCGCGTCGCCGGCGTGCAACATCCCCGGGTCGGTGCGCCGGCGATCCAGATACTGTGCCGCGGTCGTCGGCTCGAGATCACCCGAGCGATTGATGTACGGATTGAGTAGTGGGTTGACGTCGATCGCGCGCCCGTACGCGTGCAGCGACCAGTCGGTACTGCCGGGCAGCGGGCGGCAGTTGAAGGCGGAGGTGTTGTTGTCCTCCATCGACAGTTCGTCGGCGGCCCCGGGGTAGTGGTCGACAGTTTGCATCTTCGCGATCGGATAGCCGTGCCGGCGTAGGTCGGCGAAGATCGCGACGACGTCGGCCACCAGTTGCTCGTGGACGACGAGCGCCCCTCGATGGGTTCGCCCGTCGAGTCCGAGGTAGTCCACCTCGACACGGCGCAGCTGTTCTGGAGCGACCGGACAGCCGGGACGCCAGGTGGCGCCGAGATCGGTTGCGGTCACCGGTGCGACGATCGCTGCCGGCTCGATGGTGGTGGTCACCGACGACGACGTGACAGGCGGCCGCTCAGGCGCGGGACTGCATTGCACGAGAACCGCGGCGGCAACCGCGACCAAGACGACTCGCCGGATTAGGCCGCGACCTCCGGTGCCGGCTTGCGACGCCGGGTGGCACCCCATAACCCGACGCCGATGCCCACGACCGCGCCGCCGAGTCCGATGATCTGCTGTCCACGGGTCAGCTCGCTGTGCACACTGCTTCCGCCGAGGAGATCGGCGGCATCGGCGCCACCCGACGCCAGGAACCAGCCCCGGGTGTTGCGACCACGCAAGCCCGCCGACAGCAGAAGTCCACCGATCAGCGCGTCGCGGTAGCCCATCGACCGCAGCAACAACCGCGCGGACGGGCCCGGGTCGTTCGGCTCACCCCACAGCTTGTTGGCGCCCATCGGGTCGGCCAGAAAGTGCACGCCGGAAGCCAGCCGGATACTGCCCGCGACGACCGCGGCCTTGTCGATCGACATGGGGTTCCTAAAGGGTCGCGTTGATCGGGCCGAGGAGCTGGCAGTCCGGCGCCACGTTCTGCCCGAGCCAGACCGGGCAACCGCGGCCGGTCGCGATATAGGTGACGCCGGGCTGGTAGGGCACCGTGATCGTGGCGGGATCCGCCCCGCTTCCCTGCGCGCAGTGCGTGACCCCGTCGGCACCCAGCAGACACGCGACCGCCTTGTACGGGCCCCCTGCCGGACCACATCCCGCCAACTCAGCAGTGGCGCTGACCCCACCGGGACCGACCACGGGCGGCGAAAGGGTGTATGTGCACGGCGGCAGCGGTCCGGCATTCGCGGTCGGAGCGGCGACCGCCATGCCGCCAAGGGCCACTGCGAACGCTGTCGTGACCACGTACGTCGGCCGAATCATGGGCCGAATCCTAGATCATCTAGGCGATTCGTCGACGCGGATTGCCAGGATCGTGAGCGGTTCCGACCTGCGTCGATCAACTATGGGACACACTATACCCATGCTTACCGCCGCACCCCGCCTGTTGATTGCCGCCGGCCTGGCCGCCGTGGGCGCCGTCGGCCTCCTGGCCGGCGCACAACCCGCACAGGCTGACGACATCGGCTACCTGATCAACGTCACCGTCCGCCCTGGTTACAACTTCCCCAATGCCGACGCCGCCCTGGCCTACGGCAACGGCGTCTGCGACCAGATCAACTCTGGCGTCAGCTACGGCCAGTTGGTCAAGACCATCAAGGCCGACTTCAGCACCAGCGACGAATTCCAAGCGTCCTATTTGATCAGCCAGTCCGCTCAGGAACTGTGCCCGGCCTCCATCTGGCAGCTGCGCCAATCCGCCGCCGGCTACGTGCCGTCCGCCTAGTTAAGGAACGACGTTGATACACAAAGCCATTCACGCCACCGTGGCTGTGGGTGCGGTGACGGTCTTGGCCGCCGTCAGCACACCGGCCGCGCACGCCGACAACACCCGCCTCAACAACGGCGTCGTCGCCAACGTCTACACCGTGCAACATCAAGCCGGCTGCACCACCGACATCAAAAAGAACCCCGCACTCACCCAGGCCGCCGAATGGCACGCCAACGACGTACTCAACAACCGCACCCTCGACGGCGACCTGGGATCCGACGGATCCACACCACAGACCCGCGCCGCCGCAGCCGGTTTCACCGGCACCGTCACCCAGACCGTCGCCATCAATCCCGCACTGGCCATCAACAACCTCGACGTCATCAACCAGTGGTACTACGACCCCACCGCTTTCGCGATCATGTCCAACTGCGCCAATACCGCCATCGGCGTCTGGTCGGTCAACAGCCTCGACCGCTCCGTCGTGGTGGCCGTGTACGGACAGCCGGCCTGACGAATCAGGGCAGGATCCGCAACCCCCACTGCGCCAGCAAGGGCTGCACGAGGGTGAAGTAGGTGGTGTAGTCGTCGCCGTCGGGTGAGGACATCAAGATGCCGACCGCGCTCACGGTGCCGTCGGGGTTCTTGACGAAACCCGGACTGCCGCTGTCGCCTTCGAGGCTGTAGACGCTGGCCTCGACGACATCGCCCTCGACGCCCTTGACCTCGCCGCACGTCTCCCCCGTGACGGCGCCGACTTTGCAGAACGGCATCCCGGCGTGAAGTTGGCTGGCGCCCAGCACATCCCGTACCTGATAGCGGCCGCCCACGGCACTGTTCGGTGTGCCGGCATCGGGGTCAAGCCGGATGATGGCGGCGTCCCGCTTGTCGCCGTTCACCTCGCTGGCGCTGATCGTCCCGAGCAGCGTGTCGTCGCTGCCGTACGTCCAATCCGACCCGTCGTGCGCATCACAGTGCCCGCTGGTGAGCATGTAGTAATTGCCGTCGTTGCCCTGTGCGGCGAAACCGGCTGTGCATCGGCCGCTTTCGTCGTCGACCTCCATGCCCGGCGTCGGCGGCGACTCGGCCACCGCGGGGCTTGCCAGTCCGACCGCGGCCACGAGAGCCGCACCCGCCAGGCGCGAAACCCACCAGCCATACCCCATGTCAGCCTCCCGCCGGAATGAATCGAGGCGATCGTACGACAGGACCGTGGAAGACTTCGCCCAATGACGGCGAACGTCGCGGTGATCGGCGCCGGCCCGGCAGGGTTGGTGGTGTCGCGATGGCTGCTGTCGCAGGGATTCGAACCGTCGATCTTCGAACAGGGCCCGACGCTGGGCGGTCAGTGGACCACACTTCCCGGCCGAAGCGGCGTGTGGCCGGGCATGCATACCAACACCAGCCGCATCCTGACGGCGTTCAGTGACCTGCCCCTCGACGGCGATCTCGTGTTCCCCTCGGGCGCCGCCATTCTCGACTATCTACACCGCTACGCCCGCCTGTTCGCGTTGGACTCCCGCATCCGATTCGGGGTGCGCGTCGACGCAGTTGCGCGCGACGGGCACCGCTGGGCGGTCAGCCACGGCGGTGAGGTCGAGCACTTCGAGAAGGTCGTCGTCGCCACCGGCCGGTTCCATTGCCCGTTCATTCCAACGGTGCCGGGACTCGACACGTTCGCCGGTTCGGCAGGCGCGATCTCCTCGTATCACTACCCCGGCCCGTCGGCATACCGCGGCAAACGAGTTCTGGTCGCGGGGTGCGCGGTGAGCGCCCTCGAGATCGCGGCCGACCTCGCCGCCCACGGCGCACAACACGTCGCGGTCACTCAGCGCCGGCAGCGGTACGTGCTGCCGAAGTTCGCGGCGGGCGTGCCGTCGGATCACCGGATGTTCACCCGGTACGGGGCGTTGGCTGACGAGGTACTGCCCGTCGCGGAGATCGACCGGCAGCTCAAAGAGATCGTCGTCGAGTCCGCCGGCAGCCCCGAGCAGTACGGCGCCCCACGTCCGGCCGACTCGCTCTTTGCCGCGGGCGTGACGCTCAACCAGAACTACCTGCCTGCCGTCGCGGAAGGATCTGTCACCGTCCGGCCCTGGCTGCAGTCGGTCGACGGGACGGCAGTGACATTCGGTGACGGGCATAGCGAGGCCTTCGACGGCATCGTGTTCGGGACGGGTTTCACGTTGAGCCTGCCGTTCCTCGACAACCACCTCAGGGCGACCTTGAACCTCGACGCCGGCGGCTTCGACGCCGACCGGCACACCTTCCACCCCGACCTTTCGGGGCTGGCCTTCATGGGGATGTGGGACCAGTCGGGAGGCTACTTCGTGCCCCTGGAATTGCAGGCCCGCTGGATCGCCTACACGTGGGGTGGCGTCATCGCGGCACCCAGCGATGCCGAGCAGCGCGCGGCCGTCGCGGCGTGTCACGAACGAGGCCCGCGCAAGACGCGAATGAACTTGGCAGCCATCACTTTTGCCCGCGCCGCGGGGGTGGAGCCACAACGGGAGAACTGGCCGGATCTGCGGCGCGCGTTGCTGTTCGGTCCGCTTGCGCCGAGCTGCTTTCGACTGGACGGCCCCGACGCGCTGCCCGACGCGGCCGCGCGGTTCGCCCGGGAGGCGGCGGCTTTCGGCGCGATCACCGATAACGATCTGACGGACCGGGAGCGCAGCTACTGGTCGAGCGTCGAGCAAGCCAACGCCCGCCACCACAGTGCGGTTTCCGGGAAGTAACGGTCAAGCAGCGTTATCGCTAACGGACGGCTCAGCACCCGGCGGCCAGAACCGCTGGCCAGGGAGAAAATAAAGGCGTTCTGGCAAATATTCTTAGCGACGTATTACCGCTAGGAGCTTGCCACCTTATTTTTCGCCCTTACGTTGAATCTCATGTTGATCGACGTTCGCTGGCTTCAGTTCCTGCTGAAGCGCCCCGCGCACAAGTAAGTCCGCCACCGGCGGCGAGAGCCGACCTACCTATGGGCACGGTCGGCCGCCCCGGACGTCATCGGCGGACGACGACCTTGCCCACCATGCGGCCAGATTCGACCGCTTTGTGAGCCTCTCGCAGACCGTCGGCGCTGAAATTATCGATCTTGTTCGTGACGGTGCTGCGGATGATTCCGTCGTCGACGAGCTTCGCGGTCGCCGCGAGCAGCTCCTGCTGGCCCGGCAGCCCGAACAGCGGTTTGGTGAACATGAACTCCCAATGCCAGGCGATGCTCTTGGTTTTCAGCGGCATCAAGTCCAGGTCCTTCGGGTCGTCGATCGCGGCGACGTGGCCGAACGGCTTGAGGATCTCGGCGTAGTCCTCGACGTTGCCCGCCGAGTGTGGCGAGAACACCCAGTCGACACCGGCGGGGGCGGCCGCTAGGGCCTCGGTGCGCAGATCGTGGTGGTTGATCACCACGTCCGCGCCCAGTTCGGTGGCCCACTGCGCAGACTCTGCCCGGCTCGCCGTCCCGATCACCCGCACCCCGGTCAGCGCCTTGGCCAACTGGATCATCACCGAGCCGACGCCACCGGCCGCGCCCATGATCAGCAGGTCGCCTTTCGATTCCCGAGTCAGTTCGAAGCGGTCGAACAACGACTCCCAGGCCGTGATCGTCGTCAACGGCAGGGCCGCCGCGTCGGCGAAGGACAACGATTGCGGCTTGCGGGACACGATCCGCTCATCGACGGCGTGGAATTGGGCGTTGGTGCCGGGCCGGGAGATGTCGCCGGCGTACCAGACCTCGTCACCCACAGAGAGCGTGCTGACGTCTGGCCCGACGGCCGTGACGACGCCCGCCGCGTCGAATCCGAGGATCACCGGCGTGCTGGTGGGCGTGAGCGACTGCCGACGTTTGATGTCGACCGGGTTGACCGAGACCGCGGCGACCTCGACGAGCACATCGCGCGGACGCAGTTCGGGGATCTCGATCTTGACGTCCTGCAGTGCCTGCGGATCGTCGATCGGCAGGCCGTTGAACGACCCGACCGCTGCCATCGTCGCCATCGCTGCTCTCCTCATTTCACCCGGCATCCCTTGTACGATGCATTCACTTACCAGCCGACTTGAAACAAGTGTCAGAACCGACGATTCAATTCCGCCGCCTCGCCGAGCAGGTTGCCGATCAACTGCGCCGGCGAATTCTGTTGGGCGAATTGGCCGACGGCAGCATCCTTCCGAAAGAGGACGAGCTGCTGCGCGAGTTCCCGGTGAGCAAGCCCTCGCTGCGCGAAGCCATGCGCATCCTGGAAGCCGAAGGACTCCTGCGGGTGCGCCGCGGCAAGCTCGGCGGCGCGGTGGTGCGCCGGCCCAACGCCGCGAACGTCGCCTACACGATCGGCTTGGTTCTGGGATCGCAGGACGTGAGCCTGGCCGACGTGGGCGGGGCACTACGGCAGATGGAGCCGGCGTGCGCGGCGCTGTGCGCCGAGCGGACCGACCGGGACCACGCCGTCGTGCCGGCCCTACGCGAACTGCATGCCGAAGCCGTCGACGCCGCCGATGACTTCCAACGGGCGATCTCGGCGAGCCGGCGCTACCACGAGGCGCTGGTCGCGCTGTGCGGCAACCAGACCATGATCATGCTCGCCGGAGCGCTGGAGACCCTGTGGTCAGCGCACGAACAGGGCTGGTCGACGCAGGTCAGCGACGACGGCGTCGTCCCCGTCACCGAGCGGCTGGCAGTCCTGGAGGACCACCGTCGGGTGATCGACGCCATCGAGGCCGGCGATGCGCGCCTGGCCCACGACCTCGCCGCCGCGCACCTGATCACCGCACAGCACTACCCCGGTTCGGCCGGAAACGTCGACCCCACCATGGTCCGGCAGCGAGACCATTGACGCCGGTCCTCATTTTCATATGATTTGGTGATGGCTGTCGACGCTGCCGTCACGACCAGCGCCGAAGCGGCGCACTACCGGGCCGCCGGCTGGTGGACCGACACGACTCTGTCCGACTGCGTCGGCCGCAACGCCTCCGCCACGCCAGACAAGACCGCCTATGTCGACTTCAACCTGGACCCGCCCGACCGGGCACTCACCTGGTCGGAGTTCGACAACGCCGCCACCAACCTGGCGGTGCGGCTGCAACGACTGGGCGTACGCCCGAGCGACCGGGTGTCGGTCTGGCACGGCGACAGCATTGCCATCCACGTCTTACTGGTGGCGATCGAGCGCTGTGGTGCGGTGAGCGTCGGCCTCGGAGCGCGTGCCGGTGTGCGGGAGGCCGCACAGATCTTGCGGACCGCCCAACCCTCGCTTCTGGTCAGCGACGAGGACCGCGCCCCTCAGGCCGCTCAAGCGGCAGCCGAGGCTGCGGTGCCGGCAGTGGTTCTCGGCGCCGGCGATCTCACCATCGACACCGCGCCGGGCTCGATGTCCGGACTGTCACCGGTGGGCCCCGACGACCCGTTCTTGATCAACTCGACATCGGGTACCACAGGCCTGCCGAAATGCGTTGTGCACAACCAAAATCGATGGCATTACTTTCACCAGAAGGCCGTCGCCAACGGTGAACTGACCGCCGACGACGTCTTCCTGCCGGTGATCCCCACCCCCTTCGGCTTCGGGATCTGGACCTCGCACACCACCCCGATCTACCTCGGGGCGACGACCGTACGCATCGAACGGTTCGACGCCGCCGCGACGTGCGCCGCCATCGAACGCCACCGCGCAACGGTGTTGTGCTGCGTGAGTACGCAATTGATGATGATCCTTGCCAACGACGCCTCGCACGAGCGCGACCTGTCCAGCCTGCGCGTGGTGTTCACCGGCGGCGAGCCGCTGCCGTACACGCAGGCCGCGCAGTTCGAGGAGCTGACCGGGGTCACGATCCTGCAGTTCTACGGGTCCAACGAGACCGGCATGCTCAGCGCCACCACCGTCGACGACTCGCTGCACCACCGGCTGCGGACCGCCGGTCGCATTGTTCCCGAGATGCAGGTCCGGCTGTTCGACGGCGACGACGACGTCACGGAATCCGGTCGCGGACAGCCGGTTTGCCGCGGCCCGGCCCTCAGCCTCGGGTATCTCGGCGGCACCGACCACGACAAGCTGTACACCAAGGACGGTTGGATGCGGATGGGTGACATCTGCGACCTGGACGACGACGGCTACCTGGTGCTGGCGGGACGAACGTCGGACTTCATTCTGCGCGGCGGCAAGAACATCAGCGCCGTCGCGGTCGAGGAGGTCGTGGCGAGTCACCCCGCCATCGCTGTCGCCGCCGCGGTGGCCATGCCGGATCCCCTGTTCGGTGAGCGGGTGTGCGTGTTCGCCGAACTCAAAAACCCCGGCGACACCCTGGAACTGGCCGACCTGGTCGAACACCTGCTGCGGCAGGGCGTCTCCAAGGAACTGCTGCCCGAACGGCTCGAGGTGCTCGACGAGCTGCCGCGGTCCTCCGGGGGCAAGATCGCCAAAGGCCAACTCCGGGAAACCATCCACTCGATACTGGAGCGATCATGAGCACATCGGAAGTGCGCCGGGGCGGCCTGGGAGTATGGGCCCCGTCGAAGACGCCGCCCATCGGCGTCGACCTCACCGACGAGCAGAAGATGGCGATCGCGTTCCGCCACCTCGCCGACATCGGTTTCGCGGAGAACATGGCCGGCCACATCACCTGGCAGCCCGAGGGTCAGACCGACATGTACGTCAACCCATGGGGCCTGTGGTGGCAGGAGCTGACCGCCTCCGACATCTGCGTGGTCGACGAGGACGCACATGTCATTCGCGGCCGCTGGGATGTCACGCCGGCCATCCACATCCACACCGAAATACACCGGCGCCGCCCCGATGCCAGGGTGGTGATCCACAACCATCCCTACTACGTCAGCCTCATCGCGGCGCTGGGAATGCTCCCCGAGCTCGTCCACCAGACCGGGGCATTGTTCCTCGACGACATGTATCTGGTCGAGAAATACGATGGCGAGATCGACACTCCTTGGCGCGCAGCCGAACTGGCTGGCCAGATCGGCTCGGCCAATCTGGTGATACTGGCCAACCACGGCGTCATCACGACCGGACACGACCTGCCGGCCGCGGTGTACCGGGCGGTGTCCATCGAACGGGTGTGCCGCTTGGCCTACGACGTGCTGGTCAGCGGGCGCACGCCGTCGAAGATGAACCACGGCGACCTGGTCGGCATGCAGGCCTCGTTGATCGAACGCGCCGCCGACGTGTACTGGGCGGGTGCGGCGCGCATGACCATCAAGGCCGACCGCGGCGTACTGGACTGAAAGGGGCTCCTGCCATGGCTTCCATCGAAGAGCTGCAGTCGAATCTGAACTTCACCACCGCCAAGACCGGCGCCGACCGAACCGTCACGTTCCTGCCGGAACCTGAACGCGCCGAACGCTTTTACACGGTCATCTCCGTCGACGATCACATCGTCGAGCCGCCGGACACCTTCGAGGGCCGGGTGCCGAGCAAGTTCGCCGACCGGGCACCGCGGGTGGTCGACACCGACGACGGGGGGCAGACCTGGATGTACGACGGTCAGTCGCTGCCCAACGTCGGGTTCAACGCCGTCGTCGGGCGGCCGGTGTCGGAGTACGGCTTCGAGCCGGCCCGGTTCGACGAAATGCGCCGCGGCGCCTGGGATATCCACGCCCGGGTCAAGGACATGGACGTCAACGGCGTCTACGCGTCGCTGAACTTCCCGTCGTTCCTGCCCGGATTCGCCGGTCAGCGGCTACAGCAGGTGACCACCGACCGAGACCTGGCGATGGCGTCGGTGCGGGCCTGGAATGACTGGCACATCGAGGCGTGGGCCGGCGCGTATCCCCACCGGATCATCCCCTGCCAGCTGCCCTGGCTGCTCGATCCCGAGGTCGGGGCGAGAATGATCTACGAGAATGCCGAACGCGGTTTCCACGCGGTGACTTTCAGCGAAAACCCGGCGCTGCTGGGGCTGCCCACCATCCACTCCGGCTACTGGGAGCCGATGATGGCGGCCTGCGCGGACACCGGCACCGTGGTCAATCTGCACATCGGCTCATCGGGCACCTCGCCGTCGACGACCGATGACGCCCCGCCCGACGTGGCCGGCGTGCTGTTCTTCGCCTACGCGATCAGCGCGGCCGTCGACTGGCTGTACTCAGGCGTGTGCACCCGCTATCCGGATCTGCGAATCTGCCTGTCCGAGGGTGGAATCGGCTGGGTGGCAGGACTGCTGGACCGCCTCGACCACATGCTGAGCTACCACGAAATGTACGGCACGTGGAAGGCCCTCGGCGAGACGCTGACCCCCGCGGAGGTGTTCACCCGCAACTTCCGATTCTGCGCGGTCGAAGACCAGTCGTCGTTCATCCAGTACGACCGGATCGGCGCGGACAATATCCTGCTCGAGGCCGACTACCCGCACTGCGACTCGACGTGGCCGCACACCCAGCGCACCATTCGTGAGCAGATCAGCGGACTCCCCGACGACATCATCCGCAAGGTCACATGGGAGAACGCCTCACGGCTCTACCAGCATCCGGTACCGGCGGCGGTGCAGCAGGATCCGAACGCGTTCTGATCAGCGGCGGTCGAGCCACTCGGCGATAGCGGCAACCGCATCGCGGAAGAAGATGCGGTACGGACGGTCGGCGACGTAACCGATGTGCGGGGTGGCGATCACGGTGTCGAGATTGCGCAGCGGATGCTCCGGCGGCAGCGGCTCGGTGTCGAACACGTCGAGCGCGGCCTGCAGGGTGGTGGACTTCAGGGCCTGAACCAATGCCGCCTCGTCGACGATGGGACCGCGAGAGGTGTTGACCAGCAACGCCGTTGGCTTCATCAGCGCCAACTCGGCCGCGCCGACCAGACCGGTGGAACGCTCACTGAGCTTCATGTGAATGGTCAGCACGTCGGATCGGCTGAACAGCTCGTCCTTTCCGACGTACGATGCGCCGGCCTCGGCAGCCGCCTCCGGTGTCAGGTTCTGACTCCAGGCGATCACCTCCATGCCGAATGCCTCACCGATGCGCGCCACCCGGGCACCGATGCGGCCCAGCCCGAGCACGCCGAGCACCCGGCCGGACAGTTCTCGGCCCACCGACGTCTGCCAGCCGCCGTCGCGCACCGAGCGTGCCTCCGCGACGAGATTGCGGGCGCCGGCGAGGATCAGGGCCCACGTCAGTTCGACCGTCGACGCCACGGTTCCCCCAGTGGTCCCCACGTGGATGCCGTGATCCTCGGCGGCCGCCATGTCGATGGAGGCGTTGAACGGCCCGGTGGAGGCGATCATCTTAAGCTTCGGCAGACGCTCGATGATGCTGCGCGGCAACGGGGTTCGCTCCCGCATCACGAACACGACATCGAAGGGCGCCAGACGATCGACGAGTTCGTCCGGGTCGGATACATGGTCGTTGAAGACAGTGACGTCGGCGCGGCCGGACACCGCCGACCAGTCGGCCATCTCCAACGCCACATTCTGGTAGTCGTCGAGGATTGCCACCTTTACGCGGCCGGTGTCACTGGTCATGCCCGCAGGCTACCGATCGGCGCTAGAGTCAACGATCAGTGACCCTGTTCAGTTACTCGGCCTCCACTACGTTGCTTGCCGACGGCAGGCCATTTCTGCTTATCGGCGAGCTGATGTGGACGCTGCTGTTTCCCGCGGTCGGGGTGCTGCTGCTGGTCCTCGGTCTGCGGGACCGGGCGAAAGCCCGCCGCGCGCAACCGCCCTACCCCGTCGGCTACCCACCACCCGGCTATCCGCCGCCGGGTTACCCACAACCTGGCTACCCGCCACCGAGCTACCCACCGGTGCCGCCGCGGCCGACCGCCGGACGTGGCTTGATCACCGCGGGCGCCATCCTCATCGCCGTCGGTCTCGCAGGTGCAGTCGCACGGGTCGCCGACTCGGCCGGCGAGCGTAAAGCAGCCGAATCATTCTCTCCCCCAGTGAAAATCGGGCAATGCATCACCGGTGAGGCCCTGGGCTCGGGAGCGATCGGCACCAATGACATCACCAGTTGCACCGACCCGCAGGGCGTTTTCGAAGTCGTCAGCGCCGGCGTTCAAGATGCGAAGTGCCCGGACGGTAAACGGGAGGACACCAGTTTCGCGCGCTGGACCAACGACGCGTACGCCGTCTGCTTCGTGCCCAACCTCTTGAGCGGCCACTGCTACGCGGCAATCCACGGCACGCCGACGCCCGGGCACCCCAACCAGGGCAACACCCTCGAACCCGTCGACTGCACCGACGCCTCCGCCAACTTCACGGTGGTCAAGCGCGTGGAGGCCGCCGACTTCGACCTGTGTCCGCCCGGCACGAAACAACTCATGTGGACCATGCCGCCACGGACCTACTGCACCGGCCCGCCGTCGTAATCCGGCGCGATTTCCGGCGCACACGGGCGGTGTCAAGCTGCGTGGAGTCGGTTGGGGTCGTTTTCGGCAGGGAGGTTGATGCCGACGACGGGGTCGGGGCTTGTGACGTGTGGGCGTGCTCGGAACCGTTCGGGGTGTGCGTCGTAGTAGGCCTGTAGAGCTTGGTCGCGGTGATGCCATCGCTGGGTCCAGGATCCGTTGTGGACTTCGTCGGGAGTGAACAGGGCGATGCCGCTGTGGCGGTGGTGGGTGTTGTACCAGGACACGTAGGTGTCCACCCAGGCGCGAGCGGTGTCGAGGTCGTCGAAGATCCCGGGGTAGTTGGGCCGGTACTTCATGGTGCGGAACTCCGATTCGGAGAACGGGTTGTCGTTGCTGACCCGGGGCCGGTTATGGGTTTGGGCGATTGCGGAGTCGGCCAGGAGGTCTTTGAGCACGGCCGAACGCATCGCCGGCCCGGAATCGGCGTGCACCACCGACGGTGCTCCGTAAGTGGTGATCGCCGTTTCGAACATCTGCTTGGCCAAGTCGTCGCACTCGCGTTCCTCGACGCGCCAGCCCACGATCTTGCGGGAGTAGATGTCGATAATTGAGTACGCCTTGAACGCCACACCCCGCCACGGACTACGTAGGTCGGTGATGTCCCAACTCCAGATCTGTTGCGGGCCGGTCGCTTTGAGGACCGGCGCCGGCCGGGGTGCTTTGTTCGTCGAACGGGTCGGGGCAACCGGGCGTGCACTCTGGTCATCGATCGCTGCGGCGATGCGCCACCAGGAGCGCCGCGAGGCCAGCATCACACCGGTATCCCACATCGTGGCGAAGGATTGATCCACCGACACCCCGGTCGACCAGCCGGCGAGGATCTCGTCCTGGATCGCCGCTCGTTGGGCGGCACCGATGCGCGAGGGATAGCGTCGAGCCTTCTGCGGTACCGGGTCGGCCACCCGCGGGCGCGGCGAGGACCGGTAATGCCAACTCGAGCGCGACAGCTCGATCATCGCCAACGCCCGGCGTTGTGACCCGATCACCGCAGTCAGCCCGGCGACGAGTCCGTTCTCGAGGTCGAGGAATCGTCGAGATCCTGGATCGTCGGGGCGACGTCGGGCTCGTTGACGTTCATCTCGTGCAAGAGCCCGATAGCTTTTCCCAACAACTCATTGCTGGCCTCGAGCTCACGCACCCGCGCCTGCAATCGTGCGATTTCAGCTTCATCACGCGCTATCCGCGCATCACGCTGTTTGGCCATCGAGATCCGTTTCCCTTGAGGAGTCCTGCGACCACCCTCTCGCGGAACCAGGCCCCGGTCGAGATCACCATCAAAAAGAGCCGACTGCCACCGCCTCATCCGGTCACTGGAAAAGCCCTTCTCGGCAAGCCACACACCCTTCTGCCCCCACGGCTGCCGGTGATACTCGGCAACCAACTCCACGACCTCCTCGGTCGAGAACCCCGGACTAATCGACACCACACCCTCCAGAAACTGGTTGAGAACTGACTCACAACCAGCCTGGCAAAGAGGGACAGCGCCGGTTACCGCGCCCAAGATGAGGGAATAGTCCACACACGAGAGGAGTTGAGCGGTCCATGACTGAGAACGCGGAGTTGAGCCCCACTGATTGGGTGCGGGAGCAGACCGAACAGATTCTGAAGCAAGGCACCACCGACGGCGTCCACATCATGGACCGCCCCGTCGTGCTGTTCACCACCACGGGCGCCAAGTCCGGCAAGAAGCGCTACGTGCCGCTGATGCGCGTCGAGGAGAACGGTCGCTACGCCATGGTCGCGTCCAAGGGCGGCGACCCGGCGCACCCGTCGTGGTACTTCAACGTCAAGGCCAATCCCACGGTGACCGCCCAGGACGGCGAGAAGGTGGTCACCCTGACCGCTCGCGAGGTTTCCGGCGAGGAGCGTGAGCACTGGTGGAAGCTGGCTGTCGAGGCCTACCCGCCGTACGCGGAATACCAGACCAAGACCGACCGGTTGATCCCGGTTTTCGTGCTCGAGTAGCACTACCATCCTGCCCATGTCGGGGCAGATATCCCGTCAGGTGTTCGTTCGCCGAGCATTGGGCGGGCTGGTGGGTGCGGTCCTGCTGAGTTCGTGCCGTCAGGCGACGCCCCATGCGGTGTCCAGTCCAGCGCCGCCCAACTGGACTGCGCTGGGCGGCCGGCTCGACGGTGCCCTGATCCTGCCGTCCGACGCGCAGTATGGTGCGGCCAAAAGCATCTTCAATGCGCGCTTCAACGGCAGCACACCCGCCGCCGTCTTGTCCGCGGCGTCGGTGGCCGATGTCCAGAAGGCACTGGCGTTCGCCTCGGAGAACCACATCGGCGTGAGCGTGCGCAGCGGCGGGCACTCCTACATCGGCGCGTCGTCACTGGACGCCACGTTGGTGATCGATCTGCGCCAGCTTCCCGGCGGCATCGACGTCGGCAACGACGAGGTGACGCTGTCCCCCGCGACCGACCTGGACTCCGTCCAGACCCAGCTGGCTTCCCGCGGGCGGTCGATTCCCTCGGGCAGCTGCCCGACGGTCGGTATTGCGGGGCTGGCGCTGGGCGGCGGGCTGGGCTCGGACGCGCGGCTGCACGGACTGACCTGCGACACGCTGGTGTCTGCCGCGCTGGTGCTGCCCACCGGTGAGATGGTGACGGCGTCCGCCGACGACCATCCCGACCTGTTCTGGGTTCTGCGCGGTGGCGGCGGTGGAAACCTCGGCGTGGTGACGTCGTTGACGTTCCGCACCTTCCCGGTCAGCGACCGCGATGTCGTGACCCTGACGTTCCCGATGGAGGCGGCCGCCGCGGTGATCGCCGGGTGGCAGGGTTGGCAGAGCGCAGCCGACCGAAACGTCTGGGGCATGGTGAATCTCACGGTCGGCGACGGGCCCGGACGCTGCACGGTCATCCTGGCGACTCCGTCGGGCAGCGGCCCCGCCGTTGCCGGTGAGATGCTTTCAATGGCAGGGCTATCGGCATTATCGACCCGAACCCCCACGCTGGACCGGATCGACTTCGTGCACTACTTCGAAGGTGGTGATGACGCCCGGGCGCCGCGGTCGTTTGTCGCAGGCTCGGACATTGTCGGCGAAATGACCTCGGCTGCAGCCGAATCCATTGTCACCGCGATGTCGGCGTGGCCGGCGGGTGCCGGGTCGGCGACGGCGGTGATCGAATCGCTGTCCGGCGCGGTCGGTGATGTCGATCCGGCAGGCAGCGCCTTCCCGTGGCGACGGCAAGCGGCGTCCGTTCAGTGGTACACCGAGTCCACCGCCGATGCGGCAGCCGGTTGGCTCACCGCGGCGCACCGCGCGCTGGGGCCGGCGTCGGTGGGCGGCTATATCAACTACCCCGAAGCCGGCCAGCCTCTTGCGCGGTACCTCGGACCGAACCTGCAGCGGTTCAACGCCATCCGCCAGAAGTACGATCCGGCGGCGGTGATGCGATCCGGCATCGGCACCGGCGGTTAGCTCACGGGGCGGGGGTGACCACGACGGTGATGGCGGTCGCACCCGAGTCGGAGGCGATGACCAACTGGGCGGCGTTGGCGGCCGAAACAACGTGGCCGCCGGTCACAGTCACCGCGTAGCCGTTCGGGAACTCCACCTGAGGAACGGAAATCGTGGTCAGCGCGCCGTCGGCGAAGGTTCCCGAGCCATCGACCTTCGCGGTGGAGTATGCGAAGGTAAAGGTGCCGTTGGTGAACGACCACTTCTTCGGCGTGCCCGAGACCAGCTGCGGGTAGGGCGAGCCCAAGGTCAGCAGGTTGCCGATGTTGACGTTGTCGCCCGTGGGGTCCTTCGCCGGGTCCCAGACCAGAGCCTCGACATCGGGCGAACCGGTGATGTCACCGACTCCGGTGTACGCCCAGTCGGCCCAACTCATGAAATACCGGTCGCCGGACTGCATCTCCTTGGTGAGCGTATCGATGTCATTGGTGGCACCGAACTCGTTCATCATCGCCGGGACATTGTGCCGCTTCGAGTAATTCGCCGCTTGAACCGCGAGCGTGTTGGCGATCTTGGTGCACAGCGCGCCACCGATCGGGCCGCAGTAATTGTGGAATGCCAGAACGTAGTTCGGGTCGGTGACCTTTCCGAGCAACGCTATCGGGATACCGAGCAGGGTGGGGACTTCGGTGACTGCGGGGTTGGGCGGTTCCAGGTAGAGCGGGGTGGTCCCGTCGACCGAGCGTATGGCGGCGGCGACCTGGTTGTACATCGGGGTCAGCTGTTGGGTCGCGAAGAACGAGCCGCCGAATAACGCGACCGGGTAGTTCGAGCCGGGGAACGGTTCGTTCATGATGTCGTAGCCGATGACCGCGGAATTGCCGCTGAAATAGCTGGCGACGTTCTGCCACGTCAGCGCGTAATTGTCCAGCAGACCCAGGCCATTCGGCGCATCCGCGTTGCCCCAGAACGCATCCCACGCATGTGCCAGGGCGCCGTTGACGTAATAGTTGCCCGGGAAGCCGGAGTTCTTGTTCGGCCGACCGCCGCCATCGGAGGCGCACGCGGGTGCGCCCTCACCGTAGAAGGTGCCGCTGTAGAGGTCCTGGTGCATGTCGATGACGGTGTAGATGCCGTGGTCGGCCAACATCTGCACGGTGGCCTTGATCGAGTCGAGGTAGGCGGTGTCAATCACGCCAGGCTGCGGCTCCACCGCCGCCCAGATCACGCCCAGGCGCACCACATTGAAGCCGTTGTCCTGGAGGAATTGCGCGTCCGCTTCGTCGAACCCAGTCGCAGACGGCTCATACGGCGCAAGCTTGTACACCTCGTTGACGCCGTGCAGGATGACGGTCTGCCCGGCGCTGTTGGTGATCCAGGTGCCGATCTGAGACAGCGGCGGCACCGATCCGCTGGGAGTCTGTGCCGCGGCGGTTGCCCCGGAATTGCCAACGGCGCCATGGCTTCCGAGCCAGCCGGCAGTCCCGCCGGCACCGCCGAGTGCCGGCAGTTGCGTCGAGGTGCCGCCGACACCGCTCTTGCCGGCGTTGCCACCGTCACCGCCGCTGCCCAAGAACGCCGCGCCGTTGCCGCCCCGACCACCGCGGCCGCCGTCGGTGCCCTCGCCGCCGTTGCCGCCCCGACCACCGATGCCGAAGATCAGGCCGGTTGCGTCGCCGCCCGCACCACCGACTCCCCCGGCCGCGCCGACGACAGCGGCACCGGCGTTGCCACCGTCGCCGCCGATACCCATGAGCCGCCCGCCGGCTCCGCCCGCACCACCGTCGGCGCCGGCACCCCCGCTGCCGCCGGCTCCACCATTGCCCAACGCTCCGGCTCGACCGCCCGCGCCACCGTCAACGCCGTCCTCGGTGCTGTTCCACCCGGCACCCCCGTCGCCGAGGAGCCACCCGGCTGCGCCACCGTTGTGGTTGGCTTCGGTGCCGTCAGCGCCGTTGCCGATCACATATGACCCGGCCGCCGTATTGATGAAGTTGTCGACCTGACGGCCGAGTTCGCTTGCAATCCAGGCCTGAACGACGACGTGAAGCGGGGTGTACACCAGCTGCTGGAACACCGCGGTCAGATTCGGTGGTGCAGCGATCTGCGCCACGGCAGACGACGTACTCGTCGTGACGGAGGCGGCCGGTGCCGGGACGCCGGGTCGAGCGGTGGACGCGGTTGCGGACCTGCTTCCGACATAGGACGTCTCCAACGCGCCGACCACGGTCGACAGCGCCAACTCGGTCACGCTGACCGGCCCCCTGGGGGCAGCGGCCGCGCGGGCGGTCGGCTTCGCCGACACCGGTGAAACCACCTTCTGCGTCGAGGTCGACCGCTTGGGCGGCGGATTGGTGGTTGCCCTGGTTGCTCGCGCCGCACTCGGGCCCGCAGCGTGGCCGCGCGCAGAGGAGGCCGACGGGTGCCCGCCGCCGGAGTCGTCTGAATCTGCCCATGCCACCGCATTCGCCGAGGCCAGAGCCGCACCGATACCCAGCGCGATAGCCAGGCCACCGACCCGACCGATATGAGCGGACGCGTTCATGCATCTGTGTATACGGGACCCGGATAAGCGGTGAAGTCAATTTGCCGCACATCGGCGCGCTGCGGGCCAGCAGCCGTCGGGCGGGTCGATGAACGGTGACATATGTGACCACTTATCGACGATCTGTAGCCGGGAGCCGGGCAGGTCGGCCCCCAGCGTCGACATCACCTCGGCGCACCTCCCGGACCACCGGGCCGTCGTCCGCGATCTCCGGTGCGGTGAACCACCGCGCGAGGGTGGCTTCGACGTCGAGCTCCACACCCCGGCGCAAAGCGTCTGCGGCAGAGCGGAATTCAGGAGCCGGAGTGTCACGCGTGCACACCAGGATCAATCGTCGACATCGTGCCACAACCACCGTTGCCCCACAGCCGGATCCGATGGACGATGACTCATGCTCGGACACCTGGGAATCAACGTCGCCGACTTGCCGGCGGCGAAGATCTACTACGACGCGCTGATGCCGCTCGTGGGCTTCGAGCCCTTCCTCCACGATCATGACCAGTTCGCGTTCCGCCCGGCGGGCGGCAAGCGCGGCACATACCTCTTCTTCTACCCGGCAGGTGATCCCACCCCGTACTCGCGCGAAGGCGCCGGACTTCAGCACCTGGCCTTCATGGTCACGTCACGCTCGGCTGTCCGCGAAGTCCACCGCCTGGTGCAACAACTCGGCGGAGAGGTAGTGCACGAACCACAGGATTTCCCGCAGTATCCGCCGCCCTACTTCGCGACGTTCTGGCTCGACCCGTTCGGCGTGATGCTGGAAGCGGTCTGTCACTACGACCGTGACTGAGCCTGCGAACTAAGTCAGGAAGGGACGACGGCGTCGGATTGCGGGTGGGTCGTCCATGTAATCGGTGACTTTGGTCCCTGGTCGGTCGTCGAATCACAGCGCAAGGTCAGACAGTGGCGGGAAACGACAGGAACACCGACAGCGATTGGAGACCTGCGTGACAGCTGAAGCGCCAGCACGGGGACATTTGAAGGCCAGCCGGCCGTTCCCGGCCCGCACGGGTCCCAAGGGCAATCTGATCTACAAGCTCGTCACGACCACCGATCACAAGCTGATCGGCATCATGTACTGCGTCGCCTGCTTCATCTTCTTCTTCATGGGCGGCCTGATGGCGTTGTTCATCCGCGCCGAGCTGGCTTTTCCTGGTTTGCAGTTCCTGTCGAACGAGCAGTACAACCAGCTGTTCACCATGCACGGCACCGCGATGCTGCTGTTCTATGCGACGCCGATCGTGTTCGGGTTCGCCAACCTGGTGCTGCCGCTGCAGATCGGCGCCCCCGACGTGGCCTTCCCGCGGCTGAACGCCCTCTCGTTCTGGCTCTTCGTGTTCGGAGCCCTGATCGCCCTGAGCGGCTTCATCACCCCCGGTGGTGCGGCCGACTTCGGGTGGACCGCCTACACCCCGCTCTCGGACGCCATGCACACCCCGGGCGCCGGCGGTGACCTGTGGATCCTCGGCCTGGCTGTCGGTGGTCTGGGCACCATCCTCGGCGCGGTCAACATGATCACCACCGTGGTCTGCATGCGTGCCCCCGGCATGACGATGTTCCGGATGCCGATCTTCACCTGGAACATCTTCGTCACCTCGATCCTGGTGCTGCTCATCTTCCCGCTGCTGACCGCCGCACTGTTCGGCCTGGCGGCCGACCGCCGTCTGGGCGCGCACATCTACGATCCGGCCAACGGTGGCCTCACCTTGTTTCAGCATCTGTTCTGGTACTTCGGCCACCCCGAGGTGTACGTCATCGCGCTGCCGTTCTTCGGCATTGTCTCGGAGATCTTCCCGGTGTTCTCCCGTAAACCGATCTTCGGCTACACCACGCTGATCTACGCCACCATGGCGATCGCCGCCCTGTCGATGTCCGTGTGGGCCCATCACATGTTCGTGACCGGAGCGGTTCTGTTGCCGTTCTTCAGCTTCATGACGTTCCTGATCGCGGTGCCCACTGGCATCAAGTTCTTCAACTGGATCGGCACGATGTGGAAGGGCCGGATGACCTTCGAGACGCCGATGTTGTTCTCGTTGGGCTTTCTGGTGACGTTCCTGCTCGGTGGTCTGTCCGGTGTGCTGCTGGCCAGCCCGCCACTGGACTTCCACGTCAGCGACACGTATTTCGTGGTGGCACACTTCCACTACGTGCTGTTCGGCACGATCGTGTTCGCCACCTACGCCGGGATCTACTTCTGGTTCCCGAAGATGACCGGACGCCTGCTCGACGAGAAGCTGGGCAAGCTGCATTTCTGGCTGACGTTCATCGGCTTCCACACCACATTCCTGGTGCAGCACTGGCTGGGTAATGCGGGTATGCCGCGGCGCTACGCCGACTACCTGCCCACCGACGGGTTCACCACTTTGAACATCATCTCCACGTTGGGTTCGTTCATCCTCGGTGTCTCGGTGCTGCCGTTTGTGTGGAACGTGTTCCGCAGTTGGCGTTATGGCGAGGTCGTCACGGTCGACGATCCGTGGGGCTACGGCAACTCGCTGGAGTGGGCCACCTCGTGCCCGCCGCCGCGGCACAACTTCACCGAGCTGCCCCGGATCCGTTCGGAGCGACCGGCATTCGAGCTGCACTACCCGCACATGGTCGAGCGGATGCGGGCCGAGTCCCACGTCGGTCGCGCTCACGGTCCGTCGGACGGCGACGTGACGCGCCTGGACGATCAGAACGTTCGCACCTGAGCGGATCCCTGGTCGTCGACGTGGATGAGCCTTCGTCCCCGGTTGGCCTCAGCGAGGGGCCCCGCCACGCAGGACAGCCAGGCGCTGGTGATACTCGGCTTCGTCGATGTCACCACGGGCGAATCGAATCGCCAACAGTTGCTCGGGTGACTCGGCGTACAGCGGTGGCTGAAGAACAGTACGCGCCTGGGTACTAGTCGCACTGGAGCGCACCAGCGCGATGATCGCGACGATGACGAGGACCCAAAACAGAACCATTCCGATTGCCATGCCTGTGTAACCCCATCCGCTCATGTCGTGGTCGGACCAGAACATCATGGGACCTTCTCCTTTCCTTCCGTGGTGCTAGCGGGGCGGCTGAGCAGCATCAGCTGGTGTAGTCGAGGGTGGTCATCATGCCGGCTTCCATGTGGTAACCGTTGTGGCAGTGCAGCATCCAGGTTCCTGGATTGTCGGCGACCAACCTGACCGCCACCGCCTGCTGCGGTTTGACGATGAGGGTGTCCTTGCGAGCGCCGGGCCTGCCGTCGGGCCGGACGACCTGAAACGTATGGCCGTGCAGGTGCATCGGATGCCACATCGTGGTTGCGTTGGTGAAGGTCAAGGTGGCGTGCTGGCCCTGATGGATGGTCAGCGGGACGGTGTGGTCGTAGGGGTGGCCGTTGATCATCCAGTCGTACTGCATCATCGTGCCCGACAGGCGAGCCTGGAGGTCGAGGTCGCTGTCGGTTGGGAGCTGCACTTGCGGTGTCGCGGTGAAGGTGTCCACGGTTCCGATCCGGCCGCTGAGTTCAGGAGGCCGGAAGGCGGCGTCTGGCGCGCTGCCGGCTCCCGTGGTGAGCAGCGCGCGGGCGACGGCGTTCTTTCCTTCCGCGGCGGCGACGAGAGGGAACACACCGGCCGCTGCGGTGACGATGACGTCGTAGCGCTCCCCCATGCCCAGCAGAAGGGCATCGACGTCGGTGGGCACCACCGGGAAGCCGTCGGTGTGGGTCACGGTCATGCGGTGCCCCGCCAGAGCGACCCGGAATGCGGTGTCGGCGGCGGCGTTGATGATGCGAATTCGGATGCGCTGTCCGGGTTTTGCGTCGAAGTTTGTCGGCGCGGATGGGATGCGGCCGTTGATGATGTAGTACGGATAGCTGACGTCGCCACTGTCACCACCGAGCAGATCACTCGGCCCAGCGCCGCCCACGCCGGGAATCGCCGGCATCTGGCCCATGCCGGGCATCCCGGGCATGGACCCACCGCCGGTGCTCATCGAGCGCAGTCCCCTGTAGATCACGTCGGGGCTGGTTCCCACTCCGGACGTCCAGTCGTCGAGCATCACGATCCACTCCGCGTCATAGCGGCCAGGGTCGGCTGGATCATCGATGATGACCGGCACGTACAAGCCGTAGTCGGTGTCCATGCCGACGTGCGGGTGGGCCCAATACGTTCCCGGATACGGTGAGCTGAACCGGTATTCGAAGTTCGAGCCGGGTCCGATGTTCCGGCTGGCCGGTTCCGCACCGTCCATATCGTTGCGCAAGGCGATGCCGTGCCAGTGCACCGACGTCGGGTGGTCGAGTCCGTTGTCGACGGTGACCGCAATCTCGTCCCCGACATTGGCCCGAATCAACGGTCCGGGAATCTGGTTGTTGTAGGCCAGTGTTCGCGCCTTGGTCCCGCCGAGGTCGATGTCGGCGGGACCAGGCGCCAAGCGCGCCGAGACCGTCTTGCCGGTGTGCGGGCGGGCCGCCTCGGCCGCGGCGATCGCGTCAGCCGCGGTCGTACCGCCCGGTGCACGAGGCGGGGTGGAACGGCCACACGCCACCAGAGCCGCACCGCCGAGGAGGCCGGCGGCGAGAAATCCGCGCCGCGTCAGGGGTGCGGGCTGCGTCATGGCATTCCTAGAGAGTGCTCAGGATCTGGTTCATGGTGTCGATCTCCTTCTGCTGGCTGGTCGCGATCGACTTGGCCAGGGCAATGGCGTCGGGGAACTGGCCGTTCTTGATCTCGTTCTGCGCCATGGTGATTGCACCCTGATGGTGCTTGATCATTTGAGTGAGGTACAGCTTGCTGGCCTCGACACCCTGGGCGCTTTGCAGCGCCTGCATATCGGCCGGCGACATCATTCCGTCCATACCGGGCATATCACCCATCCCGGGCATCGTCGAGCCGCTTGGCATGGGCATCGGCATGGTCGCGGTGGTGGTAGGTGATGCCGTGGCAGTGTCGGAGCCGTGCATGCCGCCATGATCGGACGGCGCATTGCCGGGTGTGCCATTCATTCCTGGCATGTCGTCCATGCCCGGCATGCCGCTCATCCCCGGCATGCCCCACTGCTTCAACCAACCTTGCATCTGGTCGATCTCCGGGCCCTGTGCGGCCTTGATCTGCTTGGCGAGGTCGACCACCCGGGGGTCGATGCCCTGCTTGGCAAAGATCATGTCGCTCATCTGAATAGCCTGCTGATGATGAGGGATCATCATCCGGGCGAACATCATGTCGGCCTGGTTATGCGCGGCTGCCGGAGCCGCCGATGTGCTCTGAGCCGGGGATGACGTGGTCGACGACGACGCCTCCTTGGTCGCCGCGTTACTACACGCACCGATGGCGGCCACCGCGGCGAACGCAGCCACCCCGGTCACCACAATCCTCGTCTTACTCACAACGCATCCCTTTCATCGATCCAGCATTTCGATCCGCTTCCGAGCTTTCCGGGGTTCGGTAGGGGTGAGCTAGTGGTTCTGTGAAGATTCGATAAAGAACGTCGGTTCGATGGCTGTGCCTTGCAAAACCGGCAATGCTGAACCGACGAAACAGCGGGGTGGGGAGATAGTGAAACGCAACCTCGGTGATCACAACGGGCACCGGAGCCGACTCGTCGTGACGGCCGTCCTCGTTCTGGTGGGCGCGGCCATCGTCGCCATCGCCATTTCTTCAGGCGCACTGCGGCTGTGGAGATCGAGCGAGACCCGCCCCACTGCCGAGCAGTCAGCCATGGATCGCTGTCAAACCGACGTCCTGAAGCGATTGGTGTCCGCCTCCACCGCACACCTTTCCGACGTACGCACCGAGGCGAGCAGCCTTGACGTCGACGGTCGAGACCAGTTCCCCCTGACCCTCGACGAGCCTCTCAAAGGCATTGACACAGCACGTATCACCGTATTGAACGTCTCCGGTGTGGTGAATGCGCCCACGGAAGTCGGCTCAACACTGCAGGACCACTTCGACTGCCGGGCCTACTTCGTCGATGGCTCACTGGTGCACACGCTGGTGCTCTTCGAGCACCAGCACTGACCGCCGCCGCTCTCCTGACTTGGCGCGAACTCAGTCGTTGTGATGATGTTGATGCCCATCAGTATTCGGCTGATCACCGGTCGTGTTGAGCTTCATGTCCGTCACCGGACGTCCCGACTCGACCGGCACCGGTGCTGTCGAGGGAAGTGTCGCGGCCGGAACCACAGGGTCCGCGTGGTGCGAATGCCCGTCCATCTGCTTGCTGTGAATCGGCTCCTGTTCCGCTTCGGTCGCGGAGCCATGGTGATGGTGGTGGCCCTGGAGCCCGGACGCCAGGGCCACCGTAACCGCGCCGACCATCACGGTATTGGCGCCCAGCAACACCAAAGCCCGCCCATACCCCGGAATTTCGTGCGTTCGATAGCGCCGAGTCAACGCCCACCCTGCACCCATGACTACATAGCACTGAAGCAACAGCACGCAGATGCCGGCCGCCTCCACGGCCTCGGGCTGACCGGCGTTGGGGCCAAAGGGTGCGCCCGCGGTTCGTGACAACACCCACAGAGCGGCCGAACCGGCATTGCCGAGGATGCCGGCGATGAGCACCACCATCGTCGGCCGTGACCATGCGATGAATCCCCAAACCAACTGGAACACCGCGATGGATGCGAAGAACAACCCCGACGGCAGCCAGTCCTTCCAGTGCATCGGCGTTACCGCGAAGTGGATGACCGCTGCACCGATCGACGCCGTCGCGGCGCACCGGGCGGCTAGCCGGCTATCGGTCTTGACTGCGTACTGGGCTGGCACACATCGACACTGACATCGAACGCCTGCACGGACGAGCAGTAATCCATAACGTTCGAGTGCCAGCTCGGCCACAGAGCTGATATCCGTCCGACTCGATCTTGGCGCGACAAATCTGCGCACGCCCCACAAATAGGTGTTGCAGCGCGAGGCCAGCTCGATACAGATATCGCGGCACCGTGAACCTCGTCTGCCGTTTGACGGCTGTATCGATAACCATCAATATAGACGTGTGTCCGCCGCGCCGTCATCACCCGATGAACCCTGCTGCCCTCCGCTGGCCCGTCAACCCCTGGACTCAGATTGGGCAGGCGAGTTGGCGCCGATGTTCAAGGCACTGGGGGATCCGGTGCGCCTGCGCATGCTGAGCCTGATTGCCAGCCACAAGGGTGGCCAGTGCTGCGTGTGCGAGATCTCCCCGTTCTTCGAGCTGTCTCAGCCGACCATCTCTCATCACCTTAAGACGCTGCGCGAAGCGGGATTGCTCGACTGCGAGCGACGCGGTACCTGGGTGTATTACTGGGCGATACCAGCAGCCATCGCAAGGCTGTCGGCGGTACTGGCGCTCGACCTCCCCCATTCCCCCACCACAGCCGATACCGCGCTCGAGAGGACCTGTCGATGACCACCAAACCGTCCGTGTTGTTCGTCTGCGTGCACAACGCCGGACGCTCCCAGATGGCCGCGGGGTTTCTGTCCGCCTTGGCGGGCGACGCCATCGAAGTCCGCTCGGCCGGCAGCGCCCCCGGTAGTGCGGTCAATCCCGCCGCCGTGGAGGCCATGGCCGAAGTCGGGATCGACATCTCGCATCAGACCCCGAAAATCCTGACCACCGACGCGGTCGAAGCCTCCGATGTGGTGATAACCATGGGTTGCGGGGATACCTGCCCATTTTTCCCGGGGAAGAGTTATCGGGATTGGGTCCTCGAAGATCCCGCAGGCAAGGGCGTGGACGCAGTGCGACCGATCCGCGACCAGATCAGGACACGAATCGAAGAACTCATTGCCGAGTTGCTGCCGCGCACCGCAGACACCGAAACTCGGCTCTAGGAACAACAATTCGGATCGAGAACGGCGACCAACGCCGCCACCGCATCGCGGTGCGCACGGTGATAGACGTTCATGCCGCGACGTGTCGACTCCACCAACCCGGCATTGCGCAGCTGGGTGAGATGGTGGCTGACGGTCGACTCCCCGACCCCGATCGCCGCGGCCAGGTCCCGACTGTTCTCCTCCCCATCGGCCGAGGCGAACAGCAGGGACATGATTTTGACCCGCGCCGGATCGGCCAGCGCCTTGAGTCGCAACGCCACATGCAACGCGTCGTCGTCACTCATCACCCCAGCTACTACCGGCGCACAACACACCGGCGCAGACATATCGATCAACGGCAACGCCTTGGGCACAAATCCATGATGCCACATTGCTTGACATATATCGAAAAGGTGGCATGCTGGCCCTGTCCCACAAGTTCGACATATGTCGCATAGGTTTCGGGAGGCGCCCCATGTCCCGTATTCAACTGGCCCTCAACGTCGATGACATCGACGCGGCCATCACCTTCTACTCCAAGCTGTTCAACACCGAGCCGGCCAAGGTCAAGCCGGGCTACGCAAACTTCGCGATCGCCGAACCGCCGCTAAAGCTGGTCCTGCTGGAAAATCCGGGCCAGGGCGGCAGCCTCAACCACCTCGGTGTCGAGGTCGAATCCAGCGACCTCGTCCACGCCGAGATCTCACGCCTAACCAACGAAGGCATGTTCACCGAGGAAGAGATCGGCACCACCTGCTGCTTCGCCACGCAAGACAAGGTGTGGGTGACCGGCCCCGGCGGGGAGCGCTGGGAGGTCTACACCAAGCTTGCCGACTCGGACACGTTCTTTGGTTCCGCACCTGAGGCCGAAGAGAACCGCTGCTGCGGCGCCGACGTGTCAGCACCGTGAAATCCGCGTTCGGCGCACAGACGGTCTCGGTCGTAACGGCGAGAATGCCGGACTGCCAGATCATTTCAGTGCCGCTTTGTGCCGGCGCCAGGAACGCACCAGCTGCCGCGCGGCGGCATTCCTCGACGAACCTCGTGACGAAAGCGCCCGCAGGCGCACATCGACGCCGAGGCGGCGGCTTGCCCCTTGATTCGATGACTGTCAATATCGACAGGCGTCGAAGCGCACCACTGACGGGAGTCTCAGCGTGACCGAAGCGACCACATCGTCTGGCGCCGAGCCTGTGATGACCAAGCTGTCCACCCTCAACCGGCTGCTCCCGGTGTGGATCGGCGCAGCCATGGTCTTGGGACTGATCCTGGGGCGACTCGTTCCAGGCCTGGGAAGCGCGATCAGCGCGGTGCAGATCGACGGGATCTCGCTCCCCATCGCCATCGGACTGCTGGTCATGATGTACCCGGTGCTGGCCAAGGTGCGCTACGACCGACTGGGCGCCGTCACTCATGACCGCAGAATGCTGCTGGCTGCGCTATTCCTGGTGTGGGTAGTCGGCCCAGCACTGATGTTCACCCTGGCCTGGGTGTTCCTGCCAGATTTGCCCGAGTACCGGACCGGCATCATCATCGTCGGCCTGGCTCCGTGCATCGCCATGGTGATCATCTGGAACGATCTCGCGCGCGGTGACCGAGAGGCCGCAGCTGTCCTGGTCGCGATCAACTCGGTGATCCAGGTGCTGATCTTCGCCGTGCTGAGCTGGTTCTATCTGTCGGTCCTGCCGGGTTGGTTGGGCATGAACCAGACCTCGCTGAACATCTCCGTGTGGCAGATCGCCAAGTCGGTGCTGATCTTCCTCGGCATCCCCCTGGTGGCCGGCTACGCGACCCGCCGCTACGGCGAAAAAGCAAGGGGCCGTGAGTGGTACGAATCCACGTTCCTGCCGCGCGTCGGCCCCTGGGCCTTATACGGGCTGCTGTTCACCATCGTGATCCTGTTCGCACTCCAGGGCGACCAGATCACATCTCGCCCACTGGACGTGGTGCGTATCGCGCTGCCACTGCTCGCCTATTTCGCCATCATGTGGACCAGCGGCTACCTCGTCGGGTTCGCGTTGAAGCTGGGATACCCGCGCACCACTACCCTGGCGTTCACCTCGGCGGGCAACAACTTCGAACTCGCCATCGCCGTGGCGATCGCGACCTTCGGCGCGACATCCGGGCAGGCGCTTGCCGGCGTAGTGGGCCCGCTCATCGAGGTCCCCGTTCTCGTCGGCCTGGTCTACGTATCGCTTGCGCTGTACCACCGCTTCCCCGAGCAGCGCACCCGGACGGCGCACAGCGGACTTACCACGGCGACGGACACCGATCCGCTCCCTTAGTGTTCGCTTGTGCGCTGAGCCGATGATTGTGAATATCGCGCCGTCTCAGCGTGCTGCGCGTGGCCGGGTCTGCTCGACAGTGAGCGACGAGGCTGGTGGGTCTTCTACCGAGTGCGCCGAACAGTCGTCCGGCAACCCAAGGGTGTCCCCTAGTCCGCTGAGCGGAAATACGGTTCGACCGTGCCGCTGAGCTTGACGACCATCGGATTTCCGCGGCGATCCTTCGCGGTCGGGACTTCGACCCGCACCCAACCCTCGGCCACGTTGTATTCGTGGACATTGGTCTTCTCGGTGCCGTTGAAGCGAATACCCACGTCGCGCAGGAGCACCTCTTCGTTGTAGAACGGGCTCCGCGGATCGATGGATAGCTGATTCGGTGGAACGTCTGGGGTCTCGTCCTCGGACATGACTGCTTTCGTTTGAAGGCTTGCGCTGGACTCGTGGGATCGATTCTCAAGAAATCTACGCGCCGCCCGCGCGTAGATCGTGGCGGGCCACACACAGCAAAAACCCGAGACCAAATGGCCTCAGGTTTCCGAAAAGTGGAGCTAAGGGGACTCGAACCCCTGACCCCCACACTGCCAGGAGCGGGCAGAGTCCGTGACCAGGCACGATAGGTCGCAAGTTGTCGTGTAGGGGACGTCGTTGAGGCAGCAACTGTCGTCAGCGTTGTCGTCAAAACTGTCGTCACTCGCCTCGTAAAAGCGGTGCCACTAACGGGCCGCTCCCCATGCGGCCGTCCTGTCGCTGCGATCGGTTGTGTCAAGGGTGGCGAAGCCACGACGAAGTCGCGCCGAAGGCGCTCTTTACTCGGCCGATCAGCGGGCCAGACACTTCGGAAATGGAGGGTGGCAGCCGACCAGCTGCGCGTCGCGACCGCCGCCGGGGTCTCGTGACAACAGGCGTCTCGGCGTCGGTGGGCAAAGGTCGGCTTACGGGGCGATTGCCGCTTCAGACCGCTGCTTATGGGCCCAGAAAAACGCTGGGTGAGCTCTTAGGCTCGATTGATGGCTTCCTCACCGCTTCCTTCCGGTGCTCGTAGCGGCCGTCCAGCCCGGTGGCGACGTTGGATGCTCGAGGGGCTGTACAGTTTCGACCGCCGCGCAATCGCAGACTGGACAAGCCTGATGTCCAGCAACCTCCAGCGCCCTCAAGGCGCGGCGCCGACCGCGACCACCCGCTACATCGTGGACCTCATTCATTACACGACCGATCTCCGATATGCAGCACGGGTGCTGGCGGCACACGGTCATCCAGCCGGCCGCGCCTCGCTGGCCGATGCCGCGCTTGACTTCAATTCAGCATTAGATGGGCTTTGCGCCGCCCGCGACAAACTGCTGAAAGTTGTTTCCGCTGAACAGGTTACCGACACCGACGGCTAGGCGAGGTCGCATCTAAGCGGCCCGTGTTACGTAGGACCACGCGACCCCCGGGAAGCGGCGGTGGCACGTTTTCGCAGTTCAGCAGCAGTTGTAATGGTTTCAGGGCAGCTCGTGACATTGACGGACGCGCACGCCGTTCGGCATCGCGCAAGCCGTTTGGCCCCAAAGTGGTCCCAGCAGAGAACGGTGCCGCGAACAACCACGCTCGTGGTCAGGCGGGGCCCCTCTCAGGGGCCCAGGAGTGCCTTTATCTGAGACAGATTAGAAACTCTGTTGCATAGTTGATCGCGTAGTGCTGAGTCGTGTGCATACTGATCACGTGGCGACAAAGTCATTGCGCTGGGGCGCGTCCGCTGCGGCGGATGGGAGATCAGGGCGCGACCGATTGCTCGACGCCGCTGAGCGCTGCCTTGAGGTGCAGGGTCTCGCAGGCACCACTATGGAGGACATCGCCAGAAATGCCGGTGTGTCACGGGCGACGGTTTACCGGTACTTCGCGAGTCGCGAGGCCGTGATCTCTGGGGTCATCATTCGCGCCACCGAAGAATACCTACGCCGGATGGAACCGCGGTTGTCCGGCCATAGTGACTTAGGTTCTGCGATCGTTGATTTCATCGATCACACTGTGATTGCGGCCCGCCGAAGGCCCATCATCGGCGTCCTATTCGGCAGCGATCGTGAACTCGCGGGTGTGGGCCTTGCCGAGGGAACATCGACCATGCTTTTCGAACTCGTCACCGAGTTTCTTCGGCCTCTCTTCGCGACGCACTGGAACCAGTTGGCGCCCGGGGTCTCCGTTGATGACGCCGCGGAATGGATACTTCGCACCGTGCTGAGTCTGCTCACCGTTCGTGGCCCAAGGGATCGAAGCAGAGACGGACTGCGCACCTATCTGCAACGTCTTCTTCTACCCGCAATCGTCTCTGGCCAAGACGCAACGTGATGTAACAAGTCAGGCGTAGTGTCTCAAACACCAGCCCCCACACCGAGGAGAGGTGAACATGTCCGCGAACTTCGCCGCATTCGACGCGCAGGTCGCCAACCAGTTAAAAGGGGCGGCGTTGACGGCCGGCGGCCTGGCTGGCTACTTAGGATTTCGTCATACCGATTTCTTAGCGGGACGCCTCGTCGTCGAGATGGACGCCCGGGACGACTTAAAGACGCCCTTCGGCTCGTTGCACGGTGGCTGTCTGTCGGCGCTCGTTGACCACTGTCTCGGCGTCGTGTTCTATCCCGTCATTCCTGCCGGATCCTGGGTTGCGACCACCGAATTCAAGCTGAACCTACTCCGACCGGTGTCCAGCGGCACGTGCGTCGCGGTAGCCGAGATCATCTCGCTCGGGAAGAGCAGCGGTGTCGCGAGAATCGATATTACCAACGACGGGCGGGCTGTGTGCGCTGCCCAGGGCACTGTGACTGTTGTGGGCCAGAAGGCGGCCTCGTGATGTCCCCCGGGCTCGGCAGGCGGCGCAGGGTAAGACCTGTCCTCCAGCGAGTGCCCACCACCGACGGAGTCTCCTTGGCGGTCGACCTGTATCCGTGCGCGAAGCCGCGGGCAGCCGTATTGCTGCTACACGGAGGAGGCCAAAGCCGTCATGCGTGGGATGCGACAGCGCAGCGCTTACACGCACGCGGCTACCTCGCGGCGGCCTACGATGCGCGCGGACACGGGGATAGTGACTGGGACCCGGATGGCCGCTATGACCTTGATCGACTCGGCGGCGACCTGCTCGCGGTGCGTTCGCACGCGGCAGGTGGGCACCCTGTTGTGGCCATTGGAGCTTCCCTCGGCGGTCTGACGATCCTGGGCACTCACCTACTCGCATCACCTGACCTGTGGGACGCCGTGGTGCTGGTGGACATCACTCCACGCATGGAGATGCAGGGCGCACGGCGCGTCGTCGCATTCATGGCGGCGCACCCCGACGGTTTCGCCGATCTTGAGTCTGCCGCCGAGGTTATCGCCGCGTACAACCCACACAGATCGAAGCCAAGCAGCCTCGACGGACTACGGAAGGTCTTGCAGCAGCGCGCCGACGACCGTTGGGTATGGCGGTGGGATCCGGCCTTTGTGGCGTCGAATTTTGGCTTCCTGCAAGGTAATCCAGATGAGGGCGCAGCGGAGTTCGACCGGATGAGCATGGTGTTGATCGACGGCGCACGGCAGGTATCTGCTCCTACGCTTCTTGTGCGGGGGCTGTTGTCGGACGTGGTGTCGGAGGAGACAGTGAACGACTTCGTCGACCTCGTGCCGCACGCGCGCACGGTGGACGTGACCGACGCTGGTCACATGATCGCTGGAGACGACAACGACGCGTTCTCCGAAGCCGTCATCGATTTCCTCGACGAGGTTGTCTAAATCGAGCTAGAGGGAGAGCTTGTCCCGGGCACGTTCAAGCTCGGCCGGGTCGTGGCATGCAGTCACCAGGACACGCGACGCCCAGGGGCGCGTGCTGATGTAAGCGACGGTCGGCCAGGTCACGAGAATGCCGAACGCCAATAGCGCGGTCGCTGCGGGATCCGACAAGGAACGCACCCCTTGACGAATGGTCCCCAACGACTCGTTTGCTCGAAGTTGCCCGCCGTGCCCGTCGCAGCAAAATGCACAGCACCACCGCCGCACCCACGAGCTGCAAAATAGGACCTTCTGGTATCGCTCCGATACTAGCAGTACCATAAATACAACACATCGGAGTGTTGAACAGGAGACCGACATGCATACGCAGTGGATCGAACAGCGCACCGTCCAGCGAGTTTCGTTGCGAGAAGGCCTGGTTCTGAGTCTCGACGACTACAACGAACTCGTCATCGCGCGGCCCATGAGGCTGACCTTGCCGGCGATCGGGTCGCATCCGTCCGAAGAAGTGCTTATCGATCCCGCCCGGGTGTCGGCTCAGGAGCGTCCACTACTCGATTTGGCCGGCGCAGTGTGCACACGGGCCTGGTGCGATGACGAGGGGGCGCTGCATTTGGGCTTCTCCCGCGGGCATTGCATCGATGTCGATCCCGACAGCCACGAGACGGCGTGGGAGCTGTACGGCAAACGGCATGGCTACATGGCTTGCCTCCCGCATGGACGTGTGCGCGTCGTTCGCCATGACCTGGTCGATGACGAAACTGACGGTGCTGCAAATTGATTCGATGATTCGGAGCCGGGTTGCCGAGATAGCCGCCGTTTGCCCGGGGGTCGCGCGGGCAAATAGGAAACCGTTAGTATCGGTGCTATACCGATAGTTCCACTCTTGAGGGGGCGTGACGGTGGCTGATGATGTCCACGGTGTCGGGACCGTTTCTCGACGCGTCCGTCTTGCCGACCCCGCAGCGTCGCCGGAATACAGTGCGCGGCTGGCCAGGCTTGCCGCCTTCACGGTTCACCACAAGGCGCTCGTGATCGGTGGGTGGCTCGCCATTGCAGTGGTGCTAGCGCTGTTGTTCCCACAGCTCGAAACCGTTGTGCGGCGACAGTCGGTCGACCTCATTCCCCGGGACGTGCCGTCATTTCAGACTGTTGACCGCATGAGCGCTGCGTTCGGCGAGCAAGGGTCGAAGACGATGCTGTTCGTCGCCATGGAAAGCCCCGCTGGGCTGACGCAGCAGGCGCGGGATCGATACTCGAGGCTCGTCGAGCGCCTTCGAGCCGATCACGCCCACGTGCTGCTGGTGCAGGACTTGCTGGCCGATCCCGTGATGAAGGCACAAGCCGTCAGCGCAGACGGCAAAGCGTGGTTCCTACCGGTGGGGGTGGCCGGGACTCTGGGTGATCCCACTGCAGCGGAATCGGTGCAGGCAGTCCGCGCCACCGCCCAACGCGCCTTCGACGGGTCGGACATCACCGTCCGCGTGACCGGTCCCCCGGCAACCTTCAGTGACCAAATCGCTTCTGCCGAACACGATTTGCTGTTCATCTCGATCGCAACGGCCGGGTTGATCGCGTTGATCCTGCTGATGGTCTACCGGTCGTTGTTTACCGCGTTATTGCCCTTGCTAGTCATCGGGCTGAGTCTGGCCGTCGGCCGTGGTGTCTTGTCCGCATTCGGGCAGCTGGGCATGCCGGTTTCGCAGTTCACCGTGGCATTCATGACCGCGATCCTTCTCGGCGCAGGAACCGATTACACAGTCTTTTTGATCAGCCGGTACCACGAACAGCGGCGCGCCGGTACCCCTGCCGATCTCGCTGTCATTCACGCGACGGCCAGCATCGGACGAGTGATCTTCGCGTCGGCAGCTACTGTCGCCCTGGCTTTTCTGGCCATGGTCTTCGCCACGCTGAGCGTGTTCGCCGGATTGGGACCAGCGTGCGCGGTTGCCGTACTTGTGGGCTTCCTGGCTACGGTGACACTGTTGCCGCCAGTGTTGGCGTTGGCGGCCCGACGCGGTATCGGTGAACCCAAGCCCGACCGCACCCGCCGGTACTGGAACAGCGTCGCTGTGGCGGTCGTGCGTCACCCTCGGCCGTTGCTCGTTGCTAGCTTGATGATCCTCCTGGCTCTTTCCGGTGCAGCTGCCACGATGAAGATCAGCTACGACGACCGAAAAGGACAACCTCCCACCACGGCTAGCAATGAGGGCTACCAGCTCCTCGACCGACACTTTCGCAAAGACGTCGTCATCACCGAGTTCCTAGTGGTCGAAAACCCCGTCGACATGCGCACCGGGAAAGGGCTGGCCGACCTCGACGAAATGGCATCGCGCATCTCCCAGATCCCCGGCGTGGTCAAGATATCCGGAGTCACCCGTCCGGCAGGCACCCGCCTTGACCAAGCGCAATTATCGTGGCAGAACAGGCAAATCGGCGACAAGATGGCCGGTGCCGTCGCCGATGGCAATTCCCGCCGCGATGACCTCGCCAAGCTCACCGATGGAGCCAACCAACTGGCCAACGGACTCGCGCAGCTCGACACATCTGTACGGACCGCACTGAAACCATTAGGCCCAGTGCTCACCCAAGCACAGTCCGCCGGCCAGGACTTCCAACGGTTTGCCCCACTTCTGCACCAACTCTCAGCGACCAGCCCCAGTATCGACAACGCAATACAAGCCGGCCCAGGCATCCGCCCGCTGGCCGAACGCACACAAGGCGCCATCGACACCCTGAACCCGCTCGTCGACCTGCTCAATGGGTCACCCTGGTGCGTCACAACTCCCCAATGCGCTCAAATCCGCGACCAGGTCCAGATCCTGGTTGCTCTGAGAAACAACGGATTCTTCTCCCAGGTCGCCGCGCTGGGTGACCGCTACGACCCCGCCACCAACGCCACCGTAACCGGCACCATCGCCGACGTTCAGACTGCCGTCAATGCCATGAACAAGGCATTCGGCGCGCTGGGAAAGCCCGCCGATCTCGCGGCCAACATCACCCGGCTACAAGACGGCATCAGCCAGCTCGCCTCCGGTTCCCGCGCGCTGGCCGATGGGGTAAAGACGCTGGCGGACAGCAATATTGAGATGCTATCCGGTATGAGCCAAATCGCCACCCAGCTTCAGAACTCGTCTCGCGCGTCCGCGGGTTCGGATGCCGCGTCCGGCTTCTACCTGCCCGCAGACGCCTTTGCGAACCGCCAATTCGCCGACGTCGCAAAGCAGTTCCTGTCACCCGATGGGAAAACGGCGCGATTCGCAGTGGAGACCAGCAACGATCCCTACAGCGTCGAAGCGATGGACCTTGCCCGCCAGATGACCCAAGTCGCCGATGGAGCCAGGCCGAACACCTCGCTGGCGAACGCCACGATCTCTGTCGCCGGCTTCCCCGCGGTCAATTCTGATATCCAGCGTCTGCTCTCGTCCGACTTCATCCAACTTGCCATCGCCACCCTGGTCATCGTTGGACTCATCCTGGTGGTGCTACTGCGCGCGCTCGTGGCACCGCTGTATCTCCTTGGCACCGTGGTGCTGAACTACCTCGCCTCACTCGGCATCGGAGTCATCGTTTTCCAATGGATACTCGGTCATGAAATCGCCTGGCCTGTACCGCTATTAGCCTTCATCATTCTGGTGGCAGTCGGTGCCGACTACAACATGTTACTGGTATCGCGACTGCGGGAGGAGAGCGGCAGCAATCTGCGTATCGGCGTTCTACGGACGGTCGCCACCACAGGCTCGGTCATCACCTCCGCCGGCCTGATCTTCGCCGCGAGCATGTTCGGCTTGATGATCGGCTCGGTCGCGATCATGATCGAGACCGGCCTCATCATTGGCTGCGGACTGCTGTTGGATACTTTCCTGGTCCGGACGCTGACCGTACCCGCCATCGCTACTTTGCTGCGCGAACGGAGCTGGTGGCCACAACGTCTCGCCACTAGACCAAGGACTGCGGCACCGTCGCGATACCGCCCGACAGTCGACGTCGGCGCGTGAGCATGCAGCTTGCCCTCACATCACGTTTGAGCCGTTGACCGCCCACGGCGCTTGGACTCACTGGGTGGGCGCCCATTCCACCGAATATGGGCTCGAGTGAATGCGGCCGTCTCCGAATAGCCAAGTCGGCGTGCAGTTTCCTCGACAGTGAGTCCCGAACTCAACAGCTCGGCGGCCAGCGCTGCGCGAACCTCGTCTGCGAGTGCGCGGTAGCTGGTTCCCTCTCCCGCCAAGTGACGGTGCAACGTGCGATCGGTGATGCAGAGTTCCCTCGCGATGGTCGCCATGGATGGGATCTGGGTCGAATCTTGGATCATCCGCATCCGCACCCAGGCTGATATGCCACGACGGGTTCGTCGACGGTTCAATAACTCCTCGCACTGGCGGATACAGATCGCCGCAGTCTGGGGATCTGGCGCGGGCATCGGTTGGCTCACCAGATCAGCGGGGACAATCAGGGCGTTGCGCACCGCGTTCTCCACAGTGACCGTCACGTTGTCGATCTCCACCAGACTTGCCGGCAGCTGCAGATCCGCCACCTCCAGTCGCATCGCGATCGGCGCGTCAACGCCACGCATGAGCGGCGGCAAGATCTGCAGGAACATTGCAAAATCGCGTTCGAGCAGAAACCTCCGCACATCGGGAGGAACCTGGGCGTTATCAAGACCGATGACCGCTTCGGTGTTGTTGAGTTCTGGTGCGGCCAGACTCAGGTAGACGGTACTGAGTGCGGCGTACCGGCAGGCGACGTCTATCGCGTCCCCAACGGTTGGACTCGAAATCAGTGCATAACCCAGAATGCCCATGTCGGCGAAGGTGTAGCGCGCACCGGTTTCCGTACCCAGTCCCGGTTGATCGCCGAGTCGGCCGATCAGGTTGCGAATCATCGTCAGTTCCTGACTCGCATGCATCTCGCTGGTCGGGTCCCTCAACCCCTGCGACGTGAGTCCTGTTCCAGACAAACAGATTTCAGGATTGAGGCCGTGGTGTACCGCGGTCTCCAAGATGTGTCGACCCGGCGCCGAGGAGCGCGCCACGTCCCACACCGGGGCCATCGGACTAGGCATGTGTCTGAAAATATCAAATGTCTGTCTGATTCTGTCATTATCGAGCCATTGCGACCGGCCTAACGTCATGTTATGTCGACGGATCTTCTACGGCCCCCACCACGCGCGGTGCTTTCTGCAACTCGCAGCTCCGTCACTGATCTGTGGCGTCCGGTTGCGACAGGGGCTTACCGCGATCTACGGCGCCCACGCACTGCATCGGCGCCGAAGTCGGTGCCACGAACCACATTCGATCCGACGCTCGCCGAGAACATCGCCGACCCCTATCCCGAGCTGCTGCGCATTCGTGAGCATCCGGTGGTCGTCAACGAGCGGCTCGGCGTCTGGATGATGGGGCGCTACGAGGACGTGCACAAGGCCGTTCGCAACAATGAGGTGTTCTCGTCGAGGGACGGCATCATGCTGCGGTCGTTTGTCACCAGTGCTGTACTCACCACAGACCCACCCGATCACACCCGCCTGCGGCATCTGACCGCGCCCATGTTCAGCAAGCGTTCGGTACAGACTCTGGCCACAGATATTCGCGCGTTGTCCGATGAGGCGATCAGGCCACTGCGAGACGGCGACGTCATTGACATGGTCGCGGCGCTGACGATCCCCATGCCCATCAACGTCATTGCCACAATCTTGGGTATTCCCCATCCTCAGTGGCCGGCCTTTCGCACCGTATCCAACAAGTTCGCGAGACTATTCGGACCGCGGTCGGTGCACGAGGTCATGCGATACGTCGGTTCGCTACTTCAGTCCTACGTGCAGATGCGCAGCTTCATAGACGTCGAGATGGGCCGGCGGTCCAGCACGTCGGCAGACGATCTCTTGGGTTGGTTGCAGGCAGCCAAAGAATCCGGCGAGCTCAGCGATCAGGAAGCTTTCTTCTACGCGCTCATCCTTCTGGTCGCCGGCAACGAGACCACTACAAACCTGTTGGGCATGCTGCTCGTCAGGCTCGCCGAGGACCGCGAGTTCTTCCTGACGTTGAAAGCCGACCGCAGCCTGCTTCGCCCGGCGGTCGAGGAGACCGCGCGTTGGGGCTCGCCGGTGCAGTGGGTCACCAGAACCGCTACCGCGCCCTATCGGATCGGCGACACGGTAATCCCTAAGGGCGCAAAGGCGTTGCTCTTCTATGCCTCGGCGAACCGAGACCCGGCGAAGTTCAGCGACCCCGATCGGTTCGACCCTCATCGCGACACGACCGGGCACCTGGCATTCGGCCATGGACTTCACTTTTGTCTGGGCGCTCATCTCGCACGACTCGAAGTGATCACAGCGGTGGACCATCTGCTGGACGAACTCGACGGCCTGGAGCTTGCTGGACCCGTGCGCTGGGGTACCAATCCTTCACTGCGAGGACCTGTTTCGATTCCCTTACGCGTCCGGCGAGGAAGCGCTTCCTGAGCGACTGCATGCCGCCCCAATGTCGCTGTCTCCCAGTTCCATCGGAATATGACGATTCTATGTATCGAGGCCGCTGAGCGCCGCTTCGACGTAGTCGTGGACCGGTGGGTCCGCAGGCCTGCTCGTCCTAGGGATTGATGGTGTTTTCACCGACCTGGCGTCCCCACACATATTCGGTAAGCAATGGCTGCCCGAGTTCGAGGTGGTTGTAGGGAGCCAGTGATGCGCCGGTGTCGGCTACCAGGTAAGGGGCGGGCCAGAAATCCTTGGTGACTGTCTGCCAACATCCAGGGGCGCCGCCCGGGCCGCCTCGCGCATTGGAACGGGGCAGGTTATCCGGATAGACGTACGGATTCGGCGCACCGGTGAGCCCGATACGGAAGTCGATCGAGTAGCCGTTGCCGCCTGCGGATTCAACAGTCTGCGGCAGGATCGCAGCATAATTTCTTATGCTGCACAGGAATTCGGGACTGTAGGTGTTCAAGGTGCCGGTGGTCGTCACCAGGTCAGCCAGACCTCGCACCAGGTAGGGACTTCCCCGCCCCACGATGTCAGCGCCAGCGTTGCCGAAGCCCGCGGCAGCCAGCAGCGCCGCATCGAGATCGGCTCGCTGCTCATTGACGGTGCCTGCCGTGGTCGCTGCATTGTTGAGGAATTTCCAGAAATCGGGTGAGGATTGGGCATAGACGTCGGCGAGGTCGGTAAGGCGTTTGATGTCTTCGCGGATCTGCGGCATTTCAGGGTTGATGTCGTCGAGGACAGCATTGCCCGCGATGATTGATCGGCCGAAGTCGAGGCCGTGCCCGTCCAGTGCCTCGGCGGTGGCCGCAAGAGTCAGGTTGAGTTTGACGGGATCGACTTTCTGCGCGATCGACATCAAGGTTTCGAACAGGGTGTTGAATTCGGTCGTCACGTGCGAGACGTCGATCACCTGCGAGCTCGACACGCGCGCAGATGCCGGTCTCGACGGGCTACGGAAGGCTACATACTTGTTGCCGAATACCGTGCTGGCCTTGATCTCGGCGGTCACGTTGGCCGGGATCAGCTCGATGTACTTTGGAGCGACGTCCAGGGACAGTTTCGCCTTGGTGGTGTCATCTTGCTGGATCGCGCGCACCGCGGCGACCCGGCCGATTTCGACGCCGTTGTAGGTCACTTTTGCCCCGGGCTCCATGACCAGCCCAGCGCGATCCGACACCAGGGTCAAGTGCATGGCCGGAGTGAACTCACCGTGAAATTGCAGGTAGACCGTCGATACCACTACTACGACCAGGGCCAGCGCCACGGTCCCGGCCGTTCGTAACGGTGGATGGTGCCGCCAGTGATTCAGCGTGCGACCAACAGCGGCGCGATTCGACGAACGACTCACGCGGACAGGGGTTTTCATATGACGGGCTCACTGGATCGTGGTCGACTGAACCTCATAAGTGTACCTATAGTAGCACAACGCTACATAGCGTTTTGAAACTGTTAGTAGCGTTTTCTCAGCGCGGCTGGCGGATGGCGATGACGCAGGGTCACCAGGAAGTTTCAGCCAGGCCCAGTGCGAGCCGCCCGGTCCCAGCGACGACAAGCCGCAGGCGAACCGCCGGCGCACCTACCAATTCGCCGTCACGCCTCGGTTCGGGTGCGTGAGTGTGCGGCCAGAAAGTCGTCGACGATGCGGACGCACTGGTCACGGCTGATGGTGCAGAGTCCGGTCATGCGTGCGAAGACCAGCGGACCGACGAGCTGGCACTCAGCCAATTCGAGGTCGAATTCGTCAAGTTCTTCGCGAGCCTGGTCGCTCGACAGGATTTCGTCGAACGGTTTGCGGTATTGCTCGACGACCCTAGAACGCAGGCTGCCAGCCGGGCTGTCCTCATCTGCGGTGCCGTCAGCAGCAGGATCGGTGGGCCCAAGGGCGACCCAAGCCAGCGTGGTGACCTGGATCGGGGCATCGGCAAAGAGTGCGGCCTGCCGGCTGAGGATTTCAATCAGCCTCTGCCGCAGCGACCCCTCGTCGGGTGTCGGTGTAGTGACGTGCGGCAGCAGGCGCTCGAATGTGGCCGCCAGCAACTGTGATGAGCTTGCGAAATGCCGATAGAGGGTGGTGCGAGCCACCTTGGAGGCTTTGGTCACCGCGTCGATCGTGACGGCTTCGATTCCCCCGGTGGTGAGGAGTGCCGCCGCCGCGTCGAGCAGTCGGTTACGCGACCTGATCCGGCGGGGGTCGATGTCATCATCGTCGTCTGCGTATGCCGCCGGTTGAGTGCTCACTGCGTTGTCCCTTCGGAAAATGGGACCTGCGGGCGGCGTTTCCAGCAGGCGTCAAGGTATGGTACCAAGAGTAGCGTAGCGAAACTGTTCGTAGGTTTGTCCGCGGTTACGGAGAACACCCTGGTCGGTAGGCATGGCCGTCGTGTCTACGCGGGAGGGTCTTGGTGCGTCCAGAAGCTGCCAAACGAAGGCTCGTTGCAGTTGCGGTGCGGGCCCGACGATATCGCGAATCAGTGCGAAACAAGGGGATGACGATGGGTGACACAGCACATCCGGGGCCATATCTACTGCCTCCGCATACCTCGACGTGTACCGGGTGCGGGCCCGCGAATTCGCATGGATTGCAGCTGGTTGTCTATCGCGACGGTGACGAGGTCTACAGCGATGTGACGTTCGATGAGCGCCATATCGGCGCCCCAGGACTGGCGCACGGCGGCGCAGTAGCGACAGCCTGTGACGACGTACTGGGCTTCACGTTGTGGGTGGCCGGCACGCCCGCGGTGACACGCAGTCTGACAGTGGAGTATCTGCGACCTGTCCCGTTGCACGAACCGCACAGGATTACTGCCCAGATCACCGGCCGCCAAGGACGTGCTCTTCACGTCAGCGGAACGGGAGTCAGTCACGATGGCATCACCCGGTTCACCGCCAGCGCAGTCTTCGTGACGGTGGGTGTCGATCATTTCGCTGCGCACGGCGACGTGAGCGGATTCGAGGACCTGTTTGATCGGCTAGCCGGCGCGCTTCACCAACCAATTGGTGATCACAGCGTCTGAGCGTGGCGTTGGCAGCATGGCTTCGAAGTTGAGGCAGCATCGCCCCGATAGGGCGGCCGACCTTGGCGGTGTCGACACGTACCGCCGTAACAGTGCAGTAGATGCCGCGATGATGCTGGCAGTTAGCGGCGGTTACGAGGCTGTGCACGTTCGCGCGGTGGCCGCGCAGGTCGGAATCGGCGTCAGCACGCTGTACCGGTACTTCCCCTCCAAGATCCACCTCTTGGTGTCGGCGTTGACCCGCGAGTTCCAAGAGTTTGGAAACAGCCGCGATTGGACCGTCACCGCGTCGACACCGCGCGAACGCCTTCGCTTGCTCGTCGACTGCCTGCACACCGAATGGCAACCAAGACCCGCGCTTGACCGAGGCGGTGACGCGCGCCTTCGTCCTCGCCGACCACACCGCCGCCGCAGCCACCGATGAAGCGATCGACGTCATTGAAGGTCTGCTGGCAAGGACTTTGAGCGGCGGCGAGCCCACGGTCAGAGACCAGCGACTAGCGGGGCTGATCGCTGATGTGTGGCTTGCCAATTTGGCGGCGTTCAGCAGTGGGCGAATATCGGGTGAAGTCGCTCGGGATCGAATCGATAGGGCCATCGACCGCTTTGTGGACGCCACTCATGGCGATCCCGAAGTGGGCTGAGAACCTGTTCTTGATAACAGTAGAGAAAGTTCTCACAGCCTCGATCCGATAGGCATTTTTCGGTCCGTGGTGGCGGACGGGAGCGCCAGCGGACGGGAGCCGCCGCGGCGTGGATCTTTCGCCCAAATCGCGTCGGTGCTGTGTCGGGCACATTCGTAGACTTGCATCGTGGTGACGGACGCGGCACGTGCACGGGCGATCGCCGAGGAGCGACTGGCCGATCTGCCGCATCGGTGGGCCCATGTCTGCGGAGTCGCGGCGACGGCGGAGCGATTGGTCGTCGGCTTGGGCGCCATGGATGCCGACGCGGTGGTGGCTGCCGCGTGGCTTCACGATGTTGGCTATGCGCCGTCAGTTCGATCGACTGGTTTCCACCCCGTCGACGGCGCAGTGTTCGTCCGCGACGAGGGCTTTCCCGCAGTGGTGGTCTCGCTGGTGGCCTATCACACGGGCGCGGTGTTCGAGGCGCGGGAGCGCGGCCTCTTAGACGCGCTGGCCGAGTTCACGGCACCTCCGTCGTTGTTACTAGACGTGCTGACGTGCGCGGACTTGACCACTGGCCCGCAGGGCTCGCCTGTGCGAGCTGAAGATCGAGTCACGGAGATCCTGTCGCGTTACCCCGATGGGGATCCTGTGCATCGTGCGATCGAGCGGGCGGCGCCGAGCCTGTTGGCGGCGGCAGCACGAGTTAGTGCCTCCGCCGGCTAGAGACGACCTTGCCGGGCTACCCGAGGTATGGGCTGTCGCGGCGTTGAAGGTAGTGCTGAATGCGCAGCCGCATCGAGGGGTGGACGTCCAAAGATGCAAGTTCGCCTGGTGACGTCCAGGCGATGTCGGTGCTTTCCGAGTCGACTCGCAACTGTCCACCGAGCAGCCGGGTGGTGAAGCACAGCGAGAACTGTTGACGGACTTCACCGTCGGCGTAGGCCATAACGTGGCGAGGATTGGTGTAGACGCCGATGAGTCCGCTGATCTCGACGTCGAGACCGGTTTCCTCTTTCACTTCACGAACCGCCGCGTCGACGATGGATTCGCCCAATTCCATTGCGCCACCCGGCAATGCCCAAAGGTTATTGTCGCGGCGGCGAATTAGCACGATGCGATCATGTGAATCGGTGACGACGGCGGTAGTGGAGGGCACCACACTGTTTGCGGCTGGCGCGTGGGGATCGTTGTAGTAGTCGGTCCGGGCCATACGGTTCTCCAATCGGCAGGTCAGGCGTGCGTGGGTAATGGTTGGGCGGTGTTCCACACCCGTTCGAAAGAGAGTTGGTGATCGCGCCACAGCTCGGGCGCGTCGTCACGTCGAATAAAGAGGACGGGATTGTCGCTGGCGGGAGCACCGTATAGGTGCGGGTTGGCAATCAGGGTGTTGTCCGCGCGGAACATCGACGTGTACAGCGGTGTGGCGTGTGTGCGCACCTCCAAGCCTGGGGCGTCGGCGAGTGAAGCCAATCGTGCGAGTGTGATCTGGCAGCGAGCTGCTAGAACTGAGCCAATCGTCTCCTCTTCCCCGCGTTGGCTTACCGCAGCGCAATCGGGATCACCCACGATGAAGCGAATGGCGACTCCGCGTTCGGCCGCGACTGCGAGCGTTGAGCAGAACCTGGGAATGCCGTCGAAGAGGAAGGTGCCCCCGTAGACCAGGATGTCGATCTGCTCGGCGGCGCCGCCGAACAGTTGGGTCCACACGGCGACAGGGACGTCCGCGCGGCTTCGGTACACACTGACCGCGACCGTGCCGGTACCAGGTGGGCGCAGGGTGGGAAAGATGTCTGGCCACAGCGTCTGCGGATCACAGCCCAGTGCGTCGGCGGTGGCGCGCGCGTTGACCGCCTGGGGCAGTGATTCACCCCTGACCCAGCGGCCCACCGTCTTGACGTCGACACCGGCGGCTGTTGCGAGTCTGGCTTCGCTGAAACCCTTTTCACTCATTCGCGTCGTCAGTGCGTGGTTAGGAACAGGTAGCTTCTCGATCTGCTCATGCTAGGAGCGCGGTGCCAGCGTTAGCGACGCCCAAAGCACAAAAGTTGGCGCGCGATTGTCGTCCGAGTGTCCGCGTTGTCCAGGCGTCTGTCCGCTTTGTCTAACTGATGCCCTGGGAATGTCCGAGTTGTCCGCCTGAACTGGTGGTCGCGGCCGAGCGGTCGCGAGAAAACAGCAGGAAGGACAGTTGGAATGAAACTACGTATTAACACCGGCGGTGTGTCATTTGTGTGCACGCGGGCACCCGAACAGCGGATCGCGTTTGACACCGGCCAGCCGAAGCTGGATCGCGAGACGGGTCTGCCGCTGTGGCAGGTCCAGGTGATGGCGCTGGACTCCACGGGCGGCGACGTCATCACCGTGACGGTTGCCGGCGACCCGAATGTGACGGTCGGGCAGCCGATCCACATCGAGGGCTTGGTTGCCCTGCCGTGGAGCCAGGACAGTCGCAGCGGAGTCGCGTTCCGCGCTGAAGCGATCCGCGCTTCAGGTGCACCACTGGCGGGAGTCGTTGCCGCACCTCGGAATGCGTCACCGAGCGGCGTACCCGGCGGCACGAGCAAGCCGGCCGCCTGACCCTTTCGTCGAGTGGGCGCAGCACCGCAACACCAAGAGACGGTGGTGCTGCGCCCGCTCGGCCGAAGCCTCTCCTTACCCCGATCCCGCAAGCCTGCCGGAAGGTCTGCCATGCCTGGCCACCCACGAGCTCACCGCTCCAACCGCTCTCTTCCGAACCACTCGGACTCCGATGACATTGCCCTCCGTGCAGCCACGGCGCTTGGCAAAGCGACTGCTGCGCTGGTATGGGCGTCGGTGTTGTTTCCGATGATCAGCATTCCGGCCATCACAAGCGTCTGGATGGCCGTCACTTGCGGTCCCTTGGTCGGCCTCTTGGCGGCGATCTGGTCGGCTCTCGCATTGTTCAGCTGGTTTCTGTTATCCCCCCAAACGTTCCGTCAGTGGGTGACGGTACGTCTGCGGGTCCAGTGGCGCACATGGGGTATCTATCGAGGCCGATGGGCCACGGTCTGCACGCTGTGTGGCCTGACCGCCGGTCTCGACGGTCACGTCATGGTGCCGATTCTGCGTTCGGTGACGATCGGTGTCACGAGCGACGTTCTCGAGGTACGCATCCTCACGGGCCAGTCGTTGGCCGACTGGCAATCCCGAGGTGACGCGTTAGCCGAAGCGCTGAGCGCCCAGCGGGTGACCATTCGCTCGACCCGACCGGGCTCGATCCGCATCACCGCCCATCACGGCGATCCGCTGACGACACCCATCCAACTTCCTCGTCCGGCCAGGGGCACCACACCGGACCTGTCCCGCCTGTGGGTGGGGCTCACCGAGGCCGGTGAGCGTTGGCGCCTACCGCTACTGGGACAGCACATCTTGGTCGCAGGCGCGACCGGCTCGGGCAAGGGCTCGGTGCTTTGGTCAATCATTGCCGCCGTCGGCCCCGCCGTGCGGGCGGGCTGCGCACGCCTCGTCGTCGTAGATCCCAAGGGAGGGATGGAGTTCGGGCGCGGACAAGTGTTGTTCACCTCGCTCGCCCATGACAACGGTGAACAGACACTCGCTGCGCTGCGGGCGGTTGTCGCGGTGATGCAGAAACGTGCGCAACGGCTGCGGGGGAAGACTCGGCTTCACACTCCGAGTGTCTCCGCACCACTGATTGTATTGATTATCGACGAAATCGCCTCGCTGACTGCCTATCTCGGGGACCGCAGAACACGCGCCGAGGTTGAGCAGCTGCTGGGGCTGCTGCTGTCCCAGGGCCGCGCAGTCGGTATCTCGGTGGTCGCCGCGGTACAGGACCCGTCTAAAGATGTTTTGCCCATCCGGCAGCTCTTCTCCATCCGGGTCGGGCTGCGCATGAGTGAAGCCACCCAGACCGCGATGGTGCTCGGAGCCGCCGCCCGAGAAGCCGGCGCCTTGTGTGATGGAATCTCCACCGGTACTCCCGGTGTCGGTTACGTCTGCACTGACGGCAACGCTGAACCGTTGCGAGTTCGGGCCTTCCACGTCACCGATTCCGCCATTGATGATCTCGTCGCTCGCTTTGCCCCCACAAGAGCGCATCCTCGGACCGCCGAGACTGAAGGTCGCCAGTCGTGACCACTGCTGCGCTGGGCATTGCGGTTTCGACACTGCCAGGCCTTCCGGCCGGTACCGACACCATCGGCGTGGTGGCGCAGATGGTGCGTCGCGCCGCCTCCCGCGACTTCGAGACCTGGTGGAATAAAGCGGAGAATGCTGGGTTCTGTGCGAATCCGATCCGTCTGACAGGAACCGACAGCTTCGGTCGCGAGCTTCGGGTGTGGACCCGATGCAACAACCGACGCGCTGTCGCCTGCCCGTCCTGCTCTGATCTCTATGCCCGCGATACCTGGCAACTCGTACACGCCGGCGTGCACGGTGGCCATCACGATCTGCCGCCCACAGTCGCCGAACACCCTCAGGTGTTCGTCACGCTGACCGCGCCCAGTTTCGGGGCCGTGCACACCACACGCGATGACGGCCAGCGAGGCCAGGCTCGGCGGTGCCACGACCGGGGCCGGAATGCCCACCAACGTTGCCAGCACGGGAGACCCCTGTGGTGCAGCTCCATCCACCACGAGGGCGATGCTCATGTCGGTCAGCCGCTCTGCGAGGACTGTTACGACTACATGGGGCATGTCCTGTTCGCCTGGCATGCCCCTGAACTGTGGCGGCGCTTCACCATCGCCCTGCGCCGGCTGTTGCGTAGACGCTTACGCGCGCTCGGCGAATCCCCCACCGCTGCCCGAATCAATTTCGTGAAGGTGACCGAGATGCAACGTCGGGCGATCCCGCACTTCCACGCCGTAATCCGCCTCGACGAGCCGCCACAGCCGGGCCAAGCCCCAACACCACCCAAGTCCTCAATCACAGCCACCGACCTGGCCCTCCTAATCCATCAGGCCGCAAGCGGCGTCGCACTCACTGTCGCCGCCCCAGCACACGGCGCTGAAATCAGTAGCCGTGTAATACAGTTCGGCACTCAGACGGATGCGCGGCCATTGCGGTCGGACAGTAGTGACTGCGGCGGGGCAACACCTCGCCAGTCGCGTCGGTCGGTCCCGGCCTACCTGGCCAAGTACGTGACCAAATCCGTCGCCGACTTCGGCGTTGGGGTCCGACGGATGTCACCGCTCGCCGTTCCCGATTTAGACGTCCCCACACATATCCGGGCGATTCTGACCACAATTCTCGATCTAGCCGATCATGGCGCCTACTCGGAGATAGACCGCTGGCTGCACACTCTCGGCTTTCGTGGGCATATCACCACCAAATCCCGGCTGTTCTCCACCACGATGAGTGCGCTGCGCGAGCATCGAGCTGAGTGGACTCGGGAGCAACGCCACCGCTCAGACCTCGCGACCGACGAACATGATCGGGCGCTTCACGGTGCCGAAGAAGAAGTGGAATGGACATTCGATCGAGCCGGGCTGGGCAATCTCGGTGAACGCACTTTGGTCGTGTCTGCGGCGCACCGAATGATCGAACATCGCCACATCGTCCGTGCGAATCGCTGGACGCACGATCAATCCTCGCCACCAGACTGGTCGACATGACTACGCCCGTATTCGATCGCGAGAAGACCGGTCCCGGGACCCTGCGAATAGCTGAAATTGCCTCGCCCGCAGCACAACCCGTATGTGTTACTTCACCCCCACAAGCCGTACGCCGGCATTCCGAATTACTTCCACACGGAGAGGAAAACGGATGCATACTGAATTCAGTGCTGAGCTGATCACCGTGCAGGCCGCGGCGGATCGTCTCGCAGTCAGTCGATGGATGGTGTACCGGCTGATCTGGGACGGACGTGTCAGATCGGTACAGATCGGTAGGTGCCGGCGGATCGTGCGGCAGTCTTTCGACGACTACCTATCCGGCTTGATTGAAGGAGCCGCGTGATGGCTGCAGGTGGGAAAGCACGTCGCAACGCGAACGGCCAGGGCGGCGTGTACCGACGAGGTGATGGGCGCTGGGAGGCGAAAGTCTTCGTCGACACGCCGGACGGACGACGGAAGCGCATCAGCGTCTACGGCGATAGTGAGCGTGCCGCCTTGGACGAACTCGGCAAGGTTCTCGATCAACAGCGACGCGGCATACCCACTGCAACAACGACGTTGACGGTCGCTGAGTACATGACCTACTGGCTAGAGCACATTGCGGAGCCTAGCGTTCGGCGCACGACGTATGCGACCTATGAGGGCGACGTGCGCCTGCACATCATCCCGGGAATTGGCAATCGGAAGCTGAAGTCACTGCAGGCCTCGCATATTCGCGCATGGCTGACCGGATTGCAGACCCGATGCCAATGCTGCGCCCAAGGGAAGGACGCAGCGCGAGGGCGCAAGTCGCAGGCACGGTGCTGCGCTCTCGTGCCTGCCAAGTGCTGCAACGACGCGTTGTCTGCCAGCTCGATTCGCCACATTCTGCGCGTTTTGCGGGCTGCTCTGCAGGATGCGGTCGACGAAGAGATGTTAAGCCGCAACGTCGCCCGACTCGTTCAGTTGCGCGTGACCGATGACCGGAAGGTGCGCTCTTTCACGCGGGCTGAGGCGATGCGCTTTCTCAAGACCGCTGAGACGACGCGACTTTATGCACTGTGGGCAGTCGCGCTGTCGATGGGACTCCGTCGTGGTGAGGCGCTCGGGCTGCAATGGTCCGACGTCGATCTAGACGCTGAGCGGATTACAATCAGGCGAGCGTTGCACCGCGTGGACGGCCAGCTGAAGCTTGAGAACGTCAAAACTGAAGGATCCGTCGCAGTTCTGCCAGTACCTCGGACGCTTGTGCCGATTCTGACTAACCACCGCCGGCGCCAGCTGGAGGAGCGCCTGGCCGCCGGATCAACGTGGCGCGACACGGGACTGGTTTTCACGACCCCTAAGGGCGGCGCGTTGGAGCCGCGCAACGTCAACCGAATGTTCCACAGCCTGTGCGCGAAGGCGGAGGTGCCGCAACTTCGCGTCCACGACCTCCGACACTCGTGCGCCACCCTGCTCTTCACAATGGGAGTTCAGCCGGCGACGGTTCAGAAGATTCTGCGCCACAGCTCAATCACGGTGACGACGGGAACCTATGTCGAGGTCATCGAAGCCGTTCAACGGGATGCTTTGGACTCGATGGGCTCACTGTTCGCCTCCAACAGCCTCGGCGACGAAACCGGGTAGCGTTCGCCTGATGGAATTCAGCGGATACGTTCAGCTTCGAGTCCGTACAAGTCGACCGCAACGACGCGCGATCGAGTGCCGCAAGCCGACGATGACGTTGCCGTTGTCGAAATATCAAAGGTCTCTGGTTACGACGGCAACGGCTGAGACGGAAAAAAGCCGAATCGGCCTTCCCCCGCAACGCCTGTGAAAAATACGTCGGTTGACTCCTTCCGGAGTCCAGATGGTGGATCCATGTTCTCCATGATGATGACCTGCCCACCAACCGACTGCTGAATGTCGTCGTAGAACCGCGCAGCAATGCCGATGTCGAGAACCTCACGATCGACGGCTTCGCCAGGCTTCGGTGGGCGATAGGTCACCAATGGTGAATCCAGAACGACAAATCCAGGGTGTGGAAGATCATTTTCAAAGCAATACTGAGCAAGGCCAATGGTGAAGGCGGAGTGGAGGATTGCGCGAACGCCTTTACCGTGAGCAGAGCGTAATTGATCGCCCGCTATCAGATCCTGCTCATCCCGGTCATAACGGACCTCATCACCATCAGGGACCTGCCACGCGGAAAGCCTCTCACCGATCGCTTTAGAGAAGCGCCGCACAGTACTCCCTCCAGCAAGCCAAAACTGCCGCCCTCGACCCCCCTGGTGAGCGTGACGTCTTCACCAGTCGGCGTCCGAATTCCCAATAGGACTGTGCTGTAGCCCGCGCGCTGCGGAATCTCCCGAAGAGTGGAACCACGAAGCATGAAGTCAATGGCGTCGACAATGAACGACTTCCCTGTGTCAGAGGGACCATGGATGACAGTCGTTCGTGGCCCGAAATCAACCGTCGCTGGAGCCTTGCCGGGCCCCACGAAAGTCAGATGCGTCAGGCTAATGCGGTTTGCCATTGTTCCCGTCCGTATCGGGCCAGTGAAATTCTTCGGACCAGGAATCGAATATCGCCTTTGTCTGCCGTCGCAGATTCGCTTCGTCCAGATCGGGAAAACTTCCCAACACCCATCCGACACGATCGCGCAAGCGATGTGAGTACGACGAGCCCAAGACTCCCACGAAGTGCAGGGCGCCGTCGCCGGCAAGAAACCGCACCCCGTTCATTCCAACCGCAATCTCGGCGAGATGCAGCCTCAGCAGAAGACCAATTCCTGCCTCGATAGATTCACGCTTGGCCGCAATCTCGCCTGCACGGATCGGCAGAGCCGGATGCAGACTTTCAGGGCCACCGACGTCCCTGCTGTGGAGCACGAAGTGATCAAGCAGGACAAGCTGATTCAGGTCGAGTTCAGCTGGGAAGGCCTGGGTCAAGATCATCAACACGCGGATGCCGACCTCCAAAGGGCCGTTCAGCGGCGATTCATTGATGCTTTGCGGCCTCCGACGGTCGCCCGCTGGACCGTTCGGTGCCCGATTGTCGTAGTCATTCATTGCGCGACATCCATTGAATCCGATCGACGTTCGCCAGCTGGTGGCACATGCCCTGTCGATCATCGATCTCGACCACCGAAATCAGACGATGCCGACTCAGATCCAGCTGTCCAACTAGCGAAAGCACACTCGTCAAACGTCTCAGGCCCGTGGCGTGGTGGTCCTCGACTACATCGATAACACCCGAATGAATGTCATCCTGCAATCGCTCAAAAGTCCCCGGCGGCACTGAATCCCGCGCGTACACTCGTAGCGCCTCCGCCTTGTAGAAGTTCTCGCGGTGGCGGCGAAAGCGTTCGCCCACTCTGGGATTTGATGCCACTGATTCGGGTTGGAGGCTTTCCTCGGGGTGTGCTTCGGCGTAAACATCAACCAGTTGTTGTACGTATCTCCGTTCGTGTGTCGCCAAGTCACCGGGAGCTGGCACATGAGCGGGTCGCGGCTGAAGCGCTGTGGCGAATCGGTCGCTGTACCAACAAGTTGTCTTATGCAGTTCAAGCACATCAGTCAGCTCGACGGATCGGAACATCGAGAAATCCGTGACCGACGCCAGTTCCTGAACCGAAGAGACGAGGTCCGACTCAAGGCCCCTCGCGAGGGTGCTGTCGTCGTCGGCCAAGTGGTCGAGGAACTTTTTCCTCAACTTCTGCGGGCTGCTGAGCATCCGACCGCAGTTTGTACTGCAACCGCGGGGAGCCAAGATCTGGTAGCTGTCCGGCAGAACGCACTCTCCGACAACAGTTGCCACGAAGATCTTCAGAATCTCGGGAAGTATGTCTCCTAGGGCGAGAGGTTCTGCATAGTGCTTGCACTGGAAACAGTCCCAAGCACCTTCTAGGCCGTTTGCAGTCTTGAACGCCGCAATGTCCGCGCCCCTGTCACCGGCTCCACCGAACCGCTTGACCTGAACGTAGCCGGATCTCAGGGCATGCACCCATTCAAGGATGAATAGTTCCCATTGGACGTCGTCGTACAGGGAAATGCGTGCCATGGGCGATATTGGTGGCCCGGACAGCGCGACACCAGTCTCTCCATGTAGGGGTTCTGGTATGTCGCGAAGACCACTAGAGGGACCCCCAGGAGCCTGGCTATCTCCGCTCTGAGCTGCGTTCAACCGACTCTTGCCTCCCGGCGGTCAGGATACGACAAGTCGTAGGATCGCCAGCCGAGACACGACATGCCCCGGCCGGGAGGCTCACGGTTCGCGAGCAGGCATCATGCTGCAGCGTGACGGAAATTCGACGATCGGAGCGGGGACGCTGACCGCCGCTGGTTGGTTGGGACCAATGGCATGGCCATCACCCCGCCACACCGCAGGGGCCGTCACGCCGCAGGGGCGGACTGTGTTGACCGACAGCGCCGTGGCGGCCATCCGGGAGCTGATGAGAAGGGGGCGATGCGCTCCTGCTCACGGCTGAGATGAACCGAACTGTCGTCAGAACTGTCGTCAAACGACCTTCTGAGCACTCAATCGAGTGCTGTTTTGCCTGGTGGAGCTAAGGGGATTCGAACCCCTGACCCCCACACTGCCAGTGTGGTGCGCTACCAGCTGCGCCATAGCCCCAGGTGTGCCCACCGAAGTTACACCACCGGTAGGCGCGCTTCAAAATCGCTGGTCAGGGCAGCTCGCCAGCGGCCTCCGGCCCCAGCGGCCGGGGCGGTGTGTGCTCCAACGGCTCACTATCTCGGGTTTCCGGCGCCAGCAGCCACCCGACCGACGCCGCCACCAGGATCAGCCCGCTGATCGCGAATGCCCACTCGAACGACAGATGCTGGGCGATCTCGCCCACCCCCAACGATCCGGCGATCGAGCCGAGGTCCGACATCATCTGGAACGTCGCCACCGCCGTCCCGCCGCGCGCCTTACCGATGATGTCGGCCACCGCGGCCTGCTGCGGCGCGGTGAACACCCCGGTGGCCGCCCCGGCGATGAACGCACCGACCAGGAACACCGGCAACGACGTCGCTGCCCCGACCACCGCCGTCGTCAACCCCGACAATCCCAATCCACTGATCAGCAGCGGTCGCCGCCCGGTCCGGTCGGACAGGCGCCCCGACGGGATCACTGCCGCGACATTGCCGGCCGCAAAAGTGGCCAGCGCCGCACCCGCGACCCCGGGCCCGCGGTGCAGCGCCTCGGTGATGAACAGCGGCACCAGCGCGACCCGCAACCCGAACGCCGACCAACCGGTCGCGAAGTTCGACAACAGCGCCGCTCGGTACGCCCGATGGCGCAGCGCGACGCGCAGGGTCACCGTCAACTCGTCAGCGGGCGCCGGCGCAGCCAGGTGCGAATGCCGCAAGTTGATGAACACCACCGCCGCCGCGATCAGCAGCGCCGCCCCGTAGATGAGGAACGGCGCGGCCAGGCCCAGCCCGGCGGTCAGGCTGCCCAACAGCGGACCGGCCACCGACCCGACCAGGAACGCGCTGGAAAACATGCCCGCCACCCGGCCCCGGGCGTTGTGCGGGCTGATCCGAATCATCAGGCCGAGCGCGGAGACGAAGAACATCGTCGATCCGATACCGCCCAGCGCACGGAACACCAGGAGCTGCCAATAGGTATGGGCGAACGCGCAGGCGCCGGTCGACAACGCCACGATCAGCAGGCCGCTGACATAGATGCGCCGCTCCCCCAGTCGCTGCACCAACATGCCGGACGCCGGCGCGAAGCACAGCCGCATTAACGCAAACGCGGTGATCACGAACGTCGCGGCGCTGATGCTGACGCCGAAGTTGCGGGCGAACTGCGGCAGCACCGGTGCCACAACGCCATAGCCCAGGGCGATCACCGCGTTGGCGGCGATCAGAACCCAGACTTCCCGCGGAAGCTTGGCTTCGGCTTCCGAGGGACAGTCACCCTCCGCGACAGAACTCACCAGATGACTGTATTAGGACCGGCCGCATTGCTCTCCAGCCGCGCAGCCAAGGCGACCCACCGATGCCGAACGCAAAGCGCCCGTCCTGGGCCACAAGGGGGGTCGAGCAGCCCAGGGCGGGCACCCGGCAGCCGAGAGTTGGGGGGTTGCCCTCGAATGCCGTGATCATGATCTAACGTGCCGAAACCCCGTTGTGCCAGTACCTGTCGAAGAATGAGGTGAATACTCATTTATTAGCTATCCACTCATGCGTCAATACGCTGCGAAGATACGCGGTCGGCCCGGCTCACGAGATGACGGCATTCACCACTTCACGGGCGGCTTCCTGCACCTCCGCCAGGTGCTCGGGGCCTTTGAACGACTCGGCATAGATCTTGTAGACGTCCTCGGTGCCCGACGGCCGCGCGGCGAACCAGCCGTCGGCGGTGGTCACCTTCAGCCCACCCAGCGAAGCACCGTTGCCGGGGGCGGTGGTGAGCTTGGCGGTGATCGGCTCGCCGGCCAGCTCAGTGGCGGTGACCTGTTCCGGGGACAGTTTGGCCAGCCGAGCCTTCTGCTCCCGGTTCGCCGGAGCGTCGACGCGGGCATAGACCGGCGCCCCGTATTTGGCGGCCAGTTCGTCGTAGCGCTGCGACGGCGACGCCCCAGTGACCGCCTGGATCTCCGATGCCAGCAGCGCCAGGATGATGCCGTCCTTGTCGGTGGTCCACACCGAGCCGTCACGGCGCAAGAACGAGGCGCCTGCCGATTCCTCGCCTCCGAAACCGATTGTGCCGCTGATCAATCCGTCGACGAACCACTTGAAGCCCACAGGTACCTCGATGAGCTTGCGGCCCAGGCCGGCCACCACCCGGTCGATGATCGACGAGCTGACCGCCGTCTTGCCGACCGCCACGCTGGCCGGCCAGTCCGGCCGGTGCGAGTACAGGTAGTCGATCGCCACGGCCAGATAGTGGTTGGGGTTCATCAGCCCGGCGTCGGGGGTAACGATGCCGTGCCGATCGGAGTCGGCGTCATTGCCGGTGGCGATCTGATACGACTCGCGGTTCGCAATGAGCGATGCCATGGCGTTGGGCGAGCTGCAGTCCATCCGGATCTTGCCGTCGGTGTCCAGCGTCATGAACCGCCACGTGGCGTCGACCAACGGGTTGACGACGGTCAGGTCGAGGTCGTGCCGCTCGGCGATAGCCGCCCAGTAGTCCACGCTGGCCCCGCCCAATGGGTCGGCGCCGATGCGGATCTTCTCGGCGCGGATCGCGTGGATGTCGACAACGTTGGGCAGATCGGTGACGTAGGCGTCCATGTAGTCGTGGCGCTCGGCACGGGAGAGCGCGCGAGCCAGCGGCACCCGCTTCACGTCCGCCAGCCCACCACGAAGAATCTCATTGGCGCGCTTGGCAATCGCTTTGGTGGCATCGGTGTCGGCCGGTCCTCCGTTGGGCGGGTTGTACTTGAATCCGCCGTCGCGTGGCGGGTTGTGCGACGGGGTCACGACGATGCCGTCGGCCAAACCGGAGCTCAGCCCGCGGTTGAACGTCAGGATGGCATGACTGACCGCTGGAGTCGGGGTGTAGCGGTCGGCCGAATCAATCATCGCGACAACGTCGTTGGCGGCCAGCACCTCCAGCGCCGACACCCAGGCCGGCTCGGACAGCCCATGGGTGTCGCGGCCGATGAACAACGGCCCGGTGGTGCCCTGCGCGGCCCGGTACTCCACGATCGCCTGAGTGGTGGCCAGGATGTGCGCCTCGTTGAACGCCCCGTCCAAGCTGGAGCCACGGTGTCCCGAGGTGCCGAACACCACCTGTTGGTCGATGTTGTCGGGATCGGGGTTCACCGAGTAGTACGCGGTGACCAGATGGGGCAGATCGACGAGGTCTTCGGGAAGCGCCGGCTTGCCGGCGCGGGGGTTAGCCGCCATGGCGCCAATTCTGCCTTTCCTCGGGTGATACTTGCTCGCGGATTCATCGACGGTTAAGGGAGTTGCCCGTGTTCGGTCATGACAACCGAGAACTGGCGGCCGTGTTCGTCGGCGGCGCGGTGGGAACCCTGGCGCGCGCAGTTCTTGCGACCCTCTTCGCCGACGACCCCGCACGTTGGCCGTGGGCGACGTTCGGGGTCAACATTGTCGGCGCGTTCCTGCTGGGCTATTTCACCACCCGCCTGCTTGAACGCCTACCGCTGTCGAGCTACCGCCGCCCCCTGCTGGGTACCGGCCTGTGCGGCGGGCTGACGACGTTTTCCACCATGCAGGTCGAGACGCTGAAGATGATCGAGCATCACCATTACGGCTTGGCAGCCGCGTACACCGTGGTCAGCATCGCCGCGGGCCTGTTGGCTGTCTACATCGCGACGGCTCTGGTCCGTCGGGTCAGGATCCGCGCATGACGGTGGCGATCTGGGCCGGGGTGATGGTGATCGGCGGGCTGGGTTCGGTGGCCCGGTTCATGGTCGACCGGGCGGTCGCCCGCCGAGCGGCCCGGTCATTCCCGTTCGGCACCCTGGCGGTCAACATCACCGGTGCTGTGCTGCTCGGTTTCGTCACCGGGCTCACCCTGAGTCACCACGCCGCGCTGCTGGTTGGCACCGCTTTCGTCGGGGCGTACACCACCTTCTCCACCTGGATGCTGGAGACCCAGCGACTGACGGAGGAACGCCAGATCTGGCCTGCCCTGGCCAATCTCGTCGTCAGCGTCGTCCTGGGTGTCGCCGCCGCGCTGCTCGGCCAATGGATTGCGAGCCTGCTGTGAGCGACACCTACCTCAAGTTGACCGCCTTCTTCGGCGAACGTCAGCGCCACGGATCCCGATTCCTGGCCGAGTCGATGCTCGACCTGTACGCGCAGCGCGAAGTGGCCGACAGTGTGATGCTGCGGGGCATCGCCAGCTTCGGTCCGCGGCACGTCATCCGCAGCGACGAGTCGCTGACGCTGTCCGAGGATCCACCGGTCGCGATCGCCGCAGTCGACACCGCGGAGACGATCGGTGGGCTGATCAACGATGTCGTCACCATGACGCCCCGCGGCCTGATCACCCTGGAGCGCGCCCGGCTCTACACCGGTGAACTACCCGAGGGCGACAACGGGGTCAAGCTCACCATCTATGTCGGGCGCCGACACCGGATCAACGGTGCGGCCGCGTTCTACGCGGTCTGCGATCTGCTGCACCGCCACCACTTCGCCGGGGCAACCGTGTACCTCGGCGTGGACGGCACCGCCAACGGTCGACGGCGCCGCGCCCGCTTCTTCAGCGGGAACACCGACGTGCCGATCACGATCATCGCCGTCGGGTCGGCCGCGCAGGCGCGGAACGCCCTACCCGACCTCGAGGCGCTCATGGACCAGCCCCTGGTGACGCTCGAACGCGTCCAGGTGTGCAAACGCGACGGCCAGCTGCTGGCGCGGCCGCCGGCCCTGCCCGCCGTCGATGCGCACGGCCGCGAACTGCGCCAGAAGTTGACGATCCACACCGACGCGGCAACTCACCACGACGGCGTACCGATCCACCGGGCACTGGTGCGACGGCTGTGGGAATCGAAGACCGTCGGCGGCGCTACCGTGCTGCGCGGCATCTGGGGCTTTCACGGTGACCATAAACCACACGGCGACAAGCTGATTCAGTACGGCCGCCAGGTTCCGGTGACGACCATCGTCGTCGACACCCCAGAGATCATCGCCCAGTGCTTCGACCTCATCGACGATGTGACCGGACGGCACGGTCTGGTGACCTCCGAGATGGTGCCTGCGCTGCTGCTGCTCGACGGCGACGTCCGCCAGGGCGCGACCGACCTGGCCGACTACCGGTACTGACCGATCAGCTGTCGGCGAGCACCGTCAACAGGACCACCGAATCGTCGATCGCCTGCAGGCCGTGCCGGTCGCGTGGGACCACCAGCAGATCACCGGCATGACCCTCCCAGGAGTCGTCTGCGGTGGCCAGCCGCACGTGGCCGCGCAGCACCTGCAGCGTGGTCTCCCCTGGCGAATGGTGTTCGCTGAGTTCGTGGCCGCTGGCGAGAGCGATCAGTGTCTGCCGCAGCTGGTGGTCGTGGCCGCCGTGCACCGTGTGCGCGGCGCGACCGCTGTTCGACGAGCGGGCCGCAGCCAGCTGTTCGTCCGCGAGTTGGGTCAGTGAGGTTGATTCCATGACTTCCTCCATCAGCTTCATCTATCAAAAGCCAAGCAGCAGAACGCCACTGAAGAGTAGCGCCACCACCTTGACCACTTCGAACACGACATAGACGTAATGCGCACGCGACCGTCCGGCCTCGGCCTGGCTGGCGTCGGCCAACACCGCGTCCGAACGCCGCGCCAGTGCCGGCCGCACGCCGATCACTTGAGCCAACAGCGCGGCGATGGCCACCGCTACGGCCACCACCACCCCCGTGCCCGGGGTACCCGCCACCAATGCGACAACCACGATCGCGGCCAGAATCGCTTCGCAGGTGTTGAGAGCCCGGAAGACGAGCCGGCCGATGCCGAGTCCGAGCGGGATGGTGACACCGGGGGCACGGAACTTCAGCGGCGCCTCCAGGAACGAGATGGCCAGCACCATCCCCAGCCAGATGAACACCGCCGCCACCGCAGCTGCACTCCAGTGGTCCACTGCGCTCCCTCACTGCCAATCCGTGGCCAGGTCAGTCACCCATTGCGCGGCCGCCACCGGATCCTGCGGCGGCGAGGCGACCAGCACCAGCTCGTCGATACCCAACTCTGCCAGACGGCCTGCCTGCGGCGCCCGGGGTTCGCGCAGCGCGACCGACAGTCGCAACTGGGCGGGGTTCCGCCCCACCTGCTCACACAACCCCCGCAGCGTCGCGACCTTGGCTGCGACGTCGTCGACGTCGCGCAGGTTGAAGCCGTACCAGCCGTCACCCCACTGCGCGACGCGCCGCAGTGCGGCATCGCTGTTGCCACCACACAGGACCGGGATTCGGCGCTGCTGCGGTTTGGGGTGCACCCGGATGCTTTCGAAGTTGGTGAATTCACCTGTATAGGAGGCGATATCGTCGCGCCAGATGGTCCGCATCGCGGCAACGTAGTCGGCGGTGCGGGCGGCTCGTCGCTCGAAGGGAATTCCGAGGGCTTCGAATTCTTCACGCGACCAACCGATTCCGATGCCGATCGAGAACCGACCGCCGCTGAGCTTGTCGAGGCTCGCCGCCTGCTTGGCGACGATCACCGGGTTGTGTTCAGGCAGCAGCAGGACGCCGGTGGCCAGTCCGATCGTGGACGTGGCGGATGCGGCGAACGCCAGCCCGATCATCGGGTCGATCCAGTCCGCATCGGCGGGCACCGCGATCGTGCCGTCATCGGAGTACGGGTACGGCGAGTCGGATTCGTCGACCATCACCACGTGCTCGCCCGCCCACAAGGTGGCGAACCCGCTGCGCTCCGCCGCACCGGCCACCGCCCGGATCACCGCGGGATCGGCGCCAGTGCCGATACCCAGGGCGTGCAACCCGAGTCGCATACCGCGCATCATCGCACGGGTCATGATGGGGGTCATGAACGATGACCCGGTTGCGGTGCTACAGCGCTGGGAGGACGCCGGCGCGCATTGGGCGGTGATCGACCGTCATTCGCATTCGGTCACGGTCGGTCTGTACCGCTGCGACGGCGGCGAGGAAGTCGACCGGTTCAGCTCGAGCGACCCCGCACTCCTGGAGTTTGTGCGGGGTCGCGAGAGCAGTTTCTGACAGACGCCTACAGCTGGATGAATCCGCCGTTCCACCAGACACCCCACGCCGGCAGGTCCGCGTTCCAGACGACGGGCAGCCACGGCGCCCACGGGGGCGGCGGCGGCGCGGGCGGCGCCCAGACCGGGACGACGTCGTCGTAGTCGGCGCGATGTCCCGGCGGCGGCAGGTAGCCCTGGCCGGGCGGCAGCGGGTTGCCGGGCGCGCCGGCGTTGACCCCGGGTCCGCCCGGGACCCAGGGCGGTCCGGGGGGACCGTGCGGGTCGGCATGAGCCAGGCCTGCGCCCACGCTCAGAGTGGTGGCAGTGGCTGCAGCGGCCAGCGCCACCTTGGCAGTCAACTTGGTGATTGTCATGGTGCGAAGACAAGTACCCGGCCAGTGCGCTGCGGTAAACAGGGGGTGATGCGCAGCAGGGCGTGGGGCATGGTGATCGGTGTGGCGATGGTGTCCGCCGCGGGCTGCGGCGGAAGCGCGGACACCACACCCACGCTGACCACGACCAACACGTCGACCTCGACGAACGCCACCACCACGGTGGCCGCCGCGCCGGTCCAGCAGCCCCGCACCGTGAAATGGGTCGACCTGGACGCCGGTGACTGCCTGGCCGACCCGCCGCCCTCGGATCCCGCGGTGGTGATGGTCGGGGTCGTCGGCTGTGCCCGGCCCCATCTGGCCGAGGCCTATCTACGTGCGCCGATTTCCGGTCAACGCGGCCCTCGACGACGTCGCGAGGCGGGAATGCGCGACGGGCTTGGCCCACTACACCGGAGCCGATTCAGCCGCGGGCCGCTACACCACTACCTACCTCATCGACTCCGTTCAGGACCGGACGTCGGACAACCCCTATCCCAGCACGGTGATCTGCCTGTTGCAGCCCGCGGATGGGCAACCGCTGACCGGCTCGGCACGCCACTGACCTGCACTGCGACCCGCCCGGGTTGGGTGTGGACGGCCCAGCCGGTAGGGTCGGTGTGTTCTTTAAACGAATACCTAGGTCAAAGCGCGGCCGATCTGAATTTAAGGATCTGATCCCTTCATGCGCTCGCCCTATGATCCACAGGCATTGAATCCAGCCGGTTTCGCCGGCGCCAGCAATCGACCGATTTCGCTGCTGCTGATCGAGGACGATCAGGGCGACGCGATCCTGGTCGAAGAGTTGATCTCCGAAGCGGGCGCCGACATCTCCGTGGAGTGGGCGGCATCGATCGCGATCGCCCAGGACAAGCTTGCCGTCCACCGGCCCGATTGCGTGCTGCTGGACTTGAACCTCCCCGACGCCAACGGCATCTCCGCCGTCGACCGCGTCACCAAGATCGACGCCACCCTGCCGATCGTCGTGCTGACCGGGCTCAACGACGAGCACTTCGGAATGTCGGCGATGGCGTCCGGCGCGCAGGATTACCTGGTCAAAGGCCACGTCGAACCCGAGACGCTGCACCGCTCGGTGCTTTACGCCATCGAGCGCAAGCGCACCGAATTGACCGCCGTCGATCTGCACACCGTTCAGCTGCGGGCCCAGGAAAACGCGCGCCTGGAGCGGGCCCTACTGCCCCTGCCGCTGCTGGACGGGGATCCGGGCGTCGAGATCGTCATGCAGTACCGGCCCAGCCGGGAGAACGCGCTGCTGGGCGGCGACTTCTACGACATGGTGCAGACTCCCGACGGCACCGTGCACGTCATGGTCGGTGACGTGGCCGGGCATGGCCCCGACGAGGCGGCCCTGGGCGCGGCACTGCGAATCGGCTGGCGGGCGCTGACCTTCGCCGGCCTGCGCGGCAACGAGCGGATGCGCCGTCTCGAACAGGTCCTGCGCGCCGAGCGCGCGGGTACCGGAATCTTCGCGACGGTGCTCAGCGTGGCGCTGTGGCCCGACTCGCGGGGGTTCACCGCCGTCCGTGCCGGCCACCCGGGGATGCTGCTGCACGGACCGGGCACCGTCGAATGGCTGGAGCCGCCCGCCGGGCCCGCGCTGGGCCTGGGCGCACAACAATGGCCGCTGAACGAGATGGAACTGCCCGACGGCCACGGGCTGGTCCTGTTGACCGATGGACTGTTCGAAGGCCACTCGGGGATCGGCGAGAAGCGCCTCGGCGAAGAAGGCCTTCTGGAGCTCGCCCGCTCGATCGCGAACCTGCCCGGACCGGAGTTCGTCGACGGTCTCATCGAAGGGGCCGAGGCCCTCGCCGCCTCGCACGGCGGCATCACCGACGACATCGCGGTCCTACGCGTGCAGCGGACCAGCCGATGAAGGAGGTCGCGGGCACCCGGCTGTCTGGCATGACGGTGCGGGGCTGGCTCAACGTCGTGCTGTTGGTGGTCGGCGTGGTGGTGTTCGGCGGTGCGCTGCTCGGGGCGGTGCTGTTGAACCGTACCGACGAGATGAATCGCCAGCTGGTCGACGAACTCCAACCCACCCGGGTGGCGGCGTATCAACTCCAGGCAGCACTGCGCGACCAGGAAACCGCGGTGCGCGGGTACGTCATCGCAGCGGATCCGCAATTCCTCACGCCGTACTACGACGGGCAGCGCACTGAACAGACTGCCGCGCAATCGATTCGGGACCATGCCAAGGGCCGCACCCAGATCCTGGACGACCTCGACGCCATCGAGGAGACCGCGGCCGCCTGGCGCAGCCAGTACGCCGACCTGCTGATCGCCGGCGTGGCACCAGGATCCCCGAGTGTGGTGACCAAGTCGACGGCCGATGCGGGAAAGGCCCAATTCGACAAGCTGCGGTCACTTTTCGACACTCAGAACAAGCATCTGTCGGCGGCCAGGGCCGACGCCCTGCATCAACTCGACACCATCAAGAGCTGGCGCGACCGGGTGCTCGCGACGATCATTGCGGTGTTCGTGATCACCGGGCTTGCGATCGCGATTCTGATTCGCAACGCGGTGACCCGCCCTCTGGAAGCGCTGGCCGCCGCATGCCGGCGCATCACCATCGGAAACTTCGCCGAACGAATCGTTCCCGAGGGCCCCAGGGACATTCGCTCGATCGCCACCGACGTCGAGGACATGCGGCGCCGCATCGTCGGCGAGTTGGAGGCCTCCAGCCAGGCCCGCGAACAACTCGATGAACAAGCGGCCGAACTGCGCCGGTCCAACGCCGAGCTGGAACAGTTCGCCTACGTCGCCTCCCACGATCTTCAGGAGCCGCTGCGCAAGGTGGCGTCGTTCTGCCAGTTGCTGGAGAAGCGGTACGGCGATCAGCTCGACGAACGCGGCCAGCAGTACATCGATTTCGCCGTCGACGGCGCCAAACGCATGCAGGTCCTGATCAACGACCTGCTGACATTCTCCCGGGTCGGCCGGCTCAACTCCACCCAGGTCAAGGTGAACCTTGACACCGTGCTGGATGCGGCGATTTCCAACGTCGCCACGGCCATCGAGGAGACCGGCGCCGAGATCATCCGATCCGGCCCGCTACCCACAGTCATGGGTGACCCGACCCTGCTGACGATGCTGTGGCAGAACCTGGTGGGCAACGCGGTGAAGTTCCGCCGCGAAGGCGTGCCACCCCGCATCGGGATCGGCTGCGAAGCCGGTTCCGGCGACGACGACGGACAGTGGTTGTTCACCTTCTCCGACAACGGAATCGGCATCGCCGACGAATTCGTCGAGAAGGTGTTTGTGATCTTCCAGCGGTTGCACGGCCGGGATGCCTACGCCGGCACCGGAATCGGACTGGCCCTGGTCAAGAAGATCATCGAACACCATGGCGGCACCATCTCAATAGACACGTCTTACGACGGCGGCACCCGTTTCTGCTTCACCCTGCCCGCCATGACCAAACTCGAGCACGAGCCCCAATTGGAAGGAAGCTCATCATGACCGACGACAGTCGCGCCATCGACGTCCTACTCATCGAGGACGACCCGGGAGACGAATTGATCACCCGGGAAGCGTTCGAACACAACAAGCTGAAGAACACGCTGCACGTCGTCCACGACGGCGAAGAGGGTTTGGACTATCTCTACCGGCGCGGCCAGTTCGCCGACGCCTCACGGCCCGACCTCATCCTGCTCGATCTGAACCTGCCCAAATACGATGGGCGCCAACTGCTCGAGAAGATCAAGTCCGACGACGACCTGAGCACCATCCCGGTGGTCGTGCTCACCACCTCCTCGGCCGAAGAGGACATTCTGCGCAGTTACAAGCTGCACGCGAACGCCTACGTCACCAAGCCGGTGGACCTCGACCAATTCATGAGCGCCGTACGCCAGATCGACGAGTTCTTCGTCCAGGTGGTCCGTCTGCCGGGGGGCGGCCAGAACCGGTAACAGCCGGCGGTCAGCAAATCCTCGCGGGGTGCGCTGACCGTTTGCGGTGGATGTCGTCGAAGTGAATTCTTCGCCCTGACAGGGGCGTGGCACCTGCAGCTAACTCTTTGGGGGTAGGAATTAGCCCCCATTGAGGAGCAGCAACTACAGCAACGCTCACGATAGCGTTCCGCCATGCCGCCGGTCGTCATCGTCGAACCCGGGCCGCCGAACCCACTGACGAAGCCGGTACGGGCCTTCGGCGGATTCATCGCCATGTCCTTGGACACCCTGGTGGTGATGTTCCGGCCGCCGTTCGCCTGGCGTGAATACCTGTTGCAGACCTGGTTTGTCGCCCGCGTATCGGTGCTGCCGGCACTCATGCTCACCCTGCCGTACTCGGTGCTGCTGGTGTTCACCTTCAACATCCTGCTCGGCGAGTTCGGTGCGACCGACTTCTCCGGGACCGGCGCCGCGATCGGCACCGTCAACCAGATCGGTCCCATCGTGACCGTTCTGGTGGTCTCCGGCGCCGGCGCCACCGCAATGTGCGCCGATCTCGGCGCTCGCACCATCCGGGAAGAACTCGACGCCCTTCGCGTCATGGGCATCAATCCGATTCAGGCACTTGTGGTTCCACGGGTATTGGCTGCTACGACGGTCGCGCTGGCGCTCTCAGCAACCGTGATCCTTGCCGGCCTCACCGGCGCGTACATCTTCTGCGTCTACATTCAGCACGTCTCCCCGGGCGCGTTCGCCGCCGGCATGACGCTCCTGACCGGCATGGGCGACGTCATCGTCTCACTCACCAAGGCAACCCTTTTCGGGCTCTCCGCCGGCCTGATCGCCTGCTACAAGGGCATCTCGGTGGGCGGTGGTCCGGCCGGCGTCGGCAATGCGGTCAACGAGACGGTCGTGTTCACCTTCATGGTGTTGTTCGCGATCAACGTCATCGTGACCGCCGTGGGCATCCAGTTCACGGTGGGATGAGGGCGCCCTGGTGAGTGTCAGTACGCCCAGCGGATTGCACCCGAAACTGGTCAGCGGTGTGCAGGGCGCGGCCGCGGGCTGGAACCGGATCGGCGCCCAAACCCGGTTCTATGTCACGACTTTGACGGCAATTCCGGAAGCGGTGACGCGTTACCACAAAGAATTGCTGCGACTCATCGCTCAGATGGGCCTCGGCGCAGGAGCGCTGGCCGTGGTCGGCGGAACGGTCGCGATCGTCGGATTTCTCACCATGACCACCGGCGCTCTGGTCGCCGTGCAGGGCTACAACCAGTTGTCCTCAGTCGGTTTCGAAGCACTGACCGGTTTCGCGTCGGCCTTCTTCAACGTCCGCCTCATCGTGCCCGGAACCGTCTCGGTCGCCCTATCGGCCACGATCGGTGCCGGCGCCACCGCTCAGCTGGGCGCTATGCGGATCAACGAGGAGATCGACGCACTCGAGGTCATCGGTATCCGGTCGGTCACCTACCTGGCCTCCACGCGGGTGTTGGCCGGGGTCATCGTGGTCATTCCGCTGTACTGCATCGCAGTCATGATGGCCTTCCTCGCCGCCCGGACCGGAACCGTCGCCATCTACGGGCAGGGTTCGGGCGTGTACGACCACTACTTCAACACGTTCCTCAACCCCACCGACGTGATCTGGTCGTTCATGCAATCGGTCGCGATGACGATCGTGATCATGTTGGTGCACACCTATTACGGCTTCACCGCGAAGGGAGGCCCGGCGGGCGTGGGCGAGGCGGTAGGGCGTGCGGTGCGCACGTCGATGGTCGTCGCCGCGGTTGAGATCGTGATGATCTCGCTGGCGGTCTACGGCCAGTCGGGCAACTTCAACTTGGCCGGGTGAGATGGACGCCCGACCCGGAGAGAACCGTCTTCCCGACGGCTGGTGGACCGTCATCTTGGTGGCGGCTATCGCCGTCTTCTTCTTCGTCACCGGGACAGCGTTCGCCGGGACGTTCCGTTCGTACGTGCCGGTGACGGTGACGTCGGACCGCTCCGGACTCGTCATGGAGGCCGGCGCCAAGGTGAAGATGCGCGGCGTGCAGGTCGGCCGCGTCGCCGACATCGCCGGTGGCCAGGGGCCGGCGAGTCTGCGGCTGGAGCTCGATCCCGACCAAATCCGTTACATCCCTGCGAATGTCGGTGCGCAAATCAGTTCCACGACGGTGTTTGGCGCCAAATTCGTCGACCTGGTCTACCCCGCCGACCCGAGCCCGCAGCGTCTGGCCGCCGGCGCGGTGCTGCGCTCGGCCAACGTCACCACTGAGGTCAACACTGTCTTCGAGAACGTCGTCAACCTGCTGAACATGGTCGACCCGGCGAAGCTCAACGCGGTACTGACCGCCGTCGCCGACGGAGTACGCGGGCAGGGCCCCCGAATGGGCGAGGCGACCACCGACCTCAACCAGGTGCTCCAGGCGCTCAACGAGCGAAGCGACACCATCCGCGCGGACTGGCGATCCTTCAAGAACTTCAACGACACCTACGCCGCGGCCGCACCCGACATCGTCGCGATCCTGAATTCGGCCAGCACAGTCAGTTCCACCATCGCCGGCCGGTCACAGGCCTTGGACACGTTGCTGCTCAACACAATCGGGTTCGCCCAATCCGGTCAAGAGCTGCTGGAGAGCAGCGGCGGCAACCTGGTACGCGCCGCGAAGATCCTGGAGCCCACCACCGCACTGCTGCTCAAATACAACCCCGTCTACACCTGCTGGCTGCAGGGCGCCACTTGGACGTTGAACAACGGCGGCTATGAGGCGTGGGGCGGAAAGGACGGCAAGTCCGCGGTCTTCGACGTCGCGCTGCTGTTGGGCAACGACCCCTATCAATATCCGGACAACCTGCCGATCGTCGGGGCCAAGGGCGGGCCGGGCGGAAAGCCGGGTTGTGGGTCGCTGCCCGACGTGACCAAGAACTTCCCGGTCCGCCAACTCGTCACCAACACCGGTTGGGGCACCGGCCTGGACATCCGGCCCAATCCAGGCCTGGGACATCCTTGTTGGGCGGACTGGTTCCCGGTGACGCGCGGTAACCCACGGCCGCCCAGCATCCGCCAGTGTCTACCCGGCCCGGCGCCCGGCCCGGTGGTCCCCCCGGGGATGCCGCCCTACGGCGCGGCATGGTACGGGCCCGGCGGAGTGCCGCTATGGCCGGGTGTGCCACCCGCACCGGAGCCCGCCACAGCTCAACCACAACCACTGCCGGGACCGGCGACGGGAGATCAGCCGTGAAAGACAACCTTGCGGGCGCCGTCTGGCGGCTGGGCATCTTTCTCACGGTGTGCTTCCTCGGCGCGTTCGCGCTGCTGGCCATCTTCGCGCAGTTCCGGTTTAACACCGGCACCGTGTACAACGCAGTGTTCACCAATGTCACCGGCCTGAAGAAGGGTGACTTCGTGCGGGTCGCGGGTGTCGAGGTTGGCAAGGTCGAGGACATCCGGATCAACCGCGATGCCACCGTACGAGTCGATTTCTCGGCGACCGACACGCTGGTGCTGACCGAAGGTACGCGAGCGATCATTCGCTACGACAACGTCATTGGCGGCCGATTCCTGGCTCTCGACGAAGGTACGGGCGGAGTCAAACGCCTCGGGGCCGGCCAGACCATTCCCGTGGACCGCACTGCTCCCGCATTGGACCTCGATTCGGTGATCGGCGGGTTCAAACCGCTGTTTCGTGCGCTGAGCCCAGATCAGGTCAATGCACTGAGCTCACAGTTGAACCAGGCCCTGCAAGGGCAGGGGGCGACGATCGGCTCGTTCCTCAATCAGGCTGCGGTACTGACCAACACTCTGGCCGACCGTGATCAGCTGATCGGCGAAGTCATCACCAACCTCGACGCGGTCCTGGGATCCCTCGGCAGCCAGAGCGCCCAACTCGACAAGGCGGTCACCAATCTGACCGGACTTGTGCAGGCTCTCAACGCCCGCAAGACCGACGTCGCCGCGGCGTTCACCGCCACCAGTGCGGCGGCAGCCACTGTCGCCGATCTGCTTGCCGGAGCCCGTGCGCCGTTTCAGAAGGTGGTCCACGAAACCGACCGCGTCTCGTCGATTGCGGTGGCCGATCACGAATACCTCGAAAAGCTCATCGACACGCTGCCGGACAAATACCGCGCACTGCAACGCCAGGGCATGTACGGCGACTTCTTCAGCTTCTACCTGTGCGACCTGATTTTGAAGCTGAACGGCAAAGGCGGGCAACCAGTTTTCGTCAAGGTGGCCGGGCAAGACACCGGGCGGTGTGCGCCGAAGTGAAGTCGTTTTCCGAGCGCAACCCGGTGATCCTCGGGGCAGTCGGCGCGGTCGTTATCGCCGGAATCGTATTGGGTGCATTGAATTGGCAGAAGCTGCCGTTCCTCAACCCGGGACGCAACTACACCGCCTACTTTGCCGAGGCGGGCGGCTTGTTCACCGGCGCCACGGTCGAAGTCTCGGGGCTACCGGTCGGCAAGGTATCCAGTATCGAGCTCGACGGTCCGCAGGTGTTGGTGACCTTCCGGATCGACGGCGATGTGCACCTCGGTGAGCGGACGCTGGCCGCGATCAAGACCAAGGGACTGCTCGGCACGAAGATGCTTGACGTCACCCCACGCGGCGACGGCTCCCTTTCCGGACCGATCCCCCGAGACCGAACTACCTCGCCCTATCAGCTGCCCGACGCCCTCGGTGACCTGACCACGACGATCAGTGGGCTTGACACTGAACAGCTTTCACAATCGTTGTCGACGATGGCCAAGACGTTCGCCCACACGCCACCCGACCTGCATCAGGCTGTGGTCGGGGTGGCCCGGTTCGCCGACACCCTCGACAAGCAGGATGCTGCGCTGCGCACGCTGCTGGCCAACGCGGCCAGGACCACTGCCGTGCTTGCCGAGCGCACCGATCAGATCGTCGACCTCGTGCGCCAGACGAATTCCCTACTGATCGCACTCAATGCGCAAAGCGCGGGCCTTGACCAGCTGTGGCATAACCTTTCCGCGGCCTCCCAGCAACTCAAAGGTTTCATCGCCGAGAATCGAGCCCAGCTGAAACCGGCGCTGGAGAAGCTCAACGGCGTGCTGACCATCGTCGACGACCGCAAGGGACGCGTCCAGGAAGCGATCAGGCGGCTCAACAGTTATGCGATGTCGCTGGGTGAGTCGGTGTCGTCCGGACCGTTCTTCAAGGCGTATCTGGCCAACCTCTTTCCCGGCCAATTCGTTCAGCCGTTCATCGATGCCGCGTTCTCCGATCTGGGGGTGGACCCCGCCACCCTGGTGCCGTCGCTGCGCACCGACCCGCAGGTCGGTCAGCCCGGCACCCCGGCGCTGCCCGTTCCGTATCCGCGGACCGGTCAGGGCGGTGAACCCCACCTGAATCTGCCCGATGCGATCACCGGCAAGCCGGGTGATCCGCGCTACCCCTATCGTGAGCCGCTGCCCGCGCCGCCGCCCGGTGGGCCACCGCCGGGGCCGCCCGCTCAGGCCCCGCCCGGTATCGCCTCCACCCCGGACCCGACGCCCGCACCGGTGTACGTCCCGGCCCCCGGTGAGCCGGAGGCCGCCCGATGAGCGCGTTACGTAGGGGCCGTACCGCGCTCGCGGTCGTGTTGATTCTCGTCCTCGTCGGCGGTGTGCTGCTGCGCACTGTCGGCCACGGCAACCGCATCGAGGTCGTCGCCTACTTCGACAACAGCACGGCACTGTTCCCGGGCGACGACATTCGCATTCTGGGTGTGCCGGTGGGCCAGGTGACGGCGGTCGAGCCGCATCCCGATGGGGTGAAGATCTCGTTCTGGTTCGACCGCAAGTACAAGGTGCCCGGCGACGCGATGGCGGCGATCCTCTCACCGATGTTGGTCACCGGCCGCGCAATTCAGCTGACACCGGTGTACACCGGCGGCCCGACCATGCACGACGGTGCCGTCATCCCCCGCAACCGCACCGCGGTTCCGGTGGAGTGGGACGAGGTGCGGGTCCAGTTGCAGCGCCTCACCGAACTGCTCAAGCCGACGACCCCGGGCGGTGTCAGCACGCTCGGCACCTTCATCAACACGACCGCGGACAACCTGCGTGGGCAGGGTGGCACCATCCGCGAGACGATCAACAAACTCTCGCAGGCGATGTCGGTACTCGGTGACCACAGTGGAGACATCTTCGCGACCTTCAAGAATCTGTCCATCCTCGTCACCGCGTTGCGTGGCAGCAGCGACGTACTGGGTCAGCTCAACGAGAATCTCGCGACGGTGACCGGACTGCTCGCCGACGACCCGACGAAGATCGGCGCCGCCTTCACCGACATGAATTCGGTCATCGGCGATGTGAAGACCTTCGTCGAGGACACCGGCGACACCATCGGGACCACCACCGAGAAGCTGGCGTCGATCAGCACCGCGCTCACCGAGAGCCTCGACGACATCAAGCAGACATTGCACATCGCACCGACGACCGTCGCCAACTTCACCAACATCTACGAGGCGTCCAACGGCGCCTTCACCGGCGCGCTGGCGGTCAACAACTTCGCCAACCCGATCTCGTTTCTGTGCGGGGCAATTCAGGCCGCATCACGGCTGGGCGCTGAACAGTCCGCGAAGCTGTGCGTGCAATATCTGGCGCCCATCATTAAGAACCGCCAGTACAACTTCCTGCCCCTCGGGGAGAACTTCCTCGTGGGACCGCAAGCCAGGCCCAACGAGGTGACCTACAGCGAGGACTGGATGCGTCCCGACTACGTGCCGCCGGCAGCTGCTGCGCCCGCCGCCGTCCCGCTGCCCGCGGAAGCGCCGGCTGTGTCGACCGACCCGACAGCAGGACTGACCGGAATGATGGCGCCGGCTGGGGGCGGGTCATGACGCGCCGCCGCGCAGTGACGCTGGGGGCGCTGCTCACCGTCGTGGCCGTGTCATCCGGCTGCGGCATCGGCAACTGGCAGGGACTCAACTCGCTGCCGCTGCCCGGGACACAGGGTGGCGGGGCCGGATCGTTTCTGATTCAGGCAGAGATGCCCGACGTCAACAACATTCAGCCCAACTCGCGGGTCCGCGTCGGTGACGCGACGGTCGGACACATCACCAAGATCGAACTGGAGGGCTGGCATGCCCTGGTCACCATGCGGCTCGATCGCGATGTCAACCTGCCGGCCAACGCCACCGCCACAATCGGTCTCACCAGCATCCTGGGTTCCCAGCACATCGAGTTGAGCGCGCCCGGCGACGCACCACCACAGGGCCGGTTGCACGACGGGTCCCGTATCCCGCTGTCACATTCGGGCTCCTTTCCGTCGGTCGAGCAGACCCTGGCCGCGGTCTCCACCGTGCTCAATGGCGGTGGGCTAGCCCAGGTGCAGGACATCACAGAGGCGTTCAGTACCGCGTTCCGGGGCCGCGAGCAGGATCTGCGCAGCCTCATCGGTGAGCTGGACCGGTTCGCAGGCAACGTCAACGACCAGACCGACGACATCATCGCCGCGACCGACAGCCTCAACAGGCTCAGCGGAACTTTGGCCGCGAACCGGCCGGTGCTGGACCAAGCACTCAAAACCGTGCCGGAGGCGCTGGCGGTGCTGAACAGTGAGCGCGACAACCTCGTTGCCGCCGCCGATCAGCTCGGCAGATTCAGCAATCTGGTCGTCAGCTCGGTCGGGCAGAGTAAAGAGAGTTTGATCCGAGAGCTCAAAGACATTGGGCCAGTGCTGGAATCGCTGGCCAACGCCGGTCCGAGCATGACCCGCGCGCTGAGTCTGATCCCCACCTTCCCGTTTCCGAACGAGACCATCGAGAAGTGGCAGCGCGGGGATTACGCGAACATGACCGCCGTCGTCGACCTCACGCTGAGCCGTATCGACCAGGGGTTGTTCACCGGGACGCGGTGGGAGGGCAACCTTACCGAGCTCGAGATGCAGTGGGGCCGCACGATCGGACAGTTCCCAAGTCCCTACACGAAGAGCAATCCTCTGGTCGCGCCCTACAACTTCGACCAAGGGCCCTGACATGCATCTGACCCGCAGAATGCTGATCCAGCTCGCGGTCTTCGTGGTTATCGCGGCGACTGCGATCGCGGTGATGGGCCTGCACTTTCTCAAGCTGCCGGCGAACTGGTTCGGCGTGGGCCGCTACAGCGTGACCATGCAGTTGCCGGAGACCGGCGGCCTGTACAGCACCGGCAACGTCACCTACCGCGGGGTCGAGGTCGGCCGGGTGCAGTCAGTTCGGCTGAGCGACAACGGAGTTGACGCCGTGCTGTCTTTGAAGTCGGGGATCGACATCCCGTCGGACCTTCGGGCGGAGGTGCACAGCCAGTCCGCGATCGGTGAACAGTACGTCGATCTCATCCCCCGCGACGGCACCGCACGGCCGCTCAGGGATGGCGATGTGATTCCGCGGGACGACACCTCCGTGCCGCCGGACATCAACGCACTGCTCGACGCCGCCAATTCGGGTTTGCAGGCGATACCGCGGGAGAACCTCAAGACCGCGATCAACGAGGCGTACACCGCGGTCGGTGGCCTCGGTCCGCAACTGTCCGACATCGTCAGGGGTACAACGACTTTGGCGATCGACGCGCGCGCCAATCTCGACCCCCTGGTCAAACTGATCGACAATGCCAAACCGGTGATGGACTCCCAGGTGCAGACATCGGCCGCCATCCAAGCCTGGGCGTCGCACATCGCGACGGTCACCGCTGAGCTGAAAGCCCACAACGACGCCGTCGCCGGGGTGATCGACCAGGGCGGCTTGGTTGCGACCAATGAGCAGGCCCGCAACCTCATCGAGCGACTCAAGCCCACCCTGCCGGTCATCGTGGCCAACCTCGCGAGCATCGGCCAGGTCGCCGTCACCTACCAGAACGACATCGAACAACTGCTCGTGCTTCTGCCGCACGCGGTCTCGGAAGGGCAGGCCACGTTCATGGCCAATGCCAACACCAACCAGGCCTACCGCGGCGAATACCTGTCGTTCAACCTCAACATCAATCTCCCGCCGGCCTGCACCACCGGGTTTCTTCCTGCGCAGCAGCAACGCATCCCCAACCTGGTCGACTATCCGGAGCGGCCACCGGGCGACCTGTACTGCCGGACCCCCCAGGACTCTCCGTTCAATGTCCGTGGGGCGCGCAACATTCCGTGCGAGACGGTGCCGGGCAAGCGCGCGCCGACGGTCAAGCTCTGCGAAAGCGACCAGAACTACGTGCCACTCAACGACGGCTACAACTGGAAGGGCGACCCGAACGCGACACTGTCGGGACAAGCCATCCCCCAGCTCCCGCCGGGCACACCGCCGGCTGATGCTGCCCCGCCGGCACTGGTTGCCGTCAGCGAATACGACCCCGCCACAGGCCTCTACGTCGGACCCGACGGGCGGCAATACACTCAATCGGAACTTGCCCAACCCGCCAAAGATGCCAGCACGTGGCAATCCATGCTGCTGCCCGGGCAGCCGTGAGCAGCCCGAGCTCAGCCGCCGTGCGCGGCGAAGAATTCCGCACTGGCCCGTGACGCATCGAAGACGGGGCTCGACGGCCAGGTGTGGCCCCACCCGTCGATGGTGACGAACACGACTTCGGCACCATCGCCACAACCGAAGGCGGCCAATCGTTTTCCGCCATCGATCGATGTAGTTGTCGCCGGCGGGCAGCGGTCGAACGCCAACCACCGATCCACCATCGTCGGCGCGGAGACGACGGTGCTGGCTCCCCCGCGCCCGATCATCCGGCCGCCTTTGTAGGGCACGACCTTGTCAGCTGTGCCGTGAATCGCCAGCACCGACACGGGTTTGGACGGATTGCAGTGGACATTCACCCCGAGCGTGCTCGACACCGGGGCTATCGCGGCCACCAGATCGGGTCGCGCGCATGCCAGCCGGTTGGCCATGAACCCGCCTGCCGACATCCCGGTGACGAAGACCCGTCCAGGCGGGATGCCGTAGTCATGGGTGAGCCGGCCGATCAGCGTTGCCAGGAAGCCGACGTCATCGACCCCCTGCCGGTCCGGGGCCGCTGCGCCGCGCCCGTCGGCCCAACTGAAGTCGATGCCGTTGGGATAGGCGACCACCCAGCCGTACTGGTCGGCGATGGCGTCGTAGTTGGTCTCCGCGGATTGCTTGCGGCCGGTCTGGCTGCCGCCGTGCAAGTTGAGCACCAGGCCGTTGGGGTGCTGCAGCCCGGCAGGCACATGCACCACATAGGTCCGCTGCAGTCCGCCGAACATGAGCGCCCCAGGGGGATCGGGAGCGGCCGGAGCCTGCGTGGCGGGAACGGCGAACAGCATGAGAAGGGCGGCGACTAACGCTGTCAGACGGCGGCGCACGGGGTTCCTTCCGGCGTCAGGACGAGGACTCGGTTCGGCTCAGCGGTCGCCGCGCGCGCAGTTCGGGTTTGCCGGTTTTGTAGGCCACGTGCAAACGTCGATGTAGGTCGTGGTGTTGTACCCGCCACCGTCGAACACACCGTAGGCGTTGCCGTTGGTCCCCGTGTAGGTGGCGCCACCACCGTGCGCGTCTCCCGATGTGACCACGGTGGTCACCGCCCAGCCTTTGGATTCCAGTGCCGCCTTATACGCGGCCATCACGTCGCCGGGAGCTCCATTGACCTGGTAGTGCAGATGAATTCCGTTGTCCGCGATGGCATCCGGGCCCTTTGTCGCCTGGTTGTCGGCCGGCGTCGGTACCAGGGACGCCGGCTGGGCACTGTTCGCCGGGGGCGCACTCGCCGTCGAAACCGAGGAACTCGTTGCGGCGGTCTTGGAATCGGAACCGCTACACGCCGTGCCGGTCAGACCGACCACCGCGGCAAGGGCGACCAGAGCGCACACGTTCAGTTTCATCGATCCCCGCTTTCGTCAAGCGCACATTAGCCCAAACGCCACCCGCTTGGTTGCGACACGGTCACGGATGCATACCTATCGATGCATCGCGGGCCGCAGAGAACCCACGGGTCCCTATCGTCACAAGAGTTAACAGACGTCACAGCGACGTCCCGCCTCCGAAAGGTGTGCCGTGTCGCCGCGTCCCCGCATCCCCTCGCTGTCGCTGGCCTCGACCCTGGTCGTCGGCCTGTGTGCGGCAACCGGTGTCGCGCCGCCTGCGGCCGCCGACCCGTGCGAGGGTGCGTCCGCCGCGGCGCAACCCGCCGCCAATCAGGCCTTTCAGATTCCGCAACCGTCGGCCATAGCGCCCTTCGACCGCCCGATCGGGCACAAGCCCGTCGGCACCAATGACCAAGCGCCGCTGCCGACCTTGGGCAAGATGCTGATCAACGCGTTCATGCCCAACGCCGGCAAGGTGCAGAAGCAGGCGGCGGTCGCGCCGACACCGAAACCCGCACCCGCTGCGCCTCAACCCGCCCCCGCGGCGGCGCAACCGGCGCCGTCGACCGCACCGCCGGGCACCTCCGTCGTCGGCTGGGTGACCGGACCGGACAGTCCCAATCAGACCATTCAGAAGTTCGCCATCACCGGCACCGACCTCGGAATCATGTGGGACAACGGCGATCCCACGCACCGCCAGGTTCTGCTGGCGTTCGGCGACACCAACGGTTTCTGCATGATCCCCGGCAAGCAGTGGCGCTACAACACACTGATGCGGAGCACCGACGGTTCCCTGGCCAACACCGTCGCGGTGCCCGACGGGGCCGTCGGCAACAAGTACTCCGGGTCGCCGGTGTGGCGGCCCGGCATCGCCAAGCAGGTCATCAACAGCATTAACGGCGCGCCGCAGGAAACGGGCATCATCCCGACCTCGGGCGTGGCCGTCGGGCCGAACCAGTTCTTGAACTTCATGTCCATCAAGAGCTGGGACAACTACGGTGCCTGGACCACCAACTACTCGGCGATCGCGACATCGACCGACAACGGCGAGACGTGGGGTGTCTACCCGGGCACGGTTCGTCAGCCGTCCAACGGCAACGAGAAGTTCCAGATGGGCGCCTTCCTCAAGCCCGGCCCGGGTGATCCGTACATCTACTCGTTCGGGACACCCAACGGTCGCGGCGGATCGGCATATGTGGCGCGGGTATCCCCCGGGTTGATTCCCGATCTGACGAAGTACGAGTACTGGAACTCCGACAGCAACTCCTGGGTTGCCGGCAGCCCGGCCGCGGCCACCCCGGTGATCCCCGGCCCGGTCGGCGAGATGTCGGCCCAATTCAACAATTATCTGAAGCAGTACCTGGTGCTGTACTGCAACGGCAACAACGACGTGGTCATGCGGACCGCGCCCGCGCCGCAGGGCCCGTGGGGCCCTGAGCAGATGCTGGTGTCGTCGATGCAGATCCCGGGCGGCATCTATGCGCCGTTCCTGCATCCGTGGTCGACGGGTCGCGAGCTGTACTACAACCTCTCGCTGTGGTCGGCCTACAACGTGATGTTGATGCACACAGTTCTGCCCTAAGTGAGCCTTACAGCAACACCGAGTCCCGAAGGTGGGACACTCACCCCATGGAGCACAGCGACCCGCGCGTCGAGAACTCCATCCCGGCCGAGCCGCTGGATGGAGTCGACGCTGAGCAGGCGGCCGAAATCGTCATTGAGGCTGCCACCCGCAACGCCATGTCGGCATCTCAATTGGCGAGCCTGCTGGTCGACGCCGGTCGCAGCGTCACCGACGAAGACGACCTGTTGACGATGCTTCAGGGGGTTGCCTCGATCGCCCAGGAAGCCATCGAGGGGGCTGACTGCACCGGAATCACGATCGACCTCGGCGGCCTGACCTATACCGCCGTACACACCGACGAGCGGACGCTACGGATCGACAGTGAGCAGTACGACGCCGGTGAAGGTCCTTGCCTGCATGCTTCGCGCACCCGCACCGTCGTGCAACTCGACTCCGAAGAGGCCATGGCCGCCTGGCCTGACTTCGCGTCCGCTGCGCGTGACGAGGGCGTCCACAGCTTCCTGGCCGCGCCCCTGTTCACCGAGGATCTGACGCTCGGCTCATTCAACTTGTACGGCAGGTCATTTCACGCCTTCGACGGCCTCGACGCCGAGATCCTCGAACTGTTGACCAAAGCGGTCTCCCGGGCGATCGGCGACTTCGCCCGCTACAAGTCCGCCCGCGACACCGCGGAGTCGATCCAACGGGTGCTGCAGAGCCGGGCCCCGATCGAACAGGCCAAGGGTGTGCTGATGGCCATGCACGGCATCGACGCCGACGCGGCGTTCGACGTACTGCGAAAGCAGAGTCAGGCGACGAACGTGCCTGTGCGGGTCCTCGCCGTGGAGTTCTTGGAGCAGGTGGCCGGCAGCAACGGCAACTAGAAGGTGTTGACCAACGTTCGACGCTCGGACATCTCGCGCGACATCGTGTAGTGGTGGTAGTGCGTCGCGCATTTCACCACGCTGACGAACAGGACGCCCGGGTCCGGCCGGCTGCGCAGCATCTTCCACATCCGACGGCGGTAGACCTGACGCAGGTGTGTGTCGGGCACGTTCTTCATCAGTAGCAGGAACAGACCGAATGCCCGTGCGCCGTCGAACAACTGGGCCTTCAGCCGGCGCCATGGCCGCTGCCGCAAGTACGCGTTGCGCGCCCGCCCGAAGTCGAATTCGCGTGTGACGTAGAGGCTTTCGAGCCGATCGAAATAGGAGTCGGGATCATAGAGGTCGCGCATCAGACCGATATACCCGTCGCGCAGCTCATCTCGGCTCATGTTGAGCGGAATCACGTTTGTGCCGAAGGTCTGCTCATCGTCGTGATCAAGTCGCCGCTCGTCCTTCAGACGGGCGTGCAGCGGCGTCTTGGGGATGGCGGCGAGCATGCCGACCATGGCGTGCATGATGTCGGTCTCGTTGATGAATTCGGCTTGTTCTTTGAAGATTCGGGTGTCGTCGTTGTCGAAACCGACGATCATGCCGCACCAGACCTCCAGGCCGGCGTCTTGCACCTTGCGGACCCGATCGACGATCGTGCCGCCCTTCTTCACGTTCTGGTATTTCTTCGCCTCTTTCAATGAATCCTCGTTCGGGCTTTCGATCCCGATGAAGACCACCGTGACGTTGGCGGCGACCATTAGCGCCATCAGCTCGTCGTCCTCGGCGAGGTTCAACGATGCCTCGGTGAAGAACTGCAGCGGGTATCCCTCCCGCTCCTGCCAGGCATGGACATCCTGCAGTAGCACCTTGACCGCGGCTTTGTTGCCGATCAGGTTGTCGTCGACGATGAAGCCGATGGACAGGCCCGCCGTGCGCATCGCTTCGAGCTCGGCGATCACCTGTGCACTGGTCTTGAGCCTCGGCTTGCGGCCGAAGGTGACGATGATGTCGCAGAACTCGCATTGGAACGGACAGCCGCGGCTGAACTGGACGCTGCCGAAGACGTAGTTCTTGGTCTTCAGCAAGTCGTAGCGCGGTACCGGCACGGTTGTCATATCGGTGCGCTCGGCCTGCTCGTAGCGGTATTGGTGGCGGCCGTGCTGCCAATCGTCGAGGAATTGTGGCCAGGTGGTCTCGGCTTCGCCGACGAAGATCGCGTCGGCAAGACCGTCGAAGTAGTCCTCCTGCACGCTGATCCACGGACCGCCGACGACGACGAACACACCGCGGGCTTTGAGTTCGCTGAGGATTTCGCGCATGCGCTGCCGCTGGACGATCATGCCGGTGAGCCCGACGATGTCGGCCTGGGCCAGCTTGTCGAAGTCGATGTCCTCGACGTTCTCGTCGACGAGGGTGACCTGATGCTCGGGCGGCGTCAGCGCGGCCAGCAGCGGCAGGCAGGCGGTTGGGACGTTGCACTTCTTGCCCAGTAGCGGAAGGGCATGTTCCAAGCCCCAGTACGACACCTCGAACCGCGGGTTGACGAGGACGATATTGGCCATAGTCGTCTGCTCCGAATCGGACTCGTAGAGGTAGACGGCGCTGCTTGCCAAGCGGGAGCCTAGCCAACATGACCGGCCGAACGAGCCATTCGCACATAGTCGGGACGGGACTCGGATCCGAGTTCCTAACCAATTGACGGTAACGCTCGGTATTCGGTTCGGTCACGACCTTCGGTCAGCTCTCCTGGTGTGGGCCAGACGGTGGTGTGATCGTTCCCGTGGATCCGGTCGGCTTGATGATCGTGGTGGTCTTGACGACCGCCGCGCTTGCCGCGGTGTGCGGGTACGTGGCCGCATTGCGGCGTCAGGCCAATCAGCGCAACCGCGGTTACTTCGTGCTCGGGGTTCTCGCCGGAGTCCTGGGCCGCGCGGTGGTGCTGCGGCGACTTCGCCGACTGCCGCTATTCGACAATCCGCTCACTGGTGCCGCCCTGCATCTGCGGCGGAGTGTGAGCCGCACGGGCATTACCCGCTAGTCGGCCCTAGACCAGCCCGCTGGTCGACGGCGAACTCGGTGCGACCGTCGTCGGGCCCGGCGCGGTCGTCTGGGGAACGTAGCTCGGCGTCTCCGCGGGGTACTGCGGCTGCGTGCCGTGCAGCGACGTGTCTGGTCCGTATCCGGGCGGCGACCCCGACATCGACGAGTCCGGTCCGTAGGGAGATGTCGGGCCGTATCCGGGGAGTGACCCGTAGTCGGGCAGGTGCTGGGTCATCCCGGCCAGCAGCTTGGCCGCGACGAACGCCGCTGCCTGGTTGGTGTAGCCCGGGACGTAGCCCTCGGTGTGTCCGCTCCATTCATTACCCGGTCCGGCGTGGCAGATCGGGTCGGCGGGATTGCACAGGTCGATGGCTTTGGCGCCGAGCAGTGCGCTTGTCGTCGGCAGCGCTTGGTTGGTGCGGGTAGCCACATTGCCGAAGGTGGCGACCGCCGCGATGTTCTTCGCGTATTCCGGCGGCAACGAACTGCCCCACGGGATGCCGCCCACGGGCACGCCGGCCACGATGTCGATGACGCTGGCGCCCTGCGAGAAGCCGCCCAGGACGATCTTGGTGTCGGGGCACGAGGACACGGTCTGCTTGACGTGGGAGATGACGTCGTTGGCACCGTCACCGCCGTGTAGCTGCAGCTTGCTGGCCTTGTAGTTGACCGCGTAGGTGTCGATGTTCATGCCGGGGGCCTGCTTGCGCAGCGCGTCAACGAGCGCATCACCGACCCGGCCCATCCCCGCCGGCTCGTCGGTGCCGCGCGCGAAGACCACCTCGGCGTCGGCGCAGTCGGCGGCCGCCGCTGACGGCGGCGCGACGGGACCGACGAGCAGCACGCTCATGACGAACAATGGCGAAGCAACCAGCCCGACCCAGCGACCCGTCGACCGGTCGCTCCCCACCGGGTGCCTACGCTCGCAGCGAATAGGCATGCTTCAATCTAACCCCTTCTTCAGCCGAATGAGCTGGGAGGGTGTCGCGAACGTCCTGGTGTCATTTATTGACAGCAAAGAAAGATTTCTGCAAATTGCTTCCTGACCTGCACACCGTCGTCAGGCGGATAGTCCTTCGACGACGGCCAGCGCGGTGAGATAGCGAACTTCCTCGGTGGCGGCGCGGTCGCTGAGAAACTGACCCGAGGCGCCGGCCTGGGCGGCCATCAGCGCGCGGGTGAACGCCTCCGGTGTAACGGTCATCGTCCGGCCGGTTTTGGCGATCAGGGCGACGAATATCCCCTGCAGGCCGTCACGCAACCGTTCGACTTGGGCGTCCAGGGCATGGGCGATCTCAGGCTGATGGGCCGCGCGAGCCACCAAGGCGGCGTGCAGGGCGATCCGCGGTTGATCGGCCACACCCGCCTTCAGCAATTGCCGTACCACACTGTCGGTCTGGAGACCGCCGGTGGTTTGCAGCATTGGTTCGGCCGTGCTGCGCAATCGCTCGACGAGGGCATCGTTCTGGTGTTCGTACACCTCGAAAAGTAAGTCCTCCATGGTGTCGTAGCTGGAGTAGAAGGCCCCACGGGTGAAGCCGGCCGCCCGACACACCTCCTCGACGGAGAACCACGTCCGGCCGCTGGCCCGAATGAGCTCGTCAGTGGCCTCGATCAACCGGGCCCGGGTGTTGGTGCGCCGGCGGGTTGTCCGCGCTTCTGTGACCTTCACCGCAAATAGCCCTTCCGACTCGATACATTCCGTATTGAATGCATATCGTATTGAATCATCGATGCATCGAGACGGCAAGCCAGGAGGGACACCATGAGCCGAGGTGCTGCAGTACCCGCACCGCAGGTACAGCCCGGCGATGACGGCGACGCGATCATCGTGGCGCGCGGGTTGACGTTCAACGGCGAGCACGGCCCGCTGTTCAGCGACGTCGACCTCACCCTGGACCATGGCCTGCACGCAGTGCACATGCCCGGTGGCCACAGCCAGAAGGCACTGCTACTCACCCTGGCCGGCCGGCTCAAGCCCAGCGCCGGCACCGTCGCCGTGTTCGGCGACACCGCACCGCGGGCCATCCGAAGGCACTGCGCGATAGCGGCCTTCGCAGACATCGACGATCTGGACGAGGCCGTCACCGTGGGAACTGTCGTGACCGAGCAGCGCCGCTGGCTCGCTCCCCTGTTCCGGCGGTCGAGTGCCCATGCCGACCGGGACGTGCTGGCCCTAGCGTTCGGAGATATCGAACGTCCGGCGCCGACCGACTACCTCGGCGACCTGGGCGACCTGGAGATATTCCTGCTGCAGATCGCCCTGGCGCTGTGCTCGGACCGACCGGTCCTGGTGGTCGGTGATCTCGAACAGGTCCGTGACAGCGGACGACGGGCGCAGGCCGCGCAACGCCTTGGCGCCATTGCCGCCGACCGGCTGGTCGTTGTGGGCGTGACGAATTCGCTCGGCGACGAGGCACCCGAGCACGACATACACATCCCGAACACTGCGGGAAAGGACTGAGGAGATGGTGGGCGGACTTGCCCTGGGGTCGGAGATCAAACGCTTCGCCCGAAATCGGATGACGCGGATCGCCATCGTCGTCTTGATGTTGATGCCGCTGTCCTACGGTGCGCTGTATCTCTGGGCGTACTGGGATCCGTTCGGACATGTGAATAAGCTCCCTGTGGCACTGGTCAATTCGGACCGGGGCACCACAGTGTCCGGTGAGCCGATGAACGTCGGCACCCAGATCGCCGACAGTCTCACCGACGACGCAAGCCTGGACTGGCACCTTGTCGACGATGCCGAGGCACGCGACGGGGTCGCGCACGGCAAGTACTACTTCATGCTGGAATTGCCACCGGACTTCAGCGAGGCCATCGCTTCGCCCACTACCGGCAATCCCCGCAAGGCACAGCTGATCGCCGAATACAACGACGCGAACAACTACATCTCGTCGAGCATCGGCCGCACCGCGATAGAGCAGGTACTCAACGCCGTATCGACCAGGATCTCCGGGCAGGCGGTCAACCAGGTGCTGTCGGTGATCACGACGTCGGGGACGGGGATCAAACAGGCAGCGGACGGAGCCCGACAACTCTCCGACGGCGCAGCCCAACTCGACACGGGCGCAAGCCAGTTGGTGGCCGGCCTCGATAGCGCGCGTAGCGGATCCGCGGAACTGGCGGCCGGCTCCCGCACCCTGTCCGACGGCATCAACACCGCCACCGATCCCCTACTCAAGATGACCAACCTGGTGGCTCAGATCAGCACCCAAAGCGATCAGGTCAACGGCCAGGTACAGGACAGCTCGTCGGCGCTGACGCAGGCGTCCACCGAACTCGACACCATCACGGGAGCCCAAGACGCTGCCGCCCAGTCGTTGACCTCGATCATCGACAGCCTGTCCGCCAACCAGGATTCGGTGTCGGTGATCGCCACCGGAAAACTGCGCGATACCCGCGACCAGCTGCTGGCCCACCAGCGGACCCCGGACATCCAGGCCAAGCTCGACAAGGCACGTGCTGCAGCCGATGCGGGCGGTCCCGTCGGTTCCGCGCTGAGCGATATCTCGGCCAAGGGTAGAGAACTCACCGACAAGCTCAACCAACTGCGCGACGGCGCCCGGCAGGTGGCGTCGGGCAATGCACAGCTCAACGCCGGCATCGTCAAACTCGATGACGGCGCCCGGCAGCTGAAATCCGGCACGGCACAGTTGAGTTCCGGATCGAACGAGCTGGCGACCAAGCTGTCCGATGGCGCGCAGAAGGTCCCAGACTGGACTCCACAGCAGAAGGACGCCATCGCCGAGGCGATCGGTGGTCCGGTTCAGCTGACAAGTTCGCACGAGAATTCGGCGCCGAACTTCGGCACCGGTATGGCACCGTTCTTCCTCACACTCGCGCTGTTCTTCGGCGCCATGCTGTTGTGGATGGCGTTCCGACCGCTGCAAAACCGTGCCATCGCAGCGGAGATCAGCCCGATCCGCGTCACGCTGGCCAGTTACCTGCCCGCGGTCATGATCGGAATCCCCCAGGCCGTGATCCTGTACGGCGTCGTGCGCTTCGCCCTGCACGTGCACGCCGAACATCCGGTGGCGATGCTGGGCTTCATGATCCTGGCTTCCTGCGCCTTTATCGCGGTGGCACAGGCCATCAGCGCCCTGCTCGGCCCGGTGTTGGGCAAGGTGCTGCTGATGACGCTGCTGATGCTGCAACTGGTCAGCGCCGGCGGGCTGTATCCGGTCGAGACCACCACCAAGCCGTTCCAGTCTCTGCACCGGCTCGACCCGATGACCTACGGCGTCAACGGGCTACGGCAATTGATCCTCGGCGGCATCGACGGTCGGCTGTGGCAGGCGCTGATCTTCATGGTCGCGCTGTGGTTGGGGTCGATGCTGCTGACCTCGCTGGCGGCCCGGCGCAACCAGTTGTGGAACCTCACCCGGCTGGTGCCGACGGTCAAGATGTGATGAGAACGAAGCGGGCCAGGCCTTTCGGCCTGGCCCGCTTAGTTGTGGAGCTGCCGGGAATTGAACCCGGGTCCTACGGCATTCCCTCAAGGCTTCTCCGTGCGCAGTCCACCTCGCCTCTACTCGGATCTCCTGATCATGCGAACGAGTCAGGATGACGATCCCAGTCGCTGTTTGATGTCCCCACGGGTCCCGCGACCGAACCCGTGGGTGGGTCCCTCTAGATGACGCCAGGGTCCGGGCCGAGGGCCCTCCCGGTCTGACGGATTAGCTTCGCTTAGGCAGCGAGAGCGTAATCGCGCTGATTGGAATCGGCGCTTAATTGGTTGCAACGACGCTTACGGTGGTCTCTTGCCTGCACCGGCACGCTTCCCTTGATTCGATGCGCGAAGTCGAAACCGTTCAGCCCCTCGCATCCCGGCCGAGGTTCGGCCGGACATTCAATGGTACGCGAGTTGCAACCGCGAACTGAAGTGGATTAATCCCGCGCCCCCTGACTCGCCGAGCGTCACTCCAGAGTCACGCTGGGCATCGAACGTGACTCTGGGGTGACGTTCGGCGCGAATTCGCCACAGAAAATGAGACTCTGTCTACAGTGAGACGATGTCTGAAAGTCTGCGCGTCCGGAAACGGCAGCGAACCCGGGAACGCATCGCCACCGCGGCGGCCCGACTGGTGTCGGCCAACGGACTGAGCGCGACGACCGTCGAGCAGATCGCCGACGAGGCCGACGTGGCCCGCGCGACGTTCTTCCGGTACTTCGAGTCCAAGGAGTACGCCGTCGCTGAGGGCTTCACCTCGACGTGGATCGCCGCGATCACCGACGCCCTGCGGCGCCAACCCGCCGACCTGTCCGTCAACGACGCACTCAGCGCCGCGTTCGCCGAACTCACCCCGGGCTTCAGCGTTGTCGAGAGCAGCATCGCCGAGGTCGAACGCCAGACCCGCGACTCGCTGAGCCTGCGGGCGTGGACCCTGCTCTGCTACCTGAACTTCGAGACGGCCATCGCCGAGGCGATCGCGCCCCGGTTGACCGATCTGACCGTCGACGACCCGCGCCCGCGCCTCATCGGTGCCCTGGCGATGGCGTCGGTGCGGATCTCCATCGACGACTGGCTCCGCGACGGCGGCTCACTGTCCGACCGAATCTCCCGCGCGGTCAACTCCATGGCCCCGTGCCCGATCAAAGAATGAGGAGCAGATGAGTGGCGAAAAGTCGCTAGAGGCATGGGGATTCGTCCGCAAAGTCCTCGACGACCTGACCGGCCAGATCACCGAGGACGCGCGGGACGAGCGCGAGCTGCTCGAGGGTCTGCGCGTGCTCAACCGCGTGATCGCGCTCTGCACGGAACTGTCGGTGGATATCGACCCGGACCATCCGCGCTTCGTCGACATGTGCACCCCGTTTCGGTTCGTTGGCGGACCCAACCCGCACGGCGCCTACCCGCTGGCCATGATCAGCGGTGACCGGGCCTATCGCGTCACCGGCACCCGCGGCACATCCACCTACCTGGGCCTTCAGGTTCTGGCCGGCACTGGGATGAACCCACGCCGGATGAGCAACTACCTATCCGACCGCGATCTGGTCCTCGGCGACGGCGGCCGGTTCAACATCGTGTTCGCCGCCACCCGTCCGGGCGACGACGACCTGAACGGCGCGCAGTTCATCGAGATCCCGGACGACGCCACCTCGATCGTTGTGCGCGACTACATCGCCGATCCGGCCACCGAGATCCCTGTCCACCTTGATATCTCGTTACTAGGTGAAGCACCCCCGCCGGCGCCGCTATCCGACGAGGCGCTGGCGGCGCAGCTCACCGCGATGGGCTGGACGATCGTCAAACTCACCACCTTGCACCGCACCGTGCGTCCCGACCTGTTGGAGACTCCCAACATCCTGATCACCTCGGGCGCGGAGAATCTCGGCGGCGAGAACACCACGCCCGACAACCTCTACATGCTCGGCATGTTCTCACTCGAGCCACACCAGAATCTGCAGCTGACGTTCCGTCCTCCTGAAACCCGTTACTGGTCAGTGACTTTGGAGAGTATCTGGCATGAATGCCTGGAGCCGCTGCTACGCTCCAGCTCGGTGACCAACAAGGGCGTCAATCCCGATCCCGACGGATACGTCCGGCTCACGATCGGCGCCGAAGACTCCGGCGAGGGCCACTGGCTGGACACCGGTGGACGTCGACGCGGTTTCATCGTCGTTCGCTGGCTGGACAACCCCAACGCACCGGACGTGACAGTTCGCCTGCTGGACAAGGAGGTTCAGAAGTGACGAGCGCAGTCGAGGCCCGCCTTGATCCGGCCAAGCTCATCGAGCAGGCCTGCGAGCTGGCCGGCAGTGACGACTTCGGCGCCGACGACGGCTGGCGGGCGAACCTCTCCCGCCTGGTCGACGGCTTGGTCCACGAGGCTGATCTGTCCCCGCTCGGCGTAGAGATCGCCGCCGCGGATGTGATTGTGCCGCTGCGTAATCGCCTGCAAATCACCGCGTGGCGCACCGAACATCCCGAGGTCGCCGACGAGCGGATCGAACAGCCGATCTTCATCCTCGGCCAGCCACGCACCGGCACCACGATCCTCTATGACCTGCTCAGCCAAGACCCCGACCTGCGGCCGCCGTTGACGTGGGAGGTCGACCACCCCTTCCCGGTCCCCCAACCCGACACGTACGCGACCGACCCGCGCATCGATGAGACCCAGGCGCAACTGGAGATGACCGAGCAGCTGATGCCCGGCTTCATGAAGTTCCATCCGATGAGCGCCCGCGGCGGCCAGGAATGCGTGCGGATGACCGGCGGGACGTTCTGCAGCATGATCTTCCCCACCCAGTACCGCCTGCCGAGCTATCAGCAGTGGCTGATGTACGACGCCGACCATGCCGCCGCCTACCGCTATCACCGCCAGTATCTGCAGCATCTGCAGTCCGGTGTGCCCGGCCAGTGGCTGCTGAAGAGCCCGGCCCACCTGTGGACGTTGGACAAGCTGCTGGCCGAATACCCCGACGCGATCCTGGTCCAGACGCACCGTGACCCGCTGGTGGTGATCTCCTCGATCAGCGCGCTGATCGCCCACCTACAGAAGCTGGCCAGCGACAACGCGACCGTTCAACGCGCCGCCGGGCAATGCGCGGCCGAGAACATCCTGGGCCTCAACCGTCTGATGACCTGGGTGGACGACGGCGTGATCAGCGAGGACCGGATCGTCAACGTGCGGTTCGCCGACTTCATGCAGGACCCCTTCGCGACCATCGGCGCGATCTATGACCGCCTCGGTCGCGAATTGACCCCGGTCGCCGAACAGCGCATGCGTGACCATCTTGCGGCCCACCCCGGTGACGGCGGCGGCAAACGCTACACCTGGGCCGATACCGGACTCGACGCCGAGGAATTGCGCGAACAGGTCCGCGCCTACCAGGAGCGCTACGACGTGCCCAGCGAGACGTTGCGCTAACCGACGATGTAACGGAATGCCGGCCGCTCACGATTTGCTGTAACAGAAGCTCACGTGTTGGTTTCGTGGGCAGATCGCGTTGAGGTCGGCCTCAGCGCAGGGGCGGCCCCTTTGGGACCATATGTCGGGCGTTCGGGTTGACCTCGGTTCCGGCGCACACTAGCGGACCGAGATCATCCCGACGGCGACCAACGCCATCACCATGCCCAGCACCTGCCAGCGGGTGACCCGCTCACGCAGCACCACGATCGCCAGTAGCACCGTAGCCGCCGGATAGAGCGACATCAGCACGCTCGCCAGCGAGAGCAGCGAGGCCTGCAGCGCCAGCAGCGTGGCGACATTGGAGACGGTGTCCAACAACGCGGCCAATATCGCCATCTTCAGCGGAAATCCCCGTGGCGCATGGAAATGGCCGCTGAATGCGGCCACCGCGAGCACGATCGCCGTCGCCGACACCCGCGCGAAGAACAGCGGCCACAGGTGAGCATCGGCCGGAGCTTGGTGCAGCAGGACGAAATTCAGGCCGAACGCCAGACCCGAGCCGACGGTCAGCCATGCCACGGTTGCGGTGAACCTGTGCGGGCGCACGTCCTCATCGGTGGCCTGCCGGCTGACCAGCACGACCGCGATCAGCGCCAGCACGGTGCCCACCCCCGCGATCACGCCGGGCCGCTCCCCCATCGCCAGTCCCACACTGACGGGTACCGCGGCCACCAACACCGAGGTCAGCGGCGACACCACCGAGATCGGGCCGGCACCCAGCGCGGCGTAGAACCACCACACACCGAAGGCCTGGCTCACCCCGCACAGCAGGCCCCAGACCACCGCCGGCGTCGACACCGTGCCACCGAAGATCAGCGCCAGAATCCCGAGCAGCACCATCGCCAGCGGATAGGACACCAACACCACGCGCAGTGCGGCCACCCGTCGCGCCGCGATACCGCCGACGAAATCGCTGACGCCGTAACCGATTGCCGATGCCAGCGCGAGCAGGATCCCGATCAGAGCTTGCCCTTGGCCCGGCGGCCCAACTCCCGGATCACCTCACGCTGCGCGTCCCGCTTGGCCAGATCCTGCCGCTTGTCGTGCGCCTGCTTACCGCGCGCCAGCGCCAACTCGACCTTCACCTTGCCGTCGGAGAAATACAACGACAACGGCACCAGGGTCAGATTGCCGTCGCGGATCTTGCCCACCAGCGTGTCGATCTGGCTGCGGTGCAGCAGCAGCTTGCGATTGCGCCGCGGCGCGTGGTTGGTCCAGGTGCCGTGGTGATACTCCGGGATGTGCAGATTGCGCAACCAGATCTCGCCGTCGTCGACGGTGGCGAACGCATCGGCCAGCGATGCGTGGCCTTCCCGCAGACTCTTCACCTCGGTGCCCTGCAGGACAACTCCGGCCTCGTAGGTGTCGAGGATCGAATAGTTGTGCCGCGCCTTGCGATTGGAGGCGACGATCTTGCGTTCGGGTTTCTTGTCCGGATTCTTGGCCACCGCTACCGCCGTACGTACAGGCGCAGCGTGACGTAGCCGGTGAGACCGGCCATCAACACGCCGACGCCGAACATGATCGGCGATATGTAGAGGATGTCGGCGTAGTCGATCCGGGCGATCAGATTGGCCTGGTAGAACTGGTTGAGCGCGTTCTCCAGGAACGCCGCCCGCACCACGATCAACCCGACGATCGCGATCACCACACCGATGGTCGCCGCCAGCACCGCCTCCAGGAGGAATGGCAGCTGGGTGTACCACCGCGTGGCACCCACCATGCGCATGATCCCGATCTCCGTGCGTCTGGTGTAGGCCGCGACTTGAACCATGTTGGCGATCAACAGAATCGCACCGATCGCCTGCACCACCGCGACCGCGAACGCCGCCGCCGACAGCCCGTCGAGCACCGCGAAGAGCCGATCGATCAACTCCTTCTGATTCAGCACGTTGAGCACACCGGGCTGGCCCACCATCGCGGCATCGAAATCCTTGTGCTGCTCGGGATTGTCCAGCTTGACGATGAACGACGCCGGGAACGAGTCCTTGCTCGCGACGTCCTTGTACTGCGGAAACTTGCGGGTGGCGTCGTTGTAGGCGTCATCGCGGTTCAGGAACCGGACCGAACGCACATCATTGCGAGCTTCGATCTTGGCGCGCAACGCTTTACAGGGGTCGGCGTCACAGGTGGGGTCGTTGGCCGACACGTCGTTGGTCAGGAACACCTGGGTTTCGACGCGGTCGAGGTAGATGTTGCGCGAGTGGTCGGCCAGGCGCACCACCAGCAGGCCACCGCCGAACAAGCCGATCGAGATGGCCGTCGTCAGAATCATGGCCACCGTCATGGTGACGTTGCGGCGAAGCCCGGTGAAGACCTCGTTGACTAGGAAGCCGAAGCGCACTTAACGATCCATTCCGTAGACACCACGCTGCTCATCGCGGACGAGCCTGCCCAGGGACAGCTCCACCACGCGCTGGCGCATGGAGTCGACGATGTGGTGGTCGTGGGTGGCCATCAACACGGTGGTGCCCGTGCGGTTGATCCGCTCGAGCAGATCCATGATGTCCTTACTGGTTTCCGGGTCCAGGTTGCCGGTGGGCTCATCGGCCAGCAGCACCAGGGGGCGGTTGACGAAGGCGCGCGCGATCGCCACGCGCTGCTGCTCACCGCCGGACAGCTCGGCCGGCAGCCGGTTGGCCTTGCCCGACAGACCCACCATCTCTAGGACTTCGGGCACCACGCGGTTGATGGTGTCGGGTTTCTTGCCGATCACCTCCAGGGCGAAGGCGACGTTCTCGAACACCGTCTTCTGCTGCAGCAGCCGGAAGTCCTGGAACACGCAGCCGATCACCTGGCGCAGCTTGGGCACCTGGCGACCGGAGAGCTTGTTGACGTGGAACTTCGACACCTGCAGGTCGCCGGAGGTGGGTGTTTCCTCGGCCAGCAGCAGCCGCATGAACGTGGACTTGCCGGAGCCGGACGGGCCGATGAGGAAGACGAACTCACCCTTGTCGATCTTGACGCTGACGTTGTCGAGGGCTGGCCGTGCCGACGACTTGTACTGCTTACTGACATGGTCGAGGGTGATCATCACGGCACGCCAGTGTAGCCGTCCACGGCCGCCGGCCCGGCTACTGCGTCGGCGCCGCGGGCGTCACCATGGGCCCCTGGCCCGGTGCCGGGGTGGGGACCGGCGCAGGTGACGGGGTCGGAGTGGGCAGCCCAGGGATCTGAAACGGCGCCGGGCTCGGCGACGTCGTGGACGTCGGTGACGTGGGTGACGTGGGTGACGTGGTCGGAGTCGTCGTCTCCGTCGGGGTCGTCGTCTCCGTCGTCGTCGTTGTGGTCGTCGTCCTCGTGGTCGTGGTGCGGTCCCGGACATCGGTGCGGGGCACCCACGTGTACGACGGGTCGGGCACGAAGCCCGGCGGCACCACTTGGTTCGCGGGAGCTGGCTGCGGCGAGGGCGGCTCGTAGTTCTGGTACACCCAGAAGAGGGCGACGAAGGACACCATCAGGCCCGCAGTGGACGTGCGGATGCGACCACCCGGAAGATATGTCGGCCAGCCGCGATCATCGCGCTTCGACTTGCTCGATTGATTGGTCACTGCGCTTTGTCCTGACTGCGGGCTACATCGTCGCTCGTTCCCGACGGAGTCATCGCGCCCAGTGTGGGGGTCTTCTCCGCCGGGGTGGTGATGCCCGCCTGCGCCAGGGCGGCGATCACCATCACCCGCAGCCGGCGGCCGACGTCGAACTGTTTACCGGGCAGGGTGCGGGCCACCATCCGCAGATTGACCGAATCGACCTCGAGACTCTCCACACCCATCAAGGCCGGCTTGTCCAGAAGTAGCTTTCGCAGATCCTCGTCGAGCATCGCGTCGTTGCACACGGTGTGCAGCACGTCGTTGACGCGGTTGAGGTCGGCGGAGGTGGGCACCGGGACATCGACGACCGCTCGCGCCCAGTCCTTCGACAGGTTCAACGATCTGACGATGTTCCCGTTGGGCACGGTGTACATCTCGCCTTCGGGCGTGCGGAGCTTGGTCACCCGCAGGGTGACCTCCTCGACGGTGCCGAGCGAGTCTTTCGGGGCGCCGACCATGCTCAGCTGAACCAGGTCACCAAAGCCGTACTGCCGCTCGGTGATGATGAAGAACCCGGCCAACATGTCCTTCACCAGGTTCTGCGCACCGAAACCCAAGGCGGCACCCAACACTGCTGCGGGCGCGGCGAGCGAACTGACCGGTATCGACAAGACGTCACCGATCTCGACGACGACCATCACGAACAGCAGTGCGATCGACACCCAGGACACCACTGAGGCCACGGCCTGCTGATGCTTGGCGCTCTCGGTACGGACGATCTGGTCGGTCTGCTGGTACTGCGCGTCGATGCGCCGGGTAATCCTGCGGGACAGCCAGTTGATGAACCGCGCGCCCAACAGCCCGCCGATCAGCAACAGTGCGATGCGGACGCCTCTGGTCACGATCCACACGCCGTACTGGCCGTGCCAGAAGTTGCTCCAGTGATCGGCAAGGCCAAATGCCAGGTAGGTGCTAGTCGTCGTCATCTCGTCGGTTGCGCCACCGGATCCCCGCTTCCAGGAACCCGTCGATGTCCCCATCCAGGACCGCCGCAGGATTGCCGACCTCGTACTCGGTGCGCAGATCCTTGACCATTTGGTAGGGGTGCAGAACGTAGGAGCGCATCTGGTTGCCCCAGGAACTCCCGCCGTCGCCCTTGAGGGCATCGAGCTCGGCGCGTTCCTCTTGTCGTTTGCGTTCCAGGAGCTTGGCCTGCAGAACACGCATCGCTGACACCTTGTTCTGCAGCTGCGACTTCTCGTTCTGGCAGGTGACGACGATGCCGGTGGGGATGTGTGTCAGTCGGACTGCGGAGTCGGTGGTGTTGACCGACTGACCGCCGGGACCGCTGGAGCGGTAGACGTCGACGCGCAGATCGCCTTCGGGGATCTCGATGTGGTCGGTGGTCTCCACGACCGGCAGCACCTCGACATCGGCGAACGAGGTCTGGCGCCGGTTCTGGTTGTCGAACGGGCTGATGCGCACCAGCCGGTGGGTGCCCTGCTCGACCGAGAGCGTGCCGTAGGCGTAGGGCGCGTGGACGGCGAACGTCGCGCTCTTGATGCCCGCCTCTTCGGCGTAGGAGGTGTCGAACACCTCGACGCCGTAGTTGTGCTGCTCGGCCCAGCGGATGTACATCCGCATCAGCATCTCGGCCCAATCGGCGGCGTCGACGCCACCCGCACCGGACCGGATGGTGACGACGGCCTCGCGCTCGTCGTACTCGCCGGACAGCAGGGTCCGGACCTCCATCTGTTCGATGTCGGCCTGCAAGGATTTGAGTTCGGCGTCGGCCTCGGCGAGCTCGTCGTCGCCGCCCTCTTCGGCCGCCAATTCGTAGAGCACCGGCAGATCCTCGAGGCGGCTGCGCAAGCCTTCGACGCGACGCAGTTCACCTTGGGCGTGGGAGAGTTCACTGGTGACGCGCTGGGCGTGGCTCTGGTCGTTCCACAGATTCGGGTCGGCGGCCTCGTGTTCGAGCTTCTCGATCTTCGCGCGCAGCCCATCGATGTCGAGCACTCGCTCCACCGTCGTCAAGGTGGTGTCGAGGGCGGCGATATCTGACTGACGATCGAGGTCCACGGCTCCTCAGGGTACCGGCGCCGCGACACGTTGTGATCCACGGCAGCTCCTGAGACTTCTGGGGTTGCCGCGCCGGTCGCGCGACTAGCATCACATTTGTCAACCAGGATGTGGCGCCGCTCAGCCCATAGCGGTGCTTCTCGACTGCGACGCGACAGCCCCTTGCGCGCAGCCGGGTCCGGAGAGAAAGCGCGAGGATGCGTCCTTACTTTGTCGCGATCGTTGGTGCAGGCCCTTCCGGATACTTCGCGGCGGCATCGCTGCTGAAGTTCGCGGACAGTTCGGTCGCCGCCGGCGGGCCCGATGTGCACGTCGACATGCTCGAGATGCTGCCCACCCCCTTTGGTTTGGTGCGCTCCGGCGTGGCGCCAGACCATCCCAAGATCAAGACCATCAGCGCCCAATTCGAGAAGACCTCGCTCGATGAGCGGTTCCGGTTCTTCGGCAACATCCGCGTCGGCGAGCACGTACAGGCGCAGGAACTGGCACAGAAGTACGACGCCGTCGTGTATGCGATCGGGGCGCAGTCGGACCGCCCGCTCGGCATCCCCGGCGAGGAGCTGGAGGGCAGCGTCGCCGCCGTCGACTTCGTCGGTTGGTACAACGCGCACCCCCACTTCGAAGACATGGCGCCGGACCTGTCGACCGGGCGCGCCATCGTCGTTGGCAACGGCAACGTCGCGCTCGACGTCGCGCGCATCCTCGTCAGCGATCCCCGCGAGCTGGCGAAGTCCGACATCGCCGACCATGCGCTCGACCTGCTGCACGCGAAAGGCGTCGAGGAGGTCGTCGTGATCGGCCGCCGCGGGCCACTGCAGGCCACGTTCACCACGCTGGAGCTGCGTGAGCTGGGCGACCTGGAGGCCATGGCCGACGTGGACGTCATCGTCGACCCCGCCGACTTCGAGTCGATCACCGACGAACAGCTGGAGGCGGCGGGTAAGACCGTCAAGCTGAACATCAAGGTGCTGCGCGGGTATGCCGACACCCAACCGCGAGGAGCCAAGCGCCGCATCGTGTTTCGGTTCCAAACCTCGCCCATCGAGATCAAGGGCGACGGCCGGGTCGAGTCGGTGGTGCTGGGCCGCAACGAGCTCGTCGACGAGGGCGGCCGCATCGTCGCCAAGGACACCGGCGTGCGCGAGGAACTGCCCGCCCAGCTGGTGGTGCGTGCGGTCGGCTACCGCGGCATCCCGACACCGGGCCTGCCGTTCGACGACCGTTCGGGCACCATCCCGCACACCGACGGACGCGTCGACGGCAGCGCCAACGAGTACGTCGTCGGCTGGATCAAACGCGGCCCGTCCGGGGTCATCGGCAGCAACAAGAAGGACTCCGCCGACACCGTCGCGACGCTGCTGGCCGACCTCGACGGCCGCGAGCTCGGCGACTTCGGCGACGACCACGGCGAGACGCTCGTCGAGTGGCTGCTGTCGCGGCAGCCCAAACTGATCACCGACGACCACTGGAAGCTGATCGACGCGCACGAGCGGGGCGCGGGCGAGCCGCACGGCCGCCCGCGGGTCAAGCTCACCAGCGTGGCCGAGCTACTGCGCATCGGCCACGGCTAGATTTCGCAGACGACCTTCTCCCGCGACAGCCCACCGACCGGTCCGGCGGTGCGCGCCACGAGCGGTGTGCACGCGGCGAGCAGAGCCAGCGCGGCGGACACCATGATCACCGCGAACGAGCCGTAGCTGTCGACGACCACGCCGCCGATCGCGGTGCCCATGGCGCCGCCGACGAGCGCGCCGCTGTTGAGCCAGCCGAACGCCTCAGCGGCCGAGTGCTCGGCGATTTCCCGCGACACCATCACGTAGAGGGCGGCCAGGGCGGGGGCGAAGCCGAGTCCGGAGGCGAACAGTGCGGTGAGTTGCAGCGCCCATCCGTCGACCAGACCGAACACCGCCGTGCCCGCGGCGACGACGGTCATGGACGTCGCCAGACCGCGCACGCCGAGGTGACGATGGCCGAACAGCACGCCGCCGATCAGTGAGCCGAGGCTGGCCACGCCCAGTGCCACCCCGGCCGACAGGTTGTGGTTGCCGAACAGGGCGAGCACGCCGACTTCCAGCGCCATGAAGGAGGCCACCAGCGCGAGGCTGGCCACCATCGCCAGAATGACGGCGGGGTTGATCAGCACTCGCCCGAAGGCGACGACGCTGCGATCGATGCGCGGCTTCAACCGGCGCGCGCTCAGCAGGAACCACGCGGTGCCCACCACCGTGACGCCGGCGGAGAACAGCAGCGGGATCGCGGTCGAGATGGCCGACGCGAGGAATGTGGCGGCGACTGGGCCGATCACCCAAATCAGTTCCTGCGCAGTGGTATCCAACGCGAAGAGGGCTCGCAGCCCCTCCCCCGGAACCATCTGGGGGTACAGCGAGCGCACGGCGGGCAGCAGCGGCGGCACCGAGGCGCCGATCAGGAAGCCCAGTCCCATCAGCACCGGGCCGGGGACGTGGACGAAGGCCAACGCGAGCATGCAGATGCCGTTGACCACGGCCGCGGACACCAGGGTCGGGACCATACCGATGCGGCCGAGCAGACGCGATGTCATCGGCATGGCGATCGCTTCACCGATGCTGGTGCACGCCACGACGGCGCCCGCCACCGCGAACGAACCGGTGCGGGCCTGCACATGCAGCAGGATCGCCAGCGACAGCATGCCCAGAGGCAACCGTGCGAAAAGTTGTGAGGCGGTCACGTTGACCACGCCCGGAACTCGAATGAGCTCGGCATAGGCGCGCACGGTTATCTCTCCATCAATTGGTTTCAGTACTCCGATGCCCCTCGACTGTACCGTCCAGACGGTACAGTCCGAAAGTCGATAAACTCAGCCAATGGCGACCTCGCGTGAGCGCATCCTCGATGCCTACGCCGACGCGCTGGCCGTCGACGGCGAGCGCCACGCCACGCTGGACGCGGTGGCCGCCAGGGCGGGGGTGTCCAAGGGCGGTCTCCTGTACCACTTCCCGTCCAAGGACCAGCTCGCCGAAGCCCTGTGTGAGCGACTGATCGCGCTGGCCGCCGACGACGTCGACAAAATGCGCAACGCGGCCGACGGGCCGGCACGGCACTACATCCGCACCTCCCACTACGCGAACACGCCCCTGGATCGCACGCTGGTCGCGGTGGCCCGCCTGCAGCAGGCCGGCGATCCGCGGGCGCGGGCGGCCATCGAGCAGATCTCCGACCAGTGGCTAAGCGTGCTGACCGAGGCACTCGGCGACCGTGACGTCGCGCGCACGGTCAAGCTCATCGGGGACGGCCTCTACCACCATGCGATGTCCAACGCGCTCGGCGGTCAGCCGCGCACGGAGCTCGACGAGGGACTGCTGGCGGTGATCGACCGCCTCATCGACCAGTGCATGGACGCGCCGCGGGCTTAAGTCGGCTCAGGGTGCATCGAGATCGACGTGAGCGCGCAGAAGTTCGAGAAGGCACCACGCTGGCGTCGATCTCGTTGGCTTAGACCTGCTCGGGCGGCGCGAAATTCCAGTTGTCCGGATTCTTCGGCGAGTACACCACTGGAATCAGCTGGCCCATCGTCGGCCAGCTGTTCACATCGACCGCCATCCGCTGATAGACGACGTGCTCGTTGACCGTCGGGCCGTTGATGACGCCGCTGATCGTGACGAACTGCTCACCGGTGGCGTCCGGGCGTGGGCTCACCCCGGTCACCAGCAGCGTGCCGTGCACCACCTCGCCGCGTGGGCCACGGCGCATGATGCGCGGCGCCAGAACCAGGACCAGCGCGCCGACGATGAGCAGTATCACGAAGAACTCCCACATGCGGCCATGGTAGGACTGCTGGCATGAGCGGCCACGATGTACGGGCAGACCTCTCGGTGGCGTTGCAGCTCGCCGACCGGGCCGACGCGATCACCCTCGACCGGTTCGGGGCACTGGATCTGCGTGTCGACACCAAACCCGACCTCACGCCGGTCACCGACGCCGATGAGGCGGTCGAGGCGGACCTGCGGGAGGTCTTGTCCCGCGAGCGCCCGGATGATGCCGTGCTCGGTGAGGAGTACGGCGGCACCGCCGAATTCCAAGGCAGGCAGTGGGTGATCGACCCGATCGACGGCACCAAGAATTTCGTCCGTGGCGTGCCGGTGTGGGCCAGCCTGATCGCGCTTCTCGACGACGGCATTCCGATTGTCGGCGCGGTGAGCGCTCCGGCGTTGAACCGGCGATGGTGGGCGGGCCGCGGACTGGGCGCGTTCGCGACGACCGGCGACGGGCCGGCGCGCACTCTGTCGGTATCCGGTGTCGCGGACTTGGGCTCAGCCAGCCTGTCGTTCTCTAGCCTGTCCGGGTGGGCCGATCTCGGGCGGCGCGAGCAGTTCCTCGCTTTGACCGACGACGTGTGGCGGGTGCGCGCCTACGGCGACTTCTTCTCCTACTGCCTGGTCGCCGAGGGCGCCGTCGATATCGCCGCCGAACCCGAGGTCAAGCTGTGGGACCTGGCCCCACTGGACATTTTGATCCGCGAAGCCGGCGGCACCTTCACCAATCTCGACGGAGCACCCGGCCCCCACGGTGGCCACGCCGTTGCCACGAACGGGTTGCTGCACGACGCAACGCTGGCGCGTCTGGCGGGCGGCTAGTACCCCGGGTCGAATGCGACGGGCAGCGTCGCGGGTCCGCTCAAACCGCTCAGCGGCTTCCACGGCGCGGGCCCGGTGCGACGGATGTTCGGCATGCGTCGCGCCATGACCGTCAGCGCCTCGGTCAGCTCGAGACGAGCCAGGTTGGCCCCGAGGCAGTAGTGCACGCCCCCACCGAACGTCTGCATCGGCAGCGCCGCGGTGCGGGTGATGTCCAGCCGGTCGGGATCCTCGCAGACACCCGAATCCCGGTTCGCCGCAGCCGAATTGAGGATGACCAAGGTACCCGCCGGGACGCGGTAGCCCGCGACCTCGACATCCTCGACGACGGTACGCAGCGTGCCGAACACAATTGGGGAGTGGCGCATCGTCTCCTCGACCGCACGCGCGGCGAGGTCGGGTTGCCGGGCCAACAGCGCCCACTGGTCGGGATGCTCGCACAGCACGGACACCGACGCGGCGAGCTGGTTCCTGGTGGTATCGGTGCCGGCCATCAGTAGGCCGGCCACCAGCATCCGCAGTTCCTCGATGGTCAGGCGGTCACCCTCGTCTTCGGCTCGGATCAGATCGGAGACCAGGTCATCGGTGAGTTCGTGCCGTCGTTCGGCGACCATCGCGTCGACATAGTCGTCCAGCTCTTCCCAGGCGGCCAGGATCGACGGTTCGTTTTCGGCGACATTCCAGCTGAAGGCCTTGAAGAACTCGTCGGTCCAGCGTGCGAAGTGCTCCCAGTCCCCGCCTGGTACGCCGAGCAGGGCACAGATGATCGGGATCGGGTAATGCCGCGCGATGTCGGAGACGACGTCGCACCGGCCGTCGGCCGTGCACGTGTCGATCAGTCCGTTGATGACCTCGGTGACGGTGGTGCGCAGACGTTCCGTGGCTCTCGGCGTGAACGCCTTGCACACCAGCCGGCGCAGCCGATGGTGCTCGTCACCGTCCATGTTGATGATCGTGGCAACCACCCGATCCCACAGCGGACCGGACGTGATGCCCTGCGATGCGAGGAACATCCCCTGCGGCACAACGAATCTGCGGTCGCGTGATGCCTCGTGGACGATGTCGTAGGCCAGGAATTCCGGACCGTGCGGACCGAGCGCGATCGGAGCCTGCCGGCGCGCGCGCCGCAGCATTGCCAGCGCCCTGTAGGGATCCGTCTCATTGTCGTAGTCCACGGTGGGCAACCCCGCGTCGAATACATTCGGCATCCGCGGCGCGTCGATTGTGATGGTCATGTCGGCCCCCAGCCGTGCTCGAACAACTCGCACATCGAGTCTCGAACGCCGAAGCCGCGGCGGTGCGAGTAGACCGCTACCCGATATCCGCGGTCATGTGACCTACTCAACAAAACCTGCGGGTCGCCAAGGGTTTCGGCATCTACCTTACTTTGGAGTAAGATAGGTCCGAGCGACATCAGATCAGGACGCCCACCATCGACGAGGCTGCCACTATGACCAACACACTCCCCCCGAAATCCACCAGTACCCGGGCCCGCGACAGCGCGGTCGGGCAGTACAAGCACAAGCGCTCCCTGACCGATATCGGTCTGGCGCTCGTCACCCCGCTGGTCGGCCAGGAATTCCTGGACCGCTACCACCTGCGTGACCCGCTCAACCGCGGCTTGAAGTACGGCGTCAAGCAGGTGTTCTCCACCGCGGGCGCGGCCACCCGGCAGTTCAAGAAGGTGCAGGGGGCGGGCAAGGCGCCGACCCGGCTGCGGCCCAGCGGCGGTGACTATTTCGACCTCACCCCCGACGACGACCAGAAGATGATCGTCGCGACGGTCGACGAGTTCGCCGAGGAGATCCTGCGTCCGGCCGCGCACGACGCCGACGCCGCCGCCACCTATCCCGCCGATTTGATCGCCAAGGCCGCCGAGCTCGGTATCACCGCGATCAACATCCCCGAGGACTTCGACGGCATCGCCGAACAGCGCACCACGGTCACCAACGCACTGGTGGCCGAGGCATTGGCCTACGGCGACATGGGCCTCGCCCTGCCGATCCTGGCGCCCGGCGGCGTCGCCTCGGCACTGACACATTGGGGCAGCGCCGACCAACAGGCCACGTATCTCAGCGAATTCGCCGGCGAGAACGTGCCGCAGGCCTGCGTGGCGATCGCCGAGCCGCATGCGCTATTCGACCCGACCGCACTCAAGACCACCGCGGTGCGTACTCCCAGCGGTTACCGCCTCGATGGCGTCAAATCGCTGGTTCCCGCCGCAGCCGATGCCGAATTGTTCATTGTGGCAGCACAACTCGACGGCAAGCCGGCGCTGTTCATCGTCGAGGCGTCCAGCGCCGGGGTGGGGATCAAAGCCGACCCCAGCATGGGCATCCGCGCCGCCGCCCTGGGCAAGGTCGAGCTGAACAAGGTATCGGTTCCGCTGTCCGCGCGCCTGGGTGAAGACGGCGCCACCGATGCCGACTACTCCGAAGCCATCGCGTTGTCGCGCCTGGGCTGGGCCGCCCTGGCAGTCGGGACCTCACATGCGGTGCTCGACTATGTGATCCCCTACGTCAAGGAACGCGAAGCGTTCGGCGAACCCATCGCGCGCCGGCAGGCCGTCGCCTTCATGTGCGCCAACATCGCCATCGAACTCGACGGCCTGCGACTGATCACCTGGCGCGGCGCCGCCCGCGCCGAACGCGGTCTGCCGTTCGCACGCGAAGCCGCGCTGGCCAAGAAGCTGGGCACCGACAAAGGCATGCAGATCGGCCTGGACGGTGTACAGCTGCTCGGCGGCCACGGCTATACCAAAGAACACCCGGTGGAGCGTTGGTACCGCGATCTGCGGGCCATCGGCGTCGCCGAGGGTGTTGTCGTCCTGTAACCGTCACCGGCCAACGAACGGAAAAGACTGACATGGCAATCAATCTCGAAATGCCGCGCAAGCTGGAAGCCGTGATCGAGAAGGCGCACCAGGGTGCCGCGGAGATGCTGCGGCCGATCTCGCGTAAGTACGACGTCGCCGAGCACGCCTACCCCGTCGAACTGGACACCCTGGCAACGCTGTTCGAGGGGATCTCCGAGGCCAACACGATCTCGTTCGCCGGCACGGAGGCCTTCCGCGACAGCGACGACGGCCCCAAGGGAAACATCAACGGCGGCAACATGTCCGCGTTGCTCAACGCACTGGAGATTTCCTGGGGTGACATCGCCCTGCTGCTGTCGGTCCCCCGCCAGGGCCTGGGTAACGCCGCGATCTCCGGCGTCGCCACCGACGAGCAACTTGAGCGGCTGGGCAAGAACGTCTGGGCCGCCATGGCGATCACCGAACCGTCGTTCGGCTCCGACTCCGCGGCGGTGTCGACCACCGCGGTCCTCGACGGCGACGAGTACGTGATCAACGGCGAGAAGATCTATGTCACCGCCGGCTCACGGGCCACGCACATCGTGGTGTGGGCGACGCTGGACAAGTCCAAGGGTCGCGCGGCGATCAAGTCGTTCATCGTCCCGCGCGAGCACCCCGGAGTCACCGTCGAACGCCTCGAGCACAAGCTCGGCATCAAGGCCTCCGATACCGCGGCCATCCGCTTCGAGAACGCCCGCATCCCCAAGGAGAACCTATTGGGGAGCCCGGAAATCGAGGTGGAGAAGGGTTTTGCCGGGGTCATGGAGACCTTCGACAACACCCGCCCGATCGTGGCCGCGATGGCTGTCGGGGTGGCCCGTGCCGCCCTCGAGGAACTCCGCACGATCCTGACCGAAGCCGGCGTGGAGATCTCCTACGACAAGCCCGCCCATGCCCAGAGCGCCGCCGCCGCGGAATTCCTTCGCATGGAGGCGGATTGGGAAGCCGGCTACCTGCTGACCGTGCGGTCGGCGTGGCAGGCCGACAACGGGATCCCCAACTCCAAGGAAGCGTCGATGGGTAAGGCCAAGGCCGCCCGCGTCGGCAGCGACATCACCCTCAAGGCAGTCGAATTGGCCGGAACCGCAGGCTATTCCGAGCAGACGCTGCTGGAGAAGTGGGCCCGCGACTCGAAGATCCTCGACATCTTCGAAGGTACCCAGCAGATTCAGCAGCTGGTTGTCGCCCGTCGTCTGCTTGGACTGTCCTCGACCGAACTCAAGTAGCTAGGCGACCGCGGTCAGTTCCCGCCGGGTCTCCCCGTCGAGTTCGATATCGGCGACCGCGAGGTTCTCCTCGAGGTGCCCCAGCGACGAGGTGCCCGGGATCAGCAGGACGTTGTCGGCAACGCTCAGCGTCCATGCCAGCGCGACCTGCGCGGGAGTGTGACCGAGCCGTTCGGCGGCCCCGGTGATGAGGTGGTGCGACAGCACGGGATTCACCTCGTGGAACGCCGACCCCAGCGGGAAGAACGGGACGAACGCGATACCGCGCGCGACGCATTCGTCGAGCACCGGCTGCGATGACCGGTCCACCAGATTGAACGGGTTCTGGACGCAGACGATGTCGGTCAGCTCCAACGCGTGCAGCAGCTGCTCATGGCTGACATTACTCAGCCCGATACCGGCGATCAGTCCTTCGTCGCGAGCGGTGATCATCGCGCCGAGCTGGTCGGTGAACAGCGCGTCGGCCTCATTCTCCATCACCCGCAGGTTCACCGCGGCCAGCTGATCGACACCGAGGGTCTTCAGGTTCTCTTCGATGCCCGCCCGCAACTGGTCCGGTTCGTTGTAGGGCAGCCACGCGCCCTGGTCGTCGCGCCGCGCGCCGACCTTGCTGACCAGGGCCAGGTTCTCGGGATAAGGATGCAGCGCCTCGCGGATCAGTTCGTTGGCGACGTTGGGGCCGTAGAACTGCGAGGTGTCGATGTGGTCGACGCCGGCGTCGACGGCCCGACGCAGCACCGCCAGCGCCTGGTCGTGGTCGCGCGGCGGCCCGAACACGCCCGGACCGGGCAGCTGCATGGCGCCGAAGCCGACACGGTGGACGTTGTAGCCGGCCAGTGGGAAGCGTGTCATGAAACCATCCGTTCGCATTGAGGTCGAATTGTTTGATGTCAAACTATTCTGCTGGCGCGCTACGCTTCCTGTCAACCCAGGGAGGTGACGCCACATTCCACGCTCAGCACACGACGCCGAATCGCCTCAGCGGGCCGTCGCGCTGGCCGACGCGTTCGGCCGCGCGGGCAAGACCCTCGTCCGCGCGCTCGACGAACGCCTGGGCGACCACGGCGTGTCGACCCCGCGCTCGAAGGTGCTCTTCGAGGTGAATCGCTGTGGCCCGGTGCGCCTGACCGACCTGGCCAGGACCGTGGGCATCACCCAGGGCACCGCCTCCACGCTGATCGACGCACTCGTCCGCGAAGGCTTGATCGAACGCTGCGCCGACGACTCCGATCGCCGGGTGACGCTGCTGCAGACCACCGCGGCCGGTCGCCGCCAGGCCGAAACGTGGGCGAGCGCCTACACGGCGGCGGCCCACGAATTGTTCGGCATCCTGTCGGCCAAGGAGCAAGTGGTGCTCACCGAACTGCTGCAGCGCCTTGCCGACTCGATCAGCGACTGAGACGGCTCAGCCGGTCGGGCGCACCTGGCACGGTACCCCGTTGACCACCTGCGTGTTGCTGGGCATATCGAGCAGGTCGGGCGGGTTCAGCAGGTTGGAGTTCACCCCCGGGTGTTCGTTGGCGACGCCGAGCCGGCTGCCCGGCACACCATGCCCCCAGCCGTGCGGCAACGAGACCACACCGGGCATCATGTCGTCGCTGACCTCAACGGGCACAGCCACTTTCCCTTCCGATGTGCTGACCTCGGCGAGTTCACCGTCGCCGACCCCGATTCGCAGGGCATCCTCGGGATGGATCAGCAGCGTGCAGCGGTCCCGCCCCCGCATCAACGACGGCACATTGTGCAACCACGAGTTGTTCGACCGCAGATGCCGCCGGCTGGTCAGCAGCAGCGACTCCTCGGGGCGGTCCAGTCGTGCCCGCAGCCGGGGTACGTCGTCGACGAACAGATCGTGCACAAGCTCGATCGCGCCGGAGGGCGTGGTGACCGCCGAATCCAGGCGGCCACCGTCGAGTTCGGCGAGTCGCAGGCCGTCGGGATGCTTGCGCACCTCGTCGAGAGTCATCCCGTCCGGGTCGGCGCCCAAGCCGTCGCCCCACGGGCCGAGGCGGATGTAGAGGTCGTAGATGCGCTCGGGCCCTTGGCCTTTGAGCGCGCCCATCACCTCATTCGGGTCCCGTCCCGTCAGCGGCGTACCCGGTTGAGTGCACATGGTCGCGACGAGGCCGCCGGTGTACAGATCGTCCATCGCCGTGACGTCCACGTCGGGGACCGGCGTGCCCAACAAGGCACCCGAAAGGCGAAGGAGCACTTCCCATTCGGTCGGGCGCCCGGGATCGGGCGCGAACAGGGGTTCCGACCACTTCAGGCAGGAGGCGACGGCATAGATCCAGTACAGGTCGTCGGCGTGCGGGCGTTCCAGCGGCGAGAGCCCGGGAAAGATGACATGGGCGTGCCGGGTGGTCTCGTTGAGCCAATTGTCCACGCAGATCAGGGCATCCAGTGAGGCCAAGGCCTCGTCCAGGCGACCTGCCGCCGGCGCGGAGATCACCGGATTGCCGGCGACGGCGATCAACCCACGGACCCGTCCCTCGCCCGGAGTCGTGATCTCCTCGGCCAGGCAGCTGACCGGGAATTGACCCAGCACCTCCCCGACCCCGCGCACGCGAGAGGCGAAGCGGCCGAATTCCCAGCGCGGGCCGGCCTGATCGGGTGGCTTCATGAACATCGGCGAGTAGACCGCCGGCAGGGGAAACACCGCTCCCCCGCGCCGGTCGACCGCGCCGAGCGCGGTGTTCAGCACGAACACCAACCAGGTCGCCAGGGTGCCGAACTCCTGGGTGCAGGCTCCAATGCGGCTGTACAGCACGGGATTCGACGCCGCGGCGAGGTCGTGCGCAAGCCTGCGGATCGTGGCGGCCGGCACTCCGCTGGGTCCTGCGACAGCTTCCGGGGTGAACGGTTCGGCCAGGGCGATCACCTCGTCGAGCCCCTGGACCCGGCCGTCGAGATGCGGATGTTCGCGCAGCAACCCGTCGGCGGCCAGCGTGCGCAGCACGGCGAACAACACCAGCGCGTCGGTGCCCGGCCGGATCGGCACCCAGTCAGTGGCCCGCCGGGCGGTTTCGGTGCGGCGGGGGTCGACGACCACCACGCGGCCGCCGCGCGTACGGATGCCGGCGAGATGACCCGTGACGTCGGGTGCCGACAGCATCGAGCCCTGCGAGGCTGCCGGGTTGGCGCCGATGATCACGAGATGGTCGGTGCGGGCCAGATCGGGGATCGGTGCGTTCCACATCCCGCCGAACAACAAGGTGCCGACCACGTTGAGCGGCCACTGGTCGACGGTGCCCGGCGAGTAGTACGCGCCCATGCCGGCCGCCGCTCCGATGCCGACCAGGGCGCCGATGTAGGAACTCAGGCCCAGATTGTGTGCCACCGGGTTGCCGACGTACACGGTGACCGCTCGGGCGCCGTCGCTGTCGAGCACCGGCCGCAGTACCCGCTCGGCTTCGGCGAATGCCTCGTCCCAGGAAACGGCGACGTGGGTGCCGTTGGGCTGCTTGATCATCGGCGACCGCAGCCGGTCCGGGTCGTTGTGCAGTTGCCCGAGAACGGTGCCTTTGGGGCAGATGTGCCCGCGCGACCACACGTCGTCCGGATTGCCGCGGATGTCAGTCACCTCGTCGCCGTCGACGGTCACCCGAAGCCCGCACATCGCCTCACACAGCGGGCAGGTCACCCGGGCCGCGAGACCGTTTGCCTTATCCGACCGCTGTCTGGACACCTGTCCAAGTTAAGCAGGCCTCGGCGGCCCACACAATGGTCAGGATTGGCCCCGGCGAGCCCGCCAGTCGCCGATCTCGGACAGGCGTCGCCGCTGCTGGACCGCCACCCCGGCGTCGAGACCGCGGCCGCGCTCCTCGAGATGACCGATGACGCGCTCACGGTGTTCGACCGGGTTGGCGTCGTCGTACTTGAACTTGGCCTCGACTCGCTGGACTGCCAGCCGGACGCCACGGATGCCGGGAAGCATCCGGCCGTACGGGTCCTCCCCCACGGCCACCTCGGCGTGGCGCCCCTCGGGCTGGAAGTCATCGAGCTGCGCCTGCAGGATGTCGGCCTTGCCCTGCGGATCGTCGACAATCGTTGGGCGGCAGATGAATTGCACCGAGGCGTAGTAGCTCGTGGGCACCCCGTCCTCATCGGGGCCACCGGCCTTGGCGCGCCAATACGTCGGGATGTAGGCATAGTCACCGATCACCGCCACCCGCACCTCGGTGGCGGCCTCCAGGTGTTGCCAGACCGGATTGGGTCGCGCGAGGTGGATAAACAGCTCGTCGGCGGCCACGGTGAAATGGGTCGGCACCAACACCGGCGCCTGCGCGGAGTCGATGTTGTTGACCGCGAGGACGCCGAACCGGTCGGTCGATGCCAGCCAGGTCTGCCACTCGGCAGTGTCCAGCGCGGCATCCCAGGGATGGATCAGCATGCCGGTCAATGCTTCCCGGGCAGCGGTCGTCACGCAACAGGTTTGAACGTGAGATGCAATTCGCTCAGGCCGCGCAGCAGGAAAGTCGGCTCGTAGCGGTAGCGACGGGCGCCGGCGGGACCGTGCTGTGTCTCGTCGATGGCGATGTCGGCCATGCGATCCAGAAGCCGGTTGAGCGTCACCTTCGCCTCAACGCGGGCCAGCGGCGCCCCGGCACAGGTGTGGATGCCGCGGCCGAACGTGATGTGCTCGCGGACGTTCTTGCGGTCGAGGTGGAACTCGTCGGGGTTCTCGAACTTGCGCGGGTCGCGGTTGGCCGCACCCAGGCACAGCATCAGCACGGTCCCGGCCTTGATGTCCACGCCGCCGAGACAGGTGGTCTTGCGCGCCAGCCGGAAGTCGACCTTGGTGGGGCTTTCGATACGCAGCGATTCCTCGATGAAGTTGCCGATCAGGCTGCGGTCGGCGCGCAGCTTGTCCTGAAGGTCCGGGCGCTCGGCCAGTACCCGGGTCGATGCGCTGAGCAGCTTGACGACGGTCTCCTGTCCGGCGGCGAACAGGAATGTCGCCGCGCGGACGACGTCGACGACGTCCGGTGTCGTGCCGTCCGGGTAAGTCGCTGCGGCAAGCGAATTCAGCACGTCCTCCCGCGGGTGCTGGCGGCGGTCGTTGATGTAGCCGGTGAATTTTCCGTCCAGCCACTCCAGCGGGTTGACCGCGACGGGAGTGTGATCCAGTGCGCCAACCGCACTTCCGGGCTCCTTGCCCGCCCCGAGACTCGCCCGGAACTCCGCGCGGTCATCGTCGGGCACGCCCAACAGGTCCGCGATCACAAGGGTGGCGAAGGGCTTGCCGTATTCGGCGAGCAGTTCGCACTTCCCGTTGCCGATGAATTCGTCGAGGTGGCGGTCGGCCAGCTCCCACATGAAGTCTTCGTTCTCCTTCAGCCGGGCCGGGGTCAACAGCCGACTGAGCAGCGAACGGGCCCGGGTGTGTTCCGGCGGATCCATCACGACCATCATCTCGTTGATGGGGAACAGGTGCCGGTGGGCATCGATCTGCTCGGAGATGTCGTCGCCCTCGGGGACGAACGGCAGCGGCGGGAACGGACCACCGATGGCGTTCACCGCCGAGAACGTCTCGTAATCCTTGAATGCCGCGACCGCCTCGTCGTACCCGGTGACGGCCACGACCCCGTAGTTGGGCTCGCGGAACACCGGGTTCTGCGAACGGATGTAGTCCAGGTAGTCGTAAGGGTCCTGCGCGATGGCCTGGTCGGAGAAATAGTCGGCAGTTGCCAAATCGGTCATTCTTGCGGGCCTTTCACGATGCTGATGGCTCGGCGCGGGCACGCGGCCACCGCCGCCTCGAGAAGATCGGCGGCCAACTCGACACACAGGGCGTGCCCTTCGCACAGGTTCCGGTCGACCTGCACGCGCGAGCGAGCTGCGGTCATCGAAGCCTCCATATCCAATCGCGGAGCGATTTTTGATCGATCGATCAAATTCTCGCGGACATGCCTACCATGGCCGGAGATCACCGGTCAAGAGCCGGCCCCATTGGCTATCTAGCCAAGTGCGAAGGACTCCTGAGAGGATGGCGCCATGGCGTCGACATCGAAAAGCAAAGACAAAGATGTCGGCACGCGTGAACGCTTGATGGAGGCGACCGCTCAAATCATGCGCGAGGAGGGCTATGCCGGCGCCACGTCGCGACGGGTGGCCGCGCGCGCCGGCGTGAGATCCGCCCTGGTTTACTACTACTTTCCGACGATGGACGACCTGTTCGTCGCCGTACTGCAAGCGGGTTCGGAAGCGTCGCTGGCCAAAATGCGTCAGGCGATCACCGCCGACGAACCGCTGCGGACGTTGTGGGCCATCAACACCGACCCGCGCTGGACCGGTCTGTACGCCGAGTTCGTCGCGCTGGCCAACCATCGGAAGGTGATCAGCGCGGAACTGAAGTCCTACGCCGAACGTGTCCGCGATATCGAAACCGCCGCCGCGACAGTCGCTCTGCGGTCGCATGGCGTCGACCTCACCGAATTTCCCCCCGTCGCGATCTCGATGCTCGTTGCGCAGAGCGCACGCAGCCTGTGTAACGAGAGCGCGATCGGGATGACGGAGGGCCACAAGGAGCTACGCGAACTGGTGGAGCGCTTCCTCAACAAGGTCGCCGCTTCGCAGCAACCCCAATCCACCTGAGCGACGTTCGGCAGCTATGTGGCACAGCAGCTTTCATGCTCTTTCAAAGCCCGCTCGATAGCCGTGACCCGGTGGGTGCCAGTCGGCTTGGCCGGTCCAACCACAGCTCAACCCATAGCCGATCGTAATTGGTCGATCGGTCAATAGTCCCTGCAGGGTGGCAGGTTGGTCTCGATCATCAAAGACTCAACCCCCGCCGACCTTGAGCGCAGTGCTCATCAGCAGGCCGCGGAAGGCCGGACGCTTCGCCGCCGGCGAGATCGCGATCACCGACATCCTGCCCACCATCGAACGCACGGTTCGATGGTTCACCACCGGCTACGAGGCGACCCGCGGGTAGGCCAGCCGCGGGCGCTACCGTCTTGGCATGGATTCTTATCAGGCACTACTGGCCCGTCAGGACGGCGATCAGATCACCGCGTCGGTGGAGACGCTCGACGCCTCCGAACTTCCCCCCGGCGACGTCACGATCCGGGTCGCCTATTCCAGCGTCAACTACAAGGACGCACTCGCGCTGACACCGCGTGGCGGGGTGGTCCGGGACTATCCGATCGTGCCCGGCATCGACCTCACCGGTGAGGTCGTGGAGTCCGACTCCGCCGAGTTCGCCGTCGGCGACCAGGTATTGGCGCACGGTTACGCGATCGGCACCGGCCACCACGGCGGCTACGCCGAGTATGTGCGGCTGCCCGCCGATCAGGTTGTCGCACTGGGATCGCTGACACCGCGCGAAGGCGCGGCGATCGGAACGGCCGGTTTCACCGCGGCGCTGAGCGTCGAGGCCCTGATCGGGTACGGCGTCACACCCGACGACGGCCCGATCGTGGTGACCGGTGCGACCGGCGGCGTCGGCTCGGTGAGCGTGGACATCCTCGCTGCCGCCGGTTTCCACGTGGTGGCCTCCACCGGAAAGGCCGAGGCGGCCGAGCATCTCAAGTCCCTTGGGGCCGCGGAGGTCATCGGCCGGCTGCCCGAGGACCCCGACGCCAAGCCCCGCCCGCTGGGCAAGTCGCGGTGGGCGGGCGCGGTCGATTGCGTCGGCGGAACGACGCTGGCCGACGTCATCAGCACACTGGAGTACGGCGGTGCTGTCGCGGCCAGCGGTCTGACCGGTGGCCCGGCGCTCAACACGACTGTGATGCCCTTCATCCTGCGCGGGGTCGCGCTGCTGGGTATCGACTCGGTGCAGTTGCCGATCGGTCCGCGTCGGGCGCTGTGGGAGCGCCTGGGCGGCGAGCGCAAGCCGCGTCACCTCGACGACGTCACCCACGAGGTCGACGTCAAAGATGTCGTCTCGGTCATCGACCAGGTGCGGGCCGGTAAATACTCCGGGCGCGCGGTGGTACGGGTCGCCGGCGGCTTCTGAGCCTCAACAACAAAGCGGGCCACCGGCTTTCACCGGTGGCCCGCTTCGTTGGCTTGCTACATCAGGACTGCGGAGTAGCTCCCAGGTGGCTGATGAGATCGGGCTTCATCGCCTGAAGCTCGCGACCCCAGTAGGCCCAGTTGTGGGTGCCGTTGTCGGGGAAGTTGAACACACCGTTCTTGCCGCCCGCGGCCAGGTAGTTGTCGCGGAAGGTGATGTTGGTGCGAATGGTCAGACCCTCGAGGAAGGTGGCCGGCAGGTCGCCGCCGCCCAGCTCATTGGGCTTGCCGTTACCGCAGTAGATCCAGATGCGGGTGCCGTTGGCGACGATCGCGGGGATCTGCACCATCGGGTCGTTGCGCTTCCAGCCGCTGTTCGGATCTTCGGTCCGACCCCACATGTCGTTGGCCTTGAAACCGCCCGCGTCACCCATGGACAGGTTGATCAGGAACGGCCACGAGCCCTCAGACGGGTTCAGGAAGCCCGACATCGAACCGGCGTAGATGAACTGCTGCGGGTGGTACACCGACAGGATCAGCGAGGCCGAACCGGCCATCGACAGACCGATCGCGGCGCTGCCGGTGGGCTTGACCTGACGGTTGGCCGACAACCACTGCGGGAGTTCCTGGGTCAGGAAGGTCTCCCACTTGTAGGTCTGGCAACCGGTCTTGCTGCAGGCCGGCGAGTACCAGTCGGCGTAGAAGCTGGACTGTCCGCCGACGGGCATGACAATCGACAGACCGGACTGGTAGTACCACTCGAACGCCTGGGTGTTGATGTCCCAGCCGTTGAAGTCGTCCTGCGCACGGAGGCCATCGAGCAGGTAGACGGCCGGAGAGTTCGGTCCGCCACTCTGGAACTGGATCTTGATGTCGTGGCCCATCGAGGGCGACGGAACCATCAAGTACTCCACCGGGAGCCCCGGACGGGAGAACGCGCTCGCCGTTGCCGATTCACCGACCAGGCCGATCAGGCCCGGAAGAGCCGCCGCCGCAACCGCAGCGACAGCCAATCGACGCGGCCAGCCGCGCACCTTGTCAAACAAGGACTTCACAAATCCACCCCAGCTTTCTATGACCCCGGTTCTCGGATTGCAGAGTTGAGTAAAACATGCCGTCTCAAACCTGTGAAAGTCCGCCACGTTACCCAACTCCTTGGTTGGGGCTTGTCAGGGGTCTAAAGAAAAACTAATGTCACTTTTAGTTTTCTACCGATGCGTACCTCGACGCCAATCTCGGGAGAGTCCATGGAATCCTTCACTCACCTGCGCAAAGGCACAACACCTCGGCGCGTCCACGCCGACCTCGACGGCCTCAAGGACGATGAACTGGGCCGAGGTGGATTCACCGGCCGTACCGCCAATATCTACCGCCGTAACGATCCCACCACATTTCGCGCCACGGGTCCGCTACGACCGCTCGACGTCCTTTCCAGTGAGCTCAAACCCAGCGACCTCGCCGACTTCGCCGGCACACCGCTGCTGCTGTTCACCAACGACGACTGCCGCATCTCACTGAGCCGGCGCGAGGCGGCCATGCCGTTCTATGTGCGCTACGTCGACGGCGACCTGCTGTGCTTCGTCCACCAAGGTTCCGGATCATTGGAAACCGAGTTCGGACCACTGGACTACCGCACCGGCGACTGGATCTACATCCCGAAGGCGTGCACGTGGCGGCAGATCCCCACCCCGGGGCACGAAAGCACCTGGCTGATCATCGAGGCCACCGACGAGTTCCGGGTGCCACCGGCGGGCCCACTCGGGCGCCACTGGCCCTTTGACCCCTCCCAGGCCGTCGTGCCGGACCCAGCGCCCATCGACGACGGCGACGGGCCGCACACCGACGGTGAATATCAGGTGCGGCTCTATCACCGCCCTATCGACGGCGTCGACACCACAACACTGCGCTACCCGCATAACCCGATCGACGTCGAAGGGTGGCGCGGCGACAACTACGCGTTCACCTTCAATATCGACGACTACAACGTGGTCACCTCCGACAGCGTGCACCTGCCGCCGATGGTGCATCTGTTCATGGAAGCGACGGGCGTGTACGTCTGCAATTTCCTGCCGAAGCCGGCCGAATCGGTCCCCGGCACCGAACGCACCCCCTGGTATCACCGCAACGTCGACTTCGACGAGATCGCGTTCTTCCACGGCGGCTCGCTCTACGGCATCCCGATGCCGCCGGGGTTGATCAGCCACGCCCCGCAGGGGGTCCACCACGGCGCACCGGAGAAAGCTCGCGAGCGGGCCCGGCGCAAGTTCGACGACTTCGACCGCGTGGACTGGAAAGTCATCGCGATTGACACCCGCAGGCGACTGGTCCCGTCGCCGGAGGTCCTGGCCAACGATTTGGAGCAGCACTGATGGTTACCCCGGTCAAACGCGCCTACGAACGCATCCCGTATCTCATTGCCTACCAGAACACTTCGGCCGTCCGCGACGTCTACGGCGGAGTCGCGGAGCTGGTCGTGCTGGAGAGCTACCTGCTCAAACCCACCACCCCGTCCGACACCGTGCTGGTGTTCATGCACCCGATCGGCGGTGGCGCCTACCTGCCGATGATCAACGCGCTGGCGAAGGCCGGGCATCACGTCATCTACTGCAACAGCCGCTTCCGTGGCACCGACTCGGCGCTGCTGATGGAGAAGGTGGTCGAGGATCTCGGCGAATGCATCAAGGACGCCAAGAATCGGCTGGGTTACACCAAGGTCGTCCTCGCCGGGTGGAGCGGCGGCGGGTCGCTGTCGGTCTTCTATCAACAGCAGGCTCAGAACCCGACGATCACGGCGAGTCCGTCCGGTGACGGCCCGGATCTGACCAAGTTGGGCTTGATTCCCGCCGACGGCATCATGCTGCTGGCCGCGCACATCAGCAGGCACGGCACCATGACCGAATGGATGGATGCGTCCATCCTCGACGAGAGCGACCCCACCAAGCGGGATCCCGAACTCGACCTGTACAACCCGGACAACCCCAACCAGCCGCCGTACACACACGAGTTCCTGACGCGCTATCACGAGGCGCAGATCGCCCGAAACCGGCGAATCACCAAGTGGGTCAAGAATAAATTGGCCGAGCTCAAAGCCGAAGGCCGACCCGATGACGAATTCTGTTTCGTCGTGCACGGCACCATGGCCGACCCACGGTGGCTCGACCCGACCGTCGACCCCAACGAACGCGCCCCGGGCACCTGTTATCTCGGCGATCCGCAGGTGGTCAACATGAGCCCGGTCGGGCTGGCACGGTTCTGCACCCTGCGCAGCTGGCTGTCACAGTGGAGCTATGACGACGCCAACGGTGACGCCGTGAAGGCCGGCCCGGACATCGCTGTGCCGGCACTGGTGATCGGTAACCTCGCCGACGACGCCTGTACGCCCAGCCATACCCGTCGGCTCTATGAGGCGATCGGGCATCCCGATAAGGAGATGCACGAGATCCCGGGCGCCAACCATTACTACTCCGGACCCGACCAGCGCGAGACGCTGCGTCAGGCCGTCGGGATCGTCACGGATTGGCTGGTCCGACACGACTTCTCAAAGGCTGATTGATGGCGCGAGCAGACACAGAATCGCGCATTTTCACCCAATTTCGTGCGAGTTTGCGTCTGCTCGAGGTGAGAAAGGGTGTGCGATGACGACTGGCCCCCTGGACGGTATTCGCGTCCTCGAGGTCGGGACGCTGATCTCGGGACCGTTCGCCGGCCGGCTGCTCGGCGACATGGGTGCCGAGGTCATCAAGATCGAGCCGCCGGGCGCTCCGGACCCGCTGCGCACCTGGGGCCAGGCCGAATTGGACGGTCACCACTTCTTCTGGACGGTGCACGCCCGCAACAAGAAGGCCGTCACACTCAACCTGCGCCAGCCCCGCGGGCGCGACCTGTTCCTTGATCTGGTCGAGAAGTCGGACATCATCGTCGAGAACTTCCGGCCCGGAACGCTGGAGAAGTGGGGCCTGGGTTACGACGTTCTGCGCGAACGCAATCGGGGCATCATCCTGGTCCGGGTGTCCGGCTACGGCCAGACCGGACCGGAGGCGAAGAAGGCCGGCTACGCGTCGGTGGCCGAGGCCGCCAGCGGGCTGCGACATATGAACGGCTTCCCCGGCGGACCGCCGCCGCGGCTGGCGCTGTCCCTCGGCGACAGTCTGGCCGGTATGTTCGCCGCGCAGGGTGCGCTGGCGGCGCTATATCGGCGCACCGTCACCGGTGAGGGGCAGATCGTCGACGCGGCACTGACGGAATCGTGCCTCGCCGTGCAGGAGTCGACGATCCCCGACTACGACGTCGGTGGTGTGGTGCGCGGACCGTCGGGCACCCGGCTGGAAGGCATTGCCCCATCCAACATCTACCGCAGCGCCGACGGTAGCTGGGTGGTGATCGCCGCCAACCAGGACACCGTGTTCCGTCGGTTGTGCGCGGCGATGGGTCAACCCGAGCTGGCCGACGACGACCGGTTCGCCAATCACGTTGCGCGCGGCCGCAATCAAGACGAGCTCGACAGGATCATCGGTGACTGGGCCGCGGCCCGCCAACCGGACGACATCATCACCACTCTCAGCGAGGCCGGCGTGATTAGTGGGCCGATCAACACCGTCGCCGAGGTCGTCACCGATCCGCAATTGCTGTCCCGCGGCATGATCGCCGACCACTGGGACGAACGCATCGGACGCAATGTGAAAGGGCCGGGCGTGGTTCCGGTGCTGTCGGAGTCCCCCGGCACCATTCGATCGGCCGGATCAGCGCGTCCCGGGCAGCACAACAGCGAGGTGTACGGTGAACTTCTGGGCCTGCGGTCCGAGGAGATCGCCGACCTCGAGTCCCAGGGGGTGCTGTGAGCGACCTACCCGAACACGTGACGATCCGTGAGGTCGCGCTGCGCGACGGCCTGCAGATCGAAGACCCGATCCCGTTGTCCGCCAAGCTCGAACTCCTCGCCGCGATCGCCGCCACCGGTGTGCGCGAGGTCGAGGCGACGGCCTTCGTCTCGCCGTCGAAGGTGCCGGCCCTGGCCGACGCGCCGGAGCTGGCAGCCCACCTCGGCGACTATCCGGACATCGAGTTCTCCGCGCTGGTCGCCAGCCCCAACGGCGCCAAGCGCGCGATCGCCGCGGGCTTGAGGTCGGTCGAATACGTGGTGTCGGCGGCCGACGCCCACAGCCGGGCCAACGTCGGGCGCAGCAGCGCCGAGGCCACCACACAGATCGCCGACATCGTCGCCATCGCCCACGACTCCGGCGTCACCGTCGAGGTCATCATCGCCACGGCCTGGGACTGCCCGTTCGACGGGCCCACCCCGCCGCAGCGGGTGCTCGACATCGTCGATGCCGCATGTGAATTCGGCGCCGACCGGCTGGCCATCGCCGACACGATCGGCACCACCACGCCGGGGCGCGTCACCGCACTGATGAATCAGGTCAGACCCCGCATCGGTAATCGGCCCCTGGGAGCGCACTTCCACAACACCCGCGGGGCCGGGCTGGCCAGCGCGTACGCGGCGGTGGCCGCGGGTGTGACACGGCTCGATTCCTCGGTTGGCGGCCTGGGCGGCTGCCCGTTCGCACCGGGAGCGAGCGGCAACATCGCCACCGAGGACCTCGTATACCTATTGCGAGACAGCGGGATTGGCGTCGACGTCGACCTACCGGCCGCGATCAGCGCGGCAGCAGTGGCGAAATCGGTGGTCGGTCACGATCTGCCCAGCGCTCTGCTGCGGGCCGGTGACCGGATCTTGAACTGACCCCTGATGGAATCGACCCGGGTGGATCGATGGTTGTGGGCGGTCCGACTGACCAAGACCCGGCCGGACGCCGCCGCGGCGTGCCGGGGCGGGCACGTTCGGGTCAACGGCCGGTTGGCCAAGCCTTCGACGTCGGTGGCGCCCGGTGACGAAGTGCGCGCGCTCGTGAATGACACGACGCGCATCGTCGAAGTCGTGCGGGTGATCGCGAAACGAGTGGGTGCCGCCGACGCTGCCACCTGCTACCTGGACCGCACCCCCAAACCACCCTCGGTCCCGGTCGTGCCGGTAGCGGCCCGCGACCGTGGCGCGGGCCGGCCGACCAAACGTGAGCGCCGGGCTCTGGAGAAGTGGCGTGCGAGCCAGTGGTGAACCGGCCCGGCCGCCCTACTTCGTCAGAGTGAACTGGCAGACGTCGGTGTAGCGGTTGCGGAACAGATCCGCACACCCCGTCAGGTACTTCATGTAGCGGTCGTAAACCTCTTCGGACTGCAGCGCGATCGCCTCGTCGCGACGGGCCTCGAGGGCGGCGGCCCACAGGTCGAGGGTCTTGGCGTAGTGCTGTTCCAGGGACTGGATGCGTTCGGTGGTGAAGCCGGCCTTCCCGGAGAGGTCCACCACCAGCTCACGCGTCGGGAGGTGACCGCCGGGGAAGATCTCCACCGAGATGAACTTGAAGAACCGAAGCAGGCTCATCGTGATGGGCAGCCCCCGTGCCTCCATCTCGGCCCGCGGAATCTGCATGATCGAGTGCAGCATCATCACACCGTCGTCGGGCAGGACGCTGTACGCGAAATCGAAGAAGGCGTTGTAGCGGTCCGCCCCGAAGTGTTCGAAAGCCCCAATCGACACGATCCGGTCCACCGGCTCGTTGAACTGTTCCCAGCCCTGCAGCACAACACGGCGGCTGCGCGTGGTGTCCATCTCGGCGAACGCCCGCTCGGCATGAGCCTGCTGATTGCGGCTCAGGGTCAGCCCGATGACGTTGACGTCGTACTTCTCGATCGCCCGGCGCATCGTGGCGCCCCAGCCGCAGCCGACGTCGAGCAGCGTCATCCCGGGCTCCAGGCCCAGCTTGCCCAGCGACAGGTCGATCTTGGCGAGCTGCGCCTCGTGCAGTGTCAGATCATCGCGCTCGAAGTAGGCGCAGCTGTACGTCTGCGTCGGGTCGAGGAAGAGCCGGTAGAAGTCGTCGGAGAGGTCGTAATGCGACTGCACGTCTTCAAAGTGCGGCTTCAGGTCTGAGGTGGTGCTCAATGCATGTGACAAGGAAAAGCCTTCGACTATTGGGCTGATTTTTGTGCAGCTCCAATTGCTCAAGAGCCTCCCTGACCAGATACAAGGGTACGCAATGGTGTCAAGGCACGCGCACCGGACCAGCGTTGGACCAGGTCAGATCGGAATTTTGCGGTCGCGGCACCCTTGCCAAACCAACGGAACGAAAAGTAACGTCAGCTTTAGTTTCACACCAGCGAGCACGGGGGCCAGCCATGGAACCGTCCAGCCGTTCGCGCACCGCGGACGGGGCCGGCGACGCCCCGCGCGCACTGAGCTCCAAGGGTCGCCAGACCCGCCAAGCCATCGAGGACGCGGCTCGAAAGCTGTTCGCCGAACGAGGCTTCCACGGCACCACTTTGGTCGACATCACCTCGGCGGCCGGCCGGTCCCCGGCGGTGTTCTACCGGTACTACGACGACAAAGAGGATTTGCTTGCCGCACTGGCTGATTCGTTCCTGCACGATGTCGTACTGCCTTCGGGACTGCGATTACATCTTCCCGAATCACCGGACGACACAGGTTTTTTCGTCACCGTCGTGACCGCGTACTGGGAGATGTTCAAACAGAGCATCGGCATCATGGTCGCCGTCGACCAGCTCGCCGCCACCCAGCCGCGATTCGCAGCCCTGCAAAACGAGTTCCGTCAGTTCGGCATCGACATCGTCGCGGCGTCGGTGCAGCGCGCCCAGGAGCACGGTTACGCGGCCGGCTTGCAGCCCGAGCACACCGCGCTGGCGATCGCGCTGCTGTTCGAACAGTTCACGACCGTATGTCTGCGCCCCGACAGCTCGGGACTGGGGCTGCGCCTGTCGGACGACGATGCGATCACGACCCTGTCCACCATTTGGAAGAAAACGCTCTACGGATATTGATCGATAGGAGATCAGTGTGGATTTCTCTCTGCCCGAACACCTTACGACGCTGCTGGCCGAGATGGACGCGTTCATCGACGCCGAGATCAAACCGCTCGAGCGCGAGCACATGCAGTACTTCGATCAGCGTCGCGAGTTCGCCCGCACCGATGTCGAGAACGGTGGGATTCCGCGCCGGGAGTGGGAGGATCTGCTCGACGAGATGCGTCGTCGAGCTGACAAGGCGGGCTGGCTGCGCTACGGGCTGCCATCGAAGTTCGGCGGCCGTGACGGTTCCAACCTCGATATGGCGGTGATCCGAGAGCATCTGGCGCACAAGGGCCTTGGCCTGCACAACGATCTTCAGGACGAATCCTCGATCGTCGGGAACTTCCCCCAGGTGATCATGATGGACCGGTTCGGAACCGACGACCAGAAGAGCGAATGGATCGAGGCGATGCTGACCGGCAAGCGGTCGATGGCCTTCGGACTCACCGAACCGGACCACGGCTCGGACGCCACCTGGCTGGAGACCCGCGCCGTCCGCGACGGCAACGACTGGGTGATCAACGGCAACAAGCGCTGGAACACCGGCGTCCATCGCGCCACCCACGACCTGGTGTTCGCCCGCACCTCCGGCGAGGACGGCCAGGCCCGCGGTATCACCGCATTCCTGGTTCCATGCGACGCCGAGGGCTTCGCAGTGCCTTACTACTGGTGGACGTTCAACATGCCCACCGACCACGGCGAGGTCGTCCTGCGTGACGTACGCATCCCTGCCGACGCCGTGCTCGGCGAGGTGGACCACGGCCTGGAAGTGGCGCAAACCTTCCTGCACGAGAACAGGATTCGGCAGGCGGCGAGCAGCCTCGGCGCCGCCCAGTACTGTATCGACCGTGCTGTGGACTACGCAGGCAAGCGGGTGACGTTCGGTAAGCCGCTGGCAGTCAACCAGGCCGTGCAGTGGCCACTGGTGGAGCTGCAGACCGAAGCGCAGATGGTCCGCCTGCTGGTGCGGTACGCGGCCACCGAACTCGACCGCAACCACCACCTCGAGGTGTCCGACAAGGTGTCGATGGCGAATTATCGCGCCAATCGGCTGGTGTGCGAGGCGGCCGACCGGGCCATGCAGGTCCACGGCGGCGTCGGTTACAGCCGCCACGAACCGTTCGAGCACATCTACCGCCATCATCGTCGCTACCGGATCACCGAGGGAGCCGAGGAGATTCAAATGCGCCGGGTGGCCCAACGGATGTTCAAGTTCGGCAAGCCGGCTCGCTGACGTGGCCGCCGAAACACTGTCCGACGATTTGACCGGTGTCCTGCGTCCGTTGCTCGGCGACGACACCCAGGTCGCCAACCTGCGCGCGCTGACCGGCGGAGCCAGCCGCACCACCTGGGCCTTCGACGCGGTCACCGGATCAGGCCGGCGCGCTCTGATCCTGCGCACCGGGCCGCCTGACGATGTGCACGCGGGAATGGAGCTGGAAGCCGCCGTGCAGGTCGCGGCCGCCGCGGCCGGCGCTCCGGTACCCGACGTGTTGGTCGCCTCCGATTCGGTTGAGGCGCTGGGCAATCCGTTTCTGATTTGCGGTGAGATCGCCGGCGAGACCATCGTGCGGCGGATCCAGCGCCAACTCGACGATGACGGGCGCGCCAAGCTGCTGCGGCAGTGCGCGCAGGCGCTGGCGGCGATTCATCGCGGCGCGGCCGATGCGCCGGGCCTGGCCGAGCAGGACCAGATGGCGGAATGGCACCAGCGTCTCGACGAAATGGGTGACACCACAGCGACATTCGAGTGGGCGTTCCGGTGGCTGACGGCACATCGACCGCCACCTTCTCCCCTGCGGCTGGTGCACGGTGATTTCCGGATGGGCAACCTGATTGTCGACGGCTCCGACCTGGCGGCGGTGTTGGACTGGGAACTGGTCCACATCGGCGAGATCTACGAGGACATCGCCTGGTTCTGCATCCGGGCCTGGCGTTTCGGCGCTCCGCCCAGCATGGCCGCCGGTGGCCTGGGCAGCATCGACGATTTCGTCGCGGCCTACGAGGAAGCCGGTGGCGCCACCGTCGACCGGGCGACGCTTCGGTGGTGGCTTGTGCTGGCCACCCTGCGCTGGGGGGTGATCTGCCGCTTCCAGGCCGAACGGCATCTGAGCGGCCAGACCCGTTCGGTCGAACTCGCCGCGATCGGCCGCCGGGTCTGCGAAACCGAATGGGATGTGCTCGACCTGCTGGAGGGTGTCTCATGACCGGGCTCAACGGGCGGCCCACCGCCGCCGAACTCGTCGCTGCCGTTGCGGAGTTCCTTGAGGGCGACGTCCGGGCCAACACCACCGGCTCGGTCAACTTCCACGCCCTCGTCGCCGCCAACGTCTTGCGCACCGTCGAACGCGAACTGCTCGACGACACCGCGGCCGAACCACTGGCCGCCCTCGAGCGGCTCGGCTATCCGGACGAACGCGCCCTCGCCGCGGCCATCCGCGCCGGCGATCTCGACGACCGCGGTGACGAGGTGGTAGGCGGCCTGCGCGCGTTGGTTCGCCACCGGCTGGCCATCGCCCATCCTGGATACGACGCACCCGAGGGAGGCACGCGGTGATGGCAGGAGACACCCGCATTCTGCAGGCCGCCGATCGACTGTTCGCCGCCATCACCGACGGTGACGTGGACGCAGTGGCGGCACTGTGGTCCGACGATGTCACCGTCTGGCACACCGGCGATGAGCGCGACAGCGACAAGACCCGCGCCCTGAAAGTCATCCGGTGGTACGTCGGCGCCACCACCTACCGGCACTACGAGGTGCTCGACCGGCAGGTCTTCAACGGCGGCTTCGTCCAGCAGCACATCCTGCACTGCACCTCCACCCGCGGTGAAGACGTGGCCCTTCGGGTATGCCTGGTGGTGAAGATCGGAGACGACGGCCTGATCCGGCGGATCGACGAATACCTCGATCCGGCCGACCTGGCGCCGCTGCTGTCGTGAGGGAGATGAGATGTCCGCATTGCACGCGCTGCTCAACGATCCCGGCGCCGCCGGGACCTGGCAACTGGTTCCCGCGCGGTCGTCGGTTCGCTTCAAGAACAAGACGTTCTGGGGGTTGGCCACCGTCACCGGCAAATTCGGCGATGTGAGCGGCACCGGCCAGATCGGTGCGAACGGCGCGGTGTCGGGCCGGTTGGACGTCCGGGCGTCGTCGCTGAAGACGGGCATCGGCAAGCGCGATGAGCACTTACGCTCGGCCGACTTCTTCGACGTCGAGAACCATCCCGACATCCGCGTCGAAGTGACCGCGCTGAAACCCACCGCCGATGACACCGCCGATCTCACCGCCACCCTCACCGCGCGCGGCGTCAGCCAACCGCTGCCGTTGTCGGCAACGATCACGCCCCTCGGCGACGGCACGGTACAGCTGACCGCCCAGACCTCGGTCGACCGCACCACATTCGGCGTCAGCGGCAACATGATCGGCATGATGCCCGCCACCACCACACTGCTGGCCGACGTCGTCTTCGCCAAGGCCTGAGCCGAACCTGCCGAACGCCCTAGGCGACAGGCCATTTCGCAGTAGCATCGGCTGCGTGTCTCGCCCGGGCGCACAGCCCCTCCACGTGCTGGTCTACAGCAGCAATGCCCGCACCCGTGAGCAGGTGCGCCTTGCCCTGGGCACGCGCGTCCATCCCGAACTGCCGGACCTCACCTACACCGATGTGGCCACCGGGCCGATGGTGATCCAGTTGATGGACGCCGGCGGATTCGATCTGGTGATCCTCGACGGCGAGGCGTCTCCGGTCGGCGGCATGGGCATTGCCAAACAACTCAAAGACGAGATCGACGACTGTCCGCCGGTGCTGGTGCTGACCGGCCGTTCCGACGACGCGTGGCTGGCCAACTGGTCGCGCGCGGAGGCCGCCGTGCCGCACCCGATCGACCCGGTACGGCTCGGCGAGGCGGTCGTCGGTTTGCTGCGCGCAGCTGTGTAGTAGCAGAAACGCCAATTGCGCTGTCGCCCTTGCCATCCCGGACCGAGATTGGCCGCGCTCAGCTCTTGAAGACATCCTAACGAAAACGCGGCAACCCACGACTCAAGATCGGTAGGCTGTGTCTTAGCTCACATCTCCAGCCCAAGCGAGGAGTGACACAGCCATATGAATTTGTACCTACCCATCCTGGTGTTGGGGGTGATAGCGGCTGGGTTTGCGGTGGTGTCGGTGGTGATCGCGCTGGTGATCGGACCTCGGCGGTTCAATCGGGCCAAGCTGGAAGCCTATGAGTGCGGGATCGAGCCGGTGGCCGGTGAGCCGGCTGGTCAGCGGTTCCCGATCAAGTACTACCTGACGGCGATGTTGTTCATCGTGTTCGACATCGAGATCGTGTTCTTGTATCCGTGGGCGGTCTCGTTTGACGCGTTGGGGACGTTCGCGCTGGTGGAGATGTTGATTTTCATGGCGACGGTGTTTGTGGCGTACGGGTATGTGTGGCGTCGGGGTGGGCTGGAATGGGATTAGAGGAGGCGCTGCCGGGCGGCATCGTGTTGTCGACGGTGGAGAAAGTCGCCGGGTTCGTGCGTAAGGGGTCGTTGTGGCCGGCGACGTTCGGGTTGGCGTGTTGTGCCATCGAGATGATGGCGACGGCCTCGCCGCGGTTTGATATCGCCCGGTTTGGCATGGAGCGGTTTTCGGCCACGCCGCGTCAGGCGGATCTGATGATCGTGGCGGGGCGGGTGAGTCAGAAGATGGCGCCGGTGCTGCGCCAGGTGTATGACCAGATGGCTGAACCGAAGTGGGTGTTGGCCATGGGGGTGTGCGCCTCCAGCGGGGGCATGTTCAACAACTATGCGGTGGTCCAGGGTGTGGATCATGTGGTGCCGGTGGATATTTATCTGCCCGGGTGTCCGCCGCGTCCGGAGATGTTGCTGAACGCGATTTTGGCGTTGCACGCCAAGATCGCCGAGATGCCGTTGGGGGTGCACCGCGCCGAAGCCGTCGCCGCAGCCGAAAAGGCTGCGCTGGCCGCGCCGACCACCCTGGAACTCAAAGGGCTGCTCCGGTGAGCGATCAGGACCGAAGTGATCCGGCCACGGATAGCGGCGGTGAGGTCATCGGCGTGCGCCGCGGCATGTTCGGCATCAACGGCAGTGGCGATACCTCCGGGTACGGCCGGCTGGTCCGCGCAGTCGCCCTGCCCGGCAGCACACCGCGGCCGTACGGCGGCTACTTCGACGACGTCGTCGACCGGTTGACCGAGGTACTGGGTGACGACGGATTCAGCGCGGCCGTCGAACGCGTGGTGGTCTTTCGCAACCAGCTGACCCTCGACGTCCGCCGCGAACACCTCATCGCCGTCGCCCGGGCGCTACGCGACGACAAGCGGTTGCGCTTCGAATTGTGTTGTGGCGTTTCGGGTGTGCACTACCCACAGGACACGGGGCGGGAATTGCACGCGTACTACCCACTGATGTCGATCACCCACAACCGGCGGGTGCAGTTGGAGGTGGCGTGTCCCGACGCGGATCCGCATGTGCCGTCGCTGTTTTCGGTGTATCCGACTACTGACTGGCATGAGCGGGAGACCTACGACTTCTTCGGCATCGTCTTCGACGGCCATCCCGGTTTGACGCGCATCGAGATGCCCGACGACTGGGTCGGTCACCCGCAGCGCAAGGACTATCCACTGGGCGGTGTGCCGGTCGAATACCACGGCGCCCAGATACCCCCGCCCGACGAGCGGAGGTCGTATCACTGATGAGCACCGACGAGAACGTGATCGTCCTGGGCGGCCAGGACTGGGAGGACATCGTCGCCGCCGCCCGCGCGGGTGAAGCCGGCGAACGCATCGTGGTCAACATGGGCCCACAGCACCCCTCGACGCATGGAGTGCTGCGGCTGATCCTCGAGATCGAGGGTGAGACGGTCACCGAAGCCCGGTGCGGGATTGGGTATTTGCATACCGGGATCGAGAAGAACCTGGAGTACCGCACCTGGACCCAGGGTGTGACGTTTGTGACCCGGATGGATTATCTGTCCCCGTTTTTCAACGAGACCGCCTACTGCCTAGGCGTCGAACAACTCCTGGACATCACCGACCAGATCCCGGACCGCGCCAGCGTCGTGCGGGTCATGATGATGGAACTCAACCGCATCTCAAGCCATTTGGTGGCACTGGCCACCGGCGGCATGGAGTTGGGGGCGATGACCCCGATGTTCTTCGGCTTCCGCGAGCGCGAGTTGATTCTGTCGGTCTTCGAGGCGATCACCGGTTTGCGGATGAACAACGCCTACATCCGCCCCGGCGGGCTGGCGACCGACCTTCCCGACGACGGACCCGACCGGGTGCGCGACTTGTTGAAGATCCTGCCGGGCCGGTTGCGCGAACTCGAAGACCTGTTGACCGAGAACTACATCTGGAAGGCCCGCACCCAGGGCATCGGTTACCTCGATCTGACCGGATGCATGGCGCTGGGGATCACCGGGCCGGTGCTGCGCTCCACCGGCCTTCCGCACGATCTACGCAAGACCCAACCCTATTGCGGCTACGAGACCTACGACTTCAATGTCATCACCGACACCGGGGCGGACTGCTACGGCCGCTATCTGATCCGGATCGGCGAGATGCACGAATCACTGAAAATCGTGCAGCAGTGTCTGGATCGGCTCGAGCCGGGACCGGTGATGATCAGCGACAAGAAACTCGCCTGGCCCGCCGACCTACAACTCGGCCCGGACGGGTTGGGTAATTCGCCGGCGCATATCGCCAAGATCATGGGCACCTCCATGGAGGGGCTGATCCACCACTTCAAACTGGTCACCGAAGGCATCCGGGTGCCGGCCGGACAGGTTTACATCGCCGTCGAATCCCCGCGCGGCGAGCTGGGCGTGCACATGGTGTCCGACGGTGGGACGCGGCCGTATCGGGTGCATTACCGCGATCCGTCGTTCACCAATCTGCAAGCGGTGGCCGCGATGTGTGAGGGCGGCATGGTCGCCGACGTCATCGCCGCCGTCGCCTCCATCGATCCGGTCATGGGAGGGGTGGACAGGTGAGCATCGACCTGGTGTTGGGGCCACGCCCGGACGAGCCCGGACCCCCCATCAGCGGACCCGCGAAGTACGCAGCCGATGTCACTGCACGGTTGTCCGCCGACGCGGCCACGATCATCGCCCGCTACCCGCAGGCCCGCTCGGCCCTGCTGCCGCTGCTGCACCTGGTGCAAGCCGAAGACGGGTACCTCACGACTGCCGGAATCTCCTTCTGCGCCGAACAACTCGACCTCACCGAGGCCGAAGTGGCGGCGGTGGCGACGTTCTACTCGATGTACCGGCGCACCCCCACCGGCGACTACCTGGTCGGGGTGTGCACGAACACCCTGTGCGCCATCATGGGCGGCGACGCCATCCTCGAAACCCTGCAACGCGAACTCGGCATCCATCCCGGAGACACCACTAGCGACGGCCGGATCACCTTGGAACACATCGAGTGCAACGCCGCCTGCGACTACGCCCCCGTCGTCATGGTCAACTGGGAATTCTTCGACAACCAAACCCCCACCAGCGCACGACAACTCGTCGACGAGATTCGAGCAGGCAAGCAACCCCAAGCCACCCGCGGATCGCAAGTCTGCCCGTTCCGGGAGACCGCGCGAACGCTCGCCGGGTTGACCGGTGAGGTGAGCGCCGACGGTGGCGCTCCGGGTGCTGCAACTCTAGCCGGCCTCCGGGTGGCTCGTGAGTTGGACATGTCTGCGCCCGCGTTCGGAGAAGGCGAGGGGAAATGACCCCGGCCACACCGCTGACGCCGGTTCTCAGCCGGTTCTGGGACGAACCCGAACCGTGGACGCTCGAGACATATCTGCGTCACGACGGTTATCAGGCGCTGCGCACGGCGCTCGGCATGAAGCCCGATGACGTGATCGCGACGGTCAAAGAGTCCGGGTTACGCGGCCGCGGTGGTGCGGGTTTTCCGACCGGCACCAAATGGTCGTTCATCCCTCAGGACGCCACCGGCGCCGGGGCCAAACCCAAGTACCTGGTGGTCAACGCCGACGAGTCGGAACCCGGTACGTGTAAAGACATTCCGCTGATGTTGACCACGCCGCACTTTCTGATCGAGGGTGCGATCATCGCCGCCTACGCGATTCGGGCCCGGCACGCCTTCATCTATGTCCGCGGCGAGGTGGTGCCGGTGCTGCGCCGGTTGCAGACCGCGGTGGCCGAGGCCTACCAGGCGGGCTATCTCGGCACCGACATTCAGGGCTCGGGATTCGATCTGGACTTGATCGTGCATGCCGGTGCGGGCGCCTATATCTGCGGTGAGGAGACCGCCCTGCTGGATTCGCTGGAGGGCCGACGCGGCCAACCACGCCTGCGCCCACCGTTTCCCGCGGTCGCGGGACTCTACGCCTGCCCGACGGTGGTCAACAACGTCGAATCCATCGCCAGCGTGCCGCCGATTCTGCTGGGCGGCGTGGACTGGTTCAAAGAGATGGGTTCGGAGAAATCGCCTGGCTTCACGCTGTATTCGTTGTCCGGCCACGTCACCAATCCCGGCCAGTACGAGGCTCCGCTGGGGATCACGTTGCGCGAACTGCTCGACTACGCCGGCGGTGTCCGAGCCGGTCACGAGCTGAAGTTCTGGACGCCGGGCGGATCCTCGACCCCGCTGCTGACGGCCGAACATCTCGACGTGCCACTGGATTACGAAGGTATGGCGTCGGTCGGTTCGATGCTCGGCACCAAGGCATTGCAGATCTTCGACGAAACCACCTGCGTGGTGCGAGCGGTGCGGCGCTGGACCCAGTTCTACGCCCACGAATCCTGCGGGAAATGCACACCGTGCCGCGAAGGCACCTACTGGCTCAGCCAGATCTATGAACGACTCGAGACGGGCCGCGGCACCGAGGCGGACATCGGCAAGCTGCTCGACATCTCCGACACCATATTCGGAAAGTCGTTCTGCGCGTTGGGTGATGGCGCCGCGTCCCCGATCATCTCCTCAATCAAGCATTTCCGTGCCGAGTACGAGGCACATCTGGGCGGGAGTTGCCCGTTCGATCCGTATGCCTCAATGCTGGCCGCACCGGAAGGGGTGGGAGCCTGATGACGCAGATCTCGGAGACCGGGGCTCACGAGGCGCCGCCCGTGGAGATGATCACGCTCGTCATCGACGACGTCGAGGTGACGGTACCCAAGGGCACCTTGGTGATTCGCGCCGCGGAGCTGATGGGCGTGCAGATCCCCCGGTTCTGCGACCATCCGCTGCTGGACCCGGTCGGGGCGTGCCGGCAGTGTCTGGTCGAGGTGGAGGGCCAGCGCAAGCCGATGGCCAGCTGCACCACCACGGTGTCTGACGGCATGGTGGTGCGCACCCAGTTCACCTCCGAGGCCGCCGACAAGGCGCAGCACGGGGTGATGGAGCTGCTGTTGATCAACCATCCGCTGGACTGCCCGGTCTGCGACAAGGGCGGCGAATGCCCGCTGCAGAACCAGGCGATGTCCAACGGGCGGGTCGAAACCCGCTTCGAAGACATCAAGCGCACCTTTCCCAAGCCGATCAATCTGTCCAGTCAGGTGCTGCTGGATCGGGAGCGGTGTGTGTTGTGTGCCCGCTGCACACGGTTTTCCGAGCAGATCGCCGGAGATCCGTTCATCTCGCTGCTCGAGCGCGGCGCCCTGCAGCAGGTGGGAATCGGACCGGGTGAGCCGTTCGATTCCTACTTCAGCGGCAACACGGTGCAGATCTGCCCGGTCGGGGCATTGACCGGAACCGCCTACCGGTTCCGGGCCCGCCCCTTCGACCTGGTGTCCAGCCCCAGCGTGTGTGAGCACTGCGCGTCCGGATGCGCCCAGCGCACCGATCACCGCCGCGGCGTGGTGCTACGGCGGCTGGCCGGCGACGACCCGGAAGTCAACGAGGAATGGAACTGCGACAAGGGCCGCTGGGCCTTCACCTACACCCGGGTCGGTGACCGGTTGACCACCCCGATGGTGCGCGACGAGAACGGCGCGTTGCGCCCGGCGTCGTGGTCGGAAGCCATCGCGGTGGCCGCCGCGGGACTGCGGTCCGGCCGGGCCGGTGTGCTGGTGGGTGGCCGCACCACCGCCGAGGACGCCTACGCCTACGCCAAGTTCGCGCGAATCGCCCTGGACACCAACGACATCGACTTCCGCTCTCGTCCGCATTCGGTCGAGGAACAGGACTTCCTGGCGGCACATGTCGCCGGACGCCGCGACATCAGCTATGCGGACCTACAGGCCGCACCGATGGTGGTGCTCGCCGGGTTCGAACCCGAAGACGAATCCCCAATCGTGTTCCTGCGACTGCGCAAAGCGGTCCGAAAGCACGGGCTGCGCGTGCTGACCATTGCGCCGATGGTGTCTTATGGATCGGAGAAGCTCTCGGCTCGGGTGGTGCTGACCGCGCCCGGTCAAGAAGCAGCCGCCCTCGATGCGCTCGCCGAGGAAATGCCGCCGGGAGCGATCATTCTGGCCGGAGAACGACTCGCCACCAGCGCGGGCGCGCTGTCGGCGGCGATCCGCCTGTCCGACCGCACCGGGGCTCGCCTGGCCTGGATCCCCCGCCGCGCCGGTGACCGCGGCGCCGTGGAGACCGGTTGCCTGCCGAGCCTGCTACCCGGCGCCCGGCCGGTTGCTGAAACCGTTGCGCGCCAACAACTCGCAACCGCATGGCACGTCGACGACCTACCGGAAGAGCCCGGGCGCGACACCGCCGACATTCTCATCGCCGCAGCCGGCGGTGAACTGGACGCACTCCTCATCGGCGGCGTGGACGCCGTCGACCTTCCCGACCCGCCTGCCGCGCTCGCCGCGATCGAGTCGGCGAACTTCGTGGTCAGCCTTGAACTGCGGGAGTCGGCGATCACCGCGCTGGCCGATGTCGTGTTCCCGATATCACCGGTCGCCGAGAAGGCCGGTTCATTCCTGAACTGGGAGGGCCGGATTCGACCGTTCGAGCCGGCGCTGACCTCCAACGCCTTCCCGGACCTCCGGGTACTGCAGATCCTCGCCGACGAACTGGGTGTGGACCTCGGGTTCCGCACCGCCGAGGAGGCCCGCGCCGAGCTCGCCGGGCTGGGCCAGTGGGACGGTCCGCGACCCGCTGCGCCATCGGTGGCCCCGAAGGAGCCGCCGCCGTTGGACTCCCGCGAGGCGGTGCTGGCCGGCTGGCGGATGTTGCTCGACGACGGCCGATTGCAGGACGGCGAGCCGTATCTGGCGGGTACAGCGCGGCCGGCGGTGGTGCGGTTGTCGGCGGTGACGGCGGCCGGGATCGGCGCCGCCAACGGTGATGTGGTCGTCGTTTCGACGGGCCGCGGCGAGATCGCGCTCCCCTTGGCCATCACCGAGATGGTCGACGGTGTGGTGTGGCTGCCGCTGAACTCACCGGGCAGTCCGGTGCATGAACAGCTCGGGGTGACCACGGGTGCGGTCGTCAGCATCGAGCGGGAGGCCCGGGCATGACCTACCCCGATCTGAGCATGTTCGGCCGGGATCCGTGGTGGTTGATCCTGATCAAAGCCGTCGCGGTCTTCGCCTTCCTACTCTTGACAGTGCTCGTCGCGATCCTATTGGAGCGCAAGATCCTGGGCCGCATGCAGATGCGCTACGGCCCGAACCGGGTCGGCCCGTTCGGGTTGCTGCAGTCGCTGGCCGACGGCATCAAGCTGGCGCTCAAGGAGGGCCTGACCCCAGCCGGGGTGGACAAACCCATTTACCTGATGGCCCCGGTCATTTCGGTGATCCCGGCGATCATGGCGTTCGCGGTGATCCCGTTGGGTCCGGTGGTGTCGGTGTTCGGTCACCGCACCCCGCTGCAGTTGACCGACCTGCCGGTGGCAGTGCTCTACATCCTCGCGGTCACCTCGATCGGGGTGTACGGCATCGTCCTCGCCGGGTGGGCGTCAGGGTCGACCTACCCGCTGCTGGGCGGTCTGCGCTCCAGCGCTCAGGTGATCTCCTACGAGATCGCCATGGCCCTGTCGTTCGCGGCGGTGTTCCTCCACGCCGGCACCATGTCCACCTCCGGGATCGTCGCCGCCCAGGAACACACCTGGTATGTGTTCCTGCTGCTGCCGTCCTTCGCGGTGTACGTGACGTCGATGGTCGGTGAGACCAACCGGGCGCCGTTCGACCTGCCCGAGGCCGAAGGCGAACTGGTGGGCGGATTCCACACCGAATACTCGTCGCTGAAGTTCGCGATGTTCATGCTCGCCGAATACGTCAACATGACCACCGTCTCCGCGCTGGCCACCACCCTGTTCCTCGGCGGGTGGCATGCCCCGTGGCCGATCAGCCTGATCGACGGAGCCAATACCGGCTGGTGGCCGCTGATCTGGTTCGTGGCCAAGGTGTGGACATTCCTGTTCGTGTTCATGTGGCTGCGCGCCACCCTGCCCCGACTGCGCTACGACCAATTCATGGCACTGGGCTGGAAACTCCTCATCCCCGTCTCCCTGGTCTGGATCATGATCGTCGCCGTCCTGCACAGCATCGGCCACAGCGGCATCATTCCCAACCTCATCGCAGCTGCCGTACTGCTACTTGCCCTGCTGGCCGCGAACTCGCTGCGGCACAAGCTCAGTCAGCATTCCACCGCACCGCCGCCGACTCCAACCGGCGCCGGTGGGTTCCCGGTACCTCCACTGCCCGGGTCGCCGGTGCCGAGCAAGGAGAAAGCAGATGCCTAAGTTCCTCGACGCGGTCAAGGGTTTCGGCGTGACGTTCGGGACCATGTTCAAACGACCCATCACCGAGGAGTATCCGGAGAAGCCCGGGCCGGTCGCCCCGCGCTATCACGGCCGCCACCAACTCAACCGTTACGCCGACGGGCTGGAGAAGTGCATCGGCTGCGAGTTGTGCGCCTGGGCGTGCCCCGCCGACGCGATCTACGTCGAAGGCGCGGATAACACCGAGCAGCAACGCTTCTCCCCGGGTGAACGCTACGGGCGGGTGTACCAGATCAACTATCTGCGCTGCATCGGCTGCGGACTGTGCATCGAGGCCTGCCCCACCCGCGCCCTGACGATGACCAACGTCTACGAGATGGCCGACGACAACCGCTCCGACCTCATCTACGGCAAAGACAAACTACTGGCCCCACTACAACCCGGCATGCAACCACCTCCCCATGCGATGACGCCCGGGGCGACGGACGACGACTACTACCTCGGCCATGTCACCCGCGAGGGACTGACGCGATGACGACGACGCTGCTCGCGGCCGAGATGATGACCCGCACCACCACTGCCGAAGCCGTCGCGTTCTGGATCCTCGCCGTCATCGCGGTCGCGGGTGCGATCGGCGTGGTCGCGGCACCCAAGGCGGTCTACTCCGCGATCTTCCTCGCGACGACGATGATCGCGCTGGCCATGGTCTACGTCGCACAGGACGCGTTGTTCCTCGGCGTCGTACAGGTGGTGGTCTACACCGGCGCGGTAATGATGCTGTTCCTGTTCGTGCTCATGCTCGTCGGGGTGGATTCCTCGGAGTCGCTGGTGGAAACCATTCGTGGACAACGGGTTGCCGCGATGGTCGCGGGTCTCGGATTCGGCATCCTGCTGATCGCCGGCATCGGCAACATCGCCACCACCGGCTTCGTGGGCCTGGCGGAGGCCAATGCGGGCGGCAATGTGCAGGGTTTGGCGACGTTGATCTTCACCCGCGATCTGTGGGCGTTCGAGTTGACGAGTGCGCTACTGATCACCGCGGCGCTCGGGGCGATGGTGCTGGCGCACCGGGAGCGCTTCGAGCGGCGAAAGACCCAGCGGGAGTTGGTGGTCGAGCGCTTCCAAACCGGGGCACGGGCGACTCCACTTCCCAACCCCGGCGTGTACGCCCGCCACAACGCCGTCAACACGCTCGCCCGACTCCCCGACGGCACCGAGGAGGAATCCTCGGTCAGCACGATCCTTCGTACCAATGGGAACGGAGACGGCCAGCGATGAACCCGGACAACTATCTGTATCTATCGGCGTTGTTGTTCACGATTGGTGCGGCGGGGGTGTTGTTGCGGCGCAACGCGATCGTGATGTTCATGTGTGTGGAGTTGATGCTCAACGCCGCGAACCTGGCGTTCGTCACGTTCTCGCGTATGCACGGCCACTTGGATGGGCAGGTGGTGGCGTTCTTCACGATGGTGGTGGCCGCCTGTGAGGTGGTGGTCGGTTTGGCGATCATTATGACGATCTTTAGGACCCGACGCTCGGCCAACGTCGACGACGCCCACCTGTTGCGGCACTGACATGCAGACACTGCTGTGGTTGACCATCGCGCTGCCCTTGGCCGGGGCGGTGATCCTGCTGTTGGGCGGTAAAGCCACGAATGCGTGGGGGCATCTGCTTGCCTGCGCCGCGGTGATCGGCGCCTTCGCCTGCGGCGCAGTGTTGTTCACCCACCTCCTCGCCCTGCCCGGCGAGGACCGCATCGTGCATGAGGTGTTGTTCTCCTGGGTGCCGGTCGGGGTGCTGCGAGTGGACTTCGGTCTGCAACTCGATGCGCTGTCCATGTGCTTCGTGCTGCTCATCACCGGCGTCGGGGCACTCATCCACATCTACTCGATCGGTTACATGAAGACCGATCCCGGCCGCCGCCGGTTTTTCGCCTACCTCAACCTGTTCGTCGCCGCGATGCTGCTACTCGTGTTGGCCGACAACTACCTCGGCCTCTACATGGGCTGGGAAGGCGTGGGTCTCGCTTCGTATCTGCTGATCGGCTTCTGGTCACACAAACCGTCGGCGGCCACCGCGGCCAAGAAAGCCTTCGTGGTCAACCGGGTCGGCGACATGGGATTGGCCATCGCCTTGATGGTGCTGTTCGCCACCCTCGGCTCGGTCACCTACTCCACGGTGTTCGGTGCGGTGCCGCAGATGACCTCCGGTGTCCTGACCGCGGTCGGTCTGCTGCTGCTTCTGGGCGCCTGCGGCAAAAGCGCCCAGGTGCCGTTGCAGTCCTGGCTCGGCGACGCCATGGAAGGTCCCACCCCCGTCAGTGCCCTGATCCACGCCGCCACCATGGTCACCGCCGGTGTCTACCTGATCGTCCGCTCGGGCCCGATCTTCACCGCCGCCCCGGCCGCGCAGGTCGCGGTCGTCACCGTCGGCGCGGTCACCTTGTTGTTCGGCGCGATCATCGGGTGTGCCAAGGACGACATCAAAAAAGCTCTTGCCGCGTCCACGATGTCGCAGATCGGCTACATGGTGCTGGCCGCCGGGTTGGGCCCGGCCGGGTATGCGGTGGCGATCATGCACCTGCTCACCCATGGCTTCTTCAAGGCCGGGCTGTTCCTCGGCGCCGGATCGGTCATGCACGCCATGGACGACGAAACCGACATGCGTCGCTACGGCGGCCTGCGCACGCTGCTGCCCATCACGTTTGTCACCTTCGGGCTCGGCTACCTCGCCATCATCGGTGTGCCGCCCTTCGCCGGCTACTTCTCCAAAGACGCGATCATCGAAACCGCACTCAACTCCGGCGGAGTCCAAGGCTGGCTGCTGGGTGGCGCCGCCCTCCTCGGCGCCGGTATCACCGCGTTCTACATGACCCGCGTCATGCTGCTCACCTTCTTCGGCCAGAAGCGGTGGAAGCCCGATACCCACCCGCACGAATCCCCCGCCTCGATGACCGCACCGATGATCATCCTGGCGGTCGGCTCCGTCGGCGCCGGCGCCCTGCTCGCGATCGGCAGCACCCTCGAGCACTGGCTCGAACCCGTCGTCGGCAGCCACGAAACCGAACACCTCATCCCCGCCTGGATCATCACCGTCACCGCGCTAGGCGTCGTCGCGATCGGCATCGCGGTGGCCTACCGGCAGTACGCGAACCACAAGGTCGCCGAGACCGCGCCCCTGGATGTCTCGGCGCTCACCGTCGCCGCCCGCCACGACCTCTACGGCGATGCGTTCAACGAGGCGGTGTTCATGCGCGGTGGTCAGGAGCTGACCAAAGGGCTTGTCGCCGTGGATGAGAAGGGTGTCGACGGTGTGACGCAGGGGCTCGCTTTATTGGTCGGCCGGATCTCGGACCGGCTGCGTCAGGTGCAGACCGGGTTCGCCCGATCGTATGCGCTGTCCATGCTGGCCGGTGCGGCACTCGTGGTCGCCGCGGTCCTGTTCACGGCGTGGAGGTGAGCGGCATGATCCCCTGGCTGACGATCCTGTGGGCGATCCCCGTCATCGGTGCGGCCTTGATCATCGTGCTCCCGGCGTCACTGCGGCAGTTCGCCAAGTACGCCGGCCTGGTGGTCGCCCTGGCGGTGTTGGCGCTGTCGCTGCTGCTGGCCGTGCGGTTCAATCCGGCAGGCGAACAGTTCCAGTTCGTCGAAAACCACCCCTGGATACCGTCTTTCGGTACCGGATACATCCTCGGCATCGACGGGATCGCACTGGCCCTGGTGGTGCTCACCGCTGTGTTGGTGCCGATCCTGTTGATCGCCGGCTGGAACGACGCCGACGACCGGCCCGGCCTGTCCGGTCGAGGGCCGCACAGCTACATCGCGCTGATGCTGGCCGTCGAGGGCATGGTGATGATGTCGCTGGTCGCCCTGGACATTCTGCTCTTCTACGTGTTCTTCGAAGCCATGCTGATCCCGATGTACTTCTTGATCGGCGGGTTCGGCGGTGAGAACAGGTCGAAGGCAGCGGTAAAGTTCCTGCTGTACAACCTCTTCGGCGGATTGATCATGCTGGCTGCGGTGATCGGCCTCTACGTGGTGACCGCGGGAAGCAAAGCGTTCGAGGCGGGCACGTTCGACTTCCGCGCGATCGCCGACGCCGTGGCTACCGGGAAGTTCACCATGAACCCCGGCATCGCCAACGCCCTGTTCCTCGGGTTCATGTTCGCCTTCGCGGTGAAGGCACCGTTGTGGCCATTTCATCGGTGGCTGCCCGACGCCGCCGTGCAGGCGACACCTGCGTCGGCGGTGTTGATGATGGCGGTGATGGACAAGGTCGGCACCTTCGGGATGCTGCGCTACTGCCTGCCGCTGTTCCCCGACGCCGCAACGCTGTTCCGGCCCGTCGTCATCGCCCTGGCCGTGATCGGCATCGTCTACGGTGCGATCCTCGCGATCGGCCAGACCGATGTCATGCGGCTGATCGCCTACACCTCGATCAGCCACTTCGGTTTCATCATCCTCGGCATCTTCGTGATGACCAGCCAGGGCCAGGCCGGCTCCACCCTCTACATGGTCAACCACGGAATCTCCACCGCCGCACTGTTCTTGATCGCCGGCTTCCTCGTCAGCCGTCGCGGCAGCCGGCTGATCGCCGACTACGGTGGAGTCCAGAACGTCGCACCCGTCCTGGCAGGCACCTTCCTGGTGGCCGGACTGGCGACGTTGTCGCTGCCCGGGCTTGCACCGTTCATCAGTGAATTCCTGGTGCTCATCGGCACATTCACCCGCTACCCCGCCTTCGCCGTCATCGCGTCCGTGGCGCTGGTTCTTTCCGCGATCTACATACTCTGGCTCTACCAGCGGATGATGACCGGTCCCGTCACCGACGGCACCGACACGGTCCGCGATCTGCGACCCAGAGAGCTTCTCGTGGTGGCACCGCTGATCGCGCTGCTGATCGGGCTCGGCGTGTACCCCAAGATCGCGTTGGACGTCATCAATCCGGCCGTGAGCGCAACTCTCACGTCGATCCATCAACCCGACCCGGCGCCGACGGTCGCGGAAGGGGCACGCCCATGAACGCGCCCAGCATCGAATACACCCAAGTCTCACCGATGTTGATCGTGCTCGGCGTCGCCGTCGCCGGTGTGCTCGTCGAGGCGTTCGCCCCGCGCAAGAGCCGCTACCCCACCCAGGTCGCGCTGAGTCTGGCCGGCCTGGTCGCCGCGTTCGTCGCCGTAGTGCTGCTGGGTCGTGGCCTACACGGCGGGGTCGGTCAGTCCGTCGTGGTCGGCGCGGTGGCCGTCGACGCACCGGCGTTGTTCCTTCAGGGCACCATCCTGTTGATCGGGGTGCTCGGCGTGCTGCTGATCGCCGAACGCCGCGCACCCGTCGAATCCGAGGATGGCCCAGCCACTTTGGACGCCTTCACCCCCGATGCGTCGGCCGTGCCGGGCAGCGTCGCGGAGAAGATCGCCACCAAGGCGGCACTGGTGCAGACCGAAGTGTTCCCGCTGACCATGTTCGCCATCGCCGGGATGATGCTGTTCCCGGCCGCCAATGACCTGCTGACGATGTTCGTCGCGTTGGAAGTGTTCTCACTGCCGCTATATCTGATGTGCGGCCTGGCTCGCCGCCGGCGGCTGCTGTCCCAGGAAGCCGCACTCAAATACTTTCTGCTGGGCGCGTTCTCGTCGGCATTCTTCCTCTACGGCATCGCGCTGCTGTACGGCTACTCCGGCACGCTGAGCCTGCCCGGTATCGCCCGCGCCATCGACACCAGCACCGACAACTCCACCCTTGCTCTCGTCGGTGCGGCCCTGGTGGCCGTCGGCGTGCTGTTCAAAGTCGGCGCGGTGCCGTTCCATTCGTGGATCCCCGACGTCTATCAGGGCGCCCCCACCCCGATCACCGCGTTCATGGCCGCCGCCACCAAGGTCGCCGCGTTCGGTGCCATGCTGCGCATCTTCTACGTCGCACTGCCCGGCCTCAATCACGAATGGCGGCCCGTCCTGTGGGCGGTGGCGATCCTGACCATGGTCGTCGGGACGGTCACCGCGGTGACCCAGACCGACGTCAAGCGGATGCTCGCGTATTCGGCCGTCGCGCATGCCGGTTTCATCCTCACCGGGGTGATCGCCGCCAACACACCGGGGCTTTCGGCAACACTGTTCTATCTGTTCGCCTACGGGTTCTCCACGCTCGGCGCGTTCGCTGTCGTGAGCGTGGTCCGCGATGCCGCCGGTGCCGAGGAGACCGACATGTCCCGATGGGCGGGTCTGGGCCGTCGGTATCCGCTTGTCGGCGTGGTGTTCTCGCTGTTCCTGCTGGCTTTCGCCGGCATTCCGCTGACCAGTGGGTTCGTCAGCAAGTTCGCGGTGTTCAAGGCCGCCGGGCAGGGCGGTGCGATCCCCCTGGTGGTGGTGGGTGTCATCGCCTCGGCAATCGCCGCCTACTTCTACGTGCGGGTGATCGTGCTGATGTTCTTCACCGACCCGCCCGAGGACGCCCCCGAGGTCGTCACACCCAGCTCGCTGAGCATCGCGACCATCGCCCTGACCGCGGTGATCACGTTCGCACTGGGAGCATTGCCCCAGCCGCTTCTCGACCTCGTCGACCATGCGGCTAGATTCCTGACCTGATGATCCTCCTCAGCGATGACCACGGCGCGGTCCGGGTCCTGACGATGAACCGGCCCGAAGTGCGCAACGCGTTGAGCACCGAGTTGTTCGAGGCGCTGTACGCCGCGCTCGGCGAGGCCGACGCCGACGAGTCCGTGCGCGCGGTGGTGCTGACCGGTGCCGACCCGGCGTTCTGTGCGGGCGTCGACCTCAAGCAGGCGCAGAACCTCGGCATGGACTACTTCGGTCGGTTCGACAAGATGAACTGTATGAACGCGATCGTCGAGCTGAGCAAACCGGTCGTCGGGGCGGTCAACGGGCCGACGTTCACGGGCGGCTTGGAGATCGCGCTAGCGTGTGACTTCCTGATCGCCTCGGAGCGAGCGGTTTTCGCCGACACCCACGCCCGCGTCGGCATCCTGCCGGGCGGCGGGATGACGGCGCGGCTGCCGCGGCTGGTGGGTTCGGGGATGGCGCGGCGATTGTCGATGACCGGTGAGGTGGTCGACGCACAACGCGCAGAGAAGATCGGTTTGGTCACCGAAGTGGTTGACCACGAACGACTTCTGCCGCGGGCGCTGGAACTGGCCGCGCAGATCGCCGAGGTGCCCGCTGCGACCATGGCCGGTCTCAAGGAGATCTACCGCACCGGGACCGCGGCCGTCACCGGACCGGCGTTAGCGGCCGAACGCGCCGTGTCCGCCGACTCGCATGTCAGTACCGAGGAAATGGCCGCCCGCCAGCGCGAGGTCGCCGAGCGCAACAAGCGGCAGATGTAAGCGCCCAAACTGAGTCGATCCCGGCGCAGCAAATGATTCAATATCGTCGTGACAGACTGCGTTCGCGCCGGTGCGGCTCTCCTCGGCCTGGTGGTACTCGTCAGCGCGTGCGGCAGTACGGCATCGCATAACGATCAGCATTCCGAGTCCGCTGTCAGCCCCTCCACGGCGGAAGCCGGCCCGGCGCAATCAGCGCGTCCAGCCGAGCCGTCCGGGACCGGTAGGGACGATGCGTCGGGCTCGATGAATCCCCGGTATGACGACGCCACCTCGCCCGAGGCCAAGACCGGCCGCGACATCCAACAGGAGGCCAACCTCCTGAACCATCTCTCGGAGAGCGTCAACAACACACTCAAACTGCCGCACGACATTCAGTTGGTCGGTAAGCAGTGCGATACCGCCAACGCGTGGTGGGATCCGAACGACAACTCGGTGACGCTGTGCTACGAAGAAGCGAACGAAGGTCTGGAGATCTACACCAAAGCCGGTGACGCCGATCCCAGGGCGTCCACGGTCAACGGTGAGATCGCCACCTTCTACCACGAGCTCGGTCATATGGTGATCAGCTTGTACGACCTGCCCATCACGGGCCGCGAAGAGGATGTCGCCGACCAGCTTTCGGCCTACATCCTGTTGACTCCCGGACCGGACGGCAAAGTCGATCCGGGCAATGTGCAGGCCATCAAAGACTCGGCACGTGAATTCCAGGGCTACGCCGAGGCCGCCGGTGAACTCGATGACGCCGACCTCGCCGGTGGCCACTCGCCGAACAAGGTCAGGGCCTTCAACATGGAATGCTGGCTCTACGGGTCCAATCCGGCCGCCAACGGCGACCTGGTCGGCGACGGCCATCTTCCGCAGAGCCGAGCCGAGCTGTGCGAGGACGAATGGGACAAGCTGAGCCACGCGTGGAGTCAGTTACTGGGCCCGCACTTGAAGTAGCTGCGGCCGGCTAGCCCAGTGCGGACTTGGTGTTGGTGAACGGGGCGAAACTGCCGTCGAGCGCTTCGAGGTGGCCGATGGTGCGCCCGGTCACGACGTTCGCGTCGACGAGCGCCAATTCGACTGCCGCACGGGCGAACTCGTCCTCCGGTGACACATTGGCGAACTCGTTGCGGTAGTACGACAGCCCCGGCGTCGGGATCGGCCGCGACGGCGCCAGCGCGTTGACCGCGATATTGTGCCGTTGCAGATCGTATGCCGCACACCAGGTCAGGTGTTCCAGCGCCGCTTTCGATCCCCCGTAACCGGGCAGCACTCCTCCGGTGAAGTCCTTGTAGGGCCCGTCCCCGGGCACCCGGGACGCCACCGATGTCACGTTGATGATCGACCCGAGACCGGCGGCGAACATGTCGGGGCACACCAGTTGCATGAGTTCATAGGACGCGAACACACCGATCTCGAAATGCCGGCGATAGGCATTCGGTGGGATCGTGACGAAGCCGGGCCACTCGGTGTTGACCGCCGCCGGCGCGCTCGCGCTCTTCGCCGGTCTGGGTGCGGCATCCGGCTTGGGCGGACGGCCCGGAGCAGTGAATGCGGCATTGTTGACCAGTATCGTGATCGGGCCCAGCGCGGCCCGGGCTTCCTCGACCAACCGGGGAAGGTCGTCGCGCTCAAGCAGATCGGCTTGGATGGCCGCGGCCCGACCGCCGGCCTTTTCGATCGCACCGACGGTTTCGCCGATCGTACCCGGCAGCCGGTCGTCCCATTGCTGTTCGGTCCGCGCCACCACTGCCACCGCGGCACCCTCGGCGGCCAGCGCCACAGCGGTCGCACGACCCAACCCCCGGCTGGCGCCGGTGACGATCGCGGTTCGGCCGGCAAGTCGTCCTGTCATCGCACTCCTGAAGTCATAGCGCCACCCCGTGCACGAGGATCGCCGCAGTCTGATCGACCCAGCCGGCGTCGAGCACATCGTCTGGGCGCAGCAGCAACCGCATCATCGTCGCACCACCGATCAGTTCGATCAGGCGTTCCGGGTCGACGTCGGCGTGCACTTCACGGCAGTGCACCGCCTCGGTCAGGCGATCCCGCACCGCGGCGAACAATTCGGTGAACCGGGACATCACCCGGGCATTCAGGGCTGCGTCGGCGCTCATATCGGCGATCAACCCCGGCAGCGCAGCCCGCACCACCGGGCTGGTGAACACATCGCGGGTGGCTTCGAGCATCGCCCGGATGTCGGCAGCGATATCGCCGGCGGGCGTCGTCAACGCGGTGGGCGCCACGGGGAACGCCGCTTCGTGGACCAGTTCGGCCTTGCTGGACCACCGGCGGTACAGCGCGGTCTTCGTCGTGCCCGCCCGTTCGGCCACCGCCGCCAAAGTCAGATTCGGATAACCGATTTCGACAAGCAGCTCCGCGGTTGCGCGCAGTATGGCAGCGTCGATACGCGGATCGCGGGGCCGCCCCGGGACCGCGGTCTTGTCAAGCGAAGACGCGTCTGCTTTCATAACGCTACCCACCGTATCGTAATAGGGTTGGAGAGGACAAAGGTGACCAACCAACCGTCTGTAGAAAGAGACCTCGATCGGTTGCAGCGTTCTGGCCGTGATGTCAGCACCGTTCCGGCGCTGCTGTCGGAATGGCTGTCCACCGTTATGCCCGGCGGCGTCAGACCAGAAGTGACCGTCGAGAGCGGTATCGACTCCAACGGCATGTCGTCGGAGACCATCATCCTCACCGGGCGGTGGGACGAGGACGGCAAGAAGGTCGAGCAGAAGTGGGTGGCCCGGGTGGCCCCCACCGCCGAAGACGTCCCGGTCTTCATCACCTACCGGATGGACCATCAGTTCGACGTCATCCGACTGGTCGAGGAACTGACCGATGTGCCGGTGCCGAAGGTGCGCTGGATCGACAAGACCGGCGAGATCCTCGGCGCCCCCTTCTTTTTGATGAACCACGTCGAGGGCATCGTCCCGCCCGACGTGATGCCGTACACCTTCGGCGGCAACTGGTTCGCCGACGCGCCCGCCGAACAGCAACGCGCACTGCAGGACGCGACGGTCGAGGTGCTGGCGAAGCTGCATTCGATTCCCAACGCGGCCGACACCTTCGGCTTCCTCGCCGAAGCCGTGCCCGACGGCGACACCCCGTTGCGTCGCCAGTTGAACTGGCTCAAGGGGTGGTACGAGTTCGCCGTTCCCGATATCGGCCGCTCACCGCTGGTCGAAACCGCCCTCGCGTGGCTGGAGGAGAACTTCCCCTCCGATGTCGCGGCCACCGAACCTGTTCTGGCATGGGGTGACTCGCGGATCGGCAATGTGCTGTACCAGGATTTCCGCCCGGTCGCGGTGCTGGACTGGGAGATGGCAACACTGGGTCCGCGCGAGTTGGACGTCGCGTGGATCATCCTCGCGCACATGGTGTTCCAGGAGCTCGCCGGGCTGGCCGGGATGCCGGGTCTGCCGGACGTGATGCGGGAAGAAGACGTTCGCGCCACCTATGAGAAGTTAACCGGCGTCGAGCTAGGCGACCTGCGTTGGTTCTACGTGTACTCCGGGGTGATCTGGTGCTGTGTGTTCATGCGCACCGGTGCGCGGCGGGTGCACTTCGGTGAGATCGAGAAGCCAGAGGACGTCGAGTCGATGTTCTACCACGCCGGGCTGCTGCGCCGGCTGATTGAGGAGGCCTGACCCGACATGCTCGGACCGCTCGACGAATACCCCGTTCACCAGGCGCCGCTGCCGATCGCCTGGCCGAACTCATCGGACCGGAACTTCTACGACCGCAGCTATTTCAACTGCCACGACCGTACCGGCGACATCTTCCTGATCACCGGTATCGGCTACTACCCCAATCTTGGGGTCAAGGACGCCTACGTGCTGGTGCGCCGAGGGGACACGCAGACCGCGGTGCACGTGTCCGACGCGATCGACCAGGACCGGCTCAATCAGCATTGCAACGGCTACCGGCTCGAGGTCGTGGAGCCGCTGCAGAAGATCCGGATCGTGATGGACGAGACCGAGGGCATGGCCATCGATCTCACCTGGGAGGGCCTGTTCCCCGTCGTCCAGGAGCAGCCGCACATCATGCGCCAGGGCAACCGGGTGACTCTCGATGCACAGCGGTTCGCCCAATTAGGTTCGTGGGCAGGCTATATCGCCATCGACGGTGAGGAGATCACAGTCGACCCGTCAGTGTGGATCGGCAGCCGCGACCGGTCCTGGGGCATCCGCCCGATCGGTGAGGCCGAGCCCGCCGGCCGGCCGGCCGATCCCCCGTTCGAGGGCATGTGGTGGCTGTACGTCCCGATGGCCTTCGACGACTACGCGATCGTGGTGATCATCCAGGAGGCGCCCGACGGCTTCCGTTCGCTCAACGACTGCACCCGAATCTGGCGCGACGGTCGCGTCGAGCAGCTGGGCTGGCCGCGGGTCAAGATCCACTACCGGTCCGGCACCCGCATCCCCACCGGAGCGACCATCGAGGCGACCGATTCCTCCGGTGCGCCATTGCGTTTCGATGTGGAGTCCAAGCTTCCCGTGCCGATTCACGTCGGCGGCGGCTACGGCGGCGACTCGGACTGGATTCATGGTGTGTGGAAGGGCGAGAAGTTCGCCGAGCGGCTCACCTACGACATGAACGACCCGGCGATCATCGGGCGCTCCGCGTTCGGTGTGATCGACCACGTCGGGCGCGCGGTCTGCCACGACGGTGGCAAGTCTGCCGAGGGTTGGGGCCTGTTCGAGCATGGCGCTCTGGGCCGTCACGACCCGTCGGGCTTCACCGACTGGCTCACGGTAGCCCCCTGACCCTTCCCGCCCAAACCGACGTGTCGCAGGGAAAGCACGAGTAAAGCCCTGCACAACGTCGATCTCGATCGCTAGGTGAGAACAGTGAAAGTCTTGACGGCCCTGTTCGGGCCCACCGATGCGGTCGATCGCGCGCGAGCGCTGCGCGAGGCCGGCGCGAGTGGCGTCTTCACCTTCGAAGGCCCGCACGACGTGTTCGCGCCGCTGACACTGGCCGCCGGTGTCGGCGGCGTGGATCTGCTGACGAACGTGGCAATTGCGTTCCCGCGCAATCCGATTCAGCTGGCACACCAGGCCTATGATCACCAGTTGCTCGCGAAGGGCCGGTTCACCCTCGGGCTCGGCACCCAAGTCCGCGCTCAGGTCGAGAAGCGTTACGGCGCTGCCTTCGACAAGCCGGTCGCGCGGATGAGCGAACTCGTGCGTGCGCTACGGGCGATCTTCGCCACCTGGGAAACCGGCGAGCGGCTTGACTTCCGCGGCGAGTTCTACCGGCACACCCTGATGACGCCGACATTCAACCCGGGCCCGAATCCCTTTGGTCCACCGCCGATTTACGTCGGCGCCCTAGGCCCCCGACTGACCCGGGCCACCGCCGAGGTCGCCGACGGATTGCTGGTGATGCCGTTCGGCTCGGCGAAGTTCCTGCGCGAGTCCACGATGCCCGCGGTGCGCGATGGCCTGGCCGCCGCCGGACGGGCGGAGTCGTCGTTCGCGGTGGTGCCCGAAATCATCCTGTCCGCGGGCGAGGACCACGACGCGACGCGGCGGCTGCTGGCGTTCTACGGGTCCACCCCGGCGTACCGCCCGGTGCTCGACATCCACGGCTGGGGTGATCTGCAGCCCGAGCTCAATTCGATGTCCAAACAAGGCAAATGGCACGAGATGGCCGGCCTCGTCAGCGACGAGGTGCTGCACACCATCGCGGCCTGCGGCACCCCGAAGCAGATCGCCGCGCACATCCGGGAGCGGGTGGACGGCGTCGGCGATACCGTCTGCCTCTACCAGCCGGGGCCCATCGCCACCGAAACCCTGGCCCAGATCGTCGACGAGCTGGCTCGCTAGCCGCCGAAGTCGACGTTCTGCAGCTCGCCACTCGCACTTTCGCGGCCAAATGTCGGTTCGGGCGCGAGGGACAGGCAACACTGGTGGGGTGGTGGGTTATGACGTCGTGGTCATCGGTGCCGGCTTCGCCGGTCTGACAGCCGCTCGTGAACTGGTCAAACGCGGGCATGAGGTACTGGTGTTGGAGGGTCGCGACCGCGTCGGCGGCCGTTCGAGCACGACATCGCTGGCCGGTGTGCCGGTCGATCTCGGTGGCACCTTCGTCGGTCCCACCCAGGACGCGGTGATCGCGCTGGCCGAAGAACTCGGCTGCCCCACCTCCCCCACCTATCACGAGGGTGCCAACCTCATCCGGTGGCGCGGCAAGGTGCGGTCCTACCGCGGCACGATCCCCAAGTTGTCGCTGCTCGGGCTCCTCGACATCGGCCGGATCCAGTGGCAGGTCGCGCGACTGTCGAAGGGCGTCGACGTCGCGCAGCCCTGGACGTCAGCCAAGGCCAAGCAGCTGGACGGTACGTCCCTGGGCGGCTGGTTGCGCTCGGTGGGCGCCAGTGCGTCGTCGCGGGACCTCATGGCCATCATGTCGCGGGTGACCTGGGGCGCCGAGCCCGACGAGGTGTCGATGCTGCACGCGGTGCGCTACGTCAAAGCGGCCGGCGGCCTGGATCGCATGCTCGACGTCGTCGGCGGCGCCCAGCAAGACCACTTCCCGGGCGGTACCCAGCAGATCGCCCAGGCGATGGCCGCCGAGCTCGGCGACCGCGTCCGACTCAACGCGGTCGTCAGCCGGATCGAATGGTCCGACGACGCGGTGGCGGTCACGTCGTCGGGCGGGGTCGTCGAGGCGCGACGGGTCATCCTGGCCATCCCGCCGGCACATCGGCTGAACATCGACGTCGCACCACCGCCACCGATCGGCTACCAACAGCTGGCCCAACGCTGGCCGCAGGGCGCTCTGAGCAAGGCCTACGCCGCGTATTCGCGTCCGTTCTGGCGCGACAAGGGCCTGTCCGGGCAGGCGCTGTCCGATCAGGGACCGGTCTTCATCACCTTCGACGTCAGCCCCGGCGCCGGCGGTCCTGGAATCCTGCTCGGGTTCGTCGACTCGCGGGGCTTCGATGCGCTTAGCGCCGAGGAACGCCGTCGCCAAGCACTAGCCGGTTTTGCCGCACTCTATGGCCCGGACGCCGAAAGCCCCGTCGAATATCTCGACTATTGTTGGGGCGCAGAAACTTTCGCTCCCGGTGGCCCGACCGCGGCGGTGCCACCCGGTGTGTGGACGGAGTTCGGCCACCTGCTGCGCGAACCGGTCGGCCCGTTGCATTGGGCCGGCACCGAGACCGCCGACGAGTGGACCGGCTTCCTGGACGGTGCGGTGCGCTCCGGACTGCGCGCGGCAACCGAGGTCGCCGCGGCGCTTTAGGAGCTGATGCGCTGCGCGGTGATCGACGAAACCAGCGCCCGCAGATGCCCGTTGACGACGTCGGGGTGCTCCAGGATCGCGCAGTGTCCGCCCGGTATCTCGACCAGGTCAACCAGATTGGGCACGGCCTCGGCGATCTTGCGCGACTGGCACATCGGCAACAGCCGATCCTTGGTGCTGCCGATCACCAACGTGGGCACGGTCAGTCCGGTGAGATCGATGTGGCGCGGCCCTATCTCGTCGACGAGCACTCGCGCCCACGCGCCACGGCCGCCGGCCGGGGTCTCGGCGAACAGATCGTGGATGAGTTTGCCGACGGCCGGGTCCGCCCCGGCGCCGACCGCCATCATCGAGACGAACCAGCGGCTGCCGGGCTGGGCGCCCCAAATCAAGGGTGCGCCGCCGAAGGTCCTGATCAGGTGTCGTGCGGCCAGTGATCTGCCGGCCGCCAGTAGCGCGGGCACCCGCAGCAGATTGATTTCCTTCAACAGGTCGCCGGTGGTGGTGTTGATCAGTGCGACAGCGTCGGCGCGCTGGAGAACCCGATGCCGGTAGCGGTCAGCCCACGAGCTGATTGCGATGCCGCCCATCGAGTGTCCGGCGATCACCGCTCGCTCACCGGGCCGCAGGGTGGCGGTCAGCACCGCGTCGAGGTCACCGGCCAGGTGGCCGAGGCTGTATCCGGACCGGCGCGGGACCCCGCTGCGGCCGTGTCCGCGGTGGTCGTAGGCGATCACCCGAAAGTCGCGGGACAGATCCTTGATCTGCTCGTGCCAGACCCGAAGGGCGCAGGTGATGCCGTGCGCCAGCACGATCGGATAGCCGTCCGGCGGTCCGAAGACCTCGGTGTGCAGGCGGGTGCCGTCGGCGGCCCTGACCTCGACGGTCCGGCCGGGCGGCAACTCGGTGCCGTTCTTGACGGCCGTGCGGGACGCGGACATGGCCCCCTCCTTGCTCGGCGCGGCGCCACTGCCGCTCCGGGATCCCTAGAGTAACCACCCCAAGCGCGCCTGAACCGCCGCACCGCGCCGGTCGTTATCGCACCGTGCCTCTCTACGATGACCCCGTGACCGAGCACGTGTTCGCCGACGACGAGCGTCGCGCCGTCTACCGCGTCATCCACGAGCGCCGGGACATGCGCAGATTCAGTACAGGCACCTCAGTGCCCGACGCGGTGTTGGCCCGACTGCTCGCGGCCGCTCACGCCGCTCCCAGCGTCGGACTGATGCAGCCCTGGCGGTTCATCCGTATCACCGACACGGGATTGCGGCACAAGATTCATGCCCTGGTCGACGAGGAACGCCAGCACACTGCGGCGGCACTGGGCACCCGCGCCAGCGAGTTCCTAGCGCTGAAGGTCGAGGGCATCCTCGAATGCGCTGAGCTACTGGTGGTCGCGCTCGGCGACGGCCGCGACAGCCATGTCTTCGGCCGGCGGACGATGCCGCACATGGATTTGGCCTCGGTGTCGTGTGCGATCCAAAACCTCTGGCTCGCAGCGCGTGCCGAGGGCCTCGGCATGGGCTGGGTGTCGATCTTCGACCCGCAGCGTCTCGCCGAGTTGCTGGAGATGCCCGATGGTGCCGAGCCCGTGGCCGTGCTGTGCCTGGGTCCGGTACCGGACTTCCCCGATCGCCCGGCGCTGGAAATCGACGAGTGGACTAATGCACGCCCACTCGCCGAATTCGTCAGCGAAAACCGGTGGAATTAGCTAGGTTTCGTCAGCCGACCGAGGCGCAACCCACGTAGGGGATGCATCCGGTCGCCCCGCCCGGGCCGGCTGATCCGCTCGGGCCGTTCGGGATGCCGCCACTGGCCCCATTGCGGTCTGCGGTGCCGCCTGGGCCGTAGGGAATCGAGCCGGATGCGCCGTTACCGTCCGCCGCACCGCTCGGGCCGTACGGAATCGAACCGGCCGCGCCGTTGCCGTCCGCCGAGCCACTCGGACCACCTGGGATCGCGCCGGAGGCGCCGTTCGGACCGGCTGTGGCCACCGGACACGGGCTCCCGTCGGGGTTGACGCACCCCGGCGCGGGATCAGCGGCAGCAAGTGGAGCGGCCGCGATCGCGACGGCTGCAGCACCGGAGAGGAAAACTGATGTCAGGGAAATCGTTTTCAGTGCCATGCAAGGCCGTATACCCGGATTGACGCGTTGAAACGCCAATTCTCTTAGCTGAACTAGTTAGCGTGGTCACACGCTGCGCGACAGCCTCTTTCGCATTCGCACCGCCGCCGACGCGCCGAGAGAGTAGAACAAGACCGATGAAGACTCTGTTCGCGGTGGCGGTGATGGCTGCGGCACTGCTGGTGGCGCCGTCGTCGGCCCAGGCCGACGAGTGCGGCGCAGCCGCGGCAGCGCAGGACGCGACCGGGTGCGTGGTGTTCGGTCCCCAGGTCATGGTCGGTCCCGGTATCGAGCTCAGCCCGGGAGTGGTGCCGCCGGTCGCCTCACCCGAGGATGCGGCGGCGCAGTCCGCGTCCGGCCGCCCCCCGTGCATGACCGGCGATGGTGTGCCGTACTACACGCCCGCGGACATGCCCTGCTGACGCAACTGATGACGTCGGGCGGGCCCCGGTTGTGGCCCACAGGGTCGGGTGCCATATTCGGATCCAGGCGATGAATTGGAGGCACCGTGGCGGGACGCCCCGACGACAACGCAGCTGAGCAACTGGCTCAGCTCGATCTGGAGTTGTCCGAGGAGCGCGCCCAGACATTCACGGTCCTGCATCAGGTCGACGATGTGCAGCGGGCGCAGGACGGCGACTTCGACTCGGCGCTGCGCGCGATCGGCGAGACCACCGTGGAGTCGGTACCGGGCGCTCAGTACGCGGGCCTGACCGTCATCGAAGGCATCGAACACATCACCACGATGGGCGCGACGCACCGCTACCCCACCGTGCTCGACGAGGTGCAACGCGAAAACGGCGAGGGCCCTTGCCTTTCCGCGGCGTGGACTCATCAGATCATCCACATCGACAATCTTGCCGCTGAAGACCGCTGGCCGAAATACCGTGCGGCCGCGCTCGACCGCACGCCGGTGCGATCGGTTCTCTCGTTCCGTCTGTTCGGCGAGAGCGCATTGTTCGTCGCACTGAACCTCTACGCCGAATCGGCGGGCGCCTTCGACGACGACTCCATCGAATTAGGTCTCGTCTACGCCGCACACACGAGCGTGGCCTGGAATTCGATGCGCCGCGAACAACAATTTCGCAGTGCGTTGGCGAGCCGGGATGTGATCGGCCAAGCCAAGGGACTGCTGATGGAACGGTTCAATATCGACGCGGTCGCCGCATTCGAGCTACTGCGGAGAATGTCCCAGGAATCGAACACCCGCCTGGCCGAAATCGCGGAGCGACTCGTCTCCGCTAGGCCGGCTGAGCAGTAACTTCTTTCGGGACTGGGCCGCGTCGCCCGTTGCGTGTAGGGTCGAAGCAGGTTGAATTTCCAGCCGCGGTATTCGTCGCAGGCGTGCGGTGCACCTCGCACCCGCAATGCGAGCCTTTCGGGCGCGTCCCACACAAAACTTGCTTCTTCCTTCTATTGCTCATCGGAGCCGATTCAATGTCTTTGTCTTTTTTGCCGTCGACCAGTGACCCGCCCACCCGCCGAATCCAGTTGTCCGCCGAGTGGCCTGGCACCGCCGACGTCCGTATCACAGTCATCGGCGACGTCGACATGTCCACCGCCCGGCAATTCAGCGACTACGTGCTCCGCAGTGCGGCCAACTGCCGGCGGATCGCCCTCGACATGACCCGGGTGACATTCTTCGACTGCACCGGCCTTTCGGCGCTCTACAGCATCGAGGACCGCTGCCGCATGGCGGACGTCACGCTGGACCTCGAACCCGCACAATGCGTCTCGCGCGTCATCACTCTCTGCGAGTCGTTGTGCGCATAATCCCGTCCGCAGCTAGCCGTTGACGAGCGCAGGCTTCTAACCCCGCTTCTTGTTGCCCTTTCCGTGGCCCCCGCCGCCGCTCGGCGCGCCCGGCCTATCCTCGACCGCTGGAGCGGGCTGTTGCACGACCGGGCTCGGCGGCGGGGCGACGCTCGGCGGTGGTGCGACGGGGGTACTAGTGCTGACCGGTTGCGGTGCCGGCGTCGACGACGACGGATCCATTACCAGCGCCACCACCGAGATGGCCAGGGCACCAAGCACGCCGGCCCCAATCCCGTACTTGCGGCCTGCCGTGCGCCGACGCTGCCGCGGCGGCGGATAGTGGGTGACCGGGACCGGCGGGCCCTCAAGCACTTTGGTCGCCGGCCGCTGTACGGGCACGGCGCCGTCGAGTAGCGCCCGCCGATCACCGGACAGAGCAGCGCGCATCTGCTCGGCACTGCCGAAGCGCTGCGCAGGATCTCGTGCGATCGCACGGTCGATAACGGCGGCCAGCACCGGGTCGACGTCGGCGCGCACCGACGCCACCGGCGGTGGTGTGCTGTCCATGATCGCGTGTGCCAGCGCAGCGGGATTGTCTTGCGGGAACAGGCGTCGACCCAGCAGCGCCTCGTAGCCCAGAAGCCCGACCGCGTAGAGATCGTCTCGGATCGACGCGGGAGCCCCGGCGATACGCTCGGGGCTCATGTAGCACATCGTGCCCACGATCTGGCCGGTCATCGTGTAGGCAGCACCACCGGTCTTGGCGATGCCGAAGTCGGCGACCTTCATCGAGTCGCCTGGCGCCGATACCAGGATGTTGCCCGGCTTGATGTCCCGATGTAGTACCCCGGCGGCGTGCGCTGCGCTCAGACCGGCAAGAACATCATCGAGCATCGCGCGGACGTGATGTGCCGGCATCGGCCCAGCGGCGATGACGTCGGCCAGGGTCTGACCGGGCAGGCGTTCCATCACGATGAACGGGCTGCCCTGGTGTTCGCCGAAGTCGTACACCGTGACGATGTTCTGATGGCAGAGCTGCGCCGCCGAGCGTGCTTCGTCCTCGAATCGGCTGCGAACCCCCGGCTCCGCGATCAGCGCGGGGTGCAGCAGTTTGATGGCCACCGGCCGACCCAGCCTGGTGTCCCAACCTTCGCGGACCTCAGCCATGCCGCCGCGACCGAGAACCCCGTGCAGCGCGTAGCGGTCCACGAGCATCTCGTGGCCGGTCATACTCTCTCCGTAGCCGCAATGACGCTGATGCAAACCAGCGTTAAACGCTCTAATTGCTTCGCGGTTGTGTGCCGTGGGTGACTCATCTCGCAACTGAGCCTAACCTTCTTTACCTATCCGCTGGTGAGGCGCCCGCTGGGCCGCACGAACGCGCCGTTCACATCGAAAGTTCAAGCAGCCCAACATGAAATGCCGTATCGGTGTAACGTTTTGGCGTCCCCGAGCGACCTGCGCAACGCCTGGCCGCCGGTTCCGGTGACTACTCGACGCTGCCCCACTCACACCAGCACCAACGCCGGCCAGGCGGCGCCGCTGCGCGTCGTCCGTCGAACGTTCCGACCGCGGGTTCACCTGATCGCTCGGTCAGTCCAGGGTTGCGAGCTAGGCTTTTGACGCTTCGGTTAATACAAGCCCCGCAATCAGGGGTGACCTGCAAAGGAACCGCATGAAATTCGCGCAGTCGAGCAGGCTGTTCAGCCTGTCGCGCGAGACTGCGCGATCGATCGCCGACGAGGCAGCACGCTTGGAGGCGGCCGGACACCGCGTCATGCGCCTGGACACCGGCGACCCGTTTCCGTTCGGTTTCGAGCCGCCGGCCGAACTGATTCGCGACATCGCCGAAACCCTCACTTCCTCCGCCGGATACACCCCCACCAAGGGGCTGCTGTCGGCGCGGGAAGCCGTCGTGCAGTACCACTGCGCCCGTGGGGTCCCGGGTATCGACGTCGAGCATGTGTTCCTTGGTAACGGCGCGTCCGAACTGATCACGGTCGCGATGACCGCGCTGCTCGACGAGCGCGACGAGGTCCTGGTGCCCGCGCCTGACTTCCCCGTGTGGACCGACGCCGTGAACGTCAACGGCGGCCGCGCCGTCCACTATCGGTGCGACGAGTCGTCGGACTGGTATCCCGACATCGCCGATATCACGGCGAAGGTGACCGCGCGCACCCGGGCGATCGTCATCATCAACCCCAACAACCCGACCGGTGCGGTGTATCCGCCGGAGGTGTTGACCGGCATTCTGGACATCGCGCGCGAGCACAACCTCATCGTGTGCTCTGACGAGATCTACGACAAAATCCTCTTCGACGACGCCGTCCACATCACGACCGCGTCACTGGCGCCCGATCTGCTGTGCCTGACGTTCAACGGCCTGTCAAAGGCATACCGCTGCGCAGGATTCCGCGCGGGCTGGCTGGCGGTGTCCGGGCCGACTGATCACGCCGTGAGCTACCTCGACGGTCTGACCACCGTCGCCGGTTTGCGCCGCTGCGCGAATGCACCTGCCCAGCAAGCGATTCGGATCGCCCTGGAAGCCGACCGGTCCGGGCACGACCTCACGCTGCCGGCCGGCCTACTACAGGACCAACGCGACCGGGCGTGGGCCGCCCTGAATTCGATTCCCGGGGTGTCGTGCGTGAAACCGCGGGGCGCGCTGTACGCGTTCCCCAAGATCGACCTCAACGTGTATCCGATCCGCGACGACGAGCAGTTCGTTCTGGACCTGTTGCTGCAGGAGAAGATTCACCTCGTCCCCGGCACCGGCCTCAGTTGGCCTGAGCCCGACCATGTCCGGATCGTGACGCTGCCGTCCGCCGAGGAACTCGAGACCACCATCGCCAGCATCGGAGGATTCCTGGCGACCTATCGCCAGTGATCGCGACGAGCGGGGTCGACCACCGACCCACTCCCGAAGCGAGGCCCCTCAGTCGCCGTGTCGGTCCGCGTTCGCGTGGATTGCGTCGCGGCAGAAGGCCGCGAGACCCGGGAGCCCGAATGACTCGTCGTAGGTGGCGACGTAACGCGGATCGCTGACGTACATATCGCCCAGGTTCCGGTGAAAAGCCGGCGGGCAGTCGTAGAACCAGCGATTCACGTGCAGCCGGTGTTTTTCCGCGGCATCCATGGCCTGCGGAGAGTCAGCAGGAAGTCCCGCGCGGAACGCGTCGGCCAACGCCTTTTCGACGGCTTCCCCTTCGGACTTGATCTGGACCCACTCCTGCTTGCCGTAGGACTTCGTCCGGCGCTGCGATTCCTTCCACTCCGCGGTCTCGCCCCACTTCTGTTCAGCCTCGGCCTGGTAGTCGTCGAAACCATCGCCGAAGAGTTCGCGCATATCGTCGTCGGTCATGGGTGTGTTGCTCATTGCTTTGTCCAATGCGTGATCGATTGCGTCGATGAGGCCCTTCATCTCATCGAACCTGGCCATGACGCGTTCGCGCTGACGAATCAAGTGGCTGACCACGTCGCCCTCGTCGAGCAGGGTCGCGATCTCGTCGAGAGGCAACTCGAGGCGGCGGTAGACGATGATCTGGGACAGCCGTGTCAGGTCTTCCGACGTGTACAGCCGATAGCCCGATGCCGCGCGCTTACTCGCGGTCAGCAGCCCGATTTCGTCGTAGTGGTGAAGGGTGCGCACCGTGATGCCGAATCGCTTCGCGACCTCGCCCACGGTGAGTTCGTCCACCTGCATCTCCTGCGTCACATCCCTCATGTTCGCGCCTCACGCCGCGTGAGGGTCAAGTCGTCGGGCGTCGGGCGATCACTGTCAACGCGATCTCGCGGCTCGGTTTGGTCGCGATCCCGCGCGGCACCGCACGCGGCGGCCTGCCGTCCGGCGCAGGCGACAGATCAAGGGTTTCCATGATCGTACCGATCGCGACCGCCAGCTCGTTATGCGCGAAGGCCGCGCCGATGCAACGACGGTATCCCCCGCCGAACGGCGCGTACTGAAACGGAGACGGCCTGCACCCCAGGAACCGGTTCGGGTCGAAGGTGTCCGGTTCCGCCCATATCTCGGGGTTGAAATGCAAGGCAGGCAAAGCGATTCCGACCACATCACCGAGCGAACAGGCGACGCCGGCAACCGTGAGCGGGCCGGTGAGCCTGCGCAGGACGATCGGCACCGTGGGGTGCACGCGCAAGGTTTCCTGAATGACCGCACCGAGGTACGGCAAAGCGGCGATCTCAGCAGGTGTGGTGGCGCTGGCCAGCTCGTCGAGGACGCGTCTGCGAATGCCCTCGTCGCGGTGAATGTGGTAGAGCGCCCACGCCAATGTGGTCGAACTTGTTTCATGCCCGGCCGCGAGTATCGTTCGCAGTTGGTCCCGAAGGGCCGCGTCGGTGAGGCCGTTGCCCTCGTCGTCGGTGGCGTTGAGAATCAGGTCGAGTACATCGCCGCGGTGGTCGCCGCTGCCCCTGCGCTCATCGATCTGTTCGGACAGCAATTCATCGAGTTGAGCGCGCAGCGCAACCAGCCGGGCCCAAGGGCCCCGGCCCGCGATATCGCGACGCAGCCAGGGAACCAGCATCAGCACCGCGCCACCGGTCCGCAGCAATTGTGTTGTCACACGGGAGAACTCGGTGCGTCGCCTACGATCGGTCACGCCGAACACCACCCGGATCACCACATCGAGGGTGATCGCCTGACTCGTCCGGCCGGCCAGCAGGCGATCCCCAGACTGCAGTGCCGCGATCTCCTGCTCGGTGGATTTGGCGATCAAATCGACGTAGGTACGCATGAGTTCACCGCGAAACGCCTGTGCCACGACACTTCGAGCCCGGCGATGCGCCTCACCGGAGAGCAGGATCAGCGAATTCGCGCCGACGATCGGCTCGATCGGATTGGGCAGCGGTGCCCGGCACAGCGTCCCGGGGGCGGACAGAATGTCGCGGGCACCGTCTTCGGTCGAAAAGAACAACACCTCACCGAGTCCCGGAAATCGCACCGCAAACGGTGCACCGTCGCCGGCGTGGCGCCGGAAGAATCCCTCCGGGTCGACGCCCGCCCATGCGGCACGCCCGAGTGCAGCCGCCGTCCCCGTAAGCCTCACGTGCGACGCGCCAGGACAATCTGGTTGCGGCCCAGGCGGCTGAACTCGACGGTGATGGCCGGATCGGCGTGGGCGGCCAATGCGCGGAACGCCGAGGGGCTGTATGCACGCAGCGAGCTGATCAGTCCGTCGTGGGCGAATGGCAGCAGGACGAACGGCAGCATCGACGCCAGCCGCACAAGGTGCACGACAGCCGAGGGCCGGTACAGATCGCAGATCAGCAGCGTGCCCGCGACTCGGGTTCCCTCCGCGAGGACGCGCGCGGCCTGAGCCGGTGGCAGGTGATGAAACGACAGAGCGAACAGGGCCAGATCGTAGGAACCGTCGGCTGCGTCGATCTCGGTTGCATCGATGCGGCGGACGGTGGCCCGGGGGTCGCGGCCCAGCTCGCCGGCGGCGATGTCGGCCACCGACACCGGGTCGATGTCGCTGACCGTGACGTGTGCGGTGGGCCGCAGCTTCAGCACTGCCCGCGACAGCGCCCCATGGCCGGCGCCCAGTTCCAGGATCCTCGGTGCGTCGATGTCGGCGACCAGGGGCAGAGCCCGGGCCGCGAGGTGCTCGTGGTCCCGCAGGAGCCGGCCCATCCAGTCCAGCGACCAGATCACCTGTCGCTTGACCCGCTCATTCACGTCATCGCGGTCCAGGTATTCCGGGCGGTCCGTTTGCAGCCGACGATCGAGCCAGGAGGCGTCGAACCCGGCACGCGGCATGGTCGCGATATCCATCTGAGCCCCTCCTAGCCCGGTGACGCCTCGTCGACGACCGCCTCCACCACGCTGAGAGGGGACGCGGTCGGAACCACCCGTGTCATCCGGAACCCTGCCTGCGCCAACAGAGTTCGGTACTCCTGCGCGGTGCGCTCGCGCGACCCGAGATTCAGCAGCATCTCCAGGTCCACCCAGTTCTCCGGGCCGTCACGGCCGTTGTCGCGGACGACCATTTCGACGAGCAGGACGGTCGCACCCGGGCCGGCCGCGGACCTGACGTTCCGCAGGATCTGCAGCGCCTTGTCATCGGCCCAGTCGTGGATGATGTTCTTGAGCAGGTAGGCGTCGCCGCCGGCGGGCACGTGGTCGAAGAACGACCCTTCCACAATCTGCACTCGATCGGCGACATCGTTGGCACGCAACAGCTCCGGAGCTCCCGCAACGACGCGGGGCACATCATAGAGCACACCTCGCGACCCACGAGCCTTCGCCAAGATGGCGGCCAGCATCGCGCCCTGTCCCCCACCCACATCCACGATGGTGTGGTGGACGGCGAAGTCGTAACTCGCCACCACGACGGCAAGCGTCATCTGGGCGAGGCTGGTCATAGTCTTGTCGAAAAGGTCGGCATGCTCGGGGATTTCGATGAGGTAGTCGAAGCCGTCCATGCCCCGCAGAGCGGGCACGATCGATTCACCCGTTCGCACCGAGTCCGTCAGCAGGGTCCAGCGCTCACGCTGCTCCCGCGACCCCTGGAACATCGCCGCCCCCTTCAACGAGATGGGTGCGTCGGAACGCAGCGTGTCGGCAACAGAATTCAGCGCATACCGGCCGTCGCGGCGACGACGAAAGATGCCTCGGCCGGTCAGCGCCCGCATCAGCCGCCCCAGCGCATCGGGGTCCGCGCCCACCCGAGCCGCCAGCTCGTCGATCGGCAGCGGCCCGTCGGCGAGCGCGTCGGCGATGCCCAGTTGAGCCGCGGTGGTGATGGCCTGCGCCGGCCAACCGGACACCACCAGTTCCATCATCGCCATGGGCGCGGGCAACATTCGCTGATGGAGCAGCAGCAGATGGTGGCGTGCCCACTCAACGACACGCGCCAGCCAGGCCGGCGGCACCTTGGCGTTCCTAGGCATGGGACGCCTCCCGGATCCCCACCCGATCATGCAGACGAGCCAAGGGTTTTGGCGCCCACCAATTGAATCGGCCCATCATGTGCATGAAGGCAGGCACCAGTAGGACCCGCACGAGGGTGGCGTCCGCCAGGATCGCCAAGGTCAGTCCGACGCCCAGCATCCGCAGGAAAGACACCTGAGCACCTGAGAGCGCCGCAAACGTGATGGCCATGATCAATGCTGCGGCGGTGATCACTCGTGCGGTATGGGCGAGTCCCAGCGCGACGCTTCTGTCGTTGTCGGCAGCGGTCTTTCCGCTCGCCAGCCAGAACTCCCGGATGCGTGAAACCAGGAACACCTCGTAATCCATCGACAGCCCGAAGGCGATGCAGAACAACAGGACCGGAATGCTGATCGCCAGGGTGCCGGTCGATGTCGTGCCCAGCGCGCCGAGATGGCCGTCCTGGAAGATCCACACCAGTGCACCGAATGCGGCCGTCAGCGACAAAACGTTCAGCACCAGAGCCTTTAGCGGCACCACGACACTGCCGGTCATCAAGAACAGCAGCACGAACGTGATACCGGCGATGATTCCCAACACCATCCCCAGTCGAGATGCGATGGCGCTGGCGGTGTCTCGGTTGACCTGAGGGGTGCCGCCGATCAACACCGGCCGACCCGCCGGTGTGGGAACAGCTTGGAGTTGATCAAGCTGGGTCTCCGATGCTCGGGAGTACAGCGGCGCGGTGCTGGTGACGGTCAGGAATGCGCTGCCGTTGGCGATCGCGGTCGCCGCCGTCGGGGGGCCCACGGACTTGCCGCCGACGAACGTGACACCGGGTGACGAGACGGACGATACGCCCGGCACCTCCGACAGCGCGGCGGCGTAGTCGTCGAGCTGTGCGGGACCGACACCGCCCAAATCCGGTACGACGATGGTGAGGTTCTTCGCCAGGTCGGCATCGAACTGCGTGCGGAGTTGGTCGCCGACCACATGCGCCGAGCTCGACGTCGGCAGCACCCGGTCGTCGGGTACTCCCCATCTGACGCCGAGGAACGGGGCGCCGAGCAGCAACAGCAGCGCCACGATTGCGACCCCGATCGGAAGCGCCCTGCGCATCGAGAACATCGCCACCCGGTACCAGGGGCCGTCTTCCACCGGACGTGCAGCCGCGACCGGGCGCCGCAACCAGCGACGCAGGTCCAGCGAGTCGAGCCGATCACCGAGCAACACGATGGCCGCCGGCGTCACGACGATCGCGGCGAGAGAAGCGAATGCGACGACGGCGACGCCGGCGTAACCGAAGGACTTGAGGGTGTAGATGGGGAACAGCACCATCGCCGACATCGACAGCGCGACCGTCATCGCGGAGAACAACACGGTCCGCCCGGCCGAGACCATCATGCGCATCAACGCCGCGTCGCGATCGGCACCACCGGCCCGTTCGTCACGGAACCTGCTCAGCAGGAGCAGCGTGTAGTCGATGGCCAGCGCCAAGCCCAGTGCCACAGCGAGATTGAGGGCGAAGATCGAGACATCCGTGGCGAACGTGATCACGTGCAGGACGGCCATCGCACCGAAAATGGCACAGGCGCCCACCGCGAGCGGCAGCAGCGCCGCGACCAGACCGCCAAACACCCAGACCAACACCAGAAAGCTCAGCGGGATCGCGACGCCTTCCATGATTTTCAAATCATTTTCGCTCTGCTGATTGATCTGCAGCATCATGGCCGACTCACCGCCCGCGCGAACAGTCACACCGTCGCGGTCGTGCACGACTGTGCTGATCAGTGCGCCCGCATTCTTCGGCGCGGTGTTGTCGCCGCCGGTGACACCGGCCACGATCACGCCGACCGTGCCGTCCTTACTGATCAGCGAGGCCACCGCGGACGGCGGAGCGGTCCAGGGTGAGGTCACGGTCGCTACGGTGGAGGAAGCGGCGAGCGTCTTGACGATCTCGGTGCCCACCGCCCGCGCTGGATCGGAGTTGACTCCAGCCGGAGAGCTGACGGTGATCAGCAGGGGCATGTCCCCCTGTTTGAATGTGCTTGCCAACAAGGCTTTTACGCGTGAGGACTGCGCGCCGGGATCGGTGAGCCCACCCGCGGAGAGCCGGCCGGCCACCGGGATGCCGAATGCTGCCGTACCGACGACGACGAGCAACGCCAGTGCGATCATCCGCCCGGGCGCACGAGTCGCGAGCCGCGCGATACCCGCTAACACGGCGACAGTGTTCCCGCCAGCCATTGGGAGCGGGCCTCGAGTCGGCGCATCTTTCCGCTCGACGTCCGCGGCAATGTCCCGGGCGCCAAGAGTTCGACATGTCCGACGGCAATGCCGGTGTGCTGCAGCACTCGGGCCGCCACATCGTTCGCCAGGTCCTCCGGTGCGTCGGCCGTCGTCTCGACGAGCATCGCCAGTGCCTCGTCCTCTGCGTCGGCGGGAAGGTATCCGACCGCCACCGCACATCCGGTACGGACACCGGCCAGCCCGTCGAGTGCGGCCTCGAAATCCTGCGGTGCATGGTTGGCACCGCGGATGATCACCGTCTCCTTGGTGCGGCCACACACGAAAAGCTCACCGTCGTGGACGAATCCGAGGTCCCCACAGTCGAGCCAGCCGTCACGGATCACCTGACCGGTGAGATCGGCGCGCCCGAAGTAGCCGGCCATCACGCTCGGCCCGCGGACGAAGATGTGCCCGACCTCGCCGTCGGGTAATGGCCGGGAGTCGTCACCGCGGACCTCCACCTCGACGCCCGCCAGGGGACGCCCCGTGCTCACCAACTCCCTGTCGTCGAGATCGAGTACACGGAACGCGCTGCCCGGTGGCTTGAACGTCACCGCCAGGGACGCCTCGGCCAGGCCGTACACCGGCGTGAACGCCTGCGCGTCGAACCCCCACGGTCCGAAGCGCTCACTGAACCGACGTTGCACCTCGGCGTTGGTCAACTCGGCGCCGTTCAGGCACAGCCGCCACGAACTCAGGTCGACCCCGGTCAGTTCCTCATCGCGGATCCGCTTCAGGCACAGACCGAACGCGAAGTTCGGTGCGGCAGTGACTGTTCCGCGGTGGCGAGAGATCGCGCGCAGCCACGCCGCCGGTACGGCGAGGAACAGCTCAGGGGGCAACAACACCAGCGGCCGCGGAAGGTAGAACGCCGTCAGCAGGTTCCCGATCAAGCCCATGTCGTGGTACAGCGGCAGCCACGTGACACCGACCTGATCGGGCATGCCCGCCTCGGCGAAGTAGTCCGCAATCGCCGCGAGGTTGTACAGCAGATTGCGGTGGGTCAGCGCGACCGGTTTGGGGTCGTGGGTGGTCCCCGAGGAGAACTGGATCAGCGCAACGTCATCGGCGGACACATCGATGTCACGGTGCTCCGCGCATGCAAGTTCGGCAACGGTGCGACAGCTCGCCCCAGCGGCCTCGAGCAGCGGGCGGATGCGGTCCTCGGTGACCACCAGCGCAGCCTGGACCGCCCGCAGCATCGCCGCGGTGCGGTGGCGGTACTCGTCGAGCTTGCCCAGTCGCACCGGCGGATACAGCGGCACCGGGGTCGCGCCCGCATACAGCACGCCGAAGAACGTAGCGACGAATTCCGGGCTCGTCGGCAACACCAAAGCGACACGGTCGCCCGGCCGTACCCCCGCGTCGACCAAGCCGGCGGCGACCGAACGCGCCTGCCGGCGAATATCGGTCATCGAGACTTCGGTGTCGATCTCGTTGCGGTCGGCGAAGAACAGGCTCGGGCCGCTGTGCGCGGCGGTGTCGAGCATGGCGGTGAGTGTCTCGAACTTCGGCCGGATCGCCGGGCTGCCCATCATGGGCGTTCCTGGATGCGGCGCAGCACCAGGCGGCCCAGGTCGCCGACGGTGCGAAGGTCGTCGCCGTCCTCGGCGTCCAGCTCGATGTCGTAGCGGGCTTCGATGCGGAACACCAGCGACAGCACCCGCGCGGAATCCATTCCCGCGTCCTGTAGTCCGGAGTCGGCGGTCAGGGCTGCGGCACTGTCAGTTTCGGCCGCGATCAGCGCGATGATGTCGTCGATGACGGCTTCCAGAGTCGCCGGCCGGGTCATGTCCGGGTTCCGCCCCACTGGATGGCGGCGGCACCCGCGAAATCGCCCGCATGCGCGAAGCCGGCCATCATCACGATGTCGCCGGCGCCGATCTGCCCGTCGAGGATGGCGGCCTCGAAGTTCACCGGGATGGCGACCGCGAACAGGTTGCCACATTCGTGGAACGTGTCGCGATGCCGGTCGGGTGAAATGCCCAGTGCCTCACTCCAGTTCCGCAACAGCAGCCGGTTCGGCTGGTTGGTGACCAGCAGATCGAGGTCGCCCGGCTTCACACCGATGCGGTCGCAGACCGCCCGCACCACCTGCGGCACCTGCCGGTTGCCGCGGGCGAGGACCTTGATGATCTTTCCTTCGTTGAACCCCACATAGCCCTGTCCCGGGCCGGCTTCCCACCACCGCCGCGCGGGATCAGCAGCCAGCGTCATGTCGGTGGCGTTCTCGCCGAAGTAGCGGCATTCGATGTCGAGCACCGGCGAGGTGTCCGACAGGGTGAGCAGCCCGACCGCCGCGCCGTCACCGGGAACCGACGCCTGGGCGAGCTTGCGAACCTGGTCCTGCTCGAAGATCTTGCCCGCCGCGTTCTGCGCGACCGCGATCAACGCTTTTCGTCCGCCGCCGCTGGCAAGTAACTGCCGAGCGAGCTTGAGCATCAACACGAATGCGGCACAGCCACCGTTGTGGACATCGATGATCCACTCGGGGTTGATGCCGAGCCGTTTCGCGACTTCGCCGCCCGCACCGAGGATCGGCAGATCCGGCAGCTGAGAGTGGGTCAGCAGCACATCGACGTCATCGAGTACCTGCGGGCCGTGACGATCGACCAGTGCGCCGACGGCGCGCTGGATCATGTCGACGTTGGACTCGTCGTCGGCAGCGTGGTGGCGGAAGTCCGGGGGGCGGAACATCGGGTTGTCCCGCAGATCGTCGGTGTCGCTGTACTGGGTGTACCACTCTGCGGGAACACGGTTTTCGGGGAGGTAGGTGGCGACGTCGATCAGGCTGACGGTCGGCTGGTTCATCATGCGCGCATCCAGTCCGGGGTGATCGGCAGCCCGTTGCGGTGGCGGTATTCGGCAATTGCCTTGAGGTTCTTCAACTCCAAGAGGTGCCCGGCGCCGAACATGTCCCAGAAGTCGCCGACCCAGACCGGTCGCTGCGGGGGTGCGGCTTCCGGGTACGGGTTGTGGTCGTAGAACGGGTGGTGGCAGTTGGTCCACAGCACGACCGAGCCGGGTTTGTTGAACACCGTCTGCGCGTCAACGACCCGCATCAGGTAGATCATCCACAGGTGCCGCCCCTGGTCCCAGGCGCAGTGGTAGTCCACGGTGCGGGCTTCGCGATTGGCGACGGTGCGGGTGTAGATCTCGGTCTCGGTGCCCAACCGGTCATAGGCCAGCCAGAGGCCGTCCTCCTCGGTGTGCGCGAAACCTCGCAAGCTGTATGTCCATTCCTCCAGGGAGCGGGTGTCGGACAGATAGTCGAACAACTCGTCGGGCGGGCAGTCGATGAAGTCGTTGACCGTGCAGTACTCGCCGAACACCTCGTCATGCGGATAGACCGCGTGAATCATCTCCATGAGGACCGGAGTCGCCTTCTCCCGCGGCGACGTCTCGATGCGCATCAGTCCCGGAATCGGGTCGGCGCCACCGTGGTGTGCGGTGATGTCCTCGAGCGCGGGCAGTGTCATCAGCTTCTCCCTGGATCCAAAAGTGCTGTGAAGGGCGGGATCTCGTCGGCCGAGCACTCCACCGATACGACGGACGGGCCGTCGACGTCCAGCGCCGCCTTGATCGCCACGTCGAGTTCGCCGACATCGGTGACATCCACCGATGGCAGGCCGGGAAACATGGCCGACAGCCCCGCCCCGAGCCGGCTGGGGCCGAACCGGTTGTAGCTGTACCGGTCACCGAAGAACACCTGCTCGCGGGTGACGCACATGGCGTGCGCATGGTTGTCGAAGAGGACGAAGGTCACCGGAAGCCGGTAGTGCACCGCGGTGTGAATTTCCATGCCGTGCATGTAAAAGGACCCGTCGCCGGCGATCACGACGGCGCGGCGGCCGCGGGCGAAGGCCATCCCGATACCGGCACCGAAGCTGTAACCCATGCCGCCCATCCCGAGGGCCACCAGGAAGCGGCCATCGCGCCGCGCCGGCAACCAATGGATCGCGGCCGCACCGATATTGCCGGCGTCCACGACGATGTCGGTGTCCTGCGGCAGCAGTGTGTTCAGCGTGCGCATCGCGTCGCGGTAGCGCACGCCGGCGTCTGCGTGCTGCGGTGGAATCAGTTCGCCCTGCGCGCGATGCGCAACCGCCGCCCGAGTCACCAATCCTTCGTCGGCCAGAGCCGCGGCCAGCCGGCTCAGGGTGGTGCGCAGGTCGTGGCTCTCGACGTGGGTGCTCGGCAGGTAGGGAGCCGCCACACCGATCGACGCGATCGGTATCGATCCCAGCGTCGCGTCCAGACCGGCGCGTGCCATCACCGGAAGCCGGGTGCCGACCACGAGGCACAGTGCGCTGTCGGCCAACGCCGCAGCCACCGCCGGATGCCCCATCACGCCGGCCACACCCAACGCGTCGAAAGCGACATCTTTCGCATCGGGCACCGTGGCCACGTTCGCTTGCAGTGCCGCGCGCAACGCCTCGAGTTCGGCGCGGGCGTCATCGCGGGCAACCTGGTCACCGGCCACGATCGTCACTGGACCGTCGGCGTTGCGCAGGAGCTGCACCAGCGCTGTGAGGTCACCGGTCTCGCGGTGAGCGTCCTCGACGGTGCCGCTCCCGACCACGTCGACCATTGCCTGCTGAATATCCTTGGGCAGCAGGACAACCGCGGGCCCGCCACTGCTCGTGGCGGCCGAAATCGCCCGTGGCAGCACGGTCAGAATGTCGGCCGCACTCAGCACCCGTTCACAGAACACGGAGACCGCCGCGAACAACGCTTCTCCATTCAGCGCTCCATTGGCGCCGCTGGTGTCCTGAAACGATCCGCCGCCGTCCGTCGCCGTCGGCGGCTGGCCGATCAGCGCCAGCACCGGTACCCGGCTGGCGAACGACTCCCCCAGCCCCGGGATGGTGTTGAGGGCTCCGCCGCCGGACGTGGCCACCACGACACCGAGCCCCGCGCCGGCGCGGCTATAGCCGTCGGCCATGGCCGCCGCGGAAAACTCATGTTTGGCCACCACAGCGGTGAGGTCCGGGCAGCGGTGGGCGGCATCGTAGAAGTCCTCGATGTTGGCGCCATCCACGCCGAACACCTGGCGAACGCCGCGGCGTACGAGGTGTTCGGCGATGTAGTCGACTACTCGCGTGCGCCCATCCTCTGCGCCGATGCGCTCAGAGCTGACCGGCATGTCGTTCGAGCGTGGTCGCCCCCGGCACGTGTCCAGAAACAGCGCTCGCCATGACCCCCACCTAGTCGGTCTAATTGGCACGAACCCTAGTGCAGGGCCGCGCGTTTTCGCCGGGCTTTGGCGATCTGACAGATAATCGCGCCCGCTCGTAGCGGTATTTGCCCGGGAGGGCCACCGACGACGCTTGCGCGAAATGTGAACACGGCGGTGTGCGCTACTGCTGTCGGGCTGCGAGACCTATTCGCGCGATCGACGCCACGACCGCCTCCCCGCCACACAGCCGACGTCGCGACATTTTGACAGGCTGGCAAATTCCTGTGCATTTCCCAGGCGCCGAAGGCACGTTCGCGGGGGCTGCGACTGGGCGTCGCCCCCGACGAACCGTCGCCAGTCCTGCGAACTTACCGCGATCAATGACTCACCGACGCATCCGCCCACGTTATTGACCCTTCCGCAACTCGAGGCACGTTCCAGCCCCCACGACGGAGCAGGCAGAGACCTTGACGATCAAATGTGGCGTACATCACACTGAACTTCTTTCCGCGAACACCGGGCCGCTGCCGCTGGTACAACGCACGTACTCGTACCGCTGGTAAACGCGCGATAACCAAGTTCGAACTTTGCTGGGGGAACCGGTCGTACCAGCGATTAAGGAGGTGCCTGCCGTTGACCGCAGGTGTCGATGACGCGACTGCGGCTCAAGCAGCGACCGGGACAGAAGGCAGCGATCTTGCTTGCGTCGACGTCGACGCACTGATCACCACCGACGGCGTACTGATCCCCGGAGACGTGCCGGCGATGGCCGTCACGCCCGAGACGCCGGCCGATCCCCCGGCTGCCGACGAAGCGCCGTTGGGGCGCCAGGTCGCCGAGATATTGAGCAGACCCTTCCGTCGTCTCCTGTCCCGAATCGATTCGTCGCTGCAAACGCTGGGCCGGTTCTTCGGTCTGGGCGCGCAGGCCTTCGGCTTCCTCATCACCGACCTGATCCGGTTGCGCCACCCGTGGCGGGACACCGTCAACCAGGCCTGGTTCATCATCAGCGTCACGGCGATTCCGGCGCTACTGGTGTCGATTCCATTCGGCGTCATCGTGGCCGTGCAGGTCGGCAACTTCATTCAGCAGGTCGGTGCGTCCTCGGTGTCGGGCGCGGCCGGCGGCCTCGGCGTGATCCGACAGGGTGCGCCGATGGTGGCCGCCCTGCTGCTCGGTGGGGCGGCCGGCTCGGCGGTGGCCACCGATCTCGGCGCCCGCACCATCCGCGAAGAGGTCGACGCGCTTCGGGTCATGGGCGTCGATCCGGTGCAGCGACTGGTCACCCCCGGCTCGCGGCGATCGTGTTTGTGGCACCGGTGCTGTGCGCGTTCATCATCTTCATGGGCTTGGCGGCCGGATATGCGATCAACGTCGGCTTCCAGTCCGGCACACCCGGCAGCTACATCGCCTCCTTCGCGTCGTTCGCCAGTGTCAACGACGTCGTCGTGGCCATGCTGAAGACCTGGTTGTTCGGGGTCGTCGTGATCCTGGTGGCCTGTCAGCGCGGCCTCAAGGCCAAAGGCGGGGCGCGGGGTGTGGCCGACGCGGTCAATGCCTCCGTGGTCATCGGCGTCGTCGCGGTGTTCATCCTCAACCTGATCATCACGCAGGGCGTCTCGATGTCGATGCCGCTGAGGATGGGCTGATGGCCACTCCGTCGCGGCATTTGCCGTCCGTTCTCCGCGCGCCGCTGTGGATCGTCGACCAAGGTGACTCGGTATTCCAGCGCCTCGGGCATCAGGTCAGCTTCCTGGCCCAGGTGCTCGGGGCGATTCCGCACACGCTTAAGCACTATCGGCATCAGACCGGGGTGCTGCTGGTTGACGTGATGTGGGGCAACGGCTCACTGATTGTGGGCGGTGGCACCATCGGCGTGCTGATCTTCATGGGCGCAGCGGTCGGCGGATCGGTGGGGATCGAAGGCTACGGCGCCCTCGACATGGTCGGGATGGGCCCGCTCACCGGATTCGTCTCCGCGTACGCCAACACCAGAGAGATGGCGCCGATGATCGCCGGGATCGGCTTCGCCGCCCAGGCTGGCTGCCGCATGACCGCCGAGATCGGTGCCATGCGGATCTCCGAGGAGATCGACGCGCTGGAGGCGCTGGGGATTCGGTCGATTCCGTTCGTGGTCACCACCCGCGTGATCGCCGGGATGCTGACGATCATTCCGCTGTACGTGGTGACGTTGGCGCTGAGCTACGTGTCCTGCGCGCTGGTGGTCAACGTCATGCACGGTCAATCGTCGGGCACCTACTACCACTACTTCGACTCGTTCATTCAGCCGTCGGACATTGTGTTCTCGGTTCTGAAAGCGGTCATCTTCGTGACGCTGATCATCGCCATTCACGGCTACCAGGGCTACTACGCCGTCGGCGGTCCCGAGGGGGTAGGACGGGCGTCGGGGCGGGCCATCCGCGCCAGCATCGTCACCGTCGTCGCCGCGGATATGGTTCTGACACTGCTGTTCTGGGGCAACAGCCCCGGGATCCGGATCTCGGGATAGGCCATGTTCGCATCTGCCGACCAGGGAGGGCGCAGGCCTACTTCGCGCGCGTTACGCATCCGCGGTCTGATCGCCGCGATCGTGCTCCTCGTCGCGGGCACGGTGCTGTACCAACTCGGTACCGGCGGCTACTCCGACACCTTCACACTGACGGTCATGGCCGACAAGCTCGGTGAAGGGTTGACCCCCGGTGCGGAGGTGAAGTTCCGCGGCCTGACCATCGGTTCGGTGAAGACCCTGCAGTCGGCCGGGTTCAACAAGCAGCGGATCACCCTCGAACTGGAGCCGCGTCAGGCGGCAGCACTGGCCGCCGACACCACCGCGAACTTCACCTCCTCCAACACCTTTGGCCTCGCCGCGGTCGAACTGGTCAGCAGTGGAACCGGTCCGCGTCTGGGCCCCAACCAGACCCTCACGGTCGATACCGGAGTCAAGTCGGCCTCCATCACCGGACTTCTGCGCCAGGGCCAGAAGTTCGGGCGAATCATGGACTCACCCGATATCGAGCACATCATCTCGATCGTCCGCAAGCATGCCGACCTCACCGAGCCGGTCACCCGGTCCTACTTCGATTTGATCAAGATGGTCACCGACTCGCAGAAAGTGCCGTTCTCCCAATCGCTTTCGGTGCTCGCCTCGGTGGTCAACGGGGTCAGCGACGCCGTCCCGCTGGTCAGTTTGGCCTACGACCTGCTCAACGGGATGGAGTTCCTGGCCCATCCCGACGGGGTGGACCGGATGAATCTGATCATGGACCAGCTGGCGAAGCTGCTGTTCACCACGGACGGGATCTTCGCCAAGCACATGACGTGGCTGGTCCCGTTGTTCGGTGGGATCATGAGCGTCTTGGTGCCGTACTCCTATATGTACGGCAGTATGTCGCCGGCCTACGACCGGATCTCCGGTCTTCTGGACCGCACCAGCGCGGCGTTCCCGATCATCAACGGCAAGGTCCGGCTGAATCTCGAACTGACCCTGGACACGATGCCCGGTCTGTCGGCGGCGCTGCCCGCCGAGGCTCCGGTGCCCGACCCCACGCAGGGTGGTGGCCGGTGAGAAGCGTTACCAAGTCGGTGTTCTGGCTGACGATCTTCACCGCGGTCGCGGTGGTGTGCACGCTGATCGTGTTGACGGCGCTGCGTAGTCCGGTGACCGGATCGCTGTCCCGCTACACCGCGACGTTCTCGGACGTGTCGGGGCTCTACGTGGGTGACGACGTACGCATCTCCGGAGTCCAGGTCGGAAAGGTGCAGACGATCCGGCTCGACGGGCGGGTCGCCAAGGTCGATTTCACTGCCCAGACCGATCATCCGGTGTACACCAACACCGTCGCCGCGGTGCGCTATCAAACGCTGATCGGTCAGCGTTACGTGGAGCTCGTCCAGCCGGCCAAGGCCGACAACCGGTTGCCGGACGGTGGCACGATTCCCATCGGGCAGACCATCCCGTCATTCGATGTGGCCAAGCTGTTCAACGGGTTCCAGCCGATCTTTCAGACTCTCGATCCCGCACAGTTCAACCTATTGGGCGAGAACCTGCTGCGGCTGATCCAGGGCGATGAATCGGGCATCGGCCCGTTCCTGCACGACCTCGACGAGATCTCCAAGTTGGCGGTGGACCGCCAACTCGTCATCACCACGATGATCCGCAACCTCAGCGCGATCTCCCAGGATCTGGGCGGAAAATCGGGGCAGCTGTTCCAGCTGATCTCTCAGCTCAACCAGGTCCTCGCCCAATTCGGTTCCAAGGCTGAGGAATTCCGGCAGTCGTTGGATAGCGGGCTTCCGGTGCTGCGCAACACCACCCACGTCATGCAGTATTTCGAGCGCACCTTCGACGGCACGACGGGTCCGCTCTACGACCTGAGCAGCCGGATGTGGCCCCAGACTCCGACGATCATCGCGGGCCTGTCGTTGGCCCCGTCGCTGATCCAGGGCATGCGGGATTGGCTGGTCGACGAACAGCCCGCGACGCCGACGTTTTCCTGCTCGCGCGGGGAAGTCACGCTGCCGGGAATCGGGCAAGTCTCCTTCGCCCAACAGAATCTGGTGGTGTGCCGGTAGTGGAACTGGACAAGCACCTCACCACGCTGCGCGCCAGAATCGGCGGCCGGCAGGGCGCGCGCGACGAGCGCGCCACCGCCAAGCGCAACCGCCGCAACGGCCTCATCGGCGTCGGCGTGATCCTCGCCTCGCTGACCGGCACCGCGATGGCATACCTGAATCCGGCGGACGAGGCGGGCTACACCGCGCATATGCCGAACTCCGCGGGACTGCGCGCCGGTGATCAGGTTCGGGTGGCGGGCATCGCGGTCGGCAAGGTGACCAGCGTTCGCCTCGACGGCGCACTGGTCGAGATGAAGTTCGACGTCGAGAACTCGGTGAAGGTCGGCTCCGACTCCACTCTGGACATCAAGCTGCTGACCCCGCTGGGCGGCCACTACGTGGCGCTCGACCCGAAAGGGACGGCACCGCTGGGCCGCAACGGGATTCCGCCACAACGCGTCACGTTGCCGTTCGAGGTCAACGACATCATCCAGGCGGCGACCCCGGTGGTGAAGGAAGTGGACGGCACCGTCATCCACGACACGTTCGCTCAAGTCGCCAACGCCGCCAACAGATACCCCGACGCGGTGCGCAACCTGCTGCAGTCCGCCGACAAGTTGACCGAATCGATGAGCCGGTCCACCACAGATTTCCACCGCGGTCTGGACTTCGTCAACGACGGGCTGCGAGCGATGACCGCTGGGCGCGCGCAGCTGATCACGCTCTTCGAGCAGTTCGACATCCTCGGCAAGATGTACACCTCGAAGGCCGTCGATATCGTCGAGTTCTTCGCTCTCATCAAGGAATTGACCCGCGTCCTCGACCGGCTCACGATGTGGTACGGCAAAGACGTCATGCCCATCGCCGAGGGCATCGAAGACATCAGCGACACGCTGGCGGCCCACCCCGAACGTTGGGGCATGGCCCTCGACGGCTTGGGGCAGACCCTCAACATCATCGGACCGATGCTCAGCGGGAACGGCGTCACGTTCGACCAGCACAACCGACTGGTCCCCGGTCAGGACCTGTGTCTACCCAACATCATGAAGACCTGTTGACATGGCGCGGGCATCGGGTATCGGGTCACGGCGCGGCATCGCGGTGGTGGCGGTGATCCTCACCGTCCTGGCGGTCGCGATCGTCGTCAGCGTGAAAGTCCTGACGCCCAAGATCAACCCGACCCGGGCGATGTGTGCCGAATTCACCGACGCGGTGGGGCTGTACCCGGGCAACAAGGTCGCTCTGCTGGGTATCGAGATCGGCTCGATGAGCGCCATCGTGAACAAACCCGATCACGTCGAGGTCGACTTCACCGTGCCCGCGGATCTCGTCCTGCCTGCCGACGTCGGTGCGGTCACCTACTCGCAATCGATTGTCACCGACCGTCATATCGAGCTGACCAAGCCCTACACCGGAGGACCGAAGTTCACCGGCCCGGGGTGCATCAAGCTGAAGTCCACCAAGACACCGATCAGCGTCAGCGAGACGTTCTCCGCCATCGGCAGTCTCACCGATGCGATCCTGGGATCTGAACCGGGCCAAGATCCGTCCAAGGCGCCGGGCGTGCAGGCGATCAACGACAGTCTGACCGCCGCGAGCACATCGCTGCAGGGCACCGGCCCCGGCATCAACAAGACGATGCGCAATCTGCGGACCATGCTCGCCGACCCGTACAAGGCCGATGCCGACTACCGCCAACTGTTCGAGAACAGCGAAGTCCTCACCTCCGATTTCCTCAACAACTGGGACAACTTCGCCTCGGTGATCCGCACGCTGCCCGTCACCACGCAGTTGATGGAGGGCCTGTCGGACAACTTCGGGGCGGCAATGGCCAATGTGTCGCACCTGCTGCCGACCTTGATCGAGGCGCTGAACCGCTTCGGGCCACGGTTTTACGACAAGTTCGACAAGCGGTTCGGTGGGCTGCGCGACCTGTTGAACCGACACATTCCGGCGATCACCGCAATGATCAATTCGTGGCCGCAGTTCAGCCACTGGCTGGCCGACATCTACGAGCCGGCGTGGGGCACCCACAACGTCACCTACATCCCGCCCCAGGTGTCGATCGCGCCGACGCAAGCCGGTGCCATCTGTGAAGGACTCAAAGATCGCAATATCCCGGGCGCGGCGGCGGCGTGCGCGTCGGGCACCCCAACCGATCCGGTCACCCTCGGCCTGACCAATCTCGTTCTGGGGGCGGCACTGCCATGACCCGACGCTCGATGCGCGGCTTCTGCGCGCTGCTGGTCACGGTGACCGTCGGGCTCACCGCGGCCTGCTCGCTGGACCCGACCCGACTGCCTGTCCCCGGCGCCTACACTCCACGGCATTCCTACGACATCAAGATCGAATTCGCCAGCGTGCTCAACCTTCCCGCCCGGGCCAAGGTGGACTCCGGCGGACTGCAGATCGGCGTGCTCGACCGCGTTCAGCTTGTGGGCACCACCGCCGTCACCTATGTCGAAATAGCGGGCGACACCAGGCTTCCCGTCAATACCCGTGCTGAACTTCGTCAGGCCACCCCGCTCGGCGACATCTACATCGCGCTGCTGCCACCGGAGGACAAGTCGGGGCCGATTCTGCGCGACGGCGACACGATTCCGCTGCGCAACACCTCACCGGCCGACAACGTCGAAGACCTTCTGCGGTCGATGTCGAATCTGGTCGCCGGCGGTGCGATCGGCACGCTGCAGACCACCGTCGTCAACGTGAACAAGGCGTTCCCCCAAGACCCGAACGAGCTGACGCGGATGCAGCACACCGTCGCCGGAGTGCTCAACGACCTGGCCGCCAATCAGGACACCATCGACCAGATGCTCGACGGCATGGAGAACATCACGTCCGGCTTCGCGGCCAACACCGAGGTGTTCAACCGACTCATCACCGAAGGCCCCGCGAAACTTCAAGGGCTGTCGGCGGTCACGATGGCAATCCTGAACGTGGTCGGCGCCTCCAAAGACGTCGGCAAGCTCGGCGGAGACCTCATCAACCCGATTGCCGGCGACCTGATGCAGATCCTGTCCTACATCACGCCGATGATCCACACGATGGCGACGGTCGACACCACGATCCCGGTGATTGCCGACAAATTCATGGCATTGCTGCGCTACAAGCTGATCGGATGGTTCCGCGACGGCGGCCCGAAGTACACCATCACCGAACTCCATGCACCCACCGGACACGAAGGCGTGGACCCCGCCGACAAGGCGAACCAGGCCGTCGAGGCGATGCAGACGATGGGACTGGTGCCATGAAATTCAACGCGCGCACCACGCTGGCCATCCTCGTGGTGATGACGCTGGCCGGCGCGGCCTACATGGGGTTCGGGGTCCTCGACATGGGTCCCACCAAGCAGGTCAACCGACTCACCTTGCTGCTCAACTCCTCCGGCGGCCTGATGCCCACGTCCGAGGTGACGATGCGCGGTATCAAGGTCGGCCGGGTCACCGGCATTCAGACCACCGCAACCGGGCTGGCGGTCTCGATGGACGTCGACCGCAAGTATCAGGTCCCGGCCGACAGTGTGATCAGTGTGGAGAACCTGTCTGCGGCCGGTGAGCAGTACATCGACTTCAGGCCGAAACTGATTGCGCCGCCGTACCTCACCGACGGCGCAGTGATCCCACCGGATCGGGTTGCGCCGATCGTGACCGCCAGCGACCTCCTCACCAAGGCCAATGTCCTGTTCACGGCGCTCAACCTCGACCAGATCCACGGCATCATCAACGACATGTCCGCGGCATTCAGGGGCAACGACGAGACCATCGATTCCCTGGCCGTAACAGCCGGGTTGACCGCGAAGGTGATTCGCGACGACAAGGAACTGATGAACACGTTGTTCAGCAATGTGTCGACGTTCACCACCAACCTGGGTGAGCTTCACGCCGGTGAAATCATCAGCGAGACCGGCAAGATACTGCCGAAGTCGGTGCCGGCCTTCCTGCAGCTGGTCCACCAGATCGAGATCCTGTCGCACACCGGTATCGGCGTGATCGGCCCGCAGGACCCGGCCGGGATCCTGGTCGCCAAATTCGGCGAATGGCTCGACATGCTGGGGGGCCGCTCGGTACTTTTGCCACCATCCTGCAGCCCGCAATGGCACCATTACACGACATCAAGATAGACGCCGGCCACTGGCTGGACTTCTGGGAATCGACGTTCAACGACACCGGCGGCGTGCGTGTGCAGCTCAATGTTCCCGAGTGGCACCAGTGAACGCGACCGACAGCACTAGCGAGGACAGCTCTACCATGACCGATTCACCTGTCGGCGAAGACGACAAAGCCGACGACACCGTGAGCGAGGTGGCCGCGGCGGAGGAGACGACGCCCGCACCGCGACGAGGCTCGAAGAGTCGCAGCTTCTGGGTGGCAATCGTGTTGGCGGTGGTGCTGGTCGGCGGCGGCGTCTTCGGGTTCATGAAGTACCGCGACGTGAGCGGTCAGCTCGCCCAGGTACGTCAAACCCAGACCGACCGCGAGGCCGCGGCACAACTCGCCAGGGACTATGCGCTGAAGTCGCTCACCTACAGCTTCGAAGATCCGGATGCCTTCTTCCGCTCCGTCGAAGACGGTGTGTCGCAACAACTCAAGGACAAGTACGTCAATGCCACCGACCTGCTCAAGGCCGTCATGCTGCAGGCACAGGTCAGCTCCACCGGTGAAGTGCTGGCCACCGATCCCGTCCTTATGCCCGACGGTTCCTACGAGGTGGTGGTGTCAGCCCACCAGACCACCCGCAACCTGCAGAACCCGACGCCGAAGGTGTCGATCATCCTGTTGCGCGTGACGGTCAACAAGGTCGGGAATGGCTGGCAGGTAACCGATATCGGCCCCAAGACCGGCACCAAACCGGCCGAGGAGCAACAGCTTCCCGGGGCTGCGCCTCCTGCTGCTCCCGGCGCTCCGCCCGCCCCCGGCGCGGGCCCCCCGCCGGCTGCTCCCGCACCCCCTCCGGCCAAGCCGCGTCCGTGAGTGTGGGTGCTATGCACGAAAATCGGTCGAAATCGGTGCATAACACCCACACTCGGCACGTGTTCATGCGGTTGCCGGCCCTGATCGCGTCGCTGGCGATGGCGATGGCCGGCGTGTTGAGTCCGCACGCAGCCGCTGACACGTCGCTGCCGTCATGTCCGCAGTCGAACCCGGTGATCACCCCGTCGGGCAAGTCACCGCAAGTCGACTGCACCCTGCACTCCGGCGATCTCGACTTCGCCGTCAAGTACTGGAGGGTGCCGGAGTTGCCGAGACCGGCAGCGGTCAAGGTCACCGTGACCGACCCGTCGGGGGCGGTGGTCCAGACGATCGACGAACTGCTGGAGCCGTCGACGCCGGGAGGCGTTGGGCTGCAGGACATCGACGGCGACGGCCGCGAGGAACTGATCATCCCGATCTCGCAGAATCTGCTGAACGGCGGTAACCCCAACACCCGGTTCGCGGTATGGCGCGCCCACGACGACAGCCGGCATTACGAACGCACCCAGATGGTCGGTCAGGCCGTGTACCCCAGCGGCGACGGCTATCTGGTCAGCAATGGTGGCGGCCTGTCCAGCCGGGACCTCACCTTCTATCTGCCGACCGGCGCCGGCTACACCCTCGTCGTGGTATTGACCATCGAGGTCCTGGAGGCCGATCCGGCCACCAACAAGGCGTTGACCGTCAACTGCCGCGCCCACCAGGAAGACGGCCTGCACGCGGTCGACATGAGCATCCGTCAGGCCGAGGACTACTTCTGCAATTCACCTGCCGCCAAAGCTATTTGGCCCGATGCTGAGCGCGTCCAGATCAAGCGCTGGGGCGTTTTCGGAAACTGAACCGCTAACGACGGGTCCACACAGTGACATCGCGCGCTGCCCGACGGTCGGTCGGGGGCAACGGCTCGGCATCCTCTTCCGGGCGTCCGACACGGATCAGCGCCTGCGGATGGGCCGCACCGTCGAACACCTCGCATGCCAGCGCCAGTCGGCTTCGGGTGTCGTTCAACGGTTCGGTCAGCGGGCAGCTCGCGAACCCCATCGCGGTGGCCGTCAGCGCCACGTGGCTGAGCGCTTCACCGGCTCGCAACCGCAAGTCGTCACCGTCGTTGCGCGTGCCCAGAACCAGCAACACTGCGCCATCGGGCGTTTCGTTGGACTGCTCGCCCGTGGGGTAGCGAAGCTCGATGGCGCCGTCGTCGCGCCGAGTCCACCGCGACGTCGGGACAACCTGTAGATCCACATCCAGACGCCTGGCCCGGATGTACAGCATCTCCAGCGTGCCGGGCGCAATCCGCCGGGTGCTGTATGGGCGGCGGTCGGCGCGTCGCTGCGGTATGGCCGAAGCCAACTCGCGCCACCCGCCCTGAGGCGGCTGCTCGACCACTTCCAGGATCGCCAGATGGCTGTTGTCGGCACGGTCGGGGAACCGCCGGACGCTCGGGTGCCAACCCGCCGCCGCCAACGCGACGACGCAGTGATCGAGGACCGCCCCGCAGCCGAGGAGGACGTCGCGGCGGTCCGCCGGGGTGTCGCCGGCCCGGCGACTCCAGTCCGCATACAGGTGCACGGCCTCACCGTCGACCTGCCAGCGCCACGGCTGCAGGTTGCGCAGGGAAGGGGCGCGAGCAGCGACGTCCAGCACTGTCTCCAGCGTTGCCGCGTCGGGCAAGGAACTCACCTGCCGTCTCACCTCCGTCCGTCACGTCGTTCCCGATTATCCTCGGGGCCAACGCTAGGGCGCGCACCATTCGCGTACCGCGACGAGCAGATCCCTGGCCTTCGCCAGATCGCTCGCGAGTCGCTCCGGTGTCGCCGGGCGGTACGGGTCGCCGTTGTCGATCTGCGACGCCACCATGTTCGACCGGATCCGGAGGTCGATGCCGGGCGGACTGCTCAGATTGTGCAGCGGACTCAACGGCGCCCGAACCTGGGCAGCCACCCACGGTGGCGTTCCGGTCGGGGCGATGTCGTTGAACACCGTTTCCAACCGATCCGCCGCCGGCAGCAGCACAGCGCAGTCGTCATCGCCGGCCACCGCCGTGGGGGCAGACATCAGGCACACGGTCGCGATAAACGCGAGCGGAGCACCAATCACGGGTCGACGCATCGGGTCTACCTTCGCACGCGGGCGCACGACCGTTGCGTGGTTCGATCCAGAACAGCGGAGGAAAAATCTCCACCCGTCACACTAGATATTCGCCAATGGCCACGCTAAAATCGTCCCCGTACAGAGCACAGGATCAGACGCGCGGGAGATGAACTGCCCGTGAGCGTGTGGCGCTACGTCAGGCCGCACGGCGAAGACGGAAGTGGGATACACGAAAGGAGGACGTTGCCGTCGGATCGCCCGCGATTGTCAGTTCGGGCGGATGCCGCATTTTCTCTAGCAGTATCAACAGATGGTAGTGATCCCCTGAGGGTCGGTATCCCCGTGTCGTTGTCGTAAGCGTACTCGGGGATACCGACCCTCCCTCGCTTGTGAACATCCGAAAGGCGCAGTCGTAGAAGCAGATAGCAGTTCCGCAGAACCAGATGCGAACGACAAGTTCGACGACGAGGACTACCCGGCCTACAGCATGGGTAGCGCCGCGCAAATCCTCGCCACCACGCCGGCATTTCTACGAAGCCTCGACGAGGCGAAGCTCCTGACGCCTCAACGCTCCGAAGGCGGACACCGCCGCTATTCCCGTTACCAGCTGCGCGTCGCGGCCAGAGCCCGCGAGCTTCTCGATCAGGGCATCGCGCTGGAAGCCGCCTGCCGCATCATCGTCCTCGAGGACCAACTGGCCGAGGCCAATGCCATTAACGCGGCACTCCACCGTCGACTCGACGGCGCTTCCGAGGGACAGCCGCCGACGGGATGAGTTTTCGCGCAGCCGTGCGTTCTGGCAGTCGACGAGCGATTCCTCAAGGCGGTCAGGAGAACAAACATGAGCGTGGACAACATTTCCCGAGCGGACGAGCTGGTGCCGTCGCGCTACGCGGTGCAGGTCGGCGATATCGAGGTACTGGTGATCAGCGACGGCGTCCTCCCGATCACCGCGTCGACGCTGGCGACCACCACGCCGTCGGCTGAGCTCGCGGGCTGGCTGGACGGCCAGTTCCTGCCCCGCGACGTCGTCGACTGGCCGCTCAACGTGGTCGTTGTGCGCACGGGCGGCCGGACGATTCTCGTCGACGCCGGGCTCGGCGTGGAGTTCCCGGATTTCCCGCGGGCGGGCCAGACCGTCCACCGGCTCGAGGCCGCCGGAATCGACCCCGGCGCAGTCACGGACGTGGTGCTGACCCACCTGCACATGGACCACATCGGTGGACTGCTCACCGACGGGCTGAAGGCGCGCCTGCGCCCGGATCTGCGCGTTCACGTGGCCAGCCGCGAGGCGGAGTTCTGGGAGAAGCCCGATTTCACCCACACCGTGATGCCGCAGCCGATTCCGGATGTGCTGCGGCGCACCGCAACACAGTTCCTCAGCGACTACCGTGGCCAGCTTCGCCCGTTCGAGACGGAGTACGAAGTCGCGCCGGGTGTTCTGATCAGCCGGACCGGTGGGCACACACCGGGGCACAGCATCGTTCGGCTGGAATCCCGAGGTGAACGTTTGACCTTCGCCGGTGATGCGGTGTTCGCGCCCGGCTTCGATAATCCCGAGTGGCAGAACGGTTTCGAACACGATCCGACGGAGGCCGCCCGCGTGCGAGTGAACCTGCTGCGCGAGGTCGCTGCGACCGGCGAAGCACTCGTGGCCACCCACCTGCCGTTCCCGTCGGTCTGCCACGTCGCGACGGCCGGCGACGTGTTCCGCTGTGTGCCTGCGGTGTGGGACTACTGAGCGCTTTCTCGCAACACCACGGCCGCCAGTGACGCGGCGATGCCGGCCAGCACAAGGATGGTGACCGCGACGGCCGTCCATCCGCGCTCATCGAACGCGACGCCGCCGAGCCAACCGATGGCACTGGACCCGCCGTAGTAGAAGAGGTTGTACAGCGACGAGGCCTGGGCTTTCCCGACGGGCGCGGACTGCCCGGTCCAGCCGGCCGCGGTGGAGTGCGCACCGAAGAAGCCGGCCGTGGCGACCACCAGACCGATCAGGATTGCAATCACGTTGGCGCTCAGGGTGATTGCGATACCCACCATCATGATCACCACCGAGACGAGCAGGACCCGCTTGCGGCCGAAGCGGGCCGCCTCGGCACCGGCCCGCGACGACGCCCATGTGCCGGCGAGGTAGGCCAGGAACACGAGGCTCACCACCGATGCGGGCAGATGGAATGGCGCTGCGGTCAATCGGTAACCGAGGAAGTTGTAGAGCGCCACGAATCCGCCCATCAGCAGAAAGCCCTGCGCGAACAGGACGAGCTGGCGCGGTGTGCGCAGGTTGGCGGCGAGCCGACGAGCGAGGCTGCCTTCGGGGTTGGCACCGCGGCGCGACGCGGGCGTGAAGCCTTGCGGTTCGGGCGCCAGTTTGACGAAGCCCATCGCGGCCATCCCGCAGATCACCGCGACGGTGAAAACCCCGATGCGCCAACCGGCGAACTCGGCCACCGGGCTGGACACCAGCCGCCCGAGCAGACCGCCGATCGTCGTGCCCGCCACGAACGTGCCTGCTGCCCGGGCGGCGTGCGCGCGGTCGACTTCTTCGGTCAGGTACGCGACCGCGATCGCCGGGACGCCGCCGACCAGGAGGCCCTCGACGAACCGGCCCACCATCAGCAGCCCGAACGTCGGCGCGAACGGCACCAGCATCCCGACCAGCGTCGCGCCGGAGACGGAGAACGTGATCGCCTTGACCCGGCCGATCCGGTCGGCCAGCGCCGACCACGGGATCACACCGATCGCCAGACCCACCGTGGATGCCGAAATGATCAGTGCCGCATGGGCTGCTCCGACGCCGAGGTCCGACGAGATCAGCGGAAGGACGGCCTGCGGGGAATACAGCTGCGCGAAGGTCGCCACGCCCGCGCAGAACAGCGCCGCCAGGAGTCGGGCGTACGCGGATGAGCCGCGGGTGTGCCCGGTCCAGGTGCGTTCCAGCGATTGGTCAATGGTCACTGATTCCACGGTAGGAATGCACTAGTGATGTGTCCAATGCATGACTTGTCTCATGATCATTCGCACAGCGCATGACACCTGGTGAGCGGGCGAGCTCAACCCTCGATGAGGAAGTCCACAAAGCGCTGCGACGGCGGCGCCAGCGGACGATCCCGCCGCCACGCCAAACCGACCTCACGTTTGGCCTGACTGTTCGACAGCGGCACGTGGACCACCCGCGCGTCAGTCCCGTCCCGCGGCACCGGCACCACGGCCACGCCGAATCCCGCCGCGACTAGGCCCTCCATCGTGGGGATCTCAGAGGCCTCGAACACGATCTGCGGGTCGATGCCGGCGTCGGTCCACAACTCATCGGTCAACTGCCGCAACCCGAACGGCTTCTCCAACGCGACGAACGGCTCGTCGGCCGCCGCCGACAGGTTGACGCGGGTGCGCACCGCCAATCGATGGCCCACCGGCACTGCCAGGCACAGCCGTTCGACGTAGAGGCGGTGCCAGGAGAAGTTGGCCGGGGCGGGCCGCGGTGAGGTGATGGCGATGTCGGACCCGCCGTCGAGGATGCTGCGGGCGATCTCGTGCGCAGCCCCTTGGAACAGATCGAACTGGATTTTCGGCGCCGTTTCGCGGAACCGTCGAAGTTGTTCGGGCACATACCAATTTGCCAGTGAGTGCAGGAAGGCGAGGCGGACTCGTCCGGTGTCGGGATCCCGCAGTGCGGCAATACGATCCATAGCGGCCTGCACTTCGGCGATGCTGCGGCGAGCGTGCTCGAGCATGATGCGCCCGTACTCGTTGAGATGAAGTCGCCGGCCAACACGGTCGAACAGTGCGACGCCGGACTTCTGCTCGATGCGGGTCAGGGCGCGCGACAGCGTCGGTTGGCTGACCCCCAGTTCGGCGGCGGCCTCGGTGACGTGTTCGGTCTCAGCCAGCACCACGAACCACTGCAGTTCTTCGAGATGCACGAGGTAGACCCTAGGCGGGGCTGACGCCACTCAACAGGGCATCGACCAGAGCCGCGTAGCGGCCTGCGGTGTCGTCGCCCGGCACCGGACTGCTCATGACTTGCAACAGCAGCGTGCCCATCAACGCGTTCGCGATGGCGTCGGCGTCGGTATCGGGACGCACGGCCCCGCTCTCCACCGCGCGCCGCACCCGGTCGGCCAGCCCGCTGCGCTGTGGGACGCTGAGTTGTTCGTAAAGTGCTTCGGTGTCACCGGAATTCGCTGCCGCAGCGGCGACGAGTGCGCGGATGAGTTTTGCGTTCGCAGGCTCGGTGATGAACTCGCCGTGCTCGATCAGCCAGCCCAGAAGGTCCGCCCGCAGGTTGCCGGTGTCCGGCACCGGGAACGAGCCGCCACGTCCATAGGCATCCAGCACCGCCTCGGCGACCAGTGGCGCCTTCGACGCCCACCGCCGGTAGAGCGTTTTCTTGCCCACCTGCGCACGCGCGGCAACACCGTCCATGGTCACCTCGGCGTAACTGGATTCCGTCAGCAACTCGCGCACGGCTTCGAGGATCACGGCGTGCAGTGCCGTGTCTCGGGGCCGGCCGGGCGGTTGCGACATGTCGCGAGCATAACTTCGCCGATTCGGCGCCGGTCGCCCGAAAGCGTGCGGTACGTTACCCGCTATTACGACCCATTCCGTGTCGTAAATAGCGCACACGACCCCGAGGAGCGTTGGTGAGCACACCCGCACTGTCGGTGCCCACTGATTTCGCCGACGTCTCGCCGAACTGGATGACGCAGGCCCTGGCCGCCCACTACCCCGGCGCCACCGTCAGCGACGTCGCCATCGATCTGCGCGACGACGGCACCAATCGCCGTGCGCGGCTTCGGTTGTCGTACTCCGAGGGCACCGGACCGGAGACCGTGTTCGTCAAGGCCGCCGACCCGGACCACAAGGAACTGATCCGCATGACCAGCGGGATGTTCCACGAACCGCGACTGTTCAGCTCGGGCGTCGAGATCCCGCTGGAGCATCCTGTCGTGTACGCCGCGCTCATCGACGAGGATGCCTACGACTTCTGCCTCGTCATGGAGGACCTCACCGCCCGCGGTGCCGACCCGCGGGACTCCTTGCGGCCGCTGACGATCGACCAGGCGCGCTCCGGGATGCGTGGACTCGGGCGGATGCACGGCCGCTATTGGGGGGCGCGGGTGCTGCAGGAGCCGGCCCTGAGCTGGCTGGAACCGTTCGAGCCGTTCGACGGGCTGCAGTACGCGCCCCTGCCGAGCGCGCTGGAACAACTCGACGAGACCACTCCGTCCGAGGTGCTGGCGATGTCGATCGACCAGCTGGTCGAAGGGGTGTGGAAGCCGTACATCCGCACGTTGACCACGTCCCCGCAGACGCTGCTGCACGGCGATCCGCACATCGGCAACACATACGTCACGCCCGACGGTCAGGTGGGTTTCCTGGACTGGCAGGTCGCCCGCCGCGGCAACTGGTCGCTGGACGTGGGGTACTTCCTGCAGGGCGCGCTGACCGTCGAGGACCGCCGTGAGCACGAGCGCGCGCTGTTGGAGGAGTATCGCGACGCGCTCGGATTGCCCAGCGACGAGCTTCCATCCGCGGACGAGATCTGGCTGCGGTATCGGGCGTCGGTCGCCCACGGCCTGGCGCTCTGGCTGGCCACCGCCAGCAGTGGCGGCGGCCTATGGCAGCGGCTCGAAGTCGCCGTCGCCCTGGCGCAGCGCTATGCCAACGCCTACGGCGACCTCGACACCCCGTCTGCGATCGCGGAGATCACGACGTAGCCGGCCCCGAGTGGCCACTTATGACACGCCTTCTCGCGATTCGCGTGCTGTAAGTGGCCACTCGGCACGGATACTAGGTGCGGTCGAGGGGGCCGACGGCGAAAGGGGCGGATGATGACGACGCAGGCAGAAGAGCGCAAACCCGAACGTCGCGGCATCATGCCATCCCTCACCGGGCTGTCCGTCCGGTACGTCGAGCGATTGATGCCCGACCCGTACCTGTTCGCGGTCATCCTCACGATCGTCGTCGCCGCGCTGGTCGCGTTCTTGGTCAAGGACGCATCCGCCACCGGCATGCTCAAGGCTTGGTACGGCGGCGTGTGGGGATCGCAAAACATCTTCACGTTCGCGTTCCAGATGGTGCTCATCCTCGTGACGGGCTACACCCTCGCCGAGGCGCCGATCCTCAAGCGCGGCATCGTCTATATCGCGAGCAAGCCGAACAATCAGGTTCAGGCCGCTCTGCTCTGCTTCGGTGTGAGCGCGGCACTGCACCTAGTGAACTGGGGGCTCGGGCTGGTTGCCGGCGCACTGGTCGCCCGCCAGATTGCAAAGCGCTTGCCCGACACCCACTTCGGCTACCTCATCGCCGCGTCATTTATGGGCTTCATCGTCTGGACACAGGGACTTTCGTCGTCGATAGCCTTGGCCAACACCGACAGCAGCAGTCCCATCAACGTGATCCACAAGATCGCCGGCATCACGGTGCCGCTGAGCCAGACCATCTTCCAGCCCTACAGCTGGCTGTCGGTGATCGTCGTGCTGGCCGTGCTCGCCGTCGCCGTGTGGCGCATGGCGCCGGCGGAGACCCTCGCCCCCGACCCGGCGATCTTCGAAGACGAACACCAGCAGGAAACCCAGACCGAGGGCAAGAAGACCTTCGCCGAATGGCTCGAGAACCTGTGGATCCTCAACGTATTGGTGTTCGTTGCCGGCATCGCCTACTTCTGGATCAGCGGCTTCGCCCTGAACATCGCGTCGATGATCATGCTGCTGACGATCACCAGCGCGCTGCTGCACAAGACGCCGATCCGCTTCATCCGAGCGTTCACCGACGCCGCCAAAGTGTCGGGTCCCCTGCTGCTGCAGTACCCGCTCTACGGCGGATTGGTCGGCCTGCTGGGTTATCAAGCGGCCAAAGACATCAAGCCGTTGCAGACGCTGCTGGCCGAGGGCCTCGTGCACGGCGCGACGGAATACACCCTGCCGTTCCTGACGTTCGTCGGTTCGTTGATCATCAGCCTGTTCGTGCCGTCCGGCGGCGGACACTGGGCGGTACAGGGCCCGATCGCCGTCGACTCGGCGCTCGCGGTGGGCCAGCACTCGCCGGGTTACCTCGGCCTGATGTCGATGGCGGTCGCGGTCGGCGAGGGTGTGGCGAACATGATCCAGCCGTTCTGGCTACTGCCCCTGCTGGCGATCGCGAAGCTCAATGTTCGTCAGGTGATGGGCTTTACGATCGTCGCGTTCCTGATCGGGTTCGTGGTGTTGGGCGCCACCATGCTGATCGCGCCGCACGTGATCTGAGACCACTCACGGCAGCGTGACGCGCTCTACCCGACCCTTGGTGTCCTTCGTGGTGGTGGTGTCCCGACACTCCCCGAACAACTCGATGTCGCGGTTCGGGTTGCTGACATTTTGCGGCCCGAACACAGCCGTGACATTGCCCTTGGTCAAAGCGGTGCCGTGAGTGTGGAATCCGGGATCGGCGTTCCACCCTTTAGTGCGGAGTTGTTGGACCATCTGGGCAATCTCGGCATCGGATGCCGCAAACGACGCCGCGGGCGGGTAGGCGATGCGCATCTGCCCCCGAAACGGCGGGTCGCCCTGGTCATTACAGGAGGCGTGCCAGAACGCCGCTTCGACGACGTTGATGTTCAACGTCGTCACGATGTCGTGTGCGGCGTCCATGACCTGAGCCTTGGACTGCTCCGGGGTCAGCGGATTCGAGACTCGGTCAGCATCGGATTGCATGATTCCACATCCTGATAGTGCGGCGGCGACCATCGCGGTCACCGCGAGCGGGATTCTCTTGCGCGGCACGATCACTGGGCTCCGTCCTAGTGGTAGTGGCCTGAAGTCGGGGCGCGGTACAGTTCCGGATCCGACGGCAGCACGCCGATGTCGGTGAGAATGTTGTCTGCCCGGTGCGGCGCGGTCATACCGTCGACCTCGAGGGCGTCGCCGTGGCCGGAGACGATGTCGGCCATGCTGAACAACGACTCCGTGCCGCGCTCGAAGTAGTGGCTGTGGTCGTTGATGGTCCAGCCGGGGACTTCGGCTTTGAACCGCGTCGAGCCGAACCCGTCCAGGGCCGGGTCGGTGCCCAGCGACGCAGTCACCCCGGTACCCGGGATGTGCACTTGAGGAATAGCGCCCAGCTGGGTGACCGGGTCGGTCGAGGCCGCACCGACGAACACATGACCACCCGGCGCGAGGTGAAAGTCCGCCGCACTCTTGGCCATATCGGTACCCGGCGAGCCGATGAGGATGACATCGTTGGTGTGCATACCGTAGCCGGCCGCGGCGTCGGCCACCGTCGTCGAGCCGTAGGAATGCCCCATCACGGTCATGTGCGACGACCCCGGACCATGAGTTGCGTTCAGGCCATTGACATCTGCGGCGAGCAGCGCCCCACCCTGGTGCGCCAGCGAGGTCTGCGCGACCTGCGGGTCCAGCAAGCTGTTCGGCGCGTCATAGCCCATCCAGGCGACGACTGACGCCGTTCGGCTCGGGTCGGCCTTCACGGCTTCGTTGTACAAGTTCGTGGCATCGCTGGCGCTGAGCCAGCCCTCGGTGACGCTGTGGCTGGTGCCCGGCACCACCACCGTTGTGTTGGCCGCCTTGTCGGGGTTACCGATGGCGATCGCGGCGCGGCCCTGGCCATCGAACTTCGTGGGTTGATACACCTGAAGATAAGTCTGGGCCCCGGTCGCCAGATGATCGTCCTCGAGCGCTTGCTCAACTTTGACCGCGTTGGTGTAGCGGGTCACGTCGTCCGGTGTGCAGCCGTAACGGAACGGATCGTTCAGGACGTCTTGAGCCGAGACGCCGTGGCGGCTGGCGGCCTCCTGGATGTTCTCGATGTCGGTGCGCATCGCCGTTTGGTTCGCCACATCGCGAGCCTCGACGGGAATCCCGTTGAGATTGCCCATATACGGTGGGTTGTCCCGCAACTCGGCCTGCTGCTGTTCGGGCGTCAGCGAATCCCACCACTTCTTGACGTCCTCAGGCCGGGTCGTTTCCGGCGGCGGTGGCGGGGTGGGCTGGGCATCCGGGATCGGCAGCTTGCCGTCAGCCATGTTGATCGCCGCTGCGAGCTCTGCGTCAACACCGTTGGCCTCAGCGATGATTGCGTTCAACCGCGATTGCAGGTCCGCGATCTTCGTCGCGAGCTCGGCGGCCGTCCCCTTGAACCCGGGGCCCTTGACCACCGTGCTCGTCGCCGGGTCGACGTCCAATCCCTCACTGATCGCGTCGTCTTTGAGCTCGCGCAGCTCGATCTTCACTTTCTCGATGTCCTGGGCGGCCTTCTGCGCGGCCTGGGCCACCGCGAGGGCTTCCCGGGCGTGGGCGTCGAGGTCCACGCGGGTCTTGTGGATCGCGTCGCGGGCGGCATCGGCGGCGACCCCACCCCAGGACTCGAACGCCGGCAGCTGTTCGGACGCCCGCGCCGCGTCGGTGGACGCACCGCTGCGCGCAGATGCTGCGTGAAAGACTTCCCGGACGGCCTCGGGATCCCAGCGTTCAATATCTGCGACGCTAAGCGTCACGCGCCTGACCATTCGGCCGATGGACGTCGGCGAGTTCCTCGGCGTCGCGCTGATCCATCGCGGCGAAGGTCATCCCACTCACCCGCATGCCCTCGGCGTGCTCGTAGAGACGGGTGGTCAAGGTCGTCGTCACCGTCGTCCAGGCGGCGGCCTTCGCCGCCAGCGCGGACTGGGACTGCCCCACCCAGCTGAACAGCGACGAGTCGATGGTCTGGTCGGCCTGAGAATGGGTGGCGAACACGTTCTGCGAGTGCTGATCGAGCACCCCACCGGAGGTGACCAGCGACTCCGGATCCACCTTCAGCGGCTCGGCCATGGCCCGCCTCCTCGCCCCGCACAGCAAACTGACTGAAGGGCTAACTTACCACTAACGAGGCCGCGGCGTTTACACCTGGCAATATCGGGAACGCCTCAGGGGACGACACGATCCGACAGGATGGAATGGTGGCTCGCGCTGGCAATCGGGTCTCGGGGTCAGCGCACGCAATCGTCGTCGTGGCTTTGCTCGGCGGGTTGCTCGCGCTGATCCTGACGAGCTGCCCGGCCAACCGGGACGGGATGCCGGGTCAGCTGGCGACCGCCAAACAGGAGACCCAATCGGCGGTGCGCTCGGCGGCGCTTGCCTTGGAGCTATCGGCCGATCGCCGCTCGACCTCCTCGCTGGCGTCGGTCCAGCTCGTCGACATGCGCGACCAAATCGTCAAGGCATACAGGGAGATTGCGAGCCTGCGAGCGGACAACGACACCGATCTCAAACACCAGCGGCTACTGACCACCGCGATGACCGAATTCATCGACGACCTCAACGCGGCCTCCGCCGCGGTGCACGGTTCGTCCCGTCATGTCGACCTGCCGCCCCTACGCCAGCGTCTCCTCGACGGCGCCGACGCACTCGACCGGGACTACGACCGATGAAGAAAATCTTCGCGGTCGCGCTCGGAATCCTCACCGCCATCGGCGGCTTCCTCGACATCGGCGATTTGGTGACCAACGCCGTTGTCGGATCACGCTTCGGCATGGGACTGGCCTGGGTGGTCCCGGTCGGCGTCATGGGCATCTGCCTCTACGCCCAGATGGCCGGACGAGTGGCAGCGGTCAGCGGCCGCGCCACCTTCGAGATCATCCGCGAACGGTTGGGCCCGCGGATGGGAGCGGCCAACCTCAGTGCCTCGTTCTTCATCAACCTGATGACCGTGACCGCAGAGATCGGTGGCGTGGCACTGGCGCTGCAGCTGGCCACCGACGTCGGGCCCCTGCTCTGGGTGCCGGTCGCGGCTTTCGCTGTGTGGGTGGTGATTTGGCGGGTCAAGTTCTCGATCATGGAGAACGCCACCGGACTGCTCGGACTCTGCCTGATCGTCTTCGCTGTCGCGGTCTTCGCTCTGCAGCCGCACTGGTCCACCCTTGCGCATCAGGCGCTGGCACCCGTCATACCGCAGAGCGAATCGGCAGCCACCTACTGGTATTTCGCGATCGCACTCTTCGGCGCGGCGATGACGCCCTACGAGGTCTTCTTCTTCTCCTCCGGCGCACGCGAAGAACACTGGACCACCAAGGATCTGAGCACCTCGCGGCTCAATGTGCTGATCGGATTTCCGCTCGGCGGCATCCTCTCCCTGGCGATCGCGGCGTGCGCGACGCTGGTACTGCTGCCCGCGCAGATTGAGGTCACCTCACTGTCGGAGATCACGATGCCGGTGGTGATGGCCGGCGGCAAGCTCGCGCTGGCCTTCGTCATCATCGGCATCGTGGCCGCCACATTCGGTGCCGCGCTGGAGACCACGCTGTCGTCGGGTTACACCCTGGCCCAGTTCTTCGGTTGGGCATGGGGCAAATTCCGGCGCCCGGCCGAGGCGGCCCGCTTTCACACCGTGATGCTGGTAACCGTATTGGCTTGCGCCGCAGTGCTGTTCACCGGCATCGATCCGATCCTCGTTACCGAGTACTCGGTGGTGTTCTCGGCGATCGCGCTACCGCTGACCTACCTGCCGATCCTCATCGTGGCCAACGATCCCGAGTACATGGGCCGCCATGTCAACGGTCGCGCAGTGAACGTGGCCGGCTCGATCTATCTGGTGATCATTCTCATCGCCTCGCTGGCCGCCATACCGTTGATGATCGTGACGGGGGCCGGCCAATGAACCGTCGAACGAACGAGCTGCCGGAGGCACCCCGCACGCCGGGCACCCTCATCGATGCCCGTCTGCACCTGCTGGACCGGCAGATGCTCGACGCCGACGGGGCGGCGGTCGGCATCGTCGACGACCTCGAACTGTCGGACATGTCCGACGGCGTTCCGCACGTCACCGCTATCCTGACCGGGCAGGTGCTCTTCACGCGCATCTTCGGTGGTCGTCAGCCTGCCTCACGGCTGCAGGCGCTGCCCTGGCGGCTCATCACGAAGGTTGACGCTGCGCTGCACGTGAGCCCGGAGGCGGACCACTTCGACGGCCTGTGGATCGAGCACTGGCTACGGGACCGCTTCATCGCCCGCATCCCCGGAGGTCGGCATGCAGCTGAGTGATCTTCTCGGACTGCCGGTGTGCGACAGCGACGGCACGCGGTTGGGCACGTTGATCGACGTGCGGTTGAGCGTCACCGGCGATCTGGACGACCGGCCCGACGCACCAAAAGTGTTCGGCGTCATCGTGAGTCCGCGCTCCAAGTCCTCATATCTGGGATACGAACGCCGCCGCGTCGGCCAGCCCTGGGTACTCGCCGGTCTGCTGCGATGGCGTCACCGTGGCACATTCCTGACCCTGTGGCGCGACGTCGACGACGTCACCACCGACCGGCTGACGGTGCGGCGGGGCGCCACCAGGTACTCGCCGGTGCTGAACGAACTGTGACCAGTTGCCAGTCTTGCGCAATACAGGCGACTTTGCTGGTCAGCGGCGATTAATATGGATCTGGTCAATAACAACTTCACGTCAGGTTTGGCGGATATTCCACACCGAGGGGTATCGCAGATGTCGGGGCGGGCAGACGAGCGGCGGGGCGAACCCGACCGCAAGAGCCGAGCGCGGTCGCTCGGTGACGGAGAGTTGTCGCGGGTCGGCTGGGTGCGGTACTTCTTCGACGAGGACCGCTGGGAATGGTCAGATGAAGTGGCCCGCATGCACGGTTACGAGCCGGGGACCGTCACTCCGACAACCGAACTGGTCTTCTCACACAAGCATCCCGACGACCGCCAAGAGCTGATCGATCTGCTGCAGCGGATACGCCGCACCCGTGAGGCATTCAGCAGTCGGCACCGCATTCGGGATCGGCACGGGCGTGTCCATCATGTGGTCGTGGTCGGCAACCAGTTGCGGGACGACGCCGGCGAGATCATCGGCAGCGACGGCTTCTACATCGACCTGACCGGTGACCTGCGCAGCGCCCAGGAGCAGGTGAGTAACGAGGTGGAGGACATCGCCGCCCGCCGGTCCCCCATCGATCAGGCCAAAGGGATGCTGATGATGGTCTACAGCATCGACGCCGACGCGGCCTTCGACCTGCTTCGGTGGCGCTCGCAGGAGAGCAACGTCAAACTGCGTGACCTCGCCCAGCAGATCACCGTCGACTTCCAACGCGTACGGCACGGTGGCGATCTGCCCCCGCGATCGGTGTACGACGAACTACTGATGACCGCACATCTGCGTGTGGGCCGCGGTTCCTAGACCGGCGACAGGTCGTATGGCGGCGCGCCCACGCCGCTGACCATGAGCTGCCCGGAGGGCGCCCTTTCGACGAGTCGGATTGCGACGCTGCGGCTTCCGATTGTCAATTGGGCAGGTTTTCCGGCGGTGATGTCGTCGGGCGCCCCATAGGCGAGGCCTTGCCAGTGGAACTGGCCGTCGATCGGGTTGAGGTGACCGGCGAGGCGGACGCGGACCGGGCAGCGGACGCCTGCAACGTCGAGTTCGGCGTCGCCGTCGAAGACGCCGCTCTCGTCGGCGGTGGCGGTCACAGGAAGTTGCTCCGCTTCCACATCCGACGGCTGATCCGGTTCATCAGCCCGATCTCCTCCAAGAACGCGGCCAGCGGCGCGAACCCGAGGCGTGTCGTCTCGTGGAAGAAGGGGTTGGCACGGGCTTGGCGCCGGCCCTCGTGACCGTCGAGACCGGCTCGGCGGTACACGGCGCGGTTGGTGAACAGGTAGCGGTAGAACGGGCCACCGGCACCGTGAATGGTGGCGAGCAGGAAGCGGTTTCGCCGTCGCATGGCGGGGACGTCCCGGCGGGCCCCGTCGCGGGCGAACTGGATGTGCCGCGCCTCCTCGGTGACGTGAATTCGCATGACGCGGCGCACGATTGGCTGGATGTCCGGGTCGTCGAGGATCTCGCGCTGCAGCGCGTCGAAGATCTCCTCGCCCACCAGCGCTGCGATCCACAGCACCGTCTTTTGGAAGACGAGCGGCAGCAGGTTGATGGTCATCCGCTGAAGGCGGTTGGGCTGAAACGCTTTTCCGTCGACAGCCTGGATGGCGCGGCCGAACATCACCATGTGACGGGTCTCGTCACCAAGCTCGGTGAGCGAGTAGTGGCTGGACGCCGCGGTGACGTCGGCGTGCATGAGGCCGCGCAACAGTGCTTGATTGAGGATGTTCTCGAACCAGACGCCGGCCGAGAGCAGGTTGATGAACTCCTGGCGCGACAGCTCGATCTGCTGCTCGCGGCTCATCTCCTGCCACATCTGCGTGCCGTAGAGCGAGACGACGCGAGGCGGCAGGAAGAACTTGTCTTCGACGACGGGGGTGTCCCAGTCGATGTCGACGATGGGGGCATAGGACTTGCGGGCCGACCCTTTGAGCAGCCGGTCGGAGAACTCCTCTCGACTCGGTGGCGTCGCCGTCCTGGTCGAAGGAGCCTTCGAAAATGCCGCAGCCATGTCAAGCCTCCTGCTAGTCGTCGATCGTTGGATGAGCGCGATGCGCCGGTGAAACTGAAGATACATTCTTGGTTTGTTTGTATCAATAGCGTCCGAGCAGGCCTTACACTGCAGCAATGAAGTACAGCGGCCTGCTCGCCAAAGCGGTGCAGCGTTTCGGGTCGCCGTCCGTGGAAGGCAACGGCGAGCGGATCCTCGATGCGGCTCTGCGGCAGTTCGAGCTGTTTGGAATCCGGCGGTCCACGGTGGAGGACATCACCCGCAGGTCCGGCCTGGCGCGGGTGACGCTGTACCGGAACTTCGCGAACAAGGATGCGATCGTCGAGGCGGTCCTGCTGCGGGAGCTTGAGCGGTTCCTCTCCGACCTGGCCGCCGAAGCCGGCGGTTACGACGAGGCCGAGGACAAGCTGGTCGAGGGGTTCGTGTTCACGCTGAACACCCTGCGGGGGCATGCGCTGCTGCAGCGGTTGCTGGCGACCGAGGCCGAAACCGTGCTGCCTTTCCTGACGGTCGAGGGCGACGGCGTGGTACGGACGGCGTCATCGTTCCTGGCCCACCAGCTGGCGGTGGCGTTGCCTGACGACCACCGCACCCAGCTGGAGCTACTCGAGGTCGCCGAGGTGACCGTCCGGGTCATCGTGTCGTTCGTGCTCACCCCGTCGCAGAACGTCGCGCTGGGCGACGACGATGCCTTGCGGTCGTTCGCGCGGCGGTATCTGGTGCCGCCGCTGTTGGGGTTGGCAGGTTAGTCGTATTGACGCACCGGTTTGGACGCGCGGACTGCCGGGAAAAACTTAGAGCATGAAATCACTTCGTCGTCGCGCGACGGTCGCCGCCGTCGCAAGCGTTTGCATCGCCGCAGCAGCACCATTCAGTCTGGGCACAAGTGCTGCTGAACCGTTGAACTGTGTAAATGGGCAGTTCTGGGATCCGATCACGAACACGTGCCAGACGCCGCGTCCCGCGGACAACTGCGCACCGGGTCAGTACTGGAATGCTCTGTCCAACGTCTGCCGGCCACTGGGTCAGCTGTAGCCCGTTTCGGCTCAGCTGGGTAGCTGTGTCAGCCAATCCGAATCTTCGTCGACCGGTTGGCCATTGATGACCACGAGTGGAACTCCCGGCTCAGGGAACTGATGCAGTGCGCCGAGGTTATTGGCGGCTATCACATGCGCGTCGAACCCAATCGGCAGACCGACGCGGATCAGGTCCTGCGTCAGTTGAGGCGCGCCAACGCTGTTGGCGACGTCGGCCAGCTGATCGTTGGTTGGGTCCGTGGCCCCACCCTCCTTGGGCTGGAAGTCTTTTGAATAGATCGACTCGATGAAGCGCCACGTGACATCACTCGATCGCGATTGGTCGGCCACCACGAACGCCGCGTAGATCGCCCGGCTGTCGTAATTGCCACTGGCGGAGTACTTGTCGAGGAAGTCGACGAACTTGACGTTGACTCTTAGCTTGCCATTTTCGATGCGCTTGCTGATCTCGTCGCCATGAGCCCGGACGAACTTGCCGCTGAACGGGCACAGAGGATCCAGGTAAAGGTCGATCTGCGCCGGTGCGTCCGGGTCCCCGATTGCGAGCGCATCGCCGGCCGGCGCGGCGACGGCCGCATGCGCGACGGCGCCGCTCATGAACAGTGCCAGTAGGACGCCGAGGATCGCTCCGACGGCTCGAAGCGGCCAGGTTTTTGTTCGTGCGCTCATCAAGCCATCATGCCGTGGGCGCAGAACGTCGCCCCGGTATCATTCCTGCCCGCATCAGTTGTCGTCGTGTCGAACGGATTCACCATGACTGAACAGGTAGAGCAGCTGGAGTTCCAGGCCGAGGCCCGCCAGTTGCTGGATCTGATGATCCACTCCGTGTACTCCAATAAGGACTCATTCCTGCGGGAGTTGATCTCGAACGCCTCCGACGCCCTGGACAAGCTTCGCCTCGAAGCCTTCCGGAACAAGGACCTCGACGTCGACACCTCCGATCTGCACATCGAGATCGACATCGACAAGGCCGCGCGGACGCTGACGATCCGCGACAACGGGATCGGGATGACCCGGGACGAGGTCGTGGGCCTGATCGGCACGCTGGCCAAATCCGGGACGGCCGAACTGCGCCAGCAACTGCGTGAGGCCCAGAACGCCGCCGCCTCCGAGGAGCTGATCGGCCAGTTCGGGATCGGCTTCTACTCGTCGTTCATGGTGGCCGACAAGGTCACGCTGCTGACTCGCAAGGCGGGCGAAAGCTCGGCGACCCGTTGGGAATCCAGCGGCGAGGGCACGTACACCGTCGCCGCGGTGGACGACGCCCCGCAGGGCACCTCGGTCACCTTGCACCTCAAGCCCGAGGATGCCGAGGACGAGCTGCACGACTACACCGCGGAATGGAAGATCCGGGCGCTGGTCAAGCAGTACTCGGACTTCATCGGCTGGCCGATCCGGATGCAGGTCGAGCGACGCAGCCCCGCCACCGAGGATGGCGGCGACGAGGTGGTCACCGTCGAGACCGAGACCGTCAACTCGATGAAAGCGCTGTGGGCGCGACCCAAAGACGAAGTGTCGCAAGAGGAGTACACGGAGTTCTACAAGCACATCGCGCACGCCTGGGACGACCCGCTGGAGGTCATCCCCATGAAGGCCGAGGGCACCTTCGAGTACCAGGCGCTGTTGTTCATTCCGTCGCACGCGCCGTTCGATCTGTTCAACCAGGACGCCCGCATCGGTGTGCAGCTCTATGTCCGGCGGGTGTTCATCATGGCCGACTGCGAGGAGTTGCTGCCGCCGTATCTGCGCTTCGTCAAGGGTGTCGTCGATGCGGCGGACATGTCGCTCAACGTTTCTCGCGAGATCCTGCAGCAGGACCGTCAGATCAAGGCGATCCGCCGACGGCTCACCAAGCGGGTGCTCTCGACGATCAAGGAGATGCAGAGCGAGCGGCCGGCGGATTACCGCACGTTTTGGGGGCAGTTCGGCCGGGTCCTCAAGGAGGGCCTGCTGTCCGACGCCGACAACAAGGACACGCTGCTGGCCGTGTCGTCGTTCGCCTCGACGAACAGCGACGAGGAAACCACCACGCTGGCCGAGTATGTCGAGCGCATGAAAGAGGGTCAGGAGCAGATCTTCTACGCCACCGGAGAATCGCGTCAGCAGCTGCTGAGTTCACCGCACCTGGAGGCGTTCAAAGCCAAAGGCTATGAGGTGCTGCTGCTTACCGACCCAGTCGACGAGGTCTGGGTGGATATGGTGCCCGAGTTCGACGGCAAACGGCTGCAGTCGGTCGCCAAGGGTGAGGTGGACCTCGGTTCTGAGGAAGACACAAGCGAGGCGGAACGGTCGCAGTTGGAGCAGGAGTTCGCCGGTCTGCTCGAGTGGCTCCAGGAGACGCTTTCTGACCATGTGAAGGAAGTGCGTTTGTCTACGCGACTGACCGAGTCGCCGGCCTGCCTGATCACCGACGGCTTCGGGATCACACCGGCGCTTGCGCGCATGCTGCAAGCCTCTGGACAGACGGTTCCTGCGGAGAAGCGCATCCTCGAACTCAACCCGAACCATCCGTTAATCGTCGGGTTGCGGGAGGGGTTTGGGTCTCGCGGAGGAGATGACGCGCTGGCCGAGACCGCCGAGTTGCTCTATGGCACAGCGCTTCTGGCTGAAGGTGGCACACTCGACGAACCGGCCAAATTCGCGCACCTGCTGGCGGAGCGGTTGGCGCGAACCATCTAGGAAGCCCAAGACCGCCCGGGCCGTTACATCACGGCCCGGGCGGTTCGGGTGAGGGCTCAGAAGAACGTCGTCGCCGTCGTCTTCGTGCCGTTGTCACATGTGATCGTGACGGTCCAGTTCCGGAATCGCGGAACAGCGGGGACGATCCGCAGGTCGTACTTGGCGTTGGCCGGCAGGGCGAAGCTGCGGTTGTAGTTGTCGGTCGCATACGTGCACTGCGAGGACACGCCACTGCGGTCGGTGATGTGAGCCACGAGGCCACCGACGACAGTGTCGAACGAGACCGTCGGCCCCTGCTTCGGCGCGGGCGGCGGTGGCGGCGGATCGTTCGGCGGCGGCGGGGTGGAGCCGTTCGCACAACCCGACACGATGACCTCTGCTCCGGTCTGGTTCTGCAGTAGGGCTTTGGCGTTGCTCGATGCGGCGGCAATCGTCGCGCCCTTGGCCCCGACCTCTTCGCCGTAGTTGTTCGACGCGGCTGCAGCGCACTCGTTCGTGCCGATGACCATGGTCACGCAGTGACCGCCACCGTTGTTGGCGCAGTTCGTCAGTGCTCCCTGGGCGGCCTGGTCCTGGCTGCCGCTGATTGCCGAGCCGCCGGCCATCGTGACGGGCGGATTCTCATTGATGTAGCCGAGAGCCAGGGCGATGTATTGGTTGGCTGCGTGCGCCGGCGCGGGTGCGCCGACCATTCCGGCGACGGTCGCGGTTGCGGCCAGCAGGATCGCGGCGGTGTGGCCGCGCCAATTTGCACGGCTCGGGTGGGTGGTTGTCATGTCTCTTGTCCTTGAGGTCGTTGGGCTCTTTTGCCTGTGCTGCAATAGTTCCGCCGAGCAACGCGTCGGGTAATCGCGCAGAAGCCAGAATCCGCCGGCTCGAGGACAGGGTTTCCTGTCCGCCAGGCAAAGGTGGGTCGGGTCGGACGAATGCCGACGGCGTCAGACTGGAAGTCCGTCAGCATCGTCCGCCATTGCTTACTTCCCGGGTTCTAGTTCGGTCACGACGCAAAGAACGACGCGATCGTCGAGGGGGTGCTGCTGCTGGAGCTCGAGCGGTTCCAGTCTGATCTAGCCGAGGAGGTCGGCGGCTACGCGGAGGCCGGGGACGAGCTGGTCGAAGGGCTCGTGTTCACGTTGAACACGAGCCGCGAGCATGCGTTGCTGCAGCGATTGCTCTCCACCGAGGCGGAGACGGTGCTGCTGTTCCTGACGGTCGAGGGCGACGACGTGATCCGGACTGCCTCGTATGTCTTGGCTCCCCAATTGGCAGTGGCGTTGCATGACGATTACCGCACTCAACTCGGTTGCTTGAGGTTACCGAGGGTGATCGTGCAGGTAGTCGTGTCGGCCGTGCTGACGCCTTAGCAGAAACGTCGCGCCGGGCGATGCCGATGCTGCGCGTTCGTCCGCGTGGCGGTATTTAGTGCCACCGTTGCTGGGGTTGGCGGGTTAGCGCGATCGCGGCAGCGGGCTCAGTCGTCGACTGAAGATTGGGACGCCAACGAGTCTCGCCGAGTTGAGAGCCACGAGGCACTGGCCCAGATCTTGTTCGCGATTCCGCAACGGCGGTAGCTTCTGCAACTGGTCGAGCTGGATAACCTCTAAGACGAAGTGCATCTTAAGGCTCGTCGAATCGGGACAACGCCCGCCTTCAAATTAGCGGCGCCAGGCGCATTACTGCACTGCTGAAACCGCAACTCATCACTAAAGCAGCTGTTCTACAGATCACTTGATGATCTTGGTGACCCGGCCGGCGCCGACGGTGCGGCCACCTTCGCGGATCGCGAACCGCAGGCCCTCGTCCATGGCGACGGGCTGGATCAGCTTGACGGAGATGTCGGTGTTGTCACCGGGCATCACCATCTCGGTGCCCTCGGGGAGGGTCACCACGCCGGTCACGTCCGTGGTACGGAAGTAGAACTGCGGGCGGTAGTTGTTGAAGAACGGCGTGTGCCGGCCGCCCTCGTCCTTGGACAGGATGTAGACGCTGCCCTCGAACTCGGTGTGCGGGGTGGTGGTGCCGGGCTTCACGACGACCTGGCCGCGCTCGACGTCCTCACGCTTCACACCACGAACCAGCAGACCGACGTTGTCACCGGCCTGGCCCTGGTCGAGCAGCTTGCGGAACATCTCCACACCGGTGACCGTGGTCTTGGTGGTGGTGGGGCGGATGCCGACGATCTCGACTTCCTCGTTCACGTTGATCACGCCACGCTCGACACGACCGGTGACCACGGTGCCGCGGCCGGTGATCGTGAAGACGTCCTCGACGGGCATCAGGAACGGCTTGTCGGTGTCGCGGACCGGGTCCGGGATCGACTCGTCGACGGCGTCCATCAGGTCCTCGACGCTCTTGACCCACTGCGGGTCGCCCTCGAGGGCCTTGAGCGCGGAGACCTTGATGACCGGGGCTTCCTCGTCGAACTCCTGGGCGGCCAGCAGTTCGCGGACCTCCATCTCGACGAGCTCGAGGAGCTCCTCGTCGTCGACCATGTCGGCCTTGTTCAGCGCCACCAGGATGTAGGGGACGCCGACCTGGCGGGCCAGCAGCACGTGCTCACGGGTCTGCGGCATCGGACCGTCGGTGGCGGCGACCACCAGGATCGCGCCGTCCATCTGGGCGGCACCGGTGATCATGTTCTTGATGTAGTCAGCGTGACCGGGGGCGTCGACGTGCGCGTAGTGACGCTTCTCGGTCTGGTACTCCACGTGGGAGATGTTGATGGTGATACCGCGCTGACGCTCCTCGGGTGCATTGTCGATCTGGTCGAATGCGCGCGATTCGTTCAACTCCGGGTACTTGTCGTGCAGAACCTTGGTGATTGCTGCAGTCAGCGTGGTCTTGCCGTGGTCAACGTGACCGATGGTCCCGATGTTGACGTGCGGCTTCGTCCGCTCGAACTTCGCCTTTCCAGATCCACCGCCTACAGTGGCTTTGCCTTTCTGCGAGGAGACTTCCTTACGACGAGAGACAGCCGCTCCCGAGGTGGGGACTGACAAAGCGGACTGTGTGGCCGGTCCGGCACTCGCTTCAAAAAGCTGCTCCGCGCGGTCAATCGCGACCTCATACTGCGCGATCCGCCCCTCCAGCTCAGCTAGGCGGGATTCCGGGCCTATAAGTCTGACGTAATCAGCCTCTCCTTCACCAACTTCGACGGATAGAAACGCGATCTGATCCCCTAACTGGATGACTTGCTGCCCGAGTATCGGGCTCTTCTGCTCTCCGGATCGCATCCGAATATCCAGCTGTCCCGAGATCGCAGCGGCGAATTTATCGTTTACCCGAAAGTGCAGGCGTCGCTCCCATGCGGTTGACATTTCCTCTGGAACGCTCACGATCGTCGCCCGTCCGGGTAAAGCGCGATGGGCCAGTTGATCTCCCCACCTAGAGAGTCTGGCGGCCCACACGTCTCAAATACGGCAAACGATACAGGGCGGTGAAGTCGATCGAACATTCTTTCACCGTATGCCACCAACTCTGGCATCGCTTCTCGAAGTGTGCGTTCGTCCACACAGTTATAACGACTATCGAACACGGCATCCCTGTATAATGGCAGCCGCCTGCGGTTAGCTACATACCTGCACCGAGCGATGATGGCGTCACTACAAAGCTCCACATCTATGTCACTTCGATCTTTCGATATGCCAAGCACATGCATGCAATCGAATGGCCGGCGGAGTGGTGGCCCATTAGAAGACCATTGAAGGTCGAACTTGCGTTTGACTTCATCAATTTCGAACTCTTCAGCATCTCGCTTGCGAATGGTGAAAAAAGCATTCTCCATTTCACTGCGAGTGCGCGGCAACTCCTTGTGCCGCCCAGAAAAGAAGGCCGTACAGCTGCCTTTCATATGCGCGACGACTTCACTTGGGTCTATGCCGTCGCGGTCTATTGCGGAGCGAAGTCCATCAATGAAGGGTTTCAACGTGACTGGGGACAACCCAAGCGGAACTCGACGCAACGCCCAATCGTCTATGGCTTCATCTGAAATGCCGAGGAAGCGAAGGTCAGCCAAAGTCACTACATAGCCACTGTCGTCTTCGATTCGGGGTGGCCGCCTGACATCTGGAGCCTCTTGCTGAGCCTCTGAACTCACAATTTAGCCCCGGCTAGGACCACCCATCCGCTCGCATAGCGACAGTCAGTTCGGTCAACCTTCATCGCTCCACTATGCCCGAATCCAACATGTCGCGCGAGAGAATGCTCCTTCAATTCATCTGATCGGCGCTACGCAGCCAGGCCTAGCCCACCACGGCACAGATTTCCAACCGGCAGAACAGTCAACCAGCAGCCAGTGCTCCGCGGTCGCACATGCCGGATCAGAGAATCCATTCTCCCGGGAACGGGCCCCACGTGGCCCATTTTGCGGCATAGTTGCGATCGACACTCGACTATTCTGTGAAGATTTGTCAACTAGAGGCAGGGGCTCTGGAGGGCGGCTCTGCCGTTCCGGTCCGTTGAAGCAAAGGCTCTGCCGATCATTCCGAGACTGAAAATGGGCACCGACGAGAGGAGTGGCAAAGCGTGACGGAATCAATGGAACCGGTAATAACCGATCTGCAGACGACCTACGAAAATCTGCAGTACACCCACAAAGTTCACGAGAAAGAAGCTGAAGGGAAGTCCTCTTTATCAGTGACCTTTAAAATTGCAAATTTAATTGTTATCGCATTGACACTCGCTTCAACCATCGCGGACTTAGCGATTCATGACGAAGACAGATGGAAATTTGCTGCTCATGTCGCAACAATGATTGTTGCCTTTGTTGCGGTAATATTCGCAGCAATACTACTAACGTTCGAAGCGGAGAAGGACGGCGAAATTCATCGAAGTTCAGCGAAGGCATTCGTAGCGCTCCGTGATGAATACTCACGCTTGATCGCAGACGCCAAGAGTGGAATCGATCCGCTTATTGTAAGAAGTCGGAGGGACCGCCTTGATATACGTAAGGATGAGCTGTATAAAAGTGCGCCTCAAACGTCCGACCGTGCGTACAAAAAGGCGACCGCAGAATTAGCACGGTAACACGCCGCCAATATAAGATAGATCCTTTGCTGCAAGGCTAGCGCCGCAACGCCTCAAGAGGGCACGTTTTCCGGCAACAGTTCTCAGCCACCAAAGTCACGGAGCTCAACCCCTCCCCCGAACACCCAACATCCGCGAAAGGTCGAACGCTTCCACAAACCTTCAACGCTGGACTCGACGAATGCAACGACCGCCGACCACCTACGCCCCGAGCCAGCGAGCCACCGCCCACCACAGTGCTCGCTGCCCCACCGGCCACCGTCTACTCCAGCCGATCCAAAGCTGACCCAGCAAGCCGCATCGACACCCACAACCGCGCCCGAACCGACCGCGTCGATCAAGCAGGATCGGTCACCCTGCGCGTCAACGGCCGCCTGCACCACATCGGCATCGGACGCCACCACTACCGAACCCGCGTCCTGATCCAGGACCAGGACCACCACATCAACGTGATTAACGCCGCCACCGGCGAAGTCCTGCGCGACTTCACCCTCGACCCCCAGGGACTACCAACCCACCGGAGCAACCAAAGGCCCCAAACGGAAAAAGCCCTGAACCCAAAATAGGTTCAGAGCTATTCCGATGTCTTGCAACATCACACTGGTAGCGGGGACAGGATTCGAACCTGCGACCTCTGGGTTATGAGCCCAGCGAGCTACCGAGCTGCTCCACCCCGCGTCGGTGAACGCAACGTTACCCAACGGCGAGCAGTGGTTCCAAATCGAGTGCTCAGAGGCACAATCGTTGCCCTCGCAACTTGGTAAACGCCGCGAGACAGCCGTGAGAAAGCCGTCACGAGTTCGTCACACGCCGCCGGTATTCACTTGCGCCTCAGAGCAGAAGTCGACAGGCTCGAAGGAGATGAAACGACAACACGCCACCCGCTTCGCCGCGTTCGCGATGATCGCCACGGTGGCCCTCGGGGTCACCAGCTGCGACAACCAATCCGGGCTCAACACAAGCCAACCCGAGGCATCAATGCCCGCCCTACCCGGCGCCAGCGCGACCACAACGACCACGAGCCCCAAGCCCGTCGCTGCGCCGGTCAACTACACGCGACTGCTACTGCAGGCCCGCGACATCTCCGGCGCCGGCGACATCTACGTCGACCAGCCGCCAACCCCGAACCCCGACAGCCGGCCCGGCGCCGAGGTGCTCCTGGTCAACCAGGACCAGACCAAGGCCGTCAGCATCCTGCTCGTCGCCCTCGACAACCCCGCCGCCGGCCCGTCAGCCCTCGCCGAGGCCCAAGCCAGCCTCGAGAAGGCCGTCACCCCCGGCCCCCCGCAGCCCTCGTTCGTCGGCACCGGCGGAACCGTCGTCTCCGGCAACTCCCCCGACGGCAAGAAGTCCGTCAGTGTCCTGCTTTTCACCGAAGGCTCCACCCTGGCCCGTGTGGAGTTCGACGGCCTGCCCGGCCAGCCCGCCTCGGCCGACTTCATCACCAACGTCGGCCAGAAGCAGGACATCGCCCTGCGCGTCGGACTGCCCACCGCTCCCTAACGACGCGCAGGCACCGGAACCCGCATCAGATCCTCGGCCACCACGATGTCGCCGGAGAACACCGCGGCCGCCTCATCTGCATACCGCGCAGAAGCGTCGGGATAGCGCTGTGAGAAGTGCGTCAGCACCAGCGTGCCTACTCCGCAGTCGGCGGCCACCGATGCCGCCTGCCGAGCCGTCAGGTGCCCGTACCGATGCGCCAAATCCTTGTCCTCGGTCAGGAACGTCGCCTCGATCACCAACATGTCGGCGCTATCGGCCAGTGCGTACACCCCATCGCAGAGTCGGGTGTCCATGACGAACGCGAACCGCTGCCCCCGCCGCGGCTCACTGACCTCCGCCACGTCGACCACCCGGTCCCCCACCCGCAACGACCCGGCGAGGTCGAGCTCACTGACCGACGGTCCGCTGATCCCGAAGCGGGACAACAACTCCGGCTTGAATCGCCGGCCGTCCGGTTCCACCAGCCGGTAGCCGAACACGTCCGTCGAATGCTCCAAAGCCGCAGCTTCCAACACCCCGAACGCCCCCACCGCAACGGTCCCGGGAGACGTCACCGGTTCTTCCCGCACATCGACGCGGTCATAGAACACCGAGGCATGCCGCAGCCGATCGAAATACTCCTGCCCCGACGCCGGAAAATGTGCAACGAGCGGATGCGCCACGCCGTCCAGCGACGCCCGCTGGATGACACCAGGCACGCCGAGACAGTGGTCGCCGTGAAAGTGCGTGAGGCACAACCGGTTCACCGCACTGACCGACACACCGGCCAGCATCATCTGCCGCTGGGTGCCCTCGCCGGGATCGAAGAGGACACCCTCGTCGTCCCAGCGCAGCAAGTAGCCATTGTGGTTGCGGTAGCGGGTCGGCACCTGACTGGCGGTGCCCAGCACAACCAACTCACGCATACCGCGCCTTTGCTACTTGGCGGCCTCGTACTTCTTCATTGCGTCGTCGAGGCGCTGCAGCGCATCACCGTAGTCGGCGAAGTTGCCGTTCTTCTGGGCCTCCTGCACCGCGCCTAACGCCGTCTCGACGTCTTGCAGCGCAGCGGATTTCGCCGGTGACAATGTTGTCGGCACACCCGGCGTCGCAGGCGTCACCGCGACCGGCGGGGTGGGTACCTCCGGTGCGCTGCCCGGCACTGGCGCCGGCGCGGCCGCCGGCGGACGAGAGGCCGGCGGCTGGCTACCCGGCCCGCTCGCCGGCGCGGGACCGGTGGCCGTCGCGCCCGCTCCGGCACCGAAGATGCCGTCGAGTGCGGTACTGACCGTCGGGCCGTAGCCGACCTTGTCGTTGTACATCATCGCGACACGGATCAACCGTGGATACGACGACGCCGCGTCACTGGTTCCGGGTGAGGCGTACACCGGCGACACGTAGATGAGGCCGCCCTGCCCCACCGGCAAGGTGAGCAGATTGCCCCACCGTATTCGGTTCTGGTTGTCGCGCCCGATCACGCCGAGGTCTTGGCTGACCGCGGTGTCGGTACTGATCGCGTTGAACGCCAACTTCGGACCGTTGACCTGACCCGGGATCGTCAACACCGTGATCCGCCCGTAGGTCTCCGGATCGGAGCTGGCGCTGATGTAGGCCGCCAGGAAGTCGCGCCGGAACCGGTTCATCGCACTGGTCAGCTGGAACGATGACGAATTGGTATTCCGGGCAAGGTCTTTGGCGACGATGTAGTACGGCGGCTGATAGCTGCTGGCCGTCGGGTTCGGATCCAGCGGCACGTCCCAGAAGTCCGAGGTGGAGAAGAACGTCACCGGGTCGTCGACGTGATACTTGGCCAGCAGCATGCGCTGGACCTTGAACAGATCCTCCGGATAGCGAAGGTGCGCAGCCAGATCCGGCGTGATCTCACTCTTCGGCTTGACCGTGCCCGGGAACACGCTCATCCACGCCTTGAGCACCGGGTCGCTCTCGTCCTGCGCATACAGCGTGACGGAGCCGTCATAGGCGTCGACGGTGGCCTTCACCGAGTTACGGATGTAGGACACCTGCTTGTCCGGCGCGAGCCGGTTGACCGCCACCTCGTTGGAGTCCGCGGTGGCCGACGACAACGACGTCAACTCCGAGTACGGATAGTTGTCCAGCGTGGTGTAGCCATCGATGACCCACACCATCCTCTTGTTGACGATCGCCGGATACACACTGCTATCGGTGGTCAGCCACGGCGCCACCGCCTCGACCCGCTGCGCGGGGTCGCGGTTGAACAGGATCTTACTGTTGTTGCCGATCACGTTGGAGAACAAGAAGTTCCGCTCGGCGAACTTGGCGGCGAATACCGTGCGGGCCAGCCAGTTACCGATCGGGACGCCACCGCTGCCGGTGTAGGTGTAGTTCTTGGCCTCGGTGTTCGTCTCGTAGTCGTACTCGCGGTCGGCGCCGTTCTTACCGACGATCGCGTAGTCGGCGGCGGTGTTGGAGATGACCGGACCGAAGTAGACCCGCGGCTGATCCAACGGGGCCGGACCCGGCGAGACGACGTTGCCGTTGGCGCCGACGACGCTGGCCAGGAACTCCGGATAGCCGCCATTCTGGTTGGGGTCATTGGCAATTCCGCGAACCGTGTTGGCCGGCGAGGCGATGAACCCATTGCCGTGCGTGTAGACGGTGTGCCGGTTGATCCAGTCCCGCTGGTTGTCCTGCAGCCGGTCCGGGTTGAGTTCACGGGCGGCGACGACATAGTCGCGCAGTTCGCCGTCGGGACCCTGGTAGCGGTCGATCGAGAGCTGGTCGGGGAAGTAGTAGAAGTTCTTGCCCTGCTGAAACTGAGTGAACGCCGGGCTGATGATCGTCGGATCCAGCACCCGAATATTCGACGTCGTCGCCCGGTCGGCGGCGACCTGCTGGGCGGTGGTCGGCGCGGTGCCGCTATAATCGCGGTACGTCACGTGGTCGTTCGTCAGCCCGTACGCCTGCCTGGTCGCGGCGATACTGCGACTGATGTATTCGCTTTCCTTCTGCGCCGCATTCGGTTTGACGCTGATCTGCTCGACCACCAGCGGCCACCCGGCGCCGACGATCAGCGAGCTCAGCAGCAACAGCACGAGGCCGATCGCCGGAATACGCAAGTCGCGCAGCACGAGTGCGGAGAACACCGCCGCCGCGCAGATCAGCGCGATGGCCATCAGGATCAGCTTGGCGGGCAGCACAGCGTTGATATCGGTGTAGCCGGCACCGGTGAACGGCTTTCCGCCGCGGGTGTGGCTGAGGAGCTCGTAGCGGTCGAACCAGTAGGCGACGGCCTTCAGCAGCACAAGCGTTCCGATCAGCGCGACCAGCTGGATGCGCGCCGGGCGGCTCAGCGCGCCGCTGCGACCAGCCAGCCGGATGCCACCGAAGATGTAGTGGCCAACCAGGTTCGCCAGGAAGGCCAGGAACACCGCGATGAACAGATAGGTCAGCACCAACCGGTAGAACGGCAGATCGAAGGCGTAGAAGCCGAGGTCCTTGCCGAACTGCGGGTCGGTGACCCCGAAATCGCCGCCGTGCAGGAACAGCTGCACCCGCGCCCAGTAGCTCTGCGCGATCGCACCGGAGAACAACCCGATCACCGCGGGCACTCCGATGCCGAACAGCTTGAGCCGGGCCATCACCGCCGTGCGGTAGCGGGCCACCGGATCGTTGGGTCCGGCGGTCGGCACGAACACCGGCCGGGTGCGGTACGCCAGGGTCAGGCCGGCGAAGACGATCGCCCCCACCACCAGCGTGGCCACCAAGAAGACGACGATGCGGGTGACCAGCACGGTGGAGAACACCGAGCGGTAACCCAGCTCGCCGAACCACAGCCAGTCCACGTAGGCGTCGACCAGTCGTGGTCCCACCAACAACAGCACGACAACCGTGAGCGCAATACCGATCAGAATCCGGCTGCGCCGAGTCAGCTTCGGCATCCGGGCGCCGGGCCGCATACTCACCTGTCAGGCTCCTGAGTCTTGTCGGGCGGCCACGCCGCGCCGAGGCAGCAGTACGGCCACAACTCTACGCATTGCAACAACAGTGCTGTCCTGCAGCAATGCGCTAGCAGCTGGGCGGACGGCCGCCGGAGGTCAGCGTGTGCAGGGAATCGACCGCGCTGGTCAGCGTGTCCACCTTCACCAATTCCATGTTGTCGTCACGCATGGACCTGGCTTCGTCGCAGTTGTCGGCGGGCACCAAGAAGACGCTGGCACCGGCCTCCTGAGCGGCCAGCATCTTGTGGGTGATGCCCCCGATCGGGCCCACCTTGCCGTCCGCACTGATCGTTCCGGTGCCGGCGATGAACTTCGATCCGTTGAGGTCACCGGTGGTCAGCTTGTCGATGACGGCGAGGCTGAACATCAATCCCGCCGACGGTCCGCCGATGTTGGCGAGGTTGAAGTCGATCTTGAACGGCGCCCACGGCGCGTCGAGCACCGCCACCCCGAGGTAGCCGTAGTCGCGGTCTTGATTGTTGCCCAACGTGATTCGTGCGACGCCCGGCGGGGCGTTCTTGCGGCGGTAGTCGATGACGATCTCCTGGCCCGGCTTGGTGGCCTTCAGTAGCGCCGTGAACTCGGCGATGTTCGCTACCGGCTTACCGTCGACGGCGTCGATCGCGTCGCCGTCCTGCAACTTGCCTGCCGACGGTCCCGGATCGTTGACCTTTTCCACCCGTACCGCCGACGGGTACTTCAGAAACCCCAGTGCCGCGTACTCGGCGCTGTCCTCGGACCGCTTGAAGTCGGCGTCCTGATCCTTCTCGACGTCCTCGCGCGACTTGTCCGGCGGGAACACCAAATCTCGCGGCACCAGCTGCTCGCGGCCGGACACCCACAGCGTCAGCGCCTGCCCGAGCGTCAAGCCGTCGCGCTGGGCGACGGTGGTCATGTTGAGGTGCCCCGAGGTCGGATGCGTCTCGGTGCCGTCGATGGCCACCACCTGCTTGCCGTCGACCTCGCCGAGCGTGTCGAACGTCGGTCCGGGCCCCAGCGACACATAGGGCACCGTCACGACAGCCAGCAGCACGCCGAAGACGACGATCGGCACGAGCGCTGTCAGCAGCGTCAGAATCCGCCTGTTCACGCCGCCAAGGTTAACCGGAGCCGCCGGCGGCCCCGGTTCACTGAGAGCGTGATCGCCTCCTTCCCCGCCCGCGGCATGGGATGAGTACGGTTGAGACATGCCTGACCTGCCCTTCGGCTTCTCCGCGGGAGACGACCCCGACCGCGACAAGCCGAAAAAGGACCCGAACCCCGGCTCCGGCGACCCGTTCGGTTTCGCCGGCGGCGACTTCAACATGGCCGACCTCGGACAGATCTTCACCAAACTCGGCCAGATGTTCAGTGGCGCCGGCAACCCGATGGCCGGCGGCTCCGGACCGGTCAACTACGACGTGGCCCGCCAGTTGGCGTCGAGCTCGATCGGTTTCGTCGCGCCCATCCCGTCAGCCACCAGCACCGCCGTCGCCGACGCCGTGCACCTGGCCGACACCTGGCTCGACGGCGCGACCGCGCTGCCCGCCGGGGCAACCAAGGCTGTCGCCTGGACCCCCAACGACTGGGTCGACGGCACCCTGGACCGCTGGAAGCGGTTGTGCGACCCGATGGCCGAACAGATTTCGTCGGTGTGGGCGCAGTCGCTGCCCGAAGAAGCCAAGGCGATGGCCGGTCCGCTACTTGCGATGATGACCCAGATGGGCGGCATGGCCTTCGGCTCGCAACTCGGACAGGCACTGGGCAAGCTGTCCCGCGAGGTGCTGACGTCGACCGACATCGGTCTGCCGCTGGGCCCGACAGGCGTAGCTGCCCTGATGCCCGAAGCCATCGAAACGCTGTCCGAAGGCCTCGAGCAGCCGCGCAGCGAGATCCTGACGTTCCTGGCCGCCCGCGAGGCGGCCCACCACCGGTTGTTCAGCCACGTGCCGTGGCTCTCGAGCCAGCTGCTCAACGCCGTCGAGGCCTACGCCAAGGGCATGAAGATCGACATGAGTGGCCTCGAGGAGTTGGCGCAGGGCATCAATCCGGCCGCGCTGACCGACCCGGCCGCGATGGAACAGTTGCTGAGCCAGGGCATGTTCGAGCCGAAGGCCACCCCGGAGCAGACGGCCGCCCTCGAACGTCTGGAAACTCTGCTGGCCTTGATCGAGGGCTGGGTGCAGACCGTCGTCACCGCCGCGCTCGGTGACCGCATTCCGGGCACAGCCGCACTGTCGGAGATGCTGCGGCGCCGGCGGGCCACCGCCGGACCGGCCGAGCAGACCTTCGCGACGCTGGTCGGTCTGGAACTGCGGCCCCGCAAGATGCGCGAGGCCGCCGTGCTGTGGGAGCGGCTCACCGACGCCGTCGGCATCGACGCCCGCGACGGCGTCTGGCAGCACCCCGACCTGCTGCCCAGCTCGAACGACCTCGATGAACCGGCCGGATTCATCGACCGGATCATCGGCGGCGACACCAGCGGCCTGGACATCGATTCGGCGATCGCGGAATTCCAGAAGGAAGCCGAGTCCGACAAGAAGGACGACGACGGGCCTGTGGATAGCTGATTCGCGCGGCACTCTCGTGGTGCCACAGTCGGCAGGTGCTGTACGCGCTCGACCCGGCGATGCCGGTGCTGTTGCGACCCGACGACGCGGTGCAGGTCGGCTGGGATCCGCGCCGCGCGGTGCTGGTACGGCCGCCAGACGGCGTGACGCCCACGGCGTTGGCGTCGCTGCTGCGTGGCATGCAGGTCCCCCTCGGCAAGGCTGAGCTGCAGCAGCTGGCCGTCACCCACGGGATGGCCGACACCCTAGATCAGCTGCTGGAAGCGCTGGAGAGCAGCGGCGTGGTTCGCGGCCGCTCCCGCCAGAGCGCCCCGCGCGCGCTGTCGATCCGAGTGCACGGCACCGGCCCGCTCTCCGATCTGCTGGTCGAGACGCTGCGCTGTTCGGGGGCGCGGATCGCCCACACCAGCCATACCGGTGCATCGGTGTCCGCGGCCACCGCCGACATGGTCGTGCTGACCGATTATCTGGTGGCCGATCCTCGGCTGGTCCGGGACCTGCACAGCGTCGGCGTCCCGCACCTGCCGGTCCGCGTGCGGGACGGCGCCGGGCTGGTCGGCCCGCTGGTGATCCCCGGCGTCACGAGCTGCCTGGCATGCGCCGACCTCCACCGCACCGACCGCGACGGGGCCTGGCCGGCGGTGGCCGCTCAGCTACGGGACGTGATCGGCTCCGCCGACCGTGCGACCGTGCTGGCAACTGCCGCCGTAGCTCTCGGTCAGCTGCAGCGCATCATCACCGCGGTGCGCGGGCAGGAGGCCGCGGGCGCTCCCCCGGCGACGCTGAACACCACCCTGCAGGTCGATGTGAGTAACAACACGATCACGGCTCGCCGCTGGTCACGGCATCCACGCTGCGAATGCTGACATCGGTGGTTGCCAGGAAGACGCCGTCAGGGATGATGGTCTGGTGGCAGACATCAAGCGAGGCCGCGCGGCCCGCAACGTCAAGCTGGCGACCATCCCGGTCGGCTTCGCCGGCAGGGCGGCGCTGGGCTTGGGCAAACGGCTGACTGGCAAGTCGAAAGACGAGGTCCAGGCCGAGCTGTTGGAGAAAGCCGCCAATCAGCTGTTCACCGTGCTCGGTGAACTCAAGGGCGGGGCCATGAAGGTCGGCCAGGCGCTGTCGGTGATGGAAGCCGCCATCCCCCCGGAGTTCGGCGAGCCCTACCGCGAGGCCCTGACCAAGCTGCAGAAAGACGCCCCGCCACTGCCCGCCGCCAAGGTGCACCGAGTGCTCGACGGCCAGCTCGGGACCAAGTGGCGTGAACGCTTCCAGTCGTTCGACGACAAGCCCGTTGCGTCGGCCAGCATCGGCCAGGTGCACAAGGGGGTGTGGTCGGACGGCCGCGAGGTCGCGGTCAAGATCCAGTACCCCGGCGCCGACGAAGCGCTGCGCGCAGACCTGAAAACCATGCAACGACTGGTCAGCGTCTTCAAGCAGCTCGCGCCGGGAGCCGACGTGCAGGGTGTGGTCGACGAGCTCATCGAACGCACCGAAATGGAGCTGGATTACCGGCTGGAGTCAGATAACCAGCGTGCGTTCGCCAAGGCCTACGACGGTCATCCGCATTTCCTTGTGCCGCACGTCATTGCCAGCTCGCCGAAGGTGATGATCACCGAGTGGATCGAGGGTGTGCCGATGTCGCACATCATCCGCGAGGGCACTCCGGAAGAGCGAGACCTTTGTGGCACAAGGCTTATCGAGCTCACTTTCGATGCCCCGGGCCGGCTCGGCATGATGCACGGCGACGCGCATCCCGGGAACTTCATGATGATGCCCGACGGCCGGATGGGTGTCATCGACTTCGGTGCGGTGGGCCCGCTGCCGAACGGCTTGCCGATCGAGATCGGCCAGATCATCTCGCTGGCTCGCGACAAGAAGTACGACGAGCTGCTGCCGACGATGGAACGGGTCGGCTTCATTCAGAAGGGCGAGCAGGTCTCGGTGCGTGAAATCGACGACATGCTGCGCCAGTACGTGGAGCCGATCGAGGTCGAGGTGTTCCACTACACCCGCCGCTGGCTGCAGAAGATGGCCGCGGCGAACATGAACGTCTCGGCCGAGCAGATCAAGACCGCCCGGTCGATGGACCTGCCCGCCAAGCTGGCGATCCCGCTGCGGGTGATCGCGTCGACCGTGGCGATCTCCTGCCAGCTGGATGCCCATGTGCCGACGCGGGAACTGGCCGCGAAGTTCGTGCCCGGATTCGTCGAGCCCGAGCCGGCGCACTAACCGACTCGGGCCCGACGCCGCTAGGCCGCGATCACATCCTTGCGCGGACGCCCGCGTGGCCGCTTACGCGCCACGACGCTGCCGCGCTCGATGATCTCGCCGCCCCAAACTCCCCACGGCTCACCGCGGTCCAGTGCGGCGGCAAGGCATTGCCGCCGGATGGGACATTCCCCGCAGAGCACCTTGGCGCGCTCCAGATCCATGGGACTCTCGGCGAACCACAAGTCGGGATTCCCGACGTGGCACGGCAACACCGGCAGCTTCTCCTGGCGGACTGTCGATGTCGACATGTCTCGCTCACCTGCTTCCTGGTCGAATAGCTGTATCTCTTCGGGGGATCCGGGCCAGGAATCGGGTGGAAACACAGAGGCCACGGATCCTTTGACTTCGGGTCCGTGGCCAGTTGGCTGTGTCTGGGAGCTTTCCTAGATGAAGCTCCTGTCCACGGACGCGATGGTCGGGGCGGCGTTGGCGCGACGCTTACGCTGCGCCGAAATAGCGGCGGCGGCGCCGGCGCCCGAGGCGCCAATAGCGTGATACGCGGGGGTTGCCATGACGGCACGGAAGGACCACGCACGACGCGGCATGCCAGCTACGCCAAAGTCCGTAGTGCTGCTGATCATCGTCGGCCCCTCCTTTCGTCATGCCGCCCTGTAGCCATCGATCGGCACAGGATTTCGGTTTCGAGGCTAAACCCTAACACGATTTCGCCACAAGCGATTTTCTGACCTGCGGTTTTAGCTTTCGGACGGCCTGGGCCGACCATCGAAATTGAAGTCACGCAGATGCCTACTCGCACGTTCTCTGCGTGGCTTCAATCTCGCGGGGCAACCCCATATGCGATCGGAACTGACCCGGCCAAAAGCGGCAACGGCGGTCGGTGAGAAACTTATTCCCATGGCACAGATAACCCTGCGTGGAAACCCGATCAACACCGTTGGAGACCTGCCCGCCGTCGGCGCCCAGGCCCCCGACTTCACTTTGACCGGCACCGACCTCGGCGACGTGGACAGTGGCCAGTTCGGCGGAAAAGCCGTGGTGCTCAACATCTTTCCGTCGGTAGACACCCCGGTCTGCGCCACCAGTGTGCGGACCTTCAATGAGCGCGCGGCAGGCACCGGCACCTCGGTGGTCAACGTGTCGAAGGACCTGCCGTTCGCTTTGAAGCGGTTCTGCGGCGCCGAGGGTATCGAGAACGCCGTGGCGGCGTCGGCCTTCCGTAGCAGCTTCGGTGAGGACTTCGGGATCACGATCACCGACGGACCGATGGCCGGACTGCTCGGCCGCGCGGTCGTCGTCGTCGGCGCCGACGGCAAGGTGGCCTACACCGAGCTCGTCCCCGAGATCGGCCAAGAACCCGACTACGACGCAGCCCTCTCCGCCCTGGGCTGATCTGGTGCGGCACGCCGGCCCGCCGCCGTGCTCTCAGCGCCCTCTGCTCTCTCACGTACTCCGCGGTACCGCCGCTTTCGAGCCGCGGTACCGCGGAGTTCTACGTTCAACCCTCAGCTGAAGCTGCAAACCCCACGAACAGGGTGGACACCGGCGTAACCTCAGGTTCCATAGCACATTAAAACGGCTAGAAACCGAACAGATCGGGGCCTGAAGATGAACAACAAGCAAATCATTCTCGCGACTCAGACGGCCATCAGCGCCGCGGTGATTCTCTTGACCGGTCCTCCTGTCGCCTCGGCCGCCCCTGACTTGATGCCGGCGGACGGCGAATCGGGGGCAGTGACCGGCGCCGGCGCCGGACCAACGCTCGGCGTCGGGGGGACGTCCAGCTACACGGGCGGATCGACGTCCAACGGTTTCTGCGGTGACCCGTCGACGTATACAGGTGGCTCCACCGCCGCCATCTGTTCGGGCGCCTCCGTAGGTGTCGGAGGACCGTCCAGCTACACCGGCGGCTCCACGGTGAACAACTCACAAAATACGGCCAGTCTGGGCGTCGGCGGGGTCAACAGCTACACCGGTCAAGGCACGGCCGGTGCCACCCTCAACGGCACCAACACGACCACACGGACTGTCAATTACGGCCCGGGATAACGCAACACGCTCGACGGCGTGCGGCGGGCATACATTTGTTTTCAGTATGAGTCCCGTGACCTGGCGGGTCTCCGCAGCCATCATTGAGGCATGGATCAGATACGGCGAAAAGCCCTCAAGCACAGTCCGATTCGGCGTCGCCGAAGAATCCTGACAGTTGGCTCCCTTGGGTTGTTCGCGGCGATCGCGCTGAGCGGCACGCCCGTCGCCGCGGCGTCGGAGCACACCGGCGGCGAATCAGGCGCCGTTACCGGCGCCGGCTTCGGGCCGACTCTCGGAGTCGGCGGCCCGTCAAGCTATACCGGCGGTTCGACGTCCAATGACCTGTGTCACCTGCACTGCACAGGCGCCACCCTCGGCGTCGGCGGGCCGTCGAGCTATACCGGCGGCGCCACCGCCAACCATCCGGCCGGTACGGCCACCCAGGGCGTCGGCGATGTGAACAGCTATACCGGGCAGGGCACCTCGGGGATCGCCGACAACGGCACCAACGCGACCACCAGGACCGGGAACTACGGCCCCGGCCGCTGACCTACTGCCGAGCCCGCACCAACTCGAGCACGTCGGGACCAAACTGCTCGAGCTTGCGGGCACCGATGCCGGGGATCGCCACCAGCGCCGCATCATCGGCCGGCAGCGACTCGGCGATCGCGATCAGCGTGTTGTCCGTGAAGACCACGTAGGCAGGCACTTTCAGCTCCTTGGCGGTGCGCAGCCGCCAGTCCTTGAGCTGAGCCAGCAGCTCGTCGTCGACATCGACCGAGCAGGTTTCGCAGCGGCGCAACATGATTGACGGCGGCGTGCTGAGTACCGCGTTGCAGACCCGGCAGCGCGGGGTTGCGCCCTTCTGCCTGCGTGGGCGGTTCGGCGTCGGCTCGGCCTGGGTCTGTGGCGCGATGCCGTTGAGGAAGCGTGACGGACGCCGGCCCTGGCGACCGCCCGGGGTGCGGGCCAATGCCCAACTGAGCTCCAAATGCATTCGCGCACGGGTGATTCCGACGTACAGCAGACGACGCTCCTCCTCCACCGCCTCACTGTCGGGGCCGTGGGCCAACGCATGCGAGATCGGCAGCGTGCCGTCCGCCAAGCCGACCAGGAACACCGCGTCCCACTCCAGGCCCTTGGCGGCGTGCAACGACGCCAGCGTCACACCCTGCACCACCGGTGGGTGCCGGGCGTCGGCGCGCACCCGCAATTCGGCGACCAGTGCGGGCAGGTCGAGCTGCGGTCGGGCGGCGACCTCGTCGTCGACCAGTTCGGCCAACGCGGTGAGTGCCTCCCAACGCTCGCGGGCTTTGGTACCGGCTGGCGGTTCGTCGGCCAGCCCGAGCGGTTCGAGGATCTGGCGCACGATCATCGGCAGCTCGCCCTCAGCGCCTCTTTCCGCCGCCCGCTGCAACGCCAGCAGCGACTGGCGGATCTCCTGACGACTGAAGAAGCCCTCACCGCCGCGCACCTGGAACGGGATACCGGCCTCGGTGAGCGCCTCTTCGTATGCTTCGGATTGCGCGTTGATGCGATACAGCACCGCGATTTCGGCTGGCGGCGTTCCGGATTCGACAAGCCGCTTGATCGACCGCGCGACCGACGCCGCTTCGGCAACCTCGTCGGGGTGCTCATGGAACGTCGGCGACGGGCCCGGCTCGCGCTGACCGATCAGATGCAGCTTGCTGCCGGCCACCCGGCCGCGCGCGGCCGCGATCACCCGGTTGGCCAGCGACACCACCTGCGGGGTGGAGCGGTAGTCGCGCTCGAGGCGGACGACCGTCGCGTCCGGGAACTGGCGGGAGAAGTCGAGCAGGTAGCGCGGCGAGGCGCCGGTGAACGAGTAGATGGTCTGGTTCGCATCGCCGACGACGGTCAAGTCGTCGCGGTTGCCCAGCCACGCATCGAGCACCCGCTGCTGCAGCGGGGTGACGTCCTGGTACTCGTCGACGACGAAACAGCGGTAGCGGTCGCGGAACTCGGCGGCCACCGCCGCGTCGTTTTCGATCGCCCCTGCGGTGTGCAGCAGCAGGTCGTCGAAGTCCAGCAGCGCGATCCCGTCGCGGTTGGCTTTCAGCGTCTCGTAACCGGCGTAGACTCCTGCGACCTTCTCGGCGTCGAGCGGGATGTCGCGCTGCACTTTGGCCACCGCCGCCGCATACGCCTCGGGGCTGATCAAAGAGGCCTTGGCCCACTCGATTTCGCCGGCCAGGTCGCGGACGTCGTCAGTGCTGACCTGCAGCCGGGCCCGGCTCGCGGCCTGCGCGACGACCGAGAACTTGCTGTCCAGCAGTTCCCAACCGGTGTCGCCGACAACCCGCGGCCAGAAGTAGCGCAGCTGACGGCGTGCCGCGGCGTGGAACGTCAGCGCCTGCACCGACCCGACCGGGGCGCCCATGTTCTGCGCATCCATCGCCCGCAGCCGGGAACGCATCTCCCCCGCGGCCCGCGAGGTGAACGTCACCGCCAGCACCTGCCCCGCGGCGACGTGACCGTTGGCCACCAGGTGCGCGATGCGGTGGGTGATGGTGCGGGTCTTACCGGTGCCGGCGCCGGCGAGCACACATAGCGGCCCCCTAGCGGCCAGCACGGCCTCGCGCTGTTCGTCGTCGAGGCCGGTCAGATGGTCGACGGTCACCGGCATGCGCTCCATCTTGGCAGGGGGTGGGGACATTGCACGGTGACGCTCCGCTAGGTTCGAGCTCATGAGTGGCAACGATCCCCAGCTCACCATGTACTCCACCGTGTGGTGCGGCTACTGCAAGCGGCTGAAGACCGCGCTGAAATCGGCGGGGATCTCCTTCGCCGAGGTCGACATCGAGCGCGACCCGGAAGCCGCGACGTTCGTGATGTCGGTCAACAACGGCAACCAGACCGTCCCGACCGTGAAGTTCGCCGACGGTTCAGCGCTGACCAACCCCAGCCTCAAAGAGGTTCAGGCCAAGCTCGCGTCCTAGTCCTGGGCCGCCCAGGATTCGATGATCTCGCGGGCGATCGAGATCGAGCCCGGCAGCAGAAGTTTCGACGGCGAGTCACTGCTCCAGTCCCCGTGCTCGAGCGCCTCGCGGACTTCGGCCCGGGTGAACCACGCCGCCTCGGCGATCTCGCCGTCGCGAAACACGAACTCCTGCTCGGGATCGCCGATCGCATGGAAGCCGACCATCAATGACCGCGGGAACGGCCACGGCTGGCTGCCCAGGTACTCGACATCGCGCACCGACAGCCCGATCTCCTCGTTGACCTCGCGCACCACGCAACTCTCGAACGACTCCCCCGCCTCGACGAACCCGGCGAGCAAGGAGAACAGCCGCTGCGGCCACACCGTCTGCCGGGCCAGCACCGCGCGGTCGTGGCCGTCGTGCACCAGCACGATGATCGCCGGGTCGATGCGTGGAAACTCTTCGTGGCCGGTGAGCGGATTGAGCCGTGACCACCCGGCCTTGACCGCCTTGGTCGGCGAGCCGTCCACCGCGCTGTACCGAGCATTCTCATGCCAGTTCAGCAAGGCCAGGGCTGACGCGAGCAGCTGGGCGCTGACATCGTCGATCTGCTGACCGCCGCGGCGCAGGTCGGACACCTCGCCGTCGCCGTCCTCGGGCGCCTCCAGCGCGGCGCGCACCGCCCACACGTGGCGGTCGTCCTCCAGGCGACCGAGGAACACCGCATCGGCCGGCGGCTTGTCGGCGTGCTTGGCCGCCGACGTCAGCGACACCCTGCCGCCGGCAACCATCACCTGGTTGCGGTGGTCGACCCGCAGCAGCGCGGCATCAGCCCAGCCGGCGATGGCCGCGTCGACGTCGGTGCGCAGGTGGTCGGCACGGTCGGCACCCACGCGCGAGAGCAGCGGAATGTTCCGCAGTCGGAAAGCCACGCCGTCAGTCTTCTCCGGTGGCGCGGACATAGAGCAGCCGGTCGGTGGTTTCCAGGGCGTCGACGCTCGGGTCGTCGACGCGCAGCAGCTTCCCACCGCGCACCACGCCGAGCACGATGTCGGGCAGGTGCCGCGGCGAGCCGCCCACCTCCTTGTGTTCGACCTCGCGCTCGGCGATCGCGAACCCGGCGTCCGGGGTCAGCAGGTCTTCGATCATCTCCACGACGCTGGGCGTCGTGGTGGCGATGCCGAGCAGGCGCCCTGCGGTCTCCGAGGACACCACCACCGAGTCGGCGCCGGACTGGCGCAGCAGGTGCTGATTCTCGGCTTCCCGCACCGAGGCGATGATCTTCGCTTTCGGGGCCAGCTCCCTCGCGGTCAGCGTGACCAGCACCGCGGTCGGATCGCTGTTGGTGGCGACGATGATCGAGTTCGCGTGCTGGGCGCCGGCCAGCCGCAACACGTCGGACTTGTTGGCGTCACCGCGCACGGTGACCAGTCCGGCTGCGTTGGCCCGGTCCAGCGAAGTCTGGTCGGTGTCGACGACGACGATGTCGGCCGGCGCGACACCGTCGCCGATCATCGCGGCGACGGCCGTCCTGCCCTTCGTCCCGTAGCCGATGACGACGGTGTGGTTGCGCACGCTGTTCCTCCAACGCTGGATCTTGAGAGCCTGCCGCGACGCCGTGGTCAGGGTTTCGACGGTGGTACCGACCAACACGATCAGGAACGCCACCCGAAGCGGGGTGATGACCAGGACGTTGACCAGGCGCGCGGTCTCGGTATAGGGGGTGATGTCGCCGTAGCCGGTGGTCGATAGCGACACCGTGGCGTAGTACAGGCAGTCCAGGAAGGTCAGCGTTGTGCCGCGGGAGTCGTGATACCCATCCCTGTCGAAATAGACGATGAAGACCGCGGCGAACAGCGCCGTCAGGGCGTAGATCAGCCGGCGGGCGATGCGACGGCCCGGGCTGACGAACTTCTCCGGGATGTGCAGGTAGTCGACGAGTGCGCTGTCGGGCTTGGCTGCCAGGTTCTCGTCGATCGCCTCGAGCCTGCGCCGCAACCTACCCTTGGCCACGCGACTCCGTCATCTCAACCTCTCGCCGCACGTTCTTCGGCCCCAGCGCCACCACTCCAGCATTATGTACCCATGCCGACGACGACGACCGAACTCGAACCGACACGCAGCGCCAGCCAGCTGCCTGCCTACCGGACCGCGCTGATGCTCATCGGCATCGGTGTCGGGCACTTCCTGGCTCCCAAGCCATTCGACGAGATCGTGCCCGCCGAGCTCCCGGGTGACGCTCGGTTCTACACCTACGCCTCGGGCGTGGCCGAGGTCGGTATCGGCACCATGCTGCTGGTGCCGCGCACCCGCCGTGCCGGTGCGGCGTTCGCGATCGCGTTGTTCCTCGCGGTGTTCCCGGCCAACGTCAACATGGTTCGGCTGTGGAAGGACAAGCCGCTGCTGATGAAGTTGGTGGCACTGGCGCGCCTGCCGCTGCAAGTACCGATGATCACTCAGGCGCTGGCCATCCGGCGCAACGCGCCCCGCTACTAGCCGGCAGACACCGCCAGCGTCTCGTCGAGCCAATCGAAGATGCGGGCGAAGGCCAGGCGTCCCGCACCGACCTGGCAGTGCGCGCCGGCGCCCTCGGCGTCGGTGAACTTCAGCAGCGTCTTCGGGCAGCTGAGGTGATCGAACAGCAGCTGCGGCTGCCCCTCGAAGAAGATGTCGCTGGCTGCTTCGCACACCAGTGTCGGGCAGGTGATCTGCTCGGCCACCCCGCCCGCGAGCGTGTAGTCGAGGAACGCCGCGAAGAGCGCGCGAGGACTGTCGATCCCTAGGGCGTACTGGCCATGCGTTGCGGCCCAACGGATATTCGGGTTGGTCGCCATCAGCTGGTCGATCGCGGCGTCGGCCTCCGGCGCTGAATCCGCCCGCAACATGGCTTCGATCTCGGCCCGGTCACCCGGAACCCAAGCGGCAGCCGTCAAGCCCATGTCGTAGACACCGTCGAACGCGATGCAGGCGGCGAGGCGGTGTTCGTACGCGGCCGCTCGCGGCGCCAGCAGTCCACCCATGGAGGCGCCGTACAGGGCGACCTTGTTCGGGTCGACGTCGGGACGTAGCAGCGTCCAATCCAGCACCGGTGTGACGACGTGCTCCCAATCGGCCCGGAAGACCAGACCGTCGAAGTGCAGTGCTGCCGGCTGGCCCGGTCCGTCGAACGTGACGACGTTGTAGCCGCGTTCTTGGGCGGCCGCCGCACCCAGCCAATGCATCTCTTCGCAGGTGCCGTCGAAGCCACTGTGCATGATGATCGTCGGGATCGGCCCACCGCTGTTACGGCGATCCGCGGGATAGAAGTAGCCGTGGAGCACGGTGCTCTCGTACGGGATCTCAATCGGTTCAACAGGCGGATCCAGCAGAGCCGCTGCGGCAATGAACGTTTCGCGGGCCCGGGTGTATGCGTGGCTGATGCGCGGATCGCGCGGGTTGCCGTGCAGGTAGAAGTCGGCCGAGCGGTAGTAGTTGCTCGCGCGCATCAGACCGTCTCGTGCACTCACGAAATGCCCTGCGGCTAAGGCCTTCTCAGCCTCGGCGGCGACCCGGTCGGCGGTGGCCAGCCACTCGTCGTACCAGCTGTCGTAGTCACCGGCGGTGATGGCCTGCGCCGTGGTCAGCACCTCCCCGATATCGGCTCCGCCGTAGGCGGTGGCGCCCAGCACCCGCAGGGTCTCGAACCAGAACGAGGTGTCGTCGGGGAACAGGACGGGCTCCATGGCGTCTCCTTAAGTCATCTTCATTTGCTTTAAGCGACCGTACGACGGTGGTGGCCTAAACGCAAGACCTAATGCTTTAAGCTTGCCGGGTGGCGGAGGACGTGGAGGTGCGCCGGCGGCCCGGTGGGCGAAGCGCCCGAGTGGTGGCGGCAGTGCACGAGGCGGTGGATGCGCTGCTGGCCGAGGCCGGACCGGGCGGCTTCACAGTGGCCGACGTGGCCCGGCGTGCCGGCGTCAATCCGACCAGCGTCTACCGGCGCTGGGGCAGCCTGGAGGCAGTCATCCTGGACGTCGAAGCGGCCAGGCTCGCTGAAACCGCACCCATGCCCGACACCGGATCGTTGCGCGGTGATCTGCTGGCCTACGCCCGACAGGCCGCCGCGGAGATCGCTCGGCCCGGCCGGTTGGCGTTCCTCCAAGCATTGATCGGCGCTGCTGATATGACGGCCGAGCAACGGCAGTCGTTTCTGGTCCAACGGGCGATGCAATTTCAGGGGATGCTCGATCGCAGCCGCGAGCGCGGTGAGCCGCTGATGGATTTCACGGTCATCGTCGACTGCATCCTCGCGCCGATCTACCTGCGACACCTGCTGGGTCTCGGCGTCAGCGACGCCGACCTGGAGCTGTTCGTCGCGCGGGCGTTCACCGCGAAATAAGCCCGCGGTCCAGCAGCGCCACCAATTCCTCTGGGCCGGCGAGGTTTTCCGGCATGACGGTGACGCCCGCACGCACATAGTGGAACGCCGCGCGAACCTGCGACTCCGGGCAGTTCTTGATCGCCGCCCACGCCAGGCGGTAGACGGCGAGCTGCACGGCGGCGTGGCGCTTGGCGTCGTCATCTGCGGGCGGCTCGCCGGTCTTCCAGTCGACGACGGTCATACCGCCGTCCGCATCGGCGAACACCGCGTCGATCCGTCCGCGCACCACCGTGTCGCCGATCGCCATCTCGAAGGGCACTTCGACGTCCACCGGTGTGCGTGCCGCCCACTGCGATCCGTTGAAGGCTTTCTGCAGTTTCGCGAGTTCATCGGTCTCGGTGGCCGCACCGTCGACGGCGCCGGGCAGGTCGTCGAGGTCGAACAGCCGCTCGGCGCCGTAGAAGCGTTGCACCCATTCATGGAACGCGGTGCCCAGGATCGCGTGCGGATCCGGACGCGACGGCAGCCTGCGCGCCAACCGGCCTAATGCCGACGGGTCGCGGTCGAGTTCCACCAGCGCGCTGACCGACAGCTGCGCCGGGAGTTCGACCGGCGGCGGCGCGGCGACACGCGACCGTTCGGCCAGTAGGGCGTCGACGTCGGCCGTCCAGCCCTCCGGGTCTTCGCCGGTGTCCTGGATGGCGCCCGTCGCGGCGGCGCGGACCAGCGCCGCGCCGTTCTCGATGTCGGCGCGGGCCCGCCCGAGTGGATCAGCGGGCCAGATCGCTTCACGAACGCTGTCGCGCAACGGGTTTGGCTCCCCATCGGCCGGCGGCGTTGCCCACTGCTCCACCTCGCCGCAGGGCTGCCCCGCCGCGTCCGCGTCGTCGATGATGTCCTTGATCTCGCACAGGAAGTCCGACGGCCCACGCGGCTTGCTCTCGGTCGGGCCCCAGTGGTGACCGGAGAGCAGCAGGGTGTCCTCGGCGCGGGTGATCGCGACGTACAGCAGTCGACGTTCCTCGTCGAGGCGACGCTGCTCGAGTTGCTTCTTGTGCGCCATGATGCTGTCGGACAACGCTTTCCGATCGGTGACATGTTGTGTGTCGAGCACCGGCACCCCGTGCAGACCCTCCGCTGCCCGGTCGCCGCGCAGCAGCGGCGGCAGGTCGGCGGCATCGGAGAGCCAGGTGCGCTTGGACGCAGTGGACGGAAACACCCGGGCCGACAGGTGCGGGACGGCAACGATCTGCCACTCCAGCCCTTTGGCGGCGTGCACCGTCAGCACCTGCACGCGTCCGGTGGCGACGCTGACTTCCGCGGGCGCCAAGCCGTTCTCGACGACCTCGGCGGCGTCGAGGTAGGCCAGCAGCCCGTTAACGGATGCCCCTGGGCGGGCGGCGTACTCGGCGACGACATCGGCGAACCGGTCGAGGTGCTCGGCTCCGGACCATCCCGCCGCGACCGGTCGGGCGGCCCGCACCTCCACGTCCACGCCCAGGACTCGGCGCACCTCACCGACGAGTTCGGTGGCGGGGTGGCTCAATAGTGTTCGCAGTCGTGCCAATTCGTTCGCGAGCTGGGTGACGCGGCGGTGCCCATCTGCGGAGTACGCGTCGGCCGGACCTGGGTCAGCCAGGGCGTCGGCCAGGCTTGCGGTGTCGGCATCGGGTGCGGCCAGGGCGATGATCTGCTCGGCGGTCGCGACCGCCGGCCGCGCACCGTCGAGCGCGACGGCGCGCCGCCAGAGCGCGGCGAGGTCGGCTGCGCCGAGTTGCCAGCGCGGGCCTGTCAACACCCGCACTGCCGCCGCCCCGGCCGCCGGGTCGGCGACCAGGCGCACCATCGCCACCACGTCGGCGACCTCCGGGATCGACAGCAGCCCGGCCAGGCCGACGACCTCCACGGGCACACCACGGGCGCTCAATGCCTCGGCGATCGGACCGGCATCGGCGTTGCGGCGCACCAACACTGCGGCGGTCGGTGGCTCGTCACCAACGGAGTATCGCGCGGCGATGTGATCGGCCACCCACTCCCGCTCGGCGGCCACATCGTTGAGCAGCGCGCAGCGCACCGTGCCCGCTTCCGCGCCCGGACGTGCCCGCAGCGCCCGCACCGCAACCGAGCGGCGCCGGGCTTCGGCCGAAATCTCGTTGGCAATGTGCAGCGTCGTCGGCGGATTACGCCAGCTGGTCCGCAGCTCCAGAGTGGGCGCCGGCGAGCCGTCGGCTTGCGGGAAGTCGGTGGTGAACCGCGGCAGGTTGGTCGCCGACGCCCCACGCCAGCCGTAGATGGACTGGATCGGGTCGCCGACCGCGGTGAGCGCCAGACCGTTATCGGCACCGGCGCCGAACAACGACGACAGGGCGACCCGCTGAGCATGGCCCGTGTCCTGATACTCATCGAGCAGCACCACCCGATACCGGTCGCGCAGCTGCTCCCCCACCTGCGGGCACGTCGAGGCCAGCCGCGCGGCCGCCGACATCTGCGACCCGAAGTCCATCACCTTGTCGGCCCGCATCCGGGCGTGCAATGCATCGATCAACGGCACCAACGCCGTACGTTCGGTCTGAGTGGCCAGCATGCTCAGCAGGAATTGGCTGGGCCCGCGGTCGCGCTGGTACCGCCCGGCCGGCAGATGATGCACCAGGCGGTCGAGTTCGAGGTGGGTGTCGAGCAGCTGATCGGTGTCGACCAGGTGCTCGGCCAGCTCGCCGGACAGTTTCAGCACCATCCGGGTGACACCGGCCGGGTCCCTCTCGGTGTCCAACGGTCCGGGGTAACTGCTGACCACCTCGAAAGCCAGTTGCCACAACTCGGTTTCGCTGAGCAGCCGGGCGTCGGGTTCCACGGGGAGCAGCGGACCGTACTCGCGCAGCAGCGCGCCGGCGAACGCGTGATAGGTGCTCACCGTCGGCGCACCCTGCGGCGCGGCACCGCCGAGGTGACCGGCCAGGCGGGCCAGCCGGGAGCGCACGCGGCGCAACAGCTGCCCGGCCGCCTTGCGGGTGAAGGTCAACCCGAGCACCTGCCCCGGGTCGGCGAATCCGTTGGCCACCAACCACACCACGCGCGCGGCCATGGTCTCGGTCTTGCCGGCGCCGGCGCCGGCGATGACGACCAGCGGCCCGGGCGGGGCGGCGATCACCGCGGCTTGCTCGTCGGTGGGAGTCGGAAGACCAAGTGCGTCAGCAAGTTCGGTGGGGCTGTAGGTCACGACGGCTCCGTTCGCGGCGCGGTGTGCGCGGGGCAGGCCGCGCGCATCGGGCAATGCGCGCAGCCGTCGTTGACCCGGGCGACGAACTGCGGCCCAGCGGTCGCGGCCGCCGCCTGCTGCACGGTCTGGCGCCACTCGTCGGTGGTTTCCGGGGTCAGCGCGGACTGTTGGCGTTCGGTGGCGCCCGACGCGTTCGGTTTGGCGACATACACCAATCGCCCGCCGCCGGGACGATCACCATCGGCGATCGCACCCTCGGAGATGGCCAGCTGGTAGAGCCCGAGTTGGGCGTGGCGCGCAGCCTCGTCCTTGGTGACCGGGCTCTTGCCGGTCTTGACGTCGACGATCACCAGCCGGCCTTCCGCGTCACGCTCGAGCCGGTCGACCCGCCCGCGCACCCGCACCCCGGGCTGACCGTCCTCGGGTTCGGCGATTACCCCGTCGATGTCGACTTCGGTGCCCATCTCAGTCAGCTCGTGGCGGGTCGCTGAACGCCACGCCACGAACGCCTCGAGCATGGCGCGATGCCGGTCGAGTTCGTTGTCGCTGTACCACGGCGAATCGAACGGGATTGTGCTCCACAGCTTTTCCAGATCAGCGGTCAACTGATCGGCGCTCCCGGAATCGGCGATCAGCGCGTGCACCACCGACCCGAGCGTGGAACGCAGATCCCGACGGTCGCTGCCGCCGTGCCGTTCGACCAGCCAGCGCAGCGGGCAGTCGGCGAGCGTCTGCAGGGTCGACGGGCTGAGCGTGACGGTGTGCTGCTCACCGCTCCACAGCGGCTCCAGTGAGCTCACGGCCGTCATGCCGTACCACTGCGCGGGGTCGGCGCCGGGGACACCATCAGCCGCCAATCGCGCCAATTGCTGTGCAGCCGTGGCACGTTCACCCTCGGTCACCGACCCCGGCGGGGCGCACACCACGGCCCGCAACCGGCCGACGACCGCCGCCGGCGCCAGCACCGGCGGCGCGACGGCCGGCTGGGCGGGCCGATCGACCTTCACGGTGGCGTACTCCGCCAGATCGGCAACGAACGGCGACGGCAACGCGGCGTCATCGCCAGCGTCGGTGTCGACGGCGGTGATCAACAGCTTGTGCCGGGCCCGACCCATCGCCGCGATGAGCAGCCTGCGTTCCTCGGCCAGCAGCGGAGCCCGCGCCGAGACGTCATCGCCCAGGCCGTCGAGCACGTCGAGCAGCCGTTGGGTGCCCAGCACCCCACCGCGCGGTGTGGTGTTGGGCCACAGGCCGTCCTGCACGCCGGCGATCACCACCAGATCCCAATCCCGGTCCAGTGCCGCGTGCGGGCTCAACACGGCGACGGTCTCCGAAGCCGGGCCGTCGGCGCTGACCGGCGGAAGCTGCAGGCCCGCAACATGATCCAGAAGTCCACGCAACGACGCACCGGTGGTGCGTGTGACGTAGTCGTCGGCGATGTCGAATAATGCGGTGACGGCTTGAAGGTCACGATCGGCCAGAGCACCCTCGGTTCCACCGCGCTCGGCAGCGTTCAGCCACCGCTTCTGCAGTCCGGTACGCTCCCACGCCTGCCACAGGGCGTAGCGGGGGTCGCGGTTCCGAGAGTGACCGCGGGCCGCCGCGGTCAGCACCGCGCGCACCCGGTTCACCGGGCGTGCTAGCGTCGCCGGCAGGTCGACCGGACCGGTGGTGAGTGCGGCGACAAGCTGTTCCCCGAAGGCGCCGGAACCGCTGCGGCGCAATGCCCGGCGCAGCTGGCGCAGGGTCACCGGATCCACCCGGCCGATCGGCCCGGTCAGCAGCGACACCGCCTGCTCGCTGTCGAGGCCGTCGGCGGTGGCGGCCAGCACGCTCAACAAGGCTTGTGCTGCAGGCTGTTCGGCGACGGGACCGGCAAGGTGAGCCGCGTCGACCGGGACACCGGCGCCGGACAGCGCACGTGGCAGCGCGGCAGCCGCCGACGGCGACCGAACGACGACGGCCAGCTGCGACCACGGCACCCCATCGACGAGGTGCGCGCGGCGCAGCGTGTCTGCGATCAGCGCCGCCTCGGCGTGCGCCGAACCGGCCACCCGCACAGTCACCGACCCGTCCTCACCGTCGTTGCCGTCCAGGGCCCGCCACGCGGTGCTGCCCGGCAGACCCGCGGCGATCCCGCTGATCGCGTGCGCCACCGCGGGCGCGCAGCGATAGGAGCGGCTCAATTCGACCACCGGGGAGTCGGCGGCGGTCAGGATGGCCGGATCGGCGCCGCGGAAACCGAACACGGCCTGATTGGGATCGCCGGCCAGCAGGGCCAGCTCAGCGCCGGCGGCCAACACCCGAACCAGCCGCGCGGCCTGCGGATCGAGATGCTGGGCATCGTCGACGAGCAGCAGCCGGATCCGGGAGCGCTCGGACGCCAGCAGATCGGCGTCGGAGGCCAGCGCCTCCAGTGCGGCACCGACCAGTTCGGCCGCGCCGAGTGCCGGCGCGGTGGCCTGCGGTGCGGCTGTGCCGACGGCCGCGCGCAGCAGCATCACCTGCTCGTACTGCTGAGCGAATCGGCCGGCGGCCGCCCACTCGGGCCGCCCGGACAGCCGGCCGATGCGCTGCAGTTGCAGCGGGTCCACGCCGCGCTCGGCGCAGCGGGCCAGCAGGTCCCGCAGTTCGGTGGCGAACCCGCCGGTGGTCAGGGCCGGACGAAGGAGCTGCGGCCAGCGTGACGACGACGCGTCGCCGTCCTCGAGGTCACCGGCAAGCAGTTCGCGGATGATGCCGTCCTGCTCGGCGCCGGTGACCAGGCGCGGTGGTGGGTCACCGGCGCGAGCGGCGGCCTGCCGCAGCACCGCGAACGCGTAGCTGTGCAGCGAGCGGACCAGCGGTTCGCGCACCACCGCACGGCACGGTTCGGCCGAGCGCGCCGCCAGCAGTTCGGCGGTGAGCTTGCTGCGGGTGGATGCGGCCAGCCGACCCGAACCCGTCAGCAGCAGAACCGATTCCGGATCGGTGCCTGCGGTGATGTGCGCCGCGGCCGCGGCGACCAGCAGGCTGGTCTTACCGGTGCCCGGGCCGCCGACGATACGCACCGTCCCGCGCAGCTCCGGGCGGAGCACATCGGCAGGCTCGGTCACCGGGGCCAGCAGTGCGGTGGTCATGTCGGTATGTCACCACGCCCCACCGACAGAAACGCGAACTGGCAGCATGAGACCCGTGACCCACGACCTTCACATCCACCGCTTCGGCCCCGCCGGGCCGATCCAGGTGCTGGCCATCCACGGCTTGACCGGCCACGGCCGTCGCTGGCGGGCACTCTCCGAGCAGCATCTGCCCGAATTCGCCATGGCCGCACCCGATCTGATCGGGCACGGCAGATCGTCGTGGTCGGCACCGTGGACGATGGACGCCAACGTCGCCGCGCTGGCCACCCTGGTGGAGAACGACGCCGACGGGCCGGTGGTGGTGGTCGGCCATTCGTTCGGCGGCGCGATCGCACTGCATCTGGCGGCGACGTGCCCGGATCTGGTGTCGGGCGTGGCATTGCTGGATCCCGCTATCGGCCTCGACGGCCACTGGATGCGCGAGATCGCCGACTCGATGCTGGCCTCCCCCGACTACCCCGACCGCGACGAGGCGCGCGCCGAAAAGTTCGGCGGCTCGTGGGCCGATGTGGACCCGGCCGAACTCGATGAGGATCTCGACGAACATCTGATCGCACTACCCAACGGCCGCTACGGCTGGCGGATCTGTGTACCGGCGATGATGTCGTATTGGAGTGAACTGGCCCGCGATATCGTGCTGCCACACAACGGAACTCCGACGACGCTGGTGCGCGCGCTGTGGACCGACCCCCCGTATGTCAGCGCAGACTTGATCGACGCTCTGTCCGGCCGGCTCGGCGACGACTTCACCCTGGTCGACGTCGAATGCCAGCACATGGTGCCGCACGCCAAACCTGCGGAGACCGCGAAGGTCGTCCGGGATCTGCTGGAGCGCTAGCGATGGCACCGATCACCGACGAGCAGGTCGAGCGGGTGCGCGCATTGGTGGCGTCCATCCCGGCAGGCCGGGTGGCCACCTACGGTGACATCGCCTCGGCGGCAGAGCTTTCCAGCCCCCGCATCGTCGGCTGGATCATGCGCACCGACTCCTCGGACCTGCCGTGGCATCGGGTGATCACCGCGTCGGGTCGCCCGGCCGCCCACCTGGTCACCCGTCAGCTCGAGCTGCTGCGTGCCGAGGGCGTGCTGGCCGACGACGGCCGGGTGGATCTGGCGCACGCGCGCCACGAGTTCTAGAGCACCAACCGAATCAGCGCGGCGGTACGTGCCAGCCCGGGGAACGCGGCCGCCGTCGAACGCGGATGCAGCGCGTGCACGGCGAGCCGGAAGATCAAGGCGCGCAACAACATCTGTGGCCACTCCGGCAGTGCATCCCACCGCTCGATGAGACCGTCGTCGGCCTCCCCCCACGCCAGGGCGTCGACGACGACCACCCCGGCCGCCCACGACGCAGGCCGCCAGTACGGCGTGATGTCGGTGATGCCCGGCGCGGCCGCCCCGGCGAACAACACCGTGCCGTAGAGGTCGCCGTGCACCAGCTGGTTCGGACTCTTGGTGGGCTTGCGCAGGCCGGCCAGTTGGTTGATCAGCTCCACCGATCGCTCGCCGTCGGCCGAACCCGGCGCCACCAGCGCGCCGGGCGGCAGCGAGTGCAGCGGGCGTTCCTCCCACGCGGCGCGGTCGGCGGCGATGAACACGTCGACGTCGCTCCACGGCGCGACCGGTGCCTGCGTCAGGAACCGCGGGCGCTCAAGTTTGGCGGTCGCCTCGTGTAGCCGTACCCCGGCCGAGACGACCTCGTCGTGGCGGGGTTCGGGGCTACCGGCGACGAATGTGTCTGCCCGCCAACCCGACACCACATACCGTCCGTCGGTGGACCGGACCGGCCGCGCCAGCCGCACCCCGTCGACGAACAACGTTTCGCGCGCCTTTGCCGACCAAGCGGCCCTGGCGTGGTCGGCGATCACCGACAACACCACCTCGCCGCACTTGAAGCCGCCTTCCCAACCCGCGCCGAGCGGTTCAGGGTCGTGGCCCTTGAGACCGAACGCCGCCAGAACATGCTCAGGCGGGCGCTCGTCATTAACCCCGTCAGCCACCCCGACAGCCTAAATTGTCGCGACGCAAAGTAGCCGTCAGTAGACGACCATGTCGGGATCGATTTGCTTCGCCCAGGCCACGATGCCGCCCTGCAGGTGCAGCGCATCGGTGAAACCGGCGTTCTTGACCACGGCCAACGCCTCCGCGGAGCGCACCCCGGTCTTGCAGTACAGCACCGGTGTGCGGTCCTGGGGCAACCTCGACAAGCCCTCGCCGGACTCGATCACCGACTTCGGGATCAGCTCCGCGCCGGTGATGTGGTTGATCTCCCACTCGACCGGCTCGCGGACGTCGATCAGCGCCAGCTTCCTGCCCGAGTCGAGCAGCTCGCGCAGTTCGCGCGGCGTGACCGTGGAATCCTGCGCGGCTTCGGCGGCGAGGTCGGACACCACACCGCAGAACGACTCGTAGTCGATGAGCTCGGTGATCGTCGGGGTCTGCGGATCCTTACGGATCGTGATCGTGCGATACGACATCTCCAGCGCGTCGTACACCATCAGCCGACCCAGGAGCGTCTCACCGATCCCGGTGATCAGCTTGATGGCCTCGGTGCCCATGATCGAGGCGATCGACGCACACAGGATGCCCAGCACACCGCCCTCGGCGCACGACGGCACCATGCCGGGAGGCGGCGGCTCGGGATAGAGGTCGCGGTAGTTCAAGCCCAGACCGTTCGGCGCGTCCTCCCAGAACACCGAGGCCTGGCCTTCGAAGCGGTAGATCGAACCCCACACGTAGGGCTTGTGCGCCAACACCGCGGCGTCGTTGACCAGGTAGCGGGTGGCGAAGTTGTCGGTGCCGTCGAGGATCAGGTCGTACTGCTCGAACAGCTGCACCGCGTTGTCCGGTTCCAGCCGCTGCTCGTGCAGGCGCACCGTCACCAGCGGGTTGACCTCGAGGATGGAATCACGGGCGCTTTCGGCCTTCGAGCGGCCGATATCGGACTGGCCGTGGATGATCTGGCGCTGCAGGTTGGACTCGTCGACGACATCGAATTCGACGATCCCGATGGTGCCGACGCCGGCAGCCGCCAAATACAGCAGGGTGGGCGAGCCCAGTCCACCCGCCCCAATCACCAGCACTCGGGCGTTCTTCAAACGTTTCTGCCCATCGACACCCAGGTCCGGGATGATCAGGTGGCGGCTGTACCGCGCTACCTCGTCGCGGGTGAGTTCGGCAGCTGGCTCGACCAGCGGCGGCAGCGAGGGCACCGGCACTCCTTGGATCGGTTCGGCACTAGCCCGATGAACGTTCACCATCCATCTCAGCAGCTGGCCAGAGCAACGGCAAACAGCTGCGAGTGCTTCCCGAACCGTCAGGCGATCGGATACGGCCAGGGGTTGAACCGGCAGGTCTTCCCGTCGGCCTTCACGTATTCGGGGTCGAAGCGCGACGCGTCGTTGTCGTCGGTGGAGAACGTCTGCTGCATCATGATCGGCGCCAGTCCGCCGCTGTCGGCGCACGGCTCGTGGTGCTGGTAGCCGATCGCGTGGCCCACCTCGTGGTTGACCAGGTACTGGCGATACGAACCGATGTCGCCCTGGAACGGCACCGCGCCTCGCACCCAGCGCGACTCGTTGATGAAGACCCGCGGTTGCGCGTCGGGCCCATAGGCCGGGTTGTAGCAGGACGACTCGAGCGGGATCTCGTAGCCGCAGCCCTCGCGCACGGTCATCGGCGATGTCAGGGACACCCGGAAGTCGGGCTTGACGTCGGCGGCATCGACCCGCTGAAAGGCGAACTGCGGATTGTGAATCCAGCTCTTGGGGTTGCCGAGCGTCTCGGTGACCATCCGGGCGAAACCCTCGTCGCCGCCGAATGACGCGGTGTCGACGCCGTCCTCGACCTCCACGGTGTAGGTGAACGTCTTCGCGGTGCCCTCACCGACCTTTGGCGTCGTGCCCGGCACGATGTGCCACGTCTTGGCGCCCGCCTCGGTGAACGCGCCGCCCTCGGGCAGGATCCCGGTCGGCAGGTTGGCGTCGAACTCGGTGAGCCCGCGCGGCGGCGCGCCGATGATGGCTGTGCCGCTCGACCCGATCGTCGGGGGCCCTTGCACCGCGTGCTGGGCGGTGGGTTCAACAGCCGGGGCGGCGGTTCCGGTGATGGTCTGGTACAGCACGATTCCGGTGACGACCACCAGGACCGGCAGCGCGTAGGCGCGCCAGCCGTAAGTGGAGATGAACCGGCCCAGCCAGCTCTGTTTACGCCATTGACGACGCTGCTCCCGGTTGGATCTGGCCCGGCCCGACTCCTCCGCCAACGGGTCGCGCAGCGCGCGCAGCGGCTCCCGCCACTCGTCTCGCAGCACCGGCACACGACCGCCGCCGCGGTGCCCCGGGTCGTAGGTCACCGCCCCAGGATGGCACAACAGCCGAACGCCGCACTTCCGGCGCGCCCGTGCGCCGGACGCTGCTACGGGCGAGTAACACCACCCGGGTAGTAACCTCGATCCGACGGGGCAGGGCGCGCGGGGGCACGGCGCCCGGCCACACCACCAGATTGAGGACTCGATGAGCGAACTCGCCGACACGGCCGAGCGGAAGTCCGCCCGAACGGCCAATGGCGACCGTCCCGCCGCCACCACCCCGCGGCGCGGAAGCCGCCTGCCGCGAGATGAGCGACGCGGTCAGCTGCTGATCGCGGCCAGTGAGGTCTTCGTCGACCGCGGCTATCACGCCGCCGGGATGGACGAGATCGCCGACCGGGCCGGCGTGAGCAAACCCGTTCTGTATCAACATTTTTCGAGCAAGCTCGAGCTGTATCTGGCCGTGCTGAACCGGCACGTCGAGAACCTGGTTTCCGGGGTCAGGCAGGCCCTGCGCACCACCACCGACAACCGGCAGCGGCTGCGCGCGGCGGTGCAGGCCTTCTTCGATTTCATCGAGCACGACAGCCAGGGTTACCGGCTGATCTTCGAGAACGACTATGTCACCGAACCGCAGGTCGCTTCGCAGGTGAAAGTGGCGACCGAATCCTGCACAGACGCGGTGTTCGACCTGATCAGCCGCGATTCAGGGCTGGATCCGCATCGCGCTCGCATGATCGCCGTCGGCCTGGTGGCCATCAGCGTCGACTGCGCGCGGTACTGGCTGGACGCCGACCGCCCGGTCTCCAAGGAGGTCGCGGTCGACGGGACGGTGCAATTCGCCTGGGGCGGACTGTCACACGTCCCGCTGACCCGCTCCTAGCGGCTACGCGCCGGCAGGTCCGCCGGCGGCGATCCCGAACCCGACCCGACGCACGTCGGCGACACCGATCTCGACGTATGTGATCTTGCTGGTCTGGACCAGAAAACGGCGTCCCTTGTCGTCGGTCAGGCTCAGCACATCCGGGCCGTTGCCCGAGAACGCCGAGGTCACCAGCTCTTCGACCTCAGCGGGCGTCTGGGAGCTGCTGAACACGAGCTCACGCGGACTGTCCGTGACACCGATCTTGACCTCCACGCTGGCCCCTTCTCTCTCGTCTGCGACTACTCACCAGAAGGCTAGTGGACGCCGGTGCACGCGGTCGCGGCCAGTCGTTCGCGGTTAGCGAATAGGGCGTCAAGCTGCGATAACAGCATGGCAACGGACAGGCGCGGCGCGCCGCACCGACGCACGAGCGTCCATAACCTTGCCGTGTGAGCGACAAGAAGCGCCGACAGCGGCTGGTCCAGTGGCCTCGCGTGGCGCTGACCACCGGCGGTGTCGTGCTCGCCGCCGCGGCGACGACGTTCGTCGTGCGCACCGGTGACGCCGCGAGCATCACCGCGGACTCCGGCGCCACCCCGACCCGGACGGTCGTGGCCATTCCCGGCCCCCGGACGTCGACGCCACCGCCGGCGCCGGTCACCGTCACGGTCCCGGGCCTGCCCCTGGAAACGCCGGTCCGGGTCACCCCGCCCGGCGCGGCCGCCGCACCCTTGGCGCAGGTGCAGGTCGATTCCGCCGAGATCGTCTACACCGTCGCGGGCAACCAGCGCCCCGACGATCCGGTGACGATCACCTACGCCGACGAGGCCGGCGCCCTGCGCACCGTCGAGAACGTCTCACTGCCCTGGCGATTGACCGTCGTCCCGACCGTGCCGGTGAACTACGTGACGGCCAGCAGCAACGGAAGTCAGCTGAACTGCTGGATCACCGATGCGCGCGGCGCGACCGTGGCCGCCTCGACCGATAACACGATCTCGGCGACCTGCAACCGTTAAGCGAGCCCCAGCTCGCCCATCCGCTCGGCGTGCGTGCGCTGCAGGCGGTCGAAGAAGTCGGCGACCTGCCCGAGCCCACCCGGACCGGCCAGCACCAGGTCGACCAGTTCATCGCGCTCGGCGAGCACGTACTGAGCCTGCGTGATCGCCTCGCCGAGCAGCCGGCGCGACCACAGCGCCAATCGGCTGCGCTGCCGTCCACTGCTGGTCACGGCCTTGCGGACTTCGGCGACCACAAACTGCGAGTGACCGGTCTCCGATAGCACGCCGCGCACCACGCCGGCGACCTCGTCGGGCAGCACGTCGGCGATCTCCAGGTAGAAATCGGCCGCCAGCGCATCGCCGACATAGGTCTTGACCAACGCCTCCAGCCAGGTGCTCGGCGTCGTCAGGCGGTGGTAATTCTCCAACGCCGAGGCGTAGCGCGTCATCGCCGGGACGACGTCGACACCGCGCGCCTCCAGCGCCTCGCGCAGCAGCTCATAATGCGCCATCTCGGCGGCGGCCATGCTGGCCATATTGATCCGGCCCCGCAGGTCGGGAGCCATCCGCGCCTCGTCGGTCAGCCGGTAGAAGGCCGCCACCTCGCCGTAGGCCAACAGCGCGAACAACTCATTGACACCGGGATGGTCGGCGGTGATCCGCGCCGGTGAGTCCGCGGCGGGCTGAGGGGCGGTCATGGCCGTCACTGTAGTCCCGGCTGGAGCGCCGATCCGTCTCGGAGAGCGCGACCAGCTATGATGGGGGCTGACGAACGCCGTGAGGCGTGGTCAAGGAAATGTGCGTGCACGCAGTGGGCCCGCCTCCCTCAGTGCAGGGCCCGGCGATTCGGGGCATCGATAATTTGAGCCCGAGTCCATTCCGAAGTCAGAACTCGTGCGCGCGTGACAACGCATTCGAGGACCGACTACGGAAGGCACAACGCCACCACATGACACCATTGACAACTCACCCCCAGCTTTCATTCGCCCAGCTCGGAGTGCGTGACGAGATCGTCCGCGCCCTCGCCGAAGAAGGCAAGGAATACGCCTTCGCCATCCAGGAACAGACCCTGCCGATGGCCCTGGCCGGCGACGACCTCATCGGCCAGGCCCGCACCGGCATGGGCAAGACCCTCGCGTTCGGTGTGCCCCTGCTGCACCGCATCACCACCGACACCACGCGACCGCTGACCGGTACTCCGCGCGCGCTCGTCGTGGTCCCGACCCGCGAGCTCTGCCTGCAGGTCCATGGTGACCTCGTCGCCGCATCGAAGTACCTGCAGGCCGACGAGTCCCGCAAGCTGACCGTCACCGCCATCTACGGCGGCCGCCCGTACGAGCCGCAGATCGAGGCGCTGCAGAAGGGTGTTGACGTGGTCGTCGGCACCCCGGGCCGCCTCCTCGACCTCGCCCAGCAGGGGCACCTGCAGCTCGGCGGCCTGTCGGTGCTGGTGCTCGACGAGGCCGACGAAATGCTTGACCTGGGCTTCCTGCCCGATATCGAGCGGATCCTCAAGCAGATCCCGAGCGAGCGGCAGGCCATGCTGTTCTCGGCGACCATGCCGGATCCGATCATCACGCTGGCCCGCACCTTCATGAACCAGCCCACCCACATCCGGGCCGAAGGCGTGCAGGGGTCGGCCACCCACGACACCACCGAGCAGTTCGTCTACCGCGCGCACGCACTCGACAAGGTCGAGATGGTCAGCCGCATCCTGCAGGCCGAAGGCCGCGGCGCGACGATGATCTTCACCCGCACCAAGCGGACCGCGCAGAAGGTGTCCGACGAGCTGGCCGAGCGCGGCTTCAAAGTCGGCGCCGTGCACGGTGACCTCGGCCAGATCGCCCGCGAGAAAGCACTCAAGGCGTTCCGCAACGGCGATATCGATGTGCTCGTGGCTACGGACGTGGCGGCCCGAGGCATCGACATCGACGACATCACGCACGTCATCAACTACCAGATTCCCGAGGACGAGCAGGCCTACGTGCACCGCATCGGGCGCACCGGCCGCGCCGGCAAGACCGGTATCGCGATCACCCTGGTCGACTGGGACGAGCTGGAGCGCTGGTCGATGATCGACAAGGCCCTCAAGCTCGAGTGCCCCGACCCGGCGGAGACCTACTCCAGCTCCCCGCACCTGTACACCGAACTGAACATCCCGACCGAGGCCGGCGGCTCGATCGGCGCCGCGCGCAAGTCGCAGGGCGCCAAGTCGCCCAGCAAGGCGCAGGACGGCACCCGGATCAGCTCCACCGACTCCAACCGCGAGCGGCCCAGCCGCAACCGGTCGCGTCGTCGCACCCGCGGCGGCCAGGGCGCCACCGGGCACGTCGAGACGACGGACGCCCCGGCCGACGGTGCCACCGTCAAGGCCGAGGGCGGCGACGACAGCCCGGCCCGCAAGCGGCGTCGCCGGCGTCGTCCGCGCAACACCGCCGAGGCCCCCGCAACCGCAGGCTGACGACCGCTATCGTCGCCTAGATGGTCAGACCCGAGCGCCGCACCAGAGGCGATCTCGTCGCCGCGGCGACGATCGCGCTTGTTGTGGCCGTCATCGCCGCACTGTTCTGGTGGAACAGCTCCGCGCGGGCCACGATCAGCCGGCCCGCCACCTCGCCGACGCCCAATCCGGTCCCGGCGCGGGTGGTTCCCGACACGCTGAACCAGCTGTGGACCGCGACGAGCCCGCGCACGCTGAGCCCGATCGTGGTGGGCGGCACCGTGGTGACCGGCGACGGGCGGACCGTCGACGGCCATGATCCGCAGACCGGCCAGATCCGGTGGACGTATGCCCGCGACACCAATCTGTGCGGGGTGTCCTACGTCTACGACCTCGCCGTCGCGGTGTACCCCGACGCGCGCGGCTGCGGACAGGTCAGCAGTATCAGCGGCGGCACCGGTCGGCGCGGCCCGACCCGCACCGCATACGCCGACAAGCACGTGGTCCTCAGCTCCAACGGCAGCGCCGTGCTGTCGGCCGGGCCGACCCGGTTGGAGTTGTGGCGCTCAGATCTGGTGCGGATGCTGTCCTACGGCGAGATCGACGCCCGGGTCAAACCGGTCAATCAGGGTGTCGGGGCCGGTTGCACGCTGATGTCGGCGGCGGCCAGCGACGAAGCGGTGTCGGTGATGGAAGCCTGCCGCGACCAGAAGGACCTGCGCCTGACGCTGCTCAAGCCGGCGAAGGAAGAAGACGAACCCGACACCAAAAACGTCCCGCTACCGGGTGTCGCCGCCGATTCCGAGGCGCGCGTGCTGGCGGTGGAGGGCACCACCACCGCGGTGTACCTGCCGTCGCCGCAACCGCAGATCGCCGTGTACGACGAGACCGGCAGCAAGATCGCCAGCACGCTGCTGAAAAAGCCTCCGGTGCTTGCCAATTCAGCTCAGGCCGTCACCCACGCGGGCGATCTCTACACCTGGTGGACCGGCGACAGCGTGGAGGTTTTCGACGCCCGGCTGTCCTACCGCTACACGATCCAGGCGTCCGCGGCGGTGGCTCCGCTAGGTCCCGGCGCGATGATGGCCGGCCGGCTGCTCATCCCGCTCACCACCGGCATCGGGGTCTACGAGCCGACCAACGGCACCAGCGAACGCATCATTCCCGTCACGCACCCCGCCGGATCCGGTCCGGTGGTCCCGACCGTCACCGGCTCGATGGTGATCGAGCAGCACGGTGACGCAGTCGCCGCGTTCGGCCCGAAGACTTAGATCTCCGGCGTGAAGGTCGGCAGCGCCTTGCCGGACTTCCAATGCTTCAGCAGCGCGGCCGCCAGATCGCGATAAGCCATGCCGCCCTTGCTCTTTCGGCCCGCCAGCACCGACGACCCGGACGCGCTGGCCTCCGCGAAGCGCACCGTGCGCGGGATCGGCGGCGCCAGCACCGGCAAGTTGTAGCGGTCGGCGACGTCGAGCAGAACGTCGCGGCTGTGCGTGGTGCGCGAGTCGTACAGCGTCGGCAGCGCGCCCAGCAGCTTCAGGTTCGGGTTGGTGATCTGCTGCACGTCGTCGACCGTGCGCAGGAACTGCCCCACCCCGCGGTGCGCCAGCGTCTCGCACTGCAGCGGCACGATCACTTCGTCGGCGGCGGTCAGACCGTTGAGCGTGAGCACACCCAACGACGGCGGACAGTCGATGATCACCACGTCGAACTGGTCGAGCTTGTCCAGCGCGCGTTTGAGGGCGTACTCGCGACCGGCCCGCATCAGCAGCATGGCTTCCGCGCCGGCCAGGTCGATGTTGGCCGGCAGCAGCGTCATGCCCTCGGCCGTGTCGACCAGCGCCGCGTTCGGTTCGACGTCGCCGAGCAGCACCTCGTGCACCGACACCGGCAGCTTGTCCGGGTCGGTGCCCAGCGAGAACGTCAGACAGCCCTGTGGGTCCAGGTCGACCAGCAACACACGCTTGCCCGCGTCCGCGAAAGCCGCCCCCAAGGACGCGACCGTGGTTGTCTTGGCCACCCCACCCTTTTGGTTGGCCACCGCCAATACTCGGGTCACGCAGACCATCCTTGCAGGTTCTGCCGCGAACCGTCCCGGCTGCCACGGCGCGCCTGGTCATCGGGCAGAATCAGTGGGCGTGAGCGTCGGTACACATCGGCTGGTCCTGCTTCGGCACGGCGAGACCGAATGGTCCAAGAGCGGTCAGCACACCAGCACCACCGACCTCGAACTCACTCAGCACGGTCGCGAGCAGGCGAAACTGGCCGCCCAGACCATCGACCACCTCGGTCTGGACAACCCACTGGTGATCAGCAGCCCGCGTAAGCGCGCCCTGGTCACCGCCGAGCTGGCCGGCTTGACCGTCGACGTGGTGTCCCCGCTGCTGTCGGAGTGGAACTACGGCGACTACGAGGGCCTGACCACCCACCAGATCCGCACCGACACCCCCGGCTGGCTGCTGTGGACCTACGGCTGCCCGGGCGGCGAGAGCGTCGACCAGGTGAGCATGCGCGCCGATCAGGCGGTGTCGTACGCGCTGGAGCACATGGTCGACCGCGACGTGGTGTTCGTCGGCCACGGGCACTTCTCCCGCTCGGTGGTGACCCGCTGGGTGGAGCAGCCGTTGCGGGAAGGCGCGCGGTACGGCTTCGCCGCGGCCGCGGTCGCGGTGTGCGGTTTCGAGTACGGGCTGCGGCAGCTCTCGGCGCTGGGTTTGACCAGCCACCGCGAGCCGGTCACGGGGACGTGATCGCGGTTCCCTCCTTTGTGCTCAGCGGCCCCGCCGGGACAGTCGTCGCCGAAGGGATCCGGGCCGGATACGACGACGTCGCGGCCGCCTCGTCGGCGTTGGCCAACGGCTCGGCCGATGTGGTGGTCGGTGCGCTGCCGTTCGACATCCGCAGTAGGGCGGCGCTGCTGACGCCGACGACCGTGACGTTCGGCGAGACCCTCCCGCAGTGGTCGACGACGGCGTTGCCCGCGGTGCGGATCGACGCGATGCTGCCGGCACCGGATGAGCATCGCGCCCGCATCCGCACCGCGCTGGACCGCCTCACCGCACCCGAGAGTGCTTTGCAGAAGGTCGTTTTGGCGCGCGCGTTGCGTCTGGTGGCCGACGGCCGGCTCGACGAGCGAGCGATCCTGCACCGGCTGCTCGCCGCCGATGCCGAAGCTACCGCGTACCTGGCCGACCTCTCGGTCGCCGGCGGCGACTACACCGGCTGTGCGCTGGTGGGCGCCAGCCCCGAGCTGCTGGTCGCCCGCGCCGGTGACGTGGTGACCTGCCAGCCGTTCGCCGGCTCCGCGCCGCGGTCGCCCGATCCGCAGATCGACGCCGCCAACGGCGCCGCACTGGCCGAGTCGGGCAAGAACCGGCACGAACACCAGCTGGTCGTCGACACCATGCGCGCCGCACTGGAACCGCTGTGCGCCGACCTCGACGTCGCGGCGCAACCTCAGCTGAGCCGCACCGCCGCACTCTGGCATCTGTCCACGCCGATCCGCGGTCGGCTGCGCGATATCTCAACCACCGCAATCGATTTGGCGCTGTCACTGCATCCCACCCCGGCAGTGGGCGGCGTGCCGACTCAGGCGGCGGTCGATCTGATCGCACAGCTGGAAGGCGACCGCGGCTTCTACGCCGGCGCGGTGGGCTGGTGCGACGCCCGCGGCGACGGCCGCTGGGTGGTGGCGATCCGCGGGGCGCAACTGTCCGCCGACCGGCATACGGCGCTGGCTCAGGCCGGTGGCGGTATTGTTGCCGAATCCGATCCCGATGACGAAGTCGCCGAGACCACAACGAAATTCAGAACCATTCTGTCGGCCCTGGGGGTACCGCAATGATTATCCGGCTGGCCCGTCCCGGCGACGAGGCAGAGATCGTCGCGATGATCCGCGAGCTCGCCGAATTCGAGCATGCCGCCGATCAGTGCACGGTGACCGAAAGTCAGATCACCGCAGCTCTTTTCGGCGACAACCCGGTCGGGTCCTGCCATCTGGTCGAGATCGACGGCGAGGCCGCCGCGGTCGCGCTGTGGTTCCGCACCTTCTCCACCTGGGACGGCGTGGCCGGTATCTACCTCGAGGACCTGTTCGTGCGCGACAAGTTCCGCCGGCGCGGCCTGGCCCGCACACTGCTGGCGACACTGGCCAAGGAGTGCATCGACAACGGCTACACCCGCTTGGCGTGGGAAGTGTTGGACTGGAACGTCAATGCGATCGCGCTCTATGACGCCGTCGGCGGCAAGCAGATGTCGGAGTGGATCAACTACCGCGTCAGCGGCCCGGAGCTCCAAGCGCTCGCGGCCGAGGCTTAGTCGCCTGACCGCGACGCCCACCGCAGTGCCGGCGGGCTGAACAGCAGCGCCAGCACGGCGATCGCGACCCCACCCATCGCGACCGCGTAGACCGGTTGGTGAGCGGCCACGATGTACCAGGCCACCGGCAGCAACAGCAGGTTGGCGAAGATCGCGATACCCCGGCCCCAGCGTCGTCCGGTGATCAGGGCCCAGCCGGCGGCCAGCACCGCAGCGCCCATCACGGCGAACCAGCCCGCGGTGCCGTACCCGTTGACGATGTGCTGGTCGGCCCCGGCCAGTCCGCGCACTACCAGCACCACGGCCACGATGATCGCCACTGCACCTTCGGCGGCCGCGACAAAACCGGCGTAGCGGACCACGGGTGGGAGAACGGTTTCGGTCACCTCCGTAAGGTAGCCGGTCGCGTCAGGGACGCGCGGCTCGCGACCAGGCCAGCGGACTGAGCCCCCGGTAGGGGTCGGTCTCCCGCAAACTCAGCAGGTCGTCGAGGATCTGCTCGAGCGCGGTCTGCGTGCGCCGCTTCACCTCCTCGACCCACTCCGCCGTGTCAATGCCCAGCGGTGTCGAGGTGTCGATCGGAGTGCCGAACCGCAGATACATCCGTTCCGGCCTGGGGATCAGCGTCGGCCCGATGCCCCGCATCAGCGGAATCGCCATGTCGTCGCGGCCGCCGAACCGGCTGCTCACGGCTTGGCTGAACCGGCCCCACGCGCTGTCCCGCGGGGTGAGGCTGCGGTAAACGTCGTCCCCGCCGACCAGCCCGACCGGGACGATCGGATAGCCGGTCTCCACGGCGATCCGGGCGAAGCCGGACCGGCCCTGCCAGCGCAGCGTGTACTCCTCGCCCTTGAATTTCGGAATCTCGCGGCCACCGCCGGGAAACACCAGGACCGTCTCGTCATGGCGCATCAGCTCGCGCGCGGTCTCCGGCGCCCCGACCACTCCGCCGAATGCCGCCAGCAGGTCGCCGAGCAGGCCACGCATCTGCCCGAACTGACGATCGGCCAGTGGCCGCACGCGGACCCCGATCTCGCGACGCACGGCATATGGGATCAGCAGGGCTTCGGCGCCACCCTGAGTGTGGTTGCCCACCAACAGGAATCGGCCATCCGGCGGCAGGTTGTCCAGCCCGTCGAGGTAGGGCCGCCACAGGTCGACCACCGGATCGATGTTGTCGGCGACGGCACCGAGCACGCGCTGCAGCGCCCGAACCCGGGGCGGGTGGTCCATGACGGCGACCAGGGCGACTTTTCGACTACTCATGCCCGACTCCTCACCAAACGAACTAGTTCGTTCTTTATACTCCCTGTTGATGAGAAGCACCTCAGAGCTGCGGGACCACATCCTGACCGCCGCGCGCACCGAGTTCGCCCGGTACGGGTTCGCGGGGGCCCGGATCGACCGCATCGCGTCCGCAGCCAGCGCAAGCAAGGAACGGCTGTACGCCCACTTCGGCGACAAGGAGGCGCTGTTCCGCGAGGTGCTCGCCGCCAACGTCGCCGAGTTCTTCCAGGCGGTCCAGCTGCGGCCCGATGCGGTACCCGAGTTCGTCGGCGGCCTGTTCGACCTCCAGGTGCGCCGGCCCGAGCACCACCGGATGGTGGCGTGGGCTCATCTCGAGGGGCTGACGCTCGAGGAGCCCACCGCCGATGGGCAGCCGCTGCCGGAATTGGCCGTCGCCGGGATCGTGGAGGCTCAGGAGAAGGGATACGTCGACCCGTCCTGGGATCCGCGCGATCTTCTCGTGCTCCTCTTCGGGATCGCATTGGCCTGGGCGCACTGGCCCGACCCCGCCGCCCTCACCACCTCCTCGGCGGTACTGGCGCACCGGCGGGCCGCCGCGGTGGAGGCGGCCGCCCGTGTCGCCTCCCCCGCCACGCGTTAAATCACGGGCCCGCAGCGGGATTCAGCGCCGGAACACCACCCAGCGCATCGCGCAATACATGTAGATGCCCTCGCAGGCTCCCGCTGCGATTCGGGCCAGGTGGTACTCGACGCCGAAGGCGCGCAACGCGCTGGAGACGCCGAGGATGAACGCCAGATAGTTGATCACCACCACGACGACGTAGACCGCCACCTGCGGCCCTACCGCGCCGTGCGACTGGAAGTTCACCACCCGGTTGAGCACATAACTGGCCGCGAAGGCGCAGACATAGGCCGCCGTCACCGCGACTCCGAACGGCACACGAAGCACGCCGTGCAGCAACGTGAGCACCAGCAAGTCCAGCGCGAAGGTGCCGGAGTTGATCACCACGAAGCCCAGAAACGTAGGTGGCACAAGCGAATTCAGCCCCAACGGCAAACGCGCGACCACCGACTCGCACACCCGATGGAACCAACTGACGGCGCTGGCCGCACCCGGCTCAGACCCCACGACCACGTCGCGAGCATGCCACCGGCAGCTGTCCGGATCGTGATGAGCAGGCAAACACTTCGAACTGCCGCACCGCACTCCTCTAGGCTCATGGCTCGTGCGTGCCGTCCTGATCGTCAACCCGAACGCCACATCCACCACCGCAGCCGGCCGCGACCTGCTCGCTCACGCGCTGGAGAGCCGCGTGGACCTGTCCGTCGTTCACACCGACCACCGCGGCCACGCCATCGAAATCGCCGAAGCCGCCAAGCACGACGGCACCGACGTGATCATCGTCCACGGCGGCGACGGGACCGTGAACGAGGTGGTCAACGGCCTGCTGGGGCGGCCCGGCCGGCCATTGCCCGAGACGTTGCCTGCGGTGGCGGTGGTGCCGGGCGGCTCGGCAAACGTCTTCGCCCGGGCGCTGGGCATCAGCCCGGACCCGATCGTGGCCACCAATCAACTGGTCGACCTGCTCAGCGCGCGCCGCAACGGCGCCCCGTGGCGGAAGATCGCGCTGATGGACTGCGGCGAACGCTGGGCGGTGTTCACCGCCGGGATGGGCGTGGACGGCGACGTGGTGGCCGCCGTCGAGGCGCAACGGGCCAAGGGCCGGAAAGTCACCGCGGGTCGCTACATCCGGGTTGCGGTGCGCGAGATGCTGGCCAGCGCGCGCAACGAGCCGCTGCTGACACTCGAACTGCCCGGCCAGCCGCCCCGAACCGGGGTCTACTTCGCGTTCATCTCCAACTCCAGCCCCTGGACCTACGCCAACGCCAGGCCGGTGTGGACGAACCCGGACACCACGTTCGAGACCGGCCTCGGGGTCTTCGCGATCACCAGCATGAACGTCTGGAAAAACCTGATGCTGGTGCGCCGGATGGTGTCCAAGAAACCGGTGATCAAGGCCAAGCACCTGATCCGCGACGACGACGTGGCCTGGGTGCGGGTCACGGCGGACGAACCGGTCGCCAGCCAGATCGACGGAGATTTTCTGGGGCTACGCGCGGAAATGACGTTCCGAGCGGTTCCGGGGGCTCTCTGCGTCGTCGCACCGCCCGCAGAGCAGCGCTCTGACCAGGAAAAATAAGGGTGCGCCGAACGATTCAGGGCGCAGATGGGTTGAGTGTAGTACAAACGGGTAGAGGGATCGGTAACCCACCCCCAGCCAGAGCTTGTAGTGAGGTTGCCCACTTGTTAACTGAGTTCTATTGACATCCGTCGAGCGTGTGAAACGATCGGATGCAACAACACAGAAACATTTGTGTGCACTGCATTAACAGCCGAAGTAAAAGCGAGTGCGCTTCGCTGCGCACATAGTAAGGAGTAGCGACAAATGGATTGGCGCCACAAGGCGGTCTGCCGTGACGAGGATCCGGAACTGTTCTTCCCCGTGGGGAACAGCGGCCCGGCGCTCGCCCAGATCGCTGACGCGAAGCTCGTCTGTAACCGCTGCCCGGTGACGACTGAGTGTCTGACCTGGGCTTTGGATTCCGGCCAGGACGCCGGCGTCTGGGGTGGCATGAGCGAGGACGAGCGGCGTGCGCTCAAGCGCCGCAACGCTCGCACCCGCGCGCGCAGCAGCGTCTAGCCCGCCCTTTCGACAATTTAGACATCGCGGCCCCGGCAAATGCCAGGGCCGCGATTTTCATTTACAAATGTCGTGTCGGTCACATTTGCTATTGGGGAAGACGGGCGCTTGAACGCCGCCCGAGTGGGACCCGCAACACAACATCGGTCCCCCCGCCCGGAACGTCGTGCATTCCCAGTGAGCCGTCGAGCTCCGCGGTGACCAACGTCCGCACGATCTGAAGACCCAGCCGGTCCGACTTCTCCAGCGAGAATCCTTCGGGCAGCCCGCGCCCGTCGTCGTGCACCACGACGTCCAGCCACCGCGCCGAGCGCTCGGCCCGGATGGTCACACAGCCGCCTTTGGCCGTCGACTCGAAGGCGTGCTCGATGGCGTTCTGGACCAGCTCGGTCACCACCATCACCAAGGCGGTGGCCCGGTCGGCGTCGAGCACCCCCAAAGCGCCCTCCCGGTTGATCCGAATGGGCGAGTCGACCCGGGCGACGTCGTTCATGATCGGCAGGATCCGGTCGATCACCTCGTCGAGGTTGACCTCCTCGTCCACCGACATCGACAGCGCCTCGTGCACCTGGGCGATCGAGGCCACCCGGCGTACTGACTCCATCAGCGCCTCGCGGGCCTCCTCATTGCTGGTCCGGCGGGACTGAAGGCGCAGCAGCGCGGCGACCGTCTGCAGGTTGTTCTTCACCCGGTGGTGGATCTCGCGGATCGTGGCGTCCTTGGACAGCAGAGCGCGGTCGCGGCGCTTCACCTCGGTGACGTCCCGGATGAGCACGGCCGCGCCCGCAGCGGCGCCGTGAACCACCAGTGGCAGCGTGCGCAACAGCACGGCCGCGCCGCCGGCGTCGACCTCGAGGCGCATGCTCGACCCGCCGGCCAGCGAGTCGCGCACGTGCTCGGCCAATTCCTGAGCCTCGAACGGGTCGGAGATCAGCGGCCGGGTGATGGCCACCAAGTTATGGCCTTCCAGCTCCGCGGCCAACCCCATGCGGTGGTAGGCCGACAGCGCGTTGGGGCTGGCGTAGGCGACGACGCCGTCGACGTCGAGGCGGATGAAACCGTCACCGACGCGTGGGCTCGACCGGGACAGCGCCAGGTCGCCCACGTTGGGGAAGGTGCCCTCGGACAGCATGTGCAGCAGATTGCCTGCACAGTCCGTGTAAGCGCGTTCCAGGGGCGACGACGTGCGCCGCTCGGCGAGCGCGGTCTGATGGGTGAGTACGGCCACGACCTGGTTGTTGTAGCGGACGGGTACCGCTTCGACGTTCATTCCGGGTTCGCGCAGTTTGAGGTCGCTGCCGCCGCGCCCGATGGCACCCGAGGTGAACGCCGAGGTCACCAGCGGCAGGTCACCGTCGGCGACGACGGAGCCGACGGCGTCCCGGATCAGGACTGTCGGGGCGGTGTTGGGCCGGCATTGGGCCACACAGACCAGCGCGCCGTCATCGCGGCGCACCCACATCAGATAGTCGGCGAACGAAAGGTCCGCCAGCAGCTGCCATTCGCCGACCACCGCGTGCAGGTGGTCCACGGCGCCGCCCGGCAGCACCGTGTGCTCGGCGAGCAGGTCACCGAGGGTGGACACGAGAGCTAGTCGATCACGGCAATGAGGTCGCCCGCCTGGATGACGTCACCCACGGAGACGCTGACCTCGGTGACGGTGCCGCCGACTTCGGCCAGCACCGGAATCTCCATCTTCATCGACTCCAGAAGCACCAGGGTGTCGCCCGCACCGATCTGGTCACCCTTGCTGACCACTACCTCGAGCACACTGGCCACGATCTCGGCGCGCACATCCTCGGCCATCTTCACCTCACTCTTGGTACTGCTCGTCTCTTAGTGCGGCTCTATCGAACCACAACCCCGTGTGGTCAGACGTTCTACCGGGCCGTGAGACAATTTATTCAGGCTCAACCATGCAGCGCGAAATAATTGGAGGTACATCATGGCCAAGCGTGGTCGTAAGAAGCGTGACCGCAAGCACAGCAAAGCCAACCACGGCAAGCGGCCCAACAGCTGATACACAAAGTGCCCGGCGATCCGCCGGGCACTTTTGTTTGTGGCGCTAGCCGCGCCGGATGATCGTGGTCTGGCTGATCTGCAGCCGAACCTTCTCCAGCAGGTGTTTGGGCGCCTTATCCCCGCTGCATCGCGAGGCGACCAGCTTCTTGATCCGCTCTTCCACCCCGTAGTACTGCAGGCACGTCGGGCACTCTTCGAGATGGTGGCGCAGGCGGTCGCGGGTCTCGGTGGTGCATTCACCGTCGAGCAGCGTCCACACCTCGGCGATCACCGCAGCGCATTCGGGATGGTCGGGATCGACCGGACCGATGGGCGGGCGCCACTCCCCTTCGCCGCCGGATACCTGATCGTCGGTCATGACGACACCTCCTCTGGCGCATCCTCGGCTTGGCCGCGGGCAAAACCACGCTCCTTGGCGACGTCGGCCAGCAGGCCGCGCAGCTGGCGCCTACCTCGGTGCAGTCGGGACATCACCGTCCCGATCGGGGTATCCATGATCTCGGCGATCTCCTTGTACGGGAAGCCCTCGACATCTGCGTAGTACACCGCCATCCGAAACTCCTCCGGCAACGCCTGAAGAGCTTCCTTGATCTCGGTGTCGGGCAGCAGTTCGAGTGCCTCGACCTCGGCCGAACGCAGCCCCGTGGAGGTGTGCTCAGCATTGGCCGCCAACTGCCAGTCGGTGATCTCCTCGGTCGGATACTCCGCCGGCTGGCGCTGCTTCTTGCGGTAACTGTTGATGTAGGTGTTGGTCAGAATCCGGTACAGCCAGGCCTTGAGGTTGGTGCCCTCGCGGAACGACCGGAAGCCGGCGTAGGCCTTGACCATGGTTTCCTGCAACAGGTCTTCAGCGTCGGCGGGATTGCGCGTCATGCGCAACGCACCGCCGTACAGCTGGTCCAGCAGCGGAATCGCGTCACGCTCGAAGCGTGCCGTCAACTCCGCATCGGACTCTTCGCGCTGCGGAGCCTCGATGTCGATGTCGGTCATCGTGGGTGACACAGTCCCTTCTGCCGCGGCGCCCCTGAGAAGCTCCGGCAGCGGTATCGGACGGATGAGAAATGCGGGTGCCCGCTCATCGGCCATCATGCAGACTGCGGCTGACACCGGACTTCTCTCCTTCCAATCCTAAGGCTGTTACCAACACTTTTTTTCGTTGACTCCGTCGATCGCGGGCTCGCTTGCTGCGACCACTGTCCACAACAGGATTTCTCACCGCGCTATTTCCCGTGGTTAGGCTGTGCCCCGTGAGTCGTGCCGCCACCCCGGCGATCGCTGCGCTGATCGCCGCCAAAGCCCCCCACGAGGTGCTGCGATACGACCACGACCCCCGTTCGGAGTCCTACGGCGAGGAGGCCGTCGCGGCCCTGGCCGGTGATTCCCTGAAGCCCGAGCAGATCTTCAAGACGCTGGTGATCGCGTCGGGTTCGGTGTTGGCGGTGGCGGTTTTGCCGGTGCCCTGGAAGCTGTCGCTGAAGGCCGCCGCGGCGGCGCTGGGACTATCCAAGGTGGCGATGGCCGATCGGGCGGCCGCCGAACGCGCCACCGGTTACGTGCTGGGTGGGATCTCGCCGCTGGGCCAGCGCAAGCGGTTGCCGACGGTGGTCGACGCCTCGGCGCTGGGTTATGACCGGGTGCTGTGCAGTGCCGGCAAGCGAGGCTGGGATGTGGCGGTGGCGCCGCATGATCTGGTTCGGTTGACCGACGCCGTCACCGCCGACATTCGCGCGGTCTAGGGTGACGGAATGTCCTTCTCCGGCAAGACCATGTTCATCTCGGGGGCCAGTCGCGGCATCGGCTTGGCCATCGCCAAGCGCGTCGCGGCCGACGGCGCCAACATCGCGCTGGTGGCCAAGACCACCGAGCCGCATCCCAAACTGCCCGGCACGATCTACACGGCCGCCAAGGAGATCGAGGAGGTCGGCGGCCAGGCGCTGCCGATCGTCGGTGACGTCCGCGACGGCGACTCGGTGGCCTCCGCCGTCGCCAAGGCCGTCGAACAGTTCGGCGGCATCGACATCTGCGTCAACAACGCCTCGGCCATCAACCTCGGCTCGATCGAAGAGGTGCCACTCAAACGCTTCGACCTGATGAACGGTATCCAGGTGCGCGGCACCTACGCCGTCTCGCAGGCTTGCATTCCGCATATGAAGGGCCGGGAGAACCCCCACATCCTCACGCTGTCCCCGCCGATCCGGCTCGAATCGCAGTGGCTCAAACCCACCCCGTACATGATGGCGAAGTTCGGAATGACGTTGTGCGCGTTGGGCATTGCCGAGGAGATGCGTGAGGCCGGGATCGCGTCCAACACTCTGTGGCCGCGCACGATGGTCGCCACGGCGGCGGTGCAGAATCTTCTGGGCGGCGACGAGGCGATGGCCCGCAGTCGCAAGCCGGAGGTCTACTCCGACGCCGCCTACGCGGTGCTGAGCAAGCCGGCCCGTGAGTACACGGGCCACACTCTGCTCTGCGAGGACGTGCTGGTGGAGTCCGGCGTCAGCGACCTGTCGGTCTACGACTGCGTGCCGGGGTCCGAGTTGGGAGTGGACCTGTGGGTCGACACCCCCAACCCGCCCGGGTACGGCGCGTAGCGGCTACTTCTTGGGGCGAATCCCGAAGCGGCGCATACCCTTACCGGCCATGGCCCGCATCGCCGCCAGCGCAAGCTGACCCTGTCGCTTCGACGACGAGTACCACATCAACTCGGATTTCTGGGTCGGTACCTTCGGCGCGGTGATGGCCTGCTGGCGGCAAAACTTGATCAAACCGCTGGCACCACCGGACCGATAACCGACACCGGAGTTCTTCCAGCCGCCCATCGGCAGCGACGGGCAGAACACGTTGGCCAGCGCATCGTTGACGTTGACCGCACCGCATTCCAGCCGTCGGGCCACTTGCTCGCCCCGCTCGACATCGCCGGTCCACACCGTCGCCGACAGCCCGTACTGCGAATCGTTGGCCAGCCGGATGGCTTCTTCCTCGTCGGCCACCTTCACCACCGGAAGCGTCGGACCGAAGGTCTCCTCCGCGATGCAGGTCATCGTCGGGGTGACATCGGCGAGCACCGTCGGCTCGAAGAACGTGCCAACACCGGTCGGCTTGCCACCGGTCAGCACCCGCGCGCCCGCCTCGACGGCCTCCTTGACGTGGCGTTCGACGATGTCGCGCTGCGCGGCCGTGGCCATGGCCCCGGTGTCGTACTTGAAGCCCGACTCTTCCTGCCCCTGCTTGATGTTCCGGACGTTCGCCGTCAGCTTGGAAACGAATTCGTCGTAGACCGGCGCCTCGACGTAGACCCGCTCCACCGAGATGCACACCTGGCCGGAGTTGAACATCCCACCCCAGGCGATGCCGTTGGCCGCCCGGTCGATGTCGGCGTCGGCCAGCACGATCGCCGGGTCCTTGCCGCCGAGTTCGAGACTGAACGGCTTGAGTTGCTCGGCACAGGCCACCGCGACCTTGCGGCCGGTGGCCGTCGATCCGGTGAAGTGGACGTAGTCGGCGTTGTTGATCACCGCTGCCCCGGTCTCGCCGTATCCGGTGGCCAACTTCAGCACCGGCGGAGCCCCGACCTCGGTCCAGCCGCGGGCGAACTCGACAGCCGAAAGTGGCGTCACCTCAGACGGTTTCAGCAACACCGCGGCGCCGGAGGCCAACGCGGGCACCACGTCGAGGGCCAGCATCGCCAATGGGAAGTTCCACGGTTCGATGATCCCCACCAACGGGTACGGCCGGTAGACCGTCGTCAGCTTCTTCACCTTGAACAGAAGGTTGTGCGCCTTGGGGTGCCGGTCGGCGAGGAACTCCTCGGCGTTGCCCGCCCAGTACTTGATCGAGTCCGCCAGGGCCACCGGCTCGAGCTTGGCGTCGCCGTGCGACTTTCCCGTCTCCGACATCAGCACCTCGGTGAGGTGGTCGGCGTTGTCGAGGATCCAGTCCTGCCACTTGTACATCCAGACCTTGCGTCCGCGCGGGCCGATCTCCTCCCACTCGGTCTGGAACAGCCGCAGCTCGTTTGCCTTGGCGGCGACGACCTCTGCACTGTCGACCGGCACGGTGCCGGCGACGCGGCCGTCGGCGGGGTTGTGCACCGTGATAGTGGCCTGATCGGCCTTGGGCTCGACCGCAGTCATGGCCGCTCCTCTCGCTGGTCGGGAACTTGGCTGTGAGCCTAACCGGCACCGAGTCGCTAGAACAGGCCAACCGGTTGGTTGTGTGGATCGGCGGGCTCGATGAGCTCCGGACCGTTGTTGCGCACGCTGTTGACCAGCGTGGACACCTCGCGAAGGTCGATCCCGGCGATGTCGGGCGGCGCGGCCAGCAGGTCGGCGTCGGCCGGCTGATCGGGATCGAGCCACCGATCCCAGTGCTCCTCGTCGACCACCAGCGGCATCCGGTCGTGGATTTCGGCGAGCTCCCCGACGGCATCGGTGGTGATGATCGTGCAGGTCAACAACGGCGACGCCTCGTCGTTCGCCCTCCAGACCGACCAGAGTCCCGCCATGAACAGCGGCTCACCGTCGGCGCGGTGCATGAAGTACGGCGTCTTGCGGGCCTTCTTGCCCGCCGGGGTGTCCGGGTTGGGCTTCCATTCGTAGTAGCCGTCCATCGGGACCAGGCAGCGCTTGCTCTTGGCCGACGCGCGGAAGGCCGGTGAGCTGGTCACCTTTTCCGCTCGCGCGTTGATCAGCAGCGGACCCTTGCTCTCCGGGGTGCCGTCGGAGGTCGCCTTCACCCAGGGCGGCACCAACCCCCAGCGCATCAACCGGACCCGCCGGGTCGGGGTGTCGTCCGGGTCGTTGTGCCGACTCACCACCGTGGCGATGGTGGCGGTCGGGGCGACGTTGTAATTGGGCCCCCGCGCCTCCTTGGCCGCCTCGGTGGCTTCGTCGATGGCGTGGATCTTCTCGGCCAGCAGGGCCGGGTCGGTGGTCACCGCGAATCGTCCGCACATGACTCCATGGTGGCGCACGATCCCGACAGGGCAGGATGTATGCCGTGAGCACCGAGTTGTGGAACGCGCCGTCGACCTCTGGGCCGGTGCACGCGCGCGTAACAGTGCCGGGCTCGAAATCGCAGACCAATCGCACGCTGGTGCTCGCGGCGTTGGCCGCAGCGCAAGGCCAGGGCGACTCGACAATCAGCGGAGCGCTGCGCAGCCGCGACACCGATCTGATGATCGGGGCCATTCAGGCGCTCGGCATCGACGTCGCCGGCACCGGCTGCGAGCTGGTGGTGAGCGGGGCGTTGAATCCCGGCCCGCGGGCCCGCATCGACTGTGGCTTGGCCGGAACGGTGTTGCGGTTCGTGCCTCCCCTGGCGGCGCTGAGCACCGCGATCGTCGAATTCGACGGCGATGAGCAGGCCCGCACCCGGCCCATCGCTCCCCTCCTCGACGCGATGCGCGGACTCGGTGTCGACATCGACGGCACGGGACTGCCGTTTCACGTCCACGGCCGCGGCGCGGTCGCGGGCGGCACGGTCCGCATCGACGCGTCGAGCTCCTCGCAGTTCGTCTCGGGTCTGCTGCTGTCCGGCGCCGCGTTCACCGAGGGGCTGACCGTCGTGCACACCGGCACGTCGGTGCCGTCGGCACCGCACATCGCGATGACCGTGTCGATGCTGCGCGAAGCCGGCGTCGACGTCGACGACACTGCAGCCAACCAGTGGCGGGTCGCGCCGGGGCCGATCGCCGCCCGGCACTGGGACGTCGAGCCGGACCTGTCCAACTCGGTGCCGTTCCTGGCCGCGGCGGTGGTGACCGGCGGCACGGTGGGCATCACCGGCTGGCCGTCGGCCAGCGTCCAGCCCGCCGATGTAATCCTGGGCATCCTGAAACTGCTGGGATCGGCTGTGCACCAAGGTGATTCACACCTGGAGGTGCGGGGACCGCAGTCCTATGACGGTTTCGAGATCGACCTGCACGACGTCGGCGAACTGGCTCCGGCGGTGGCTGCCCTGGCCGCGCTGGCCGCACCGGGCTCGGTGTCCCGGCTGACCGGGATCGCGCACCTGCGCGGCCACGAAACCGACCGGCTGGCAGCACTGCGCGCCGAGATCTCCGGGCTCGGCGGCCAGTGCACCGAAACCGAGGACGGCTTGGTGATCACCGCGACCCCGTTGCATGCCGGCACCTGGCACTCCTATGCCGATCATCGAATGGCGATGGCCGGAGCCATCATCGGGCTGCGGGTGCCCGGCGTCGCCGTCGAGGACATCGGGACCACCGCCAAGACGCTGCCGGAATTCGCTGCGTTGTGGACCGAGATGGTGGGGGTCGGTTGAGCCCACGCGAGTACGACGAGTCCGACGTCAAGATCCGGTCGGGCCGTGGCTCGCGTCCGCGCACCAAGACTCGTCCCGATCATGCGGACGCGGCATCGGCGATGGTTGTCACCGTCGACCGCGGCCGGTGGGGCTGCGTACTCGACGACGATCCGCACCGGCACGTCACCGCGATGCGTGCCCGTGAACTCGGCCGCACCCCCATCGTCGTCGGCGACCAGGTCGACGTCGTCGGCGATCTGACCGGGCGACCCGACACGCTGGCGCGGATCGTGCGCCGAGGTGAACGGCGAACGGTGTTGCGCCGCACCGCTGATGACACCGATCCGACCGAGCGGGTGGTGGTCGCCAACGCCGACCAGCTGCTGATGGTGGTGGCGCTGGCCGATCCCCCGCCGCGCACGGGGTTGGTGGACCGCGCGCTGATCGCGGCATACGCCGGCGAGCTGCGACCGATTCTGTGCCTGACCAAAACCGATCTGGTGCCTGCCGAGGAGTTTGCCGGGCACTTCACCGATTTGGACCTCACGGTGCTCACCGCGGGGCGTGGCGATCCGATCGATGAGGTCGAGGACCTGCTGGCCGGGAAGGTCACCGTGTTGCTCGGCCACTCAGGAGTCGGCAAGTCGACGTTGGTGAATCGGCTTGTGCCGCAGGCGGACCGGGCCACCGGCGAGGTGTCCGGGGTAGGCAAGGGCAAGCACACCTCGACGCAGTCGGTCGCGTTGCCGCTACCGGGCGGCGGCTGGGTGGTCGACACTCCGGGCATCAGGTCGTTCGGCTTGGCGCATATCGAACCCGATGACGTGCTGAAGGCGTTTTCGGATCTGGCTGATGCCATTCAGGACTGCCCGCGCGGATGCGGCCACATGGGACCGCCGGCCGACCCGGAATGCGCGCTGGACACGCTGACCGGAGCACCCGCGCGTCGCGTCGCGGCGGCTCGGCGGCTGCTCTCCGCGTTGTCAGAGGGCGCGGCGTACTGATAATTGTTTGCAACACCTATCGAGAGGGCACGCCGCACACATGAGCACTGTTCCCAGTTTGACACTCAACGACGGCACCAAGATCCCCCAGCTTGGGTTCGGCGTCTTCCAGATTGCGCCCGACGAGACCGCGTCCGCGGTGCGCACCGCCCTGGAAATCGGCTACCGCCACATCGACACCGCTGAGATGTACCAAAACGAAAAGGGCGTCGGACAAGGCATCCGAGACTTCGGCATCGACCGTGGCGAGGTATACGTCACCAGCAAGCTCAACAACGGCTTTCACAAACCCGACGACGCTCGCCGCGCCTTCGACAAGACCATCGAGGCGCTCGGCTCTGACTACGTCGACCTGTTCCTGATCCACTGGCCGCTGCCGACGCTGTACGACGGCGACTTCGTCTCCACGTGGAAGACGTTGGAGGAGTTCAAGACCGATGGCCGCGCCCGCAGCATCGGTGTGTCCAACTTCCAGATCCACCATCTCGAACAACTGGCCCGCGACAGCGAGACGGTGCCCGCCGTCAACCAGATCGAGGTGCACCCGTACTTCGCCAACGACGAGCTGCGCACCTACGGCACCGACCACACCATCCTCACCGAGGCGTGGTCGCCGATCGCCCAGGGCGCGGTGCTCGACGACCCGGTGATCGGCAAGGTCGCCGAGCGCCTCGGCAAGAGCCCGGCTCAGGTCGTGTTGCGCTGGCACATCGAACGTGGCGACATCGTGTTCCCGAAATCCGTTACCCCCGAACGGATCAAGGAGAACTTGGAGATCTTCGACTTCGAGCTGAGTGACGACGACATCGATGCCATCACCGCGCTCGACAAGGGTGAGGCAGGCCGTCGCGGCCCGAACCCGGACACCTTCGACTACATCCCGAAGTAGACGCTCAGTCCCGGCCGGTGAACTTCGACAGGTACAGCCAGGTCGGCCGGTAACCGAGGCGCTCGTAGAGACGCAGGGCGTCTCGGTTGCCGGACAGCACACCGAGAACCAGATCGTCGACGCCGGACGCGCGCAAGTGCTCCTCGAGCTTTGTCAGCAGTTCGGTGCCCAGGCCCGATCCGCGGAATTCCGGTAGCACCGAAAGGGATTCGATCTCGCCGACCCGCCGGCCGGTGGCCCAGGTGTCGGCCACCCAGGTGGCCTCGGTTTCGAGCACATGCGCCAGCCCGTAGCCGATTGGACGGTCGTCGACGCTCGCGACCAACAGCACGGTGTCGGGTTTCGCGAACAGATCCGCGTAGAGGGCGCGGCGCACCCGCCACGACTCAGCGTCGCTGACGTAGGGCTGCAGTTCCGGCATCGACTCGGCATGCCGGTGATGCACGGCCGCCCACAACGGCTCGAGGATGTCGAGGTCGTCGGCACTTCCGGTCCGCAGCTGCCACGGCGCGCTCACGGGCTCATCATGCCCCGCGAGCGCGCCGACTGGCTAGGCGGCTTTGGCCGCGCGCTTGACCCGTCGCTTCTGGCGAGCCGTGGCGATCGCGGTCTTGAGTCCGCGCTTGCGGCCGGTCTTCGGGTCGACTCCGGCATAACCGGATTCGAGCTCGGCGAACATCCGCTCGCTGCGGGTCTCCGGTGCATCGTCGACGGTGTCGCGCAGGTACTTGTCCGGCAGCGACAGCTTGGCGATCGTGCGCCAGGTCTTGGCGTACTGCACCAGGAACGGCCCGGTCGTGTAGGGCAGGTCGTACTTGTCGCAGACCTGGCGCACCCGCACCGAGATTTCGGCCAGCCTGTTGCTCGGCAGGTCGGGGTACAGGTGGTGCTCGATCTGATACGACAGGTTGCCGGTCATGAAGTCCATGGCGCGGCTGCCCTCGATGTTGGCACTGCCCAGCATCTGGCGCAGGTACCACTGGCCCTTGCTTTCGCCCACCATGTCGGTCTTGGTGAATTTCTCTGCGCCATCAGGGAAGTGGCCGCAGAAGATCACCGCGTTGGCCCACACGTTGCGGATCACGTTGGCGATCGCATTCGCGGTGGCCGTCGACCGGTAGGTGGCGTAGGGCGACAGCGACGTGATCGCCGGGTAGGCGACGTAGTCCTTGAGCAGCTGCCGTCCGGCCTTGGCGCCGAACTCGCGCATGCGCACCAGGGTCGCCTTGCGGTCATCGCGGCCCTTGAAGATCTTGCCGAGCTCCAGGTGCTGCAGACCCACACCCCACTCGAAGCCGATCGCCAGCAACGTGTTGAAGAGCAGGTTGCCGTAGAGGTTGAACGGCTTCCACTTCGCGTCACGGGTGACCCGGATGACGCCGTAGCCGACGTCGTCGTCCATCCCGAGAATGTTGGTGTACTTGTGATGCATGAAGTTGTGGGTGAACCGCCAGTGCTTGGACGCCCCGCTCATGTCCCACTCCCACGACGAGGAGTGAATCTCGGGATCGTTCATCCAATCCCACTGGCCGTGCATGACGTTGTGGCCGATCTCCATGTTCTCGATGATCTTGGCCACGCCCAGGGTCACGGTGCCCGCCCACCACGCCGAACGTTTGGAGCTGGCAGCCAGCATCAACCGCCCGGCCACCTCAAGACCGCGCTGGGCGGCGATGGTGCGACGGATATAGCGCGCATCCCGCGCGCCGAGGGAATCTTCGATGTCCTGGCGGATGGCGTCGAGCTCAACCTCCAGGCTTTCGATGTCTGCATCGGTCAGGTGCGAAAACGCATCCACATCGCTAATAGCCATTAGTCACGCCTCCCTTCTTGTCCCTACGCTACCGTAACCTACGTACCCGTAGGTTACTAGCCAGTAAACCTTAGACATCCACCACACAGTCGCCCGAAGCAGCCGAAACGCACGTCTGTATGCGGGTGCCCGGCTCGTGTTCGGCACCCGTGCGCAGATCGCGAACGTGACCGTCGACCAGGGCGACCACACAGGACTGACAGATGCCCATCCGGCAACCGAAGGGCATCCGCAATCCGGCCTGCTCACCGGCCTCCATCAGCGACGTCGCGGCGTCCACTGTCACCGTCTTCCCGCTGCGCTCGAAGGTAACCGTGCCACCCTGCCCGTGCGCGGCCGCCCGAGATGCCGCGAACCGCTCCAGGTGCAACCGGTCGCCGATGCCGGCGGCCTGCCACACCTTCTCGGCCTCGGAGAGCATTCCCTCCGGGCCGCAGGCCCAGGTCTGGCGCTCACGCCAGTCCGGGACCACGGTGTCGAGTTGCGCGAGATCGAGGCGCCCCTGCGAGCGGGTGGTGCGGACGGTCAGCCGGTAGCTGTCATGCTCGCGAGCCAGCTGCGCGAGCTCGCTGGCGAACATCACGTCGGATTCCGTTGGGGCCGAGTGGATGTGGACGATGTCACCGATCTGGTCGCGGCGCTCCAGGGTCCGCAGCATCGACATCACCGGAGTGATGCCGGACCCGCCGGTCAGGAACAACACCGACGCGGGCGCGGGATCGGGCATAACGAAGTTGCCCTGCGGCGCCGCGAGCCGGACGATCGTGCCGGGCTTGACCCCGCCGACCAGATGGCTGGACAAAAAGCCCTCGGGCATGGCCTTGACGGTGATCGTGATGGTCCGCGACCGCCCGGCTCCGTCCGAATGCGGGCTCGACGTCAGCGAGTAGGACCGCCACCGCCACCGGCCGTCGACCAGCAGGCCGATACCGATGTACTGGCCGGGCTGGTAGTCGAACGTGAAGCCCCAGCCGGGCTTGATCACCAGCGTCGCCGAGTCCTCGGTCTCCCGGCGGACGTCGAGCACCCGCCCACGCAGCTCGCGCGCCGACCACAACGGGTTCGCGAGCTGCAGGTAGTCGTCCGGCAACAGCGGTGTGGTGATCCGCCCAAACAGGGCCCGCACCGCGTCGATCGCGGGGTTGCGACCCTCTCCGGCCACCTTCGGTCGCACGGTGTCGACCACGTTCGCACTGATCTTGACCTGGTTCTTCGCCATTGCGCACCTCCTTCGCCGTCAAACCTACGGTACCGTAACCTACGGTCCCGTATCCAGGCGTCAGAGCAAATCCAGCAGGAACGGCAGTTCCTGGGTGGCGTACCAGGCCAGCGCGTGGTCCTGAGCGTCGCCGACGATGAATTCGGCGTCTTCATCGCCCAGATCGGCGTCGTCGACGACGGCGATCGCGGCCTTCACCGCGGGCTCTGCGTCCGGGTTGTCGACGTACGCGGCAAGCACCTGATCCAGGTTCACCCGCCCGCTGATCCGCACCACCGCGTCGTCGAGGTCGGGCCGCGGCGTCGCATCCGCGTCGGCGATCAGGACGGCCCGTCGCAGCGGCAACTCCCCGTCGGTCCGCTCCGATTCGGCGGCCAGCAGCCGCAGCGACGCCAGCGCCGCCTCACCGATCGCGACCTCGGCCAGCTCCTCGTCGTCGCCCTCGGCGTAGGACTCCCGCAAACTCGGCGTCACGGCGAACGCCGTCCCGCTCAGCGGCTGGAGCGAGCCGTAGGCGACCAGCTGTTGCAGCATGGCCAGAGTGGCCGGGATGTAGACCCGCATGTGGGCAGATTAGCTGTCCTTCTTGTCGTCCCCGAGCAGGGTGGAGACGTGATCGTCGACATAGGTCGACAGCTCCCGCTCCGGGCGGTGGTAGTTCCCGATCACGGGGCGGTCGGGCAATTCCACCTTCGGCTGATCGACCTGCTGATAATCGATGCTCGCCAGCAGGTGAGCCATCATGTTGAGCCGCGCGTGTTTCTTGTCGTCGGACTCGACCACGTACCAGGGACTGTTCGGGGTGTCGGTGTGCACCATCATCTGGTCCTTGGCGCGCGAGTAGTCCTCCCAGCGATAAACGGACTCGAGGTCCATCGGGCTGAGCTTCCAGCGCCGCAACGGGTCGCTGCGCCGCTTCCGGAACCGGCGCAGCTGTTCGTCGTCGGAGACCGAGAACCAGTACTTGCGCAGGATGATCCCGTCGTCGATGAGCATCTGCTCGAAGATCGGGCACTGCCGCAGAAACAGGGTGTGTTCCTGCGGGGTGCAGAACCCCATCACCCGCTCGACGCCGGCGCGGTTGTACCAGGACCGGTCGAACAGAACGATTTCGCCGCGGGCCGGCAGGTGCTCGACGTAGCGCTGGAAGTACCACTGACCGCGCTCGCGTTCGGTGGGTGCGGGCAGCGCGGCGATGCGGGCAACCCGGGGGCTGAGGTATTCGGTGATGCGCTTGATCGTGCCGCCCTTACCGGCGGCGTCGCGGCCCTCGAACACGACGACGACGCGTTCGCCGGTGGCTTTGACCCACTCCTGCAGGCTCACCAATTCGCTTTGCAGCCGAAACAATTCGGCTTCGTAAATGTCTTTGGGAATCTTGCGGTTGCGCTTCTTGGTGGAAGCTTCACCGTTGGAGTTGGCCTTGCCCATCGACGAATCCTACGTCTACTGAGCAGCTTCGAGCAGTTCCTCAAGAGATTCGGCCAGCAACGTCGGCAACACGTCGACGTCGCTCATCGCATCACGGTCGGCGTTGATGCCGAAATACAGCATGCCGCAATACGATGTGACGCCGATGGCCAGCACCTGGTTGTGCAGCAGCGGGGGCACGGCGAAGATCTCCAGCAGCTTGGCCCCGGCCACGTACATCTGCGACTGCGGCCCCGGCACGTTGGTGCTCAACAGGTTGAACTGGCGTGCCGAGAACTGCGTAGCGACCCGGGTGCCCATCGCATGCAGCGTCGGCGGCGCGAAGCCCGACAGCGTGACGATGGTGCGGGCATCCACCAGACTGGCTGCCGCCGAGTGGGATTCGGTGGTGTGCGCGATCTGGGATAGTCGGACCACCGCGTTGCCCTCGCCCACCGGCAGGTCGACGAGGAAGGGCGCCACTTCGCTGATGGCCTGTCCGGGACCGGACGATTCCAGAACGGCCTCGGGGTACACCGACGTCGGCGCCATGGCCCGCACCGTCGAGCTCGTGGTGACTGGCTCGCCGCGGGAGAGCAGCCAGTTGCGCAGGGCGCCGGCGATCACGGCCAGCACGACGTCGTTGACGTCGCAGTCGTAGCGTGAGCGCACGGCCCGGTAGTCCGCCAGCGAACCGACAGCCACGGTGAATCGGCGGTTGCGCGAGACCTTGGTGTTCAACGGGCTGCTCGGTGCGGTGCCGCGGGCCACGGTGCGGGCGACGTCGGTCAGCCGCCGTGCCAGGTCGACCACTTCGCCGCTGTTGCGGGCGAGCTCACCGATGGCCGAGCTGACCGCCTGCATCTGCATGCGGGGCCGGGCCAGCCACTCCCCGACCGCGCCGAGCAACAGTTGACCGTTGGTGGGTTCGCGGCTCGGGATCCAGATGTCCTCGCCGAACGTCGGCGGCTTCTGGCTGCGGTCGGCGACCACATGGCCAATCTCCAGCGCCGTCATCCCGTTCACCAGCGCCTGATGAGACTTCGTGTAAATGGCGAGCCGGTTCTTTGCCAGGCCCTCGATGAGGTACATCTCCCACAGCGGGCGGGACCGGTCCAGCGGGCGGGAACCCAGCCTGGCGATCAGTTCGTGGAGTTGGGCATCGCTTCCCGGCGACGGCAGCGCCGAGCGCCGCACGTGGTAGGTGATGTCGAAGTCGGGGTCGTCGACCCACACCGGGCGCGCCAGACCGAGGGTGACCTCCCGGATCTTCTGGCGATAGCGCGGAATCTGCGGCAGGCGGCGTTCGACGGTTTCGAGCAGGGTTTCGTAGCTCAAGCCGGCGCGGGGCTTGCGCAGGATGGCCAGCGAGCCGACGTGCATCGGGGTGGAGGTGTCTTCGAGGTGGAAGAACGAGGCGTCCGATGCTGACAGTCGAGTCACCATCGTTGCGACATTCCCCTCATCGACATCCCCGCCCGTCCCGACACGGTAACCGCATACCCGGGGGTGCCGCATCGCGGGTGCACACACGGCCGCCGCACCTGTGCCATCATGTCGCCATCGGTTCGCCCCTCTCCGGCAGCCGGTCCCTGCGTTGACCGATCCCGGAGAGTGCCCATGTCCTGCGTCGTTCCCGTCGTCGACTACGAGCCGCCGGTGCTGCACACCGCACCCGAGCGGACGCACCAGCTGCGTCCCCGCGCCCTCGGATCAGCGCCCCGCCCCGCACCGCCCGCGGCCCCGTCCGCGCCGATGCGTGCCGCAGGCGGATTCGCCGACGCGGCCCTGCGCCGTGTGCTCGAGGTGATCGACCGGCGGCGCTCGCTGGCGCAGCTACGCCCCTTGCTCGCCCCCGGCCTGGTGGAGTCGCTGCTGCCTGCGGTCGCCCGCCACGAGGGCAACGGCGCCGCACGACTGCGTCGGCTACGAGTGCAACCGGTCAGCAGCGACGGATCGGCCGCGGAAGTGGCCGCGACCTACACCCGAGACGAGCGCATGCACGCCATCGCCTGTCGCGTCGAACAGGTCATGACGCCCACCGGCCTGCGGTGGCAGGTGGTGGCGTTGCACATCGGCTAGCCGCGTGAATTAACCGCGGTTAACCCCGGCGCAGCCTGCTGCTGCTCTTCGACTGCTTGCGAGCCGCCTCGCGGCGCTCCTTGCGGGTGGTGCCCGCCGTCGCGGCGTGCTTACCGCCACCGTTGCGCTGCACCTCGGCCGAGCCGTCTTCGGCGGGGCCGCTGTAGGTCAGCTGACGCGAATCGTCGTCGTCGATTCCCTTGGCGCGCAAGGCCGGTGCCGGCTCCTGCTGCTGGTTGCCCAGATCGGCCAGCCCGGCCGGAGTGTCGACCGGCGCGACCGCGGGTGCCGGAGTGGCCTCCACCTGGACGTTGAACAGGAAGCCGACCGACTCCTCCTTGAGGCCGTCGAGCATGCCGACGAACATGTCGTAGCCCTCGCGCTGGTACTCGACCAGCGGATCGCGCTGCGCCATGGCCCGCAGGCCGATGCCCTCCTTGAGGTAGTCCATCTCGTAGAGGTGCTCGCGCCACTTGCGGTCGATCACGTTGAGCAGCACATTGCGTTCCAGCTGGCGCATGGCGCCCTCACCGGCAAGGGCCTCAATCTCGGCTTCGCGTGTGGCATAAGCCTTTTCGGCGTCCTCGACGAGAGCGTCGAGCAGCTCTTCACGGGTCAGCTCACCGGGCTCACCGATGGCGTCGTTGTCGAGCAGGTCGTGGTGGTCGATGCCCACCGGGTAGAGCTGCTTCAGCGCGGTCCACAGCTGCTCGAGGTCCCAGTCTTCGGCGTAGCCCTCAGCGGTGGCGCCGTTGACGTAGGCGGTGATGACGTCGACGAGCATGTCGTGCGCCTGCTGCTGGAGGTTCTCGCCCTCTAGGATCCGGCGGCGCTCCTCGTAGATGACCTTGCGCTGCTGGTTCATCACCTCGTCGTACTTGAGGACGTTCTTGCGGATCTCGAAGTTCTGCTGCTCGACCTGGGTCTGCGCGCTCTTGATCGCGCGGGTCACCATCTTGGCCTCGATCGGCACGTCGTCGGGCAGGTTGAGGCGGGTCAGCAGGCTTTCCAGCGTGGCACCGTTGAAGCGCCGCATGAGTTCGTCGCCCAGCGACAGGTAGAAGCGGGACTCGCCCGGATCGCCCTGGCGACCGGAACGACCACGCAGCTGGTTGTCGATACGACGGGACTCGTGGCGCTCGGTGCCCAGCACGTAGAGGCCACCGACCTCGATGACGTGCTCGGCTTCTTTGGCCGCCTGCTCCTTGACCTTCGGCAGCTCTTCCTGCCAGGCGGCCTCATACTCGTCGGGAGTCTCGACGGGATCCAGACCCCGCTCCCGCAGGCGCTGGTCGACCAGGAAGTCGACGTTGCCGCCGAGCACGACGTCGGTACCACGGCCGGCCATGTTGGTGGCCACCGTGATCGCGCCGCGCCGGCCGGCCTCGGCGATGATGCCGGCCTCCTGCTCGTGGAACTTGGCGTTGAGCACGTTGTGCGGGACCCGCCGCTTCTGGAACTGCCGCGAAAGGTACTCCGACCGCTCGACGCTGGTGGTGCCGATGAGGACCGGCTGGCCCTTCTCGTAGCGCTCGACGACGTCGTCGACGACGGCGATGTACTTGGCTTCCTCGGTCTTGTAGATCAGGTCGGTCTGATCTTTACGGATCATCGGACGGTTCGTCGGGATCGGGACCACACCGAGCTTGTAGATCTCGTGCAGCTCGGCGGCCTCGGTCTCGGCGGTACCGGTCATGCCGGCGAGCTTGTCGTAGAGGCGGAAGTAGTTCTGCAGGGTGATCGTGGCCAGCGTCTGGTTCTCGGCCTTGATCTCGACGTTCTCCTTGGCCTCAATGGCCTGGTGCATGCCCTCGTTGTAGCGGCGGCCGATCAGCACGCGGCCGGTGAACTCGTCGACGATCAGGACCTCGCCGTTGCGGACGATGTATTCCTTGTCGCGCTCGAAGAGCTCCTTGGCCTTCAGCGCGTTGTTGAGGTAACTGACCAGCGGCGAGTTGGCGGCCTCGTACAGGTTGTCGATGCCGAGTTGGTCTTCGACGAACTCGACACCCAGCTCGTGCACGCCGACGGTGCGCTTCTTGATGTCGACCTCGTAATGGGTGTCCTTCTTCATCAGCGGGGCCAGCCGGGCGAACTCGGTGTACCAGTGCGAGGCGCCGTCGGCCGGGCCGGAGATGATCAGCGGGGTACGGGCCTCGTCGATGAGGATCGAGTCGACCTCGTCGACGATCGCGTAGTTGTGGCCGCGCTGCACCATCTCCTCGACCGAGTGGGCCATGTTGTCGCGCAGGTAGTCGAAGCCGAACTCGTTGTTGGTGCCGTAGGTGATGTCGGCGGCGTAGGCGGCGCGGCGCTCGTCCGGGGTCAGTCCGGACAGGATGACGCCGACGTCCAGGCCCAGGAAGCGGTGCACACGGCCCATCCACTCGCTGTCGCGTTTGGCCAGGTAGTCGTTGACCGTGACGACGTGGACGCCGTCGCCGGACAGCGCGTTGAGGTAGGCGGGAAGCACACAGGTCAGGGTCTTGCCCTCACCGGTCTTCATCTCGGCGACGTTGCCGAAGTGCAGGGCGGCGCCGCCCATCACCTGGACGTCGAAGTGGCGCTGCTGCAGGACCCGCCAGGCCGCCTCGCGGGCGACGGCGAAAGCCTCGGGGAGCAGGTCATCGAGGCTTTCGCCGTCAGCAACGCGCTTCTTGAACTCGTCGGTCTTGGCCCGCAGCTCGCCGTCCGACAACTTCTCTACGTCGTCGGACAAGGTGTTGACGTAGTCAGCCACCCCCTTGAGGCGCTTGACCATGCGACCTTCACCAAGGCGCAGCAACTTCGACAGCACGTTTTCCCCTGAACATATGTAGGAGGGGCCTCCCTGTGGATTGGAGGCTTAAGCGCCCCCCATCCTAGGTGACGCGCTGGTCGAGCCCGGGCAGCGGCGATCAGCCCAGCCGGATCAACCCATAGTCATAGGCGTGGCGGCGGTAGACCACCGACGGCCGATCGCTCTCCTTGTCATGGAACAGGAAGAAGTCGTGGCCGACGAGCTCCATTTCGTAGAGCGCATCGTCGACGGTCATCGGCTTGGCGGGGTGCTCCTTGGTACGCACGATGCGGCCCGGTTCGTGGTCGTCGACCGCCGGCTCCTGGACGGCGGGCTGCTCGGGCGTGAACGCCGCAGCCGCGTCGATGAGCGGAGTCACCGCGGTGGCCTCGTGAAGCGATACCGGTGTCTTGTCGCCGTAGTGAACCTTGCGCCGATCCTTCGTGCGCCGCAGCCGGTTCTCGAGTTTGTGGACGGCAGCCTCGAAGGCGCCGTAGAAACTGTCGGCACAGGCCTCCCCACGGACCACCGGCCCGCGACCGCGCGCGGTGATCTCGACGTGCTGACAGTTCTTACGTTGGCGGCGGTTGCGTTCGTGCTCGAGCTCGACATCGAAGCGGTAGATCGAGCGGTCGAACCGTTCGAGGCGAGCGAGCTTCTGCGCGACATAGACGCGGTAGTGATCGGGGATTTCGACGTTGCGCCCGCACACCTGCACTTCGGCATTGGCGTCCGGTTCGGCAAGGTCGTCATCGTCGGCGAGCAATTGACCGGTGTTCACGGAATCGATTGACATGCTTGACAACTCGTTTCTGTTACGGGTTGCACGCACCTTGGCGTGCCGGCCTGTCTTGGGAGTCTGCGCCGACAGGATTGGCACGAAATTCATCCGCCGGCGCCAGGGGTCGAGAAACCTCACCTCCTACCGTTGCTCGGCGAAGCGGCGGGCCTGTGGACTAGACCGCCCCCGTGATTTATTCACGGTGTGTTGGCCCCGACGGTAGTCGTTATTCACACCGGTGTGCCACCTTTTTGGCGCACCTGTTTCCAGTTCTTTCAACCCCTGTTACAGGGACTGAAGTCCTCCCCTGGTCAGGCGTGCGCGAGGGTCAACACCGCCGTTACATTCACACCGGTTTTGGTGAAGGTCCGCACCGCCTCGCGGGCGGTGGCGCCGGTGGTGACGATGTCGTCCACCAGCAGGACGTCACCTTCGACTTGTTTGGTGATCTTGATGCGGCCGGCAAGGTTTCGCTCGCGGTCGGCAATCGTCAGGCCGACGGAGTCGCGGACCATCGCTCGCGTTTTCAGGGCCTGGGTGACTCTCGTCTGCGGGTGCTGCCGGGTGGCCCGGATGGCGATGCGAGTGACGGGGTCGCCGCCGCGGCGGCGGGCAGCCGAGGCACGGGTGGGGGCCGGGACGATGGTGAACGGGGTGTCGAGGATGCCCCAGGTTTCGAGTTGATGGATGCCTAGGGCCAGGGCGCGGGCCAGCGGGGCGACGAGGTCGCGACGGCCGTGCTCTTTGAGCGCGACAATGGCCTGCCGGCGGGGGCCGGCGTAGCGGCCGAGAGCGAAGACGGGCACGCCGGGGTCGATGCGCGGGGTGACGAGGTGCGGTTCGTCGGTGTGGACCTTCAGCGACGCGGCGCAGGCGTCGCACCACGTGGTCGACGGCGCACCGCACCCTCCGCATTCGAGCGGGAGGATGAGGTCGAGCATGGCTCAGTGTGGCCGGTTCCGGCGATGTGGCGGGAGTACTGTCCACAGGAGTGGCTGAGACGAGGGGATTCGTCGAGGCGAACGGACTGACGTTCGCCTACATCGAGGAGGGCGCAGGACCTCTGGTGCTGATGCTCCACGGGTTCCCGGACACCGCGCACACGTGGGATCACCTTCGTCCGCTGATTGCTGCCCGCGGCTATCGGGCCGTCAGCCCGTTCATGCGGGGCTATCACCCGACTGCGGTGCCTGCCGCAGATCCCGGTCAGGAGACGCTGGCGCGGGACGTGCTGGCGCTGATATCTGCGTTGGGGGCTTCCGAGGCCGTGCTCATCGGTCACGACTGGGGTGCCGCGGCGGTCTACGGTGCGGCGGCGCTGAGGCCGGATTTGGTTTCCAAGCTGATCACTGTGGCGATTCCACATCCCGCGACGTTGAAGCCTTCACTTCGGAAGGTCTGGGGTGTCAGGCATTTCGCCGCGTACAAGCTGCCCGGGGCGGCGAAGCGGTTCGCACGCAACAATTTCGAGGCGTTACCCGCCATCTATCGGCGATGGTCGCCAACGTGGACTCCTGACTTCTCGGAATTCGACGCGGTGCGCGAGTGCTTCTCAAGCCCGGGGAGCCTCGATGCCGCGTTCGGCTACTACCGGAAACTGTCACCGCTGCCGTCGGCGTCATTAAAGAAGAAGATCACCGTGCCGACAGTCGTCATCGCCGGAACTGACGACCCGGTCGCCGAGCCGTCGGACTACCGCCGCGCTGCGCGGATGTTCAAGGGCGAGTACATCGTTGAGGAAGTCCCGGGCGGACACTTCATGCATCGCGAACATCCGGCGCTGTTCGCGGCGCGGGTTCTGGGCCACCTCTAGGCGTTCCTTTTTTGTCGGTGGGTGCTGCCATGATGTAGTCATGTCCTCGACCGCCGTGCTCACTCCGAAGGAGCGCCTCGAGGAGGTGTTCGAGGAGTTGGCGGAGCTGGCCGGGCAGCGCAACGCGATCGACGGGGAGCTTGTCAAGATTTTTGTGTAAGTAATTGTGCTCGTTGGGGTTAGAGGTAGGGGTTGATTCGTTCGGGGTAGGCCAGGGCGAGTTGGGCGAGGGCTTGTTTCCAGTTAGTGGTGATCTGGCCCTCGACGAGGCGGGCTTCGGCGGTGCGTTTCGTGCCGAGCCCGCGCCCGCGTTCCTTGGCGCGGTCGCGGGCCCGTTTGTCTTCGATGTTGCAGATCGCCAGCCACAGCAGCTTGACCACCGCCGCGTCGTTGGGGAAGTGGCCGCGGTTTTTGATGATCTTGCGCAGTTGGTAGTTCAGCGACTCGATGGCGTTGGTGGTGTAGATGACCCGGCGCAGCATCGGCGGGAACGCCAAGAAGGGAGTGAACCGCTCCCACGCGTCCTCGAAGACCCGCACCGTGTTCGGGTTGGCTTGACCGAGATCGGAGGCCGCGAACGCGTCCAACGCCGCCCTAGCGGCCTCGGCGTCGGGCGCCTGATACACCGTTTTGAGTGCGGCCGCGACGGCCTTTCGCTGGGTGTAGGACACGAAACGCATCGCTGCGCGGATCAAGTGCACCACACAGACTCCCGCTGTCAACCTTTCATCGCGGACGTGTTCGGTCGCCGCGACTGACTCGGTTTGCTCAGCGCGGTGATGGGATCGGCGGACTACGCCGCGGTGGCGCGGCGGTGGATGACCGGGTCGTAGAGGGCGTGATCGTGCCAGCAGCGCCACAGAATGCGGCACCAGCGCGCACCCAGGCCACGCAGAGCACGATGGTGTGGTTGGCCGGCGGCGCGGGCGTGTTCGTAGATGTCGGCCGACCAAGGGTCTTCACGAACGGCGACGAACATCCACCAGTCGATGGCGTGGCGCATTCGCCGGTTGGCGGCGTAGCGGAACCTCACCTGACGGGTGCGCCCGGAGGCCTTGGTGACCGGAGCCAAGCCGGTCTCGGCCAATAACGACGGCGCCGATGGGAAACGGCTGCGCTGTTCACCCATTTCGGAGATCAAGACGCCGGCGGTGACGGGTCCGATACCGGGGAAACTGGTGAAGATCGGGGTGTCCGGGTGCATGTCGAGCAGCTCGCCCAGCCGCTTGTCGTGAGCTCGAAGATGAGTGTTGAGTAGCGCGAGCTGTTCTGTAAAGGCTTTGGCCGCCAAAGCTTTACCGGCGACGGTGCCTTCGCTGGCCGACAACAGATGAGGCTGCATCCGGGCGATGAGGGTCTCGGGTTTCTGTCGGCCACTGTAGCCGTGTCGGCCGGTGAATCCACCCATTCGTCTAGTCGTGATCCTGCTCGCCTGCGCGGGAGTGGGAAAGGTCCGGATGAACGCCAGGGTGATGTCACGGTCCAATGAGGAGAACAGGTGCAAAGGTGCGGGGTGGTAGGCCTCCAGGATCGACCGCAGCCGATTCTCGGTATCCACTTGCATGTCCAGGATGCGCTGACGATCCCGGCTGACCGCGATGAGCTCGGCCAGTGCCGGTGACGCAACAGCTAAGGGCCGCCACTGAGCGTACTGATGACGCAATGTGTCGGCCAAAACGTAGGCATCGAACTCGTCGGACTTGGCTGCCGCCATCCGATACCGTTCACGTGCACGCGCCGAGATCTTCGGTGAAACGCAATAGATTTCGGCGCCACAGTGCTGTTGCAGATGCTCGACGAGCAAGCCCTCAGCACGTTCGATGGCGATGCGCACCGAGCCGGCCAACGAGGCGATCACCTCGACCAGGGCCATCAAACCGTCGACGGTGTGCGCGATCTTTCGGCTGAGGAGCTGGTGGCCGTTGTCGTCGAGGACGCAGAGGTGATGGGAGCATCCGCCCCAATCGATGCCGCACCAGAAACGACTTGCACCGTCCGGACTATCCTGATTCATTGCAGTCAGATCCCTTCGATCCGAAGGTTCACGCTGCAATGACGGGGCGTGCCCGGAACCTCATCTCGGCACTCGCCGCTGTTACCGGTGGTGCTGCTCTCGCTGGCCGGTCCAAGCCCCGCAGCCACCACGGGCGGACAGGTCTGCATGTGGACCTCGAAGGTGACGCGTTTGCACAGGTCCTGCCCGTGGTGGTGCAGGTGAACGCCGAGACCATCCCGGCCCACCCATTGTTAATAGATGAGGTCTGCACCAACGAGTCTGGCCAGGTCGCCTCGATCGCCTCGGGGAATCCGGTCAGTCCGTCGCAGCACACGATCAGGACGTCGGCGACACCACGATTGGCCAACTCGGCGCACACCCCGGCCCAGAACTTCGCGCCCTCGGTGGCCTGAATCCAGATCCCCAGAACGTGTTTCACGCCCTCCATATCGACGCCAACGGCGATGTGGGCGGCCTTGTTACGCACATGGGCACCGTCACGGACCTTGACCACGATCGCGTCGAGATAGATCACCGGGTAGAACGATTCGAGCGGGCGACGCTGCCAGGCCAGCACCTCCTCGAGGACCTCGTCGGTGATCTTGGAGATCGTCTCGCGACTGATCTCGGTCCCGATCGTCGATGCGAGGTGATGCTCGATATCGCGCACCGTCATCCCGCCGGCATACAGCGAGACGATCATGTCGTCGAGCCCCCCAACTCGGCGCGAGCCCTTGGGCACCAGCGTGGGGGTGAACGTGGCGTCGCGATCACGCGGGATCGCCAGTTCGACATCGCCGACGCTGGTGGCCACCGTCTTCGCCGACGAGCCGTTGCGTGAGTTCGGGAACAACGCAGCCTCGGGATCGCCCTTGTCGTAACCGAGGTGATCGCTGAGCTCGGCCTGCAACCCCCGTTCCAGGCCCGCCTTGATCAGCTGCTGGATCAATCCATCCTTACCCTCGAGAGTGACCTCGCCAGCGTCGATCATCGCGTACAGCTCATCAAGAGCGCCCGAGGCCTCCAGGGCTTCTACACCCGCTCGCTGCTCACGCCGACGTTCTTCACGCTCAAGCTTCTTATCCACCACGGTCATCAGTGTGTCTCGGCTTTCAAATCGGGAGCACCACTACCTCACACAAACCATCTGACACGCTCTCGACGGGCGCATCGTGGAACTGGTCGCCGAACTGGACCACGGCAACCTGTCTGGCATGACCGGGGCACGCTCCGTCGCCGCGGTGGTGGCCTGGAAACTGGGCACCTCGACGGCCAACGCCAACACCATTTCCGCAGTCGCACACCGACTCCCCGAGTTCCCGCGCTGCGTGGCGGCCTTGCGCGAGGGCCAGCTCTCCGTCGATCAAGTCGGCGTCATCGCCGAACGCGCCGCCGACGGATCCGACGAGCACTACGCACAACTGGCTTCCGTCGCCACCGTCAGCCAACTACGCAAAGCCATCAAACTCCAACCCCGACCCCCCAAACCCGGCCCCCAACCCGACCCACCACGCTGCATCCGCAAGACCGTCGGCGACGAGTCCACCACTTGGAATATCACCGTGCCCAACGTCGAAGCAGCCACCGTCGACGCCGCCCTGCAATCCCATCACGATGCGCTGATCGCCGACTGGAAACGCGACCACGACACCGACTCCCCCGACAACGCACCACCCCTGCCCAACACCACCGATGCGTTCATGAGCCTCATCGAGGCCGGCTGGGACACCGACGTCGCCCGCCGCCCCCACGGCCAACGCACCACCGTCGTCGTGCACCTCGACGTCGACAAGCGCATCGGCGAACTCCATTTGGGACCCCTCCTCACCCAGGCCGACCGCCACTACCTCACCTGCGACACCACCTGCGAAGTGTGGTTCGAACGCGACGGCCAACCCCTCGGCGCCGGCCGCACCACCCGCACCATCAACCGGCGACTCCGCCGCGCCCTCGAACACCGCGACACCACCTGCGCAGTCCCCGGCTGCGGCGCCACCCGAGGACTACACGCCCACCACATCCAGCACTGGGAAAACGGCGGCCCCACCGAACTCCACAACCTCGTCCTGCTATGCCCCTACCACCACCGCGCACACCACCGCGGCGACATCACCATCAGCGGACCCGCGCACCAGCTGACCGTCGTCGACAGCGACGGCGACCCCCTCACGTCCAGGTCACTTGCCCGCCCACCCAACCATCCACCACCAAACGTCCCACCCTGCCGCGGCCCCATCGGCGAACGCGCCCAATGGAAGTGGTATCAACCGTTTGAGCCGAAGGCGCGGGTCTATCTCGCTAACGGTGTTTCCGGCGTTTTTCATCAGTAGGTTTCGGCTGCCGGGAATCGGTCGGCGAAGGTGATCGCGAACGCATTGAGGGCAGGTTTCCACCGCATCGTCCATCGTGCCCTGCCGACACCGGTCGGGTCCAGTGATCGGGTCACCAGATACAGGCACTTGAGCGCCGCCTGCTCGGAGGGGAAGTGTCCGCGGGCCTTGATCGCGCGGCGGTAGCGGGCGTTGAGCGACTCGATCGCGTTCGTCGAGCAGATCACTCGCCGGATCTCCACGTCGTAGTCCAGGAACGGAATGAACTCCGCCCAGGCGTTGTCCCAGAGCCGGATCACTGCCGGGTAGCGCTGCCCCCATTTCTCGGCCAGCTCGTCGAACGCCGCCCGAGCCGCGGTCGCGTTGACCGCAGTGTAGATCGGCTTGACGTCGCGCTTGATCTCGTCCCAGTACTTGCGGGACGTGAGCCGAAAAGTGTTGCGCAGCAGATGAATGATGCAGACTCCCGCTGTCAACCTTTCATCGCGGACGTGTTCGGTCGCCGCGACTGACTCGGTTTGCTCAGCGCGGTGATGGGATCGGCGGACTACGCCGCGGTGGCGCGGCGGTGGATGACCGGGTCGTAGAGGGCGTGATCGTGCCAGCAGCGCCACAGAATGCGGCACCAGCGCGCACCCAGGCCACGCAGAGCACGATGGTGTGGTTGGCCGGCGGCGCGGGCGTGTTCGTAGATGTCGGCCGACCAAGGGTCTTCACGAACGGCGACGAACATCCACCAGTCGATGGCGTGGCGCATTCGCCGGTTGGCGGCGTAGCGGAACCTCACCTGACGGGTGCGCCCGGAGGCCTTGGTGACCGGAGCCAAGCCGGTCTCGGCCAATAACGACGGCGCCGATGGGAAACGGCTGCGCTGTTCACCCATTTCGGAGATCAAGACGCCGGCGGTGACGGGTCCGATACCGGGGAAACTGGTGAAGATCGGGGTGTCCGGGTGCATGTCGAGCAGCTCGCCCAGCCGCTTGTCGTGAGCTCGAAGATGAGTGTTGAGTAGCGCGAGCTGTTCTGTAAAGGCTTTGGCCGCCAAAGCTTTACCGGCGACGGTGCCTTCGCTGGCCGACAACAGATGAGGCTGCATCCGGGCGATGAGGGTCTCGGGTTTCTGTCGGCCACTGTAGCCGTGTCGGCCGGTGAATCCACCCATTCGTCTAGTCGTGATCCTGCTCGCCTGCGCGGGAGTGGGAAAGGTCCGGATGAACGCCAGGGTGATGTCACGGTCCAATGAGGAGAACAGGTGCAAAGGTGCGGGGTGGTAGGCCTCCAGGATCGACCGCAGCCGATTCTCGGTATCCACTTGCATGTCCAGGATGCGCTGACGATCCCGGCTGACCGCGATGAGCTCGGCCAGTGCCGGTGACGCAACAGCTAAGGGCCGCCACTGAGCGTACTGATGACGCAATGTGTCGGCCAAAACGTAGGCATCGAACTCGTCGGACTTGGCTGCCGCCATCCGATACCGTTCACGTGCACGCGCCGAGATCTTCGGTGAAACGCAATAGATTTCGGCGCCACAGTGCTGTTGCAGATGCTCGACGAGCAAGCCCTCAGCACGTTCGATGGCGATGCGCACCGAGCCGGCCAACGAGGCGATCACCTCGACCAGGGCCATCAAACCGTCGACGGTGTGCGCGATCTTTCGGCTGAGGAGCTGGTGGCCGTTGTCGTCGAGGACGCAGAGGTGATGGGAGCATCCGCCCCAATCGATGCCGCACCAGAAACGACTTGCACCGTCCGGACTATCCTGATTCATTGCAGTCAGATCCCTTCGATCCGAAGGTTCACGCTGCAATGACGGGGCGTGCCCGGAACCTCATCTCGGCACTCGCCGCTGTTACCGGTGGTGCTGCTCTCGCTGGCCGGTCCAAGCCCCGCAGCCACCACGGGCGGACAGGTCTGCATGTGGACCTCGAAGGTGACGCGTTTGCACAGGTCCTGCCCGTGGTGGTGCAGGTGAACGCCGAGACCATCCCGGCCCACCCATTGTTAATAGATGACGTCTGCACGATCGCCTGCGGCCACACATTGCCCACCACCTCGGGCAGTCCCTTGAGCCCGTCGCAGACGACGAAGAAGGTGTCCTTGATGCCGCGGTTGCGTAGGTCGGTGAGCACGCTCATCCAGAACTTGGCGCCCTCCCCGCCGGTGCCGGCCCACAAGCCGAGGATGTCGCGTTCCCCGGCCAGGGTGACCCCGATGGCAGCGTAGAACGGCCGGTTGGCGACTTGGCCGTCGCGGACCTTGACCACGATCGCGTCGATGAAGATCGCGGCGTAGGTTTCATCCAGCGGTCGCACCGACCAGTCGTTCATCTCCTCAAGCACCTTGTCGGTGATGCGGCTGATCGTCTCTTTGGATACCGACGCCCCGTAGATCTCGGCGAAGTGCGCCGAGATCTCACCGGTGGTCAAGCCCTTCGCGTACAGCGACAGCACGACCTCGTCCACGCCGTTCAGGCGACGTTGGCGTTTCTTGACGATCTGAGGCTCGAAGGTCGATGCCCGATCGCGCGGCACGTCAAGTTCGACCGGGCCGGTGGTGTCGGTCAGCACCGTCTTGGTGCGGGTGCCGTTGCGGATGTTGCCCGACCCCGTCTCGGGCGGGTCGTGTTTCTCATAGCCGAGGTGCTCGGTCATCTCCTCATTGAGCGCGGTCTCGAGGACCGTCTTGGTCAACTGCTTGAGCAGCCCGTCGGGCCCGGTCAGCGACAAGCCCTGCTCCTGGGCCAATCGGACCAGTTCGACCGCAGCCTTCTGGCCTTCGGACTGCTCAGCCGCCTTCTTCTTCGCCACATCGTCCAGTGTCGTCATCACGGCACCTTTCTCGCCGAGCATCACTCAGCGTGTCAGTGCCGGAAACACCGTTAGATCCACAGTCCCGAAGGCGCCGCCTGAGAATTAGGTTTGGTATTGCTGGGCCGACTATCGGACCAGATAGGTGTAGTAGTTGCCGAGCGCGGAGAGGGCTTCCTGCGAGAGATCAGGATGGCGCCCAGCCGTGATGGCCTTTACCGCGTTGCCACCGTCGCTCAGCGTGAGTTCTGCCCAATCGAGGTCGATCTTTATTGTCTCAGTGAGGATTTCGCGGAGGCGCTCTCGGTTCCTCGACTCGGTCGCCGAGACTTCGTTGAACTGCTCGATGTTTCGGCCTGGGTAGTTCTTGAGGTAGCGCAGATCGCGGTGCTGAGGTGAGCCTGTTCAGTTGTTATATCGCGCTGCCACGGTTCCAACCCGGCTTCTGAATGAGCAACTCGTCACGCTCGCGTCGCCGGCACGACTCGATGAATACGAGTGCGGCGTCCTGGTCGGTCATGAACTGTTCGTACTGAGCGGGTGTCAGTCGGTAGTACTCCTCGTAGTCGATGACTCCGATAGTCACCGGGAAGGAGGCATAGTGATCGCCTGCCTCGCGATCGAAACCTAGGGAAAAGCGGTTCTCCCGGGAGAAGTAGGTGTCTTCGAATCTGTTGCCCACTAACGTTTCTCCACTCTAGTCATCCCGAATAGAGAACACTGGCTTGCCCTCCGGGTCCAAGAACGACTGTTCGATCGCTTCCACCGTGTTCGAGGCAAGCACTGACAGGTAAACAACTTTCATCGTGTCGACCAACTCACCGCCGCCCACAACAGCCACCACTCGACCCTCAGGGTCAACGAGGGTGCACCGGTCTTTGCCCCAAAAATGTTGCCTGCCGATCGAGTAGCCGGCCGCCACATCCTCGGCAGTGCGAGGGTGCGCAAGAGCTGGTAGTCCGCTGAGGGGTCTGATTGGTCGGGCGAAATCCGCTATGAACTTGCGCTCAATCAACGAGGGCAGGGTGGAGGCGAGCTCAAACTGCTCTCTTCCCATACGTTCTGAGCACGTTGCGACGATCCAGCCGTCTGCATCAACACCGAGGAAGTAGCGAATCTCTCCACCGCCGTCCCACACGATCGCTCGCCCGTCCGTCGAGGACGCCTCCGTAATCTGGAAACCGGCTCGGTGCGCCCAGCGTTCAAATGCGGCAGTCAAACCGATCTCAAGCCTCATTGAGGTGAGTGTCTTCCGCCTGGAGCCGGGCAGCCCGATCGCCCGTAACGCCGCATCGGCACTTAAGTCGAAATTTGCAAGGGTTTACGCACCAGATCTTTACGCGGGGCCATCTCATAACATGTCTTCCACTTTGCCAACACGAAGGCCTACAGCTGGGAGAGCACCGAATTCGGCATTCCATCCAGTAGGCACCCGTCCAGTTCTTCGTACGTCAACGGCAAGAGTCGGTTCTCCGGTTGGACACCGCCCAATCGAATGACGAAATAACGGGCGGGGTCGTCTTTTAGCTCAAACTTCGACTCGTACTCAGCCAATCGTTCGACCTCGACACGATGATCCAAGCCTTCGCTGGCCCACCGTTGCGTCAGAGAAGGCAAGCCAAGATCGATTCGCAGGTAGCTACCGACTTTCCAGATGATGTACTTCCCAGCATCGTCAACGTTGGAGAAGCTGGCCACGAGTGACTCCAACGGATCGTTTCGCCGTTCCGTTGTCACCGAGAAGACCCTGAACAAACCTTCCGACGAGTCCAGGATGTATCCGCGCCAATCTGGGTAGGGGTACCCCTCGCGCAGGTGTAGTCGTTCCGCTTCCCAAACTGGCTCGTTCCTGGGTGGCTTGCCCGCAAAACTATAGATCTGCCGCCATTTCTCATACTCTCGCAGGAACTCCGAGACTTCCGGCTCACCTGGCCGAAGGTTGGCAATCATCAGCTAAATCCCTTTCTCTCAACCAAGAGACCTTGGTCAATCAGATCCCGCACAGGTACCGGCTCGCCAGTCAACTTGTCGATTACGACCCACTGATTGGCTCCCCCGGCTGGCCGAACGCCTCCTTCAACGGTCCGAAGCGAACCTCCCAGGGCAGGCCGGCCGGGATCGGCTGGCCGGTGCCCACGAACCGGTGATAGTCATCGGCGATACCCGGCGGCATGCCGCGGGTGCCAAGCGGTGCGCCGCTGTCTGCCAGGAAGGCACCGCCGTTTGATCCCGCGCGGTCCAACTCATGTCCACCTCCGCGGCATTGGCTTGCTCTTGGGACGCGAACGTCTTGCCCGCCTGTCCGAGCAAGTCGGCCATGATCGCCAGGGCCTTCTCCACCTCGTCGGCGCCGGTGTGCCACATCTTCCAGGCGTCCCCGTATGACCCGCCGGAAGTGCCCTGCCAGTTCGCCACCATCGAGGTGACGTTTCCATCCAGAGACTTCAGTCGTTCGAGCAAGTGCTGAGCAGCTCCGGACAGCGACTGACACGTGGCGGACAGCACGGCCGGATCGGTCCGAAACTCTCCACTCACAGAGCAATCGCTACTGGCTTGACACCGCCTCCACAATTCACCTCTGAGCAGCGGGTCAAGCCCGGAAACACGCAGCCGCCGCTACCCGAACAGTGTCCGGATCGGGTCGCTGCCGTCCCAGTCGACCGAGGCCGACCGCACCAGTTCACCCATCCCGATCGTCGCCGAGGTGAGCTCCATCAGCTCGATGATCGTCGCGGCCGTGCCCGACGGCGGTTCGAAGTAGGCGTAGCGGGCTGTGCTCGCATCACCACCCGACCACACCACCGGCCACCCCGCGGCCTGGCCGGCGGCCAAGGCGGCGTCGTAGTCCTCGGCCCAGTAGGCCCACTGGTGAAAACCATCTCCGCCCGCCGAGGTGAACTCCGAGTAGATCGACGGCGCATCGTTGTCCTGGTGGATGATCTCGATCTGCATATCGCCGCTGTTGGCCAACCCCAGTGTCAGCTTCACCGTGCAGTCCTGGCCGCGGTAGATCCCGGTCTGCTCGATCCCGCGCAGCACGTAGAACGGACCGACACCCAGCGCGAGAAACTCGTCTAGCGCCTTGTCGAAATCCTGCACGATGTAGCCGATTTGACGGATCACACCGGGCAACACGGGTCCAGACACCAGGTCTCCTCTCAGCCGGGAAGCACCGGCACGGCGCCGGGCGTCAGGAAAGGCCGTACATCCGACCAGGATTGACTGTTCTCGGCACTGTTGCCCGACAGTTGCAGCACTCCGCGGCTGTCGGACACATAGACCGCCGCCGGGTTTGCCGCGACCGCCGTCACCGGCATCACGATGTTGCCGCTCGGCCCGTCGGAGTTGACCCCGTCGATATTCACGTACGACACCGGATGTGCGGCATCGGTTCGGGTGACGACGATGTCGTCGCCGGTGCGCCATGAGAGCGACACCACCGACGAGCCGAGTCCGAACCCGAGCCGGCGCGGATAGGTCAGCGCGAACTCCCCCGCGGGGGTCTGCTCCACATTCGCCAGAATCACCTGGCCGTTGACCACCATGGCCGCCCTGGTGCCATCCCGAGAAAGCTGCAATTCGGTTATGGCACCGGGAAATTGGGATACCACCGCCGCCGAGTCGACCGGAATGCGGGCGGGCTGTCCCGAGGCCTGCTCCTGGATCACCCGTACGACGCTGTTGCCGTCGACCACCACCCACACCGCGTCGTCCAACGCCCACGACGGTCGGGTCAACGACCGCGCATCGGTCGCTTTCGCCGCCACTCCCCCGTTCGGGCCGATCCACACCGAGGACACCATGTCGGGTGCGCCGGGCCGCTGCACCGTGACCGATGCGATGGCCTGTCCGGTCCGCGATAGCGCCGCCGACACCTGATCGTTCATCTGACCGAACGAGCCGGGCACCGGCGTGGCCCGCTGACCGTCCAGCGACACCATCGATCCGCGGATCAAGGCGTGCACACCCGCCGCGGCGCCGTCGACCGCACCCGGATCAGTGGCCGCCACATCGGTGGTGTCCCAACCGTCGGCGAACCGGTCATCGAGGGCCGCGCCGTCGGCATTGATCACATACGGGCCCTTGATGTCGGCCCGCGCGAGCGTCCAAATGATCTGCGCGGCAAGCAGTTGCCGGCTATGCGGATCGGTGGTGGTCAAATTCTCCAGGTCGACCTTCGCCCCGCCGTAGCCGCGACCGATACCCGTCTTGCCGCCGTCGGCTCGGGTCACCGGGCCCATCATCTTCACCGGACCCAACAGGTTGCGCACCGAGCGCGCCATCTCCGGACGGGGCCCGGCGATCAGTTTGTTGAGCAACTCGGTGGCCAGCTGGTCGGCGTCGGACACCGCGACATAGCGCGGATCGGGAACGACGGTCTTGCCGGTCGGGTCGACGAAGTACAGCGTATTGCGCTTGTAGGTCGCCTGGAATTGTTGCCAATCCAAAAACACACCGTTGGGCAGCTTGTCGATCCGCCAGCCATCGGGGGTCTGCACCAACTCGAGCGGTCCGGGATCTGGCAGCTGGCCTGCGGCAGTTTCGAACACGCCCACGTCGGACAGTGAACCGAGCATGTCGGCCTTCATCGTGACCGAAACCCGATCAGGCGTGCGGGTTTCGACGAACACGACATTGTCGATCAGCAGCGCACTGCCCTGGTCGTCCCACCCACTGGACGCCGCGGCGGTGAGGAATTGCCGGGCCGCGAGATGCCGATTCGCCGGATCGGCGGTGGCCTTGAGGAATTCGCGCAACAGCTGATCGGGGTCCATACCGGGCGTGGGCTTGGGCAGGCTCTTGGGCTGGGGACGTTCGACGGTCCCGATCGCCTGCGGCGCGGAGGAATTCGGCACACCGGCACATCCACCCGTCGTCACGGCGACCAACCCGGCCAGCAGCAGGGCCAGTAGCCGGCGTCTCACACGCTCTCCCCCGCCGGCTCCCGCTGCCGAACCTGGCGCGAGTCCTTGCGGCTGTCACGTTCGGCGGCAACGGGTTTCAGCGGTAGCGGGCTCGTGGTGACCTTGTGTCCGCGCACCAGCGGCAACGTCAACCGGAAACACGCGCCCTTGCCGGGTTCGCCCCACGCCTCCAGCCGGCCCTGGTGCAGCCGTGCGTCCTCGATACTGATCGCCAGCCCCAAACCGGTTCCGCCCGAGCGCCGCACCCGCGACGGGTCCGAGCGCCAAAACCGGCTGAACACCAGCTTTTCCTCGCCGGGCCGCAATCCCACACCGTAGTCGCGCACCGTGACCGCGACGGTGTCCTCGTCGGCGGCCATCCGGATTCGGACCGGCTTGTGCTCGGCGTGGTCGATGGCGTTGGCGATCAGGTTGCGCAGGATGCGCTCGACCCGGCGCGCGTCGACCTCGGCGATCACCTCGTGGTCGGGCAGATTCACCATCAACTCGATGCCGGCTTCGTCGGCCAGGTGGCCGACATTGCCCAGCGCGCTGTTGACCGTGGAGCGCAAATCGACTGCCTCGACCGACAGTTCGGCGACACCGGCGTCGTGACGCGAGATCTCCAGCAGGTCGTTCAGCAGCGTCTCGAACCGGTCCAGTTCGCTGACCATCAGCTCGGTGGACCGGCGCAGCGCCGGGTCGAGTTCCTCGGAATGGTCGTGAATCAGATCGGCTGCCATGCGCACCGTGGTCAGCGGTGTGCGCAATTCGTGGCTGACGTCGGAGGTGAACCGGCGCTGCAGGTTGCCGAACTCCTCGAGGTTGGTGATCTGGCGCTGCAGGCTTTCGGCCATGTCGTTGAACGACACCGCCAATCGCGCCATGTCATCCTCGCCGCGCACCGGCATCCGCTCGGACAGATGGCCTTCGGCGAAGCGTTCGGCGATCCGCGACGCCGAACGCACCGGCAGCACCACCTGCCGCGACACGAGCAGCGCGATCCCGGCCAGTAGCACCAGCAGGACAAGGCCACCGGTGGCCATCGTGCCGCGCACCAGCGTGATCGTGTTCTCCTCGCTGTTGAGCGGGAAGATCAGGTACAGCTCGAGATTCGGCACCCGCGCGGGCACCGGGGTGCCGATCAGCAGCGCAGGGCCGGAGAACGATTCCGTGCGCACCGTCGAGTACTGGTAACTGACCTGGCCGGCTTTGACGAAGTCGCGCAACGACTTCGGGATCTGATCGACCGGGCCGGCGGCGGTGGCCGCACGCGGGCCGTCACCGGGGACCATTAGCACTGCGTCGAAGGTGCCGGCCAGCGCGGCCCCCGACGACTGACCGGTCTTGGAGATCAACGTATTGCGGGCCAGCTGGAGGCTGGAGTCCAGTGAGCGGGCCTCTTCACCGCTGACCGTTCCGCTCACCGTGTTGCGCGCGCGGTCCAATTCCTCGGTGGCCGCATGCACTTTGACGTCGAGCACCCGGTTGGTGATCTGGCTGGTGAGCACGAAACCGAGCACCAAGATGACGGCCGCCGACAGACCCAAGGTCAGCACGACTACCCGCAATTGCAGCGAGCGGCGCCAGATCAACCCCAGTGCTCGACTCAGCGCACTCGTACCCCGAACCAGGGGACCCGATCGTCCCCACGGACCGCGGATGCGCCGCCTCGAGCCGAACATCACCTGCGGCGCTCCTCCGCGCGCGTCACGGCGGTCCGGCCTTGTAACCCACTCCTCGAACGGTCAGCACCACTTGCGGGTTCTCCGGGTCCTTCTCGACCTTGGCCCGCAACCGCTGGACATGCACGTTCACCAAACGGGTGTCCGCGGGGTGGCGATATCCCCACACCTGTTCGAGCAGCACATCTCGAGTAAACACCTGGCGCGGTTTGCGTGCCAGCGCCACCAAGAGGTCGAACTCCAGCGGTGTCAGCGAAATCTGCTCGCCTTCCCGGGTGACCTTGTGAGCGGGCACGTCGATGTCGATGTCGGCGATCGACAGCATCTCGGCCGGCTCGTCCTCGTTGCGCCGCAACCGGGCGCGGACGCGCGCCACCAACTCCTTGGGTTTGAACGGTTTCATCACGTAGTCATCGGCGCCCGACTCCAGGCCCAGCACCACGTCGACCGTGTCGGTCTTGGCGGTGAGCATGACGATCGGCACGCCGGAGTCTGCCCGCAGCACCCGGCACACATCGATGCCGTTCATGCCGGGAAGCATGAGGTCCAACAACACCAGATCGGGGCGGAGCTCACGCACAGCCGTCAGCGCCTGCGAGCCGTCGCCGATGACCGCGGTGTCGAAACCCTCGCCACGCAAAACGATGGTGAGCATCTCGGCCAGCGATGGGTCGTCGTCGACTACGAGAATCCTTTGCCTCATGTTGTCCATGGTGTCACCGAATTAGGACAAACCCCGGCTACCACACGGGCGAGTTGCGACATTTCCGCTGCGTGGGGTCCCCTAATGCGGTAACGAGGCCGCCAACGCCGCCGGATCGACGTCCGGGGCGACGATCGACCATGGTCCGCCCCAGTTAGCGGCACCCAGTTCGGCATACACCGCGCCGGTTCGACGCTGCAGTCCGTCGTCGCGCTCGTAGGCGTCGCGGGCCCGATCGGCCTCCTGCTGGGCCCGCTGCTTGGCCCGTTCGGCTGCCAGCTCGACCGAGGCGTCGAGCAGGATCTGCCGATCCGGTTTGGGCAGGCCGAACCGGCCGTACTCGAGTTCACCCACCCACGCCACCACCTCACCCGTGGCGTCCTGATGCAGGCGGGCGGCGCTGTAGGCGGCGTTCGACGCGACGTAGCGATCCAGGATCACGACGTCGTGCTCGCGGCTGAGCGCAGCGATCTGGCCGATCGCCCCGGCCCGGTCGAGCGCAAATAGCGTCGCCATCGCGTAGACCGAATCAGCCAGGTCGCCGTGCTGACCGTGCAGCGCCTCGCTGGCGAGGTCGGCATGGATCGACTGCCCGTACCGCGGAAACGCCAACGTTGTGACCGACTTGCGGTCGGCCTCCAAGGCGCGCTGAAGTCCGGCAGTCAGCGTCCGCTTGCCGGCCCCGTCGAGTCCCTCGATGACGATGAGCACGCCGGGAGCCTAACCGTCAGTAGCGGTAGTGCTCCGGCTTGTACGGGCCCTCGACGTCGACGCCGATGTACTCGGCCTGGTCCTTGGTGAGCTTGGTCAGCGTGCCACCGAGGGCCTCGACGTGGATGCGGGCCACCTTCTCGTCCAGGTGCTTGGCCAGCCGGTAGACCTCGTTGTCGTACTCGTCGTTCTTGGTCCACAGCTCGATCTGCGCGATCACCTGGTTGGAGAAGCTGTTGCTCATCACGAACGACGGGTGACCGGTCGCGTTGCCCAGGTTCAGCAGCCGGCCCTCGGACAGCACGATGATCGACTTGCCGTCTTCGCCGAAGATCCACTCGTCGACCTGCGGCTTGATGTTGATCCGCTTGGCGCCGGACCGCTCCAGGGCCGCCATGTCGATCTCGTTGTCGAAGTGGCCGATGTTGCCGAGGATCGCCTTGTCCTTCATCGCCTTCATGTGATCGAGGGTGATGATGTCCTTGTTGCCGGTCGAAGTGACGACGATGTCGGCGTCACCGATCGCGTCCTCCACTGTGACGACGTCGAAGCCGTCCATCAGCGCCTGCAGCGCGTTGATCGGGTCGATTTCGGTGACCTGCACGCGCGCACCCTGGCCGGCCAGCGACTCCGCGCACCCCTTGCCGACGTCGCCGTACCCACAGATCAGCACCTTCTTGCCACCGATCAGCACGTCGGTGCCGCGGTTGATGCCGTCGATCAGCGAGTGACGGGTGCCGTACTTGTTGTCGAACTTGCTCTTGGTGACCGAGTCGTTGACGTTGATGGCCGGGAACGCGAGCTCACCCGCGGCGGCGAACTGGTACAGCCGCAGCACACCGGTGGTGGTCTCCTCGGTGACACCCTTGACCGACTCGGCGATCTTCGTCCACTTGGTGTTGTCCTTCTCAAAGCTCTTGCGGCACAGCTCGAGGAAGACCTTCCACTCGGCCGAGTCATCCTCTTCGGCGGGGGGAACCACCCCGGCCTTCTCGTACTGCGCACCGCGCAGAACCAGCATCGTGGCGTCGCCGCCGTCGTCGAGGATCATGTTCGCCGGCTCCCCCTCCCAGGTGAGCATCTGCTCGGCGGCCCACCAGTACTCCTCCAGCGTCTCGCCCTTCCAGGCGAAGACCGGGGTGCCCTGCGGCTCCTCGGGGGTGCCATGCGGGCCGACGACCACGGCTGCCGCGGCGTGGTCCTGGGTGGAGAAGATGTTGCAGCTCGCCCAGCGCACCTCGGCGCCGAGCGCCACCAACGTCTCGATCAGCACCGCGGTCTGCACGGTCATGTGCAGCGAACCCGAGATCCGCGCACCCTTGAGCGGCTGGACATCGTGGTATTCGCGGCGCAGCGCCATCAGGCCGGGCATCTCGTGCTCGGCGAGGCGGATCTCCTTGCGGCCGAAGTCGGCCAGCGAAAGGTCGGCGACCTTGAAGTCGATGCCGTTCTTCACATCAACGGTCAGTTCAGACATGTAGAGCCCCTTTTCGTTCGTCATTTGCCGATGAGCGCGCGACACGCGCGCTGGCGACACCCTCAGCCTGCGGGCTCGCGGGACAGGCGCGCGTGGCGCGCTCTGACAGCTAAGGAATATCGACTACACCGTAGCGTTCGGCGAACGGCGTCATCAATCGGGCCAGGTCTAAGGCCACATCGTGGTCGGCTTCGGGCGGCATCGAAACGTAACTCATCGCCAGCCGGACGATCGCGCGGGCCAGCACCCCGGAGTCCTCCTCGCTCGCGCTGACCCAGCTGTTCATGAAGGCCTCGGTGAGCTTGGCCGATGCGCGGGTGATGATCGGCGCGCTGTCGGTGGTGATCATCTGCAGCAAGTCGGGCTTGGCGACGCCGGTCAGGAGCGAGATGACCAGCGGGTCGGCGGCCGACTCGGTGAAGAACACCCGGAAGCCTTCGGTGAACGCGGCCAGGACGTCACCGACGTTGGAGCTGATCGCAGCGCCGATGGCATCGACCAGGCGGTCGGCCAGCCGCAGCGCGTAACCCTGTGCCAATCCCTGCCGGGAGCCGAACTCGTTGTAGATGGTCTGCCGGCTGACCCCGGCGGTGCGTGCGACGTCGGACAGCGTGATCGCCGACCAGTCCTTGGTCAGCAGTTCTTCGCGCATCGCGTCGAGCACCGAGTCCCGCAGCAGCGCACGAGAGGCCTCGGGATAGGGCACCCGAGGACTCTTCACATGCGCGAGACTAATCGTCACGGTCTCGCCACTTCCACCATCTCGAAGTCCGACTTGGCCGCGCCGCAGTCCGGGCAGCTCCAGTCGTCGGGGATGTCGTCCCAGCGGGTGCCCGGCGCGATGCCGTCTTCCGGCCAGCCCTTGGCCTCGTCGTACTCGAATCCGCATTGCACGCAGATGAACAGCTTGTAGTCACTACTCACTTCATTGCTCCCATCTCTTCGAAGTCGATTTTTTCTCGAACCCCGCAGTCGGGGCAGGTCCAGTCGTCGGGCACGTCGGCCCAGGCGGTGCCGGGCGGGAAACCCTCCCGCGCAGCACCTTTCGCCTCGTCGTACACGTAGTCGCAGATTGGGCACTGGTAGGCGCTCATGCGGGCACCGCGTAACGGGCCAGGATCTTCTCCCGCCGGCGCGGATCGATGTTCACCTTCGTGATGTCACCGTTGTAGTGCTCGAGTACGCGGTGATCCATCATCCGGCGCCACACCCACGGGAAGTACGTAACGCCGATCAAAGTGGCGTAGCCGCTGGGTAATTCGGGTGCCTCGGACATACTGCGCAGCGTCTGATAGCGCCGGGTCGGGTTGGCGTGGTGATCGCTGTGCCGCTGCAGGTGGTACAGGAACAGGTTGGTCACCAGGTGATCGGAGTTCCAGCTGTGCTTCGGGGCGCACCGCTCGTAGCGGCCGTTCTCGTTCTTCTGGCGCAGCAGCCCGTAGTGCTCGAGGTAGTTCACCGCTTCCAGCATCGAGAACCCGAACACCGCCTGGATGATCAGGAACGGAATCACCGCCGGGCCGAACAGCGCAATGATCGTGCCGAACAACACCACCGACATCGCCCAGGCATTGAGCACGTCGTTGCCGGGCCACGTGCGCGGATCCCACGGGCTGCGGCCGAGCCGGCGAATGCGCGCTGCTTCAAGCTTGAGCGCCGAACGGGCACTGCCAAACACGCTGCGCGGCAGGAACTCCCAGAAGGTTTCACCGAAGCGCGCCGACGCCGGATCTTCGGGGGTGGCGACGCGGACGTGGTGACCACGATTGTGCTCGATGTAGAAGTGGCCGTAGCAGGTCTGGGCCAGTGTGATTTTCGACAGCCAGCGCTCCAGCGAATCCTTCTTGTGCCCGAGTTCGTGCGCGGTGTTGATGCCGGTTCCGCCGAGCACGCCCACCGACAGCGCCAGGCCGATCTTGGCGAACCAGCCCAGCGAACCGTCATAGCCCAGCCAGCTCACGTCCGACGCGGTGAACATGTACGCGCCGAAAATCAGGCTGATGAACTGGAACGGGATGAACGCATACGTGCAGTACCGGTAGTACTTGTCGTTCTCCAGGTACTCCATCAGCTCTTCCGGCGGGTTCTGCCCGTCCCGGCCGAACTTCAGATCCAGCGCCGGCAGGAGCACGTAGATCAGGATCGGGCCGACCCAGAAGAACACCTGCGAGGCCGCGGTCCAGCCGAGCTGGTTGAGACCCCAAATCACCGGCAGCACCACAAAGAGTGCGGTCGGCGCGATCAGGCCCATCAGCCACAGATAGCGCTTCTTGTCCCGCCACTGCGCAGCCGGCGCAGGGACGGCGTTGTCCAACTGAGACGTCACGACAGTTACCTCCTAAGTCAGGTTCGATTGACTTGACTATAGAGGCAGATTTGTCGGGTGTCTAGACAAACGATACTGATTTGTAAATCAGCTGACGGTGGCGGCCTCCCGCCGGGCCAACACCGAATGGGATCGTCCGTAGAGCAGGTAGAACCCGACGCCGATGACCATCCACACCGCGAACCGGATCCAGGTCAGGCCGGTCAGGTTGAGCATCAGCCAGCCGCAGGCGGCGATGGCGAGGATGGGCAGCACGGGTACCAGCGGCGCCCGGAATCCGCGCTCCAGGTCGGGGCGGGTGCGCCGCAAGATGATCACACCGGCGGAGACCAAGATGAACGCGAACAGCGTCCCCACGTTGACCATCTCTTCGAGCTTGTCGATCGGGAAGACGGTGGCGGCCACCGCGGTCAGCACGCCGACCAGCACGGTGATCCGCACCGGCGTGCCGCGATTACCGGTCTTGGCCAGCTGGCGCGGCAGCAGTCCGTCGCGGGCCATCGCGAACAGCACGCGCGACAACCCGAGAATCAGCACCATGACCACAGTGGTCAAACCGGCCAGCGCCCCGATCGAAATCACCTTGGCCGCCCAGTCCACCCCGTTGAGCGAGAACGCGGTCGCGAGGTTGGCGTGGCCATCCTCGGCCTTGTCACGCAGGTCGCTGAAGCGGACCATGCCCGACAGCACGATTGACACCGACACGTAGAGCACGGTGACGATGGCCAGGGACGCGAGGATCCCTCGGGCGACGTCGCGTTGTGGATTCTTGGTTTCCTCGGCCGTCGTGGCGACCACGTCGAACCCGATGAACGCGAAGAACACGATCGAGGCACCGGCGAGCACGCCGTACCAGCCGTAATGACTGCTTTCGGCGCCGGTCAACAAGGAGAAGACGGACTGGTTGACGCCGGTTCCCGATGCCCCCTTGCCGGTTTCCGATGCCGGCACGAACGGGGAGAAGTTGGCCGCCTTGATGTAAAAGGCCCCGACGATGACCACGAAGGCGACGACGGCGACCTTGATGGCCGTGATCACCGCGGACACGTTCGCCGACAGTTTGGTACCCAGCGCCAGCAGGGTGGTGACGATCGCGACGATGATCAGCGCACCCCAGTCGAAGTTCAACGGACCGATCTCCGCGACCCCACCGGAGAAACCGAAGACGGTCCCCAGGTAACTCGACCACCCCTTGGCCACCACGGCGGCGCCGACCGCGAATTCCAGGATCAGATCCCAGCCGATGATCCACGCGACGAACTCCCCGAACGTCGCGTAGGAGAAGGTGTACGCGCTGCCGGCGACGGGGAGCATCGACGCGAACTCGGCGTAGCACAGCGCCGCCAAACCGCAGGTCACGGCGGCGATGACGAATGACACCGAGATGGCGGGGCCGGTGATGTTGCCGAATGTGGACGCGGTGACGGTGAAGATGCCCGCGCCGACGACGACGGAGACGCCGAAGACCGTGAGGTCCCACCACGTGAGGTTTTTGCGGAGCCGGGTCCCCGGCTCGTCGGTGTCGAGGATGGACTGCTCCACCGACTTGGTCCGCCACTTCGAGGTCATTTGCATAAATCCTCTTGTACCCCGGTTAGACGCTGTTTGAGCGGGTAAGTAAGAGGTCGTGGGCCAACCCCCGAAGCATCACCATGCCATCGTCATCGGGGCCAGCATCGCAGGACTCTGCGCTGCCCGCGTCCTCTCCGACCACTACGACCGGGTGACCGTCTACGAACGAGACACCCTGCCCGCCGAACCGGCCCACCGTGGCGCGGTGCCGCAGGACCGCCACGTGCACATCCTGATGGCGCGGGGCGCCCACGAGTTCGAGACGCTGTATCCCGGCCTTCTCGACGACATGGTCGCCGCCGGGGTCGCGAAGCTGGAGAACCGGCCGGACTGCATCCACTTCGGCGCCGCCGGCCACGTGCTGGGTACCGGGCACACCCTGGACCGCGAGTTCACTGCCTATGTGCCCAGCCGTAAGCAACTCGAATGGCAAATCCGCCGTCGCACCGCGGCGCTCGCAGGCGTCGAGATCCTGCAACGCGATGTCAACGCCCCGCGCTTCGACGGCGAACACCAGACCGTCACCGGCGTGGTGCTGTCCGCGCCCGGCACGAACGAGTTCGTACCCGCCGACCTCGTCGTGGACGCCTCGGGCCGCGGCACCCGGCTACCCGCATGGCTTGACGAGTGGGGGTTCGCCCGGCCCCACGAACAGACCGTCGATGTCGGAATCGGCTATTCCACACAACAATTGCGCATTCCCGATGGCCTGATCGCGGAGAAGGTCGTGGTGGCCGGGGCATCGCGGACCCAGCAAGCCGGGCTCGGCATGCTGTTCTACGAGGACGGCACCTGGGGCCTGACCACGTTCACCGTCAACCACGTCGCGCCGCCGCAGACCCTCGAGGAGATCTACGAGGTCGCCGATGCGGTACTGCCCGAACCACTGGCAGCCGCGATCCGCCAGGGAGAGCCGGTGGGCGACATCGCTTTTCACCGCTACCCGGTCAGCAGATGGCGCCGGTACGACAAGCTGCAGCGCTTCCCCGGCGGGATCGTGCCGATCGGCGACGCCGTCGCGAGCTTCAACCCGACCTACGGCCAGGGCATGACGATGACCGCGCTGCAAGCCGGACATCTGCGGCGACTGCTCGCCGCAGGCACCCGCCATCTGGCCTACGACTTGGCCCGCGCCACAGCGAAATCCACGTATCCGGTCTGGACGATGAACGCGATCGGCGACCTGACCCTGCACGGCACCGAGGGTCCGGCGCCCTGGTGGTATCGACCGGTCGGCGCCCTGTTCGACCAGTTCCTCGGCGCCGCCGAGAACGACCGTGTCCTGGCGGAATGGTTCTTGCGCCGGTTCAGCCTGCTGGACAGCTTGTACATGGTTCCGCCCGCCTCGATCGTGGGCCGCGCGATCCGACACAACATGTCGTTGTGGTGGGCGCAGAAACGAGCTAGCGCGCCAGTGCCCGGTCCAGATCCGGTTCTAGGTAGATGACCGCGGCCGCAGGCACCTTCGCACGCACCGCCGCCTCGGCGGCGTCGATGGTGGCGGCCACCGTGGCCAGGTCGGTGTCCGGAGCCAGCGCAATCTTGGCGCCGACCAGCATCTCCTCGGGACCCAGGTACTGCGTGCGCAGGTGAATCACGCGGTCCACGTGGGCGGTCTGCTCCAACGCCGCCTGGATTGCCCGGCATTCGTCCGGGGTGGCGCCTTCGCCGATCAGCAGGCTGTGCATCTCGACCATCAGGATCACCGCGATGACACCGAGCAGCAGGCCGATCAGTACCGTGCCGACGCCGTCCCACATCGGGTCGTCGGTCAGGATCGTCAAACCCACGCCGGCGAGCGCGAACACCAGGCCCACCAGCGCGCCGGTGTCCTCGAGCAGGACCACCGGGAGCTCGGGGTTGCGGGAGCGGCGGATGAACTGCCACCACGAGCTTCTGCCCTTCAACGGGCGTGACTCCACCATCGCGGTGCGAAAGCTGTAGGACTCCAAGGCAATTGCCACCCCCAGGATCGCCACCGCCACGAGCGGCGACGTGAGCGGCTCGGGGTGGCTGATCTTGTGATAGCCCTCGTACAGGGCGAAGATCGAGCCCAGCGTGAACAGCACCAGCGCCACCACGAACGAGTAGAAGTACCGGCTGCGGCCGTAGCCGAACTGGTGCAGGCTGTCGGCCTGTTTGCGGGCCTGGCGTTGCCCGAACAACAGCAACCCCTGGTTCGACGTATCGGCCACCGAGTGCACGGACTCGGCGAGCATCGACGAACTGCCGGTGATCAGGAAGCCGACGAACTTCGCGACCGCGATGCCCGCATTGGCGGCAAGTGCCGCGAGGATCGCCTTGGTGCTGCCCTCGGTCGACATTCGGTGTGTCCTCCTCAGGCTCGATTACTCAAAGGCCAACCGTAGCCCGGAACAGCTTAGAGGGTTCGCTCGCCTCCAAACGGATCGGACCGTCGTCGGCGGCCACCCAGGCTGCATACCCGCGATCCAGCTTCACCACATCCGACTTCGCGCGTACGACGACGGAACCCTCGGTGCAGACCAGGATTTGCGGACCATCATGACGGGACGGGGCGTCGATCTCGTGACCGAGGTTGTCACCGTCGAGCATGAGGACGCACGTGGCGAACTCGACGGCGGGGGTCTCGTAAACCAGTTCGATGCCCTCCCGGTGGGTGGGCGCGCGTAGCGTCTCCTCGTCGGCCGGACGGAAGTCCAGCACCCGCAGCAGTTCGGGCACGTCGACGTGCTTGGGGGTCAGCCCGCCGCGAAGCACGTTGTCGGAGTTGGCCATCACCTCCATGCCCACGCCGTGGATGTAGCTGTGCAGGTTGCCTGCCGGCATGAAGATCGCCTCACCGGGCGCGAGCGTGATCCGGTTGAGCAGCATGGCCGCGAGCACACCGGCGTCACCGGGATAGCGCTCCCCCAGCTCCAGCAGCGTCTTGGCTTCGTCGGCGAATTCCGTTGCCCCGGAGCGCACGTAGTCGACCGCGCCGTCGAGAACGGCCGGGATCAGCACGTCCAGGTCCGGCTGCGGTGCGGTGATCCAGGTGGTGAACAGGGCGCGCAGGCCGTCAGCGTCGGGCTGGCCGGTCAGCAGTGCGATGAACGGATCCAGGTCCGAGACCGCCAGTGCGCGCATCAGCTCGACCGTGCGCGTAACCGGCCGAAACCCTCCGAGCGCATCGAATTCACTGAGTGCAACCAATATTTCGGGCTTGTGGTTGCGGTCGCGATAGTTGCGAATCGGCGAGTTGAGCGGCACGCCGACGCGGTCCTCCCGCAGGTACCCCTCGACGGCCTGCTCGGCGCTCGGATGTGCTTGCAGCGAGAGCGGTTCCTCGGCGGCCAGCACCTTCACCAGGAATGGCAAGACGTCGCCGTAGCGCCCGCGCACCGCCGAACCCAGCTGGCCGTCGGGATCCGATTGCACGGCTGCCAGCAATGAGGTCTCACCGTTCGGCGTCTCCAGGAAGGCCGGATCTTGCGGGTGGGCGCCGAGCCACAGCTCGGCTTCCGGATGCGCTGTCGGCGAAGGCCTTCCGGTGAATTCCGCGATGGCCGTGCGCGACCCCCATGCATAGGTGCGTATCGCACCACGTAGCAATTCCACTGCGACGTTATCCCCCCACCAATCTGAGGTAAACCGCGGCCATCTGCAATCGAACGGCCAGCGTCGCGAGCTGTTGTTCCGCCCGCCCGATCGGGGCCGGATCCGACCCCCCCTCCCCGATGTCTTCGGCGCCGACCACGTCGACGTCATCCAATCCGCTCACTCGCGCGGCGAGCCTTGGACGCTCGTCATCCAGCGCCAACGCCAGCACCCGCGGGCCTTTCGCCAGCGGGCCGTCGAGCTCGTCGTCGTGGAACAACGCGTCCACCGGATCGCCGAATTGGTTTGCGATACCGCTGCGTAATGCGACCAGCACGTCGGAAAGCCCGGCGGCGGCGACCGCCTGCCCGGCCAGCCGCAGCAGCACCGCCGCGGCGTGCCGGGCCAAACCCAGGGTGGCCGGATTGTCACCGGCCAGCACCACCTGCCGTCCAGACATCCGCTCCGCCAACGCTTTCGCCGGATTGGTGAATACTTCGCGGCCGGCGCTGTTGCGCAACGCCTCGGCATCGAGCTCGTCAGCCAGGGTGGCCAGATCGGTTTGCAGCGCGGGGTCGACGGCCTGCAACGTCGCCAACCCGGCGGCGAGGTACCGGCTCAGCCCGAATTCGTCGGGCGCCCACACCCGGGGCTCCAGTACCGCTGTGCGGCCGGCCGTGGCGTCGCGCAACGGCCCCTCGTACGGCGCCGCGACCACCACGCGGGCACCGCGTCGTACGGCTGTCGCGGCGGCGGACACCAGTGCCGGATCCCCGGCGTCGTCTCCGGCGACGACGAGAACGTCGAGCGGGCCTATCCACGGCGGAGATTCGGCAGCCACCACGATCGGCTCGCCGGCGACGCCGCCCAACGTGGCGGCCAGCATCGTGCCGGCGCTCTCGGCCGCGCCGCGGCCGGCCACCCAGATCACGGTGCGCGGACGGTAATCCGCGGACAGCAGCGCCAGCTCACCCTCGTCGACAGCGGCTGCGGTGGCGCGAACCTGAGCACCTGCCATCGCCGCGGCCCGCAACAATCCGTCGCGGTCGGCCTCCAACAAGCCCTCGGTGTCGTCGAGATCGACGGTGGCGTGCGCGGCGCTCATGGCGCCGCCCCGCTCGACTGCGCCGCGATCTCGTCGGAGACCCGGCGGACGATCTCGTCGATCTCCTCGGCGCTGCGAGCCTCGACGTTGAGCCGCAGCAGCGGCTCGGTGTTGGAGGTCCGCAGGTTGAACCAGGCCCCTTCGCCGAGGTCCACGGTCACCCCATCCAGGTGGTCCAGCGAAACAGTTTGGTGGCCAAAGGTATTCAGAACCGATTCGACGCACGCCGGCGCGTCGGCCACCCGGAAGTTGATCTCGCCGGAAGCTTCGTAGCGCTGGTAGTTCGCCATCAGTTCCGACAGCGGCCGGTCCTGCTCGCCCAACGCGGCGAGCACGTGCAGGGCGGCCAGCATGCCGGAGTCGGCACCCCAGAAGTCGCGGAAGTAATAGTGCGCCGAATGCTCGCCGCCGAAGATGGCGCCGGTGTCAGCCATCAGCGCCTTGATATAGGAGTGCCCGACCCGCGAACGCACCGGCGTTCCGCCTCGTTCGACGACCAGCTCCGGCACCGCGCGGGAGGTGATCAGGTTGTGGATGACCGTCGCGCCGATCTCCCGGGTGAGCTCGCGCCCGGCGACCAGCGCGGTGACCGCCGACGGCGAAACGGGGGCGCCACGTTCGTCGACGACGAAACAACGATCGGCGTCGCCGTCGAACGCCAGCCCGATATCGGCACCGGTCTCCACCACAAACTTCTGCAGATCGACCAGATTGGCCGGCTCCAGCGGATTGGCCTCATGGTTAGGGAAGGAACCGTCGAGTTCGAAGAACAACGGCAGCACCGTCAGCGACTCGATCGGGCCGAGCACCGCAGGCGTGGTGTGCCCCGCCATACCGTTGCCGGCGTCGACCGCCACGCGCAACGGACGCAGCTCGGCCATGTCGACCAGCGAACGCAGGAACTGGCCGTAGTCGGCCAGTACATCCTGATCGCGCACCTGCCCGCGCGGGCCGTCGTAGCCGGGAACTCCGGCGATCACCTCATCGCGGATGATTGCCAGCCCGGTGTCCTCACCGACCGGTTTCGCACCGGCGCGGCACAACTTGATGCCGTTGTAGGCGGCCGGATTATGGCTCGCCGTGAACATGGCGCCGGCGCAGCCGAGGAAGCCCGAAGCAAAGTACAGCTGGTCGGTGGACGCCAGCCCGATGCGTATGACGTCGAGTCCCTGCGCGGTGACGCCAGCGGCGAACGCGTCGGCCAGCGCGGGTGAGCTCATCCGCATGTCGTAACCGATCGCGATCCGGTCGCCGCCCTCCCCGCGGATCAGGCGGGCGAACGCGGCGGCCACATCGGAGACGAACGCGTCGTCGATTTCCTTTCCGACCAACCCGCGCACGTCATAGGCCTTGATCACTCCGCGAACCGCGTCGGCGGGCCTCGACATGACAGAACTCCTGACCGAGAGGGACTCTTGGCCGCCAGCCTATCTGTTCCGGGCTCCCGGCAAGGGCGGCTATCGCGTCAGTCGGCTGGGTCCGGAAGTACCCGCAGGTGCCCACGACGGCGACCGGCGGTGGTGGGCCGATGCGCGGCCGACGGCATGATCGGAGTTCCGGTCGCAGGCGCGTGGGCGGCGCCGCTGGGATCGGAGAAACCCGCGATCGGTGCCCGCACCGACATTTCGCGGCCTTCCCGCACAGCGTCGGCGAGTGCGACGAGGTCGTCCTCGTCGGGGAACTCCGGCAACGGGCCGGCGTGGCGAACCAGCTCCCACCCGCGCGGGGCGGTGATCCGGTTGGCATGACCGATGCACAGGTCCCACGAGTGAGGTTCGCGGGAGGTTGCCAGCGGGCCGACGACAGCTGTGGAATCGGAGTAGACGAACGTCAGCGTCGCCACCGCATAGTGGGGGCATCCAGGCCGGCAGCAGCGACGAGGAACATTCACGCCCGTGAGGTTATCGCGGTTCATTCACAGGTTGCTCGGCAACACGCGCAGCCGCCGGGCGGCCGATTCCCAACCGTTACGATCACATCCGTGGCCGATTCCCGCAGCTCCCGGCGAGGTGGCCGGTCCGGTGGCAGCCCGGGGTCACGCCGCGGGCGTGAGATGCGGGGGCCGCTGCTGCCGCCGACCGTGCCGGGCTGGCGCAGCCGCGCGGAACGGTTCGACATGGCGGTGCTCGAAGCCTACGAGCCGATCGAGCGGCAGTGGCAACAACGGCTCACCGGTCTGGACGTCGCCGTCGACGAGATCCCGCGCATTGCGCCGAAGGATCCGGACAGTGTGCAGTGGCCTCCCGAAGTGGTGGCCGATGGGCCGATCGCATTGGCCCGGTTGATTCCGGCCGGGGTGGACGTCCGCGGTAACTCCACGCGGGCTCGAATCGTGCTGTTCCGCAAGCCGATCGAGCGGCGGGCCAAGGACTCGATCGATCTGACCGATCTTCTGCACGACATTCTGGTGGCTCAGGTGGCCACCTATCTCGGGGTCGAACCGTCGGTCATCGATCCGACCCTCGAAGACGACTGAAGCGGGCCTGAAAGGACCCGCTTCAGTCGAACTAGCCGTGCGCTACTGCGCTACTAGATGATGCCGCGCTTGAGGCGACGACGCTCCCGCTCGGAGAGTCCGCCCCAGATGCCGAAGCGCTCGTCGTTCGCCAAGGCGTACTCGAGGCACGCATCTTTGACTTCGCAGCCCAAGCAGATGCGCTTGGCCTCGCGGGTGGAACCACCCTTTTCGGGGAAGAACGCCTCAGGATCGGTCTGCGCGCACAGCGCACGTTCCTGCCACTGGTCTTCCTCTTCGATTGACTCCGGGGTCGCATCGACGATCGGGTCTGGCACCAAACTCAGGTGAGCGCGTGCCATAACCCCCATCGTCTGCGAACCGGGAATGGACTGCGGCAACCCCATCGCGCCGATTACGTGCTCATAGGACATGTCCGCCTCCTCACCTGGTTTCGTAGATCATTTGCATGTCGCCCACTATTGAAGTGTGCCCAACTCGTTCGAACACCTGGTCGAATCACGGTCTGAGACACCGAAACCGGCTGGTCCGACCGGGAAATGACACTGATGTGATTAGACACTTCTGAGATGGTTCGCGCAAGCGAATGAACCGAAATTAATACCATTTTCCTTGGATAATTCGGCGAGTCGATGCCCCGGCGTGTCTTCGGAGTGACCCGATCGTGACCGCGTGCGTCACCGAAAGTGCCGACCGCCTAGTGTCGGTCGGTGTGAAGATCACCGTTCTGGTCGGCGGCGTCGGGGGCGCCCGCTTCCTGCTGGGGGTGCAGCGACTGCTCGGATTGGGTCAGTTCGCCGGCCAGATATCCGGAGCCACAGGCGATCTTGATCACGCGCTGACCGCCGTGGTCAACATCGGCGACGACGCGTGGATGCACGGCGTGCGCATCTGTCCCGACCTCGACACCTGCATGTACACCTTAGGTGGAGGTATCGATCCCGAGCGGGGCTGGGGACATCGCAACGAGACGTGGCATGCCAAAGAGGAATTGGCGGCCTACGGTGTGCAACCGGATTGGTTCGGGTTGGGCGACCGAGATCTGGCCACCCACTTGGTGCGAAGCCAAATGCTGCGGGCCGGATACCCGCTGTCGCAGGTGACCGAGGCGCTCTGCCATCGATGGACGCCGGGGGCCACGCTGCTGCCCGCCAGTGACGACCGGTGCGAAACCCATGTGGTGATCGACGATCCGGACACCGGCGACCGCAAGGCCATTCATTTCCAGGAGTGGTGGGTGCGCTACCGAGCACAGGTGACCACGCACAGTTTCGCGTTCGTTGGCTCCGAAAACGCCACTGCTGGACCCGGTGTCGTCGACGCGATCGCCGACGCCGATGTCGTCATGCTGGCGCCGTCCAACCCGGTGGTGAGCATCGGCGCAATCCTGGCGATCCCGGGCGTGCGTGCGGCGCTGCGCTCCACGCCGGCCCCGGTCGTCGGCTACTCCCCCATCATCGGCGGAAAGCCGTTGCGCGGCATGGCCGACGAATGCCTGTCGGTGATCGGCGTCGAAACCTCGTCACAGGCTGTCGCCCGTCACTACGGCGCTCGGTCGGCGACCGGTATTCTCGACTACTGGTTGATCTCCGAGGGTGACCACGCCGAAATCCCCGGGCTGACCGTGAAATCGATTCCTCTGCTGATGTCCGATCCGTCGGCCACCGCCGAAATGGTGCGTGCCGGGCTCGAACTCGCGGGCGTGACTTCGTGAGCCTGGAGCACGGAACGGCGGCTCCGGTCGAAATCCTGCCGGTGCCCGGACTTCCGGAGTTCCGCCCCGGCGATGACCTGGCCGGCGCCCTGGTCGCGGCGGCCCCGTGGCTGCGCGACGGCGACATCGTCGTCGTCACCAGCAAGGTGATGTCCAAGTGCGAGGGCCGCATCGTCGCGGCACCCGCGGATCCCGAGGAACGGGATGCCCTGCGCCGCACACTCATCGACACCGAAGCGGTGCGAGTGCTGGCCCGCAAGGGTAAGACGCTGATCACCGAGAACCGCAACGGCATCGTGCAGGCGGCCGCGGGCGTCGACGGCTCCAACGTCGGGTCCACCGAATTGGCCCTGTTACCCATCGATCCCGACGGTAGCGCCGCTGCACTGCGCACCGCACTGCGCGAGCGGCTGGGAGTGAACGTCGCGGTACTCGTCACCGACACGATGGGCCGCGCCTGGCGCAACGGGCAGACCGATGCCGCGATCGGCTCGGCCGGGCTGCCGGTTCTCTACGGTTACGCCGGCGCCGTCGATCGGCATGGCAACGAACTGGTGGTCACCGAGGTCGCCGTCGCCGACGAAATCGCCGCCGCCGCCGACCTGGTGAAGGGCAAGCTGACCGCGGTGCCGGTTGCGGTGGTCCGCGGCCTCGATCTCGAGGACGACGGCTCCACCGCCGCACGACTGTTGCGCGGCGGTGAGGACGACTTGTTCTGGCTGGGCACCGCCGAATCCCTGGAACTCGGCCGTTGCCAGGCCCAGTTGCTGCGCCGCTCGGTGCGCCAGTTCGCCCCGGAGTCGGTGGATCCCACGCTCATCGAAGCCGCGGTCGCCGAGGCGCTCACCGCGCCGGCCCCGCACCACACCCGGCCGGTGCGGTTCGTCTGGTTGCAGGACCGGACGCGTCGCACCGCCCTATTGGACCGGATGAAAGATGCCTGGCGTGCCGACCTGACCGGTGACGGCAAGCCCGCCGATGCCGTCGAGCGGCGCGTTGCGCGCGGCCAGATCCTCTACGACGCACCGGAGGTCGTGATCCCGTTCCTGGTGCCCGAGGGTGCCCACGACTATCCCGACCCGGCTCGCACCGAGGCCGAGCACACCATGTTCACCGTCGCGGTCGGCGCGGCGGTGCAGGCCCTCCTGGTGGCGCTGGCCGTGCGGGGAGTGGGCAGCTGCTGGATCGGCTCGACCATCTTCGCGGCCGAGCTGGTCCGGGAAACCCTTGACCTGCCTGCGGATTGGGAGCCGCTGGGCGCGGTCGCCATCGGCTATCCGGTCGAGCCGCCCGCACCTCGCGACCCGGCGCCGGCCGGTGATCTGCTGGTGCGCAAGTGAGCGTGCGCGAGTCGGCGATCGAACTGCTGACGGACTGGGATGCGCCCGACGTCGGCCAGGATGCACTGCGCCAGGCCGTCCTGGCGTTCCTGCTGGCACGCACCGACGCCTGTGAGCGGGCCTGCGTTCCAGGCCATATCACCGCCTCGGCGTTGGTGGTCAACCACTCCGGTGACCAAGTCCTGCTGACCCTGCATCCGCGGTTGGGGCGGTGGGTTCAGCTCGGAGGGCACTGCGAGGATTCCGACGCCGATATCGTGGCCGCCGCGATGCGCGAGGCCACCGAGGAGTCCGGAATCGACGGCCTGGGCATCGACGCGTCATTGGGCGCGATCCACGTTCACGCACTGACCTGCTCGCTGGGAGTGCCCACGCGCCACCTCGATCTGCAGTTCATCGCCCGCGCACCCGAAGACGCGCACATCGCGATCAGCGACGAATCACTGGACTTGCGGTGGTGGCCGGTCGACGCGCTGCCCGACGGCATCGATGCGGCGGTCGAACACCTGGTGTCGGTCGGCCGAGCCAGATCTTCGCCGAACGGCCACTTATGACACGTATTTGAGCGAAAAGCGTGTCTCAAGTGGCCACTCGATGGGACAACCAGCAGCCCTGAGCGCCGTGACGACGCGTTCGACGACCAGTCCGGGAGCAGTGCGCAGCAACTGGCTGTTGACCCGGATGATCCGCCAACCGCACTCTTCCAACTCCGCGAACCGATTGATGTCTCGGGTGCGTTGAACCGGGTCGAGCCAATGCTGAGCCCCGTCGAACTCCACCGCGACGCGCCACTGCGGCCAGCCCATATCGAGGCGCGCTATCAGATGGCCGAATTCATCGACGACTTTGATCTGCGTTGTGGGAACCGGCAACCCGGAGCGGACGAGGAGCAATCGCGTGCGGCTCTCCTGGGGCGACTCTGCGCCGGGGTCCATTAGATCGAGCGCTTGGCGCAATTGCACGATCCCTCGCGCGCCCCGGTGGCGGTCCACGACCGTGCGAACGTCAGGTTCGCTCAGGTCGGTCGCGTTGCCCAGTGCGTCGAGCAGGATGACAGCCTTCGAAAGGTCGCCTCGTCGGCCGAGATCGAAGGCAGTGCGCGCCGCCGTCGTTACCGCAACACCGCCGACGTCACAGATTTCGTCGGGGTCGAGCTCGTCCCGATGGATGACGATCCCCTTCGCCGGCTTGCCGTTGCGGCGCATCACTTCCGCGGGGTGACGATCATCGATCCAACGACACCCGAGCAGGGCCGCCGCCGACAGGCCCGCGACCGTCGCGGTCTCATCGGACCACACCCAAGCGGCTTTGGCCTTCACCGAGGCTGTCAGTTCCTGGTCGCGTGGAACGTAGACGTCGCGATAGACAGCACGGAAGTTGCGGTGGAGACTTCGACGACTGACGAGTCCCGCAGCGATCGCCGCGGATCCGCGGAACGGCGCATGCAGGTCAGCCATGGCGAAACCCTGGCAGAGACATCTGACAGGTTTCAGCGAGTGGCCACTTCTGACACGCAGATGAGCGAAAAGCGTGCCCTAACTGGCCACTCGGAGAAAACAGACCTAGATATCGGACGAGTAGCGAACCCCGCAGTCCGGGATGACAACTCCCGGCCACACCCGCGCACCGCGCAGAAGCTCACAGCGCGCGCCGATGTTCGCGCCGTCGCCGATGATCGCGTCGCGCAGCAGTGCGCGCGGCCCGATCCGGGCGCCGGCCCCGATGATCGACCGCTCGACCACCGAACCCGCCTCGATGCGCGCCCCGTCGAACACGACCGCGCCGTCCAACCGCACGCCGGGGCCGATCTCCGCGCCGCGACCGACCACGGTCCCGCCGACCATCACCGCGCCGGGCGACACCGAAGCGCCGTCGTGCACCAGGAATTCTCCGCGCTGTCCGCCGAGCGCCGGCGACGGCGCAAGGCCGCGGACCAGATCGGCCGAGCCGCGAACGAAGTCCTCCGGCGTGCCCATGTCGCGCCAGTAACTGGAGTCGACGTACCCGCAGACCTTGACCCCGTCGGCCAGCAGCGCCGGGAAGACCTCGCGCTCCACCGAGACCTCACGCCCCCGCGGGATGCGATCGAGGATCTCGCGCTTGAAGATATAGGTGCCTGCGTTGATCTGATCCGACGGCGGATCTTCCGTCTTCTCCAGGAACGCCTCCACGCGTCCGTCGGCGTCGGTGGGCACGCAGCCGAACGCCCGCGGATCGCTGACACGCACCAGATGCAGGGTCAGATCCGCCTGCGACTCCTGGTGGCTGGACAGCATCTGGCGTAGGTCCATGCCGGACAGCACGTCACCGTTGAACACCATCACCGTGTCGTTGCGCAATTTGGGAATCACGTTGGCGATACCGCCGCCGGTGCCCATCGGTTGGTCTTCGACGACGTACTCGATCTGCAGGCCGAGCTTGGACCCGTCCCCGAATTCGTTCTCGAACGTCGCGGCTTTGAACGATGTGCCGAGGATGACATGCTCGATCCCGGCCGCGGCGATGCGCGACAGCAGATGGGTCAAAAACGGCAGCCCCGCGGTCGGCAGCATCGGTTTGGCCGCCGACACGGTCAGTGGCCGCAGGCGGGTGCCCTTCCCGCCGACCAGCACGACCGCGTCGACTCCTTTCGGATCGATCTCACTCACACCAAGGCCCCCTACCTTTTCGCCAGTTCCCGCCGGGACTTACGTACCGCCGCACGTGACCTAACCTTCAGCGCGCTCTTCATCGTCCATCGAAGCGGCGCACGCCACCAGCCAAAATGGCGATCGGACAGATAAATGTAGGTGCTTTCGTGATGCGCGCGCAGGTTGCTGGCCGGGTCACGGCCGGTCGAGTGACCCTTGGCGTGCAGGATTTCCGCCGACGGCACGTACACGTTCAGCCATCCCGCTTTGCCCAACCGGTCGCCGAGGTCGACGTCTTCCATATACATGAAGTAGCGCTCGTCGAACCCACCGACCTGGTCGAATGCCGCGCGCCGGATCAGCAGGCATGATCCCGACAGCCAGCCCACCGGCCGCTCGGTCGGCTCGAGGTATTCCTGCCGGTAGGCCTTGGTCCACGGGTTGGTCTTCCAGACGAAGCCCACCACCGCGTGCATGCCGCCGCGCACCAGGCTGGGCAGGTGGCGTGCCGACGGGTAGACCGAGCCGTCGGGGTCGCGGATCAGCGGTCCCAGCGCCGCGGCGCGGGGCCAGCGCTCGGCGGCCTCCAGCAACTCGTCGATGCTGTTCGGTCCCCACACCACGTCGGGGTTGGCGATGATCACAAATTCGTCGTCGGCGGGAACGGTCGCCACACCACGATTGGCGGCGCTGCCGTAACCGAGGTTGCCGCCCGTGCGGACCAGTCGGGTGCCGGGATAGCGCTCCACCGCTTCCTCCGGGGTCCCGTCGGTGGAGCCGTTGTCGGCCAACACCACCGTCACCGGCCGGTCGGTGGCCACTGTCAACGACGACAGGAAGCGATCCAGGTGTGAACCCGGCGAGTACGTCACCGTCACCACGGTCAGGGGGCGGCTCGACGTCACGGCGTAGAGGGTAACTGTCCGCCGGGGATGGGTTGAGCAAGCGCCTCGGCCAACGCCTCCCGCCACGGCCGCGGCGGCGTGAGCCCGGCGCGCACCGACGTCGCCATCGACAGCGCCGAATACACCGGACGCGGCGCCGGACGCCCGGCCTGCGCGGTGCTGATCGGCCGGATCCGCTGCGGGTCGGCGCCCAGCTCGTCGAAGACCGCTTGGGCCAGCTCGAAGCGCGTGCATGCGCCCTCGTTGGCGACGTGCAGGATCGGCTCCCGAATGTGCCCCTCACCGATCACGAACACCGCGTCGGCGAGGTCTTTGACGTACGTGGGTGACCCGACCTGGTCGTCGACCGCATCGGTGGTGCCGTCGGTGGCGGCCAGCCGGCGCAGCCCGGCCACGAAATCGTTGCCGTCGCCGCCGGTGTACACCCACGAGGTGCGCACGACGTGGGCGTCGGGCATGGCGGCCAGCACGGCCACTTCACCGGCGAGCTTGCTGCGCCCGTACACGCCCACCGGCCCGGTGGCGTCGCCGACGTCGTACGGGCGGCGCTGCTCACCACCGAAGACATAATCGGTGGAGATGTGGATCAGCGACGCGCCGACTCGGGCACAGGCGTGCGCGACGTTCTCCGCACCGGTGGCGTTGACGGCGTAGGCGGCGTCAGGGTCAGCCTCGGCGAGGTCGACTCCTGCGATCGCTGCGCAGTTGACCACCAGATCTGATTCGGCGACGAACCGCTCGGCGGCTCGCGGATCGGTGATGTCCCATTCCGCGTGCGTCAATGCGCTGACTTCGAGGCCCCGTCTGGCGCCCTCACCTGCAAGAAACCGTCCCACCTGGCCGCCGGCACCCGAAATCACGATCCTCGCCACCACAATTACGAGTCTGGCACGCCGGTTTCGGCTACCCGGGATGCGCCCACCTCACCAGTAGCCTGGGCTGATGCCTGCTGACACCGAAGCACGGGCGGGCGCCCAGCGGGTGGTCCGGACCGTGCTCGCGCTGATCGCTGTGACCGTGATGGTCAGCACCGGTGTCGCCTGGGGCAAGATCCGGTCGTTCGAGGACGGCATCTTCCACATGAGCACCGCCGCGCTCGGTGGCGGTGGCCAGGACGGCGCGATCGACATCCTGCTGGTCGGCATGGACAGTCGCACCGACGCGCACGGCAACCCGCTGTCCGAGGACGAGCTCGCCGCCCTGCACGCCGGTGATGACGTGTCGACCAACACCGACACAATCATCCTCGTCCGCATACCCAACAACGGGAAGTCGGCGACCGCGATCTCGATCCCCCGAGACTCCTACGTCAAGGCGCCCGGCCTGGACAAGACGAAGATCAACGGCGTCTACGGCCAGGTCAAGCTCCAGAAGATGAAGCAGCTGGTCGAGCAGCAGGGCATGGATCCCGCCGAAGCCGAGCCCAAAGCCACCGAGGCGGGCCGCGAGGCACTGATCAAGACCGTCGCCGATCTGACCGGTGTCACGGTCGACCACTACGCCGAGATCGGGCTGCTCGGCTTCGCTTTGATCACCGACGCCCTCGGCGGTGTCGATGTCTGCCTCAAAGACGCTGTGTACGAACCCCTTTCCGGTGCCGACTTCCCGGCCGGCTGGCAGAAGCTCAATGGCCCGCAGGCGCTCAGCTTCGTCCGGCAGCGCCACGACCTGCCACGCGGCGATCTGGACCGGGTGGTCCGCCAGCAGGTCGTGATGGCTTCCCTTGCCCACCAGGTGCTTTCCGGGAAGACGCTGACCAGCCCGTCGACGCTGAACAAGCTGCAGGATGCGATCCAGCGCTCGGTGGTCATCTCATCCGGTTGGGACATCATGGATTTCGTCAAGCAGCTCGAGCATCTCGCGGGCGGCAACGTGGCGTTCGCGACGATCCCGGTGCTCGATGAGGCCGGCTGGAGCGACGACGGCATGCAATCGGTGGTCCGGGTCGATCCCAGCCAGGTGCAGGAGTGGGTGGACAGCCTGCTGCACGATCAGGCCGAGGGCAAGACCGAGAAGATCGCCTACTCCCCTGAGCAGACCAAGGCCGACGTGGTCAACGACACCGATATCAACGGGCTCGCCGGTGCGGTGTCGGATGTGCTGTCAGCCAAGGGCTTTGGTGCAGGCAGCATCGGCAACAACGACAAAGACCACGTCACGCGCAGCCAGGTGCAGGCCGCCAAGGAGGATGACCTGGGCGCGCAGGCCGTCGCCAAGGAACTCGGCGGATTGCCGGTCGTGGCCGACGCTTCGATCCCGGCCGGAAGTGTGCGAGTGGTGCTGGCCAGCGACTACACCGGCCCCGGTTCGGGCCTGGAGGGTTCGTTGCCGACCTCGGCCGCGGTCAGCCAGGCAGCGGGTCAGGCCGGCGACGGGACGGCTCCCCCGCCGTCACCGATCATCACCGCGGGGTCGGATGACCCCAAGTGCGTCAACTGATGACCAATCTGACTGCGGCCGTGCTGGATTCGCTGTTGAAGGCCGACCCGATGGGTCCGCGGATCACCTACTACGACGATGCGACGGGCGAGCGCATCGAGCTCTCCACGGTCACTCTGGCCAACTGGGCGGCCAAGACCGCCAACCTGTTACGTGACGAACTGGGCGCGGGGCCGGGCACCCGGGTTGCGGTGCTGTTGCCCGCGCACTGGCAGACGGCGGCGGTGCTGCTGGGCGTCTGGTGGATCGGCGCCGAGGTCGTGCTGTCGGGGCCCGCGGATATCGCGTTGTGCACATCAGAGCGACTGGACGAGGCCGACGAGGCGGTGGCTGGCGGTGAGGTCGCCGTGTTGTCTCTGGACCCGTTCGGCAAGCCGGCGCCCGACCTGCCGATCGGCGTCACCGATTACGCGACCGCGGTGCGGGTGCATGGCGACCAGTACGCCGCCGAGCCGCGGCCGGGTGCGGCGCTCGATGGCCGCTCGGTCGACGATGTGCTGGGTGCGGCGTCCGATTCCGCTGCCGCGTCCGGCTTGACGGCCGCTGACCGGGTGATGTCGTCGCTGCCATGGTCCACACCGGACGAGATCGTCACCAACCTGCTGGCGGTGTTCGTCGCGGGCGCTTCGTTGGTCCAGGTGACCAATCCCGATGCAGGCGTTCTTGAACGGCGTCGCGAGACCGAGAAGGTGACCCTCGAGCTGGCGTGACTAGGCTCGCAGACGTGAGCCGCGCACCGCTGAATCTCGCGTCCCTGTCCGGATTGCCCGTGCAACGCCTCGACATCGTGGAGACAACCGGCTCGACCAACGCCGACCTGCTGGCGCGGCACGCCGCGGGCGAGGACATTCGCGGCGCCGTTCTGCTCGCCGAGCACCAGAGCGCAGGCCGCGGCCGCAACGGCCGCAGCTGGTCTGCGCCGCCGCGCTCCCAGATCGCCTTATCGATCGGCGTCGGCACCGACGGCGTCCCACCGGAGGGCTGGGGCTGGCTGCCGCTGCTCACCGGCGTCGCCCTCGTCGATGCCGTCAAGGCCACCACCGGGATCGAAGCCGGCGTGAAGTGGCCCAACGACGTCCTGGTCGGAACCGGCAAGCTCGCCGGCATCCTGGCCGAGGTGGCCGCACCCGATCCGGTCATCGTGGTCGGTTTGGGACTCAATGTCACCCTGACCGCCGAGGAGGCGCCTGATCCCCGGGCCACCTCACTGCAGATGCTGGGCGCCTCGCAGCTCGACCGCGACGTGTTGACGGCGGCCATCCTGCGCGAACTGACCACCCGCATCGAAAAGTGGCGCAGCGCAGCGGGACCCGACCCGGCGCTCGTCGACGATTACCGGCAACGAAGCGCCACGCTGGACAGTCGCGTCCGGGCAATGATGCCCGGCGATCACGAAATCACCGGCACCGCAATCGATGTCGACTCACTGGGCCGGCTTCGTATCGACACCGGCGCCGACGTCGTCACGGTATCGGCGGGCGACATCACCCACCTGCGACCAGCCGACTAGCGCAGCAGCGCCCGGGACATCACGACCCGCTGGATCTGGTTCGTACCCTCGTAGATCTGAGTGATCTTGGCATCGCGCATCATTCGCTCCACCGGGAAGTCCACGGTGTAACCGGCACCGCCGAACAGCTGCACGGCGTCGGTGGTGACCTCCATGGCGACGTCGGAGGCGAAGCACTTCGACGCCGCCGAGATGAACCCGAGGTTGGGCTCACCGCGCTCGGCGCGAGCAGCCGCCGAATAGACCATCAGCCGCGCCGCCTCGACCTTCATCGCCATGTCGGCGAGCATGAACTGCACACCCTGGAAATCCGAGATTGACGAACCAAACTGCTTGCGGTCCTTGGTGTATTCGATCGCCGCGTCCAACGCACCCTGCGCGATACCGACGGCTTGGGCACCGATGGTCGGGCGGGTGTGGTCCAGGGTGGCCAGCGCGGTCTTGAAACCGGTGCCGGGATCGCCGATCATCCGGTCACCCGGGATGCGGCAGTTCTCGAAGTACAACTCGGTGGTCGGCGAACCCTTGATGCCGAGCTTGCGCTCCTTGGGACCGATCGAGAAACCCTCGTCGTCGATGTGGACCATGAACGACGAGATGCCGTTGGCGCCCTTGTCCGGGTCGGTCACGGCCATCACGGTGTACCAGCTCGACTTGCCGCCGTTGGTGATCCAGGCCTTGGCGCCGTTGAGGATCCAGTCGTCGCCGTCGGCCTTGGCGCGGGTCTTCATCGACGCCGCGTCGCTACCGGCCTCGCGCTCGCTCAGGCCGTACGACGCCATCTCACCCCCGGCGATCGACGGCAGCACCTTCTTCTTCAGCTCGTCGGACCCGCGCAGGATCAAACCCATCGTGCCAAGCTTGTTGACCGCGGGAATCAGCGACGCCGACGCGTCGACCCGCGCGACCTCCTCGATGACGACGCACGCGGCCACCGAGTCCGCACCCTGACCGCCGTACTCCTCCGGCACATGGACGGCGTTGAAACCCGACGCGTTCAGCGCGTCCAGGGCCTCTTGAGGAAAGCGCGAGTTTTCGTCGACGTCCGCAGCGTGGGGAGCGATCTCCTTCTCCGCCAGCGCGCGGATCGCAGCCCGCAGCTCGTCGTGCTCCTCGGGCAACTTGAATACGTCGAAATCCGGATTTCCAGCCATCACAGCCTCCTTGCTACTCACCGGTAACTTTACCCGGCCCGTCACTCACCGAGTAATCGCTCCCGCAGCGCACGATCCTTCGCCAGTACCTGCGCTTCCAGATCGTCCTGGAAGGCCTCCATCCGCTTGCGCAGCGCCACATCCGAGGTCGCCAGAATGCGCACCGCCAGCAGCCCGGCGTTGCGGGCGCCGCCGATCGACACCGTGGCCACCGGCACTCCCGCCGGCATCTGGACGATCGACAGCAGCGAATCCAGCCCGTCGAGCTTGGCCAACGGGACCGGCACCCCGATCACCGGCAGCGGCGTGGCCGAGGCCACCATGCCGGGCAGATGGGCCGCCCCGCCGGCGCCGGCGATGATCACCTGGATATGGCGGCCGGCCGCCGCGCGCGCGTAGTCCAGCATCCGCCCAGGCGTGCGGTGCGCGGAGACGACGCCGACCTCGAACGGCACCTCGAACTCGGCCAGCGCCTCGGCGGCCGCTTCCATGACGGGCCAGTCGCTGTCAGACCCCATGATCAGGCCCACCACCGGTTTGTCAGTCATTCGCGCTGTGCCCGTCCCATCCGTCAGTCCATTCCGCGTGAGACAACCAGTGTGCCGCTCGCTCGGCCCGTTCACGTACCTGATCAACGTCACAATCCGGCGCACCGACGATGTTGACGTGACCCACCTTGCGGCCCGGCCGTTCGGCCTTCCCGTACAGGTGGACCTTGGCCTCCGGGATGCGGCCGAACAGGTGGTGCAACCGCTCGTCGACACTCATCTGCGGTGCCTGCGGCGCGCCGAGCACGTTGGCCATCACGGTCACCGGCGCGATCGGCCGGGTATCGCCGAGCGGATAGTCCAGAACGGCCCGGACGTGCTGCTCGAACTGACTGGTCACCGCGCCGTCCATGGTCCAGTGCCCGGAGTTGTGCGGCCGCATCGCCAGCTCGTTGACCAGCAGCGTCCCCTCGGTGGTCTCGAACAGCTCGACGGCCAACACCCCGACCACGCCGAGCTCACCGGCCAGCCTCAGCCCCAGCTGCTCGGCCTCGGCGGCCAGCTCGTCGGAGAGCCCCGCCGCAGGTGCCACGACGGTGACGCAGATGCCGTCGCGCTGCACGGTTTCCACGATTGGCCACGCCGCGCCCTGACCGAACGGTGAGCGGGCCACCAGCGCGGACAGCTCGCGCCGCATCGCCACCCGCTCCTCGAGCAGCACCGCCACGTTGTCGGCGAGATAGTCGGCGACCACCTCGCGAGCGTGGGCAAGATCACGGGCGAGCACCACGCCGCGGCCGTCGTATCCGCCACGCACGGTCTTGATCACGACAGGCCCGCCGGTTTCTGCGGCGAAGGCGTCGACGTCGTCGACGTGGTTTACCGCGGTAAACCGCGGGATCGGCGCGCCCAGCTTCTCCAGCTTGCGCCGCATCACCAGCTTGTCCTGGGCGTGGACCAGCGCTTCCGGCGGCGGGAAGACCTTCACGCCTTCGGCGACCAGCGTGTCGAGCAGCTCGGTCGGCACATGCTCGTGGTCGAAGGTCAACGCGGCGGCGCCCGTGGCCGCTTGGCGCAGCGCATCGAGGTCGGTGTGCGCGCCGATGACGACATCGGGACTCACCTGAGCGGCCGGGTCGTCGGAGCTCACGGCCAGCACCCGCAGGCTCTGGCCGAGGGCGATCGCGGCCTGGTGGGTCATCCGGGCCAGCTGCCCGCCGCCGACCATGGCGACGATGGGGGGTGTGGGGCGCTTCGACACGGCCATCATGGTGTCAGACCTGCGCGAGTACGCACACCTGCGGTGACTTCCGTAGACTTGCTCCTTGTGTCTTTCGCTGATGCCACCATCGCTCGGCTCCCCCGACCGATCCGGCCCTTCGCCGAGCGGCATCACGAGCTCATCAAGTTCGCGATCGTCGGTGCGACGACGTTCATCATCGACTCCGCGATCTTCTACACGCTGAAGCTGACGATCCTCGAGCCCAAGCCGGTCACCGCCAAGGTGATCGCGGGCATCGTCGCCGTGATCGCCTCCTACGTGCTGAACCGGGAATGGAGTTTCCGGAACCGGGGCGGGCGCGAGCGTCACCACGAGGCACTGTTGTTCTTCGTGGTCAGCGGCGTCGGCGTACTGCTGAGCATGGCGCCGCTGTGGTTCTCCAGCTACGTGCTGGAGCTGCGTGTGCCGCACGTATCCCTGACTGTCGAGAACATCGCCGACTTCCTGTCCGCCTACCTCATCGGCAATCTGCTGCAGATGGCGTTCCGGTTCTGGGCGTTCCGGCGCTGGGTCTTCCCCGACGAGTTCGGCCCGGCCCACGACAAGGGGCTCGAGTCCACGCTCACCGGCGGTGGAATCGCCGAGGCGCTGGAGGACGAGTACGAGGCGGGCGGCACCGTCACACCGTTGCGGCGCCGTCGAACCGCACGTCAGCTGGGCGACTCTTCGGAGCCCAGAGTGTCGAAGACTTCGTGATAGAGCAGTGAGTGCACCCGCTCCACGCGGGGAATGTCGTGGAATTCAAGAGGATCCTGGCTCGCCGATTCGATGATCAGCGTGCCGGTGCGCATCATGCGATCGAGCAGTCCGTGCCGGAATTCCACACTGTTGATGCGCGCCAACGGAATATCGATACCTGAGCGGGTCAGCAGTCCGTGCCGGAACATCACCCGGCGGTCGGTGATCACGAAATGCGTTGTGAGCCAATTCAAGAACTTCCACAACGTGAGCCAGCCGACTAGGATCAGCCAGATCGCCGCGATCACGCCGAAAAGTACCTTCTTGGCGGTCGGGTCCCAGCTGGTGTTGTTGACCAGTGCGGCCACGAACGCGGCCAGAATCGTCGCGATCAGCAGCACCAGGATCGGACCGACCAGTCGTTTCCAGTGCGGGTGGCGGTGCAGCACCACCTGCTCGCCCCCGGCCAGCACGTTCTCGGGATATCCCACGCGCCGAAGATTACCTAGTCGCCCCGATCACCGAGCAGGTTGGAGATATTCGACGCAGCCAGCTTCAGTGCGTTCGGTCTGGGCCATGCACACTGCGATCGCCGGGTCGCCACCTTGTCCGACGTCGGGCATCGGGATGTCGCCGGGCGTCAGCGACCAGAGGTAGGTGTCGGTGTCGGCGAGGCGCGCACAGTAGGTGGCCGAACCGTCGGCGGCGATGCCCTCGGCGCTGCCGGGCTGGCATGGGGTCGCGACGCGGACCAATACCGGCGCGGCAGGCGGTTCCGCCGGCGGCGGCTCGCTGATGGTCGTCGATGCTGCCACGGCCGACGTCTGCGCGCTTGTGGTGGTGGTCTGCGCGGCTGCTTGTTTCTCCTTCGCGGTGTCCTTCGCCCGGGACAGCTGAACCCAGATGTCGGCACCCGCACCGGCCAGCAGTGCCACCGTGATCAGCCCGGCGACCAGCGCGATCCAGGAATCCACCCGCCCGCCGGACGGGCGGGCGCGGTCGCTTCCGAGGGTTCCGCCATCGGCCACGTGCCGCGTCCAGCGAACCCCGTCCCAGTAGCGGCACTGATGCCGGCCGGTGGGGTCGACCGACCAGCGTGCGGTCGAGTTGGCGGATTCGACGTCCGGCGGTGCGACCAGAGGTGCACCGCAGTCGCCGCAGAATCTCCGGTCATCGGGATTGGCGTGCCCGGACAGGCAGATCAGCAGTCCCGGCTCCAGCGCGGCTCCGCAGTCGCCGCAGAAATACTGCCCGTCCGGGTTCTCATGACCGTTGGCACAGGTCACCGTTGTCCTGTTGGACCGCCCTTGCGTCACCATGTCGGTCTGATCCTCCCTCACGAGACCACCGTCACCATGTAGAGCAGTGCGGCGACGACGGCGGCGACGGCCATGCACACCGCCTCGATCATGACGATCGCGGTGGTCCGGTCAATGCGGCGTGTCCCGTCCCCGGGCACCGCCCGTTCGCGCCGATAACTGGCCAGCGCATACAACAGCCCGGCCGCGGCAAACAACGCGAGTTCGATCATCGGCCACCTCCGAGATGGACGTCCGGCACGTCGGGCCGTTTGAGCACCAGCACCCCGCCGGAGTCGTAGATCTTCTGATAGCCCTTCTCGGTCTGCAAAAGCTCCAGTGCGCGTTGCGTCGTGTCGCGGCTGACCCCGGCGCTGTAGCGGACGAAGTTCTCGTCCTGCTGGGTGTTGGAGAAGTACTGAACTTCGGGTTGCGCCGTGCAGTCGGCCAGATCCTCCGCGGATTCGAAGCACGCGGTCTTCAGTTCGAACTTTCGCGGCACTCCGTAGAGGGCGCCCTGGCCCCAATAGCCCAGCCCGGCGTTGCCGATCCGGTCGACGAGTTCGGTACCGATGGCCAACTCGTGCGGTGTCGTGCGCTCGAACGAGATGTTGAGCCCGCGGTTGGCCGTCACCAGCAGGGCGGTGAAGAGCAACACGATGCCTGCCGCCGCGGCGGTGACCCGTCGCGCGACGACGCCACCGCTGCGCGGCCGCAGCAGCGGCATGATGCTCAACGCGGCCAGCGGCGAAAGAACCGGGGACCCATAGAGAAAGGCGCGGATCGCCACCTCGCCGCCATAACTTTGGAGCAACACCAAACCGAACGGCCCCAGTGCCAGGGCGGCGATCAGCCACGGTCGGCTGCGCGGCAGCCGACGCAGCCGCAGCCACCCGAGACCGGCCATCCCCATCACCACCAGTGCGGCGACCAGCCGCAGCAGCTGCATGCGGCGATAGGTGGGATCACCGGTGATCTTCTGCGAAACACTGGAATTCAGATTCTGATCGACGCCACCGATATCGGAGATCACCTGGCCGAGGTGGCCCGTCCAGTACGCGGTGGCGCCATAGCGAAACCAGAAGATGAACATCACGAACGCCGCCAGCCACAGCAGCTTGTACCGGGTCACACCGGCAACCGCGAAGACCACGAGTGCGCCGATCGCGGACAGTGGTGTCAGCTGATGCTCCACCACCATCGCGGCGAGGATGAGCACCAACGTCGCTTCGACCGCCAGGGTCCATCCCCCGCCGCGGCCGGTCACCCGTCCCGGTATCCGCCGCCATGCCGTCGTCATGCGCCGGGCCCAGCTGCCCGCGAGAGCCGGAACGTTCGAATTGCGCAACTGCCACAGCAATACGGCCAGGATCGTGGCGTAGAACTGCATCGCGACGGCCTGCGGGGCGAAGTAGTCCTGTTGATACCAGTTGAAGAGCGTGAGCATCGTGACACCGAGCCACGCGACCCGCCGGCTTCCGGTGATCGACAGGCCGATCGCATAGACCGGGAACATCAGCAGGACACCGAAGACCAGCGACGCACTGACCACGAGGATCACGCTGTCGTACAAGCCGGTAGTGGTGATCAGGTTGGCCGCGGCCGAGAAGAAGCCGGCCCAGCTGATCCGGGCGTCTACCGGCGGCGGCAGCGTGCCCGCGGTGATCAGCCAGTTGGTGATCATGCGGTGCACGTAGCCGGTCACGAACGGCGCGGTGCCCAGCGACCAGGCGACGGGCATGGTGATGTACGCGGTGAGGACGACGTTGGCGACGGCGATCGTGAGCCGGTCGATGGCGGCGCGGCGGTATTCGATGACGAAGACGACGCACAGCAGCACCATCCCGACCCAGTAGTCGACACCGAGGATGCCGACTACGCCAAGGGCGCCGGCGGCATGCACGTCAAGCCGATAGACAGCGGTGCCGAACAACACCACCACGGCCAGCAGCAGCGTAAGGCTGATTCGCCGGTCGCCGGTCGGGGCCAATCCGCTTCGCGCCCAGCGCAATACGCCCGCCACCGGCGCCGAGCCGGGATGGCGATACCACTGGCGTGCCAACACCGCGGTGGCGACCACGCCCAGGGTCAGCACCGCGTATTGGGCGGCGTATGGCCGATGGAAGTCCCCCGCGTAATTGAATTGTGCGACAAGGATGTTCACCGCGAGCGACACCGACACCGCAACACCGGCGAACAACCCGTTCGGCAATCGCAACAGTGCAGCGATCGGAAGGCCCGGTATGGCGAACACCGCCAGAACTCCCACAACGGCGCGCACCGACGGCGGCAGCACATCGGCCACGCCGACACGGGCGAGCACGGTCACGACAATTGAAGCGGCGATCAGAGTTGCGGAGACGACGACGGTCAGCGGAACCCAGGGCGGCAGTGGCGTCCGGAGAGCCGGCGGTGCCGGCGGGCTCTCGACGGTGTGCAGCACCGACTTAGCCTACCGTTAGCTGATATCGCACGCTCGGGTGTCAACTTCCTGTGTACGACCAGATGGAAATCCAGTCGACCAGCACATGACCGCTGTTGGTTCCGTTCCCGTCGGTTTCGATCTGCAGTTGCCAGCGCATCGGCTTGCTGGGCACGTACTTGGTGCTGTCCAGCACCAGAGCGTCGTCGAGATAGAACCGGACATGTCCGGGCACCCACTCGATGGTGTACACGTGCCAGTCGGTGAACAGCTTGCCGGTGTCCACTCCGTCCTGGCCGCCGGTCGAGCGGGCATAGTGCGCGAACGCCTTGGCGGTCGACGACAAGGCCCCTTCGGGGAAGTCCTCCTCACCGTCGCTGGGCCACAGTTCGGACTGCGGCCACAGCAGGAACGCGATGTGATACTCGGCCAGCGTCGCGGTGTCGGCTTTGAGCCGCACCGAATAGCGGCCATAGGTCTGATACTGGGTGCCGTTCGGCAGGATCGGGGACGGGTTGGCGCCGGCCGGTTGGCCGTCGACGTTGTGCAGGTAGTAGTCCAGCGTCCCGTTGCCGACACTGAGCACCTGGTCGGGGCGATACGGGCGATGCTGGTAGGTGTCGGTGAATGTCTGCGGGTAGGTGAGCCATTGCGTTCCGCCGTCGCCGACGTAGACGACTTTGGCGGGATCCGAGGGGTTCGCCCAGCTTCCCAACGGGGCGTCCTTGGTGAAGTTGTCGGCGACGATGTGCTTCCACCCAGGGAGGTCGGCCACCGGCGCCTGCGTCCGGTCACCGGGTTGGGTGGTGGTCGACGCCACGATGCTGACGGTGTCGATGTACAGCGCGCGGACGCAGAAGAACCACTGCGGGTTTGCGAACTTGATTCCGATCGTGTGCGTTCCCGCCGGGATGTTGGCGGTCGCGGTGTAATCGGTCCACGCGGTCGCGGTGATCGGGCTGCGGCCGATCACCACACCGTCAACGATCACCGCGGCGACAGGCGCCCCGAAACACTGCAGTCCCCTGGAACGCATCACGATCTTGACCGATTGCGGCAGCGCGAGGGTCGCCGAGAGTGTCACCGCGCCGGTCAAACCGAGCGCGGTTCCACCGGATGCGGTCGGATCGGTGACGATTTTCGCGCCCTTGGTTGTCGAGAGGCGCATCGTTTCGGCCTCGATCGATGTCGCATCGGCGGCCGAGGCCGGTGGCGCCACGGACAGCACCACGCCCCACACGAGGGCCATCGTCATCACAGTCGCCGAGCACCAGCGGAACATCGTGGCTCCATCGCGTAGAGGGCGCTCGGCGAGCGCGCGCACCTGACGCTATGTGGGCAAAATCACTTTCGGTATTGAGCGCACCTATCACTTTGGTAACGATCCGACTGGGGCGCGCAGCCGTTATCGGGCACGGCCGGGCTGCTGAATTCGATTCGGCGCCAGGGCAATACACCATTGCGGCTCGACTCAGCATTCGGTCCGCCGAGCAATCCGGCCTTGGCTGACGGCCGACCAGCCGAGGCAAATGGGACAGGGTGCATAGCCGCGCAGCGTATGGTTCGACACTTATGCGAGATCGGCAGTGTAAGTGTGGACACGACCGTTCGGCGCACGAGCACTACCGACGGGGCACGGACTGCGGTTTGTGTGACTGCACCCGCTTCCGGGGGCCGAGCGCGGCGGGCACGGCGTTGCGCTGGATCACGTCGATCGGCCGAGGCGATCGGTCCAATAGCTAGGTAAACTGGCAGTTCCCACGGGTCGGGACCAAGGGAGCACATGCCTGCCGCCATTCCGCGAGCCGCTCGTGTGGTGATGTCGATGACCAGCGTGGCGGTCAGCGTCCTCGCACTCACCGTTGGTTCCTCGGCGCTGCTGCGTCCGGTCGCCGGTGCACAAACCGGCAACGGCAACTGCCCCAACACTGCGGCCGCCGCACACGGGTGGGGCGCGCCCAACCGTGTCGACGACTTCACCGACCCGGGATCGCTCAATCAGTGGTCGATCTACGACGGACCCGGCCACAACGGCAACGGCAGGCGCACGCCGGCAGCGGTTTCCGTCACCGACGGCAGGCTGACCCTGACCGGTGATGCCCAGGGGAACTCGGGCGGCATGGCCTGGCTCCCAGGGCAACTGCACGGCCGCTGGGAAGCCTGCGTCAAGTCGTCGCCGTCGGGTCCGGACTATCACAGCTTGCTGCTGCTGTGGCCAGACGCTGAAAACTGGCCTGCCGGAGGTGAAGTCGACTTCATGGAGATCGGCGATCCCACCCGGCAGTCCGTCGAGGGCTGGCTGCATTACGGCCCGAACGACGAGCGCGACTCGAGCGCAGTGCGCATCGATGCGACGCAGTGGCACAGCTGGGCGGTCGAATGGACCCCGACGCGGGTGGCGATGTACGTCGACGGCGTGCAGTGGTGGGAGGCCGCCGACCCGGCCCACCTGCCCCCGGGTCCGATGCACCTGTGCATACAACTCGACAACTTCGGCGCGAACCTGAGCGACGGTGCCTCGATAACGGTGGACTGGGCCCGTCAGTATCCGCTCTGAGCGACACTGTTCGCGCGGGCGCGGTGCAGCCAGCGAATCGCGGGCGGCAACAGGATGGCCGCCGGAATCGCCTCCGCCGCAAGGTATGCCCAGCCGACACCCACCACCCCGGTGTGCGCGGTGATCAGCAGTGTCCCCACGACCACGGTCACCGTCGACACGCACCGCATCACGACCATCAGGGTCAGCCTGCGGCTCACCCGTGCGAATCCCTCGTAGATCGCGCTGACCGCGGACAGCGGCACGAACACCGCCGCCAGCACGAGCATCCCCTGCCCCTGCGCGCGATAGTCAGAACCGATGAGCCCCAGCACAAACGGACCGACCAGGACCAGTCCGAGTGCTCCTACGACGGAGACGGCGACCATCATCTGCACCATCCGAGTCGACAGTGCTGCCACCCTGTCGGGATGTGCGGCCACCTCAGCGACGAACGGGCTCATCACCAGGTGCACCGCGAAGTACAGCGCATTGATGATCGCCCATGCCACCGCGAAGTGCGCGTTCGCCGCCGCGCCGAACCGGCTGACGACGATCAGCGGCACCACGAGGGGGCCGATCAGCCACAGGGTGGTGATCCCGAACGACGACCCGACATATGACAGCAGTTGCCGCTGCGCGGGAAGCTCCGACGGTCTGCGGAACTGATCGTGGGTGCGCCACCGCCGACGCATTGCGGCCAGTACGAACAGAATTCCGGCGGCCGCGGTCGCGCCCCAGGCCAGCACGATGGACGCACCGCTACCGGTCCAGACCAGAGCGAACAGTGCCGCGAGCTTGACGATCGCGTGGATCAGGTTCTTGGCCGCAGACCACTTCGTCACCCCGAGGCCAACAGCGGTCTTGTCCAACAGCGTGAACACCGCCAGCACCATCACCAGCAGCGGATAGCACACCATCGCCCAGCGCGAGCTGAACAATTCCTCGCGCGGCCCCAACGCCACCAGCGCCGCGCCGGCGAGCAGGCTGGTGCCCGCAACGATCAGGTAGCCCCGTTTGATCAGTGACCCCGCTTTCTCACCGGCCACCGGCAGGAAGCGTTCGTAGATGTTGTCGATGCTCAACATCGACATCATCGACAGCATCAGCGCCGAGGTGATCAGCGCGGCCGCCACCCCGACTTCCGTTGCGGGATAGAGCCGCCCGGCAACCCCCCAGAACACCAGACCCAAGACTCCGGTCAGCAGGCTGGAGGCGATCAACGCCAGCGAGTTGACCGTCATGTTGCGCCCCGCGGCGGGAGGCACGACCTCGGTGGTCACCATGAGCCGCCGGCCGTGAACAGTCTGCGCCGCACTGCCACGCCGAGGTACAACCACGCCCCGGCCGCGATGAATCGCCAGGTGCCGCTGCCGATGTCGGCAGGCAGATCATTTTTCACCGTGCTCGACGGCGCCGCCCGCTGCGCCGTGGACCGCAGATGGCGGACCATCGCCGGCCGGCGCCGGGCGATCGTCTTCAGCGCGAGTATCGCCATCGGCGGGTCCGAGCCGATCTTGGCCAGCCAGGCCCCCAAACCCAATCCGTACCCCCGGGTTTGAGCCCTCAGGTCGTCGGCGGTCGCCCGATGCCGATGCCAGGCGATCGCGCCGGGCTCGCGCACCAGCTGCCGCCCGGAGCGCAGGATGCGGAAAAACATGTCGATGTCCTCGCCGCCGCTGACCTTCGTGCCGGCGCCGAGGCGTTCGTCGAACCCGCCGAGGCTCATCACCACCTGCCGGTCGACGGCGAAGTTGGCCCCGGTCCCGTAGTGCCGGACCTCGAAGGGAAACAGTGGGACATCGTGCGGCACATGCGACCACTCGAAGATCCGTACCTGCGCCGAATCCGTCCAGCCGGCCCGGTTCTCGAAGTACGCCTGTGCGGGGGTTCGCAATTCACCGGCGGGCACCATGCCGGACACACATGCCACCTCCTCGCCGTAGCCGAAGCCCTTGACCAGGACGCTGAGCCAGTCCCGGTCCACGACGACGTCGTCGTCGACGAAGGCAACGATGTTCCCGGTGGCGGCCAGCAGGCCCGTGTTCCTCGCGCGCGACAGGCCGGCAACCGGTTCGGTGACCAGTCGCACCCGGTTGTCGGCCAGGCCGGTGACGTACTCGCGGGTGGCGTCGGTGCGTGGCGCGTTGTCGACGACCAGGACGTCGAAGTCGGGGTAGTCGGCGGCCAGGACCGACGCCACCGCCGACTTGAGCAGGTCCGTGCGATCCCGGGTGCACACCACCACCGTCACGTGCGGGGTCTCGGCTGAATTCCCGGCAGCCAACTCCGGCATTCGTCGCTGCGCGCAATAGCGCTGCGCGCCAACCTGATCCCGCAGCTCTGCGAAAGCCACCTGACCGTCGGTCACGGCGATGTCGACGAATCCGACGGCCCGCTCCCGGTCACGGACCAGGAGCCGGGCTTTCGAGAACCCCTCGGCGTTCTCCAGTCGGCACTGCGCGGGCCTGCCGCAGTCCACACTCGCCCGGTCGGCGGATTCCACCGCGTCAAGCCAGACTTCGCCGATCCAGATGGCTCCGCTCCAGCTCGGCCGGTCCGGATTCGGCAGCACCGGCGCCAGCGTCAGGCACGCGGATTCCGCGGCGGTCACCGCGCACTCCTGGACAGGCTGCGACTGACCTTGGCGCGGGCGAATCCCGCCGTGGTGGCGGCCAGTCCCAGGCAGATCGCCGACGCCCGGGCCAGTCCGGCGGTCGTCATCGTCCGCAGTTCGCGGACGACGGCCATCGGCAGTACCCGCCGGACGTACGAGCGCTCACTGCTCAATGCGGCTGCGGCTCCCGCCATGTCGGTCACGACGGCCTTGGACAGCCCCTCGTGGTAGCACCTGCGGACGAAGTAGCGCAGCGTCGTCCGGTCGTCGGACACGTGATGGTCGACCCGAATGCCGGGATCGAACAGCACCTGGTTGGCGGCTTCGGCGGCCGCGACCCGGATGAACAGCTCGGTTTCCTCGCAGCCGACCGGTGTGGCACCGACGCGCCCCACCTCGGATCGGAATCCGCCGACCTCGTCGAGCACCGAGCGGCGCAGCGACATATTGCACCCGATCGGATTACGCACCGGGGCAATCTGTTCGGGTTGTCCGATGTAGCTGCAGCCGACCACCCAGTCGAACTCGGCGGGCATCCAGTTCGGGCGCACGTCCGGCCACACCGGGCTGGCGTACCCGCCCACCCCGGCGACGGTCTGGTCCCGGTAGTGCTCACCGAGGGCGTCTGCCCAGCCCGGCGCAGCCACCGCATCGTCGTCGAGAAAGGCGACCACCTCGGCGTGCGCGGCCCGGACCCCGGTATTACGCGCCCCGGACAGACCGCGCGTCTCGGCGTTCGGGATCACCCGAACCCCCCGGTCGGAACCGAAGCGTCGCTGCGCCACGGCCAGCAGGTCGTCGCAGTGGTCGATCACCACGATCACCTCCACGGGCCTGCGGCTGCCGGTCAATACCGACTCGACCGCATGGCACAGGCGCTCCCAGCGCGCGGTGGTGTAGGCACAGATCACTACCGAGACGGTCACGGTGTCGTCCACGATCGTCGCCGCGACGCCCGCACGCCGCTCAGCTTGAACAGCATCACCCGCTTGAGCAGGACGTCGTATCGGTTCAGCTTGCCCATCAGCCGGTCCACATATGGGATGTCCCAGCGCGGATCGTCGATCAGCTTGCGGGAGAACGTGTCCTGTTGCACCAGCTGCGATCGCGCCGAGGTCAGCGCGGTCAGCGAGCCGCCCCTGATGCGATAGGCGGCCAGCGTCTCGGGCATGCCGTAGAAGTGCCCGAACCTCAGCAGCCGCGTCCACAGGTCCATGTCGAGCGTGAACAGGTGCGGCCCGCGGAAGCCGCCGCACCGGTCGAAATCACTGCGCCGGAACATCACCGACACCGGAGCGCCGACCGGGTTCTTGGCGCTGCGAACGATCTGTCGGATCACCCGCTCACCGGTCTGGCGACCCAGAATCCCACGCAGACCCCGCGCACTGAAGAGAAGGGCACCCGAGTCATCGATGAAGTCGGTCCGGCTGGCCACCACGGTCACGTCCGGATTGCTTTGCAGGACGGCCGCCTGGGCCGCCACGCAGTTGTACTTAAGGGTGTCGTCGGCGCTGATCACCTTGACGAACTCGCCCCGGCTGAGCTTGACCGCCAGGTTGTGATTGTCCTCGGCCGACAGGGTGGTCTCGTTGCGGACCACCCGGACGCGGTCGTCGGTGATGGCGTCCAGGATCGCGGGTGTCTCATCGGTGCTGTTGTTGTCGACGACGACGATCTCGAGATCCGGGAAGTCTTGCGCCAGCACACTGTCGAGCGTGTCGCGCAGATACTGGCCGGCCTGAAAGGCGGGTATGCACAGCGAGACCTTGGGCCGCCTGGCCTCGCTGCCCCGCCCGGTATGGCATTCTGACGAAATTGCTTGGCACACTGTTCAATCCCCGTCCCGTTGGTCATCTCACGCATGTCGCACGTCAGGTAGCTCATGATCGTGCGCCTCGGCGCCGAGCCGCAGGCGCGAACCCACCGCCTCGGTGACCTCGCTGTTGCGCACACTGCGCCGCCATCCCCGCCGGCGCGCCCGCTGAAATTCGGCCAGAATCGTCCACAGGATCCGCAGACCGTCCTTGGTCGCGTTGAGATTGCTGGCCCCGTGGATGCGGTCGAGCTCGTAGCTGCTGACTTCGGCGATCTGCATACCGCTCGCGGCGACGCGCACGTTGATCAGCGACTCGATCTCGAAGCCGTCGCCCCACTGCGCGTCCCGGATCTCAGTGTCGGGCAGGTCCATCACCGCGAGGCAGTCGCGCCAGAAAGCGTTGTACCCGTAGCAGAGATCGGTGTACTTGGTGGCGAAGAGCGTGTTGACCAACGTGTTGAGCCCCCAGTTGCCCAGGCGCCGCAGGCGGGTGATGTCACTGCTGCCGCCGCCCTGGACGAAACGTGAACCCTTGGCGAAGTCCTTGCCCGAGATGAGCGCGCCGACGAAGCGCGGGATTTCCGCGGGGTCGGTGCTGCCGTCGGCGTCGATCATCACGACGATGTCGCCCGAGGCGGCGGCGAATCCACACGCCAGCGCATTGCCCTTGCCCTTGCGGGTCTGCCGCAGGTGAACACCGTTGGGCCACAGTTCGCGCGCCACCAGCGCGGTGTTGTCCGCCGAGTCTCCGTCGACGAACACGATCTCGTCGACGTCGTGCGGCAGTCGCGACGCGAGGTAGGCCAGGTTGCGCTCCTCGTTCAGCGCCGGTATCACGACCGAGATGGTCGGCCGCCGCGTCGAATGCGGCATTGCCTCCCAGATTCCGACGACCTTACTCATAAGCGTGATTCCTCTCGGTCAAGGTGGTGCGGCGCAGTCTTATTCGTGAATTCACTTGTCATGAAGCGGTCGTCACTGACCCATCGTCCGGTGAGCTGTGGATAGCCAGCCGAGACCTCGGGCAGAAGATCGGGCAGGGTGAGCAGTACGCAGTCGGGGTCCGCGGCCAGCAGGTCGTCGGGCGCGATGATCGGCACATCGGTGCCCGGCATCCGCCGTCCCTGCTTGGCCGGCGAGGCGTCGGCGACAGCAGCGATCAGCTCGGTGGTCACTCCCGCGAGCGCGAACAGCGCCACCGCACGCGATGCGGCGCCGTAGGCGAAAACCCGGCGCCGCTGCGCCGCCTGGAGTTCGAGCCACTGCCGTAGCCGTTGACGGTGAGTGTCAACGGCCTGCTGCAACCGTCGGACAGCCGCCAGATCGGTGCTCGCTCTCTCGCCGGCGAGAACGCGGCGCACCGACGGCGGCGGCGCGACGTGCCCGTGCCGCGCGGCAACCAATACCGTTCCGCCGTAGAGGTCGAACTCCCACGCCTCGACTGCGCTCATCCCCACCTGCTTGAGCAGTCCGAGCAGCGCGGTCGTCGAGTAGTAGGCGTAGTGGCCGTGGCGCAGGGCGTTCCACTGCCGCTTGCCGACGATCGTCGCCAATGAGTGGTACTGGACGAGCAGCACACCGTCTTTCGCCGTCGCGAGCGCACGGCGGGTGAACGCGTTCAGTTGATCGGGCTCGTGCATCAGGCCGAAACTGTCGAGCACCACATCGGCGACCTCGGCCGGGGCGAAGCCGCGTTCGGCGAGCAACGGTAACCAGGTGCCGCCGTGCGGGCTGCCGAACTCACGCACCGTCTCCCCGCGCAACAGGTGCGCCGCGGCCACCCGGGACACGGCATCGACGGCCTGGCGCTGCAGTGCCTGCGGCTCGACACCGCGCGGTTCGTCGGTCACGGTGTCGTCGTCGGCCAGTTGCGCCAGCCCGCATGCGGTGCACATGACCATCGCCAACGGGTGTGACGATTCCTCCGGCACAACAGGATCGGCGGCGGCCGGGAAGAAATCCTGGGCGGGAACGCGGCCCAGATCCAAGACGGGTACCGGCCCCCGACTGCGACATCCTCGGCAGCGACTCATGGCAGCATGGCCTCGTGGAGATCAGGCAAACCGACATCGCCGGCCTCATGGTGCTCGTCCCGCAACCGTTCTTCGACGACCGCGGCTTCTTCACCCGCACGTTCGACGCGGACATCTTCGACAGCTACCTGGGCACGGCCGGAATCAGCGCGTCGTTCATCCAAGATTCCCAGTCGCGCTCGGTGCAGGGCACCATCCGCGGTATGCACGGTCGTTCGGGAGGCGGTGAAGCCAAGCTGATCCGATGCGCCAACGGCGCCGTGCACGACGTGGTCGTCGACATCCGGCCCGATTCGCCGACCTTCGGCCGGCAGGTATCGATTCGGCTCGATGACACGGACTTTCGCCACCTGTACGTACCCCGCGGGTTCCTGCACGGGTTCCAGGCCCTGACGCCGACCGCCGACGTGTGCTACCGGATCGACCGTCCACACGACCCGAGCGAAGACCTCGCCGTCGCCTTTGACGACCCCGATCTCGCGATAGCGTGGCCGATGACTCCGACCGTCGTCTCGGCACGCGACCGCGCGGCGGGCAGCTGGCGCGATATGGTCAGCCAACTCGACCGCCCTGATACATAGTTTCGTCGAGAACGCCCGACTCGCGAAGCTGCTTCAGGCGGGCCAACCGGGTGAACCGCCCGGTGAAGCCATCCTGGGTCAGGTCATGGTTGGTGTAGGTGGCGTACAGCTCCGAGGCACCGGCGGCCACCGACCAGTGCGCCTGGAATCCCAGGCGGTCGCGGATCTTCGCGAAATCGACTCGGTAGGAACGTGGGTCGGCGCCGGTCTCCCCCGTGATGCGCAGTTCCGTCGCGGGGACGACGTCGGCGACGGCTTGGGCGATCTCGGCCACCGTGAGGTTGTTGGCTTCGGTTCCGACGTTGAACGCCTGGCACCAGATGGCATCCACCGGTGCGGTCAGGCACAGCAGGAACGCCTCGGCGATGTCTTGGGCGTGCACCAGCGGCCGCCACGGCGTGCCGTCGGAGAGCACCTTCACCACGCCGGTGAGCACCGCGTGCCCCACCAGATTGTTCAGCACGATATCGGCGCGAAGCCGCGGTGAGAAGCCGAAAGCCGTGGCGTTGCGCAGGAATACGGGTGCGAACCCGGTGTCGGCGATCGCGGCCAGGTCGTCCTCGACCCAGACCTTGCTCTCCGCATAGGGGGTCAGCGGACGAAGGGGCGCGTCTTCGTCGACGAGGTCGTCGCCGGCCGATCCGTACACCGAGCATGTCGAGGCGTACAGGAAGCGCGACACGCCAGCGGCTTTGGCCGCGTGCGCCAGCTGTACCGACGCCCGGTGGTTGATCTCGTAGGTGACGTCGGGGGCGAGATCGCCAAGCGGGTCGTTGGACAAGGCCGCCAAGTGGACGACGGCGTCCACCCCGGTGAGATCGTCGGCGGTGACGTCGCGCAGATCGACCGGGCCGGTCCCACGGACCTGGGCCGGGTCAAGAGGCATGGGACCCAGTACGCAGTCGGCGAAATAGCCTGCGTCGAGCCCGACTACGTGGTGTCCCGCCGCACGCAGAACACCGACCATGACCGTGCCGAGGTACCCCTGGTGCCCGGTGACGAGGACGCGCATTCAACGACCTCCGAATCGCAGCGACATCTTCTCTGCCGTGAACGCCTCGGCGTGCCGGCTGCGGCACTGCACCCCGCGCAACCGGGACAAGCCGAGGAAGGCTTCGTCGTCGAACCAGTCATGCATGGCCTGCGACGGATAGTGCTTACCCAGGAGTTGGGCCTTCTTCTCGGCGACCCCGTGCGGCAGCGGGTGGAACAGGTTCGGCTGCGGAGTGTCGGTTTCCCACTTCAGGATCTCGTATCCGAGGATGAGGTGATCACGGAACTCGGTGGGCAGCAGCTCCGCGAGCAGCCGGTGATCCTGGTGGGCATCATGGCGCTGCGGCCCGAAAACGATTGCCGGCTCGCAGGATTGGCGGAATTCGTGCAGTGCCGCCTTCACGTCCTGCCAATACGCCGGTGTCCGGCCGTCGGGAATGTCCAACACGCTGACCCGTACCGACGCACCCGGGCAGAACGCGGCGAGCGCCGCCCGCTCCTCGTCCTCACGTTCGCTGCCGGCACCGGAGAGGACAAGGGCATGCACCCGAAGCCCCGGCTTGTCCGCCGACAGCGTCAGCAAGGTGCCACCCATCCCGATGGCGATGTCATCGCAATGCGCACCGACCACGGCGATCTCGTCGACGCGAGCGGCCATCAGTTCACGCATGGGCCGGCTCCCACAATGCCCAGGGCCGGTGCCCGTGGCGGTAGCCCTCGTCGAGTTCGGCGCGCTCCTTGAAGGTGTCGGCCGGCTTCCAGAAGCCTTCGTGCCGATACCCGAACAGCCGACCCTCGCCCGCCAACTTCTCGCACGCGTCGGCGACCAGGTCGCCGCCCGGGGGCAGATAGTCGAAAACCTCTTGGGAGAGAACGAAGAAGCCGCCGTTGATCCAGATCGGGAAGTTCGCGACGGGCACGATGTCCTTGACTTCACCGGAGTCTTTGACCTCGACGCAGTGAAACGACTGCTGCGGTGGCACGAGCATCATCGACACCGCGGCACCCGAGGCGTGGAACTTGTCCACGATGTCGTCGAGCCGCGCGTCGGTCAGCACGTCGGCGTAGTTGGCGAGGAAGTACTCGTCCCCGTCGAGGTGGTCCCGCACCCGCCGCAGGCGCTCCCCGATCGGTGACTCGAGTCCGGTGTCGACGAAGGTGATCGTCCAATCGCTGATGTCATTGTCGAGCAGGTGAATCTCGCCGTCGCGCATGACGAAATCGTTGGATTCGGTCTCGCGATACTCCAGGAAGTAATCCTTGATGCGCGAAGCCCCATAGCCCAGGCAGAGGATGAACTCCTTATGCCCGAAGTGCGCGTAATAGCGCATCACGTGCCACAGCAGCGGCCTCGGCCCGACCATCTGCATCGGCTTGGGAATGTCATCGCCCACCGCGTTGCGCATCCGCATGCCGTACCCACCGCAGAACAGGACCACCTTCATCGGATCTGACCCCCAACCACTTCCGGCTTCCCACTGACCACGTGCAGGTTCGGCAGGGGGTAGACCAGCTGGCCACCCCAGTCCGAGACGTACGACAGCTGTTCGGTCAGTTCGGTTTCGAGATTCCATGGCAGCACCAGCACCACGTCCGGACGGTCGTCGGCGATCACCTCGGGTTCGCGGATCGGAATGCGGGTGCCCGGCGTGAACCGGCCGTGTTTGTACGGGTTGCGGTCCACCGTGTATTCCATGAGGTCAGTACGGATTCCGCAGTAGTTCAGCAGCGTGTTGCCCTTACCGGGAGCGCCGTAGCCCACCACGCGAAGGTTCGCCGCCTTGCACTCCAGCAGGAATCGCAAGAGTTCATGGCGCACCGTCTCGGTCCTGGCGCGCAGGCCGAGGTAACCGACGGTGTCGTGCAGCCCCGCCTGTTCCTCCAGTGCCAGGATGTCGAAGAACCTCGAAGTTGGCTCAGCACCAAGCGAATCCGGCCGCGCCCACAACCGGATGGACCCGCCATGGGTGGGAATCAGCTCGGCGTCGACGACGCTGAGCCCGACGGCGGCCAGGGCTCTGGTCGCGGTGAGGACGGTGTAGTACTGGAAATGCTCGTGGTAGACGGTGTCGAACTGGCCGAGCGTCACCAGGTTCAGCGCATGGTGCACCTCGATACTGAGCCAGCCGTCGTCGGCGAGCAGGGTCCGCAGCGCCCGGCCGAAACCGACGATGTCGGGCACGTGCGCATACACATTGTTGGCCACGACGAGATCCGCTGCGCCGTGCTCGCGAACCACCGCGCGCGCCACCTGCTCGTCGAGGAAGTCGGTCCGCGTCGGCACCCCACGGTCGCAGGCGGCGGCCCCGACGTTCTGTGACGGTTCGATCCCCAGGCATCGGATGCCCGCGGCCACCACATGCTGCAGCAGGTAACCGTCGTTGCTCGCCACCTCGACGACCAACGACTGCGGGCCGAGACCGAGCCGGTCAACGGTGTCGCCGACAAAAGTCTTGGCGTGCTGCACCCAGCTGTCGGAGAACGACGAGAAGTACGCGTACTCGGTGAAGGTGTCCTCCGGCGTGATCAACGCCGGGATCTGCAGCAGCAGGCACCCTTCGCAGAGCCGGAGATGCAACGGGAACGTCGGCTCGGGCGCATCGAGGTCATCGGCGCCCAAGAACCGCTCACAGGGCGGCGTCGCTCCCAGGTCGAGAACACTGACGAGCCGATCCAAACCACATAGACGACAAAGCACGCAACCTCGATTCGGTCCGCACTCCACTCCCCGCGGCGGCGGTGCATCGATTTGCCCGCCGGTGCGACAGTCTCCGGCAGTTGTTCGCTCGAAAGGACTGTAGCTATCGAATGTCAAAAGTGGCAACCGCTAAACGCGTGTTCGCTCAACAGTGTGACATAAACCATAAGCCGGTCAAAGCTCTCTTTACTGCGAGCGCGTCAATTGGTGTGTCACTCGGGTATACACCCAGCTGACCGGTTCCCGCTCGCCGAGCGAATGATTTGCCACCCTTTCGTCAGGCGTTGCCGATCAGACTGTCGGGACGCGACCCAACTAAGCGCAACCTCTCCCATATCTGGGAATCCAGCATCATGATCGGGAATTTGCCAAAAGTCGACGCACGCGTAGAAATAGTCGCTTTCCGGACAGCGCCAGGCCGTGCCGGAATCGCCGCGCCGACGGGCCCCTTAGCGCCTTCTTAGAGTGGCCGATACCATCGTCACCCATGACGAGCGTTACGGAACCGGCCGCCGGCCACACGATCGACATCCACACCACCGCAGGCAAGCTGGCCGATCTGCGTCAGCGCGCCGAGGAGTCGCTGCACCCGGTCGGCGAGACTGCTGTGGAGAAGGTCCACGCCAAGGGCAAGCTCACCGCTCGCGAACGCATCCTGGCGCTGCTCGACGAGGGCTCGTTCGTCGAGCTCGACGCGCTGGCCCGGCACCGCAGCACCAACTTCGGGCTGCAGGAGAACCGTCCGGTCGGCGACGGCGTGGTGACCGGCTACGGCCTCATCGACGGCCGCGAGGTCTGCATCTTCAGCCAGGACGCCACGGTGTTCGGCGGCAGCCTCGGCGAGGTCTACGGCGAAAAGATCGTCAAGGTCCAGGAGCTGGCCATCAAGACCGGCCGCCCGCTGATCGGCATCAATGACGGCGCGGGCGCCCGCATCCAGGAGGGTGTGGTCTCCCTCGGCCTCTACAGCCGGATCTTCCACAACAACATCAAGGCCTCCGGCGTGATCCCGCAGATCTCGCTGATCATGGGCGCCGCGGCCGGCGGCCACGTCTACTCCCCCGCGCTGACCGACTTCGTCATCATGGTCGACCAGACCAGCCAGATGTTCATCACCGGCCCCGACGTCATCAAGACCGTCACCGGCGAGGACGTGACCATGGAGGAGCTGGGCGGCGCCCACACCCACATGGCCAAGTCCGGCACCGTGCACTACGTCGCCTCCGGTGAGCAGGACGCCCTGGATTACGTCCGTGACCTGCTGAGCTACCTGCCGCCCAACAACTACGCCGAGCCGCCGCGTTATCCGGCGCCGCCGCACCCGGGCGCCATCGAGGACAACCTCACCGACGAGGACCTCGAACTCGACACGCTGATTCCGGATTCGCCGAACCAGCCCTACGACATGCACGAGGTCATCACCCGCATCCTCGACGACGACGAATTCCTGGAGATCCAAGCGGGTTACGCCCAGAACATCGTCGTCGGCTTCGGCCGCGTCGACGGGCGCCCGGTCGGCATCGTGGCCAACCAGCCCACTCAGTTCGCCGGCTGCCTGGACATCAACGCCTCCGAGAAGGCCGCCCGGTTCGTCCGCACCTGCGACTGCTTCAACATCCCGATCGTGATGCTGGTCGACGTGCCGGGATTCCTGCCGGGCACCGAGCAGGAATACAACGGCATCATCCGGCGCGGCGCGAAGCTGCTCTACGCCTACGGCGAGGCCACCGTCGCCAAGATCACCGTCATCACCCGCAAGGCCTACGGCGGCGCGTACTGCGTCATGGGCTCCAAGGACATGGGCTGCGACGTCAACGTCGCATGGCCGACCGCCCAGATCGCGGTCATGGGCGCCTCGGGCGCGGTCGGCTTCGTCTACCGCAAGGACCTCAAACAGGCGGAGCAGGACGGCGCCGACGTCAATGCCCTGCGGCTGGAGTTGCAGCAGACCTACGAGGACACCCTGGTGAACCCGTACATCGCCGCCGAGCGTGGCTACGTCGACGCGGTGATCCCGCCGTCGCACACCCGCGGGTACATCTCGACCGCCCTGCGGCTGCTGGAGCGCAAGATCGCTCAGGTGCCGCCGAAGAAGCACGGGAACATTCCACTGTGAGTCGACACGAGGACATCACCGAACTCAGCGATCCGCGGGACATCACGCTCGACAACCCGGAACCGCTGCAGCCCGAGATCCGCATCGAGAAGGGCAATCCGAGCGACGAGGACATCGCCGCTCTGGTCACCGTGCTGGCCGCGGCCAGTGGCGGCAATGCCGGTCCCGGTCCGCAGGAGCTCAACCTGTGGGGCCACCCGGTCGACAAGCTGCGCTACTCGATCCACAGCTGGCATCGCGTCACCCTGTTGGAGCGGACCCACATGCGCCGATGACCACACGAGTGGTCTTGGGCTCGGCCTCGTCGGGCCGACTGCGCGTCCTGCGCAACGCCGGCATCGATCCGGTGGTCGTCGTCTCGGGTGTCGACGAGGACGCCATCGTCGCAAACCTCGGCTCGGATGCCGAACCCGGTGTCGTGGTCACCGCCCTGGCTCATGCCAAGGCCGAAGCCGTCCGTCAGATCCTGGAACCTGACCTGGCCGCGGATTGTGTTGTGATCGGCTGTGATTCGATGCTCTACCTCGACGGCGAGCTCCGCGGCAAGCCGGGAACCGCTGAACAGGCTGCGCTGCAATGGGATTCGATGGCGGGGCGGGTCGGGCTGCTTTACACCGGGCACTGCGTGCTCCGGGCGTTGCACAGCGCGGCCGCACACACCGCGACGCAAGCGGTGGTCACTCGGGTCCGGTTCGGCTCCCCCACGCCCAGCGACTTGGCGGCTTACGTGGCCAGCGGTGAGCCACTGCAGGTTGCCGGTGCGTTCACCCTCGACGGGCTGGGCGGCTGGTTCATCGACGGCATCGACGGTGACCCGTCCAACGTGGTGGGCCTGGGCCTGTCGGTGACGCGTCGCTTGCTCGCCGACGTCGGCCTGGCGATCGGCGACCTGTGGGCGGCTAATCCGGTCCGCTGATCAGCGGTAGGCTCGTCGTCGTGCCGCTTCCCGCAGATCCCAGCCCCACCCTGAAGGACTACGCCCATCCGGAGCGCTTGGTCACCGCCGACTGGCTGTCGGCGCACCTCGGCACGCCCGGGCTGGCCATCGTGGAGTCCGACGAAGACGTGTTGCTCTACGACATCGGCCACATCCCCGGTGCGGTCAAGATCGACTGGCACACCGACCTCAACGACCAGCAGGTGCGCGACTACGTCAGCGGTGCGCAGTTCGCCGAGTTGATGAACCGCAAAGGCATCTCACGCGACGACACCGTCGTCATCTACGGCGACAAGAGCAACTGGTGGGCCGCCTACGCGCTGTGGGTGTTCACCCTCTTCGGCCACCAGGACGTCCGGCTGCTCAACGGCGGGCGCGACCTGTGGATCTCCGACGGCCGCGACACCACCCTCGATGTGCCGACCAAGTCCGGTTCCGGCTACCCGGTGGTCGAGCGCAATGACGCAGCGATTCGGGCTTACAAGGACGATGTGCTTGCCTCTCTGGGGCATTCGACGCTGATCGACGTGCGCTCACCGCAGGAGTACACCGGCGAACGCACCCATATGCCGGACTATCCGGAGGAGGGTGCGCTGCGCGGCGGCCACATCCCCACCGCGGTGTCGGTGCCGTGGGCCAAGGCCGCCGATGACAGCGGCCGGTTCCGCAGCCGAGCCGAACTCGAAGAGGTCTACTCCTTCGTCGAGCCCGGCGACGACATCATCGCCTACTGCCGCATCGGTGAGCGCTCCAGCCACACCTGGTTCGTTCTCACCTACCTGTTGGGCATCCCTGGCGTCCGGAACTACGACGGTTCCTGGACCGAGTGGGGCAACACCGTGCGGGTGCCGATCCTGGCCGGCGACAAACCAGGATCCGTACCGGGATCGGCATGAGCATGAGCATGCCCAGTGCGCTCGCCGAGGTCGTGTCCGACTTCGCCGACGTGCAGGGCCAGGACAAGCTCAAGCTGCTGCTGGAGTTCGCCGACGACCTCCCGGAGCTGCCCGTCGACCTCGAGGAGGCGGCGATGGAACCGGTGCCCGAATGCCAGTCGCCGCTGTTCCTGCATGTCGACGCCTCCGACACCGAGCACGTGCGGCTGTTCTTCAGCGCACCCGCCGAGGCGCCGACCACCCGGGGTTTCGCCTCGATCCTGGCGGCCGGACTCGACGGCCAGCCGAAGGCGGACATCCTGGCGGTGCCCGACGACTTCTACTCTGAGCTGGGCCTGGCAGCGCTGATCAGCCCGCTGCGGCTGCGCGGCATGTCGGCGATGCTGGCCAGGATCAAACGGCGTCTGCGGGACGCGGCCTAGCGGAGGTCAACCAGTGCTTCGGCGCAGCAACTCCCATGGCCTCGATCGGTTCATGGCGGGCACCCGGTATGTGGGCTGCCTCGAGGGCGTCGTCGTTCCGCCGCGCGAGCTGGTGGCCCGGGCGCTGGACACCATTACCCGGTCCGGTCCGCACACGCGGCTGGGCGTACACCCCGATCCGCGGGCGCTGAGATGGACGTGGAGCGCCGACTCGTCGCCGACGGTGTACGAGCTGCCCGCCGATGTCGCCGCCCGTGGATCCCGCGGGGTCCTGGAGTACATCAACCAGCGCACCGCCCCGCGTGGACCGGTGGACGTCTATCTCTCCGACCGGCACATGGCCTTCGACGTCGATCACGGACTCGGCGACGCCCACCTCTATGTCGATTGCATCGCAACGGTTTTCGACGTGATCCAGGGCAACGGTTCGAGCTGGTTGACTGAGCTTGACACGCCAAACCCGGTGCTGCGGGCCCTGTTTCACACGTTCGTCGCCAGCCCACGCCGAATTCGCAGCGCGGTCACCGAGGCTCGGCACCGGCCGTCCACGCACAGCACATCGCCGGCAACGGAATCCGGGTCCCACTCCCCCGCCGTCGAAGTGATCCACGTCGACCAGACCGTCGAACGCGAAGTGGACGCGTGGCGGGCCGCCGATTCCCCGAGCACCAGCCGGGCGGTCACCTGGCTCGCCATCGTCCACACCGCGCTGCGCACCGCCGGGGTGCCGCTGTCCGACACCGCGCGGTTGATCGTCGACGGACGCCGCTACCTACGCCCGGACGACCGGGTCAACGGGAACTTCATCTCCGGGCTGCGCGTCCACGTGCCCGCGGGCCGGGATGTCCGCGCGATCGACGCCGACGTCCGAGCCGACCTCGAGGCGGGGCTGCCGCTGCTGGCACTGACCGCCGCGGCGGCGTCCAGTGTCACCGCGGCACTGCGGCCGGCCCGGGAGAAATCCGTGCCGTCCCATGCGACGTTCCAGCTGGGTTTCTCAGACCTCGGCCGGCTCGTGCCGTTCGAGAAGCTGCCGTGGTCGACGGACCGCCCGCCGTCGCTGCACGCCGGATTGCAGCCCTGGGATCCGTCGGATATTTCGGCCTTCAGTTCCACGGTCGGCCGCGAACGCGCGGTCACGCTGTCCTATCACGACACCGTGCACGACCCCCGTTTACTGCGGGAAGCCGCGGAGGCCATCCGTACAGACCCGATTCGGCTGCTCGCCGGAACCTGAACTTACTCATTAGTAGGGGTACCAGCTGATTCCTGTCTAAGCAGCGGCGCTTACACTGCCGTGCGAACCTATTTTTAAAGAACGTTCTTAGAGTCACGCAAAGCAGGAGGCGCGGTGCCCAGTCAGACCATCTCCAAAGTCCTCGTCGCCAACCGCGGTGAAATCGCGGTCCGGGTGATCCGGGCGGCCCGGGATGCAGGACTGGCCAGCGTGGCGGTCTACGCCGAACCCGACGCCGACGCACCGCACGTCCGGCTGGCTGACGAGGCGTTCGCCCTCGGCGGGCAGACCTCGGCGGAGTCCTACCTCGTGTTCGAGAAGCTGCTCGACGCTGCGGCCAAGTCCGGCGCCAACGCCATCCATCCCGGCTACGGCTTCCTGAGTGAGAACGCCGACTTCGCCCAGGCCGTCCTGGACGCCGGATTGATCTGGATCGGGCCCAGCCCGCAGTCCATCCGCGACCTCGGTGACAAGGTCACCGCCCGCCACATCGCCGCGCGCGCCCAGGCGCCGCTGGTGCCCGGCACCCCCGACCCGGTCAAAGACGCCGACGAGGTGGTGGCCTTCGCCAAGGAGTACGGCGTGCCGGTGGCGATCAAGGCCGCCTTCGGTGGCGGCGGCCGCGGCATGAAGGTCGCCCGCACGATCGAAGAGATCCCCGAGCTGTTCGAGTCGGCCACCCGTGAGGCGATCGCGGCGTTCGGCCGCGGTGAGTGCTTCGTCGAGCGCTACCTGGACAAGCCGCGCCACGTCGAGGCTCAGGTCATCGCCGACACCCACGGCAACGTGGTGGTCGCCGGCACCCGGGATTGCTCGCTGCAGCGCCGCTTCCAGAAGCTGGTGGAAGAAGCGCCCGCGCCCTTCCTGACCGACGCGCAGCGCAAGGAGATCCACGAGTCGGCCAAGCGCATCTGCAAGGAAGCCGGCTACTACGGCGCGGGAACCGTCGAGTACCTGGTCGGCCAGGACGGGCTGATCTCCTTCCTCGAGGTCAACACCCGCCTGCAGGTGGAACACCCGGTCACCGAGGAGACCGCCGGCATCGACCTGGTGCTGCAGCAGTTCAAGATCGCCAACGGCGAGAAGCTCGACATCACCGAGGACCCGACTCCCCGCGGTCACGCGATCGAGTTCCGGATCAACGGCGAGGACGCCGGCCGTGGCTTCCTGCCCGCGCCGGGCCCGGTCACCCGCTACGACATCCCCACCGGCCCCGGTGTCCGGCTGGACTCCGGCGTGGAGGCCGGCTCGGTGATCGGCGGTCAGTTCGACTCGATGCTGTCCAAGCTGATCGTGTACGGCGCCACCCGTGAGGAGGCGCTGGCCCGCTCCCGTCGCGCGCTCGACGAGTTCCACGTCGAAGGCCTGGCGACGGTCATCCCGTTCCACCGCGCCGTGGTCAGCGACCCGGCCTTCATCGGTGACGGTGACAGCTTCTCGGTGCACACCCGCTGGATCGAGACCGAGTGGGACAACACCATCGAGCCGTTCACCGGCGGTGGTCAGGTCGACGAAGAAGAGCCCCAGCAGCGCCAGAAGGTGGTCGTGGAGGTCGGCGGCCGTCGGGTCGAGGTCTCGCTGCCCGGAGACCTGGCGTTGGGCAATGGCGGCGGCCACGCCGAGTCCGGCGCGATCCGCAAGAAGCCGAAGGCTCGCAAGCGTGGCTCGCAGGCCGGTGCTGCCGCCTCGGGTGACGCGGTGACCGCGCCGATGCAGGGCACCGTGGTGAAGGTCGCCGTCGAAGAAGGTCAGACCGTGGCCGCAGGTGATCTCGTCGTGGTGCTCGAGGCAATGAAGATGGAGAACCCGGTGACCGCGCACAAGGACGGTGTGATCACCGGCCTCGCCGTCGAGCCGGGCGCCGCGATTACCCAGGGCACCGTCCTGGCGGAGATCAAGTAAGCCGGATCGTCCCCAGTACGGCGCCCGCACCGGTGACCAGACTGGTGTCGTCGACCCGGGCGCCGAAGTAGGTCGCGTCCGGATCGACGACGACGGTGCGCTGTTCACCGCGACGGGCCAGCACGATCTCGGCCAGCTCGGCGAAACTGATCGTGTCGGGGCCGCCGAGTTCGACGATTCCGACCGGTGAGCCCACCGCGGCGCGAGCCACGTGGGCGGCGACCTCGCTGGCTGCGATCGGCTGAATACGTGCGTCGGGCACCCGCACCACGTCACCGTCGGTCAGGCTGGCCACGATCATGTCGGCGAACTCGATGAACTGGGTGGCCCGCACGATCGTGTACGGCAGCCCGGACGCCTCGATCAACGTCTCCTGCGCCACCTTGGCCCGCATATAGCCGCTCGTGGGTAGCCGGGTGACCCCGACGATCGACAGCGCGACGTAGTGCCCGACGCCGGCGGTGCGGGCGGCCGCCACGAGGGTGCGGGTGGCGGTGCCGAAGAACTCGAGCACCGGCTCGTCCTCGTAGGACGGCGAGTTGAGCACGTCGACGAGGACGTGGGTGTCGCGCACCGCATCGGCGACACCGTCTGAAGTCAACACATCGACGCCGGACTGGCGCGACGCCGCCACCACGTCGTGCCCCTCCCCGGTGAGTAACTCGACGACCTGTCGGCCGATCTGCCCGGTGGCGCCAAACACGGTGATTCGCACGCCATCCAGCATGATGGATCGTGTGAGTGAAGACGAGGGGGTCCGGATCGGCACCGCCGAACGGGAAGAGGCGCAGGCATTGCTCAGTCGGCAGTTCTCCGAGGGCCGGCTGAACCCGGATGAGTTCTCCGAACGCAGCGCTGCGGTCGCCGCCGCGGTGACCCGCGCCGACCTCGCGCCGATCTTCGCCGACCTGCCTGCCAAGCCCGGCGGGGACCGCACGCCGGACCTGGTTCGTGCCCGCGACTGGCGTGCGATCGTGATGGCGCTCATCCCGCTGGTCGCGCTGGGGTTCACCATTCTGGTGCCGCACGGCTGGCTGGCCTGGTTGGCGCTGCCGGTGCTCGGCATGCTGCTCTACGGTCGTCGCTGATATGGATCCCGTCGAAATCAACGCAGGCACTTGGTATTTGCGAGCTCTGCGCGCCGACGAGCGGATCGACGACCGGCCGGCGCTGGCCGACCTCGGCGAGACCGACCCGCAGTATGTGACCAAACGCCTCGAGCAGTGGGCCGCCGAAACCGGCTACTCCTGGGCGGTGTGCGAACCGACGACCGGTGAACTGCTGGCCGAGGTCACCGTCGATCCGCGCACGGCGACCCTGTCGACACGAGCCAGGCCCGGTCATGACGAGGCGGCATCGGTGGCCGCGACCGCGGTGCGCCGCTTCGCCGCGGCCGCGCTCAATCTGACGGTGTAGCGGTATCGACGTCACGGCCGGTGGCCAGATCCGCGCAGTCGACGGCCACCACGTCGGTACGGGCCGCCAGGAACCGCCGCGCGCCCTCGTCGCCGTGCAGGGACTCATCGAGGGCCGGCCAGTGCCGGCGGGCTATCACGACCGGATGGCCGGGCCGCCCGTCGTAGGTGGCGCGAGCGATTCCGGACTGCGACGAGCGCGCCGCCGCGAGCACCCGAGCGACGACGTCGGCGCCGATGTCGGGGGTGTCGACGGTGAGTATCACACAAAAGTCAGCATGCGAAATTGCGGCCAATCCGGTGTGCAGGGAAATTCCCATGCCCTGCCGCCAGTCATCGGCGATCACCGCCCGGGCTGGTGCCGGGACGTCGACGATCGCAGCGCCCAGCACCACCACCACGTCGGCACAACCCCCGCCGGCCAGGGCCGCCACCGCGGATCGCAGCCAAGCACCGTGGGCGGCAAGAACTTTCGGCATGCCGTAGCGGGTGCCCGCCCCGGCGGCCAACAGCACGCCGGCCGTCACAGAGGACTTCGACATGTGAACAGTGTGTACCGATGGAACTCGCGACCCTGCGCCACCCCCGAGCGGCCACCCGGGCGTCGAGTCTCAGCAAACGCGCATCCGCCGGGCACACCTGCGAGTTCTCAACGCAATCAACGCTTTTCGCGACAAATTTGACACATCCGCGACCAGCCCGCGTCCCTGGACTCTGAGGTTTATGAGAACCCGCCGCATTGCTGTCCACGGGTCGGATAATCGGCGTACAGTTCAAGTCAGGTTGAGTTAACAGCCGCCCGGAAATACGTCAAAGACGTGCGAGGCGCGCGAGCTCCCTGCACCGTACGGGCCTACCCACTCTGACGTGATCCACAGTACGAATACTCGTTCACTGATGGAGTCACTATGTCTGTCACCAGTACAGATCAGCCAGAGCGTTCGGCTGTGTCGCATTCTGTCGATTGCCACACCGCTCGCTTCACTACTATTTGGCCCGACGACACCGTCGGGATCATCACGGTCCAGGGCGAGCTCGACGCGTCCAACGCCGTCGCGTTCGCCGACCATGTCGACGAGTGCGCCGGCACCGGCAGCCATCTGGTCCTGGACCTCAGCCCGCTCGCGTTCTTCGGAACCGCCGGATTCTCGGCGCTGCACACCATCAACGTCCGCTGCGCCAACGCGTCGGCACGATGGGTGATGGTGACCGGCGACGCGGTGGCGCGGCTGCTGCGGGTCTGCGATCCGGACCACACCCTGCCGGTCGCCGAGTCGGTCCGGGAAGCCATCGAGATGCTCGACGGCGAACCCCGCCGGCTACTGCAGCTGGTCCCGGAGCCGAGTTAGCGACTTCGCGAGCAGCCGCGACACGTGCATCTGTGAGATGCCGACGCGCTCGGCGATCTGAGTCTGGGTGAGCGACTCGAAGAACCGCAGCAGCAAGACGGTGCGTTCCCGCTCTGGCAGTGCGGCCAGCAGCGGGCGCAACGCCTCGCGGTTCTCGATCTGATCCAGGCTCAAGTCGACATCACCCAGGGTGTCCATGATCGCCGGCGCGTCTTCGTCGCTGCCGCTGCCACCACTGTCGATCGACAGGGTGTTGTACGAACTGCCCGCGACCAGACCCTCGATGACCTCTTCGCGCTCCATGCCGAGCTCGACGGCGAGTTCGGAGGCGGTCGGCGCGCGTCCCAGCCGCTGTGACAGCTCCGAGGTCGCTGCACCAAGGCGCAGGTGCAGTTCCTTGAGCCGGCGCGGGACCTTGACCGACCAGCTGTTGTCACGGAAGTGTCGCCGGACCTCACCCATGATCGTCGGCACGGCGAACGAGACGAAATCCGAACCGGTCTCGACGTCGTAGCGGATGACCGCATTGACCAATCCGACGCGGGCCACCTGCACCAGATCGTCGCGAGGTTCGCCGCGACCGTCGAAACGGCGGGCGATGTGATCGGCCAGCGGCAGGCACCGTTCGACGATGCGGTCACGCTGTCGCTGGAACTGCGGCGAATCGGCATCCAGTTTCGCCAGCTCCCGGAACATATCCGGGACGTCGGCGTACTCCGAGTTCGTCCGTTTGGGCGAACTATCCGTAGCTCGGGAATTCACTGCCCGGAGCCCGCCCGCCTCGTGGTCAGAGTGATGCCGAAGACCTGCCCGTCGCCACTGGACTCGTGACCGTTGTGGAATGTCTGCACATCGTCGGTCAGCGAGCTCAGCACATGCCAGCTGAAGCTGCCGGGGGTGACCACGTCGTAGGTGTCGCACGTCGTCGACGCCTCGACCACGACCACGTCGTCGTGTGCATCGACGACCACCACCAGCGTCGCTTCCGGCGACGCCGAGCGGATCAGGCGGGTGCAGGCCTCGTCGACCGCCAGCCGCAAGTCCGCGACGGCGTCGAAATCCAGGTCTTCGAACGTGCCGACCGCGCCGACCACGGTGCGCAGTACGGCCAGGTTCTCCAACCTGGCAGCAACCCTCAGTTCGACGGCGCTGTCCCCTCGCTGGTGCGCGCCGCCTTGGCTTTCGCCATCCGTCATCTGGCCTCCTGGCAATGTCGACCCGACACTACTCCAGTTCACAGGTGTGCTAACCACGGTCGTGTGGTGACCGGGTTGGCCGGGTAACCGGTGCGCATGAGGCCGGAAGCGTGCGCAGCACAACCCAGGAAGTCGTCGTCATGGTGGCACCCTCGTACCCACCCGACCCATGAGTTCAAACCTGCGCCGCGCAAATTCTTGTTCGGTGATCGATGAGACTACGGCGCAGCTCGGTGAACGGGCCGGGCCTTCGTCGTGTCCGCCGGGGCAAGGGCTTCTCTTACTACACCGCTGACGGTGAATTACTCACCGACGAGAAGACGGTGCAGCGGATCAAGGACCTCGTGATCCCGCCGGCCTGGCGCAAGGTGTGGATCTCGCCACACCCGAACGGACACATCCAGGCCGTCGGCACCGATGCGGCCGGCCGGCGCCAATACCTCTATCACCAGAAGTGGCAGGAGGAGCGCAGCGAGGAGAAGTTCGACCGGGTGCTGCAGATGTCGTCGGGACTGTCCGAGTGGCGCTCCCGGATCGCGGAGGATCTCAACGGCCACGGCCTCACCAGGGACCGGGTGTTGGCGCTGGCGCTGCATCTGCTCGATCGGGGGTATTTTCGCGCCGGCGGTGAGGCCTACGCCGAGGAGAACAACTCCTACGGGATCGCGACACTGCTCTGCGACCACGTGACGGTCTCCGGCGGCGCGGTGGTGTTCGACTATCCGGCCAAGAGTGGGGTGCAGCGGAACTGGACGATCTCCGATCCCGACGTGGTGGCCGTCGTCCGCGAATTGCGCCGGTGCAGCCCGAGCGGCCGGTTGCTGGTATGTCAGACCGACTCCGGGTGGGTCGACATCCATTCCGACGATCTCAACGCCAAATTCAAGGAACTGCTGGGCGAGGACTACAGCGTCAAGGATCTGCGCACGTGGCACGGGACGGTGCTCGCCGCGGCGGCCTTCGTCGACGCCGACCCGCCGGTCAACAAGACGGTGCGCAAGCGCGTGGAGGCGGCCGTGATGAAGGAAGTGTCCGAGGAACTCGGCAACACTCCCGCCGTGGCACGCAGCTCCTACGTCGATCCGCGGGTGGTCACCGCCTACGAGAACGGCACGACGATCGCCGCCGCCGCGAAGCGCGCCCGCAAGGAGAAGAACTCCAATCGCGCGCAGGCCATCCTCGAGAAGGCCACCGCGACGATGATCCGCCGGGTTGCCAAGAGCCGCTAGTCAGTAGCCGCCGACGGTGCCGTTGCCCAGGTAGCGCAATCCGGTTCCGGCGATGGCATCGCGGCTCAACAGGTTTCGGGTGTCCAGCACCACCGCGCCGGGCGCCTGCTCGGCGATCGACGGCCAGTCCAGGTCGCGAAACTGCGACCACTCGGTGAGCACGACGATCGCGTTGGCGCCCTTGGTGGCGACGTAGGGGTCGTCGACGCCGACCACCCCGCAACGGTGCAGCGTGGCCGGGTCGATCGATCCCAGTCGCGGGTCGTACCCGCTCACTTGAGCGCCGGCCGCCGTCAGCCCGCCACAGACCCGCAGCGCCGGTGAGTCCCGGACGTCGGTGGTGTTCGCCTTGAATGTCAAGCCCAGCGCCGTGATCCTCGCGTCGGGCAGGGCGTCGGGCAGCAGCCGCTGCAGTGTGCTTGCGATGCGTTCGGCCTGAACATCATTGGTGGTCCGCGCCGCCGCCACCTCGGGAAGGTCCACCCCGGCGTCGCGCCCGGCGTGCAGCAGTGCCGCGGTGTCCTTCGGAAGGCAGGATCCGCCCCAGCCGGGCCCGGGTTGCAGGAAGTGGCCGCCGATCCGCACGTCGGCGCCCATACAGCGGGTGACGTCCGCGATGTCGGCACCGGCGTGTGCACACAATCGGGCCAGCGAGTTGGCGTAGGACAGCTTCACGGCCAGGAACGCGTTGCTGGCGTACTTGGCCAATTCGGCGCTCTCCGGGCTCATTTCGAAGGTCCGCTGACTCCCGACGCCGTAGACCTGTCGCAACAGTGCGGCCGCGCGCGGCGTTTCCGATCCGATGACGACGCGGTCGGGGTTGCGGAAGTCGTAGATCGCGTGGCTCTCCCGCAAGAACTCCGGGATCGACGCCACCGAAAGCCCGCGGTCGCGCAGCCTCGCGGCCATCCGCCGGGTGGTGCCCACGGGCACCGTGGATTTCAGCGCCACCACGGCCGGTGCGGTGAGCACGCGACCCAGGGTGTCGACAGCGGATTCGACCGCACGCAGGTCGGCCGCACCGTCCGCGCCGCTGGGCGTGGGCACGCAGACGAACACGACGTCGCAGTCGGCGAGGGCGGCGTAGTCGGTGTCGAAGCACAGTTTTCGGGCTGCCAACCCGCTGCGCAGCAGCAGCGGCAGGCCCGGCTCGTCGATCACCGGGTCGCCCGCGTTGAGCCGGTCCACTTTGGCCGCGTCGAGGTCGACGCAGGCGGTATCCAGACCTCTCTCGGCCAGACACACCGCGGTGGTCAGCCCGACGTACCCGGCACCGACGACGCCGACTTTCACCCCACTCACGCCGCGGCCGCCAACAGCTCGTGGGTGGCGTCCACGACGCGGTCCACCGTGATGAGCAACAAACCGGGATGCGGCCGGTCGCCGTGCGGGTCGCCGACGTCGCCCGCCCACAGCGCGACGTGCGGGCCTGCGCCTCGAGGACCCCACCGGCTCGGCGGGGTCGGCCCGAAGATCAGCACCGACGGTGTGCCGGTCGCGGTGGCGATATGCCCGACGCCGGTGTCACCGCATACCAGCAGCCGGCTGCCGGCGATCAGCGCGACGAGGTCGAGGATCCCCAACTGCCCTGCGCGGTTGGCACTTTCGGGCAGGCCGGCCATATCGACAACCGAACGGACCAGCGGTTCCTCGGCGGCCGAACCGGTGACGGCGACGTCGTGGCCGTCCTGGCGCATCCGGGCGGCGACGGCGGCGAAGCGCTCGGCCGGCCAGCGCCGCGCCGCATACGCCGCGCCCGGGTGGATCACCACCGTGCCCGTGCGTTCCGCGTACGGCGATTCGATAGTGAGGTCGCCTGGCGCACAGTCGATTCCGGACCACTGCATCAGGCCGCACCAGCGGTCCACCTCGTGCTGCCCGGCCCGCCATGGCAGGCCCGCCAGGCCGGGGAAGTCTCGATGCCGATGAGTGAGCAGTTCACCGGGCTCGGTGTTGAGCAGATCACGGATGCTCTGCGGACCGCTGCCATGCAGGTTCACCGCGAGCGCGGGCCGCGGGCCGCGATAGTCCAGCGTGCCGAGGCCCACGGTCGGGAGAACCTCGTCGACGGCCCCCGATATCAACGCCAGCGGAGCCAACGGCTCCGGGGTGGCCAGCACGATCCGATAGTCGGGGTAGGCGCGCCGCAACCCGCGCAGAGCCGGAATCGCCGTCAACAGGTCACCGAGCCCCAGTGCACGCAACACCAGAATGGTGTGGTTGCGGCTCAGGGCCACGACGACTCCGTGGAGGCGCAGACCACGAGTTCGCGAACCTCACAGCCCGCGGGCTGCTGGAGCGCGAAAAGGATTGTCTCCGCCACATTTTCAGGTTGATTGAGCTTGGCGTCGACCGGCGGCCGGTACTGCTCGGTGCGGCCGTCGAAGAACGGAGTGTGCATCCCGCCCGGGATCAGGCAGGTCACCCCCACCTCGCCCGCCAGTTCGGCGGCCAGCGCGCGGGTCAACCCGACGACGCCGAACTTCGAGGCGCAGTAGGCGGTGGCATCGCTGACCGCCTTGATGCCCAACGTGGAGGCGACGGTGACGATGCGCCCGCCGGACAGCAGTGGCAGCGCCGACCGGATCACCGCCGCGGTGCCGAGCAGGTTGACGTGCACCACCTGCTCCCATTCCTTGGCCGCGACATCGGCCAGCCGCCCACAGGAGTCGATACCGGCACAGGTGACGACCGCATTGATTCCTCCGCCGGCCTGCTCGGCCAGCGCGTGTACCGCAGCCTCGACCGCATCGGTGTCGGCCAGGTCCGCGCACGCGTACGCCACCTCCCCCACCACGTCGGTGCGGGGCGGCTTCTTGTCCAGCACCAGCGGCACCCCACCATGGCGGGCGACAGCCTGCACCGTGGCCTCACCCAAGCCCGACGCACCACCGGTGATCAGCACGTTCCCCAACACGGATTTCATGAGAGTTCCTTTCCCAGAATAGAATTCGCTACGATCGCGCCGATGCGATCAGTTTCGACGACGAGTAGCCCGCCACCGTCGGCAGGATCACCACCTCGCCGCCGTGACGGGTCACCACCTCGGCCTCGGGCAGGCTCTCCGCGCGGTAATCGCCACCCTTGACCCAGATGTCGGGGCGGAGCCGCTCCAGCACGGCTTCCGGGGACAGTTCGTCGAAGATGCAGACGGCATCGACGCACGCCAGCGCGGCCAGCACACGGGCCCGGTCCTCGGCGGGCATGACCGGCCGGGTGGGTCCCTTGAGCATGCGCACCGAGGCGTCGGAGTTCAGCAGCACCACCAGCGCCGAGCCGAGCTGGCGGGCCTGGTGCAGCAGCCGGACATGGCCGGTGTGCAACAGGTCGAAGCATCCGCCGGTGGCCACGAGGGTGCCACCGCGGTGACGCAGCCGGTCGCGGATGGCGTCGATATCGCGACTGATGAGGGTCTTGTCGGCGGTGGTGGCCGGCTCCGTCGCACCCGACACCGCCGCGGCCGTCGAGACTCCGACGGCGCCACCGGCTGCGACGAATCTGCTTGCCGCCGCGACCGCGTCGGCGGTGGCGGACAGCGCATCGGCGCCGCGGCCGAGTGCGGCCGCCGCGGCAACCGCGAACCGGTCCCCCGCGCCGCAGGTGTCGCCGGGTCCGCCGGGGCCGATGCCGGGCGGCATCGGCACGTGGCGCGAGCCGCCGCCGCGCAGGGCCAGTAGTGCACCACGCGCGCCGAGCGTCACGCAGACCGCACGGGCGTCCCAGCGGTCGCGCAACGATTCGGCCGACTGTCCCTGCGCCTCGGACTCGTTGGGCGTGACCAGGGCCAGATCGGTCACCGGCTCGGCACCGCGGGGATGGGGATCCCACACGACCGGTACCCGTCCCCCGATCCGCGACAACAGCTTTCGAATCTCCGGATGCGCGGTGATGCCGTTGCCGTAGTCGGCCACGCACACCGCCCTCGCATCGGCCAGGGTGTGTGCCACCTCGTCGGGCAGCGTGTCGTGGGCGGCGGTTCCGTCACCGCGGTCCAGCCGCAACACCGATTGACCGCCCGCCCGAATCCTGGTCTTGCAGACCGTGCTTCCGGCCATCGGCAGTGCGATCACCCGCACGCCGGAGCCGGTCAGCAGTTCGGTGAGGCTTCGGCCTTCGGCGTCACCGGCGATCGCGGTGATCAGCACCACGTCGGCTTCCGACCGTGCGGCCAGGACCGCAGCCAGGCCTGCGCCGCCGGGCCGCTGCCACATCCGTTCGGCATCGACCACCGGCACCGGGGCCTCGGGGCTCAACCGGTTCGCGGAGCCCTCGATGTCGACGTCGAGCATGCTGTCGCCGACGATGACCAGTGCGCCGCTCATCGCCGCTCCCGGGGTACCAGCACATCGTCGACCGCCAGGCACAACGCGTGCACCAGCAGCAGATGGATTTCCTGCACCGTGGCCGTGGTCGGCGCCTCCACGCACACCGCGTCATCACACATCGCGGCCAACGGGTTCGGCGCCGGGCCGGTGAACGCCCATGTGGTGATGCCTATTTCGGCGGCGGCTTTGACCGCGGCCAGTACGTTGCGGCTGGCCCCGCTGGTGGACAGCGTCAGCAGCACGTCGCCGGTTCTGCCGTGGGCGCGCACACCGCGGGCGAACATCTCGTCGTCGCCGTAGTCGTTGACCAGTGCGGTCAGCGCCGAGGTGTCGGCGTGCAACGAGATCGCCGACAGGGGCATGCGTTCGTCGCGGAACCGGCCGACCAGCTCGGCGGTCAGGTGCTGGGCTTCGGCGGCGCTGCCGCCGTTTCCGCATGCCAGCAGTCGGCCGCCGCCGGCGAGCACCTCCGCGAGGTGCTCGCCCCACAGCGTCAGTTTCGGTGCGGCCGGGCCGATTCGGTCGACGGCGGAGCGAAGCGCGGTGAAGTGGTCGGTGATCATGGCTGTCCTCCCAGACGTTCGACAGCGGCCAGCACGTCGGCATCGGAGATGCCGTCGAGGCAGGGGTGGCCGGGCACCGGGCAGGTTCTGGCCCGGCTCAGACGGCATGGCGCGTTCTGGTCACCGAGGACCGTCACCCGGGTGCCATAGGGGCTCCACTGTTCGGCCGGTACGACGGGCGCGAACAGCGACACCACCGGGGCGCCCACCGCGGCGGCCAGGTGCGCCGGCCCGGTGTTTGGCGCCACCACCGCGGTGGCGCCGGCGAAGATCGCGGCCAGCTCCGCGAGGGTGGTCGCACCACCGAGGTCGACGGCGCACCGCCCCGCGACCTCGGCGGTCAGGCCCCGTTCGGATTCAGTTCCGGTGACGACGACGCGGTGCCCGGCACCGGCCAGGGCGGCCACCATGGCCGCGCTGCGGCCCGGTGTGGGTTGGCGGGCGGGCACTGCCGCACCCGGATGGAACACAACGTAGCGTCCCGGACCGACCAGGCGAGCGAGCTTACGCGGCAACGTGGTTGACGTCACTGCCAGCCGGCCGTCATCGGCACCACGCAGCTGGTAGCCGGCAGCCTGCGCCAGCGACAGTGCGCGCACCGGTTCCGGGATGCCGGGCTCGACGTGGTGGCGAAGGTTGAGCAGGGTGCCCGGAAAGTCCTCGCTGATCGCGCCCACCCACGGGATGCTGGCCATTCGGCACAACAGCGCCAGCGGCAGTGGCGACTGGTGAAACGACGTGAAGATCAGCGCCCGGTCGACGTCGAGATCGACGAGTTGCTTGATCAGCGATTCGACGTGGCCGGCGGTGAGCTCGGGCGAATCGAAATCGACCCACGGGGCCTGCCATTCCATGACGTCGTCGACGCCCGGCAGCAGTTCGGCGGCAGCCCGGCCCCGCGGGCCGGCCAGGAACACCACCCGGTCGTGGCCGTCGGCGACGGCCCGCACCGCCGGTCCGGTGATGAGCACATCACCGGCGCTGTCCAACCGAGCCACCAGCGCGGTACTCATCGGCACTCCCGAAGGACCAGCGCCACAGCCTGTTCCAGCGAGGCGGCGACGGCAGCCCGTGATCTGGCTTCGGCGATCTCGTGCCGCAACGTCCGGTCGGTAGGCACCAGCACCGCCCGTGCCCGCGCCGCCAAGGCGGCATTCACATCACCGCCGGTGTCACCGATCAGCACACACCGGCCGGCGTCGACGCCCAACGATTCCGCGGCGGCCAGCACCATGCCGGGTTCCGGTTTGCGGCAAGCACATCCGTCGGCGGCGTCGTGTACGCACACCTGCCAGCTGTCGAACGGGCCGAGCATGGCGTCCACTCGCGCATTGACCGCCTCCAACTGTTCCGGGCTGATCAAGCCCTTCGCGACGCCGGATTGGTTGGTGACCACGGCGAGCAGCAGGCCGCGGTCACGCAACTGACGCAACGCCCGTGCCGCGCCGGGCACCGGTCGCACACCGGCCGGATCGTTGAGGTAGGGCTCGTCGACGATGATTGTGTCGTCCCGGTCGAGCAGCACGGCCAGCGGTGGGTCGCGGCGGGCCGAGCGAAACGCCCACTCACCTGCCAGTCGGTGCGCCACGGCAACCGGGGGAATCAGGACGCTGGTGACGAGCATCCGGGCCAGCTCCGCGGACGTATGCGGTCCGCGCCAGAACCGGCGTGCGGTGAAGTCGGCCGTCAGCGCGGTCCACACCGCGGCCGCCGCAGCGGCCGTCTTTCGGCGGCGAACCACCATGCTGCCCAGGGCAATCGACGCCGCGGCAGTGGTGGCTGCATGTCCACGCGTCCGGCCCGGACCCTCCCCGACCCGGGTGCGCCAGTACGGCCCGTGCTTGCGGCGCATCAGCGCGTTGTCCCGGTTGCCGATCTGGGCTCGCACGCTGGACGCCCATGTTGCCGGCGCGACGGGGTGTGTGCACCGCCGGCTGCCCGGCACGATCTGGCGGCCGGCTTCGGTGATCCGCAGTGCCAGGTCGGCATCTTCCCGGTACGCCCGTGGAAACCGTTCGTCGAAACCGCCCGCCGCCACCAACGCTGCCCGGCGATAGGCCATATCGGCGGTGATCCACTGCGCATCGGCCAGCGCTTCGGTACGCCGCTCGTCGTCGGTGGACCGGCGACCGGTCGGGCGCGGGACGTCGATCACTCCCTGCGAGCCGGCCGCACCGGAAGCGTCGGCGGCAGCGAGATCGGCGGCCAGCGCCGCGAACCAGCCGCGAGCGGGGATCACGTCGTCGTCGACGAAAGCCACCCACGGCGTCCGCACCGCGCGCCACCCGACGTTGCGGGCCGCCGCAGGCCCCCGTCCCCCACTGCGCAGAGCCTGCACCGGCAGCGTGGTGTCGATTCGCAGCGGGGTCACGTCGCCGGGCCGGTCGTCGACGAGCACAACGCACTGGGGTACGGGCTGCGGCGTTGCCTGTAGCGCAGTGAGCAAGCGCTGCAAGGACGCCCGGCCGATGGTCGGGATCACCACACTGAACTCGGGCGTCACCGGGATCGCCTCACGACGAACGGCCCGATGGCCAGCATGTCGATCGGTGAGCTGCCGAAGCACTCCAGCGCGTCGCGCGGGCTGTCCACCATCGGACGACCGGCGGTGTTGAAACTGGTGTTGACGATGACCGGCACGCCGGTCCGCTCGGCGAATCGGCTTAGGGTGGCATGCAATCGCGGCTGCCCGGCATCCACGGTCTGGATGCGTGCGGTGCCGTCGACGTGGGTGACGGCGGGGATGCGGTCGCGCCAGGCTTCGGCGACCTCGTGCACGAACAGCATGTACGGGCTGGGAATCGGGCCGCCGGAGAAGATGTCGGCCGCGCGGTCGGCCAGCACCATCGGGGCGACGGGCCGGAACTGTTCGCGGCCCTTGACGTTGTTGAGCCGCTCCAGGTTCGCGACGTGGCGGGGGTCGGCCAGCAGCGAGCGCCCACCCAGAGCCCGCGGCCCGAATTCGGACCGGCCCTGGAACCACCCGATGAGCTGGTTGTCGGCCAGCGCATCACCGACCGAGGCGCCGATATCGTCGGGCCGCTCGTAGCGGACGGCGGCGTCGGCCAGGGTCTGCTCTATCTCGGCGTCGGTCCAGCCGCGGCCAAGCGCCGCCGACGGCATCGGAGTGATCGAATCCCCGGCCTCGGCCGCCAGAGCCAAGGCGGCACCCAGCGCGGTGCCGGAGTCGCCTGCAGCGGGCTGCACCCACACACTGTCAAACCCGCTACGGGCGAAGATCTTTGAATTGGCCACACAGTTCAGCGCCACCCCGCCGGCCAGGCAGAGGTTGGGACTGCCGGTGGCCTCGCGCAGCCAGCCGGCCAGGTCGAGCAGCACCTCCTCCACCACCTGCTGCGCACTGCTGGCCAGGTCGAAGTGGACCTGCTCCCCCCATCTCGGCGGGGCGAATGACGACCAATCCACCGACTCGGTGCGGAATCCGCCGTCGCCGCAGGCGTACACCAGTTTTCGGAACTCGTCGATGAAGGACGGCGTGCCGTACGACGCCATGGCCATCACCTTGTACTCGTCGCTGGAGCGGGTGAAACCCAGATGCTCCGTGAGGTTTTCGTAGAACAAGCCGAGTGAGTGCGGCAGCTCCTGGGTGGCCAGCACGTCCAGCTTTCCGTCGCGGTACTCGCCGGCGAGCATCGAGGTCCGTTCACCGCGCCCGTCCACCACCAGAACCGCGGTATCGGGATGCGGTGAGGCCAGCGCGGTCGACGCGGCGTGAGCGACGTGGTGGCGGACATAGCGCACCGCTTCGGGATCCAGTCCCGGCAGCGCGGTGGCCAGGAACCGCGGCGCGCGCTGGGCGTACATCGTCCGCAGGTACTCCCAGTCGCGGTCCAGGCCGGGCAGGTCGTCGGACTGGCCGGCCATCAGGCGGGGGTCATAGGAGTAGCCCACCGCGTCGATGTCGGCCGGTGTCAGGCCCGCCTCGGACAGGCACCAGCGTGCGGCGGCCACAGGTAGCTCCCAAGTCGAGAACGGCACCGCCTGCTTGCCGTGCTTACGTCGGGAGAACCGTTCCTCTTCGGCGGCGGCGACGATCTCGCCGTCGACGACCAAAGCGGCCGCCGGGTCATGGAATACGGCGTTGATGCCGAGTATGCGCATGCTTGCCCCTTCCTGTCATACCGCCCGCATCGCACCGATGTGCGCACGGAACCACGACACCGTCTGTGCCAGGCCTTCTCGGTAGGGCACGCGGGGCCGCCAGCCCAGGTGTTCGGCGGCCACAGTGATCTCGGGACAGCGCCGTTGCGGGTCGTCCGGCGATTCTGCGACGTGTTCGATCGGCGAGCGCGAGCCGGCGAGCTCGCGGATCAGTTCGGCGGTGGCGAGCACCGTCAGCTCATCGGGGTTGCCGATGTTCACCGGGCCCGGGTAATCGGAGCGGGCCAGGGCGATCAGACCTGCGACCGTGTCGTCGACGTAGCATAGCGACCGGGTTTGCAGACCGTCACCGGTCACGGTGATCGGTTCCCCGCGCAGCGCCTGCCGGCAGAACGTCGGGACCATGCGCCCGTCGTCCGGGCGCATCCGGGGACCGTAGGTGTTGAAGATCCTTGCCACCCCGGTGTCCGTCGACCGCGCCCGCCGGTAGGCGAACGTCAGCGCCTCGGCGAATCGCTTGGCCTCGTCGTAGACACTGCGCACGCCGATCGGATTAACATTGCCCCAATACATTTCATTCTGCGGATGCTCGGCCGGGTCGCCGTACACCTCGCTGGTGGAGGTCAGCACAAGGCGGGCACCACACCGCTCGGCGATATCGAGCGCGGTGGCGGTACCGAACGCCCCGGCGCGCAGGGTGTGGATCGGGAGCCGGAGGTAGTCCACCGGGGAAGCCGGGGAGGCCAGGTGGAAGACGGTGTCGAAACCGCCTGCGAGCCAGGACGGGTGCAACGGGGTGCTGATGTCGTGGTGCACGAACCGATATCCGGGCCGTCTGGTCAGGGTCGATTCCGCGCCGGGAGCGCTGGTGGACAGGTCGTCCACGCTGAGCACATGCGCACCCTCGGCGAGCAGTCGCTCGCAGAGAGTCAGGCCGACGAACCCGGCGCCACCGGTGACCAGTACACGTTTCAGCTCTCGCACGCGCCCAGAAGTACCCTGAAGATAAGTACACAAACGTCGTTTACTGCACTTCTCGCCGGGTAGTCAGCTGCCGCTATGACACCAGGTCAGCAGACATCGTTCGTCATCGCCAGCCGCAACCGTGCCGCCGAACTGACGTTGACGATGGCTCGGCTGCTGGACACGACGCCGTGTCGAATTGTCCTCGTGGACAACGCATCCGAAGACGACTCGGTGCATGCTGCCCGCAGAGTGGCAGCCGGATCCGGCGGTCGAGTGCAGATCATCGAGCTCGACCGCAACCTCGGGGCCCCCGCCCGTAACATCGGCGTGGCCGCCTGCGGAACCCCGTACGTGGCGTTCTGCGACGACGACTCGTGGTGGGCCCCAGACGCTCCGGCCACCGCGGAGGCCATCTTCGCCGGCCACCCCCCGGTGGGCCTACTGGCGGCCAAGACCGTGGTGTTGCCGCAGCGCACCGAAGATCCCCTGGTGCACCTGCTGGCGAGCAGCCCGCTGGGCACCCGACCGGGGCTGCCCGGCCCATCGATCCTCGGCTTCTTGGCCTGCTCCTCGATCGTGCGAGCCGAAGCCTTCTGCGCTGCAGGAGGGTTCAGCCCCGTCCTGCACTTCCGCGGCGAGGAGCAACTGTTGGCGCTGGACATGGCGCGGCTGGGTTGGGAACTGTGTTATTGCTCCGAGCTAGTGGCCGTCCACCAACCGTCGCAGACCCGCCCGACGTCGGCGGCCCAGGATGCGCGCAGCCTGCGCAACGACGTGCTCACCACCTGGATGCGCCGACCGTTACCGCACTGCCTGCGGGCCGGCGGGCGACTGCTGCAGGCGGCACTGCGGGATGTCGAGCACACCCGCGCCGCCGCCGAGGCGCTGGTACGGCTGCCTGCCGCGATCGCGCAGCGCCGGCCGCTGCCTGCGACTCTGGAGCGCGACCTCCGCATCCTGGAAACCGGCTGAGCCTCAACCAGATTGGATGGTCGCCTGACCAAGGTCGGTGGGCAGTGCGGTCTGCATGACGTCCGCGGACACCAGCCGGTCGTAGATCCGCAAAGTGTCCGCGGCTACCCGGTCCCACGAGTAGCGGGCGCAGGCACGATCGCGACCCGCCAGCCCGAGGCTGCGGCGCAGGAACGAATCGCGCAGAACAGTCGACACCGCCTCGGCACATTCCCGGGGGTTTCGAGGCGTCACCAGGCGCCCGGTGACGTCATGGACGACGGTATCCAGCATGCCGCCCACCGCGGAGGCCACCACCGGCACACCGCATGCCATTGCCTCGAGGGGGACGATGCCGAAGGGTTCGTACCACGGCGTGCAGGTCACCACGTCCGCTGAACGCAGCATTGCGGGCATGTCGTCACGCGGCAACGGGCCGGCGAACTTGACCCGGTCGGCCACCCCGAGTTTCGTTGCCAACGATCGCAACCGGCGCACCTCCGGGTCGGACTTCAACCGCCCGTGTTCCGGGCCGCCGACGATCACGTACTCGGCATCAGGAATGGCCGGCAGCGCCTCGATCATCGTGTCGAATCCCTTTCGCGGCACCAACCTTCCCACCCCGACGATGCGATGCCTCGCGCCGCGGTCGGCGATCGGGCCCTCGGTGGAGAACGTGTTCAGATCCACCCCGCACGGCACCACCGAGATCTTGGTCCGCGCCCGCCCCATCCGAACCAGTTCGAAGACCTCGTCGGTGCACGTCGCGGCGACCCACGTGGCATGGGTCGCGACGAGCTTCTCCAGCTTGATTCGCGCGCTGGGGCTGGTGTCCTGCGCGCCCTGGTGGCGTCGCTTGACCACGCCGAGGGCGTGAAACGTCTGCACGGTCGGCACCGACTGCGCGCGGGCGGCGAGTTGGGTTGCGATGCCCGACATCCAGAAGTGGGCGTGGGCGACATCGGGGCGTTCGATGCCCCACTGCTGGTCCAGGTATTGCGCGAAAGCGCTCATGTGCTCGAGCAATTGGTCCTTGGGGAGCTGTTTCGCCGGACCCGCGGGAACGTGTACCACGGTGTAGCCGTGCTCGGTCTGCACTCGCTCGGGACTGTCCGGGTCATCACGGCGGGTGTAGACGGTGACATCGTGACCCCGGCGCGCCATAGCCGCCGACAACTCGGCCACGTGTACGTTCTGCCCACCTGCGTCCACCCCACCGAGCACTGCCAGTGGGCTTGCATGTTCAGAGACCATCGCGATCTTCATCGTCGTCCCTCCTCTTCAATACGCCTCAGGCGCAGAGTGATTCGATGACGTCATCCCATTGGGAGAGGAATCGGCCCAAGCCGAAATGGGCTAGCGCGAAAGAACGCGCAGCCTTACCGGCAATTTCTGCGGCCGTTTCCTCGACCAGATATTCATTAAGGGCTCGGCCCAGTACCGCCACGTCGGCGCTGACGACCCCAGCCTCTTCGGGCACCACCAGCGGCGCCATTGTCGAGGCTACCGCGACTATCGGCATCCCGAGGAACATCGCCTCCACCAACGACAATCCGAGTGAAGTCCAGCGCGCGGTGTGCAGGTAGACCCGGCGGTGGGCCACCTCCGACCACAGTCGGGCGGTGGGCATGTCGCCCAAACCCGTGACACGGTTGCGGCGGTGCGGAGCGTCGTTGAGTTCATTGGTGCCGATGCCCCACACGTCGATGGGGATGGTGGCACCCAACTCTCCGAGTAGATCGGTGCCGACCACCCGCGACCGACGCACCGGCTCGTTGATCATCGTCGCGGCCGCCGGAATCTCGCCCGTGTAGCGCGGGCCGGGATCGGCGATACCGTGCTCGATAATAGTTGTCGGGGCGCAACCATTGTCCCACATTAACCGATTGAATGCGGTGACGTGAATGATGGGAATGTCGCTTTGGTCGGCCAGCGGGTGGACGCTGGTCGCCGCGGCCGGCCGCGGCGCGTTGTGCTCGACGTAGACGGCAGGCACATCGACGCCGGGGCGCCGATCCAGCCAGCGATGTGCCATCTCGAGTTCCTCAGGACGTTGCAGGACAACGACATCGACGTCCGCGTCCCGCAGCCGGTCGAACGGCACTTCCTCGGTGCGCGGCCAGTCGCGCCCGCACCGACCCCGTCCGTCCGGCCCGCGATCGGGACTCAGCGGCAGCAAATACCGATGATGGCCCGAGACGAACGATTCCATCCAGGAACCGTGAACGTGCCAGGCCAGCACCGAGCGAATGCGCGAGGCCGCCATGTCGCGGAAGTACCCGAGCGAAACTCCATCAAACGCGGCTGCGCACGCAATCAGCGCGACAGGTCGCGGGTGGCCGGCCCCTCCAGAACGGCGCCGTCCGATCCGAATCGCGAACCGTGCAACGGGCAGTCCCACGACTTCTCGGCGTCATTCCAGGACAGCACACCACCGAGGTGGGTGCACACCGGTGAAACGCATCTTTCGACCCCGTCGACCATGCTGCGGGCCACCATGTGCCAGGGCGGTCCACTAACCGAACCGGCACCCTCGCGCAGTTGGCCGTTGCGGTGGGCGACCGGAGTCACCCAACCCGTGGCCAAGTGCCAGCCGACCTCCATGTTGATCTTCAGCGCGGTCGTCAGGCCGGTGAGTTCGTGCGGGCTCCAGCTGGCAAACGCCGACGCCCAGCGGGCCTGTTCACCGCCGAGGAGGTGCTTCGCCAGCAACAGTGCGGCGGCCACGCCGTTGGTCATTCCCCACTTCGCGAAGCCGGTGGCCACGAGGAAATGGTCGGAGCCGGGAAGCAGCGGCCCGACATAGGGCAGTTCGTCGACGGGGACGTAATCCTGCGCCGACCAATAGTGGGTCGGTTGTGCACCGGGGAAATGCCGCTTCGTCCAGCCGACCAGTTCGTCGTAGGAGGTGCGCGCGCTGTCCTTGCGCCCGACGGTGTGACCGCCACCTCCGACGATCAACCGCTCGCCGGCACTGGTCGGGGCGTAGCGCACCGAGCGGGTGGGCTGATCGACCGAGAGCATCATCGGCCGCGGCAGCGGCCCGGGCACCTCGAAGGCCACGCAATAGGACCGGCTCGGGTGCAGCCGGGCGAAGAACCCGCCACGGTCCAGGATGGGTGTCCCGGTCGCCAGGATGCAGTGATCGGCCGCAGCGACCTGCTCGCGGCCCTGCGCATCGCGCAGCTTGAGGCTGACGCGGCCGCCCGCCGTCGATGCCGCATGGACCCGCTGCCCGGTCATCAGTCGCCCTCCGCGCTCCCGCAATTCGGCGATCAGCGCCGCCAGGAAGGGCATCGGATCGAACTGGATCTGTTCGGCAAGTCGCACGCCGCCGCGGAACTCGAACGGCACGTCCGCCTGGTCGACCCAGTTGACGCCGAGGCCGGCGGACCGGGCCGCTTCGAACTCGGCACGGGCAGTGGGCAGGCCGTGATCGAATTGTGCATAGCTGTAGGCATCTTCGTACTGCAGATCGATCTCGCGATCCTTGCAGTACTGCTCCAGCCAGGCTTGCCCCTCCCGATTACCTTCCACGTACTGGCGAACCAGGTCGAGCGAGTGACGCTTGGAGATTGTCGACAGTCGGCTCCCTTGCAGCAGACTGACTTTCGCGGTCGTGTTACCGGTGGTTACGGCACCGGGCGTGCGAGCCTCCACGACAAGCACCCGCTTGCCCGCGCGAGCAAGCAGAACGGCCGAGACCAGTCCGGTGATACCGGCGCCGACGACGATGACCTCCGCGTTGGGAGCGTCTTTTGTTGCGCTGCCGTCAATTTGGGATTCGCGCACGTGAGCGCCCTCGAGCCACAACGAAGTCATGGCAGAGCCGATACCCGCACTCGGCTAGCCGAAACAGCAGTCGTTTGGAGGGGTAAATTGATGCGAATGATCGAGCGCGATTCCATCCCCGACGATGTGCCCGTTCCGGACGCCGTCGAGCAAAACCGCTCGGTGGCGGAGTCTGCCGATCTGGAGAATGTGGATCCTGCCGAGCGGGTGCCGATCGACGACGGCTCGGCACCGCTGGAGAGCAACGAATTGGATTGGCAGGAACAACGGCAGGTCGTCGAGGATCCCGACCCGGACGAGTTCCGCTAGTCAGGCGAATGTTTGACCCAGCGGGGGCTCTGGGTACAGGTTTCACCGGGGAAACAGCAACCTCAGCAAAGGGGGTAGGAGATGTCGAGTGCCTCTGCGGCGAGATCGGATGTCGACGACATCCGATTTTTTCGGCCAAGCCGGTCCTGCGCCTACGAAGGCTGGACCGTTGCTGAGCTCAAGAAGAGGGCCAAGCAACTTGGGATCTCAGGCTATTCGGGCCTGAGCAAGGAAAAGTTGATCTCACTGATCCGTAGTTATTGACACCGAAGGGAATTCCATGTCGGACGACCACAACAGCGGACCGGAAGAGGCCATCAAGGGCGTCGTCGAGGACGTCAAGGGTAAGGCCAAGGAAGCCGTCGGCACCGTGACCGGACGCAACGATCTGGTCAACGAGGGCAAGGCTCAGCAGGACAAGGCTGATGCGCAGCGCGATGCCGCGCAGAAGGAAGCCGAGGCGGAAGCCGCTCGCGCGGGCGCCAAGGCCGCCGAGGAACGCCAGAAGGCCAACCAGTAGTACCGGTGATTCGACGAGGGCCCAGCCAATCGGCTGGGCCTTTGTCGTTGTGGCCCTACGCCGTTGGTGGTTCCACCCTGGCCTCGGGATGTTCGGCGGCATAGGCCGCCGCGGCGCGCCCGATCCGACGGTGCTGGCCGAGCATCCACGCGACAGCGACGACGGCAGCGATCGCGGCCACCACCTCTGCCACCACGCCGGCAGCGATGTGACTCGCGGCGAACATGAACAAACCTATGACGAACGCCACAATGGCCACCGCACCGAGCACCAGCCCCGGCATCGTCCTGGTGTTCTTCATCGTTTCGCCCGCCCGCTGTCGGGTGGTGCGGGAATGGTCGATGGGGTCGCGCCCGGTGTTACCCATGGATCACCGTCACTCTTGCTCCATGTTCGCTGGTTGCCCGGTGAAAGCGCGGGTAAACCCTGCGCGACAAACCCTTTGAACTCAGTGGCCGGACAGTTCCCAGACGCTCGCCGACATCCGGTCGGTCATCGTCGTCACGGTGACCTGGCCACCGTCGTCGCCCTGGCAGGCCATCGCTTGCACGATCGCGTTGTTGCGCAGTCGCGCTTCGGCGTAACACGTCCAGTCGAACGGGATGCCGATCTGTTGCTTGCTCCATCGCACCGTGTCGGCATTGATCTCGGGCACGGTGAACTTCCATGCGGCGTCTCCGCCGGTGCTCAGCGCGCGCTGGCCGTCACAGGCCTTGGCGTTCTTGGTGCCGGTGGCGAATTGCGCCGCCGCGGCGGCCGCGTCGGGATAGATCGCGACGGCCTCGGCCACCACGTGGTCGTGTTTGTCGCCGTCGGTGAAGAGCATGATGTGCATGCCCAGCGATTTGTCGCCGAGGAATGCGGCCATCCCGGCGGCGTCGAGCGCCGAACATGCCGGAACCGCCGAGGAGCCGGGAATCGGCCGGGTCTGGTCGGCGTCGGTCTGCAGTTTGACCCCGACGATGTCGTGTAGCTGTCCGGGGCCGATCAACACCTGTTCGGTGTCGTCGGCGCGCAACGGGCTGATCCCCTGGGTGGGGTTGGACACCGCGCTGCCCGCGACGGTGTGCGCGCACCCGGCGAGCACCACCGCCGCCGCGCCGAGAGTCGCAGGCAGCCGCATTCTTGAGAATGCTAGACCGCCGCGAGCAATACCTCTCTCACGGCGGCCAGCGCGCGATCGATCTCCGCGCGCGACACAGTCAGCGCGGGCCGGAACCGCACGCTGTCGACACCGCTGCCGAGCATGATCACTCCCCGCTCCCACAGCGCACCGAGCACCGCGTCGCGGGCCTGGCCACTCGGCAGGCTGAACGCGCACATCAGCCCCCGGCCCCGCACGTGCCCGATGACACCGGGCAGCTCAGCCGCCAGATCGGCAAGCCCGGCACGCAGGTAGGCACCCATCTCGGTGGCACGCGCAAACAAGTCGTCTTCCTCGATGACCTCGAGGATGCGCCGCGAACGGACCATGTCCACGAGATTGCCGCCCCACGTCGAGTTGATCCGCGAGCTGACGGCGAAGACGTTGTCGGCGACCTCGTCGACGCGCCGGCCGGCCATGATCCCGCACACCTGAGTCTTCTTGCCGAAGGCGACGACGTCCGGGGTGAAGCCGAGCTGTTGGTAGGCCCACGCGGTGCCGGTGATGCCACACCCGGTCTGCACTTCGTCGGCGATCATCAGCGCGTCGTACTCGTCGCACAGCCGGCGCATCGCCGCGAAGAACTGCGGCCGGAAATGGCGGTCGCCACCCTCACCCTGGATGGGTTCTGCGATGAAGCAGGCGATGTCGTGCGGGTGCGCGTCGAACGCCGCGCGGGCCTGGCGCAGAGACTCGGCTTCCAGCGCATCCATATCGGCTCCCGGCCGGAGGTAGGGCGCGTCGATCCGCGGCCAGTCGAACTTCGGGAACCGCGCCACCTTGATCGGATCGGTGTTGGTCAGTGACAGCGTGTAGCCGCTGCGCCCGTGGAACGCCCCGCGCAGATGCAGCACCCGAGTGCCGAGCGCGGGATCGATTCCCCGGGCCTCGTTGTGCCGGCTCTTCCAGTCGAAGGCCACTTTCAGCGCGTTCTCCACGGCCAGGGCGCCACCGTCGACGAAGAACAGGTGCGGCAGTGCGGGATCGCCCAGCACCCGGCGGAAGGTATCGACGAAGCGCGCCATCGGGACGGTGTAGACGTCGGAGTTCGACGGCTTGTTGACCGCGGCCTGGGCCAGTTCGGCGCGGAACGCCGCATCGTCGACCAGTCCCGGGTGGTTCATGCCCAGCGCCGAGGACGCGAAGAACGTGAACATGTCGAGGTACTGCGTGCCGTCGCGGGCATCGACGAGCCACGAGCCTGATGACCGGTCCAGGTCGAGCACGAGGTCCAGACCGTCGGCCAGGATGCTGCGCGCCAGAACCGTACGGACATTCCCAGGTTCGACGATAGCGACGTCATCGCGCGACAAGAGTTCCGTCATGCGCCGATCATACCGCAATATTTGCGGAACTGTGCCTTCTGACCGGAAAATCTACGGCAGATGCACTCGATCGCTGTAAAATGTGTTTAGAATGATCGTGCTTCGCGTACGCACGTTTGCGGTGGTGCGGATCTGTTGCAGCAGTCCCTCCAGCGCCCGCGGCGACTCGACGCGCACGAACAGCACATAGCTTTCGTCGCCGGCCACCGAATAGCACGCCTCGATTTCGGCAATGTGTTCCAGCCGCGCGGGAGCATCATCAGGTTGGGACGGATCGAGAGGGGTGATCGCCACGAACGCCGACAGCATGTGTCCGAACGCCTCGGGGTTCACCCGGGCGCTGTACCCGGTCACCACCTCACGCGCCTCCAGCCGGCGCACCCGCGACTGCACCGCCGACACCGACAGTCCGGTTGCGGTGGCCAGTTCGGCCAGCGTGGCCCGCCCATCGGCGACGAGTTCGCGCACCAGCGTGCGATCGACCTCGTCGAGACCGTGCGTCGCGTCCGCGCTCTCCGCCATGGGCGCACACTATCTCAGCGGTGGTGTTTCGTGAGCGATGTCGAAATCTGGCAGCTGCGAAGGCGCTTCGCCGCCAATCTGTCGGCGATGTACGGTGCCGAGGTCCCCGCCTACACCACCCTCGTGGAGGTCAGCGAGGCCGTGAACCGCGACCACGTCGCTCGGCATCCGCAGGCCGAGCGGCTCGGATCGATCGAACGGGTCACCGCGGAGCGCCACGGTGCCATCCGGGTCGGGACTCCCGCCGAACTGGCAGATGTGGCAGACCTTTTCGGAGCCTTCGGGATGTATCCGGTGGGCTTCTACGATCTGCGCGAGGCCGCCTCCCCCGTTCCGGTGGTGTCCACGGCGTTTCGCCCGGTCGATGCTGTCGAGCTGGCGCACAACCCGTTTCGGGTGTTCACCTCCATGCTGGCGACCCGCGACGGCAGGTTCTTCAGCACCGACCTGCGCCGGCGAGTCGACGAATTCCTGGACAGGCGCACACTGTTCGATCCGCAGCTGATCGCCGACGCCCGCCACATCGCGGCCGCGGGCGGCTGCGCTGCCGAGGCCGCGGATGAGTTCGTGGCCCGGGCGGTGGCCGCGTTCGCGCTGTCTCGCGAGCCGGTCGACCGGTCGTGGTATGCCGAACTGACCGCCGTCTCGGCTGTCGCCGCCGACATCGCCGGGGTGCCCACCACGCACATCAACCACCTGACGCCGCGGGTGCTCGACATCGACGAGCTGTACCGGCGGATGAGCGAGCGCGGCATCGCGATGATCGACGCCATCCAAGGACCGCCACACTGGCACGGACCCGCTGTGCTGTTGCGCCAGACCTCATTTCGCGCACTCGCCGAGCCGCGCCGCTTCCGCGAACCGGACGGCACCCTCACCGACGGCACGCTGCGCGTGCGCTTCGGCGAGGTCGAAGCCCGCGGCGTCGCGCTGACCCGCAAGGGCCGCGAACGCTATGACGCCGCGATGGCGCACGCGGACCCGGCGGCGGTGTGGGCCGACCACTTTCCCGATTCCGACGACGAGATGGCCTCGCAGGGCCTGGCGTACTACCACCGCGGCGACCCGACGGCCCCCGTGGTCTACGAGGACTTCCTCCCGGCGTCGGCCGCCGGAATCTTCCGCTCCAATCTCGATACCGACACCGAAGCCGCCGCCGTGGCAGACGAATCCGGTTACGACGTCAACTGGATGGCCGGCGCCATCGACAGGCCCATCCACGACCCCTACGACCTCTACGACGCGACCGCCCAGGAGGCCCCCGCATGAGCACCACGACCACCACCACTTCGTTGCCCACCGCCGCGGACCTGCGCGCGGCCGTGCGTGCGGCCTTCGCCGCCATCGGTGCGCCCGCCGATCTCGCCGAGCCCGGCGGGCCGGGATTGCCCGCCAGCACACCGGTGACCGGCGACATCCTGTTCACCGTCCCAGAAGCCACACCGGAGCAGACGCAGGCCGCGATTGCCGAAGCGGTGCAGGCATTTTCGTCCTGGCGAACCACCCCCGCCCCGGTTCGTGGCCAGCTCGTGGCCCGGCTCGGCGAGTTGCTGCGCGAGCACAAGGCCGACCTGGCCACCCTGGTCACGATCGAGGCGGGCAAGATCACCTCCGAGGCCCTCGGGGAGGTCCAGGAGATGATCGACATCTGCGATTTCGCCGTCGGGCTCTCCCGCCAGCTCTACGGACGCACCATCGCCTCCGAGCGCCCGGGACACCGGCTGATGGAGACCTGGCATCCCCTGGGTGTGGTCGGCGTCGTCACCGCGTTCAACTTCCCGGTCGCGGTGTGGGCGTGGAATACCGCGGTCGCGCTGGTGTGCGGGGACACCGTGGTGTGGAAGCCCTCGGAACTCACCCCGCTGACGGCGATCGCCTGTCAGGCGCTCATCGAGCGGGCCGCCGCCGACGTCGGTGCACCGGCCACGGTGAGCCGGCTGGTGGTGGGCGGCCGCGAGGTGGGCGAGGCACTCGTTGACGATGCCCGGGTGGCGTTGGTGTCGGCGACCGGCTCGGTGCGGATGGGCCGACAGGTCGGTCCGCGGGTGGCCGAGCGCTTCGGGCGGGTACTGCTGGAACTCGGCGGCAACAACGCCGCCGTCGTAACCCCTTCTGCTGATCTGGATTTGGCGGTGCGAGGCATCGTCTTCTCGGCGGCGGGTACCGCGGGTCAGCGCTGCACCACGTTGCGCCGGTTGATCGCACACACCTCGGTGGCCGACACCCTCGTCGAGCGGATCACCGCCGCCTACCGCACCCTCCCGATCGGTGATCCGGCAGCCGAGGGAACGCTCGTCGGGCCGCTGATCCACGAAACCGCGTATCGAGATATGGTCCGCGCCCTGGAACAGGCCCGCGCCGACGGCGGCGAGGTCATCGGCGGCGAGCGCGTACACGTCGGCGGTGAGGATGCGACGGAGGCCTTCTACGTCACGCCGGCGGTGGTGCGGATGCCCGCCCAGACCGAGGTCGTTCACCACGAGACGTTCGCGCCCATCCTCTACGTGCTGACCTACGACACGCTCGACGAGGCGATCGAGCTGAACAATGCCGTCCCGCAGGGACTCTCGTCGGCGATCTTCACCACCGACGTTCGGGAGGCCGAACGCTTTCTGGCCGCCGACGGGTCGGACTGCGGTATCGCCAACGTGAACATCGGCACCTCTGGCGCCGAGATCGGCGGGGCGTTCGGTGGCGAGAAGCAGACCGGTGGTGGTCGCGAGTCGGGGTCGGATTCGTGGAAGGCCTACATGCGCCGGGCCACCAACACCGTCAACTACTCCTCGGAGCTACCTCTGGCCCAGGGCGTGCACTTCGGTTAACCGCCGAGCAGGCTGAGCAGCTCGCTGCGGCCGATCTGGTTGACCAGGGTGGCGGCGTCAAAGTAGATGCGCTCGTTGGTGATTCGATCGCCCTCGAAGGAAAACACCGCGATGACTGGCACCCGGAATGCCTTGCCCGTCGGCGGCAGCCCGTAGAACTCGCCGAGATTGGTTCCCAGCAGGTCGAACTCGACGATCACCGCGTCATCGGTGACGTGGAAGCGGGCGTTCTCATGGCGCTGGTCGGGAAACGCGGTGCGCGTGGTGAGGTAGTAGGTCATGACTTCGTCGTCACCGTCGAAGACCTGTTTGGTCGGGACGATCTCGTAGCGCGGGTGGCCGTTGAAGGTCGCCAGGGTCCGGTCGAACTCCTTGGTCACCTCGGTGTCCATGTGTTCCTTGATCACGTCGAGCCGACGCTGACGCATGTCGTCGCTGATCATCGAACTCCTTCATTCGCCAGAACCTGTTGTACATGTGCCAACTAGTATGTCCGCATGCCGGACTCCCCCGCCCGCCGACGCCTGTCGCCCGAAGACCGGCGCAGCGAGCTCCTCGCGCTGGGCGCCGAGGTGTTCGGGCAGCGTCCGTACGACGAGGTCCGCATCGACGAGATCGCGGAACGCGCCGGGGTCTCGCGGGCACTGATGTATCACTACTTCCCGGACAAGCGGGCGTTCTTCGCCGCCGTGGTGCGCGCCGAGACCGAGCGGCTGTTCGAGGCCACCAACACCCTGGCAGCCCAGGGCGAGACCCTCTTCGAGCGGCTGCGGGCCGGCGTCGTTGCCTACATCCGCTACGACGAGCGGCATCCGCACGGCGCGTGGGCGGCCTACATTGGGATGGGACGCACCGACCCGGTGCTGCGCGGCATCGACGACACCGACAACGAACGCCAGATGCAGCGGATCATGGCCGCGATCACCGACGTGGTGCAGGGCGATCTGGACTCCAAGGTCGAGCGTGACCTGCGGGCCATCGTCTACGCCTGGCTGGCCTTCACCTTCGAATTGTGCCGCCAGCGCGTTCTCGACCCGTCGATCGACGCCGATCACCTCGCCGATTCCGGCGCCCACGCCCTGCTCGACGCCATCGTGCGGGTGCCGGGCATCCCGGCGGTGCTGGCCGAGGCGGCCGGCCGCCGCTAGGTCACTCCTGCGAAGAAAGCCCGGACGTCGTCGACGAACAATTCAGGCTGCTCGAACGCACCGAAGTGACCGCCGCGCGGCATGTCCGTCCAGCGAGTGACGTTGTAGCTGTTCTCGCACCAGCTGCGCGGCGGACGCATGATCTCCTTCGGGAACCGCGCGATTCCGGTGGGCACCTCGACTCTGCCCTGCGCGCCGAAGAACCGGAAGCTCTCCCAGTAGAGGCGGGCTGAGGACGCCGCCGCGTTGTTGACCCAGTACAACATCACGTTGTCGAGAAGCTCGTCGCGGGTCAACGCATTCTCGGGGTGCCCGTCGCAGTCGGTCCAGGCCCAGAATTTCTCGACGATCCAGGCCAGTTGCCCGACCGGGGAGTCGGCCAACCCGTAGCCGAGCGTCTGCGGGCGGGTGGACTGTTGCTTGGAGTAGCCGGAGTCCCATTTCGCGTAGAACTCCCCCGCGGCAAGCGCGTCCTTCTCCTCCGGCGTGGAGTGTCCAGCGGGCCGCTGGGAAAGGCCACGGGCATGTTCGTGTGGATGGCGATGCACCTGCCACCGTTGCGGCCGATCTGCGTGGTCACCGCCGCACCCCAGTCACCGCCCTGCGCGCCGTAGCGCTCATAGCCCAGCCTGGCCATCAGCGTGTCCCACGCCTGCGCGATCTTCTCGATCCCCCAGCCCGTCGTCGTCGGTTTGGCCGAGAACCCGTAGCCGGGCAGCGACGGACACACCACGTGGAAATCGTCGGTCAGCGGTTCGATCACCTTGGTGAATTCGACCACCGAGCCGGGCCAGCCGTGCGTGATGATCAGCGGCAGCGCGTCAGGATTCGAGGACCGCTGATGGATGAAATGGATGTCCAGCCCGTCGATCTCGGTGACGTACTGGTCGAAGCGGTTCAGCGCCGCCTCACGTTCGCGCCAGTCGTATTCGTCGGCCCAATACGCCGCCAGCTCCCGGGTGTAGGCCAGCGGGATGCCCTGGCTCCAGTCGTCGACACACTCCTGCTCGGGCCATCGTGTGCGCGTGAGCCGGTCTCGCAGATCGGCCAGGGCGTCGTCGGATACCGCGATCCGAAAGGGCCGCACTTCGCTCACGGAGCAGTCCTCCTATCAGTTGACCGAATATTAACCAGCCAAGGCATGCGCGGGTCTAGTGTCTGCGCTCATGCGGCTGGTGGTCGATCTCAACAAGTGCCAGGGCTATGCGCAGTGTGTGCCACTGGCGCCGGAGGTTCTCCAGCTGGTCGGTGAAGAGGCCTTGGCATACAACCCCAACCCGGACGATTCGCAACGCCAGCAGGTGCTGCGGGCGGCGGCGTCGTGCCCGGTTCAGGCGATCATCCTCGAGGTCGATCCACCCGCGGATCGCGAGACGCCATGATCGGTACCTACAACCTGGACGAGGTGGTCGCGAAATTCCGGGCCGAGGGCCGTATCGCCATCGTGGGCGCCTCACTGGCGGGCCTGCGTGCGGCGGAGGCGTTGCGGGAGAGAGGGTTCGACGGCTCGCTGACCATCATCGGCGACGAACCGCACGAGCCCTATGACCGCCCGCCGCTGTCGAAACAGGTACTCAAGGGCTGGGTGCCCGCCGATCACACCAAGCTGCCAAGGCTGCGGCGGGTCGACGCCGACTGGAAGTTGGGGGTCGCGGCCGTCGGCCTGGACCGGCCCAACCACGTGGTCACGCTCGCCAACGGCGAGGACGTCGGATACGACCGGTTGCTGATCGCGACCGGCACCCGGGCCCGCCCGTGGCCCAACCCCGCCGAGGGCGCGCTCCAGGGTGTCTTCACGGTGCGCACGGTCGAAGACGCCGCAGGCCTGGCCGCCGCCTTGAGAAGTCGCCCAAAACGGGTTCTGGTTGTCGGCTCGGGCTTCGTCGGATCCGAGATCGCCTCTGTCTGCCGGGATCTCGACCTGCCCGTCACGGTCGCGGAACGGGGTAAGGGTCCGCTGCGGGGCGCACTGGGCGGGGTGATCAGCGATATCGCCGCCGGCATGATGCGCGACGCGGGCGTCGATCTGCGCACCGGTGTCGCGGTGGAAGACCTGTCCGGCGACAGCACCGGACACGTGCGCTCGGCCCACCTCTCTGATGGCACCGACCTCGACGTCGACGTGGTGGTGGCCTCGCTCGGTTCGATCCGCAACGTGGAGTGGCTCGACGGCGCGGGTCTGGCGGCCGGGCAGTGGGGCGTGGCGTGCGACGCCGGCTGTCGGGCCTTCGACATCAACGGCGTGGTGACCGATCACATCTTCGTGGCCGGTGACGTCGCACGGGCACCGCACGTGCTCTACGGCTACGAGTTCCTATCCCAAGAGCATTGGGACAATGCGGTTTTCGGTGCCGAGGTGGCGGCCAACAACATGATTCACCTGGAGGTCGGCCGTCGTCCGCACCTGCCGTTGCCGTCCTTCTGGTCGGGACAGTTCGGGGTCAACATCAAGAGCGTCGGGGTGTGCTCGTTCGGCGACGAGATCGTCTTCACACAGGGTTCGCCGGCGGACCGTCGCTTTGCCGCCGCATACGGCAAGCGCGGTCGCATCGTCGGTGCGGTCACGTTCAACCATGGCAAGTGGCTGCCCTACTACGCCTCGCTGATCGAGAAGTCCGCGCCGTTCCCACCGCCGCCGCCGGGCTACGACCGGCCTGCGGACGCCGAACCGATGCCCGCTCGCTTCCCGGATCCGCGTGAGCCCGCAGGCAATCCGGATGTGGTACTCACCGGCCATGACCCCACCGACCGCAGCGCCCAGTTCCGTCCGCGCGCCTAAGGAGACTCCTCAATGGATGCCGCCACCGCCTGGGCCGAGGCGATGAAGTTCGAGAACCGCGCGAACCCCTACCCCTACTTCGACGAACTGCGCGCCACGCCGGTGGCCAAGGTGTCGGAGAAAACCTACGTTGTGACGGGATACGCCGAAGCTGTTGCGCTGGCGCATGATCCGCGGATCAGCTCGGATATCGGCCGTAGTCCGTCGGGCCTGTTCGGGGAGAAGCAGGCGCAGCTCCAGCCCGAGGAAGCCGCACAGACCCGCGACTCGAGCATGTTGGTCTCCGACCCGCCCGACCACGACAGGATGCGTCGGCAGTTCATGCGCCATTTCGGCCCGCCGCACACCCCCGACCTGATTCCGGGCATGGAGGCGATGATCGCAAACCTGGCCAACGAACTGCTCGACAAGGTCGCCGCACGCGGTGGCACCCGCATGGACGTCGTCGACGACTTCTCATATCCGATCCCGGTGTCGGTGATTTTCCGGGTGCTGGGCGTGCCGATGGCCGACGAGCCCAAGTTCCACGGTTGGGTCACCGACTTCATGCAGGGCGCCGACGTGGGGCCCGAGCGCGACACCGACGAAGGCCGGGCCGCGACGGCGAAAGCCGCCTCGAGCATGGTCGAGTTGAACTCCTACGTCCACGATCTGGTCGAACGGCTCAGTCGTGAACCGGCACCGGGATTGCTGTCGGCGGCGTTGCACGACGACGGACCGGACGGCCCGGTGTCCAAAGCCGAGGCCGAATCCAACGCACAGCTGCTGCTGGTCGCCGGCCACGACTCCACGGTCAACACCATCAGCAACTGCGTGATGACATTGCTGCGCAATCAAGGTTCTTGGGAGCTGGTGCGCAACAATCCCGAACTGATCCCGGGCACCGTCGAGGAGGTGCAACGCCTGCAAGGCGCAGTGCAGTTCTTCCCGAGCCGCTGGGCCACCGCGGACATCGAAATCGGTGGAACCCGCATCCCGGCCGGGTCGGCGGTGTTCCTGGTCTGGGCAGCGGCCAACCGCGACCCGCGTCGCTTCGTCCACCCCGATCGGTTCGATCCGACGCGAAAGGACAACGAACACCTCGGCTTTGGCAGCGGCATCCACACCTGTTTCGGCGGACCGCTGGCGCGCCTGGAGATCAACGTGGCCCTCGAGATCTTCCTCAAGCGGGTGCGGTCTCCCCGACTTGTCGTCGATCCTCCGCCCTATCGGCGCAACCAGGTGTTCCGCGGGCCGCGACATCTTTGGGTGGATTTCGCGGCGATTGACGTTTACCGCCATTAGGCTTTTGACGTGCGCTTAGCGTGGCCGTTGATTGGCCGCACCGGGCAGATGAAATCCGTCGAGTCCGCGATTGCGGCTCCGGAGGTGTCGGGCATCGTCGTGTCCGGCGGGGCGGGGGTCGGCAAGACCCGGATCGCCCGGGAAGCGCTGAGCGCTGCGCAAGCCCGAGGGTTCGAGGGCCGGTGGGTCGTCGGCGCCTCCTCGGCGCGGTCGATTCCGTTGGGCGCGTTCAGCGCGTGGACTCAGCGCGGTGCCACCGAGACAGTTCAGCTGGTGCGAGGGGTGATCGAGTCGTTGACGGCCGCGCGTTCGCCCGCAGGGGTGGTGGTGGCTGTCGACGATGCGCAGCTGCTCGACGATCTGTCCATGTTCGTCCTGCATCAGCTCGTCCAACGCGACGCCGCGAAAGTCATCGTCACGATTCGGGACAGTGAGCCGGTTCCCGCTGCGCTTCAGGAGATCTGGGCGGCCGGCCGGTTCGAGCGGCTCGACGTTGCGCCGCTGTCCCTCGACGAGACCACAGCCCTGCTCGCGGCGACGCTATCTGGTCACGTGGAACCTGCTTCGGCACAACGTCTTTGGAAGCTGACGCATGGCAACCCGCTCTACCTGCGCAATATCGTCGAGCAGGAGGTCGCAGACGGTCGGCTCGAGCAGCACCGCGACACGTGGTCGTGGGCAGGCGATCCGGTGTTACCGGCCGATCTCGTCGGTTTGGTCGAGTCGAGGATCGGCGCGTTGGCGACCTCGGTCGGTGACGTGATCGACGTGCTGGCTGTCGCCGAACCGTTGGAATTGGCTGTGCTGACGCGCATATCGGACCCGGCCGCGATCGAAGAGGCCGAAACCCGCGGCCTGATCTCGTTGGAGGCGACCGGCGCCAGTGTGCAAGCGCGTGTGGCCCATCCGATCTACGGCGAAGTACGTCGCCGACGCGCATCGGTGACCCGGTTGCGCCGGCTGCGCGGCTTGGTCGCCACCGAGTTGGCCGACACCGACGATTCCGACGACATTCGGGCACTGGTGAAGAGGGCCACGCTGAGCGTCGAGTCCGACCTCGCACCCGACGCGGACCTCCTGGTTCGCGCCGCCCACGGCGCGGTGTGGCTGGCCGACCTGCCGCTGGCGAATCGGCTTGCCGAGGCGGCAATGGCGGCCGGGGCCGGCCCGGAGCCGAATTTCGTCCGGGCGCATGCCCTTTCGTGGCTATCCCGGGGCGCCGAGGCCGACGCCGTACTGGACGCGATGGCCGCTAGTGAGCTCACCGACGTCGACCGGGCCAGGCTGGCCTTTCACCGGGCGAGCAACCTTCTATGGGCGCTGGGCGACCCGGACCGCGCAATCGAGATCGTCGACATGCAGTCCGATGTCACGGCCCCGGAAGCGCGCAGCTATCTCGATGCCTTTCGGGTGGTGCACCGGTTCGCGACCGACGACCCGACGTCGGCCGTAGAGGCCGCACATCAACTCGTGCTCGACGACTTGCCGCCGGTGGTCGGGGCCGAGATCGCGTGGGCATTGACGGTTGTTTCCGGTGAAGCCGGGCGGGTTGACGAGGCCGAGGCGCACGCCGGTGCCGGATACCGGGCCGCGACGCGCCGCTTCGACGCGCCGCAGATGCGGTTCAACATCGCCGACGCCCACCTGACGGCGCTGCTGCTCGCGGGCCGGATCACCGAAGCTGCCGAGGTCGCCGCGGAAGTCGGCAGGCAAGCCGCCGATTTACCCGGCGAAGCTCAATTGCTCGGTTCTGCGGTGGCAGGCCGGGCCGAGCTGGGCGCAGGGAGGCTCGATATCGCATGCCGACTGCTGGGACAAGCCGCGCTCGGCTTGTCGGCTGCCGGTCATGGCATGGGCTGGGGATATCGCTACAACGTCGTGCGCGTGACCGCGTTGGCGATGCACGGCGATTCCGCCGAGGCCACCGCGCTGCTCGCCGCGCTCGACGATGTGCGCCGACCCTTTCGATCCCTGGACTACGAGGTAAGCCTGGCTCGGGCCTGGGTGGTGGCCGGCCAGGGAGCCGTCAGCGAGGCGATCGCCATCGCATCGTCGGCGGCCGAACGCGCTTGCGGCAAGGGACAATTCGGGGCAGAGGTACTGTGCCTGCAAATCGCTGTCCAGTTCGGCGACCGCGGCAGCGCAGCCCGGCTCCGCGAACTCGAGTCGATCGTCGAAGGACCGCGAGCCGCTCTGGCGGCCCGGTTCGCCGAGGCGCTGCGCGACGGCGACGGCAGCGAACTGATTTCGGTGTCGGAGGCCTTCGAAGAGCTGGGTGACCTGGTCGCCGCCGCCGACGCCGCGGCGCATGCGGCCCTGACGCACCGCAAGCACGATCAGCGCGGGTCCGCTCTCACCGGCGCCACCCGTGCCACCGGGTTGGCGCAACGGTGCGGTGGACTGGTGACTCCCGCGCTGCGCCAGGCCGCTGAGCCGCTGCCGTTCACCGAGCGTGAACGCGAGATCGTCATGTTGATCGCCCAGGGCCTGTCCAACCGTGCCATCGCCCAGCGTCTGGTTCTGTCGGTCCGCACGGTCGAGAGCCACGTCTTTCGGGCCATGGCCAAGACCGGCACCAACACCCGGGAAGAACTGGCCGCACTGCTGGGCCGCCCTGGGTAGGGATTGCAGTAGTCGACTACTGCAGCGCCGTGCCGGCACCCGATCGATGATCGTCGTACCGTGACTCCGGCCTGCGGCGGGGACGGGCCGGAGTCACTTCCCCGCCATGGCGCGGCGTGCCAGAGAGGAGACGCCATGACCGCCGGCATCACGCCGTGGACCTTGTCCGCGAAGTCGGCATCGGCGCTGGCCGGTCAGGCCGCGGCGCTCGAGCGGCTCCTCGAGGATCAACCCGACGCAGATCCGACCGACGTCGCCTTGTCCTTGGTCAGCACCACGGTGTCCGCCAGGCACCGCGCCGTGATCGTCGGCTCCGGCCGTGGCGAACTGCTCACCGGCTTAAGGGCGCTCGCCTCGGGCACGCCCGCCCCCGGCGTTATCACCGGGCGAGCCACGCGTGCGGGGAGAACCGTCTTCGTGTTTCCCGGGCAGGGGTCTGCGTGGGTTCGCATGGCGGTCGAGTTGTGGGACACCGCAGCGGCCTTCACCGAACACATGCGGCAGTGCGACGAGGTTTTCGCCGAGTTCCTCGACTGGTCCCTGGTCGGCGCCCTCCGCGGTCAACCCGGCTCGCCCGGCCTGAACCGCGACGACGTGGTGCAGGCACTGCATTTCTCCGTGATGGTCTCCTTGGCCGCGCAGTGGCGTGCGCTGGGCGTCGAACCGGACGCGGTCATCGGACATTCGCAGGGCGAGATCGCCGCCGCCTACGTAGCCGGCGCGCTCACCCTGCGCGATGCGGCGCGGGTGTTGTGCGCACAGTGCGACGCGGTCACTCACCTCGCGGAATCGGGCGGCGTGGTGTCCATACCGGGGCCCGTTGAGCAGGTGTGCGAGCTGATCAAGCCGTGGGAGGGATCGATCACCATCGCCGAGCGAAACAGCCCGTCATCGACGACGGTCACCGGCACCGCATCCGCCATCGACGAGCTGTTCGCTCGTTGTGTGCGTGAACAACTGCCGGCCACTCGGATACCCGTGGCATACGCAGCGCATTGCGCCCTCGTGGACGAGCTGCGCGAGAGCCTGCGGGAGACCCTCGCCGATGTACGGCCGCGACACACCGACATCATTTTCATCTCGACGGTCACCGGGGCCGCCACCGATCCGTCGGTTCTCAACGATGATTACTGGTTCGCCAATCTGCGGCAACCGGTGCTGTTCGAAGACGCCGTGCGGTGGGCGTACCGACGCGGTCATCACACGTTCATCGAATGCGGCCCACAACAAATGCTGACCGCCGATATCGAGGAATCCTTGGATGACTGCGGTGACGACCCCACCGTCATCGGCACACTCCGGCGCAACGACGGCAGCATGCGGCGATTCTTGATGTCGGTGGCCGAAAGTCACGTGCGTGGGACGTCACCGAACTGGGCGAACGTGCTGAATCAGCGACCGGGCTAGCAGGCGGCCATCGCCTTGGCCCAGGCAATGTGTCCGTCGAAGCTCAACGATTCGGCCATCGCGAGATACTCGTTCGCCAACGCCCGATAAGCATCGGCGTCGTCGCGCGCGCCGGCCAGCATCGCGCGAAGGCGCAGAATCGTGATGTCGAGAATTGCCGAGTCATGCTGCAGCCGAAAGGCTTCCAAGGACCGGATGGCTTCTTCGGCTTCGGCGAGGTCAGCCGAGGACGACCGCTCAACAAGGGTTTCCACCAGAATCGCCAGTCCGGCGACGAGCCACCCCCACCGGTCTTCGGTGTGCAAGGTGTCCACGGCCTCGCGCATGGACATCAGAGCGGCGTCCCGATCACCGGTGCGTGCCCTTTCCCGGGCAGCCAGCACCGTGGTGATCGGGACCAGTGATGGCACGCGAACGCGAAACATGGCCAAAGCTTTTTCGATCAGCTCCAGCCCACGTTCGCGGTCGGCGTCGTTGCCCCGATAGGACAGGGACACTCCCAGGACGAGCTCCCCATTGTCGTTGCCGAGTCGTTCGGCGGCATCGACCGCTGCCTGACTCACTTCGACGACGGTATCGTCGGATCGCACTACCCCATAGACGATTGCGGCGCCATACGTCCACGCCAGGACGAACCCAAGCGTCACGGGATCGACCTGCTGCCCCATCGCGATGGCGTCGCGGAAGTCTTCGCGCCAGGTGGGCTCCCCCATCCACCACCGGGAGATCCCGCGGAAGGCGAGCGCAGCGGCGAGCGGTGACCCGAGGCCAAAACCGGCGCCCATTCCCGGATCATCACCGGCCAGTTCGATGACGCGCTGGGACCAGCGCGACGTCTGATCTATCTCCACTTGACTGAACCACGTGACGAACGCCGGGAACGACAACCCGACGGTCAGGGTCGCATCACCGATGGAGTCGAGCAGTTCCAGGTGCTCGGAGGCCAAGGTCGCCGCTTCCCTGGTTCGCCCGGAGTACAGATACTCGGTGACCTGACCGGTCATCCCGACGGCGAGGGACACTTTGTCACCCGCGGCACTGCACAACTCGCGGAGTTCGGTGAAGCGCCCCTTGCTTTCGTCGGCGGCGCTGGCGTGGAAGTCGGTGGCGCACAGCATCGTTCGCGGCGCGATGCGCTTCGACAGTCGACCGGGTACATCGTCGGGTAATTCGTCGGCGATGCGTCGGGCCCTCTCCCAACTCGAACGGGCTGACGCGACATCGCGCTTGGACGACCATGCGGCGGCACGCAGATGCCACGCGTAGGCCTCAGGCAGATCGCCGGCTGCCTTCAGGTGCTCGGCAATCAACACCGCGTTCTCGTCCGTCGAGTCTGGTGCGCGCTGCTCGATCGCTGTCGCCAACCGCCGATGCCATACGGCGCGGTCTGATTTCAGTTGCGATTCGTAGGCGACCGCCTGGATCAGCGGATTACGGAACACATACTCCGCGGTCGGCGTGAACCGGACTTGATCGATGAGCTCGACCTGCAGCAGCTCGTCCAGTGTCACGTCCACTTCGAGTGCGGCGAGCAAGTCGGCGCCGAAGTGCACCCCGATCACCGCTGCCGCGTTGAGTGTTCGTTTGGCGGGCTCGCTGAGCCGGTCGATGCGTGCGCTGATGGCTGCCTGAACTGTCACCGGAACGCTGAGATCGGTTGTGTCGGCGACACACACGTAACTTCCGCGGGCACCGGTCAGCACGCCGCGCTGCGCCATTTCCCGGACCATCTCTTCGGCGAAGAAGGGGTTGCCCGCCGCCTGCTTACCGATCACCGCCGCCAGGTCGTGCACCGAGGGATCCGAGCCCAGCAATTCGGTGAGCAGCGTCGCGGTGTCCGAGTCGCCGAGGGGACCCAACGCGACGGTTTGTGCCGCAGCGATTCCCGCCAGGGGTCCCACGTACTCGGGACGAAACGTGATCAGCACCATCGCGGGCATCTGCGGAACAATGGACAGGAAGTCGGCGAGCATCGACTGGCTGACCGCGTCCATCCAGTGGGCGTCTTCGATGATGAAGAGCACCGGCTGGGTTCGGGCCAGCGCCACCGTGTTGACCACTGCGATTAGGCGCCGCCGTCGCGCATCCGGGTCGATCTGCTGCATCGGCACACTGGGATCGGCTACACCGAGCAGATCATCCAGCAGCAGAAGATCCTGCGGGTCGGCGCCGGGTATGAGGCCCCGCAACCGGGCCCGCGCGGCGTCGGGGTCCAAGCCCGCCACCCCGGTCCCCGCTCGCAACAGTTGACTGACCGCGTAGAACGGGATTTCAGCGGTGTGCGATCCACAGAAGGTCCACACCACCTCGATGCCGCGCTCCGCCGCCGCCCCCGCCGTCTCCCGGGCAACCCGGGACTTGCCGATTCCCGGAGGCCCCACCAGGCGAACCACCCCACCGCGCCCGTCGACCGCGCGCTCGGCAATGGCGTCCAGAACGGCCATCTCCCAGCGCCGGCCCACCAGCCGCGCCTCGGCGCGACCGATCGATCGATCACCCCGCCCGACGGCCAACAGTCTGCGTGCACGCACGGGATCCTCGGCGCCCTTGATGTGCACCCACTCCGGATCGGCAAGGGAAACAAGCGATTCGACGAGTCGGACGGTCGACTCCGATAGCATCACTGCACCCGGGGGCGCTGCCGACTCCATCCGCTGCGCCATCCCGACGGTCTCGCCGGTTGCGCGGTAACCGAATGCCCCTGAGCCGATCTCGCCGACAATCACGCGTCCAGAATTCAGCCCGCCCCGGACGCTGAAATCGATACCGTCGCGGTCCTTGATCTCGTCAGCCAACCGGCGGGCCTCGGCTTGGATCTCCATGGCGGCCAAGCAGGCCCGAAACGCGTGATCCTCCAGCGCTATCGGCGCACCGAACAGCGCCATCACACCGTCACCGTTGTATTCCACCGACCCGCCGTACCGGCGCGCCACCGCCGCGCAACGCTCCACAAGGTCGGTCATGACCTCACGCAACCGCTCCAGGTCCAGGGCCGCGGCGATGTCCATCGAGCGCACCACGTCCGCGAACAGCACCGTCACCTGCTTGTACTCGGCGGCATCTCCCGACCCGGCCGTCGGAGCACCGCATTGGTCGCAGAACCTGGCCTTGCCACGCAGCACGCTGCCGCACGACGTGCACACCACGTCGGCAGTCATACCAGGTCGGCCTCGGTCATCGACCGGGCCCACGCGATGTGTCCGTCAAAGCCGAGGGACTCGGCCATCGCCCGAAAACGTTCGGACAGCGCGTGATACGCGACACCGTCGTCGCGCGCGCCAGCCAGTAAAGCGCGCAAACGCAACTCGGTAATGTTCACCACCGCCGACCCGCGGTCGCCCTGCCAACTCACCAGGAGATCGACGGCCCGTTCGGCCTCGGCGAGATCGTCGTCATCGCCGCCGTCGACGAGCGTCTCGACCAGGGCCTGGATGCCGAGCACGCCGAAGAAGGGCCGACCCGCCCGGTGTAGTTGGTCGACGGCTTGGCGGATCACGGGTATCACGGCATCTCGCTCCCCACGCCTGCAACGCTCTGCCGCAGAACAGAAGTCGGCGACCGAGATCAGGAAGTCGATGGGCTCGCGCACCCACATCTGACGAACGTCCGCCATGAGGTCCAGTCCGCGCTGGCGGTCGGCGGGCGATGGCCGATTGAGAAGCGCAACGGCGAGGGTGAACGTAACGATGCTGCGCGCGGCGTTACTCGATGCCTCTGCGGTCTGAACGGCCGCTTCGATGGTCTGCAATGCCGATTCGTCCGCACTAATGACACTGAACGCGATTTCGATCCCGAAGGTCCAGCCGACCACCATGGCGTAGGTCGTCGGATCGCTGCGGTGCGCATGCGCCCACGCTTGGGACAGATCCTCCCGCCAACCGGGTGAGCCGCGCCACCACGCCGCCACGCCGCGCCACGCCAGCGCCGCGGCGAGCGGAGACCCGAAACCCGTACCGGCGCCCCTGGTCGGATCGTCTTCGGTCAGCTCGATGATCGTCTCCGACCACCGCACAATCTCATCGAACTCGCCTGCGTCGAACCAATTGTTGAACGCGATCAAACCCAGGGCGATCACAGCGGGATCACCGATCGAGGCCAGCAACTGCATCTGTTTGGACATCAGCCGGGAGCCTTCGACCGAACGTCCCGCATACAGGAGCTCGGTGGCCAGTCCGGTCATCCCGATCGCCAGCGAAACCTGATCTCCCGCTTCGTCACACAGCGTTCGAAGCTCCTCGATCCGGCCACGGGTCTCCTCGATGGCCTGCCACCCGGACGCACACAGCATCGTGCGCGGTGCGATCCGTTTGGCCAGCACGTCGGGGGCGTCGCCCGGCGACTCGTCGGCGATACGGCAGGCCCGCTCCCAACTGACTCGCGCTGCGGCCACATCCCGGTTCGCCGAGCGGGCGCCGGCGCGCATGTGCCAGCCGAATGCCGGATCCAGATCGCCTGCGGCATAGAGGTGTTCGGCGATCTGCGCGGCATTCTCGTCCGCCAATTCCGGTGCGCGCTCCTGGATCGCAGCGGCCAGGCGGCGATGCGACTCGGCGCGATCCGATCGCAGCTGCGACTCGTACGCCACCGCACGAACCAGCGGGTGGCGAAAGGCGTACTCGGCGACAGGCGTGAATCGAACCTGCTCGACCAGCTCTGCTTCGAGTAGTTCTTCGAAGTCGGCGTCGACGCCGAGCGCCGCCAGCAGGTCCGCACCGAAACGGTTGCCGACCACCGACGCCGCGGTCAACGCGCGCTTGGCGGAAGCACTCAGCCGATCGATACGGGATTCGATCGCGGCCTGCACCGTCACCGGCACGTCGAGCTCGGCGACATCCGCGTCGCACATATAGTCTCCCGACTCGCCCTGCAACGCACCACGCTGAACCAGCTCGCGCACCATCTCCTCGGCGAAGAACGGGTTCCCCCGCGATCTGTCCACGATGACCGCCGCGATCTCCCCGACCGAGGAATGCGGACCCAGAAGTTCACCGAGCAATGTCGCGGTATCCGAATCACTCAGTGGCGCAAGCGCGATGGATTGGGCGCCCGACATCCGCGACAGCCCTCCCCGGTATTCCGGGCGGGCAGTGATCAGGACCATCAACGGCGTTCGCGGTACGACGGAGAGGAACTCCGCCACCATGGATTCGCTCACCACATCCATCCAGTGCGCATCCTCGATGATCACCAACGCGGGTGTCGTGCGCGCCAGTGACGCGGTGTTGATCATGGCGGTCAGGCGGCGCCGACGCGCATCCGGATCGATCACCGGCAGCGGTACTTCCGGGTCTGCGACGCCCAGCAGATCGTCGAGTAGCAACAGGTCGTGTGGACCCGCGTTGGGGATCTGGTCGCGAAGTCTCGCCCGGGCTGACGAGTTGTCGAGATCGTCGACTCCGATAACGGCTCGCAGCAATTGGGTCACCAGGTGGAACGGGACGTCGCGCGCGTGCGACTCGCAGAAGGTCCACACGACGTCGACCCCACGCAGGCCGGCCACGGCTGCAGCCTCACGGGCCACCCGCGACTTACCGATGCCCGGTGGTCCGATCACACTCACCACGCCGCCGCGGCCACCGGTCGCCCGTTCCACCATGGCGTCCAGAGCCGCGATCTCCCAACGGCGGCCGACCAGAGTGGCCTCGACGCGTTCGGCCTTCGCACCCCGTGCGCTGATCGCGACCAGTCGGTATGCCCGCACCGGCGCGTCGAACCCCTTGACCCGCGCGGATTCAGCCGGGGCCAGCACCGCTTGGTGTTCGACGAGCCGTGCGGTCGTCTCGGACAGCATCACCTCACCCGGTGGCGCCACCGATTCCATACGCTGCGCGAACCCCACGGTCTCACCGGTCGCCGCGTAGCCCAGCGTGCCTGCCCCGATCCTGCCGGCGATCACCCGACCGGAATTCAGCCCGACGCGTAAGTCGAGGTCGAGCCCGTCACGCTCCTTGACCGCGGCGGCCAACCGTCGCGCCTCGTCCTGAATGTCGAGCGCGGCCAAGCACGCGCGGATCGCGTGATCCTCCAGCGCGACCGGGGCGCCGAACAGCGCCATGACGCCGTCACCGTTGTACTCCACCGACCCGCCGTACCGGCGCGCCACCTCGGCGCAACGCTCGACGAGGTCGGTCATCACCTCGCGCAACCGCTCCAGGTCCAGGGCCGCGGCGATGTCCATCGACCGCGCGACATCGGCGAACACCACGGTCACCTGCTTGTATTCGGCGGTGTCCGCGGCAGGCATGAGGCGCTCACCGCAGGAGCCGCAGAACCGCGCCCCCTCCGATGGCTCCGTCCCGCAGGACCGACATATTGCCGTCGCCGACGTCACTCCACCCCCGAACACGGCCGCCTCCCCGTGGCTGCCTCAAGGCCAACAGTATGGCTGCCGATAGCCGCGATGGGTAGCGAACCGGCGGGTGTTTCTACAGTTGTGTCAATAAGCCCACATGAGAGGCGCGGCTCTTGTCGGTACCCCCTGGCACCCTGGAGTCGTGAGTCCCGCCGATCCGATGGCCCGGTTCAGTCCGCTGACCCGGCGATGGTTCACGGGCACCTTCGCCCAGCCGACGGCGGCGCAGGCGCGCGCCTGGTCGGCCATTGCCGACGGCGACAACACTCTGGTCATCGCCCCAACCGGCTCGGGTAAGACGCTGGCGGCTTTTCTGTGGGCCATCGACCAACTGGCCCAGGACCCGGAGAAGCGCGGCACTCGTGTTCTGTACGTCTCCCCGCTCAAGGCCCTGGCCGTCGACGTCGAACGCAACCTGCGCACCCCGCTGACCGGCATCACCCGCATCGCCGAACGCGACGGCGTGCCGGCGCCGCAGATCAGCGTGGGAGTGCGCTCCGGCGACACCCCGCCGGCCCGGCGCCGCGAGCTCATCACCAAGCCGCCCGACATCCTGATCACCACTCCCGAGTCGCTATTCCTGATGTTGACCTCCGCAGCCCGGGAAACGCTGATCGGCATCGAGACTGTGATCGTCGACGAGGTGCACGCGGTGTCGGGCACCAAGCGCGGCGCACACCTGGCGGTGTCGCTCGAGCGCCTCGACGCGCTGCTGGAGAGCCCGGCCCAACGCATCGGACTGTCGGCGACGGTCCGCCCGCCGGAGGAAGTCGCGCGATTCCTGTCCGGTGCCAGACCGACGACCATTGTCGCGCCGCCGGCGGCCAAGACGTTCGAGCTGACCGTGCAGGTGCCGGTGCCCGATATGGCCAATCTGGAGAACAACACGATCTGGCCCGACGTCGAGGCCCGCATCGTCGACCTGATCGAGGCGCACAACTCGACGATCGTGTTCGCCAACTCGCGCCGCTTGGCCGAGCGGCTCACCGCGCGGATCAACGAGATTCACGCGGAGCGGTCCGGGATCGAACTCGATGCGCCGGCCAACCGTCAGGTGCCCGGCGGACCGCCGGCACACATCATGGGCAGTGGCCAGACCTACGGCGCCGAGCCATTGCTGGCTCGCGCACACCACGGCTCGGTGTCCAAGGAACAGCGTGCCGCCGTCGAGGACGACCTCAAGAGCGGCCGGCTCAAATCTGTGGTGGCGACATCGAGCCTGGAACTCGGCATCGACATGGGCGCGGTCGATTTAGTGATCCAGGTTGAAGCCCCACCCTCGGTGGCCAGCGGATTGCAGCGGGTCGGCCGGGCCGGCCATCAGGTCGGCGAAATCTCGCGCGGTGTGCTGTTCCCCAAACACCGCACCGACCTGATCGGCTGCGCGGTCAGCGTGCAGCGCATGCTCGCCGGCCAGATCGAAACGATGCGGGTGCCGGCCAACCCGCTCGACGTGCTGGCCCAGCACACCGTGGCCGCGTGCGCGCTCGAGCCGGTCAGCGCCGACGAGTGGTTCGACGTCGTCCGCCGCAGTGCGCCGTTTGCGACGTTGCCGCGCAGTGCCTTCGAAGCCACGCTGGATCTGCTGTCGGGCAAGTACCCGTCGACCGATTTCGCCGAACTGCGGCCGCGACTGGTCTACGACCGCGACAACGGCACACTGACCGCGCGGCCCGGCGCCCAGCGGCTGGCGGTCACGTCCGGCGGCGCGATCCCCGACCGCGGCATGTTCACCGTGTACCTGGCCACCGAGTCCGAAAAGCCTTCGCGAGTAGGCGAACTCGACGAAGAAATGGTCTACGAGTCACGGCCTGGTGACGTGATCTCGCTGGGCGCCACCAGCTGGCGGATCACCGAGATCACGCACGACCGAGTGCTGGTCATCCCGGCACCCGGACAACCGGCCCGGCTGCCGTTCTGGCGCGGCGACGATGCCGGGCGGCCAGCCGAGCTCGGGCAGGCGATCGGTAAGTTCACCGGCGAGCTGGCAGGGCTGGGCCGTGATGACTTCGAAACACGGTGCAATGAGCTCGGATTCGCCGACTACGCCACCGACAACCTGTGGCAGCTGCTCGACGATCAGCGCAACGCCACGGCCACGGTGCCCAGCGACACCACCCTGCTGGTGGAGCGCTTCCGCGATGAGCTCGGCGACTGGCGGGTGGTGCTGCACTCCCCCTACGGACTGAAGGTGCACGGTCCGCTGGCGCTGGCGGTCAGCCGTCGGCTGCTGGAGCGCTACGGCATCGACGAGAAGCCGACGGCGTCCGACGACGGCATCGTGGTGCGGTTGCCCGACACCGAGGATGCGCCGCCGGGCGCCGACCTGTTCGTCTTCGCCCCCGACGAAATCGAGCCGCTGGTCACCACCGAGGTCGGCGGCTCGGCGCTGTTCGCCTCGCGGTTCCGGGAGTGCGCGGCGCGGGCGCTGCTGTTGCCCAAACGCCACCCCGGTAAGCGTTCGCCACTATGGCACCAGCGGCAGCGGGCAGCCCAATTGCTCGACGTGGCACGCAAATATCCCGACTTCCCGATCGTTCTGGAGGCGGTGCGGGAGTGTCTGCAGGACGTCTACGACGTTCCGACGCTGACCGAGCTGATGAGCCGGATCGCTCAGCGCCGGGTGCGGCTGGTGGAGGTCGAGACCCCGATGCCGTCGCCGTTCGCGGCCTCGCTGATGTTCGGCTACGTCGGCGCGTTCATGTACGAGGGCGACAGCCCACTGGCCGAGCGTCGCGCGGCCGCACTGTCCCTCGACAGCACGCTGCTGGCCGAGCTGCTCGGCCGCGTCGAACTTCGCGAACTGCTCGACCCCGACGTCATCGCCGCGACATCCCGCCAGCTGCAACACCTTTCCGAGGACCGCAAGGCCCGCGACGCCGAGGGCGTGGCCGATCTGTTGCGCCTGCTCGGTCCGCTGACGGAGGCTGAGATCGCCGAACGCTGCACTGTCGACGATGTCGGCGGCTGGCTCGACGGCCTGCATGCCGCTCGCCGCGTGCTGCCGCTGTCGTATGCCGGACAGTCCTGGTGGGCAGGCATCGAGGACATCGGCCGACTGCGGGATGCGGTCGGCGTCGCCGTGCCGGTCGGGGTGCCGACGAGTTTTACCGAGGCGGTCGCCGATCCGCTCGGCGAACTGATGGGTCGCTTCGCGCGAACCCGTGGCCCGTTCACGACGGGCGAGGCCGCCGCCCGGTTCGGGTTGGGCCTGCGGGTCGCCGCCGACGTCCTGGGACGAATGTCGGTGGACGGCAAGCTGGTTCGCGGCGAGTTCGTGGCCGGGCCGGACGCCGACCAGTGGTGTGACGCCGAGGTGCTGCGCATTCTGCGCCGCCGCTCGCTCGCGGCGCTGCGGGCGCAGGTCGAACCGGTGAGCACGGCGGCGTATGCGCGCTTCCTGCCAGCGTGGCAGCAGGTCGGCAGTTCGGCCACCTCCGGTGTCGAAGGGCTGGCGGGCGTGATCGACCAGCTGGCCGGGGTGCCGATTCCCGCATCGGCGGTCGAGCCGCTGGTGTTCGGTCCACGGGTGCGGGACTACCAACCGGCGATGCTCGACGAGCTCTTGGCCTCCGGCGAGGTCACCTGGTCGGGAGTGGGATCGATCTCCGGCAGCGACGGCTGGATCGCGTTCCATCACGCGGACACCGCGCCGCTGACACTCGCGGCGCCGGCCGAGATCGACTTCACCGACACCCACCGCGCCATCCTCGAAGTCCTCGGCGAGCCTGGTGAGGCACGCGGCGCGTTCTTCTTCCGGCAACTGGTCAGCGGTTCCGAGGAGACGTTCAAAGCCGCGCTGTGGGACCTGATCTGGGCCGGCTGGGTCACAGGCGACACGTTCGCGCCGGTGCGCGCCATGCTGGCGGGTGGGCGCAGGCCCGGCACCCGCCGTCCGGCCGCGCCCGCGCATCGGCAGCGGCGCACACCTCGGCTGAGTCGCTACTCTGTGGCGCACCCGCAGACCCGCTCGGTGGATTCGACGGTCGCCGGGCGGTGGTCGGCGGTGCCGGCTCGAGAGCCGGATTCGACTGTGCGCGCGCACTTTACCGCCGAGTTGCTGCTGAATCGGCATGGCGTGCTGACCAAAGGTGCGGCTGCGACCGAAGGCGTACCCGGCGGCTTTGCGACGCTGTACAAGGTGCTCATCGGATTCGAAGATGCCGGACGGTGTCAGCGCGGCTATTTCGTCGAGTCGCTCGGCGGCGCGCAGTTCGCGGTGGCGTCGACGGTCGACCGGCTGCGGACCTATCTCGACGGAGTGGATCCCGAGCGGCCGGACTACCGCGCGGTCGTGCTGGCCGCCGCCGACCCGGCCAATCCCTACGGCGCGGCCCTGCCGTGGCCGGCCCGCCCGGACGCCGACGCAAGCCATCGGCCGGGGCGCAAGGCGGGCGCGCTGGTGGTCCTAGTGGACGGTGAGCTGGTGTGGTTCCTCGAGCGCGGTGGACGCTCGCTGTTGAACTTCAGCACCGACGACGAAGCACAGCGCGCCGCGGCGGGGACGCTCGCCGAACTGGTCAGCAGTGGGCGCATCGGCGGTGTACTGGTCGAAAAAGTCGACGGCGTACCCGTTTTGGAGGCGGGCGCGCACGCCGACCGCAAGGCCACTGCCGACGCGCTGGTCGACGCTGGCTTCTCGCGCACTCCCCGCGGGCTTCGGTTGCGCTGAGGATTAGTTATAGGACATACGCACCGATGAGCTGTCCGATGGACCGGATGTCGACCTGACCGTTGAAGTCGAGCCGGACCGTGCCGAGCCCCGAGAACCACAATTGGAGCTCGGCATCAAGGTCGAACCGTCCCGCAGTTTCGATACTCCACGCCTGAATCTTGCTGTACGGCAACGACGTGCAATCGCGTTTCTTCCCGGTGATGCCTTGCACGTTTATCGCGATGAGACGTTTGTTGGTGAACACCACCGAGTCGCGCATGCCCTTGAAGACGAGGTGAACAGCCTCGCCGTCTACCAGGATGGGCGCCAGCTCACTCGCGAGGGCGCGCGGATCACTCGGTGCGAGCCGGGCGAAGAGCCCGCCGCTCTGGAAATCGATCACGCCAAAAGCGTATCGGCACCACAGGCCGCCGATACAAAACTTGTCGGTGTCCCTAACTAGGGTCGAATCATGTTCGAAGAAACAAAGTCGGACGCGGCTCTCCTCGAAACCATGAGCCGGGCGCAACGCGCCGAACGAAAGGCGATCGCCGAGCGGCTGCTTGCCGCGGGTCAACTCTGTCAGCGCCGGATGAGCTCGGTCGACGCCGCGGACCGCGCCCAGTGGTGTATCGACAACTGGGAGGCAGTCGCCGCCGAAGTGGCCGCCGAACTCGGTATCAGCCAAGGCCGCGCCTCGTCTCAAATGAACTACGGCGTGCAGCTCATCGAACGGCTACCGAAGCTGGGTGCGTTGTTCGCCTCGGGCGCAATCGAATACCGCACCGTCGTCATCGCGGTGTTCCGCACAGGCCTGATCACTGATGCCGACATCCTCGACGCCGTTGACACTCGGCTGGCGCAGCACGCTGCGGGGTGGAACACCTTCTCTGAGGAGAAGCTCAAAGAGAAGATCGACTGGTTTGTCAGAGAACTCGATCCGCATGCCGTGCGCGTCGCGCGACAAGCTGACGATGACCGTCATATCGAGACCGCGCCCGCGGCAGACGGAATGGCGGAGATCTATGGTCGCGTGCGAGCGTCCGACGCGGCGGCTTTCGATCAGCGACTCAATCAGCTCGCCGCGACGGTGTGCCGTGACGACCCGCGCACCGCGCGCCAACGCCGCTCGGATGCATTGGGCGCGTTGGCCGCCGGCGAGGCGGGGATGTGCTGCGACTGCGGATCCGACGAGTGCCCAGCCCGCTCAGGCAACGACAGCGGTCCGGGTCAGATCGTCATCCACCTGCTGGCCGACAGCACCACGGTCACCGGCGAATCGGACACTCCGGCGCTGCTGCCCGGGTATGGGGCGATTCCCGCCGACACCGTGAGGGCATTGGCGGCACGCGCGAAACTGCGGCCGGTGATCGGCGGCAAGGAATTGAGCGCAGAACCCCACTATCGACCCTCGACTGCGTTGGCGGAGTTCATCCGCTGCCGCGACTTGACGTGTCGCTTCCCCGGCTGTGATCGCCCAGCTTCCGTAGCCGACATCGATCACACCGTGCCCTATCCGTTGGGGCCGACTCATCCGTCGAATCTGAAACTTCTGTGCCGTCTGCATCACTTGCTGAAAACTTTTTATGCCGGGCCGCGCGGATGGACAGACCGTCAATTGCCTGACGGGACAGTGATCTGGACGTCGCCGTCAGGTCGCACGTACACGACGAAACCCGGCGGCACGCTGTTCTTCCCACAGCTGTTCCCTCCGACCACGGAACTGAACCTGCCGGACAACGCGACCCAACCCCGCCAGCCGGGACGCGGCGTGATGATGCCCGCCCGGCGCCGAAGCCGGGCCGCAGAGCGGGCCGACCGAATCCGATGGGAACGCGGACTCAACGAGGCGCGGGCCGCTGCCCATCCGCCGCCCTTCTAGGCTGGAACCATGCCCGAAGGCGACACCGTCTTCCACACCGCAGCCAACCTGCGCGACGCGCTGGTCGGTAAGACGCTCATGCGGTGCGACATCCGCGTGCCGCGATACGCCACCGTGGATCTCACCGGTCACACCGTCGACGAGGTGATCAGCCGCGGGAAGCATCTGTTCATCCGCGTCGGGCCGGCGAGCATCCACTCTCACCTGAAGATGGATGGCGCCTGGCGGGTGAGCCCGAAGGGCAGACCGACGCGGAACGCCTACAAAATCCGAATCGTCCTGGAAGCCGGTGACATTCAAGCCCTCGGTATCGACCTCGGCATTCTCGAGGTGCTGGACCGCGAGCACGACGAGGATGCCGTCGCCCACCTGGGGCCCGACCTGCTCGGCGAAGACTGGGATCCGAGACTGGCAGCGGAGAATCTGGCCAAGGACCCTGACCGGCCGATCGCCGCGGCCCTACTGGATCAGCGGAACCTGGCCGGCGTCGGCAACGTATACGCCAACGAGCTGTGCTTCATTTTCGGTCGACTCCCCACCAGTCCGGTCAGCAGCCTTCCCGATCCGCTCCGCGTGGTTACCAGGGCACGAGACATGCTGTGGGCGAACCGAACCCGAATGAACCGCACCACGACCGGCAACCGACGAGGCGGCCAAGACCTCTGGGTTTACGGCCGGGCCGATGAACCGTGCCGCCGCTGCGGCACCCCGATACGACGTGCGGAATCCTCCGACGAAGACCGAGTCACCTACTGGTGTCCGTCGTGCCAGCGGTGATCGGGTCTACCGGCGGGTGGGAGAGCCTCGCCATCTCATCAGCGACCAGTTCATCGAGGCTGTTGATGGTCGAACGATCCATCCGAACCGACCTGATCTCGGACGCCCGATACAGCGTCGACTCGACTGGTCCGCGACCGTTCGGGTAGACCAGCGCGATCACCACTCCCCTGCCCACGTCGAGTGCGCCCCCGATCTCACGTTGCAGACCGCTGCGCAGTTCGTGCTCGGCGAACGCGCCGACCATGGCGCCTGCTGCGCCACCGACCAGAACCGCCAGGCCCACCGGCGGCAGAAACAGTCCGACCAGAATGCCCAGGCCGGCCCCCATGCCGGCAGCCACCCGACCGTGCCGGTTGTGCGCCTCCAGCACGTGCGGCTGCCCCTCGGAGTCCTTGGTGACCAGAGCGGCAGCCCGCAATTCCAGGCCGTGCTTGATCCGCTTCTCCAGCTCATGGAAATCGGTGGCAGCCCGATCGACGTCTGGATATGCGGCTACCAGGACCAGCTCATGATCGTCATCCATACCTCAACAGTGGCGCGACTCACAGCGAACTACTAGGGACCGAAGGCCCTGGCCGCACTGACGAACGACCGCGGCTCACCGGAGAGCGGATCGTCGAACTCCAGTCGCTGCGCCACCAACCGCAGCGGCGCAGAGAAATCATCGGCGGCGACCTCCACGACGCGCGGGTAGAGCGGGTCGTTGTCGATGGGCAGACCGAGTGAGGCCATGTGCACCCGCAGCTGATGCGTGCGCCCCGTGCGCGGAGTCAGCCGATACCAGCCGTCGCCCAACGCCTCGACCCGCGTCTCGGCATTCGGCTCGCCCGGCTCCTCGACAGCCTGTAACACACTGCGGTGCTTGACAATTCGGCTGCGGACGGTCAACGGGAGCGCAACCGAAGACACCGAGGACGAACGCGCCACATACGTCTTGGACACCAGGCCCCGCGCGAACAACGTCTGATACGCCCCTCGAACCTCAGGTCGCACCGTGAACAGCAACACTCCTGCGGTCAGCCGGTCCAGCCGGTGCGCGGGGCTCAGCTCGGGCAGCTCGAGCGAACGCCGCAGCCGCACCAACGCCGTCTGCGCGACGTGCCCGCCGCGCGGCATCGTGGCCAGGAAATGCGGCTTGTCCACCACCACAATGTCGTCGTCGCGGTAAAGCACCGGGATGTCGAACGGCACTTCGACCTCGTCGGGCAACTCCCGATACAAGAAGACGAAAGCGCCCGGCGGCAACACCGACGAGGGCGTGATCACGCCACCATCGGCGTCGACCACCTCACCGTTGAACACCTTTTCGGCAGCGGCTTCACCGAATCGAGAAGCCAACTCGACCAGCACCGCTCCGCCACGCAGTCGCACCCGAGCCGGGCCCACGCCATCGCGATCCGGGAGTGGGGCCGGCCGACGGCGCCTCACGTCAAGGGCACCGGCTCGAGGATTTCGGCGCGAGCCTCCGGCGCCGCCGCGCGCAAGGCATCGGCGGACTCGTCGTCCGGCTGACGCTGGGACAGCACCTCGGCTTCCACCCGCGCCTTGTACGTCGCGACCTCGCGGTCGATGTCCTCCTGACTCCAGCCCAGGACCGGCGCAACCACCTCGGCGACCTCGCGCGCACAGTCCACGCCGCGGTGCGGATATTCGATCGAGATCCGCATCCGCCGCGCCAGGATGTCCTCCAGGTGCAGCGCCCCTTCCGCGGCCGCGGCATAGGCCGCCTCCACCTTGAGGTACACCGGCGCATCGGTGATCGGTTCCAGCAGTTCCGGCTTGTCGGCCGCCAGCGACAGCACGTCGCCGATCAGGGAGCCATACCGGTCCAGCAGGTGCCGCACTCGGTACGGGTGCAATCCGTAGCGGGCGCCCACGCTCTGCGTCTGGTTGACCAGCGCGAAATACCCGTCGGCACCCATCAGCGGCACCTTCTCGGTGATCGAGGGGGCCACCCGCGCCGGGATGTACTCGGCCGCCGCGTCGACCGCGTCCTCGGCCATCACCCGGTAGGTGGTGTACTTGCCGCCCGCGATCGCGACCAGGCCCGGCGACGGCACCGCCACCGCGTGCTCACGGGACAGCTTCGAGGTCTCTTCGCTCTCCCCCGCCAGCAGCGGCCGCAGCCCCGCGTACACGCCGTCGATGTCGTCATGCGTCAGCGGCGTCGCCAGCACCGTGTTGACGTGGCCGAGGATGTAGTCGATATCGGCCTTCGTCGCCGCCGGATGCGCCAAATCCAGGTTCCAGTCGGTGTCCGTGGTGCCGATGATCCAGTGCGTGCCCCACGGGATCACGAAGAGCACCGACTTCTCGGTGCGCAGGATGATCGCCACCTCGGACACAATCCGATCGCGAGGCACGACGACGTGGACACCCTTGGACGCCCGCACCCGGAAACGGCCGCGTTCCTTGCTCAAAGCCTGGATCTCGTCGGTCCACACCCCGGTCGCATTGATCACGACGTGCCCGCGGACGTCCTCAATCGCCCCGTCCTCGGAGTCCCGGATCTTCACCCCGATCACCCGATCACCCTCGCGCAGCAGCGAGACCACCTGCGTGGAGGTCCGCACCACCGCGCCATAGTGGGCGGCGGTACGCGCGACGGTCATCGTGTGCCGTGCGTCGTCGACGACGGTGTCGTAGTAACGGATTCCACCGATCAGCGAGCTCCGCTTCAGGCCCGGCGCCAACCGCAGCGCACCGGACTTCGTCAAATGTTTCTGTGCCGGAACGGATTTCGCGCCGCCCAGCTGGTCGTAGAGGAAAATGCCCGCGGCGATGTACGGCCGCTCCCACACCCGCTTCGTCAGCGGGAACAGAAACGGCAGCGGCTTGACCAGATGCGGCGCCAGCGTGGTCAGGGACAGCTCGCGCTCGTGCAGCGCCTCACGCACCAGCCCGAACTCCAACTGCTCGAGGTAGCGCAGCCCGCCATGGAACATCTTCGAACTGCGGCTCGACGTCCCGGAGGCGAAGTCACGCGCCTCGACAAGAGCCACCTTGAGCCCGCGGGTCGCGGCATCCAGTGCGCAGCCCGCACCGACCACGCCGCCGCCGATGACGACGACATCGAACTGTTCGCTGCCCAATCGCTCCCAGGCGTGCGCACGTTCGGAGGGTCCGAGCAAGGTCTGACCGGTGCCCGGTCTAAGGATCGGGTCGCTCATGACCTCAGGCTAGTCGAGATCGTCGTGGGCCATCAGGCGGCGCGCAGCCTCGACGATCGAGCCGGACAGCGACGGGTACACCGACAGCGTCTGCGCCAGATCGGTCACCGAGATGCGGTTTTGCACGGCCAGCGCGATCGGCAGGATCAGTTCGGAGGCGATCGGGGCCACCACCACACCGCCGATGACGACGCCGGTTGCCGGCCGGCAGAAGATCTTGACGAAGCCCCGCTTGAGCAGCGACATCTTGGCCCGCGCGTTGGTGTTCAGCGGCAGCATGATCGTGCGCGCCGGCACCGAGCCGCTGTCGATCGCTGTTTGCGGGACCCCGACGGCGGCGATCTCGGGCCTGGTGAAGGTGGCCGAGGCGACCGTGCGCAGCCGGATCGGGGCCACCCCCTCGCCCAGCGCGTGGTACATCGCGATCCGGCCCTGCATGGCGGCGACGGACGCCAGCGGCAACAGCCCCGTGCAGTCGCCGGCGGCGTAGATGCCCGCCGCCGAGGTCCGCGATACCCGGTCTACCGGGATGTAGTTGCCCGGGCCGAGGTCGATGCCGACCCGCTCGAGGCCCAGGCCGGACGTGTTGGGCACCGAACCTACGGTCATCAGGGCGTGGCTACCCTCGACGACGCGGCCGTCGGCCATCTTCACCGTGACGCCCGTGTCGGTGCGGGTCACCGAGTCGGCCCTGGCGTTCTTCACCAGCGTCACCCCACGCTCCGCGAACGTCTCCTCCAGTACCGCGGCGGCGTCGCTGTCCTCGTGCGGCAGGATCTGGTCGCGGCTGGCCACCACGGTGACGTCGACGCCGAGCTCGGTGTAGGCGTTGCAGAACTCGGCACCGGTGACGCCGGAGCCGACGATCACCAGATGCTCGGGCAGTTCCGGCAGGTCATAAAGCTGGCGCCAGGTCAGGATGCGCTCGCCGTCGGGCACCGCGTTGGGCAGCACGCGGGGGCTGGCGCCGGTGGCGATCAGCACCACGTCACCCTTGAGCACACCGACCTGGCCGGTGGCGGTGGTGACCCGGACGCGGTGGTGGGCCATGCCAGGGACCGCGTCGATCAGTTCTCCGCGGCCCTGGACGACGTTGACCTTCTCGCGCAGCAGCTGCGTCCCGATGTCGGCCGACTGCGAGCGGGCCAGGGTCTTGACGCGGTTGTTGATGTCGGGCAGCGAGATCTTGGCGTCTTCGATGCTGATGTCGAAGCCAAGACCGGTGGCGCGACGCAGCTCGGTGCGCACGCCGGTCGACGCGATGAAGGTCTTGGACGGTACGCAGTCCCACAGAACGCAGGCCCCGCCGATGCCGTCGGAGTCGACCACGGTGACCTCGGCGACATCCCGGCCGCGGCCTGCGGCGACCAGAGCGGCCTCGTAGCCGGCCGGCCCCCCACCGATGATCACGATCCGTGTCGTCACCGCCACAACCCTAGTCACCCTCGTCGCTTCGCTCCTGCCCACCGAACCTAGTTGACCGAGTCCCTGCGCTCCCGGCGACAGGACGCTCTAGGCTTTCCCCGTGCCGCTCTACGCCGCCTATGGGTCCAACATGCATCCCGAGCAGATGCTGGAGCGTGCGCCACACTCGCCGATGGCCGGCACCGGCTGGTTGCACGGCTGGCGGTTGACGTTCGCCGGCGAGGACATCGGCTGGGAGGGCGCACTGGCCACCGTGGTCGAAGACCCCGACTCCAAGGTGTTCGTGGTGCTCTACGACATGACCACCGCCGACGAGCAGAACCTGGACCGCTGGGAAGGCTCGGAGCTGGGCTTCCACAAGAAGATCCGGTGTCGCATCCAGTGCGAATCCACCGACACCACAACCGATCCGGTGCTCGCCTGGCTCTACGTCTTGGACGCCTGGGAGGGCGGTCTACCGTCGGCGCGCTATCTCGGTGTGATGGCCGATGCCGCCGAAATCGCCGGTGCGCCAGCGGAGTACGTGCACGACCTGCGTACCCGGCCCGCGCGCAACATCGGCCCGGGCACCAGCGGCGGCTAGCTCCGCGCGCGGGTGAATTCCCAAGCGTCGCCGACGATCTCGTCGATCGTGGTGTGCTGCGGTTTCCAGCCCAGCTCGGTGATGGCTTTCTCGCTCGACGCGATCAGCACCGCCGGATCACCCGCCCGGCGCTCGACATCGCGCGCGGCGATCGACGTGCCGGTGACCCGTTCACAGCTGGCGATCACCTCGCGAACCGAGAAGCCGGTGCCGTTGCCGAGGTTGTAGATGCGGTGCTCCCCCGGCTGCGCGGTCTGCAGTGCCAGCAGGTGCGCATCGGCCAGATCGCGAACGTGGATGTAGTCGCGCAGACACGTACCGTCGGGCGTCGGCCAGTCGTTGCCGAACACCAGGATCTCCGGGCGCTGCCCGGTGGCGACCTGCAAAACCAGCGGAATCAGGTGCGTCTCGGTGGCATGCCGTTCACCGAGTCCGGCGTAGGCGCCGGCGACGTTGAAGTAGCGCAGGCTCGTGGCCGCCAGCCTGTGCGCGGTGGCATAGGAGGTGATCGCGTGGTCGATCGCCAGTTTGGTGGCGCCGTAGGCGTTGGTCGGCCTGGTCGGCGCATCCTCGGTGATCGGGACCGACTCCGGCTCACCGTAGGTGGCCGCGGTCGAGGAGAACACCAACCGCGGCACGCCGGCGATCCGGATGGACTCCAGCAATTGCAGCGTCTTGATGACGTTGCCGTTCCAGTAGCGCTCCGGCGCCTCGACCGACTCGCCCACCAGCGATTTCGCGGCGAAGTGCAGGACGCCGTCGAACGATCCGTCGCCGAGTAGGTCCGAGGCGACCGCGATCATGTCGGCCTGAACGAACTGCGCTCCGGCCGGCACCGCGTCGGCGTTGCCCGTCGACAGATCGTCGACGACCACCACCTCATGTCCCTGCTCGACGAGCACTGCCGCGCACACGCTGCCGACATAGCCCGCCCCGCCGGTGACCAGGAGCTTCATCAGTACCCCGCTGACTGCTCGACGATGTTCACCAGCACCCGAACCCCCACCGCGAGCGCCCGCTCATCGAGATCGAAGGTCGGCTGGTGCAGATCCAGTTGCGGTCCGCGCCCGCTCCACACCCCGAGGCGTGCCATCGCACCGGGCACCTCCTCGAGGTACCAGGAGAAGTCCTCACCGCCCCCGGACTGACGGGTGTCGGCCAGCGCGTCGGGCGCCACCGCCTCGATGGCATGCGTCATGATCTGCGTCGAGCGTTCCTCGTTGACCACCGGCGGCACACCGCGGTGATAGTTCAGCGTGTGCTCGATGCCCAGCGGCGCCAGCAGGCCCGAAACGATCTCCTGCACAAGGCTTTCCATGCCGACCCAAGTCTCCCGGCTGGCCGTTCGTACCGTGCCGGCCAACGTGCCGGTCTGCGGGATCGCATTGGCCGCGACGCCGGCATTGGCTGCGCCCCATACCATCACGGTCGAGTGTCGCGGATCGACCCGCCGGGACAACACCCCGGGCAGGCCGGTGATCAGCGTGCCCATGCCGTACACCAGATCCGATGTCAGGTGCGGGCGGGACGTGTGGCCACCCGGCGAATGCATCACGATCTCGATCGAGTCCGCCGCCGACGTGATCGGACCCGGGATGACGGCGACCCGCCCCACCGCGAGGCGAGGGTCGCAGTGCAGGGCGAAGATTCGCGAAACCCCCACCAACGCACCAGCTGCGATCGCATCGATCGCACCGCCCGGCATCAGTTCCTCGGCGGCCTGAAACACCAGCCGCACCCCGACCGGCAGTTCCGGCACCGACGCCAACGCGGTCGCGGCACCGATCAGCATCGCGGTGTGTGCGTCGTGTCCGCACGCGTGCGCGATGTTCGGCATGGTCGAGCTGTACGGCGCGCCGGTGCGCTCGGCCATCGGCAGCGCATCCATGTCGGCGCGCAAGGCGATCCGCGGTGCATGCTCGGGTCCGAAATCACATGTCAGACCGGTCCCGCCGGGCAGCACCTTGGGATTGAGGCCCGCCTCGACCAGACGGTCGGCGACGAACTGAGTGGTGGCGAACTCCTGGCGCCCCAGCTCGGGATAGCGGTGAATATGGCGGCGCCACTCCACCAATTCATCGAAGTGTCCGGCCAGCCAGGACTCGCATGCGTCCGCGATGCTCATGCCCGCACCCCCCGACGATCGCGCAACTCCAGCACCCGATCTCGCTCGTCGGGTGCCTGCGCCAGCTGAACCACGGTGCGCGCCAACATGATCGCACCCTCGGTGACGGCACGGTCCCCGCTGGGACTCGCCGCCGCGACGGTGAACCCGGGCTGGTGGATCACCGCGCCGTTCGATTCGACGCCGACCACCGGATGGATGCCGGGTAGCAGCTGTGTCACATTGCCCATATCCGTACTGCCCAGCGGCATAACGGCTTCCACCTCCGTGGGTACCGGGCTGCGGCCCATCGTGGTCATCTCCTCGCGGAACACCTCGGCGAGCCAGTGGTCGGGAGTCAGCTCGGCGTACGGCGGTGCGGCTTCGGCGATCTCGTGCTCGCATCCGGTGGCGACCGCACCCGCCGCGAAGCAGCCACGCATCTTGGCCTCCAGGCCCTGCAGCGACTCCGTGTCAGGGGCTCGCATCGTGTACTGCAGCCGGGCCCGGCCGGGGATGATGTTGGTGGCCGACCCGCCCTCGGTGACAATCCCGTGCGCCAGTTGCCCGGGCGCCATCTGCTGGCGCAGCAACCCGATCGCCACCTGAGCGACGGTCACCGCATCGGCGGCGTTGATCCCGAGGTGCGGAGCGACGGCCGCATGCGATTCCCGGCCGGTATAGGTGACGATCACCTCCGAGAGCGCCAGCGAGCGCGCGGCAGCGATGTCGATCGGGCCGGGGTGCAGCATCACGGCCGCAGCGACGTCGTCGAACACGCCGGCTTCGATCAGAAGCGCCTTGCCACCGCCGGACTCCTCGGCGGGCGTACCGATGAGCGCGACAGTGAGCCCGAGTTCGTCGGCCACCTCGGCCAGGGCCAGCGCGGTGCCGACCGCGGACGCCGCGATGATGTTGTGCCCACACGCATGGCCGATGCCGGGCAGCGCGTCGTATTCGGCGCAGATCCCGACCACCAGCGGGCCCGAGCCGAAGTCGGCCCGGAATGCGGTGTCCAATCCGCCCGCCGCCGCGGTGATCTCGAAACCACGCTCGGCCACCAGCGCCTGCGTCTTGGCGCAGCTGCGGTGCTCGTGGAAGGCGAGTTCGGGCTCGGCGTGGATGGCGTGCGACAGTGCGATCAGATCGCCACCGCGTGCCGCGACCACGTCTTCGACGCGGGTCGACGCTGTGGCTGTAGGCATCAACGAAGTATCGCATTCACGGCTAGGCTCGCTGGCTGTGAGTCCAGACGCCGAGCACGCCGCCGCGGTGATCGCCGAGCGCAGCGGCGTCCCCCGCCACGACGTCGCCGTCGTGCTCGGATCCGGGTGGGCGCCGGCGGCCGCGGCGCTGGGGGCTCCGGTCGCCGAAATCCCGATGTCAGCGATTCCCGGGTTCACGCCCCCGTCGGCGCTGGGCCACCGCGGCCGGGTGCTGTCGGTGCCGCTCGGCGAGCACAACGTGCTGGTGCTACTGGGCCGCATCCACGCCTATGAGGGCCATGACCTGCGCACCATCGTCCACCCGGTGCGCACCGCGCGGGCTGCCGGTGCACAGGTCGTGGTGTTGACGAACGCCGCAGGCGGCTTGCGACCGGAGTATCAGGTCGGCCAGCCGGTGCTGATCGCCGACCACCTCAACCTCACCGCCCGCTCGCCCATGGTGGGGGCGCAGTTCGTCGACCTGGTCGACGCGTACTCCCCGCGGCTGCGTGCGCTGGCCCGCGATGTCGACCCGAGCCTGACCGAGGGTGTGTATGCCGGGGTGCCCGGCCCGCACTATGAGACGCCGGCCGAGATCCGGATGCTGCGGACGTTGGGCGCCGACCTGGTCGGGATGTCGACAGTGCACGAAACCATCGCCGCACGCGCGGCGGGCGCCGAGGTCTTGGGTTTATCACTCGTGACGAACCTGGCCGCCGGGATGACCGGCGAGTCGCTCAGTCACGACGAGGTGCTGGCCGCGGGCCGGGCGTCGGCCACCGCGATGGGGTCGCTGCTGGCGTCGGTGCTGGCACGCCTGTAGGCCAGCCGCACGAACCCGCGGGCCAGCAGTGGTGCCGCGAACAGCATCAGCAACACCCGCAGCACCTGCGCGGCGATGATGAAGGTGACGTTGGAGCCGGTTTCGACCGCCGTGGCCAGGACGGCGTAGATGCCGCCCGGGCTGGTGGCCAGGTAGCCGTCGAGCATGCTGACGCCGGCGATCTTCGACAGCGCCACGCCCAGCCCCGCGGTGGCGACGTTGAGCAACACGATTAGTCCGAGCGCGGCCGGCAGCAGCCGTTCGATCGCGCGCAGCGACTCCCGGGTGAACGCCACACCGGCCTGCCAGCCGATCAGCATGTAGGACACCGACACTGCAACCGCCGGCACGGCCAGCCCAAAGGACACCCCACTGAGCTCGATCACGATCGTCAACGCCATCGGGCCGAGCAAGCCCGACCCGGGCAGTCGCGCCAACCGCCCCGCCGTCGCACCGGTGACAACCAGGACGACGATCATCGCGAGGCTGAGATACCAAGGTGCGGAATGGGATTGGATGGTCTGCGCAGCGTTGGCGGATCGCTGCGCGTGGTAGACGAGGGTGACAACGACGGGCATCGACGCGGTGATGACCGCGACCCGCAGGTACTGGACGACGGCGACCACCCGATCGTCACCACCGAGCTCGCGGGCGATCGCGACCAGACCGGACGCTCCGCCGGCCACCAGCGCTAGCGCGCCGGTCAGGGCGCTGATGTCGCGATGCAGGCCGAGCAGTGCCCCGGCGCCGATGCTGAGCAGCAGCGTGATCACGCCGACGCCGAGTACCACCGGCCAGTTCGGCCCGAGGGCCGACAGCGCATCGGAATGCACCATGGTGCCGATGTACACGCCGAGCACGCCCTGGGCGGCCAGGCCCGCGCGGCGCGGCACACTCGCCGGCGCCAGCCGGGCGATCGCGAGCACGATACCGACCAGCAGGGCGGCGAACAACGCCGCAGACGGGACACCGAGACGGTCCAGCGGCACCGTGACGCCGATCGTCACCAGTACCAGCAGGATCCATCGCATATAGCAAGTATGCCCTTCCCACTTACTCGCTGCCACCTGCGTTTCGCGCGAGATTTCTCACTTACTAGCAAGGTATAACTTGGAATATGACCGTAAGCGAGCTGCGGGAAGCCATGATGGCGCTGGCCCGCCAACTGCGCAGGCACCGCCCCGACAACGGGCTGACACTCAGCCAGCTCGAAGTCCTCGGCGACGTGAGCCGCGCCGGGGTCACCACGCCCGCCGAAATCGCGGGCCGCCTGCAGGTGCGAGCGCAGTCCCTGACCGACAGCATCAACGAGCTCGAGTTGCGCGGGCTGGTGTCCCGCAGGCCCGACGACACCGACCGCCGCCGGCAGCTGATCGAGCTCACCCCCGACGGGTTGGAGCTCCTGCTGCACGACCGGGCCCAGCGCGATGCCTGGCTGCACGAGACGATGCAACGGCAGCTCTCCGAATTGGAGTCCGATCTGCTGATGCTCACCGCGCCGATACTGCGCAAGCTCGCCAACGCCGACCTCGGGGCACAATCGGAGCCGTGACCCCCGAGGACTGGATCGCCCACGATCCCGATCCGGTCACGGCCGCCGAACTGGCCGCGCTGGATCCCGACGAGCTTGCGGCACGATTCGCCCGGCCGCTGGCCTTCGGCACCGCCGGACTGCGAGGCCCGGTGCGCGGCGGCCCGGATGCGATGAACCTCGCAGTGGTCGTGCGCGCGACGTGGGCGGTGGCCCGTGTGCTGACCGATCGCCGCCTCGGCGGTTCCACGGTCGTCGTGGGCCGCGACGCCAGGCACGGGTCGGTACAGTTCGCCATTGCCGCCGCTGAAGTCTTTGCCGCGCAGGGCTTTTCGGTAATCACCTGGGCGCATCCAGTGCCGACACCGGTCGTCGCGTTCGCGGTCCGGCGCACCGGCGCCGCCGCCGGAGTGCAGATCACCGCCTCGCACAACCCGCCCGCCGACAACGGCTACAAGGTGTACCTCGACGGCGGTCTGCAGATCGTCTCACCCACGGACCGGGAGATCGAGGCGGCGATGGCGCAGGCGCCGCCGGCCGACCAGATCCCCCGCCTGCCAGTGCACCCGGCCGACGAGACGCTCGTCAACGAGTACGTAGCCCGGGCGGCAACGGTGCGGCGTCACCGCCACGGCAATCCGCGGGTCGCACTGACGGCCATGCACGGTGTCGGCGGTGAGCTCGCGCTGCGGGCCCTGCACGCCGCGGGATTCGACGATGTACACACGGTGACAAGCCAATTCACGCCCGACCCGGATTTCCCGACCGTCTCCTTCCCCAACCCGGAGGAACCCGGCGCGGCCGATGCCCTGCTCGAACTGGCGACGAACGTCGGCGCCGACATCGCCATCGCACTGGACCCCGACGCCGACCGCTGTGCCGTCGGCGTCCCCACCCCAGGAGGCTGGCGGATGCTGTCCGGCGACGAAACCGGATGGCTGCTGGGCGATTACATTCTCTCGACACTCGAGCCGCAGCAGGCAGCCACCAGTGTGGTGGCCAGCAGCGTGGTCTCCTCACAATTACTCGGCACGATCGCCGCAGATCACGGTGCCCGCCATGTCGTGACGCTGACCGGGTTCAAATGGCTGGCCCGCGCCGACGCCGGGCTGCCCGGGTGCACGCTGGTCTACGCCTACGAGGAAGCCATCGGCCATTGCGTCGACCCGGCGGCCGTCCGCGATAAGGACGGCATCAGCGCCGCGGTCCTTACCTGCGACGTGGTGGCACACCTTGGCGCCCAGGGTGATTCGATTCCGCAGGCCCTCGATCGGCTCGCCCTGCGCCATGGCGTGCACACCACGGCGGCACTATCACGGCGAGTGGCCGACGCCGACGAGGCAGCGGCGATGATGGCCCGACTGCGCACCGAGCCGCCCACCGAGCTGGCCGGGTTCCCGGTCACCGCCACCGTCGACAACGACGCGGTGTTCTTCCGCGGTGGCGATCAGCAGACCTCGGTGCGGGTGGTCGTTCGCCCGTCAGGCACCGAACCGAAAGTCAAGTGCTACACCGAAGTTCGCGAGTCGGTGGGTGCGAACCTGGCCGATGCCCGAAGCCGCGCCCACGCCGTGGAACAGTTGGTGTTGGAAACCCTCAAGAGCTGGTAGTCAGCGCGGCCCGAACTGCCGGTCGCCGGCATCCCCGAGGCCCGGCACGATGTAGGCGACATCGTTCAGACCGTCGTCGACGGTGGCGGTGAACAACCGTGCCGACGGCGCGACTTTCTCCACCGCCGCAATGCCTTCCGGTGCGCACACCACACACACCAGCGTGATGTCGCGTGCGCCGCGCTCGTGCAGCAGCTTGATGGTGTGGGCCATCGAACCCCCGGTCGCCAGCATCGGGTCGAGGACCATCACCGGCTGGGCGCTGAGGTCGTCGGGCAGGGACTCCAAATAGGGCGTGGGCTGATGGGTGGTCTCGTCGCGCGCCACGCCGACGAAGCCGACCTGCGCCTCGGGGATCAGCGCATGGGCTTGATCGACCATTCCCAGTCCGGCCCGAAGGACCGGCACCAGCAGCGGCGGGGCCGCCAGGCGAGAACCCACAGTCTCGGCGATCGGCGTGCGAACCGAGATCTCGGCGCACACCGCGTCACGGGTCGCCTCGTAGACCAGCATGTGGGTCAGGTCGCGCAGCGCGGCCCGGAAGGCCGCGTTGTCGGTGCGCTCATCACGCAGGGTGGTCAGCCGCGCTCTGGCCAGCGGGTGGTCGATGACGCACACATCCATGCGCAGAGACTGTATGAGGTCTCAGGCCGGATCGCAGCCAAGAATGAACGCTTTGACGAGTCCACCGAACTGGTAGGCATACTGCTCCACCCAGTACCACGGCGCGAAGTCGTAGGTCCGTGGCACCGGATGCATGGTGACGTCGCCGGTGAAGCACTGATGAAAGATGTAGCGGGCCCGCACCATGTGGTAGTTCCACGACACCACGATCAGGTGCGTCCAATTGTGTTGCTTGGCAAGCCGAGCCACATACATCGCTTCACCCCGGGTGGTGAAAGGGTCCGGGACGAAGCAGATGACAGTGATGGACGCGGTGCCCGACGCGCACGCCTGCTGGAAGGCGGGAAGGTCGGCCGGCTTGTCCAAGTACGAATTCGACAGCACCACCGTGCTGGCGTAGCCCTGTCGGGCCAGGCTCAGGCCGTACTCGAAGCGGCCGTCGTTGTCGCCGCCGAGCACGACGATTGCGTCGGCTTTGGTCAGCGGGTCGCTGTGCGGGCGGGTGAACAACAGATACCCCGCGATGTTGAGAACGACGGCGGCGACCAGGCCGACGGCCACCAGAATCGCCAGTGCGCGGCGCGCGCTCCCCACGGGGGGCAGGCTACCCGCCAGCGAGCGTCGTTAGGCTGTGCGGCATGGCTGCTGAGCTCGTTCCGGTCCGCGTCGGCGTGACCGCTGGTGACCTGTACACCCTGTGGGCGCCCCGCTGGCGCGAAGGCGGCGACGAGTGGGAGGCGTTTCTCGGCAAGGACGACGACCTGTTCGCCTTCGAGTCGGTGGCGGACCTGGCCGCCTTCGTGCGGACGAACACCGACAACGACCTCACCGACCACCCCGCGTGGGAGGACCTGACCAAGGCCAACGCCCACAAGCTGAAGCCGAAGGCGGACCGCGAGGTCGATCTGGTCGGCGTCGAGGAGTTGCTCTCGGAGAAGCCCACTGAGGAGTCGGTGACCGCGCTGGCCAACACCATGGCCGTGGTGTCCTCGATCGGTTCGGTATGCGAGCTGCCCGCCGTCACCCGGTTCTTCAACGGCAATCCCAACCTCGGCTTGCTCTCGGGCGGCTACGAGCAGTTCAGCGGGAAGGCGGGCCTCAAGCGCTGGGGCGTGGTCGGTGACATCGTTGCCCGCGGGTGGGACAGCGTGCTGGCGGCGGTCGACGAGGTCATCTCGGTGCCCGACGTCGACGAGCGCGCCGCCAAGCTGGCTGCCGATGAGCTCGAGGAGCCGTACGAGGAGGAGATCGACGAGGTCGAGACCGAGGCGGACGACGCCGAGGGCGACTCCGATTCGGCTGACGAGGACGAGGTCGAGCGGGCGCCGCAGGACGATGTGGTGCTCGGCGGCCAGGAGGACTTCTGGGCCGAGGTCGGCATCGACCCGGTTCGCATCCAGGCCAGCTCCGGCACGTTCTACACGTTGCGCTGCTACTTCGACGACCGGCCGATCTTCCTCGGCCGCAACGGCCGCATCAGCGTGTTCACCTCGGAGCGTTCGCTGGCCCGCTACCTGGCCGACGAGCACGACCACGACCTGTCGGACCTGAGCACCTACGACGACATCCGTACCGCGGCCACCGACGGCTCGCTGCGCGTCGACGTCACCGAGGACAACATCTACGTGCTGACCGGGCTGTCGGACGATATCGCCGACGGTCCCGATGCGATCGACCACGACCAGCTGGAGCTGGCCATCGAGCTGGTGCGCGATGTCGGTGAGTACTCCGAGGAGGACACCGCCGACAAGCTGCTGGCCGAGGACCGCCCGCTGGGCAAGCTCGTCGACTACGTGCTCGATCCCGAGGAGAACTCGCGGCCGGCCGGCCCGTACACGGCGGCGGTCAAGGAGTGGGACGAGATCGAGCGCTTCGTCGAGTCGCGGCTGCGCCGCGAGTAGCTAGGAGTCTGCTGAATTATCCCGCGTGGCGGGGGTGGGTTGACCTGTGGTTTTGGGATGATTGTGGTGTGCAGGGTCGCTCTGATGATCAGCCTGAGTTGTTGGATGCCGAATCGGTTGCCGGGCATTTGTTGAAGTCCGACAGTGTGTTTGCGTTTCTGGCGGTGCATCGGTCGCAGTTGTTCCCGGAGGAGATGTTCGCCGATCTGTTCCCGTCGCGCCGGGGTCGTCCCAGTGTGCCGGCTGAGGTGATGGCCTCGGTGATCACCTTGCAGGCATTGCACGGGTTATCGGATAACGAGACCGTGGATGCGGTGACGTTCGATCTGCGGTGGAAGGCGGCCTGCGGGTTGCCGATCACTGCAGGCGCTTTTCATTCGACGACGTTGACGTATTGGCGGCGGCGGTTGGCGGCTTCGGATCGGCCGAATCGGATCTTCGAGGCGGTCAAGGCCGTCGTGGCCGAGACCGGGGTGCTGGCCAAAAGGACCCGCCGTGCCCTGGATTCCACCGTCCTCGATGACGCGGTGGCCACCCAGGACACCGTCACGCAGTTGATCGCTGCGATCCGCCGGGCCCGCCGCGAGGTTCCCGGTGCCGCGCAGATCATCGAAGCCCAGTGCACTGCACACGATTACGACGACTCGGGGAAACCCGCGATCGCCTGGAACGACAAAGCCGCCCGCGACCAATTGGTCGACGCCCTGGTCGGCGACGCCCACCGACTGCTGGGACATCTGCCCGACCAAGAGCTCGGGCCGAGGGCGGCGGAAGCGGTCGCGTTGTTGGCGTTGATCGCTGGCCAGGACGTCGAACCCGTCGAGGGTTCTGATGGCACCGACGGGCACTGGCGCATCGCCCAGCAGGTCGCACCGGACCGGATGATTTCCACCGTCGATCCCGACAGTCGCCACGCGCATAAGACCGTGCATCGGCGCCAGGACGGCTTCAAGGCGCACATTGCGTGCGAACCCGACACCGGTGTGATCACCGATTGCGCGTTGACCAAAGCCAATGGCCCTGACAATCACGAAGCCGTGGTCGGGCTGGGCCTGATCGAGGGGGAAGACACCCCGGTGCGGGTCCTCGGCGATTCGGCCTACGGCACCGGCGCTGCGCGGGCCGCACTGGCCGACCACAAGCACAGTGCAGTCATCAAACCGATACCGCTGCGGACTCCGGTGCCCGGGGGTTTCACCAGCGACGACTTCACCATTGACTTCGATGCTCGCACCGTGACCTGTCCAGCCGAACACACCGTCGCGATTACACCCAGCGGCGGCGCGCAATTTGAAAAGCACTGCCGCTCATGCCCTTTACGGATGCAATGCACCACTGCCAAACATGGACGCAAACTCACCATCAGTGAACACGAACATCATCTACGCGCAGCACGGGCACTGGCTCGCACACCCCAATGGCAGGCCGAGTACCGCCGGCACCGACCGATGGTGGAACGCTCCATCGCCTGGCTGACCCGAGGCAATCGCAAAGTCCGCTACCGCGGCGTGGCCAAGAACGATCACTGGCTGCATCACCGCTGCGCCGCATTGAACCTGCGCCGCCTGCTCACGATGGGCCTAACCCACAACGGCACCACCTGGGCCATCGCCTAACGACCGGGCGGCCCGGTCTTGCCCTCGTGCAGCACAGATGCCACGCTCGACACGGCGGGGTGACCCTCGAATTGTCGACCCTCGGGTCTGACTCAAAACACACGCGCCACAGAGCGCTCTGAGGCACCCCGCCCCAAACACCCCTAATTCAGCAGACTCCTAGCTGCTCGCGCCGGCACTGACCTTCGCGCGTTTGGAGCCGCCGACGCCGTTGTTGTGCTTGGACGTCGTGGACTTCGAGGTCGTCGCCTTCGACGAGGTGTCCTTGCTGCTGTCGCTGTTCTTGGTGTCGCCCGTTGCGGCGGCCGTCAGCGCGGCGGTCGCGGCCGCACTCGTGTGCGGCTTGACGGCCGCCGTCGACTTCTTCACCGTCGTCACAGCTGTCGACTCCTTGGCGGCTACCGCAGCCGTGTCGGTCGCCGTCGTGGTGGTCGTGTCCGGGGTGGTGTAGGTGACGTCCGGGCCGCCGACACCGTAGGGGCCGGGCCGCGTCGTGCGGAACGGGCGGACCCCGGTGAGATCCTGAATCCCGTTGTCCCACCCGGTCGGAATCGACACCAGCAGATTTCGGGTGAACTTGACCGGGTCGGGGAAATACGTCAGCTTCCACGACGTGGGCACACCGGGGCTGGTGGTGCGGTCGTAGGCCGACTCGACAATGACCCGCAGCGGGGCGTCCAAGGTGTCGGCGAAGACATGCCCCAGCGGGCCGAACTTCTCCAGCGGCATCAGCAGCGGAAGGACTGGGGTGGAGATCATGTAGTAATGCGTGTCGCCGTACTGGCCCTGATCGATCACGCCCGGATCGGTGAGCGTGGTCTTGTCGTAGGTGCCGCCGAGGTGCAGATAGTCGATGCCCATCATTGCGTTTTGGTAAGCCAGCAGGTTGAGCGGATTGACCGGGAAGTCGGACCAGCCGTCGTACTGCGCGGCGATATCGGTTGTGGCGTATTGGGTATTGGTCGGCGTGGATCCATTGAACGTGAATCCGGCGAACGGCAGGCCCGACGGAATCGTGACGCCCTGCGGCCCGCGTGCGAGGAAACCTCCATTGGGACGGTTGCCGTTCGCGATCAGCACGAAGCTGACGTCTGGGCCCTCGCCCGGCGCGTACTGCGCTGCCAGAGCGCGTTTTTCGAGAGTGGAGACCGTCGAGCTCTGCGAGAAGCCATAGACGACGAATGTGTCACCGGGAGTCGGGGCGACGGACCCCACCTGGTCGTTGTATTGGCATAACGCATTGCCCTTGACGCAGTTGTCGAGATTCTGCTGACCGGCGGCGACCGACTGATTGAAGGTCAAGGTGCCGTAGTCCGGCGCGGACTGTTCGGGGGTGATGACCGCGACCGTGTTGTAGGGGCCACCCGGGACGCCGGTGTTCAGCGTCGACGCGGGCGCGACATAGTTGCCGACGGCGCTGGCCATGTAATCCTGGACGAACTGGTTCGTGTCCTCCGCCGGTGACAGGGAATGCCCGGTGCCGCCCATGACGAGAACCGTTGCGCCACTTGCCAACAACTTGAGCGCGGCAGTGCTGGTCGACAGTAGAACCAAGGACAGGAACGCTGCCAGGGTGGCCACTGCCACCGTCGCGCTACGAGCCGCAAGTCGCATACGGGTCACTCCCCTTTTGATAGCGCACGTCCCCCGACCAGGCCTGGAACACTGTATCAGCAAACGCAAAATTGAGCATCAAGTCGATGAGCTGTCGCGGATAAGTGATGCAGGCGTGCGCCTTCGCGCAAAAGAATTGCCATCGGCGTAGATATGCCCGCAAACCGGTACGAGCCCCCGATGGGCGGAATGCTAACCTTCTCCGAACCTGTCACGGCACCGAACAGTTGGGGTGAGCAATCCAGTGAGCCGAGTCCACATCCCCAAGTTGGGGATCATCGCCGCACTGCGCCAGAAGACTGACTACAAGCGGTGGGCCGACACCCGCAACCTCTACTCGGAGTGGGAGCCGCGCACGCAACGGGCCGCCGAGCTGATACCCGCGGGCAGCCGTGTCATCGAGTTCGGCGCGGGCACGCGCACCCTCGAGAAGCACCTCGACCCGTCGTGCACCTACACCCCGTCTGACCTCGTTGACCGCGGCCCGGGAACGCTCGTCTGTGATCTCAACGAGCGTCCCCTGCCGAACTTGGGCAAGGACACCTACGACGTCGCCGTGATCATGGGCGTGCTGGAGTACCTGAAGGATGTGCCCTCGGTGCTCGACTGGTTGTCGGCGTTCGTACCGCGGGTCGTGGTCTCCTACGGCTGTCCCGACAGCAACGATCAGTTCCGGCGCACCAAGCTCGGGTCCGTCGACCGGATCAGCCGCGGCTGGTTGAACAGCTACCTGGAAGAAGACATCCGCACCCTGTTCCGGGACCGCGGCTACGCAAGCCTGCACGAAGAGAATTGGGCAAACGTCGACGGCTATCAGCACCGGCTGTTCGTGTTCGCTCAGCAGTGACCTATGGCCCTCGCAGCCAGCGTCGATAGGCTGTAGCGTGGGGTCGCGGATTTCGCTGAGGGAGGTATGACTGGTGACGTCGACAGTGACGGTGACGGACCTGCTGGCTAATGCGGGCATCGCCGATGTGACCGGACTGTGGCCCGTCGAGGTGGTCGAGGATTGGAATCGTCGCCTCGAACCCATCTTCGCTGGGACCGATGGGGAGCGACGGTCGTATGCGAGTGCCGACGCCCTGGCCGAAACCGGGATCTTCGCCGAACTGTTCAGTGAGCCGGTTCGTCAGCTGATCGCCGGCATCCATCCGTCGGCTCTGCTGTACCACTGCCACGCCTACGAGATCGCCGCCAACCAGGGCCGCCCGCACATCCACCGCGACAAGCCGCTGGGCTGGCACCGCGACACCGAGACGATCGGCGCCTACACCCCCGACTTCCCGTCGTTCATCAGCATCTTCATCTTGTTGTCGCCGGTTGGCCCCGACGATGGCGCCTTCGAGTTCTACCCGCACCGGCCCAACCACGGGATGCGCGCCGGCGGCGACGCGGTGCAGTTGATCGGCCCGGTCGGCACGGCCGCGATGTGGAACCGGTCCTACTTCCATCGCGCGTCGCCGAACCGCGGCTCCCTGCGCCGCCGCGTCCTGAAGGTCTCGTTCCAGCCCGCCGGCCTGCCGAACGACCGGATCGGGCTGCCGGAGTTCACCGACGCTCGGGCGCACCTGACCGATCCCGCGCTGCTGGCCTTGATCGATGAGCGTCGGGTGGGCACCACCACCCCGCTGACCGACCGCGGCGACCTGCCCGCCGGCACGCCGCTGCCGCCGACGACGAAGAACGAGCTGTCGCGCACCCAGGCCGCTTACATCCGCGCCCAGACCGTCGGCTTCCGCGCGCTGGCCGCCGCAGGCGTTGTGTGACCCAGCCCAGTAGCCGGCTGCGGGCGCTCGTCGTCGGATCCGGATACCGCGTTCGCAACGCCTTCCTGCCGGCGTTGAGCCTGCTCGACTCTCACATCGAGGTCGTCGGCGTGCACTCACGCACGTATGCCAACGCAACCCGTGCGGCCGAGCGCTGGGGCGTGCCCGCGATCGAAGATCCGCGCTCCCTGCGCCCGGGTGACATCGACCTGGCGTTGGTCTCGGTGACGGTGACCAACAACGTCACGGTCCTGAAGTCGTTGGCGCACTTGGCACCTGGTGCCGCCCTGGTCATCGACACCCCGGGCGTCGGGCGACTCGACGACCTGGCCCGGCTGGCCGAATTCCGCCGGTGGTCGCCGATTCGGGTCGGCGAGGACTTCATGAACATGCCGCAGTACCGGTTGGTCGGCGAGGCGATCCGGGCCGGGGCGCTCGGTGAGGTGAGCCGAGTCTCGATGTCGGAGATGGGATATCGCTATCACGCGTTGGCGCTGGTGCGCTCCTGGCTGGACCTGCTGCCGCCGAAATCTGCCCGCGGCCGACGAGTTCGGGGCGGTGTGGATATCGAATACCGATTCCGCGGCGGAAAGATCGGTGAGGTCCACGAGCCCTATCGGCAATCGGAGGGCTCCTTCTCCGTCACCGGCAGCAGGACGACGCTGACCGGCGACCCGATGGGGCATCCGATCTCAAATCCCAAGGGCGCCAGCCTGCGTCGCATCGAAGATGACAACGGGATCGCGGGTTTCGCGATCGATGGGCTGGAACAGCCGTTCCAAATCGACCTCCCCTATCAGGCCACGCTGCGCGAGATGAAGCTCGAGGACGATTCGGAATTCAATCTCCTGCGCATCGACGGCCTGGCCCAGGTGATTTCGTCGCTGTGGACCGACGACCCGGTGAACACGCGCTACCGGTTGGAAGACGCTGTCGCCGACCACCTGGTCAGCTGGTCGGCACGCTTGCTGCCCTGGGTGCCCACCCCGCGCCTCTAGTCGTCCCGCGTCGCTCCGCCTTCGCCTTCCCAGGCGGCCTCACCGTGCGTGTCCTCTTCGGCTTCCTCGATGTCCTGTGCCTCGTGCTCGAGCACCGCGACGGGGGCCGTTGCCGCGGCTGCTGCCGCCGCACTCGCGGCCGCCGCCTCGGCGGCTTTGGCTGCTTTGTACTTGACGCTCGGCGGCTTGGCCGGCCACCAGTTGGCGTTGCCGACCAGCACGGCGGCAGCAGGCACGGTGAGCGTGCGCACCAGGAAGGTGTCCAGCAGTAGGCCCACGCCGATCACGAAGCCGATCTGTGCGGCGGTGAGCACGCTGCTGACGGTCAGGGCCATCATCGAGGCCGCGAAGATCAGACCCGCCGAGGTGATTACGCCGCCGGTCGCGCCGACGGTGCGGATGACTGCCGAGCGCACACCGTATTTCGCTTCGTCGCGGATGCGCGATATCAACAGCAGGTTGTAGTCGGCGCCGACCGCGACGAGCACCATGAATGCGATTCCCGGTACGCCCCAAGCCAATTCCTGGCCGAGGATGAATTGGAACAACACCACCCCGATGCCGAGGGCGGCGCCATAGGACAGCACCACCGAGAGCACCAGATACAGCGGTGCGACGAGCGCGCGCAGCAGCACGACGAGAATCAGGAAGACGACGACCAGGGTCATGGACAGGATGTAGACGAAGTCGTCGTCATAGAAATCGCGGACGTTGGCGTTGATCGACGAGAAGCCCACCATCGAGATCTCGGACCCCGCGAGCTGAGTGTTGGGTGTCGCCGCGTTCGCGGTGCTGACGATCAGCTTGGTCTGATCCATCGCCTCGGTGCTGAACGGGTTGAGGGCCGTCTGAACGAGATAGCGCGCCGAATGGCCGTCCTCGGAGACGAAGAGCTTGGCGGCCTTCTTGAACTCGTCCATGGTCAGCACTTGCGGCGGGATGTAGAAGCCCGACATCGGCGGGTCGGCGGCCTCGCGCTTCATCGCCAACAGGAACGACGAGGCCTGGTCCAGACCTTGCCCGAGGTTGCGCGTCTGATCGACCAGTGTCTGAACACCAACGGCCAGTTGACGACTCGAGTCGGCGAGCGTGTTGACGCCCGTCACCGCGTCATTGAGCTTCTTCTCGACTCCACCGGGCTGGCCCACACCGAGTGAGCGCGCGGCCGCGGTCACCTTCTGGACGTTCTGGCTCAGCTGGTGGACGGAGTCGTCGAGCTTCTGCGATCCGTCGGTCTTGGAGAGTTCCCTGGCGAATTCCTCGATCGACTTGACGGCCGGAGTGTTGGCGACGTCGACGATTTTCTGCAGATCCGACCGCGAGTTGACGCAAGCGGGATCCGCGTCGCACTCCGGAGAAACGTTGAGCGCGTTGAGCATCGGCGAAGCCCAGTCGCCGATACCCGTGACCCGCAAGATGGTCAGCCCCAACGCGTCGCCGAGTGAGCGCATGCTGGTCACCAATGAGGCGGTCTTGTCGATCTGATCCAGCGTCTTGGTCCCGCCGTACTTCTGCGACATCGTGTCCAGCGCACTGGCGAGCCCCCGGACGCTGGCGATCGACCCGACCACCTGGGTGCGGATCTCACCGAGTACGTCGGCCATCTTGCCTGCACCACCGGAGAGCAAACTGAGGTTGTCGTCGTTGGTGTGGATCAGGTTGGAGGCATCACCGAGCTTGGTGCCGACCTCACCCGCCTGGTAGGTGGTCTTGGCCTGCTCGAGTACCTGACCGGTCGGGCGGGTGATGCCGCGAACCATGTCGATGTCCGGCAGCTGCGCGATGCGTGCGGCCATCTGCTCCATGTCGGCCAGCGCTTTGGGGCTGCGCAGATCGTTCGGCGACTGGATGAACAGGAACTGCTGCAGTGTGCCGCTGATGGGGAAGTGCCGGTCCATCACCTCATAGGCGTGGTTGCTGGCCGAGTCCTGCGGCAGGTTCTTGCGGTCGTCGTAGTTGAATTTCATCATCGTCGTGGTGGCCGCCAGCGCCCCGAGGATCAGCACGCTGGTCACCAGCAACAGGACGGGGCGGCGGACGATCATCACACCGGAGCGCCGCCACAGGCGGCCGGTGATGTCCTTGCGCTGTTTGATCCATCCCCGCCGGCCGGCCAGCACGATGAAGGCCGGCAACAGGGTGATCGACGCCAGGAAGCCCACCACGATCGTCACCGTCAAGGCTGGCCCGACGGTGGAGAAGATCGCCAATTTGGTGAAGGACATCCCGAGGAACGTCAGCGCCACCGTGCCTGCCGAACCGGCGATCACCTCCCCGATCGACGCGAGTGCCTCGACCAAGGCGTTGTCGGACGCCATTCCCGTCTTGGTGAGCTCCTGATATCGGCTGTAGAGGAAGACGCCGTAGTCGATGCCGGCGCCCATGATCATGCCGGTCATCAGCATCATCGTCTGCGGGCCCAGTCCCAGCCCGAGTTCGCCGAGGCCTGCGACGGCCTGCTGAGCAACCACCAGCGAGATGCCGATGGTGATCAACGGCATCAGCATCGCGATCAGGCTGCGATAGACCAGCAGCAGGATCGTGAACACCAGGCCCACCGTGGCGATCTCGATCATGTGCTGATCGCGTGCGCCGATGGCGTTCATATCCTCGAGCGTCGACGCGCCACCGACCACGTTGACCTGCAGCGATGAACCCTTGGCCGCGTCCTGGACGGTGTTGATGACGTTGCGGTACGCCTCCTGGCCGTCCGGAGAGCCCATCGTGCCGGACATGCTGACCGGCAGGTTCCAGGCTTTGCCGTCCTTGCTGGTCATCACCTCTTTCAGCTCCGGCGTGCGGACGAAATCCTGCAGCGAGGTGACGTTCTTGGTGTCGTCCTTGAGCTTGTCGACGATCCGTCGGTATGCGTCCTCGTCGGCCGGCGTCAGCCCGTTCTCGTTACTGAGGATGATCGCGGCGAAATTTCCCGCGTCGGCTTCATGGAATGCGCCCTGCATCTTCTTGACGGACTGCAGCACCGGCGCGTCCTGGGGCAGGAAACTCGGCGGGTTGCGGGCCGCGACGACAGACAGCGGGGTGATGAGGGCCAGCAGAGCCCCGGCCAGAACGAGCCAAGCAGCGATCACGAGCAGTGGGTGGCGAACGATCACCCGACCCAAGCCCGTGAGGAGCTTATGTGGTGACACGCCCCTAAAAACGGCGCGCTTGGACATCACACCAAGTTACATCGCACGAGTACGCGCAGACGTATCACAAGGTGGCTGCGGGCGCGCGGCGGACACGGGCCGAGATCGCCTCGGAGCAAACAAGTCGGCCGCTCAGCTCGCCGGCCAGGCGCGGCTGCGCAGCAGGCGCAGACCGTTGAGCCCGACGAGGATCGTGGACCCCTCGTGTCCGGCGACGCCCAGCGGCAGCGGCAGGTGCCCAAGTAAGTCCCACATGACCAGGACGACGATGAACGTCGCCGCGATCACCAGGTTCGCCGCGATGACGCGGCGAGCTCGGCGGGCCAGCGCCAGCATGGCCGGCACGGTGGCCAGGTCGTCGCGGGTGATGACGGCGTCGGCGGTCTCCAAGGCCAGGTCGGAGCCCGAGCGCCCCATCGCGACCGCAACATGGGCGGCGGCCATCGCGGGGGCGTCGTTGATGCCGTCGCCGACGAGCATGACCCGGGCGCCGCGGTCCTGATGCTCGCGAACCGCCGTCAGCTTGTCCTCGGGTAGCAGCCCCGCCCGGACGTCGACGATGCCGGTGTCGGCGGCCAGGTGCATGGCGGCCCGCGGGTTGTCGCCGGTCAGAAGTATCGGTTCGGTACCGATCTGTGCGCGCAGGCGGCCGACGGCGTCGGCGGCCTCGGTACGGGTGTGGTCGGTGAACGTCAGCGCACCGGCCGGCACGCCGTTGACCCGTACCAGGACGGCTGTATCGCCGGATCTCCCGACGTCGACGGTGTCCCCACCGACGCGGGCGCGCACCCCCTGTCCCGGGATGGCGATGAACTCGGTGGCCGGCCGCACGGGAATGCCGGCCTCTCGCGCGGCGGCGACGACGGCCCGGCCGAGCGGATGTTCGGACGGATTCTCGGCGGCCGCGGCCAGGCCCAGGAGATCAGCCTCGCTGAGCGCCCCATCCACGGGACGGACCGCGGTGAGCCGTGGCGTGCCGTGGGTGAGCGTGCCGGTCTTGTCGAACGCGACGTGCGTGACGGTGGCGAGTTTCTCCAGGACCACCGCCGACTTGACGAGCACGCCGTGGCGTCCGGCGTTGGCGATGGATGCCAGCAGCGGCGGCATCGTGGAGAGCACCAGCGCGCAAGGCGATGCCACGATCATGAACGTCATGGCCCGCAGCAACGCCGACCGCAGGTCATCGCCGAACAGCAGCGGAATCACCAGCAGAGCCACGGTGGCCGCAACCATGCCCACCGAATAGCGCTGCTCGACCTTCTCGATGAAGAGTTGGGTGCGCGCCTTACTGGCGCTGGCCTCGGCCACCATCGCAGCCATCCGGGCGATGACGGTATCGGCGGCGGGCCGAGTCACCCGAACCCGAAGGGTTCCGGTGCCGTTGACCGTGCCTGCGAAGACTTCGTCGCCCGGCTTCTTGTCGGCAGGAAGTGGTTCCCCGGTGATGTGCGCCTGGTCGACCTCGCTGGCGCCGTCGATCACGACCCCGTCCCCGCCGATCCGTTCGCCGGGCCGGACCATCAGGACGTCGCCGACGTCGAGAACCGCGGTTTCGACTTGCTCTTCGGCGCCGGACTCGGTCAGTCGGGTCGCGGTTTCCGGCGCGATGTCGAGCAGTCCGCGTACGGAGTCCTCGGTGCGTTGGGTGGCGACAACTTCCAGCGCGCCAGAGGTGGCGAAGATGACGATCAGCAGCGCTCCGTCGAAGACCTGCCCGATCGCGGCCGCACCGATCGCCGCGACGACCATCAACAGGTCGACGTCAAGGGTCTTGTCCCGCAACGCTTTCAGGCCGGCCAGCCCGGGCTCCCAGCCACCGGCGGCATAGCAGGCCAAGTACAGCAACCACGACCACCAGGACGAGCCGCCGGCCAGGTGAACCAGCGCGCCCAGCCCGAACAGCCCGGTGGCCAGCGCTGCCCACCGAACCTCCGGCAGAGACCAGGCGCTCGATCGCCGTCGCAGTACGGGGCGAACCTCAATACGGGTGTCGATGCCTGCGGTCACCCGGCCAGCCTATCTGCATATTCGTGCATATTCGCATCCACATGTACAGATATCTGCGCTACCAGGGCGGATGGCAGCTAGAATCGCGAGCGTGCACACGTCGATTCCGGGGTTTTCGATGCCCACCGAGGACGAGGTGAATCAGGCGGCGGACGCGTTCCGGATGCTCAGTGACCCGACTCGGATCAAGGTGTTGTGGGCGTTGTTGCAGGGTGAGTCATCAGTGGCCTGCCTGGCCGAGCTGGCCGGGGCCGCACCCACCGTGGTCAGCCAGCACCTGGCCAAACTGCGGCTGGCGGGCCTGGTGAAGACCCGGCGCGAGGGCACCTTCGTCTACTACTCCCCCGCACCCGACAGCGATGTCCTGCGTGTGCTCAGCCAGGCCTTGGTCGGGGCGGACGAACCTCAGCCGATCAGCACCGCGTAGCGCGGCTTGATCACCTCGTCGATGATCGCCAACCGTTCGTCGAAGTGGATGAACGCCGACTTCATCGCATTGATCGTGAACCGCTCGAGATCGCTCCACCCGTAGCCGAACGCCTCGACCAGTCGGGCCATCTCCTGGCTCATCGTGGTATCGCTCATCAGGCGGTTGTCAGTGTTGACGGTGACCCGGAACCGCAGGCGCGCGAGCAAATCGAATGGATGACTCGCGATGCTCTTCACCGCACCGGTCTGCACATTGGAGCTCGGGCACATCTCCAGCGGAATTCGCTTGTCGCGCAAGATCGCAGCCAGCGGACCCAGCCGAGCCGTGCCATCCGAGAGCACCTCGATATCGTCGACGATCCGCACCCCGTGACCCAACCGGTCTGCCCCGCAATAGGCCAGCGCCTCGTGGATGGACGGCAGGCCGAACGCCTCACCGGCGTGAATGGTGAAGCGCGCGTTGTTGCTTCGCATGTACTCGAATGCGTCGAGGTGACGGGTGGGCGGGTAGCCCGCCTCGGCGCCAGCGATGTCGAATCCGACAACTCCCTTGTCGCGGAACCGGATTGCCAGTGCGGCGATCTCCCTCGACCGCGCGGCGTGGCGCATCGCCGTCACCAGGCAGCGCACCACGATCGGACGGCCCTGGGCCGCGGCCGCCTTCTCCCCGTCGACGAATCCGGACAGCACCGCATCGACCACCTCGTCGAGGGACAGCCCACGGTCGATGTGCAGCTCGGGGGCGAACCGGACCTCGGCGTACACCACGTTGTCGGCGGCCAGGTCCTCGACGCACTCGAACGCGACCCGGTGCAGCGATTCGGGAGTCTGCATGACCGCGACGGTGTGGGCGAACGGTTCGAGGTAGCGCACCAGCGACCCACTGTGGGCGGCGGTGCGGAAGAACTCTGCCAACCCGGCCTCATCGGTGGCCGGCAGCCCGTCGTAGCCGATCTGCCCGGCGATATCCAGCACGGTGGCCGGCCGCAGACCACCGTCGAGGTGGTCGTGCAGTAGCGCCTTGGGCGCTCGGCTGATCATGGGCAGTGTCAACGGTGTGGTCATCGGGCGATCCGATCGATGATGAGCGGGCGCGGCGTCGGCGGCTCGTCGACGACGGCAAACGCACCGTCGAGCTCGTCGAGGGCGGCGGGAATCCGTTCCGGTGTGTCGGTATAGAGGGTGAACAGCGGCTCACCTGCGCTGACCGGCTCGCCGGGGCGGCGATGGATCCGCACGCCGGCCCCGAATTGCACAGGCTGGCCCGGGCTGGCTCGGCCTGCACCGAGCCGCCACACCGCCAGCCCCATCGCCATCGCGTCGATGTCACCCATTGTGCCGCCTCGCGGTGCCGACACGGTCTCGGAATGGGCACCGATCGGAAGCTGCGCGTGAACGTCACCCCCCTGCGCCGTCACCAGTGCGCGGAACCGATCCATCGCGGTGCCGTCGCGCAGGGTCTCGGCCGGGTCGCGGCGGTCGATCCCGGCCAGATCCAGCATCTCGGCCGCCAGCCGCACGGTCAGTTGAACGACGTCCTCGGGCCCGCCACCGGCCAGCACCTCGAGTGACTCGGCGACCTCCAAGGCGTTGCCCACCGTGCGGCCGAGCGGGACGTTCATATCGGTCAGGATCGCCCGGGTCGGCACGCCCTGGGCCAGTCCCAGTTCCACCATGGTGGCCGCGAGTTCCCGCGACTCGTCTTCGGTCTTCAAGAACGCGCCACGGCCAACCTTCACATCGAGCACCAGAGAGTCGGCACCTTCGGCCAGTTTCTTGCTCATCACCGAACTGGCGATCAGCGGCAGCGATTCGACCGTCCCGGTGACATCGCGCAGCGCATAGATCTTGCGGTCGGCCGGGGCCAGCTCACCGGCGGCGAAGATGGCCGCGCCGATCTCCGACAATTGCTGGCGGACTTGATCTTTGGAGATCTCCGCGGTGAAACCGGGAATCGACTCCAGCTTGTCCAGGGTGCCGCCGGTGTGCCCGAGCCCGCGGCCGGCAGCCTGCGGAACCGCCGCACCGCAGGCGGCGATGACGGCCACCAGCGGGATGGTGATCTTGTCGCCCACACCGCCGGTGGAGTGCTTGTCCACGGTCGGGCGGCCGAGATCGCTGAAATCCAGACGCTCGCCGGACGCGATCATCGCGAAAGTCCACCGCGAGATCTCGCCGCGGTCCATCCCGCGCAGGAAGATCGCCATCAGCAGCGCCGACATCTGCTCGTCGGCGACAGCGCCGCGGGTGTAGGCATCGATCACCCAGTCGATGGCCTCGTCGCTGAGCCGGCCACCGTCGCGTTTGACCCGAATGACGGTCGGCGCATCGAATGTGAACTGGGTCACGGCTTTTCCCGCTCCACCCGGGCCAGGTCGTCGGGACCGAACGCATCGGGCAGAAGGTCGGCCAGCCGACGCGGGCCCTCGGCGTGGTCGACGAGCATCTCCGGGCCGCCGTGTTCGAGAAGGAGCTGGCGACACCGACCGCAGGGCATCAGTGGGGCGCCGGTGGCGTCGACGACGGCCACGGCAAGCAGCCGCTCGCCACCACCGGAAATCAGCCCACAGACCACCGCACACTCGGCACAGAGACCTAGGCCATATGAGACATTCTCCACATTGCAACCGGTGATGACGCGACCGTCATCGGCCAGTCCGGCGGCCCCGACCGGGAAGCCCGAATACGGCGCGTAGGCCCGAGCAGCTACCTCAATTGCCCTGTCGCGCAGCAGTTTCCAGTCGATTTCGGTGGTCATCGGTCACTCACCAGACCCGTACTGAATGCATTCACCAACCGCCTCGCACCGCTCGTCGCCACCGGCTACACCGGCCGAATCGGCCGGACAATCGCCTTTTGTCCCTGCACCGTAATTCTTTCGACCCTAGAAACGGAGTTAGAGTCCAATCAAATGCAACGATGGTGTTGGAGGCGCTGAATGAGTACAGCGGCACCGGTTGTGCCTGCCCCCCGCGACAAGTCGGCACGGCGGCGGCGCACCCTGTATCGCGGTGACCCCGGCATGTGGTCGTGGGTTCTGCATCGCATCACCGGTACGACCATCTTCTTCTTCCTCTTCGTCCACGTCCTCGACACGGCGCTGGTGCGGGTCAGCCCGCAGGCCTACAACGAGGTCGTCGAGACCTACAAGACGCCGATCATCGGTCTGATGGAGATCGGCCTGGTGGCCGCCCTGCTCTATCACGCACTCAACGGTGTGCGGATCATCCTCATCGACTTCTGGTGGAAGGGCCCGCGCTATCAACGGCAGATGCTGTGGGCGGTGGCCGCGGTCTGGCTGCTGGTCATGGTGCCCTCGCTGGTGATCATCGGCATGCACATGGCGGAGCGGTTCCTGTGAGCGCGCCCGAAAGCCGGCTCGGGCCGCCGGCCCCGATCCTCGAACGCAGCCACGACCGTCCGGCCGGGCTGGACAACCCGCGCACCCCACGGCGGCGCTCCGGGATGCCGAACTTCGAGAAGTACGCCTGGCTGTTCATGCGGTTCTCCGGCGTCGTCCTGATCTTCCTCGCGCTCGGCCACCTGTTCATCGGGCTGATGTGGGACGGCGGCGTCTACAAGATCGACTTCAACTACGTCGCGCAGCGCTGGGCCTCACCGTTCTGGCAGACCTGGGACCTACTGCTGCTGTGGTTGGCCCAGCTGCACGGCGGCAACGGGATCCGCACGATCATCGGTGACTACGCCCGCAAGGACTCCACGAAGTTCTGGCTCAACTCGCTGCTGGTGATCGCGATGCTCATCACCTTGGTGGTGGGCACCTACGTGCTGCTCACCTTCAACCCCAACATCTCCTAGAAGCTCTTCGAGGCGAAAATGATTACCGAACACCGCTACGACGTGGTCATCGTCGGTGCAGGCGGAGCCGGCATGCGCGCCGCCGTCGAGGCGGGCCCGCGGGTGCGGACCGCGGTGCTGACCAAGCTGTACCCGACCCGTTCCCACACCGGCGCCGCCCAGGGCGGCATGTGCGCTGCGCTGGCCAATGTCGAAGAGGACAACTGGGAATGGCACACCTTCGACACCGTCAAGGGTGGCGACTACCTGGCCGACCAGGACGCCGTCGAGATCATGGCCAAGGAAGCCATCGACGCGGTGCTCGACCTGGAGAAGATGGGGATGCCGTTCAACCGCACCCCCGAGGGTCGCATCGACCAGCGCCGGTTCGGCGGGCACACCCGCGACCACGGCAAGGCGCCGGTGCGCCGGGCCTGTTATGCCGCCGACCGCACCGGCCACATGATTCTGCAGACGCTGTACCAAAACTGCGTCAAACACGACGTGCAGTTCTTCAACGAGTTCTATGCACTCGACCTGGTGCTGACCGAAACCCCGAGCGGCCCGGTGGCCAGCGGAGTGGTGGCCTACGAGCTCGCCACCGGCGACATCCACGTCTTCCACGCCAAGGCGATCGTGTTCGCCACCGGCGGCTCCGGCCGGATGTACAAGACCACCTCCAACGCCCACACGCTGACCGGTGACGGCCTGGGCATCGTGTTTCGTAAGGGACTTCCGTTGGAGGACATGGAGTTTCACCAGTTCCACCCGACCGGTCTGGCCGGGTTGGGCATCCTGATCTCCGAAGCCGTGCGCGGCGAGGGCGGACGGCTGCTCAACGGCGAGGGCGAGCGGTTCATGGAGCGCTACGCCCCCACCATCGTCGACCTGGCGCCGCGCGATATCGTCGCCCGCTCGATGGTGCTCGAGGTCCTGGAAGGCCGCGGCGCCGGCCCACACAAGGACTACGTCTACATCGACGTGCGCCACCTCGGCGAGGACGTGCTCGAGGCCAAGCTGCCCGACATCACCGAGTTCGCCCGCACCTACCTCGGCGTAGACCCGGTCAAGGAGCTCGTGCCGGTCTACCCGACGTGCCACTACGTGATGGGCGGCATCCCGACCACGGTCACCGGACAGGTGTTGCGGGACAACACCACAACGGTTCCGGGCCTGTATGCCGCCGGTGAATGCGCGTGCGTGTCGGTGCACGGCGCCAACCGCCTGGGCACCAACTCGCTGCTGGACATCAACGTCTTCGGCCGCCGTGCCGGCATCTCCGCCGCAAACTATGCCCTGGGCCACGATTTCGTCGACCTGCCCGAGGAACCGGCCGGCAAGGTCGTCGGCTGGGTCGCCGACATCCTCTCCGAGCACGGCAACGAACGGGTGGCCGACATCCGCGGTGCGCTGCAGCAGTCGATGGACAACAACGCCGCGGTGTTCCGCACCGAGGAGACGCTCAAGCAGGCGCTCACCGACATCCACGCTCTCAAGGAGCGCTACGCGCGAATCAGCGTGCACGACAAGGGGAAGCGCTACAACAGCGACTTGCTGGAGGCCATCGAATTGGGCTTCCTGCTGGAGCTGGCCGAGGTCACCGTCGTCGGTGCGTTGAACCGCAAGGAATCTCGTGGCGGCCATGCCCGTGAGGACTACCCGAACCGCGACGACACCAACTACATGCGCCACACGATGGCGTACAAGGAAGGGTCGGATCTGCTCAGCGACATCCGGCTGGACTACAAGCCCGTCGTGCAGACCCGCTACGAGCCGATGGAGCGCAAGTATTAATGACGATCGCACCTGACGTTAAAGAGCCCGCGCTGCCGCCGATCCCGGACGGGGCGGTGATGGTGACGCTGAAGATCGCGCGGTTCAACCCGGAGGATCCCGACAGCGCCGGCTACCAGAGTTTCCGGGTGCCGTGCCTGCCGTCGGATCGGCTGTTGAATCTGCTGATCTACGTGAAGAGTTACCTGGACGGGACGTTGACATTCCGCCGCTCCTGCGCGCACGGGGTGTGCGGCTCGGACGCGATGCGGATCAACGGCGTGAACCGGTTGGCGTGCAAGGTGTTGATGCGCGACCTGCTGCCCAAGAAGGACAAGCCGCTCACCATCACCATCGAGCCCATCCGCGGTTTGGCCGTGGAGAAGGACCTCGTGGTGAACATGGAGCCGTTCTTCGACGCCTACCGCGCGGTGAAGCCTTACCTGATCACGTCGGGCAATCCGCCTACCCGCGAACGCATCCAGAGCCCCACTGACCGGGCCCGCTACGACGACACCACCAAGTGCATCCTGTGCGCCTGCTGCACCACGAGCTGCCCGGTGTACTGGAGCGAGGGGTCGTACTTCGGGCCTGCCGCGATCGTCAACGCGCACCGGTTCATCTTCGACAGCCGCGACGAGGGTGCGGCCGAGCGCCTTGACATCCTCAACGATGTCGACGGGGTGTGGCGCTGCCGCACGACGTTCAACTGCACCGACGCCTGCCCGCGCGGCATCGAGGTCACCAAGGCGATCCAGGAGGTCAAGCGCGCGTTGATGTTTGCGCGCTGACCACCCGATAACTGGCGCCGCGGGCTTCCCGCTCCCAGAGCACACCATCGCCTGCGGTCACACCGGCCGCGCTCAGTTCCCGCTTGAGGATTTTGTTGGTGGCCGTCTGCGGTAGGTCGTCGTTGATGCGGATGAACCGCGGCCATGCCTTCGGCGACAGGTCGGGCTGAGCGGCCAGGAACTCCTCGAACTGGGCCGGGATGAGCGAGTCCCCTTGGCGCAGAACGACTGCCGCCATCACCTGATCGCCGACCTGCTCGTCGGGCACCGCGTACACCGCCACCTGATTGATCTGCGGTAGCCGCAGCATGATCCGTTCGATCGGCGCGGCGGCCATGTTCTCGCCGTCAACCCGCATCCAGTCCGAGGTGCGACCGGCCAGATAGATCCAGCCGTCGGCATCGCGGTAGGCGAGGTCACCGGTCCAGTACATGCCGTGCCGGATCCGCTCGGAGGTGGCGGCCGGGTCGTTGTAGTAGCCGCCGAACGGTCCCGAGCCGGTGGTGTTCACCAACTCCCCGACCGCGTCGTCGGCGTTCAATAGTGCACCGTGCTCGTCGAAAACAGCGGTGGCGCATTCGGTCACGGTGTCCGGATGATAGATCGCGACGCCTCCCCAGCCCTTGCCGATCGAGCCGGGCGGGGTGCCGTCCTCGCGGACCACCACGACAGCGAACTCGCTGGAACCGAAGGCGTCGATGACGCGGCAGCCGAAACGCCGTGAGAACTCGGCGATATCGCGCTCGGTGGCCTCGTTGCCGTACATGACGCGCAGCGGGTTGTCGGCATCGTCGGGTTGCTCGGGTGTGGCGAGCACCAGCGCCAGCGGCTTGCCCACATAGTTCATGAACGTGATGCCGTAGCGGCGCAGATCCGGCAGCAGCCGCGACACCGAGAACTTCACCGGCACCATCGCCGCACCGGCGGTGATCGCCACTGAGAAGCCGACCGCCACCCCGTTGGAGTGAAACAGCGGCATCGCGAGGTAGCACACGTCGTCGGCGGTGATGTCCATCTGCGCGACCAGGCTCAGGCCGCACATCACACTCATCGCGTGGACGAACGGCACGGCCTTCGGATTGCCACTCGTGCCGGAGGTGAAGATCATCATGAACGGATCGGCGCCGGTGACCTCATGCGGGACAAGCGGTTTCGCAGCAACTACCGTTTCGGCGTAGCGGGGGCCGGTCACGTTCAGCACGGGGATGCCCGCGCGGTCCAGCCCGTCGAGGAGCGGCGCGTGCTCGTCGTCGACCAGCAGCAGCTGGCAGTCCGAACGGCGGATGTCGGAGAGCAGGCCCTCACCACGGCGGGTGGTGTTGATACCGCAGAGCACATAGCCGCCGAGCGCGGCGGCGGCCATCGACCGCACGTAGGCCGGCGAATTCGTCATCAGTGCACCGACGTGTCTCGGCCGCGTCTGATCCAGAAGTGCCAACAGCGCGGAGGCTTCCGCGGCGGCCTCCGCGAGATACTCGCGCCACGTCCAGGTGCGCTCGGGTGAGATGACCGCGACGGAATCGTCGTCGGCGCGGGTCCGCAACAGTTTCTGGACGGTGTCGATCATGCCGGGCGATACCGCAGCAGGGTCATTCCGGTGCCGGGAAGGTCGCAGAACACCGGGGTGACGCGCATCCCGATCCGGACGTCGTCCGGTGCGACGTCCACCAGCTCGGTGGAGAACCGCGGCCCGACATCCCACTGCACCACGGCAGGCAGCTGCGGCAGCGAATCAACCCACGGCGGTCCGGTCGGCCGGCGTGCCACGGTATAGGTGTACAGCGTTGCGGCACCGTCGATCTCGCGCCATTTCAGGTCGTCGGCCAGCGTGCCCGGTGCGAGCGTGCGCGGATAGAACACGTAGCGATCAGCCGATGGCGAGTACTGGATCAGGATCCGGTGCTCGGCGAGGGCGTCCCAGAACGGCTGGGACACCGGGGTGGGTTCGGGCACCGGCATCGGTTCGGCCATCAGTCGCCTCCCAACACCAGTGCCACCTGCTCGCTCATGATTCCGCCGGTGCCCGCCACGAATGCGATGTTGGCGTCGGCGACCTGAGCCGCCGCCGATCGCCCCATCAGCTGGCGGGCGGCGTCCACCACGTGATGCATCCCGCCCGACATCCCGGCCTGCCCGTAGGACAACTGGCCGCCCGCGGTGTTGAGCGGGAAGTCGCCGCGGAAGGTCAGGTCGCGATCTTTGATCCAGGCCATGCCCTGACCCTTCGGGCAGAAGCCGGCGTCCTCCAGGGTCATCAGCACGGTGATCGTGTAGCAGTCGTAGATCGAGGCGACGTCCACGTCGGACGGGCGCAGCGCCGCCATCGCGAAGGCGCGCTCGGCGGACCGCGCGATCGGGGTGATCATCGGGTCCTGCGCGTACGTCGTGGTCTTGAAGGCGATGTGCTCGCCGAATCCCTTGATCCACACCGGCCGATGCCGGCTCTTGCGGGCCAGGTCGGCATTGGCGACCAATACCCCGGTCCCGCCGTGCACGGGCATGACCGTCTCCAGCATATGGATCGGATCGGCGATCATCGGGCTGTCGAGGACGTCGGCCTCGGTAAGGGGCTTGCCGTGGAACACCGCCCCCGGATGTGCGCAGGCGTTGGTGCGCTGATCCACGGCGATCTTGGCCAGCGCCGTCGGGTCGTAGCCGTACTGTGCGCCGTAGCGTTGCGCGATCTGGGCGAACGGCGCGTTCTGCCCGACGTTGCCGTACGGGATCTCGTACTCGGCCTGCGGTGACCCGTAGTTGTTGCTCGACGCCCCATACCAACTCGGCGCCACCGGTTCGCGTCGCGCTGACCGCGGCAGGGCCCGCGAACCGGGCAGCACGGCCAGCACCGCATCACACAATCCGAGTTCGACCGCGACCGCCGCACGCCACACCATGGCGGCCGACGTCGCGCCGCCCAGGTCCACCCGCTCGCCGAAATCGATGGGCAGACCGAGGTATTCACTCAAGGTGGCCGGGACGAACATGTCCGATTCGGCCAGCCCGTGGGAAATCAGCCCGTTGACCACACTCGCGTCGAGGCCGGCGTCGTCGAGCACCATCTTGGTCAGCGCGGCGTACTGGTCGAGGGTGAATAGTTCCGGTCGGGTGGGCTTGCGTTCGGCGGGCAGTTCAGCGATCCCGACGATCGCCGCCTCGCCGGCCAGCCGCATCAGGAATCTCCAAGGCGGCGGGGCAGTTCCACGGTCGCCGTGCCCGGCATCAGGATGTCGGCGTCACGGCGGCCGGCGATCTCCAGGTCCACCAGTGCGCGGTCGTCCTCGATCCGCTTGCCGGTGACCGTGCCGCCGAACGTCAGCGGCTGACCCGGAAATGCGACCCCGCGGTTCTGCACCGAGTAATTCACCAGCCTGCCGCGGCCGCCGATCCAGTCGGTGATCGCGCGGGCCAGCAGAGCGGCCTGCAGCGGTCCCTGCACCAGGACGTCGTCGTAACCCTCTGTGTCGCGGGCCCACTCTTTGTCGTAGTGAATGCGGTGACCGTTGTAGGTGGCCGCGCTGAAGAAGAACATCTGCGTCTCGTCGACGGTGACGGTCAGCTCCGGGATCTGGTCGCCCGGCTCGATATCGTCGTAGAAAACCTGGCTCATGGGCGGGCAATCATCGAGGTGGAGGCCTCGGCAACCAGCTCCCCGCGCTGGTTGCGGTACACGGTATGCCAGGTGACCAGAACGAATCGTCCTGAGCGGCCATCCTTTTCCACCACCGAGGAGATGGTGCGCACCATCTCGATCTCGTCGCGGTGATACGCAGGCAGGTGGAAGGTGGTGCTCTCGCCACCGGCCATCCGCCGCGGCGCCTTCGGGAAGGCGAGGCCGCCCGATACCGCGCCCGAGGATCCGTCCGGGCGCAACGCGGACAGTGGGCTGACCCCGAGAATTGCGTACTGCAGATACAGCGGCGGGCAGATGACGTCGCGATAACCGTTGGCGCGGGCGTAGTCCGGGTCGAACCACAGCGGGTTGTCGTCGCCGACCGCGGCGGCCCAGCGTTGCCAGTCGCGCCGGATCACCTCACCGGAGGCGGTGGCCGCGACGGTGCCGACCCGCGCGGCTGTCTCCGCATCGATCAGGCTGTCTGTCACTGGCCGTCCTTGCGCCGCAACCGGTCAGCCACCGCCGCCCGGCTGACGTCGTCCTCGTCGAGCCACGCCGCGGCGATGTCGGCTCCCCCACCCAGCGTCGAGAGCACCCGGGCACGTTCGGACCACAGGTACAGGTCGGTCTCCACGACGTACCCCATGCCGCCGTGCAGCTGATGGGCGTCGAGGGTGGCCCACTTGGCCGCTGTGGCGGATTGGATTCGCGCGACTGCGGTTTCCCGAACGGCGTTGCGGCCGCGGTCGATGGCGGACACGGCGGACTGCGCGGCCAGCCGGGCCGCCGCCAGCGCGATGTGCATATCGGCCACGATGTGCTGGGCGGCCTGGAACGACGCGATCGGTCTGCCGAACTGCTGACGCATGGTGGTGTAGCGCACGGTGCGCTCGAGCACCGCCTCCCCCACGCCGACCAGGTCGAGCGCCGTCAGCGCCACCGCGGCGTTGGCGGTGCGCCGCAGGTCGTCGCGGCCGAGCGGCGCGCCGTCGTTGAGGACGTCGTCGACCGGCACATCGTCGAAGCGCAGCACCGACGCGTGGTGGCCGCCCATCAGTGTCAGCGGCCGCAGCGTCACGCCATCGTTGCGTAACCGGACGACGAATCCCACGGTGTTCCCGGACCGGTCGAATCCGGAGACGACGACGATGTCGGCGCTGTCGGCATCGTTGACGAAATCGGCTGTGCCGGTGAGCCGCCAGGTGCCGTCGCGATCCTGGTCGGCCCGCATGGTGGCGGTGACGTCGGATGCGTCATTGGGATTCCACAGCGCGGTGGTGCCGGCAATGCGTCCGGCGGTCAGGTCGGGCAGCCAGGTGACGCAGGACTTCTCGCCGCCGACGATCCTCAGGGCGTGTGCGGCGATCGCGGTGCTGTGCACCCGCATCGGACACAGCGCCCGGCCGGCCTCGCGGGCGAAGATCCCGAGATCCGACAGCGATCCGCCGGAACCACCATAGATCTCGGGCAGACCCAAACCCATCACCCCGGCCGCCGCCAGGTCACCCCACAGATCGGAGCGCCCGGCACCCAGCAATCCGCGCAAGCTGGCTGCCAGATCGCGTTCGTCTTGGGATGCAACGAGTTTCATATCACCGTCCGTATGAGGGCATGCCGTTGCCGCGTTGAGCGATGACGTCTCGGAGCACCTCGTTGGTGCCGCCGCCGAAGCGCATCAGCGGGGCGAACCGATAGAGTTTCTCGAACCGTCCGCCAGCGGGCGCTTCCGAATTGCGATGCGCCAGTAGTCCTTCCGCGCCCAGCAAGTCGATACCCAGGTCGGCGATCCGCTGCCGGAGTTCGCTGCTGAAGACCTTCTCGATGCTGACCTCGACGGTCGGGATCACCCCGCCGGCCAACAGCGAGGACGCCTCGTAGCCCATCAGCCCGGCGACCTCGACGTCGGCCTCCGCCTGCGCCAGCCGGCGGCGGAAACCCGGGTTGTCGATCGGGACGGTGCCGTCGCGTCGCGGCATCCGCGCAAGCACCTGCAACTCATCGAGCGCGCGGCGCAGGTCTCCGGCATTGGTGAGCGCGCCGCGCTCCAGATCGAGGGCGCCGGTGATGTAGGACCAGCCGCGGTTCTCCTCGCCGATCAGGTTCGTGACGGGCACCCGCACGTCGTCAAAGAACACCTCATTGGTCCGGTAACCCGACCAGGCGATCAGGGGGCGGATGCGGACACCGGGGCTGTCGACCGGGACGACGATCACCGAGATCCCGCGATGCCGCTGCGCCTGCGGATCGGTGCGCACACAGAGCCATTCGTGGGTGGAACGCTGCGCCCCGCTGTTCCAGATCTTGGACCCGTTGATCACCCATTCGTCGCCGTCGCGCACCGCCCGCGTCCGCAGCGACGCCAGGTCGGTACCGGCGTCGGGCTCGGAATAACCCAGCGCGCAGGTCATCTCGCCACGCGCGATGAGCGGAAGGAACTCGCGCTTGTTCTGCTCGGTGCCGTGCCGCATGATCATCGGCGCGATCGAGGTGACGGTCAGATCCGGGCCCGGCGCACCCCAGTACTCGAACTCGGTCATCAGCAGATGCAGGTGCACCGGCCCCAGCCCGAGCCCGCCGTACTCAGCCGGCCAGTTCAGGCCGAACCAGCCCTTGGCGCCGAGCTTGCGACGGAACGTCGCGACCTCGCCGCCGGGGTGCTCGAGATTGTGTTCGGCGATCTCGGCGCGCAGGGCGTCAGTGACGTTCTCCCGCAGGAAATCCCGTACCTCGGCCAACCACGCGCGCTGTTCGGCGTCGAGGTCGAAATCCACAAGTCAGCACCCTAGCGGAGTAGTTAGTCCGTCAACCCAATATTGAGGGGTATCGGGGTGTCACATTTCCGGGCTCGGGAGCATCTTGAGTACATGACCGGAAAAACACGACTGGAACCACTCACCCCCGACCGGGCCCCGCTGCTGACCCGGCTGATGTACCGCTGGGCCAAGCGACGCTTCGGCGAGGTGCCCGAGCCATTCGCCATCTACGCCCATCACAGGCGCCTGATGGTGGCCAACGCCGTCCACGAGGGTCTGCTGCAGAACGCCTCGAAGTCCCTGCCCGCCGACGTCCGCGAACTCGCGGTGTTCTGGACGGCCCGCACCGTCGGTTGCTCGTGGTGTGTGGACTTCGGGCAGATGCTGATGCGACTCGAGGGGCTCAACCTCGAGCGCCTGGAGCACATCGACGACTATGCGACCTCGCCGCTCTACACCGACGACGAGCGGGCCGCGATCGCCTACGCCGACGCGATGACGAAGGATCCGCATACGATCACCGACCAGCAGGTCGACGATCTGCGTCGGCGCTTCGGCGCCGACGGGGTGATCGAGCTGACGTATCAGATCGGCGTCGAGAACATGCGGGCCCGGATGAACTCGGCGCTGGGCATCACCGAGCAGGGCTTCAGCTCGGGCGACGCCTGCCGCGTCCCCTGGGCCAACTAGTTATCCAACACGGATCCAGTTGCTTCATTACGTCAATGAAAACAAATCCGTAGATTCGCCGCACATCTACCACTGAAACCGTAGTCTCTCTTCGTTCATATCGGTTCAGGCAGGAGATGTGATGAGTAAAGGCGAGCTCACGCTCGAGCCCGGCGGTCCCGCCCCATCCACGTCCGTCGAGAGCAAAGGGCTCAAGGGCGGTGCGCTGGGCCTGGTGTCCAGCATCGTCGTCGGCATGGCCTCGACCGCCCCGGCCTACTCGCTGGCGGCCACCCTGGGGCTGATCGTCGCCAGTGGCGGCGCACTGCTGGCAGGCGTCAAGGCTCCGGCGATCGTGCTCATCGCGTTCATCCCGATGTACATGATCGCGGTGGCCTATCAGGAGCTGAACAAAGCCGAGCCGGACTGCGGGACGACGTTCACCTGGGCGTCCCGCGCGTTCGGACCGCTGATCGGGTGGCTCGGCGGCTGGGGCATCATCGCCGCCGACGTCATCGTGATGGCCAACCTCGCCCAGATCGCCGGCGCGTACTCCTTCACCTTCGTCGGTGATCTCGGCTGGCATTCGGCGGCCGAGCTGGCCAACAGCACCGTGTGGTCGACGGTGGCCGGGGTCGTCTGGATCATCGTGATGACCTACATCTGCTACCGCGGCATCGAGGTATCGGCGCGACTGCAGTACGCCCTGTTGGGCATCGAAATCGTTGTGCTCGTGGTGTTCTCGGTTGTGGCGCTGATCAAGGTCTACACCCATCACGCCGAGAGCTATTCACTGATGCCGTCGCTGTCCTGGTTCTGGCCGGGCGGATTGGACTTCGGCACCGTCATCGCCCCCGCCATCCTGACGGCCATCTTCATCTACTGGGGCTGGGATACCGCAGTGGCCTGCAACGAGGAGTCCGATGACCCCGGCACCACCCCCGGGCGCGCCGCCGTGATCTCGACCTTCCTGCTGCTGGCCACCCACGCGCTGGTGAGCGTCGCGGCAATCGCGTTCGCAGGCACCGGAACCGAGGGCATCGGGTTGGGCAACGCGGAGAACGCCTCCGATGCGTTCGCGGCCATCGGACCGGATTTGTTCGGTGACAGCGTGCTGGGCCACATCGGCCTGCTGTTGCTGTCCGCGTCGATCCTGACCTCGGCCTCGGCGTCGACCCAGACGACGATCCTGCCCACCGCGCGCACCACCCTCTCGATGGGCGTCTACAAGGCGCTGCCGGAATCGTTCGCCAAGATCCACCGCACCTATCTGACCCCCACCACCTCGACAGTGATGATGGGCGTGGTGTCGATCGTCTTCTATGTGCTGTTCACCTTGGTCAGCCCGAATCTGCTGTCGGCACTGATCGGTTCGGTCGGCCTGATGATCGCGTTCTACTACGGCCTGACCGGTTTCGCGTGCGTCTGGTTCTACCGCAAGCACCTCACCCGCAATGTCCGCGACTTCATGATGCGTGGAGTCATTCCGTTGCTCGGTGGCTTGACCCTGCTGGTGGTCTTCGTCTACGGCCTGATGCAGTACGCCAAGCCGGACTGGCTGACCGACGATGACGGGAACAACGTCACGATCTTCGGCTTCGGGGCGGTGGCGGTCGTCGGCATCGGGGCCTTGGTGCTCGGCGTCATCCTGATGGCGGTGTGGTGGCTGATCCGGCCGGACTTCTTCCACGGCAGAACGTTGTCGCGACGCTCGAGCGCCGATCTGGTACTCGAGCCGGCCACCGCCGTCGAGGCCCACTTCGGTCTGCCGGACTCGGGCGATATGCCGACGGTGATCGCGCGCGACCTGTCGAACCTGCCGCCCGGCGAGACGGCTCTCAACCCCGAGACGGGTGAGGAGTTCACCAGGGGTCCGCAGGCCTAGGCGGGGCGCGGGTAGTGGGCGACCACCGCCGCGCCGTCCGCGCGGGGATCCGCGGCCGCGGTCATGCCACCGCGATCGTCGATGAACACGACATTGGACTGGCCCATCGATTCGCTGTGAGCCGGGACCACGGTCGGGGTGTAGCCGGCGCGGCGGATTGAGTCGAGCGCGGCCGCGGACACATCCGCCTCGACCGTGACGGAGTCGGCGCCGCCGCCGATCTGGTTGCCGATGATGGCGCGAGGAGCGGCGACCGCGTCGATCGCGCTGGCACCGCTGAGAGCATGCAGGAGGATCTGGCCCAGGATCTGCGGCTGACCCTGACCGCCCATCGTCGACAGCACGTGGGCCACGTGCCCGTCCCGCACCGTCAGCACCGGCATCAAGGTGTGCGCGGGTCGTTTGCGCGGCGCGATCACGTTGGGCGACGTGACGTCCAAGGAGAACCCGCAGCCGCGGTTGTGGAACAGCACACCGGTCGCGGGGTCGATGAGTCCAGAGCCGAAGGCGTAGTACACGCTCTGAATCAGCGACACCGCGTACCCGTCACCGTCCGCCGCGGCGATGCCCACGGTGTCGCCAGTTGTTCGCCCCGGTGGAGTGGCCGGCGGCGCACTGGCCTCGTCGGTCCCGAACCGCGGGTCGGCGAGAATGGTGTCGCGAATCTCGTTGCCGCGCTGGAATGCTTGCAGCAGCTGTCCCAGGCCAACGCCGGTTGGATCGCCGATCGGGTTGTCACGGACCGCGGCGAGCGCGTCCAGCAGCGCGAAACCCTGGCTGTTCGGTGGGCTGGTCAGTACCGTGAGACCGCCGAATTCAACGCGCAGCGGCGTCCGCACCTCAGGCTGAAAATCCGCGAAATCGCCTGCGGCCAGCGATGATCCGTGAGACCGCAGATAGTCCACTGTCCGCACTGCCAGCTCGCCGGTGTAGAACGCGTCCGGCCCCGCGGCTCGAAGTGCGGCGAACGTGTCGGCCAGCGCCGGCTGGCGGAATGTCTCGCCGAAACTCAAGGGACCGGACTCCGGCCGGAACACCCGATCAAAGTCCGCGGTGCCGATCAGGTCGTCGTTCTCGGCGTCGTCGAGGTGATGAGCCAGCGACCGCGGCACCGGCACACCGTCACGGGCCAGCACTTCGGCATCCCGCAGCGTCGCGCTCCACGATATGCGGGATCCGAAGCGCCGCAATGCTTCCCACCCACGGACGCCGCCGGGAACGGTGACCGCCGCGGCGCCCCGCACCGGCATCGCGTCACCATGAACCGCCCGAAGCCCGGCGGCATCGACCGCGGCACCGGACCATCCTGAGGCGTTCACACAGTTCACTGACCCGTCTGGCGTGCGGATCAACGCGAAGAGGTCGCCACCGAGGGCGACGTTGTGCGGATACACGACGGTCAGCACCGCGGCGGCCGCAATCGCGGCGTCGACGGCGGTGCCACCATCGCGCAACACCCGGACGCCCGATTCGGTCGCGAGGGCGTGCGGAGTGGCCAGGGCACCGACGACCGCGGGACGGCTCACTTAGCGCAGCTGGAAAATGGTTCGGTGCCAGTCTTTTTCGGCCACACCGGTGATATCGCTCATCACATGCTTGATGGTGAGGTACTCCTCGAACGAGTAGTCGCTCATATCCTTGCCGAAGCCGGACGCCCCGACGCCGCCGTGTGGCATCTCGCTGATGATCGGGATGTGGTCGTTGATCCACACACAACCGGAGTTGATCTCCCGGGACGCCCGTTGAGCGCGGTAGACGTCGCGGGTCCACGCCGACGCGGCCAGCCCGTAGTCCGTGTCGTTGGCCTGGCGCAGCGCGTCGTCGTCGCCGTCGTGGGTGCGCACGGTCAACACCGGGCCGAAGATCTCGTCGCGGTACACCTCGGAGGTCTCGGCGACGTCGGCGATCAAGGTGGGTAGATAGAACGACCCGGGGAGATCCGGGATGTCGCCGCCGGTGACGATGCGACCGCCCTCGCGGGGCGCCCTAGCCACCATCGCCGCGACCTTGTCGCGGTGGGCCGCCGAGATCAGCGGGCCGAGGTCGGTGTCGGGATCCTGCGGGTCGCCGACGACGAGCTTGCCCATCAGCTCGGCCACCCCGGCAACGAAGTCGTCGTAGAGGTCGCGAGCGACGATCGCCCGGGTGGCAGCCGTGCAGTCCTGCCCGGTGTTGATCAGCGATCCGGCGACGGCGCCGTGGATCGCGGCGTCCAGATCGGCGTCATCGAACACCACGAATGGTGCCTTGCCGCCGAGCTCCAGCTGGGTGCGGTGCCCGTGGACTGCGGCCGCGGCCATCACCCGGCGGCCGACGGCCGTCGACCCGGTGAAGGTCACGACGTCGACATCCGGGTGGCCGGCCAACGCGGAGCCGACATCGGCGCCGGCCCCGGTGATGACGTTGAGCACGCCGTCGGGCAGGCCGGCCTCGGTGGCCAGCCGGGCCAGCGTCAGCGTGGTCAGCGGGGTCAGTTCGGCGGGCTTGATCACCACCGAACAGCCCGCGGCCAGTGCCGGGATCACCTTCCACACCGCCATCTGCAGCGGGTAGTTCCACGGCGTGATCGTCGCGACCACGCCGACGGCCTCGCGCCGGATCGACGATGTGTGGTCACCGCTGTACTCGGCGGTGGCCTTGCCCTCGAGGTGGCGGGCGGCACCGGCGAAGAACGCGATGTTGTCGATGCTGCCGGGGACGTCGAACTCGGTGGCCAGGCGTACCGGCTTGCCGGTCTGGCTGACTTCTTCGGCGACGATCTCCTGCGCGTGGGCGTCGACGAGCTCGGCGAGCTTGGCGAGCACGGTGGCCCGTTCGACCGGAGTGGCACGCGACCAGCCGACGAATGCTGCGCGGGCGGCGGCCACCGCGGTGTCGACGTCGGCGGGCTCGGCGAGCGCCAACTCCGCGACGACGCTACCGTCGGCCGGGTTGATGACCTGGTGAAGACTGCCGCCGGTCGTCAGCGGAGCGCCATCGATCCAGCTACCGGGCACAATTCGGGTCTTGTCAGAGGCGAGTGCGGTCACAGGCCCACGGTAACCGACCAGCCGGGAGACTGCTACGCATTACCGCAGTATGGGTAGGTGGAGACCACCAATTTCATCGATCTTGTTGCCTTAAACAACTGAATCCGTGCACAATCATGGGCATGCGTGACTCCGGTGTACCGGCCACTCGGTTTCCCGTCCGCGCCATCGGGGCTGGTGGGAACGGACCGGTCCAGCTGGACGAGATGTCCAAGGCCATTATCGAGAAGCTGCAGCAGGACGGCCGTCGTTCCTATGCCGCGATCGGTAAGGCCGTCGGGCTCTCGGAGGCGGCGGTGCGCCAGCGGGTGCAGCGTCTGGTGGATTCCGGTGTCATGCAGATCGTCGCGGTGACCGATCCTCTCCAGCTGGGGTTCACCCGACAGGCGATGATTGGGATCCGCTGCACGGGGGACACCACGAAGGTCGCCGAGAAGCTGGCGCAGATCGACGCCGTCGACTACGTCGTGCTGACCGCCGGCACCTTCGACGCGATCGCGGAGGTGGTCTGCGAGGACGACGCCGAGCTGCTCGAGCTGCTCAACACCGAGATCCGCGCCGTACCCGGGGTGACCTCCACGGAAACCTTGGTATATCTGAAACTCGTTAAACAACAATACAATTGGGGAACACGATGAGTACCACCACGCTCGATCTCACAGCGGAGCTGTCGGCCAAGGCCGACCGCCACCTGTGGGGCCACTTCGCTCGGCACGGTGGGGGGTTGACGCCACCCATCATCAGCCGCGGCGAAGGCGTGTACATCTACGACAGTCACGGCAAGCGCTACTTCGACGGCCTCTCAGGCCTTTTCGTCGTGCAGGCCGGACACGGCCGCAAGGAACTGGCCGAGGCCGCGGCCAAGCAGGCCGAGACCCTCGAATTCTTCCCGCTGTGGTCGTATGCCACCCCGCCGGCGATCGAACTGGCCGACCGGCTGGCCAATTACGCTCCGGGCGACCTGAATCGGGTGTTCTTCACGACCGGCGGCGGCGAAGCCGTCGAGAGCGCCTGGAAACTGGCCAAGCAGTACTTCAAGTTTGACCGGTAAGCCGGGCAAGTACAAGGTGATCTCGCGGGCCATCGCCTACCACGGCACCCCGCAGGGCGCCCTGGCCATCACCGGCCTGCCCGACTTCAAGAAGCCGTTCGAGCCGTTGACCCCCGGCGGTTTCCGGGTGCCCAACACCAACTTCTACCGCGCGCCGGAGCCCTACAGCACCGACATCAAGGCGTGGGGACAGTACTGCGCCGACCGCATCGCCGAGGCCATCGAGTTCGAGGGCCCGGAAACGGTGTGCGCAGTCTTCTTAGAGCCGGTGCAGAACGCCGGCGGCTGCTTCCCGCCGCCGCCCGGATACTTCGAGCGAGTCCGCGAGATCTGCGACGAGTACGACGTGCTGCTGGTCTCCGATGAGGTGATCTGCGCGTTCGGCCGGATCGGCTCGATGTTCGCCTGCGAGGACATCGGGTATCAGCCCGACATGATCACCTGCGCCAAGGGCATGACGTCGGGGTACTCGCCGATCGGCGCGATGATCGCCAGCGACCGGCTGTTCGAGCCGTTCAGCGATGGCAAGACCGTGTTCGGGCACGGCTACACCTTCGGCGGGCACCCGGTGTCCTCGGCGGTCGCGCTGGCCAACCTCGACATCTTCGAGCGCGAGGGCATCAACGACCACGTCAAGACCAACGCGCCGATCTTCCGCGCCACCCTGGAGAAGCTGCTCGAGCTGCCGATCGTCGGCGACGTGCGTGGCGAGGGATTCTTCTATGGCATCGAGTTGGTCAAGGACAAGGCGACCCGCGAGACGTTCAACGAGGACGAGAGCGAGCGGCTGCTGCGCGGCTTCCTGTCCGCTGCGCTGTTCGAGGCCGGCCTGTACTGCCGCGCCGACGACCGTGGCGACCCAGTCGTGCAGCTGGCTCCGCCGCTGATCAGCGGGCCGAACGAGTTCAACGAGATCTACGAGATCCTGCACCGGGTCCTCAGCGAGGCCGGCAGATTGCTGTGAGCCGGGGCGAGAAGCCCCCGGTCGATCCCGTGCGGTGGCAGCCGCCGCCGCAACGGGAGTTGCCGCCGCCGGATCTGAACTCCTCGCTGCGGGTGATCGGCATCCCGGGGCACGCCCCCGAGGACGTCGTCATCGACGCCGACGGCACGGTCTGGACCGGAACCGACAACGGCGCGATCGTGCGGATCCGGTCCGGCCAGGCACCCGATGTGGTGGCCAACACCGGCGGCCGGCCGCTGGGCCTGGCGGTGGCCCGCGACGGGCGGCTGCTGATCTGTGACAGCCACCGCGGGCTGCTGCGGCTGGATCCCGCCTCCGGCGTCTTCGAGACGTTGGTGAGCGAGGTGGCCGGACGGCCGCTGACGTTCTGCAGCAATGTCGTCGAATCGTCGGACGGCACAATGTATTTCACCGAGTCGACGTCACGCTTCCACTACGAGTACTACAAGGGCGCGGTGCTGGAGGCGCGGGCGAGTGGATCGCTGTTCCGCCGGGACGTCAACGGTACCGTGACGACGTTGGCCACCGGGCTGCGGTTCGCCAATGGGGTGGCGCTGACCGCCGACGAGTCGGCACTGGTGGTCGCCGAGACGACCGGGTGCCGGGTGTCGATGTACCCGCTGACCGGATCCGGGGTCGGTGAGCCGGTTCCGTTGATCGAGCACCTGCCGGGCTATCCGGACAACATCTCGACCGCGCCCGATGGACGCATCTGGATTGCGTTGGTCAGCGAGCGCAACGCCTTCGGTGAATGGCTGATGCCGCGTGCTCCGCTGGTACGTCGACTGATGTGGAAGCTCCCCTACGCCTGGATGCCCAGCCCCAAGCCGCTGGTGTGGGCGATCGCCATCGACCTCGACGGCCGGCTGCGGGCCCAGGTGCGGACCGTCGACCCACGATTCGGGCTGGCCACCGGGCTGGTGGAACACGACGGCACCCTGTGGCTGGGCTGCATCGGGTCCTCCGCCGTCGCATGTCTCGATTTGTAACACCCACCACTCCTGTCACAGCGCGGCTCCCCGGTTTCGGGCCTTCAATCCCCTACTCTGCGAGTCGATGGCGAGCTCGAAAATCTTCACGCGGTGTGCTGCCGCAGTGGCCGCGGCGCTGTGCGTCGTCGGCACGTCGGCGACCGCATGGGCCGACCCGGACCCCAACACCTGCCCGTATCGGGTGACCACGCCGCCGGCCGTCGACTCCTCGGAAGTGCCCAAGGCCGGCGACCCGCCACAGCCCCTTGCCGTGCCCGCCAAGCCGGTGGGCGGCGACGCGCTGGCGGGCTGCGGCGTGATCGTCGCGCCCGGCACCCCTCCCGTTCCCGACGACATCTCGGCCGAGTCGTGGGTGGTGGCCGATCTCGACACCGGCGACATCATCGCCGCGCGCGATCCCCATGCCCGGCACCGGCCCGCCAGCATCATCAAGGTGCTCATCGCGATGCAGGCGATCAACGAGCTGCCGCTGAACAAAATGATCGAGGGTACGCAGGACGACGCGAACGCCGAGGGCACCCGGGTCGGCGTGGACGAGGGCGGCAAGTACACCGTCAACGACCTGCTGCACGGTCTGCTGATGCACTCGGGCAACGATGCCGCGCACGCGTTGGCGATGCAGGTCGGTGGCTGGGACACCGCGCTGCAGAAGATCAACGGGCTGGCCCGCAAGCTGGGCGGCCAGGACACCCGGGCCGCGACGCCGTCCGGCCTGGACGGACCGGGCATGAGCACATCGGCCTACGACATCGGCCTGTTCTACCGATACGCCTGGGAGAACCCGACTTTCGCGAACATCGTCGCCACCGAGAAATACAACTTCCCGGGGCATCCGGCCAAGCCGGGCGAAGACGGCGATCATCCGGGCTACGAACTGGAGAACGACAACCAGCTGTTGTACAACTACCCCGGGGCACTCGGCGGCAAAACCGGCTACACCGACGATGCCGGGCAGACGTTCGTCGGCGCCGCCAACCGCGACGGCCGCCGACTGGTGGCGGTGCTGCTGCGTGGTACACGCCAACCGATTCCGCCGTGGCAGCAGGCCGCTCATCTGCTCGACTACGGCTTCGCCACCCCGCCGGGAACTCGGGTCGGCAACCTGATCGATCCGGATCCGTCGCTGCTGCCGCCCAAGCCGGATGCGGCTGCCGCGGTGAAAGCCAGTGGCACGCAACTGCTTCCCGCGGCCGACGCGGTGCCGGTGCGGGTCGGCGTCGGCGTGGTCGGCACGCTCATCGTGTTCGGCCTGATCATGATGGCGCGCGCCATCAATCGCCGACCCGTGCGGGGCCGGTAGCGCGACGGTTCGACTCGCGAGATTGAAGCCACGCAGACTCCCACTCGAACTTTCCCTGCGTGAGTTCAATCTGGAGGCGCGAGCGAACGATAGCGGTCCTCAATCCATCTCGCGAAGTCGCTAGTCGTTACCTCGGCGCCAGAGGCGGGAAAGACCCAGCGCGCCAACCGCTCCCACCGCCATGGCGGCCACCGTCTGCCGGGTGCTCAACCCCTCGTCCGGACCAACCCTCGGCGAAATGACGGCTGGGCCGGGTGCCGCGACCGGGGCGGGCCGTAGGTTGTCCTTCGACGTCGCGGCCCATGCGGTGGCGAACAGCACCAGCCGAGCGGTGATGTAGGCGAACACCATCAGGCCCAGCACCGGCCCGAACGTCGCACCCGCCGGACCGTGTACCACGGACCGCAGATAGATCGAGCCGATCAACTTGAAGATCTCGAACGCCACCGCGGCCATGAACCCGGCACGCACACTGCTGCGGAAGCTCACTGACTCACGCGGCAACCGCGCGATCATCCAGCTGAACAACAACCACGACACCGCCCATGACATCACCAGTGAGGCGATGCGCAGCACGGTGCCGAGCCCGAACAGGTGGGGCACGCCAAGCCACTCGAGCACGTTGGTCATCAGGTCCGGATCGGCCAGTGCGCTCAGCGCGATCGTCACGATGATTGCGACGAACACCGACAGCAGCACCAACAGGTCGGACAGCTTGGTGCGCACGAAGTTCTGCTCCTCGATGCGCTGATCCCACATCTGGCTCAGCGCCTCACGCAGATTCGCGATCCAGCCCAACCCGGCCCAGGCCGCGGTCGCCAGACCGATAACACCCACCGATGTGCGGGACTCGATCGCCGAATCCATCAGGCCGATCAGTTGCTGGCCGAAGTCACCGGAAACTGTTGCCCTGATCCGGTTTTCGATATCGGTCAACAAGTGCGGCTGGCTGGCGAGCACGAAGCCGCCGGCCGCGAAGCCGACCATCAGCAACGGGAACAGCGCGAAGATCGTGAAGTAGGTGATGCCCGCGGCGTAGAAGTCGCCCTTGACGTTCTGGTATCGCTCTCCGGCCCGGATCGCATGGTCGAGCCAGTGATGGCGAGCCCGCAGTCGATCCAGGCGACCCGGTTCGGCCGGTTCTGACATGCCCAGCCTCCCCGCAACGTCTACGGACTCGTCGGCAGAAACCCTAACCGCTCGTATACCCGTCCGATGGTCTTCGCAGACACCTCGCGCGCCCGGTCGGCCCCCTTGGCCAGGATCGCCTGCAGTTCGGCTGGGTCCGCGAGCAGTTCGCCGACCCGCTTCTGCAGGGGCTCGACGTAGGAGACGACCGCCTCGGCGGTCTCCTTCTTCAGGTCGCCGTAGCCGCGACCCTCGTAGCCGGCCACCAGCGCGTCGATCTCAGTGCCGGTGACGGCCGACTGGATGGACAGCAGGTTGGACACACCAGGTTTGGCCTCGACGTCGAAGCGGATCTCCCGCTCGCTGTCGGTGACGGCTGAGCGGATCTTCTTGGCCGTCACCTTCGGGTCGTCGAGCAGGCTGATCAGTCCGGCCTCGGTGGCTGCGGACTTGCTCATCTTCGCCGTCGGCTCCTGCAGGTCGTAAATCTTGGCCGTGATTTTGGGGATCATCGGCTCCGGAACGACGAAGGTGTCCGGGAAGCGGACGTTGAACCGCTGCGCGACGTCGCGGGCCAGCTCGAGATGCTGACGCTGATCCTCACCGACGGGCACCAGATCGGTGTCGTAGAGCAGCACGTCGGCGGCCATCAGCACCGGGTAGGTGAACAGGCCCACCGTCGTCGCATCCGCGCCCTGCTTCTGCGACTTGTCCTTGAACTGGGTCATCCGAGACGCCTGGCCGAACCCGGTGAAGCAGCCCAGCACCCAGGCCAGCTCGGTGTGCTCGGGCACATGGCTTTGCACGAAGATCGTCGCGCGCTCCGGGTCGATGCCCAGCGCCAGGTATTGGGCGGCGGTCACCAGGGTGCGGTGCCGCAGCGTGGCGGGGTCCTGCGGCACGGTGATCGCGTGCAGGTCCACCACGCAGAAGAATGCGTCGTAGTCGTCCTGCAGTCCGACCCACTGCCGGATCGCGCCGAGGGCATTGCCCAGGTGCAGCGAATCGGACGTCGGCTGGACGCCGGAAAAAACGACACGACGAGATGAGCTGTTCATGGTGCTTCAATCCTGTCACGAGGCATCTGCGCACTAGCATCCTGCTTCGTGCGACGACTTCTGGCGCTGGCCGCCGTGATACTGCTGGCGGGGTGTTCGCATGCCGGAACCGAGCAGAAGCGCCCGGCGTCGACCGCGGTGGTGATCGTCTCGGGCGGCGACGCGACCACGCCCTTCACCGGCCCGGATCAGGCGTGCGCCACCGGGCTGGCTGCGGGCAACACCGACACCGCGCTGCGGGAGTACCTGCTCGGCAAGGGCTACACCGTCTACACCTCCCCCGCGATGGCCGGTCGGGGCCAAGTCGTCGACCAGACCGGATTCGGGCCGTTCGGGGTCTGCCCGATCACCCTGCCGGAGAACATGACCGTCGACTCGACCGGCAGCATCGACACCGCCGGTGAACATCTGGCCCGGTTCCTCACCTGGCTGCACACCGACCGGGGCGTGGACGAGGTGGATTTCGTCGGCCACTCGATGGGCGGGTTGTACTCCCGGGCCGCCATCCGCGTGCTGGCGTCGACGAACTCGCCGCTGAAGGTCCGCTCGCTGACCACCATCGGCACGCCGTGGCAGGGGTCCTACCTCTCCGACTTCGCCAACGGGCTGCTCCCCCTGAGCGACTGCAAGGGTGACACGTTCTGCGAAACCTCGATGAAAGGCATGTCCGACGAGGTGAAGCGACTCATGTCGGGCTCCGGCCGGGAGGTCAATCAGGCGTTCCTGATGGGCAAGGACGGCTGGAACCAGTACCAGTCCGGGGTGCTCGACAAGATCCCGGTGGTGCTGATCGGCGGCAAGAAGTTCACCAAGGACGGGCCGGTGAACCCCGCGGTGTGGCCGAACGACGGCATCGTGGCGCTGCAAAGTGCGCTGGCCAAGGACATCGGTGACCCAGTGCTGCCGCACCGCCGCTGCTCCACCTTCGACGATACCCACAGCATCTACGTGTCCAATCTTGCTGGGCTGGAACAGAAGACCGCGCTGACATGGGATCCGCAGGTGCTCGAGGTCGTGCACAAGGCCATCGAGGATGCGCCCAAGGCGCTCGACGGTCCCAACCGGGAAGGTTGCCCGTCCTAGTGCGGCGAATCGTGGCGCTGGCGGCGGCGCTCCTCCTGGCGGGCTGCTCACACGCCGGCACCCAGGCCGGTCCGCCGTCGCGCGCGGTGGTCCTGGTCTCCGGACTGGCCAGCACCGCCCCCTACACCGCGCCGGATGCCGCCTGCGGGATCGGGCTGCCGGCCGGCACCGACCACACTGCGTTGCGCGAACATCTGTTGGGCAAGGGCAATTCGGTCTTCACCGCGCCCGCGATGGCCGGACCCGGCCAGGTGCACGACACGACCGGGTATGGGGCGTTCGCGTCCTGCCCGGCTCCGCTGCCTGCGGCCATGACCGTCGACAGCACCGGCAGCGTCGATCTCGCCGGTGAGCACCTGGCCCGGTTCATCAACTGGCTGCACACCGAGAAACACATCGACGAGGTCGACCTGGTCGGCCACTCGATGGGTGGCCTGTTCTCCCGGGCGGCGATCCGAACGCTGAGGGCCGAACGCTCACCGATAAGGGTCCGGACGCTGACCACGATCGGAACACCCTGGCAGGGTTCATACCTGGCCGACTTCGTCGAGGGCTCCGTTCGACTCGGCAACTGCCTGGGCGACCAATTCTGTGAAAGCCAGATGAACGGGTACGCCAGAGATATTGCCGCCGTTCACGTTTCGGGCTCGGCACGGGAACTCGAACAGTCGTATCTGATGGGGACGAAGGGCTGGAACAGTTTGCAGGCCGGAGTCCTCGACAAGATCCCGGTCACGTTGATCGGCGGCAACCGGTTCGACCACGCCGGTGGTAATCCGGCGGTGTGGCCGAACGACGGCGTCGTGGAATTGCGCAGCGCGCTGGCCCGCGACGTCGAGGACACCGTACTGCCGCACCGGCAGTGTCGCGTCGTCGACGACACCCACAGCGACTACGTCTCGATGATCGCCAAACTCGCCCGCGACACCGCCCTGACGTGGGACCCGCGGGTGCTCGACGCGGTGACCGCCGCGATCGACGGCGCGGCCACGGCGCTCGACGCCCCGAACCGGCAAGGGTGCTGACCTGCGGCGGGTGTCCCCCGATCGGTGGACAGCAAAAGCGGCCGGTCAGCGGATCGACGCAAACGCGTGCAGCGCCAATGATTTGAGCATGACCACGAACCGCTTCAAAGCCCTCATCGCCGCCCCCGCCATCGCCGCCGCCGTCTTGGGCGGCGCCGCCCTCACCCTCGCCGGACCGGCGAGCGCCACGACCACCTTGAACGACTACTCGCCGTACACGGACAGTTCCACAACCGGCAACTTCTACGCCCCGACCACCTACGCCACCCCGGCCACCACCTACGTCCCGTGGGGCGCCTGGATCAACGGCAGCTACTAGCCGAACTCGACGGTCACCGGCGCGTGATCGGACCACCGCAGCGCATACAACGCCGGCTTCTCGACACGGGCGGCCAGCGTCCGCGCGGCCAGCCCCGCGGTAGCCAGGTGGTAGTCAATGCGCCAGCCGGCGTCGTTGTCGAACGCCTTACCCCGCCACGACCACCAGCTGTACGGGCCGGCGACGTCGGGGTGCATCTGGCGCATGACGTCCACCCAGCCCGAGTCGAGCAGATCGCTGAGCCACTGCCGCTCACTCGGGAGGAACCCGGCCTTCTTGACGTTCGCCTTCCACGCCTTCAGATCCGCCTCACGATGACAGATGTTCCAGTCGCCACAAATCACCGCGTCGCGACCGTCGGCGGTCAACTCCGCCATTCGCTTGGCCAGCGCGGCCATGAATCGTTCCTTTTCGAGCTGACGGTCAGTACCGGCTTCGCCGGTATGGACGTAGACGCTGGCGACGGTGTGGCCGCTCGCCAGGTCGGCCTCGACGTAACGTCCGTGTAGCTCGAATTCGGTTGCAGCCAAACCGATCCGAACCGCCTCGAACGGTGTGCGGGACAGGATCGCGACCCCACTGCGCCCCTTCAGGTGCGGGGCGGCCGACGCCAGGTGCCAGCCGTCGGCCAGCGCCGGGGCGAGCGCCTCGGCGATCTGCTCGTCGTCGGAGCGGGTCTCCTGCAGGCACACCACATCGGCGGTGGTGCCAGACAGCCACGCCAGCAGGCCGAGGTTCTCGTCCGAGCGCTGGCGCACAGCGGCGCGGACGCCGTTGACATTGATGGTGGTCACGATCACGGTAAAAACCTATCTTGCGATACCGGCGGTATCACCTTTACGGTCGGGGTGTGGCGACCCGCGAATCCATTCATCTCGGTGCTGGCGAACCGATCCTTCTCCTGCACCCGTTCATGATGTCCTCCTACGTCTGGTCCGACGTCGCACCCGCGCTGGCCGACACCGGCCGCTTCGAGGTGTTTGCGCCGTCGATGGCAGGCCACAACGGTGGCCCGCGCAACCGGTCGTGGATCCTGGACTCGAAGACCCTCGCTGACCATGTCGAGCGCCAGCTCGACGGCCTGGGCTGGGACACCGCGCACATCGTCGGCAACTCGCTCGGTGGGTGGGTGGCCTTCGAACTCGAGCGACGCGGACGGGCCCGGACCCTGACCGGGATCGCCCCCGCCGGTGGCTGGCACCGCTGGTCACCGGTGAAGTACGAGATTGTCGGCAAGTTCGTGGCGGGCCTCCCGGTCTGGCTGACCGCCCGGCTCCTGGGCGAGCGGGCGATGCGACTGCCCGGCGTCAAGGCCGCCGCGACCGTGCCGATCAGCGCCACCCCGAAAGGGGTGACCGAGGTGCAGCTGCTGGAAATCCTCGACGACGTCACCCACTGCCCGGCCTACTACCAGCTGCTCATCAAGGCTCTGCTGATGCCGGGGCTGATGGAGCTCACCGAGTTGTCGGTTCCCACGCACCTGGTGGTCTGCGAACGCGACCGGGTGCTGCCGCATCCGCGGTTCACCAACCACTTCCACAAGCACATCCCGGAACTCACCAAGGTGACGCATCTCGATGGCGTCGGGCACATCCCGATGTTCGAGGCGCCGGAGCGCATCACCAACCTCATCAGCGAGTGGGTCGACGCCCACGTCCCGCCGGTGCGTCAGCCGGAGGCCGGTGTCAGCTGAGCGCCTCGTTAAAGGTCTTGGACGGCCGCATCACCGAGGTGGTCTTCTCCCGGTCCGGGTAGTAGTAACCACCGATGTCGACCGGGTTGCCCTGCACCTCGTTGAGCTCGGCGACGATCGTCTCCTCGTTCTCGGCGAGGGTCTTGGCCAGCGGCGCGAAATGCTCGGCGAGTTCCTTGTCCTCGGTCTGCTCGGCGAGCGCCTTCGCCCAGTACAGCGCGAGGTAGAACTGGCTGCCGCGGTTGTCCAGCTCGCCGGCCTTGCGTGAGGGACTCTTGTTCTCGTTCAACAACTCTCCGACGGCCGTGTCCAGCGTGGTCGCCAGTACCTTCGCCTTGGGGTTGTCGGTCTTGTTGCCCAGGTCCTCGAGGCTCGCGCCGATCGCGAGGAATTCACCGAGGGAATCCCAGCGCAGGTGGTTCTCCTCCACCAGCTGGCTGACGTGCTTGGGCGCCGAGCCGCCGGCCCCGGTCTCGTACAGCCCGCCACCGGCCATCAGCGGCACGATCGAGAGCATCTTGGCGCTGGTGCCCAGCTCCAGGATCGGGAACAGGTCGGTCAGGTAGTCACGCAGGATGTTGCCGGTCGCGGCGATGGTGTCCTGGCCGCGGATGACGCGCTCGAGGGTGTACCGCATGGCCCACACCTGCGGCAGGATCGTGATGTCGAGGCCCTCGGTGTCCTCTTCGGCGAGGTAGGCCTTCACCTTCTTGCGCAGTTCGTTCTCGTGCGGGCGCTCGTCGTCGAGCCAGAACACCGTCGTCATGCCGGACAGTCGGGCCCGGTTGACGGCCAGCTTGACCCAGTCCCGGATGGGCGCGTCCTTGACGATCGGCATGCGCCAGATGTCACCCTCTTCGACGTCCCACGACAGCAGCACCTCACCGGTGTCGACGTCGACGATGTCGGCGACGCCGTCGACCGGGATCTCGAAGGTCTTGTCGTGGCTGCCGTACTCCTCGGCCTTCTGCGCCATCAGACCGACGTTGGGAACGGTGCCCATCGTGGTCGGGTCGAACTGCCCGTGGGTCTTACAGAAGTTGATCATCTCCTGGTACATGCGGGAGAACGTCGACTCCGGGTTGACGGCCTTGGTGTCCTTGGTGCGACCGTCGGCGCCGTACATCTTGCCGCCGAGCCGGATCATCGCCGGCATCGAGGCGTCGACGATCACGTCGGACGGCGAATGGAAGTTCGAGATGCCCTTGGCCGAGTCCACCATCGCCAGCTCCGGCCGGTGCTCATGGCATTTGTGCAGGTCTTCGATGATTTCTTCACGCTGCGACGCCGACAGGGACTCGATCTTGTCGTACAGGTCGGACAGTCCGTTGTTGACGTTGACACCGAGTTCGTCGAACAGCTTGCCGTGCTTGGCGAACGCGTCCTTGTAGAAAACCTTGACCGCGTGGCCGAACACGATCGGGTGGCTGACCTTCATCATCGTCGCCTTGACGTGCAGGGAGAACATCACGCCGGTCTTGTAGGCGTCGTCGATCTCCTTCTCGTAGAAGTCGATCAGCGCTTTCTTGCTCATGAACATGCTGTCGATGACGTCGCCGTTGTCGAGCTTGACCTCGGGCTTGAGCACGATCGGCTCGCCCTTCTTCGGCGTCAGCACCATCTTGACGGTGCGGTCGGAGTCCAGGGTCATCGACTTCTCACCGTGGTAGAAGTCGCCGCCCTTCATGGTCGCCACGTGGGTGCGCGACGCCTGCGACCACTGCCCCATGCTGTGCGGGTGCTTCTTGGCGTACTCCTTGACCGCCTTGGGGGCGCGCCGGTCCGAGTTTCCTTCGCGCAGAACCGGGTTCACCGCGCTGCCGAGGATCTTGCCGTAGCGCTGGCGGATCTCTTTTTCCTCGTCGGTCTTCGGGTCACCCGGGAAGTCCGGCAGGTCGTAGCCCTTGGCCTTGAGTTCCTTGATCGCGGCGACCAGCTGCGGTACCGAAGCGCTGATGTTGGGCAGCTTGATGATGTTGGCGCTCGGGTCCTGGGTCAGCTCGCCGAGCTCGGCAAGGTTGTCCGGCACCTTCTGCTCGTCGGTCAGCCGGTCGCTGAACTCGGCGAGGATGCGAGCGGCCACCGAGATGTCACTGGTCTTGACATCGATGCCGGCCGCCTCGACGAACGTGCGGAGCACAGGCAGGAATGCGTACGTCGCCAACAGCGGCGCCTCATCGGTAAGCGTGTAGATGATGGTGGGCTTGTCGGCGCTCATGTGCTGTTGTCTCCTGGGCGTTCAGGTGCGGTGGCGGCTATCAGTATCCCGTCGCATCCGACGCTACGTGATCGCGGTTGACGGATCCGCGCAGAGGTCTACGTCACAGTGCATACCCGTGCTGCAACCGATATCCCGCTGGCCTCGTGTTACGGAGGTGCGCTACGCTTTGTCTCGGTCATGAGTGCCAGCATCAAGCCCCGGCTTGCTGGCCGGCAACCCTCCAACCGCGGTGGGGTGCTCCGGGTGAAGACCAGGTTGAGTAGTCGATAGCGGCTACCGGCAAGCGCGGGTCCGCACGTGACGGGCCCCCAGACACAGATGGAGGTTCGTTTCCCGTGAGCACGCCAGATACCGAAGACCCGACCGCTACCTGGTCTTTTGAGACCAAGCAGATCCACGCCGGGCAGACTCCGGACGTCGCGACACACGCCAGGGCGCTGCCGATTTATGCGACGACGTCGTACACGTTCGACAACACCGACCACGCCGCCGCACTGTTCGGGCTGGCCGAGCCGGGCAACATCTACACCCGGATCATGAACCCGACGCAGGACACCGTCGAGCAGCGGATCGCGGCGCTCGAAGGTGGCGTGGCCGCCTTGTTCCTGGCCTCCGGTCAGGCCGCGGAGACCTTCGCGATCCTCAACATCGCTGAGGCCGGCGATCACATCGTGTCTTCTCCCCGGCTGTACGGCGGCACCTACAACCTGCTGCACTACACGCTGCCCAAGCTGGGCATCGAGACGACGTTCGTCGAGAACCCCGATGACCCGGAGTCGTGGCAGGCGGCGGTCCGGCCGAACACCAAGGCGTTCTTCGGCGAGACGATCTCCAACCCGCAAATCGACATCCTGGACATTCCGGCAGTCTCGAAGGTGGCCCACGACAACGGGGTGCCGCTGATCGTCGACAACACCATTGCGACGCCATACCTGATCCAGCCGATCGCCCACGGCGCCGACATCGTGGTGCACTCCGCGACCAAGTACCTGGGCGGCCACGGCACCGCGATCGCCGGCGTGATCGTCGACGGCGGCACGTTCGACTGGACCAGCGGCAAGTTCCCCGGCTTCACCACCCCGGACCCCAGCTACCACGGTGTGGTGTTCGCCGACCTCGGCGCGCCCGCCTACGCGCTCAAGGCGCGGGTACAGCTGCTGCGTGACCTGGGCTCGGCGGCGTCTCCGTTCAACGCCTTCCTGATCGCCCAGGGCCTGGAGACGCTGAGCCTGCGGATCGAACGCCACGTGTCCAATGCGCTGAAAGTCGCCGAATACCTGGCCGGTCATGACGACGTGGTGTCGGTGAACTACGCGGGGCTGCCGACCTCGCCGTGGTACGAACGTGCAAAGTTGTTGGCGCCCAAGGGAACCGGCGCGGTGTTGGCCTTCGAGCTGGCCGGCGGCGTCGAAGCCGGTAAGGCATTCGTCAACGCACTCACACTGCACAGCCACGTCGCGAACATCGGCGACGTGCGCTCGCTGGTGATCCACCCGGCGTCAACCACCCACCAGCAGCTGTCCGCCGAGGAACAGCTGGCCACCGGTGTCACCCCGGGCCTGGTGCGCCTGGCCGTCGGCCTCGAGGGCATCGACGACATCCTGGCCGATCTGGAGCGCGGCTTCGCGGCCGCCAAGTCCATCTCGGATGGGCAAGCGGATCCCCGTGCTGTGGCGGCCTTTTGAGTGAGCCTGACATGACTATCTCGGATGAACGTTTGATCGCCCTGCCCGCCGAAGGCGAGATCGGCGTCGTCGACATCGGCCCGCTGGAGCTCGAATGCGGCGAGGTGCTCTCCGACGTCTCGATTGCGGTGCAGCGCTGGGGTGAGCTCTCCCCCAATCGTGACAACGTCGTCGTCGCGCTGCACGCGCTGACCGGCGACTCGCATCTGACCGGCCCCGCCGGCCCCGGCCACCCCACCCCCGGTTGGTGGGACGGCGTCGCCGGCCCCGGCGCTCCGATCGACACCGACCGCTGGTGCGCGGTGGCCACCAATGTGCTGGGTGGCTGCCGGGGCTCGACCGGACCGAGTTCGCTGGCCCGCGACGGTAAGCCGTGGGGTTCGCGTTTCCCGATCATCACGGTGCGCGATCAGGTCAACGCCGATGTTGCGGCGCTGGCCGCGCTCGGCATCACCGACGTGGCCGCGCTGGTCGGCGGGTCGATGGGCGGCGCGCGTGCGCTGGAGTGGATGGTCGGTTACCCCGACCGGGTGCGGGCCGCGCTGGTGCTGGCCGTCGGCGCGCGGGCGACCGCCGACCAGATCGGTACCCAGAGCACCCAGATCGCGGCCATCAAGGCCGATCCGAACTGGCAGGGCGGCGACTATCACGGCACCGGCCGCAATCCCGACGTCGGCTTGCAGCTGGCCCGCCGGTTCGCTCACCTCACCTACCGCGGTGAGGTCGAGCTGGACAGCCGGTTCGGCAATGCCGCCCAAGACGACGAGGACACCCTGGCCGGCGGCCGCTACGCCGTGCAGAGCTACCTGGAATACCAGGGCGCGAAGCTGGTCAACCGGTTCGACGCGGGCAGCTATGTGACGCTGACCGAGACGTTGTCGAATCACGACGTCGGGCGCGGACGCGGCGGGGTGGCCGCTGCCCTGGGGTCATGCCCGGTACCGACCGTGGTCGGCGGGATCACCTCCGACCGGCTCTACCCGCTGCGGCTGCAGCAGGAGCTGGCCGGGCTGCTGCCGAACTGCTCGGGGCTCAACGTGGTCGACTCGATCTACGGCCACGACGGCTTCCTCGTCGAGACCGAAGCCGTGGGCGCGTTGATCCGTCAGACACTCGATTTGGCCGACGGCAAAGGTCTTCGCACGCCGTGACGGAGTCGCGGCACAACAGATCACTGTCCTTCGGGTCCGAGGCCGCCGCCTATGAGCGCGGACGCCCGTCGTATCCGCCGGAGGCCATCGACTGGCTGTTGCCGCCGGGTGCGCGCGACGTGCTGGACCTGGGTGCCGGCACCGGCAAGTTGACGACCCGCCTGGTCGAGCGCGGCCTGGATGTGGTGGCCGTGGACCCGCTGGCCGAGATGCTGGAGCTGCTCAGCTCGGCTCTTCCGGACACCCCCGCACTACTCGGGACCGCCGAGCAGATCCCGTTGCCGGACAACAGCGTTGACGCGGTTCTGGTGGCACAGGCCTGGCATTGGTTCGATCCGGAGCGGGCGGTCGCCGAGGTGGCCCGCGTGCTCCGTCCGGGCGGACGACTCGGCCTGGTGTGGAATGCCCGCGACGAACGCCTGGGCTGGGTCAAGGATCTCGGGCGGATCATCGGTCATGAGAACGCCCAATTCAACGACAGCACAACGCTTCCCGAGCCGTTTGTCGATATCGAGCACCATCGTGTGGAGTGGACGAGTTATCTGACGCCCCAGGCACTGATCGACTTGGTGGCCTCCCGCAGCTACTGCATCACCTCGCCGGCGGACGTGCGCACCCAGACCCTCGACGAGGTGCGCGACTTGCTGAACACGCATCCCGCACTGGCGAACTCGACCGGCCTGGCGCTGCCGTACATCACGGTGGGTATCCGGGCTACGCTGGCTGGTTGAACCACCGGCGCAGAGCCGTACGCAATTTGTGCCCGTCCCGCTGCTCGAATTCGTTGGCGGCCCAGGCAACATAGCCGTCAGGCCGGATCAGGATGGCGGCCGGGCCACCGCTCAACTGTCCTTCCACGATGTTCAGGCGCTCGGCCCAGGGGCGTGCGGTGGATGCGACCGCACTGCCGCACAGGTCGAGCAATATTGGCCGGGCATCGTGCAGCAGACTGGCCACCCGGCGCCCGTCGTCGAGCGTCAGGTCCGGTACCAGGTAGCCGGATAGCGGGTGGTCGTCACCGACGTCGTAACGGACGTCGGAGCCGGCCAGTAGCGCGGCCATCTTGGCTGCGACCTCTGGAACGGTGATAATCTCGGTGAAAAGCCTTCTGAGCTGGGCGATTTCGGGGCCAGGCGCCATCAGCGCGATCTGCGACATCGAGTGCATCATCACCCGCTCCCCAACCGGATAGCGCTCGGCGTGATAGGTGTCGAGCAGGGCATCGGGTGCGGTCCCCTTGACGACGGCGGCAAGCTTCCAACCGACGTTGAAGACATCCTGCATACCCAGGTTCAGCCCGGGTCCACCCATCGCGCTGTGCACGTGAGCGGCGTCGCCGACCAGGATTACCCGGCCGGATCGATAGCGCTGCGCCTGACGGGTGTTCTGTCCGTTGATACGCCGCAGTGCGTGCGGGCCCGGCCCCTGGGGCTCGTCCACCCGCAGTTCAGTACCGAGCACGCGTGTCAGGCTGTCGCGGAGTTCATCGAGCGACATGGGTGCCTCGACATCCGTCGACGTGCCATATTCCATCGTGCCCACCAGAGACCGGTCCGCCTCGAACGGCGCATAGATCACCATGCCGCGATCGAACCTGTTGTGGCCAAACGCCACTCGGCCAAAACCCGGGACGTCCAGACCACCGTCGGCACGCCGATACTCGTCGGGCACCACCACGTGGGCCAGCCGGGCGACCGTCGGCGACGTCGCGCCGGGGAAGTCGATTCCGACGCTCTTGCGCACCAGGCTGCGGCCGCCGTCAGCACCTACCAGGTACGACGTGGTCTCGGTGTAGACACCGGATTCGGTGGCGATCGTCAGTCGGACACCGTCGTCGGATGCGTCCAGCCCGGTGAGTTCGTGACCCCAGCGGACTTCGATGCCGAGCTCTCGCGCACGTTCAAAGAGGAAGCGAACCAGCTTCGGCTGCGCAATTGCCATCGCGTACATCGGATTGTCTTCCATGCCGGCGAAATCCAACGCCATACCAGAGAAGATCCACCCCGCGGCAGGCTGCGGCGGGTCGTCAACCCCGGCGCACCTGGTATAGAGCCCGCGCATGTCGAGCATCCGAACGACTTGTCCGACAAGGCCGTTGGCCTTCGGCTCATCACTGGGCCCGGGCAGCGCATCGAGAACGACTGGAGTGACGCCGGCCAGGGCCAGTTCGCAGGCCAGCATCAGACCGTTCGGTCCGGCACCGGAGATGACAACGTCGACGTCGTTCATGACGACTTCCTTTTCGGTTCGGGCAGTCCGGCGACAACGTCGGCGAATCCGCGGCGCATCAGGCCGACGATCGGAACCGGTGGGTCGGAGGTGATGTAGGTGTCCATGGCAGCCTCGGCGACCGCACGAATGCTGGCGGCGACCAGGCGGGGATACATGTCGCGCACCGGGTCGGTGCCGGTGCGTTCGGCGATCGCGTCGATCCACTCACCCATCAGGTTGTTCGCCAACGCATTACGCACTTCGATGGCCATGCTCAGTTCGACGAGCTGATCCAGCTGCTTGCGCGTCGGTGCGAAGTCCTCACCCATCTCGGCGACCAGTGGTTCGAGCACCGACCCGGTGATCGCCGTCCACAACGGGTCCTCGGCCGGCCACTCACGAAAGGAGTTCAGGCTGCGGCGCATTCGCTCGATTTGCCGGTACGCGATCGCCTCGTACTTGCCTGCGAAGTAGTTGTTGAAGGTGCGCAGGGAGACCCCGGCGCGTTCGGCGATGGCCTCGCGAGTGACGTTGTCCATCCCGCGCTCGAAGGCCAGGTGCAGCGCGGCGTCACTGAGTGCCCGGCGCGTGTCGGCCTTTTTGCGCTCGCGCAATCCGTCCATGGCCACACCGTACGCCCAAAGTTGCACACCGTGCAAGATTGCTCGTCGGGCAAGAAAAAGATGCCGCCGAGACTGCAGTTGTTTGCACCCCTTCTCGGGCGATGCGTACAACTTCTGCAGTGTCGGCGCGGGATCTAGCTGGTCCCCAACGGGTCGATCGTCGAGGCGACGTACACCATGATCACGCAGACCGTCGTCATCGTCGCGAAGTCGACGCCCCGCGACCGCACCACCAACAGGCCCGCGCGATCCTCGGTGAGCACCAACCGCAGCGCGGCGGCCACCCCCACCGCGATGCCGATCAATAGCGAGCCACGGCGCCAGAATCCGGCGGCGACGAGCACGAAGGCGACCACGAAGATCACCCCGACGGCCAGAATCGGCCACTGCGAACGCACCACGCGCCCGGTGAAGGCGACCGCCTCCGCACGGGTGGGCAGTCGGCGCTTCGCGCGAGCCGTCACTGTGCGGCTTCGGCCAGTTCGACGACGTTGGTCAGCAGGAAGGCCCGGGTCAGCGGACCGACCCCGCCCGGATTGGGCGACACATGGCCCGCGACGTTCCAGACATCGGGATGAACATCACCGGTGAGCTTGCCCTCCACCCGGCTCACGCCCACGTCGACGACCGCCGCACCGGGCTTCACCATGTCGGCTTTCAGCATGTGCGGCACCCCGACGGCGGCGACGATGATGTCGGCCTGGCGGGTCAGCTCCGGCAGGTCACGAGTTCCGGTGTGGCACAAGGTGACTGTGGCATTCTCGCTGCGTCGGGTGAGCAGCAGGCCAAGCGGCCGACCGACGGTCACCCCACGGCCGATGACCACCACGTGCGCACCGGCGATCGGCACGTCGAAGCGACGCAGCAGGTGCACGATGCCCCGTGGCGTGCACGGTAACGGCGCCGCCTTGCCCAGCACCAGCCGGCCCAGGTTGGTCGGGTGCAGGCCGTCGGCGTCCTTGTCCGGGTCCACCCGCTCCAACGCGGCGTTCTCGTCGAGATGCCGCGGCAACGGCAGCTGCACGATGTAGCCGGTGCACTCGGGATTGGCGTTGAGTTCGTCGAGGGTGTCGTCGAGCTGCGCCTGGCTGACGTCGGCGGGCAGGTCCCGGCGGATCGAGGTGATCCCGACCTTCGCACAGTCGGAGTGCTTGCCCTTGACGTAGGCGTGCGAACCGGGGTCATCGCCGACCAGGACGGTGCCCAATCCTGGCGTGCGTCCGGCGGCGGTCAGCGCCGCTACACGATCCTTCAGATCGACAAAAATCTCGTCACGGGTGAGCTTGCCGTCCAGGCTGATAGCGACCACGAACCGTATTGTTCCATTGACCGAACTGCGTCGTTGACAGCACTGTTCAGAGCGTGGTCAGCTGCGGATATGAACAGTGCGCCAGATGTGTTCAGCCCGGCCACACTCGGCCCCATCACGCTGCGCAACCGCACCATCAAATCGGCCACCTTCGAAGCCCGCACCCCCGACGATGTGGTCTCCGATGACCTGATCGCCTTCCACCGCGCCATCGCCGCGGGTGGCATCGGCATGACGACCGTCGCCTACACCGCGGTCAGCCAGGGTGGGCGCACCAACGGCGGCCAGATCTGGATGCGCCCGGAAGCGGTTCCCGGCCTGCGGCGCCTCGCCGACGCCGTGCATGCCGAAGGCGCGAAGATCAGCGCGCAGATCGGGCACGCCGGCCCGGTGGCGAATGCCCGGTCGAACAAAGCGCCCGCGCTGGCACCGGTCCGCTTCTTCAACCCGCTGTCGATGAAGTTCGCCAAGCACGCCACCCGCGACGACATCAACAACGTCATCGCTGCCCACGCGGCGGCCGCCCGGTTCGCCATCGACTCCGGCTTCGACGCCGTCGAGATCCACCTCGGCCACAACTACCTGGCCAGCTCCTTCCTCTCGCCGATGATCAACCGGCGCAACGACGAGTTCGGCGGGTCGCTGGAGAACCGGGCCAAGGTCGGCCGCGGCATCGTGATGGCCGTCCGCCGCGAGGTCGAACGACTCGGTCCGGCCCCGATCGCGGTGACCGCCAAGCTCAACATGGCCGACGGTGTCCGCGGTTCGATCCAGATCGAGGAATCACTGCAGACCGCGAAGTGGCTCGAGGAAGACGGCGGCCTGGACGCCATCGAACTCACCGCAGGCAGCTCGCTGCTCAACCCGATGTACCTGTTCCGCGGCGACGCCCCGGTGAAGGAATTCGCGGCGGCACAGAAATGGCCGCTGAACTGGGGCATGCGCATGACCGGCAAGAAGTTCATGCGCGAATACCCCTACCGGGAGACCTATCTGTTGCGCGACGCCGAGCAGTTCCGCAAGGAACTGAAAATGCCGCTGATCCTGCTGGGCGGTATCACCAACCGCGAGAGCATGGACCGGGCGATGGCCGAGGGCTTCGAGTTCGTGGCGATGGGCCGGGCGCTGCTGGCCGAACCCGACCTGCTCAATCGCATTCAGGCCGACGGCGACGCGCACTCGGTGAAGTCGCTGTGCACACACTGCAACAAATGCATGCCGACGATCTACTCGCGCACCCTGTGTGTGGTGACCGGCGGTCCTGCCTGACAGGCCGACGGGGCCGTTACCGATAGAGTTGGTCTCGATGACTCGACCAGCCGCGCCCGATCTGACAGTTCGGTACGACGGGTCGGAGCGTACTTTCGCCGCAGGGCATGACGTCGTGGTTGGCCGCGACCTCCGTGCCGACGTGCGAATCGCCCACCCTTTGATCTCTCGCGCCCATCTTGTGCTCCGTTTCGACCACGGCCGGTGGATGGCCATCGACAACGGCTCGCTGAACGGCATGTTCGTGCATGGCCGGCGAGTGCCGTCGGTGGATATCAGCGACGGCCTGACCGTCAACGTCGGTAACCCCGACGGACCGCCGATGAGTTTCGGCCTCGGTCGCCATCAGGGATCGGTGGGCCGCCCGCCACAGACGTCCGGGGTGCGGATGTCCGTGCCGCCGTCGTCACCGTCGTGGCCGGCGAACCCGAGCCGCGGTTCGTCGACGGCCCAGCACTGGCCACCCCCGCCGTCGCAGGCCCAACCCGCCCACCAGCCGCCGGCATATCCGACCAGCGGCTCGCGGGCGCAGCCGACCTACCACCCGCCCGCCGCGACGGGGCCGATGGGATCCACGCCCGCAGCGCCGACGCAGATGCGCCCGGCGGTCGGCAAGCCCGCACAGTCGTCGTCGAATCTTGCGACGTCCATGCTGAAGATCCTGCGCCCTGGCGCACCCGGTGATGTGCCGCCGGGCGGGATCAAGATCGGCCGCGCGACCGACAACGACATCGTCATCCCCGACGTCCTGGCCTCGCGCCACCACGCCACGCTGATCCCGACGCCGGGCGGCACGGAGATCGTCGACAACCGCAGCATCAACGGCACGTTCGTCAACGGCAGCCGGGTCGACACCGCGATGCTGAACGAGGGCGACACCGTCACGATCGGCAACATCGACCTCGTCTTCGCGGGCGGCACACTGGCCCGGCGCACCGAGACCGAGGCGGCCACCGCGACCGGCGGCCTGGACGTTCGCGCGGTGACGTGGACGATCGAGAACAACAAGACGCTGCTGGACAACATCTCGCTGACCGCGCGCCCCGGCACGCTGACCGCGGTGATCGGTCCGTCCGGTGCGGGTAAGTCGACGTTTGCGCGACTGGTCGCCGGCTACACCCATCCGACAAGTGGCACAGTCACTTTCGAGGGTCACAACATCCACGCCGAGTACGCCTCGCTGCGCTCCCGGATCGGCATGGTGCCGCAGGACGACGTGGTGCACGGGCAGCTGACCGTCAACCAGGCGCTGATGTACGCCGCCGAACTGCGGCTGCCGCCGGACACCACCAAGGAGGACCGCCAGCAAGTGGTGGCCCAGGTGCTCTCCGAGCTGGAGATGACGCAGCATCAGAACACTCGGGTGGACAAGCTGTCCGGCGGTCAGCGCAAGCGCGCCTCGGTGGCCCTCGAACTGCTGACCGGCCCGTCGCTGCTGATCCTCGACGAGCCGACATCGGGTCTGGACCCGGCGCTGGACCGTCAGGTCATGACGATGCTGCGCCAGCTGGCCGACGCCGGCCGCGTCGTGCTGGTGGTCACGCACTCGCTGACCTACCTCGACGTGTGCGATCAGGTGCTGCTGCTCGCCCCCGGCGGCAAGACCGCGTTCTGCGGGCCGCCCAGCCAGATCGGCCCGGCGATGGGCACCACCAACTGGGCCGACATCTTCAGCACGGTTGCCGGCGATCCCGACGCCGCGTATCAGCGTTATCTGCAGCAGACCGGGCCGACGCCCCCGCCGCCACCGGTGGAGACACCGTCGGCGATGGGCGAGCCGACGCACACCAGCCTGCTGCGCCAGTTCTCGACGATCGCCCGCCGCCAGTTGCGGTTGATCGTCTCCGACCGGGGTTACTTCGCGTTCCTGGCGATGCTGCCGTTCATCATGGGTGTGCTCTCGCTGTCGGTGCCCGGCACCGTCGGCTTCGGGGTGCCCAATCCGATGGGTGACGCTCCCAACGAGCCCGGCCAGATTCTCGTGCTGCTCAATGTCGGTGCGATATTCATGGGCACCGCGCTCACGGTGCGCGACCTGATCGGTGAACGCGCGATCTTCCGCCGAGAACAGGCGGTCGGGTTGTCGACCACCGCCTACCTGCTCGCGAAAGTGTGTATCTATGCGGTGTTCGCGATCGTGCAGTCCACGATCGTCACCGCGATCACGGTGGCGGGCAAGGGCGGTCCGACGCAGGGATCGCTGACGTTCCTGAGCCCGACGATGGAGCTGTTCGTGGTGATGGCCGCGACGACGGTCACCGCGGCGATGGTGGGCCTGGCGCTCTCGGCGTTGGCCAAGTCCAACGAGCAGATCATGCCGCTGCTGGTGGTCGCGGTGATGAGCCAGTTGGTGTTCTCCGGCGGAATGATCCCGGTGACCGGCCGGCTGGTGCTCGATCAGCTGTCCTGGATCACGCCGGCGCGCTGGGGCTTTGCGGCGTCGGCGTCGACCATCGACCTGATCAAGTTGGTGCCCGGCCCGCTGACGCCGAAGGACCGGCATTGGGAGCACAGCGCCGGCCGGTGGTGGTTCGACATGGGCATGCTGGGGGTGCTGTGCCTCGGGTATCTGTCGCTGGTCCGGTGGAAGATCCGGCTCAAGAGCGCCTAGGGCTGCTGAGGCCAGCCCGACCACACTGAGTGAGAACTCACGCAGACAAATCGTGAGTAGATCCCTGCGAGACTTCTCACTGAATGCACCTGCTGCGCGTAGACATCAATCACCGTGAGATCACGCCGCGATCAGTTGCACGGGCAGCCGGTGGTGACGGTGGATGATGTTGTTGACCGCCCAGGTCGGTTCGCCGATCAGATCGATGCGCTCGACGCGGTCGACAAGAGCTTTGAGCATGGCCGTCGTCTCCAGTCGCGCCAGGCCTTGCCCGGCACAGGCATGGGCACCGTTGCCGAACCCAACGTGCCGGCCGGCATCGTTGCGGATGTCAAAAGCGTCGGGGGCATCCCACTCGCGTTCATCGCGGTTGGCCGATGCGTACAGCACCAGTACCCGAGCACCCTCCGGGATCGTTACGTCAGCGATTCTATTGGTCCGCAGCGTCTTTCGAGTGAACGCACGCAGCGGCGACTCGTACCGCACCACCTCGTTGATGGCATTGGGTAGCAGAGCGGGGTTCTCCTTGAGCAGCGCCCACTGGTCGGGGTGGGTGGCGAACAGATAGATCGCGCTCGAGATCGCGCTGACCGTGGTGTCCACGGACGGCCCGATGTAATCGATCAACAGCGGCGGCACCTCGTCGGCCGAGAGGACACCTTCGTCAACGGCGGCAAGCAGTTCGTCGGCCATGCTGCCGGGCAGGACATTGCGGTCCCGAACAACGCGACGGGCGAAGCGCAGCATATGCAGACTGCGCGGCAGTGCTTTGACGGCCTGCCAGTTGGCCGGGCCAAGGACGTCGAAAGTCGCTGCACCCCAGTCCATCAGGTGCTCTCGTCGATCCGGTGGCCAGCCGACCATGTCCGGTACGACGGCCAGGGGTAACGCGGTCGCGAGGTCGGTGACCGCATCGAGCCTGCCCCGCTGGATGGCGGCATCGACAAGTGATGTCGCCTGTTGATCAACGCTGTCGGCGAGTGCGCGAAGTGCGCGAGGCATCAAGCGATGGGCGACGAGCTTGCGGCGCCGTTCGTGCTCAACACCGTCGCTGTTGAGCGTCGTGCCACGGGAGAGGCGGTTGGCGGCAGGGTTGGCCGCGACCCCGTGCCCGGAGAGGTACAGACCGTCGTCCCGCAGCGTCGCTTTACATTCCGCGTACCGCGGGAGGGCATACAGCCGGTGCCGGCGCAGCCACACCACCGCGCCCAGATCGCGCAGGGCCCGGTAGTGCGGGTAGGGATCGAGGATGGCCGACCTGCTGTAGATGTCGGGCCGGTAGGTCGGCACGCCAGGAGGATCACCGAACACAGGCTGTCTCCTGGTCGTCGTGGGCGTCGGAGGTTGTCGTGGTGATGGTGCAGTCGAGCGCAAACGACTTGGTGATGTGTTCGACGGCCGCTCGGTCGGCACCCGACGCCACGTTGATCGTGACCGACGGCCGACCCGCGGTGACCTCACCGCGGACTTCCAGCACGCCGGGCCGGCCGGACAAGGCATCGATGAGGGCCTGCTCCGCGGCGGCGGCGCGCAATGCGAGTTTGTAAGGCTTCCCGACATCCGTGATGGGCAACGTGTCGACGATGGTGACCGCTTTAGGGGCCGCCGCGCGCTCGGTGACCCGGCCGCCGGCGAAGGAGGCGAGATCGTCGCCGGTCACGCTGGACCCCGCTCGCACAGTAACGAACCCGACCGGTACCTCTCCGGCATGAATGTCCGGGCGCCCCACGGCGGCGGCCGCGGTCACGTCCGGGTGGGCAAGCAGCGCGTCCTCGACGAGTGCCGGGTCAATGTTGTGGCCGCCACGGATGATCAGATCCTTCGCGCGACCAGCCAGATAAACGAAGCCGTCATCGTCTACCCGGGCCAGATCGCCGGTATCGAGCCAGCCATCACGCAGCGTCCCGCGGCCGTCGAGAACGAAATCATCGTCGGTGCGCGAAACCACGTAACCCGGGAATACCGTTGGCCCACTGATGGCCAACGTGCCGACCTCACCGGCCGGCAGGTCCCGCCAGAGTCCGTCGGGTGTGATCTCGACGGCCTTGAGTTGTTGGTAGGGCATCCGTTGGCCCACCGATCCGGGCCTGGGATCGTCAGCGAAACTGCGCGCACTGGCGCAGGTGGCTTCGGTGAGGCCGTATCCCTCGGTCAGCTCCACCCCGGTGGCGACGCGGAAGTCGCGGCGCACGGTCTCCGGCAGCGGCGACGCACCGACCACCGCGGAGGCAAGGGTGCTGATGTCGGCGTCCACCGGAATTTGGGCCAGCACCGAGTAGACGGTGGGTACCGCACTCAGCGCGGCCAACCGGTAGTGCTCGACGATGCGCCAGAAGTTTTGATACAACCCCACATCGCGGTAGCCGAGCGGACCGGCCCACACCACAGCCTGGCCGCGCAGTAGCGGCGCCAGCAGCGTCACGATCACCGCGTTGACGTGAAACAGCGGCAGTGCCGCGAACAACACCGAGTCCTCGTCGAGAGTCACGTTGATCGCGACCGTCCACGCGTCGGTCACCTCGTTGCAGTGGGTGTGGGCCGCCAACTTCGGCGCTCCGGTGGTGCCACCGGTGTGGAACAACGACGCCAACTCGGCGGAATCGGCATACCCGTCGATCATCGGTTCGGCGTCGTGCTCCGCAGTCAACGCCGACAGATAGGCGACGTCGGCACCGTCAAGGGTGGGCGCCGAGCCGGCGGGCGGCCCGGCTGCCGTCGGGCGCAACAACAGGACCGTGTCGATCAGCCCCGCGGCGACCAGCGTTGCGGCTATGTCCACGCCGGCGGGGTCCAGTTGCGGGCACGCGGTGACGAGGACGCGGGCACCGGATTGCCGGGCGAGCTGGGCAATATGCTCCTTCGCTAACGACCCGTTGACGGGCGCGGCGATGCCTGCCGCCTGGGCGGCCAGCGTGGCGGTGATGAGCTCGTCGCAGTTCGGGCTGATCAGCATCACCGCGTCGTGGCGGCCAACACCGCAGCGCCGCAGGGCTTTCGCGGCGCGGGTGACATCGGCGGCCGGTTCGCCGAACGTTCGCTGCGCGCAGGCCATGTAGTCGGAGCCGCCCCGCATGACCGAGAGAGCCACTCGGTCCGGCCACAGCCGACCGGCCCGAAGTACGACGTCGTAGGTACACGCAGGCAGCCCGCGCTGCTCGAGCGGGATCGCTTCGATCACCGCGAGGTCGCCCGGCGACTGGCAGCGTGGCCACAACAGATCCGAGCCCCCGCTGGACCCGTGGTCGTGCGTGCTTGTGGTGTTCGTCGCAGGCATCACCCGTCGCCACCTCGCCTTCCTCGCTGATATAAGTGACGAAATCGTCACATACGACCAAACCGTCAGTCAAGGGCGGGGCGGGAAGGCGTGCCGGTTCAGCCGGCGGTGGCTCAGTACTCCTGCAAGCTCTCTCGCAGCGTGGTGCCGGGATAGCGGGTGCGGAACCGTCCGCGACGCTGTAGTTCTGGCACCAGCAGTTCGGTCATGTCGTTGAAGCAGCCCGGTGTATCGGTGGCCAGCATCATGAAACCGTTGCAGCCGCCCTCGTCGAGGTACTGCTCCATCTGGTCGGCGACATCGGAGGGAGTACCGACCGCCACCGGGGCGCCCATCGAAACGCCGTAGATCTGCGCGGCCTCCCGCACCGTCACCGGGGCGCCGTCCTTGGCTTCGAGGATTGCGTCGAACAGACCGCGAATGCCTTGGACGTCAGCGTCGACCACATTGTCATCGAGGCCGAGCGTCGAGAAGTCGAAACCGGTGTGACCGGAAAGGATTCCGAGCGCACTCTCGATCTGAACCTTCTCGACAAACTCGGCGTAGCGGTCGTTGGCGCGGCCCTTGTCCCGGTCGATGATCGTCTGCAGACCGTAGATCAGCTTGACCGACTCCGGGTCGCGGCCGGCGTCGCTGGCGCGGGTGCGGATGTCGTCGGCGTAGGCCCGCATGCTCTTGGGTGTCGGGAAGATGCCGAACACGGACTCCGCGTGCTTGGCCGCGAATTCGCGGCCCTGGTCGGAAGATCCGGCCTGCCACAGCACCGGTCGTTTCTGCGGTGACGGCGCGACGAAGTGGCGACCCTTCGATTTGAAGAACTCGCCCTGGAAGTCGACCTCGCGCACCTTCGACGGGTCGGCGAAGACACCGTTGTCGCGGTCGTAGACGATCGCGTCGTCGTCCCACGAATCCCACAGCTGGTACAGCAGCTGCATGTACTCCTCGACCACCTCGTAGCGCTTGTCGCGCGGCGTCAGATTCTCCTTACCCATCGCTTGGAACTCGCTCTTCGAATACGAGGTGACGATGTTCCAGCCGACGCGGCCACCGGTCAAATGGTCGAGCGTCGAGAGCTGACGGGCCATCATGTACGGCGGCACAAAGGAAGTCGACAACGTGATGCCGATGCCGAGGTGCTGGGTGAACGCCCCCACGATCGGGACGACGCTGGCTGGCTCGTGTACTGGACACTGGCCGGCGAATTTGACAACTGGATCCGAGGTGCCCTTGTAGGTGGTGTAGGGCGCGAGTTCGTCGGCGATGAACATCGCGTCGAATAGGCCGCGCTCCATGGTTCTTCCGAGATCGCGCCAATACTCCGGCCGCGACCAGTGGTAGCCGACCTTGTCCCGCGGGTGCGCCCACATCGTGGAGGCGTGGTTCATCACGCCGTGCTGTACGAATCCCAGCAGATGCGCCTTCTTCTTGGTGACGCTCACGCGGCAGACCTCGCTCGGTCGCCGCGCAACTCGAGGACGAACGCGACGATCACCGCAGCGGCCGTACCGAGTCCGCTGAACGCGAGCACGTACCAGAAGGCGCCACTGTAGGAGGCGATGACCAACAGAACGAACGACGTCAGAACCGCGAGCGAGGCCTTCCACGAGAAGCCGGGAACCAGTGCGATCTCCGAGGAGTCGACCTCGTCGGCGAGGGCGTCGATTCCGTTGCCTTGGGCCAACTCTCGTCGGATCCGCAGGAAGCTGAGCGTGCCAACGGTCAGGTAGACGGCCGCGAGCAACACACCGATGCCCGCGCCGAGATAGAAAAGAGTCACGACAATGCCTTTCGTTCGGCCGTTACTGCTGTCCGGCGGGGACGGGGTCATCGGCGGAGGGCTTGGCCGCGGTGTCGCGTTCGAGCAGCGCCGCCTTGCCCTCCGCGAGGCTGTCGAAGTCGAATCGGGTGTTGGCTCGCAAACTCACGACGACTGAGACGATGGCCGACGCGGCGATCAGACCGATGATTCCGAACAGCGGTCCGTAGGTGGGCCCAAGCGTCTCGCGCAGCGGACCGCCGACGGCGATACCTGCCAGCACACCCGCGACGTACCCCGCCCCGGTCATCCGCGACCAGAAGATGCTCAACGTCACCGGTATCAGCAGGCTGGTGCCGTAGAAGTACACCGTCGTCACGAGATTCACGTAGTCGATGCCGGTCAGCACCACACCACCGGCGATGGCGGCCGCAACGATCATGCTGGTCTTGGTGATGGTGAGCAGCTTGCGCTCGGACACCCTGGGCCAGTAGCGGTGGACGATGTCGACCGCCACCAATGAGGTGACTCCCGACAGCGCGCCGTCGATGGCCGCGAAGCACGCGTTGACCACCACGAGCGTGTAGAGGGCGATGATGAACACCGGCAGACCGAGACTGGCGATGACATGAGGGCCGATCGCTCCCGCGCCCAGCGATCCCAGCTGCTCGGGCGTCACGCCGTAGGCGACGCCGATGAAGCCGAGCAGCCCGAGTGCCAGCGGTATGGGGTAGAACCACACGCCCGCCCACAGGAAGCTGCGGCCGAGGTCCTTGGGCCGGATCGCCCAAACACGTTGCCAGAATGACTGATCAGCGATGACGTTGGTCAGAAGCCCGAGAGCCAGGGCCAGACCGAAGCTCGCCGCGGTGACCGGATTGAAGGGGTTCAGGTGCTGATCGCCGAGTGCCTCGACCTTGTTGAAGACCAGGTCGGCGCCGCCGGCTTTCGCCAACGCGAAGAGCACCACGACGGACGATCCAACACCCAGCAGCAGGGTGTTCAACGTGCCCGTGACGGCGGATGTCGTCAACCCACCGAAGTACGAGTAGACGGTGACCACGACGATGCCGGTGATGACGATCCCGATCGGGGTGAGGCCGAAGATCTTGTTCATCACGAGAACTAGCCCAGCGAGGTTGATCATGATGACGCCGAGCAGCGCACCGATCAGGAAGACCAGTGTCGCCACACTGCTGATCGTGTTCTGGAATCGGGCGCGGATGAACTCCGCGAGCGTGTAGCCGGACGGCATCTTCTGCCGGAGCTTCAACGCGAACGGCACCATGATGATCACGGCGAGGCCGTTGGGCACGATGAACCAGACCAGGCCCGACGTACCCCAGGTGTAGGCCTGTGCCGACGACAGCATCACTGCCATCGACCATGTCCACACCGAGATGAGTGAGGCAACGCCGAACCCGAAGCCGAGCAGCCGGCCGGATATCACGAAGTTGTGTGTCGTTTTGACGGCCCCCTTCACCGCGAGGGCGATGAGCAACAGGACGATGCCTGGACCGAACAGCAGCGCATATCCCAATGCGCCTGACTGCTGGATGAATTCGAGCTGCGGCATGGCCGGTCTCCTTGTTTCGGGTGAGTGGTGAAGTTAGTGGGGTGCTGCCGGTTTCCATCCGAGTTCCGGCGCGATGTCCTCGGCGAAGATGCGCAATCGGTCGATGTCGAGATCGGCTCCGGCGGTGCCTGTCCTGACCGACGGGAACAGCCCGGTGGTGGGGAAGAAGTGGGTGACGAACCCGAACAACGCGGGGTCCCCCCGAAGCTGGGCAACAATCTCCGATGCGGTGCCGCTTCGCGTGACTGTCCGCAGATATTCCTCCGGTGAGAGCGCTCCCAACTGGGGGAAGCGGTCGTCCAGGGTCCGCTGCGTGGCGGCCACGTGCGGTCCGAGTTCATCGGCGATGGCGTCGGCGCTCTCGCCGTGGAAGGTGAAGCGCTGCGCGCCCACCCGCGCATCCTCGAGGTTCCCGTGGAGTGCGAGCCACTCCTCCAGGTAGCCGACGATGAAACGCAGTTGGTGGAAGATGACGTGATCGTGGAACGCGCCGATCATCAACCCATTGCCGTTGCGCGCGATCTTGCGCGCTCTGTCCTCGCTGCTGGCGGTCTGCCAGAGCCTGCCTCGCAGATCCGTAGCGCTGGGATAGAGCCGCTTCGGCTCGACGTCCGCCGAAGCCTGTTGGCCGGCAACCGAATCAGAGGCGGACAGCTGCGACGGCAACGACGCGCCGATGCGATTGTGGGTGAACTCGGTACATTCCCGGCCCTCCAACAGATGGTGGAGGATCTCCAGGTTGCGGTCGAACAGTTCGTGTCGGGCGGAGAAATCGACGCCGAACGTGTTGAACGCTTGCAGATCTCCCCTGGCTCCGCCCAGTCCGACCTGGACCCGGCCACCCGAGATCTCGTCCAGCACCGCGAGGTCTTCGGCCAGTCGGATCGGGTGTTCGAACGGCAGGGCGACGACCGCCGTCCCCAACTGGATCCGCGTGGTCCGTGCCGCCGCAGCTGCCAGCACGACGAGCGGCGAAGGGACGCCACCGTCTTCGGGACTGAAGTGGTGTTGACCGATCCAGACGCTGTCGTATCCGATTTCCTCAGCGGCGACGATACTTTCGATGAGCTCGTCGTACGTGCGCCGCGCCCGCTGATCGGCTGGACTGGGCACCTGTGTGAAGAACCCCAGTGTGAATTGCTTACCCGGTTGATGTAGCCGTGCTGCGCGCTCTTCCAGCGCCTGCTCAGACACCGACATGTTCGCGGTGTGCTCCGTTCTCGTCGAATGCATCCTGGAACAGGAAGCTCGATATGTAGCGATCGGCGGAATCCGGCACGAGCGTGACGATCGTCCGGATTGACGGGTCGCGGCGTTTGGCGACCTGCCTGGCGGCTGACACCGCGGCTCCCCCGCTGAGCCCGGCCGGGATTCCGGCCTGCGTGGCGAGCTCCCTGGCGGTCGCGGCGGCGTCGTACTCGGTGACCCGCAGAATCTCGTCGACGACCTCGTCCGCGAAGTTCGGGCTCTTGAAGTTGGGCCCCAGACCGTAGATCTTGTGCGGATTGAAGTCCTCGCCGCTGAGCACTGCAGAGTTGTCCGGCTCGACCGCGAAGATCTTGATGCCCGGATTCTTCTCCTTCAGGAAAGCACCGACGCCGCTGATCGTCCCGCCGGAGCCCACCCCGATGACGACCGCGTCGACGTCTCCCGCGGTATCTGCCCAGATTTCGGGCCCCGTGGTCGTTCGGTGTATCTCACGGTTGATCGGAATGATGAACTGGTTCACGAAGAATGCGCCGGGTGTGATGCTCGCGATTCGCTCGGCTTCCTCCACCGAGCCGCGAACTCCGTCTTCCTTCGGCGTCAAGACGAGTTCAGCACCGAGGTTCTGTACGATGACCTTCCGCTCGTAGCTGGTGTCTTCGTAGATGACGATGACGACGCGATAGCCGCGCGCGGCTCCCGCAGCGGCCAGACCGATGCCGAGGTTTCCGCTGCTGGCCGCGACGATCGTGCCGCCCGGCCGCAGTTGTCCGCTCTTCTCCGCGAAGTTGATCGCACCGACTGAAAGTCGGTCTTTCACACTGGCAGTCGGGTTGTAGTACTCGAGCTTTACCAACAACTCTGTGCCGTCAACTGCACGAGGGTCGTTCAGACGCACCAGCGGCGTGTTCCCCACCGTCTGTGTGACGTCGTCGAAGATTCGTTTCTGACCGGTTGTCACTGTCTCGTATCCGTTTGTTGGTCGTACAGGAAATTGGCACCACAAAGCGAATGGTGTTGTCCTGTAGTACTATTCGACCCTCAGTCGACGCCGACATTGGAGCAGGGCCAGGGTTCGACACGAACATAACAACGCGGCGTCGCCGTCGAAACGAATAAAAGCACAGTGAATGGAAGTCGTCGGGAGCGCTGGTCTGCACTCAGTGGCGATGCTGGAGTCAGGCGACCTGTTCGACGGAAACTGATGGCTGCATTCCGAGCAGCGACTCGAGGCGGAACGTGAGATCCACCAAAAGCGCCTCAGCCGTATCCGACTGGACCCGTACCCCGACGTCTATCGACGTCGGCTGAGTCGGGCTGCCGATCGTCATGTGGGTGATCGCGACACGGGCGAATCCACCCGAACCGGCGCCCGCACTGCCCTGGTGATTCATGAACAGTCCGGACAGCGCGCCGACCACTCCGAGCATCAGGGACAGGGTGATGCCGGTTGTCGTCCCGATGACGGCGCCGAAGATGTTGTCCCCGAACAACGAGCCCACGCCCTGGCCCACGGACATGCCCACCGCGATCTGCACGTCCGGCTCCCGCAACAGCGCGTGAATCGCCACGTCCTTGACCTGGCTCAACGGCATTCCGCCGAGCAGATCGACGACGATGGTGTAGGCCAGCTTCGCGATGGCCGCTTTGGCCAGCAAGGACATCACCGTCATCTTGGTCACCTGCCCCGCGGCGCCGTCCAGGAACGGGCTGGTGATGCCATTCTCCTTCAGGAGGTTGACCACGATGATTTGCGCGGCAACGCCGGCTGCCAGGCGCACGTCGGCGTCGCCGAGGATCGACCGCACCGACACCGGGATGATGGCCTTCACCGCGGCGAGGAAGTCGGGGTTGGCCTGCAATGCGGCCCAAGCACTCTGCAGAGCAGCGGACACCTCGCTGCCGTCCAGCACCGCATCGGCGAACTGATCGGCGGCGTCGATCAGCGAAGTGGTGAATCCCGTATAGGCCAGGAAGTGGGTGACCGTCGAGCCCAGCACGGTGGCGAGGACTTGGACGGCTGCGCTGTTCGCCAGCAGGCCGACGACAGCGGTGCCGACCGTCGGACCGAGCTGATCGCCGATGAACGCCCGTACGTCCGCGCTGCCGGCGAGTTCGGTGATCACTGTGGTGATGGTCGAACCCAGCGCCTGCTGAATCGACGGGATGCTCAACAACGTCGTGTTGACCAGGTCGAGGATGGTGGCGACGGTCGTCTTCAAACCACTGATTACCGCGACGTTCTCCCGCAACTGCGTCAACACCAAGGGCCATACCGGTGAAAGGTCCTGGCCCGCAACGAATGCCTTGGCGATCTCAGCGGCGACGAAGGCCAGGGAGCCAGGCACTCCGAGCTGGCTGAAGAACTCCGGCAACACTGAGCCGATCACGACGGCCAATCCGCTACTCATTCCCGGAGCTGCCAATAACGTCTGTACGGCCTGTCCGATCGCTGCGCTGACGGGTCCGGCGATCGGGTTGCCCGCCAGAGCTTGTGCGACGTAAGCCGCGACCTGCTGGACGGCGTACTGCTGAACCACTGCGTCGCCGAGAAGTTGGTTGACCATGGTGGTGACGGTTGATCCGACCGCTTGCCACACCGCGGCGTCGGCCAACACTGCGTGCACCGCCATCGAGGTGACGGCAGCAGCGGCGTTCTGGATGTCGACGTTGGCGCGCAACTCGGCGAGTACGGTCGCCACGGTTGTCGAAAGATCTTGTCCCGCAACCACAGCCGCTGCAAGGGTGCCGGCCGCATCGGCCAACGCGGACGGAACGCCCGGCTGGGCGAAGATGGTGGGCAGCGCGTCGCCGAGCAGGGTCGCCAGTCCCCCGGTGATCGCCGGAACCCCCAGCAGGGTCTGTACGGCCTGTCCGATCGCTGCACTGACCGGTCCGGCGATGGGGTTGCCCGCCAAAGCTTGTGCGACATAAGCCGCAACCTGCTGGGCGGCGTACTCCTGCACGGCGGCATCGGTGAGGAGTTGGTTGACTGTCGTAGCGAGCGCTGATCCGACCGCTTGCCACACCGCGGCATCAGCCAATACCGCGTGGACTGCTTGCGTAGTGACGACAGCAGCGGCGTTCTGGATGTCCACGTTGGCCCGCAACTCGGCGAGCAGGGTCGCGAGGGTCGTCGAAAGATCCTGTCCAGCAACCACAGCCGCGGCAAGGGCGCCGGCCGCATCGGCCAACGCTGACGGTACCCCGGGCTGGGCGAAAATCGTCGGCAGCGCATCGCCGAGCAGCGACGCCAGTCCCCCGGTGATCGCCGGAACACCCAACAACGTCTGCACGGCCTGTCCGATCGCCACACTCACCGGCCCGGCAATGGGATTGCCCGCCAGGGCTTGCGCGACGTAAGCCGTGACCTGCTGGGCGGCGTACTGCTGCACGGCGGCATCGGTGAGGAGTTGGTTGACTGTCGTGGTGAGCGTGGACCCGACCGCCTGCCACACCGCGGCATCGGTCAGCACCGCTTGGACTGCTTGCGTGGTGACTACATCGGCGGCGTTCTGAATGTCGACGTTCGCCCGCAACTCAGCCAACACGGTGGCCAGGGTTGTCGAAAGATCTTGTCCGGCAACCACAGCCGCTGCAAGGGTGCCGGCCGCATCGGCCAACGCGGACGGAACGCCCGGCTGGGCGAAGATGGTGGGGAGCGCGTCGCCGAGCAGGGTCGCCAGTCCCCCGGTGATCGCCGGAACCCCCAGCAGGGTCTGTACAGCCTGTCCGATCGCCACACTCACCGGCCCGGCAATGGGATTGCCCGCCAGGGCTTGCGCGACGTAAGCCGTGACCTGCTGGGCGGCGTACTGCTGAACCACCGCATCGGTGAGGAGTTGATTGACCATGGTGGTGAGCGCGGACCCGACCGCCTGCCACACCGCGGCATCGGTCAGCACCGCGTGGACTGCTTGCGTAGTGACGACATCGGCGGCGTTCTGAATGTCGACGTTCGCCCGCAACTCAGCCAACACGGTGGCCAGGGTTGTCGAAAGATCTTGTCCGGCAACCACAGCCGCTGCAAGGGTGCCGGCCGCATCGGCCAACGCGGACGGAACGCCCGGCTGGGCGAAGATGGTGGGCAGCGCGTCGCCGAGCAGGGTCGCCAGTCCCCCGGTGATCGCCGGAACCCCCAGCAGGGTCTGCACGGCTTGACCGATCGCTGCACTGACCGGTCCGGCGATCGGGTTGCCCGCCAAAGCTTGTGCGACATAAGCCGCAACCTGCTGGGCGGCGTACTGCCGCACCGCCGACTGATCGACAAGGTCGGTGAACACCGTCGCCAGCGCCGAGCCCACCACCTGCCACATGGCCAGATCGCCGAGTAATGCGGTCACGGTGGTCGTTGTGGTGGACTGCACGGCGTTCTGGATGACCGGATTGGCGCGCAGCGCGGCCAACGCGGTAGCCACGGCTGTCGACGGATCTGTGCCCGAGAAGATGGCGCTGGCGAGAGTGCCCGCTGCGTTCGACAACGCGCCGACCACACCGGGTTGTCCCAGCAGCCCGGGCACCAATCCGCCCAGCAGCGAGGCGATATCGCCGCTGAATGTCGTGTTGGCGATCAGTGATTGCACCGCCTGCCCCAGAGCCGTACTGACCGGTCCGGCGATGGGATTGCCCGGCAGCATCGCCGCCACGTAGGCGGTCACTTGTTGACCGGCGAGCTGCTGGACGATCGGAGAGACCGTCAGCCCGGAGACCACGCTGCTGATCAACGTGCCCACGGCCGACGGCACCGACCCGGACAGCAGAGACGTCACCAGGGCGCTAAAGGTCGTCTGCGCGGCGGCCGGCAGAGTGTTGGGCGGCGCGGGCAACGGCTGACCGTCGACGACACTCAGCAGATAGTTGGCGACGTAGTTGGCCAGCGTCTTATTGACACCCGGCTGGGCCATGAAAGTGGTGTAGGTCGTGCCCAATTGGGCTGCCACACTTCCGCCGACCGACGCCAGCAGCGCGGCAACGGCCGCGCTCACCACCGTGCTCACAACCGGCCCGGCCGAACTCATATCGGCAGGCAAGGAGCCGGCGGCCAGCTGGCCGAGGTAGTCCGCGAGGGCCGTCGAGCTGACCGGAGTCGCCCATGACGGGGAGGTCGCGCCGGTCAGCACATTGATAGCGCCAGTGAACGCTGCGCCGAATTGCTGCTGCACCGCGGCATTGGCGAGGAACGCCGCAAGCGAATTTTCGACAGGTGTGCCGATCATGTCCTGCAGCGTTTGCTTGAAGTCGAACCCACTCAAGATGAAGTGCGCCAGCCAGTCCGAGAGACCCAGGAAGCTCGTGGGCAGTGGCACCGATGAGAAGACCGGAGTCAGCGCGTCCGCCACTGTGCTGTTGCCCAGCGATTCCTGCAGGAAGTAGGCGACCGCATTGCCGATCGTGGCTCGAAGGTCCGCCGGCAGCGCGGCCAATGCCGAGTTGCCTGCGACCGTCGACGATATCCACGTCAGCATCGCCGGATCGGTGACCAGGTGTTGAACCGTCGACGGCACCTGGCCCAGATCGTTGAACATCAACGCATCCAGGATCGTGAAGAATGCCGATCCGACCAGCTTGGCTATCGGTCCCGCCGACGGATCGAAAGCCGTTACGATAGAAGCGATTCCGTCGATGATCAACGGCTGGGCCGCCTCCATCGCAAGCTCCAGCGCATAACAGACCGGGTCGATCCCGCACCCGCTCAACGACACGTCCGCGACCGCCATCGCCATCGTCACGGCGTGCGCCGATGCCGCGCCGGGCGGCGTGGCCATGCCGCCGTCCCGGCCGAACAGCAGACCGCCCTGGCCGCCCATGCCACCGCTGCCGGCAGAGCCCGTCGGCAGGGATGCCTGCCCACCCGCCCCGGCGTCGCCGCCGTTGCCCGCCAGCAGTGCCGCGCGTCCGCCGTCACCGCCGGCCCCGCCCGCGTCGGCGCCGTCCCCGCCGCGACCGCCCATGCCGCCGCTGCCGAAGATCAGACCGCCATTGCCGCCGGCGCCGCCCTGACCGCCGGATCCGCTACTGGTGCCCCCGGTTCCGCCGTCACCACCGGCGCCGCCGGAACCCCGGATCGAGAGCATTCCGGCGTCTCCGCCCTTGCCGCCCGCACCGCCGTTACCCATCGCGCCCGCCGCGGCACCGGTACCACCCTTGCCGCCGTCGCCGAAGAACAGGCCGCCCCGGCCGCCGTTGCCGCCCGCACCGTCGTTGATGCCGATGACTCCGGTACCGCCATCGCCGCCGTCACCGAACAATCCCGCCGCGCCGCCGTTACCGCCGTTGAACCCGTCCCCGCCGTTACCCCCGAAGAGCCCGGCGCTGCCACCGTTGCACGCCCCGCTGGTGCACGCGCCCGCGTAACCGGTGTAGCTGTAGCCGTTGCCGAACAGGATGCCCGCGTTCGGATGGTCGGCGGTTCCATCGCCGACTAAGATGCGGACGAAGTCAGCGATCGGGTTCGGCGCCGCGGTCGATACGTGCGCCGCAGCAGCCGCAGGATCCGACGGTTCGCCCGTGGTCACGGTCGACGACGGCGGCGCCGTGCGTGCTGGGCGCGTCAGTTCACGCCGACTGACAGCCAACGCCGCCCACGCCAACGGACCACCGGCCGGGGCGTCGTCGGTGCCACCGCCGCCGAGGCGGTCGAGCAGGCTGCCCCCGGTGCCCGACATCGAGCCCTGCGGCGATGCCGTGATGACCGCCGGGCCGGCGTCCGGAGCGGTCACGGTATCGGAGTCCGCTGACGTCGACGGCAGATCCGCAACAACGGATGCGTCCCGGGCGCTGGTCGCGTGTCGCGCCGCCGGCGGCGCCACGGGGCCGGACGGGCTGGCCTTGCCAGTGCTCGAGGCGGGCGGCTCGGCCGCACGGTGTTTCGATGTCGGAGCGGTGGCAGTGCCGGCGTTCGCGGCGGGGCTCGAACCGCGACCTGTCCTTCCGGCACCCGGCGGCTGCGGGTTTGGCGCTTGATCGGTCGCGGGCCGGCCGCTGTCCATTCGCGGCCGGTGCGGACCTCCGACGGTTTTGCCCGGCCCGGACGGTGTGGTCGATCCCGTCTCATTGCCCGCGCCGGTATCGGCGGCCGCCGCAGCCGGAAACCCTGCGACCACAATGCCGACGCCCAGGGCGACGGCCAACGCACCAACGCGACCGACGGACGGTGTCGAACGGGCTACTGGCACCAACGACCATCCGCCCTCGGCATCCTCGATCGGCCGCACCATGCCTGTCGCGATGCGATGCCGACCACCTACGGTCATCGACGATGTCCGGTGACGACGCGAGCCAGTCTTGGCTGTGCGACATCGCCACCGTGCAGCAACGGGTCAGCCCTCATCGCATCGCCCCTCCGACAAGCTATGCAGCAAATGTTTGCCTGAGCTATACCACATAATTGACCCCTTGGCGCGAAATCGCCGAGCGGATCGCAATAAAGGGTCAGCAGACGGCGTGGGCGGTCAAATCGCTTGAGTCACAGCGAGGCACCTGATGGCAAAACACACGAAGACACTCAGGCCAACAGTCGTTGATCAGTGAACGACCAACGTCGATTTCGCGTCAGTACCGGATGCACCAAAGATGGCAAACAGCTCACCCCCCGCTGACGTCGAGACCGTGCGCAGCCGAGTACGCCAGTGCCTGTGCGACGTCGATGCGCGCGCCCCGCAACGCAGCGGTGGTCCACAGCGTGGGATCGATGCGCGCGCCGCGCAAGTCGGCCTGCTCGAGCTGCAATCCGTTGGTGCGCGCGCCGGTCAGATCCGCTCCTCGCAACACCGCCTTGCGCAGATCGGCCTGCACCAGGCCGGCTTCGCGCAGGCGAGATCCGGATAGATCCACTTCCCGCAGGTCGGCCCCGCCCAGGACCGCGAGCGTGAAATCGACCTCGTCGAACACGATCGGGCGCAGCCGGCAGTTCTCGAACGTCGAGCCGAGCATGCTGCAGTTGCGGAACGTGCTGTGCCACAGAGTGGTTCGCAGGAAACGGCAATTGCGAAAGGCCGACCCCTCATGCACCGACTCGGACAGGTTCGCGCCGCCGAAGTCGCACTCGGTGAACACCACCTGCTCGGTGTGCAGGCCCGAGAGGTCCTCGTCGCGAAAGTCGTGGCCGACAAATTCGCGATCGGTCCAGTGGTCCACAGGCAGCTCTAGTTGGGTGCCAGGCTTGCCAGCGCGTACTCGCTGATCGCGATCAGTGCATCGGTGGCCGACTTGCGGTCCCTGGCATCGACGGTGAGCACCGGTGTGGTATCCGGCAGCGTGAGCGCCCGGCGCACCTCGTCGGTGGGATACTTTGGTGCACCGTCGAATTCGTTGACCGCGATCAGGAACGGCATCTTGCGGTGCTCGAAGAAGTCGACGGCGGCGAAGCTGTCCTGCAGCCGGCGCACGTCGACCAGGATGATCGCCCCGATCGCGCCGCGCACCAGGTCGTCCCACATGAACCAGAACCTGCGCTGCCCCGGCGTGCCGAACAGGTAGAGCACCAGATCCTGGTCGAGGGTGATACGCCCGAAGTCCATCGCCACCGTCGTCGTCGACTTGCCCGGTGTGGCGTCGAGGGTGTCCACGGCAGTCGAGGCGTCGGTCACCATCGCTTCGGTGCGCAACGGCATGATCTCCGACACCGCCCCCACGAATGTGGTCTTGCCTGCACCGAACCCACCCGCGACGACGATCTTCGTCGAAGCAGATGATCGCCCCTCAGAGGGCTCGTAGGCCACGAAGGGTCCTTCCTATCAGGCTGCGGCGCTCGTCCGACGTCGAGCGGTCGGTCAAAGTGGTCTCCACCCGAAGATAACCCGCCGTCACGAGGTCACCGACGAGGACGCGCGCGACGCCGAGCGGAAGATCGAGCAGCGCCGAGATTTCGGCCACCGATGGGCGGTCGGCGCACAGTTCACAGATCCGCCCGCGCACGTCACCCGACGGCCAATGCGGGGTGTCCGCCGTCGGCATCGTCTGGATCGGCGCCTCGATGGGAAGTTCGACAGAGGTGTCGGTACGCCCCGCGGTCAGCGTGTAGGGGCGCACCAGGTTCGCCTCAGCGTCACCGGTCACGACGGTTGCGCAGCCCGCCGTGACGACGAGACCACGTTGCCCACTCGCTCAACCAGAACTGCCATCTCATAACCGATTTGGCCGATGTCACAGTTCGGCGCGGCCAGCGTGGCCAGATGCGATCCGTCACCGACCCGCATCACCAGCAGGAAGCCCCCGGCCATCTCGACCACCGATTGCAGGACTTGGCCGGCCTCAAAAAGCTGTGCCGCACCCGCGGCCAGGCTGGCCAGCCCCGAGGTCACCGCGGCCAGCTGCTCGGCGCGTTCACGCGGCAGTTGCTCACTGGCCGCGATCAACAGACCGTCGACAGACACCAGTACCGCGTGCGAGACACCGGGCACATCACGGGCGAAGTTCGACACCAGCCAGTCGAGTGAATTGTTCTGCGGCCGTTGCGGCAAGGTCATGAGTGGTCTTTTCCGTTCTCTGCGGAACCGGCCTGGAGGTCGGAACGCGCGGCCCGCACGCCACCGAAGTGGCTGCTGAACGAGGAGCGGACCGCGTCGGGATCACGTTGCGGCAGAGCAGGCGCCGAGATCGGCTCGGCGGCGCCGGGCACCAACCGGGCGCCGGGATCGCGGACCGGCAAGCCGTGTTCGGTGTGGTCCTGCACCGGCACGTTGTCCACCTCGGCGGCAGTCTCCCAACCGTTGTCCCACACCGACTTCCAGTCCTGGGGCACCGCGATGGTGTGCGGGTCGACCATCAGCTCGTTGAGCATCTTCTGGTAGATGAAGTCGGTATCGGTGTCCTCGAAGTCGGGTGCCGACAGGTCGGCGGCCAACACGTCCATATCGCTGATGTCGAGGTGCTCCTCGCGTGCCTCCTCGGCCCGCGTCCGCGCGGTGAAGAAGCGTGAGGTGTCCGAGGCGTGCTCGTTCTCGGCTGCGGATCCCGCGTCGGCGAACCACAGTGAAGGCTGCGGTTCGGGCTCCGGCTCCGGTTCTGGTTCCTGTTGTGGCGGTGGCGCGCCGGTGATCCCGCTGGAACCCGGCGAGCGTCGCGGCAGGCCACTGGCTTCGACTGCCTCCGGCTCGACCACCGCGGCGAACGGTGCGGCATACGCGTCCTGGTCAACCGGCGCTTCGGAGGGCGCGTCGTAGCGCACTGCGTCGTCCCCGATCGGGGTGGAGTGTTCGAGCAGTTTGGCCGGGATGAAGAGCTCGGCCGTGGTCCCCGAAGACGGCTCCCCCTCGACGGCGTTGCGCAGCCGCACCTCCATGCCGTGCATGTGCGCCAGCCGGCCGACCACGAACAGTCCCATGTGCCGGGTGTTGTCCTGGCTGACCTCGCCACCGGCATGCAGCCGCATGTTGGCGATCCGCAGGTCACTGTCGGTCATGCCAATGCCGTCGTCGTGCACCTCGATCAGCACCCCCGCGTTGCTGGTGTGCACCGCGCTGACCCGCACCGGCGAGATCGGCGGTGAGTAACGCAGCGCGTTGTCGATCAGTTCGGCGAGCATGTGCACCGCGTCGGCGGAGACCCGCCCGATCAGCGCGGAGTCGGGCACGTCGCCGACCTCCACCCGCTTGTAGTCCTCGACCTCCGAGACCGCGGCGTTGACGGCATTGGCCAACGGCAGAGACTCGCGGTGGTCGCGGGACACCTGCGCACCGGCCAGCACCAGAAGGTTGGAGCCGATGCGCCGCATCCGGGTGGCCAGGTGGTCAAGCCGGAACAGGTTGTCGAGCCGCTCCGGGTCCTTCTCGTTCTTCTCCAGCCGGTCGATCAGCGCGAGCTGCTGGTCGACCAGCGAGCGGTTACGCCGCGACATCGTCTCGAACATCTCGTTGACCACGAGCCGCAGCCGCGCCTCGTCGCCGGCGAGCAGCAGCGCCTGGGTGTGCAGTTCGTCGACCGCGTGAGCGACCTGCCCGATCTCCTCGGTGGTGTAGACCGGCAGCGGGTCGGGTTCGCGTTCGTCGCCGGCCCGGACGCGGGCGATGCCCCGCTCGAGATCGGTGTGGGCGACCCGCAGCGCGCTGTCGCGCAGAATGCGCAGCGGCCGGACCAGGGAGCGAGCCACCAGCAGCACCACGACCAGCGCGGCGATGAACGCGGCCAGCACCAGTAGCGAGTCGCGGATGACGGCATGCTTGCGGTCGGTGGCCATCTGCTGCACCGACGTGGTGACCTCGTCGGTGGTGCTCGCGACGACCTTCTCGGCGATGGCGTCGGTCGCCTGCAGCGACTGACGCAGGTCGGCGTTGCCCGCCAGCGCGGCGTCGGGGCTGGACATGATGCCCATCCGCCGGACCATCTCGCTCTGCAGGGTCTTGGCCTCAGCAGAGCCGACGCCGAGCACCTGGCTCATGCCGAACAACGTCGACGGCTCAGTGCCGGCCAGCGTGATCATCGACGTGCGCAGTTCCGGCTCGGGCAGGTCGCCGCCCTGCTCGACGAGCAGTTCCTGCATCAGCATCTGGCCGCGCGCGCCGACCGCGCGGCTCAGGCCCTGGGTCTGTGCCCGCAGTTTCTCGTCATCGAGGCGCACCGAACCGTTGATGGCGTCTTCCGCGGTCAGCAGGATCGGCGCGTAGCTGGTGATCCGGTCTCGCAGCCCGATGGTGTTCGCCGACACCGCGGCCACCAGTTGCTGGCCGCCGGTGAGCAGGTTGGTCACACCGGTGCGAACGTCGGGCGCGACGTCGGTGGAGTTGAGCTTGTTCTGCAGGGTGGCCTTGCTCTTGTCGAATGTGTTTGCCGCCGACTGGGTGTCCCCGCCTCCCGAGTAGGCCAGCAGCACTCCCTGCAGGGCGCCGACGTAGCTCTCGATCACCGGAATCATCTGGACGCGATCGGCCGCGACCTGCAGATCCCGCGCCGAATTCACCCCGTCCCAAATGCGGGCGCCCGCGAAGGCGAGCGCGAGCGCCAGCGGAACGGCCACGATCGCAAAGACTTTGCCCCGGACCGGCCAGTTGCCCAGCGACCACCGCGACGGCCGCTTCGGCGGCACGGTTGACGGCTGTTGAGTCTGATTCATCCGGACTTCCTGGTCATCGCTGCCCGTGTTGATTCACAACGGAGCTGCGCATAACCCCTGGCAATTCGTCGAGTATGACAGCCATTGCCCAGCACTTCCAGAGTCGTTACTGAACAGAGAGATACCGGTGACACCCGGTCAATTCGCGTTAGGGGGTGTCGAGCAAATTGTGCTGCGGCACAACTGAGATCATCGACTCACACGAATTACCTACGCTGGCTTGAGCAGCGCGACGAGAAAGTCGGAGTCATCGGTAAACGGCCGCACATCCCAGGTGGACAGCAGCAGATCTTGTCCGAACCCGGCTTCGGCGGCGTCGTCGAGGAACTGGCTGTACGCGTAATCGCGGCCAGCGCCGAAGCCGATGACCGCACGTCCGTCGGCGGCGAGATGCGCACGCAGCCGGGACAGCACCTGCACCCGGGTGCTCGGCGCGAGGAACGTCATGACGTTGCCCGCCGAAACGATGATGTCGAACGGTTCGGTGATCCCGCGCGCAGGCAGGTCCAGCTCGGCGAGGTCACCGACCAGCCAGCGGGGGCCGGGATGGTCGTGTTCGGCGGCCTCGATGAGCGCCGGGTCGACGTCGACCCCGACCACCCGGTGACCGACGCCGGCGAGGTATCCACCGACCCGGCCTGGCCCGCAGCCGGCGTCGAGGATGTGGGAGCCTCGCCGAGCCATCGCGTCGATGAGGCGGGCTTCGCCGACCACGTCGTCACCGGCGCGCTCCATCGCGCGAAAGCGCTCGATGTACCACTGCGAATGTCCGGGATCGGCCGCGACTTTCTGCATCCAAAGACTGGTCTCGACCATGACGCCATTATCCGCATGCCCGGAGGGTGTCCGTGTTCCGGCTGATGTTCTATTCACCGCGGATCGCGCCGAACACCGGCAATGCCATCCGCATGGTCGCAGCCACCGGATGTGAGTTGCATCTGGTGGAGCCGTTGGGGTTCGACCTCTCCGAACCGAAGCTGCGTCGTGCCGGACTCGACTACCACGACCTGGCGTCGGTGACGGTGCACGCGAACTTGGAACAGGCGTGGGCCGCGGTCGCGGGTGCGCGGGTGTTCGCGTTCACCGCCCATGCCACGCGCTCGTCGTTCGATATCGCCTACGAGCCGGGCGACGTGATGCTGTTCGGCCCGGAGCCGACGGGTCTGGACGCGGCGACGCTCGCCGATCCGCACATCACCGAACAGGTGCGCATCCCGATGCTGCCGGGCCGGCGGTCACTGAATCTGTCGAACGCCGCGGCGGTGGTCGCCTATGAGGCGTGGCGCCAGCACGGGTTCGGCGGCGGCCGCTAGGCCGGCGCTGTCACCAACTGTCCCAGTGGGTGAGCTGCTCGGCGGGCAGCCGCTTGGCGGGCTTGAAGTCGGTGCCCTTGGTGTAGGCGATCGGCCAGAGGCCGCCCTGGGTGTAGTGCTCGAAGGGGATGCCGAGAAGCTCGGCGGCCTGCTTCTCGCCGTCGCCGATCAGGTGCAGCGTGGTGTAGGCCGAGCCGAGACCGCGGGACCGCAGGGCGAGCATGAAGCTCCATGCGGCGGGGATCAGGGAGCCCCAGTAGGACGCCTGCATTCCGGCGGGGGCGCCGTCGGGGCGGCCCTCCAGGCACGGGATCAGGAACACCGGTGCCTTCTCGAGGTTTTCGTTGAGGTACTTGGCCGAACTCAGCACCGAATCCATCTGCGCGTCGCGCATGTCGCCGCGCACGGGCGCGGGCAGATTCAGGTAAGGCGTGCCGTTGGCGCGGTAGATGTCGGCCAGCGCCTTCTTCTTGGCGGGGTCCTCGACGAACAAGAACTGCCAGCCCTGGGCGTTGGAGCCGGTGGGTGCCTGCAGGGCGAGATCCAGACACTCCATCAGGACCTCACGCGGCACCGGCCGGTCGAAGTCGAGCCGCTTGCGCACCGATCGGGTGGAAGTCAAGAGTTCATCAACGGTCAGATCGAGTGTCATGGGTTTCTCCTATGTCAAGCTGCTGCTGTTTGGCAAGGGGTGAGTTGGTTTTGGTGGTCGGTTCGTAGGTGGCTGAACACGACGCGGGCGAGGCGGCGTTTGAGGCAGCGCAGGGCTTCGGTGCTGGAGTCGCCTTGAGCGAGTCGGTGTCGGTAGTAGGCCTGGCCTAGTCCATCGAGGCGGATCTGGGTGACCGCGATGCGGTGCAGGGCAGCGTTGAGCTGACGGTTGCCTGTGCGGGTCATGCGGACCCGTCCGGCGGTATTGCCCGACCACACAGGTATCGGCGCTACACCGCTGTGACGGGCGAAAGCGGCCTCGCTTTTGAAGCGAGTCACCCCGGCGGTTTCGCCGACGATCTTGGCCGCGGTGAGCTCGCCGCACCCCGGCATCGCCAGCAGTACCGGTGCGATGACCCGCACGCGCTCACCGATCCGCTTGGCCAACGCATCGATCTGTTCGGTGAGCCGGGTGATATCGGCCAGCTCGTCGCGGGCGAGCTCAGCGACCAGACCAGGCACCGTGTCCAGCCAGTCGCCGAGCAACTTGCGATGCTTGGCTAGATCCAGCGAGCCTGATTTCGGGGCATGGCCGGGATCGAGCTCGTGAACCCGCCACAACAACCGATTGATCGTCGAAGTCCGTTGCCCGACAAGGTCTTCGCGGCGGTCAATCAGCAACTTCAGCTCGCGTGACGTCTGGTCGTGTGAGGCGATTGGCAGATCGGGCTCCCGTAAGTAGGCCCGCGCCACGGCCAGCGCATCGATCGGGTCAGACTTACCCCGGGTCCGCGCCGAGGCTCGGGCATAGGCCATCAACTTCGGCGGCACCCGCACCACCTTCTGATCAGCGGTCAGCAGATCTCGCTCCAGCCGCGCCGACAAGTGCCGGCAATCTTCGATCGCCCACACCACCTCGACCCCAAACTGGGATCGAACCCACTGCACAGCCTGACGATGCCCGTCAGTGGTGGCCTTGACCACCTTCTCGCCGAGCTTGCGCCCGACCTCGTCGACGGCGACGAAGGTATGTGTGCGCTTGTGTACATCGGCTCCAACAACAACCATGGTGGTTGCCTCCATTCACTGTGAGGTGACGGTTGGGCCGGTCGGCGGACACATCTCAGTGGGGGCGATGCCACGCTCCTATCAAGTCACGCCGGCCGGTCCTTCACACCCGATGCCGACAAAACCCATGCACGCCAACCCGAAGGCGGCACCGAGACTACGAGCCAGACACCAGGTGTAAAGGATCCAACCACCGCAACAGCGGCAACCTCACCCTGACACTGAGGTGAGACTACATTCGGCCCCATGGCAACTGAACTGGATCAAGAGGTGCGCGATCGGCTTGTCGGCGACAACTTCGGCTGGTTGACCACAGTCGCCAAATCCGGTCAGCCGGTGCCCAAGTTGGTGTGGTTTTACTTCGACGGCACCGACATCACCGTCTACACCGCGCCCGGCTCGGCCAAGGTGCGCCACATCGGCTCGCATCCGCGGGTCAGCCTGAATCTGGACTCCAGCGGTGATGGCGGCGGCATCATCGTCGTCGGCGGTCCCGCCACCATCGACAGCGAGGATGCCGACCCGCGGGACGACGCGGCGTTCTGGGCGAAATACGGTGCGCTGTCAGATCAAGCCGGGTTGACCGACTCGATGGGCGGGTACAACCTGCGGCTGCGGATCAGCATCGAGAAGGTGTGGACGACGCCGACGGAGTGAAGCGCTAGCGGAAATCCCGCGACCGCGAGCCCACCTTCATCGTGATGCGGCCCATCCGCTCGGCCACCACTGTCACTGCTCCCGTGGCGTTTTGAACCTGCCCGCGGATCAGCAGCGCTGCAGCGGTCTGGGCCAATTTGCGATGGCGGTTCCACACCCCCGGCATGCACAGCACATTGACCATTCCGGTCTCGTCCTCGATGTTCATGAACGTCACTCCCTGGGCGGTGGCCGGGCGTTGCCGGTGCGTCACCGCCCCGGCGATCAGCACCCGGCTGCCGTCGGGAACGTCCAACAGCCGGTCGGCGGGAACCACCCCCATCGCGTCGAGGTCTTCGCGCAGGAACTGGGTGGGATAACTGTCCGGTGAGATGCCGGTGGCCCACACGTCGGAGGCGGCCAACTCCACGTCGGTCATCCCGGGCAAGGCAGGCACGTGCGACGACGAACCGACCCCAGGCAGCCGATCGGGACGCTGGGTTGCCGCCGCGCCGGCTGCCCACAGGCCCTCCCGGCGGGTGATCGAGAAACAGCCGAGCGCCCCGCCGGTGGCCAGTGCCTCGGTCTGCGGCACCGAAAGCTGCACTCGCCCAGTCAAATCCAGCAGTGACGCATACGGACCACCGGCATTGCGTTCCTCCACGATGCGCTGAGCCAGCTCGTCACCGATGTGGCGCACGGCGCCCAACCCCAGCCGCACCTCCATCCCGGCATTTTCCAGGGTGGGATGCGCCAGGCTGGCGTTGACGTCAGGTCCGTGCACGGTGACCCCGTGCCTGCGAGCGTCGGCGACCAGCGACTGCGGCGAATAGAAGCCCATCGGCTGGGCGCGCAGCAGCGCGGCACAGAACGCCGCCGGGTGGTACAGCTTGAACCACGAGGAGTAGTACACCAGCGAGGCGAAGCTCAGCGAATGGCTCTCCGGGAAGCCGAAATTGGCGAACGCTTCCAGCTTGTCGTAGATCTTGTCGGCAATCTCGTCGGTGATTCCGTGACGCTGCGCCATGCCGGCGTAGAACCGGTCACGCAACCGCCGCATTTTCTCGGTGGAGCGCTTGGAGCCCATGGCCCGGCGCAGTTGGTCGGCCTCGGCGGCCGAGAATCCCGCGCAGTCCACCGCCAGCTGCATCAGCTGCTCCTGAAACAGCGGCACGCCCAACGTCTTTCGCAGTGCCGGTTCCATCGACGGGTGGTCGTAGGTGACCGCCTCCTGGCCGTTGCGTCGCTTGATGTAGGGATGCACCGAGCCACCCTGGATGGGCCCGGGGCGGATCAACGCCACCTCCACCACCAGGTCGTAGAACACCCGCGGCTTCAGCCGCGGAAGTGTGGCCATCTGGGCGCGTGACTCGACCTGGAACACTCCGACCGAGTCGGCCTTCTGCAGCATCTCGTACACGGCTGGATCGGCCAGATCCAGGCGAGCCAGGTCAACCTCGATGCCCTTGTGCTCGGCCACCAGATCGATGCAGTAGTGCAGCGCCGAGAGCATGCCGAGGCCGAGCATGTCGAACTTCACCAATCCGATTGCCGCGCAGTCGTCTTTGTCCCACTGCAGAACGCTGCGGTTCTCCATGCGTGCCCATTCCACCGGGCACACGTCGGCGATCGGGCGGTCGCAGATCACCATGCCGCCGGAGTGGATGCCCATGTGCCGCGGCAGGTTCTTGATCTGGACCGCCAGGTCGACCACCGACTCGGGGATGCCCTCGATATCGGGCGAGTCGGCCCCGGAGTGCCAGTGACTGATCTGTTTGCTCCAGGCGTCCTGCTGCCCTTGCGAGAAGCCAAGCGCACGAGCCATATCGCGCACCGCGCTCTTACCCCGATAGGTGATGACGTTGGCGACCTGCGCGGCGTAGTCACGACCGTACCGGTCGTAGACGTACTGGATTGCCTTCTCCCGCAGGTCCGATTCGATGTCGATGTCGATGTCGGGTGGCCCGTCACGGGCCGGCGACAGGAACCGCTCGAAGAGCAATTCGTTGGCGATCGGGTCGACGGCGGTGACCCCGAGCGCATAACACACCGCGGAGTTGGCCGCCGATCCCCTTCCCTGACAGAGGATGTCGTTCTCTCGGCAGAACCGGGTGATGTCGTGGACCACGAGGAAATAACCCGGGAACTTCAAAGTGGCGATGATGTCGAGTTCGCGTTCGATCTGAGCGTAGGCCTCCGGCGCGCCGGCGCGCGGTCCGTAGCGCCGGGCGGCACCGATCATCACCAGCTCACGCAGCCAGCTGTCCTCGGTGTGCCCGTCGGGCACATCAAACGGCGGCAGTTGCGGAGCGATCAGGGCCAGCCCGAAAGCGCACTGTTCGCCGAGATCGGCTGCGGCGCTGACGGCTTCGGGGTGTTGCGCAAACAGGCGCGCCATCTCCTCGCCGGACCTCAGGTGTGAGCCACCCAGCGGGGCCAGCCAACCGGCCGCCTCGTCGAGCGACTGGCGCGCCCGAATCGCCCCCATGGCCATGGCCAGCCGGCCGCGACTCGGCTCGGCGAAGTGGGCTCCGGTGGTGGCGACGACTCCCACCCCGAACCGGGGAGCCAGCGCGGCAAGCGCGGCGTTGCGTTCGTCGTCGAACGGATCGCCGTGGCTGCTGAGCTCGATGCTGACCCGGTCGCGCCCGAAGCGATCCGCCAGGTCGGCCAGTGCCGCGGCCGCCGCCTCCGGGCCACCGCGTGAAAGCGCCTGCCGGACATGACCTTTGCGACATCCGGTGAGAATGTGCCAATGCCCGCCCGCCGCCTCGGTGAGCGAATCGTAGTCGTAGCGCGGTTTGCCTTTCTCGCCGCCGGCCAGATGCGCGGCGGACAGCTGGCGAGACAGCCGACGGTAGCCCTCGGGCCCGCGGGCCAGCACCAGCAGATGCGGACCGGGCGGGTCGGGCACCTCGGTGCGGGCGGTATTGCTCAGCGACAGTTCGGCACCGAAGATGGTGGGCATGTCGAGCTCCTTGGCAGCCTCGGCGAAGCGCACCACGCCATAGAGGCCGTCATGGTCGGTCAGCGCGATGGCCCGCAAGTCCAGCCGGGCCGCCTCCTCGACCAGTTCCTCCGGGGTGCTGGCCCCATCGAGGAAGCTGTAGGCCGAATGCGCATGCAGTTCGGCGTAGGGCACGGCCGACCGCTGCGGACGGTCGCCGATCGGCTCGTAGGGCTCCCGGCGGCGCGACCACGCCGGGCTGTCCCCGCCGTCGGCGTGCGGCTCGCCGAGCGAGAGCCCTGGCCGGCGGGGCTTGCCGTTGAGCACCCGCTCCATCTCGCCCCAGCTCGGCGGCCCGTTGAACCAACTCACCCGATCCAGTGTATCGAACATGTGTTCTATGCGCGGCTCTGCCCAGCAATAGGCGAGGATGGAGTCGAGCCATGGAAACGAGGGGTATGTCGAAGAACGCGCACGAGCAGGAATTGAAGTCCGAACGGGACTACCTCGACGATCTCTACGACAGGCTGGACGGCAAACGCGCCAAGGTCAAAGCTCAGTACCGCGCCGCGCTCGGGGGCCCGATCGACCTGCAAGACGGTGGAACTCTGGTCGCTCGCGATGCCGAGGTGCGCGCACTGGCCCAACGGGCGGCGCGGTTGGACGTGGCCGACCAGGGACTGTGTTTCGGGCGACTGGACACCCTGTCCGGCGAGCGACTCTACGTCGGCCGAATCGGCATCTTCGACGACGACAACGACCACGAAGCACTCCTGCTCGACTGGCGGGCCCCGGCGTCCCGCGCCTTCTACGTCGCCACCGGCGCCAACCCCGAGGGCATGCGGAGACGCCGCCAGTTCCACTCCCTCGGCCGGCGGCTGGTCGACTTCACCGACGAGGTCTTCGGCCGTCCCGACCCCGACGCCGGGGACGACAGCCCGTTCAGCAGTGATGCCGCGCTGCTCGCCGCCGTCAACGCTCCCCGCGGTGAGGGCATGCGCGACATCGTGGCCACGATCCAGGCCGAACAAGACGAGATCATCCGGCTCGAGCATCCGGGTGTGCTGGTGATCGAGGGTGGCCCCGGCACCGGCAAGACCGTGGTGGCGCTGCATCGGGTGGCATACCTGCTCTACACACAACGCCGACGAATCGAGCGCCACGGCGTGCTCGTCGTCGGACCCAACCAGGCGTTCATGAACCACATCGGCCGCGTCCTGCCGTCGCTGGGCGAATCGGAGGTGGTGTTCTCCACGGTCGGCGATCTCGTTCCCGGAATGCACGTCACCGCCGAGGACATCCCGGAGGTCGCCCGCATCAAGGGTTCTCGCGCGATGCTGGCCGTACTCCGGGCCGCGATCGAGGATCGGCAGCGGACACCAGAGCAGCCACTGGAGATTCCGCTGGGCGATGTCACGATGCAGATCGCCGCCGACACCGCCCAGTGGGCCATCGACGAGGCGCGCGCAAGCGGACTGCCGCACAATGCAGCTCGTGCGGTGTTCCGGGACATCGTCACCTACGTGCTGACCGAACGCGGGGTCGCCCGGATCGGCCGCGGCTGGCTGACCCGCGACAACAAAGACGCCTGGGCGAAGGTGCGCGCGGACCTGCTGGCCGACCTCGAAGATAACGAGCGGTTCATCGCGGCCCTCGACCAACTCTGGCCGGTCCTCGAGCCGCAGGAGCTGCTGGCCGAGCTGTACACCTCGCCCGAGCGGTTGCGGGCCGCGGGCGCCGACGCGGCGCTACTTCGAGAAGTCGGTGACGCCTGGACGACCTCGGACGTGCCACTGCTCGACGAATTGGTCGACCTGCTGGGCCGCGACAAAGCGGCCGACGATGCCGCCGCACAGGCACTCAAGGAAGAAACCCACTATGCCCGAGGCGTTTTGGAGAATATGGTCGCCCACGAGGATCTGATGGACGACGAGGATCTTCTACTCGCGCAGGACTTGATCGACGCCGAGGCCCTCGCCGAACGCTTCCTCGAAAGTGACACCCGCGACCTCGCCGAACGTGCTGCTGCCGACCGAGACTGGACCTACCGGCATGTGGTGGTCGACGAAGCCCAGGAGCTCTCCGAGATGGACTGGCGGGTGCTGATGCGCCGCTGCCCGAGCCGGTCGTTCACGGTCGTGGGCGATCTCGCGCAGCGCCGCTCGATGGCCGGGGCGACGTCGTGGGCCGAGATGCTGGAGCCGTACGTGCCCGGCCGGTGGGTGTACCGGTCGCTGTCGGTGAACTACCGCACCCCCGCCGAGATCATGACCGTCGCCGCCGCACTGCTCGCCGAGTTCGCACCCGAGGTTCGGGCCCCGGAATCGGTGCGCGCCAGCGGTTTTCACCCCTGGTCCCGTCAGGTCACCGCGGACCAGATGCCTGCCGCCATTGAGGACTTCGTCGCGGCCGAAGCCGCCCGCGAGGGCACCGCCGTCGTGATCGGGCCGCCGGGCATGCCGGGCGTGGTCGCACCGGCGGAGACCAAGGGCCTGGAGTTCGACGCGGTGCTGGTGGTCGAGCCGGCCGCGATCCTCGCCGACGGGCCGCGCGGCGCGGCAGAGCTCTACGTCGCGCTCACGCGGGCCACCCAGCGCCTGGGCGTCCTCCATCAGCATCCGCTGCCGGCGGCGCTGACCGGACTCGACGAGCTCACACACCGCTGACCGCTGCCGACCGTGGTGCTGCCCTTCAAGAAAGCGAGCGGCACCGACCGGTGTCGCGGGGCCTGCACTGCGCGCAAAGGTGTGGCTCACGGCCGGCGATAAAAGGTCACAACGAAGCAGCGCGTTCACAGGATCACGCTCACGGCAATCACTTCTGACCGGAATTCGGCGCAGAACCGCAAATAATCGTGCGGCAGCCTCAAGCTACTGGGAAGCTGTTGCACGGCGGATTCCCAGCCGCGGAATTGAAGCCGGCGAGCGTCGTCGGTGCCGCCTCTACGAGGGAGACACTCTCTGATGGAATTCGCTGCCCCGAGCCGACCGGTACGAACCGCCGCCGCCTTGACCACGATCGGCGCGCTTGCCCTGACTCCCATTGCGCTCGCACCGCCCGCATTGCACGCGCCGGGCGTCACCGCGACGCGCATCTCCACACAGGCCGTGCACCTCACCGATGCCTGGTCCGACCTGTTCAACGGCACCGTCGGCAGCGTCGTCGAACTCGGCGGGCTGTTCGTCGGGGCCAACAGCACCTTTCCCTTGCCCAATCCCATCTTCATCGCGCCTGTCATCGCGCAACTCGTGCTCAACCCGCTGATCTACGGCGTGCAACTGGTCACTGGCCAGGGCGGCGCGATCCCCGGCGAGATTGCCCAGCACCTGTCGAATGTCGCCAGTTTCGCCTCGCTCCTCGTCTCCGAGATCCCGCCGGTGATCGTCAAGCAGATCCAGACACCGTTCGTCGCAGCCAGGGATGCGATCGAGTTCGTCGCCAACGCCTCCAACAAGCTCACCGCCCTGGTTGAGGCCCCCGCCCTGTTTCTCAACGCGGCGCTCAACAGCCAATATGGACTCATCGGCGTCAACGGTCCGATCGCGGTGCCGATCATCCTCCGGAACCTGCTGGCCTCGGCGATCTCGACGCCGCTGCCCACCATCACGCTGCCGTTCAAGAAGCCGGCTGCGGCGTTGACCCCGAAGCTCACGGCGGCGGTGTCCGATCCAGCGGATACAGCCTCCTCGGCGCGGTCGAAGACCAAGGCCCCGTCGGCCAACAGCAAGCGCAAGGCGACGACAGCCAAGTCGGGCACCAAGCCGGCCGGCGCCCGGCACGGCACGCGGTAGATCATCGCGAGGGCACGCGGCCTGGCCCACCCAGGGCCAGGCCGCGTGCCCTCGCATTCACCGCCGGTTCACCGTTGCAGCTAATGAATTCATTGCACGTATGGACGCAGATCCGCAAATAATGCTGCGACGATCACAAGCGACTGGGAAGCTGTTCCACAGCGGATTCCCAGCCAGGGAAGAGAAGCCGGCGATACCTCGTCGACACCGCTCCACGAGGGAGAACTCTCCGATGGAAAACATCGCCCGTCGTTCAGTACTCACCGCCGCCGCACTCACCACTGCCGGCGCCCTCGCGTTGACACCCGTGACTGCCGCACCGCTCAACGCCCACTCGCCGATTCGGATTTCCACCCAGACGGTTGCGCTCACCGACGCGTGGTCGCAGTTGTTCACCGACACCGCGTCGAGTGTCACCGGCCTCGTGACCATGACGATCGGCGCGAACAACAACTACCCGTTGCCATCTCCGACGTTTCCGCTCGCGCCCGTGGTGACCCAGCTGGTGCTGAATCAGTTCGCCTACGCCGGCCTTCTGTTGACCGGACAGGGCGGCCAGATCCCGGGGTGGATCGGCGCGCATCTGACCGAGGTCGGCAAGATCGCCCAACTGGCCATCAGTGCCGTGCCCGGAGTGGCGTTCGAGCAGGTGAGAGCACCGTTTTTCGCGGCGGCGCAGACGCTGGAGTTCATCGCCAACAGCGCCAACCCGTTGACAGCCTTGTTCCAAGCCCCGGCCGTCTTCTTGAACATCGCCCTCAACAGCCAGTACGGCCTACTGGGATTCACCGGTCCGATCGGACTGTCACTGATCTTTCGCAACCTGCTGGCGAACGCCGTCTACACCCCATTGCCGTCGGTCGTCCTGCCATTCAAGACAGCGAGTAAGGCTGCGGCGCAACCGAAGGCAGCGGCGACACCGACTCCCGTGAAACCGGCCGCCGCACCGTCCGGCACCGCGTCGTCGGCGCGATCGAAGCACACCGCGCCATCGTCGGCAGCCAGTAGCAAGCGCAGACCATCGGCTTCCACCAAGACCGATGCCAAGGGCGCCGACACCGGCCGCGGGCGCAGCAACCGCAAATAGCCTTGGGCGCCAATCCTTTTCAACCACTCCCGCGACATCCTGAAGAAGGAAACTGTTTGATGGAACACGCCGCTCGCCGTAAGTTGCTCGCCATTACGACCGTGACCGCCGGCACGCTCATGCTGTCGCCCGTCATCGTCACGCCACACCAGACGCCCGTACCGATTCGCGTCGCCAGCACATCGGTTCAGCTCACCGATGCCTGGTCGCAGCTCGTCAACGACACCATCATCAGTACCTACCTGCTCGGCCAGTTGGCCGTCGGGGCCAACAAGACCTACCCGTTACCAAACCCGATCTTCATCGCGCCCGTCGCCGCGCAACTGGTGATCAATCCGTTGATCTACGCCGTGCAACTGGTCACCGGTCAGGGCGCGCAGATCCCCACCGAGATCATCGCCCACATCAACAACGTCGCCGTCGTCGTCACCGCCATCGGCAAGGACGTCCCGCCCGCCGTCGTCAAACAGATCCAGACACCGTTCATCGCCGCCAAGGACGCGATCGACTCCATCACGACGAGCGGCAACCCGCTGCTCGGCCTGCTGGAAGCACCCGCGGTGTTCCTCAATGAAGCCCTCAACAGCGAATACGGGCTCCTCAGCTTGAAGGGTCCGATCGCGGTCGGGTTCATCATCCGAAACGTATTGGCGACTGCGCTCTACACCGCGCCACCGGCTGTCGTGTTGCCGTTCAAGAAGCCGGCCGCCGCAACGCTGACCCCGACGGTCACGGCCAAGCAGGTCACGCCAAAGTTCGCGGTCCCGTCGGGCACTGCGTCCTCGGCCCGATCCAAGCCCAAGGCGCCCGCGAACAGCAGCCGCAAAGCCGGCGCCGCCAAGGCCGGGACCGGCAAGCCCGGGCAGGGACGCGGCAAGCGCGGCTAGCCCTCGATGACTATCGGGGGCGGGGCGAGTCAATCCTTGTGACGGAACCCGACGCGAAGGAGTCCCCATGTCCGCCCTGCCTCCGGTGGTTGATCAACAGACCTGGCGCGCCGCACTCGACGAGCTGCGGGCCCGCGAAAAGGCCGCCACCCGTGAACTCGACGCGATCGCCGCGCAACGCCGGCGGCTGCCGATGGTCGAGATGCCCAACTACGTCCTGACCGGACCCGACGGTCCGGTCAGCCTGGCCGAGGTGTTCGACGGGCGTTCGCAGCTGATCGTCTACAACCACATGTGGACCGACGGCGCGGAGTGGCAATGCCCGGGATGCACGGGATTCACCTCCCAGTTCACCCGCCTGGAATTCCTGGACAACTACGACGCCCGCTTCGTCATCGTCACCAACGGACCGATCGACGAAGCGCTGGCTTATAAGGCCAAGGTCGGCAACAAGATGGAGTGGTACTCGTCGGCCGGCAGCTCATTCGGCGCCGACGTTGACGCCGCCCCGGGTGAGGGCTTCGGCGTCAATGTCTTTCTGCGCGACGGCGATACCGTCTACCGCACCTGGCACACCAACGGCCGCGGCACCGAGCAACTCAGCCACTCATTCGCCCTGATCGACCTGCTGCCCTGGGGCCGGCAGGAAGAGTGGCAGGACTCCCCCGACGGCTGGCCGCAACGACCGACGTATTCCGGCTGGGCCGGGTCGCAGGACATTGCGCGGGCGTACGGGGAAAGTCCTACGCTGCACACGTGACAACGCCTCCAGATCAACCGACCCACCCCTCCGAGCCGCACCACGGCAAGTTCGGCAGCCGACTGAACTGGCTGCGCGCCGGGGTGCTCGGCGCCAATGACGGCATCGTGTCCACGGCCGGCATCGTCGTGGGCGTCGCCGCCGCGACCGTCGAACGCGGGCCGATCTTCACCGCCGGCATCGCGGCTCTGGCCGCCGGCGCGCTATCGATGGCGGTCGGTGAGTACGTCTCGGTCAGCACCCAGCGCGATTCCGAGGAGGCGATGCTGAGCAAGGAACGCCGCGAGCTCGACACCGAGCCGGCGGCCGAGCTCGACGAACTCGCCGCGCTCTACGAAGCCAAGGGCCTGACGCCGGCGACCGCGCGGACCGTGGCCGAGGAGCTCACCGACCATGACGCGTTCGCCGCCCACGTCGACATCGAGTTGCGCATCGACCCCGACGAATTGACCAACCCGTGGCAGGCGGCCATCTCGTCGGCGATCTCGTTCACGGTCGGTGCGATCCTGCCGCTGCTGGCAATCCTGTTGCCTCCGGCCTCAATTCGGGTGCCGATCACCTTCGTCGCGGTGCTGGCCGCCTTGGCGATCACCGGCTGGGTCAGCGCCTGGCTCGGTGGCGCCAACCCGCGGCGGGCGATCTACCGGGTGGTGATCGGTGGTGCGCTGGCGATGGGCATCACCTTCGGCATCGGCCACCTCGTCGGCGGCGCCGTCGGTTAGTCGCCGCGGCGGTGCCGCGACATCAGTCCGTGTACTCGGCAGTGCCGTCGTCGAGCACGACCCGGGCGTTGGAACCGTCGGGCCCGCTGGCCTCGGTGCGGTAGACCGCCCGACCGGGCTCGGTGCGCCAGATCGAGGTCGTCAACGTCTCGCCCGGGAACACCGGCGAGGTGAACCGTGCGCTCACCGCGGTGAGCTTGGCGGCCTCATTGCCGGCGAGTTCGGCGAGCAGTGCGCGGCCGGCGAACCCATACGTGCACAGTCCGTGCAGGATCGGCCTGTCGAAGCCGGCCATCTCGCGGGCGAACCACGGATCGCTGTGCAGCGGATTGCGGTCACCCGACAGGCGGTAGATCAACGCTTGGTCGGCCCGCGTCGGCATGGCGATGCGGGCGTCGGGCTCGCGGTCGGGGAACTCCGGGGCGGCGGGCCGCTGACCCGGCTGACCGCCGAAGCCGCCCTCGCCGCGAATGACCGCGGTCGACAGCGTCTCGGCGACGAGTTCGCCGGTCTCGGGATCGGTCCCCTTGCCGCGCATCACGATGATCGCGTTCTTGCCTTCGCCCTTGTCCTGGATGTCAGCCACCTCGGACACCACCGAGAGCTGACCGGAGGCGGGCAGCGGTGCGTGCAGACGGATCTCCTGCGAACCGTGCAGCAGCATGCCCCAGTTGAACGAACCCACCTTGGTGGCGGCGCCGAACGCCGGACAGCAGATGACCGCGAAGGTGGGCAAGACCTGCTGGGCGATGCCGTGGCTGTTGTCGGTGGTGAACGGCAAATCATCGGTGCCCGCACCGACCCCGAGCGCATAGAGCATCGTGTCGCGATCGGTCCACTGGTAGGGCGCAGGATCGGTGACCGCGCCGATTGCTGTGGGGTCGATGGCCATTGCCGCACTCCTGACGTCGTCGGATCAGAAACATCATCGTCGCACTGACAGAATTCACGCCCACCACAGCGGTCGACAAGGCAACCTAGAAGGATGCATCTTCTGCGCGCCCGGACCCTCATCTCCCTGATCGCCGCGCTATTGGCGGCCGTGCTTCTCGCCAGCTGCAGTTCCGACACACCGCACGACCGCACGATCACGCTGACCTTCATCCGACACGGGGAGTCGGAGGCCAACGCGGCCGGGGTGATCGACACATCGGTTCCCGGACCATCGCTGACGCCGACCGGCGAGCAGCAGGCCGCCGCCGCGGCCAACAGGCTGAAGAGCAATGGGTACGACGGCGTCTACGCCTCGGAGATGGTGCGCACACAGCAGACTGCCGCGCCGATGGCCAAGGCGCTCGGTAAGCAGGTGACCGTGTTGCCCGGCCTCGACGAGATCTCGGCCGGCTGGTTCGACGGCGGCAACGTGAAGAATGCCGCCGCCACCTACATGGTCGCCCCGGCCGACTGGCTGCGCGGGGACACCGACTTCGCCATTCCCGGTTCGGTGAGCGGCGCCGAGTTCAACGGCAAGTTCACCGGTGCGGTGCAGAAGATCTACGAAAGCGGCAACAACAAGCCCGTCGCATTCTCCAGCTCCGCGTCAATCATGTTGTGGACGTTGATGAATGCGCGTAACGCCAAAGACAGCCTCGCAACGGATCACCCGCTGCCCAATACCGGCCGGGTAGTGGTAACCGGCAACCCGGTGATCGGCTGGACGCTCGTGGACTGGGACGGCATCACCTCGTTCTGAGATGACGCCGATGAGGTTCGGCACGCCGCTGCGCGTGCGGTATGTCGAATGCGACATGCAGGGCCGGGTCTTCAACGGCCACTACCTGACCTGGGTCGACATGGCGCTCAACGAGGCCATTCGGGACATCTTCGGCGACTACCAGGTGCTGCTCGACAGGGGCATCGACTTCGTCGTCGCCGCGGCCGAGCTTCAGTTTCGCCAGCCGGCGCGATTCGACGACGACCTGATGGTTGGGGTCGGCTTCGAGCCGTTGGGGCAGACGTCGATGCGGACCCGATTCGCCATCCGCCGCGGCGAGGACCTGATCGCCGACGCGACGATGGTCCACGTGTGTGTCGACGCGGTGACGTTCGAGAAGCAGCCGTGGCCGGACTGGTTTCGGGAGCGGATGTCCGTGCACTGTTGACCGCGGCGGGATCGGCGATCAAAGATGATCCATGCATTATGTCGTTACCGGCGGTACCGGGTTCATCGGTCGCCGAGTTGTCACCCGCCTGCTCGACGAGCGCGATGACGCGCACGTGTGGCTGACGGTCGACGACCCGTCGGCTCGGGCCCGGGTGGCCCTGCTCGCCGCGGACTGGGGTGAGCGGGTGCACACGCTGTCCGACGCATGCGCGCCGCCGGGTGCCGACCATGTCGTGAACCTACGGGGGGCCGACACCGAGTCGGCCGTCGCGCTCTCCCGGGAGTTGGGCGCGACGACGTTGCATCACGTCTCCTCGGTGGCGGTGGCCGGTGATTTCCGCGGCGAGTTCACCGAGAACGATTTCGACGTCGGCCAGCAGTTGCCCAGCGCCCGGCACCGGGCGGCCTTCGAGGCGGAGCAACTGGTGCGCTCGGCGGATGCACGCTTTCGCATCTACCGCACGGGGGTGGTCGTGGGCGACTCGCGCACCGGCGAGATCGACCGGATCACGGGCCCGTACCACCTCTTCGGGTTGCTGGCCCGGCTGTCCGCATTGCCGTCGGTCACGCCGGTTCTCCTGCCGGACATCGGCCGGATCAATGTCGTGCCGGTCGATTACGTCGTCGATGCGTTGGTGGAACTCATGCATGCCGACGACCGGGACGGGCAGACCTTCCACCTGACCGCGCCGGCACCGGTCGGCCTGCGCCAGATCTATCGGGGTGTGGCCCGGGCTGCGGGGCTGCCGCCGCTGCGCGGCGGGCTGCCGCGGCAGGTCGCCGAGCCGCTGCTGGCGGTCCGCGGGCGCGCGAAGGTGTTGCGGGACATGGCCGTAACGCAGCTCGGCGTGCCGCCAGAGGCCATCGACACGTTGGAGACTTCGGCCGTGTTTCACTCCGAATGGACCCGAAAGGTGTTGCTTCCCAGCGGAATCGAGCCGCCAGAGTTCTCGGACTATGCTCCCGCGCTGTGGCGATATTGGGCGCAGCATCTCGATCCCGAGCGCGGCGATTCCGACTCTGCGCCGCTGGCGGGCCGACACGTGATCATCACCGGCGCGTCCAGTGGCATCGGCCGGGCCTCCGCGGTCGCGGTGGCAGCGCGCGGCGCGACCGTATTCGCATTGGCGCGCAACGGCGAAGCGCTGCAGGAGTTGGTCGACGAGATCACCGCCGACGGCGGGCAGGCCGTCGCGTTCAGCTGCGACGTGACCGACACCGAGTCCGTCGACACGACGATCGCCGAAATCCTCGGCCGATTCGGTCACGTCGACTACTTGGTGAACAACGCCGGCCGCTCGATTCGCCGGTCGGTGAGCGCGTCGACCGACCGGTTGCACGACTACGAGCGGGTGATGGCGGTCAACTACTTCGGCGCCGTGCGGATGGTGCTGGCGCTGCTGCCGCACTGGCGGGCACGGCGGTGTGGTCACGTGGTGAACGTGTCGAGCGCCGGCGTGCAGGCACGCAATCCCAAGTACAGTTCGTACCTGCCGACCAAGGCCGCCCTCGATGCCTTCACCGATGTGGTGGCCTCGGAGACGTTGTCGGACAACATCACCTTCACGACCATCCACATGCCGTTGGTGAAGACGCCGATGATCGCACCGTCGGGCCGGCTGAATCCGGTGCCGCCGATCAGCGCCGAACATGCCGCGGCGATGGTCGTTCGGGCGCTGGTGGAGAAACCAGTGCGCATCGACACCCCGCTGGGCACGCTGGCCGACGCGGGCCAGTACTTCACTCCCAAGCTGGCCCGCCGGGTTCTGCATCAGCTTTACCTGGGCTACCCCGATTCACCGGCGGCCCGCGGCGAAGTCCGACGTGCTTCGTTTTCTGGCCCGCGTCTGCCGGTGATCCGGCTGCGCGCCCCGCGCCCCGTCAAGCAGGTCGTGCGACTGGTGCCCGGCGTGCACTGGTGAACTCAGCCGAATCCCACAAGACACACAGCGGCACGGCGGGCAGGCACTTAGGCTGACCCCATGGGGACGGGCTGGCAGCTATTGGAGCGCCCGGCCAAGTACGAGGTCATCAAGTCGGCGCTGGCCGACAGCGAAGCTTCAGGCGTCGTGATCACCGGCGCGGCGGGGGTCGGCAAGACGACTCTGGCACGTTCGGTCACCTCATCGCTGCCCGGTCGCGCCCGGTGGGCCGCCTGCACCGCGTCGTCGAGCAGCATTCCGCTGGGCGCTTTCGCGCAGTGGGTCCAGCCCACCGAGGCACGCGATCCGATCGAACTGCTGGTATCGGCACGCCAGTCCCTGTTGGCCGACGGTCCGGCGGTGATCGGCGTGGACGATGCGCATCTCCTCGACCAGTTGTCGGCAACGCTGCTGCACCAGATCGCCGTCGAACGCACCGGGTCGATCGTCGCGACGGTGCGCAGCGGCGAGCCGGTCCCGGATTCGGTGATGACGCTGTGGAAGGACGGCTACCTGAGGCGCGTCGACCTAGAACCATTCAGCAAGGAGGAATGCATCACCCTGGTCGAATCGGTGCTCGGCGGCACCTTGGAAGAGCTCAGCGCCAACGTCATCTGGTCCCAGTCGGGCGGCAACCCGCTGTTCCTGCGCCACATTGTGGAGGCGGCGCTGGAGGCCGGCACCCTCAGCGAGGTCAAGGGCGTCTGGCAGCTGCGCGGCGCGACGACGGTGTCGCCCGGTCTGGCCACGCTGCTGGAGAACCGTTTCGACAACGCCGACCCCGCAGCCGTCACGGTGCTGCGGCTGCTGTCCCTGTGCGAACCGCTGGACCTCGACGCGCTGGTGGAACTGGCCGGCGAGCAGGCGATCGATGCCGCGGAGTCCGAACAGTTGATCCGGATCGACCGCGACGGGCCGACGCTCAACGCGCGGATCAGTCATCCGCTCTACGGCGATGTGGTGCGGCGCCAGATCGGCACGGCATCGGCCAGGATGTTGCGCGGCCAGATCGTCACGGTGCTGAAGAGGCGGAAGCCGACATCGGCGGCCGGCCGGATCAGGCTGGCCGAGCTGTATCTGGACAGTGACCAGACCGCCGAGACCGGGCTGCTGGTGGTGGCGGCCAAGGACGCGGTGTCGCTGGCCAACGCACCGCTGGGAGAACGCTTGGCGCGCACCGCATTCGAGCGGGAAGCCGACATGCGATCCGCGCACCTGCTGTCGCGGGCGCTGATGTGGCAGGGCCGGCCGGCTGAGGCTGACGAGATCCTGGCTCGCTTCGACCCCGGCGACCTCGACGAGGTTCAACTGCTGCTGTGGGGTATCCCGCGGGCCTCGATCGTGTTCTGGTCGCTCGGCGAGGTGGCGCGCGCCAACGCGGTGCTGGAGCTGCTGCGCGGCCGGGTCACCAACCCGATCCTGCGGCCGATGCTCGACGCCGCCGACGCCGCGTTCACGGTCTTCGAGAACAGGTTGACCGAAGGTATGGCCAAGGCCGAGGCGGTGCTGTCCGACCCCGCGGCTCCCGAACAAGCCCTGGAGACCGCGGCTTTCGCGGCCGGCATGGCGATGCCGCTGGCCGGGCGCGGCGACGAGTTCACTGCGATCGTGGCGCGCTGCTTCGAGACTCAGAAGTCGACCGATGGTCTGATCCGGATGCTCGCCCGCTATGGCGAGGTGCTGGCGCTGGTGCACACCGGTGAGCTGGACAAGGCCGAAACACACGCCGTGAACTACGCCGAATTCTCGTCGTCCGGCGAGTTTCTCGGCTGGGCGATCGCTAAGACGATGGCCGGTTTGGTGGCAAGCTATCGAGGCCGGTTCGCCGACGCGATTCCAACACTCGAACAGGCGCTTGCGGCGTTCAATGCGGAGAACTCGCTGCCATGGCGGTTGCCCGGCCGGCTGTTGCTGGCCCGCGCCTATGCCGGTTTGGGCAGAGCCGATGACGCTGAGCGGGTGCTGGCCGAGGCCGCCGAGCACGTCGGCCCGTCGGTGGCATTGTTCGACCCGCAGGTGTTGGTCGCCAAGGCGTGGATCGCCGCGGCCCGCGGCGGCGGGCGCCGTGCCGTCGAGCTGTCTCGCGCGGCCGCCGACGCCGCCCACCGCAGCGGGCAATTCGCGGTGGAGGCCGAGGCATTGCACGACGCCGCCCGCTTCGGTGACCGCAAGTTGACGCATCGGCTGCAGTCGCTGGTCGCACGTGTCGACGGTCCGCTGCCGCAGTTGTATGCCCGGCACGCCGCCGCCGTGGCGCAGGCCGACGGCGATGCGCTGGACGCGGTCAGCCTCGAATTCGAACGGGCCGGTCTGCTGTTCTCGGCCGCCGATGCCGCCGCGCAGTCGGCCGCCTGCCACGAGCAGCGCAGCGCTCGCCGCAAGCAGATCGAATCACTCACGCGGACAATGCGTCTGGTGTCGTTGTGCGGTGGCGTCTCCTCCCCCGCAATCCGAGCCGCGGCGAGACCGCTGCCGGTGACCGCGCGTGAACTCGAGGTCGCCGAGCTGGTCGCCGCCGGCCGGTCGAACCGCGAAATCGCCAAGCACCTGTCGGTTTCGGTCCGCACCGTGGAGGGTCACGTGTATCGGGCGTGCCTGAAACTCGGCGTGTCCGACCGCGACGGATTGGCCGCCATCATCCGCCCACGCGGGACGCGCGGTCCGGAGAGTTGATGCGACGACAGGTATCGTGACCGCGTGACTGTCGGGGATGACCAGGCCACTGCGCTACCCGTTTTCGCCGATGTGGACACCGGCGTCGACGACGCGATGGCGCTGGTGTACCTGCTGGCCAGCTCCGACGCCAACCTGGTCGGCATCGCCTCCACCGGTGGCAATGTCGACGTGGATCAGGTGTGCCGCAATAACCTCGGGCTGCTCGAACTGTGCGGGGCCACCGCGATCCCGGTGTCGCGGGGCGCCGACCAACCGCTGAGCACGGAGATGCGCACGGCCGAAGACACCCACGGGCCCGCCGGCCTGGGCTATGCCGAATTGCCGGTGCACGAACGTGAACTCACCAGTTACGACGCGGCCGAGGCGTGGGTACGCGCCGCCCACGACCTGCCCGGCGAGCTCATCGGTCTGGTCACCGGACCGATGACCAACCTCGCACTGGCCGTGCGTGATGAACCGAACCTGCCCTCGCTGTTACGCCGACTGGTGATCATGGGCGGGGCGTTCGACTACCGCGGGAACACCACTCCGGTGGCCGAGTGGAACATCAGCGTCGACCCGGAAGCCGCAGCCGAGGTCTTCGACGCCTGGGGGCGGGCCGCGGATGCCAATACGATTGCACCGCATCAACTTCCGATCGTGTGCGGGTTGAACCTGACCGAGAGCATTCAGCTGACGCCGAAGATCCTGAGCCGCCTGGCCGTCGCTGCGGACACCGCCAGCACCGCGATGAGCGTGCTCGACTCCCGCGGCACCCGGTCGACGGCGGACAACGGGTTGATCCGCGCGCTCGAGGATGCGATGCGGTTCTACTTCGAGTTTCACTTCGACCAGGGCGAGGGGTATCTGGCGCACCTGCACGATCCGTTGGCGGCGGCGGTCGCCTTGGATCCCGGCCTGATCCAAACGCGGGCGACGACGGTCGACGTCGAACTCACCGGAACGCTCACCCGCGGCATGACGATCGCCGACTGGAGCCGCCGGTGGGGCCGGGAACCCAACGCGCACGTCGGCATCGGCGTCGATCCGGAGGCGTTCTTCGATCGGTTCATCGAACGGGTGGGCCCGTTCGCGCGGCAGCTTGCTCATTCGTAGACGCCTTCCAGATACCACCGGCGCTGCCGATAGCACAGCAGCAGCGCGGTTCCCGGCTCACCGGGCCGGCTGTCCACCAGCACCTGAGCGCGGGCCGTCCGGCCCGCCCTGGACTGCTGGCCCTGATCCCACCACCGTTCGTCCACCGACCACGGCCCGGCCCACCAGCTCAGCACCCCCCGGTAGTGGTGACCCGCACCGTCCAATCGCGCCGGCTCGGCCGTGAACATCCCGCGACCGGTAACACGTACCGGATTGCCTTGGGCATCAAGCAATTCCACTGGATCATCGAGGATCACCACGGGGGCGGGCTCCGGCAACCGCCCCGGCCATGGCCGATCGGGGTGGGCCCTGGGCACCAGCTCGTCACCGAGTGGAGTCAGCGTGATGCGCTCGGCCGGACCACGACCACCGGACAACACGGGCATCTGGACGGCTTCCTGGCGAAGCAACCCCTGCACCCGAACCAGCGCCCGGCGGGCCCGTAACCGGTCTTCCTCACCAACCCCGCCCCACAGCGGCAACTGAAGTGCTTCTGCGGAAACAACTTCCACCGGCTGCAGCCGAAGCATCGTCACCGGCGAGTTCGGGCGGTCGTCGGGCCTGCGCCTGTTGAGCCAGCCGTCGAGCTGCCAGCGCACCCGGTCGGCGGTGGCGTCCTCGGTCAGCGGCTCGGCGCAGCGCCACACCCGGGTCAGCTCACCGCCGTTGGCGGTGACGGCGTGGATGGCCAACCGGGTGCATCCCACACCGGCCGCCTCCAGGCTGCGATGCAGGGCACCGGCCAGTGTCCGGCCGGCGAACGCGGCCGCGTCGACCCGGTCGACCGGTGGGTCGCACTGCAGCACCGCCTCGAGGTCGGCCGCCGGTTCGCGACCGGACGGCCCGCGTACCGGCTCCCCGCGGGCGAAGCGGTGCGCGGCCACCCCGTCGGCACCGAACCGGGACGCGACATCGCTGCGCGACAACGCCGCGAACTGGCCGAGGTTGCGAATACCCATGCGCCACAACAGATCGGCCAGCTCCTCACGGCCCGGACCGGACAGGCTGGGTTCACCGGAGAGCTGGCGGATCGACAGCGCGGACAGGAACCGGGCATCCCCGCCGGGCTCGATCACCCGGCCTGCACGGGCGGCGAAGACCGCCGTCGGCAACTGGTCGGCAATGCCTACCTGACATTCGGCACCGGCTGCGGCGACAGCGTCGACCAACCGCTCGGCGGCGGCCGGCTCGGAACCGAAGTAGCGGGCGGCCCCGCGAACGGACAACACCAGCAGCCCCGGCCGCAGCACCTCGGCGCGCGGCACCACCTCGTCGACCGCAGCCGTCACCCCTTCGAAGTAGCGGGCGTCCCGCGCCGGGTCGGCGGTGACCACATGCAGCTGCGGGCACCGGGCCTGCGCCTCGCGCCGACGCAACGTGCGTCGCACCCCGGCTGCGCGGGCAGCAGCCGAACAGGCGATCACCCGGTTGGCCAGGGTGACGGCGACCGGGGATGTCGCCGGCAGTCCGGCCGCCGCGGCCGCCGCGACCGCGGGCCAGTCCATGCACCAGATCGCCAGCACCCGGCCGGTCATGTCAGCTCACCCTGGACCGGGCGGCGCGACCGTGCGCCCTGACCGACAACCGCACCCGACTGATACGGCCACACCCCGATACCGGGACATCGCCGCGACCCGCGGTGATCTCATATCCGCGCACCCGAGCGTCCAAGCGCATGGTTGCGCCTTGCCAGTCACCCCGGGCCACCAGCAGGGTGCAGCCCTTCTGCCGGGCCCGGGCCACCACCGCACGTGCCCGGGTAGCGGTCACCGTCCGGCCGGCCAGCCCGAGCACCACCAGATCCATCCCATCCATCAGCACCGCGGCCACCTCCACGGGATCGGTGCCCGGGTCCGGAATCACCGCCAGCCGGCTCAGGTCCGCACCCATCTCCGCGGCGGCCAGCAGACCAAAATCCGGTAACCCGAGAACGGCCACATGCCCACCGCCCGCCGTGACCGCCGCGGCCATACTCACCGGCAAGGACAGTGCCCCCGATGCCACTGCCACGGCACCACGCGGCAACCCAGCGGGCAGCAGTCCGGCCAGCGATTCGGGGACTGGCAGCAAACTTTCAGAGGCAGGAATCACCTCATTCGCCACATCCGTAACAGGCCGGGTGGCGCCGACCTTCCCCGAGACCGCCGCCATCTTGCGCCGGAGTTGTTCTAGCTGCTCAGCGCGGTTAAGCTGACGATCCTCCAGGGCAATCGACGCCGTCATCACCCACCTCCAGCTGCGGTCCCGATTCACTGTGTTCGAATGTATGTTCGATACCCCGAGTAAACACCCACCCACCGACAGCGTCAAGCGTGGAAATCGCCCCGCTGTGCACCCAAGCCGATGGTGGTGACGGGGCCGAAATCGCACCTGGCACGATGCAGGGCATGACGATCAACCGCGAACAAGCTGAGAAGGTCGCCCACGGAGCCGGCTTCATCGCCGCGCTGGACCAGAGCGGCGGCAGTACTCCCAAGGCGCTGAAGCTCTACGGCATCGCCGAGGACGCGTACTCCGGCGATGAGCAGATGTTCGACCTGGTGCACGAGATGCGCACCCGGATCATCACCAGCCCGAGCTTCAACGGTGATCGGATCATTGCCGCGATTCTGTTCGAGATGACCATGGACCGCGAGATCGAGGGCCGTCCGACTGCCGACTACCTGTGGAACGTCAAGAACGTCGTGCCGATCCTCAAGGTCGACAAGGGTCTGGCCGCCGAAGAAGACGGCGCTCAGGTGATGAAGCCCATCGACGGCCTGGACGCGCTGCTGGCCCGCGCGGTCGAGAAGGGGATCTTCGGCACCAAGATGCGTTCGGTCATCAAGCTGCCCGGCGGTGGCCTGGACGCGGTGGTCGAGCAGCAGTTCGCGATCGCCCGCCAGATTCTGGCCGCCGGACTCGTGCCGATCATCGAGCCCGAGGTCGACATCCATAGCCCGGAGAAGGCCGCCGCCGAAAAGCAGCTCAAGGCAGCGATTCTCAGCCACCTCGGCGACCTTGGCGAGGATCAGCAGGTGATGCTCAAGCTCACGCTGCCCGACACCGACGACCTCTACCACGAGCTGGTCGAGCATCCCAGGGTGATGCGGGTGGTCGCCCTGTCCGGCGGCTACGACCGCACCGACGCCTGCGCAAAGCTGGCCCGCAACCACGGTGTCATCGCCAGCTTCTCGCGCGCGCTAACCGAGGGGCTGACCGCTCAGCAGAGCGACGACGAATTCGACAAGACCCTGGACGAGGCGATCGCCGAAATCGCCGCCGCCTCAGCGACTTAACGCGATCAGGGCTTGGGCGTGGGGTGATAGTTGACCATCGCCCCAACGTCCTGAGCCCACATCCCCAAGTACATCGCCTCGGTTGCCGCGATCGCGGGGATGTTGCCCGTGAACACGTTGACGGCCGCCAACTGTGCCAGCTGCGCACGGTTGGCGGCGATCACCGACGGCGGCACGCCTGCGTTGAAAGCCGATTCGTAAGCCGCGGCCCCAGCCGATGCCTGAGCCGCCGCGTTCTCCGCTTGCCCGGCCCGTGCGCTCAACCATCCGGAATAGGCACTCGCGGCATTCGACATTGCTGCGGATACCGGCCCAGCCCATGTCGCCGAATTCAGTCCCTGGGACGCTCGATCGAAGCCCTGTGCCGCGCCGTTGAGGCCGTTGGCGAGGTTGTTCCACGCATCTGCGGCGTCCAGCATCGCGGTGGCACTCGAACCGCTGTAGAGCCGACTGGAGTTGACCTCGGGCGGCAACGTGGCGAAGTTGAACACGGCGATTCGCGCGTTGTTGTCGAACGCCTTCTCTTGTGCGGCGATCGCCTTGTCCTGTTCGGCGATCGACTTGTCCTGCTCGGTCAAGGGGTTATCGACCACGGCTTTCGCACGAACCCCCGCGACGGTGGTCCGGTTCTTCGGCTTGGTGGTCCGCGACGGCGTGGACGGCGCCGATGCGCGCTTCTGGTGGTGCGCCACCCCTGAGTGACTCGTGCCGGTGCTGTCCGCGCTCGCGTCCCCCGCCCCGGTGGTCAACGCGGCACCTACGCCGAGGGCAAAGATTCCCGCACCCATCCAGATCCGCGCCCGAAACTTTTCGTTCACGATGAAACCTTCCCCGACCTGCACCGCGAATCGACGCAGCAAACGCCCACGCTATCACGGGCAAAGGGAAGTAGTTACTCCCATTCGATGGTGCCGGGTGGTTTGCTGGTGACGTCGAGGACCACCCGGTTCACCTCGGGCACCTCGTTGGTGATGCGGGTGGAGATCCGCTCGAGCACCTCGTACGGCACCCGCGTCCAATCGGCGGTCATCGCGTCCTCGCTGGACACCGGCCGCAGCACGATCGGATGGCCGTAGGTTCGCCCGTCGCCCTGCACACCGACGGAGTGCACATCGGCCAGCAACACCACCGGGCACTGCCAGATCTGGTTGTCCAGACCGGCCGACGTCAACTCCTCGCGGGCGATCAGGTCGGCTCGGCGCAGCGTGTCCAGCCGGCTCGCCGTCACTTCGCCGACGATCCGGATACCGAGGCCGGGCCCCGGGAAAGGCTGGCGCCCAACGATGTCCTCGGGCAGACCCAACTCGCGGCCCACCGCGCGCACCTCGTCCTTGAACAGAAGTCGCAGCGGTTCGACGAGCTTGAACTTCAGGTCCGCCGGTAACCCACCGACGTTGTGATGACTCTTGATGTTCGCCGTTCCCGTTCCGCCACCGGACTCGACGACGTCGGGATATAGCGTGCCCTGCACCAGGAATTCAACCTCATGGCCGTCAGAGTCGTTCTCGGCCAACAGGTCTCGCACCGAACCCTCGAATGCCCGGATGAACTCCCGGCCGATGATCTTGCGCTTGCCTTCGGGGTCGTGTACACCGGACAGCGCCTGCAGGAACCGTCCCTCGGCATCCACCGTCACCAGTCGGGCACCGGTGGCGGCCACGAAATCTCGTTGCACCTGCTCCCGTTCACCGGAGCGCAGCAGTCCATGGTCGACGAACACACACGTGAGCCGATCACCGATGGCACGCTGCACCAGCGCGGCAGCCACCGCTGAATCGACACCGCCGGAGAGCCCGCAGATGGCCTTACCGTCCCCGATCTGCTCGCGAACCTGCTCGATCAGGGTCTCGGCGATGTTGGCCGGGGTCCAACTCGCACCGATACCGGCGAAGTCGTGCAGGAACCGGCTGAGCACCTGCTGGCCGTGCGGGGTGTGCATGACCTCCGGGTGATATTGCACCCCGGCCAATCGACGGGCACGGTCCTCGAAGGCAGCGACCGGCGCACCGGAGCTGACGGCCACCACCTCGAACCCCTCCGGCGCCGAGGTGACCGCGTCGCCGTGGCTCATCCAGACCGGCTGCGAACCGGGCAGGCCCGAATGCAGTTCGCCGCCAAGGACTTCCAATTCGGTGCGGCCGTACTCACTGGTGCCGGTGTGAGCTACCGTGCCGCCGAGCGCCTGCGCCATGGCCTGGAATCCGTAACAGATGCCGAACACCGGCACGTCGAGATCGAACACGGCGGGATCGAGCTGCGGGGCGCCATCGGCGTACACGCTGGACGGTCCACCGGAGAGCACGATGGCCTGCGGATCTTTGGCCTTGATCTCCTCGACGGTCGTGGTGTGCGGGATGACCTCGGAGAAGACCCGGGCTTCCCGGACCCGACGGGCGATCAGCTGGGCGTACTGGGCGCCGAAATCGACCACCAACACAGGGCGAGGCGAGGGGGATGTCACGCATAGAGTCTAGTGCGCGCAGATCGCCCGACCGCGCGCCAGGCGCAGGTAGCCTGTCGCTGATGAAAGCCCTGACGGCGGCCCTGGGAGTCACTATCGCCGCGTCGGCCGCCGTGGCGCTGCGCCGCTACCTGTCGGTGCGCGACGGCCTCGCCGCGGTGCCCGCCGAACTGCGCAGCCCGCTTCTGCCCGTGCTGGCCCGCGACACCACGATGCGCTCGCTGAAAACCACCAGGCTGGCCGCCCGCATCACCATCCCACCTGGGCATGGCGTCACGATGGCCCGACGTCAGGTCGCGGGGCGACTGGTGCTGGTTTTGACCCCGCCGAACCGTGGCACCGCTGCGCTGCTCTACATCCACGGCGGCGGCATGGTGGTCGGCTCCCCGCAGTCCGAGGTCCGGGGCAGTGCGGCGCTGGCCCGTCAACTGGGAGTGCTCGTCGCGTCGCCGGATTACCGGCTGGCACCCGAGCACCCCTACCCGGCCGCGCTCGACGATTGCATGTCGACGCTCTACTGGATGCGCGACAACGCCGACGAGCTCGGCATCGATCCGGACCGCATCGCGGTCACCGGGTCCAGTGCCGGCGGCGGGCTGTCGGCGGCCGTCGCGCAGCGGGCACACGACGAGGGAATCCCGTTGGTGGCGCAGGCGCTGGCGTATCCGATGCTCGACGATCGCACCGTATTGCGGCCCGACCACAACGGCCGGGGCCGGTTCCTGTGGACCCCGGAGTCCAATCGGTTCGGCTGGACGGCGTATCTCGGCCATGCACCACGGGAATCGGAGGCGCCGCCGTACGCCGCGCCGGCCCGGCGCGAGTCCCTGTCCGGCCTGGCTCCGGCGTGGATAGGTGTCGGTGACCTGGACTTGTTCTACGACGAATCTGTCGACTACGCGAATCGGCTGCGCGCCGCGGGTGTCCCCTGCGAGCTGGTCACCGTGCCCGGGATGTACCACGGGGCCGACGGACTCGCCGCCAAAGTACCTGCGATGCAGGATTTCCGCAGCAGCCTCTCCGATCACCTCCGCCGCCACCTCGCGTAGGTTCACGGCCGCCCAGGAATGTTCTGCGGTAAGAACGGGAATGGACAGCGGGGGGATCGGACAAAGGAGACCGCGCGTGCTGGGACTGCCAGACGAGGTACATGCCTGCTTGTTCGACCTCGACGGCGTCCTGACCGACACGGCCCGGGTGCACACCCGCGCCTGGAGGTCGATGTTCGACGGCTACCTCGAGCGACGGGCGCAACGAGCTCACAGCGCATTCGTGCCGTTCGACCCGGTGAACGATTACCGCACCTATATCGACGGCAAGAAGCGGCAAGACGGCGTCCGCTCGTTCCTGGCCAGCCGCAACATCGATCTGCCGGAAGGCGACTTCGACGACCCGTCGACCGCCGAGACGATCAACGGGTTGGGCAACCGCAAGAACGCCTTGTTTCAACAGATCCTGCAGAAGCAGGGCGTCGAGGTGTTCGACGGGTCGCGGCGTTACCTCGAGGCGGTGCATGCCGCGGGCATCCCGGCGGCGGTGGTGTCGTCGAGCGCCAACACCGAGCAGATCCTCGAGATCACCGGGCTGGACCGCTTCGTGCAGCAGCGCGTCGACGGGGTCACGATCCGCGACGAGAACCTGCGCGGCAAGCCCGCACCCGACTCGTTCCTGCGCGGAGCGCAACTACTCAACGTCGAACCCGCACACGCGGCGGTGTTCGAAGATGCCCTCGCCGGGGTGGCGGCGGGCCGGGCCGGGAAGTTCGGTTTCGTCGTCGGCGTCGATCGGCTGGGCCAGGCTGATGCCTTGCGGGACAACGGCGCCGACGTCGTCGTCACCGATCTCGCCCAATTACTGGATCCGCAGTGATCAGAGGTGACGCGTTTCCCATCGAGCCCTGGCAGGTCCGGGAAACCCACCTGAATCTTGACCAACTGGCGCAGTCGGAGTCGCTGTTCGCATTGTCCAACGGGCACATCGGATTACGTGGCAATCTCGACGAGGGCGAGCCGTTCGGTATTCCGGGGACATACCTGAACTCGTTCTACGAGACGCGACCGCTGCCGTATGCCGAGTCGGGATTCGGCTACCCCGAGGACGGCCAGACGATCGTCGACGTCACCAACGGCAAGATCCTGCGACTCCTGGTCGACGACGAACCCTTCGACGTCCGGTACGGCGACCTCGACGAGCACGAGCGCATCCTCGACCTGCGGGCGGGAACGCTGACGCGCCGGGTCCGGTGGCGCTCCCCTGCGGGCAAGCAGATCAAGGTGGTGTCGACACGACTGGTGTCGCTGGTGCAGCGCTCGGTCGCCGCTATCGAGTACGTGGTCGAGGCCGTGGACGAATTCACCCGTGTCACTGTGCAATCCGAGCTGGTCGCCAATGAGGACCAGCCGGAGCAGTCCGATGATCCGCGGGTGTCGGCCGTCTTGAAGCATCCGCTCGAGGCGATCCAACACGAGGCCACTGAAGAGGGTTCGCTTCTGGTGCACCGCACCAGGGCGAGCAAGTTGATGATTGCGGCCGCCATGGATCATCTGGTCGAAGTGCCGGGCCGGGTGGAGATCGACGCCATCGCGCACGAGGACATCGCGCGTACCACGGTCATCTGCGGGCTGCGGCCGGGCCAGAAGTTGCGCATCGTGAAGTACCTGGCGTACGGCTGGTCGAGTCTGCGATCTCGGCCGGCGCTGCGCGATCAGGTGGCCGGCGCGCTGGCCGGCGCTCGCTACACCGGGTGGGACGGTCTGCTGAAAGCTCAGCGGGCATTCTTCGACGAGTTCTGGGACTGCGCCGATGTCGAGGTCGACGGTGACCCGGACGTGCAACAGGCGGTGCGGTTCGGCCTGTTCCACGTGATCCAGGCCAGCGTGCGAGCCGAGCGGCGGGCGATCCCCGGCAAGGGACTCACCGGACCCGGCTATGACGGCCACGCCTTCTGGGACACCGAAGGTTTCGTGCTGCCGGTGCTGACCTACACCAAACCCGATGCGGCCGCCGACGCGTTGCGCTGGCGCGCTTCCATACTCGATCTGGCCAAGCAGCGGGCCGAACTGCTCGACCTGCAGGGTGCGGCGTTCCCGTGGCGGACGATTCGCGGAGAGGAATGCTCGGCCTATTGGCCGGCCGGCACCGCAGCCTGGCACGTGAACGCCGACATCGCGATGGCGTTTGAGCGGTACCGCACGGTCACCGGAGACCACTCACTCGAATCCGATTGCGGGCTTTCGGTTCTCGTCGAGACGGCACGGCTGTGGATGTCCCTGGGTCACCACGACCGCGACGGCGTCTGGCATCTCGACGGAGTCACCGGGCCCGATGAATACACCGCCATCGTCCGCGACAACGTGTTCACCAATCTCATGGCTGCGCATAACCTCCGGAGCGCCGCCGACGCCTGCGCCCGCAACGCCGAAACCGCCTACGAGATGGGCGTCAGCACCGAGGAGACTGCCGCATGGCGAAATGCCGCTGACAGCACCTACATTCCCTACGACGCACACCTGGGTGTGCACCAGCAATGCGAGGGTTTCACCAAGCTGCGGGAGTGGAACTTCACCGCCGAGACCGTTTATCCGCTGCTGCTACACCAGCCCTACGTCCGGCTCTATCCATCCCAGGTGATCAAGCAGGCCGACCTGGTGCTGGCGATGCAATGGCAGAGCCACGCGTTCACCGACGACCAAAAGACCCGCAACGTCGACTATTACGAGCGTCGCACGGTGCGCGACTCGTCCCTGTCGGCCTGCACCCAGGCCGTCATGTGCGCCGAGGTCGGCCACCTGGAACTGGCTCACGACTACACGCAGGAAGCAGCGCTGATCGACCTCCGGGACCTGCACCACAACACCCGGGACGGGCTGCACATGGCGTCGCTGGCCGGCACGTGGACCGCGCTGGTCGCCGGCTTCGGCGGCCTCCGCGACGACGAGCACATCCTCTCGCTGGATCCTGCACTGCCCGAGGAGATTTCACGGCTGAAGTTCGGGCTGCACTGGCGCAAGTACCGCCTGGCCGCCAACGTCACCCATGATGAGGTCACCTACACCCTGCGCGACGGGCCCGACGGGAAGCTCACCATCCGGCACGCCGGCGAGGAGCTGACGTTGACGACCCGCACCCCGACCACGGTGACGCTGCGGACGCGCGAGGCCCTACTGCCCGCTCCCGAGCAACCTCCCGGGCGCGCGCCGCGCAGGCACAGCGCGGAGTGAGCGCTATACCCCGGTGTTGATCGGCTCGATCGGCAGATTACGCAGGCCGCCGGGAGCTTCGGTGGGCACCACCGGGTTCTTCGGCGCGATCGGCGTCAGGCGCCGGTAGGGCTGGCCCTGCGCCGGGCGAAGATCCTCTTCACCCTTGTTGGGCCACAACGATGTTGCCCGCTCCGCCTGGGCAGTGATGGACAGCGACGGATTCACACCGAGGTTGGCCGACACCGAAGCGCCGTCCATGACATGCAGCGTCGGGTAGTTGTACACCCGCTGATACGGGTCGATGACACCCTTGGCAGGTGTGTCGCTGATCGCCGCACCGCCGAGGAAGTGCGCCGTCAACGGAATGTTGAACAACTCTCCCCAGGTCCCGCCGGCCACCCCGTCGATCTTCTCGGCGACGCGGCGAGTCACCTTGTTGCCGACCGGAATCCAGGTGGGGTTCGGCTCGCCGTGGCCCTGCTTGCTGGTCATGCGCCGCCGGCCGAACGCCCCCCGCTTGGTGTAGGTGGTGATCGAGTTGTCCAAGTGCTGCATGACCAGCGAGATCATCGTGCGCTCGCTCCAGCGGCGCGGGCTCAGCATCCGGATCATGCCCTTGGGGTCTTCACCGGCGTTGGTCAACAACTGCTTCCAGCGCGGGACGTCGCTGCCTTCGGGACCGGGGCCGTCGGTCATCAGGGTCTGCAACAGACCCATCGCGTTGGAACCCTTGCCGTAGCGGCACGGCTCGACGTGGGTGTCGGGACTGGGGTGAATCGACGACGTGATCGCCACCCCGTGGGTGAGGTCGAGATCGGGGCGGGCCTCCAAACGCCCTGCGCCGACGATCGATTCGGAGTTGGTGCGGGTCAGTACCCCGAGCTTGTCGGACAGCTTGGGCAGCGTGCCGGTGTCGCGCATCTTGAACAGCAGCTTCTGAGTTCCCCAGGTACCCGCCGCCAGGATGACCTGGTTCGCGGTGAACGTGCGGCGGTCCTTGCGCGCGACCCGCCCGGTGCGCTCGGTGTTGATCTCCCACACACCGTCGGGCCGCTGGGCGAAGCTGGTCACCGTGGTCATCGGAAAGACTTGTGCGCCAGCACGTTCAGCCAGGCCGAGGTAGTTCTTGACCAGAGTGTTCTTGGCGCCGTGGCGGCACCCGGTCATGCATTCACCGCACTCGATGCAGCCGGTGCGGGCGGGGCCGACACCGCCGAAGTAGGGGTCCGGCACCGTCTTGCCGGGCGTCTTCTCCCCGCCCACGCCGAAGAACACGCCGACCGGCGTGGGGGTGAACGTGTCGCCGACACCCATCTCCTCGGCCACTTCCTTCATGATGCGGTCCGCGTCGGTGAACGTCGGGTTCTTGACGACCCCCAACATCCGCTGCGCCTGGTCGTAGTGCGGCATCAGCTCGGCGCGCCAGTCGGTGATGTGCTTCCACTGCGGGTCGTTGAAGAACGGATCCGGTGGCACGTAGAGGGTGTTGGCGTAGTTCAGCGATCCACCGCCGACGCCGGCGCCCGCGAGGATCATCACGTTGCGTAGCAGGTGGATCCGCTGGATGCCATAGCAGCCGAGCCGCGGCGCCCACAGGAATTCGCGCAGTCGCCACGAGGTCTTGGCGAACTCGTGGTCGGCGTAGCGGCGGCCCGCCTCCAGAACGCCGACCTTGTAGCCCTTCTCGGTGAGGCGCAGCGCGCTGACGCTGCCGCCAAAACCCGAACCGATGATGAGAACGTCGAAATCCGGTTCCATACGATCCAGTATGAACTTACCGATCGGTAACAAGCTAGCGAGGTGCGCCTAATTCTTCGAGCGTCACCCTAGTGTCACGTTCGGCGCCGACAGTGACGCTGGAGTGACGCTCGCGGAAAAACCTCAGCGGCCGACGGTCAGGCCGACCTTCTGGAACTCCTTGAGATCGCAGTACCCGGCCTTGGCCATCGAGCGGCGCAGGCCGCCGACCAGGTTGAGCGAGCCGAACGGGTCGTCGGACGGGCCGTTGAGCACCTTGTCCAGCGAGGGCCGCTCCCCCGCCGCGATCTGCAGCAGCGCACCGCGTGGCAGCGACGGGTGCGCCGCGGCCACCGGCCAGAACCAGCCGTCGCCGAGAGCCTCGGCGGACTCGGCCAGCGGAGTGCCCAGCACGACGGCGTCGGCACCGCAGGCGATCGCCTTGGCGAGGTCACCCGAGGTGTGGATGTCGCCGTCGGCCAGCACGTGGACGTAGCGCCCACCGGTTTCGTCGAGGTACTCCCGTCGGGCCGCGGCGGCGTCGGCGATCGCGGTGGCCATCGGCACGCTGATGCCCAGCACCTCGTCACTGGTGGTCACCCCGAGCGTCGAGCCGTAGCCGACGATGACGCCGGCCGCGCCGGTGCGCATCAAGTGCAGCGCGGTGCGGTGATCCAACACGCCGCCGGCCACCACCGGAATGTCGAGCTCCGAGATGAACGTCTTCAGGTTCAACGGCTCACCATCGGACGCCACCCGCTCGGCGGAGATGATCGTGCCCTGGATGACCAGCAGCTCAACGCCGGCCTGCACCAGCGCCGGGGTCAGTGCCTGGGCGTTCTGCGGGCTCACCCGTACCGCGGTCGTGACTCCGGCGTCGCGGATGCGGGCCACCGCGGCACCGAGTAGCTCGGGGTCCAGCGGCGCGGCGTGCAGCTGCTGCAGCAGCCGGATCGCCGCCGACGGCTCGGGCTCCTTCTCGGCCGCCTCGATCACCTGGGCGATCTTGGCCTCGACGTCGGCGTGCCTGCCGATCAGACCTTCGCCGTTGAGCACACCGAGCCCGCCGAGGCGGCCCATTTCGATGGCGAACTCCGGGGACACCAAGGCGTCGGTCGGGTGGGCCACGACCGGGATCTCGAACCGGTAGGCATCGAGCTGCCAGGCGGTAGAGACATCCTTCGACGACCGCGTCCGCCGGGACGGAACGATGTTGATGTCGTCGAGTTCGTAAGTGCGACGGGCAGTTCTGCCCATGCCGATTTCAACCATGTCACGCACGAGTCGACCCCTAGCGGGCGTAGTAGTTGGGAGCCTCGACAGTCATGGTGACGTCGTGCGGGTGGCTCTCCTTGAGTCCCGCGGCGGTGATCCGCACAAACTGCGCGTGCTGCAACCCCTCGATGCCCGAGGCACCGGTGTAACCCATGGCAGCACGCAGGCCGCCGGTGAGCTGGTGGATGACGGTGGACAGCGGGCCGCGGAACGGGACGCGGCCCTCGATGCCCTCGGGCACCAGCTTGTCCTCGGAGAGCACATCGTCCTGGAAATAGCGGTCTTTGGAGTAGCTCCGCCCGGTGGATCCAGCCGCACCGCGACCCTGCATCGCACCCAGTGAACCCATACCGCGGTAGCTCTTGAACTGCTTGCCGTTGACGAAGATCAGATCACCCGGCGCCTCCGCGGTACCGGCCAGCAGCGAGCCGAGCATCGCCGTCGACGCACCCGCCGCCAACGCCTTGGCGATATCGCCGGAGTACTGCAGACCGCCGTCGGCGATCACCGGCACACCGGCCGGCGCGCACACCGCGGTGGCCTCCAGAATCGCCGTGATTTGAGGTGCGCCGACACCGGCCACCACGCGGGTGGTGCAGATCGACCCGGGGCCGACCCCGACCTTGACCGCGTCGGCGCCGGCCTCGACCAGGGCGGCGGCGCCGCTGCGGGTGGCGACGTTGCCGCCGACGACCTCGACTCGATGCCCCACCTCGGCCTTGAGCTTGCCGACGGTGTCGAGCACCCGGCGGTTGTGGGCGTGCGCGGTGTCGACGATCAGCACGTCCACTCCGGCGTCGACGAGTGCCATGGCGCGCTCCCACGCGTCATCGCCGACGCCGACCGCCGCGCCGACCAGCAGCCGCCCGTCGCTGTCCTTGGTGGCCAGCGGGTGCTGTTCGGTCTTGACGAAGTCCTTGACGGTGATCAGACCGGTCAGCCGCCCGTGTCCGTCGACGATCGGCAGCTTCTCGATCTTGTTGCGGCGCAACAGGCCTAGCGCGGCGTCAGCGGTCACGCCCTCCTGCGCCGTGATCAGCGGAGCCTTGGTCATCACCTCGGAGACCGGCTTGCTCATGTCGACTTCGAAACGCATGTCGCGGTTGGTGATGATCCCAACAAGTGAGCCCTGCGCATCCACCACCGGCAGACCGGAGATGCGGAACCGCGCGCACATCGCGTCGACCTCGGCCAGCGTGTTCTCCGGCGAGCACGTCACCGGGTCGGTGACCATGCCCGCCTCGGACCGCTTGACCATCTCGACCTGTCCGGCCTGCTCGGCGATCGACAGGTTGCGGTGCAGCACGCCCATACCGCCCTGACGGGCCATCGCGATCGCCATCCGGGCCTCGGTGACGGTGTCCATCGCGGAGCTGACCAGCGGCACCTTCAGCCGGATCTTCTTGGTCAGCTGGCTGGAGGTGTCGGCGGTGGCCGGAACCACGTCGGAGGCGGCGGGAAGCAACAGCACGTCGTCGAATGTCAGGCCCAGCATCGCGATCTTGTTGGGGTCGTCACCGCCGGTGGGAACCGATTCCCCCAGCAGGCCATTCAGATGCGCGGTCAAGCCGTCGATGCGGCCGGTGCTGCCTTCGGCAATGGTCATCGGTGGGGCTCCATCAGCTGGCGGAATGTGGACACCATCCTATCGGCTCACGGTGGCGTTCCCTGGCGCGATACCCGCCGCGTTACGTAGTGTGGACTCGTGCGCGACCACCTCCCACCAGGCCTGCCACCAGATCCGTTCGCCGATGACCCGGCCGACCCGTCGGCTGCGCTGGATGCATTGGAGCCCGGGCAGCCCCTGGACCCCCAGGAGCGCGCCGCGGTCGAAGCCGATCTGGCAGACCTGGCGGTCTACGAGGCACTGCTCGCCCACCGCGGAATCCGTGGGCTGGTGGTCTGCTGCGACGAATGCCAGCAGGACCACTACCACGACTGGGATATGTTGCGCGCCAACCTACTTCAGCTGTTGGTCGACGGCACCGTCCGTCCGCACGAGCCGGCGTACGACCCCGAGCCGGACGCCTACGTCACGTGGGATTACTGCCGCGGATACGCCGACGCCTCACTGAACGAAGCGACGTCGGACTACGACGGCTTCCGCTGAACCGCGGAGTTGATTTTCTGCTGAGCGAGAAAACCGCTCAGCGTCAGCTGCCCTGACCGCCGAAACTCGGCAGCTTCGGCAATTGCGGCAGCTGCGGCGCCTGCGGCATCGGGAACATCATCGTGGTGGTGATCACAGCATTCGGCGACTGCGTACGAGGCGTCTGGAAGGCCGTCGACGGCACCGAGGCGATCGTCTGAGGCACCGTGGCCGGTACCGATGACTGCTGCTGCTCGACGACCGCCGTCGACGTGGTGGCCGCGGCAGCAGGAGGTTCCGGCGCCGCCGCGGTCGTCGTCGCCAAAGCCGGCGACTGGGCCGCCGAGCTGACACTCGACGTCGCCCCGGCCAGCGTGGTCGTCGTGGTGGTCGTCGTCGGCAACCGCGTCGTGGTCGTGGTGGCACTCGTCGGCGTGGTGGGCGGCGTCGTCGTCGGCTGCGTCGTCGTGGTCGGCGCGACGGTCGTGGTCGTCGGGACCGTCGTCGTGGTCGACGGATCCGTCTGCTGGGTCGGCGAGGTCGGAGTCTCCGATGTCGAGGGACCGGACGTGCCGGTCCCGTCCGAGGGTGTCGTGGAGATCGTGATCGACGGCAGATCCGGGACGCTGGTGGGCGGCACCTCGGGTCCGTTGGACGGCGTGATCACAGCCGGGACCAGTTGCTCGGGGGCCGACGCCGGAACCGTGTAGGTGATGCCCGGTGGCACGGTGGCCTCCGGATCCTTCTGCACGACCTTCGCCGACAGCTGGTTCCACTGCTCGAGGACCTGCGCCTTCTCCGGCTGATCAGCCACTGTGCTCACCTGGCTGTTGACCTCGACCAGCTTGGCCTGGGCCCCCTCCCAGTCGCCCTTGGCAACCAGCTGCTGGACCTCGGCGAGCTGCTCTTTGGCCGAGGCCAGGGCCACTTGGTCGTCGCGGACCTGCGTCGGTGTGCCGAACAGCATCGTGCGCAGCCCGTAGAGGGAGTCACCGGGCCCGGCACCGGCCACGACCGCACCGAAACCGCCGAGGGCCAGCACACCGGCAGCCGCTGCGCCGACAATGCTCAAACCGCGCCTGCTACGTCCGCTGCTCTGCTTCTCCGCCAGCCCGGCGCGCAGCGCCGTGACCGCGTCGCGTTCGGTGATCAGCCCGGTCGCCGGCGGCCAGCGCATCTCGTCGCGCCAGCCACCCAAAAGGTCGGCCAGCTCGGCGTCGGCTCGGTCCTGCGGGGCCACCGGATACCCGGCGGCCAGGGCGTCGATGAAGCGCTCGCTGGCCAGGATGGCGTCGAGCGACGGATCGTCGTTGCGAGAATTTCGTCCGAAGTCAGGCATAGCCGTTACCTGCCGCGGTGATCTCGGTCTTCAACTTGGCCAAGGCTCGGTGCTGGGCGACCCGCACCGCACCCGGTGTGCTGCCGACCGCATCGGCGGTCTCCTCGGCGGACAACCCGACCACGATGCGCAGCATCAGAATCTCGCGCTGCTTCTCGGGCAGGATCTCCAACAATTTGGTCATCCGCGCGGCGGAGTCCGACTGCATCGCCATCTGCTCGGGGCCAGCGTCGAGCGAGAACCGCTCCGGCACCACATCGGTGGGGTCGGAACGGTTACGGGCCGCGGCGCGATGCGCGTCGGCGACCTTATGAGCAGCGATGCCGTACACGAAGGCCAGGAAGGGGCGACCCTGATCCTGATAGCGCGGCAGCGCCTGGATGGCGGCCAAGCAAACCTCCTGAGCGACGTCGTCGGCAGAGAGACCGACCCGCTCCGTGGACCCCAGGCGAGCCCGGACATAACGGACCACGATGGGGCGGATGGTCTCCACAACTTCCCGGAGGGCATCCCGGCTGCCGGCCACTGCCTCAGCAACGGCGGCGTCGAGACGTTCTCCTGGAATTGTCATCGACGGCGATATCTCCAACGTTACGTACGGGACGCTTCCCGGCAGCCATTCAGCTAGACAATATCGGCCCGAACTGCCGATCGGGTGTTAGCGGCTACTCCACCGGCCGCCGCGCCGTGTGATAAGGCCTGCACAGTCGTCTCGGATGGCCGAGACCTGCTGTGACGTAAGCGATGCACTACCGATATCGGCCAGCAGACACGCCAGCGCCCAGCGCAGCGGAACCAGGCTATAGGTCTCGGTGTCGCGCAGCGCGGCGTCGGCGACCGTGCGGGCGGACTCGAGGTCCCCGGCGCAGCACAGCGCGGCGGCGAGCACCACGTCACTCTTGACCCGATGGCGCCGCAAAGCGGGCAGCATCTGCTCGGCATTCTCCGCCCCGTGGCGGGCGTGGGTCACGGCGTCCTCGCCGTGGCCGCGGGCCATCGCGAGTTCGGCGTTCACCCAGGCCCGGCGGACGACCAACCGCGGCACCTCGTCCTCGCGGGTCAGCTCGCCGGCACGCTCGAGCAGTCGGGCCGACGCCGCGAGCCGCCCCAGCCCGAGGGCGTCGGCGGCCAGACCCACCACGGCATCGGCGCGAGCCTGCACGGCGAGCGGGCCGTCGCCTGCGGTCTGCGCCACCGCCAGGGCGCGGCCGTCCCACCCGGCCGCGAGCCGATGTCCGCCGAGTTGACGGAGCAACGACGCCTCGGTGCTCAGCGAGAGCGAGGCCAGGGCGCCGGCGGGTTCGCGCCGGCGCAGCGCGGCGAGGTCGGTCCGCGCGCTGCTGTATCGGCCCTGGCCGGCGGCTGCGACGGCCCGCAGCCACAGCTGTTCGGGCGTGTGCGCGGTGGGCAGCGGCCAGCGGTCCGGGCTGTCACCGAAGGCGGCGGAGGTCAATGCAGAGGCGTCCATCTGCCCCGGCACGCTATCAACCGACGACGGAAAAGATCTCAGTTAACAGTTCGTGGTCGCCGTGTTACGGCTGTGTTTACTACCTATTGGGTGAGCGGAAATCCGGTGGCGATTGCGGAGGCGTCGTCCTGCGCAAATCACAAAACCATCACGATGAACGCGCATCGAATAGCACCTCACCCGGCGGCGGTGGGTCGCAATGATGAACGTGATGTAAATTCTCGAGCTGCGATTATGTGATTGCGCACATGGTGCGGCTATTGACGCGCTTTGCGAGGCGCCCCTAACTTTGTTCCCACGAGTAGTCACCGGCGACAGTGCTCGGATCGGTTCCACAACTCACGCATGTGAAAGATGTGCGGAGAGAGGGGTTTTCCAATGCCACAGCCGCAGCAGCTACCTGGCCCGAACGCCGACATCTGGGATTGGCAGATGCAAGGCGTCTGCCGAGGCGTCGATTCGTCCATGTTCTTCCACCCTGACGGCGAGCGTGGCCGCGCCCGCGCCCAGCGCGAGATGCGCGCCAAGGAAATGTGCCGGAGTTGCCCGGTGATTGCTCAATGCCGTTCCCATGCCCTGGCTGTCGCCGAGCCGTATGGCATCTGGGGTGGATTGAGTGAATCGGAGCGTGAGTTGTTGCTCAAGCGCGGAATTCGCCGATCCGCCTGATCCTCAGCAAACATGTGAAGAGGCCCATCCCGCCAGGGATGGGCCTCTTTTCTACTGCGCGCCGGCTGCCAGCCATTGTTCGAACGTCGTCGGGGCGATGCGGGCGCCCTCGCCGGGAAGCAGGACATTCCCGGCCAACTCCTCGCCCAGCGGACCGGCCCAGGACGGGACCAGCTTGACCGAGCGGCCCAGCACCGCGTGGGTGCGCCGGGCCATGTCGACCAGGTCCTGGGTTTCTGGGCCGACGACGTCGACGTAGCGGCCCTGCGGCTCGCCGGCGGCGACCTCGGCCAGCACGGCGGCGATGTCGTCAGGCGCGATCGGTTGGACGAGCAGCGGGGCGATGACCGCGACGCCGTCCTGTTCGGTCCAGCTTGCCGCCATCGCGGCGAAGTCGTGGAATTGCGCGGCCGGAACGATCGTCCACGGCACCGGCCCTGCTTCGATCAGACGTTCCTGCTCCCGCTTGCCCTCGTAGTGGGCGGTACCGCCGTCGATTCGGTTGATCCCGACGATCGAGAGCAGCACGTGATGACGCACGCCGGCCCGTTGCTCGGCTTCGAGCAGGTTTGTCGTCGTTGTTGCGAAGTACTCACGGGTCTCGTCGGGACCGATGGGCGGGGCGCTGATCGCGTCGACCACCGCGTCGACGCCGGCGAGCGCCGCATCCAGACCCTCGCCGGTCAGTAGGTCGACACCCTGCGAGCGGCTGATCCGCACCACGTCGTGCCCGTTGCGTTCGAGGGCCGCTGCGGTGCGAGCCCCGATATTGCCGGTCGCGCCTGCTACCGCGATACGCATGATGAAGAACCTCCGGAAGTTGTCGTGGTGCCTAAAAGTCGGAACGCCGAGGCCACAACATTCTCATCCGGGTATGACAGGAATCGTCAACGTCGAGGCACCCGGTCCCCAGTGCACGACGGCGCTCCCGCGACGGCTGGGCGAGTACCGCGCGGGCAGGTGGCCGAACAGTGGATTGAACGGCTCGAGGTACCGGCCGGCGATCAGCAGCCGCAGCTCGTCGCCGGCGCGGAACACTGTCGACGACGCACTCAACGGGATGTCGGCATCGACAATTTCACCCGGCCGCACCGGGTGCGCGGCGTCCAGGGATTCGCGCAACGCCAGCCGTAGCCGGCCGTCGGCGATCCGGTCCCGGCCGTAACCGTAGGAGCCTTCGAACGGTACGTAGTGCCCGTCGCTCCACTTCTCGACGCCGACGAACAGGTGCGCGTCGTCGGCGCCGTTCAACGAGACCCGCAGCCGCAGGCTCATCGGGCCGGTGAGCTCGACGTCGCGGTCGAAGCGGTGCGAGAAGGCCACGGCTTGGCGACGCAGCCGAAACGTCGCGGTGCCGGTGGTGGCGGGTTCGGATCCGGTGAGCGTGCCGTCGTCGCCGAGATGCAGTGTGGTCCAACGAGTTCGGGCCAGTGGCCACTCGTGCTCGTCGCGCACCGTGACCACCGCGTCGCGGCGTTCGCGAACTTCCAGCCGGACGCGCGGCAAGGCGGGCACGTCGAGATTCTTCAGATGACGGTCGAAGAATGCCGCCTGAGCCCGTTGTGCCGCGTCGCTGTAGAAGACGGCCCACTTGCCACCGCGATGCGCGTAGGCGCTGCGCTCGTGCGAGCCGGCCCGCTCGACGAGCCGCCATGAGCCCTGGCTGTGCAGGTTGTGGTCGGAGAAGCTGGCACAGGCCAGGATCGGCACTTCGATGCGCGCCAGGTCCGGGGTGATGGATTGCCACCACGCATCGCGCAGCGGATGCCTGCGGCGCTGCTCGGCGAGGTCGACCGACAGGCGGGCAACGCGGCGCGTCAGGGTCTGCCAGATCACCGAGAAGCCACGTTCGGGGACACCACCCGGCGTCATGAAATCGCGGTAGGCGTCGGTGAATCCCTCCCAGGGGCAGATCGCCGCGAGGTGCGGCGGATGCAGTGCCGCCGGCTTGTATTGCGAGAGCGCCAGATACGACACACCCAGCATGCCCACCCGGCCGTTGGACCAGGGTTGGGTCCCGGCCCATTCGATCAGATCGTAGGTGTCGCGGGCCTCGTCGTCGGTCAACAGTGAACCCGTCCCGTCGGACGTGCCCGCGCCCCGCGCGTCGGCGTTGATCACGACGTAGCCGCGACCGACCCACGCCACGGGATCGGGCGCCTCCCATCCGGTTTCGCTCGAAATCCACACGGGCTCAGGCTGATTCATGATCCGGAATTGGAAGTTGAGCCGCCAGCCGCGACGGGTCCGCCGTGGCAGCGCGTCCTTGCCGTACGGGTGCACCGACATGATGACCGGGAAGGGGCCGTCTCCCGGCGGGCGATAGACGTTGACACGCAACGTGACTCCGTCGCGCATTCGCACCGCGACGTCGTGGTCTTTGATCAGATCGGCAGGCGCGGGCACGACGGTCACCGGCGGGTGCAGGAAGGTCCGGATCCGGCGTCGGGCGTAGGCGGCTGCGCCGGGCCGTCGCCAGGGCCGGTCGTATCGAGTCGCCATGTCAGCTCGGCGGGCGGATGTCGTTGATTCCTCTACGCCGGGTGAACGCCAGCGTGGCAACGCGCCAGTCGTTGCGGTGTTGCTGCTTCAGCAGCCGTACCTCCGTCATGTCGCCTGGTCGTGGGTCGCAGTGGAAACCTAGCACCGCGAGTTGACCCGGGGCGTGTTCGTAGACCCGACCGCGCCGTCTTAGCGAAGACGGCGCGCCGCAGATTAGACGCGATTACGTCAAACACTCGCCGTACAGCGTTCCCACAGTTAATATCCACCTCGCTCACAGTTTCGCGCGGATGCGAAACCTCGATGACGGGGGAACAACAGATGGCGGCTGCCAATCCTGAGAACACGTCGGTTTGGCCTTTTGGCAAATCCACGAAAGCACATCGGAGCACGTCTGCTGAATGGTTGCGCATCGCGGTGGTGAGTCTCGGCCTTGGCGCGGCGCTGGCGACCTATGGGCAGGGCGTCGCGACCGCGGCACCCGGCACCGCTACGAACGCCGACAGTGCCGACTCCAGCAGTAATACAGCTAAGAGCTCGCGCAGTAATCAGAACCTGCCGAGCAAGACCGTCGATCAGGGCACAGTCCGGTCGAGGAGCTTGAACAAGCCGACCAAGACGACGGCAAGGAATTCACCGTCGGCTCGACTGACCACGCACACACCGACTTCCGAGCCGGGAGCGGTCGCTTCGGATTCCACCTCAGCATCTATCACTGCTGCCGACCGCGTCCTCGGCGAGATCAAATTCGGCAACCAGGCCCTCACTCCAAAGCTGCCGGTTCTCCCACTTGGTGGTCTCGTCGAAACGGTGTGGCTGTTCGCCCGGCAGAGCGAAAGCACGCGCATAGACCACCGCCCATCGCTACTGACGGCATCAGCGGCGGGTGGATCCCCGGGCACTGTAATGCCTGGCACTGCAGTAGGTCCGGCCACCGGAGCGCCCGCGACACGAACCGCTATCGCCTCGACAGCACGAGCGGTCGCAAAAACGGAATCGGAACGGGAAGCGGCCGACGCGGCGGTCAATGGATCCCTCGGCTGGGTGCCAGTGTTCGGAACGCTTTACAACGGCTTGAGCCTCGTGCAGGATTTCGTCGAATTTTCATCCGCGGTCACGCGAGGTGACGTCGCCGACGTGCTGGATGAGATCGGCGACATGACGAAAGATGTCATCGGAATGGTCCCGGTCATCGGTGGCCCAATCGCTGCTCTGGTCTACCACGTTCTCACGGCGGTCTCCACGCCGGTAAACCACCTTCCGAACGCGGTAACCGACAACTACACGATGAACGAAGACACATCGCTCACAAACAACCTGTTGGCCAACGACACCGACGCCGACGGCGACCCCTTGACCGCCGCTCTCAACACGCTGCCGGCCCACGGCAGCGCCAGCGTCAACGCCGACGGAAGCTTTACCTACACCCCCGCGGCGAACTACTACGGCACCGACAGCTTCAGCTACACCGTCGGCGACGGCAGCGGATCCGTTTCAGTCGGCACAGTGAACATCACCGTCATAGACGTCGCCGAGCCCCCGCCGCCAAGCCCATTCACCCGCCCGGTGAACGGATATCGCGTCACCCAGGAGTATGGCAACGGACACACCGGAATCGATCTGGCGGTCGCATCTGGGACACCCGTCTACGCTGCCGCCGACGGAGTCATCTACTTCGAAGGCTGGGGAACCGATGGGAACAACGGAGCACGATCCAATTGGATGGGATCCTCGGCTGGGATCAGCGTCCTCGTGCAGCACAACGGCCTTGGCATCATGACGGGCTATGCGCACTTGTCTCGGACGATCGTGGATCAGGGCCAGACTGTCTCGAAGGGACAGGTCATCGGGTACGTGGGATGTACAGGGACCTGCACCGGGCCGCATCTGCACTTCGAAGTGCTCCCAATGCCACTGAATAGCCGGAATGGGATCTCGGGACGCGCCAATCCGAGGAATTACCTATCGCTGTAGGAGTTCGCACTCCGTCGGCCAGTCGCCATGTCAGCTGGGCGGGGTCTCGTCTTCGCGAGGGGCACCGACCGGCGCGGGCTGCGGCTGCTGCGGAGGTTGCGGCTGCTGCGGTGCGGGCTGTCGGGCCTTCGCCCACCGCACGATGACGTAGACGATGACGCCGGCAACCGCCAGCACCGCCAACCAAGGCAACAGCAGACCGAACAGCAACACCAGGTTGCCGGCCACCGAAACCAGTGTGTCCCAACCTCGTTCGATCTGGCCGAAGAAGCCTCGGTACTCGGTGGGCGCCGGTCCGCCGATCTCCTGGGCGATGAAGGTGACGTCGACGGTGCTGTAGTCGATCTGGTCGCCGAGCGCCTGACGCTGGGCCCGCAGGCTGTCGAGATCAGCCTGTCGCTCGGACAGCGCACTTTCGGCTTTGATCAGCGCGTCGGGGTCCTTGGCGTCGCGCATGATGCCCAGCAGCCGGTCCACCGACGTCTGCAACGCCGTGATCCGGGCGTCGAGGTCGACCCGCTGGGCAGTGACATCGTCGGCACTGACCTGTACGTGTTCGACGGTGCCCAGCGTCTTGAGTTCTCGCAAGGTCTCGTCGAGCTTCGCCGCGGGCACCCGCAAAACCACCGTCGAGCGAGCCCGTCCCGTACCGGAACCCGCGTCCTCAGAGCGACTGTCGACTCGGCCCTTGGCGTTCTCGACAATCACGGCGGCTTTGTCCGCGGCCTCTGCCGGGTGAGCCACCGAGATCGACATCGACGCGGTCTTGACCACATCGCGTTTGGCCGTCGGCGGTTGACCCGGGACGTCCTGCGGCATCGGCGCCCCCGCGGCCTCCCCCGAACTGGCCGGCGGAGCCGGCGCGGTCGCGGGGTGCGGGGTCGATCCGGCGCACGCGGTCAGCGGACTCAGGATGGCCATGCCCGCGACAGCCAGCATCGCCACGCGTGTTCTCGCGGTATGCACCAGTCAGGCCGACCCTGAACGCATGGACCCGAGGAAGTACGTCTCGTGTCCAGTCGGATATCCGCCGCCGTCGGTGGCGATGTGAACGTGGTCGAAGTGGTTAGCGGTCTCGTTGCCGTAGTCGGCGGTCCAACTCGGAGCGCCGATGCCCGGGTAAAAGCCCTGCCGCCAGATCACGTGCAGCACGCCCCAACGCTTGGCGTTCGCCAGGGCGAAGCCGGCGATCTGGTTGCCGAGCTCGATTCCCTCTGGGGAGTGGTAGTTCGGGATCATGACGTCGATGGCCAGACCGTTGGGATGCCACTTCAGCGGATCCTGCCGGTAGCCGCCAATGGTCTTGATCTCCAGGAACATCACGCTGATGGCGCGGGCCACCCAGATGGTGTGGATCTGCAAACCTTCCTCGGGGGCAATACCCTTCGGTAGGGCCATCTGGAAGTCGGCGCCGGCGACGGGTGCGCTGGCGGCCAACAGTTCCGCTTCGGTGGGCTGCGCGACGCGTGGCATGTCTGCCGCGATCGAGGTCTGGGCGACCGGCGAAACCGTCGGCGCCGCAACACAACACTTGGGGGTTTCGGTGCTCTGGGCATAGAACATGCCCCCGGCGACGGTCACCGAGGCGGCAACCGCCAGCCAGCGACCCCGGGCGCCGGCGAACACGTTGACCACGAGCAGCACTTTACTGCGGTCAGCGACCCGATGTGGCAACCTTCGTCCGCAGGGTCATCGTGACTTCTGGGGCATGCTGGCTAGGCTGGTTGATCGGCGGCGTCGGGAGAGACAGTGGTCACGTTGGACCGGCTGGTCAATGTGCTGGGCAATTACGGGGCACGCCTGCGCGTTTGCCCGATCCCGCGGTCTACGCAATTGCGCAGCGTCGCCATGCCCGCCACCGCAGAGGGGCGCACCGTCATCGGCGACGTGCTGCTCGGCCTCGGAGCTCGTTCGGTGCAGGAAGCTGTGCGCTGGGCCGCCACGTCGCGCGCGCTTGTCGTCCTCGCACGAGACGACCAGGATGACGCCGCAGCTGAAGGCGCGGCCGATGGTGTCGCGGTGGTGATGATCGATCCGGCGATGTCGTGGAGTGAAGTGGCGGCCGTCGTGTACGGCCTGGTGTTGGAGGGCCGCGAAACCGAGTCCGGGCGCGGCCCCACGGACCTGTTCGCGCTTGCCGACAGCTTGGCGGAGGCCACTGGTGGGGCGGTGACGATCGAGGACCGGCTCTCCCGGGTATTGGCCTATTCCACGATGCAACAGCACGCCGACCCGGCGCGAGTGCAGACCATCATGGATCGCCGAGCCCCCGAGCGACTACGCGTGTTCTTCGACGACCAGGGCGTGTCACAGCATCTGGCCGATTCCGACGATCCGTTGTTCGTGGGCAAGGAGGCGAACCATGGCCTGACGGGACGCATGGTCGTCGCAGTGCGTTCTGGACGCGAACTCATGGGATCGGTGTGGGTGGCGTGTGACGCGCCACTGACGGGCGCAGCCCTGACCGCGCTCGCCGATGGGGCGCGCACCGTCTCCTTGCATCTGCTGCGCTCTCGTGCCAGTGCCGACCTCGAGCGACAGGTGGAGTCAGATCTGGTAATCAGATTGCTGGAAGGCAGCGCAGATGCCGCGACCGCGGCCAGTCGACTGGGACTGCCGCACAGCCCATTACGAGTAATCGCGCTGCAGGCGTCCATCGGTGGACAACGAGATGCCGCACTGTTGTTGGCATTTGAGCGCGCCACCACCGGGTTCGGTTGGTCGCGGCCGGGTCGAAGTGCCTTGGCGGGCAGCACGGTCTACACGGTGCTGCCGGGCGATTCGGCTGCAGGGGCACGGCGTTGGGTGGCTGATCTGGCCGCGGCGCTGCCCGAGCGGGTCGTGGTCAGAGCCGGTATCAGCGGGGTGGCCGGGACGGCCGATCTGGTCGAGGCGCGGCACGAGGCCGACGAGTGTCTGGCGCTCAATGGGGTTGGGGCTGAGGACAATCCGCCGCCGATTTACGACGAATCCTGGGATGACATCCTGTTGCAGCGGCTACGAACTGCGGCCGGCGCGGGCCGGTCACCCGACCGGGGACCGCTCGCCGAACTTCGACGGCACGATCAGGCCCACGGCACCAACCACGTGACGACTCTGCGGGCTTGGCTGGCATCACAGGGCGACCCGGCAGAGGCAGGCCGCCTGTTGGGGGTGCACGAGAACACGGTGCGCTACCGCTTGCGCAAGATGAACGAGATCACCACTCTGCCGCTCGGTGATCCAAAGAAGCGGCTGGCAATGATGATCGAACTGGCCGCCACCGACACCGCATAGGCGCACGCCGCGCACTGGGGTTTTGTCGGAAACCGACAGTCTTTTGCTAGGCACCTGTCGAGATTCGACGACCCGTTCCGGCGGCCGACAGCCACTGTGGAGGTATCAGCAGTTTCGAGTCTGGAGGTGTGTGGTGGGCGGCGCAGGACGCATCGACGGCGGACCGCGATCGGCGATCGTGGTCGGTGCGGGGATCGTCGGGTTGTCGACAGCGTGGTTCTTGCAGGAGCGCGGGGTCGAGGTGACGGTGGTGGACCGCGTGGGCGTGGCCGCCGGCGCTTCCTGGGGCAACGCCGGTTGGATCTCGCCCGGATTGACCCTGCCGCTGAACTCGCCGTCCGTTCTGCGCCGCGGGTTGAGCTCGCTGCTCGACCCCGCTTCCCCGCTGCACATACCGCTGCGAGCCGACGCGTCGCTGGCGCTGTTTCTGCTGCAATTCGCCGCGAATTGCCGGCGGTCGTCATGGAACCGCGTGGCGCGGGCCAACGGTCCCCTCGATGTGGAGTGCATCGAAGCGTTCGATGTCCTGGTCGCCAACGGTGTCGATGCCCCGGTCACCGACGCCCCTGTCACGGCGTTGTTCCGCACCACCGACGAGGCCGACGCGATGATCCGTGAGCTTCGCAAGTTCGAAAAGAGCGGCCACCCACTGTTCATCACCGGGTTGAGCGGTGCGGCACTGCGGGAACAGGTGCCGCTGGCATCGGCTGCCGTCGGCGCCGGACTGAACATCAACGGACAGCGGTTCGTCGACCCGGGCAGGTTCGTCCGCAGCCTGGGCCGTGCAGTCGAGGAGCGCGGCGCGACGATGCGCATTCTGGAGGTCAGCGACGTGGTCAGCGTCAGCAATGGCGCGAGCGTCTACCCCCGCAGCGCTCCGCCGGTGCGCGCGGACGTCGCGGTCATCGCTACCGGGGCGGGTCTCGCGAGACTCGCGGGCCACCGGGTCCGGGTGCCGGTGCGGTCGGCTCGCGGCTACTCGTTCACCGTGCCGGTCGACCGGCCCGTTCCCGGACCGATCTACCTACCGGATGTGCGGGTGGCGTGCACGCCGTATAAGGGTGCTCTGCGGGTAGCCGGCACCATGGAGTTTCGCGAACCCTATGAGCGGCCACGGCCCGAGCGAGTGGCCGCGATCGTCGACTCGGCCGGTCCATTACTCCGGGGAGTTCGCTGGAGCGAACGCACCGACACCTGGGTCGGTGCGCGACCGGTCACCCCCGACGGGCGAGCCCTGATCGGAGAGACGTCGCCCGGAATCTATGTCGCCGGCGGCCACGGCATGTGGGGATTGGCGCAGGGCCCGGTGACTGGGCGACTACTGGCTGAATACATCACCACCGGAAAGCAGCCTGAGGCCCTGCGCGAGTTCGATCCGCTGCGTCGCGTCGGCCGCTGACCACCCGCCGCGACCACAAACCAGCCCCGACCGGGGACACCGAGTCGTCAGGGGCGGAGCACATGCCACAGCCCGCCCCTGACGACAACCTTTGTGACGCCTTATTTTTGGAAGGAACACCCGATGATCACGACCCAACGCGTCTGGATATCGCCACAGGCCTACGAGCGGCTCCAGCAGGAATTGGCAACGCTGCGCCGACTCTCAGCCGCCGGGGCGCTCAACGGTGACACCGACGAGAACGCAGCGGCCGTTCAACGCGGCTGGTGGAACCGAATCCAGCAGATTCACGACTTGCTGGTCACCGCTGTCGTCGGTGAGGATCCGCCCGACGACGGCATCGCCGAGCCCGGCATGGTCGTGACCATCCGGTACGACGACAGCGGCGACATCGAAACCTTTCTCTTGGGGATTCGGGGCGCCGAGTACGGCGACTTGGAGGTCTACTCAGTGCAGTCGCCGCTGGGCGCTGCAGTCACAGGTGCGCGCCCAGGTCAGCGACGCGACTACGAACTGCCCAGCGGTGCAGTACTTTCCGTCACCGTTCTTAGGGCCGTGCCCTACGGCATGCACACCGCGAAAGGACACGAACATGCCGAAAGTCGATGAATCCATCTGGCTGCAGCGTTGGGAATCCGAGGGCGGGGCGTTGCCGACGTGGGTGACCGGCGCGGTAACCCATTCGGCAACCAAGGCACCGTTCGCGCGCCCGGCCGAGTTCATCGCAGCGGGAAGTTGAAATCCGACCCCGAGTGACTAGATCGTTGCTATGCAACTGAATAGCATTGTCAAGGTGAGTTTTGTGGTCCCGCCCGAGGACTACGCCCGGTTCATGGGCCGTTACGCCGAACCGCTGGCGTCGGTCTTCGCGGCGTTCGCCGGGGTCGGTTCCAGCGACAGGGTCCTCGACGTGGGGTGCGGGACTGGCGCGCTCACCGCACATCTGCACTCGGCTGGGGCCGACGTCACCGGGATCGACCCGTCGCCACCGTTTGTCGCCGCACTCGCAGAGCGGCTGCCGGACATCGACGTGCGTCTGGGAGTCGCGGAGGAGTTGCCGTATGAGTCGGCATCGTTCGACGCGGCGCTGGCACAGCTGGTGGTGCACTTCATGCCCGATCCCGTGGCCGGCATCCGCGAGATGGCCCGCGTGACACGCCCCGGAGGCGTCGTTGCGGCTTGCGTGTGGGACGGCGCGACCGGCGCTCTCGCGCCGTTTTGGGATGCGGTGCACACGATCGACCCGGACGCTCAGGACGAAGCGTTCCAGTCCGGGGCATCTGCAGGGCACCTCACCGAACTGTTCGGCGACGCCGGATTGAGCGACGTACGTGAGGAATCCATCTCCGTGCGAGTCCTGCACGCGACGTTCGACGAGTGGTGGCACCCATACACTTTCGGCGTCGGCCCCGCCGGCGAATACGTGCGGCGACTCGAGCCCGACGCCCTCACCCGTCTCGAGTCGGCGGCTCGCGAACGCCTGGGCGATGGCCCGTTCCCGGTCACCGCGACCGCGTGGGCCGCTCGCGGTACATCAGCCTAGGGCTGGATCAGCACCTTCAGGGCTTCACGGTCGGCCATCGCGCGGTAGCCGTCAGGCGTCTCGTCGAGGCCGATGGTGCGGTCGAAGACCCGGCCCGGTTCGATGGCACCGTCAAGGATGTCCGGCATGAGTTCCTCGATGTAGGCGCGGGCCGGCGCGGCACCACCGGTGAGGGTGATATTGCGCATCATCATGTCGAATCCCATTGGCCCCTGGCGGTATTGGGCCACCCCAAGCCGGCTGACCGCGCCGCCGGCGCGGACAGCACCGAGAGCCGTGACCAACGCCTGTTCCGTCCCGACACATTCGATGACCGCATGGGTGCCGTCGCCGCCGGTCAGTTCGCGAATCTTCTCGACGGCTTCGTCGCCGCGTTCGGCGACCACGTCAGTCGCACCGAAATCGCGACCCAGATCGGTTCGGTCGGTGTGGCGGCCATTGAGGATGATCTGCTCGGCGCCGAGGCGCTTGGCGGCCAGCACCGCGCACAAGCCGACGGCACCGTCGCCGATGACGGTCACGGACGACCCCTGCCGTACCCGGGCGGTCACCACCCCGTGGTGGCCGGTGCAGAAGACGTCGGACAGGGTCAGCAGCGATGGCATCAGGGCCGAGTCCTCGGCGACCGGCAGCTTCACCAGCGTGCCCTGCGCCTGGGGCACGCGGACGGCTTCGCCCTGGCCCGCGTCGACCCCGCGGGCTCCCCAGCCGCCGCCGTGGCGGCATGAGGTCTGGAGACCCTCGCGGCAGAAGTCGCAGGTGTTGTCGGCCCACACGAACGGCGCGACGACGAGATCTCCGCGCTGCAAGCCGCTCACGTCGGTGCCGACGTCCTCGACGATGCCGATGAACTCGTGCCCCATCCGGCGGCCGCCGTCCTTGTGCGGCATGGACTGGTACGGCCACAGGTCGCTGCCGCAGATGCACGCGCGGGTGACGCGCACGATCGCGTCGGTGGGGTCTTTGAGGACGGGGTCGGGAACCTCTTCGACGCGCACGTCGCCGGCTTCGTACATCACGGTTGCTCGCATGCCTCGACGATATGCGCCGCGAGATTTCGCTCCCCTACTGGTCGAGCGGATTCGCCCTGATTCGCGCTGCACCATTGCTCGCGACGGCGGCTGCCGCGGCGCCGTCCGGCTTGCGTCGAGCTTGGTCTTCGAAGCAGGCCAGGAACTCTTCGCCGAAGCCGAGCCTCGGATACTGCTCGAGTACCTGGGCTCGCACCTCTGAGGCGAACTCGTCCGGCCTCCGCCCGGCGACGTCCCACGCGGTCGCCACCTGCAACAGGTGAGACTCGGGATCGACGTCGGCGGCGACGTCGTCGCGCATGTGCAGCACGATGATCTCCTCTGCCCGGGCCGCCCGATCGACTGGCCACCCGGCCGCCACTCCGAACAGCCAGGCGAGGTCGCCGCCGGCTTCCTCAAAGGCGATTCGGTGACTGTCGAAGGGGGCCGTGAGCGCAAGGTCGTGCAGCATGGCCGCTACGAAATACAGCTCGTCGTCGAAGGTGATGTCATGTGCGGCTGCGTATTTCATGCCCCACACATACGAACGCGCGCAGTGGTTGAACAACGCCGGCGTGTAGAAGCGCGTCGCCGCAGAAACTGCGGCCGTGGCCGCTGGTGTCGAGGGGAACATGACTTGAGATTGTCCCCCGCCGACGCTCTACTTCGGCAGGTTGTAGGCGAATGACTTCTGTTGGCGCTGCTTCATTTTCTCGAGGCACTTGTGGTGCTTGCGCGCGTGGTACGCCAACGGGAAGTAGGTCAGTCGTTCGGGCAGCACCCGGTAGGCGGTCCGGATCGCGGTGTACCTGCGGGTGAGCTGCCGCTCCTCCTGGTCGCTCCAGGTGACACCGAGTTTCTCCCGCAGCCGAGGATCCAGCAGTCCGACGATCGAGAGGTAGTTCAGCCGCAGCGCGGGCTTGAGCGCGGTGCGCACCGCGGCGGCTACCGGCTTCGGCGTCGACGGCGGCACCTCAACCTTGCCGTTCTTCAGGTCTTCGATCAACGACAGGGCCTGCGGCGTGCCCTGCAGTGTGTCGATCATCGCCTCGTAGTAGTCGGCCATCTCCTGTTGCGTCTCGGAATAACCACGCATGGGCACGTGGAGCAGCCGAGCCAGACGGCGGTTATCCCGCAGCAGCTCATCCTTTTCCGCGTCGGTGAACTCCCGGCCGATCATCAGCCGTCCGGCTTGTGCGTTGACGATGTATCCGGTGGCGATGACCCATTGATAGGCCTCCGGGTTCAACGCGCTGATCTGCTTGCCGGTTTCGGCGCTCTTCATCGTGATCGGCTTGTGCAGATCACGAACCCGGTCGCCTTCGGCGGCGGCTTCGGCTCCCCCGTAGGTCCAGCGCAGCACGGAGTCGACGGAGCGGATCGCACGGCCGCCCGGGTCGCCGTGGAAGGCTGCGGAGTACTTTCCGGTGACCTCGGCGATGACGGGGTGCATGGCCTGCATCATGAATGCCGCGCCCTCGAGGATGAGGAACGTCCAGTGCCCGGTGTGCTCGGCGGTCAGCGAGTCCGGCGGTACGAGTTCGATCGGCCCAGAGTCGGCGAGCTCCTGGTGGACGTCAAGGTCCGGTGTCGCGGTCATCGGTGACCCTCCTGTCGGTTGGCCAGACGCTAACCTGACTGTCAGGTCGCATTCAAGTCGCGTCAGGAGCGTTCCGTGAGCACAGCTAAGCCCAGGTCAGAGCGTCGTAAAGCCCCGCAACAGGCACGCTCTCGCGAGATGGTCGCAAAAATTGTCTCCACCACGGCGATGCTGCTGCACCGGCACGCGCCGGAGGAGATCACCACCAACCTGATCGCGGAGAAAGCCGGCATCTCCAAGGGGTCGATCTACCAATACTTCGAAAACAAGGATCAGATGATCAACGCCGCAGTCGAGCAGCTCGCCGCCGAGCAGGCCCCCGCGATCGAGGAGATGCTGAGGGCGAACACCCTGGAGCGGCCGGAGTCGGCGATGGAGTCGGCGATCGACATTCTCATCGACTTCACGATCGCCAACCGTCGGCTGATCCGCTATCTCAACGAACGTCCTGAGCACGTCCGGACTTTCGAGAGCGTCTCCGGGCTCAACGCCACCCTGCTGGCGATGACCAGACTGCACATGACGCACTACCGAAGCCACTATCGCGACGAGCTGAGCACCAGCGCCTTGGCGTGGTTGTTCTTCAACATGGCCGTCGCAACAACCATGCGCTACATCGAATCTGACGATCCCATTTCACTGGACGAGCTGCGGGCCGGGCTGAAGTTCGCCTCAGCCGGCCTGCTGGTCGGCGGTCGCGACTAGCTCAGCACTCGCACGCGACCCCGTCGCGGTCGCGATCCTGGCTCGGGGTGTACAGCGGGCTGTCGGTCGGGATGTCGCAGTAGCCTGCCGCTTTGGCTGCCGTGCAGTTCTTGAACGGCACCGTCGGTTGAGCATTCGCAGGAGCGGCGACTCCGATGGCGATGACGCCGAAAACGGACGCGGCGAGCACAGAGATAGCTCTAGTCATGATTGGTCCCCCATTTATCATTCCGACTTCCCCCTGCGGGGAGATCAGTAGGGACATCGCCGTGGTCGATCCGAACGTTTCACGCAGCTTCCGGGTTTCTTTCGAGTTCACGTAACCACCCTGGCGGCCGAACCGAATACAGTGCAGTAGGTCGCCGCTTGCAGAGAGGGACGCCGTCATGCGCAACGCTCGTGGTCGCGCCATGGCCACCACCTCCGGTCTGATGTTGGCGGTCGTTGTGCCGACTATCGCCACCGCACACGCCGACCCGCTCCCGGCTTCATGCATGCCACCCAATGTCGTCGACAACGTCTGCACTGCACGGCTGACGTCGGTGACGGCCGATGCGGTCAACGGCACCGTCACCGGCATGCCCGTCGGTGGAAGCACCGCGATAACCCTTACGGGCCAGGGCGATGTGTATTTGAAGTCGACTGGCTTCGGCGATGCGGCACCGGAGGCCGTCAAGCAGTGGGACGCCACCATCGACAGCGTGAGCAGCCTCAGCGTCGACCCATCCGATCCGAACTGGTACGGCAATGCCAAGTCCCGGGTGTTCATGCCGAGGACGCTGAATGAACTTGCCACGCGTTTCCCTCCGAACACTCTGCTGGTCAGCTTCGCACCGGATGACGCTGCATCCGGCACCTTCCGTCTTGTGTCGATCCAGCCGACTCCGGTCAGTTGAGCCTGCGGACGTTCTCGGCGCGCACGGTCAGACCGTCCCATCGCAAGTCGGCGGCCATCTGAATCGACGGGCAGCACTCACCATCGTTGGGGCCATTGGCCAACCAGTGCACGTGAACAACGCCGTCGCTGATGGACAGATCCGATACCACTTCACGGCTGTGTGTGATGTCGCCGAGGTCCACACCGCCCAACCGGGTCGGCCCGGCGGTGTGAAGCTGCACGGTTTCCGGCCACGGCACCCCGCCGGCGCTGCAGTCGGTCACCATCGCGGCGTCGATGTTGTCCGCGCCGGTCAGGTTGCCGAACGCAACCTTGTAGGGCTCGCCCGGTTCGTCGTATCTCCTGGCGATTCCCACATGCCCGCGATGTGATTCTTGTTGTGGGAGTGTGCCGTTCACGAGGTCGCCCGGGTCGTGCTCACACAGTGCCGGCACCGGCGCGGACAGCAACTGCTGAAGCGTGACCACAGAGCCGGTTGCCGGGTCGGCACTGCCCGTCGGTGACGCCGTAACGCCCCCGATCACCACTGCGGCGACCACGCAGATCGTCGACCACCGGCTGCTGTTCATATGCGCCTCACTTGTGCAGGACGGGACGAAGCTGTTCGCCGCGATGGTGTTGGATGACAGCCATGACGGCAGACACCTCCGACGGTCACGCGGCGTCGACCGAAGGCATTGTGACCGTGACCGAGACCGGCACGGGGACCTACACACAACGAATCACCGCCGGGCCGCATCAGTTGTTCGCGGACGAACCTCTGCCGATCGGCGACGACGAGGGGCCGACGCCCTACGACCTGCTGCTGGCCGGCCTTGGGGCGTGCACCTCGATGACGGTGCGGATGTACGCGAACAAGAAGGGCTGGCCGCTTGAGCGGGTCGAGGTGAGCCTGCGGCACAAGCGGATTCACGCCGAAGACTGTGCAGAATGTGAAACCAAGAAGGGGTGGATCAGCCACATCGATCGGACCATCACCCTGGTCGGGGACCTCGACGACGGCCAACGCGAACGGCTGCTCGCGATCGCCGAGCGGTGCCCGGTGCATCAGACGCTCACCTCCGAGGTCGACATCGCGACGTCGCTCGCGGTCTAGGTGACCCGTGTCCATGGCTCACAGTTGTGTGACTCGAAAGCCTTCACCGTCGAATTGATCGCCACGTTCATCGGGCCGATGGACATGTTCGTCGCGACGACGTGGTCTTTGTTCGCGTCCGGCGTGCTGTAGGTGAACCACACGCACATCGAGCCCTGCGTCGGCACGTCGTTAATGTAGACCGCCCAGGCCGAGGCCGACCCGCTCGTGTTGTACACCCCCGGTGCGATGTCAGCTCCGACGAGAAAGAAGCCCTCTCCCGGAATGGGATCGAGCGGATCGGCATGGGCTGGTGCGACACCCGCGATCACAGCTGCGGTGGCAAAGATCAACGCCCAAGGCAGAGCCGGCAGCGGCATCGTTCCTCCTTCGACTGGCGTGAGATCACTCAGTGCACGGGCCCGGCGCCGCTACCGATCCCAACAATTCCGGTGCTCGCCGGATCGAGACCGAAGACATTCATGGGCGCCGATTTGCCCTTCAATGCGTGGGCACCTCGGTCGGCAAGTCCCGGCGGCCGAGAGACGCAGGCGTCGACGGTCTGCTGGGTGAGAAGGATTGCGTCCCCGGTGGTCTTGGTGAGCTGCTCAACGCGCGCGGCGACATTCGTGGTATCGCCGATCAGGGTGAATTCGAGATGGCTCCCGGCGCCGATGGTTCCGGCGATGACCTTGCCGGTGTTGATCCCGATGCCGATGCGAAGCTCACCGCCGAAGCGCTCGGCGACGAGGCGGTGAATCAGCACGGCCGCGGCCACCGCGGCGTCGGCGTGATCGTGCAGATCGTTGGGCGCACCGAACACCACCATCGCGCCATCACCGAGGAACTTGTTGATGTGCCCGCCGGCGTCGAACACGGCCGGAACCACGATCTCGAACAGGGCATTGAGCCGGGCGACGGTGTCTTCGGCGGTATTGGCCTCGGCGAAGGGGGTGAAATCACGAATGTCGATGAACATCACGGTCACCTCGCGACGTTCGCCGGTGAAGATGTCGTCACCCTGCTCGAGCAGCCGAGCCGCCAAGACGGGGTCGACGTATGTTCCGAACGCCGCCTGAAGTCGTCGCCGCTCGATCAAACCGGCCTGCATCCGGTTGAACGACGCCGAGAGTGCACCGAGGTCGTCGTCCTGGACGACCGGCAGTCGTTGGCTGAAGTCGCCGGCGGCAACTCGCTCAGTTCCAGCGGCGAGATCCCGGATGGGTTGCAGCAGTGGCGAATACGCAGCCCACAGCGACGGACCGACAACCAGTACCAGCACGCCACCGATGAGCATTGCGAGGATAGGGCCGTGTGCCGCCACGTCCAACACTGATCCGAGAATGGCTCCCACAACGGCGAACGCGAACCCCACCCCGAGCATGGCTGCATTGGTCCAGGTGCCGAAATCGGGACGAGGCCGCGGGAGGTAATCGCCGATCTCGGTGTCCGAGACGATCGCAGCCCGGGCAGGCCGCAGGGTCGATTCGACGTAGCTGTGATTGGTGATCAGCTGGCCGGCCGTCCCGGCAATGGCACCTATGACCGCATATTGAATGAGCCGCGACCCGCTGGCTCCGACGATCATGCCGACAACGATGAATTGCACTGCCACCCAGGGAAAGGTGAAAGACAGTCCTCGGACGATCAGTTTGCGGCCATAGTCGTAGGTGGCACGCAGTGCGGCCTCTCGGTCAACGTCTTCGCCGGCGGCCCAACGCTCAATGATGCGGGGGTCCTTACCACCGGGAATCACCACCGTGAACAAGTATGCGAGCACGACGACCACGGTCACCGCGGCGGCCGCAAGGTAGCGATCAGACTTCTCGAACGCGACGATGCTCAACGACCAGGCGACATAAACCGGGTACGCCAGGAGGAACGTGAGCAGCCATGCAGCCCACGAATACCTGGACTTGTACCGATCCCAGGCCCACTGCCAGATGCGTTCCATGCCGATAAAGAAAACACCTCGACCCACTTGACCGGAGTCTTTACTACCGAATTGCCTGGGACGTGATCGACGGCGTGTCCAGAACGGCCCAATCGTGCGGCAAGCACGCCGTCCGCGTAGGTGCCGACGACTGCCTGAAGTCGTTGCAGTTCAGTCAATCCCGTCTGCACGCGGCCGAACCGCCACGGCTGTGACCGCGGCTAGGCGGTGCTCACCCGCGCTCGGTGTGGCGTGAACTGTCGACCAGTCCCAGCCGCCGGCGGACGATCTGGCGGGCCAGGTCCAGCACTGCCGGGTCTTCGTGCAGAACGAATCTCGCGTCGGCGGCTAGCAGCGTCCCGTACAACTCAAATGCGAGCTGGTCGGGGTCCTCCGAAGCGGGAAGCTCGTGCTGCTCAACCGCGGTGCCCGCAATGTCGCGGAGCAGCGTCACGAATTCGTTTTGAAAGGCGGCGATCCGTTCTTTCACTGGACCTGCGCGGGTGCCCATCTCCAGTGCCGCGGCAGCGAAGAAGCAGCCGCCCGGGAAGACGCGTCGCCGCAAGTAGTCGAGAAATTCTTCGCACACCGCCACCAGCTGGGCCAGGCCGGGTTGGGCAGCGAGCGCTGGCTGAACGACTTCGGCGTCAAGGATCCGTTCCGCTTCGTCCACGGTCGCGAGTTGGAGTTCCTGTTTGCTTCCGAAGTGGGCGTACAGCCCGCTTTTACTGATGCCCGTCGCGGCGGCCAAATTCCCGATGGACAGGCCCTCCAGTCCGTCGACCGTAGCCAGCGAGGCGGCAGTACGCAGGATCGCGCTGCGGGTTCGTTCGCCGTCGGTGCGCGACCGTCGCGGAACACGATCCTGCGGGTTGGTGTCAGCCGCCATATTGACAAGATAGCACGATCGGTCGTACTTTCTCGGTTAGCACGACCGATCGTGCTAACTAGAGATGAAGGAGCCCATCATGCCTACAACGACCATCGTCAATGGCCTCGACGTCAACCAACTCGCTGGAACGGTGGACGCCGTAACCGCCACCCCGGCCCTGGCACGGTTTCAGTTCCGCGCACACCACGAGTGGTTTGACGGCACCTACAGCCGCACGACGATCAGGGACTTCTACGGCGTAGGCCACGAAGACACCTCCCGCACCGTGTCGTTCTCGATCGATGCCGACGAGCCGCCGGTGTTGCTCGGCGAGAACCGGGCGCCCAACGCCAGTGAGTATGTCCTGCACGCGCTTGCAGCTTGCCTCACCGGCACAATCGTTCTCCACGCCGCGGCCCACGGGATAGCGCTGAAGGGTCTGGAAGCCACCATCCACGGGGATCTGGATGCGCAGGGCGTTCTCGGTATCAGCCAGAGCGTGCGCCCTGGATACGAACGGATCAACGCCACCATCACGGTCACGGGTGACTTCGATGACGACCAGCTCGCCGAACTCGACAGCTTCATCCGCTACTCGCCGGTCCGCGACTTGATCACCAACCCGGTCCCGCTCGCGATCGACCTGGCCCGGGCCTGAGTGGCCTGGAATCCGGTGCAGGCCGATCCGTGGCCGGCTTGTCCGGAACAGCGGTCTCGGTGATGCTGGGTCGCTGCCCGCCCCGAAACTCATGCACGTTTACGCATACATTCCACGGCCGGCGGGTAGGCCCCTCGTGAGAGGAGTGAGCAGATGTTTGAATTCACCGAAGCGGTCGACGTTGCGGCGTCGGCAGCACAGACATGGGATGCCCTGAAGGACATCGACGGCTGGTGGATCGATTCCAATCCAGAGCACCAAGTTCTCGAACATCTTGATGACCGGGCAGTAACCGAAGTTGGTGCGACACTACGCATTCGCGAAAAAATCGGCGGCATCCCCGGCGAGGCCGTCGGAACAATCACCGCGGTCGAGCCAGGGAGAGCAGTGAGCTGGGAAGCTGACGCCCGATACCGATGGATCGGCATCTCGATACCCGTCCGAGAAGGCGTCACCTGGCAAGTCGAGCCGCGCGGGACTGACGGGTGCACGCTGAGCGCGACGGTATGGGCTCAATTTCCCGGAACCGGCCTTGGCCGCGCGGCCTCCTTCGCCTTCAGGCGACTGCTCGGCGGAATTGAGAAGGATCGTACCCACGCGCGTGTCGAGCTGCTGTATCTCAAGAAGGCAATAGAAGCTGGACCGGTCTGATGCCAGGTCCCAACAGCCGAATGTGGGGCTTATGCACGAAGATCAGTGAAATCCCGTACATAAGCCCCACATTCGAGGCTGAACTACTTAGTGCGCGTGCCCGTGATGACCGTGGCCGGCGTGCTCGTCGACCTCGACTGGCTTGTCCACGACAGCGGTCTCGGTTGAGGAGGTGGTACCATCTCATGCGTGGCCGACAAACGACCAGCTAGAGCCCTTATCGTCACCCGCCTGAGCCGGGTGACTGACAACACGACATCTCCCGAGCGTCAGCTTGCGAGCTGCCGCGAGGTGATCAGCCAGCGCGGCTACACCGAGGCTGGCATAGCTGAAGATCTCGACGTTTCGGGCTCTGTCGACCCGTTCGACCGCAAGAAGCGTCCGCGCCTGGCCGAGTGGCTACACGGTCGCCCAGGAGAGTTCGACGTTCTGGTCGCCTACCGCGTCGACCGGTTCACGCGATCGCTTCGCAAGCTGCAGGAGCTTGTCCACTGGTGTGACGACAACGGCAAAACCCTTGTGTCGGCGACAGAGCCGCACTTCGATACCACCACCCCGTTCGCCGGGGTAGTCATCGCGCTGATGGGAACCGTGGCCGAGATGGAACTAGAAGCCATCTCGGAGCGCAATAGGAGCGCGGCCCAGCACAACATCAAGCAAGGCCGGTACCGGGGATCTGTACCGCCGTGGGGATACCAGCCGCACAAGGACGAGGCATCCGGAGACTGGCGGCTGGTGCCAGATCCGGCCCAGGTCGCCCTGGTCCAGGAAGCAGCTCGGCGGGTGATCGCCGGGGACTCTCTGAACTCGATCTGTCACGACTTCACCCGAAGGGGAATCAAGACCCCAAAGGGGAAGGACTGGAACGTAACTCCGATGAAGCGGTCACTGATGTCTGAGGCCATGCTCGGTCGCGTCACCGATGCCAGCGGCAAGTCGGTACGCGGTGAAGATGGCTCCCCGATAGAGCGGGCCGAGCCTGTGCTCGACCGCGAGATCTGGTCAGAGGTATGCGAGGCACTTGGTAAGCGTGCCCAGGGCGCACGCCCCACGACCCAAGGCAGTCTGCTGACTCAGGTGATCTTCTGCGGGATGCCGGGTTGCGGCAAGCCCGCCTACCGGTTCAACGGAGGCAGCCACGCCCAGTTCCCTCGGTACCGGTGCCAGACCGCTACCAAGGTCCACAAGTGCGGCAACCGCACGATCAGAGCTGATGATTTGTGCGAGCTGATCGACAGCCTCGTTGTCGGGATGCTCGGTGACTCCGAACGGCTCGAAAAGGTTTGGGAGCAGGGGTCAGACAGCGCGGATGAGCTAGCGGAGCTGGACGAGCTTCTCGCTGATCTGACTGACCAGCTCGGTACCGGACTGTTCAAGCGAGGCACCCCGCAACGTCAGCGGCTGGAGGAACGCATACGAGCGGCAGCCGAACGCCGCGACGAGCTTGCTTCTCAGCCGTCGAAACCGTCTGGCTGGCAATGGGTGTCGACCGGTGAACCGTTCGGCCCGTGGTGGGCCTCTCAGGACGCGAACTCACGGAACGCATGGCTGCGATCAGCCGGTGTCCGCGTCGAGTTCGACCGGGAGAACATCCGAATAGACCTTGGTGACCTCCAGTCGATGCTCGGAGGGCTGGCAGCCGGTCCCACGGCTGTCTTAGCCCAGGAGACTTTCGAGGCAATGACCAAAACAGGGGTAGCCGGGATTGAGCTACTGCCGGGAGGTCACGGCGTTGTCCACACCATAGACGGACGGCGTGTCGAGATCGATGCTGCCGACATCAAGGAGAACTGACGCATGTCCGCGTCGATAACACAGAGGAGAATCGCACCGTGACGACAACAGCACTTATCGACCTGCTCGACGGCGAGATTTCGGAGCTGGAGATCTGCGAACCGGGCTGGCTCTACGCGGGTCGATTGACCGACATCGAGACCGGCGAATCGTGGCGGTTCGTCTACCGCAGCACGATCGTCACGCGGGGGAAGTCGTTCTACGACCGGATGATGGCGTGGCGAGGTGACGCGGAGCCAATCGGGGACGCGCAGATCATCACCGACTCCGAGATGATGTACGGCACTGCCGAGCTGATGCTCTTCGAGCCCTAGGGGCGAACGATTCGTTCTGACCCCGACAAGCCCCCCGCCGTCGCGCGGGGGTTTTGTCGTTGGGGAGTCCAACCGTTGTACCCCCAAGGTGTCTGCAGCCAATGTTGGCGCAGGTCCTCACATATTCCGCGACGCCGCGAAGAATGTGAAGGTCGGGTTCGGTCATCGATCGGTGGAGGACATCCACCTCACTCGATTCGCCTCATACCTCGTCGTGATGAACGGCGATCCCCGCAAGCCCGCCATCGCTGCGGCAATCACTCAGCGAGTACCCCCCTAGCGGTGAGCCCCGTCACAAAGAGGCCCGGATCCTGCAAATCAGAGGCATATACAAGTGTGAGACAAAAAGACTTGCGTGCTTGACGCTGAGCCCTTGGCAGGCTCGCTCGTACGCAGCCCAGCGGTCGGTCCGGCTCCCCCTCCCCGATCGCTGAGACCTGCCGAACGAATGAGGATCCGTTCGGTGATCGGACGCTAGCCGTGAGCTGCGTCCCTACCCCTGGAGTTCTTTCCTCCCTTTCTCCTCCAGGGGCCTAGCTTCCGCCCGCCTTGGCCTGATGGGGCCGGGGCCGCTTTTCATTTGTCGGAATCGAATAGACGCAGCCGTCAGAGGCGGCTGCTCCCAACGCATTTGCGGGTCTGTGGCCCGCTGGGAAGAGATCAACCATGCACGGCAACGCCTGCACACGACACACCCGCCGTGGTCCCGAGGACTACCGGCAGGGCCGCTGCATCCACTGTCAGCGCGAAGCGCAGCGCCGCTACGCCAAGTCGTGCCGAGACGCACGACGCAAGCTGCGGCAGATCGAAGCGGCACTAGCCGTCTAGTACTTCACCCCGGATGGGGGTGACAAACACGCTCCAGCGACCGCTGGGAGCGTGACAGAGCCTTGCCCGGGTGGCAGGCGAAACCACACCAGGAGGTAACCAATGATCGATCAATCCGCACAGATCCACGAGCTACCTGACTACTGGCAGGACAAGATTCGCCAGTACCGCCGCGAGAACCACAACCTGCGCGGTCGGTTGCGGGATACCGAGCGGCTCTCCGATCAGGAGCTGTCGCCGAGCTGGGCCAAGAAGCTCCGCAAGCTCCGCGACGAGAACGTCCAGCTTCGCAAGGAGCGCAACGCTCTCCGCGCCGAGCTTGAGGCTCTCCGCAGCAATGGCTAGTCGAAACCTTGTCCAGCACCACGGTGAGCGCGGGGCTCACGGCCCCGGAGGAGGCAAGTTGTACGCAGGGATTCCGACGGAGCTTGCCCGAGACGGCAAGCTCTCGTACCTCGCTCGATCGGTGGCCATGTACGTCTGGTCGCACGACGAGAAGTGGCAGCAATCAGCCTCGGCAGTTGCGGGCGATCTCAGCATGGACCGCGGCTCGGTAGGCAAGGCCCTGGCCGAGCTGCAGGAGCGCGGCTGGCTGGTCAGGGAGGTCCACCAGATCGTCGGGCCGAGCGGCAAGCCGCGCACCGCGTGGGAGCGGTGGCACCTGCAGATGACCAACCGCCCGTTCACCCCGGACGAGATCCGGGAGCTGAGCACTCCCTCGGACGTGCGGGCCACACCCGCACCCTCTACCCAGACGTGCGGGCCACACCCGCACGGGGGTGCTGATGACACCAGCACGGGGGGTGCGGACGAGACCCGCACCATAGGAATGGAATTCAGGAATGCACCAGAAGTGCATTCCAGTAATGCAAGAGATCCTCTAGACGAGACCGGCTCCGAGGGCCGGTCTCTTGCGATTGCGGGATCAGAGGCACCCGATGGTGCCGAGGATCGGAGACCCGAGGGGGTCTCCTCTCTGATGGAACCTGCAACCGGAAACGGGTCATTCGATGACCCGTTCGCCAGCGAGCCCGCTTGGCGAGCTGAGTCGCGAGCAAGCGAGGAGAAGCGAGCGGCTGCGGATCTGCAACCCGCAACCGCAGGAGGACCAACGTCCTCCCCTTGGGACTGATCCAACCTGCAACCGCACACAACCGAGGCCCCCGGCCAACAACCGGGGGCCTTGTCGTATCCACCGAAGGAGAGGGAGAACACATGAACGCGCTAGAGCAAGCGTTCCTCGCAGCCGCAACCGAGGGAGGCGGGCCGGCCCAGGTCTTCCACGTCGACCCGGATGCCGCAGTCGAGTGCGGCAGCGGACGTAACCCGCTCGACGGGATGGCCCTGACCCACTGGAGTCGGGACTGATGCGGCCCGAGACGTCGTTCGAGGAGTACCTCGAACGCTCGGAGCCGTACTTCGCCGCCGTCCGGGAGGCAGGAAATCTGCCGTGGTTCGAGGACCCCGAAAAGCTAGCCGCCACAGCGGCGAAGCTCGGACTACCGGCTGACGCCGATCCGATGAAGCTGCGCCGCGCGCTGTGGGAACGACGCAACCGATGAGCGAACCGAGCTTCCAAGTCGCGCTTGCGCCGTATCTGGTCGCTGTCGGCGACGGTGCCCGACTGCGGGTCTACCGGAGCCTGGCGGTTAGCGCCGAGGCCCCGGCCTACAAGCCGGTGGCCGACTACATCGAGGAGAACGGCATGGTCCTGGTCTCCAGCGAGACCGGACGCCACGACGGCATGTTCGGCAGAACCGAGCAGAGCCACTACGCCACACCAGAGGCCCGGATGCTCTGGCTGGCCACCACCGAGGAGGAGAACAAAGCATGACCGAACAACACGACAACCAGTCGAATACCGCGCCAGCGTCCACGGAGAACAGCCAAACCCCCGAGGGTGGCACCTCCGGTACCCCTGACGCCCAGAACGGCTCTGAGAGCCCGAAGGGCAACCGGGAGGCTCGCTACCGCGTCGAGCGGAATCAGGCACGCGAGGAGCGTGATGCCCTCGCCACCCGTGTCGAGCTGCTGCAGACCCGAGAGCTGGAACGGATCGCCGGGGAGGCGATCAGCAACCCGTCGGATCTTCTGGCGCTCACCGGCAAGTCGCTGTCCGAGTTCTTGGACGAGGACGGAGAGCTGGACACGGAGCTGGTCACCGAGGCAGCCAGGGAGCTGCTGAGCACCCGTCCGGGCCTGCGGAAGCAGTCGCCCGCGTTCGATCCCACCCAGGGTGTCGGCGGATCTACCCCCAAGCCGAAGGCTGGCTGGGACACGCTGCTTTCGAGCTGACGAAGACTTGACGCCCACCGGCCGCCTGTGGCGGCTCCGGGTGTCGCAGTAGAGGGGCTGCGTCCCAAATTGATTCACGTCCGTGACGTGATGACTGCAATCAATCCATCCGAGGTCCAAGGCCAAATGCCTTGGGCCTCAACTGTTTCTAAAGGAGAAACATATGGTGTACGCACCGAACAAGCGCGCTGACCAGGACGAGGCGTTCCTCGCCGCGGAGGTCGGCAAGCTGGTAGACCAGACCGTCAAGGCCGACTCCGTCCTCGGACGGGTCGCCACCCATCACGGCACCGCCCGCCCCAGCGTGGACTTCCCGCTGTTCGTCAACCCGGTCAGCACTGGCTTCACCGGCGAGCTGACAGACCTGCCGCTGAGCAATGCCGAGACCGCCTCGGTGAACGTCCCCGCATACAAGGTGACCGGCGCGACCCAGGCCAGCTCCGAGATGCTGGCCGACATGGACCCCTCGATCGCGGCTCTCCTCGGACGCTCGATCAGTGACTCGGTGATCCACACGCTGGACGCCGCGTTCCTCGGCAATGAGGGTGCTGTCGAGGGCACCACCCAGGTCGGTTTCGACGGCCTGCAGTCGCTGGCCTATTCCGAGGTCGACACCGAGGGCGAGTTCACCCTGGACCACGTCATCAACGCGGTGTTCAAGGCGCAGGCCCTCAGCTCGAAGCCGACTGCTCTGGTCGTCCCGCCGAGCACCGCTGAGGCCATCAGCCTTATGAAGCGTGCGACCGACAGCGCGGAGTACCTGACGGCGTTCCAGTCGGACGGGTCGATCTCCGTCGCGGGCACCAACGTCCCGCTGGTCGTGACGAACTACGTCGATGCGGCCACCACCGGCTGGCTCGTCTGCCAGGAGGATCTTCGCCTGGTCGTCCGCGAAGGCACCCAGGTCCGCAAGACCTACGTCCCGCAGAACGACTCGTGGTTCATCTCGGGTATCGGTCGCTACGGCTTCGGCTCGCTGAAGCCCGCTTCGACTGTCCGCATCTGGGACAAGACCCCCGCCTGATCCCACTCGTAACCCCTTGGGAGAGGCCAGGTCTTAAAACCTGGCCTCTCACCGAGGCATCACCCCGAAGGAGGTGACAAATGGCTAGAAAAGCAGGGATGGCGACCGGCGTTGAGGTCGCGCGGATCTCGGTCAAGGTCGGCCCGGACACCAGGGACTTCCGCCGCGAGCTGCGACGCGATCTAGACCGCATCGAGGATTCGATGCGAGTCAGGATCCAGGCCGAGCCGGACATGGGCAACTTCCGCCGGGAGGTTCGGGCCAGGACCGAGGGCATGCGGACGAGCGTCCGGGTTGATCCTGACATCGACAGGAGCTTCCTTGGTCGGATCGAGAGAGCCCTAACCGGCATCGAGGCCCCCAGCTTCGGCGGCGGGATCAACGCGACCGGTTGGGCTGCGATCCTCGGCGGTGTCCTGGCAGTGGCCGCACCGCTGATGGGACTTCTCACGACGTCGCTGTTGGCTCTGCCCGGTCTGATCGCAGCGGTAGCTACACCGATAGGCGCACTCGCGCTCGGCATGGACGGCCTCAAAGCCGCTGCCGAGTCGCTGCAAGCTCCGTTCGAGGATCTCAAGACGACGATGTCGGCCAGGGTCCAAGAGCAGTTCACTCCGGTGTTCGAGAAGCTCACGGGTCTCTTCCCGACGATCAAGTCGGCATTGCCTACTGTGACAAAGGGTTTGGCTGACCTGACCGACTCGCTCGTCGGTGCGGTCACGAGCCCCGCGAACCTGACGAAGATCCAGGACACGATCGGCAACATCGCCACGTCGCTGTCGAACGCCGCGCCTGGTATCGGGAACTTCACTGACGGACTCATCACGCTGGCCGACAAGATCAGCCAGAAGTTCCCGGCGCTCACCGACTGGTTCAACAACGCCGGGAAGTCGTTCAGCGATTGGATCGGCAAGCTGTCTGCGGACGGGTCACTCGACACGGCGTTCGCCGGTCTGGGCAGCGTCCTCAAGACCATCGCCGACACCCTCGGCGGGATGGCTAAGGCCGGTATGGATTTCATGTCTGACCCCGGCAAGGTCCAGGGCTTGGTAGACGTGCTCAAGGGTCTGGGAACCGTCCTGGTCGGAATCGTGGAGGCTTCAAACAAGCTCTTCGATACCTGGCGCACGATCGAGCAGATCGGTGTGGAGGCATTCGGCGGAATCGCCTATGCCGCAGCGACGGTCGTAGCCACGATCACCTCTACGTTCAGCTCGATAGGCTCGACGCTGTCGGGAATCTGGAACGGGATCACCGCAGCGGCATCCGGCGCGTGGAACGGCGTGATGAGCACGGTTCAGACCGCGATCTCAGCTGTGCAGAGCGCCGTCTCCGGTGTCGGCTCGTTCATCTCGGGCATCTGGAACGGAGCGGTCTCAGCCGCGCAGTCCGCTTGGTCGGGCATCGTCAGCGCCGTCACAGGCGCTGTAGGCAACGTGATCTCGGCAGTCACCGGCATGGTGGGCCAGATCATCTCCGCGCTAGCCAGTCTCGCCCAGGAGGGCATCAACGCTGGCCGCAACCTGGTCCAGGGCCTGATCAACGGCATTAGCGGAATGATCGGCTCTGCGGTAGCCAAAGCGAGAGAACTCGCCAGCGGCGTAGCCGATGCGGTCAAGGGATTCCTCGGTATTCACTCTCCGTCGAAGCTGTTCACCGAGATCGGTGAGTACGTCGGTCAGGGATTCGACAACGGACTCCAGAGCCAGATTGCCAAGCTCGGGAAGACCGCGCGGGCGATGGCAGAAACCGTCACCGATGAGTTCCACGGTGGGCTGAAGTTTGGCGCTGACGGGTTCAGCACCGACAGCAAGGATCCGATGTTGCAGGCAGCCGCTGGACTGGGCAACGTCCCGATCGACTTCGCGAAAGCGACTGGCAAGCAGTTCATGTCGGACCTCGGCATCTCTGGCAACGGCATCATCTCCAAGGCGATCACCGAAGGGATCCAGTACATCTTCCAGGTCGGATCGGTCGATGAGGCGATGTCGATCAAGGACCGTGAAACGTCCAAGAACGCACTCTCAATCGTAGGCCGGTAGCGAACCGATGAGAGGCCCCCGGCCAGACAGCCGGGGGTCTTCTCGTGAATCATCAAGGAGGAGAACGACATTGCAAGATAGATGCGCCCGCCCGGGCTGCCTGAGTACCGTCCAGAACAGCGACCAGTACCGCGCGTGCTCGGCAGTCTGCCAGAACATCCTGGTCCAGATCGAGAACGCGGGCAGACTCTGCGCCGCGCTGGGCGATGAGGGGATGACAGGCCAGTACCGCGCCGAGATCGCGGCCTGGTCTGACGCGTGGACCAAGATTCAGGAGCTGGACTACCGCCTGTACCAGGAGGCGAAGAGCGTAGGTATCAGGGCCTCGGAATGGGAGAGTCTGAAGAAAGGCAAGGCACCCCGGCGCCGAAGGGGTAGGGGTACGCACTAGCTGCGTACCCTCTGGTCACCGCCAGGGGTGGAAACAATGCTTACCCCCTTCTCGTCTCATCACCCAGACGTACTCGCTCAGTGAGTACCCTCTCGGGCCTCCACTGTCGTGATTCACGACTGTGGCCTGATCAGGCCGGATGCAAACATATCGAATCGATATGTTTGGCCTGACCAGGCAAAACACCCCAGGGGGCTACCCCTCCCCACCCCGGTCCTCGACCGGTCGGTTATGCGGGTGAGGGATTTTTTGCTCCGAGCATCTCCCAGACTTTTTTCTATCGCCGCAGCTAGGCGGCACTTTCGAGCCCTGAAAGGGGGTCAAATGAGCAAGACCAAGCATCCGCCGGCCCCCGGCGGGCTCAAGCCAGCGGGGCTGGCGTTCTGGCGGTCGATACACGCGGAGTTCGCGCTCCGCGAGGAGCCGCACAAGCTCGCGCTGCTGGAGCAGGCATGCAAGGTGCTCGACGTGATCTCCGAGCTGGAGATCCAGATGGACGGGGAGCCGCTGACGGTTCCCGGACCTGGGCGGCAGATCATCATTCACCCGCTGGTGGACAACGCACGCCATCAGCGTGGGCTGTTCGTGAGCATCGTCCGTGCATTGGGGCTGCCCGAGGCTGTAGCCGACGAAGAGGCGGCTGCCGAGGCCCAGAAAGCCGCCGAGGCTCGCAGCGCACGCGCTCGCCACGCCGCTCAGGTGCGCCACCACGGGAAGGAAAAACAGTGACCTACCGCCACTCATGGCTCAGAAAGAAGCAACCAGCTCCCGCCGTAGACGCGGGACCTGTGTTCCTCCAACTGATGAAACGCCAACTCACGGAACCTGACCCGCGCTCGCACGCGCAGTTCCTCGCAGAGATGCGAGCCAAGCAGCAGGCAGGGCGGCTGGCCAACCCGGTCACCGCCGCACTACTCGACAGACTCGAAAGGGCCATCCGATGACCTACGCAACTGCGGCTGACGTGGCCGCGCTCCTGGCGCGGGAGCTGGACGCCGCAGAGACGGCGCTGGCCGAGCGCCGACTGGCTCAGGTGGAGCGAATGATTGAGCGACGTATCCCCGACATCGCCGGCCGAATTGCGGCAGGCGACATCGCCCAGGCCGACGTGATCGACATCGAGGCAGAGGCCGTCTACCGCGTACTGCGAAACCCCGAGGGTCTCTACAGCGAGCAGGACGGCCAGTACGGCTACCAGCTTTCGCGAGAGGCTGCCGACAACAGCCTCCGCGTCACCAACGAGGAGTGGTCCGTGCTCGGCGTCCGCGTTGGGAAGATGTTCCAGATCACCCCGAGGATCGGAGGCTCCGCATGAGCCTCCTGCACCGGGCAACCGATGTCGTGACCTTGTTCCCCGAGGAGGTCACGATCGACTCAGACGGCAACACCTTCACCCGCCCCGGCGCGGTGGGTGTCGTGGCCCGCGCCGTCGTGCAGCCGATCAGCTCCACCGAGGACGCTGACGGCGGATTTCAGACGACGACCAAGCTGCGGCTGCGGCTGGTCGGTTACCCCGAGCTGCTCGGCGCACAGAGCGCCGTGGAATGGCAAGGCAAGCGGTACGCGATCGACGGCGAGCCGCTGGTCTACAACGGCAGCCGCAGGACCGCCCACGCCGTTTACACCATCGTCCGGTCGTAAACAGAGGGTTGTCGTCAATCGCGCTTCAAATAACCGGCCCGAAAAGCAGTACCGACGCCGATCGTAATCAGCGCATTCGCCAGAGGTACACCTTCGCTGACCATCACGTCTCGTGCGTCGTCAATATCGATCACCAGGAGGGGGGCTCCCTCGTCGCTCGCAGCGAGGCGGCACGGGAGTTCGGCAATCCTGGGGAACGATCTCAGGATGTCGCGAATTCCTTCTAGGGGAATATCGAGCGGCAGCGACAGTCGGCGCTCGTCGTTAAACGAGTTTCCGCTGTTGCGCGGGAGGTCTCTAGTGATCGTCAGGATTTCGTCAAGTACCTCTCGGTCCGACCGGGGGTCTGACGTGCCTGCGGGTGTTTCGCATGCCTTCGCGAACCTGTCTTCAAATTCGGCGCTCCAAGCAAGATCGAATCGCTTCCGAATTGAGTCGGCGTTTACCTGCACTACATCCGCAATTGCGACAAGTATGCGTTCGACGCCTTCACGATCTAACAAGTTGGCTTGAAATTGGGTCAGAGGTCCTGTCGCGTCGCTCTTGCGCGAAAAGTCCACCAAGGATGGCGCGACGCGGTTCACAGCATCGGGCAAATTCTTCGACAGCGCACCCGTTTCGAAATTCAACCACTGCGATGTTTGGTTCTCTTGTGTCACAACGATGATGCCGAAGTGAGTGTCGTCCAGTTCCGTTTCGATCCTGGCCAATCCGCGCTCTCCAGCGCCGATGTCCGCTTCCGACATAAAGGGGACTACTGCGTCGAACAGATGGCTTAGGAGATCGCGCCAAACTATCGCGACCTGCTTCGACCGATTTCCAGACCAACTGATGAACACTTTGGATTTGCCGGGTGCCAGTGCCACGGACTCAATCTAACAAGCTCGATGCGTTCCCATTTGCCGATCTATGACGCAGGGCTGACTTGCGGTGTAACGCGGCAGTTGATATTCCGCGACGATGACCCGCCTAGAACCAAAGCACCCCCGGCCCAACAAGACCGGGGGTGCCTCGTACCAACGAACTACCTAGTGCGCGTGCCCGTGGTGATGCCCTGCGTGAGCATCCTCATCGTGGCTTACCGCCTCAACGACAGCGGTCTCGGTGGTGAGCACCATGCGTGCCACCGACGCGGCGTTGAGCACCGCTGAGCGGGTCACCTTCACCGGATCGATCACGCCGTCGGCGATCAGATCGCCGTAGGTCAGCGTCGCGGCATTGAAGCCGTGCCCGACCGGCAGCTCACCGACCTTGTTGACCACGACGGCCCCGTCGAGACCGGCGTTGGTGGCGATCCAGAACAGCGGAGCCGACAGCGACGAGGCGAACACCTCGACGCCGAGCGCCTCGTCGCCGGACACCGATGCCCGCAGCGAATCCAGCGCCTTGTTCGCCTGCACCAGCGCACTGCCACCGCCGGCGACGATGCCTTCCTCGACCGCGGCCTTGGCCGCCGACACGGCGTCCTCGACCCGGTGCTTGCGCTCCTTGAGCGCGGTCTCGGTGGCCGCACCGACCTTGATCACCGCGACGCCGCCGGCCAGCTTGGCCAGCCGCTCCTGCAGCTTCTCGCGGTCCCAGTCGGAGTCGCTCGCCTCGATCTCGCTCTTGAGCTGCTTGACCCGACCGGCGATCGCGTCAGCGGTACCGCCACCGTCGACGATCACGGTGTCGTCCTTGCTGACCAACACGCGGCGCGCGGTGCCGAGCACCTCGAGGCCGACCTCACGCAGCAGCAGGCCGACGTCGGGGTTGACGACCTGGCCACCGGTGACGACCGCCAGGTCGTCGAGGAACGCCTTGCGACGATCACCGAAGAACGGCGCCTTGACCGCAACGGCCTTGAGGGTCTTGCGAATTGCGTTGACGACCAACGTCGACAGCGCCTCACCCTCGACGTCCTCGGCGACGATCAGCAACGGCTTACCGGCCTGCGCGACCTTCTCCAGCAACGGCAGCAGGTCGGGCAGCGAGGAGATCTTGTCGCGGTGCAGCAGCACCAGCGCGTCCTCGAGCACGGCTTCCTGCGAATCGAAGTCGGTGACGAAGTAGGCCGAGATGAAGCCCTTGTCGAAACCGACACCGTCGGTGATCTCCAGCTCGGTGTTCAGGGTCGAGGACTCCTCGACGCTGACCACACCATCGGCGCCGACCTTGGTCATCGCCTCGCCCACCATCTCGCCGACTTCCTCGTCACGCGAGGAGACCGTGGCGACCTGGCCGATGGCGACCTTGTCCGACACCGCCTTGGCCGAGGCCAGCAGCGCCTCGGACACCGCGTCGGCCGCCCGGCCGATGCCGGCACCCAGCGCGATCGGGTTGGCACCCGCGGCCACGTTGCGCAGGCCGTTCTTGATGATGGCCTGGGCCAGCACGGTGGCCGTGGTGGTGCCGTCGCCGGCGACATCGTTGGTCTTGGTGGCCACCGACTTCACCAGCTGCGCGCCGAGGTTCTCGAACGGATCCTCGAGCTCGATTTCACGCGCGATTGTCACGCCGTCGTTGGTGACCGTCGGGCCGCCGAACGACTTGGCGAGCACGACGTGCCGGCCGCGCGGACCCAGCGTCACCTTCACGGCGTCGGCGAGCTTGTCGACGCCGACCTCCATGGCCCGGCGCGCAGTCTCGTTGAACTCAATCTGCTTGCTCATATGTCAGTCCTGACTTCGCTCCAGCGCGTTCCGCCCCGGACACCACCCGCACGAATACGGGGATCTCCGGGGCGGTTCACGGCTGCTACTTGTTGACGACCGCCAGCACGTCGCGGGCCGAGAGGATCAGGTACTCCTCGCCGTTGTACTTGATCTCGGTGCCGCCGTACTTGCTGTAGATGACGGTGTCGCCCTCGGCGACGTCCAGCGGGATCCGCTTCTCGCCGTCCTCGTCCCAGCGGCCGGGGCCGACGGCAACGACGGTGCCTTCCTGCGGCTTCTCCTTGGCGGTGTCCGGGATGACCAGACCCGACGCGGTGGTCGTCTCGGCCTCATTGGCCTGTACGAGGATCTTGTCCTCGAGTGGCTTGATGTTCACGGCCACGATGGAGTCCTCCACTTAGTTAACTTGCGGCCGGGGCGAGTGCGCCCGGACCAGTCGGAATTACCAGGTGTTCGGCATACGTCCGTGCCCTCGCGTCGTCGTCGCGGGTGCCGACGAGAGGAGTGTTGTCCGCAAGCCACCTAGCACTCTATACATGCGAGTGCTAGCACTCAAGGGTGGCCCGCTGCCTATTCGCCCAGAGCGGAAGCTGCCGGTCGGCCGACCAGCTCGTGACGCACGCGTAAGTCCCCGAAAAACGCCACTACCAGGGCATTGAACACGTCGGCACGCTCCCATTGCAGGAAGTGCCCGGCGCCGGGCAGCACGACCGGTCCGGTCCGGTTCGTGAACGCCACCTCGCAGAAGTGAATGAACTCCGGACCGACGACGTGGTCGTCCATGCCGTAGAGGATCAGGGTCGGAACGTCGACCGTGCGGTCCATGATCGGCGGCTCGCTGACCGGTCGGCCATGCGCCAACTGGTAAACGGCCCACCCCGCCCGCAGTCGCTCCTCACTGCCGAACGGTTCGGTCATGAAGTCGACGTCCTCGGCACTGAAGGTGCCCGGCGACGCCCACAGCCGGTGACCGTACATCTCGCCGATGTAGCGCCGCCGCTTGTCCTCGGTGTCGAGCTCGGCGGCCAGTTCGTCCGGGGCGGCACCTTGGCGCTGGCGGTAGTCGCCGGTCGGTCCGTCACTCAGGATGCCCATCGGGTCGAGCCCGGCGGCGACGTAGTCGTCGAAGACCAGCGGCGGAACGGTGTCGAAGAAGACGAGCTTCTCGACGAAACCGGGATAGCGGTGCAGCAGATCCACCGCGACGACTCCACCGACGTCACCGCCGACGACCCCGCACCGCTCGTGTCCCAGGGAACGGACCAACAGATAGACGTCCCGGCTGTAGGCCGCGATGTCGTACACGTCGTCGGCCGACATGTCGGAGTCACCATGCCCACGCAGGTCGGGCGCGATCACCTCGTAGCCGGCCTCGACCAGGGCGGCGATGTTGCGCCACCAGATGCGCTTGGTTTCGGGATAACCGTGGAGGAGAAGTAAGGGATACCCACTCCCATTTTTCGGCCCCTCATGGACAACGGCCAACGTCAGCCCGTCGCGCCCGGGGCTGGGCGGCACCTCGGCCCGATGGATCGTGAACGCGTCGGGTGCCGGGGTGGCCGGCTGCGCGGGACGCAGCCGAATGTCGTAGTGCATCAACGACCGGCTCGGCTGGTGGCGACCTGGCCCGCGACGACCGGCAGGCCCGGGTCGCTGGGCACGTCCAGCGGCGACGGCGCCGCGCCGGCGGCGATGAGGTGCGCGGCGAAGGAGGCGATCATCGCTCCATTGTCGGTGCACAACCGCGGTCGCGGAATCCTTAGCGTCAAACCCGCAGCCGCGCAACGCTCTTCGGCCAGCTCACGCAGCCGCGAATTGGCCGCCACCCCACCGGCGATCAGCAAGGTTGACACCCCGAGTTCGGTGGCGGCCCGCACCGCCTTTGCGGTCAGCACGTCGGCGACGGCCTCCTGAAAACCGGCGGCCACATCGGCGGTGGGCGCGTCGGGATGGCTTTCGACGTAGCGGGCAACGGCGGTCTTGAGCCCGGAGAACGAGAACGCGAACGGTTCGTCGCGCGGGCCGGTCATACCGCGCGGGAAGACGATGGCGTTGGGGTCGCCGGCGCGGGCAAGTTCATCGAGCGGCCGCCCACCGGGATAACCGAGACCCAGCAGGCGGGCCACCTTGTCGTAGGCCTCCCCCGCCGCGTCGTCGACGGTGGTGCCGAGTTCGATGATCGGTTCGCCCAGTGAGCGCACGTGCAGCAGATGGGTGTGCCCGCCGGAGACCAGCAGCCCAACGCATTCCGGCAGCGGGCCGTGGTCGTAGACGTCGGCCGCCAGATGCCCGCCGAGGTGGTTGACCGCATAGAACGGAACACCCCATGCCGCGGCATACGCCTTGGCGGCGGCCACCCCGACCAGGAGCGCTCCGGCCAGCCCCGGCCCGATCGTGGCCGCGACGGCGTCGGGCTTGTCGATACCGGCGACCGCCATGGCCCGGCGCATCGTCGGCCCGAGCGCCTCGAGGTGAGCGCGGGACGCGATCTCGGGAACGACCCCGCCGTACCGGGTGTGCTCATCGACGCTGGAGGCCACCTCGTCGGCCAGCAGTGTGACGGTGCCGTCGTCGTCGAGTCGAGCGATACCGACTCCTGTTTCATCACACGAGCTTTCGATGGCCAGAATGATCATTGCGGATCCCGTCGCATCGTGTAGGCATCGGCGCCGCTGGCCTGGTAATAGCGCTTGCGCACACCCATCTTCGTGAAGCCGAGGCTGGTGTACAGCCCGATCGCCGGCTCGTTGTCGGTGCGGACCTCCAGGAACACCGTCGACTTCGGGCCGACCTCGCTGAGCAGCTCCACCATCATCTGCCGCCCGATCCCCTGGCCCTGATAGGCGGGATCGACGCCGACGGTGTGGATTTCGTATTCGAACGGCGGAATCCGCCCCAGCCGCGAGATGCCGGCGTAACCGACCAGCTTGTCGTCCACGCGAGCCGCGACATACCGATTGTGTGGGGCGGCCAACTCACGTACGAATGCGAAGTCCGGCCAAGGGTCGTCGCCGTCGAACAGCATGCTTTCCAGCTCGGCGCAGCGGGCAGCGTCGGTCTTCTGCAGCGGGCCGTACTGGATGTTCATCGCGTAACCCCGCGTTCGGCAAGCGTCTTGGCGTCGGGGCGGCGTAGGTACAGCGGGATCAACGGCTCGGGTTCGGCATCCCAATCCGCAACGGCAGCAACCAGACCCGCCGCCGTCGGGTAGGCCGGACCCATCACGGGCAGCCCGAAGAGCTCGGCGTGATCCGGGGACCCAGCCACACACTCAGCGCTGCCGATCGGCACATCAACCGCCGCGGCGACATCGGGACCCTCGACGCGAACCCCGTCGCGATACTGCGCCCAATACACCTCACGGCGGCGGGCATCGGTGACGACCAGGACCGCTCCGGTGGTCTCAATCCCGATGGCGTCAAGGCTGCAGACGCCGTGCACGGGCAGATTCAAGGCGTGCCCGTAGGCCGCGGCAGTGGCTATCCCGACTCGCAAGCCGGTGAAAGGCCCTGGGCCACAACCGACGACGACCGCATCGAGACCGGCCATGGCCAGACCGGCATCAGCCAGTGCAGCCACCACATTGGGCGTCAAGGTCTCGGCGTGGGCGCGCGCGTCAAGGGTGATCCGCTCCCCTGCCACCTCGATACCTGCGTCGCGCACCACCACCGCCGCGGTGACCGCGGGCGTGGCGGTGTCGATGACCAAGACGTTCCGGATCATTCGTGACTCCACTGCCATATCGCAGTGCGCACCTCACTGTCGGCGCTGCGCTCGAGCCGGACGTCGAGGTGGTTCTCCGAGAGTCGCTCGGCCAGTCCCTCACCCCATTCCACCACCACGACGGCGTCGTCGAGATCGGCGTCGAGATCCAGCGAATCCAATTCGGCCAGCAGGTCGGCGCCGGTGTGTTCGAGCAGCCGGTAGACGTCGACGTGCACCAGCTCCGGCTTATCGGGCTGACGCGCACGATGCACGCGGGCCAGTACGAACGTCGGCGACGTCACCGGGCCGTCGACGTCCATGCCGAGCGCGATTCCCTTGGTGATAGCGGTCTTTCCAGCCCCCAGCGGACCGGACAGCACGACGACGTCGCCGGCCCGGAGTTGCCGGCCGAGCTGCTCGCCCAGCGCGATCGTGTCCTCGACCGTCGGCAGTTCGCGGGTGCCGCCCTGCAATTGCGTGCTATCCACGAGTCCGGTCCTTGAGCCGCCGCGCAAAGGCCACCAGCTTCGATGGGGTCGCGCGTTCAACGAGCTCCACCAGCCCGTCGTTGATCAACTCGGGCCGTTCGAGCTGCACCAGATGCCCTGCGCCGCCGACGATCAGCAGGTCGCTGTCCGGTAGCACGTCCGCCATCTCCTCGGAGTGCACCATCGGTGTCAGCACATCGTGGTCACCGCACGCGATCAGTGTCGGGATCCGGGCCAGCACCGGCAGTGCGGCACTCTCGTCGTGAACTTCCAAGGCGTGCAGGAACTCCACCAATGTCGCGATCGGCGTGTCGTGAATCATCTCCTCGGAGAACGCGACAACGCGCGGGCTCATGTGTTCATCACCGTAGGAGGCCGCCCGCAGAATCGGGCGAATCGCCGCGCGGGCCGCGCCGCGGGTGCGGTGGACCAGCTTGGGCGCGTACCGGGCGGCGAAGCGAACCGCTTCCAGTGCGGGGTTCTGCAAGATCTCGCCAACCGGTGAGCGGGACAAGCCCTCAGCCGCCGAGGAGATCAGCGCGGCGCCGACGATGCGGCTGCCGTAGTGCTGCGGAAACTGGCGAGCGTGGGAGAGGACAGTCATCCCACCCATGGAGTGGCCGACGAGGACGATCGGCCCGCGCGGAACCATCACTTGCAGAATGGTTTCCAGATCCTGCCCGAGCTGCGACACGGTGTAGGTTTCGACCGGCGCGGCACCGGACTGGCCGTGGCCACGCTGGTCGTAGAACACCATCCGAACCTGATCGCCCCAGCGCTCCGCCAACGCCGCACGCTGGAAGTGAAACGACCCCATCCGCAGACAGAATCCGTGGGCGAACACCACCGTCAGCGGAGCGGTGATCGGACCGACCTCGCGCACCACCAGTGGAACACCGTCCGGCGTCGTCACCACGCAGCCGCGGTCGGCGTCGAGCAGCGCGAAATCCTCACCCCGGTAGGCGTCTTCGATGTACGACCGGTGCCCGAACGCCCTGGCCGCCGAGAGCCCCGCTACCGTGCCGACCGCACCCAGCCCGGCTACTCCGGCGAGCAGGCCGGCCCGTTTACCCGCAGCAAGACCAGGATGGTCCGCTTTGCGGGCCAACCGCCCGGCGGTCTTCTCGGCCCGGCGCGCCAGTCGCGCATCGATCCCGCGTGGCTTGGGATTCGTCTCGTCGTTACTGCCCACCGGCGTCGACCTCCCGGTAGGTGCGCACCACCCGTCCGCGCGGGCTGGTGACCACCTCGTAGTGGATTGTGCCGAGGAGGTCGGCCCAATCTTGAGCGGTCGGCTCGCCGGATGTCCCGGGGCCAAACAAGATTGCCTCGTCTCCCTCAGCGGCGCCGGGGTCGCCGGGGCCGAGGTCGACCACGAACTGGTCCATACAAACCCGCCCCACGCTGCGGCGCAATCGACCGTTGATCAGCACATCGATGCGTCCACCGAGCGTGCGGTACAGCCCGTCGGCGTACCCGACCGGCAGCAGGGCCAGATTCGTGTCCCGCTCCGCGATCCACGTATGCCCATAGGACACACCGTCGCCGGCCTTGACCGGTTTGACCATCGCCACGGTGCAGCGCAGCGTCATTGCCGGACGCAACCCCATATCACCGCGCTCCGGAATCGGGCTCAATCCGTACACCGCGATGCCGGGGCGCACCATGTCGAATCCCAGATCGGGCCGCGTCATCGCCGAGGGCGAGTTGGATAGGTGCGCGACGTCGAATTCGATTCCCCGCGAACGTGCTTCGGCGATCATCTCGGTAAAGCGTTGCGCTTGACGATCATTCAGCGGATCGTCGGGTACGTCACCGTTGGCCAGGTGCGACATGATGCCGCGCAGCCGGATTGCGCCAGCCGCCACACCGCGCTGCAGTTCGGCCAGCAGCGCCGGGTAGTCCGCGTGACTGACTCCGTTGCGATTGAGCCCGGTGTCCACCTTGACGGTGACCTCAGCGGTGTGCCCGGTGCGCTCCACGGCGTCGAGCACGGCGCCGACCTGACGCACCGACGACACGGCGACCTGCACGTCCGCCGACAGCGCCGGCGCGAAGTCGGTGCCCGGCGGATGCAGCCACGACAGCACCGGCGCGGTGATCCCGCCACGGCGCAGCGCCAACGCCTCGTCGATCGTGGCCACACCCAGTTCGGCCGCACCGGCGTCGATCGCCGCCTGGCCGGCCTGGACCGCGCCATGGCCATAGGCGTCGGCCTTGACAACCGCCATCACCTGCGCGGCACCTGCGTGCTCGCGCAAAACGCGCACGTTGTGGGCGATCGCCCCGAGATCGACGATCGCCTCGGCGCCGGGGCGCCAAACCTGGGTGTGCGTCGACGGGGTCAACGAAGTCGTGTGCATAGTCATGTCACCGCCGCCAATTGTCCCAGAAACCGACGTGCGCGCCCGCATAGGGCGCTGACCTGTCCTTTCGCGGCGGGAAGGGGCGGTAGAGTCGGCGACATGCGGGTGCTGTCGATGGACGACGCCGTGCTGGCCGAGCGGCCGGACCTGGGTGAGCCGTCCGAGAAGCCGGCTCACTCCCGGATCGCCATCTGGCTGGAGAAGCTGATCGTCTCGGGGCGGCTCGCACCGGGCGACAAGTTGCCGGCCGAGGTCGAGATCGCCGGAGCGCTGGGCGTGAGCCGGATGACGCTGCGGCAGGCGCTGGCGAGCATCGAGGCCAAGGGGCTCATCCGGCGCAGCCGGGGACGTTTCGGGGGCAACTTCGTCGAGACACCGCGACTGGAGTTCGACCACATCGGCCTGCCCGGGTTCACCGAGCAGCTGCGCAGGCTGGACATGGCCGCCGGCGCGCGGGTGATTGGGGCCGCAACCCGACCGGCGACCGTCGTCGTCCGTCAAGCCCTGCAGCTCAAACGGGGCGCCCAGGTGCACAAGATCGTTCGCATGCGGTCAGCCAACAACACGCCGGTGTTGATCGAGGAGACCTATCTGCCTGCCGCCCGATTTCCGGGACTGCTGGACGCCGACCTGACCGGCTCGGTGTACGCGCTGATGGCCGACGAGTTCGACACCCCGCTGTATTCGGCCGATGAACACATCGAGGCGGTGCGGGCCGGCGACTCCTCGGCCCAGCTGCTGGGCGTGGCGGTCGGCGATCCGCTGCTGCTGGTGACGCGAACGGCATACGACGGCAACGGCGTTCCGGTGGAGTTCTCCTACGACTACTTCCGCTCGGACCTCACGCGCATCCGGGTGAAATCCGGCGTCGACCGCGGGCCCGACGCCGAAGTGGAGACCTCGCCGGCGTCCTGACTCACGACCCATTTTTGTCAGACCCCGCTGCGATGATGGGGTTATGTCGTCGGCCGCCGTGCTCTCCCCGAAGGAGCGCCTCGAGGAGGTGTTCGAGGAGTTGGCGGAGCTGGCCGGGCAGCGCAACGCGATCGATGGACGCATCGTGGAACTCGTCGCCGAACTCGACCACGGCAACCTGTGCGGCATGACCGGGGCACGCTCCGTCGCCGCGGTGGTGGCCTGGAAACTGGGCACCTCGACGGCCAACGCCAACACCATTTCCGCAGTCGCACACCGACTCCCCGAGTTTCCGCGCTGCGTGGCGGCGTTGCGCGAGGGCCAGCTCTCCGTCGATCAAGTCGGCGTCATCGCCGAACGCGCCGCCGACGGATCCGACGAGCACTACGCACAACTGGCCACCGTTGCCACCGTCAGCCAACTACGCAAAGCCATCAAACTCCAACCCCGACCACCCAAACCCGGCCCCCAACCCGACCCACCACGCTCCATCCGCAAAACCGTCGGCGACGAATCCACCACCTGGCACATCACCGTGCCCAACGTCGAAGCAGCCACCGTCGACGCCGCCCTGCAGTCCCACCACGACGCGCTGATCGCCGACTGGAAACGCGACCACGACACCGACTCCCCCGACAACGCACCACCCCTGCCCAACACCACCGATGCGTTCATGAGCCTGATCGAGGCCGGCTGGGACACCGACGTCGCCCGCCGCCCCCACGGACAACGCACCACCGTCGTCGTGCATCTTGATGTCGACAAGCGCATCGGCGAACTCCATTTGGGACCCTTGCTCACCCAGGCCGACCGCCACTACCTCACCTGCGACACCACCTGCGAAGTCTGGTTCGAACGCGACGGCCAACCCATCGGCGCCGCCCGCACCACCCGCACCATCAACCGGCGACTCCGCCGCGCCCTCGAACACCGCGACACCACCTGCGCCGTCCCCGGCTGCGGCGCCACCCGCGGACTACACGCCCACCACATCCAACACTGGGAAAACGGCGGCCCCACCGAACTACACAACCTCGTCCTGCTATGCCCGTATCACCACCGGGCACACCACCGCGGCGACATCACCATCACCGGACCCGCACACCAACTCACCGTCGTCGACCGCGACGGCGACCCCCTCACTTCGGGGTCATTGGCGCGCACACCCAACCAACCACCACCGGATGTCCCGGCGTGTCGCGGACCCATCGGCGAACGCGCCCAATGGAAGTGGTACCGACCCTTCGAACCGAAGGCACCGCCAGACAACTAGCGGCCCGGCGGGGGCGGCAAGACGTGTTCGACGAGGTCGGTTGACAGCCGCTCGACGATGGCCGGTGCCACCGCCGCGAGGTCGTCGGTGGGCGTCCCCGCAACGGCGAGGCACCGCATTCCGGCCGCGAGCGCACCGCGGACCCCGGGTACCGAATCCTCGAAAACAATGATTTGTGTTGGTGCACAACCGAGTTGGTCGGCACCAGACAGGAAGCCTTCCGGATTCGGCTTGCCGCGGGCGACGTCCTCCTCGGCGACGACCACCCGGATCAGCTCACCGACCGGGCTGCTCTCCAGCACGGCGCGGACGTCATCGCGCTGGGCTCCAGTCACAATCGCCATCGGCACCTCGTGCTCGGCGAGCAGCTGCACCAGCAATACGGTGTCGGGTCGAATCGGGTTGTCTCCCGCAACGAGTTCGCGGTAGCGCCGCTTGCGTAGTTCGAGCAGCGCGTCGATGTCGTGCCCCTGGGCACCGGTGATCTCCAACGCCTTCTCGACGATCTCGCGGTCGCTGTGGCCCAGCAGGTGGCGGTCGTAATCCTGCTGGGTCATCGTCCAGTCCAGGTGTTCGGCGAACAGCTCGCTGAAGATCCGGAACAAGATCGGTTCGTCGTCAGACAACGTTCCATTGAAATCGAAGATCACCGCGGGGCGCGGGGCAGCCGCCCAGTCGGTGATTATTTCGCGGGCCAGATGGGCATCCGGATACAACGGCACGGCCGAGTGAATCATTGGCACCCCCACAAGTCAATAGTCTAGTCTTTTAAGCGCGACACACTTTCCTGCGCGAGGATGTATCTATGCCGTTCATTTCCGATCCGGAACTGGATGCGCTGCTGGATCAATTACCGGCACTCGCCGGGCAACCGCGCCAACTCGAAGAGCTCCACGGCGGCCTGACCAACCGCAACATCAAGATCACAACGCCGGCAGCGACTTACGTCGCCCGCTGCAGCGTCAACGCCACCACCATGCTCGGCATTGACCGCGACAACGAGTACTACAACAGCAAGGCGGCCGAGCAGGCCGGAGTCGGCGCACCGGTGATCGACTATCGGCCCGATCTCGGCATCCTGCTGGTCGGCTTCCTTGAGGGCACCACCCTGACCAATGCCGACCTGCAGCGCCCGGACGTCCTGGCCCGCGTGGCGGAGGGTTGCCGCACCCTGCACGCCGGTCCTCGGTTCCGTGACCGCTTCAACATGTTCGAGCTCCAACCTGCCTATCTCAAGGTGGTTCAGGAGCGCGGGTTCCGGATACCGACCGACTACCTCTACTTCACCCGCGAGTTCCAAGCGGTGAAGCGCATTCTCGGGCCCGACGAGCACGCGACGGTGCCGTGCAACAACGATCTGCTGGCGGGCAACTTCGTCGACAACGGCAGCAAGGTCTGGTTGATCGACTACGAGTATTCCGGCAACAACGACCCCTGTTTCGAGCTCGGGAACATCTGGGCCGAGTGCGGGTTGTCCACCGACCAGCTCGACGAACTGGTCAGCCTCTACTACGGCCGCCGGCTGCGGCACAAGACGGCGCGGGCCCGGCTACAGGGCATTATCGGCAAGTACGGCTGGACGTTGTGGGGATGTATTCAAAACGGCACCAGCACATTGGATTTCGACTTCTGGGAATGGGCGATGGAACGCTACGAGTCCGCCGTCGCCGAGTTTCGTGGCCCCGAGTTTCCGCGCCTGCTCGCTGACGCCCAGGCACCTGACTGACGACCGATAGGAACCCATGTCGCTCCCCTCCCTGCCCGACCGTGCGCAGATTGTCATCGTCGGCGGCGGTGTCATCGGCACCAGCGTCGCCTATCACCTGACCAAGCTGGGACACACCGACGTGGTGCTGCTCGAGCAGGGCCAGCTGTCGTGCGGAACAACGTGGCACGCAGCCGGTTTGGTGGGCCAGCTCCGCGCATCGGAGAGCGGCACCCGCCTGGTGCAGTACTCGACGCAGCTGTACGCCGAGCTGGAAGCCGAGACCGGGCTGAGCGCAGGCTACAAACAGTGCGGCGGGGTGACGGTGGCCCGCACCGAGGACCGGATGACCCAGCTGCGCCGCACCGCCGCGAATGCGGCGGCCTACCAACTCGATTGCGAACTCTTGAGTCCCGAGGAGGCATACGAGCGGTACCCGGTGATGCGGGTCGACGATCTGGTGGGCGCGATCTGGCTGCCCGCCGACGGCAAGGCCAATCCGACCGACCTGACGATGGCGCTGGCCAAGGGTGCGCGTCAGCGCGGCGCCAAGGTGATCGAACACATCCGCGTGCTCGACGTGCTCACGGCGGATGGCCGAGTGACCGGTGTGCGCACCGATGCCGGGGACATCGAAGCCGAGATCGTGGTGAACTGCGCCGGGCAGTGGGCCAAGGCCATCGGGGCGCTGGCCGGGGTGAACGTGCCGCTGTATTCGGCCGAGCACTTCTATGTGGTCACCGAGACCATCGCCGGTGTCCATCCCGATCTGCCGATCCTGCGGGATCCCGACGGCTACACCTACTTCAAGGAGGAAGTCGGCGGACTGGTCATCGGGGGCTTCGAGCCGGAAGCCAAACCGTGGGTGGCACCCGACAAGATCCCCTATCCCTTCGAATTCCAGCTGCTCGAGGAGGATTGGGAGCACTTCGAGATACTCATGGACAACGCGCTGTTGCGGATCCCGGCGCTGGAGCACACCGGACTGAAGAAGCTGTACAACGGCCCGGAGAGCTTCACCCCGGACAACCAGTTCATCCTCGGCGAGGCGCCCGAGTGCGCCAACTTCTTCGTCGGCGCGGGCTTCAACTCGGTCGGCATCGCATCAGCCGGCGGCGCCGGCCGCGCACTGGCCGAGTGGATCGTCAACGGCTCCCCCACCACCGATCTCACCGGTGTCGACATCCGCCGTTTCGCTCCGTTCAACGGCAACGTGGCCTGGTTGCACGACCGGGTGGCCGAAATCCTGGGCGTGCACTACGAAATCCCCTGGCCCAACCGGGAGCTGAAGACGGCGCGGCCGTTCCGTCGGTCCCCGGTGCACCACCTGTTGGTCGCCGCCAATGCGAACTTCGGCAGCCGGATGGGCTGGGAGCGGGCCAACTTCTTCGCCCCGCCGGGTACCGACCCGGTCATCGAATACTCGTGGGGCAAGCAGAACTGGCTGCCCTGGTCTGCGGCCGAACAGGTCGCCACCCGAACCGCGGTCACGGTCTTCGACCAGACGTCGTTCTCCAAGTACGTGCTTGCCGGGCCGGGAGCCGAGGCGGCGCTGCAATGGTTGTGCACCGCGGATGTGGCTGTGCCGGTGGGCAAGTCGGTGTACACCGGGATGCTCAACGAACGTGGAACTTACGAGTCCGATGTCACGGTCACCCGCACCGGCGCGACTGAGTTCCTGATCGTCAGCAGCGCGGCCACCACCGAGCGGGACAAGGACTTCATCCGCAAGAACATGCCGCGCGGGGCGCACGCCGAACTGGTCGACGTCACCTCGTCGATGGCGGTGTTCGGTGTGATGGGTCCGAAGTCACGTCAACTGCTCAGTGAGCTCACCGACGCGGACCTCTCCGACGACGCGTTCCCGTTCGCCACCAGTCAGGTCATCTCGCTGGGATACGCGACGGTTCGGGCGACACGCATCACCTACGTCGGCGAGTTGGGCTGGGAACTCTACGTTCCCGCCGAGTTCGCGGTCGGAGTCTACGAGGATCTACTGGCCGCCGGTGAGAAATACGGCATCGCCCGTGGCGGCTACTACGCGATCGAGTCCCTTCGACTGGAGAAGGGCTATCGGGCGTTCGGGCGGGAGCTGACGCCCAACGACAGTCCCGTCGAGGCCGGTCTGCTGTTCGCGTGCAAGCTCTCCTCCGACATCGATTTCCTCGGGCGCGCGGCGGTGGAGAAGGCGAAGGCCGACGGTCCGCGCCGACGGCTGGTCAGCTTCGCCGTCGACTCGCCCGACCCGATGCTGTGGGGCGGTGAGTTGATCCTGCGTGACGGCGCGGTCGCCGGGCAGGTCAGCTCGGCGGCCTGGGGCGCCACCACCGGCGCGTGCGTCGGGCTGGGCTACGTCCGTTCGCCCGACGACGCCGTCGTCACCCCCGACTGGGTGCGGGCGGGTTCGTACACCGTCAACGTCGGCGGCGAGACCTATCCGATCACCGTGTCGCTCAAGCCAATCTACGATCCGACTAATCAGCGGGTGCGCTGAACGGTTCGGTCGGGCGCAGCAGACTCAACATGACGAGCGGAATGCGCCGACTCGTCGACTGCTGATAGGCGATATACGGCGGATACAGGTGGCACATGTACTCCCACACCTGATGTCGCTCATCGCCCTCCGGCTCGCGCCATGTGGCCTCAAACGCCTCGGTGGCGATCTGCACTTCGAGCGTTGCCCTCGACTCGACGTTCAGATACCACTCCGGGTGACTGTCGGCGCCGCCCTTTGACGCGACGATCACGATCTCACCGCCGACGTTGCCGTAGATCAGCGGCTTGATGTAGCGCTGACCCGATTTGCGACCGGTATAGCGGATCAGGCAGTGGGTGGTGAACGAGCGGCCACCGACCTCACTCAAGTCGAGGATGTGTCCTTTCGCCCCACCGCTTTCGAGGTAGGTCGCGAGGTGATGGGCCGCCCAGTCGGCACGGTCGGCGCGTAATGCTGCTGCGTCGGAGTCGGCCATCAGTGCGCGAAGTGTTCCTGGGTGAAGTGACCCTCGGGCTGGATCGCGTCGAGGTGACCGAGCACGGCGTTGAGGTCCGCCCACAGAGAGCGCGCCAAGTCGGCGGAGAACCCTTCGCGCACCACCACCCGCAGCACCGAAATGTTCTCGGCGCCTTCGGGCATGGTGTAGGCGGGCACCTGCCAGCCGTAGGAGCGCAGCGCCGCGGACACGTCGAACTCGGTGTAGCCGAGGTCGCCCTTCAGCCGGAACGCCACCACCGGGATCGCTGATCCGTCGGAGATCACCTCGAAGTGCTGGCAGGCCTCCAGCTGATCGGAGAACCACCGGGCTGTCGAGGCCAAGCACTGCATCACGTGGGTGTAGCCGGCCCGGCCCAGCCGTAGGAAGTTGTAGTACTGGCCGACGACCTGATTGCCCGGCCGGGAGAAGTTCAGCGTGAACGTCGGCATGTCACCGCCGAGGTAGTTGACCCGGAACACCAACTCCTCGGGAAGGCAATCGGCGTTGCGCCACACCACGAAACCGATGCCCGGATAGGTCAACCCGTACTTATGACCGCTGACGTTGATCGACGCCACCCGCGGTAACCGGAAGTCCCACTTGATGTCCGGGTGCAGGAACGGCACGACGAAGCCACCGCTGGCCGCGTCGACGTGCACAGGGATGTCGAGTCCCTTGTCCTGCTGCAGTTTGTCGAGGGCCGCACAGATTTCGGCGATCGGCTCCAGTTCACCGGTGTAGGTGGTGCCCAGAATGCCCACCACACCGATGGTGTCCTCGTCGACATAGTCGAGAACCTGCTCGGGGGTGATGACGTAGCGGTCCTCGGCCATCGGGATGTAGCGCGGCTCGACTTCGAAATACCGGCAGAACTTCTCCCACACCACCTGCACGTTGGAGCCCATCACCAGGTTGGGCGTGCGGGTCTTCCAGCCATCACCGACGCGGGCCTTCCAGCGCCACTTGAGCGCCAGGCCGCCGAGCATCACCGCTTCCGACGATCCGATCGTGGACACCCCGACCGCGGTTGAGGCGTCGTCGTCGCGCAGGTTCTCGGCATGAAACAGGTCGGCAACCATTGCCACACAGCGTGATTCGATGGCTGCGGTGGCCGGGTATTCGTCCTTGTCGATCATGTTCTTGTCGAACGTCTCGGCCATCAGCTTCTCGGCCTCGGGGTCCATCCAGGTGGTGACGAACGTGGCGAGGTTGAGCCGTGAGCTGCCGTCGAGCATCAGTTCGTCGTGGATGAACCGGTATGCCGCAGTGGGTTCCATCGCCTCGTCCGGCAGCCGCAGCGACGGGATCGGGTCAGTCGACAGGCGCCCGGTGTAGGCCGGTGCGATCGACGGGGATCGGTACTTGACGTGGGGCACGGGCGTCCTTTCTACAGTTCTGCGACGGCTTGACGGATGTGGGCGAGGATGCGCGACGCCGACGTGGGAACCGTCGCCGGGCCGGGGTCGGCGGCGGAGGCATTGGCGGCGCGGGCATGGACGAACGCCGCCGAGGCGGCGGCTTCGGCCGGCGGCAGACCCGAGGCCAGCAGCGCGCCGATCATGCCGGACAGCACGTCACCGGATCCCCCGGTCGCCGCCCACGAGCCGCCGGCCGGGTTGAGATACACCGTGCCGCTCGGCTCGGCGATGATCGTGACGTTGCCCTTGAGCAGTACCGTGGCGCCGAAGGCCTCGGCAAGCCTGCGAGTGGCGGCCACCCGGTCCTCACCCGGCGGCCCACCGGCCAGCCGCGCGAACTCACCGGCGTGCGGGGTCAGCACCGTGGGGGCGTCGCGGCCCGCCACCAGATCCGGCTGGGTGGACAGAATGGTCAGCGCGTCGGCGTCGACGACCACCGGCAGACCGGAGCCCAGTGCGAAATGCAAAGCCGCGAAACCGCTCTCGTCGGTACCGAGGCCCGGTCCGACGACCCAGGACTGCACGCGGCCGGCGGCGTGCGGATTCGGCGCCGCGACCACCTCGGGCCAATGCGACACCACCTCCGCCGCGGCCGATCCCGCGTAACGCTTCATGCCCGAGGTGGTGGCGACCGCGGCGCCGGTGCACAGGATCGCCGCACCGGGGTACGTCGACGAACCGGCGAGAATACCGGTCACGCCCTGGGAGTACTTGTCGTCGTGCACATCGGGCACCGGCCAGCGCGCCTTGACGTCCGCGGCCTCCATGCCCAGCACATCGGTGGACGGCAGGTCCAGACCGATGTCGACGAGTTCGACGCGGCCGCAGTCGGCCAGTGCATGAACGGGTTTGAGGCCGCCGAACGTGACGGTGAGAGCGGCGCGCACGGCAGGTCCGGCGACTGCGCCGGTCTGAACGTCGACGCCGCTGGGGATGTCGACGGCCACCACCGGGATACCGGCCTCCTCGACGGCGGCGAACACCTCGGCGGCCGCCGGACGCAGCGGGCCACTGCCGGAGATGCCGACAACGCCGTCGATCACGAGGTCCGCCGACGGCGGGACGGCGGGCACCACGCGGCCGCCCGCGGAGCGAAACGCGGCCAACGCCTTGGCGTGGGTGTGTTCGGGGTTGAGCAGCACAGCGGATGCGGCCGCGCCGCGGCGCCGCAGCAAGGTTGCCGCCCACAGCGCGTCACCGCCGTTATCTCCCGAGCCAACCACGGCACAGACACTGCGACCGGTCACCGCTCCGGTGCGTGCCCGCAATTCGCGGGCGATCGCGGTGGCCAAACCGTAGGCGGCACGGCGCATCAGCACACCATCGGGCAGGCTGGCCAACAAGGGCGCCTCGGCGGCGCGGATCGCGTCCGCGGTGTAGTAGTGCCGCATCGGGACCAAGGTTACGTGCTCGAGCGCGGATAGCAGTCAAGTCCGCGTGGGTATTCACGCTTATGACCGATCGACAGTTACTCGATGAACTCTTGGATATCGAACGCGCGGGGTGGCAATCGTTGTGTAAGTCCACCGGCGATCGCTTCTACGGCGACCTGATGACCGAGGACGCGGTGATGGTCTTGGCGAACGGTTCGGTGATGGACCGCTCCGCGGTGACCTCGGCGCTCGGCCAGGCACCTCCGTGGAAGAACTTCGAACTGTCCGACGAGCGGGTGATCTCCGCGGGGGACGACACCGCGGCCCTGGTGTACGTCGGCACGGCGCAGCGCGACGGCGCCGACCAGCCGTTCGTCGGAGCAATGTCGTCGGTGTACCACCGCGTCGACGGCCGATGGCGGCTGGTGCTCTATCAGCAGACCGCCGTAGCGGGCTGACCTCGCTATCATTCTGGAGTGACTGATCCAGGACTGAGCGCCGCCGCTGCGACGGTGAACGGACACCGGTTGACCCGCAAGGGCCGGCAGACCCGGGACCGGATCGTTGCGGTGGCCGCCGGCCTGATGCAGGAACGCGGGGTGGCACGCACGACGATCGAGGACATCCAAGCGGCCGCCGGGGTGAGCTCGTCGCAGCTCTACCACTACTTCGCCGACAAGGGTGCGCTGGTGGCCGCGGTCATCGAGCTGCAGGGCCAGCGCGTTCTCGACGTCCAGCATCTCGGTCTCGACCGGGTGAACTGCGTCGACGACCTGTGGCGGTGGCGGGATCTGGTCATGGGTATTCGCACAGCTCAGAATTGTGTGGGCGGGTGTCCACTGGGTTCGCTCGCCGCGGATCTGTCCGAGACGGACGCCCTGGCTCGGGCTCAGCTGGGGCGGTGGTTCGCCGAGTGGGAGCGGATTCTGCGCACCGGATTGGCAGCGATGGCGTCGGCCGGCCAGTTCGTCGACGGCACTGACACCGACCGTCTCGCCCTTGCACTCCTTGCCGCGACCCAGGGCGGACTTTTACTCAGCCAGGTCCACCGGGATACCGCCGCGTTGGCGGCCGCGATGGACACCGTGATCGCCCAGATCGGTACACATCTGACCGAGGCGGCGGCGAAGGCTGTTCGGCACCGCTAGCTTTTTGGCATTGACACTCCATTTTTAGGTCGCGACGATCGACGGAGGTCAACCACTAGGGAGTCAATGTGTCCACCACCGAACCGGCCACGATCGCGGCCCAGGTCACCCAGATACAGGCGGGCATGGCGGGTCATCTGCCTGCCGAGGCCATCGAGGTTTTCACCGCCGACCAGAAGCGCATGGTCGACGACGGCGTGCCGCCCGGCGCCGCACAGCCGGGCACTCCACTTCCGGACCCGGAACTCGTTGATACACAAGGCAATCCGGTCCGCATCAGCACACTGCGCGCAAACCGCCCAGCTGTTGTGGTTTTCTACCGCGGCGCATGGTGCCCGTACTGCAATCTCGCGCTGAAGGCCTATCAGGACCAACTGGTCCCGGCGCTGGCCGCGCGAGAAATTCCGTTGATCGCCATCAGCCCCCAGAAGCCAGACGGATCCCTGTCGACCGCGGAAGCCAATGCCTTGACCTTCGACGTGGTCTCGGATCCCGGAAACCAGATCGCCTCGGCGCTCGGCATCGTCATCACGCCATCGGAGGCATCACGGGCGGTAACCCAGCAGCTCGGCATCGATCTGCGAGAGGCGAACGCCGACGGCGGCTACGAGCTGCCAATGCCCACCGTCCTGGTTCTCGATACTGCGGGCGTGATCGCATGGAGCGACGTGCATCCCGACTACACCACCCGTACCGAGGTTCCCGACATCATGGACGCGGTCGCCCGGCTGGGCTGACCGGCTACTCGACCGTTACGGACTTGGCCAGGTTGCGCGGCTTGTCCACGTCGAACCCGCGCGCCCGGGCCACCGCGGCGGCGAACACCTGCAGCGGGACCGTGGACAGCAGCGGCTGGAAAAGCGTTGACACTGCCGGTATTTCGAAGATGTGGTCAGCATAGGGCCGCACCGTGTCGTCGCCCTCCTCGGCGATCACGATGGTGACCGCACCGCGGGCCTGGATCTCGCGGATATTGCTCAGCAGCTTGGCGTGCAGGGTCGCGGCGTTCTTCGGCGACGGCATCACCACGATGACGGGCAGGCCGTCCTCGATCAGCGCGATCGGACCGTGCTTGAGCTCGCCGGCGGCAAAGCCTTCGGCGTGCATATATGCCAGTTCCTTGAGCTTGAGCGCACCCTCGAGCGCCACCGGGTAACCGACGTGGCGGCCGAGGAACAGCACCGTCGGCGACGACGCGAACTGCTGACCCAGCGTGGTGATGGGCCCGATGTGCTCGAGCACCCGGGAGACCTGGTCGGGCATCGACTCCAGCTCGTGATACTCGCGCTCGACCTCATCGGGGTACTTCGTGCCGCGGGCCTGCGCCAGCGCCAGACCGACCAGGTAGTTCGCGGCGATCTGGGCCAGGAACGTCTTGGTGGCCGCCACCCCGATCTCGGGTCCGGCGCGGGTGTAGAGCACCGCGTCGGCCTCGCGCGGGATCTGGCTGCCGTTGGTGTTGCAGATCGCCAGAACCTTGGCCTTCTGCGTCTTGGCGTGCCGAACCGCCTCGAGGGTGTCTGCGGTCTCACCGGACTGGGAGATCGCGATCACCAGGGTGCCGCGGTCCAATACCGGGTCGCGGTAGCGGAACTCACTGGCCAGCTCGACTTCCACCGGCAGACGGGTCCAATGCTCGATCGCGTACTTGGCCAGCAGCCCGGAGTGGAATGCGGTGCCGCAGGCGACGATGAAGACCTTGTCGACCTCACGCAGTTCCTGATCGCTGAGTCGCTGCTCGTCGAGGACTATGCGGCCGTCGACGAAATGGCCGAGCAGGGTGTCGGCGACCGCCGCCGGTTGCTCGGCGATCTCCTTGAGCATGAAGTAGTCGTAGCCGCCCTTCTCAGCGGCCGACAGGTCCCAGTCGATGTGGAATTCGCGGGCATTCGCGGTGTCGTCGTTGCCGTCGAAGTCGGTGATCGAGTAGCCGTCGGCGGTGATCACCACCGCCTGGTCCTGGCCCAACTCGACTGCGTCCCTGGTGAACTCGATGAACGCCGCGACGTCGGAGCCGATGAACATCTCGCCGTCGCCGATGCCGACAACCAGCGGGGTGGACCGCCGGGCGGCGATGATTGTGCCGGGGTCGTCGGCGTGGGCGAACACCAACGTGAAGTGACCTTCGAGCCGGCGCAGCACGGCCAGCACGGATGCTTCGAAGTCGCCCGCCGTCGGGCCCTGCTTGTAGGCCTGGGCGACCAGGTGAACCGCGACCTCGCTGTCGGTGTCGCTGGCGAACTCCACACCGTCGGCCTCCAACTCGAGGCGCAGCGGGGCGAAGTTCTCGATGATCCCGTTGTGCACGACGGCGAACTTGCCGGCCGCGTCGCGGTGCGGGTGGGCATTGCGATCGGTGGGACGGCCGTGGGTGGCCCACCGGGTGTGGCCCATCCCTGCGGTGCCGGCCAGAGCCTCGGCGTCAGTCTCGGCCAACGCCTCCTCGAGATTGGTCAGCCGGCCGGCCCGGCGACGCACGGTCAGCCCGCCGTCGCCGTCGAGCAGGGCGAGCCCGGAGGAGTCATAGCCGCGGTATTCCATCCGCCGCAGTGCATCGACCACGACACCGCGGGCAGGACGATGCCCGACGTAAGCCACGATTCCGCACATGTTTACCCAGGGTAGTGCAGCGGGCGGGTTCGCTTCGTCCGCTAGGTTCATGGGGTGGCCCGGACACGCAAGCTCTTCGCGGCGCTGACCCGCCGCGGCCCCCATCAGGTTCTGCGCGGTGACCTGGCCTTTGCCGGGTTACCCGGCATCGTCTACACGCCGGCGTCGGGGTTCAATCTGCCCGGTGTGGCCTTCGGCCACGATTGGCTCACAGATGTCGATCACTACGTGAAAACGCTGGAACACCTCGCGTCGTGGGGCATCGTCGCCGCCGCCCCGAACACCGAGCGCGGCTTCGCCCCCTCGGTCCTGAACCTGTCCGTCGACCTGGGCACCACACTCGACATCATCACGGGTGTGCGGCTGGGCCCCGGCGAGATCAGCGTGCACCCCACCAAACTGGGTCTGGCCGGGCACGGCTTCGGTGGTTCGGCGGCGGTGTTCGCCGCGGCGGGTCTGTCCGGGGCGGCCTCCGGCGCGCCCAAGGCGGTCGCGGCACTGTTCCCGACGGTGACCAAGCCTGGCGCCGAGCAGCCGGCGGCGTCGCTGAAGGTGCCCGGCCTGGTGCTCAGCACGCCCGACGATCTGCACTCCCTGCGGACTGATGCCCTGCACCTGGCCGAAGCGTGGAAGGGCTCGGTGCTGCAGGTCGTCAGCAAGGCGGAAGCGTCCGGGCTGGCCGAGAAGCGCCGCTTCGCCAAGGTTCTCGGCATGCCGGGTTCGGACAAGAAGACGCAGAAGACGGTCCGCGCGCTGCTGACGGGCTTCCTGCTGTTCCACCTGACCGGCGACAAGACCTACCAGGAATTCGCCGACCCGCAGGCCGTGCTGCCCAAGACCGAGGTGCCCGATCCCGATTCCGTGCCGGCGACGACCGAGGAGCGGATCGTCGCTCTGCTGAAGTAACCCGACACCGCCCAACCAACTGGTTGGTGATTTACTGTGCCAATGCGCACCGGAATCTTTCTGGACTATTCAGGCGGCTTTCGTGAGGCCGTCGAGCACATCGTGGTGTTGGAGAAGGCCGGGGTCGACATCGCCCTCGTCGCGGAGGCCTACTCCTACGACGCGGTCAGCCAGCTCGGCTATCTGGCGGCCAAGACGTCGACGATCGAGCTGGGCTCGGGCGTCTTCCCCATTTACACCCGGACACCGTCGCTGCTGGCGATGACCGCGGCCGGGCTGGACTTCGTCTCCGACGGCCGCTTCCGGCTCGGCATCGGCACCTCCGGCCCCCAGGTCGTGGAGGGCTTCCACGGTGTGCCGTTTGACGCGCCGCTGGGCCGCACCCGGGAGGTCGTCGACATCTGCAGGCAGGTCTGGCGCCGCGAACGCGTCCAGCACCAGGGCCGTAGCTACCAGATCCCGCTGCCTGCCGACCAGGGCACCGGGTTGGGCAAGCCGCTGCAGCTCATCAATCATCCTGTCCGCGAACGTATTCCGATCACCATTGCCGCGCTCGGCCCCAAGAACGTCGAGCTGACCGCCGAGATCGCCGAGGGCTGGCAGCCGGTCTTCTTCTACCCGGAGAAGGCCGATGACGTGTGGGCCGAGGCGCTGCGGGCCGGAAAAGCCAAGCGCGACAGCGCGCTTGGCGACCTCGACGTGATGGTCGGCGTATCGCTGGCGATCGGCGACGATGTCGAGGAACGGCTGAATTGGGCCAAGCCGCATCTGGCGCTCTACATCGGTGGGATGGGTGCCCGGGGCCAGAACTTCTACCACAAGCTGGCCACCCGGTACGGGTTCGGCGAGGTGGCCGATCACATCCAGGACCTCTTCCTGTCCGGTCGCAAGGCCGAGGCGATCGCCGCGGTGCCCGACGAGTTGGTGCGCCAGGTGAACCTGATCGGCCCGCGTGGCTTCGTCAAGGAACGCATTGCCGCTTTCGCCGAGGCCGGTGTGACCACGCTGTTGGCCACGCCGACCACCACCGACGCGGCCGAATACATCAGCTGGGTCGAGGAATTGCAGCAGCTGCTGCCCTGATCACCGGTGGGCGCGCGGCGCGTTGTTCGTCCGCCGGGCGCAGCAGGCGGCGTTGTGATGCCGGTACGACAGGTCGTTCACGGTCGGTCATCGACCGACCTGCGGTAGTTCGTCGGCGGCGATCTCACACGGCGTCTGCTCGTCGGTCGGCTCGACGACCGGCGGCGACGGGGGCGGTGTTGGTGGCGGCGCTGGGTCCGGTGACAGTGTCGGCGGTGGCGGCCCGGGTTCGGGTTCGGCGGGGGCCGGGGCAGGCGGTTCCTCGGCTGCCACATCCTCGAGTGGCTTCTCCTCGACAGCCGGATCGTGTTCCGGCACGTCGTCCTTCGCCGGATCCGGCGCTTCGGGGTCCTTCTCGTCGACGGGGTCGTCGGGCTCGGGTACCCCGGTATCCACCGCATCATCCGGCATGTTGTCGAACAACCCGCTGAGCGCGTCGGTGATCTGCCCCACCAGCCCGGACAGGCCACCACCGACATCGGGCATGGTCGGCAGGGCGGGCATGCCGGTGGCCGCAGGTGTATCGAGCGCGGGCACCGGCGGCGGTTCGACAGGTGATGCGGGTGGAAGTGGTTGAGCCGGTGCGGCATTCGTCGCCACTTGTGGCAGCGGTGGTTCCGGCTCGGCGATGGGCGGCGGCGCGACGGGCGCACGAGTCGGTGACGGGGCAGGCACCGCCGCAGCCGCGGGCACCGTCTGAGCCAGCGGCACAGGACTGAAAGGCGGCGGCGCTCCCAGCGGTCCCGGCACCTCGAAATGTACTGTCGGAGAACTATTCAGCTGCCGTAGCGCATCCTCGTAGGCGGCCGAGACCGCTGAGGTCGCCGATCGCATCGCGGTGAGCCAGTCGCCACGGATATCGGCGTCGACGTACGGGGTGATCTGTCGGGTGACGACCTCGACGGCCTCCTCCCGCTCCGCTCCCCCGCCCGTCACCGTCGCCGCGGCAGCCAGCCACGTCGGCCGCTCACCGGCGCGGCGATCATCGATCGACACTGCCGCACCGACCTTCTCGTCGACCCGGCGTGCCAGCTCATCGCGCAATACTTCACACGCCTCGGCCGCAGTACGCAGCGCTGCGGCCACCACGACGCCGGCAGCGCAATGCCGATCGACGAATTCGATTGCACGAGAACTCGACTCACCGTCCCACGCCGCCGTCAGAGCGGCCAGCCCATCACGCGAAACCCGCACCGCCTCGTCGGCGGCGCCCGCCGCCGTCCGCAACGCGGCACAGTCGGCATCCAGCACGGCCAGGTCCAGACCGTCCTCGCAGGCGAACCACTCGACGATCTGGCCCGCGTGCGCGGTCAGGTCCGGATGCTGGTAACCGACAGCGTGGCAGGCGGTGACGTACGCCTGGGTGTTGGCCACCGACGGCCGGGCCGAGGCCAGTCGCGCAGCGATGTCCAGTGTCACCGGATCACCGCGCGCAACTCGGCGTCACCGTAGCGGTCGGCGGTGACGCGCAGCGCGGCGGCGACTTCCTCGGCCGCCCGCGACCATTGCGCGACCGCAGCCGTCAGCCGCTCCAGCGCGACCCGCACCGCGTCACCGTGCGCGGTGTGCATCCGCCCCGCGACAGAGCCGTCGAAACCGAACCGGCTCGACGCCGCACCGTCGAGCACAGCGGCGGCAGCGTCGAAACGTTGTGCGGCAGCGCGTACCGCGACACAGTCCACGCGCGTGTTACCCATACCCGGGTATGACGCACGAACGCCCGATCCGGTTCCGGCTTTCTTTAGATCACTTCTGCGCGCTGACGGATTCGGCGATCCGCACCGCCAGCTGCCGAGCGGTGTCCTCGTCGGCGGCTTCCACCATGACGCGCACCATCTGCTCGGTTCCCGACGGGCGCAACAGGATTCGTCCGGTGTCCCCGAGTTCAGCCTCGGCCTCACGCACAGCGGTCTGCACTTCGGGTGCTTCGGCCACCGTCGCCTTGTCGGCGACCTCGACGTTGATCAGCACCTGCGGCAGTGTCTGCATCGGTGCGGCCAGCTCGGCCAGCGACGAGCCGGTCTGCGCCATCCGCGCCATCAACCGCAGCCCAGTTGCAATGCCGTCACCGGTGGTGCCCAGGGCGGGCATCACGATGTGGCCCGACTGCTCACCACCGAGGCTGTATTCGCCGGCGCGCAGTTCCTCCAGGACGTAGCGATCGCCAACACCGGTGGTGCGCACCGTAATACCGGCCTCACGCATGGCGATGTGCAACCCGAGGTTGCTCATCACGGTGGCGACCAGCGTCTCGGAGGCCAGCTCGCCGGCCTCCCGCATGGCCAGTGCCAGGATCACCATGAGGGCGTCGCCGTCGACCACTCGGCCGGCCGCATCCACCGCCAGGCAGCGGTCGGCGTCGCCGTCGTGCGCCAAGCCGAGATCGGCCCCGTGTTGAAGGACCGCGGCCTGCACCTGCTCCAGGTGCGTGGATCCGCAGCCCTCGTTGATGTTGAGGCCGTCCGGTTCGGCGTTGATCGCGATGACCCGGGCACCCGCGGCGTGGTAGGCGCGGGGCGCGGCCTGGAATGCCGCGCCGTTGGCGCAGTCGACCACCACGGTGATGCCGTCCAACCGGACCGGCGCCGCCGCGCGGACATGGTTCAGGTAGCGCTCCAGCGCGTCGCGGGCGTCGCGGACGCGCCCGATGTCGGCGCCCACCGGTCGCAGCCCGGGACCCTGGGCGACTAGTTCTTCGATGCGGTCCTCGGCGTCGTCGTCTAGCTTATGGCCGCCGGGGCCGAAGATCTTGATGCCGTTGTCCGGCATGGCGTTGTGGGACGCGGAGATCATCACGCCGAAGTCAGCACCGTAGGCGGCAGTCAGGCGGGCCACCGCCGGGGTGGGCAGCACCCCCACGCGCAGCACGTCCACGCCCTCACTGGTGACACCGGCGATCACCGCCGCCTCGAGCATCTCGCCGCTGGCCCGCGGATCGCGGCCGATGACCGCGACTCGCCGGCCCGAGCCTCGCATCGGGGCCAGGCGACGCGCCGCCGCCGCTCCCAACGCCAAGCCCAGCTCAGCGGTCAGTTCCCGGTTGGCGACGCCGCGGACCCCGTCGGTCCCGAACAGTCGACCCATGCGGACAAACTTCTCATAAATGCCCGCCCCTGACACAACCGACGAGGTAAATCACCGTGTCGCCGCTGAAACGCAACTGCTCCGAAACCGCTCACAAACGAACACTGCCCGCACCCAGTTCGGGTGCGGGCAGTGCGCTGCTTGTACTAGCTGATTACCGGCTGCCGGTCATCGGCGTCTCGGCGGGCGCGGGCGTCGGGACCGCGCTCGTGGTGGGGGAACCGATGCTGCCGTTGCCGTGGCCCTGACCCTGGGCGACCTCGGAGTTACCCGGGCCGTTCTGGGTGAAGGTGTAGCTCAGGCCACCGGTCACGCTGGCGCACACCGGAAGGGTCTGGATTTGGTTGGTGTCCAGCTCGCCGAGGCGCGACGCCAGGTCATCACCCGGGCACACCGCGGTCGCGAGGGACTCAGCGTTGGTCAGCGTCACATCTTGGATGACGCCGAGCTGCTGGCCGTTGACGGACAGCGTGACGTTGACCTTGCCGTCACCCACCACAGACTGTGCCTGGGGCTGGGGCGCGGGGGCCTCCGGAGCCGCGCTCGCGAGTCCGAAACCACCCGCGACGAGCAGTGACCCGCCGAGAACCGCACCAGCGGCCGTCTTCGTGAACGTGTTCATGTTCGCTCCTTTTCTTCCTGTATTGGCAGGGAGTCAAGGCTGCGGGAGTCATCACCTCACAGCCCCGAAGGAGGACACCGACCCCCCGAAGGGTCCCGCCTCCTACCTCGGGCAGCCGACGTTGCCGCCGGCCTCCCAAAGGCTTTCCGAACGACCATGCACTCAAACGAAAACTTAATAATTGATCGCGACACGCACGCTGAGCAGCCCACACGTCATGTGACCCAGGCCACAAACGACGCACCGGGCGCCGCCAGCGGTGAAGCTGGACGACGCCCGGTGGGTCGTTGCGTAGATACGCGGCAGATCAGCGCTTGCTGTACTGCGGCGCCTTGCGGGCCTTCTTGAGGCCGTACTTCTTGCGCTCGATGGCACGCGGGTCACGCGTGAGGAAGCCGGCCTTCTTCAGCGCCGGGCGGTCCTCCGGCTGCACCAGGATCAGCGCGCGGGCGATCGCGAGACGAAGCGCACCGGCCTGACCCGAGGGGCCACCGCCGTCGAGGTGGGCGTAGATGTCGAAGCTCTCCAGCCGATCGACGGTCACCAGCGGAGCCTTGATCAGCTGCTGGTGCACCTTGTTCGGGAAGTACGCCTCCAGGCTGCGGCCGTCGAGGTTGAACTGGCCGGTGCCCGGCACCAGCCGAACCCGCACCACAGCCTCCTTGCGGCGGCCGACGGTCTGGATGGGACGGTCGATGATGACCGGCGCACGCGGCGTGCTCTCGGCAGCGGCCTCGGGGGCCTCGGTCGCCTCAGCGGCGTCGGAGACCTCGGTCACCTCGACCTCAGTCACGTCTGTCGTTTCACTCACTGCGCCACCTGCTTGATCTCGAACGGAATCGGCTGCTGCGCGGCATGCGGATGATCCGGGCCCGCGTAGACCTTCAGCTTCTTCTGGATCTGCCGGCTCAGCTTGTTGTGCGGCAGCATCCCGACGATGGCCCGCTCGACGACACGATCGGCATGCTTGTTCATCTCGTCGCCGAGCGTGCGCGCCCGCAGACCACCGGGGTAACCCGAGTGACGGTAGGCCATCTTGGTCTGGAGCTTGTCGCCGCTGACGGCGATCTTGTCGGCATTGATGACGATGACGAAATCGCCACCGTCCACATTCGGCGTGAATGTCGGCTTGTGCTTGCCGCGCAACAGGTTTGCTGCCGCGACGGCGAGCCGGCCGAGCACCACGTCGGTGGCGTCGATGACGTACCACGAACGCGTGGTGTCACCCGCCTTCGGCGTGTACGTAGGCACAGCGCTACCTTCTTTTCTTCTCGGGTGAGTCCCGGTATGACCCGGGTGCCGGTCGAAGCGCGACGGTGGGGGTTGCTTCTCGGCGACCAACACTGACCCGAGATCCCGGCTTACTCCGCGGACGAGTCCGCGACGTACCGCACGCCAACGTGGCAGCTTACCTGCGACGATCCGGGCAGGTCAAAACGCTCACCGGCGGTCGTAGGCGATGTTGGCGACGGCTCGGACGTAGCGGGTGCCGTCCGCGTCGGTCATCGCGGCCTCGACCGTCGCCATCCGGCCGCCGACGCGGTCGGTCGTGGTCGTCAACGTGAGGGCGCGGCCGTCGACCGGCGGCGACCGGAAATAGAAGACGCTGAGGTCAGCGAGGGTGTAGCGGTCGCCAGCGGCGGTGTGGGCCTGGCCGGCCAGCGAGCAGGCCTGGCCGATGATCGAGGCGATGACGCCGCCCTGGACGGCTCCGAGCGGGTTGGCCATCCACGACTGCGGCTCGACGGTCATTGTCGGGTCGTCGCCGACTTCCACGGTCATGGCCAGCAGTTCGCACAGCGGTCCGCGGGCGATGTCGCCGCGGCTGATCGCGGTCAGGATGCGCCGGCCGTCCCAGTCCGGGTCGATGGCCGAGACGCTGGTGTCGACGTCGGGCGGCGTGGGCAGCTCGTCCGGTTCGACGACGACGCGCTTTTCCACGGCTCGCAGTGCCTCGGTGGTGCGGCCGACCCGCACCGCGCGGGCCACGCCGGAGCAGACCACGTCGTGGGCTCCATTGGTGACGGTCATCGTCGCGGTGCCGTGGGCGGCGTCGTGATGCGCGAGCACCGACACGGCATGCAGCCGGTCCCCCACCCGGGGCCGCGCGCCGGCGGTCAACGCCAGCCAGGACTGGACGGTCGCGACCGGTTCGTCGAACGAGTACCAGTAGGCCCCGCTGGTCACCGATTCGGCCATCACCGCGTACGCCGGCATCTCCACTAGGCCGCGATGGTCGACCAGCGTCGAGCTCACCTGCTGCTGCAGGGAGATGCCGGCCTCACTGACTCCGGTGAAGCCGACGCAGAAGGCCCCTTGGGGTCCGTTAGGTGTGCTCATTACCCGGCATCTTGCCGCACGTCAGGACGCGAGGTCGAGCGCGGCGCCGATCAGGGTCAGATGGCTCAGGCCCTGCGGCAGGTTGCCGAGGAACGCGTTGTCCCGCGGATCGATCATCTCGGCCAGCATCCCGACGTCATTGGTCATCGCGACCAACCTGTCCATCAGCGTGCGCGCCTCGTCGGTGCGACCGACATGGTGCAGGGCCGACACCGCCCAGAATCCGCACGCGACGAACGCGCCCTCCTCCTGTTCCCGGGCTCCGCTGAACCGGTAGAGCAGCGGGCCGCTGCTGAGCTTCTCGAACAGTGCGTCGATGGCCGACGACATGCGCGGGCCCTGATCGAAGCCGCTGCCCGCGTGCAACAGCAGCGACGCGTCGAGCTGGTCACTGCCCGGCTCGGCGAGATGGACCGCGCAGCGCAGCGCCTGCCAGCAGCCGATCTTGGAGCTGGTGTAGTGCTCGAGGCGTTCGAGTTCCCACATGCCGGCATCACGCAAGCGCCAGGCATCGCATGCCTGATCGGCGAAAGTGGTTAGCAGATAGCCGGTTTCGGTGTCCAATACGTGGCCGCCGTCGACGTAGAGCCGCACGGTGTCGAAGAGGTCGGCGAAGATGTTCAGCTGCAACTGGCCGTCGGACCGGTTGCCGGTGACCACCGGACCGATGCCGCGCCAGCCGGGTGTCTCGTAAGTCTCGACCGGATCCGGCTGCGAGCCGTCGAGCCGGTAGAAGACCCGCATCGCATGGCCGTGGGCGCGCGCGGTGCGCAGCAGCCAGCTGACGGCGGAGTGAGTCTCTTCACGAATTGCGAAGCGCCGCAACGCCGAAAGGGTTGTCCCCGCCGAGCCGTTCGGGCAGTGACGTCGTCGCCGCCACGGCGATCGCGCCGGTCGGATTGTGGATGAGCAGCTTGAGCATCAGCACGCTGCGGCGCACGGCATCGTGCCAATCGCCGGTGCACTCGAACTGATCCGACCAGTTCGCCCAGATGTCGACGGTGCGGTCGAGTCCGGCGTCGATGTCGTCAGCCGAGGACAGCATCAGCGGTTCCCCGCGGGACGCGACAAGCCCGAGGACATGCCGGGCACCGGCCGTCACGGTCAGCTGCCCGGTCGCGGCCTGATCGGTCCAGTCGACCGCCATGCCCTCGGAGACGCACACCCCCAGGCTCAAGTCGCGGATTCGCAGGACGGTGCCGTGCAGGGTCTGCCGCGCCCACGGCGACGCGGTGTTCAGGCAGGTGCCCGGCGCGACCCGCCAGCGCATGGGCACCTCCCCCTCGACGCCGTCGATGCGGCGCACCAACTCCGTCCACGGCAAGCCCCCGTTGATGCCGACATTGAGCGCGTCGGTGACATGGACCGTTCCGCGTTAGGTCCGGAACGTCGTCTCCAGCACGTTGGTGCCGGGCAGATACCGGCGCGTCGCCTCGAAGGACTCTGCTGGCGCCAATTCCAGTCTGCCGCCGTTGTTTTCGTCGAGGATGGCCGCGAACACCGGCACCGAATCGAGGTCGGGTATCGGCAGCCAGTCGATGGCGCCGTCGAGCGCGACCAGCGCCACGGTGCGGCCGTCACCGATCGGTGCGTAGGACCGCAACGGCACGAATCCGTCGCTGCGATACCGCGACCTCTGCGCGCCCGAGGTGACATCGAGTTCGGGCGCCGGCATCAGCGCGGCATTCCCGGCCAGCGAAGCTGGCAAACCAGCGAATAGCCTTGCCCGCAATGGGTACTTCGCCGTCATGGCGAAAATCGGATACTTCTTGTCCTCTGAACAGTACCGCCCCTCAGAACTCGTCGATCAGGCCAAGCGCGCGGAGGCGGCCGGCTTCGAAAGTCTGTGGATCTCGGACCATTTCCACCCGTGGAACGACGAACAGGGCCAGAGCGCGTTCGTGTGGGGGGTCATCGGCGCCCTGTCGGAGGCCACCTCGCTTCCGGTGTCGACGGCGGTGACCTGTCCGACGATGCGGATCCACCCGGCGATCATCGCCCAGGCCGCCGCGACCGCCGCCGTACAACTCGACGGCAAGTTCGTGTTGGGCGTCGGCAGCGGTGAGGCCCTCAACGAGCACATCCTCGGTGACCCGTGGCCGTCGGTTGGGGTTCGGCTGGAAATGCTCGAGGAGGCCGTCGAGGTGATCCGGCTGCTGCACCGCGGCGACGAAGTGAGCCATCACGGGCTGCACTACGAAGTACAGGAGGCCCGCATCTACACCCGGCCCGAGCAGCCGGTGCCGATCTACGTGTCGGGCTTCGGACCGCAGGCCGCCGAGCTGGCCGGCCGCATCGGCGACGGCTACGTGCTGGTGACCCCGGAGGCCGATCTGGTGCAGACGTTCCGCACGTCCGGCGGCGGGGACAAGCCGGTGCAGGCCGGCATGAAGGTCACCTGGGACCGCGACGCCGACAAAGCGCTGGAGGTCGCGCACCGGCTGTGGGCCAACGATGGCCTCCCGGGGCAGAGCGCGCAAACCCTGCCGCGACCCAAGGACTTTGAAGCGTTGATGGACCTGGTGCCGCGGGAGACGGTCGGCGAATCGATCATTTGCGGGCCGGACCCCGACAAGCACGTCGCGCGGGCGCGCAAGTACATCGACGCCGGCGTCGACGAGGTGTACGTCCAGCAGATCGGGCCGGACATGGATGGCTTCTTCGCCGCCTGGGAGTCCGACGTACTGCCGCAACTGCGCGGATAATTCGCTTTCGGATCGGGCAGGGGCTGTGATGCGATTGGTCATGGCTGATGTCTGGCCGCTGGCCGATTTACAGGTGGTGACACCACGATTGGTGCTGCGCTACGTCACCGATGAGGTGGGTGAACAATTGGCCGCGTTGGCGGCCAAGGGCATTCACGATCCGGCCACCATGCCGTTCAGTGAACCGTGGACGGATGTCCCGTCGCCGCAGCTGGAGCGCAACGCCCTACAGTTCTACTGGCGCAACCGCGCCGAACTGTCGCCCGCGCGTTGGAATCTGGACCTCGCTGTCCTGGCCGACGACGAGGTGGTCGGCATGTGTTCGGTTCACGCCGAGGCGTTTGCGCAGAACCGGAGTCTGACCACCGGCTCGTGGCTCGGTCGCGCGTGCCAAGGTCGGGGCCTCGGCAAGGAGATGCGGCAGGCGGCTCTGCATCTGATCTTCGCGGGCTTCGATGCCGACGTCGCCGTCACCCGCGCCTGGCATGACAACGCCGCGTCATTGGCGGTGACACGTTCCTTGCCCTACGTCGAGACGGGGACGACGGTGGAGACCCGTCGGGACCAGCCCGACACGATGGTGCGATTCGAGATGACGCCGCGCCGGTGGGCCACGATCCGCCGCGACGATATCGGGCTGGTCGGCATCGAGGCGGTGCGCACACAGCTGGGGACTGCGCGATAGCCGGAGCTCACGGATAGGACAGCAGCAGCATGACGCGTCCGCCCGGCGGTGCCGCATCGAATGCGTCCGGGTCGAAACCGTAGTACGTGCGCTGATCGGGGGTGATCTCGTCGATCACCTTGCCGGTGGCGTTCAGCTGGCCGTTGCCGGCGTCTTTCATGACGCCGCGGAAGTCGGGCACCGACATCGATTCCGCAAGCAACAGTGCCTGCCCGCCGTCATCGAGGTCGACGAGGATCCCCGCGCCGGCGTAGTTGTTCCCGCCCCGGCCGGTGCCCCGCGGTGCCCAGTAGACCGGGTCCGAGGCCGGCCTGCCCTGCACGCGGCGATAGTCGCCGACGTGGTCGCGGGCGTCGGCCACGGTCACTTCGGGCAGGTGCGCGATCGTGCGCTTCTCGGCCAGCCACATCCAGCCGAGCGGGATGCAGACGATCCCGTACATCAGCACCATCAGCATCAGTACCGGTTTCCAGGCGATCTCCCAGCTGAGCTTGCGCGGTGACACCGGCAGAACCGACAGCTGCTTGTCGAGCTGCTTGCGACCGAATCTGAAGACATACCAAGCCAATACGCGCGCGCACGCCATGAGGGCGAGGATGACCAGCCCGACGATACCGGTGATGCGCCAGTAGAAGGTGCTGTCGCCCTGGTTGGCGGTGGCGGCGACCATGACCGCCGGGATGGGCGCGGTGAGCAGGAGCAGCAGCGCGTACGACGGGTGGCTGCTCAGGTAGACGTAGTCGACCCGGGCCCGGCTGTTGGCGGCGTATAACGTGAAATCGCCGACGTCGGCTTTGACCACCGGAGCCCAGGAGCCCTTGACGATGCGCGGTCTGACCAGCGACCGCACGAAGAAAAAGCCGGCGATCACGGCGATCACGAGTGCGGCCCAGAACGTCCCAGGCATGGACTCTCCGGTGCCAGGGACCCCGAACGCGCCGTGGATGTCGATAGCCTTGCCGATAAAGAACGCCAGCGGCAGCGCGAAAAACAGCTCCAAAAACCAGATTTGGATCAGCTGCGGAATGCGCGACCCGATCCGGTCGAACGCTAGCACCCGCTGCCAGATGAACCGGAGGACGCCCACGATCTCAGCGCGAAACCGGTGCGGTGGGCGTGAATTCGACGGGCATGGTCTCCAGGCCGCTGACGAAGTTGGCCGGCCGCAGCGGCAACTCGGCGCCGTCGGCCAGCCGCAGATCGGGCAGCCGCGCCAGCACCCGGCGGGTCATGGCCGTCAACTCCAGGCGAGCCAGCTGGTTGCCCAGACAGAAATGAGTACCGAAGCCGAAGCTGACATGGTTGTTGGGGTTGCGGTCGATTCGGAACGTGTCGGGGTCGCCGAACACCGTCTCGTCGAAGTTCGCCGACTCGAACAACAGCAGGATCTTCTCGCCCTTGTACAGATCCGTACCGTGAAAGGTGGTGTCGGCGGTCAACATTCGGCACATGTTCTTGATCGGCGACGTCCAGCGCAGCATCTCCTCCACGGCCGCGGGAAGCAGTTCGGGATCGTCGCGCAATGCCTGCCACTGATCCGGATGGCGGCTCAGTTCGGCGATTCCGCCGGACAGGGTGTGGCGGGTGGTCTCGTCACCGCCGATGAGGATCAGCAGCGTTTCGGCGAAGATCTGCTCGTCGGTGAGCCGCTCGCCGTCGACCTCAGCGGCGATCAGGACGCTGACGAGATCGTCGGCGGGTTCGCGACGGCGTTCGGCGACAAAACCGGCCATGAACTCGTTGTAGGCGCTCAGCGCATTGGCCGCGGAGGTGAGCGACTCTTCGGTGGCCACCGAACTCAGGGCCACCACCATGTCGTCGGACCACCCCAGCAGCGTGTCCCGGTCTTCGGGTGCCACACCGAGCATGTCGCCGATGACCGCCATCGGCAGCGGCGCGGCGAGGTCACGGACGAAGTCGCACGAGCCTCGCTCGCAGATCGCGTCGATCAACGTATCGCACAGCGCGTCAATGGATTCCGCTTTGTCCCTGACCCGCTTGCGGGTGAACCCGGAGTTGACCAGCTTGCGCCGCAACAGATGCTCGGGATCGTCCATGTCGATCATGTGGGGCAACGGCGGTGTGGTGGGCCGGATCCCGCCGGTGTTGGAGAACAACTCCGGCTGCCGCTCGGCGTCGATCACCGCCCGATAGGTCGCCGCGGCGGCCAGGCCGTTGCGGTCGCGGAAGACCGGCTGGTTGGTGCGCATCCAGCGGTAGGCGTCACGCGCCTCGCTACTGGCGTAGAACCGGCCGTCCATCAGATCGACGCCGGCGGTGACGTCCGTGAGCACGCCCCAGATCATAGGGCGGCAGGCTCACGCGCCAAGGCGTTTCGCGAGCTCCGGCAGCCAGGCACGATCGGCGGGCACCCAATCCAGCGAGTCCAGCTCATCGACGCCGACCCACCGCAGCGCGCGGTGGTCGTGCGGATGGACGGCGCCGCCGCTGTGTGCGACCAAGTAGGCCCGCAGGATCAGGGACTCGCCAACAGCAACGTCGGCGCCGAGCCGGTCGCCGACGACCACGTCGACCCCGAGCTCTTCGCGCAGCTCCCGCACCAGAGCGTCGGGCTCGCTCTCCCCCGGCGCGACCTTGCCGCCCGGCAGCTCCCACAGGCCCGCCAGCTCGGGCGGGCGCTGCCGCTGCGCCACCAGAAGCGTCGCGCCGGAGATCAGCGCTCCGGCGACGACGATCTGGCTCACGCGAGTGAGCCTATGTGGTGGCGGGTTTCGCCTTCACGATGGTCAGCTCGTAGTCGTTGCTCTGCCAGCCGTTGAGGAACGCCCCGATCGGAACGGCCATATCCTTGCCGTAGCCCGGGCCGCTGTCGTTGAAGTACACGGTGCCGCCCACGAGGTCGACGGCGATGACCACCGCCTCATGGTTGGCGCGGGTGTAGTTCGGCGTCGCCGACGTCTGGTACTCCGGTTGGGTACTCCAGACGGAGTCGGTGTTGATCGTGACCATGGTGGCGTTGCCGGCGGCCAGCGCCGCCGCCAGATCATTCAGCGCGATCTGCGCGTCGGTGGCGGTGGCGCCGCTGATCCGGTTGCCGGCCTCGTCGTAGACGCCGTACCGCTTGGTGGAGGCGGTGACGCCGAAACTGTCCGTGGTGTTCATCAGCTGAACCGCGTCCTTGACGGCCACCCCGTTGGCGATGTCCTCATCGAGATACATCCGCCGGCCCGGGTACACCACGCTGGCGGACGTCTTGGCCAGATCGACCATCGTCGCTTCGTCGGGTTTGGTTCCGGTGACCTGGCCGATGGCCATCGCCGTCGCCATCAGGGTGCAGTTCGAGTAGCTCTGCTTCACCCAGTAAACGTCGTTGCCCCGGTTGCCGTAGTAGCCCGTGCCGGGCACCGTCACCACGATCTCGCGCTCGACCGTGTCGGGTTTGGCGACACCGAGCCGGACCGCGATGGTGTGCAGCGCCTGCTGCAACATGCCAAGCGCGCCAGGCAAATCCGCGGCCGTTCCGTTGTCGACGCGGATCGTGAAGCGGTCGGTGATGCCCGGTGTGACCAACTCGGCGTTGGGCGTGTACCGGTAGGTGCCGGTGGCGGCATCGAACGTGACAGTGCCGTGCGTCGGTTGGACGCTCACGCCGTAGGTGACGGGGTAACCGTTGTTGCTCACCCCGTTGGCGTCCACCCGAATCGTCTTGCCGGTGCCCGACGGGAGATACCAGGTGGGCGACAACGTCGGCGTCCGGTTGAAGAAGATGTAGGTGAACTGGCGGGAGAGGTCGCTCCACATCGATTGGAGCGTCTGCATCGGTGTAGCCGATGCCGCCGCCCGCAGCGCGACGGCGTTGTCGGCGACCGCCGCCGCGGAGGCCGGTGCGCCCGGGTCGCCGTTGGTTCCGGCGACGCCGTTGGTGCCGCCCTTCCCGGCGGTGCCGCCGCTGGCGAGGCCACCCCAGCCGCCGCTGGCGCCGTTGCCGGCCGCGCCGCCGTCACCGCCGCCCTGGCCGCCGTTTCCGCCGTTTCCGCCGTTGCCGCCGATGGCGCCGTTGCCGCTGTTGAAGCCGTTGCCGCCCGAGCCCGCCGCGCCGGCCCATCCGCCGTCGCCGCCGTCACCACCGCCGGCGCCGCCCTGACCACCATTGCCGCCGAAGCCGCCGTTGCCGCCGTCTCCGCCTGTGCCGCTGGTGAATCCGCCGAGGCCGCCACGACCACCCGCACCGCCGCTGCCACCACGACCACCCGCCGCGCTCGCGCCGCCGGCACCACCGTCGCCGCCATTGCCGCCGTAGCCGCCGAGGCCCCCGTTGCCGTCGGGATCGTTCGTCCAACCGCCGGACAAGCCGACACCACCGTTGCCGCCGCGGCCGCCCGCCCCGCTGCGACCGGCGGCCCCGTTCGCCGCAATGACGAACAGATACCGGCCGGCGCCACCGGCTCCACCGTTGGCGCCCCCGGCGCCGCCGAAGCCGCCGTCGCCGCCGTTTCCGCCGGGCGCTCCGTCACCGTCGTCGACGGTGCCGGGGTATCTGGCGTTACCGCCTTGGCCGCCTTGGCCACCCTGGCCGCCGACGCCGCCGTTGCCTCCAGTGCCGAAGACGAAACTTCCGTTGCCGCCGTCGCCGCCCTTGCCGCCAGGACCTCCGTCGCCGCCGGTGCCGCCGTCGACGTTGGGTCCGACGACCGGGCTCGTACCGGGCACACCGGTCTGTCCGGTACCGCCGTTGCCACCGGCGCCGCCGCTGCCGAACACCGACAGCAGACCGACATTCCCGCCGGCACCGCCGTCACCCCCGCCGAATCCACCGGCACCGCCCGCGCCGCCGTTGCCCGACCACAATCCACCGCTGCCACCGTGTCCACCGTCGCCGCCGTGATCCCCGGTGGCTCCGTAGTACGGGCTGGTGCCGCCTGCTCCGCCGGCGCCGCCGATCGCGAACACCGAGAATGTGCCGCCGCTGCCGCCGTCACCACCCCTGCCGCCGTTGGTGGATGCGCCGCCCGCGCCACCGGCACCGCCGTAACCCCACACCGACATCAGTCCGGTGTTGCCACCGTGCCCGCCGTCGCCGCCCTTGGCGCCGATCGGGATCGCGTTGCCGCCGGCGCCCGCCGCACCGCCGTTGCCGAAGTAGAGGCCTCCGGTGCCGCCGTTACCACCCTGGCCGCCGGTGCTGGTGACCTCCGCCTCGCCGGCCAGGACGCCGCCCGCGCCGCCCTTGCCGCCGTTGCCGAACATGCCGGCACTTCCGCCGTTGCCGCCCGCGGTGCCCTGCGCGAAGGCCTCACCGCCGGCTCCGCCCGCTCCGCCATTACCGGCGATCAGTCCACCTCGACCGCCCCTGCCGCCGCTGCCGGCTTCCAGGCCCGCCCCGCCGGCGCCACCGTTGCCGAACCAGCCCGCCGCGCCGCCGTTCCCGCCGTTGAAGCCGGCGCCGCCATCGCCGAACATTCCGCCGTTGCCGCCGCGGCACACCGTGCCGCCGGTGCAGGTGTCGGCCGTCCATGAGTAGCCGTTGCCGGCGATGATGCCGGCGTTGGGGTGGTCGGCGGTTCCGTTGCTGAAGAAGATCGCGACGACGTCCTGGGGAGTCGGCAGCGCCGGTACCGCTGCCGCCCTGGGCAACGTTGCGCGTGCTGCCGCAGGGGCTTTCACGGCGGCGTCCGTCTTGGTGGCCGCGGTGGCCGTCTTGGTGGCCGGTTTCGACGCCTTCGACGCGGCAGGCGGCTTCGAGCGCGTGGTCGGTCGGTGCTGGCCGGTGGACTTGGTACTACTGCTGGACGTGCTCGGGCCGGCCGCGCCGGCCTGGCTGCCGGTATCGGCCGACGCCGTCGCCGGCATCGAGGCCAGTGCCGCACCGATGCCGATGGCTACCGCAGAGGCACCGAGCCATCCGCCGAATTCCGCGGGCAGCGTGCGCAACCAGAAAGGCCGACGATCGTCAGGACGTCCAAGGGTGAACCTAGGCATGGCAAAGGAATTCATCAGCTCCCCGAAAGTTGATGTGCGAATCGCCCCTGACGCCGTCCCGCTTTTTGAGACGGAAATGTCGAGCAATGCACGCAACCTAACACCTCCTGGCAAACACGTCCCGGATTTGAGACAGATGTCCCGATTTCTCGGCCTTCCCCTCGGAGGCCAACCGGTGAAGACTCGGACGCATGCCGTTAACCGACGAAGAAGTGGATGCCGCCGTCACGAATCTGGATGGCTGGGAGCATGCCGACGGCGCGCTGCGCCGCTCGGTGAAGTTCCCGTCATTCCTCGAGGGAATCGAGGGAGTACGCAAGGTCGCCGAACACGCCGAGCGCAAAGACCATCATCCCGACATCGATATCCGCTGGCGCACAGTCACTTTCGCACTCGTCACACATTCTGAGGGCGGGATCACCGACAAGGACGTGCAGATGGCCGCCGAGATCAACGAGGTCCTTGGCGAGGTCTAGCCGCGATCCAGGCCAGCGTCGCCAGGGTCGCCACGATATAGATCAGGCCAGCCCAGGCCAGATACCAGGGGCGGCTGATCTGCCAGATCGTGGGCTGCGCGAAACTGAGTAACCACGGCACCCCGACCAACGTCAGTGCCAGCCAGCCGTAACCAAGTAGCTTGGCGCCCAGTCTATTTCGCCACGGACCGTGCAGTAGCCAGATCATCAGCGGGACCAACCACACCCAGTGATGCGTCCACGAGATCGGCGAGATCAGCAGGCCGAACAGCTGCACCACCAGCAGGCAGCCCAGCCGGTCGGAGTCCAGCGCCCGCCATGCCAGCAGCGCGAGCACCGCCGTCACCGCGATCCCGGCCAGCACCAGCGGTCCATAGCCGGCGTCGTGGCCGAGGATGCGCGAGATCGCGCCGCGCCACGATTGGTTGAACGACGTTCCGATCGGTCCGACGCGCCGGGCGTCGCCGAGCAGATCGGTGAAGTAAAACCGCGCCTGCTGCCCGATGACCGCCACCGAGAGCGCGACCGTGCCGAAGAAGACCACCGCGGAGAAGATCGCCGCACCCCAGCGGCGCATGCCCAGGAAGTACAGGCCCGTGACGGCCGGCGTCAGCTTGATCCCGGCCGCCACGCCGACCAGCAGACCCGACAGCCACCACCGGCTGCCGAAGGCCGCCCACAGGACAGCCAGCACCAGGATCACGTTGATCTGCCCGTAGTCGAAGTTGCTGCGCAACGGTTCGAGCCAGATCGCGACGGCGGTCCACACCATCGCGACGGGCCGACCGTCGGTGGCCGGCGTGCCCAGCAGCCGCTGACTGACCCGCACCACACCGTAGAGCGCGGCGATGATGCCCAGTTGCCAGCAGAACGCCACTAGCCCGAACCGCAGCAGGTGCAGCGGGTAGAACACCAGCGCCGCGAACGGCGGGTAGGTGAAGGGCAGCGGGAAGTCGGGGGTCTGGTCGGCGTAGACGTAGGAGTACAGCGTGCCGGGATGGTCGAGCGCCGCGGCGCCGCCGAGGTAGACGTGGAGGTCGACGAAGTTGGCGCCGTTGGGCGCCAGGTAGGTCCAGCCCAACCGCGCGGCCACGCTGAGGATCAGCAACACCGGGCCCAGCCACGCTGACCGCGCCGCCCAGGCCTTCGTGTCCACCGTGCGACTGTAGCGACGGGGTGATTTGGGCGCGGTAACCGGCGCTGTGCGCACGCCAGCGCGCCGAGCTCGAATCGCGGCCCGAGCACCCGATCGCGTCACCATCGGCCATCACTGCCGTAACGGTTGAATAAACACCACACGTGTCACTTGAGTAACTCTAGTAACGGACTACCTTCGGGTTAGACCTGCACTCGAGGGATTGGGATGACCATGCCACGTATATCGAAGTTGTTCGCCGCCAACGTAATTGGCGCTGCCGGGCTGTGCTCGGTCGCGCTCGCACTGAGCCCGTCAGCCGCCGCCGACCCCGGTGTCTCACCGGCCGTTCCCGGTGTGCCCGCGCTCAACATGCTGCAGCAGTTCGTCACGAATCCGGCGGCCGCCGCGGGCGTGCTGCAGAGCGCCGCGACCGCACTCAGCGGCGCGTCGGCACTGACCGGCACACCGTCGACGCTGCCGGTCTCGCCGATCGCCGGCGCTCCGGCCCCCGCGACCCTGCCCGGTGCAGCGGCTCCGGCCGCAGCCCCGGCGGCTCCGCCCGCGGCCAGCAGCATCACCGGGCCGATCCTGCCGCTGCTGAACCAGCTCGGTGTGCCCGGCGACCTGGCCAGCCTGACGCCGTCGAACATGCCGTTCCCGGTCAAGGTCGGCGACAACCTGGCCGTCGGTAACCCAGCGCCGGTAGCTCCCGTGGCCACCGGGGTCGCCGGACCGGCCGGGGTGCCGCCGGCCAGCAACCCGGCGATCGCGCCGACCACCCCGGGTGGCGCCGGCCTCGGGCAGCTGCTGCCGCTGTCCGCTCTGCCCTGACCAACCACTACCCGATGAGGGAGTTCACCGTGCCGCAGATCGCCAAGCTGGCTCTTCTGCTGACCACCGCGTCGCTCGTGGCCGCGACCAACCTGGGTTTCGGCCCGGTCGCGGCCGCGGACCCGGCCATCCCGCTGGATCCCGGCCAACTGCCCGGCCTCGACGCCATGCAGATGCTCGGACCGGTTGTCCAGCAGGCCGCGGGGAACCCCTCATCGGCGCAGTCGCTGCTGCTCGCGGCGGCTTCGCAACTCGCTGGTGGCGCCACCACGCCCGGCGGCTCCGCCGCCCTGGCCCAGCAGGTGACCAAGTTCGTGCAGGAGGGCGGGGCCGCCGGTCCGGCGGCCGCACTCCCCGCGGCGGTTCCCCCCGCCGCCGCGGCAACCGGCGTCTCCCACGGCACCACGCCGTTGCTGACGCCCGGCCCTGGCAATGGCCCCGCCCCCCTGCCTGAACACCTGCCCGACGGCGCCGCACCCAGCTCGATCTTCGGCACCGAGGCTCATCTGCCCACCGGCATCGACCCGACGCACGCCGTCGGCCCGGCGCCCGAGGCGATGCCCGAGGTTCCCACTCCGGTGACCGTCGTGAACCCGGCCGCCCCGCCTGCCCCGTCCGCGACGCCGGTGGGTAACTCGATCAACGTCGCGACGCCGGCACCGGCACCCGCGGCCGCTGCCGCCCCGAACTACGATCCGGCGACGCCGCCCACGCAAGACTTCATGTACCCGTCGATCAGCAACGGCTGCCTCAAGGACGGCGGCAACGTGATCGCCACGGCGATCTCCGTCGCCGGGCCGGCGAAGATCCCCACCCCGGGACCGGCCGCCGGGCAGACCGCCTATGTGTTCACCGCGGTGGGCACGCCGGCACCGGCCGCCGAGCAGAAGCTGCCGCTCAACGTCACCTGGGTCAACTTGACCACCGGCAAGTCGGGCAGCGCCACGCTCAAGCCGAATCCGGACATCAACTCCGCAGGCCCGACCACGCTGACCGCCATCGCCGACACCGGCTCGGGCAGCATCATGTCGACGATCTTCGGCCAGGTGACCACTGTGGACAAGCAGTGCACCTTCATGCCGACGATCGGTTCGACAGTCGTGCCCTAAAGCTCGAAAAGCCGCGCTAGGGTTGGGAAATCGTTCCCGACGCTAGGGCGGTGCGGCATGCAGACACTCGACCCCTTGGACGCGATGCTGCTGACGGCGGAGCTGATCTCCAGTCCGATGCACGTCGCGGTCGCGCTGATCATGACCCCACCCGAGGGCACGACGAGCGCGGACTTCATGGCCGAGATGTACGAGCAGGCGATGACCTCCCGCGACCCGGTGGACCCGCGCCTGCGCCGGCGCCCGCATCGCGGGGTGGACACCGGCGGTCTGTGGGTGTGGCGCGATGTGACCGATCTCGACCTCAGCCACCATGTGCACCGGCTGACCTTGCCGAGCGGATCCAGCATCGAGGATCTGTGGGCGCTGGTGTCGGAGCTGCACGCCGAGCCGCTCGACCGGTCCGTCCCGATGTGGATGGCATATCTGATCGACGGGCTCGATGGCGACCGGTGCGCCCTCTACATCAAGATTCATCACATCGTCGTCGACGGTGTCGCGGGCCTGACAATGATCGGCCACTCGCTGACCGACGATCCGAATCGACGCGGGATGCCGCCGTTCTATGCCACCACCGCACCCGAGGAACCCTCGAAACCCCGCAGCCTCAACCCCTTGTCGATGGTGCGTGACGTCGCAGGCGTCGCCACCTCCGGGCTGAGCCTGGCCCGCCACGTCGCGTCTGCTGAGCTGGCGAACATTGTCGGCGGATTGATGACCTCCACGGTCGCGACGCCGTTCGGTGCACCGCAGACCCGGTTCAACACCAAACTGGGCCCGCGACGGGTATTCGCCGCAACGAGCTTGGATCGCAAGCGGATTCGAGCCATCCAGGATGCCGCCGACGTCACCGGCAATGACGTGGTGACGGCGTTGGTCACCGGTGTGCTGCGGGACTGGCTGACCAAACAGGACGAGCTGCCCGACGAGTCCCTGGTGGCCCTGTGTCCGGTGACGGTACGAGGTCACGAGTCCGCGGGCGACGACGGGCACGGCAACCAATTCGGTCTCGGTATGTGCCCGCTGCCCACCGTCGTCGAGGACCCGGCCGAGCGGCTGAGCCTGGTGCACTACGCGATGTCGAACGTGAAGCATCAGGTCGCGGCGAACGGCCCCGGCGCGATGCTGCTCGTGCTGATGCCGGCCGTCGTGCCGACGGTGGTCTCGCCCATGCTGCCGTTCGGCTCACGGGTGAAGCCGAGCTACAACCTGCCGATCTCGAATGTGCCGGGCCCGCCGAAGCCGAGCTATTTCAACGGCGCGAGCGTCGACGAGATCTATCCCGTGTCAGTGGTGTACGACGGGATGGCACTCAACGTGACACTGTGCTCGTACGCCGACCAGATCGGCGTGGGCTATATCGCCGACCGCGACGTGATGGCCGACGTGAACGACCTAGTTCCGCTGACCGAAACCGCTCTCGCGGAACTCGAGGCCGCCGTCCTCTAGATCTGCGTCGATCCAGAACTGAGAGCGAAGTTTCGGGCGAATCGCCGCTCTCAGTTCTGCCTCGATGCCAGCTAGTAGGCCATGAACAGGATTTCGTCCCGGCCGTAATCCATGCCGGGATGAGCCGCCGCCAGGTGCTGCTTGGTCAGGTCGACGAGTTCGTCCTCGTCCTTGGCGCTGATCGCCTCGCCACACGGACAGTTGATGTGCGTCTTCATGGTTCCTCCGTTATCCAGCCTTCGCCTTCGCGGCGGCTGCTTTCATCTTCTTCTTGTACGCCCGGACTTCTTCCAGCGACCCCTTGTCGACCACATCGGCGATCGACATGTGGGTACCGGCCTTGCCGTAATCGCCGGCCGCTTCGCGCCAGCCCTTGGGGGTGACGCCGTACTGCTTGCCCAGCAGGGCCAGGAAGATCTTGGCCTTCTGCTCACCGAAACCGGGCAGGGCCTTCAGTCGGCGCAGCACCTCGGCGCCGTCGGGGTTGCCGTCGAGCCACAGCTGGGCGGCGTCACCGTCGTAGCGGTCGACGATCTCGCGGGCCAGATCCTGCACCCGCTTGGCCATCGAGCCCGGAAAGCGGTGCACCGCAGGCGTTGTCGAGAACTTCTCGGTGAACTGCTCGGGGTCGTAGTCGGCCACCAGCCGGGGGTCGATTCCACCGATCCGCTCGACGATCTTGCGCGGTCCGGCGAACGCGGTCTCCATCGGGATCTGCTGATCCAGCAGCATTCCGGTCAGCAAGGCGAACGGATCCTCACTCAAAAGGTCATCGGACGCGGGATCCTGGGTGAGCTGCAGTCTCGCCATGGCGACAGTCTAGGCAGAAGCAGTAGGACAGGAGAGGCAGATGTCGGGTGCGGTAGCGCTCGCATTGGCGGTCGCGCTGGCCGGGGTCGTGCTGATCGTCGGCGCCGTCGCCGTCCTGACCCGCCGCGTGGTGAGCACCCCAGCCGAGCGCACCGTCCACGCCGCGCTGCACACCGCCTCGCTGGCCGCCCGGTCGCTGCGCAAAGGCCTGGACGCCGACTCCGCGGCAGGCGCCGCCCCGCACCTGCGCGGCCTCACCGGATCCGACGGCGTCGCCCTCTACAGCGGCGACGGCGCTCTGCTCGCCATCGACCCACCCGGCGACGCGTTGTGGACGCCGGCCGCCCTGGAGATTTGCCACCACACCGCCCGCGACGCGATCGCCGGCCAGCGCCGGGTGCTGGCCCGCGAACAGCTGCCCGCCGTCGTGGCCCAGCCGATCCTCGACGACGACGGCGTCGTCATCGGCGTTCTGGTCGTGGTCAACCTCGACGAGCCCTCCCCGGGCATGCTCGGCGCCATCGCCGAGGTCGCGCGCTACGCCGCCAGCCAGCTCCAGCTCGCCGAGCTCGACGCGTCGCGGGCCCGCCTCGACCGCGCCGAGGTGCTCGCGCTGCGCGCACAGATCAGCCCGCACTTCATCTACAACGCGCTCAACACCATCGCCTCATTCGTCCGCACCGATCCCGACCGAGCCCGCGACCTCATCCTCGAATTCGCCGACTTCACCCGATACTCGTTCCGCTCCGCGGGCCCGTACACGGTGCTGGCCGACGAACTTCGCAACATCGACCGCTATCTGACGCTCGAGCGCGCGCGCTTCGGCCCGAATCTGTCGGTGACACTGCAGATCGCCCCCGAGGTGCTGACGGTCGTGGTGCCGTTTCTGGCGCTGCAACCGTTGGTGGAGAACGCGGTCCGGCACGGTCTGGCCGGGCGCCAGGGCGGGTCCATCGAAATCACGGCACGTGACGAAGGTTCCGACTGTGTGATCAGCGTGGAGGACGATGGGATCGGCATGGATCCTCAGGCCCTGCGTTCCGGGCACGGTGACGTCCTCGGCGAGGGCGAACAGAGCGCCCATGTCGGGCTGAGCAATGTCGACCATCGACTGCGCGCGGCGTTCGGCAACGACTACGGTCTGGTGGTCGAGACCGCCCCGAATGCGGGCACGAAGGTGATCATGCGGGTGCCGAAGTTCCGCACAGGCGTGAGGGTTTAAGGAGAGCCATGGCAGGGCTGTGGGTGCTGGCGGTCGACGACGAAGCCCCCGCGCTCGACGAGCTCACCTACCTGCTCGGCGAGCACCCGGGTGTCGCCGAGGTGACCGGCGCAGGCGACGCCACCTCCGCGCTGCGCATCATCAACGAACGCACCGTCGACGCGATCTTCCTCGACATCAACATGCCCGGCCTGTCCGGCCTCGAACTAGCCAGCGTGCTGGGCAATTTCGCGCACCCGCCCGCCGTCGTCTTCGTCACCGCGCACGACGACAAGGCGCTGGCGGCGTTCGAAGTCGGTGCCCTGGACTACCTGCTCAAGCCGATCCGCAAGGAGCGTCTCGACGAGGCCGTGCGCCGGGTGATGTCCGCGCGAACAGCCGAACCTGCCCCCGCGGCCGACGAACCGCAGGCCGACACCATTCCCGTCGAGCTCGGCGGCGTCACCCAGCTGGTGCGCTGCGACACCATCGGCTGGGTGGAGGCCGAAGGCGACTACACCCGGCTGCACGCCGCATCCGGCTCGCATCTGGTGCGAATTCCGTTGAGTACGTTGGAAGATCGCTGGCGCAACCGCGGCTTCCAGCGCGTGCACCGTTCCTACCTCGTCGCACTGAACATGGTGACCGGCCTGCGCACGTCCGGCGCGTCGACGATGGTGCGGATGCGCGCCAATGGCGCCTCGGCCGCCATCGAGCTGCCGGTCAGCCGCCGTCAGGCCCGCGAACTGCGCGACCGCCTCATCCGCGACCCGATGCGGACCTTCCGGCCGGGGACCACCAATGACGCTGGTACCACCAATGACTAGGCCGAGCCGCCCGCAACGCGAACGCGTCGTGCTGGCCCACCGTCGCGGCACCCGGGTGGTGCACACTCGCGTCGAGGTCCAGGAACAAACCGAGATCGGCGACGCGCTGGTGCGCGGTCTGGTACGAGCTCAGCTCGGGCTGGCGCTGCGGCTGGCCGCATTGGTCGCCGGTGGTATGGCCGCGCTGCCGTTGCTCAATGCGGTGTTCCCAGAGCTGTCCAACGCCAGCGTGTTCGGGATGCGGCTGAATTGGCTGACGCTGGCGGTCCTGGTCTACCCCGCGCTCTACGGAATCGGCCGGCTTTTCATCCGGCTGGCCGAACAGGGCGAGCGCGACTTCATGGGCGTGGTCGACGAGGAGAGTCCGCCGTGAGTGGATCGACCGCGACGGCCTTCACCGCCGGCGGCCTGCTGGCCGCCGCGGTGGCAACGGTGGCCGTCGGCGCCTACGGGGTTCGGCTGTCGCGCACCACATCCGACTTCCTGGTGGCCTCGCGCACCGTCGGCCCACGGTGGAACGCCGCCGCTATCTCCGGCGAATACCTCTCGGCCGCTTCGTTTCTCGGTGTCGCCGGGCTGATCGCCAAGTACGGAGCCGACGCGCTGTGGTATCCGGTCGGGTTCACCGCAGGCTATCTGGGCCTGCTGCTGTTCGTCTCCGCCCCGCTGCGCCGCTCCGGCGCCTACACCGTGCCCGACTTCGCCGAGTTCCGGCTGGGGTCGCCGCGAGTGCGCCGGATCGCGATGATCGTGGTCGTCACGGTGTGCATCCTCTACCTGATCCCGCAATATCAGGGCGCCGGAATCGCGTTGAAAGCCCTTCTCGGCGTGCCGGTTTGGCTGGGCCCCCTGGTCGTCGGCGGGATCGTGATCGTCAACGTCGTCGGCGGCGGGATGCGGTCGATCACCTTCGTGCAGGCGTTCCAGTACTGGCTGAAGCTGACCGCAGTCGCCGTCCCCGCGCTGGTGCTGTTGACGCACTTCGGCCACCATCATCCCCAGGTCGGTGGCCCACTGCCACCGACCGTGGCCCAGCAGACCGTCGTCACCGTGGAGACCGACGTCATCGTCACCGTCGCCGACCCCACTGGTGTGACGGTGGACAACCACGCGCTAGAAACCCCCGGCCGGTACACCCTGCCGGAAGGCACCACGTTGACACTGGCCGCGGGAGCCCAGACTCCCGTCGTGGCCGGGACACCGGCCACCGGCACCTCGTGGATCCAGAGCGGCGGCGGACTTGGCGGTAATCACCCGCTCTACCAAGTCTTTTCGATCATGGTGGCAACCTTCCTCGGCGCCATGGGCCTGCCGCACGTGCTGGTCCGCTTCTACACCAACCCGGACGGGCGCGCCGCGCGCCGGACGGCCCTGACGGTGATCGTGCTGTTGTCGTTGTTCTACCTCTTCCCTGTGCTGCTCGGGGTGTTCGCCCGGCTCTACGTGCCCCAGCTGCTCGTCACGGGCAAGGCCGATGCGGCCGTGCTGCTGCTGCCGTCGGCCGCCATCGCGGGGTTGCCGGGCGAGTTGATCGGTGCCTTGGTCGCCGCGGGCGCCATCGCGGCCTTCCTCGCCACGTCGTCGGGTCTGCTGGTCAGCATCGCCGGCGCACTGTCCACCGACGTACTGCGCGGCCGGGTCAGCGACTTCCGGCTCGTGGCACTGGTCGCCGGGCTCATCCCGATTCCGCTGTCGCTGGTCTCCCCCGTGCTGGACCTGTCCCGCGGCGTCGGCCTGGCCTTCGCTGTCGCGGCCTCCACCCTGTGCCCACTGCTGGTGCTGGGGATCTGGTGGCGCGGGTTGACCGCCGCCGGCGCGATCGCGGGGTTGACGGTCGGCGCGTTGGCCTCCGGCGTCGCCATCCTTGTCGCGGTCACCGGCTGGGTGGACGACGACGTGCTCGGCGGCTGGCTGACGACGCTGATCGGCTATCCCGCCGCCGTCACGGTCCCGCTGGCCTTCGCGACGATGGTGGTGGTCAGTCGCATCACCAGACGGGAAGTGCCACCCGACGTGGCGCGCATCTTCGCCCGCATGCACGTGCCGGAACGGCTCGGCATGGGTGTGGAGCGCTTGCCCCGGGGCTGAAAAACGCGTCCCGACCGTTCAGCGCCACCCGCCAACCGTTCACCGCACCGCCCGCGCAGAGCCCTAGGGCTGTGACGCACCTCTCAATACCCTGTGAACACGATCGGAGTTCACAACTTTGAGCTGAGGAGCACGTGGTGTCCACAACCGACCTGCCGCCGCAGGAAACTCACCCCAGCGGCGCCCAATACCTGGCCGTCCAGGCCAGCCCCGAATTTCAGGAGCTGCGCCGCACGCTGCGCCGCTTCGTCTTCCCGACGACGGCGTTCTTCCTGATCTGGTACGCCACCTACGTCCTTCTCGGCGCGTTCGCCCACGACTTCATGGCCATCAAGGTGTGGGGCAACATCAACCTCGGCCTGATCATCGGCCTCGGCCAGTTCTTGACGACGTTCCTCATCACCGGCCTGTACGTGCGGTTCGCCAACCGCGAGCTCGACCCGCGTGCCGAAGCCATCCGCGCCGAGATGGAAGGCGCCGCAAAGTGACCACCACCCTGCTCGCCGAGGCCAGTCGGATCGGCAATCCCGTCGTCAACATCAGCATCTTCGTGGCCTTCGTGCTGATCACGCTGTTCATCGTGATCAGGGCCGGCCGCTCCAACACCAACGCCACCGAGTTCTTCACCGGCGGTCGGGCGTTCTCCGGACCGCAGAACGGTATCGCCATCGCTGGCGATTACCTCTCCGCGGCAAGTTTTCTCGGTATCGCCGGCGCCATCGCGGTGTTCGGCTATGACGGCTTCCTGTATTCGATCGGCTTCCTGGTGGCATGGCTGGTAGCCCTGCTGCTGGTAGCCGAGTTGCTGCGCAACACAGGCAAATTCACGATGGCCGACGTGCTGAGCTTCCGGCTCAAGCAGCGGCCGGTCCGAGTGGCCGCAGCCACCTCCACGTTGACGGTGTCGCTGTTCTACCTGCTGGCCCAGATGGCCGGTGCCGGCGGCCTGGTCGCGCTGCTACTCGACGTCCACGGGCGCACCGCCCAATCCGTCGTGATCGCCGTGGTCGGTGTGCTCATGATCGTCTACGTCCTGGTCGGCGGCATGAAGGGCACCACCTGGGTGCAGATCATCAAGGCCGTGCTGCTGATCGCCGGCGCGGCGATCATGACGCTGCTGGTGCTGGTCAAGTTCGGACTGAACTTCTCCGACATCCTCGGTTCGGCGCAGCAGATGGTGCACGACGCCACCACCAAGGGTGTCGCCAGCCGCGATGTGCTGGCGCCGGGCGCGCAATACGGCGCCAACACCACCTCAAAGATCAACCTGCTGTCGCTGGGGCTGGCACTGGTTCTCGGCACGGCCGGCCTGCCACACGTGCTGATGCGCTTCTACACCGTGCCGACTGCGAAAGAGGCTCGGCGGTCGGTGGTTTGGGCGATCGGTCTGATCGGTGCCTTCTACCTGTTCACCCTGGCGCTGGGCTACGGCGCAGCAGCCATGGTCGGACCCGACAAGATCCTGGCCGCTCCCGGCGGGCAGAACTCGGCAGCCCCGCTGCTGGCGTTCCAGCTCGGCGGCGTGATCCTGCTCGGCATCATCTCGGCCGTCGCGTTCGCGACGATCCTGGCCGTGGTGGCGGGCCTGACGATCACTGCGTCGGCGTCCTTCGCCCACGACGTCTACGCCAGTGTCCTCAAGAGCCACAAGGTCACTGAGGACGAACAGGTGCGGGTCTCGCGGATCACCGCAGTGGTGCTCGGCATCGCCGCGATCGGGCTGGGCATTCTGGCCAACGGCCAGAACGTCGCGTTCCTGGTGGCGCTGGCCTTCGCGGTCGCGGCATCGGCCAACCTGCCGACCATCGTGTACTCGCTGTACTGGAAGCGGTTCAATACCCGCGGAGCGTTGTGGAGCATGTACGGCGGGCTGATCAGCTGCCTGGTGCTGATCGTCTTCTCCCCCGCGGTGTCGGGCAACAAGACGGCGATGATCCCCGGCGCGAACTTCGACTGGTTCCCGCTGGCCAACCCGGGCATCGTGTCGATCCCGCTGGCGTTCATCCTCGGCATCGTCGGGACGCTGACATCCAAAGACACCGGCGATCCGGAGCTCAACGCCGAAATGGAGGTGCGGTCGCTGACCGGCGTCGGCGCCGAGAAGGCCACCCACCACTGAAATTGAGGTGAGAATCTCGCCGGGTGCGGGAATGGTGTGTAGGTGCCAATGAGTTTCACATTCCCATGACCCCTGGTCGCTCCGCTCCTGCCCGCCGGACCATGAGCCCCACCCGGTGAGGTCTCCCCTTCGCGCTGTTGGCGTACGCGTTCGCCGCGATCATGGTGGGCACCACACTGCCCACACCGCTGTACGCGCTGTACTCCGAGCAGATGCACTTCGCGGTGCTGACGACAACCGTCATCTACGCCACCTACGCCGGCGGAGTGCTGTTCGCGCTGCTGGTGTTCGGCAGATGGTCGGACGCCATCGGCCGACGTCCGGTCCTGCTGGCCGGTGTCGGCTGCGCGCTGATCAGTGCCGCGGTGTTCCTGGTGGCCGATTCGGTGCCCGAGCTTCTGGTGGGACGGGTGCTGTCCGGCCTGTCGGCGGGCATCTTCACCGGCACGGCCACCGCAGCGGTCATCGAGGCGGCGCCGCCGAGGTGGAAGTCCCGTGCCGCGGCGGTGGCCACCATCGCCAACATCGGCGGGCTCGGCACCGGACCGGTGCTGGCCGGCGTGCTGGCGCAGTACGCGCCGAACCCGCTGAGGCTCACCTACATCGTGCACATCGCGCTCATGGTGCTGGCCGCCGTCGCCATCCTGTTGGTGCCAGAAACCTCCAGTCGCACCGGAAAGCTCGGCCTGCAACGGCTCTCGGTGCCTCCCGAGGTGCGCTCGGTGTTCATCACCGCCGCGCTGGCCGCGTTCGCCGGTTTCGCCGTCACCGGCCTGTTCACCTCGGTGGCGCCTTCGTTGCTGACCAACATCATCGGGATCAGCAACCACGCGCTGGCCGGCGTGATGGCAGGCTCGATCTTCGGCGCTTCGGCGGTCGCCCAGATCGCCGGAACCCGCATACCTCCGCAACGCGCCGTCGCACTGGGCTGCGCGATCCTCACCGTCGGTATGGGCATTCTGGTTGTCGCACTGCACTATTCGTCACTGGCCGGGCTGATCATCGCGGCGGTGGTGGCCGGCATCGGTCAGGGCATCAGCTTCAGCCGCGGGCTGGCCGCCGTTGCCGAGCACACCCCGGCGGAGCGGCGCGCCGAAGTCAGTTCCACCTATTTCGTGGTGGCCTACATCGCGATCTCGATCCCGGTGATCGGCGAGGGATTCGCCGCGCAGGCGTGGGGCCTGCGCACCGGCGGCACTGTCTTCGCAATCGCGGTCGGAGTGCTGGCGCTGGTCTGCCTGACGGCCATTCTTCGGCAGGAATCACGCCCTGCGGCAGAGCTTTCCGAGCACGCAGCCGGTTAGCCGCTCTTGCGACGGAATTCCCGTCGGTTGCCGACCGCCCCGTGCGAACGCGATTGCTTGCTGCCGGCGTCGGTGTGCGCAGAACCGCCCGCCGCCTTCGCCTTCTTGCGCTCGAGTGCCTCGCGGAACTTCGCCTTGGTGTCGTCCTGCGGTTCGGACTCTGATTCGGCCATGCGGTCAGACTAACGGGTGAGTCAGCGAATGCCGGGTGGCATTCCGTAGAGGTGCGAGATCGGCAGCTTCAGTAGCACCCGCCGGTCGTCCACCATGGCGCGGCGGTAGTCGTCCCAGTCGGGATGCTCACCGGCGACGTTGCGGTAGAGCGCGATGAGCGCCTCGACGGTGTCGTCGTTCGGAGACGCGGCGGGTGGGCTGAGGATTGCATTGCCCTCGGCGACGGCATACGACCAGCCGTCGTCGGAGGACACCAGGATCGAGGCGCGCGGATCGCGACGCAGATTGCGCGTCTTCGCACGCGGCTCGGTGATCGACACCTCGACCACGAGGTTGCGCGGGTCGAAGTGGTACGTCACGTTGGACAGCTGCGGGCGGCCGTCACGTTTGATGGTCGCCAGCACGCCGAGTCGGTTGCCCGCGATCACCGCCAGGAGTTTGTCGTCGAACACATGACGGGACATCCTTCGAGACTACGTCGCTAACATCGAGAACATGACCCGCTACGCGGCTTTCCTGCGCGGTGTGAACGTGAGCGGAACGACCATGAAGATGGCCGACGTCGCCGACGCCTTCACCGCCGCCGGCTTCGCGAACGTCAAGACGATCCTCGCCAGTGGCAACGTGTTGCTCGACAGCAGCGCGGCCGCCAAGGCGGTGCGCACGAAAGCCGAAGCGGCACTTCGGGATGCGTTCGGCTACGACGCCTGGGTGTTGGTGTACGACCTCGACACCGTGCGCGCCGTCGCCGACGGTTATCCGTTCGAGCCCGAGGTCGAGGGCCACCACTCCTACGTGACGTTCGTCAGCGATCCCGCCATCCTCGACGAGCTCGCCGGCCTGGCCGACGACGCCGGGCCGCAGGAGAAGATCGAACGCGGCGACGGCGTCCTGTACTGGCAGGTGCCCAAGAGCTCGACCCTGGACTCGGCCGTCGGCAAGACGATGGGCAAGAAGCGCTACAAGTCCTCGACCACCACACGCAACCTGCGCACACTGGCGAAAGTATTGAAGTGAACAGTCCCAAGATCGACGCCAGCCAGCTGGGCGGCGTCTCCGAAACCGCGCTGATGACCCTTAACGGCCGCGCCCATCAGGCGAGCCTGCCCGGGGCGATCCTGCACGACCCGATGGCGATCGAACTCGTCGACTCCATCGACTTCGACTTCGACAAATTCGGCCGCAAGGGTCAGGAGATGGCGCTGCGCTCGCTGGCCGTCGACGCCTGCGCGGTCGCCTACCTCACGCAGCACCCGAGGGCCACGGTCGTCGCGCTGGCCGAAGGTTTCCAGACCAGCTTCTGGCGGGTGAGCGACGCCATCGCCGACCCGCAGTTCCGCTGGGTGTCGGTGGACCTGCCGCCGGTCATCGAACTGCGCCAGCGCCTACTGCCGTCGTCTCCGCGGATCACCTCGCTCGCGCAGTCCGCCCTGGACTACAGCTGGATGGACACGATCGACACCGGTGAGGGCGTGTTCATCACCGCCGAGGGCTTGCTGATGTATCTGCAACCCGCCGAGGCGATGGATCTGATCATCCAGTGCGCCAAGCGCTTTCCGGGCGGCCAAATGTTCTTCGACCTACCGCCGACGATGGTCAAGAAGCTCGCCCCCAAGGGAATGCGGTCCTCGAAGCACTACCGGGTGCCACCGATGCCGTTCAGCCTGAGCACCGTTCAGCTGGCCGATCTGGTCAACACGGTGCCGGGAATCAAAGCGGTACATGACATTCCGATGCCGAAAGGCCGCGGGTTCTTCTTCAACAGGGTGTGGCCGGCAATCTGGCACTTCGGCCCGACGAAGCGTTTCCGCGGCGCGTACACGCTGCTTGAGTTCGGCTGACGGCTCAGCCGAACGCGCTGTCCAGGTACTCCAGCGCCTCCTGCTTGCCCAGCCCGAGGGCGCGGGACGCCTCCACGTAGGCGTTGGCCGCGGCGGCCATCGCGGCGTCGGCCGGATCGGCTCGCGCCACGAACGTCCCGAACCGGCCGCGGGTTTCGACGATCCCGGCGGTTTCCAACTCCCGGTACGCCCGCGCCACCGTGTTGACGGCCAAGTTCAGTTGACCAGCCAGCTCACGCACCGTCGGCAACCGGACGCCCGGCGACAGCCGCCCGTCGCGGATACCCGCGATGATCTGTGTTCTCAGCTGATCAAAGAGAGGACGCGCGGCCTGTCCGTCGACGCGTAACCAGACCCCCAAATCCGACACATGCTAAGTATCGCCTAGACCGGCTATTTTGGGGGGTGTGCGTATCGCGGTACTGAGCGGGGCGGGGATCTCCGCCGAGAGCGGCGTGCCGACGTTTCGCGACGACAAGACGGGTTTGTGGGCCAAATACGACCCGTACGAATTGTCGAGCACAGACGGTTGGCAGAACCATCCCGAGCGGGTGTGGGCCTGGTATCTGTGGCGGCATCACCTCGTGCAGGAGGTCGAGCCCAACGACGGGCACCGTGCGGTCGCGGCCTGGCAGGACCACGCCGACGTCACTGTGATCACCCAGAACGTCGACAACCTGCACGAGCGGGCGGGCAGTAAGGCGGTGCACCACCTGCACGGCAGCCTGTTCGAGTTCTGGTGCGACACCTGTGGTTCGCGCTACCACGGTCTCTTGCCGGATATGCCCGAGCCCGAACTGGAGAAGATGCCGCCGCAGTGCGAGTGCGGTGGGCTGATCCGGCCGGGCATCGTCTGGTTCGGCGAGCAGCTGCCCGACGAGCCGTGGCAGGCCGCGGTCGAAGCGGCGGCCACCGCCGACGTCCTGGTGGTCGTCGGTACGTCGGGGATCGTCTATCCGGCGGCGGGCCTACCGGATGTGGCGCTGGCCCGCGGAGTCGTCGTCGTGGAGGTCAATCCCGAGCCGACCCCGCTGTCGTCGAACGCGACGATCACGCTTCGGGAGTCGGCGAGCACCGCGCTGCCGAAGCTGCTGCAGCAGCTGCCCGAACTGCTCAAGCACTGACTTTCTTCGCCCGTCCCAGCGCGACCTCGTGAACGGGCAACGGCACCCACGCCGGGAACTGCGCCTCGCGACGTGCGGTGTCGATGACGAACCCGGCCCCGGCGATCGAGCGCTCGGTATCGCGGTGGGTGTGGCAGTTGCCCGCGAACCGCGGCCAGATCGTCGCGTCGGCCACTCGCTGCAATCGGCCGCGCCAGCCGCCCTGGGCGATGTGCTCGAAGTAGCGCAGCTCGCCGCCCGGCTTCAGCACCGCGTTGAGCTGACGCAGCACACCGTCCGGGTCGGCCACCGAGCACAGCACCAGTGAGCACACCACCGCGTCGAAGGGCTCGGTCGCGGGCATCGTCTCGACAGTCGATTCGATGACCGTCACCGGAACCGTGGCGGCCGCGGCGGCCTGTTTGGCCAGTGGCGCCAGGCGCGTCTCGGGTTCGAGCGCGACGACCTCGGTCACCGACTCGGGGTAGAAGGCGAAGTTGGTTCCGGTGCCCGCACCCACCTCCAAGACACGCCCGTGTAGGCCTGAGAGATTCTCGCGCCGGAGCCTTCGCATGGCCTCGGACTCGTGGGCGGAAAGCACCGTCCAGAAGCGAGCGAAAAACGGATTGTCGACGGTCTGCTGTGACATGGCTGTGATGTCCTCCCTGCTCAGAGCCACCCTAGTCGCACGGGGTTTTTGGCGTCACCCGTGACCAACCTGACTCTTGAGTAACCAACTACCTGACTCGGGAGTAAGAATTGCCAGGGAACTCCGAATCGCGGCTCAAAGATTCCTTAATGGCGACTCATAGAGTCCTGGGTATGTGGATCGACGACACCAGTGCCGATGTCATCAAAATCGACTTCGACGCGCTGTACCACGGGGACTTCCTCGTCGAGGGCGACACCTCGGAGCAGTTCGAGGACAAGCCCCCGCTCGCTAACGCGAGCTGAGCGCAGCGCCAAAAGGCGCCACCACCGCTGAGTAGCGGCGTGGCGCCCTTCGGACCTTCTGAACGCGTTGAGTGCCCGCCTGTGATCAGGCGGGCACTTTCGCGTCTTCACTAGGTTCGACCATGCCGGCCAGGCGTCCGGCGATGGTGTCCTCGGCCTCGTTGACGATGCGGCTGATGAGCTCGCCACAGGTCGGGATGTCGTTGATCAGACCCATCGCGGTGCCCACGGTCCAGATGCCGGCGTCGATGTCGCCGTCGTCGAACACCTTGCGGCCACGCACGCCGGCCACCAGATCCTTGACGTCCTCGAACTGCCCGCCGCCCTTGAGGATCTCCACCACCTCACGCGAGACGACGTTGGAGGCCACCCGGGCGGTGTTATGCAGGCTGCGGAAGATCAACTCGGTGCCGCGCTCGTCGCCGGCCACGATCGCGTCCTTGACGTTCTGGTGGATGCAGGACTCGACGGTGCACATGAAGCGTGAGCCCATGTTGATGCCGTCGGCGCCCAGCGCCAGCGCCGCCACCAGGCCGCGGGCGTCGGCGAAGCCACCGGAGGCGATCATCGGGATCTCGATCTTGTCGGCGGCCGCCGGGATCAGCACCAGGCCCGGGATGTCGTCCTCACCCGGATGCCCGGCGCACTCGAAACCGTCGATGCTGATGCCGTCGACGCCCAGACTCTGCGCCTTGACCGCATGCCGCACCGAGGTGCACTTGTGCAGCACCTTGATGCCGTTGTCGTGGAACATCGGCAGATGCGGAGCCGGGTTGGAGCCCGCGGTCTCCACGATCTTGATACCGGCATCGACGATCACCTGGCGGTACTCGTCGTAGGGCGGCGGGTTGATCGCCGGCAGGATCGTCAGGTTCACCCCGAACGGCTTGTCGGTCATGTCCCGGGTGCGGGCGATCTCGTTGGCCAGATCGGCCGGCGTCGGCTGCGTGAGCGCGGTAATAAAACCTAGAGCACCCGAGTTCGCAACGGCGGCAACGAGTTCCGCGCGTCCGACCCACTGCATACCGCCCTGGGCGATCGGGTGCTCGACGCCGAAGGCCTCGGTGAACTTCGTCTTGATCGTCATCTGTCTACCTCGGCGCCATCCGGATCGCCCCGTCCAGGCGGATCACTTCACCGTTGAGCATCGGGTTCTCGACGATGTGGGCGGCCAGGGCGCCGTACTCGTCGGGGTCGCCGAGGCGGGCCGGGTGCGGCACCTGCTTACCGAGGGAGTCCTGCGCCTCCTGCGGCAGCGAACCGAGCAGCGGGGTCTTGAACAAGCCCGGCGCGATGGTGACGACGCGGATGAGTTCACGGGCGAGGTCACGCGCGATCGGCAGGGTCATGCCGACGACGCCACCCTTGGAGGCGGAGTAGGCGGCTTGGCCGATCTGGCCGTCGAACGCCGCGACGGAGGCCGTGTTGATGATGACGCCACGCTCCTCGCCGACCGGCTCGGTCTTGGCGATCCGCTCGGCGGCAAGGCGCAGCACGTTAAAGGTGCCGATCAGGTTGACCTGGACGACGGCGTTGAACCAGTCCAGCGGGAACGGCCCGTCCTTGCCGAGGGTCTTCACCGCATTGCCGATACCGGCGCAGTTGACGTTGATGCGCAGCGGTCCCATTTCCTCGGCGATGTCGAGGGCGGCCGACACAGACTCGGGGTCGGTGACGTTGGCCTGCGCGAAGCGGGCGCGCGGGCCGAGCTCGGCCACCACGTCCTCACCCTTGAGATCGATCACCACGACGGATGCGCCCTTGTCGAGCAGCCGCTTGGTGGTGGCCAGGCCCAGGCCCGAGGCACCGCCGGTGACGACGGCTACGGCGTCCTTGATCTCCACGAATGTGCTCCCTTTCGATAGGTCGACCTACTGGTTGGTTGGGGACTATACCCAGTCCCGCAGAACGGCTTCGTTGTCGGCTCCCGGAACGCCGGGCGCCGTCGGGGTGTCGAGCCCGGTGCGGGAGAACCGCGGGGCCGGGGCGGGGAACGTCGAGCCCGCCTCGGTGTAGAAGGTGTTGCGCTCGGTGTTGTGCGGTTCGGTGTCGACTTCGGCGAACGACAGCACCGGCGTGCAGCAGGCGTCGCTGCCGGCGAAGACCTTGGCCCAGTGGTCGCGGTCGTGAGCGGCGAAGGCCTCGGTGAGCACCGCGCGCAGTTCCGGCCAGCGGGTGATGTCGTTCTGGTCGGGCAGGTCGGCGGCGTTGAGGCCGAGCTTCTCGATCAGTTCGGCGTAGAACTGCGGCTCGATCGCGCCGACCGCGACGTAGCGGCCGTCGGAGCATTCATAGGTGTCGTAGTAGGGCGCGCCGGTGTCGAGCATGTTGGTGCCGCGCACGTCGTTCCACATGCCCATGTGCCGGAAGGCCCACATCATCTGGGCCAGCACGCTGGAGCCGTCGACCATCGCGGCGTCGATGACCTGACCCTTCCCGGAGCGCTCCCGCTCCCACAGCGCCGACAGGATGCCGACCAGAAGGAACATCGAGCCGCCGCCGAAGTCGCCGGCGAGGTTCAGCGGCGGGACGGGACGTTCGTTGACCCGGCCGACGGCGTGCAGCAGGCCGTTGAGCGAGATGTAGTTGATGTCGTGGCCGGCCTGCTGGCTGCGCGGGCCTTCCTGGCCCCACCCGGTCATGCGGCCGTAGATCAATCGCGGGTTGACCTTGGCGCAGTCCTCCGGGCCCAGCCCGAGTCGTTCGGTGACGCCGGGGCGGAAGCCTTCGATGAGGACGTCGGCCTTGGCGATCAGGCCGAGCACCATGTCGCGGTCGGCCGGATCCTTGAGGTTGGCGCCCACCGAGCGACGGTTACGCAGCAGGTAGTCGTTGCTGGGCGTCCCGGTGCCCTTGCCGAGCCGGTCGATGCGGACGACGTCGGCGCCCAGGTCACCGAGGATCATCGCGGCGTGCGGGCCAGGGCCGATGCCGGCCAATTCGACGACGCGCAAACCGTGCAGTGGTCCCGCCATAGCTGTCTACCCTCCAGTTGATTGATCGCCGCCTTAACTATTTACACCTGGCCTGACCCGCCGCGGGCTGCGCCCCCGCCGGGGCTAAGGTGCAGCCATGACGACCATCGATGCTTACACCGGTGTCCCGGAACTGACCGTGTCGCTCGACGGCGGAGTGTTGTCGGTGACGCTGAACCGGCCGGACAGCCTGAACTCGTTGAACGCGATCATGTTGCGGACGCTGGCCGACGTGCTGGAGCACGCCGCCGACGACGCATCCGTGCGCGTGGTGCGTCTGGGCGGGGAGGGCCGTGGCTTCAGTTCGGGTGCGGGCATCAGCGCGGAGGACCAGTCGAACCGACGACCGGACACGCCGGACGAGGTGCTGCTCGAGGCGAACCGCGCGGTGCGGGCGATCGTGAACCTGCCAAAGCCGGTGGTGGCGGCGGTGCAGGGACCGACGGCCGGGGTCGGGGTGTCACTGGCGCTGGCGTGCGACATCGTATTGGCTTCGGAGAAGGCGTTTTTCCTCTTGGCGTTCACCAAGATCGGGCTGATGCCCGACGGCGGTGCGTCGGCGTTGGTGGCCGCATCGATCGGCCGCGCCCGCGCGATGAAGATGGCGCTTCTTGCCGAACGGATTCCGGCTGCCGAAGCACTCGATTTCGGTCTGGTCAGTGCGGTCTACCCGGCCGACGAATTGGAGGCCGGCGTCGCCGCGGTGATCGAGAAGCTGAAGTCTGGCCCGGCGGTGGCACTGCGCAAGACCAAGCAGGCGATCAATGCCGCGACGCTCACCGAGCTGGAGGCCGCGATCGGCCGGGAGGAAGAAGGCCAGCGAATCCTGCTGGGCTCCAGCGATTTTCGTGAGGGCACCAAGGCGTTCCAGGAGCACCGCTCCCCTGTCTTCACGCAGGATTAGGTCTGCGAACCTCTCCCTAGAGACCTCACTTTCTCGGAACTCGATATCACCCGCGATATCGAGTTCCGGAAAAGTCACCCACCCCTAAAAAGCGACCCCCGAGATCACGTCGGACATGTCGGACCGCGTGGGCACCATGGGGCGATGCCGAACTACACCTACCGTGCCGAGTGGTCTGACGACTACTGCCAGTACCTCGGGCTGTGTCTGGAATTCAAAGGCCGTTACGCGACAGCACTAACGCCGCATGAAGCGATCGAGCGCGTCGAGAATCTGATCGCGCGAGAACTCGAAGAACTGGCCGACCTCGGCATCGATCCACCGGAGTCGCTGACAGACCACCACTACAGCGGCAAGTTCGCGGTGCGCACGTCTCCCGTGCTGCACGAACGGCTGATCGTCGAGGCCGCCGAACAAGGCATCTCGTTGAACCAGTGGGTGAGCTACAAGCTCGCCGGCCGCCCTGCGCCCAGCCTCGACGACCTTTTCGGTTGACCCGAAATTCGTTGGACGTGACCTCGATCCGTCAGCGACCATCGATGTCATGAGCACGCCATGCGACATCGACGAGCCGGTGAGGACCACCGGCCGCTGGCGCGTGCTCGCGCCCTTCCAGTACTGCGAATTCCGACTGCTGATCGCGGCGATGTCGATATCGCTGTTCGCCGAGGGCATGTGGGCGGTCGTCATGGCGCTGTAAGTCATCGCCCTGGCCGATGATCCGGCTGCCCTGTCCCTGGTCGCCGCCTGCCTGGCCACCGGCATGTTGGCCTTCATCCTGGTCGGCGGCATCGCGGCCGACCGGGTATCGCAGCGCGCCATCATCATCGCCGTCGAGATCACCAACCTCGCCGCGACGGGCGCCGTCGCCGTCCTTGGCATGCTCGGCGCGCTGCAGCTGTGGCATATGGCAACAGCGGCAACGATTCTCGGCATCGGCGCCGCCTTCTTCTTCCCCGCCTACAGTGCCTATCTGCCGCGCATCCTGCCGGCCGAGCAGCTGCTGGCGGCCAACGGTGTTGAGGGTGCGGTCCGCCCGACGTTGCAGCAAGCTATCGGCCCCGCCGTGGCCGGCGTGCTGGTCGGGCTCACCTTCCCCGCCCTCGGCTCCGTCACGGTGGCCGTACTGTTCGCCGTCGCGCTGACCCTGCTGGTGGCCATGCGACCCGGCGACGGTGAGCACATCGTCATGGCGGTCGAACGCGAAAAGCCGCACATCTTCGTCGATCTCAAAGAGGGTCTGCGTTTCGTGCTGCACACCACCTGGCTGCGCTGGACATTGCTGTTCGCCTGCACGTGGGTGCTGCTCGCGATGGGCCCGATCGAGGTGCTGCTGCCGTTCATCGCGCGCGAGCGGTTCGCCGACGGTGAGCAGGTCTACGGACTCATGCTCGCCGCGTTCGGGGTGGGCAGTGCGATCGGCGCCGTCGTGGTGTCGTCACGACCACTGCCGCGGCGCTACCTCACGGTGATGATGACGATGTGGGGCGCGGGGTCGTTACCGTTCGTGATCGTCGGCGTGACGTCCTCGCTGCCGGTGATCCTGGGCGCGCTGTTCGTCATCGGACTCGGTGAAGGGGCAGGCGTCATCTGGGGGACACTGCTGCAGCGCCGGGTACCGCCGGAGATGCTGGGCCGGGTCTCGAGCCTGGACTTCTTCGTCTCACTGGCATTCATGCCGGTGTCGATGGCGGTCGCCGGTCCACTGTCGCAAGTGGTTCCGGTGGAAGTCATTTTCGCGGTGGCCGGTATCGGGCCGGTACTGCTGGCTGCGATCGCGCTGATCGCGGCGCGCATGCCGCGCGACGAGATCGCCCACCCGCTGCGTTAGACCGGCCTAGTGCCAGACGCCGAACATCGGCGGCAGTGCGAGCACCATGATCAGCCCCCACACCACGTGGGTGAGGACGGGTGCGAGCACTCCGCCGGTGGCTCGGCGTTCCAGCGCGCACACCGTGCCGAGGATGATCGCCGCGAAGCCGAGCATCCAGTTGCCGCTGGCACACGTCGCGATGGTGTACAGCAGCGTGGAGATCACTACCGGGTGAAAGGCACCCAACGCGGTGTACAGCGCGCCGCGGAAGAACATCTCCTCGGCCAGACCATTCACCAGGGTGATCACCACGATCAGCAGCAGGCTGCCGTGGTTGGCGTACTCCAGCACCCGGGTGATGGCCTCGGCCACCGGCGGGATCTCACGGGTCACCAGACCGCCGAGAACGAAGACGGCCCCGAGGAGCAATCCGATCGTGAGCCCGGTGAGCACCGGGCGCTGGTTACGCCCGCGCCAACGAATACAGCCCAGATGCACCGGGCCGGACAGCAACGCGCCGAACGCCCACGTCGCCGCCAGCGCCATCGTCAACCAGTAGAACGACGCGTCACCGGGCCTACGAGTCAGTGAGACACCGAGCAGCACCGCACCGACCACCAGCACCACACAGACGGCAACCCGCCGCCGGCGAATAACCGACGGCCACTCTTGGTGTGGCACAGCCACATTGGCGGCGACTGAACGAATCTCGGTCAGCATCGTCATAAAAAGCGAACTTTCGCCAGCAGTAGGTCCAGGCCGGTCCGCAGCACGCCGGCCAGCGGACCCGGCACCGAGTTGAGCAACCTCAGCGCCGGGCGCGCCACGCCGGGCGTCACGGTCGCGGCCATGCGTCGGAGTCGTAGCGTATCCCCGCCCGCCCAGAGCGGATCGCTGTCGGCCAGGTGATGCGGGTCGGCCAGCTGATCGACCGGACGCGGCCGCGGACTGGACACCGCGGCGGCGACGGCGTCTTCAATGGTGGTGAGCCCACCGGGGGGATCCGGGACGTGGTCACGTAAGACAGTGTCCGAGGCCGTCATCGGATGGTCCAGTGATTCGATGAGATCGGCGGCCAACCCGGTGGGCACCGGCACCGCCGCACCCGCCACCCGGCCGACCACGGCGTGCGGCACGATGTCGCGCACCGGCAGCCCGGCCCGGACTTCACCCGCCGCCTCGATGTAGGCCTGCAAGAGCTCGCGATAGGTGGTGACATCGGGCCCGACGATGTCGTAGGACCCGGCCGGGACAACGGCCGGGTCGGCCGCGGCCAACAGGTAATACAGCACATCGCGAATCGAGATCGGTTCGATGTCGTGATCGGCCCATGGCGGCAACGGAATCACCCAGAACCGGTCGCCGACGTAGCGGACCATCTCGAACGACGTCGAGCCAGCGCCGATGATGACCGCCGCACCGAGCCAGACCAGTTCCGCGCCGCCTTCAACATTGAGCGCCGCGGCGACTTCGGCCCGGCCGGCCAGATGCTCGGACAGCGTGTCATCCTCGGGGACGAACCCGCCGAGGTACACGATGCGCCCCACCCCTGCGGCCGCCGCCGCTTTCGCCACGTTGGCGGCCGCCGCGTTGTCGCGCTCGCGGAACCCGGGCTGGCCGATCGCGTGCACGAGGTAGTAGATGACGTCGACGTGCCCGGCGACCGTGAGAGCGGTCTCGACCGACGTCGGATCGTCAGCGTCGAAGACGACCGCCGTGACCCGGTCACACCACCCGAACCGGCCCAGCTTCTCCGGGTTGCGGGTCGCGGCGACCACCTCGTGCCCGTCGTCGAGCAACGCGGCGACCAGGCGGGAACCGACGTATCCCGTGGCGCCGGTGACCAGGATCCGCTTCGACTTCACGGTAGGACTTATCGGCAGTCTGGCCGATGCGCAAACCTGACCGCGGTGTGAGATCGATCCCGCCGGGACCTATTGCGACTCACGATGCAGGTCGATGAGGTGTTCGTAGACCGCGGCGTTCATCCGGTTGCCGTCGAGCTCGGCGTCGACCAGTTCGCGCCGAACCTTCGCCGGCACCCCGGCCACCAGCGACCGGGGTGGCACGATCATGCCCTGCGGCACCACCGCGCCGGCGCCCACGATCGAACCCGCGCCGATCACCGCCCCGTTGAGCACGATCGAGCCCATCCCGACCAGCGACCCGTCTTCGACGGTGCAGCCGTGCAGCACCGCGTTGTGCCCGACGGTGACGCCGGCGCCGATCCGCGCCGGGAAGCCGGGGTCGACGTGGACGGTGGCACCGTCCTGGATGTTGCTGCCCTCGCCGACGTCGATCCACTCGGCTTCGGCGCGCAGAGTCGCCGAGTACCAGACGCTGACTCGCGACCCGAGCCGAACCTGACCGATCACCGCCGCGTTGGGGGCGACCCAGGACTCGGCGTGCAGATCGGGCGTGTGTCCGCCAACGGACATGATCAAAGGTTCGGCCATGGCCGTCATCGTAGGCAGACCGGCTCAGGAGCCCTGAAACACCTTGCGATAGCTCGACGGCGACATGCCAAGCCCCCGGCGTAGATGGTGGCGCAGGTTCCCGCCCGAGCCGAGGCCTGCGCGGCGCGCCACCTCGTCGACGGGCAGGTCGTGGGTCTCCAGGAGTTCGCGCGCCCGCTCCACCCGCCGGCTGCGCACCCAGCCGCCCGGCGACTGCCCCGTCTCCTCCCGGAACCGGCGGCAGAAGGTCCGCTCGCTCATGTTGGCGTGACCGGCCAGTTGTTCGATCGACAGCGGCTCGTCGAGATGGTCCAGGGCCCACTGCCGGGTGGCCGCCGTCGACGCGTGCGGTTCCGCGGGCATGTGCCGCTCGATGAATTGGGCCTGGCCGCCTTCCCGCCACGGCGGGACGACGCAGTAGCGGGCCACCTCGTTGGCCACCGCCGCGCCGTGGTCGCTGCGAATGATGTGCAGGCACAGGTCAATTCCCGCGGCCAGGCCGGCGGAGGTCAGTACGTCACCGTCGTCGACGAAGAGCACGTTCTCGTCGAGGCGCACCTCGGGATGCAGGGCGCGCAGGTCGTCGGCGAAACGCCAGTGCGTGGTGGCCGGTCGACCGTCGAGTAGGCCGGCGGCGGCCAGCACGAACGCGCCGGTGCAGATCGACACGATCCGGGTTCCGGGCCGGATGGCTGCCAGCGCGGCGCCCAGCTCAGGTTGCAGCACTCCCTCAGAGCGGGCCGGGGCGTATCGCGTGCCGGGAACGACGACGGTGTCGGCGGTGGCAAGTGCCTCCGGCCCGGCCGCGGGCAGCAGGGCAAAGCCGTTGGTGGTGGTGACCGGAGCCCGGCTCAGCCCGCAGGTCACGACCTCGTAGAGCGGGGTGCCGTCGGCGTCGGTGGCCGCGCCGAACAGCGTCGGCGCGATCGTGGCGTCGAAACCGACGACCGGCTCGACCAGCAGGACGGCGATGCGGTGCATTCCCCGAGTCTGGCATGTTTTTGACGAATAGTGTCGTTCTTGCCACTAGCCGATCCACCTACCGACCCAGCAGAGTGATGCGGTGACCACCACCTCCACCCGGACCACCCGCACCGGCCTGCACTGGGCCTGGGTGGTGGCCGGTGTCAGCTTCGTGGCGATCCTCGGCGCCGCTGGCTTCCGCTCGGTACCCGGCGTGATGATGAACCCGCTGCACCACGAGTTCGGCTGGTCGCACGGCGTGGTCGGGCTGGCGATGTCGGTGAACATGACGCTGTTCGGGCTGACCGCGCCGTTCGCGGCCGCCCTGATGGACCGCTTCGGTGTGCGCCCGGTGCTCGCGGCCGCGCTGACGATGATCGCGACGGGTTCGGCGGCCAGTGTGCTGATGACCGCCAGCTGGCAGCTGGTGGTGCTGTGGGGTGTGCTGGTCGGTGCGGGCACCGGCGCGATCTCGATGGGTTTCGTCGCGACGATTTCGGTGCGCTGGTTCGAGCAGCGCCGCGGTCTGGTCACCGGAGTGCTCACCGCCGCGAGTGCGACCGGGCAGCTGATCTTCCTGCCGGTGGTCGCCGAGGTGACCACCCACTACGGCTGGCGGTGGGCGTCGCTGATCGTCGCCGCCGCGGCGCTGGCCGTCGTGCCACCGGTGCTGCTGTTCATGCGCAGCTATCCCGCGGACAATGGCCTCCTTCCCTACGGCGCGACGGAAGCCGAGGTACCGCAAGCGGTTCCGGCCTCGAGCTTCCGCGCCGCCTTCGACGGGCTGCTGATCGGCGCGCGGGTGCCCGCGTTCTGGTTGCTGGCGGGCAGTTTCGCGATCTGCGGCATGACCACCAACGGGCTGATCGGCACGCACTTCATCCCCGCGGCCAACGACCACGGGATGCCCACCACGGTTGCGGCCGGGCTGCTGGCAACCGTGGGCGTCCTCGACGTCGCGGGCACCATCCTGTCCGGCTGGCTCACCGACCGTGTCGACCCGCGACTGCTGCTGGTGGTCTACTACCTCGGCCGCGGACTGTCGCTACTCGCCTTGCCCGCGCTGCTGTCACCGCACGCCGAACCGGGTACCTGGGTGTTCATCGTCTTCTACGGTCTGGACTGGGTGGCCACCGTGCCGCCGACGATCGTGCTGTGCCGCGAGTACTTCGGCACCCGCTCGCCGGTGGTGTTCGGCTGGGTGTTCGCCGCCCATCAGGTCGGCGCGGCCGTGGCGGCCGCCGGGGCTGGCCGGTTGCGCGATCTGCAGGGCACCTACGACCTGGCGTTCTACCTGGCCGCCGGACTGTGCGCAGTAGCCGCATTGCTCTGCTGGCGGGTCCGCCGCGTACCGCTCTGACCTGCAGATACATCGGCCGTTTTGAGACTGAAGCTTTGCTGCCAGTACGATTCCTCGCGGCGCAGCAGTAACGGGGACCCGCATTTCGCCGACTCCACTAGAGACTCAAAAGGAGCCGAAGTGAGCACTCGTACTAAGTCCCTGGGCGTCGCCGCGGCGTTCGCCGCCATCGCGATCGCGATCCCGACCGCCGTCCAGGCCTACGCCGATCCGACCACGGAACCCACCACCCCGGCAGCGCCGACCACGACGCAGATCCCGGTGCCCAGCATGAGCACGCTGCCCGATCCGCAGGGCTCGGGCTGTGACGCCTACAAGAACCGGATCCCGGCCGGCGCCGGCTCGTTCACGAACATGGGCAACCAGAACGCGACCGCGGCCATCGCCGCCAACCCGGATCTGAGCACGTTCAGCGCGGCCATCTCCGGCGGGCTGAACCCCGCCGTGAACATCACCAGCGTGATCGACGGTGGCCCGTACGTGGTGTTCGCGCCGACCAATGACGCCTTCGCCAAGCTCGACGAGGCGACCCTGGCCCAGCTCAAGAGTGACCCGGCCGCGCTGACGTCCACGCTGTACTACCACCTGGTGCTCGGCTACCTCGGCCCGGACGACCTGCACGGCAAGATGCCGACGCAGCAGGGCAGCCCGGTCAGCGTGACCGGCAAGGGCGGCGACATCAAGGTCAACGACACCGCAAAGCTCGTGTGCGGCTACACCGCTCGCGGTGCCTACATCTACATGATCGACACCGTGCTCAGCCCGAGCGATGCGCCGGCTCCGAACACGTCGACCAGCACGACGAGCACGACGCCGACCACCACGACGTCAGCCCCGGCCGAGTCGTCGTCAACCACGCCGACGACGACCAAGCCCGCCCAGGCCTGACGCTTAGCGCGCCTTCCAGACCGGCTCGCGCTTCTCGGCGAAGGCCAACGGGCCTTCCTTGGCGTCCTCGGACTTCATCAGCGGGCCGATCTCGCGCATGGTGCGGGTCCAGCCGGCTTCGTCGGCGGTGATGGTGCCGTCATCGACCCCGACCGCGACGCGCTTGCTGGCCTGCACGGCCAGCGGTGCGTTGACGGTAATGCGTTGCGCCAGAGCCAAAGCCGCGTCGACGACGCTGCCGTCCGGCACGACATCGTTGATCAGGCCCCACTTGAGGGCCTCGGCCGCGGTGATCGGCTCACCGGTGAACAGCAGCTGCATCGCAACCTTGCGGGGCAGCTGCTCCACGATGCGGAACACCCCACCGGCCGCAGCGACCAGGCCGCGCTTGACCTCGGGCAGTCCGAACTTGGCGCTCTCCTCGGCGACCACCAGGTCGCTGGCCAGCGCCAGCTCGGTCCCGCCGCCCAGTGCGGTGCCGTTGACCGCGGCGATCGTGGGCTTGTCGATGAAGTGCCGGACATACCCGGCGAAACCCCACTCCGGATGCTGCGGGTGAAAGAGGTTCTCGCGCTTGTAGATTGCCTTCAGGTCGGCGCCGGCGCAGAACGACTTGTCACCGGAGCCGGTGATCACCACTGCCCAGACATCGGCGTCGTCCTGAGCCTGCTGGAGCAGATCACCGACGGCGGTGCTGACCGCACCGTTGACCGCGTTGCGCGCCTCCGGCCGGTTGATCGTGATCAGCAGGACGTTGCCCCGCCGCTCTCCGAGAGCGGCGGGGGCTTGTACGTCGGTCACTACAGCAGCTCGAGGATGGTGGCGTTGGCCTGGCCGCCGCCTTCGCACATGGTCTGCAGACCGTAGCGAATTCCGTTGTCGCGCATGTGGTATAGCAGCGTGGTCATGATCCGGGCGCCGGAGCCGCCGAGCGGGTGGCCCAGCGCGATCGCGCCGCCGTTGGGGTTGAGCTTCTTCTCGTCGGCGCCGATCTCCTTGAGCCAGGCCATCGGAACCGGCGCGAACGCCTCGTTGACCTCGAAGGCACCGATGTCGTCCAGGCTCAGGCCGGACTTGGCGAGCGCCTTTTGGGTGGCCGGGATCGGCCCGCTCAGCATCATCACCGGGTCAGAGCCGGCCAGCGTCGCGGTGTGCACGCGGGCGATCGGCTTGAGTCCCAGCGACTTCGCCTTCTCGGCCGACATGAACAGCAGCGCGGCCGAGCCGTCGGAGATCTGCGAGGAGTTGCCCGCGTGGATCACGCCATCCTCGGAGAACGCCGGCTTGAGCTGGCCCATCTTCTCCAGCGTGGTGCCGCGGCGGATGCCCTCGTCCTTGAGGACAACGTTGCCGTCCTGGTCCTTGATACCCACGATCTGATCCTCGAAGGCGCCGGAATCCTGTGCGGCAGCAGCCTTCTCGTGCGAGTCGAGGGAGAACTGGTCGAGGTCGGTGCGGCTCAGCCCCCACTTGGTTGCCATCATCTCCGCACCGATGCCCTGGTTCGGGGTGCGGTCGTAACGGCCCTTGAAACCGGCCGAGTAGGGGTTGCCACCGTTGGCCAGCGAGGCGCCCATCGGGGTCCGCGACATCGACTCGACCCCACCGGCGACGACGACGTCGTAGTGGCCGGCCACCACACCGGCGGCGGCGAAGTGCACCGACTGCTGGCTGGAACCGCATTGGCGGTCGACGGTCACACCGGGCACCGACTCGGGCCAGCCCGCGGTCAGCACCGCGGTACGCGCGATGTCCAGAGCCTGCTCACCGGCCTGCATGACGCAGCCCCAGATGACGTCGTCGACGATCTCGGGGTCGATGCCGGCGCGCTCGGCCAGGCCGCCCAGCACCTGGGCCGACAGCTCGGCGGGGTGCACACCGGACAGACCACCGTTGCGCTTCCCGACTGGTGAACGCACAGCTTCGACAATTACGGCTTCAGCCATCGGCCTACTCCTTTACGACGGGTTGATCTTTGGATCAAAACACACGCCGTTTGACGTCCGTCAAGCGGGTCAACCAACCGTTCGGTCAGTCGATCCCGAGGTGATGTGTACCGGCAGCGTGTCGTCCCAGGGCTGACGGTTCACCATGTCGGCGACGTTGACGTAACCGGTCTCGAACTCACCGGTCGCCGCGTCGACGAGCCGGTACTCCTGACGCTGCCGGTGTAGCGGCTGGCCGTCGAGCAGCACGACGCGTACCTCGCCGGGTTCGAAGTGGCAGCGCTTCTGCATCGCCGCGATGAGTTGCTCGTTGTGCATGTGCCCGTCGCCGAAGTTCCAGCCGATCGCCATGCTGCAGATGCGCTCGCCGTCGGTGATCGAGTAGTCGTCTTCGTTCTGGCCCGTCATCGCGCGGTGGGCGAGGGTGAACAACGCCTTGCCGTGGGTGTTGAAGGCTCGGAACGCGTATCCCATGAAGATCGGGATCTGCGCGGCTTCCTTACTGCCGTAGAACTTTTCCAGCTGAGCGGCCGGCATGTTGGCGATCGTGACCAGGTTCTGCTCGATCTTCGCCTCGGCCGACGGCTTCACGCACCACAGGGTGGTATCCCAGTTGCCGGCGTAGTAGCGCATGCCGGGCAGAAAGGACACCTTGCGCGGCACCGTGTTTCCCAGAAACACGGTTGTGGCGAGCGCGAGGAACAGCAGGATCGGCCAGGGGGTGGTGATGTCGGTGATTCCGATCTGGGCGTGCGCGACGAACAGCGACAGCACCGAGAAGATCATGAAAACGTTCCACTCCAGCGGCACGCCCATCGGGATCGCCGACAGGATGCCGAGGTGGAAGCACACCATCACGATGGCGGCGATCGTCGTCGGCCACCCACCGTGAGAGAAGAACAGCGCCAGCGGAATCAGCATTTCTATGGCGGTGCTGATGTGGGCCAGTGTGTGCGACATCGGGCCGGGCCGAAGGTCTTCGGGGAACTTCTTGAAGAACATCCGCTTGAGGAACCGCGGCCGTACCACCGGGCTGTTGGACATCATCGTCGAGATGACGAACGGGAAGTGCCGGGTGAGCTTGGAGGTCGCGGCACCAATCCAGATCGCCATGCAGACCAGCTTCGCGGCCAGGATGATGTCGGTTCCGCTGAACAGGAAGGCCACCGCGAAGGCGCCGTACACCTCGCCGCGGGCGGCCAGGAAGATCACCTTGTCGCGCAGCCCGGCCAGCGCCAGCAGCGCAACGACCGTCGCGATCTGCCAGGTCGGCAGCAGGCCGACGTCCGTCCCCAACTCCGGGATGGGCCCCGTGCCGTCGGAGAACAGCGCGATCAGAATCATCACGATCAGCGCCGCGTAGAGCGCGATGTCGACGGGGCCGCGGTTGTCACCCTTGGTCAGCGGCACCAGCTTCGGCCACGGTGGCAGCCGGATCGTGTTGGGGCGCAACCAATAGATGATCGATCCCATCGGCGGCCAGAACCGGTTGTTCAGTGGGCCGAAGCCGCAGCCGAGGCCGACGACCTCGAAGAGCATCGTGTAGAGCACGGCCTTCTCGTAGACAATCGGCTCCGACCACCACGAGCCGATGTCCGTCAGCCCGCCGATGCCCTTGGTGGCCAGACCGAACAGCGCTCCGACGAACACGTAGAGCAGGATCTTGATGACATAGAACAGGTGCAGGGCGACGGGCGTGCCGAAGCCCACCTCGGCCCAGTGCCGTGCCATCGGTTTGATCTTCTCCGCGCGCGTGCCCTTACTCCACGTCTCGAAGTCGATGACGGGCACTTCCTGCTTCAGAAATCCCATGACAAAAAGACTAGAACGTGTTCTAGTCCGGCGGGTGCGAATTCCCGCGCGGCGGGACTCGCGCGGGTCAGGCCTTGGCGGGTGGGCGGTAGAAAATCGCCAGCTGGCCGATGCCGCCGGCCAGGCCGAGCACCACCGCGATCAGCAATCCGCACCACCCGTGCAGCCACGGGTAGACGTCCGTGCCGTGGAACAGCAGGTAATCGAGGCTGAACCTGCCCGCGCCGGTCGCGGCGATCGCGACGGCCGCGGTGGCCAGGATGAGGTTGTACTCCCAGCCCTCCTTGACGATGAAGAAGCCGTTGTGCCGGTGCACCGTCCACGCGGCCACCAGCATCAGCGCCACGAAGCCCGCGGCCGGGATCGGAGTCAACAGCCCCAGCGCCAGGCCGATGCCCGCGGCCATCTCGGTGCTCGCCGCCACCCTCGCGTGGAAGGTGCCGGGCTTCATGCCGATGCTTTCGAACCAGCCGGCGGTCCCCTTGATCCGGCCGCCGCCGAAGAACTTGTTGTAGCCGTGGGCGGCCATGGTCACGCCGAGCACCACACGAAGGATGAGCAGTCCGACACTGTAGGCAGTCACGCAGCTAAACCTAGAGCATCGGCGGCTGTCGGCGTTACACCTCAGCGGCCAAACGAAACGCGCAACCGGTCAACGTAGTCGTCGACGTCGACGTTGTCCGGGTCGGCGTGCACGCTGAGCGCGATCGTGTCGCCGAGGCCGTGCACACCGTGGGTCAGGCTCATCATCGGCGAGAGCCCCGACCACCCGGCGGCCAGTAGTACCGGGAATCCGCCGAAGGACAGATCCGCGGGCCCGCGGTTGACGCTGGACACCACGGTGTTGCCGGTGACCGTTGCGGACCGCACGCTCGGGTCGAATTGCCGCACGCCCCACCGCAGCAGCGCCGCCGGTATCGCAGCGGACGCCGCCGCCGAGGCCCGCATCGCCGGGTGCTCGCCGCGCAGGCGCTGGGCGGCCAGCTGCGCGCCGATCAGCTCCGCCCGTCGGGTGCGGTCCGCTTCCGGATGCAACCGGATCCCGACGTTGCGAAAGTTGTTGTGGCTGCCAGAATCCTGCTGCCCGGCCATGGTGACTTCGGCCGCCAGCGCCGCGGTGTCCTCGCCGCGCGCGGTGAGATAACCGCCGAGCGCCTCGGCGATCACCACCAGGGCTCCGATCGTCACGGTCGGGTTGGCGAGCTGATCGCGTCGCAGCACCAGCGTCCGCAGCACCGGCGTTGTCCTGGGGCGTTGGTTGATGCTGAGCAGCGGACTGCCCGCAGCGGCAGGCGGCACCAGTCCGGCCTCGGTGTCGCGCACCAGCTGGCGGTGCGCTCGGGCGGCGGCCACCCCGCGCGCGGGCAGGAACCCCCGCCGACCGGCAACGGGCACCGGCACGGGCTGGCGCCGGCCGAGCAGCGCACCGGCCAGCGCGGTGCCCCGGCTGCCGTCGGCGAACGCATGGCCGGTCTGCAACACGACCACCGAACCCACACCTGTGCAGCCCGGCACACCCGACACCCGCGGGAAAACATGTGCGCGCCAAGCCATTCGATGCAGATCAAGCGGCTCGCGGCGGAACCGGGCCGCGATGTCGAGGCAGCCCTGCCAGTCCACTCCCCCGATCTCGCGCAGGACGAACTGATCGGCGCCCACGTCACCGTGGCACCAGCGCGGGTATCGCCACCAACCGGCGTCGACCACCCGCAGGCGCAGCTCGTCGCACGCCTCGGCGCGGCGGCGCAGCTCCGCGACGGCGGCGTCCGGTGACTCGGGTGAGCCGTCGAAGGCGAACAGCACCAACTGATCGATGGGGACCACAGCCGACATCCAGAACATCTGCGCGTCAACCGCGGTCATCGTTCTGCTGGCAGGCACGGCAGCCATTGTCCTAGGCTGGCCAGGTGCTGCCGACGCCCGGTCCCCATCGCGCCGCGCTGATCACCGGAGCCTCCTCCGGTATCGGCGCCGAAATCGCCCGGGTACTCTCCGCCCGCGGCCATCACGTGGTGCTCGTGGCCCGCCGCACCGAACAGCTCAACGCACTCGCTGAATCCCTTCCCGGCCCGAGTTCCGTTGTCGGCGCTGATCTTTCAGATCCCGACGAGCGGGCTGCGCTGCCCGGCCGGGTGGCCGAACTGGGCCTGGACGTCGACATCCTGGTCAACAACGCCGGACTGTCCACCATGGGGCCGGTGGCCGGCGCCGACCCCGGCGCCGAGCTGAACGTCGTCGAGGTCGACGTCGCCGCGGTGGTCGATCTGTGCACTCGCTTCGTAGCGGGCATGGTGAGCCGACGTCGCGGGGCTGTGCTCAACGTCGCGTCGGTGGCCGGCTTCGGCCCGCTGCCCGGGCAAGCCGTCTACGGCGCGGCCAAGGCTTTCGTGCTGTCCTACAGCCGAGCGCTGGGCCAGGAACTCAAACCGAGCGGCGTCGCGGTGACCGCCCTGTGCCCCGGTCCGGTGCACACCGGGTTCGGCGAGGCCGCCGGATTCTCCACCGAAGACGCCGAGGCCGCCCTGCCCAAGCCACTGTGGGTGTCGCCGCAGGACGTCGCCGTTGCGGCGGTGGACGGGTTGGCGGCAGGCAAGCCGGTGGTGGTGCCGGGACGTCTCAACCGCGCGGCGTCAGCGGTGTATCACCTGACGCCGCGGCGACTGCTGCTGCCGTTGTTGGCCAGCCAGCATCCGGCGTTCAAGAAGAAGTAGCGCCCAGAAAGTCGACGATCTGGCGGCCGACCACGTCAGGCTGTTCGAGCTGCAGGAAATGTCCGGCGTGCTCGACGACCGCGACATCACTGCCCGGCGGCAGGACCCCCGCCACCCACGGCGTGAATTCCGGTGTCATACAACCATCGTCGGCTCCGTGCAGGTACAGCGTCGGCAGCCGCGGCGGCTCGAGCCAGAGCTTCTGCAGCTCTGCATAGCGGGCCGGCGGACGCGTGTTGCGGATCGTCGCCCGGTAGGTGCCCAGCGCGGCGCGCCAGCGGTCCGGTGAGCCGATCGCGGCGTCGACGTGCCGCAGATCCTCGGCGGCGTTGTAGCCGGGCGACCAGCGCCGCCACAGCAGCGGGACGATCCACGACGAGGACCGCTCCGGCAGGAACGGCAGCTGGAAGTAGCTGATGTACCAGCTGCGCAGGAACTGCACCGGCAGGAGACGCAGCAACCGGCCACGATTGGCCAGCTTTCGGCCGCCGCCGGGGCGCAGCGCCGCCGAAGGCGGCACCGACATCACGACGGCTTTCACGAACGGGCTGTCCGGCATCGCGGCCAGGCCGGTGGCGGCGATCGCGCCCCAGTCGTGGCCGATGACGACGTCGCCACCGGTGGGATTGCTCGCGGCGAGCACCTGCAGCGCGTCGTCCATCACCGCGCCGATGTGCTGGCTGCCGTCGGCAGGAAGCGAAGACGGCACGTAGCCGCGCATGAACGGTGCGATCACCCGGTAGCCGGCGGCCACCAGATGGGGCGCCAGTTTCCGGAACCCATATGCGGTATCGGGAAAACCGTGCAGGCACAACGCAATTGGGCCCTCATCCCGGCCCCAGCTGAGCGCACGCAGCTGCACGGCCGGCGCGGAGACGTCAATCCAGCGCGGCTCGGTCATCGAACCCCCTCTTCGCTAGATCGGGTCGAATCCCGAGATGAGCCAGCGATCTTTGATCTTCTCCAGCGTCACCCGGACGCTGGAGGCGGTGTTGGTCGGGGCGTCCGCACCGACGACGACGGTCTGGTCGACGAACAACAGCACCACCGCGTGATCGGACTTGGCCGACACCGACGCCGCGGCCGGGACCGCCGCCAGTGCGGAGATCTTCTTCTCCTTGGCGCCGGGGATGACCACGTTGTTGATCAGCTGGGTATAGGCGTCCAGGAAGCTGCCGGTGAGCCGGTCGCGGGCCGCGCCGAGATCCTTCTCGACCGTCTCGGGCTTGTAGCTCAACAGCGCAACGGTGGAATCCTTTGCAGCCTGGACTGATTCGTTCGCGGCGGTGGCGGCGTCCCGGCGCGACGAGTCCTCCCACCGCAGATAGCCGGCGGCGGCTGCCAGCAGCAGCGCCATGATCGGCAGCACCCCGAAGGCCACCGCCCGCGCGAAGCTGAACCCCTTCTTCGGCGCAGCCTCGGCTGCGGCCGGAGTTTCACCGGCGGCGGCCTCAGCGTCGGTGAGTTCGACCGCGGTGGTCTCCTCCTCGATGACCTCCGGGTCTGGCTTGTCGTCGTCAGTCGTCACGGTACGAACTCCACTTTCGAGACCTTCGCTTCGTCATTACCGGTCTTCTTGACCGACAGACGCATCCGCCAGGAGCGCTTCGGCTGATTGGGGGCACCACGGTTGGAGGTGGTGACGGTGACGGCCACCAGCACCTGGCCCTCACTGTCCGACATCGACTCCAGCCCCGCCTCGGTCACCTCACCGACCGACTTGGACTGGGCCTGCTTGACCACCTCGATGAAGGGCTGGGACCGCTTGGCGAAGTCGTCGTAGAACGCGTCGGTGGCCGAATCGAGGATGCGCTGCACATCCTTCTCGGCCTCGGCGGCGTCGATCGTGGTCAGGTTGATCGCGCCTTGGCGCCCGACGCCGACGAACAGCTCCCGCAGCTGGGCGGTCTGGCGGGACTCGTAAGCCCGGTATCCGAGCCATCCCGTCAGCGCGGCCAGCGCGACCACGACGACCGTGCCGACGATCAGCGCCAGCTGGACATGCGAACGCGGCTGCTTGGCAGGAGCAGGTTCGGCGTCGGTGGTCTCTTCGACGGTCTCGTCGCCGTCGAGGACCGTCGTCGTGACGGCCTCCTCTGGCGTGGCGGCCTCGCCCTCGGGCTCGGCAGGCTCGTCGGCCATGATTCTCCCTCTGCGGCGCTACGGGCTCCGATCACCCGCACTTGGGGCGAAAGGCTACCGGTAGGCGCTGTGAGGGCCGTCACGGGTGGGCTACGGCGGCCTCCAGATCGGCGATGACGATTTTGCGCATCCCGAGCATGGCCGCAGTGGCGGCGACCGCCCTGGCCTCGTCCGGATCGGAGAGCAGCTCGTAGAGCCGGGAGGGCACAACCTGCCAGCTCAACCCGAAGCGGTCCTTGAGCCACCCGCACTGCGATTCCTGACCGCCGGCGACAAGAGCGTCCCAGTAATAGTCGACTTCGGCCTGGTCGGCGCACTCGATCAGGAACGACACCGCTTCGGTGAACGAGAACACCGGACCGCCGTTGATCCCGACGAACCGGGTGCCGTCGAGGGTGAAGCCGGCCGACAGGACCTCGCCCGGGGTGCCGGGGCCTGCCTCGGTATAGCGGTTGACGTAGTCGATGGACGAGTTCGGAAAGATGCCGGTGTAGAAGCGCATCGCCTCCTCGAGGTCGTTGTCGAACCACAGCGACGGGGTGATGGTGGGCACGGGTGGTCTCCTCTGGAAGGGCTGTCGAAAGGATTGACCGGCCGGGGTGCCGAAAGTCATCGATAGCACCGCTAGGTAACGTGCTGTTCAGGTTCGTTGAGAGGATGCCCGTGAGCAGCACAAATACCGGTGAGACGGTCGAGTTCCGAGGTACCAGCGAGCTCTCCCTCGTCGGCGACGAATGGAACCGCGGCGCAGAGTCTTCGGCCGACCGTCCGACGATCCTCATGCTGCACGGCGGCGGGCAGAACCGGTTCTCCTGGAAGAACACCGGACAGGTGCTGGCCGACCATGGCTTCCACGTGATCGCCCTCGACGCCCGCGGACACGGCGACAGCGACCGCGCCCCGGACGCCGACTACAGCGTCGACGCGCTGTCGGCCGACGTGCTGGCGGTGCTCGAGCAGATCGGGCGCCCGGTGGTGCTGATCGGCGCCAGCATGGGCGGTCTGACCAGCATTCTAGTGGCCAAGGAGGCCGGGCCCGACGTGGTGACCAAACTGGTGCTGGTCGATGTGGTGCCGCGCTTCGAGAAGGACGGCAGCGCCCGGATCCGGGACTTCATGTTCAGCAATGTGGACGGCTTCGAGAACCTCGAGCAGGCCGCCGATGCCATCGCCTCCTACCTGCCGCACCGCAAGCGGCCGAAGAATCTCGATGGCCTGAAGAAGAATCTGCGCTTCCGCGACGGCCGGTGGTTCTGGCATTGGGACCCGGCGTTCCTCACCGCGCCGAAGGACGATCCGTTCGGCCGGGTGGAACGCCTCGAGCAGGCGGCCATCGACCTGACCATCCCGATCCTGCTGATCCGCGGCAAGCTCTCCGACGTCGTCAGCGCCGAAGGGGTGCAGGACTTCTTGTCGAAGGTGCACGCGGAATTCGTCGAACTCTCCGATGCCGGGCACACCGCCGCCGGTGACGACAACGACGCCTTCAGCGAGGCCGTCGTCTCGTTCGTCACCCGCTAGACCGGCGTCACCAGCTGACCGCTGGCGAGGAACTCCTCCAGGTTGCGCATCGCCAGAGTGGCCATGGCCGTTCGGGTTCGGGCTGTTGCGCTGCCCATGTGCGGCAGCAACACCACGTTGTCGAGTTCCCATAACCGAACGGGCACGTCGGGCTCGGCCGCGTAGACGTCCAAGCCGGCGCCGGCGAGGCGACCCTGCTCGAGAAACTCGATCAAGACGTTCTGGTCGACGACGCTGCCGCGGGCGACGTTGATCAGATAGCCGTCCGGTCCGAGCGCGGCGAGCACTTCGCGATCCACCAGATGCGCGGTGTCGGGGCCGCCCGCGGTGACGACGACCAGAACGTCGACATCGGCCGCCAGTTCGACCGGTGAGGCGGCGTACCGGTACGGACTGCCGGGGATCTCGTGGCGGTTGTGATAGGCGATGGCACAGTCGAATCCGCGCAGACGCGTGGCGATCGCCGAGCCGATCCGGCCAAGCCCGAGGATGCCGACGCGGCTGCCGGTCAGGTCGCGGGTGTAGGGGAACGGCCCGTCGATGGCCCATCGGCCCGCCCGCACATACCGGTCGGCGGCGGGAAATCGGCGCAGGGTGTCGAGGATCAGACCGAGCGCGGTGTCGGCGACGGTGTCGTTGAGGACGTCGGGGGTGTTGCTGACCCCGATCCCTCGATCGCGGGCCGCGGTGACGTCGATGGCGTCGTACCCGGCGCCGAAGTTCACGATCGCGCGCAGCTGTGGCAGGGAATCCATCAGCGCGGCGTCGACACCGGGACGTCCGTTGCACACGATGACGGTGACGTCCTCGGCCTGCTCGGCGTCCACCGGTAGCCGCAGCGGAGTGTGCCTGTCCGTGAGTTGCTTCTCCAGCGACGGTTCGAGCCTGCCGACGACGAGGATGGCCATGCCGCCAGTCAACCAGGCCCGTCGTCCTCGAGGGCGCGACGGATGATCTCGCGCAGCTCCTCGCGGCTGGTCACATTGAGTTTCAGGTACATCCGGTACAGGTGTCCCTCGACGGTGCGGGTCGACACCACCAGCCGCTGTGCGATGTCCCGGTTGGACAACCCGCGCACGACGAGCTGCGCGATCTCGCGTTCCCGCCGCGACAGTGGCAGTGGCTGAGAGGTGGCCATCAGCGCGGGCGTCTGCAGTCCGCCGCATTCCTTGCCCAGCCGGTCGGCGGCGGCGGCCGCTTCGAGCGAGTGCCGTCGCTGCCCAGCGGCCTCGAAGAGTGCCGCCGCCTGCGCCGCGGCGTCCGCCGCCGACAGCAGCGCACCGATCCGCTCGAACTCCTGCGAGGCCGAAAACACCGCTGCCGCATCATCGTTCATCAGGCCGGTGGCGTGCGCCGCGTCGACCGCCGCCAGCGGTCCACCGATTTCCGCGGCGACCTCGACGATGCGCGGCAGACAACTCTTGTCGCCGAATCGTGCGGCCGCGTGTAACGCCATCAGTTCGATGGCCCGCTGGCCCGACTCACCGGCAAGGTCGGCGGCGTGCAGGGCCATCCTGACCGCCCCGCTGACGTGGCCCATCGCCGCAGCCAGCCACGCCTCCGCGATCCGGACGGCCGGTTCGAACATCGTGGCCGCACGGCCGGCCAGTTCCCGCAGTTCGGTCACCAGGGGGGCGGCGGCCTCGTCATAGCCGAGGCCGCAATAGCACTGCGCAAGAAGCAATCTGGCGGGGACGTTCCAGCTCGCAGCCGCCTCACCGCTGAGCGCGGCCAGGGTTTCCTCGAGCCGGGCCATCGCGACCCGCAGTTGGCCTCGGCCCAGTTCGACAGTGCCGGCCAAGACGTTGGCCATCGCACGAACGCGGTACTGGCTCGGTGAGGTGATGCGCACGACGTCACCCGAACGAGCCTGCGCCGCAGCGAAATCGCCGGCCAGCGTCAGAGCACGAACCTCACCCAGGGCCAACAGGAAGCGCAGCAGGCCGTCGATCTCGTCGTAGACCTCCCGGCCGCGAGCGGCGAATCGTGCCGCATCAGCGGCACACCCCCGCATAGCGGCCGCCATACCGCCGCCGAACACCGCCCAACCGACGGCCATCGGCGTTGCGGTCGGATCGGCGAGCACCTGATCGGCGAGCGTGGCCGCGTCGTCGAGCCGATTGTCGAGGACGGCCAGCGCCGCCGCGAGGCCGTCGACAGACAGGCGAAGGCGTGGATGAGTGATGCGCTGCTGCAACATCTTCAGAATCTCGGCGGCCGCTTCGGCGTCGCCGATCGCCCATTGCAGATTGGCGATGCGCGCCATGCCCCACCGGGCCAGCTCGAACTCCGAGAGCGTGTCCGGGTCGAACGCCTCCAGGATCGCTTCGGACTCCGGGGCTCGGCCCTGCCAGCGTAAGGCCCGTGAGAGCAATTCGGAGGCCACCAGACCGTCATTCTGGTCGACGGCGGCCTGGGCCAGCCGCTCGGCGAGCGTGATGTTCATCAGGGCGATCGCGTCTTCAGCTGCGCGACAGAGGAATTCGGTTTCGACGGCCGCGTCGGCCTGCAACGCCAGTTCGGCGCGGCGCAGGCGTTGAACAGGCGAATGCGGCGGATGTCGGTCCATCGCGCCCAACAGCTCGGTCCGCAGCCGCCGGCTCGCGACTTGGCCCAGGCCCTGCCGGATGACCTCACCGATCACCGAGTGGGTGAAGTGGATATCGGCGGTTCCGGTGACGTCGACGACGCGGATCAGCCCGCGTCGCTCGGCACGTTCCAGCGTCTCGGAGTCGACGAGCTCGGACATCACCTCCAACGTCAGTGGTTCCGACACCGCAAGCAGCTGCAGAGCCCGCTGTTCGTCGTCGGGCAGCCGGTCGAGCCGACTGCTCAGCAGTGGAGCCAGCTTCGACGCCACCGCCGCTTCACCTCTGAGCTGCCAGACGCCGTTGACCTGTCGCAGAGTTCCCGCTTCCAGCGCCCCTTCGACCAGATGCCGGACGAACAGCGCATTGCCGCTCGAGGCCTCCCACATCAAATCGGCCGAAAGCCGTTCCAGGCGACCGCCAAGCGCCGTCTCGACGAGCGCGACCGCCTCAGCCTTGGAGAACGGCGCGACATCCAACCGGGCGAGGTACCCGTCCTTCCACAGCGCGGTGATCGTCTCGGGGATCGGCTCTCCGGTGCGCGCCGTCGCCACGATCCGGACCGCGCCTTCGACGGCCAGCTGATGCAGCAGCGTCGCCGACAGATGGTCAACGAGGTGGACGTCGTCGACGCCGATGAGGGCCACCTTCTCGCGGCGGACGGTGCGGAACGCGTCGGCGAGCATCGCGACCGGGTCGGCGGGCATCGGGCTGGCCAGCAGGTGGGCGAACACCCCCAACGGCACCTCGCGTGCGGACTCGGTTCCGGCCACCCACACCGCGGCGGTGCGCAGTGCATGGGTGGCCATCCGCGCAAGCGTCGTCTTGCCCACGCCGGCATCGCCCAGGAGCAGGGCGCCGCATTGGCCCGGCCGGCCCTGCAGGGTCGCCTGGATCGCAGCGAGTTCCTTGCCTCGTCGCATGACGGGCCAGGTGCGGCTCTCCCCCACGGCCGAAGTTTACGCAGGCGAAAGCGCTGATCTGGGCGAATTGCTCAACGTTTGGCGGCCCTCTCGAGGTGCGGTTCGCGCCCGCTATGCCAACAGCGGTACGTCGCCAAGCCGGTGATCGGTGAGGATCTCGAACATCGCCCGTCGGGTCGCGGTCAGTTCGGTGTCGATGCCGTTGCCGGACAGGCTGATTCGGCAGTCCGCCAACGCAGAGTTGTAGCAGTATTTGGTCGCTGCGTTGGTGTCGGTGTAAGTCAGCCCGATGGCGTCGCGGGGTTCGGCACGAATCTCACCGTGCAGCTCGAATCCGTCGGCCCGTCCGCCGAACGACCACCGGAACGGCTCATACGAACCGTGGGTGCGACGGGCAGCCAGCACCGAGCGCACGGCGACCTCCCACCCGGCGTGACGCAGGACGAACAGGGTGGCGGCAGGCAACCGCAGCGGCCCGACGGCGGCTCGGGCGGTCACGACCTCGAGGCTGGATTGCGGGTGATCGTCGAAGCCGCACACCTGCCCGAAGGCATACGCCGGCGTGTGCTTGCTGCCCCAGTTGTGGTTGACGCTGCCCGTCCACGAGTCGACTGCCACCGTGGCGTCGCCGACGGTGACGGTGCCGTCGAATCGGGCCAGCGGATGACGTACCGATGTCTTGGCCGTCGGGAACTTGGCTGTATACGAGCGGTCGGTGAGCAGCTTGACCGTTGGTTCGTCGCCGGGGGTGATAGCCAGATCGCACGATGCGCCGTCGAGCGCCACGCGGGCGTGCACGTCGTCGATCACGCTGTCGGCGATCCTGGCCGACCAGGGGTTGGAGAGATAGTCGGCGTCGGTCAGCGGATGAGGGACCTTGACCGCGCGGTTACCGCCGCCGTCGGGGTCGAACAGCATCACCCACACGTCGGCGACCGCGTCGTCGGGCTTCGGCAGTAGCAGCGTCCAGCGCAGCCAGATTGCCTGCGCGCGTCGGGGGTGATTCGCACGGATGAATCTGCTCTCGTAGTAAGGAGGCATCATCTGTTCAGGATCGCGGACAGGAGGGCGGCGCACAGTGGGTTGGACGATCGCGGCATCGGTGTTGGCGGTGCTGGTCGTGGCCGAGGCCATCGCGCTGGTCTTGATGCGCAAGCAGCTGGAGGCCAGCGAGCGTGAGGTCGAGGAGCTGCGCGGGCGTCTGGACACCCGCAACATGTTGTGGTCGGGCGGCCGCGAGGCGGTCAAGCAGGTGTGGCAAACGGCCAACCTGGTGCGCACCCAGGGCCTGGGCGGGGCGGTGCGGTCCTCGATCGAGGAGCTCGCCGACTGGGCCGACGTCGAGCGTCCCGACCTGGCGCGGCTGGCGCCGGACGGCAAGGTGGTGGTGATGTTCTCCGACATCGAGGAATCCACCGCCCTCAACGAACGCATCGGCGACCGAGCGTGGGTCAAGCTCATCGGCAGCCACGACCGGATGGTCCGGCGGTTGGTCACTAAATACGACGGCCACGTCGTCAAGAGTCAGGGCGACGGGTTCATGGTGGCCTTCGCCGATCCGGCCGCTGCGGTGAATTGCGCGGTGGCGATGCAGCGCGAACTGGTACGGGACGCGAAACGCGCCCGCCACAACAGCATTCGGGTGCGGATCGGCATTCACATGGGTAAGTCGGTGCGCCGCGGCGACGACCTGTTCGGCCGCAACGTGGCGATGGCCGCCCGAGTCGCCGGCGAGGCCGACGGCGGCGAGATCCTGGTGAGCGAGACGGTGCGGACCGCGGTGGGCGATCAGCAGGCCTTCGACGAGGGACGCGACGCCGAGCTCAAAGGCTTCAGCGGCACCCACCGGCTCTACGCGGTGGCTTAGCTTTTCGGCGCGGCCGCGGCCTCGGTGTGGCGCTGGTGTAACCGGGCGCGGATCTCGTCGGGCGTGTAGGCCTTGCGGCGCCGCTGGTCCCGCGCGACCAGTACTCCGCCCGCGACGACGCCGGCCGCACCGGCCAGACCGATCCACTTCCAGATACCGCGCATGCGATCACATTATGCTGCGCTGGTGAGCGAGCACACCGTGTCGTTGACACAGGCGCTGAATGAAACCCGCACCGGTGACGTCTGGCTGTTCCGCGGCGGATCCGGTCCGGACCGGGCGATCCAGACGCTGACCAACGCACCGGTCAACCACGTCGGCATGACGGTCGCGCTCGACGATCTGCCGCCGTTGATCTGGCACGCCGAGCTCGGCCACAAGCTGCTGGACTTGTGGACCGGCACCAACCACCGCGGGGTGCAGCTCAACGACGCCCGGGAGGCGGTCGAACAGTGGCTGCATCAATACGGCCAGCGGTGCTGGCTGCGTCAGCTCACTCCGGATGTCACCCGCGAACACGAAGATCAGCTGCTGAAGGTGATCGCCCGGATGGACGGCACCCCGTTCCCCTCCACCGCACGGCTGACCGGCCGCTGGCTGCGGGGCCGGCTCCCGACCGCCGGGGACTGGACTCGCGGAATCCCGTTCGTGCACAAGAAGGTTCGCGAGTCTGCCGAACGCCGTAAGCTGGCCGAACGCGAAGTCGGTCTGCAGACGGCGTATTGCGCGGAAACCGTCGCCATCACCTATGAGGAGATGGGGTTGCTGTCCACCCACAAGAACGAGAACTGGTTCGACCCTGGCCGGTTCTGGAGCGGTGACACCCTCCCCTTGGTCGGCAGCTACCGACTCGGTGACGAAATCCAGGTCATCGCAGACTGATTCGCGGCGGCGTCAGAATCCGATGCCGACGCCGAAGCCCACCGGGACATGCGGCGCCTCCCCGGGTCGAACCTACGCCGCACCCCAGACCGCGAGCACCTTTCCTTTCGGATCGCGGAACATGATCGCGGTGATGGTCTGACCCTGCGGGACGTCGTAGGCGACGTGGCCGGCGACCTGCTGGCCCTGCGCAAGCTGACCCGAGGTGATACCGGGCTGGACGGCACCGACGGCCGGCGCGATGTTCGACCCGTCGGCGCCGCGGGCGACGATGTAGAAGCCGTTGTACGTGGGTGTGCCGCTCTTGGCGACGATCGTCACGTCGACGGCGTACATCACGCCCTTGGCCGGGACGATCTGGGCTTCGCGCGGCACGGGCTGCAGGTTGTCGATCGTGTAGGCGGCGGTGCCGTCCGATGACGCGATGTCGACCTTGGTGCCGAACGCGACCGCCTCGAGGGTGGCTGCCGCCGTGGAGCTGGCCGGTGTGCTGGCGCTCGACTGCCCCGCGGTCGAGCCTGAATTCCCGCACCCAGCGCTGAGCGATACAGCGGAGATCACGCCGAGAAGCACCCCGAACACTCGTTTTGCGCGCATTGGCGGATATTAGCGCGACGCGGCGGTTCCGAACTTCGCGCGGGCCTCGTCGGTGACCGGGGTGAACAGATTGACGAGGTTTCCGTCCGGATCGCGAAACAACAACGCCCGATTGCCCCACGGCATCGTCGTGGGTTCGGTCACGACCTCTGTGATGTGCCCACGAAGCCGGCCGAACTCGGCGTCGACATCCTCAACGAGGAATTCCAGAATTGCACTCCGGTTGGACGCCGGTTCCGCTGATCCGATCCCGAACAGGGGTACCGTCTTGTCGCTGCCGATAGCGAGTGTCCCGATGGCGGTGGGGATTTCGGCGAACAGCTCGTTGGCCCACACGGCGGTGATGCCGGTGACCAGTTCATAGAACTCGACCAGCCGTGTGACGTCGGCTGTGATGATGCGGGTTGACATGAAGTTCATCCCGGCAGGCTAAGGGCACCCACCGACAACGCCGGCCGAGGCGGCTCGTCTACCGGATCACGCCGGTCATATTGGCGCCGGTGAGGATCGCTCCGGTGAGAATCGCTCCGGTCAGGTTCGCCCCCGTCAGGTTGGCTACCCGCAGATTCGCGCCACTGAGGTTCGCCCCGATCAAGCTGGCCGACGTCAGGTTCGCCCCTTGGATGTTGGCCCTGATGAGGTTGGCGTTGTTCAAGGTCGCGCCGGATAGATTCGCCCCGCTCAGGTTCAGCGCTTGCAGCGTCTGTCCGGTCAGGGTCGCACTACTCAGGTTCGCTCCTGCGAAGACCGCACCGGTCAGGGTCACGCCCTGAAGGTTGAGTCCACTCAGGTTGGCGCCCGACAGGTTCGCCCCGTACAGAGTCGCCCCCGTCAACGTTGCACCGGTCAGCGTCGCGCCGACCAACGTTGTCCGCGTCAGATTGCGGCCCGTGAGGTTCTGTCCGCTCAGGTTGGCGTTCGTCATGACGGTTCCGACCAATGTCACGCCGGTGAGATCCAGGCCTTGGAAGTTCACCCCAACGACGTTGGCACTGCTCAAATTTGCGCTCGTGAGCGTCGCACCTGTCACCGTCGCGCCGGCCAGCGTCGCCGAGGTCAGGTTGGCGCCCGACAGGTTGGCCCCGGACAGGTTCGCCCCACCCAGCTTCACCCCGGTGAGATTGCGGCCCGACAGGTTCTGTCCGCTCAGGTTCGCGTTGGTCAGGTAGGTCCCGACCAACGTCGTACCCGTCAGGTCAAACCCCTGCAGGTTCTGCCCAATCAGGTTGGCATTCGTCAGGTTTGCACCGGTCAATGTCGCACCGGTCAACGTGGCCCCCACCAGCGTCGCGGACGTCAGAAGGGCGTTCGTCAGATCCGCCCCGGACAGGTTCGCCCCACCCAGCTTTACCCCGGTGAGATTGCGGCCTGACAGGTTCTGTCCGCTCAGGTTCGCGTTGGTCAGGTTCGTCCCGACCAACGTCGTACCCGTCAGGTCAAACCCCTGCAGGTTCTGCCCAATCAGGTTGGCATTGGTCAGATTTGCACCCGTCAGCGTCGCACCGGTCAACGTCGCCCCGGCCAGGGTCGCCGAGGTGAGGTTCCGATTCTGGAGGTTCTGCCCGGTGAGGTCGGCGTTGGTGAGATTCGCCCCGACGAAGGTGACACCGGTCAGATCGAACCCCTGAAGATTCTGTCCGGTGAGGTTGGCCAGGCTCAGATTCGCACCGGTCAACGTGGCCCCGGTCAGGTTCGCGCCCAACAGATTCGCCTTGGTCAGCGTTGCCCCGGTTAGGTTGGCACCGGAGAGGTTCGCCGACGCGAGCGTCGCCCCGGTCAAGTTGCGGTTCTGCAAGTTCTGCCCGGTCAGGTTCGCGCCTGACAGATTCGCCCCGGCGAGCGCGGTACCGGTCAGATCAAAGCCCTGAAGATTCTGCCCGATCAGGTTGGCCAGGCTCAGATTCGCACCGGTCAACGTCACTCCGGTCAGTGTGGCACCGACCAGGGTGGCCCCAATCAGGTTGCGGCCCTGCAGGTTCTGTCCGCTGAGGTTGGCTCCGGTCAGATTCGCACCGGCCAGCGTCACACCGGTCAGATCAAAGCCCTGAAGATTCTGCCCGACCAGATTGGCCGCCGCCAGATTCGCCCCCGTCAGCGCGGCTCCGGTCAACGTCGCGCCGGCCAGGGTCGCCGCGGCCATGTTCTTACCCGTGAGGTTCTGACCGGTCAGATCGGCGTTGGCCAGGATCGTGCCGGCGAATGTGACGCCGGTCAGATCGAAGCCCTGCAAGTTCTGTGTGGTGAGATTGGCAACGCTGAGATTGGCCCGCGTCAGCGTCGCCCCGGTCAGCGTCGCTCCCGTGAAATTCGCGCCGATCATCGTCGCTGCGGTCAGATTCGTCCCCGACAGATTCGCCCCGATCAGCAGCGCTGCGGTCATCTTCGCTCCGGAGAGGTTGGCACCGGCCAACGTCGCCCCGGACAGTTGCGCCGAATTCAGGTTGACGCCCTGCAGGTTCTGCCCGGTCAGATTGGCGTTGGCCAGACCCGCTCCGGCCAACGTTACGCCGGTCAGGTTGAAGCCCTGCAGGTCTTGTCCGGTCAGGTTGGCATAGGTGAGATTGGCCCCGGACAGGTTCGCCCCGGTCAACGTCGTCCCGACCAACGACGCCCGGGTTAGGTTGCGGCTCTGCAGGTTCTGGCCCGCGAGGTTGGCATTGGTCAAGATCGCCCCGACCAGGGTCACCCCGGTCAGGTCGAAGCCCTGCAGGTTCTGGCCCGTCAGGTTGGCTCCTGTCAGATTCGCCCCGGACAGGCTCGCCCCGGTGAGGGTCGCGCCGACCAGCGTCGCCGACGTGAGGTTACGGCTCTGCAGGTTCTGCCCGGTCAGATTGGCCCCTGTCAGGTTCGTGCCGACCAGGGTGACTCCGGTCAGGTTGAAGCCCTGGAGGTTTTGCCCGGTCAGGTTGGCCGAGGTCATGTTCGAGCCGGACAACGTCGCGCCGGTCAGGGTCGCCCCCGACAGCGTGGATTTGGTCAGGTTTGCGCCCGACAGGTTCGCTCCGGTGAAGTTGTAGCCGGTCAGGTTCAGGCCGGCCAGATTCGCTCCGCTCAAGTTCAGATTGGAGCAGTCCTTGCTGACTCCGCACGCGGCGAGCGGGTTGGTGGCCGCTGCCGACGGCACCGCCCGGGGCGCCGGAAACTTGGGTGCCGCAGGAGGTTTCAACCCGAACGCCGCCAAGACCTGAGTCAGCAATCCTGCGACAGGGTTGGTTGCGGACGCCGGCGCGACGGCCACCTTGGGTGGGGTGACCGCCGCGGCGACCCGGCCACTCGTCGCGACGGCCGAGCGAGGCGACGCGACGCCGGTTGCCGACTGCTTGGCACCCACATTCTTGGCGGAGGCGGTGGTGGACTTGCTCGCCGAGGCGGAATCGGCATGGCTACCCGATGGCGCGGCCCCCCCGGTGTCGGCTTGCGCGATGCCGGCCCCACTGGCCAGTGCCGCGCCCAGTCCCAGCGCGACGGCCCCCGCGCCCAGCCAGGCGTACGGTTCCCGCGGGTGCTTCCGCGCCCCTGACGCCTTCTGACTGTGCCTACCAGACATGTCGCCCCCAACCCCGCGTAGACCAGCGAATTCATTGCGTAATAAACATCTATACCCCGTACCGAGGTGATTTTTGTCGTGTCAGTCAATTTTTTGTTTGCGCGAGTGGTATGCCCGAATGGGCTGCAGCGCTTGCGAAAGCCGAAGTACACCAAGGATCTACAATGCACATGCGACCGAGCACGGCAATGTGGATAAGCGCGGTTACGGACCGTCATGCGCAGTTGATTGACGTTGGTGACATAAATAGCAAACAAATCACCTGACCCGGCGGGGGTAGCGGTCGCGCCGCCACCCGGAGCAACTTGCCTGATCGGCAAATCGCCTTGCCGAACCTGCTTAAACGCACTCACGATCGGAATGTGACGACAACTCTGAACCCGTTCGACGATCCACACCACGTCGCCAGGTATGCCGACCGGGCGGCTCAGATGGTGCCCGCCTACCGCGACATCCATCGGATGGTCGCGGTCCTCATTGCCGAACGCACGCCGTCCGATGCCCGGATCCTCGTCCTCGGTGCGGGCGGAGGTCTCGAGACCAAGGCCTTCGCCGAAGCGCACCAGGGGTGGACATTCGACGCCGTCGACCCGTCGGGCGCGATGCTGGATCTCGCCGAGCGCAACCTCGGCCCGTTGGCGCAGCGGGTTCGCATGCACCACGGATACGTCGATGACGCGCCGGCCGGCCCCTTCGCCGCCGCCACGAGCCTGCTGACACTGCACTTTCTGCCTTACGAAGAACGCCGTGCCACCGCAACGCAGGTACGACGGCGGCTCGCGCCTGGTGCGCCATTTATCGTGGCGCACATGAGCTTTCCGCAGCGCGACGGCGAACGAGAGCTGTGGCTGAGCCGCCATGTCGCCTATCTCGTCGAGTCGGGCATCGATGCCGCCGATGTCGACCGGGCGCGCACGGCCATCGGCACGCAGGTCCCTGTCCTGTCACCGGCGCAAGATCGCACCATCCTGCAGGAGGCCGGTTTCAGTGATGTCACCGAGTTCTTCTCGGCGTTCACGTTCCGGGGTTGGGTCGGCTACGCCTGATCGGCCTGCTGGTCGGCGATCCGCCGCCGTGTTTCGGCCACCGCCCGCCTGATTTCGGCGTTGTCGCGTCGTTCCGCGGCCGTCTCGCGACTGGCCCGCTCATCCAGGCGCTGCAGGCGCTCCTGCTCCCGCTGTGCGGTCGCACCTTCGCGCTCATCGGCGCGCGCCTCACGCTCGTCAGCGGCCAGCTCACGGTCGTCGGCGACCTGGTCGCGCTCGTCTGCGATGCGATCTCGTTCGTCGGCCACTGATTCGCGTCTCGAGACCTCTGCCTCGCGGTGCACGAGACGCTGCTCGCGGCCGTCGAGCTCAGTTTCACGCCGATCGTCGGCGCGCGTGTCACCGATCACAAACTCACCCTAGCCCTCCGGGCGGCGCCGCGAAACAACGAGATGCACTCAGTCGGGTGATGAGAACTGACCGCGATGTTCGCGCTTGGCTCGGTACATCGCTTCGTCGGCACGCGAAAGTAATTGTGTCGCAGAAAGATCCGAGCCGACGGCGCTGCCGACGCTGGCGCTGATATTCAACGTGTGGGTGTCGACCTCGAAGGGTGCCGCCAGGCTGTGAAGGATTTGCTGACCCAGATCTTCCAGCTGGCCGACATCATGGAGGTGTTCGCGGACGACGACGAACTCGTCACCGCCCAGCCGGACGACGGTGTCGGTGTCGCGCACGGCGGCGGCTAACCGAATTCCTATCTCGCACAGCACTTTATCGCCGACAGCATGCCCGTGACGGTCATTGACGGTTTTGAAATGGTCGAGGTCGATGAACAACACACCCACGAGAGTGTCGGTGAGCCGGGCCCTGGCAAGGGCTCGGGTAAGCCGATCTTCCAGAACGGTGCGGTTGGACAGTCCGGTGAGCGGGTCGGTCAACGCGGCCTGCTCGAGCTGGGCAGCCGCTCTCTTCTGCTCGGTGATGTCTTGCAGCTGCACCAGGAAATAGGTGACGGCGCCGGACTCGTCGGGCAGGCCGACGATGGTCTGCAGACCCCACACCAGCGTCCCATCCGGACGGAGGAACTGACGCTCACCCTCATGGTGGCTGCGCGTCCCGGCGTACACAGCGGCCACGGCGTCCTCGAAGGCCGTGCCGTCATCGGTGGCGAACTCGCGCAGAGAATGCCCGATCAGCTCGTCGGCGCGTCTGCCGAGAATGCTGCACATCGCGGGATTGACCCGCGAAAGCGTGCCATCGCGCCTACGCCAGCCGACACCGATCGTGGCGTGGCTCATCGCCAGTTCGAACATCCGCACTGCGGCATCGCGGGCGCGTTCAGCATTCACGCGATCGCTGACGTCGCGGTGCGCGGTGATCATCTGCTGCGGTCGGTCGCCGTCGGAGGGCAGGACGTGCGCGGTGGTCTCGATCCATCGGTAGTCACCGTCCGCGTGCCGCATGCGCATCGTGAATCTGGTCAGCGCACCGCTGGTGGTGCGCCAGGACTCCGCCAGAGACGCACGTTCGTCGGGGTGGACGAGATCGATGCCGTAGGTGCCGATCAGTTCGTCCGGCTCGAAGCCCAATACGGTGCGCGACGCCGGCGACACCCACAGGAACGTGGTCTCGTCGACCAGCTGCCAGGCCACCATGTCGGAGCTGTATTCAGCGATCATGCGAAACAGTCGCTCGGATTCGCGCAGTTGCAGAGCGTGCAACGGCTCGCCGCTGACCGGCCGGAACGCAGCCACCACCGCCCACGGGTCGGGATCGTCGGCACGAAAGATCGGTACGGCGTCGATGTAAAGCCACACGTGGCGCCCCGCGGCATCACTGCCGGGGCGGTGCACACCCATGATTCGGTTGCGCACCGCGACGCCGGTGCGGCGAGCGACCATCGCGGGGGCCTGGGCGCCCTCGAGGAATCGGCCGTCCTCGTCGACCGCGGCCCAGCGGGGGTCCTGCGACGTCCGACCCAGCATCTGGCCGAACGACAACCCCAGAATGTCCTGTGCCACTTCCGACGCGGCCACTATCTCGCCGTCGGCGTTCTGCACGACGACGCCGACGTCCGGCGGCAGCGCGACGAAACCCGCCTCTTCTGCCATCGCGTCGACGGAGATCTGCGCACCGACGTCCACCAGACCCCCCTCGGTCGCTGCTGACCTTGTCCGAGTGAGTCTAGATTTCCCTCCCCCGCTTCCGGCCCCATTGCGCAACATCGAATTCCGCTGCCCGACATAGGGTTGCCTTGCTTAACGTCCCCTCAGCGGGGCACGTATCGGAGATACGCGGTGCCGTTGTCGAAGACCGTGTGCTCGGCGAGCGTCAGGTCGAGGTGCACGCCGTCGGGCAGCGCGCGCAGGCCGCCGCCCACTAGCTTGGGGACGACGAAGAAGTGAAACTCCTCGATGAGGCCGGCCCGGATCGCGGGGGCCGCGACCGTGGGCCCGAAGATCTCCACGACGCCGGTGGCGGCGGCGACGATCCGCCGCAACTCGTCCAAGGTCAGGTCGGACACCACGCGGTGGGGTCCGATCTGCCCAGGCGTGAGCGTCGACGACGCCACCACCTTCTCGATGCCTCGCCAGCGCCGGGCGAACTCGTGTTCGGCTGCGGTCCAGACATCGCCATCGGGATCGGTCTCCCAGTACTGCATCAACTCGAACGTCTTGCGGCCCAGCACTTCAGTGGATACCGCCGCCATGCGGTCGACGTGGACGTCGAACACCGCCGTGTTCGGGGCGGACCACTGGAAGTCGCCGTCGGCGTCGGCGGCATAGCCGTCGATGGACACAGTCGCGGTGAAGATCAGTTTTCCCATGCCGATACAGACTTCCCGACTCGACTGAACTCATCGATTGCGCTACGTCGGGCGTTGAGTGAGAACTCACGCACACAACGTGCGAGTGCGCACAGACAACGATTCACACTCAACGCCCGACCTACACGTTGAAGCGGAACTCGACCACGTCACCGTCGACCATGACGTAGTCCTTGCCCTCCATGCGCACCTTGCCTGCCGCCTTGGCCGCGGCCATGTTCCCGGCCTCGACCAGATCGTCATAGGACACGATCTCGGCCTTGATGAAGCCCTTCTCGAAGTCGGTGTGGATGACACCGGCCGCCTTCGGGGCGGTGTCGCCCTGATGAATCACCCACGCGCGCGCCTCTTTTGGCCCGGCCGTCAGATACGTCTGCAGCTTCAACGTGTGAAAACCGGCTCGCGCCAACGCATCCAGACCGCGCTCGGTCTGCCCGATCGACTCCAGCAGCTCGGCCGCCGACTCATCGTCGAGCTCCTGCAGCTCCTCCTCGATCTTGGCGTCCAGGAACACCGCGTCGGCGGGCGCTACCATCGCCTTGAGCTCCGCCACCTTCTCGGCATCGGTGAGCACCGACTCGTCGCAGTTGAACACATAGAGAAACGGCTTGGTGGTCAACAGGTTCAGCTCGCGCAGCACCGCCGAGTCCACCTTCTTGCCCGCGGCAAACAGCGTCGTACCACCGTTGAGCAACTCCTGGGCGGCCACGGCGGCCTCGTGCACCGGCTTGCGGTCCTTGTTGTTGCGGGCTTCCTTCTCCAGCCGGGGCACGGCCTTCTCCAGCGTCTGCAGGTCGGCCAGGATCAGCTCGGTCTCGATGACCTCGATGTCGGACTTCGGGTCCACCTTGCCGTCGACGTGCACCACGTCGTCGTCGGCGAACACCCGGACCACCTGACAGATCGCGTCGCATTCACGAATGTTGGCCAGGAACTTGTTGCCCAGGCCCGCCCCCTCCGAGGCGCCCTTCACGATGCCGGCGATGTCGACGAAGGTGACCGGCGCCGGCAGGATCCGCTCGGAGCCGAAGATCTCGGCCAGCTTGGCCAACCGCGGATCGGGCAGCGGAACGACACCTTCGTTCGGCTCGATCGTGGCGAACGGATAGTTGGCTGCCAGCACGTTATTGCGGGTCAGCGCGTTGAATAGGGTCGATTTCCCCACATTGGGCAGACCGACGATTCCCAGGCTCAGGCTCACAGAGAAGACAGTCTAGGAGAAAGCGCCGGACGACCCCTCGGCTCGCGGCCCCGCCGACGGTCCACATTCAGCCGGAGCCGGTACGGTCTACGTGTGTCAGCACAGCGAGCCAGGTCCTCAGTGGCCCCCGCGAATCGCTCGGCGCACCCGAACCTTCCCGGCGTGCCCTGGTGGGCAGCCGTCCTCATCGCTGTGATCGCCACCACTATCGGCTTCGCCTTCGACGCCGGCTCGGGCAACAAGGAACTCGGCAGCGTCTTCGCCGCCATGTACGTCCTCGGCTGTGTGGCGGCGGTTCTCGCGGTGCGCCATTCGAGCATTTTCACCGCCGTCATCCAGCCGCCGCTGATCCTGTTCGTCATGGTGCCCGGCTCCTACTTCCTGTTCCACGGCGCCTCGTTCACCGGCGTCAAGGACACCCTGATCAACTTCGGCTACCCGCTGATCGAGCGCTTCCCGCTGATGCTGTTCACCTCGGCCGGCGTCCTGCTGATCGGATTGGTGCGCTGGTATTTCGGAATGTCGGCCAAATCGTCGGCGGCGGCCCGCCCTGCCGACGATGACGACGCCGAGTCGGGGCCCGGCTTGTTTGCCGGACTGGCAGCCAAGCTCAGTGGCCTGCGCCGCGGTGACGTCGACGTCGACGACGACGTCGAGGACACCCCCAAGCGCAAGCACAGCATCGACCGCCCCGCGACCGCCGAGAAGCGGCCCCGGTCGGCACGGCCCGCCAAACGTCCGGCACCCACGCGCTCGCGGCATGCCCGTCCCCCGCTGGAAGACATCACCGAGGCGCCCGAACGCCCCCGCCGTCAGTCGTCGCGCCGTCGCCCGGCCGACGCAGATGCCGACGTGGCCGACTATCCCGAGATTCCGCGGCGCCGGCGTCAGCCGCGCGACCCCGGCGCCCGCACGTCGTCGTCGCGCCGCGAACCACGCGAACCGCGGGAGCCACGCGAAACCCGCGAGCCGCGTGAGCGCCGGGATCCCTACGGTTCTCCGTCGCGGCGCAGCAGTCGTTTCGAGCCGTATGAGGCCTACCCGTCCTATGAGCCGTATCCGCCGTACGAGCCGCCGACGCGCCAGCGTCCGCCGGGGCGGGCCAACGGCGACAGCGAGACTCATCACCCGGTGTCGCGGGTGCGTTATCGCGGGGAGGGTGAGGCCGAGTCGGGCCGCCCGTCGCGGTCGCGTCGTCCGAGCGCGAACGACTGGGACGCCGAGTCCTGGCGTTCCGACCGCTGAGCTGACCTACGCGCGCGCGGGACGGATCTCGCGCGGCAGCGCGAACACCAGCGTCTCGTTGGCCGTCGTCACCGATTGCACGGTGCCGTAGCCGTATTCGGCCAGCCGCTCCAGCACCCCGCGCACGAGGATCTCGGGCACCGACGCGCCGGACGTCACGCCGACGGTGTTGACCCCGGACAACCAGGCCGGGTCGATGTCGTCGGCGTAGTCCACCAGGTAGGAGGACTGCGCACCGGCGCCCAACGCCACCTCGACCAGTCGCACCGAGTTCGACGAGTTTCGCGAACCGACCACGATCACCAGATCGCACTCCGGGGCCATTGCCTTGACCGCACCCTGGCGGTTCTGGGTGGCGTAGCAGATGTCGTCGCTGGGCGGATCCTGCAGCGTCGGGAACTTCTCCCGTAGGCGGCGCACCGTCTCCATGGTCTCGTCGACGCTCAGCGTGGTCTGGGACAGCCAGATGACCTTGTTCGGGTCGCGCACGGTGACGTTGTCGACCGCGTCGGGGTTGTCGACGACCTGGACGTGATCGGGCGCTTCACCGGCGGTGCCGACGACCTCTTCGTGGCCCTCGTGGCCGATCAGCAGGATGTCGTAGTCGTCGCGGGCGAACCGCTTGGCCTCGTTATGGACCTTGGTGACCAGCGGACAGGTGGCGTCGATGACCTGCAGGTTGCGCTCGGCGGCGGTCTGGTGGACGGTCGGGGCGACGCCGTGGGCCGAGAACACCACGATCGCGCCCTCGGGCACCTCGTCGGTCTCGTCGACGAACACCGCACCGGCCGCGGCCAGCGTTTCGACCACATGCTTGTTGTGGACGATCTCGTGGCGGACGTACACCGGCGCGCCGTGCTTCTCCAGGGCGCGCTCGACGGTTTCCACCGCGCGGTCCACGCCCGCGCAGTACCCGCGCGGCTCGGCCAGCAGCACCCGCTTGCCGGTGACGGGTCCGGCGGCCGAACTGGCGGCACCAGGAATCCCCATGTTGACGGTAGGCGGCATGCTTTCAGGGTACGTTCCCGCAACCAGAGGGGGCCAGCCGTAGGCTGGGGCCCATGGCAACTGCACCGTACGGGGTTCGTCTGCTGGTCGGCGCCGCCGTCACCGCACTCGAGGAAACCCGCAAGCTGCCCCAAACCATCCTGATGTACCCGATGACGGTGGCCAGCACCGTCGCGCACATCGTGATGAAGGTGCAGCAGGACCTGGCTGACCTGGTGATCAAGGGCGACTCCGCCCTGGAGAACATCTTCCCGCCGAAGGACGAGCAGCCCGAGTGGGCCACGTTCGACGAGGATCTCCCCGGGGACGAGGACGCGCCGGCACGGGACTCCGAACGCCTCACCGAGGGCCGGTTCGCCCTGTACAGCGAGACCGACGGCGTCGAGGTCAAGGCGCAATCCGCAGCGCAACCATCGAAGCTGGCAACCGCCACCAAGAGCGCCCCGCCGATCGCCGAGGAACTCGACTACGAGTCGCTGACGCTGGCGCAGCTGCGTGCCCGGTTGCAGTCGCTGAGCGTCGCCGACCTGGAGGCGCTGCTGGCCTACGAGGAGACCTCCAAGGCTCGGGCACCGTTCCAGACTCTGCTGGCCAACAGGATCACCCGCGCGTCCGCCAAGTGACCAGCGCCCAGGGCAACTCTGCGGAGAACCCGTACCCGGTCCGCGCGGTGGCCATCCGCGTTGCCGGGTGGATCGACAAGCTGGGCACCGTGTGGGTCGAGGGTCAGCTGACCCAGATCAACGTGCGCAACTCCACGGCGTACATGGTGCTGCGCGATCCGGCGGCCAACATGTCCCTGGACATCAGTTGCTCGCGTGACCTGGTGCTCGCCGCTCCGGTGAAGCTCACCGAAGGCACCCAGGTGGTGGTGTGCGGCAAGCCGAGCTTCTACACCGTGCGCGGCTCATTCTCCTTGCGCGTCAGCGATATTCGCGCCGTCGGCGTCGGCGAGCTGTTGGCCCGCATCGAACGATTGCGCCGGCTGCTGGAAGCCGAGGGGCTGTTCGATCCGCGGCTCAAGCGCCCGCTGCCGTTCCTGCCGTCGACCATCGGCCTGATCACCGGCCGGGCCAGCGCGGCCGAACACGATGTGACGACGGTGGCGGCGGCCCGCTGGCCCGCGGTGCGCTTCGCGATCCGCAACACCGCCGTGCAGGGCGTGAACGCCGTGGCCCAGATCGTCGAGGCACTGCGCGAACTCGACGCCGACCCCGACGTCGACGTGATCGTGATCGCCCGCGGCGGTGGCAGCGTGGAAGACCTGCTGCCGTTCTCCGACGAGACGCTGTGCCGCGAGATCGCCGCCTGCACCACACCGGTGGTCAGCGCCGTCGGCCACGAGCCGGACAACCCGCTGTGCGACCTGGTCGCCGATATGCGGGCGGTCACCCCGACCGACGCCGCCAAGAAGGTGGTGCCCGACACCGCCGCCGAACTGGCGCTGATCTCCGAGCTGCGGCACCGCAGCGCCCAGGCGCTGCGTAACTGGGTCGGCCGCGAGCAGCGCACGGTGACCCATCTGCGCAGCCGGCCCGTACTCGCCGACCCGTTGGGTGCGTTGACGCATCGCCATGAGGAGATCGAGCGGGCACGCGCCTGTATCCGCCGCGATGTCAAGCGGCTGGTCGCGGCGGAGTCCGATCGCGTCGGCCACTTGGCGGCGCGGTTGGCCACCCTCGGCCCGGCGGCCACGCTGGCCCGCGGCTACGCCGTCGTCCAGGTGGTCAGCCAACAAGGCGAGGCGGAGATTCTTCGCTCGACCGCCGACGCACCCGCCGGAACCCACCTCCGCATCCGAGTGGGCGACGGCGCAATCGGCGCAAGCAGCACTGGCCCGACGGACGGAACGCATGACACAGCCACCTGAACCAGACGAAACAACACCCATTAGTCAGCTTGGCTACGAAGATTGCCGGGACCAACTGATCGAGGTGGTCCGGGTGCTCGAGCAAGGCGGGCTCGATCTTGATTCGTCGCTGAAACTGTGGGAACGAGGCGAGGAACTGGCACGACGCTGCGAGGAGCACTTAGCCGGAGCGCGCAAACGCATCGAGGACGCGCTCTCCTCCCGCGACGACGACGAGGACTGAATCAGCTAGGGCGATAACCTGCGACATTGGAAAACTGGAACGTGTTTCAGTTATCCTCGCCGCCATGAGTGATGCCACGCTGACCACCGAGCTGGGCCGCGTCCTGGTGACCGGCGGCGCCGGATTCGTCGGCGCCAACCTGGTGACCGAGCTGCTCGAGCGCGGACACTTCGTCCGCGCCTTCGATCGAGCGGCATCGTCGCTGCCCCCGCACGAGCGCCTCGAGGTGCTCCAAGGCGACATCTGCGACACCGCAACGGTGGCCGCCGCGGTCGACGGGATCGACACGATCTTCCACACGGCGGCGATCATCGACCTGATGGGCGGGGCGTCGGCCACCGAGGAGTACCGCAAGCGCAGCTTCGACGTGAACGTCGGCGGCACTAAGAATTTGATCCACGCGGGACAGGCCGCCGGAGTCAAGCGCTTCGTCTACACCGCGTCCAACAGCGTGGTCATGGGTGGGCAGACGATCGTCAACGGTGACGAAACAATGCCGTACACAGAGCGTTTCAACGACCTCTACACCGAGACCAAGGTGGCCGCCGAGAAGTTCGTGCTCAGCCAGAGTGGCGTCGACGGCCTGCTGACGTGCTCGATCCGACCGAGCGGCATCTGGGGCCGTGGCGATCAGACAATGTTCCGCAAGCTGTTCGAGAGCGTGATCGCCGGGCACGTCAAGGTTCTGGTCGGCAATAAGGACGCCAAGCTGGACAACTCGTACGTCCACAACTTGGTACACGGATTCATCTTGGCCGCAGAGCATTTGGTCGAGGGCGGTTCAGCTCCCGGCCAGGCGTACTTCATCAACGACGGCGAGCCGATCAACATGTTCGACTTCTCCCGGCCTGTGGTGGAGGCCTGCGGCGAAAAATGGCCGACCTTCTGGATCCCGGGGAGCTTTGTCCACGCGCTGCTGACCGGCTGGCAGTGGCTGCATTTCAAGTTCGGCTTGCCCAAGCCGCCGCTGGAACCGCTTGCGGTGGAACGGGTGTCGATCGACAACTACTTCTCCATCGAGAAGGCCCGCCGCGACCTGGGTTACGAGCCGCTGTTCACCACCGAGCAGGCGCTGAAGAAATGCCTGCCGTATTACACCGACCTCTATGCGGAGATGAAGGGCTAGGCCTTGGCGCGCAATCTGCGCCACGCTGCTTGAGCCACAACGGGAATCCGGGACGCGGCGAACATGCCATGGAAGAGCCAGCTGTCGTCTCGAGGCAGCACTCCCCCGCGCTGCAAGCCGTCGAGAATGTCGTAGAGGGTCTCCCCTTCGGCCATCAACCCGTCGGCGTTGAAGTGGTAGCGGTCGACGGCCGGGGCCTGGATGAACCGGCCGTTGCCGTAGATGCAGGGCGCCGACTCGTCGTAGGGATAAAGCCGTAGCGGTCCGGTCCAATGGCCGCTGCCGATGTAGCGGATCACGGTGCGCACGGTGCCCTCCGGCGTCACGTCGAGGTAGACCTGGTCGGGCAGTGGGTCATACCGCCAGTCCGGGATCGCGTCGAAGAACGCAAAGTTGTACGTCACGAAGTCGTCGATCCCGACGATCGTGCGGCCGAAGGTCGTGACGTCGGTGTAGCGGATGTCGGAGGCGTACAGCTCGTGATTGAGGTCCATGTCGCGGACCAGGAAGCTCCACCAGTACTTCTTGGCCCACGTCATCACCCACGACAGGTCGGTGTCGAAATGCGTGCTGTAGTGCTCTAGTTTGCGGTCGAAGTCGACGAACCACTGCTTGGTCATCGCCTGCAGTTCGGGTTCCTGGTACACCCGAATCGGTTCGGCCCGATTGGAATCGAGGAATCGCGGCACGTGGCCCTTCAGGCGTGGCCGGTTCAGCGCCTGCTGGAACATCTCTTCGTCGAACACTCGATCCCCTCATTCGGTTGGCGCAGTGGACATCAGCGTCAGGCTCGCCGTCGTGCAGTAGGACACGAGTTCGTCGCGAGTGAATCTGCCTGAACCGGAGAGCCATTCGACGAAGACGGCGGCCAGTCCGCCGGATAGCAGCGTGGCTTCCAGATGCCGATAGGCTGCCGGGACGGAAGCCCGTCCAGGCTCGGCAGCCATCGTGCGCACCGCGCCCAGAAACGCGGGCAGCGTGATCACCCCGCGGGTGCGCAGGATGTCATTGGTCAGCGCCTCTCGGAAGATGATGCGCCCGGATTCCGGATGAGCCTCCAAGTACCCGGCCGCGGCGTCGAAGACTGCGCGTAACCGCTCCTCGAACGGGCCGTCCATACCGGTCAGCGCCGCACCGACGGCGTCGAGAAGTTGTTGTACGGCACGTTCATACGTGGCGAGCAGCAGCGAGTCGGTATCGGGAAAGCATTCGTAGAAGTGGCGCGGGCTGACGCTCGCCGCACGGCATACCCCGCGGACCGCCAATGCGGAGGCGCCCTGGGTGCCGACGATCGCGTAGCCTGCCGCGAGCAGCCGCTCGCGGCGCTCATCGGTCCGCTCGTCCGACGATGTCCCGCGCCAGCGGTCGTCAGAGGAAGGAGAATCGCTCACGTAGCTCATCCGGGTTGAGGCCGAAATCCTCTGGCGTACAACGTTGATAGGCGTGCGCAGTCCGTGGATGCGCAGCATGGTAGGCCGCGACGAAGCGGTCCGGGTGCTCGACCGGCTCCGTATCGGCCGCGGCGTAGATCTTGGCCAGGCACGAGGCGGTGTCCTCGACCAGCGTCGAATACTCCAGGTCGACGAACGTCACGGGCGCGTCCGTCGCGGACGTCCGGAACTCGACGGCCCTGCGCAGCCACAGCTCGCTTTGGTACACCTGCTGACGTCCGACGTCAACGGCGTCGACATGGTCGCTGTAGGTGGACCGGTAGACGCCGAAGAGCGTGGCCCCCGACGTCAGCGTCTCGACGATGTCGCGGTGGATCTGGACGATGACCGCACCCGGAAACGCCTCCACCAGGTGGTCCAGCTCCGCGGTGTGCGCGGGGGCCTTCAGCACGAACCGCCGTTGGTCACCAGAACCGATCAGCTGCAACACTTCCCGATACCGCGCGTAGGAGCCGGCGAAATCCTGCCCGGCGAGCCAACCTGCGTAGGACGGGAGCCGCATCATCGAGGTGAAGCCCCAGTTCCGCAGGTCCGTCCCCATCGCGAGCACACATTCTTCGGGCAGATCAGGCCCTGACGGATGCACGAGCGCCATATCGGGGTTCAGCGTGTGCAGCAGTTGGCTTGCCGCAGAGGTCGTTTCCGGATCTCTGAAGGACATCCAGGGTGCGACGAGTTCGACCGGCAGCGGGGCGTGCAGTCGTGGATCCCGACCCAGCAGGCGAAACAGAAATGTGGTGCCCGTTCGCCAGCCGCCGAGGATGACGATCGGTGGTGCGAGCGGGGTGTTTCGCAGGTATGGGTCCTCGCGGAACGCAGCGGCGATGTGAGCCCCCGCACTCAACCTGCCGGCCGCTGATTGCAGCGCCATTCGGATGCCGACCGCATTGAGCGCCGCCTCCTCCTCGGCAGACCGGAGGAACGTCTCGAGCCCGTCTTCCCAGCCGTCGGCAAAATCCTCAACGCGTGCACCACGTTTGGTCGCCCGCTGGACAACCGCGTCGGCGTCGAACCGGTAGTGCTCGGGACGATCGGCGCGGTCCTTCTCCGCCGCAGCGTAGATCTGCTGTGCGACCGGACCCCGAACGGGTGGCGTCCAGGTCATAACTCGGCCAACGGAATTCGGCGAACCGAGGGTAGCTCCGGCTCCCGCGTCGGTTGCAGGAACCGCATCACGAACAGGCCGAACGTTCGGCCTTCGGTGTCCAGCCAGTCGTACCCGGCGATCTCGGGATTGCGGGCTGCGAGCACAAACCGAAAGTGTCCGTCCGACAGTGTGCTGGTCGCGCCGGTACGGCAGACGACTCGACGCCGGTAGTCGAGAGAGTTGAGAAATCGGCTGTATAGCACGATGTTCCAGTGCCGGCATTGCGGCACCACCCCTTCGATCACCAACGCCTCGCCGTCGGCGAGTTCCCAGGCGCCGCGCAGATAGTCGATGCCCGGCTCGGTGAAGGCCGCACCGCCGGTCATCGCCGCCCAGCGCCGCACGGTGTCCGGGGACTTCATGTCTTCGGCAACTGACATCCCGAAGACCGCGGGGATCTGGGACACGAACGCGCCGAGTCCGGAAAGCCGGCGCTTCAGGTCGGCAGGGTCCAGCGTCGGCGGCGCAGCCGGCGGACCCAGGGTTTCGATCCGGCACCACCCCGGCCTCTCGGGCTCGACCACATCGTGGATGTAGCGCACCCATAAGGACGTCGCGCCCTGCGGGGCATCCACTGTCGCCTCGAAGGTGCCGTCACCGTCGATCGCGAGAGTGTCGGTGTCGATGCGTGCGACCGCAATGGCGTTCGCGACGCTGGTCCCGGCATAGATCGTGATCGACTGGTAGGTCGAATCCCCCACGTTGCCGGTGACCCGGTACCTGCGGCCGTCCCGGATGTCGGTGATCCAGTAGCGATAGTCGGGGTTGTCCATGAAGAACTTGTCGCGCCACCCGTTGAAGGGCATCAGTTCCGGTGTGTCGGGATCACCCTCGAGCCGGCCGGTCAGGTTGTTCACGGCGCGTAGCAGCGCGCGGTATCCATCGGCGCGTTCGCGCGGATCGAGATCGTTGGTCAGCTCATCGAGCTTCTCGCCGGCCTCGCGCAAACCATCGACCATGCGTGTCCAACCGACTGCCGCGTCCATCGGAAACGAGTGTTACCTATGGGCTGCGGGGTGTCAACGCATCGAATTCTTGACGACCCGACCGTAGGCAGTTTTCAGCTCGTTGGTCAGCGTCGGGGCGAACACGATCACGATGTCTTCGACCTGCAACATGTCGGGCACCGCGGCGGCGTAGAGCTCCGCACGCCCCGTGCTCGGGAACTTCAGGATCGACACCGTGTCGGTGCTGGTGGCCTCCAGGCAGCCCGCCGTCGGGCACGTCGAGGCCGTCGCGTCACGGGCGTTGACTGCGGGCAGCTTGGCCTTCGTGATGGCGTCGAGCACCTGGGCGACGGAGACGTTGTTCAGCATGACCGCGCCGGCAGTCGTCGGCGTCGAGTGCGTCTGCCGGGCGCCGCAGCCTTGGACTGCCACGGCCAGCGCGACCGCCGCCACGAGCAGTGCGCATCTGGCAGGCATGGACCGAGCCTATCGACAGCGTCGACCGCACCCAGGGTCGCTTCCGTACACTCGCTTGCCGTGCACATCCGCCGCAGGCTCCTGGCGCTGTCAGTGGCGATCATGCTGTTGGCTGTGGTGGGTTGTTCGACCGGAGTGCCGGACCGCCGGGCCGATGCCGAGGCACTCGCAGGGCGGATCCGCGCTCTGCCCGGTGTCGTCGCGGCAACCAGCAACTCCGCGCACAGCCAGGCCCAGGGCCTGATCTATGTTCGCATCGGCGTTGAGGTCACAGACGACATCACTGCCGATCAGGTCGCCGACATCACCACGCGCTATCTCCACGGCATCGCCACCGGCACATTCACCGGGTATCAACTCGAACTCGATGTCCGGCGGGGGTGGAACGTCTTCGCCGTCGACAGCGGCAGATTGCCGATCATCAACGGTGGGCAGGTCGTTGCGCAGGCGCGCGACTGGGTGACGCTGCGGAGTGAATTCGCCTCTGCCACAGTGACTCTGCGCGCCACGGTCGAGCACCCCGCCGGGCAGATGACCGAGCGGGAAGCCGGGCACTCCAACCTCGCGACGCTCGTGTTCGACGATCGCGCCGACTACCGCACCGTCAGCGCCGCAGTCGGCACGTTGTCCCAACGATTCCCGCAACTCGGCGGACTGGACTGGACGATCGACGCCGGTAAGGACAAGCCGGCAGAGATCAAGACCTCGCGGCGACTGCCGACCGCCGCCGAGCTGGCAGTCTTTGACCGGCTCAATGCCGATCAAGCAATCCCCCACATCGTCCGCCTTCGGATCAACGGTCCGGTGACTCCGCCGGTCTGGTTCTCCGAGAAGACGATCGGGTCCCGCGATGTCGAGGTGGCCCTGCAGCTGGCGCGCGCACATCTGCCGCTTGTCGCGACCCTGCCGGCGCCGGTGCTCTACACCGCCAGCGACCACCTGTCGGGTCATATCGGTGGCAGCGGCTTCGCCCGCGGTCCGGTCGCGATCACCGTCGGCGGATGCACCAAACACGATCCGCTGGTGTATGTGCCGATCGCTGCCGAACAGCAATTGATAAAGCAGTACGAGAAGTGCTCATCGTGAAACTGCTGCCGGCTTTCGCGGCGTGCAGTGTTGAGGCAGAACCCAGAGCGAATTCTGCACGATTTTCTCGCACTGAGTTCTGGATCAACGCCCGAACCTGGATGTCCGGCGTGCTTCACTAGAACGCGTTCCAGACTGGAGGGAGTTCGATGTCCGACGCTGTGCTGGTAACCGGCGCGTTCGGGTTGGTGGGAAGTGCCACGGTCAAGCAGCTGGCGGCCAGCGGCCGGCGCGTGGTCGCCACCGACCTCGAAACCCCGGCGACCCAAAAGGCGGCCGCCGACTTACCCGCAGGAGTGCAGGTGCGCTGGGCGGATCTCACCGACCCGGCCGCCGTCGAGATGCTCCTGGCCGAGGTCTCCCCCGCTGCGGTCATCCACCTGGCCGCCGTGATCCCACCGCTGTGCTACGCCAAGCCCCAGCTCGCCTACAAGGTCAACGTCGGCGCTACCGCCAACATCGTGAAAGCCCTTGAAGCTCATCCGAATCCGGCCCGCCTGGTGCAGGCCTCCAGCATCGCGGTGTATGGGCCGCGCAATCCGTATCGCATCACTGATGTGCTGACCGCACAAACTCCGGTCAACCCGTATGACAACTACGGCAAGCACAAGGTCGAGGCCGAAGGGATCGTGCGGGACTCCACGCTGGACTGGGTGATCCTGCGCCTCGGCGGGGTGCTGACCACCGAACCCAACCTCGGCATGGACCCCAATCTGATCTTCTTCGAAGGAGTGCTGCCCGCCGACGGCCGGCTGCAGACCGTCGACGTCCGCGATGTGGCGTTCGCCTTTGCCGCCGCCACCACCGCCGACGCGCTGGGCCAGACATTGCTGATCGGCGGTGACGACACCCACCGGCTGCGGCAGAGCGACATCGGCCAGTCCACCGCCGCCGCGATGGGTCTGGTGGGCGCCCTGCCCACCGGGCGCAAGGGCGACCCGAATGACGACAACGGATGGTTCGCCACCGACTGGATGGACTCGGCCGCTGCGCAGCAGGTGCTCAAGCATCAGCACTACTCGTGGCCGGACATGCTGGCCGAGACCGCGGACAAGGTCGGCTGGAAGCGCTACCTGTTCCGGGTGATCGCGCCGCTGGCCCGCGAGTACCTCAAACGGCAGTCGCCCTACTACGGTCAACCGCCGGGGTACGGCAACCCGTGGGAAGCCGTCCGGCGCAAGTGGGGTGCCCCGGAGAACGACGGGAAGGTGTCATGACCGAGCAAGTAGCCGTGATCGTCGGTGGCGCCTCGGGGATCGGCTGGGCGACGGCCCAGACGCTGGCGGCCGAGGGCGCACGCGTGACGATCGCCGACCGCAACACCGAGCTGGCGCGCGAGCGCGCCGCCGAGCTCGGTCATCCGCACACGTGGGCGGAGGTCGAGGTCACCGACGAGACAACTGTCGCAGGGCTTTTCGATGATGTCGTGGCCCGCGAGGGCGCACTGCACGTGGTGGTGAACTGCGCGGGGTTCAGCGGCTTCGGGGTGATCACCGAGCTGGACGCCGAGCAGTTCCGCTCGGTGATCGACGTCTGCCTCACCGGGGCGTTCCTGGTGATCAAGCATGCCGGCAGGCATTTGCGCGAGGGGGGCGCGCTGGTGTCGCTGACATCGCTGAACGCCCGCCAGCCCGCGATCGGGATGAGCGCCTACTGCTCGGCCAAGGCCGGCCTGTCGATGCTGACCCAGGTGGCTGCTCTGGAGTTGGGGCCGCGCGGGATCCGCGTCAACGCCGTCGCGCCCGGCTTCGTGCACACCCCGCTGACCGAAGGCGCCGCAATGGTCCCCGGTGTCGTGGACGAGTACGTCGAGAACACCGCACTGGGCAGGCCGGGGACGCCGCAGGACATCGCCGACGCGGTGGCCTTCCTGTGTTCACCGCAGTCCTCGTGGCTCACCGGCGAGATCCTCGACCTCAACGGCGGCGCACACCTCAAGCGCTACCCCAACATCGCGGAGCACCTCAACCGGCTGATGGACCCGTAGTTGGCGTGAACACCGAATTCACCGTTACCCAGAAGCGCGCGCTGGCGATCGTCACCCTGGTCGCGGTGCTGCTGGGTGCCTACTTCCTGCGGCACTACTTCATCCTGGTGGTAATCGCGGCGATCGTCGCGTATCTGTTCACCCCGCTTTACAACCGGTGTCGACGCCGGTTTGGGTCCGGGTTGTCGGCGACGCTGACGGTGCTGGCCGCGCTGGCCACCGTCATCATCCCGGTGGGTGCACTGGTAACGCTTGCAGTGCTTCAGATTTCGCAAATGGTGGTGCACGTCGCGGACTGGGTGCAGAGCGCCGACATGTCGACGGTCGGCGACCAGGCATTGGCCTACGCCAACCGAGCGCTGGCGAAGCTGCCGTTCGGCCACTTCTCCGTCACCTCCGATTCGGTGCGCAGCACGATGGTGAGCGTCTCCCAGAACCTCGGCCGGTGGTTGCTGCACGCGTTGCAGGGAGCCGCCGGCGGGGTGATCGGCGTTGTCACGTCGGCGATCATCTTCCTGTACGTCCTGGTGTCGCTGCTGACCAACCAGGAGCAGCTGCTGACCCTGATCCGCCGGCTCAACCCGCTGGGCGAAGAGGTCACCGACCTGTACCTGGCCAAGATGGGCGCGATGGTCAAGGGAACGGTCAAGGGCCAGTTCATCATTGCGCTGGTTCAAGGCCTGCTCGGTGCGGCGTCGATCTACATAGGCGGATTCCACAACGGATTCTTCATCTTCGCGATCTTCCTGACCGCGCTGTCGGTCATCCCGCTGGGCAGCGGCATCATCACGATCCCGTTCGGCATCGGCATGATGTTCTTCGGCAACATCGGCGGCGGCCTGTTCGTGGTGCTGTTCCACATCATCGGCGTCACCAACGTCGACAACTTCCTGCGCCCCATCCTGGTACCGCGCGAGGCCCGGCTGGATCCCGCGCTGATGCTGTTGGCGGTGTTCTCCGGCATCGCGATGTTCGGCTTCTGGGGCATCGTGCTGGGCCCGGTCCTGATGATCATCATCGTTACGACGATCTCGGTGTACCTGGCCGTGTACAAGGGCGTCGAGATGACAGCGCACGAGCCACCCGAGAATCGCCGCCGACTGTTCCGGCGGCGGATCAAGGAGGAGATCGAGGAGACGTCGGCCGCCGCGGACGGCGAGCCGGCGCAGGGTTAGTCGACCTGCTTGTACCAGGAGATGACGACCATCACCATGGCGGCGACCAGAGCGACGATCACCCACAGCACGAGACTGACGTCGATCCAGGCGCCCGGCGGCGGCGCCCCGGGCAGGATGTTGCGCAGCGGCACGATCGCGAACAGCATTGCGGCGTACCACGTTGCGAACGGCATCTGGAACTGCTTGCGACGGGTGATCACCAGTACGGAGGTGAAGATTGCGATCGTCGGCAGTGTCAGCAGGACGACCACGATGCCGAGGTCGAAGGCCAGCGGGCCGAGCGCTCGGCTGAACGTCACCTGCGTGGCGTCACCGTCACCCTTGGCGGCCGGGGCGGGCGCAACCTCTTCGCTGGACAGGTCCCACCCTTGCAGGGCCCCGGCGATCTGGACCTTGGCCGGAACGATCTTGCGATCCTCGCCCTCGCCGATCAGCAGATCGGCACTGATGCCCTCGGTCTTGTAGCTGTCGAATGGCCAGGTGTTCACATCGCCGTTCACGTCGATGGTCGTCGTCACCTCAGCTGGCGCCGCGCCGGCCGGAAACTTCAAGTCGCCCAGCGAGTTCCACGGGTGCAGCCGGACCGAGATGTCCTCTTTCAGAACCTCAAGCTTGCTGTCGACCAGCGAATCAGCCGGGACGACAAGCACTTTGGCGTCGGCTTTGTAGTCGACGGTACGCAGGGCCTGCAAGGTGATGAGGACGACGGTCTCGGAACCGTTGCCCTCATTAGCCGCCTCGAGTTCCTTGGCGGAACCGGATAGCCACCAGTAGCCGAACAAGGTGGCGAGGTAGGCCAGGATCACGACCAGCACCGTGACGATGGCAGCCTTCTTACCCCGCGGCGCTGGCGATGCGGCAGGAGCGGGGGCCTGCGGCTCTGCGGGGGTGGTGGTCACGCGGGCATCGTATATTGACGCATGCGTCTGCGCTGGCCTTTGCTTAGGCTTGCCTAGAATGGCGGCTCGTCGACCGATGGCGGCGCGGGTCCGAGCAGTGCACCGTGGCGGGCTCTTCGCTCCGCGCGGTTGCGGCTGCGTTCAGTCGCGATGTATTTCGCACGGTTCTGCGCCCGGGTGGTCTTTCGGCGCGGCATGAACAGGGTGCGATCACCGGGTGTCTCGACCTCAGCGAGTCGGTGCAGTGGCGGCAGCGTCGGCGTCATCAGACTTGGGAACAGCAGAGCGCTGCCCGGAGTCGTGACATAGGTGTGGCCTCCGGGCAGTTCCCAGATGACCGTGCCGTCGGCCAATTGTGTGTCGCGCCAACCCCAGAACGTTTTCAGGATGTGACAACGACGGCATAAGCATTTGATGTTGCCCGCATGGGTGGGGCCGTACGGATACGGGATCGTATGGTCCAGGTCGCAGTGCGTCGCCGGCTTGTCACAACCCGGCGCCCGGCATGTCAGATCCCGGGCTCGCACAAAATCGGCCAATGCGCGCGATGGACGATAGCCGCGCTCCGCCGGCGCATCGATCGGGTGAACCAAGGGGCTCAGCTTGGCGTTCGCCGCCAACTCGGCCACCAACTCAGCCGGGATCACCGCATTGGTACCCAACTGGTAGCCGGGTTCGTCAGAACGCCCTTCCACGGTTGCCTGCTCTGCCACGACGTGGATCACCACCGGACCGGGTGCCGGCTTCTGGGTCGCAGAGCAACTCGCGTCACCGCACCGACAACCCAGCCGATCGGCGCTGACCGACATTGCGCCAACGGCATCGGAACGGCGCTGATCGGCGGTGCGCGGGTCGGCTTCGCACACCGAGTTGGCCAACGACTCGACCCGTTGCTTGAACGCCTCGGCATGGGTGGACGTCAATCGCGCAACCACTTCGACGCACCCATCCTCCTCGTCGCCGAAATCCACGCCGCGATCGCGGGTTTTCGCACGTGTTCGGCGCACAGCGTCAGGGTCATGCTTGCGCACGATGCGGTCGATCTCGGTGGCCAGCCGCCCTCGCGTCATCGACGGCCATCGCTGGGCTCGCTGAGCCAGCCGCCGATCAACCTCGGCCAGAACACCGTCATCGGTGATCAACGCAGTGCGATAGACGACCGTCTGGAACATCTGCAGGTCGATGTCGCCCGCGATGAAGACAGCGGCGACCGCGGGCAATTGCTTCATGGCCAAGCCGTAATTCATGTAGCTGCCTGCCTTGGCCGCGCTGATTCGCAGTGCCGCAGCGATTTCCGCACCGACCGCCGCCCAGGTGTCGACCGCCCAGTCCTCGCGCTCGCCGCGCTCGTGACGACGAAGCTCGAACAGCTCGGCGATAGCAGCCAGCCGCCGGGCCGCAGTCTGGTTCTCGGCCCGCGCGGATGCACAGATGCTCGTCAGGAGAGCACGCGACTCGGCCGTATCGGACGGCTCGAAGTAGTCGTGGTACTGACTTCTTCCGAACATGTGTTCGATGCTACTCAGGCCGACTGACAATTTGGAATCGGTAGCAGCGCGGCCGGGGTCTGCTTGCCGCATGAACCGAAAGCCGAAATCCATCAAGCGACTAGTCGCAGGACTAGCGATGACCGCGCTGACGTCGGGCGGACTGGGCATGGCCGCCGCAGCCACGGCCCATGCCGATCCGGGACCCATCGGGCCACGGCAGTGGTGCCCCGGCCAATCGCTGTGGATCACCGGCAATCACGTGACCAACCCCGTGATTTGGGACAACAACATCTGCCACACGTACTACATCGTGGACTTCGGCCAGGGCAACGTCGCGCAAAACATCTGGGACGGCCCGAATCCGCCGGCAGCGATCCCTCCCCCGCCGCCACCGCCGTGGGCCATCACGACCCGCGAGCAGTGCGAACAGATTTTGGGGATGTTCTGCCCGAAGGCTTGAGAACTAAGCTTCGACCGTGTTCTCCGAGACGCGCTATGCGATGAACGGGGACTTGCGGGTCGCCTATCGCGCGTCGCCCGCGGGCGAACGTGACATCGTGCTCGTCCCGAACTGGTTCACGAACTGCGAGGTCTTTCCCGAGCTACCCGGCGTCGCGGGGTGGTTGGAGGCAATGACGTCGCTGGGCCGCGTGATCCTCTTCGATCAGCCGGGCAGCGGAGCGTCCGATCCTCTCGCGCCCGGTGCGATGCCGACGTTGGAGCAGTGGACCGACAGCATCACGGCGGTGCTGGACGCTCTCGGCATCTCGGAGGCAACACTGATCGCGTACGCGGGTGCCATCCACACAGCTGCGTTGTTCGCCGCGACGTATCCGTCCCGCACGACCGCGCTGGTCTTGCCGGAGAGCACGCCCGATGGGGTGGACCGCACGGATTCGATGCAGGATGTCGTGGCCAGTGCCGCCGCCGTGTGGGGAACCGGGGAGTTGGAGCATGTAATCAATCCGGACATGCCGTGGAATGAGGAAATCCGGGCTGCGTGGGCGCGACACGAACGCCTCGCGGCGAGCCCACGCACCGCTGAAGTTATGTTGCCGCTTCTCGCCGAGGCGAACGCGCACGCCATCTTTCCGACTGTCCGCGTCGCCACCCTCCTCCTTCACCACCGTGACGATCCGTTCATTCCGCCGGAGAAGGGCCAGGCCGTGGCCGACTACATCGCGGACTCGAAATTCGTTGAGCTGCCGGGCCGCAACGTCTATCACGTCGTCGAACCATGGCGTGATTCCTTCGATGCGATCGCCGAATTCCTCACCGGTGAACAGCCGGCCGTCGCCGACGATCGCGTTCTGGCCACCGTCTTGTTCACCGACATCGTGGACTCGACCCGCCGCGCGGCCGAGATGGGCGACCGCGACTGGCACGCCCTGCTCGACGCCCACGACGCCATCGTGCGATCACAGCTCACCCGCTTCCGCGGCCGCGAGGTCAACACCTCCGGTGACGGATTTCTCGCGATGTTCGATGGACCGCAGCGAGCGATCCGCTGCGCCATGGCAATTCGCGACGCGGTGCACACGCTCGGTATCGAGATTCGCGCCGGGTTGCACACCGGGGAATGCGAGGTCCGCGGCGACGACATCGGCGGCATCGGCGTGCACATCGGCGCCCGCGTGAGTGCACTCGCCCGCCCGAACGATGTGCTGGTCTCCAGCACGCTGCGTGACCTGGTGATCGGCTCAGGACTCGAGTTCGAGGACCGAGGCGCACATCAACTCAAAGGTGTTCCCGGCGAGTGGCGGCTGTCGGCGGTTACCTCATGACGACATGGCGGGATGTTCATACGGCCGCACCCGAATTCGCCGAGCGCGTGCAGCGATTGTTCGACGCACGCAAGCACAAGACGATTGCGACGCTGCGGGCCGACGGGTCTCCCCGGATCTCCGGTATCGAGGCAACGTTCGACAACGGCGAGCTGACCTTCGGCTCAATGCCCAACGCCCGCAAGGGTGTTGACCTCCGGCGCGATTCCCGGTTCGCTCTCCACAGTGCGACGGTGGATCCGGTCGAGGGCGCCGAAGCGGAGTGGCCGGGCGAGGCGAAGATCGCGGGGCGAGCAATCTATTCGGGAACGATCACCGACGGGCCCGACGGCGACCAATTCGGCACCGACATCACCGAAGTGGTGCTCGTCCACCTCAACGACGCCGCGACGCTGCTCGTCGTCGAATGGTGGACGCCTGAGTACGGCCTGCGCAGCGTCGAGCGCGAATAGCTAGGTCAACCGTTCCTTGAGGAACTGCACGACCCGCTTGCGTGCCTCGTAGGCCGGATGCCCGTCCTGCTCGCGCACCTCGAGGGCGAGCACCGAATGGGCGATCCGGCCGAAGCCTCCGGTGTTTCCCTTCGACGAGTCGATCTCGATGACCTCGAAGGCATCGCCGAGCCGGTCCTTGAGCGTCTTGAACCGTTCGGCCGGCGCCATCGGATCCTCGCTGAATCGCAGGCCCAACGCGCACAGGCCCTCCTCGGCGGCGCGCTTCTCGATCACCTGCAACTCGCCCTCGGACATTCCCGGATCGCGCTTGTGCTTCAGCGTCAACCCGATCGGCACCGACGGCTGGCTGAGTACCGAGGCCAGCACGCTGTCGTCGACCGCGGCCGCCAGCGCGAACCCGCCGGAGAAGCATTGGCCGATCACGCCGACACCCTTACTACCGGTCTTGGACTTCAGGTCCCGCGCCAGCGCCCGCAGGTAGTGCGACACCGGCCGATCCTTGTTCGTCGCGAACGCCGCGAACTCCTTCGTCACGCAGGCGCGCGCCAACGTGGGCACCATCATCGGCCCCCGCGCCGGCGCACCGGGGGTTCCGAACAACGACGGCATCGCGACGGTGAAACCGTTGTCCACCAAGTAATTTCCCAACGCCAGCCCACCCGGGTGGATGCCGGGGATCTCCGGGATCAGCACCACGCCGGGACCCTCGCCCTTGCGGTAGACGTCATGGGTGAAACCGGCCGCGGTAAACGGCTCCTTCACCCATCCGGTCAGATCTGCTTCGGGTCCGGGCATCGACGTCTCCTTTCAGCCGCGCGGCAGGGGCTTCTGTGTCTGCGTCGCGACGGCCAGCGTACGGAAATCGGCGGTGCTTCCGGCACCCGTTATGGCGAGCTGAGCAGGCCCGGCCTGGCTGTCCAGGCGGGTGGTCCATACCGGTTCGGTGTCCTCGCCGCCCTCGTAGACGATCCACTTCACGCCGTCGACGTCCTGCGCCCCGGTGGGATACATCGACCGGTGGATCGAATTCACCAGCGGCTGCTCGTCGGCGTTGCTCTGGGTGAGACTCACGTACATCTTGGACGCGGCGAGGTAGCCGACCGTCGCGGTGACGGCGCGCTGCTTCTGTCCATTGGCGTCGGTGCGGCCGGCGTCGATGCCGCCGCGGCTGCCGGAGTTGGCCTGCCAACCGGCCGGGACCTGCGGCAGCCGAATCGGGATCGGCAGCGCCTCGGCGTCCGCCTTCAGCGCTGCGGGGGCGTCATACGGCGGCGGCGCCCCGTCGCGAGGGCTATTGGGCCGGGCCGAGCACATCCCTACGAGGCCGGCCAGGGCGATGCAGGCCACGATCAGCGGGGCCAGCGACCAGAACATGTCGCGACCGTCCTGGAGCAGCCTGGGCTTGGGTTCCCTGGGCGGTATGCCGGTCTCGGACGGGGTGCTCACGCCAGCCAGTATCCCAGGTCTGGACGGCTGACCGGCTTCTGGGACAATCTCAGCCATGCCAGACGCCCGTCGCCGTGAAGCGCCCGATCGCAACCTTGCCCTCGAATTGGTTCGGGTCACCGAAGCCGGCGCCATGGCCGCCGGCCGGTGGGTCGGCCGAGGTGACAAAGAAGGTGGTGACGGCGCTGCCGTCGACGCCATGCGTGAGCTGGTCAACTCGGTCTCGATGCGCGGTGTGGTGGTCATCGGCGAGGGCGAGAAGGACAACGCCCCGATGCTCTACAACGGTGAAGAGGTCGGTAACGGCGACGGACCGGACTGCGACTTCGCCGTCGACCCGGTCGACGGCACCACCCTGATGAGCAAGGGCATGCCCAACGCGATCTCGGTGCTCGCCGTCGCCGAACGCGGCGCCATGTTCGACCCGTCGGCCGTCTTCTACATGCACAAGATCGCCGTCGGCCCGGACGCCGCCGAGGTCATCGACATCACCGCGCCGATCGCGGAGAACATCAAGCGCGTCGCCAAGGTGAAGAACTCCAGCGTCGCCGACCTGACCGTCTGCATCCTGGACCGGCCGCGGCACGCCCAGCTGATCGCCGACGTCCGGGAGGCGGGCGCGCGCATCCGGCTGATCTCCGACGGCGACGTCGCCGGCGCCATCTCCGCATGCCGGCCCAACTCCGGCACCGATCTGCTCGCCGGTATCGGCGGCACCCCCGAGGGCATCATCGCCGCCGCCGCGATCCGCTGCATGGGGGGTGCGATCCAGGCCAAGCTGGCCCCCACCGACGACGACGAAAAACAGAAGGCGATCGACCGCGGCTACGACCTGGACCGGGTGCTGCTCACCGAGGACCTGGTCTCCGGGGAGAACGTCTTCTTCTCCGCCACCGGTGTCACCGACGGCGACCTACTCAAGGGCGTCCAGTACTCCGGCGGCGGCGCCACCACCCAGTCGATCGTGATGCGATCCAAGTCCGGCACCGTCCGGATGATCGAGGCCTATCACCGGCTTTCGAAGCTCAACGAATACTCCGCGGTGGATTTCACCGGGGACAAGACCGCCGCATATCCACTCCCCTAAGAAAGGCGTTTGATGACCGACAGTGCTGTCGAGGGCGAATACCGCATCGAGCACGACACCATGGGCGAGGTCCGGGTACCGAAAGACGCCCTGTGGCGCGCCCAGACCCAGCGTGCCGTGGAGAACTTTCCGATCTCCTTCCGCGGTCTCGAGCGCACCCAGATCCGGGCGCTGGGCCTGCTGAAAGCCGCCTGCGCACAGGTGAACAAGGACCTCGGCAAGCTCTCCGCCGAGAAGGCCGACGCGATCATCGCCGCCGCCGGTGAGATCGCCGACGGACTGCACGACGACCAGTTCCCCATCGACGTGTTCCAGACCGGTTCGGGCACCAGCTCCAACATGAACGCCAACGAGGTGATCGCCTCGATCTGCGAGCGCAACGGCGTCACGGTGCACCCCAACGACGACGTCAACATGTCGCAGAGCTCCAATGACACCTTCCCCACCGCCACCCACATCGCAGCGACGGAAGCCGCTGTGCGCCACCTGATTCCGGCGCTCGAGGTGCTGCATGAGTCGCTGGCGGCCAAGGCCCGCCAGTGGCGCACGGTCGTCAAGAGCGGTCGCACCCACCTGATGGACGCGGTCCCGGTCACCCTCGGCCAGGAGTTCGGCGGCTACGCCCGCCAGGTCGAGGCCGGCATCGAACGCGTCAAGGCCACACTTCCCCGTCTTGGTGAGCTCGCGATCGGCGGCACCGCGGTCGGCACCGGCCTCAACGCCCCCGACGGATTCGGCGCCAAGGTCGTCGACGTGCTCGTCGAGCAGACCGGCCTGGCCGAATTGCGCACGGCGAAGGACTCTTTCGAGGCGCAGGCCGCCCGCGACGGGCTGGTCGAGGCGTCCGGCGCACTCAAGACCATCGCGGCGTCGTTCACCAAGATCGCCAACGACATCCGCTGGATGGGCTCGGGCCCGCTGACGGGTCTGGGCGAGCTTCAGCTGCCCGACCTGCAGCCCGGTAGCTCGATCATGCCGGGCAAGGTCAACCCCGTGATCCCCGAGGCCGTCACCCAGGTGGCCGCCCAGGTCATCGGCAACGACGCCGCCATCACCGTCGGCGGCCTGTCGGGCGCGTTCGAGCTGAACGTGTACATCCCGATGATGGCGCGCAACCTGCTGGAGTCGTTCACGCTGCTGTCCAATGTGTCGAAGTTGTTCGCCACCAAGTGCATTGACGGCCTGATCGCCAACGAGGAGCATCTGCGCGAGCTGGCCGAATCCTCTCCGTCGATCGTGACGCCGCTGAACTCGGCCATCGGCTACGAGGAGGCCGCCAAGGTCGCCAAGCAGGCGCTCAAGGAGAAGAAGACGATCCGGCAGACGGTCATCGACCGCGGCCTGATCGGCGACAAGCTCTCCGAAGAGGAGCTCGACAAGCGCCTCGACGTGCTCGCGATGGCGAAAGTAAAAGACGGCGACTAGGAGTCGTTTGCTGCCATGCCCACCCGGGTAAGGGTGGGCATGGACCAGAACACGTCGACGACGGCGGTGTCGCCGGATGCCGATCCCGACGACCCCCGCAAGCCCGAGTCGCCGACTGACCTGACGAAACCGTCGGCGTTCTACGTGCTGCGCAAGACGGCTCGGGAGTTCACCGCCGATCAGTGCACCGATCTCGCCGCCGCACTGACCTACTACGCGGTGCTGTCGCTGTTTCCGGCAGTCGTGGTCGTCATCTCCCTGCTCGGCGTCGTCGGCCAGGGCCAGCGCACCACCGAGACGGTGCTGGGCATCGTCGACGACGTGCTGCCCGGCTCCGCGATCGACTCGCTGCGCCCGACCATCCAGCAGCTGGTCGAAAACCCTTCGGCCGGACTGGCGTTGGTGCTCGGCATCCTCGGTGCGCTGTGGTCGGCGTCGGGCTATGTCGGGGCGTTCGGCCGCGCCATGAACCGCGTCTACGAGGTCGAGGAAGGCCGGCCGATCTGGAAGCTGCGGCCGCTGCAGCTGTTGGTCACCGCGATCGGTCTGGTGATGGCCGCCGCCGTCGCCTTCATGCTTGCGATCAGTGGGCCGGTGGCCAAATCGGTGGGCAACCTGATCGGCGCCGGCGACGTGGCGGTGACCCTGTGGACGATCCTGCGCTGGCCGGTGATTCTGGTTCTCGTCGCCGCCGGGGTGGCCATCCTCTACTACATCGCCCCGAACGTCCGTCAACCCAAGTTCCGGTGGATCAGCGTCGGCGCCGGACTTGCCATCGTCGTGTGGATCTTGGCCTCGGTGCTCTTCGGCGTGTACGTCGCGAACTTCTCCAGCTACAACAAGACCTACGGGACGCTGGCGGGGGTCATCGTCTTCCTACTGTGGCTGTGGATCACCAACGTGGCCTTGCTGTTCGGGGCCGAACTCGACGCCGAACTGGAGCGGGGTCGTCAGCTGCAGGCCGGCCTGCACGCCGAGCGCGACCTGCAGCTGCCACCGCGCGACACCAAAATGGTGGAGAAGAACGAGGCCAAGGAGCAGGCCCTCATCGAGGAAGGCCGCAAGCTACGGCGCAGCCGGGGCCGATCCGACTGACCCGTAGCGGCGGATGCCCAGTGGCGCACTGATGCTGTGGACAATCAGGCTCAGCGTCACCGCGATGACCCCGGCCTGAGCGAGCACATCGGGATGCTGGATCTCCCCACGCTCGATGACCAGAAGCGCGAGCACCACGGTGCCGATGCCCCTCGGCCCGAACCAACCGATGAACAGCCGGCTGTAGGCGGGTAGGTCGGTGCGGATCAACGCCACCAGCACCGCGACCAGTCGCACCCCGAACAGCGCGACGACGCAGAACACCACCACTCGCCAGCTCGTGTGCTGCCAGGCATCGATCACCGCGAACGCACCGAACATCGCGAACACCAACAGCTCCAGCAGCTGCGCGGTGGCATCCGAAACCTGGTTCGGCACTTGGGTATTGCTGCGGCGCGCCACCACCGCGAACGCCAGGCCGCCGGTGAACGCCGCGACGAACCCGCTGGCGTGCACCCGTTCGCCGAATTCGAAGCAGATCAGCGCGACGGCCAGCGTGGCCAGCTGCGCCCACGTGTCGTTCATCCATTCCCGCCGCCGCGACCATGCGATCACCACCGCGCCGAGCAGTCCGACGCCCGCACCGATCACCAGTGACACCAGCTCGGTGCGCACGACGAACCAGGTCCAGTCCCGTGGGCGTTCGTCGGTCTGCGCCGACGCCAACGCGAGTGCGGCCAGCAGCACCGCCAACGCGAAGCCGTCGTAGAAGCCGCTTTCCACCGACAGCGCGTTGCGCACCCGCTCCGGGATCCGGTGATCCTCGATCAGCGCCTCGATGAGCGCCACCTCGGTGGGTCCAACGATCGCCGCCAAGCACACCGCCTCCCACCACGGCAGCACCGGCAGCAGCGCCGCCGCGGTCAGCGTGCCGAGCACCAGGGTCAGCGGTATCCCGATCACCAGCAGCCGGAAGGTGACATGCCCGCGCCGAAACACCTTGCCGGGGTCCAGCTTTGCCGCCTGGTTGAACAGGATCACGGTCAACGCGAGCTGCGCCAGCAGCGTGTAGCCCTCGGTGCCGGGACCGGCCTGCAGCAGATTGAAACCGAAGGGCCCGAGCAGCATTCCCAGCCCGACGAAGATCAGCGCCGGGGCGACGTACCACCGGGCGACCAGGCCGGACATCACGGCGTAGCCCAGGACCAGCAGGGTCAGGACAAACGGGGTGGCGGTGTGCACCTAGGCGCCAGCGCTAAGCACCGTTGTTGGAGCCGCCGGAATTGGCCCCGGGGATGTCGGTGATCGGGATGTTCGGCATCGGCTTGGGCGACGGGGTGTTCGGCAGGGTCGGGATGTCAGCGACCGGGATGTCTTGCAGCTGGTTGGCCGGCGGCCCGTTGTCCCGCGACCCGTACACGCTGCCCGGCGCGCGCGGGCCCAGCATCTGGCTCACGGTGACCAGGTGGTAGCCGTTGGCTTTCAGCACCGGGATGAACTGTTCGACCAGATCGACCGTCGACGAGTAGGTGTCGTGGAACAGCACCACCGAGTTGGGCTTGATCTGCGTCATCAGCATGTAGCGGGTGGCGTTGGTGTTCGAGTCGTTCATCCAGTCGAACGGGATCACGTCCCACAGGATCGCGGCGAGCCCGTACTGGGCGGCGACCTTGTTGACCGCATCGTTGGTCAATCCACCGGCCGGCCGCCACAACACGGGTGTCTGCCCGGTGGCCGCCTTGATCGCGTCGTTGGCCTTACTGAACTGCGCCGGCACGTCCTCGGCCGGGATCGTCGTCATGTTCGGGTGTTCCCAGGTGTGGCTGCCGAGCTCCATGCCGGCGTCGACGACCCGCTTGGCTCCCGCCGGGTTGGCCGCGACCTTGTTGCCGATCTCGAAGAACGTGGCCTTGGCGTCGGCCTTCTCGAGGATGCCCAGCAGCCGGTCGGTGTAGGGCGACGGCCCGTCATCGAAGGTCAGCGCCACACACTTGACCACCGAGCAGTCGACGGCATCAGCCCTGGCCACCTTGACGTGGCCGGTGAAACCGCCGATGACGACGACGGCGACACCTGCACAGACCCCGATGGCGGTGCGCAAATAGGACCAGGACAGGCTGTCGGGTCGGCGCGGCACGGCAGTGAGTTTACCGGCCCATCCTGGCCGGTCCCTGTCCACGCGTCTCAGGGCAGGGCGCCGGGGCTGATCTCCTCGAGCATCTCGGTGACCAGTGCGGCGATCGGTGAACGTTCGCTACGCATCAGCGTGATGTGCGCGAACAGCGGGTGGCCCTTGAGTTTCTCGATGACCGCCGCCACACCGTCGTGGCGCCCGACGCGCAGATTGTCGCGCTGCGCGACGTCGTGGGTCAGCACCACCCGCGACCCGCTGCCCAGTCGCGACAGCACGGTCAGCAGCACGTTGCGCTCCAGTGACTGCGCTTCGTCGACGATCACGAACGAGTCGTGCAGCGAACGACCGCGGATGTGGGTCAGCGGCAGCACCTCGAGCATTCCGCGGGAGAGCACTTCCTCCAGCACGGCCGGTGACGCCAGGCCCTCGAGGGTGTCGAAGACGGCCTGCGCCCACGGGCCCATCTTGTCGCTCTCACTGCCCGGCAGGTAGCCCAGATCCTGGCCGCCGACGGCGTACAGCGGCCGGAACACCACGACCTTGCGCTGGGTGCGCCGCTCCAGCACCGCCTCCAACCCCGCGCACAGTGCCAGCGCCGACTTGCCGGTGCCGGCCTTGCCGCCGAGGCTCACGATGCCCACCGATTCGTCGAGCAGCAGATCGAGGGCGACGCGTTGTTCGGCGGACCTTCCCCGGAGGCCGAACACTTCGCGATCGCCGCGCACCAGCTGAACCTTCTTGTCCGCGTTCACCCGGCCCAGCGCACTGGAGTTGGCCCCGAGCAGCCGAACGCCGGTGTGGCACGGCAGGTTACGGGCTTCCTCGAGATCGATCTCGCCGTCGGCGAAGATAGTGTCGATGTCATCGCCGGCCACGTCGAGCTCGGTCATGCCGGTCCAGCCGGAGGTGATCACGTCCTGAGCGTGGTACTCGTCGGCCAGCAGACCGACCGCGCCGGCCTTCACCCGCAGCGGAATGTCCTTGCTGACCAACGTGACTCGCTTGCCCTCGGCCGCGAGGTTGGCCGCGACGGTCAGGATGCGGGTGTCGTTGCTCTCGGTGCGGAAGCCGGACGGCAACACCATCGGATCGCTGTGGTTGAGTTCGACATTCAGTGTTCCGCCTTGCGTCCCAATGGGAATCGGCTGATCCAGACGACCGTGCTCCAAGCGAAGGTCGTCGAACAGCCTCAGCGCCTGCCGGGCGAACCAGCCCAGCTCGTGGTGGTGGCGCTTGGCTTCCAGTTCACTGATGACCACGAGCGGTACCACCACTTCGTGTTCGGCGAACCGGGTGCACGCCCACGGATCGGACAGCAGGACAGAGGTGTCGAGCACATACGTCCGAATGGGCGACTGCGAATCGGTCACTGGGCGCTCCTCAGGCTCACGCGGTCCCCGCGAACCCCTCGGCGGACACTGCGGCACCAGGACCGGGACCGGTCCTGTCGTAGTCGAAACGATAGGTACCGCCCGGACAGCAGAGCATGTCGCTAGCCATCGAAAGTGACGCTACTCCCGTAGCGGCGTGCGCGCCGATCAGGCGCGCGGGCGTGTTACGAGCGAACGATTTTCTTCAGCGTCGGTTCGTCGCCCAGACCCCATGCCGCGATGCGGTCGGTGACCACCTTCCGCGAGGTTTCGTAGTCGAAGATGCCGGCCTTGGCGACGTTCTGCAGCTTGTCCTGGTACTCCCAGATGTCGCCGCCGACCAGACCGAAGCCGGCCGCGCGGCGGGCGATCGCGTTGATCGTCGAGTCGCGGTGGGTTTGCAGGCAGTGCGCGACGAGGTTGGCGAAGAACTCTTCGTGCCGCTCCTCGTCCGCGGCGATCCGGCCGACCAGACCCTTGAGCACCGGCTCCTCGATCTTGGCCTCGAGGTTGCGGGTGAACACCGCGTGGGCGCGCTCGTAGAGCGCCATGAACACCAGCGTCTCGATCTGGGTGAAGTTGTCGGCCCGGTAGCCGCGCATGACGTGGTTGACGCGGACGTCCTCGTTGGCGGTCGGGTCGAAGTTGCGGGTGACCACGAGGTAGTTCCGCAGCGCGATGGCGTGCAGGTTCTCCTCGGCGGTCCACCGGCCCATCCAGCGGCCCCATTTGTCTTCCAGGATGAAGTGCTCGACGAGCTCGCGGTGGTATCCGGCGAGGTTGTCCTTGGTGATCAGCAGGATCTCCAAGGCGTCGACGACGTCGGCGGGCAGAGTCACCTGGGAGGGGTCCCAGTCCTTGCCGCCGAGGAAGGCGAAGTTCTCGCCCTGGTCGAACGGGACGTAGTCATGGCCGTACCACTCATCGGCGGTGGCCAGGTATCGGGCCAGATTGTCAGCGACAACCGGCTCAAGTTCGAGCGTCAGCGCATTCGCGACAGGTTTCTGTGCCATGAAGTAACTGTAACCCAAAGACACGGATGTCCAAAAGCGCGGCCACCCGGCGTTTCGCGGGTTAGAGAGTCAGGCCCGGATACAGCGGGTTGGCGGCCAGCAGCTCGGCCGCCGCGGCGTGCACACGGTCGGCGGTGCCGTCGGCCAGCTTGTACTTGGCCTTCGACGTCCCCTCGGCCTCGGTGTTGGTGAGCACCTCGACGACCAGCTCGGCGACCCGGTCGAAATTGTCCGGCCCAAACCCGCGGGTGGTCAGCGCCGGCGTGCCGAAGCGGATGCCGCTGGTGTACCAGGCGCCGTTCGGGTCCGACGGGATCGCGTTGCGGTTGGTGACCACGCCGGCGTCCAGCAGAGCCGACTCCGCCTGCCGGCCGGTCAATCCGTAGGACTGGACGTCGAGCAGCACCAGGTGGTTGTCGGTGCCGCCGGTGACCAGCTTCGCGCCGCGCTTGAGCAGCCCGTCGGCGAAGGCCTTGGCATTGTCGGCGATCCGCTGGGCGTAGGCCTGGAACGACGGCTGGCGAGCCTCGGCCAGCGCGACAGCCTTGGCCGCCATGACGTGGGACAGCGGTCCGCCGAGCACCATCGGGCAGCCCTTGTCGACCGCGGGCGCGTACTCCTCGGTGGCCAGCACCAGGCCACCGCGGGGCCCGCGCAGCGACTTGTGCGTGGTCGTCGTCGTGACGTGGGCGTGCGGAACCGGGTCCTCGTCGCCGGTGAAGACCTTGCCGGCCACCAGCCCGGCGAAGTGCGCCATGTCGACCATCAGGGTGGCGCCGACCTCGTCGGCGATCTCGCGCATCGTGGCGAAGTTGACCCGTCGCGGGTAGGCCGAATATCCGGCCACCAGGATCAGCGGCTTGAATTCCTTGGCAGCCGCGCGGACGGCGTCGTAGTCGATCAACCCGGTCTCGGCGTTCGTCCCGTAGCTGCGCTGGTGGAACATCTTGCCGGAGATGTTGGGCCGGAAACCGTGGGTGAGGTGGCCGCCGGCATCGAGCGACATGCCCAGCAGCCGTTGGCTGCCCAGCCGCGCGCGCAGCCGCTCCCACTCGGCCTCGGAGAGGTCGTTGATGTGCTTGACCCCGGAATCGGTCAGGGCCGGGGCCTCGATCCGGGTGGCCAGGATGGCCCAGAACGCGACCAGGTTGGCGTCGATCCCGGAGTGCGGCTGGGCGTAGGCGTACGGGGCGCCGAACAGTTCGCGGGCGTGCTCGGCGGCCAGCGACTCGACGGTGTCGACGTTCTGGCACGCGGCGTAGAAGCGGTGCCCGACGGTGCCCTCGGCGTACTTGTCCGAGAACCAGGTACCCATGGTCAACAGCACAGCGGGTGAGGCGTAGTTCTCGCTGGCGATCAGTTTGAGCGAATCCCGTTGATCGGCAAGCTCTTTGCGGGTCGCATCAGCGATTCGCGGCTCGACGGTCTCGATGACCTGTAACGCCGCCCGGTAGGCCTCACTGGCGGTGGCGGCGTAGTCGGCACCGGGAGCGGCGGCCGAGGGCGAAATCGTCGAGTCTGCGGTCATGGCCCAAGCCTATCCGCCCCTGTTCAGGCCGCGTCCACCCGCAGCGCCGACGGGATCAGCGGCTCGTCGAGCAGCCGGCCGAACCGTTCGGTGAGGCCCACCTCGGCAGGCCGATCATCGAGCCAGCCCCGCAGCAGCCGGTATCCCTCGACGTAGGTGCTGGTGTAGGCCCGCCACAGCGGCGAGGACAGAAAACGCAGCATCTGGCGCGCCCGGGTGTCGTCGACCAGCAACCAGCGCTGCAGGAACGCGACGACGTCGTCGACGTCGCGGTGCTCGTCGTGCAGCATCAGCGCCGCGTCCTGGCGCACATCAGCGAGCAGCAGCCCAGCGTCCGCTAGCGCCTCGGCGCGCGCGCCGTCGAACCGCAGTCCCAGATCGGCGTAGATCTCCGACGCCCAACTCCCCCAGCCCGGTCCGACCGCGGCATGCAACGCCAGGTCGGCCAGCCCCTCAGCCATCAGGCACTGCGGGGTGTTCACCAAGAAGATGGTCTGTTCCTGCTGATCCTGGCCGGCCACCAGCCCGGCCTCCTTGCGGCAGTGCTCGGTGTGGTGGCCGGGATAGGACTCGTGGGCGACCAGGCGCGGCAGGTTGGACATCTGCTGCTTGAGGTCGGCGTTGACCGCGACCGTCGAGGTGTAGTTGCCGTTGTAGTAGTTGAACCCCGACCACGGCTTGTCGGTGACCACCTCGTAGACGATGGTCTCGGTGTCGGGCAGGGGGTACGTCGCGCGGACTTTGTCGCGCAGCGCACTGGAGAACGCGTGGATGCACTCCTCGAGCCGCTCGGGCGGAATCTCGTCGGACTGTCGGTGGGCGTCCATCCGTTCGGTCAGCGACCCGCTGCCGGCGAGCACCTCGTCGATGCGGGCGTGGGCGGCGCGGTAGCGCTCGGGGTCGCCGCGGCTGATCTCGACGTCGAAGTAGTTACGTACCTCGTCGATGAAGCCGACCTGCTCGCCGGCGAACTTGCGCGCGGAGAACTGCAGGGCCCGCAGGTGTGCGCCGATGAAGTCGGCGCGCTGGTCGGTGAAGCCTGCTTCGCGAGGAACCTGAGGCAGTTCGGCCAGCAACCGGTCGGCCTGCCGCGCCAGGTCAGCCGGCTCTGGCGCGGGTTCGTCGGCGACGGCGCGACGCAGTTCGGGATCGCCGGTGAAGGAGTCGACGTAGCCTTCCTCGATACGGTCGAACCGCAAACCGAGGGTTAAGTAATCGCGGATAAGGGTGCCGGGCTGCATGTCAACCAAGCTAACTGCAAGACTGGCACGATGGCGCGGCTGAGTGAACCCAGCCCTTACGTCGAGTTCGACCGGAGTCAATGGCGTTCCCTGCGCATGTCGACCCCGTTGAAGCTGACGGAGGACGAACTGGTTGGGCTGCGCGGTCTGGGTGAGCAGGTCGATCTGCTCGAGGTCGAAGAGGTCTACCTGCCGCTGGCCCGGCTCATCCATCTGCAGGTCGCCGCGCGCCAGCGGCTGTTCGCCGCCACCTCGGAGTTCCTCGGCGAGCCGCAGCAGAACCCGGACCGGCCGGTGCCGTTCATCATCGGCGTCGCCGGGAGCGTCGCCGTCGGCAAGTCCACCACCGCGCGTGTGCTGCAGGCACTGCTGGCCCGCTGGGAGCACCACCCCCGCGTCGACCTGGTCACCACTGACGGCTTCCTCTACCCCAACGCCGAGCTGACCCGCCGAAACCTGATGCACCGCAAGGGTTTTCCAGAAAGCTACAACCGCCGCGCGCTGATGCGGTTCGTGACGACGGTGAAGTCCGGCGCCGACCAAGTCTGTGCGCCGGTGTACTCACACCTGATTTACGACATCGTGCCCGGCGAGAAACACGTCGTCACCCATCCGGACATCCTGATCCTCGAGGGGCTCAACGTCCTGCAAACAGGCCCGACCCTGATGGTGTCGGACCTGTTCGACTTCTCGGTGTACGTCGACGCCCGCATCGAGGACATCGAACAGTGGTACGTCGACCGCTTCCTGGCGATGCGGCGCGGCGCGTTCGCCAACCCGGCCTCGCACTTTCACCACTACGCGGGCCTGACCGACACCCAGGCCGTCGCGGCCGCCCGCGACATCTGGAGTTCGATCAACCGGCCGAACCTGATCGAGAACATCCTGCCGACCCGGCCGCGGGCGACGCTGGTGCTGCGCAAGGACGCCGACCACGCGATCAACCGGCTGCGCCTGCGCAAGCTTTAGTTGGGGTTGTTCGGCACACCGGTGAGCGGGTTGAGCCGCAGCACCGGCAGCGGGAACGCGAACTCCGCCTCGCCGGCGTCGGGATCGTTGTATATCCCGATGGTGTAGACGCCCGCGGAGTACACGGTCATCGGCAGGTGGTGGGCGAAGACCCGGAACTTGACCGGCACCCCGGGGTTGTCGGGCCACTGCCAGGCGAACTCGAGCAGCCCGACCCGCTCCCCCTCAGGCGATTTCGCGACGATGTAGCGGCGCGGCTCGTAGTCCGTGCCACCCGGCGCATGGACGGCCAGCACCAGCGGCACGGTGATCTGCGAAGGCAGGCTCTCCACGTAGCAGCTCGTCATCGGGAAGCCTTCTGCGGTAACCCCGCCGGCCTCTTCCAGGACCGCCTTGCGCGCGGCGGCGAACGCTACGACATGCATGCCGCAAACCCTATTTGATGCGGCGCACCCCGAGGTACTGCAGGTCGGCGAACACCAGCGTGTACACGCCACTTGCCAGCGTCACGACCACACCCGCGGTCGTGAGGTCGAGCTCGATCACGGCGACGACCGCCGCGATTGTGAAGATCAGGTTGGCGATCGCGGTGGCGATGCCCGCGGTGCGCACCCGCTTCAGCCCGGCGGCCAGGAACACCACGACGGCGTAGACGAGAAAGACCGCGCCGGTGGTGAATTCGGCTGTCTTCGAGAAACCGGTGAACCCGGAGATCGGTCCGGCAGCGGCCATCAGGACGACGCCGCACACGCCGGACAGGACGGCGTCGACCCGCATGGCCATGCGCAGCAGCGAATCCGATGTGGTGGCGGGAAGGGTGGTGGTCATTTGCGTTCCTCTCGTGGTGGGTTGATGTGGCGGATTGGGTGAGTGCCGGTGCGGGGCGGCTCGCCGTAACCTCTTGCGGCGGCGCCCCACACCGGCGGGGCGGGAGTCACGCCAGACGGCGCACTCCGAGGTACTGCAGAACGGCGAAGGTCGCGGTGTAGAGCGCACCGGCCAGTGCGGCGATGGAGCCGACGGTGGTCAGCGGCAACACCCCGGCCTCGGCGACGGCGATGAAGCCGACGGTGCTGGCGGTGTTGAATACGACCAGGCCGGTGCCGACCCGGCGAAGGTCGGGTGATGCGGCCAGCGAGTAGACGACGAGTCCGCAGAGCACGAACGCCGCACCGGCGATGTAGCCCTGCGCCGCAGTCAGTCCGGTCAGCCGGCCCAGCGGGTCGGCCATCACCGCGATGGCCAAGCCGAGAACGCCGGTCAGGGTGGCGTCCACGCGCATCGCGAAGCGCAGCAGTGAATCTGTCGAATCAGAGAACGGGTGGTTCCTGGTGATCATGGCGGTCATGTCCTTGAGGCTGCTCAGGACGCACTGCCAGATCGAGACGTGGCGCTGCCAAGTACTGCCAGCCGCAGCTCAGGAGTGTGTGACTGCCTGTTGGGAGCGCAGGTCCGCGGCGATCAATCGGGCCGCGGCGTTCTGCCAGTTGTGCAGCGAACGCTGCGGAACCTCGGTGACGAACCACTGCCACGCCTGCCGCGCCACCGGATCCAGACCAGCGGCGGTGGCGTTCTGCGCGTACGCCCGAACCCCGACGACGTAGGGAAAGTACAGCGCGTTGTAGTAGCGCCAATGCTCGGTGGTACCAAACGAGCCGCCGCTGCGCGGCTTCAGCCGGGCGATGTGTTCGGCCAGCACGGCCTTGAGTTCGTTGGCCCGCTCCAGGGGCTGGTCGGGCGCCCCGCGGGCAGCCAGCCGCTCGTCGATGACGGGCAGCTGGGTCAGCGGGCTGGCGACGAGTTTGGACAGATCGCCGTAGTGGCCCAGCGCGCGGCGGGTCAGCCGCGCGAAGGCCTCGTCGTCGAGAGCGTCCAGCGGATTGACGGCGACCAGCGGCAGCGCGGCCTCCGCGCCGCGCAACGCGGCGCGGTCGGCGCGCAGCCGCGGCGAATGCGAGAACGCCAGCCGGTCCAGCAGGCCGGCCAGCGGGTCGGCCAGCACGTTGATCGCGATCGCGACCGCCAGGCTGGTGAACAGCAACACGGTCAGCGCGGTGCGGCCGGGCCCGTCGGCCCCGGTGACCGCCATCCCGATCAGCGCCTGCCCGCCGAACAGGACCGCCACCACCACCGTCGCGATGAACGACCGCAGCATGTCGGCGCGCAGCGCCTGACCTTCGTCGAAGGCATCCCACAGCGCGACCGCAAGCCCCAGCAGCAGCACGTCAAAACCGGTGGACGCCAACGCCAGCCAGCTCGGCACCAGACCCAGCGGGATCACCAGGATCGCGTTGCCCAGCGCGAAGAACAACGTCGCGATGACCACCACCCCGGCCACCCGGCCGGGCTGCGCGGCCCGGCGCACAGCGGCCACCATCGCGCCCAGCGTGGACACCGAGATCACCGCGAACATCACCCAGTGGCCGGTGCGCAACGGGCCCTCGACCGACCCCGCCATGACCGCACCTACCAGCGTGAGGGCGGCGACCACGGCGATCAACGCCCATTCGGTGGCGCGGCTTCGCCAGGTGTCGGTCGGCCTGGCCAACTCGAGCACGACGGCGAACCAGGCCACCCCCGGCACCGCGACAAGGTAGATCTCGATCTGGCCCAGCAGATCGGCGTGCGCGACGCTGACCACTCGCACCGCATCCAACGCCACCACGCCGGCGAATCCGCACAATCCGATAGCGGCCAGTGCCAGCACCGGCTTACGCGGATCGCGCGCCAGCAGATACAGGCCCAGCCACCAGCTGAGTGTGAAGACCACCGCCGACAGCGCAGCCATCACATGCCGAATCGCCGATGCCTGCGGCTGTAGGCGCGCAGCGCGCGCAGGAAGTCGACGCGTCGGAACGCCGGCCAGTGCGCCTCGGTGAACCACATCTCTGAATAGGCGCTCTGCCACAACAGGAATCCGGAGAGCCGCTGCTCTCCCGAGGTCCGGATCACCAGATCGGGATCGGGCTGCCCCGAGGTGTAGAGGTTCTCCGAGATCCCCTCGATCGTGACGGCTTCGATGAGCTGCTCCGAGGTGGCGCCGTTGGCCAGCTGCTTACTCAGCAGCGCCCGGACGGCATCGACGATCTCCTGCCGGCCGCCGTAACCGACGGCGACGTTGACGTGGAACGAGGCGGGCGGCAGCCCGGCGGTGCTGTCGACGGCGTCACGAAGGCGGCGGGCGGGCTCCTCGCCGAGCAACTCGAGATCGCCGACGGTGCGCACGCTCCACCGGTTCGTCGGCGCGCAGATCTCCTCGACGACCTCGGTGATGATCTCGATCAGGCAGGACAGTTCGTCGGGATCGCGCTGCAAATTTTCGGTGGACAGCAGGTAGACCGTCGCCATCTCGATGCCGGATTCCGCACACCAGCGCAGCATTTCGGCGATCTTGGCCGCACCCATCCGGTAGCCGTAGGCGACGTCGTCGTGACCAGCATCACGAGCCCAGCGCCGGTTGCCGTCGCACAGCACGGCGATATGGCGGGGTAGCTGGGACTTGGAGCGCGCCAGCTCCTGGCGCAGCCGCATCTCGTAGAGCCGGTAGGCCGGATCCTTGAGGCGAGGCGGAATGATCTCCACGACAAACCAGACTACTGTGACGAGCAGATGCCCCCGGTCGCGAATTGGAGGTGACATGACCGCAAGAGTCGAGATCGCCGACGAGGCTCAGCAGCCATCGCCCCGTGATTACGCCGAAGACTTCCCCGAAGCTGTCGTCGACGCCGCCGCCCAATTCCTCGGCAAGCCCCGGGCCCGCGGCTGGATCCACGTCTACGCCGCTGTGGTGGCCTTCATCGCCGGCGCGGCCCTCATCTCGGTGTCGTGGGCGATGGAAGGTCTGCGCGCGGGGCTCTCGACGTTCGTCTACACGATCACGATCGTCGCGATGTTCGCGGTCAGCGGCACCTATCACCGGGTGAACTGGAAGTCGGCGACGGCACGCAAGTGGATGAAGCGCGCCGACCATTCGATGATCTTCATTTTCATCGCGGGCAGTTACACGCCGTTCGCGATGCTGGCGCTGCCCGAGCGCAGCGGCATTGTCCTGCTCGCGATCGTATGGGGTGGGGCGCTGGCCGGCGTGCTGCTCAAGATGTTCTGGCCGTCGGCGCCGCGCTGGGTCGGCGTGCCGCTGTATCTGCTGCTCGGCTGGGTCGCCGCGTGGTTCATCGTGCCGATCATGAACGGCGCGGGGGTCGCCGCGCTGGTGCTGCTGATCGTCGGCGGCGCGTTGTACAGCATTGGTGGCGTGCTCTACGCGCTGAAGTGGCCGAACCCGTGGCCCACGACATTCGGCCATCACGAGTTCTTCCACGCCTGCACCGCGGTAGCGGCGATCTGCCACTACATCGCGATGTGGTTCGCGGTCTTCTAGATGCTCAGAGGGTAGTGACGTTCTCCGGGCCCCAGTAGGCCTTCATCGAGGTGACCAGACCGTCGCTGTTGAACGTCATCACCTCGATGACCTCGATCCGCATGGCGCCGGCGACGGTGAGGGCGAACATGAACGCCGCTTCGCTGCCGCCGTTGCGCAACGTCAGCAGTTCGGACTTCACCTCGGCGCCCTCGATGTTCTTGTAGAAGCCCTCGATGGCCTGCCGGCCGATGTGGACTTCGCCGCAGCCGACCGGGTCCTCCAGCGTGGCGTCCTCGGCGTACAACGCGGCGACGTCGGCTGCCTTGCCCGCGGCGACGGTGTTCAGGTAGCGGTTGACCAGGGCTTCGAGATCGAGGGCATCGCTCATGGCCGCAAACGCTACACGGACACACCCAGTGCGTCGGCGAGTTCCCTGGCACCGGTCACCGGCAGGTCGCAGGTCCGGCCGCGGCACACGTAGGCGGCGTCGTTGCCGCCGATGCGGTCACGGCCTTCCAGCAGCGGCGAGGAGTCCACCGCGCCGCCGACGACGATGGCGCCACCCGGCACCAATTGCCGTGCAGCTGCGAGCAATTCGGAGTCCGGGCGGTCAGTGGCGACGGCCACCTGCAGCGGTCCGCGCACGGCGGCCTCGGCGACCGCCAGCCAGTGACCTGCCGAGCGCGGGGCACGCGCCAGCAGCGGCGAGTGGGCCCGCAGCGTGGCTTCCGCGGCCTCGCCGTATCGGGTGGCACGGTCGGCGTCGACAAGGTGCGCGGCGGTCAGCAGCGCCTCGGCGATCAAGGACGCACCCGAGGGCGTCGCGTTGTCCAGAGGGTCGGCGGGACGGACCATCAGCTGCTCGGCATCGTCGGCGGTGTCGAACCAGCGGCCCGGCCGCTGCGGATCGGCGAAATGCCGCAGCGCGATGTCGAGAAGGTCGGTGGCGCTCGTCAACCAGGCCCCGTCGCCGGTGAGCTGGTAGAGCGTCAGCAGCCCGGTGGCCAGCGCGGCGTGGTCATCGAGGATGGCCGCGCTGTCACCCACCACCCCGCCGAGGCTGGCCCGCCGCAGCCTGCCGTCGACGATGTGCAGACCCAGCAGCGCCTCTGCGCAACGTGCCGCCGCGGTCAACAACGGTGGAACACCAAGGGCCACACTGGCTTCGGCGAGCGCGGTGATGGTCAAGCCGTTCCAGGCGGTGACGATCTTGTCGTCGCGGGCGGGCTGCACCCTCCTCGACCGGGCGGCCAGCAGTGCCGAGCGAACCCGCTCGAAGCGCTCCGCGTCGTCGGGATCGGTCAGCAACTGCAGCACCGAGGAACCGTGTTCGAAGGTGCCGCGCTCGGTGACCTCGAAAAGGCTTGCCGCCCAGGCTCCGTCGTCGCCGCCGAGGACCTCGTTCAGCTGAGCCGGCGTCCACACGTAGCTCGAACCTTCGATACCCGCGGCATCGGCGTCCAGCGCGGAGGTGAACATGTCACCGTCGGCGAGGTCGCCGAGCAGGAATCCGGCAGTCTCGGCGGCGATCCGCAAGGCCAGCGGATCACCGGTGCGCCGGCCCCAGTGCGCGTACGCCCGCAGCAGCAACGCGTTGTCGTAGAGCATCTTCTCGAAATGCGGTACCACCCAGTCGGCGTCGACGCTGTAGCGCGCGAAGCCACCGGCCAGTTGGTCGTAGATGCCGCCCCGGGCCATCGCGGTTCCGGTGCGGACCACCGGGTCCAACGGCAGCGGTGAGCCGGTCCGCTCGTAGGTGCGCAGCAGCGCCTCCAACAACGCCGACGGCGGGAACTTGGGTGCCCGCCCGAAGCCACCACGCTCGACATCCTCATCGCGCAGCACCGCCATGACGGCGTGGTCGCATAGCGCGGGCTCGATCTCCGGTCCGCCGTCGGGCAGTCCCGCGGCCATCCGCCGCAGTTCCCCGGCCACCTGATCGGAGGCCTCCTCCACCTCACTGCGACGCGTCCGCCAGGTGTCGGTCACCGCCGCCAGCAGCTGCAGGAACTGCGGCTTGGGGTAGTACGTGCCGCAGAAGAACGGCCGTCCGTCGGGGGTCAGGAAGCAGGTCATCGGCCAGCCGCCCTGCCCCGTCATCGCGACCGTCGCGTTCATGTACACCGCGTCGAGGTCCGGCCGCTCTTCGCGGTCGACCTTGATGCAGACGAAGTCGGCGTTCATTGCGGCGGCGACCTCGTCGTCCTCGAATGACTCGTGGGCCATCACGTGACACCAGTGACACGCCGCGTATCCGATCGAGAGCAGGATCGGCACGTCACGGCGGCCGGCCTCGGCGAGCGCGTCGGGAGTCCACTGCTGCCAGTGGACAGGGTTGTCGGCGTGCTGACGCAGATAGGGACTGGTCGCGTCGCCGAGGGCGTTAGCCGCCGGGCTCATGTGGGGGTCGCTGTGCGTCACCCTCGGACGCCGCACCCTCGTCCGTCGTCGCGGTCACCGCAGCGTCGGTGGGCTCGACGTCCTGCGCCGGCTGCTCATCAAAACTTTGCGGCAGCTTCTTCAGGTGCTTGTTCATCGACCACACCAGGACGAACACGCAGATCAGCAGGATCACGACGATCAGCAGGCCGAACGGGCTGGCCTTGCCGAAATCCGGGCCGGTGTTCTTGGGCGGATCAGCCAGTACCGACACGGCGGTCGTGAACAGGTCTCTCACTCAAAAATCTCGATTCCGGTGAACAGGTCGTCTTCGGGCAGCTTGGCGGGCACCCGCGAACGAGCCAGTTCGAACTCCTCGGTGGGCCACAACCGCTGCTGCCACTCTATTGGCGTCGCGAAGAAGAATCCGTCCGGGTCGATCTGGGTGGCGTGCGCCTTGAGCGCCTCGTCGCGCTGGTTGAAGTACTCCGAGCACAACACCCGGGTGGTCACCCGCCCGGCGAAGATGTCGATTTCGGGATCCCACTTCTTCAGCCAGTCCGCGAACGGACCTTCCTGGCCGTGCTTGGCGAATTCGTCCTGCAGCAGTTGCAGGCGAGCCCGCAGGAAGCCGTGGTTGTAGTAGAGCTTGCTGACGGCCCAGGGCTCGCCGGCGTCCGGGTACAGCCGGTAGTCGGCGGCGGCTTCGTAGGCGGCCACCGAAACCTGGTGGCAGCGAATGTGATCCGGGTGCGGGTAGCCACCGTTCTCGTCATAGGTGGTCATGACGTGCGGGCGGAACTCGCGGATCAGCTTCACGAGCTCGCCGACCGGCTGCTCCAGCGGAATCAGCGCGAAGCAGCCGTCGGGCAGCGGCGGCGGCGGGTCGCCCTCGGGTAACCCCGAGTCCACGAACCCCAGCCAGTGGTGTTCGACGCCGAGGATTTCGGCGGCCCGGGCCATCTCGTCCTTCCGGATGTCGGCGATCCGGCCGCGCACCTCGGGCAGATCCATCGCCGGATTGAGGATGTCGCCGCGCTCCCCGCCGGTCAGCGTCACCACCTTGACCCGGTGGCCTTCGGCGGCATAACGGGCAAGGGTGGCCGCGCCCTTACTGGACTCGTCGTCCGGGTGGGCGTGCACGGCCATCAACCGCAGTTCGGTCACTTCTCCCCTGTACTCACTGTGTCGTCATCGGGTCTTACGTGCAGGTGCAACAGCGCCGGCACGCCCTATAGTCCAATAGTCCAATAGTTCCATTCGGGGCGTGGATACCCGTAATCGAAGCCTGCTGACGAGAGACGCACCTGCAACCCATGACCGACAGTCCCCCGCCACTCCCCCCGGAGTCGCGCTACGGGCGCTCGCGCCTGCCCGCGGCGACCCGGCGCCGGGTGGCGTTCGCGCTGGGTGTCCTCGTTTTGGCGGCAGGCGTCGTGCTCGCCCTGATCGCCTACCAGCGGTTCGAAGGCAACGATGTCGAGGGCAAAATCGCGGCGTATGAGGTCACCGACGATCACACCGTTTCGGTGACGATCAGCGTGACCCGAAAGGATCCCTCGCAGCCGGCGCATTGCATTGTCCGAGTTCGTTCTCATGACGGCGACGAGACCGGCCGCCGGGAAATTCTGGTGCCACCGTCTCAGGACGCAACGGTGCAGGTCACCACATTTGTGAAGTCGTACAAACGACCGTTCGTCGGCGATATTTACGGTTGTGGAAATGACGTTCCCGCCTATCTCGTCACGCCCTGACCGGCGACGGAACAACTAACACGGAACTGCGAAAGCATTAAGGGCGACTGTCCTCGCGGTGGTAGACTTGGTCGATACACGGTTCCTGCTGGGAGCCGTGTATTGCTTCATTAGCGCGTTTGATCGCAGCTCTTCGATGGCAATACACGCGGAACCATCCGCATGTTCCCAGCAGCGACAACAGACTGCAACGCGAACATCGCGGAACCAACGAATGAGGAGCGCGGCGAGATGACCGATACCCAGGTGACCTGGCTGACCCAGGAGTCATACGACCGGCTCAAGACCGAGCTGGATCAGTTGATCGCCAACCGTCCGGTCATCGCCGCCGAGATCAACGACCGCCGCGAAGAGGGCGACCTGCGTGAGAACGGCGGCTACCACGCCGCCCGCGAGGAGCAGGGCCAGCAGGAGGCGCGCATCCGCCAGCTGCAAGAGCTGCTGAACACCGCCAAGGTGGGCGAGGCGCCCAAGCAGTCCGGCGTCGCACTGCCCGGTTCGGTGGTCAAGGTCTACTACGACGGCGACGAGTCCGACACCGAGACCTTCCTGATCGCCACCCGCCAGGAGGGCATCGATCACGACAAGCTCGAGGTGTACTCGCCGAACTCCCCGCTGGGCGGCGCTCTGCTCAACGCCAAGGTCGGCGACACCCGCGAGTACGCGGTGCCCAGTGGCAAGACCGTGAAGGTCACGCTGGTCAGCGCCGAGCCCTACCACTCGTAGGCTCCCTCGCGCGTGGCGCGCATCGCCGAAGACCTTCTCCTGCTGCTGCTCGACAACGGTGCGGCACAGCCCGCTATCGAGCCGAGCCTCCTGCAGCGGCTGCTGGCCGCCGCGGTGTTGTTGGATCTGGCTTATGACTGCCGGGTGCGGCCGGCAGTACCGGGCGAACCCGTACCGCCCGATCACCTGGTCGCGCTGGCGGGACCACCCCCGCTGGATCCCGTGGTACGCCCAGCACTGACGCTGCTCCAGGAGGCACCGGTCACGCCCAGCGCGGCGATCGGCAAGCTGCGCAAGCACACCGAGGACCGCGTCATCGACCAGCTGCTGCGCACCGGCCAGCTGCATCAGATCGCGTTGTCGCAGAACCGATTTCGCCGCAACTCCTACGCCTGGCCGCTGGCCAGCCGGACGCGGGTGGATGCGGCACGGTCGGCGATGTTGTCGACGCTGTTCGACGGCAACTGCCCCGATCCCGTGACCGCGACGATCGTCTCGCTGCTGCATACCGTTGGCGGCCTGGGCGCAGTGTTGAGCCTCAACGACCGCGGCTGGCAGTGGGTGGCCGACCGGGCCATCGAAATCGCAAGCGGCACATGGGTTGACGACAACAAGATGGCCGAGGTCAACCTGGCGGTGACCACCGCCGCGGTACGGCCGGCGCTAGTTTAAGGCCTGCTCGAGGTCGCCGAGCAGATCGGCCGGGTCCTCGATTCCCACCGAGAGACGAACCAGGTCGTCGGGCACCTCAAGTTGCGAGCCGGCCGTCGAGGCATGGGTCATGGCACCGGGATGCTCGATCAGCGACTCCACCCCGCCGAGCGACTCGGCGAGAATGAAAACCTCAGTGCGCGAGCACAACCGGCGCGCCGCCTCGATACCACCGCGCATCCGCACCGACACCATGCCGCCGAATCCGCTCATCTGCCGGGCGGCCACCTCGTGGCCGGGATGCGACGGCAGGCCGGGATAGAGCACCGCGCTCACCGCCTCGTGCTCGGCCAGGAATTCGGCCACCTTCGCGGCGTTGGAGCTGTGCCGCTGCATCCGCAGTTGAAGTGTCTTCAGACCCCGCATCGTCAGATACGCGTCGAACGGGCCGGGCACGGCGCCGGCACCGTTCTGCAGGAAGGCGAACTTGGTGTCGAGTTCCTCGTCGTTGGTCACCAGCGCGCCCCCGACCACGTCGGAGTGCCCGCCGATGTACTTCGTCGTCGAGTGCAGCACGATGTCGGCGCCGAGATTCAGCGGCTGCTGCAGGGCCGGTGATGCGAAGGTGTTGTCCACCAACACCTTCTGGCCACCGACCGCGGCGATCTCGGCGATCGCCGAGACGTCGGCGATCGACAGCAGCGGATTCGTGGGGGTCTCCACCCAGATCAGCTTGGTGGTGGGGGTGATCGCCGCGCGAACCGCGTCGAGGTCGGACAGCGCCACCGGCGTGTGCTGCACCCCCCACTGGGTGAACACCTTGTCGATGAGCCGGAAGGTACCGCCGTAGGCGTCGTCGGGAATGACGACGTGATCACCGGGACGCAGCACCGCCCGCAACGCGCAGTCGGTGGCCGCCATCCCGGAGCTGAACGCCCGCCCGAACGTGCCGTCCTCGACGGCGGCGAGCACCGCCTCCAGCGCCGCGCGCGTCGGGTTGCCAGTGCGCGCGTATTCGAAGCCGCCGCGCAGGCCGCCGACACCGTCCTGGGCGAACGTACTGCTCGCATAGATCGGCGCATTGACGGCACCGGTCGCCGGGTCGGGACGGTAGCCGGCATGGATGGCCCTGGTCGCGAACCCCTGGGCCCGGTGCCGATCTGCTGCGCTGCGTTGCTCACTCATCGGTTTCGAGCCTATCGGCTCGAGGCGTCAGAGCGGCACGCACACCGTCGTCATGATTTTATCGGCGAGCGTCTGCCGCTTGGCGTCCCACAAGGGGAACAGGTAGCCGATGTAGCAGATGATCGCATCCACGAAGTGGGCGATCTGGCGCACGATCGACAGCCCGAAACCGATCGGCTGGCCGGTCTTCTCGCTGATCACCTTGAACTTCAGCACCGACTTGCCGATGCTCGACCCGGTGGTGCCCTGGCGGTAGCCGTAGTTCCAGAGCGCGAACGCCAGGCTGGCGAGCCCGAACACGAACGACAGGATCAGCCCCAGCGCCGACGGCTGCGAGGTGCAGTACACGCCGTAGCTGTTGTCGACGCTGCTGGAGGTGCAGTTGTTCTCACCGGTGGCCACCATCAGGCCCTGTCCGACGCCGGACAGGATCGCGATCGGGATGACATCGATGATCCAGGCGCCGACCCGCTTGATCCACGGGGTGTAGGCCTCCTTGGCCAGTACGCCGGCACCCGGCGGGGGCGGGGGCGGGTAGTTGCCGGGAGGCGGCGGCGGGTAATTCCCTCCCGGCGGAGGCGGCGGCGGGTAATTCCCCGGCGGGGGCGGCGGGTAGTTACCGGGCGGAGGAGGGGGCTGCGTCATCGAAAGTCCTTGTCTACAGGGGAAGACAGACGGTCGTCATGATCTTGTCGGCGAGGGTCTGGCGCTTGCTGTCCCACAGCGGGAACAGGACCGCGATCAGCCATACGATGCCCAGGCAGATGTACGAGGCCACCAGGTAGAGGATCTCGCGGACGAGCGACAGGCCGAAACCGATTGGGAGGCCAGTCTTTTCACTGACGACCTTGAATTTCATCACCGACTTGCCGATGCTCGACCCGGTGGTGCCCTGGCGGTAACCGAGGTTCCAAACCACGAACGCGATCGCAATCAGGCCTGCGATGACCAGGACCAGCGTGCCGGTGGTCGAGGTGTCCGAGGCGCAGTAGGTTCCGGTCTCGTACTCCGAGGTGTCGGTAACACAGTCGGTATTCGAGGTGCCGATCAGGACGCCGTAGCCGATGCCCAAGATGATGTAGGCCGGAATGTAGTCGATGAGCCACGCGACGACTCGGGTGAACCACGACGTGTAGGCGCTCTGCGGCAGCTGGGGAACCGGCTGGCCGGGCGAGGGTGGTCCGCCGAAGCCGGCGCCAGGCGGCGGCGGCGCGTATCCGCCCTGTGGCGGTGGTGGCGGCGGATAGTTCCCGGGAGGCGGCGGCGGGTAGTTCCCCGGCGGGGGACCTGGTGGTTGTTCGGTCATGGCGCCTTCCAGTTCGACAACGATCACCTGGGATAAAGCGGCCTAAATGTACCTGAGAAGAACCTGCGTATCGCGACAACGCGCAATCTTCATCTGAGCGCAATACGGCGCTCAAAGAATTTGCCCGAGTAACTACTTCAGCGGCGGCGCGGCCCGTCGGACAGGAAGCCCAGCAGATCGTGGCGGGTGATCACGCCGACGGGCTTGCCCTCCTCGACGACCATTAGCGCATCCCGTTCACCCAGCGACTTGGCCGCCGCGCTGACCAACTCCCCCGCACCGATCAGCGGCAGCGGCGGGCTCATGTGCACCGACACCGCGTCGGCGAGTTTGGCCCGCCCTTCGAACACCGCGGACAGCAGTTCGCGCTCCGAAACGCTGCCGGCCACTTCACCCGCCATCACCGGCGGTTCGGCGCCGACGACGGGCATCTGGGACACGCCGTACTCGCGCAGGATGCCGATGGCGTCACGCACGGTTTCCGACGGGTGGGTGTGCACCAAATCGGGTAGCGCCCCGGACTTGCCGCGCAGGACGTCGCCGACGGTCGGCTCGGCGATCGAGCCGTCCAGGCGGGTGCGCAGGAAACCGTAGGACGACATCCAGCCGTCATTGAAGATCTTCGACAGGTAGCCGCGGCCGCCGTCGGGCAGCAGGACCACGACCACCGAATCCGGCCCGGCCTCCTGGGCGACCTTGATCGCGGCGACGACGGCCATGCCGCAGGAGCCGCCGACCAGCAGGGCCTCTTCGCGGGCCAGCCGTCGGGTCATGTCGAAGGAGTCGGCGTCGGAGACCGCGATGATCTCGTCGGGCACGGCCGGGTCATAGGCCGCGGGCCAGAAATCTTCGCCGACGCCTTCCACCAGGTAGGGGCGGCCGGTGCCGCCGGAGTACACCGAGCCCTCCGGGTCGGCGCCAATGATCTTCACCTTGCCGCCGGAGACCTCTTTCAGATAGCGCCCGGCACCGGTGATCGTGCCGCCGGTGCCGACGCCGGCGACGAAGTGCGTCACCTTGCCTTCGGTGTCGGCCCAGATCTCCGGGCCGGTCGTCTCGTAGTGGCTGGCCGGCCCCATCGGATTGGAGTACTGGTCGGGCTTCCACGCGCCCTCGATCTCGGTAACCAGCCGGTTGGAGACGCTGTAGTAGCTGTCCGGGTCATCGGGCGCCACCGCAGTCGGGCAGACGACGACCTCGGCGCCATAGGCGCGCAACACGTTCCGCTTGTCTTCGCTGACCTTGTCCGGGCAGACGAAGACGCATTTGTATCCGCGCCGCTGTGCGACCAGAGCCAAGCCGACGCCGGTGTTGCCCGAGGTGGGTTCGACGATCGTCCCGCCGGGCTTCAACTCGCCGCTGGCCTCGGCGGCGTCGATCATTTTCACGGCGATGCGGTCCTTGGCACTGCCGCCGGGATTGACGTACTCGATCTTGGCCGCGACCACCCCCGAACCCTCCGGAACGACGGAGTTCAGTTGGACCAGTGGGGTGTTCCCGATCAGCTCGCTGATGTGCGACGCGATTCGCATACCTACATCGTGTCAGGCCGCGAAAGCGCGCGGCTAGCCGGTGGCTTCGCGGATGTACTCCCCGATTTGCCGCAGCGAACGTTTGGCCTCCGGAATGATCGGCGAGGCCAGCTGGAAGTCGTGGATTTGGCCCGGCCACACCCGCACTTCAGTGGGCACACCCGCCGCCGCGAGACGGCGCGCGGCCAGCCGCGCGTCGTGCAGCAGGACCTCTGACCCGGACACGTGAATCAGCGTGCGCGGAAGGCCCGGCTCGATGTGGTCGAGCGGCTCGTAAACGCCCTCGGGCTCGCCGTCGACGATCTGCTTGGCCGCCGCCCGGGCGACCAGCGCGACCAGGGCGTCGAAGGCTTTCGGCGGGAACATCGCATCGGTGTGGATGTTCGGGTGGGTCAGCTTCTGCTCGTGGTCGAGCTGCAGCAGCGGAGAGATCGCGACCAACGCGGCCGGCTCCTCCCCGAGGCGTTGCAGCCGCTGCGCCAGCGTCAGGGCCAGGTAGCCGCCCGCGGAGTCACCGGCCAGGACGATCTGGTCGGGTTCGTAGCCGCGGGTGCGCAGCCACTGGTAGGCGTCGTAGCAGTCGTCGACGGCGTTGCCGATCGAGTGCTTGGGGATCAACCGGTAGTCGACCACCAGAACCGGCGAGTCGGCGAACTTCGACAGCGCGACGGAGATCCGGCTGTGCGAGTTGACACCGCAGGTCAGGAAGGCGCCGCCGTGCATGTACAGCACGACGCGGCGGTTGCCGTCGGCGGGCAGCACGCCGGGGGCGCGGACCAGTTGCGCGGAGGCGTTCGGCAAGCCGACGGTGGCGCGGACAGTGCCGGGCGTCGGAAGCAGCGCCCGGGCGACGAAGTCGACAAGGCCGAACGGCCACGGCCAGTGCGGTACGTGGCTGAGCACGGCCAGCGTGGGCCACATGGTGACTCGGGTGCCCATCGAGACGAGGCGCGCGGCAATGCTGGGGCCGCTCTCGACAACCTCGACCGGCGCGCCGTCGGAGACCGGATACCGGCGCGGGCGACTACCGCTACCAGCGTGAACATGAGAAGGGGCCGAAGCCCGGACTTTACTGGGTGCGGTCATCGTCAACACTCCCTACGCCAATGTAGATACGTGTCCCCGGGCCTTTGAGTTAAGCCCGGTAACTTAGCTTGCCACCTGCGTTATCTATAACAACTAACGATCTGATTTCTTACCGGATCCGATACCTGTCTGTAATCGCGGGGCCACTGTTGCGACTCGAATTCCCGCCCGAGCAGCACCTAAACTGGCGGCGTGGGGATACGCGCTCCGCGGAAGTCGACGACCGCGCTGGCGGCGGCGGGGGTTCTGGCCTCGACCGGAACCGCCGTGCTGGGTGCACGCAGTTTGCTCACAGGGCAGGCGGACCAGGTTCGTAACGTGATCCCGAAGTCGTGGGACATCCCGCCGCGCGCCGACGGCATCTACGCCCCGGGTGGCGGGCCGGTCCGCCGCTGGGAGCGCGGCGTGGACTTCGACCTGCATCTGATGGTCTTCGGCGACTCGACGGCTACGGGGTACGGCTGCCGCACCGCCGACGAGGTACCCGGGGTGCTGCTCGCCCGCGGCCTCGCCGAGGAGTCCGGCAAGCTGATCCGGCTGTCGACGAAGGCGATCGTGGGCGCGACGTCGAAGGGTCTGTCCGGTCAGGTCGATGCGATGTTCGTGGCCGGTCCACCGCCCGACGCGGCGGTCATCATGATCGGGGCCAACGACATCACCGCCCTCAACGGCATCGGCCCGTCGGCGCGCCGGCTCGGCGCGGCGGTGCAGCGGCTGCGTGCCTCCGGTGCGGTGGTGGTCGTCGGGACGTGCCCGGATTTCGGTGTCATCAAGGACATTCCGCAGCCGCTGCGGTGGACCGCCCGCAACCGTGGCCTGCGGCTGGCCCGCGTGCAGGCTGCCGCGGTGCGGGCCGCGGGCGGGGTGCCGGTGCCGCTGGCCGACCTGCTGGCGCCGAACTTCCTGCAAGCCCCTGAGGTGATGTTCTCCGAGGACCGCTACCACCCGTCGGCGGCGGGATATGCGTTGGCGGCCAACCAATTGCTGCCCGCCTTGTGCCACGCCCTCGGCGAGTGGACCGGCAAGACCGTGCCCGACCTGCCGTGGGTCACCCGGTCGGAGGTGCGGGCGCTGACCGACCGGCTCGGGCCCCTGACGCGGCTGCTTCGCCGCAAAACCACCGGGGTCCCCGCACCGATCGTGGTGACCGCGAGCTAGGTTCGTGTGCAGTCGTCCTGCATACCAAGGAGTCGTCATGCCCGAAGCCGTCATCGTTTCCACTGCCCGCTCGCCGATCGGCCGCGCGATGAAGGGGTCGTTGGTCGACATCCGTCCCGACGATCTGGCCGCGCAGATGGTCCGCGCCGCGCTCGACAAGGTGCCCTCGCTGGACCCGCGCGACATCGACGACCTGATCATGGGCTGCGGCCAGCCCGGCGGTGAGTCCGGGTTCAACATCGGCCGCGCGGTCGCCGTCGAACTGGGTTACGACTTCCTGCCGGGCACCACGGTCAACCGGTACTGCTCGTCGTCGTTGCAGAGCACCCGGATGGCCTTCCACGCGATCAAGGCCGGCGAGGGCCACGCGTTCATCTCAGCCGGCGTCGAGACGGTGTCGCGCTTCGGCAAGGGCAACGCCGACGGCTGGCCGGACACCAAGAACGCGCTATTCGCCGACGCCATGGCCCGCTCGGAGCAGGCCTCGGCCGGTGCCGACGAGTGGCACGACCCGCGCGAGGACGGCCTGCTGCCCGACGTGTACATCGCGATGGGCCAGACCGCCGAGAACGTCGCGCTGCACACCGGCATCAGCCGGGAAGACCAGGACCACTGGGGCGTTCGCTCGCAGAACCGCGCCGAGGAGGCCATCAACAACGGCTTCTTCGAGCGCGAGATCGTTCCCGTCACGCTGCCCGACGGCACGGTTGTCTCCAAGGACGACGGTCCGCGCGCCGGCACCTCCTACGAGAAGATCAGCCAGCTGAAGCCGGTGTTCCGGCCGAACGGCACGATCACCGCGGGCAATGCCTGCCCGCTGAACGACGGCGCGGCGGCGTTGGTCATCGTCTCGGACACCAAGGCCAAGGAGTTGGGGCTGACCCCGCTGGCGCGCGTGGTGTCGACGGGCGTGTCCGGCTTGTCGCCGGAGATCATGGGCCTCGGCCCCATCGAGGCCGTCAAGAAGGCGCTCGCTCAGGCGAAGATGTCGATTTCCGACATCGACCTCTACGAGATCAACGAGGCCTTCGCCGTGCAGGTGCTCGGCTCGGCGCGGGCGCTGGGCATGGACGAGGACAAGCTCAATGTCTCCGGCGGCGCGATCGCGCTCGGGCATCCGTTCGGCATGACCGGCGCGCGGATCACGGCCACGCTGCTGAACAACCTGCAGACCTACGACAAGACGTTCGGCATCGAGACGATGTGCGTCGGCGGTGGCCAGGGCATGGCCATGGTCATCGAGCGGCTTTCGTAATTGCCATCGAGTCAGACCTCAGAGCGACGGTCGATTGAACTTCATCGCCCTGAGGTCTGACTGGATGTCCAGGCGCGCGTAGTTCGTTCAATGATGTCGTCCGGTTGGTCGCCGGCGACCACCCGAATCCGCCTCCACCCGACGTCGGCGATGTACTCCGATCGCGTGCGATCGTTGCGATAGATCCCGCGGTCCAGACGATGTTGCTCGCCGTCGTATTCGACGGCGACCATCACGTCTCGCCACCCCATGTCCAGGAAGTACTGCGAACGGCCGTCGGCCCGCAGCACTGGTATCTGGGTCTCGGGGCGCGGGAATCCAGCGGCGATCAGCAGTAGCCGCAACCACGTCTCCCGGGGGGATTGCGACCCGGCGTCCGCGAGGTCCATGATCGCGGGCACTCGGCGGACGCCTCGCAGATTGGGATGGCGCGGCAGCAGATCCAGTACGTCATCGAAGGCCAACCGGGTGGAATTCGCCAATGCATCGACGCGGGTCACCGCCTGTGTCATCGTCCCACGCCGCGCGAGGTCGAACGCGGTGCGCGGCAGGGTCGTCACCGGTAAACCCGGTATCGGATGCACTTCGTCGTCGAGCAGTGTCTCGGCGCGACAGACGATCCCCGGCGGCGCCTTGTTGTTCTGACAGTTGAGATCGATCGGAGCCAGCGCGTCGACCCATTTCGCGCCGTGCAGCGCCGACGCCGCCACACCGGTCACGACCGCTCTGCCCCGAGACCAAAGAACCGCGGCCATGGCTCGGTCGCGGATCGACAGCTCACCCGTCCCGTATGCGTAGACATCGGGAAAGATGCGGCGGCAGTGAGCCCGAAGTTCGTATCTGGTCAGCTCACCCGCAGCAACAGCCGCACTCCCAATGAACACCCGCTGCATTCATGAGAGCGTCGTGCACACCGCGCATTCGGGTCTTCGGCTGTCCACAGCTCATCGAGCCAGAACTGGTGGCGGCGAAAAAGCTCCGAGCATCGCCGTGAGGTCTGAGTCGATGTCCACACCCCCTCGCATACGACAAAGCCCCGGCCATTAAGGCCGGGGCTTTGTTCGTTGAGTACAGCTAGCGCTGCTGGAAGTAGCTCAGCAGTCGCAGGATCTCGATGTACAGCCAGACCAGCGTCACGGTGAGGCCAAGGGCCACGCCCCAGGCCGCCTTCTCCGGCGCACCGGCGCGGATCATCTGGTCCGCGGCGTCGAAGTCGATCAGGAAGCTGAACGCCGCGAGCGCGATCACGAACAGCGAGAAGGCGATCGCGATCGGACCACCGCTGCGCAGGCCGAGGCCTTCACCGCCGCCGACACCGAACATCGCGAGCACGAAGTTGCCGAGGATCAGCACCAGCACGCCGACCATGCCGGCGACGATCATGCGGGTGAACTTGGGGGTCACCCGGATGGCGCCGGTCTTGTAGACGACGAGCATGCCGAAGAACACGCCGATGGTGCCGAGCACCGCCTGGCTGATCAGCACGCCGGCGTTGGCGCCGGACACCACGACGTTGGCGAAGATGAACGACACCGCGCCGACGAACAGGCCCTCGAGCGCCGCGTAGCTCAGCACGATGGCCGGGTTGTCCTGCTTACGGCCGAAGGTGGCGATCAGCACCAGGACCAGGCCGCCGAGCCCACCGATCAGGGTGAGCGGCATGGCCAGCGCCAGGTTGGCCGACACCAAGAAGTAGGAGATGACCGCGACGACGGACAGCACGGCAAGGGTGATGCCGGTCTTGGTGACGACGTCGTCGATCGTCATGGGCCGCGAGACACCGGTCTGCGGCTGGTAGGCGCCCGCGTACGGGTCGGCCTGGTAAGCCACCTGCTGGGCACCGGCTACGCCGGTACCGAATTGTGCGTATCCGCCCTGCTGCTTGGGCAGCGAACGAAATACCGGGTTGCTGGTCTCCCGCACCGTCGGAATCCTCTCCTGGAAGTCGAGTAACACACCGTCAACGAACGGCTGCCGGAACCGGTTCCCAGGAAGTCCACAACGTTCTTCCCGGCGTGTCCGGTGCTACCAAGCCTGACCTTACCTGTGAGCGGTATCCGGCGGGTCACGATCTTTCGTCGACTGGTAAAACTAGGACATCCAACTAACTGGACGGAAGGACCTCGCACCAGTGACGGCTGACTCCGACGAAGTCTTGACCCGGGTCGACGGCGGCGTCGGCTTTCTGACGCTCAACCGCCCCAAGGCCATCAACTCGCTGACCCACACCATGGTCACGATCATCGCCAACGCGCTCACCGAGTGGGCCGACGACGACGCCGTCGGCGCGGTGGTCCTGGCCGGCGAAGGCGAACGCGGCCTGTGCGCCGGCGGGGACGTGGTGGCGATCTATAACAGCGCCCGCGCCGACGGCGGCTCCGAAGCGCGCCGATTCTGGTTCGACGAGTACCGGCTCAACGCGCAGATCGCCGAATTCCCGAAGCCCTACGTGGCGATCATGGACGGCATCGTGATGGGGGGCGGCGTCGGCGTCGCCGCTCACGGCAGCGTCCGCGTGGTGACCGACACCTCCAAGATCGCGATGCCCGAGGTCGGCATCGGCTTCATCCCCGACGTGGGCGGGACCTATCTGTTGTCCCGGGCGCCCGGCCAGTTGGGTCTGCACGCCGCGCTGTCCGGCGCGCCGTTCTCCGGAGCCGACGCCATCGCGCTCGGATTCGCCGACCACTACATCCCGCAGGTGCAACTCGAAGGGTTCGTCGCCGCCATCGTCGCCGACGGTGTGGACGCCGCCGTCACGGCGTTCGCCGTCGAGCCGCCACCGAGTCAGCTTCTGGCCCAACAACATTGGATCGATGAGTGCTACGCCGGCAAGACGGTCGGCGACATCATCGACGCTCTGCGCGGCCATGACGAAGACGACGCCAAGAAAGTCGCCGACGTCATCGCCTCCCGCTCCCCCATCGCCGCCTCGGTCGCGCTGGAGTCGGTGCGACGCGCCGCCAAACTCGAAACTCTGGAAGACGTTCTGGTGCAGGAGTACCGGGTGTCGTCGACGTCGCTGAAGTCCCACGATTTCGTCGAGGGCATCCGCGCGCAGATCGTCGACAAAGATCGCAATCCCGCGTGGAACCCGCCCTCACTGGACGCGGTGACCCAGCAGGATGTGGAACAGTACTTTGCGCCAGCAGACCCGGACCTGACGTTCAAGTGAGGACATGATGAGCCCCGAAAACTTTGAAACCATCCTGGTCGACCGCGACGAGCGGGTCGGCACCATCACGCTCAACCGTCCCAAAGCGCTCAACGCACTCAATAGCCAGGTGATGGTCGAGGTCACCACGGCCGCTGCGGAATTCGACGCCGATCCTGGCATCGGCGCCATCGTCATCACCGGCAATGAGAAGGCGTTCGCCGCCGGCGCCGACATCAAGGAGATGGCCAGCCTGTCGTTCTCCGAGGTGTTCGACGCCGACTTCTTCGCAGCCTGGGGCAAGCTGGCCGCGGTCCGTACCCCCACCATCGCTGCGGTGGCCGGCTATGCCCTGGGCGGCGGGTGCGAACTGGCGATGATGTGCGATGTCCTGATCGCCGCCGACACCGCGAAATTCGGCCAGCCCGAGATCAAGCTCGGCGTGCTGCCCGGCATGGGCGGCTCGCAGCGACTCACCCGCGCGATCGGCAAGGCCAAGGCGATGGACCTCATCCTGACCGGCCGCACCATCGACGCCGCGGAGGCCGAACGCAGCGGCCTGGTCTCGCGGGTGGTGCCGGCCGACGACCTGCTCACCGAGGCCAAAGCCGTGGCGACGACGATCTCGCAGATGTCGCGCTCGGCCGCCCGGATGGCCAAGGAAGCCGTCAACCGCGCCTTCGAATCCACGTTGACCGAGGGTCTGCTCTACGAGCGCCGGTTGTTTCACTCGGCGTTCGCCACCGACGACCAGACCGAGGGCATGGCCGCCTTCACCGAGAAGCGCCCTCCCAACTTCACGCACCGCTAAGGTGCTGACGTGACCGTCACCGAGCCGGAGCCGACCGAAGCCACCGACTCGGAGGCGGCCGCCCCCGGGCCAACCGACGAATTCAAGCCGGACTGGTGGCAACGGCGCTACACGTTCACCGGGACAGCCGTCGGTCTGCTGTTCCTGGGGCTGTCCCTGAGTCCGTCGCTGCTGCCGCGTGGACCGCTGTTCCAAGGTCTGGTCAGCGGCGCCGCCGGCGCGGTCGGCTACGGCCTCGGCGTCTTCGCCGTCTGGCTGGTGCGCTTCATGCTGTCGCGGCCCGCCAGCCCGCGCCCGCCGCGGTGGGCGTGGCCGGTGCTGGTCGTCGTCGGAATCATCTGGCTGGTCTTCACGATCTACTGGTTCCACGTCTGGCAGGACCACGTCCGCGACCTGATGGGTGTGCCGCGTCTGCAGTGGTACAACTACCCGCAAGCCGGGCTCATCGGCGTCGTCGTGTTGTTCCTGTTCGTCGAAATCGGCCAGCTGATAGGCAAACTCGTCAGGTTCCTGGTGCGGCTGCTCAATCGTTATGCCCCACCACGGGTTTCGGCGGTGGTCGTGGTGGCGCTGCTGCTGAGCCTGACGATCGCGATCCTCAACGGCGTGGTGATCCGCGGCGGAATGAGCTTCCTCAACCGCACATTCGCCTCGGTCAACGATGAGATGGATCCCGACAACCCGGCGCCGACCACTCCGCTGCGTTCCGGTGGCCCCGGCTCGTTGGTCGCCTGGGACACCATCGGTCATCAGGGCCGCACCTTCGTCGCCGGTGGTCCTACCGTCCAGCAGCTGACCACATTCAACGGCGCCCCCGCTGTCGAACCGATCCGGGCCTATGCCGGGAAGAACTCCGCCGACGGGATCAAGGCGGTCGCCGCGCTCGCCGCGCGAGAGTTGGAGCGTACCGGCGGATTCCAGCGGAAGGTCATCGCCGTCGCGACGACGACGGGCACCGGCTGGATCAACGAGGCCGAAGCGTCCGCCCTGGAGTACATGTACAACGGCGACACCGCGATCGTCAGCATGCAGTACTCGTTCCTGCCGAGCTGGCTGTCGTTCCTGGTGGACAAGGAGAACGCCCGCCAGGCCGGGCAGGCCCTGTTCGAAGCTGTCGACGCGCGGCTGCGGGAGATGCCGGAGGCGCAGCGGCCCAAGATCGTGGTGTTCGGTGAGAGCCTGGGATCGTTCGGCGGTGAAGCGCCGTTCCTCAGCCCCAACAACATCATCGCCCGCACCAACGGGGCGTTGTTCTCCGGTCCGACCTTTAACAACACGATGTGGGACGACGTCACGGTCAACCGCGATGCCGGCTCCCCGATGTGGCTGCCGACCTTCGACGAGGGCCAGAACATTCGGTTCGCCGCCCGCCCGGACAATCTGGGCCGTCCCGACAAGCCGTGGGGGTACCCGCACGTGGTCTACCTCCAGCACGCGTCCGACCCCATCACCTGGTGGAATCCGGATCTGCTGTTCTCCGAACCTGATTGGCTTCGCGAGGCCCGCGGGTACGACGTCTCGCCGGATATGTACTGGATTCCGATCGTGACGTTCCTGCAGGTGTCTGCGGATATGGCGGTCGCCGTCGATGTGCCCGACGGGCACGGGCACCGCTACGTGCGTGACGTCGTCAACGCCTGGGCGGCGATCCTGCAGCCACCCGGCTGGACACCCGAGAAGACCGACCGGCTGCGCGGAATCGTCACCGCGCCGGAGTGAGTTCGTCCAGCTCGCCGAGTACGTCGGCTTCGACCAGCGCGTGGTAGCCGCCGACGACGTCGGTGGCCCGGTGCAACCCGAGGTCCTGCAGAGCGGCCGCCGCCAGGCTGGAGGTGTATCCCTGCGAGCACAGGATCACCCACTCGACGTCGTCGTCTGTCGCCTGTGGCAGCCGCGCGTCGCTGGTCGGATCGCACCGCCACTCCAGCACATTGCGTTCGATGACCAGCGCGGCCGGAACGTCGCCCTCAGCGGCGCGCTGCGCGGCCGGGCGGATGTCGACCAGGATCGCGCCGCGACGCAGGGCCGTCGGAACTTCTGAGGCCGCCAGCCGGCGCAGCCGCGCCCTGGCGTCGGCCAGGACGCGGTCGATTCGGCTGCTCATCGGATCAGATTCCTTCCGGCGCGTCGGTCAGCTCGGTACGCGTGCGGCGAAGCGTATTGCGTTCGGTCACTTCGTAATACGACATCGCAGTCAGCGGCGGAGAGTACGCGTGCACACTCAGTGTGGCAGACGCTGGGGCCGCGACCGCGGGCGCACCCACCACGTCGTGCACCCAACCCAGCGGGAATGCCGCCTGGTCCCCGGCATCGAGGCGTCGTCGGTGCAATCGTTCACCGTCCCAACGGTATTCGTGCAGCGCACCGGAAAGCACGGTCACCGCACCCAGCGATCCGCCGTGGTCGTGCAGTTCGGTGGTGTGGCCGGGCACCCAGCTGATCAGCCAGACGTCCAGCTCGTCGTCGGCATGCAGCCGGGTGAACCACCGCTGGTCGGGCGGTGGACCACCGGCCGGCAGCAGCTCGTTGAATCGGCCGCCCAGCACGTCGTCGGCGTACCGGTCGGTGGCGTTCAGCAGGTCGGGCAACCGCAACCGGGTGGGTGCGGAGACAGCTGGCGCGATGGACGGGAATGTGGCAAGTGAAAGGGCAGCGCCCGAATACGGCATGACGAGAAACTTTCCGCACGTTGCAGGGTCAGATCGAGGGGTCGGTCAGAACCGACAACACTCTCCAGACCTGGTGCGCTCCGTCATGGCCGCCAGTGTTGCATAGATTGACATCATGCGCCCCCACCGATGTCGTCCTCTGTCCGGCGCCGCGGCGTGTATCGCGGGCTTGGCGGCCGTACTGACGGCCTGCTCGTCGGGCGGCGGCGGGCACACCAATTCGTCCACCCCGGCCCCCTCCGGCGGCGCGCAGCAGCCGACCGAAGCGGCGTCACCGTCGGGCACGATCGGCGTCTCACCGGGCGGGGTCACCACCCGAATTGACGCGCCCGCGGAATCGACCGAAGAACAATATGCGCAGGCCTGCATGGCCACCAAGAAGTGGATGGACGCCAAGGGCGGCGACCCGGCAACGTTGGTCGAACCGTTCCTCAAGGAAGTGCAGAGCAACGCCGACCCGGGACCGGCGACGTTCAACAGCACGTGGGGCCAGTTGTCGACGGCGCAGCAGGCCGCGGTGATCGTGGCGGTGAAGGCGGCCGCCGAGGGCGGCTGCTGACGGGTTTGCGATCACGGGTAGCAAAAGTCCGGTGCAGCGTTGGATTACTGCCAGCCGTCGATCAGTTGCTGCCAGTGGAATTATTTGTCTGACCTCGCGGTTTACCTCCTTGTAATCGGTCTGCGCAGGTAGGCCGGAAGAGGAAACCGAAGAAGAGGCACATCATCATGACCAAGTACGCGGTCGCAGCCCTGGTGGGCACCGCGATGAGCGCGGTCGTCATCGGCCTGGCCGCCCCGGCGGTCGCCGCCCCGAGCGGGTCCGGTGACGCCCGCGACACCACAATCGATTCGCTCGGATACACCGTAGGTGGCGACAAGCTCGGCACCATCGACGTGATCCAGCGCGACTGAGCGCGGGCGCGGTGACGCGCACCATAGAAGGGCACCCCGAAAGGGGTGCCCTTCGGCTTGCGATGAGCAGAATGGACCCATGGCCGATCAATCCCCCACCCGCCGAGTCGCACTATCGCTCGGCAGCGGCGGCGCGCGGGGTTACGCGCACATCGGCGTCATCAACGAACTGAAAAGTCGCGGATACGAAATTGTCGGTATCGCCGGCTCCTCGATGGGAGCCCTGGTCGGCGGCCTGCACGCCGCCGACTCGCTCGACGAATTCTCGGAATGGGCCCAGACTTTGACACAGCGGGCCGTGCTGCGACTGCTCGATCCGTCCATCACCGCCGCCGGCGTGCTTCGCGCCGAGAAGATCCTCGACGCGGTCCGAGACATCCTCGGCGAGGTCACCATCGAAGAGCTGCCCATCCCCTACACCGCGGTCGCCACCGACCTGATCGCGGGTAAGTCGGTGTGGCTTCAGCGCGGAGCGGTCGACGCCGCGATCCGCGCCTCGATCGCCATCCCCGGCGTCATCGCCCCGCACGTGCTCGACGGCAGGCTGCTGGCCGACGGCGGCATTCTCGATCCCCTGCCGATGGCGCCGATCGCGGCGGTCAACGCCGATTTCACGATCGCGGTCAGCCTCTCCGGACCCGATCCCGAGAGCAACCAGGACACCGCGGCGGATCCCGAGACCCGGGCCAGCACCGAATGGCTCAGCCGACTGCTGCGCAGCACATCTGGACTGCTGGACACCAACGCGGCGCGCTCGATTCTGGACACCCCCGCCGCTCGCTCGATGCTGAGCCGGTTCGGTACGAGTTCGGAAGAGGATGCGGTCGACACCGTCGAGCCGAACAGCGCCGAGCAGCTGATCGACAGCTCACGTGAAACCGCGATCCCCAAGCTGGGCAGCTTCGCGGTGATGAACCGCACGATCGATATCGCGCAGGCCGCGCTCGCCCGCCATCAGATGGCCGCCTACCCACCCGACCTGTTAATCGAGGTACCCCGAACCGCTTGCCGCAGTTTGGAATTCCACCGCGCGGCCGAAGTCATTCAGGTCGGCCGCGAGCTGGCGACGAAGGCCTTGGACGGGTTTCGCAACCTCGGCCCGGAGATCATCATCACGCCAGAAACTCCGTGACGGCGGCCGCCACCCGGCGACCCTGTTCGCGTCCGGCCAGCGCCGACGGAATTCGGCAGCGCGGGTCAAGCGGATTCGGTCCGAAGGCTGCCAGCGACGCATCGTCTGCGAAGACGGTAAAGGTTCGGGCGCCGAAGGCGGCGATCTCGGCTGCGGTGCCGTAGGTGAACGGTGACGGCGCCGATTCGCTTGCCGGCACCAGGATCACCGCCGTCGCGCAGTCCGCGGCCACCCCGGTATGGACCGAACTGCTCACACCGCCGTCCATGTAGCGCCGGTCGCCGATCGTCACCGGCGGCCAGGTGCCCGGCACCGCACAACTGGCGGCCACGGCGTCGACGAGATCCACCCCCGACGACGAATCGAACACCACCAGCTCACCAGTTGCGGTGTCGATGGCCGTGATTCGCAGATCTTGTGCGGGCCAGTGATGGTCGGGCAGCCGCGGTTTGATGACCCGTCTGCGGATCGGCTCGCCGACAGTGGGCGTGTCGAGGGCGATCGCGCCGATGCGCCGCAGTTTCTCGGTCAACTCTCCGGGTTGCGCCATCGCCGTCAGGAACAGCGCCGAGATCGCCTCGATGTCGACGCCGGAGTCGATCTCCGAGGACGTGTCGCCCGTCTGGCGTTCGAAGAGCTCCTCCAGCGACAGCGAACTGCTGATCTGTGCGGCCACGGTGGAGCCGGCCGACGTCCCGACCAGGACATCGGAATTCAGCAGTGCCCGCGCGGTATCCGGCGACTCGTCGGCGATCCCCCGCAGAACGCCGGTCTCCCAGCCGATGCCGGCGATGCCACCGCCGGCCAGTATCAGGGCCCGTTTGGTCGTCACAGCCTGCGAGTCTGCCAGCAACCGGCTGGCACGCCACTCGCAGGTAACTACGTTCTGCTGAGTAGGTAAACGAACCGCACAAAACCACTGTTGGTAATCTTGTTACGGCGCGCCTCCCGGAATTAACGGTTTAGATACGTTCAATACCGTATGTAACATTACCGAGCGATCCGAAGGCGAGACTTCCTGATGTTTGCCGCTTCAGCCCGCCGCAGGCTGCTCTCGCTGTTTCTGGTCGTGACCACCACGATCGCGGCGGGCGCGATCGCCGTGCCGCCCGTCGCGTCGGCGGCTGCATCGCCGTCACTGGAACCATTCGAAGTCGAACGAGTACTGAGCTTTTCGGTGCCGTCGGGAGTCACCGTCGATTCCGCCGACGTCGCACCTGACGACCAGCACCTCGTCGTCGAGGTGATGGTGTCGGGCAATTCGCAGATTGCGACCACCAATCTCAACGGTGGCGATTACCAATGCATCTCGTGCGGCGTCGCAACGAACGCGACGAAGATCAAGGCCTTGGGCGACAGCAAGCGAGTCTGGTTTGCCAACACCTCGGGGCAACAGGGCGGCGGAGCCGGTCACATCGACTACCAGATTCTGGAATGCGCGCCCTCGATCTACGACTGCCAGACCAAGACCAGCAAGAAGGTGCAATTCCCGGCCGGCGGCAGCCTTCTCACCGGTCAGAACCGGGAAGCCAAGCCGGACTGGTACGGCGAATACGTCACCTGGAACGAGGTCAATCCCATCGAGGGAACCCGCATGAGCATCGCACGGCTCACACTCAGCGGCGACCATTACGTCCTGGCCGACCAACGCATCTTCAATCCGTCGTGGGTCAAGAAGACCGACTACGCCGAGGACTTGGCGAACGCGGCGCACTTTTACGAGGGTGCGAGTTGGAACAGCGGCGGCCGGACGCTGAAGTACCAAACCACGAGCACCGGCTTGAACTACGACATTTGGTTGCTGGACACTGCGACCGGTGATCGACGACCACTGACCAGCGACCTGGACTACAACGAGGCCGGCGAGATCGCACCCGACGGCAGGACGACGTACTTCAGTTCGGCGCGTGGATTGAACCGGATGACGGTGTTCACTCAGCTGGTGCGGCCCGCGCTGATCGACAGCGCCAGCTTCGGCCAGATCGGCCGGGTGAGCCTGTGGAACAACCGGCGCTGCATGAACGAACCCTGGTTGATGGACACCGCGATCGGGCAACAGGAGGGCGGCTACTCTGGTCAACCGATCGTGATCGACCCAGCTTGGACCATCCGCGGCTGGAGCTGGTTCGACGATTCCACCCGCGCCCTGGTGAATGAGCAGCCCGGGCCCGGCAGCTCCGAAAAGCAAACGCGGATAAGCATTCTCAAGTTTCCCGCCCGGACGCCGACCGCCCCGCAAAACCCGGTACACCAGGATCCGGCGAAAATCGCCCAGTGGTCGGTGCCCGTCAAGGATTTCAACCCGTTGATGGGTCGGATCCGGCCGGTCCGGCTATTGAAGGGCAAGTACTCGGGTACGGCGCTGCTGTCTTACTTCGGCGCGTACGCATCCGGCAGATTCTCTGTGTCGTATGCGAATTACTCCGACGACGGGGCAACGTTCCTGGACGGTGTCGAGACGATTCTTGTGGTGCTTGCCCCGCTGACCGCGACATGGAGTGCGAACCTGACCAGTAGAGGGGCGCGCCACGGCTATCTGCGCGGGCTGGTTGTCGTCGGGCCGGACAACACCTACCTGGGCGGCGCGGAATCGGTGATCAACGGCGTGAAGTTGGCGGGCATACCCACTCAGAAGAACTGTCCCGCGCGGTCGCAACCACCGCTGTCGATCTCGTTTCCCGCGGGAGGAGGCGGCGTCTTGATCACCGCCACCATCCCTGAAGATTCCCAGGCGCGGCCGGTGCGTGGCGCGACAGTGTCGGTGGGCCCGGTGACGACCACGACGAACGACGAAGGCGTCGCGGCGATCCCACTCATCCCCGGCGCTACGGTGACTGCCGTGGCGGGCGGATTCCAACCTGCGACGCGCGTTATCGGTGGCCCGTGACGTCGGCGGTCAGGCCATCGGACAGATTGAGTTTTCGCTCGGCGAACCGCATCGCAATCTCGTAGGCCACGTCGGAGTCGACTTCTGGATCCTCAAGTGCCACTTGGATCGACAGGCCGTCGAGCAGAGCCGCGAACTCCAGCGCGAACATCTTCGCGTCGTCCGGGCCCAGTTCGTCCGATTGCACGGCCTCGACGATCATCCGGCGCCAGCGCGCATCAAGCTGGGCTCGACCGACCTTGACGTCGTCGTGCCGAAATGCCTGCGCCCACAGATCGAACCAGAGACCCCAGTAACCGGGAATCTCATCTTCGGCCTCGGCGACACAGGTCCATCGGATCAGCAGAGAGAGAGCCGGTCACGCACCGCCGGAACCTCGGACAGCATCCGTCCAGCCGCCTCATAGAAGGAATCCTCCGCGTACCGCAGTGCGTCCACGAGCAGCCGGTCGCGGGTGCCGAAGTGGCAGATGACTACCGCCGAGCTGACGCCGGCCCGTTTGGCGACATCAGAGATCCTCGTCTCCGAAAAGCCGCGTTCGCAGATGAGCTCCGCTGCGGCGCGCAACATTTGGGTGCGCCGCGCCTCATTGTTCTCGGTCGCGGGTGCGGGATCTGCCATCTCGTCGCACTCTCCTCTGCGGCTGTGCCGCGAAGCCTAACACTCGACTGAACGGTCAGACAGCCTGCGAGCGAATCGCGAAGAGCACCAGAACGCTTCAGCGCAAAAGATAATCGGACAATGTCGCCAGGGCTTGATTGGCATAGCCGCGCCAGATCCGGGCGAACACCGGTAGCGCCAGGGCCGTAAACGCCGACTTCGGGTGCAACGTCCACTGCCACGTCACCAAGGTGCCGGTGCCGTGCTCGTCGAACTTCCAGAGTCCCTCGACGTGATCGATCAGCGGCGCCATCGCGCCCTTGACGTCGGTGAGGGTGTAGCCGAAGGCATGCGGCGCATCCACTCGGGTCAGCGTCTCCCGCATGCCGCCGCCTCCGGTCAGGGCGATGGATCGGGTTTGACCCACCGCCGACCAGTCGCCGGTCTGGCCGTGCACGGCCTTGATCGGCGGGATCGGTCCGTACCAGCGATGGAACAACGTGGGTAGCGGCATCGGCAGCGTCTTGGCGAACGCATCCGGCACCGCGACGGGAATGGCGCGGGACTGCTCGACGACGACGGGATGGGCCACAACAAAAATGATAGTCAGCGGGCCAGCTGAGGTGCCGCGCGTCCGGTGATCAACGGCAGGTCGAAGAAGGTGGCGATGCCCGGCTCGGCGGCACACGTCGCCGGAATGCTGTTGACGCAGTGCGCGGCGGTGGCCACCACCCCGGGGTTGCTCAGCAGCCCTTCCTCGACGCTTTCGGGCTGCCAGCCCTTCACCGTGACGAAGGTGTTCGGGTTGCCTCGCACCTCCATTTCGTAGCGCTCCCCGGCCGGCCCGAAAGACCATGCAGGATCGAGGTTTTCCTCGCCCATGAACCAGTTGACGGTGATGCGCACGACGACCGTGTTCGTCACCACCGCATCCCAGTGGAAGCGCCGGCCGGCGACCTGACCGGGTTCGATCACGCCGATCGGCGAGTCGATGGGCGCGGTGGCGACCGCGACTTCCTGCGAGGTGCGGATCAAGGGTTCGGCGGCGAACCCCAGGCGGTCGACGATGAGCCGAACCGATTGGAAGAAGCCGCCGTTGAGCAATTTCTGCATGGGTCCGGTCAGCGCACTTTCCGGTGTACCGCCGAAGCCCATCACGTGCCGCAGCACGTCGGGTGCGCCGTAGGTCCGCAGATCGGAGAACTCTTCGGCGCGCACATAGGTCACCCCGGTGGACATCACCGACATCAGCAGTGGGAACAGCTCGGTGGCCGCTCCCGGTCCGATGCCCGCGCCGTGCAGGGTGGCGTTGCCCTCGCGGGCGGCGGCTTCCAGCGGGGCGGCCTCGGATTCACTCGGGTAGAACCAGCCCAGCGGGCTGACGACGTTCTTGCCCGAACGCAGCAGCGCAGTCACCTCCTCCACGTTGGGCAACAACGGCGCATAGATCACCGCATCGGCATCCAGCGCGAGGATGTCGTCTCCGCTGTTGGTCGCGATCACGCCCAGCGGCTCGGTGCCGACGATCTCGCCGACGTCCTTGCCCGCTTTGCCCTCGGAATGCACCCAGCACCCGACCAGTTCGAGTTCGGGATGTTCCAGCACACCCTTGATCGCAGCCACCCCGACCGACCCGGTTGCCCACTGCACGACTCGCAACGCCATTGATGCCCCTCTGCGGAAAACTAGAACGTGTTCCAAGCGGGTCTACAGTAGCGGTCTTCGCACCGGGGGTGGGCGCTCTTAGTGCGGCTGGCGCCCGCTGCCCGCCTTGCCGGGGGTCTTCGCCGCCGGCTTCGCCGACGTTGTCTTAGCGGCCACGGCCTTGGTTCCCGGTCGCTTGCTCGACGCGGTCGCCGTCGAGTTGACGGTGGCGGCCGGGACCGGCCGAGGTGGCCGCCAGTTGATATGGGGATCGTTGCGGTAGTAGGCAGAGTCGACGATGGGCCGTAACACCGCGGTCAGACCGTCGATGACGGGCTGTGGCCAGCCCATTCCCTTGAGCGGGCGCAGCAACGGCAGATCGGCGGTCGGCATCAGGTAGGTGGTCGTGGTCCCGCCCAACGCATTCGTGGTGGTGGTGATGTTCCTCGCAGGCACTGTCGAGGGGTCGACGAACATCGCGTCTTTGTGCACGGAACCCCAACTCTCCAGCGAGAATTGCTTCACGATTTCTTCGGGGATGATCTGCTGGAGCAACCCGCTGGCGGCCAGTGCGTTGAAATCGGCCAGGAGATTCCACGACCGGTCGGGCCAGTCTCCGATCGCGTCGTATTCGCCCTTGATCACCATGACGTCGTACTTGGTCTCCGGGACCACGGGCGTGTAATCGAAAATCGGGAGCTTGACTCCCTGGAATGTCTTGAATATCCCGCGGTTGGCGTCGCCCATCACGACGAACGACAGTTCGTCGGCCGGCGGGGCGGTCGGGTCATTGGCCAGGCGCCGCATCTCCTCGTCCACGACCACCGTCGTGCCGGAGGCGCCCATGACGATCTTGGGCCCCGGGGTGCTGCGGATCGCGGCGTCCATGTTCACCAACCCCACGGCCATCGACTCGCCCAGCGTCAGATCGCCGTTCCAGGGTGCCATCTCGCCCGGCCACGGCAGGCCTTTGATGCTGTCCGCGTTGGCGAAGTAGCCACCAAGCACCTTCTTGATGAGTTCCGGGTCGACGTCTTCATAACCCAGCCCTCCCATGGCCAGCACAGTGGTGGTCAACGCCACGTCCGACGTGAGCACCGTGGCGGGATGCACTGGGCTGACCACGGAGGCCGTGACGGTGGCAGTGACAGCGACGCCTGCGAGAAGCGCCGCGGTGCGCTTGACCATGTTGTCGGCCATGATGGGACCCCCTTCGCTGGTGGCCTCTGCTGGCCACCTCGAGCAGCTAACTCGAATCTGCCCAATCAACCGGTTGAACCCTAGGGACTTTCGACCCCGGGTGTTCCCAACGTCGGTCCCCACGATTTGGGCCGGTTAGGCTGCCGGAAAAGGACAATCCGAAGGGAACTACCACATGGGGTCCAAGCAGCGCGTTTTCGTCGTCGGGGTCGGAATGACCAAGTTCGAGAAGCCGGGCCGTCGCGAAGGCTGGGACTACCCCCAGATGGCCAACGAGTCGGGCACCAAGGCCCTCGCCGACGCCGGCATCGACTACGCCGAGGTGGAGCAGGGCTACGTCGGGTACTGCTCGGGTGACTCCACCTCCGGGCAGCGCGCGCTCTACGAGCTCGGCATGACCGGCATCCCGATCGTCAACGTCAACAACAACTGTTCGACCGGCTCGACGGCGCTCTACCTCGCGGCGCAGGCAATCCGCGGCGGACTCGCCGACTGCACGATCGCGCTGGGCTTCGAGAAGATGCAGCCCGGTTCCCTCGGCGGTGGCGCCGAGGACCGCGAGTCGCCGCTGATGCGCCACATCGTCGCCTTGAACGAGACCGACTCGATGACGTTCCCGGTGGCGCCGTGGATGTTCGGTGCGGCCGGCCGCGAACACATGAAGAAGTACGGCACCACCGCCGAGCATTTTGCAAAGATCGGCTACAAGAACCACAAGCATTCGGTGAACAACCCGTACGCGCAGTTCCAGGAGGAGTACACCCTCGACGACATCTTGAGCGCGAAGATGATCTCCGACCCGCTGACCAAGCTGCAGTGCTCGCCCACCTCGGACGGCTCCGGCGCGGCAATCGTGGCCAGTGAGGCGTTCGTCGACAAGCACGGCCTGGCCGGCCAGGCCGTGGAGATCGTGGGGCAGGCGATGACCACCGATTTCGCTTCCACCTTCGATGGCAGCGCCAAGAACATCATCGGCTACGACATGAATGTGCAAGCCGCTCAACAGGTTTACGACCAGTCCGGCCTCGGGCCGAGTGATTTCCAGGTCATCGAGCTGCACGACTGCTTCTCGGCCAACGAGCTGTTGCTGTACGAAGCTCTGGGTCTGTGCGCAGAAGGCGAGGCGCCCAAGCTGATCGACGCAGGCGACACCACCTACGGCGGACGCTGGGTGGTGAACCCGTCGGGCGGGCTCATCTCCAAGGGCCACCCGCTGGGCGCAACCGGCCTGGCGCAGTGCGCCGAGTTGACCTGGCAGCTGCGCGGCACCGCCGACAAGCGTCAGGTGGACAACGTCAACGCCGCGCTGCAGCACAACATCGGCCTCGGCGGAGCGGCCGTGGTCACCGCCTACCAGCGCGCGGAGCGCTAAGTCACGTAGGTGACGTCGTAGGCGTCGTCGGCGTGCCGGGCGCGGATGGTCTTCTTGTCATACTTGCCCACGCTGGTCCGGGGGATCTCGTCGACGAACGTCCACCGCTCCGGCAGCCACCACCGGACGACCTTGTCGGACAAGAACGTTCGCAGTTCCTCCGGCGAGGCTTCGGCGCCGTCATGGAGCACCACCGCGGCCAGCGGACGTTCCTGCCAGCGCTCGTCGGGCACCCCCACCACGGCGGCTTCCCGTACCGCCGGATGGGCGATCAGGTGGTTCTCGAGGTCGACCGACGAGATCCACTCGCCGCCGGACTTGATGACGTCCTTGGCGCGGTCGGTCAGCGTGATGTAGCCCTGCGCGTCGATGCGCCCCACGTCGCCGGTGCGCAGCCAGCCGGACTGGAACTTCGAGTCGTCGGTGTTGCGGTAGTAGGAGCCGGTGATCCACGGCCCGCGGACCTCCAGCTCACCCACTGCCTCACCGTCGTTGGGCAGCACCGCGCCCTCGTCGTCGACGATGCGGGCTTCCACACCGCACATCGGCCGGCCCTGAGTGCCCCGGATTTCCCACTGCTTCTCGACGGGCAGACCCGGCGGCGGCCACGCCAGCGTCGCGATCGGCGATGTTTCGGTCATCCCCCACAATTGGCGGATCTGCACGTCGAACTTTTCCTCGAAGGCCTTCATCAGCGACACCGGCACGGCCGATCCGCCGCACGACACCAGCCGCAGCGATGAAATATCGTGACCGGGATTGCGATCCAGATAGTTCATCACGTCGTTCCAGATCGTGGGTACCGCTCCGGCCACCGTCGGACGCTGGGTTTCGATCAGATTCACCATCGTCGTGGGATCCATAAAGCGGTCCGGCAGCACCAGGTCCGCTCCGGCCATCAACGCCGCGTACGGCAGACCCCAGGCGTTGGCGTGAAACATCGGGACGATCGGTAACGCCTTGTCCGAGAAGCCGAGTCCGAGACCGTTACCGCTGCACACCGCCATCGAATGCAGGTAGCTCGACCGGTGTCCATAGACCACGCCCTTCGGGTGGCCAGTGGTCCCGCTGGTGTAACACATTGCGGCGGCGGAGTTTTCGTCGATCTCGGGCCAGTCGAACTCATCGGATTCGGCGGCGGTGACCTCGTGGTAGCGCACGACCTTCTTGCCTGAGGCCTCGAACGCGGCCAGATCGCCCTCGCCCACGGCGATGACCGTGTGCACCGTCTCCATCTTCGGCAGCACCGGGGCCAGGATCGAGGCCAGCGAGAGATCGGCGATCACCACCCGGTCCTCGGCTTCGTAGGCGACGAACTCGATCTGCTCGGGGAACAACCGGATGTTCAGTGTGTGCAGGACCGCCCCCATCGACGGCACCGCCACGTACGCCTCCAGGTGCTCCTGGTTGTTCCACATGAACGTGGCGACGCGATCGTCACCCTCGATGCCCAGGCGCCGCAACGCATTGGCCAGCCGGGCGGCTTGCTGTCCGACCTCGCGGTAGGTGGCATGCCGATAGCAGCCCTCCCCGGTCGCGGTGGTCACCGTCCGGTCGCCATGAACGGTCGAGGCGTAACGCAAGATCGCGGCAACGGTCAACGGGAAGTTCTGCATCGTGCTCTGCATAGGCCCGAATCTATCGCGGCGGGCAACGCAGCAGGTCTGGGATCGCCTACCCGGTCAGTGCCACCGGCATTCGGCGGCGCGTCGGCCACCGGAAGGTGAACAGACGCCGGTGCGGCCTGCGGCGCGACAACGGGGATCGGAGCAACTCGAGCTCCACCGGATCGAGCTCGTCGTCGGCCATCTCCGGTGTGTACCGATACCCGGGCGCGAGCGCCCGGCCGAGCTCCGCACCGAGCAGCTGGCGCATCATGTCGGCGGCCTGGCGCGGGTGGGCGAGCATCCACGAATGGTGCGCGCCCGGCACCCGGTAGAGCGCTGCGTCGGCACGCTCGGCCATGTCGAGGGCATTCTCGAACGGCACCACACCGTCCTTCTCGCCGTGCACGACGATGGTCGGTACCTCGTTGTCGGCCATCGCCACGAGCTTGGCCGCGAAGTCCCCGGAGCCGAGCAAGGCGCGCAGCGCTGCGGTCAAGCCGAGCGGCGCACGAGCGTTTCGCATCAGCGCGCCCGCCATCAGCCGCACGTACCCGGCCATTTCGGTGACGGGCAGCCGCCTGGGGTCGCCCTGGGCGTCGACGGCGACGGCCAGCAGGCGCTCGGCCACGGCACGCGGCGAGCGGCGTCCGGGCGAGATCGACTCGTCGAACGGCGCACCTGCCGCCGCGTTGAGCAGCACGGCGGCCAGCACCCGCTCGGGCACGCGGGCCGCTAGGTCGACAATCATTCGGCCGCCCATCGAGTGACCGAGGAACACCGCCTTGCCGATGCCCAACGCATCCAGCGCGCGCAGCGTCAGATCGACCCGGCCTTCCAGCGTGGCCTCGGCGGGCAGCGTCGGCGTTCCGCCGTGGCCCGCGGCGTCGAGGGCGATGACGGTGAATCCGAGGCCGCCCACCCGGCTCAACAGCCGCAGGTACGCCCGCGCGTTGAGGCCATAGCCGTGCAGGAAGACCAGCGGCACGCCCCGACCGCCGATCGAGACGCCGACGCGGTGCCCGTCGTCGAGGCACAGCACGTCGTGGCTGAGCCGGACTCGGGCGCGAGACGGCAGTTCAGTGGTGGACACCTGCGTGGTGTTCACCGTAGAACCGGTTGGCACACTGTGTCGTTTACAACTGCTCGGCGGGTTTGTGAGCGACTCGCGCGTGCGATGCTGAGCCGGTGGTGCTGAAATCGGTCGCTCTATTTGTCGCTGCGGCGATTCTGGAGATCGGTGGTGCCTGGCTGGTGTGGCAGGGCGTCCGCGAGCACCGCGGCTGGCTGTGGGTTGGCTTCGGCGTAATCGCCTTGGGGGCTTACGGTTTCGTCGCGACGCTGCAGCCCGACGCGCACTTCGGCCGGATCCTGGCCGCGTATGGCGGCGTGTTCATCGCGGGATCGCTGCTATGGGGCATGGCGGCCGACGGGTTCCGCCCGGACCGCTGGGATGTGATCGGTTCGTTGGTCTGCCTGGCGGGCGTGGCACTGATCATGTACGCCCCTCGGCGTTGAACGTGACAAGGGCCCGATCGGTATCTCCGACCGGGCCCTTGCGCGTCTGTTATTGATGCGACTCTTGTCGCTTCTCCTGGGTCTTGGCCTCGCCGCGCGCCTTTTCGGCTTCGGCTTCCTTGGCCGCGGCGTCACGCTGCGCGTCGGCCTTGTCCTGCTGGGCCTTGCCCTCTTCGGTGAGGTCGCCCCGGCCGGTCACGGTGCCGACGGCTTCCTTCGCCTTGCCCTTGACGTCCTCGACGACGCCCTTGACGCCCTCTTCGGGTCCGCTGTTGTCTGCCATGGGTCCTCCTAGATGGCTGTTCATGCTGTGCGGGATGAGGCGCATGTGCACCGATACATCCCGTGAGCGGGCGATGTCTGTGTCGCACCGGTCCTCATCGACCGAGCTACTCCCATGACCGCCCGGTGCTTCGGTTTCCCCACACCGCTTCGGCTAAACAACCCCCAGGCCGGAGCCGGTGCGGAACGTTTTCGACAGCAACAACGATGTAAATGGAGGATCATTGGGTCGGAAAAGAGGAGGCGCGATCATGCGGACCGCATTTGCGCTCGCCGCGGTGGCGGCAGTGGGTGGCATCATCGCCGGGCCGGCCGCGACGGCATGGGCCGACAGCGGAGCACAGGCCACGATCAGCCAACTGCAGAGCCAGGGCTACACGGTCAACATCGATCGCATCGGCACCGGCCCGATGTCGAAGTGCGTTGTGACCAATGTGCGCAACCCGCAGACCGTCACCCAGTGGGTGCCCTACACCGGCCCCGGCCGCGGCAACGATCGCACTATTCTGGTGCCGGTCGTCACCAGTCAGACGATCTCGGTGTCATTGGACTGCAGCGCGCACTAGTCGAAGTCGACGCGGATGGTGAGCAGGTTGTCTCCCATCGCGCGCACCGCGGCGCTGTTCATTCGCGGAAGCTCGGCGAGTCGTGCCCGCGCGTCATCCTCGGGTAGCAACACGGCGGTTCCGCTGTGCCAGCGCCCGCGGATGCGGACCCGCACCCGCGGATTGGCCGCGATATTGCGGACGTATTGAGACCGGTCGCCGAATTCGGACACCAGCCAGAACGTCTGCCCGTCCAGCCGTCCGCCGATCGGGGTGGTCCGCGGTTGGCCGGACTTTCGCCCGGTGGTCTCCAGCAGGGTTTGGATCGGCACAAGCCGCATCATCGGGTTGGCGAACCGACGCTGAACGAAGTTGACGACGCGCTGCCGTGGGGTCGAAGTCATGACCCCATCGTGGCAGGCGGATCAGGAGGCCGCGACGACCATCTGCGGCTGCTGCGCCGCCGGATCCAGCCGAACCGCGGTGACCGCGCCCTTGTAGTCCGCCGCGTACAACCGGTTACGTGTCGGGTCGGCGGCCAGGCAGGACAGCTGCGGGCCGATGATGACGCTATCGACGATTTCGGTGGTGGCGGTACACATCACGGCGATCTCGTCACGGTCGACGATGTAGGCGGACGCGCCGTTGCGGCTCAGCACCAGCTGCGTCGGGACACCGCCCATGCGGATGGTGTCGGTGACGCGGGCACCGACGACGTCGATGACGTGGATGGCGCCACCGAATTCGGTGTCGCAGCCGGTGGCAAAGACGGTGCGGCCGTTGGGCATAACGGCGATGTCACCGATGGATCCGGCGATCGAAACGGACGCCCGGACCGTGCGAGCCCGAGTGTCCACGATCGCCAGCATGGCGCCCGCCGGAGTGGTCAGCGCCGCGAACAGGCGGGTGCCGTCGGCGTTGATCCGCACCGCCTCGATGGCAGCGCCGGGCGCGGCGGGAATGGCGATGCTGCTGACGGATCCGGACTCGACGTCGATGACGGCGATGTCGACGGTCTCCTCGCCGGCGCGTCCGACGTAGAGCACATCACCGGCCGGGCTGACGGCCATGCCGCCGATGGTCATGTCGAATGTCTTGGCGGCCAGGGGCACCGCGGTCTGAGTGTCGACGGCGACGACGGCATCCTCGGCGTTGGAGGCCGCGCTCACGTAGGCGCGGTCACCGGCGATGACGGCCGAATAGGGCTCGCTGATCCCGTCGATCGTGGCGGTCACCGACAGCGTCTCCGTGTCGATGATGCACACCACGTCGGCGGCGTAGTGGGCGGTGACGAGGTAGCGGCCATCCGCGCTGACGGACAGGTCGCTGACGGGTCCGTGCCCGACGGCGAGCGTGCGCGCGACGGTCATGACCGGCGCGGCGATCGGCTCGGTCAGTGGTTCGAGTTCGGCGCCGCCCAAGAGCTGCGGCAGCATGTCGCTGATCGGTGCACGGCGGATCGTCGGCAGCGACGACAGCCACAGAGAGTGCTCAGCGGCGACCCGCTCAGCCACCGCAACACCGGCGACTTTCGCCCCTTCCGTAACTCCCGTTGTGTTTGCCATGATCTCGTACCTCCAGCGGCCTGGAGAGCGCCGCACATTGTCATTAGTCGTTTTCGCGTTACCTGCCGGTAACCGCCTTCGTTGAGTGTAGCGAGTCAATTCACGGAGAATTCGCGGCTTTTCAGAACCCATTACCAAGCGACCCAAAGATCTCAGCGGGTACTTAGGCGGCGATCGTTATCAATTCGTTGCAATAGCTGAACCGTCGACCAAAAATGGTCGTTAACCTGGCTATTTGTTCGACTTCAAGATCACAAATCGAGCGACGAAACGTGCCGCCGGCTTAGATTTTCTTACCGGCGCCGCACCGAAAGAGGCAGAAATCACAATGCCTCAGTCGCGTCTAAATTCTTAAGGAAATTCCTTAAATTATTGACGCCGGCGGAGGTTCGGGACGGCTAGGAGGGCCGGGCGCTGATCTTGAACCCCACCATGTTCGCTGATCGGCGCCATTAGCGAGCGCGTCTCAGCAATTCGCCAGTGGTCCAGATCACACCATCTGCTCGACGGTCTCCCGGCTGCGAACCGGATCGCTGCCCAGCACGTAGGACGGCTCGGTGTGGGCGACGGTGGTCCCCTTCGCGACTCGTCGGCACGCCTGCCGAAACTCCGGTAGCGGGTCCATTGCGAGATGCGCGCCGTTGAGGGCAGCCCAGGTAGCGGCACGCCGCGCGGCGCGTTCGACCGGATGCGGCGGCTGGTAGCCGAGCATCTGTGCCGCCCAGTCGGGCATGCTGTCGCGGATCGCCCAGTCGAAGAATTTTGCCTCCTGCGGAACGTCCGGATTGTTCTGCAGATTGGGCCCGGTGAACATGGCCGCACCGTGGGTCAGGGCCAGCTTCGGCAGGTACGACCGCAGGCAGTCCAGCGTCTCGGCCTTGGTCGCAGGCAGGTCGGCACCGCCGAGTGCGTGCCCGACCCGGACGAACTCGCCGTAGTACCGGTCGATGTTGCGCAGCGGCGCCGGGTGATAGAGCTCGTGCCCTGTCGCGATCCCCCACACCACGGTGGCGTAATTCCACCGCAACCAATCTGGGTCGTCGGCGTCGTAGGGCAGGCCGTCGGGGCGAACGCCTTTGATGGTGTGGTGCATGGCCCGCACGGTTTGGGCGACTCGTTCCGCCGTGGCGGTGGAGCCGTAGGCGGTTCCGATGAAGAAGGCCACCGAGTGCGCGAGCCGCACTCCGGATCCCTTGAGGTCCAGCCGGCCGGTCGGAGTGCCGGTCTCGTCGTGCTCGACGACACGGGAATGGTCGGAGCCCATCCAGAAGATGCTCGGGTCGAAGCGTTCGATGAACGCGGCGCACTGCAATCCGAATATCAGCGCGGAAGTGTGCGAGTGGACGTGCCAGACGGCACTGCCCGGTCCGAACCAGCCCGGGTCGCCCTCGGGTTCGGCGAATTCCAGCCCCCGAAAGAACTGCCCGCGGATGTTCTTGTCGAAGTCGCCTCGGATCTTGCGCTCGAGAAGTTGGTGCGGCAGCAGCATTTTCATCCGGGCTGGCCCCTTTCAGCGAGCACGCGATTTTGGATACGCCCGTAACCAAAACAACACGCCATCGGCCGCGCGGCGTATATCCTCTGCCCATGCCGAGTGCCACCCGGTGGGCGGGAGTGTCCGCCGCCGACCGCCAGGCCGAACGGCGGACGCTTCTGATCCGCGCCGCTTTCGCGTTGTTCGGCGAAGGCGGTCAAGCCGCGGTGTCGGTCCGGTCGGTGTGCCGTGCCGCCGAGCTCAACACCCGGTATTTCTACGAGAGCTTCGCCGACACCGACGCGCTTCTCGGTGCCGTGTATGACGAGGTGGCCGGAGAACTCGCAGGCATCCTGACCGCGGCGATGGCCAGTGCCCACGACGGGAGATCCCGGCTGCAGGCCGGCATCCGGGCAGTACTCGAGTTCAGCTCCGCCGACCCCCGACGCGGCAAGATCCTGTTCACTGAGGCGCGCAGCAACCCGGTCCTGGCCGCACGGCGCACCCTGGCCCAAGACCATGTCCGCGAGCTCGTCCTCGACGAGCATCGCCGCACCGCACCCGAATCCGACCGCGTGGCAACAGAAGTCGGTGCCGCGATGTATGCGGGCGCGATGGCTGAGCTGGCCCAGCAGTGGCTGGCAGGAACCCTCGGCGACGACGTCGACGCCGTCGTCAACCATGCCGTTCGGCTACTGCTCCCGAACTGACTCGTCACGCTGCGGCGCCACCCACACCGCGGCCACGCCGGCAATGACGTTGAGTCCCATGATCGTGATGATCGGGCCGACCACCGCCGCGCTTTGGGCCACCGCGCCAAGTGCCGCACCGAGAAGTGACGATTCGACGGCGATCAACAGTGAGCCGAAGCCCATCAGGGTGGCCCGGTGGTCCTCGGCCGCGAACGCACCTATCCACGCCAGACCGGCACTGAAGATGGCTTGATTGGCCATCGTGGCGAGGATGAACACGATGCCGTAGATCCAGATGTGGTTGAGATCGTCGCGGTATTCCATCACCACACAGATGGCCGCGGCCGCCGTGCCCAGCAGCGCGCTGTTGATCAGCATGCCGCGAACGCCCAGGGCCCGGGTGACGAAGCGCCAGAACAGTGCACCCGCCACCATTCCGATACTCGACGAGATCACCAACACGTGGAGGCTGCCTGCGGAATCGCTGTGATTCACCGACGCGTGGATGCTGTAGAACGACGTGCCGAGACTGACCGGCACGAAGAGCAATTGGATGACGACGTAACGGCGGAACCACGATTGTGATCGCGCCACGCGCATGCCGTCGCGGTAGGTCTCGGTGAACGTCACCCGCCTGGCGTTGGAGACTTGCACCGGTCCGATGAACACTGCCGCGAGCGCGGCGGCGAGCAGTCCCGACGAGCCCAGCCAGAGCAGGTCGATATGGCTGTTCGCCGGGTCGCGCTGGGCCAGGAATGGCAGCAGCACCAGGGTGGTCCCGATGGCCAAGATGGCGCCGATGGCACCCTGCGTCAGGATCAGGTCACTGCGGCGATGATCGTCCAACTTGCTCGAAACAACCTCGGAGAAGGCAACTTTCGATATTCCAGCGACCACACCGGTGGCCAGCGAGACCGACAGGAAGATGCCGGCGATGAAGAGCTTGGTCCACGCCGAGAACGCGCTGATGATGACCAGCGCGGCCATCATCAGCGTAGTGCCGGCGATCACCAGGTGTTTGAGGTGACGCGCTCGGGCGAGCACGTAGGGCGACAATGAGTTTCCACCGACTATGCCGATGCAGTAAGCGGGGTACAGCAGGCCGGCCGCCCAGTAGTAGCCCGCCTGAGCGCAGATGAACGGAAGAACCACGGACACATTGGCCAGCTGTGTGCCGGTCGTATACAGCGTGCCCTGCGTGAGCAGCACGCGATACGTCCGGCCCGGCGCGCGCCGCGCCGCCATGTCGGTCATCGGACCTCCACCGCGAGGGAGAAGTTGCCGAGAGGACCGTATACCTAGGCGGCGAGGCGGGCAGGCCGAAACGCGACGATGGGCAGCTTGTGCGCCAGGTCGACGTGGGCCGCCGGACTCCCGTCGTAGTCCCGGCAGAGCAAGATCCCCATCACCCGGTAAACGAGCGGGCGGATCAACCAATGACGCCGTTCGTAGTCGGCGATCACCGCGACCGCCTCCGGCTCACCGAGCACTCGGTGATCGGCGGGGAACGTGGTACCGCCGAGTTCGACGGACACCGGTGCGCCGGAGTTGATGTCGCGGAACCATTCGCAGGACGGCCCCAGACCGGCGATGACCATCACCTCGTCGCCGTTGGCACCGATGACTTCGAGCACCGTGCGGCAGTCGCACGAGTCGGATCCGCCGTGAGAGAGACGGACGAAGCGCTTGCCGAGCAACCGGCCGAAGCCGTGCTCGTAGATCTCGACCGGCGCGTGCAGCGCCAGCCGGATGATGGGATGCGGCCGAACCATGTCGGCAGATACCCTGCCCTGCCTGCGGTGAAACAGCCATTTCCGAGATCAAGCACCGACCGTTTCGAGGTCAAGCAAACCGCGGACAAAATCCAGTGCGATCAATCCCCGGACAGGGACCGATGGGCAATAGTCTGTCGGGAACCGGAACGAGGAGCACGCCGCGATGAACCCCGAAGACGATCCCGAAAAACGGATCCAGCAACTCGAGCGCCCACTGACCGAACAGGCGCACAGCAGCGAGCTGGGAACCACCGTCCCGCCGGGCAGTTGGTCGCCACCTCCACCGCCCCCGCCGCCGTACTACGGCCCACCGATGCCTCCGCCGCCGGTTCCGTCATCCGGATCCGGTCTGCGCCTCGGGTGGATTGTGTTCGTACTGTTGATCCTTGGGCTCACGGTCGGCGGCGGCGCGATCTTGGTCACCAACCACCTCAACGCCAGCCGGACTTCACCGGGCCTACCGACCATCTCCGGCGGCGGCGGCACGTTCACCACGCCCAGCCGACCGAGCCGCAGCACCCCGACTCCCCCGTCGAACTCGGCCGCCACCGTGGCACCCCCGGAGTCCGGAAGCAATCTCAGCGTGTCCGGTGTCAACGAGAACAAGCGACTCGCCTGCAGCGACAGCGTGGTCACGATCAGCGGTATGGACAACACCGTGGTGATCACCGGCCACTGCAAACGCGTGCAGGTGTCCGGGATGAACAATGTCGTAACCCTCGATGCGGCCGACTCCATCGAAGCCTCCGGGATGGACAACAAGGTCACCTACCACGGCGGTTCACCGACGGTCGACAAGTCCGGCTTCTCGAACACCATCGAGCAGGGTTGACGTCAGCGCGGCGTTGACGAAAAGAGACCAGCAGCAGAGGAATACACGCCGGCACGCCTAGTTCGGGCAGGCGTCCGGAGCATCCGCGCGCACCGGCGCGTCGACGGCAAGCGTGTAGGTGAGCACGACCTGCCCTTCGGCGCCTGAGGTGTTGACAACCCGATGCGGCACGCCCGCCGGAATGAACACCGCCTGTCCCGCACCGTAAGTCACCGGCGTGCATGCGGTGGCCGTCTGCAATGACACCGACCCGCCGGTGATGACCGAAAGTTCGGTGCCGGCATGGCTGTGCCAGCCGCTGCTGGCGCCCGGCTGCATGACGAGGCTCTGCACCACGACCGTCGCCGACCCGTCGGTGGTGATGGATATCGGAGTATCCATGGTGCCCTTGGCCAGGTCGGTGCGCGCGGCATCGCCGTCGGGTGGCGTCGCCACGGCGGTCGCGGCGGGCGTCGCCGTGCACAACACCAGCAGGATCCGGGCGACGGTCAGCACTCGCACAGTCATGACACTCCTCGTTGAAACGCGGTTACCCGGACACGCGGCGAGTCTTGACGTTAGCGTGAAGTGCACGCGCACAATCACCGAATTGGGAGGGCAGCGCATGCCGACCGGATGGTTACGCCGACATTCTCACCGAAGGACCGTGCGCGCGTTCGCCACTGTGGCCGCCGCCGCGATTCTGGCAACGCTCACAACGGGACTCCTGACGCCCGCCCGGGCGTCGGCCGATGGTGAGACCTATACGATCGCCACCGACACCACCTTCGCCCCGTTCGAATTCCAGGACAAGCAAGGCAATTTCGTCGGAATCGACATGGACCTGATCCGTGCGATCGCCGAGGACCAGAAATTCACGGTCGACATCAAACCCCTCGGCTTCGACGCCGCGCTGCAGGCCGTGCAGGCCAATCAGGTCGACGGCGTGATCGCCGGCATGTCGATCACCGACAAGCGCAAGCAGGTGTTCGACTTCTCTGAACCGTATTTCGAGTCCGGTATCCAGATGGCGGTGCTGAAGACCAATAACGACGTCAAGTCCTATGAGGACTTGCGCGGCAAGCGAGTGGCGGTCAAGAACGGCACCCAGGGCGCGACGTTCGCCAACTCCATCAAGGACAAGTACGGCTTCGAAGTTGTCTCATTCGCGGACTCGTCCTCGATGTTCGACGAGGTCAAGACCGGTAACTCGGTTGCGGTATTCGAGGACTACCCGGTCCTGTTGTACGGCATCGCGCAGGGCAACGGCTTTAAGACCGTCACTCCGAAGGAAGAGCCCACCGGCTACGGCTTCGCGGTGAACAAGGGCCGCAACGCCGAACTGATCACGAAGTTCAACGCCGGTCTGGACAACCTCAAGAAGTCCGGGCGCTACGACAAGATCATCAACAGTTACCTCGGAGAAGGTGCCGCCAAAGACGACAACTCCTTCCTCGGCCTGATCAAGAGCACGTACCCGATTCTGCTCGAGGGCCTCAAGATGACCGTCATCCTGACAGTCATCTCGATCGCCATCGCCCTGGTGCTCGGTGTCATCTTCGGCTTGTTCCGGGTTTCGCGGTCGATTGTGCTGCGCGGCATCGGAACGACGTTCGTCGATATCTTCCGCGGCACCCCACTACTGGTGCAGGCGTTCTTCATCTACTTTGGCATCCCCTCGGCGCTGGGCTTCCAAATGAGTGCCCTGACCGCCGGCATCATCACCCTCTCGCTGAACGCCGGCGCGTACATGACCGAGATCGTGCGTGGCGGCATCCAGTCCGTCGACAAGGGACAGATGGAAGCTGCCCGCAGCCTCGGCATCGGCTATCTGCCGACAATGCGCAAAGTCATTCTGCCCCAAGCTATCCGGACGATGATTCCGTCGTACATCAACCAGTTCGTGATCACACTGAAGGACACCTCGATCCTGTCGGTGATCGGCATCGCCGAGCTGACGCAGACCGGACGCATCATCATCGCCGGCAACTTCCAGTCGTTCAAAATGTGGCTGATCATCGGAATCATCTACTTTGTCGTCATCATGGCGCTCACCAAACTCTCCGACCGCGTCGAGAAAAGGATCGTGAAATGACCAGTCCGGTTCCCGATTCCGCCGACACCGAGCCGGCCGGCACCGTCATGATCCACATCGACGGGCTGAAGAAGTCGTTCGGCGAACTAGTCGTCCTCGACGGCATCACCACCGACATCAAGCAGGGTGAGGTGGTGTGCGTCATCGGCCCGTCCGGGTCGGGAAAATCGACCTTCCTGCGATGCTTGAACAAGTTGGAGGACATCACCGCCGGCAAAGTGGTGGTCGGCGACTTCGACCTCACCGACCGGAAAGTCGATCTAGACAAGGTCCGTCAGCACATCGGCATGGTGTTCCAGCACTTCAACCTCTTTCCCCATATGACGGTGCTGCAGAATGTGACGCTGGCGCCGGTGACGACCAAGAAGATGGACAAGGCCGCCGCGGAGAAGAAGGCTCTTGACCTGCTCGCGCAGGTCGGTCTCGCCGACAAGGCGAACGTCAAGCCGGCCACGCTGTCGGGCGGGCAGAAGCAGCGCGTCGCGATCGCCCGCGCCCTGGCGATGGATCCATCGGTCATGTTGTTCGACGAGGCGACCAGCGCCCTGGATCCCGAGATGGTCGGCGACGTGCTTGCGGTGCTGCGCGATCTGGCCGAGGGCGGTATGACGATGGTGGTGGTCACCCATGAGATGGGCTTCGCCCGGGAGGTGTCGTCTCGGGTGATCTTCATGGCCGACGGCAACATCGTCGAGGACGACACTCCCGACGAAGTCTTCGGTAACCCGAAAAGCACTCGGCTGCAGGAGTTTTTGTCGAAGGTGCTCTGATCCTACGCAGTCGCAGACTGCACCGAGAACGGCTGGGCGGTACGCGCGGCAAGGTACTCGGGGCGCGGCTCGGCCGCCGCGAACGGCTGGCATAGCGCGTTGTCGACGGAGTTGAACACGAGGAAGATATTCGATCTCGGGAAAGGCGTGATGTTCGAGCCCGAGCCGTGCATGATGTTGCAGTCGAACCACAATCCGGTGCCGGGCGGACCGGTGACCTGGTCGATTCCATGCCGACTCGCCATAGCGGTCAAGGTGGCCTGATCGGGCACACCCACTTCTTGACGGACCAGGGAGGTCGTGTGGTTGCGGTCCGGCGTGGCCCCGACGCATGAGTAGAACGTCCGGTGCGAGCCCGGCATGACCATGAGCGAGCCGTTGTAGGGATAGTTTTCGGTCAGCGCGATCGAACACGACACAGCCCGCATCATCGGCATGCCGTCCTCCGCGTGCCACGTTTCGAAGTCGGAGTGCCAGTAGAAACCGCTTCCGGTGAATCCCGGCATGAGGTTGACTCGCGCTTGGTGGAGATAGACGTCGCTGCCGAGCAGCTGGCGCGCGACCGGCAACACCGTGTCGAGGCCGACGATCTCGGCGATGACGTCACTGAACAGATGCGGCTCGAACACCGACCGAACGCTCCCCTGCCGTTCGCGAACGATGCGCGGGTCGTCATCATCGGCGTGCCCTCCGATGCGGGCCAGCTCATCGCCCACCGGCACCAGCCAATCACGTCCCAGCGTCTGCGGGCGAGCCAGGTATCCGTCGGTCGCCATCACGTTCAGGTCGCGCTCGGACAGCGGGCCGTCACTCTCCTGGCCCCACACCGTCGGCTCGATCCGGGAGATCGGATCGATTGGGTGCTCCAGTCGGGTCGGGTAGTGGTCCTGCGGGTCACCGCTCACCTGACGGACTCCGCGGGTGGATACGTACCGGTCTCGTCGTGTACCTCGGTCCCGGTCACTGGCGGGTTGAACACGCACATCATCCGGAGCTGCTCATCGCAGGTCACCCGGTGACGCTCATGACCGTTGAGCAGATACATCGTGCCCGGGCTCAGCGGATGATTCTCACCGGTCTCGTGGTTGGTCAAGGTGCCGCTGCCCTCGACCACCCACACCGCCTCGACGTGGTGTCGGTAATGGAATTCGCTGACCGAATTGCTGTTGATGGTGGTTTCGTGGAAAGAGAATCCGACGCCGTCGCCGGCGAGGATGATCCGCTTGGATCTCCAATCCTTGGCGGCCACATCTCGATCCGTGCCGGTGATCTCGTCGGTGGTACGGACAATCACAGGGGTGAACTCCTCTAGCTGGTGAACTTCAGGAAAGGGCAGTGGCGACCGACTCGGCGAGAATATCTATGCCGCAGGCAAGTTCGTGATCCGGAGTGGTCAGCGGCGGCAGCAACTTGACGACTTCGTCCGCCGGACCGCTGGTCTCCATCAGCACACCACGCTCGAAGGCGGCGCGACACACTCTCGCAGCCGTCGGCGCGTCCTCGAATTTCAGCCCCTGCGCCATTCCGCGCCCGCGCGCGGTGATCCTCGGGTGCGAGTCGGCGATGGCGTTCAGCCGATCCCGCATGAATCCACCCTTGACGAGTGTCTGGTCAGCGAAAGCGTCTCCCTGCCAGAATGTTTCGAGCGCAGTCTTAGCGGTCACGAACGCCGGATTGTTGCCGCGGAACGTGCCGTTGTGTTCCCCGGGAGCCCACACATCCAGATCGCGGCGAAACAATGTCAGCGCTAACGGCAATCCGTATCCGCTGATGGACTTGGACAGCGTCACAATGTCGGGCATGATGTCGGCCTCTTCGAAACTGAAGAACTTGCCCGTCCGACCGCAACCCATCTGTACATCGTCGATGATCAACAAAATGTCGCGACGGCGGCACAACTCCGCCAGCGCCCGCAGCCACTCGGTTCGGGCCACGTTGAGCCCGCCCTCACCCTGCACGGTTTCCACGATCACTGCTGCCGGACGGTTGAGACCGCCCCCCGAGTCGTCGAGCACTCGCTCGAACCACTGGAAGTCCTCGGTGACTCCGCCGAAGTAATTGTCATAGGGCATCGGTGTCGAGTGGACCAGCGGAATTCCCGCGCCGGCACGCTTCATGGAGTTGCCGGTGACAGACAGTGACCCCAACGTCATGCCGTGAAAAGCGTTGGTGAAGTTGACCACCGACTCCCGACCGGTCACCTTCCGCGCCAGCTTCAGTGCCGCCTCCACCGCATTGGTTCCCGTGGGACCGGGGAACTGGACCTTGAAGTCCATTCCCCTCGGCTCGAGGATCAGGCGCTGGAACGTCTCCAAAAAGGCGGTCTTTGCCTCGGTCGCCATGTCCAGCGCGTGCACGATCATGTCGCGACTCAAGTAGTCGATCAGCGCGCCCTTGAGAATCGGGTTGTTGTGCCCGTAGTTGAGTGCGCCCGCACCGGCGAAAAAGTCCAAGTACCGCCGACCGCTGGTGTCGGTCAACCAGGAACCGCTGGCGCCGGCCATCTCCACCGGCCAGCCGCGGCAGTAGCTGCGCACCTCCGACTCGAGGGCATCGTAGACCTCGGGTAGCTGAAACTCGTTGAGAGTTGGCATTGTTGCCTGGATTGTCATGGTCCCTTTCGGTGGGTTCAGTCAGCGAGTGCTGCAGTGATGGGGCCGATGCGCAGAATCGGCTCGTCGTGGTGACCGCCCGCCGGGTCGAGAAGCTCGCCGGCGAAGTGGGGGCGCTCGGTTATCGGGACGCCGTGACGGCGGGCAAATCCGCCGAACAACGCTCTCGACGGCCGGTTGTCGGGAGTGACCGTCGCTTCGACGGTGACGGGATGGCCGTGTCGAGCATGGCGGACACGATTCACCAGCGCGTCGAGCATGGTCGCCGCCAGCCCGGTGCCGCGGGCTCGTTCGGCAACAGCGACTTGCCAGACGAACAGCACCTCCGGCCTCTCAGGAGGGTGATAGCCGGTGATCAACCCGCACATCTCGCCGTCGCGATCCGCCACGATGCACGATTTGGCAAAATCGGTAGCCATCAACAGATACGAGTACGTCGAATTGACGTCAAGTACGCCGGTCGCATCGACAAGTCGCCGCATCGCGACGGCGTCAGTTTCACAAGGGCGCCGCAGGTATCGCTCCCACGACATCCGTTGCCTGGTGGCGCTGTCCGCGCCAGTCGTCCACGGACTCTGCAGCCCGTGCGTTCTCGAAGCATTCATCTCGGGTTGGAATTCACCACCGAACAAGTCATCGTCATCGTCAGTTTTGGTCTTCGGCGTGCCGACCGTAGGCCAGCAAAACGTCGTCAGGCAAGCGATGCGACCGCGCGATGACCTCAGCGACGCGGCTTCGGCACCCGCGCTACCTGCGCCGATGGCTGATCGCACGAACAGCCGCGCACCTTGCGGACGTTATCGAATCGTTACCAACCGCTCGGAGCGCACCGATTGCAGGCTCGCAACTATTGCCGTGAGGGAATCATTGAGTGACGGCACGGCACGAACCTACGAAAAATGGGTGCGCGCCCGCGGCAGCTCGACTCCGTCGACGATGATGTCGAGCTTCTCGTTGTAGAAGGCGACCAGGTTGGCGATCGGCGCGACGGCGGCCAGCGGGGTGTTGTAGGTCCAGGCCAGATCCGCATGCACCGCGTCCCCGACCCGCACCGACCAGTATCCCGACGTGACACCCTTGTACGGGCAGAGAGTCTGGGTGTCCGACGGCTCGAGATGCTCGAACGCGATATCGGTGCGGTCGATGTAATACCTTGTCGGCAAGCCGGTTTCGAACAGCAGCACGGGGCTGTGAGTATCGGCCAGCACCACGCCGTCGAGTTCCACCCGGACGTGGCGGTGGGAACGCAGCGCATCGATTCGCGCGTACGGGTTGCGCGGGTGGCCGTAGATCGGCTCGTCCTCTTCGAACCAGGTCAGCGCCGACCACTCGAAGCGCACCAGCCCCGCGACCGGGCCGTCGCCCTCGTCGAACACCCGCGCCGCCGACGGGTGTGTTGCTGATCCGCCGACCAGGGCACAGGTGCGCGATGCGCCGAACTGCACGCGCTGTGGATGGTCTTCGTCGCGCAGCAATTCCGACCGCACATCAGCCAGCGGGATGTAGTACTGGGGGTAGTACGGGACCTCCCACACATACCGCGCCGCGGTGGTGTCGAAGACGAGTTCGGTGCCGAGGAAGCCGCGGACCCGGCGGGGTGAGGGTTCCACGCGGCCGCGAGCCGCAGCCGATTGCGGATAGTCGGTCGCCGGCTGCTCGGATGCTGTGCTCACACTGGACTCCTTGCCGTTTGTTCCGTCGCCTTCCATGATGACGAGCGGCGGGTCGGGTGTATTCCAGCGACGGCCGAATCGGCGGTCAGACAAGGAGCGGTGCGCATGACACGAGCGGGTTCCGACGCGATCCGCGCGGAGACGATCACGATCAACGGTTACGGCGGCGACGAGATCGAGGCGTATTGGGCCGGACCCCTGACCGCGGGCTCCCGCGGCGGGATCGTGTGGATTCATCACATGCCCGGCTACGACCGCGAGACCAAGGAGTTCGTGCGCCGGTTGGCCGTCACCGGCTATCACGTGGTTTGCCCCAACCTGTATTCGCGGGAAGCGCCCGGGGCCGATCCCGACGATGCCGCAGCGGCCTCGCGTGCCGCCGGGGGCGTGCCGGACGAGCGGCTGGTGGGTGATGTCGCCGGCGCGGTGGCCCACCTCGGCGGATTGCCCGGGGCGAACGGGAAGTTCGGCGTGATCGGCCACTGCTCGGGTGGGCGTCACGCGTTCCTGGCGGCGTGTTCACTGCCGTTCGATGCGGCGGTGAACTGCTATGGCGCGTTCATCGTCGAAGATCCGCCCGAGGGCATGCCCAAGGCGATGAAGCCGATCCTCGACTTGGCGCCGACCCTCAGCGCTCCGATGTTGGGGCTGTTCGGGGCCGAGGACAGATTCCCGACGCCCGAGGCGGTCGCCACCCTCGACGCCGAGCTGACCCGGCTGGGCAAGTCGCACGAGTTCCACAGCTACGACGGCGCCGGACATTCGTTCTTCTCCGTCGATCGGCCCTCGTATCGAGTCGAGGCCGCCGTGGACGGGTGGCGGCGCATCGACGCTTTCTTCGGCCCTCACCTGAAAGGCTAGGACCCGCAACACATGTGCACCTATCTCACCGAACGCGTGGTCATCGAGGGCAGCGGCAAGGGCGCCACCGGATGGTTCGGTGCCGACCGCGCCACGGTGTATGTCGATCATCCTGTGCACGCGCCGTACACCCACACCGTGAACATCGACGTGCTCAACCCCGCGCTGGGGCCAGCCGCCCGGGTGGCGCTGGAGTTGACCGAGGAGAGCGCGCTCGCGCTGGCCGACGCCATTCACCGGGCGATCGGGCACGCTCCCGCCGGACTGGCATCACGCGACCAGTAGCGGGAACGAATCGGCTATTGGCTCAGCAGATTTCGTACTGAACATCCCAGAAGCCGGGCACCGGATTGGTGTCGTTGATCATCCCCTGACCAGAGCATCGCACCACGGTAGACCACCTCGGGCGGTAGCCCGGACCGTTCGCCGTCACCGGCGATCTTGCGGCGCCATCCCCGGCGTACCCGCGGCGATGACCGCGCGGTTCCGTTCGGCAACAACAGGAACCGGCATCTTCATCTGCCAGCGGTCGTAACTCAGAAAGCCGTTGACCTCGTTCTCGACGTCGGTGGTCTGGGTGTAGATGGCACCGGAGAGACCGGTCCTGCGGACGATGTCTTCGAGTCTGCGGCTGACTTGGACATACCGTTCGGTGAGTCGTGCCGGGCTGTCGGCCATTTCATACGCTTCCGGCCGCCCCGGCCAGCGGTTCTGGTCCAGCACCAATCCCAGCCCGCCGTATTCACCGTCGACGCGCACTCGATTGTCCACCGCGACCGGACCTTTCGAGTGGGCCTTCATCAGGTCGTCGTGGATCTGGGGTTCACCCGGACCGACATAGGTGTGATCGTCGTAGACGTCACCGGCCAAGGTATCGCCGCGAGACTTGCAGCAGTTCACCCCGCTGTTGGCGTCCACCATCCGCGTCGGGTCCGCGGCCTTCACGACGCCGGCGATCCTGGCGGTGTCGAACTCACCCCAGCCCTCGTTGAACGGCACCCAACCGACGATCGACGTGACGCTGCGCAGTTGGTCGATCATCGCCAGCAGCTCTTTTTCGAAGTTGACCTTCGCGGCGGGCGGCGGCTCGGGGGCCGGGCCGACCGGAATGTCCAGGGACACTTCGAGTGAGGGCATGTCCTGCCAGACCATCAGCCCGAGCTTGTCCGCCCAGTAGTACCAGCGCGCGGGCTCCACCTTGCCGTGCTTGCGCACGAAGTTCATGCCGAGGTCCTTGATGCGCAGCAGGTCGGACTTCAGCGCTTCGTCGGTGGGCGCTGTGTAGATGCCGTCCGGCCAGTAGCCCTGGTCGAGCGGGCCGTGCAGGAACGTGATCCTGTTGTTCAACGCTATTCGTGGCCTGCCCTGCGGGTCCGGCATCGTGCCGATCGTGCGCAGTCCGGCATAGCTCGAAACCATATCGACGACTTTGCCCGACGGGTCCACGAGCGCGACCTTCAAGTCGTACAGGTACGGGTCGTCAGGTGTCCACAGGTGCGGATTGGGCACCGGCAGACGAATCGTGTCGCCGGCACCGGCGGAGCCGACCGCCACCACGCGGGACCGGTTGGGCTCGACGGCGAACACCACGGCGCGCTGGCCTCGCGTCCCGGCGATGCGCGGGGTGACGGTCAGGGTCGTCAGGTCCGTGCTGATGTCGACCTTGTTGATGTAGGTGGCGTGCACGGGTTCTGCCCACACCGTCTGCCAGATTCCTGACGCGCCGGTGTAGAACAACCCCTTGGGCGCGTTGCGTTGTTTACCGATCGGGAACGGGTTGGCGTCGTTGCGGTCCTGGGCGCGCACCGTGATCTCCTGGGCTCCCGGCCACCTCAGCGCCTTGGTGATGTCGGCGCTGAACTCGGTGTAGCCGCCCTCGTGGTGGGCCACCTCCTGGCCGTTCACCCACACTGTCGCGATCTGGTCCACCGCGCCGAAGTGCAGCAGCACATGCTTTCCCACCCAGTTGCTCGGCAGCTTGACCACCTTGCGGTACCACATCTCGTCGTCGTGACGCTGGATACCGGAGAGGGCCGACTCGACGGGATATGGGACGAGGATCTTCTCGCGGTAGGCCTCCGGGGCCGGCGGCGCGGGCAGCACGGTTCCTGCCGAGCGACCCATGTAACCCCAGACGCCGTTGAGGTTCAGCCAGGCCGAGCGCGCCATCTGTGGCCGGGGATAATTGGGCAGCGCGTTCTCCGGCCCGACCAGCTTGGTCCACGGTGTGGGCAGCGGCGCAGCCTTCGGATGCCACATCACGACGGCGTTCGCGGACGGGCTCCCGATCATCGCGAAAACAAGCAGGGTCAAGATGACCACCGCACCGCGGCCGGCCCACACCCGGGAGTGACGGCGACGTCCGCGGGACGGCCGCGCAATGTACTGGGTGAAGATGTTTCCCCCCGAGCTAGATCTCGACCTCGGCGCCCCCGTCCTCGCGCACGCCGATTTTAGGCACAGCAAACGAACCATTCCGGTAGCGACACGACGTGATCGGCGGCACTGCGCGGTGGACCCGCGACTGACCGGGAAAGATGTAACTGCCAGAGGCACTCTACGCCCGCGAAAACGCGGTTGGACACTATCTTTCGGCCCTAATACGGCAGCAATGTTTCAGTCGTCACCCCTGGTGAATAGCGGCCTGCGGCAAGGCTTTACGCGGCCGCCGCAACCTCGGCTTTTGTTCATCACCCGATGACGGATTCATAGCTTCCAGCAAACTATCTGTGGCGCGTCGAGCCAGCGGTCGGTCGGTATGGCACCATCGGCAAGGTGGTGTCCCGGCCTGTCAGCGGTACGACGATCCCGGTGATCGCGCTCACCGGCTATCTGGGCGCAGGGAAAACGACTCTGCTCAACCACGTCTTGCGCACCCCGCAGGCCCGAATCGGCGTGGTAATCAACGACTTCGGTGAGATCAACGTCGACGCCGGTTTGATCAGCGGACAGATCGACGAACCGGCGTCCATCGCGGGCGGCTGCATCTGCTGCCTTCCCGACGACGGGCAGCTGGACACCGCACTGGCTCGGCTGGCCGATCCGAAACTCCGGCTGGATGCCATCATCGTGGAGGCCAGTGGCCTGGCCGACCCGGCAGCGTTGGCCCGCATCATCGGCTTCAGTGAGATCGCCGGAGTCCGCGACGGTGGCGTCGTCGACGTGGTCGATGCTGTGCGGCACTTCGACACCGTCGACTGTGGCGGCGTGGCACCCGCCCGGTACGGCGCGGCGACGTTGGTGGTGGTCAACAAGCTCGATCAGGTTCCGGACAACGACCGCGATGCGACACTGGCACGGGTCGAAGCCCGGGTGCGGGAACGCAATTCGCGGGCCCACGTCGTCGGGGCCATCGGTGGTCGAATCGACCCGGCCCTGTTGTACGACGTCGCGGCGGCGACCGATGAGACCGGTCAGCTGTCGTTTCGCGACGCACTGTTCGCCGAAACCGAGAATGACCATGACCACGACCACGTGCACGCTGCGTCGGTGACGGTGACCGCGGAGGAGCCGATCGACCCGGAGCGGCTCATCGAACTCCTCGAGTGGCCGCCTGCGGGCGTGTACCGCATGAAGGGTTGTGTGTCGGTGCGCCATCGTTCCTCGGTGCGCGGGTATGTGGTGAACGTCGTCGGGCCGTCCGTTCATATCGCGAAGGCCACCACCTCGGCAGCCGGCTGCAGCCACCTGGTCGCGATCGGGACGCAGTTCGACACGGCGACGGTCCGGACGTTGCTAACCGACGCCCTGCGTCCGACGGACGGACCAGCGTCGGCGACCGCGCTGCGGCGCTGGCAGCGTCATGTCACCCGCGCCTGACGGCTACAGATCGACGACGACGTCCTCGGCCGGCGTGGCGACGCACAGCAGGATGTTCCCCTCGGCAGGCGGTTCCAGGGGCTCGAGGTCGTAGCGGACTCGGCCGGCCAGGAGTGCCGTCTCGCATGTGTGGCAGACCCCGGTGCGGCACGACCATTGAGTGGGTACGTCGCAGGCTTCGGCGAACTCGAGCAGGCTGGTGTCGGAGTCCCGCCACCGCGCAGACAGTGCGCTGCGCGCGAATTGCACGCTGGGACCCGAACCGGGCGGCCCCTCGGGGGCGTGCGGCGCTCTGGTGGCCGCCCCCACGATGCCGGGTGTGATCGCCGTGTGCGCGCCGAACCGCTCCGAGTGGATAGTGCGTGTGTCGAACCCGCATGCGACCAGGGCGTCGCTCACCACGTCCATGAACGGCTCGGGCCCACACACGAAGACCTGCGCCTCGACCGGTAGGCCCAGGTCCCGCAGTCCCTGCGGGGAGAGTCGCCCCCGCTGGTCGTAGTCGGCACCAAGCCGGTCGGCCGCGTCCGGACTGCTGAAAAAGACGTGAGATCGACTGTGCGGCAATCGTTTCAGCAGGGCCAGCACCTCACCCGCGAACGGATTCTCGGCACCGTTGCGGGCACCGTGTAGCCACCAGATGGGACGCTGCGACGCACTCTCGGCCAGCGAGTGCAGCATGGAAAGCACCGGCGTCACACCCACCCCGGCCGAGATCAGAATCACCGGCTGCGGGCTGTCGTCGAGGAAGAAACTCCCCCGCGGCGCCGCCACCTCGATGAGGTCGCCGGCCTTCACGTGATCGTGAATGTATCGGCTGACGGCGCCCATCGACTCCCGCTTGACGGCGATGCGGTACTCGGCGGCACCCGGCTGGTTGGACAGCGAGTAATTGCGGACGAGCGGCGGTCCGTCGGGGTCAACGGGCAGCCGCAGCACGATCGATTGGCCGGCAAGCCATTCCGGCAGCGCTGCAGCGGTAGGGTCGGCGAGCGACACCGAACGGACCTGTTGGCTCTCGTCATGCACCGCGGTCACCGCAAGCGAGCGAAACCCCGGCCACGCCGGTGGTGGCGCGAGCCCGGTCAACCCGCTGTTGCCGGTTTTCGCGTCCTGCTCCAGCAGACTCTGCAGCGAGGTCTTCCATCCCGGACTCAGCGCCGGGATGGAAGCGGCGCGTTCCAGCGCGTCGCGGGGATGTCCGGGAAGATAGAGCAGCGCGTCGATCTCGGCGACGCTGACCTGGTGCGGCCCGTCTTCGATCTTGACGATGTCCTGGCCGGCGACGAGCTCCCCTTCGGTCAGCACACGGCAGTAGAAACCGGGACGGTGATGCGATACCAGAAGCGCAGCCATGCGCGGTTCAACCAGCCGCATTCCGACGCGGTAGCAGGTGACGCGGGGCTGAGTCACCTCGAGGACCACATCACCGATCCGGTACCGATCGCCGATGCAAACCTCGTCATCGGGCAGCCCGTCGACGGTGAGGTTCTCCCCGAATGCACCAGGGGTCAGATCGTCGCGGCCGAGCACCGTCGCCCAATGGTCATAGGAGGCAACCTGATACACCAGCACAGCGCGGTTCTCGCCGCCGTGGCCGCCGAGGTCGCCCTGTCCGTCGCCGTCGATGTTGAGCCGGCGCACCATTCGCGGGCCGGTCACCGGAGCCTTCCACGCACCGGTGTGCACGGTTCGGCCGCTCCACAGCACATCCTGGGGCGCTCCGACGTTCACCGACACCAGCGTGGCCATCGCAGTCAGCGCTCCGGATCGTCGAGTTGTGCACGCAGCTGGTCGTTTTCGGCCTGCAGAGCCGCCAGTTTCGCGCGCAGGGGCGCAAGCGCGGGTTCGAGTTCGGCGGCGCTGAACCGCGGGGTGATGTGCTGCTGGCAGTTCCAGTCGTAGGCCTCGACGTCGACAAGGACCGCCCGCTCGACGACCGAGTCGTCGGTGTCGTCGGTCAACGCTTTCAGCAGCGCGGGATCCTCGTCGGCGGTCACGATGCGGGCGTGCCCGAAGATCTTCAGCCGGCGCTGGTGGGCATAGTCGAGGGCGATGATCGCCACCCGATCATCGCCCGTCACGTTGCCGGTGCTGATGTACTGCAGGTTGCCCCGAAAGTCGGCCCAGCCGATGGTGTGGTCGTCGAGGACGTGGACGAATCCCGGGTTTCCGCCGCGGAACTGGACGTACGGCCAACCGGTTTCGGAGACCGAGGCCAGGTAGAAGCCGTCACGCTCGCTCAGGTAGTCCTTCTCGTCCTCGGTGAGCGGGTCGCGCTCCGGGGACGCCTTTCCCGCCGCCAGCTTGCGCCCGTAGAACGTGTCGCTGCCGTGTTCACTTTGGACGGCCTGGACGTCGTCGGTGAACGCGATGGACGCGTAATGCTTGCTCATCAAGGTCTCCTCGTGCGCGCAGTCACTGCAGCGGAATATCGCGGCCACGCTCGCTTTCAGAGCGTGGCCCGAAGTAGCGTCGCTCGGATTCGTCGATCGCGACGTCATTGATACTGGCTTCGCGCCTACTCATCAGCCCGTTGTCGGCGAACTCCCACAGCTCGTTGCCGTAGCTGCGCCACCACTGGCCGCCGGCGTCGCGGCATTCGTATTGGAAGCGAACCGCGATGCGGTTACCGTGAAAGTCCCACAAGCTTTTTCGTAGGGCATAGTCGAGTTCACGCTCCCACTTGGCGGTCAGAAACTCCACAATCTGATCGCGGCCGATGACAAACCGATCTCGGTTGCGCCAGACGCTGTCAGTTGTGTACGCCAGGCTAACGCGATGCGGGTCACAGGTATTCCAGGCGTCTTCGGCGGCTTGGACCTTCTGCATCGCGGTGTGCAGGTCGAACGGCGGGAATGGTGGTCGCGAGTCCGTCACGTCTGGCCCCTTTCTTGGCGCAGGAACAGCGTGCGCCAGAAATGCTCCGTTCGCCAGTGCTCGAGCCCCACCACCGTAGGATGAGTGACATATCACCCATGCGCAAGGAGAAGGTCCGTGGCGGCACGTCGTAAGGACTATCCGCTCAACGCATCCCAACAGCGCACCTGGCTGAACTATATGCGGGTCTACCACCGGCTCGAGTACGAGATGAACCGGCAGCTGCTCGCCGACTGCGCGCTGTCGCTCAGCGACTACACGGTGATGAACGCGCTGTCCCAGGCGCCGGGCCGGCGTACGCGACTGACCGCACTGGCGACCACGATCGGCTGGGAGCGCAGCAGGTTGTCCCATCATCTTCAGCGGATGACCGGCCGTGGCCTGGTGGATCGAGTGCGATCGGAGACCGACGGCCGCGCCACCGACGTGGTGCTCAGCGACGCCGGGTGGGACGCCCTGCGCTCGGCGGCCCCGTTGCACGCCGAGTGGGTCCGGACGCTGTTCTTCTCCGACCTCGACACCCGCCAGGACGAACAGCTGGCCGACATCCTCGCCACGGTCTACGAGAGCATCCTGCGGGAGGGCACCCTGCCCCGCCCGGATCAGACCTGAACCGATCCCCCGTCGACGAAGATCTCGGACCCGGTCATGAAGCTGCTCGCGTCGGAGGCGAGAAACACCACGACGGAAGCGATTTCATCGGGATGACCGATCCGGCCCATCGGCACTGTCGCAGCCTCACCGTCGAGCAGAGCTTGGTGCTGTCCACTGGGAGCCAGCCCCTTGAGTCCCGGCGTCTCGATCGGCCCCGGGACGATGGTGTTGACCCGGATTTTGCGGCCCACCAATTCCGCCGCCCAGGTCCGGCCGAACGATCGGATGGCCGCCTTGGACGCAGCATAGGCGCCGAACGACGGCACGCCCCGACTGGCCGCGGTCGAACCGGCGAGCACGATCGAGGCCCCCTCGTTCAGCAGGGGCAGCATCTTCTGCACCGTGAAGACGGTTCCGCCGACATTGCGATTGAAGGTGTCGGCGAGATGCTCGGGTGTCTCCTCCTCTAAGGTGGCGAACTCGCCGCCGCCCGCGTTGGCGAAGACGACGTCCAGCCCATGGCCGTGCTGCCTGATCACGTCGGCCAGCCGATCGAGATCGGCGATCTCGGTGATGTCGCTGGCGACCCCGGTGGCGCCGTCGCCGATCGTGGCCGCCGCCGCGTCGACCCGCTCCTGGGTGCGTCCGGTGAGGAAGACGTGGGCGCCTTCGGCTGCGAGGCGTTGCGCCGTGGCCAGTCCGATCCCCGATGTGCCGCCGGTGACCAGGGCCGTCTTACCGCTGAGTTGGCTCATGACTTCTCCTCTAGATGTGGAACCGATGGCCACAACAACTACGTGACATGTCACGTTATTCCATTGGCGGCAAGCGGGCCAGGGACGCGCAGCCACCGTCACCGAGCAATCACATCTCGCACGCACAGGTTTGCCGATAGGTTTTCGCACATGGTCCCCGTATGGCATGTCGGACCGGTGGCAGTGCCGGTGCACAGTCTGTTCGTCGGACTCGGGGTGTTGACGGCGATGGTGGTATTCGTCGTCGAAGCGCGCAGGCGCGGCGCCGTCAACGATCAGTCGCTTGTCGCGGTCACCGGCGCACTGGTGGGCGGCGCGATCGGTATGCGCCTGTCCGGCTGGACACGGCACCTGGATCTCGCCGCCAATCCGACTCTGACCCGCGCGTGGGAGTACGGGTCCAAAAGCATTCTCGGCGGTCTACTCGGAGCGTACGTGGGAGTGCTGATCGCCAAGCGCATCGGCGGGTACCGGGGCAAGACCGGTGATCTGTTCGCCCCCGCGGTGGCGCTCGGGATGGCCGTCGGGCGGATCGGGTGCTCTCTCACCGAGGCTCCCGGGCGTCCCACCTCGCTGCCATGGGGTGTGCACGCCGCCGTCACGACGCCCGAATGCCCAGGATGTCTGACCGGGCAGGCGATGCATCCGTCGTTTGTGTACGAGATCGTGTTCCAGCTGGCGGCTTTCGCAACGCTGCTGTGGCTGCGATCCCGCATCACCCGGCCGGGTGAGCTGTTCGTGCTCTATGTCGCGGCCTATGCGGTGTTCCGGTTCTGTGTCGAGTTCACCCGCGCCAACGAGACGGTGTGGCTGGATCTGACTCGGCCGCAATGGTTTCTACTGCCCTCGCTCGCCCTGATCGGCATCCGGATGTGGTACGGCTATCGTCGCGGTTACTATCGCGACCCAGCGCTGCGGCAGGAGGTACCCGCATGACGACTCCCCCACCGGGCGACGACCAGAACGACGATGACGTCCCGCCCCCACCTGATCAGCCGCTGCCACCCGCCTACCTGCCGCAGCCGCCGTGGAATCCGCCACCCGCGGGTTACCCGCCGCCTCCGGGATACCAGCCGCCCGGCCAGTACGGGTACCCGCCTCTGGGCCCGCCACCGTGGCAGCCTCCCACCCCACGCATTTCGGTCGGGATGACGTTCCTCGGCGCGTTCTTGTACATGCCGCTGAATTTCGTCGTCGGTTTCGCCGTGCTCGCCATGTCCGAAGGGAGTGGACACGGCGCGTTGGTCGCAGGTGCAGTGTTGTTGGCGATCATCGCTTTCGGTGGCGGCGCCACACTGCTCGCCACCTCGAACGCGAACGGCAAGGGCTTCGGGCTCGGCCTGATGATCGGGTGGGCCGTTCTCACCGTCGTCTCGGTCGGATTCTGCACGGGCATCAACCCGGAGCTGTACACGTGACCGACGCCGGGATGGGCTTGCGTGGCGACCGGTTGTTGCGTTACGTCACCGCCTTCTGTCCGGCCTGCCACACCGAGGCTCCCGAAAGACCACTGACCGAGGTGGCTCGCCTGAGCGGTCGGCTCGTCGCGCGCGACGACCGGGTTTGGCTCGAGCGTGGTTGCCCCGCACACGGATTGGTGTGCACTCTCTACGACGAGGATCCCGAGATCCTGTCCTATTTGGAGGAGTGGACCGCGCCGACCAAGGCCCACACCCCCGATGTGGCCGGCAACTTCGATCCCATCCCGTCGGCCTACCTGCGCGGACTGCCGGAGATGCAGACCCAGCACACCTGCATCCTTCTCCAAGACATCGCGGAGACCTGCAATCTGCGTTGCCCGACCTGCTTCACGGGTTCGTCGCCGGACCTGCGCAACGTGGTGTCGGTCGCCGACGTACTGGCCAATGTGGACCAGCGACTCGCCCGCGAGAACGGCCGGCTCGACGTGCTGATGCTCTCCGGTGGCGAGCCGACGCTGCACCCGGCGCTACCCGAGTTGTTGTCCGAACTGACCTCCCGGCCCATCACCCGAATACTGATCAACAGCAACGGTATTCGTATCGCCGGAGATGATGATCTTCTGGATTTGCTGACCCAGCACCGAGAGCGCGTCGAGGTATATCTGCAATACGACGGCCTCACCGAGATCGCTCACCGCCATCACCGCGGCGGTGATCTGCGGTCGATAAAGCAACGTGCACTGCAACGGCTCTCCCGGCACGAGATCTTCACCACGCTGGTGATGACCGTTGCCCTCGGAGTGAACGACGACGAGATCGGCGACATGGTCCAGCTGGCCCTGGACACGCCGTACGTCGGAGGTATCAGCATCCAGCCGCAGTTCGGCTCCGGTCGATCGGGGCACATCGATCCGTTGGATCGACTCACCCACACCGGGGTCCTCAAGCGGCTGGGACCGCAGACCGACGGCATCGTCACCTGGCGTGACCTGACCGCGCTGCCGTGTTCGCACCCGCATTGCTGCTCGGTGGGCTACCTCGTGCGCGACGATGCCGGCGCGTGGCGCTCACTGGTGTCGATCCTCGGGCATGACGGGCTCAAAGCCAGGCTCGGGTTGGTATCGAACCGGATCGCCGACACCGAACTCCCTGCGCAGCTTCGCATCGCGGTCAAGGAATCCCTGCTGGGATTGTTATCCGAACAGTCGTCGCTCTCGCACCCCGATATCGGCGATGTGTGGCGAACCATTTGTGAGAGTTGCGATCTCGGCATCAGCACGCTGCTCGCCATGGCGGCATCGGCGCTACCCGGGCGGCGACGCAAGCTGCGCCGGCTGCTCGGTGAACGCATCGTGCGGATCACTGTCAAACCGTTCATGGACATGTCCACCATGATCGAAGAGCGGTTGGTGCAGTGCTGCGTGCATGTGGGCACCAGCGCGGATCAGCACCAGTGCGCGCCGTTCTGCGCAGTGCAGGCATGGCCGGCCTTGAGCCGCCAACGCATGTCGATCGCGGCGGGCCGACAGCTGCCGCTGCTCGCGGTCAGCCCCCTGGGCGGGGAGTGACCGGCGAGGTCGTCGTCGAAACCGTGGTCGAGGTCGTCACCGTCGTCGTCGGACTCACCGTCGTGGTGGTCGTCGGCGAAGCAGATGACGTCGTGGTCGGGCTGGTCTCGGCGGGAACCACAGTGGCTGTCGTCTCGGTGACCGTCGAGGTACTCGTGGTCACGGATGTTGTCGTGCTGGCGCTCGCAGGCGCGAGTACTGCACAAGCCACCCGCGCGCCGGCGTCACCGGTGGCCAGGGTCTCCGCGTCTGGACCCGGGACGCCGCCGGCGGTGTACCGCTGCGGGATGTTGGCGAAGTTGTCCGCGTCGGCATGGATGATCAGCGCGCTGCCCTCAGGACCCTTCAGGTCGTCGAGCTTGAACGCGTCGGTGGTGGCAACGACCTTGCCGGAGCCGTCCGAGCGCACGAACAGAGGTGTCAGGTCGCCGCTGGCCGGGTGTTCCGTCCGTCCGCCGACCTGCAGATGACCGCCGGCGGACAGGAAGTTGCCCGGCGCACCGCCCGACGGCGCGACGGAATCGGCCTCGCATTTGCCCACGGAGTGAATGTGCATGCCGTGGCTGCCCGGGGAGAGGCTGCCGCCGGAGACGGTCTCGACCGTCACGGTCGCAAACCCACCCGAGAAGTCGATGGTCGCGTTGGCGACCGGCTTGCCATCGGGTGACTTCAGCTCGGCCTTGATGGTTTGGGCACTCGAACCCGATGACGTGGTCGTCGTGGTTTGTTGGCTGCCGTTCTGCGCGGAGTTGCAGCCTGCCAGGACGAGTGCGGGTGCCGCAATGAGCGCCGCGGCCGCGGTTGCGCGATTCAACATGCGGCCAGGGATACCCGTAATTCGGAATCTGTACCAGGGTTAGTACCCGTTGGCTTCCAGTCGATACCCCGTGCCTTCGATGGCGATCGCCTCGACCGGGTCACCGACGTCGACGGTGACGACCTCGTCGTTCGCGACGAAAGGTATCTGGAGCAGACCGTAGAAGCTGTCGGTCTCGGCGAAGGTGTGGGCGCGAGCGAACAGCGGCTGCACGTCGAAGACCCGGACCCGCAGCTTCTCGCGGCTGAGTCTGCCCAACTCGCGGCCGGATTCGGGATCGGTGATCACCTGTCCGGCGCCGGCACTGACCGCGAACACCATGCCGGCGACCACCCCGGCTTCGGTGCCGCGGTTGATCACCAGCGTGTAGTCGTCCTCGACGAGGGCAACCTGCCCTGTGATGGCCGGTGGGGTCACGATGCCGCCAGCGAATTGCTTTCTGGCAGAGCAGAAGCCGAGCCGGCGCGGATCCGCGGCCGCAGGGCGTAATCCTCGGCGCGCAGCGACAGGTCGACGTGGCTCGCCGGATCCTGCTCCGTGCCCAGGGTGAGCTCGACGGCCGTCTTCGCCTGGACCAGAGCGATCACCGCCTGCTGATGGTGATCGGTGCCGAGCGAGCCGAGCGCCAGCGCGAGCTTCTTGTCGACATACACGACCGACCTCTGCAGGTCGGACTGTGTCGGTTCGGTTACCCCGGTGTGGTGCGGGGCTTCGATGCCGAGTCCGCTGTACCAGCGATGCCCCAGCGCACCCAGGACGCCGGCGCACACCGGGATCACGACGACGGTGCAGACCAATCCGACGGTGGAGGTCAACGTGATCGCGCCGACGACGCCGAGCAGCATTCCGATGCCCGCGACACCGAACAGTTGCACCGGTGCGGGCACCGCTTCGATGACGCGCCAGAGTTGCGTGACGGCGCGTGCACCGTGTCGGGCTGCGGTCGCGACGATGTGGGCGAGACCGGTGATCGCCTTGACGGCGAAGCGGCCGATGACGTCGGCCTGCGTGCGGGTGATCGGCGACTTCGGCATCGACCAGGTGCGGCGCTGCGCGGCCGGAGCGGGAGCAGGTTCAGGTTCGGCCGGCTGCTCGGTGGTCTGCGGCTCGGCTGCGGCGGGTTGTGCAGCAGGATCCTCGATTGGCGGTTCACCTGACGCTCGCTGCACAGTCACATCTGCATCATTAGCCACATTTGTATCATCGCCTGAGAGCGGGTGAATCGCTCTCGTGGCGCGCCGAAAAAAGAGAAGCCGCGGAGGCCGACGGACTAGCCGGCGGCCGCCTTCGCCGGCGCCTTCGTCCTCGCACTTTGCCCCTTGCCGGAGCCGGCAGCCGCCGGCGTGCGCTTGGCGGTGGTGTTGGTGCGCGCTGAGCCAGCGCTGCCTTTGCTTGCCTTCACATCACGGCTTGTGGTGGCCTTCGGGGTGACAGGTGCGGTCAGCATGCGGGTTTCAGAGTTCACCACCGAACGAGGTACCTCGTTGGCCGCAGCCAGCGTGCTCTTCGTCGTGACAGCCTGCGTGGTGACGCTCTGCGCGGTAGCCGCACTCGCCGGAGGTGTCCACCCGATCGCCTTGGCGATCGTCCTGGTGAAGTCCATGAACGCGCCGATCGGCCCGACCCCCGTGCCCGTCGCGAGCGGCACGTGGATGTGCAGCACGCCGAGAAGGTTGTTGTCGTAGGCGAAGTCGAGGGCGTTGAAGATCGAGCCGCCCGGACTCAGCAGACCGCCAAGTGCGATGCCGACCTCGACACCGTCGGGGAAACTCACGCCGATCGCCGGGCCGAACGTCTTGGCCAGCGCCGTCAGGTCGACGTGCTGCCCCCCGTTGAGAAACGCGTCGGTCATGGCGGCCGGGATACTGCCCAAGGTGCTCAGTGCACCCGCAACATCGGGCGTTGCGGCGGTGAGGTCGGTGCGCACCGCGTCCAGACCGGACGACAAAGCGATCAGCGGGCCCAAGACAGGACCGGCCATGCCCAGGATCAGGCCGCTGAGCGCGGACGTCGAAAACGCCAGTAGCTGCTCTCCTGTGGGAGAGATGACGAGATGCAGAAGATCCGGCACGCCGGGCAGCTGCAGAACAGCGGGAAGCAGGTTGTAGAAGGTCCCATGGGTGGGGTCCAGGGTGCTCAGATTCGGCGCCACCGGTGCGGCCAGCGCGGCTTGGATGTTGTGCTGAATCTGGGTGGCGATGCCGGCGAAGTCAGGCAACTCTTGGAGGTAGGAGATCTGGTTGGCGATGATCTGCTGCAAGATCGGGGCCGGCGCCTGCTGCCAGGTGTCGAACAGCGCCTGCGCGTTCTGACCCGCCCTGGTGAAGATGTCGGCCCAATCGGTGCTTGCCGCCAGCTCGATTGCGGGCGAAACCATGATGTCCGGCGGCGTCACGGATACCGGGCTGATGGCGATGGCGGTGGCTCCGACTAATGCCACACCGGCGGCAGCAAAGGGCCGAGGGACTGCATACATAGTGATTCCCCGTCGTCGTGTCACCCCTGACCCAAGAGCAACTTACCTCAGGTACGAGGACGGAACGTTGAATTCACCAGGGATTGGCCGAGATTGGGCCATGCGGCCAGTCCGGTTGCGCCCTCTATGCCGACTTCTGGCAAACCTGACCGCGACCCCGCCGACGGGGGCGTTGCGGCGTCTCTCCCCCGGTTCGGTCACGGGAGCGAATTACACCGTGATACGGATCAACGCTGCCAGTCGCTGGAGCCGTCAACCCTGGTGTAGGTGCCGGTGGAGTTCTTCACGATGATCGGGTCGCCGGCGCCGAAGTTGTCGTAGAACCATCGCGCGTTGGCCGGGCTGATGTTGATGCACCCGTGGCTGACATCGCGCTTACCCTGATCGTCCACCGACCACGGCGCGCTGTGCACGAAGTTTCCGCTGTCGTCGAATCGGACGGCCAGTTCGACGGTCGTCTTGTATCCGTATGTGGAGTTGACCGGGACCCCGTAGGTCGAGGAGTCCATCACGACCGAGGGCATCTTCTCTTGGACGTAGTAGGTGCCGTTCGCGGTCTGGTGGCCTCCGGCGGCCATGCCCATCGACATGGGGATGACCTTCTCCACGACTCCGTTGCGGGTGACCGTCAGTTGATGGGTGGCGTCGTCGGCGGTCGCCAGCAGGGTGTCCCCGGTACGGAAACTGGAGATCGTGCCGCCGGCGTCCACGGTCACCGTGGTGTGCGCGGGCCAGAAGCTCAGCGGACGCCAGCGCAGCTGCGTCGGGGTCATCCAGTAGAACTTGCCGGGAACCGGCGGGATTGACGAGACGTGGATGGCGTTTTCGGTGGCGCCGGCGTCCTCGACCAGTCCGGGGAAGTCGATGATGATCGGCTGGGCCACGCCGACCGTCGAGCCGTTCGCGGGTGCGATTCTGGGTGGCCCGAACGGCGCGGCACCGACGAACGGCGCCGGGTCCTGACCCGGGGCAGCTGGATCCGGATCCGCCAGTGCAGGAACCACATTCGCCGCGAACATCACACCGACTATCGACGCCAACCCGGCTGCCTTGAGCGCGGCGACGCGAGTTCTCCCAACCCAGCCCACCATTGCTTCCTCCCATCGGCTGGAAGCCAGTGTTGCACAGCGCCGCCGTGCGCAGGTGGAGCTAGTGCCGAAGCGACACCGCCACCGGCGTCGAGCTCCTGCCGCGACGCGCGGCCAGCGCCGACAGGCACCCCCAGGTGGCGCCGATCGTCGCCCACATCAGGGCCTGGTTCAGCAGAGAATAGGTCCGGAAATCAGCCAGCACCTGCGCGGGGAATCCGTCGATCACGATCCCGTCGGGCCCGCTGATCGGTCCGGGAACTTCGCGGAAGCCGGGTAACCACGCACATGCCACCAGCATCGCGACCAGGTAGCCGCTGACTGCCATCGCCGTCGCCGGCCACGTCCCCCGCCGCCGCGACCACGCCAGCCCGGCCGCTGCCGCCAGGCATGCAGCCAGCACGGAGATCACGGTGATGGTCAGGAACCCCGAACTTCGCGCTCCGATGGTCTCTTCCACCCCGACAGTGGGCGGATTCGGCGGATACTTCAGGCTCGGCACCAGCGCGATCGCCGTGAACATCCCCGCCGACACCAGCAGCGCCAATCCGGCGGGATGAACCGTGCCACCACGCCGCTCGATCGCGGTACGAATCACCCTGTAGGCCAAGGCAAACAGTACGCCCATGGTGACGGCGAAGGCGATGATTCCCACTGCGGCACCGAGGTTCTCCTGCACCGAGCGGCTGAAGAGTTCATGACCGTGCTCATGAGCGTCTCCGGCAAGCCGAGATTCGGCGTGTTCACGGGCTGCTTCATACTCCACCGCCGCCCCGATCAACGGCTCGATCAGCACGCGGCTGAAGGCAAAGCAGACGATGCCCCCTACCACCCCGGGCACCAGATACCGGATCGCAGCGGGCAATTCGGCGTTCAGTGGCACGGGAACCCCAGCAGGTGACGTGCGTCGTGCAGGAACTCGTGGATGTGGGTGTCCGAACCGAACACCGACACCGCGCCCTGGTCGTAGCCGACGAAGTAGTAGAGGATCAGCGCAAGCAACGTCAGGACAGTCAACCGAAGCGGGGCGGCGAGACTTGCGGCGGCGGCCCGCATATCAACGCGCGGCACACCGAGGGTGGGGTTGGCATCGTTCATCTCAGGTCTCCTCGCAGTTCTAGTGGTCGTGGTCGTGGGCAAGTGCGTGATCATTGGCGTCGGTGAGTATCGGCGCGGTGAGCAACTCGTGGCGATCGACGAGCTTCTCGAGGGTCGCGACCCAGTGGTCGTAGTACTCCCATTGCCCCCGTTCCGGTTCGGGCATACGCTCCCACTCCCCGATCGTCGCGATGAGCGTCTCCTGGAACTCGCTCCACGGATAATGCCGGAACTCCGAGAGCGCGAGCGCCAATCCGAACGCGCGTCGCTGCCATTCGTGGTCGAATTGCGGTGCAGCCTGATCGGTGGTGCACGTGTCGTGCAGCTTCATGACGCCTGCCCCGCCAACGCCACACCGATCATCGACTCGGTGGTGACCAGGTCCATCAGCATCTCATCGGTGAAATCCTCGGTCCCAGAGGGGCGTTCGGGGATGACGAACCACCGCGAGTGACCACTGGAATCCCACACCTTGATCTCGGTGTCGGCCGGCAACTCAAGTCCTACCTCGGCGAGCACCTTGCGCGGTTCGCGGGCGGCCCGGGACCGGAACGTCGGGTCCTTGTACCAGTACGGGGGCAGCCCCAGCACCGGCCACGGAAAGCAGGAGCACAGCGTGCAGATCACCAGGTTGTGGACTCCAGCGGTGTTGGCCACCGCCTGCAGGTGCTCACCTTCGGCACCGGCCATACCTTCGGGCAGGTTCAGTTCGGCGACCGCCGCGGGGGTGTCCACGACGACCTTCGCGGCGAATTCTGGATCAGTCCAGGCCTTTACGACGATTTTCTTGCCGTTGAGCGGCGTCATCTCGGTCTCGAAATAGGCCAGTACCTTGTCCACGGTCTGCGGTGTGATGACGCCCTTCTCGATCAGCAACGCCTCGAGCGCCGCCGCCTTCTTGGCACTGGCCTCTTCCCGGTCGGGCGGATAGGCGAACTGACCGGTCATGATTCCTCCTCGATGGGTGCCAGATAGGCTTCGAATAGTTCGGCGTACAGCTTCAGTGGGCCGCCTTCGGCTCGCGGGCCCCAGATTTCAGCAGGGTCGAATTCGACGATGTAGATCGGCATCGGATCACCGATCCCGTCGCCGGTGTGGGTGAAGTAGCCGTAGTCACCCTCGAAGACGCGTTCCACGGTGCCCACGCGGCCGCGCAGGTATCCCGGCAGACGGCTGTGCGCATCGGCGGGCACATTGGTGATCCGAACCTCCGCGCCGACCGCGAATTTCGGGTGTGCCACATCGCGGCGCGGGCTGTCGCCGAGTCGGAGGTAGGCGATCACCTGATCGTCGATCGCGGGAACGACGTCGGCCTCGGCATCCGGAGCAAGCTCAGTCATCCGTTGGGCGAGTTCCTCTTCGGTGACGTAGCCCTTGTCGATGAAGAACTGCGTGATGCCACCCAACCACTTCTCGTAATAGCGAAACTTGAAGTAGTCGAAGGGGTTCATCGCCTCGGCGCCGGTACGCAGGTCGGCCCAGGTCCACTCGTCCTTGAACGCGGTGGGCACCTCGTCGATGGGATAGGCAGGCAGGGCCGCGCCGAGATGGTTCGACAACCCCATCATCGCGACATGGATGCCGAAGATGCGCTTTTCCCACTCCTCGACAAAGACCCGCTTCTCCAGGGTCAACGGCTCGGGCAGACCTTCGAGGCCACCGAGATAGTGCTGCAGTTTCATCAGGCTGGGCTTCCTTCCGTGTGCGGGGGTGCGGTGTCGACGGCCGGCTTCTTCGTCATCGCGGTCGCCAGATATTCGGAAAGCAGCCCGAACGATGCTCCGAGGATGCACGCCACGGCAGCGACCAGGCCGGGGTGCGAGATGGTCGTGACGGTGATGTCGTTGCCACGCCCGGCGACCGTCGACACCGTGGAGGCGAATCCGACGACGACGGCGGGCGTAGTGGCCAGCAGCGGTACCCACGACGCCTGCACCATCACCGCACTGCCGACACCCACCGCGATGGCGGTCACCAGCAGGCTGCCGCCCATCAGATAGGCGGCATAGAGGCTGGCCGAGGCGATCACCACGCCGACGAGGTTCGACGACACGGACCGAATCCAGCCGGCAACACCGCCGCCGACAAAGAAGAACGATGCCCAGGCCAGGAAGACCACCCAGATGGGCACGGTGATGACTTCGGCAGTGAATGCGACTGCCACGCCGCCGAGCACGCCGATGCTCAGCGTCAGGGCTGTCCGAGAATCCATGGCACACCTTCTTCGAAAGGGTGATCACCCGCTTCGACATCGGAGCGGAGTACGGTGAATTCACCTTCGCCTCAGCCGGTTTCGCCGGTGTTACAGCGTTATTGCTCTGCCCGTCAGGTTCGGACATGAATCGTGCAATTTCGGACGTCGCGGCGCTGACGGTGCGTTCGCGTTGCCGCCTGGCCGGAGTGCCGCTACGTTGACTTCACCTCGGATGGGGTCACGAGAGGACAGCACCGGGTGTCGGACGAGCAGAGATCACATCGGCCAACGGCCGTAGGGCGCCGGCCCGCGAACGCGCCGGGATCCACGTCGCCCAAGATCGTCGTGTTCGCGTTGTACGACAAGGTAACGCTGCAAGACGTCGCGGCGCCGTTGGAGATCTTCGCGCGCGCCAACGATTTTGGCGCGCAATACCGGGTGATCTTGGCGTCGTTGACCGGCGATGCCGTCGATACGACGTCGTTCGTGACGCTCAAAGTCGACATGCCGCTGGCCGATGTGCCAGAGCGGTTCGACACGCTGATCGTTCCGGGCGGTGTGCCGCCCGATTTCAACTTCACGCCGGGCGAGCATGACATTCCCGAAGAGCAGACGCCTGACGTGGTGGCGGCGGCGTTGGAGATGGTGGGCGAACTGGCACCCCGGGCCCGCCGGGTCGCCTCGGTCTGCACCGGAGCATTCGTCCTGGCGGCGTTGGGATTGCTCGACGGCCGGCGCGCGACCACGCACTGGGCGCATTGCCAGGAGCTGGCCCGGATTTATCCGCACGTCGAAGTCGACCCGGATTCGTTGTTCGTCCAGGACGGCCCATTCGTCACCGGAGCGGGAATCAGCGCGGGTGTGGACCTCGGGCTGGCGATGGTGGAGAGCGACTACGGCGCCGACGTCGCCCGGCGGGTAGCGCGTTGGATGGTGGTGTTCCTTCAGCGCCCGGGCGGTCAGGCCCAGTTCAGCGTGTGGACTGAATCGGCGTTGCCGGTGTCACGCGGCCTACGCGAAATACTCGATGCGGTGGTCTCCGACCCAGGGGCCGATCACTCGCTGGCTGCGATGGCCGAACGTGCTGCCGTGAGCGAGCGCCACCTGGTTCGCATGTTCCATGATCAAGTCGGGCTTACGCCGGCGCGGTTCGTCGAGCAGGCCAGGCTGGAGGCGGCGAAGGTATTGCTGGCGACCGGAGACCACGGACAGGAGGCGGTCGCCCGGCGCGCCGGATTCGGGTCGGCCGACACGATGCGGCGCACTTTCCGCCGTGCGCTGGGGGTTTCCCCGAGCTCCTACCGAAGTCGATTTCGCACGACCGGGATTCATCGATAGCACGACGCCCAGCTAGCGTCTTGATTGCGACACAGCAACCGTGTTGGTATTTGCTTATGCGTCAACGCGTGACTACAGTCACAGCCGGGTTGGGATCTACCTCGGCAATTAAGGATCTCGTCGTGAATTCGAGCTTTAGCCCCTCGTTAGCAGCAAAGGTCTGTGCGGTATGCGTCGGCGCACCGCTGTTGGCGCTCAGTATCGGTGCGCCCGTGGCCCTGGCGTCGCCGTCCGGCGGCAGCGCCACTGGCGGTGCGCAGAAGCAGACATCGTCGAACGACAAGCCCAAGGCCGGGCCGCGCGGTCAGGTTTCCGCCGCGCGCCCTCGCGCTGCTGACGAACCACAACCGAGCCAGGACTTCGCCCTGTCGTTCAACGGCCGAACCGTGGTCCAGTCCGGCAGTGCCACAGCGACTTCGGATCCGGGTTTCAACTTCGCGGTGGCAGGGGCGGGCAGTAGTGCGCACGCCGGTGGTGGTTTCTTCAATATCGCGGTTGCCGACCACAACAGCACGGCCACTGCCACGGGCGGGATCCTGAACTTCGCCAGCGCCGACAACGACAGTACTGCGACCGCCCAGGACGGCATCTTCACCGTAGCGCAGGCTCAAAATGGCAGCACGGCAACGGTTTCCGGAGGCAAGCTCAACATTGCCGATGCGAACAACGGCAGCACCGCCTCGGTGAGCGGCGGCGACCGCAACCAGGCAATCGCCGACGGCAGCGGCAGTACAGCCTTCGCGGGCAACGGAAACAACAACGAGGCCACTGCACTCTGCGGCTCGCACGCCGACGCCAGTGGTGGCGACAACCTGCTGGTCACCACGCCGGTCGGCGGCTGCCACTAGCCCGACCGCCCCGTCTCAATCGACCGAGCTGACGGTCGCGTCGCAGATCGGCACGTCGACGCTCATCGCGTGCGGCACAGTGTCATTCGGCGCGGTAACGACCAAGGCGCCCCACCGCGGACACGCCTTGCCGGTCGTGGCGTCGATCGCGGAAGCCGAGACGTCGGCGGTAGCGGTATCACCAGGGTTGAGGGTGAGGCGATGTGCCGCATTGGCAGGACGACGCGGCACGTTGATCAGCACGCCACCGGCGGGTGTGACGAGGTCGGCTCCGGGATAGCCGACGAGCGTGCAGGGTCGTGCGGATGCGTTCGTGAAGGACACGGTGACCCGACGTTGGGTATCGGCGGACTCCAGGGGTCCAGCGGTGACGGTGAGGTCATTGCCGACGCACTGACCTGAGGCCGTCGGGGCCGACGGCGGCGGCGAGCTGGGGCTGGCGGTCACCGTCACGGTGGCCGGCGCAGACGGTGGCGGCGTTGCCGTCGTCACCGTCGTGGTCGCCGGCGCTGTTGTTCTCGACGCCGCCGGAGGGGTCCGCTCGGTCGAACAACCGGCGAGCAGAACAGCCGTCAGCAGAAGTAGTGCGGTTCGTGCGGATGTCATGTCGCAATCACACGCCGTTGGCGGCGCTACCGATTCCAAATCGGCCGGTTTTCCGGCCACTGATCGTGGGCATTAGAGGACGCATGAGCAAGCTGGCCCGACTTCGGCACGCCGAGAAACGCATCGTGAAAGTTCAGCGGCGGGTTTGGCTGGCGCAGGTACTGATGTGGCCGACGATCATCGTGGGCGCAGTCGTGTCGGCAGGCGCACTGGTGTGGTTCCTGCAGCGCCGGTCCGGCGGTGGTCGGCACGAGATGCCGGAAATGCCGGGAGCGCACGAAGCAGGCGTCGTCCATCCGGAAACCAGCGCGCCCTAGGGACGTCGGTGAGTGGTCAAGCGCCGCAATCGTTCCGAGCTGCTCGGGCCGCTACCAGATGCGGATCCAGTCGATGAGCATCGCCGCCGGCCAGGTGCCCAACGACGGATCACCGCCGCCGGGCCCGCCGACCGCCAATGTGAACATCGGCGCCATCCAATAGCCGGGGTTGTTGAACGGCCAGCGCAGGTCAGTGGGGTTGCCATGGACCGGGATCGGCTTCGGCGGCACCGTGAAGTACGGCTTCGCGCCGTCGACGTAGTCACGCCAGAACTTGAACCCGTCGGCGTCCCAGCGCATCCGCCAGGTGTGCCAGGCGCCGTCGACCAACCCGGCGATCGACTTGCTTTCCCACGTCTTGCCGTTCGATGCGGCGTGGACCGTGGTGCCCGGGGCCCAACTGCGGTTGCCGTAGAACTCGAAGATGTCGACCTCGCCGTCGGGCAGCGGGTCTTCGTTGACCGCCCAGTAGGCCGGCCACGCTCCCGAGGTCAGGCAGTCGAGCTTGGCCCGCGCCTCCCAGGTATGTCCCATCGGCACCCGCCAATTACCGCGCACCTTACCGCTGAAGAATTGGTCGTCTTCATGCGTGGCCAGCAGTACCAGGTTGGAGTTTCCGTCAAGGAAAACGTTGCGCCGGTCGTCGCGGTACTGGCTCTCGACCGGCGGCCACACGTCGTCCTGCCAGTTCTGGATCGACCAATTCGCGGGATTCGGCGCCGACCCCGCCGGTCCGTCGAAGTCGTCCTGGAACAGGTAGGGCGCTTCCGCCTGGGCGCTCGGGAGCGGGATTGCGGCGGCCAGCAGGCCTAGTCCCGACATCAACATCATGCTTCGACGGTCCATTTCGGGCACGGCTCGACCATAAAGCAGTCACCGCCCGAAGGCGCGGATTTGTCAGTCGAAGATGTCCCCGTCGACATAGAACCACCGGCGGGCGCGCACGGCGAAGCGGGAACGCTCGTGCAACATCCCAGCTTGGTGGCCGTCTCGGTATCGCGCCCGGAACTCGACTTCGCCGGATTCGTCACCCGGTTGACCATCGAGCGTGTCGACGATCTCCAGCCCGGTCCACGTCAGTCCGCGGTCTGGGGCCAACACGTCCGGCCGAGTTTTCGGATGCCACGTCCGCCACACGTAGTCGAGGTCGCCGACGAAGTAGGCGCTGTAGCGGGAGCGCATCAGCTGTTCGGCAGTGGTTGCTTGCGTCTCGCCGCGGTGCAGTGGCAGGCAGCAGTCGCCGAACGTTGAACCGGAACCACAGGGGCACGCATCGATCGGCCGCACCCTCACAGTGTGGCAATCGGCTAGGCGCCGACCAGCTCCGGGTGGAACTTGGCTGCCATCCTTCGCATTCCGTCGCGCCAGTCCACCGTCGTGGTCCCGATCAGCTCATGCATCTTGGTGACATCCAACGGGTTTCCTCGCAGGGTCTGCTCGGTCTCCTCGAATACCGGTTCCTTGCCGACGAGCGAGCCGAGAAAGGTGCACCATTCCTGCAGGCTGACGTACTGGTCACCGCCCCAGTTGACGGTGATCGCCGGAACCGACGCCACCTCAAGCAGTTTGGGGATCATCGCGATGATGTCGTCTTCGTGAATGGGGTTGTAGACGGCAGGCCCGCCGGGCGGGACGGGGATGGGCATGCCGCCGAGCATCATGTCCATGTGGAAGAGCGGCCATCCACCGTTGTCACCGTAGGGGACGTTGAGCCGCGCAATCGTGGTCGGGACGCCAAGGGCGCGCGCCATGGTCGCGACGACGACCTCCCCGGCGATCTTGGTGATCGAATAGGTCGGCAACAGGGGCTTGTGGTTGTCGCCGAGAACCGTTCGCTCCGTGCGCAGTTCGTCATCCGGCGGATCGTAGACCGCACCGGATGAGCAGTGCAGGAACGCCTTAGCGCTTCGGCAATGAGCCATGAGCAGGCCCGCCGATTCCGCGTTGGCCGCCATGTCCTTGTCCCAGCGTCCGCTCTTGGCCACCGCCAGGTTGAGGACGTAGTCGAAGTCGGACGGCAGTCCGGTGAAGTCCCCAGCCGCCATGTTGACGGCCTCGCACCGGACACCGGACTTCTCGAGCTGGTCCCGTGCCGTGGAGTCGGTGAAGCGGGCGATGCCCCATACCTCGTTGTCGGCCGCCAGAGCTTTCGCGACAGGGACGGCGACCTGGCCGCTCGCACCGGTGATCAAAATCTTGGATCCGCGCATCGGCTGATGGTAGGCAGGCCAACCGGTCCTGACAGCGATTTGTCCCAGTGCCGGTATGGAGGCCGCCGGGGCGACCGATTTGGTCCTTGCAGAATGCTGAGCAGTCGCTCAAACTATGAGCGTCCAGCCTCGGAACAGGCCGGCACCCATCCGAACAGGAGCAATCATGGGCAAGCTCGACGGCAAGGTCGCATTCATCAGTGGGGCTGCCCGGGGCCAAGGCCGCGCGCATGCGGTGCGCCTTGCGGAGGAGGGTGCGGACATCATCGCGATCGACGTGTGCGCGCAGTACCCCACCGTGGTCTACAAGATGTCGGAACCGGAAGACCTGGACGAGACCGTGCGGCAGGTCGAGTCCCTGGGCCGACGCATCGTGGCGCACCAAGCCGACGTCGTGGATTTCCCTGCGCTGCAGAAGGCGTTCGACGACGGGGCGGCCCAGCTCGGTGGAGTGGACATCGTCGTCGCCAATGCCGGGATCGGCCCGGGCGGGCAGAGCACCGACGACGAGCAATGGGATGACGTCGTCAACGTCAACATGAAGGGCGTGTGGAACACCGTGCGAGTGGCGGTGCCGACCATGCTCACCCAGGATCGGGGCGGCTCCATCATCCTGACCAGCTCGACCGGTGGCCTCACCGGCACTCCCGTGGTCTCCGGCGGGATGCTCGGCTACACGGCAGCTAAGCACGGCGTCATCGGAATCATGCGCACCTACGCGAATTATCTTGCACCGCACTACATTCGCGTCAACAGCGTGGCACCGACGACCGTGGCGACACCGATGGCCAACAACGGCGACCTCAGCATGCTCAAGAAGTATGAGCCGGTGATGGCGCGGGCGCTGGAGAACGCGATCCCGGTCGACTATGTCGAGGCGCGCGATGTTGCGAATGCCGTGGCGTGGCTCGCCTCTGACGATGCGCGCTACGTCACCGGCACCGTTGTGCCGGTCGACGCCGGCTTGCTCAACAAAGTCTGATCGAGCTCGCAGCCGTTACTGACACCATCCGCTTCGCTCGGATCATCTCCGATATCCTCGTCCTCCGGCCGCGGCGCTGAACGGCGGACTACTTCTCGGCGCTCCCGCCCACCACCGCGTGGATGCGTCCCCGCGGGTACGGCAGGTCGACGTCATGCTCGTCGTAGGCGCGCAGGATCTCCCGTCGAAGCCGCCGCTGAACCGACCATTGAGCTCCCGGCCTGGTTTTCAACGTCATCCGCAGCCGCAGGAGATCCGGTGCGAGTTCCTGCACACCCAGCATTTCTGGCTCACCGAGTATTTTGCCGCCCATCGCCGGATCTTCGATCGCGCGAGTGGCGGCCGCGAGAGCCACCTGCTCGGCTTCGTCGACGTCAGCGGTCAGCGCGACCGGCACCTCGATACGGGCTACCGCGTATTCCTGACTCATGTTGCCGACGCGGGAGATCTCCCCGTTGCGGACGTACCACAGCGTGCCATCGATGTCGCGAACGGTGGTGATCCGCAGCCCGACGCTTTGCACCTCGCCGCTCATCTCGCCGAGGTCAACGAAGTCACCGACCCCATACTGATCTTCGAGCAGCATGAACACGCCACTGACGAAGTCGCGCACCAGATTCTGAGCGCCGAATCCGATCGCGAGACCGATCACGCCGGCCGAGGCGATGAACGGCGCGAGATTCACCCCCACCACGTTGAGGACCGCCAGCACCAGCCACGTCAGCAAGATGATCGAGACCGTCGATTTGAGGACCGACCCGATCGTGTGAGCGCGCTGCTGGCGCCGTGTGCCGGCTTGATCGTTGATGGTCGTGATGGGAACGCCATGACGCAGGCGTCGCAACAACGACGGCTTCTTGCCCTCCGAGCGCTCGTCCTCGACGCCGCTCCTGCCGCTGCGGCTGGCGGTGGCACGGTCGATCATTCGGTGCAGCACATACCTCACGATCAGGACAACGATCACATAGGCCGCCAGGCGGATCGGCACCTCCACGAGCCAGTGCCGGGTGGTGTCCGTCCATTCGAAGGCCAAGTTGCGCGCGTCCATATCCACGACGTTACGTACCCAAATCCGGACGTACTCATGACCTCGCGCCCGCTTGCACCTACTCGCGCACCCACGAAAAGCCCACTGCGCTGGTACTTCACGGCTGCAAAACCGTCCAATGGTTTCGGCGACTCCGAAAGCGTGTCGCTTTCGGCTGGCCCAGCTTCTCTAGGCTTGGAGCGGTGGCACCGCGAAGCAGGCTGCAGCACGTGTGGTCGCAGTCAGCAGAGGCCGCCGCATCCGCGCGCGCGGCGCTGAAGCGGCGCGGTCACGCCCTGTTCGCCCGAATGCCCGGGCCATTGCAGCAGACCTGCCGACTGATCGGCCGTACCGGCCGCGGGACGCTCAACGACAGAGTCCCCGGGTTGGCCGCCGAGGCCGCGCTGTTCACCCTCATCTCGCTTCCGGCATTGCTCTTGGCGATCGTGGGCTCGCTGGGATTCGTCGCGGCCGCCCTCGGCCCGGAGGGCCGCGAAGGATTCCGCCAACTTGTGCGCGGAATACCCAGGTCATTCCTCTCGGATCCCAGCTATGCCACCTACCAGCATTTGGTGGACACCGTGCTGGCCGAAACCCGCGGCGGAGTGGTGTCCGTTGCCCTCGTGGTGAGCATCTGGTCCGGTTCCCGGGCAGTGAACCGCTACCTCGAGACGATGACGATTGCCTATGACCTAGAACCGCGCCCCGGCTGGCGGCGGCGCCTGCTAGCGCTGGCACTGACCCTGGGACTGCTCGTGGGCGCCGCCGCCTTGCTACCGCCCATGGTGTTCGGTCCCCGGATCGTGAAGTGGCTGGCTCCAGCCTCGATCGAGGACGCCACTTTGCGCACACTTCACCTATTCTTCTGGCCATCGGTGGTCGTGGTGTTGATCTGCGGCTTGGCGACGATGTATCACGTCGGCGTCCCGTGGCGGACTCCGTGGCGCCGCGACCTGCCCGGTGCGCTGCTCGCCATGGTGATCTGGTTACTGGCGTGTGCCGGTTTACGGGTATACCTGACCTTGAGCGTTCAGGGTGATGCCGTATTTGGTCAACTGGCAGTGCCGATCGCTGTTGTCCTGTGGCTCTACATCACTGCTTTCGCGGTGCTTTTGGGCGCGGAGTTCAACGCCGCGATCGAAAGGATGTGGCCCTACGAGGAACATCCCTGGCGGTTGCGGCGCCTTCGCAAGAAGTTCGAGCGGGACTCGACCTCGGCGGCAGACGAAAGCCGTTGAATGACAACCGCTTGGTCGAAGCTGGTACCTCCCGTGCCGAATCGCTTGTGCCCATTGCGGCCAGGGGCCCGACTGGCAGCACGCCGTGTGCCGCGTTTAGCAGGCTCATCTATGGGTAGTCGGCCACCGTGCCGGAAGGCCCAGCGCACCTTCGCTGAAGCACACGACGCGGCCGCCAAGGAGTACGGTGCCGCGAGCGCGCGCGCTGAAGAACAACGTCGAAAAAGTCGGTGACCACTGGGATGAGAAGGCCAAGAAGGGGCCCTCTGAGGACCGGGCGCAGAGCGACGGCCCCGACGCAAGCGGCGCAACCACTGAGGCAGTCAACGCGAATGCGACCAAGTAGCACTTGATCGAGATCGCGCGTGAGCTCGACATCCCGCGTCGTTCGACGATGAAAAAGACCGATCTGGTCACTGCGATCAAGAAAGCCAACCGCCGCTCCGCTGCGCGCAGTCGCTAGGAACGGCGAAACGCCAGTCGACCCTCGCCGGGGCCGACTGGCGCTCAGCGTTCGAACTTACTTACCGGCCTTCGCGGACCTGGCGGACTTGGCCGTCGAGCCCTTTTTGCCGGAGCCGGCCTTACCGCCGGTCGACGATCCCGCCTTGGTGTCGCTCGACGAGGAATTGGAACCGCCGGTGGCCGAATCGGTCACCGAAGCGGCCGTCACGGCCGGGGTGGCCTTGGTGCTGGCCGTGGCGGAACCGGTTCCGCCAGTGGCGGATTCGCTCGCTTCAGTAGTCGCCTCGGTGGTGTCGGTGGCACTCTCCGACGCCGCCTTGGTGGCACCCTTGGCGCTCGATGCCGTGCCGTCCGCCTCCGGCGCGGTCGACAGGGTGACCGTCTTGGCGGCAGGCGCCTTGGCGGCACTGATGGCAGCCGTCGGCGGCGCGGTGGCTCCGATGGCCTGGGCGATGACGTCCCGCAATGCGATCAGGCTGGCGATCGGTCCACTGGCCAGGAACCCGAAGTTCGGGTCGTACGGCGTCAGAAGGCCCGGGGCATTGATGAATCCGAGGATCGTGCCCGAACCGTTCAGGAAGCCGTTGACCAGGTTCGCGGGGAGATTCACCAGAGTGTTGACCACGGCAGCCGGGTCGCCGGCGACCACGCCGTCGTACACATCCTGCGTCGCCTGCACGGCGGCGTTGATGGTAGACACCAGCGGGAACGTCATCGGCAGGATGATCTGGAACACCGAGTCGGGCAGAGTGGCGAACGCCTTGGCGAAGTTGTTCACCGTGCTGACCAGGGGGCGCGTCAGATCCGAGACAGCCTGGACACCCGCCAACGCGAGCGGGATCACGATCTGGTTGTTGAAGGTGTCGAAGGCACCCGTGATGTTGCCGCTCTCGAGCTGGCCGCGAGCGGTGGCGATCGCGCCGGGGGCGCCGTCGAGGATCAGCTTGACGGTTCCCGCGTTGGCGTCGAACCGCGTCTTCAAGTCCTCGAAGGCGGCCATCTGGTTGAGAACGATCTGCTTGAGGATCGGGGCGGGACTGTCACCGATCTGCTGGCCGATTGCACCGAGATTTGCTGCGGACTTCTGGAAAACCTGAATCCAGTTCTCGATCGGGTTCACCGCGGCGCTGAGCTCGACGCCGACCGACGATACCGAGCGCTGCACAGCCTGGAGGTCGGGCATCGGCGGCGCCAGCGGCGAGATTGCGATGACACTCGCTCCCACAAGCGCAACACCAGCGGTGGCGTACGGACGAACAGCAGCGTTCATGACTCTCCTTCGACACAAGTTGGCCCCCTGGCGTCAGAAGGTACCCCAACTTACTCGTCAGTAATAAGGGGTTCCGGAAACTTTTGTTCGCCTGGAAAGCAACTCAGATAGCTGCGCTACATTCTGACCCGGTGCTGGGAACGCGCAGTTCACGTACTTTTTGACCGTGCCGGAACGTTGCCGGTGGGCGAACGGGAGGGGTTGACCAGCTACCGTCTCCAACTTGTTATCTTACCTGTGGGTAAGATAACAAGTTTGCTGCGAGTGTGTCCTAACTTACTTTTCGGTAGCCTAACCGTGCTTATGTAATTTTTCAAATGTTTGCGCGCCTGGCGGACCACGCAACGGGCGCCGCGACAGCCGCCACGGCGGGCGCGACGCACACGCAGGCTTAGACGAGGGGTCGGGCCGAGCCGTTCCCCTGGGCTGACATGCATTCATTGTTGAGTTTGCTGAGTGGCCGGAAGTTGGTGGCGCGACGCGTCCAGATGGCGAGATGCTCGACGGCGAGCAGTCGGAATCGGGAGGACGAGTGACGGGTCGGCAACCGCGCGACGTCGGCCGTCCGGAGTTTCAACGGCCCGGCGACGGGTACCTGACGAATACTTGAATGATGCATTAATTTGTCTGGTACGAGCCTTGAAGGCTCGCTCGAGCCGATCGGGTCATAGCCGCCCCACCAGGCCAACGTGCATGTCGGGAACGGAGCCACGATTGAACGCCCGCATCTGCCTTTCACTGTGTGCCACCCTGCTTGCCGCGGCATTCCTCTTCGCACCCGGCGCGCACGCCGAAGCCATACCCGGAGCGGAGGAGGCCATCGCCAAGGCCGAAAGTGCACTGGGCACAGACGCGTTCGGTCCCTACGGATGCGAAGCCTTCGTGGCCTACGCCTACGACGTGCCGCAGGCCAAGTACGGCTGGGACGGCGCTGCCGAAACCATGTACCAGACACTGCTTCGACAGGGTCAGATCCACACCGCCATGGACGCCCCGCGGGGAGCGCTCGTCTTCAGCAAGAGCCCCTACGGCGCGCACATCGATATTGCGCGCGGGGACGGGACATACATCTCCGGCGGCGTCCAAGGACTCAAGCGTGGATACGGCGATGGGCACAACATCCAGATCCTGCCCAGTCCCCATGTGGGGTCGGGCGCGACGTACCGGGGCTGGAGTCTGGGCTATCCGCAATAGCGCTGCTCAACCGAAGCGCGGCACGACCTGGTTGGCGAGTTCGATGTCGTCAGCACGGTCCTGATCGGTCCACGCCCCCTTGATCTGCGCCACCTTGATAGCGATCAACACTCCATCCTTCACCGCCACGATGCTTTCGGCCGGGCCGAACCAGTACGCCTCGTACTCGACGCCCTCAACGCGGTTGTCCGCGCGGATCACACGAAAATGATTGACGGGCGCGGTGGGGTCGGTCGGCATCGGGTAGATCAGGACGGACACCTCGCGTGTGCTGCCGGTGTAGTAGCAGCCGTCGTCGCCCACCGGCAGTGGTGGCGTGGCGTCGAAAAAGAGCTGTCGCTGGGCGTCATTGCCCGCGTACTTCTTGGCGACTTCCGGAGTAAGCAATTCGCACGCCTGGCGCGTCAGCGCGGCGCCGGTAGGTGCTGCGCTGTCGGGAGCTTGGCTCGTCGCGGTGATCACCGGCGGCGGAGAGCTCGGTCGCTGGCACCCCGTCACGGCCGCGACGGCCATAGCACTCATGAACGTGGCCAACAGGATTCGGGTGAACATCAGACTCCTTCGAGCTTGACGATGCGGCGGTTGCCGTCATCGGCTACGTATATCGCGCCTTTGGCGTCGACAGCAACGCTGACGGGACGTTTGAGTCCGGTGAACGGCAGCACCGTCGGCGAGTGCGATCCGGGGTTGAGTTTCAGTATCCGATCCCGTTGTGCATCAATCACATACAGCGCGCCTTTCGCATCGACGGCGATAGAAATGACGCCGTTGAGGCCGGGGAACGGCACCACCGACGGACTGCTCGCCCCCGGTTCCAACTTCAGCACACGCTTGCCCTGGCCGTCTCCGACGTAGAGGTTGCCTGCGGCGTCGAGAGCCATCCCTGCGACGATGTTCATGTGCTGGAACGGCAACAGTTCCGGTGTTTTCGACCCGGGCGCCGCCTTGGCCACCTGAACGGGCAGACAGCATCCGCCACCCGAGTCCACTCCGCCGTCGTTCACGCCGTAGACAGTGCCTGCGTCGTCCACCGCCCGAATCGCGCTCCACTCGCCAAGATTGGGCAGCGACACCACGGTCTGCTCGTCGGCTCCGTGCGCCAGCTTCACCAGTCTGCTCGGCTCCTGCCCGCCGTCAAGGACCCATACCTGGCCGGAAGGATCGGCCATCACGGTGGCGCGCGTGAACGGCAGCACCTTCTGGGTATCCGAGCCGGCAGGTAACTCGAGCACGCGATTGGATCCGCTCCGAGTCGCGGCGATATCGGACACGAACACGTTGCCCTCAGCATCGACAGAGACATCGTAGGGCCCATTGAGGTCCGAGAAGGGCAGCACTGACTGGATGGGCGCCGGAGCCGGCACCTCGCCCGGCCTCGACGGGGCGGACGCGTTACTGCATCCGGTGACGCCAACTGCGAGCACGAAAAGCAGTGCGATCAGACGGTGGTACGTCGGTGCCGAGTGGGGTTCATTCGCACAGCGCCCGGCGAGCGCCGCGGTTCCCCTCAGTGCGAGTTTCGAGATTCTCATGCCCTTGTCCTTGGTCAGCGAAAATGTCTGCGCACATACTGCGGTGCCCCTCTTGGCGTTTTCTTGGTGACGCCGAACGAAGGGCGCGACACAGGTCGGCGCCAGGTGGTCGGCACCAAGAATCTGCCAAGCGTCGCCATGAACTGTGTTTCCGACGCAACCACCGACCGCAAGGAAACCAACACATGTTCACCTCACGCATCACCAAGCCGGCCATCGCGACGGGCATGATCGGCCTGGCCGCGCTGCTTGCCGCGGGCACCGCCAACGCCGACCCCGCCGACGATCAGTTCCTCGGCGCGCTGCACCAGCAGGGCATCGGCTTCGGCAACCCGGAGTCGGCTATGAAGGTCGCCCACCACGCGTGCGACGCGCTCGGCGCGGGCATGGAGCCCAGCGACATCAGCGCCAACATCGCAGGCGCGAACGGTCACATCGACCGACAGACCGCCGTGGTTATCGTTGTCGACGCGGCGATGGCGTACTGCCCGCAGTTCGTGCATCAGATGGCGAATGGCGCGACAGTCGTCGGGCCAAATCACTGACGTACCAACGCAAGCTTCCCCGAAGTGTCCGGGGGCTGTCGCGTGCAAACCGGGCTTTGAAGCCCTGATCCGGCACGGGTGCGTCCTCCGACCTTTCCGGTCTTGCGGGTCCGACGCTCGAAGTCAGCCCGCACGCGCCTGGTCACCATCCGCGTACACGAGGCAACTTCGGGCGGCGCGGCTGATCGCGTCGTTGCGCGCCGACCACACCACGCAGCCAACCGACGTCGAGCGTGAGACGTCAGAATTTCGCCGCCGCCGGTAGCCGGAAACGGCAATGGGCCAGCAAATTTTCATCTCGTGCGAATCGCACCATTGAGCTGCCTTAGCGTGACCGGGATGCCATCGTCGCCGGACAAGTGCTCGGTACTTTCCCGGAACACTGACGCGGTTTTGCTTTAGCGGCGCGGTAACGACCGGCCCACTTCTTGGCCGCAGCTTTCAAGCAATGAAATCGTTGCGCGGCGCGCCCGTGTGCCCTGTCGATGTGCTGTGGTGATCACGTCGGTACCGGAGTGATCACCCGACCAACGCTCTTCCGCCGTTCCATGCACTTCTCGATCAAGACCAAGCGCAAATCTTCGTCGACAACGTCGTCGCCAGCGTCCCCGCACTTGCCGGAGCGATGAATCGCCGGAAGCGATTGATGGTGGCCACACGGGCTACCGCCCAGCGGCTTGTGTGATCACCCGGCTGTTAAGCGCCAGAGGCGACTCAACGAAAGCTGCCATGGCGGTGAACAGCTGGGCCGGAAGACGAGGACGTAGACTCCACTCCCGAGCCCCAGTAGCCCAATTGGCAGAGGCGAAGGACTTAAAATCCTTGAGTTGCGAGTTCGAGTCTCGCCTGGGGCACATCCGACTCGCCGGTTGCGCGTAAAACCGGCACAAGCACCGTACCCACAGCACGACACCCCGGGGGAAGGGCTCCCGGGGTGTCGTGAGTTCTGTGATCAGGCGGCAACCGCCTCCTTGTTCTCCGACGATGCGTGACCGTCGTCGAGCATGGTCACCTCGTCGAACGGGTCGCGTCCCGACAAGACGTTGTTGACCTTCTCGTTGTCCACCGTCTTCGTCCACGAACCCACCAGCAGCGTGGCGACCGCGTTGCCGGAGAAGTTCGTCACCGCACGTGCCTCGGACATGAACCGGTCGATCCCGACGATCAGCCCCACCCCGTCGAGCAGCTCCGGGCGATGCGCCTGCAGGCCGCCGGCCAGCGTCGCCAACCCGGCCCCACTGACTCCGGCCGCGCCCTTGGACGCCACGATCATGAACACCAGCAGACCGATCTGCTCGCCGACCGACAGCGGGTCACCCAGCGCGTCGGCGATGAACAGCGACGCCATCGTCAGGTAGATCGCCGTGCCGTCGAGATTGAACGAATATCCGGTCGGCACAACAACACCCACCGTGCTCTGCTGCACCCCCAGATGCTCCATCTTGGCGATCAGCCGCGGCAGCGCCGACTCCGACGACGACGTCGCGAAGATCAGCAGGTACTCCCGCGCCAGGTAGCGGACCAGCTTGAAGATCGACACCCCCGCCACCATCCGCAGCAGCGCGCCCAGCACCCCGAACACGAACACCACACACGTCAGATAGAAGCCGAGCATCAGCACCAGCAGGTTGGTCACCGCGCTCCAGCCGGTCTGGCCCACCACGTTGGCCATCGCCCCGAAGGCGCCAATCGGCGCCAGCCACAACACCATTGCCAGGATCTTGAACACCAACCGCTGCAGGTGCTCCACCCCGCGAAGGATCGGCTCGCCCTTGGCGCCCATTGCCTGGATCGCGAACCCGACCAGCAGCGCCACGAACAATCCCTGCAGAACATTGCCATCGGTCAGCGACGAGAACAGTGACGTCGGGATGATGTGCTGGATGAAGTCCATCAAACCGCCTGACTCGTGCGCCTTTTCGGCCAGCTCGCTACCCTTGGCTGCGGTCGAATCGGACAGCTTGAGGCTGCTGCCGGGATGCAGAAGGTTGCCCACCAGTAGACCGATGCCCAGTGCGATCGTCGACATCACCAGGAAGTAGCCGAACGCCAAGCCACCGACCTTGCCGACGGTGGCGGCTTTGCGTACCGATCCGATGCCCAGCACGATCGTGCAGAAGATCACCGGAACGATCATCATCTTGATCAGGCTGACGAACATCGTTCCGAGGACGCCGACATCCTTGCCCACCGATGGGGCGGCCAGGCCGACGACGACGCCGGCGACCACCGCGACGATGACAGCCAGGTACAGCCAGTGCGTGCGATCCCGGCGCTTCGGCGGCGCCGGGTTGTCCTCGCCGCCGGGGCGATCCACAACCGTGGTCATGACGGTTTCCTTCCGGTAATGCAGCAATGGGTCTGGAAAGATGATTTACCCCCACGTGACGCAGGTCACGCTTTAGTTCATTTCGTTCAGCGCGGAGGTGAGCAGTGCCCGTTCTCCCCCGCTCGCTGGCCGGGCAGGCCTTCGCGCTGCAGGCCGCCGTCATCGTGCTGGTGGTGGTCGCCGTCAGCGCTCTGGCCCTGTTCGACGCCAAACGACATGGGGACGAAGCCGCCCGCCAGCAGGTGACCGCCATCGCCGTGGCCCTGGCCGACTCGCCATCGACGGCGAAGGCCATCGAAAGCGGCAACGCGGCACAGGTTCTGCAGCCGGTGACCGAGGCCGTGCGCAAGTCCACCGGCATCACGTTCATCACGATCATGGCGCCCGACCGCACCCGGTTCACCCACACCAACCCCGAACAGATCGGCCAGAAATACATCGGCACCATCGAGCCGGCATTGCGCGGCGAGACCTACACCGAGGTCTACACCGGCACCCTCGGCCCGTCGGTGCGCACAATCGCGCCGGTGCGCGACGCCGGCGGACAGGTGATCGGTCTGGTCGCCGCCGGCATCACGCTGGAGAGCCTGGCCGCCCGGTGGCGTTCGCAGTGGCCGATGATCGTCGGCGTCGGGATCGGCGCGCTGGCTCTGTCCTTCGTCGGGATCTGGGCGATCAGGCGGCGCGTCCTGAACCAAACCCACGGGCTGGCCCCGGACGAGTTGCGGGTGATGTACGACCACCACGACGCGATCCTGCACTCGGTCTCCGAAGGTCTGGTCGTGCTCGACCGCAACGGTGTCGCCCTGGCCAACGACGAGGCCCGACGGCTGCTGGCTCTGCCGGCGGGACCGATCACCCGCGCCGACCTACCAGAGTTCCTGCGCGGCAACGACCCCGGCGTCCGCGACGAGGTCCGCCTCACCGACGACCGGGTGCTGGTGGTCAACCGCTCCCAGGTGAGCGTCTCGGACTCCGAGGTGGTCACCATCCGCGATCGCACTGAATTACAAGGTGCGCTTGGTGAATTGAGCTCACTGCAGGGATTCACCGAGTCGCTGCGCGCCCAAGCCCACGAGTCGGCCAACAAGCTGCACACCGTCGTCACGCTGGTGGAGATGGGCCGCCCCGAGGAGGCCGTCAAGTTCGCCACCCAGGAACTCGCGCTGTCCCAGCAGCTGGTAGACCGGGTGTCAGACGCTGTCGGCGAACCCGCACTGGTGGCGTTACTGCTCGGCAAGACCGCCGAGGCGGACGAGCGCGGCATCGAACTGACCATTACCGAGGAGACCCACCTACCCGCCGAAACCCGGTTGACCGCACAGGAAATGGTCACCGTGCTGGGCAACCTGATCGACAATGCGATGGACGCCTGCGACCGTGACAATCCGTGGGTCGAGGTCACCGTCAACCAGGACGACGAGCGGTTGCAGATCCAGGTCGCCGACAGCGGCGCCGGCATGGACCCCGAAACGTTCCAGCGCGCCATGCAACGCGGCTACTCGACCAAGTCCGGCAGCGACACCGGCCACCAGGGCCTCGGGCTGGCGCTTGTCGCGCAGATCGTCAACCGCCACGGCGGCACGTTGAGCGCTGACATCACGTACGGCTCTGTCGTGACGGTGACCATCCGATGATCAACGTGTTGATCGTCGAGGACGAGCCGCTCATCGCCGAAGCGCATCGCACGTATCTGACTCGGCTGCAAGGCTTTACCGTCACCGGAATGGCCACCACCGCACGCGACGCGATGCGGATGGCATCCGAGGCCGCCACCGACTCCCCCGTCGACCTGGTGCTGCTGGACCTCGGCCTGCCCGACGCCAGCGGGATTGCGCTGGCCTCGGCCCTGTCCGGTCTGCGACCCGCACCCGACATCATCGCGATCACCTCCGAGCGCGATCTGGAGATGGTGCGTGCCGCTGTCGCGCACGGCGCCCTCGCCTATCTGCTCAAGCCGTTCACGTTCGCGGCGTTCCGCGACCGCCTCGAGCGCTACCGCCGCTACCGTGAGGCGCTGCCGGCCGGCACCGAGGCGGCCAGCCAGGCCGAGGTCGACCGGGCGCTGGCCGAGCTTCGCAGCACCGACAAGTCGGTGGCCCCCAAAGGGGCTGCGCCGGGGACCACCGATGAGATCGCCCGTGCGGTGCGGGACCGCGCCGACGGGCTCACCGCCGACGAGGCCGCCAAACAGGTTGGGGTGTCGCGGGTGACTGCCTGGCGCTACCTGGAACGACTGGCCGACGACGGCACCGTCACCCGCCTGACCGAATACGGCAAGACCGGCCGGCCCAGCACGCGCTACCAGTGGCGCTGACCCGCCCGAGGCCCCCTTGCGAACCTGCTCACAGCGTTACTAGGATGTCCTAGTATTCAGCCGCCAGGTCAGCCAAGGGGCAGTCATGAGCACAACCATTCAGCACTTCATCGACGGTAAGCGCAGCAACCTCAGCAGCTCGCGCACCGCGGACGTCTTCAACCCCAGCACCGGTGAGGTGCAGGCCCAGGTGCTCCTGGCCTCAGCCGCCGACGTCGACACCGCAGTGGCATCGGCCGTCGAGGCGCAGAAGGAATGGGCGGCCTGGAATCCGCAGCGCCGCGCCCGCGTCCTGATGAAGTTCATCGAGCTGGTCAACGCCAACGTCGACGAGCTCGCCGAGCTGCTGTCCATCGAGCACGGCAAGACCGTCCCCGACTCCAAGGGCGACATCCAGCGCGGCATCGAGGTCATCGAGTTCGCCATCGGCATCCCGCACCTGCTCAAGGGTGAATTCACCGAGGGCGCCGGCGGCGGCATCGACGTGTACTCGATCCGCCAGCCGCTCGGTGTGGTCGCCGGCATCACCCCGTTCAACTTCCCGGCGATGATCCCCCTGTGGAAGGCCGGACCCGCGCTCGCATGCGGCAACGCCTTCATCCTCAAGCCCTCCGAGCGCGACCCCTCGGTGCCCGTGTGCCTGGCCGAACTGTTCCTCGAAGCGGGCCTGCCCGCCGGTGTGTTCCAGGTCGTGCAGGGCGATAAGGAAGCCGTCGACGCGATCCTGACACACCCCGACATCAAGGCCGTCGGCTTCGTCGGCAGCTCCGATATCGCGCAGTACATCTACTCCACCGCGGCGGCCAACGGCAAGCGCTCGCAGTGCTTCGGCGGCGCGAAGAACCACATGATCGTCATGCCCGACGCTGACCTCGACCAGGCCGTCGACGCGCTGATCGGCGCGGGCTACGGCAGCGTCGGTGAGCGCTGCATGGCGATCAGCGTCGCTGTCCCGGTCGGTGAAGAGACCGCAAACCGGTTGCGCGGCAGGCTTGTCGAGCGGATCAACGAACTGCGCGTGGGACACAGCCTGGACCCCAAGGCCGACTACGGCCCGCTGGTCACCAGCGCCGCGCTGCAACGGGTGCGTGACTACATCGACGCCGGCGTCGCCGCCGGAGCCGAGATCGTGGTCGACGGCCGTGAGAAGGCCAGCGATGAGCTCACATTCGACGACGCCAGCCTCGAGGGCGGGTTCTTCATCGGCCCCACCCTCTTCGACCACGTCACCACCGACATGTCGATCTACACCGACGAGATCTTCGGCCCGGTGCTGTGCATCGTGCGCGCTCACGATTACGAAGAAGCCCTGCGGCTGCCGACCGAACATGAATACGGCAACGGCGTGGCGATCTTCACCCGCGACGGCGACGCCGCCCGCGACTTCGTCTCCCGCGTGCAGGTCGGCATGGTCGGCGTCAACGTGCCGATTCCGGTTCCGGTGTCCTACCACACCTTTGGCGGCTGGAAGCGCTCTGGCTTCGGTGACCTCAATCAGCACGGGCCGCACTCGATCCTGTTCTACACCAAGACCAAGACCGTCACCGAGCGGTGGCCGTCGGGTATCAAGGACGGGGCCGAGTTCGTCATCCCCACAATGCAATGAGCTTCCTGACGCTGGACGACGACGATCGCGTGATCGCCGAGACGGCGGCCGCGTTCGCCATCAAACGTCTTGCGCCGCATGCTCTGGACTGGGATCACTCCAAGGAGTTCCCGGTGGAGGTGTTGCGAGACGCCGCCGAATTGGGGATGGCCGCGATCTACTGCGCCGAGGATGTCGGCGGTAGCGGGCTGCGGCGCCTGGACGCGGTGCGGATCTTCGAGCAGTTGTCGACCGCCGACCCCGCGCTGGCGGCGTTCCTGTCGATTCACAACATGTGTGCGTGGATGGTCGACACCTACGGCACCGACGATCAGCGCAAGTCGTGGATCCCCCGGCTCGCGTCGATGGAGGCCATCGCAAGTTACTGCCTCACCGAGCCGGGTGCGGGATCGGATGCCTCGGCATTGCGTACCAAGGCGGTTCGTGACGGCGACGCCTACGTCCTCGACGGGGTCAAGCAGTTCATCTCCGGCGCGGGCAGCTCGGACGTGTACATCGTGATGGCCCGCACCGGCGCCGACGGGCCCCGCGGCATCTCGGCGTTCATCGTCGAAAAGGACACCCCCGGGCTGAGTTTCGGCGCCCAGGAGGAGAAGATGGGCTGGAACGTTCAGCCCACCGCCCAAGTGATCCTCGAAGGGGTGCGCGTACCCGCCTCGGCCATGCTCGGCGGACCCGAGGGCGAGGGCACCGGCTTCGGGATCGCGATGAACGGCCTCAACGGCGGACGACTCAACATCGCGGCTTGTTCACTCGGCGGCGCGCAGACCGCCTACGAGAAGGCCGCAAGCTATCTGGCCGACCGGCAGGCATTCGGCGGTGCGCTGCTCGACGAGCCGACCATCCGATTCACGCTGGCCGACATGGCCACCGCGCTGGAGACGTCGCGGCTGATGCTGTGGCGCGCGGCCGTCGCCCTGGACAACGACGAGCCGGACAAGGTCGCGTTGTGCGCGATGGCCAAGCGCTATGTCACCGACGCGTGCTTCGAGGTGGCCGACCAGGCGTTGCAGCTGCACGGCGGCTACGGCTATCTGCGGGAGTACGGGATCGAGAAGATCGTCCGCGATCTGCGTGTGCACCGAATCCTGGAGGGCACCAACGAAATCATGCGCGTGGTCATCGGGCGAGCAGAAGCCGCCCGGGCACGCGCATCGGCATGAGGCAAAGGAGCCATACATGACGACGATCGCGTTCCTGGGGCTTGGCCACATGGGCGGCCCGATGGCGGCCAACCTGGTCAACGCCGGCTACACCGTGCGTGGCTTCGATCCCGTGCCCGCCCTGCGCGCGGCCGCCGAGCAGAAGGGCGCGACGGTGTTCGACGCCGGCGCCGCTGCGGTGTCCGAGGCCGACGTCGTCATCACCTCGCTGCCCAACGGCGTGATCGTGAAAGCCTGCTACGCCGAGGCGCTTCCGGCCGCGAAGCCGGGCACGCTGTTCATCGACACCTCGACGATCTCCGTCGATGACGCCCGTGAGGTCAACGCGCAGGCGTCCGCTGCCGGGATGGCTCAGCTCGATGCCCCCGTCTCCGGCGGTATCAAGGGCGCGACCGCCGGCACGTTGGCGTTCATGGTCGGCGGCGAGGCCGACGCCTTGGACCGGGCGCGACCGGTGTTGGACCCCATGGCCAGCAAGGTGATTCACTGCGGTTCGTCCGGGGCGGGTCAGGCCGCCAAGCTGTGCAACAACATGGTGCTCGCCGTGCAGCAGATCGCCGTGGGTGAAGCCTTCGTTCTGGCCGAGAAGCTGGGCCTGTCCGCGCAGTCGCTGTTCGACGTCATCACCGGTGCGACCGGCAATTGCTGGGCGGTGCACACGAACTGCCCTGTGCCCGGCCCGGTTCCGACCTCACCGGCCAATAACAACTTCCAGCCGGGCTTCGCCACTGCGCTGATGAACAAGGACCTCGGTCTGGCGATGAACGCGGTGTCGTCGACCGGCGCCACCGCCCCGCTGGGCACGCACGCCGCCGAGATCTACGCCAAATTCGCCGAAGCACACCCCGACCTGGATTTCAGCGCGGTCATCGAAACCCTGCGCTAGAAATCCCCCGCGTGGTGGCGCAGGGTCTCGATCGATGCCACCAGCGCACGGGCTTCCGGTGCCGCCATGCCGATATCGGCGAACACCTGCTCGTTGAGCGTCGCGGTGGCGTCCTCGACCGTCGAGCGGCCCAGCTCGGTGATCTCGACCAGCGTGGTGCGCCCGTCGGTGGGATGTGGCACCCGCTTGACCAGCCCGTCGGCCTCCAGCCGGCGAATGGCATGGGTGACGCTGGTGACGTGCACCTGCAGGCGGTCCGAGGCCTTCGTGATCGGCAGCGCGCCGGTGCGGCTGAACGCCAACAACCGCAACAGCTCGAACCGCGAGAAGCTCAGATCGTAGGGCCGCAGCGCATTCTCCACCCGGGCCAGCAGGATTTGATGGGCCCGCATCACCGAGGTCACCGCCACCATGCCCTCGGCGACATCACCCCACCCGGCGCGCTCCCAATTGCGCCGCGCCGCGGCGATCGGGTCCGGCTTGGGGGACGGAAGTGATTCGGCCATCCGCCCATTCATACCGCATCGACGTACCCCCGTAGGGCACTACCGTCGTTCGGCCACCGCCCCGAGCACCGCTCGCGTCGACCACCGGTCCCCCACCGTGATTCGGACGCCGCCGTCGGCGTAGTGACGGACCCGCAGACCGGCAGGGTCGAAGACCTCTCGCCACGGGCGCTGGGCCGGCGGCAGGTACACGAAGTTGGCATGCCCTTCGGTGACGTATACGCCCATCGCGCGCAGTCGCATCCGCAGGTAGCGTCGCTCGGCGGCGATCACCCGAATTCGGCGCTGCAATTGGCGTTCCGCGTCGTAGGACGCCGCGACGGCGACCAGGCTGGTGCTGTCCATGCCGAACGGCAGCTGCATCCGCCACAGCCGGCTCGTCAGATCGGCGGAGCCGAAACCGTAGCCGATCCGCAGCCCGGCCAGACCGTACGCCTTGGAGAACGTCCGCAGCACCAGCACATTCGGGTACTTGCGGATCAGCATCCGTGCGTCGAGCCGGAATCCGGGTGCGACGAACTCGATGTAGGCCTCGTCGAGCACCACGATGGTGTCGCTCGGTACCGCGGCGAGAAAGCGATTTACCTCGAACGTCGACTCGATCGTTCCGGTCGGATTGTGCGGCCGGCACAACACCACCACCTTGGCGTTGGCCGCCGCATCGGCCAGCGCATCCAATTGGTGACAGCCGTGCTGATCGAGCGGCACCATCACCGGCTGCAGCCGGGCCATGCCGGCCATGATCGGATAGCCGTCGAAGGTCGGTGTGGCCATGGCGATCCGATCGTCCGGTTCGGTCACGGCGTGCAACAGCTGCATGGCGACGCCGGTGGCACCCGGACCCAACACGACCTGTTCCTCGGCCAACCCGATCCGGGTGGCGATGAGCCGTCGGAGGCGCTCCGGCAGGAACTCCGGATACCTGTTCGCCGAATCGATTGCGCTGATCAGCGCCGAGCGCACCGCAGGCAGCGGCGAGAACGGATTCTCGTTGAGCGACAACGCCAGTGGGTCAACAGCGTCGGGCAGGGCGGCAACCGTGTCCTCGGCGACCCTGATCATGGTTGTCATCAGGCGGCCCGACCGCCCCAGCGGACCGCGGCCGCGCCGGCGAAGTCACCGGCGTGGGCGAACGCTGCCATCAACACGGTGTCGCCGGCCGAGATCCGGCCGTCGCTGATCGCCCGGTCGAGGTTGATCGGAATACCCGCGCCGAACAGGTTGCCGCACTCATCAAAGGTGTCGACGTGCCGCTCGGCGGGCAGCTCCAACGCTTCACGCCAGTTGCGCAGGAACACCCGGTTGGGCTGGTTGGTGACGAACAGATCGAGATCGCGCGATTTCATGCCGATCCGATCGCAGACCGCCAGCGCCACCTCGGGCACCTGACGGTTGCCGCGGGCCAGCACTTTGGTGATTTTGGATTCGGTGAACCCGATGTACCCCTCGGCTTCTCCGGGCTGCCACCACTTGCGGGGTGGGTCGAAGGCGATCGTCATATCCCCGGCGAATTCACCGTATGTGCGGGTTTCGACGTCGAGGATCGGTGACTCGTCGGACACCGCGACCAGGCCGACGGCGGCACCGTCACCGGGCACCGCGGCCTGGGCCTTGCGGCGTACGGTCGGCTGCTCGAAGACCTGGCCCGCGGCGTTCTGCGCGATCGCCACCAGTGCGGTCTGCCCCGCGCCGGAGGACAACAGCTGGCGAGCCACCTGCAGTCCCAGCACGAACGCGGCACAGCCGCCGTTGTGCAGATCCAGCACCCAATTCGGTCTCATACCAAGCCGATGCGCGATCGCACCGCCTCCGCCGTAGAACGGCATGTCCGGCATCTGGGTATGCGTGATCAGGATGTCGGCGCCGGTGATCACATCCTCGCCGTGCCGCTCGATCAGTCCGGCGGTGGCCCGCTCGATCATGTCGGTCGCGGTCTCGTCGGGAGCGACGTGGTGGCGGAACTTGGGCGCCCGGAACATCAGGTTGTCGCGGAGTTCGTCGGAGTCGGCGAACTGGGCGTAATACTCGGCCGGGATCGGATCACCCGGCAGGTAGCTCGATACGTCGAGCAGGCTGACGCTGGGATAGCTCATGGCAGTGCTCATTTCATCCAGTCGGGGGTTATCGGTAAGCCGTTGCGATGCCGATACTCGGCAATGGCTTTGAGGTTCTGCAGCTCCAGAGCGTGACCGGCGCCGAACATGTCCCAGAAGTCGCCGACCCACACCGGACGCTCCGGGGGCGCCGTCTCCGGGTAGGGATTGTCGTCATAGAACGGGTGGTGGCAATTCGTCCACAGCACAACCGAACCCGGCTTGTTCAACACGACCTGTGCGTCGACCACCCGCATCAGGTAGATCATCCACAGATGCTTGCCCTGATCCCACGCGCAGTGATAGTCCACGGTGCGCGCGTCCGGATTGGCCTCGGTGCGGGTGTAAATCGAAGTCTGCGAACCCAATCTGTCGTAGGCGAGCCACAGTCCCGGCTCGTCGGTGGTCTCGAAGCCGCGCAGGCTGTAGGTCCACTCCTCGAGCGAGCGGGTGTCGGACAGGTATCCGTACAGCTCGTCGGGCGGGCAGTCGACGTAGTCGTTGACGGTGCAGTATGGGCCGAAGACCTCGTCGTGCGGGTACACCGACCGCATCATCTCCATGATGATCGGGGTGGCCTGCTCTCGCGGAGAGGTCTCGATTCTCGTGACTCCCTCGATGGGGTCGACGGATCCGGTGTGGACGACGATGTCGTCAAGCGCGGGCAGCGACATGGGTGGTGCTCTCCTCTGCAATCGGGCTCTCGGATTGCCGCAACGCGGCCAGGAACGGCGCGAAGGGCGGGATTTCGTCAGCGGAGCATTCGATGCTGACCACAGACGGTCCATCACACGCCACGGCGGACCCGAGCGCGGCGTGCAACTGCCCGGGCTCGACGACGTCGACGGAGGGCAACCCCGGGAACATGGCCGCGAGCCCCACACCCAGATTGCTGGCGCGGAACCTGTTGTAGCTGTACAGGTCCCGGTAATACAGCTGCTCCCGCGTCACGCACATGGCATGGGCGTTGTTGTTGAACAAGACGAAGGTGATCGGCAGCCGGTACTGCCAGGCGGTGTGCATCTCCATGCCGTGCATGAAGAACGAGCCGTCGCCAGCCACCACCACGACCCGCCGGCCGCGCCCGAACGCCATGCCGATCGCCGCCCCGAAGCTGTATCCCATGCCACCCATACCCAGGGCGACGACGAATCGGCCGGATCTGCGCACCGGCAGGGTGTGAATGGCCGCCGCTCCGGTGTTGCCCGCGTCGACGACGATGTCGACGTCGTCAGGAAGCACGGCGTCGAGCGCGGAAACCGCGTCGCGATACCGGATTCCGTCCCCGGCGAACGGGGGCGGGGTCAGCTCCCGGTGGCCGACGGTCTCAGGCACCGACAGTCCGTGCGGCCGACCACCGCCGGACAGCATCATCGCCAGTTGTCCCAGCGATGCCCGCAGATCGTCGGTGCGGATATGGGTGCACGCCAGGTACGGCGCTGCCGAGCCGAGCGACATCACCGGCACCGACGTCATCGCCTCATCCAGACCGCTGCGTGCGGTCACGGTGAGGCGGGTGCCCACGATCAGGCACAGGGCACTGTCGCGAATGGCATCGGCAATCCCGGAATGACCCATCACCCCGGTGACGCCCAGCGAGGACGACGAGCCCAGGCCGGGCGAGCCGCTGACGTCCTTGGCATCGGGAACCGTCGCGACCCGGGCGCGTAGCAGGGCACGCAGCCGCTCCAGTTCCGGGCGGGCATCATCGCGCGCCACCTGTTCGCCGGCGATGATTGTCACCGGTCCGCGGGCCCGGCGCAGCGCGCGGGCGATCGGCCATGGATCACCCACCACCGGCAGCTCCGGGGCCGACGACAGCCGACTCCGCACCGGAATCAACCCCTGCTGAATGTCCTTGGGCAGCAACAAGACCGCCGGCCCGCCACGCCAGCATGCGGTGATCGCCTCAGGCAGCGCGGTGATGATCTCATCCGCCGACGTGATGCGTCGGCAGTACACCGACACCGTCGAGAACAGTGCGTGGGCATCCAGCGAACCGTTACGTCCGCTGGTGTCCTGGAAACTGCCACGCCCATCCATCGCCATCGGCGGCTGGCCGACCAGCGCCAGCACCGGTACCCGACTGGTCAGCGATTCACCAAGTCCCGGAACAAGATTGAGTGAGCCACCGCCCGAGGTGGCCATGACGACCCCGAGACCGCAGCCGGACCTGCTGTAACCGTCAGCCATCGTCGCCGCAGAGAACTCGTGTTTGGCCAGCACCGCGGTGACAGAGGAGTGGAAGTGGGCGGCGTCGTAGAGATCCTCGATGTTCGCACCGTCGACTCCGAACATGTGCTCGACACCGGTGGCCGCGAGTTGGTCGACAATGTAGTCGACCACGCGTTGGCGCTCGTCCATCTCAGATCACCCATCCTCCCCGGCCCTGCCATTGACACGAGGGCTGGATCGGTTCGGTTCACGACAACCGGGGACTGATCGATCGAAAAGTGCTTGTGGGTAAGGCTTTTGACTGATCGACAGATCAGTGCGGACTACAGACTGCGCTGTAGCAGCACGTCGCCGGTCTCCACCTTGACCACCTGCACCGCGGAGATCTTCTCCATCGGCATCGAGGTGCTGCCGGTGGGTGAGGCCGATTCGCCTTCACGGGCCATCCACGTCGCCAGCTGGACTCGGCTGCCATCGCGGCCGACGGCATACATCGCCAGCTTGTCCGCGTCCTCGTGTGCGCCCGCGCCGAGCTCCTCGCGATAGGTGCATGTCATCTCGATGTGAGTGCCCCACCCCATCGGAGTCACCTGCAGCGTCGCCTCGAACGACGACGGCATCACCGGCGTCATGCTGACCGTCGCAGCCGACACCTGCGGCGCGGGCGTCGGCGTACCGAATGGCGCGGGCTTGATCGCGACGAGGATTCCGACCGCCAGCACCGCGGCGGCCGCGGCGGCCACCGACCAGGTGACCCAGCGTCCCCGGCGCCGGCGCCGGCGTACCTCGAACAACACCCCGTCCAGCAGTTGTGGACGCAGCGGCGGGGGTTCGATCCCGCCGGTGTCGATGGCGGTCACCTCGTCGGGGCTGAGCATGGCCAGCAGCGCGGGCATCCCACTGAGCTCACCGACCGATGTCCGGCAGGGCACGCATCCGCTGAGGTGCGCTTCGTACTCGCGGCGCTCGGTGCTGGACAGCGACCCCAGCACGTAGGCGGCGTCCCAGGTTTCGTACGGATCGTTCATCGGGTCACCCCCATCTCCTGCAACGTCAGCCGAAGCGCGCGCACCGCGTAGTGCAGCCGCGACTTGACCGTCCCCTCGGCGATCTGAAGGTCGGCCGCGATCTGCGCCGTGGTCCAGCCAAGATAGTAAGAGCGGCGGACCACCGCGCGATGATCGGGCGACAGCTGAGCCAGCGCATCCCCGATGAGTAACCGGTCGAGCGCGGTGTTGACCTCGTCGGGTCCGGCGGGCTCCGGCGCCCCCTCGGTGTTCAGCGAGTCGGTTTCCCTGCGGAACCGGGCGCTGCGCCGTTCGTCGATGATCATGTTGCGGGCGACGGTGAACAACCACGCCCGGGCGGAACGCTCGGCGTCGCCGGCCACCTCGGGGTGTTGCCAGGCCCGCAGCAGCGTCTCCTGGACCACGTCCTCGGCGCGCGCCGGATCGCCGGTGAGCCGCAGCGCGTAGCGCCACAATGCGGCCGCGTGCTCCTCGTAGAGCACCCGCACCAACGCCGCCTCCGGGTCGTCCATCATCAACCTCCCGGTTGAGACACGTAACCGGTGACTGTCTGGTTCACAGTGTGCGCCGCAGGCGCGGATTACGCGGTGAGGATGCGCGGGCCGTCGTCGGTGACCGCGACGGTGTGTTCCCAGTGCGCCGCGCGCGACCCGTCGGCGGTGACGACGGTCCACTCGTCGGCCAGGATCCGGGTCTTGGTGGTGCCCAGCGTCAGCATCGGTTCGATCGCCAGGACCGAGCCGGCCACTAACATCGGTCCGCGGCCGGGCTCGCCCTCGTTGGGCAGGAACGGGTCCATGTGCATGGCCCGACCGATCCCATGCCCGCCATAGCCGGCGACGATGCCGAACCGCCGCCCGTAGGTCTGTTCGGCGGCGCGAGTGCCGGTCTCGATGGCGTGCGAGACGTCGGTGAGCCGATTGCCCGGGATCATCGCCGCGATACCGGCTTCCATCGACTGCTTCGTCGCGGCCGACAGCGCTTCGTCCATCGCGATCAGCGGGCCGATCCCGAAGGTGACCGCGGCGTCCCCGTGCCAGCCGTCGATGATCGCACCGCAGTCGATCGACACCAGGTCGCCGGCCGCGAGCTTCTCGTCCGGCGTCGGAATGCCGTGCACCACACGGTCATTGACCGACGAGCAGATGCTGGCCGGGTAACCGTGGTAGCCCAGGAACGACGGTGTGCCGTTGGCCTTGCGGATCACCGACTCGGCGACGTCGTCGAGATCCTTCGTCGATACCCCGGGTGCGGCCGCGGCCTGAACAGCGCGCAGGGCCGCGGCCACCACGGCGCCCGCAGCCGCCATCGCGTCCAATTCACCCGGCGTGCGGGCGGGAACGGTCTTGCGGTTACGCAGCCCGGGCAGGGAAACCATCGAAAATCAGCGACCGAGGGCGTGCAGCGCCCGGGCGAACACCTCGTCGAGGCTGCCGACGGCGTCGACGGTCTTGAGCTCGTCGGAGTAGTAGTCCAGCAGCGGCGCGGTCTCGTCCCGGTACACCTTGAACCGGTTGCGGATCACGTCCTCGGTGTCGTCGGCGCGGCCACGGCCCTTGAGCCGCTCGACCAGCTCGTCCTCGGGCACCCGGAACTCCAGCACGGCATCGAGCTGCAGGTCGCGCTTGGCGAGCATCTGCTTGAGCGCCTCGGCCTGCTCCACCGAGCGGGGGAAGCCGTCGAGGATGAAGCCACCGGCCACATCGGCATCGTTGAGCCGGTCGTCGACCAGTTCATTGGTCAGCGATGCCGGGACCAGGTCGCCGGCGTCGAGGTACTTCTTGGCCTCCAGCCCCAGCTCGGTGCCGGTGCTGATGTTGTGCCGGAACAGGTCACCGGTCGAGATCTGCGGTACCCCGAGCTTGTCCGCCAGCTTGACCGCCTGAGTTCCTTTGCCCGCGCCCGGCGGTCCCAGCAGAACGATTCTCACTTCAGGAACCCTTCGTAGTTGCGCTGCATGAGCTGGCTCTCGATCTGTTTGACCGTATCCAAGCCGACACCGATCATGATCAGAACCGCGGTACCGCCGAACGGCAGGTTCTGGACGCCGCCGCTATTACCCATCTGCAGGAACACGTTCGGCAGAACGGCGATCACACCCAGGTAGATCGAGCCGGGCAGCGTGATCCGGTTCAGCACGAAGCGCAGGTAGTCCGCGGTCGGCTTACCCGGCCGGATACCGGGGATGAACCCACCGAACTTCTTCATTTCGTCGGCACGCTCGTCGGGGTTGAACGTGATCGACACATAGAAGTAGGTGAAGAAGATGATCAGCCCGAAGTAGATGCCGATGTACACCGGATCGGCGGGGTTGGTCAGGTAGTTGGCGACGAAGCGATCCCACCAGCCGTTGCTCGGGGTGGTGCGCCCGCTTTGGATCAGCTGAGTGATCAGGTGCGGGATGTAGATCAGCGACGAGGCGAAGATGACGGGGATGACGCCGGCCTGGTTGACCTTGAGCGGCAGGTAGGTCGACGTGCCGCCGTACATGCGGCGGCCGACCATGCGCTTGGCGTATTGCACCGGGATACGGCGCTGACCCTGCTCGACGAAGACGACGCCGATGATGATCAGCAGGGCGGCCGCGCAGACGGCGGTGAAGATCAGGCCGCCGCGGCTGTCCAGGATGCTCTTGCCCTCGGCGGGGATACGGGCCGCGATACCGGCGAAGATCAGCAGCGACATGCCGTTGCCGATGCCGCGCTCGGTGACCAGCTCGCCCATCCACATGACCAGCGCGGCACCCGCGGTCATCACCAGCACGATGATCACCAGCGAGAAGATGCTCTGGCTCTGCAGGATCTGCAGCGTGCAGCCCTGCAGCAGACCGCCGTTGGCGGCCAGCGCCACGATGCTGGTGGCCTGCAGGATGGCCAGCGCGATCGCCAGGTAGCGCGTGTATTGGGTCATCTTGGCCTGGCCGGCCTGACCTTCTTTACGCAGCTGTTCGAAGCGCGGGATCACCACCGTCAGCAGCTGCACGATGATGCTGGCGGTGATGTAGGGCATTACGCCGACCGCGAACACCGTCAGCTGCAGCAGCGCGCCGCCGGAGAAGAGGTTGATCAGCGAGTAGATCTGTCCGCCGGCGCCACCACTCACCTGCTCGATGCATTGGTGGACGTTCTTGTAATTGACCCCGGGGGACGGCAGTGAGGCGCCGACCCGGTACAGAATCACAAGGCCCAGCGTGAACAGGATCTTTCGCCTCAGGTCGGCCGTCCTGAGCGAAGAGATGAAAGCCGAGAGCACTCTTCCTCCTGGGCAGCCGGACGTGAATCTCAGCGTGCCAATGGGGCTGGCCTGGCCAGCGTTCGGGTAATCCTGCCTAGCGCCGATCGCCGCCAGGTTTCCTCCCGCGGCACCGCTCGCTCAAACAGTCTACGAGAGTAACAGTTGGCCCAGGCAGGGCGGGAATCCGCGGATGGGCTCCACCCGGCGCCTCGCGCTCACAGCGGTCCCACAGCGGGAACACCGTACAGTCGATAGTGGTTATATTGGCTAAGTATCAGTTGCAGCAGTAAGGGCCTGACGATGACGCGTACCGACAATGACACCTGGGACCTGGCATCCAGCGTGGGAGCCACCGCGACTCTGGTCGCCGCCGCCCGCGCCGCGGCGAGCCGCGAGGACGAGCCTCTGATCGATGATCCGTTCGCCGAACCCCTGGTGCGCGCCGTCGGCGTCGACTTCTTCACCAAGATGGCCAGCGGAGACCTGGCGATCGCCGACGACGAGGCGGCGATGGGCGTGACCCGGATGACCGACAACATGGCCGTGCGGACCAAGTTCTTCGACGAGTTTTTCCTCGCCGCGGCCGAGGCCGGTGTGCGCCAGGTCGTCATCCTCGCCTCCGGTCTGGACTCCCGCGCCTATCGGCTCGACTGGCCGGCCGGCATGGTCGTCTATGAGATCGACCAGCCCGAGGTGATCGCGTTCAAGACGCAGACCCTCGCCGAGCAGGGCGCCTCACCGACGTGCGAGCGCCGGACCGTGGCGATGGATCTGCGCAACGACTGGGCGACCGCGCTGCGCGAGGCCGGCTTCGACCCGCAGGCCCCGACGGCCTGGAGCGCCGAAGGCTTGCTGGGCTACCTGCCCCCGGAGGCGCAGGATCGCCTGCTGGACACCATCACCGACTTGTCCGCCCCCGGCAGCCGGGTCGCCATCGACACCGCGCCACCGTCGAACCCCGACGAGCAGGAAGAGTCGCGGGAAAAGATGGAGAGCATCTCCCAGCACTGGCGCGACAACGGCTTCGACCTCGACTTCGGCTCACTGGTGTATCTCGGCGAGCGCAATGAGGCCAGCGACTACCTCGAAGGCCACGGCTGGAAGACCGACCGAGCCGCAGTCAACGACCTGCTGGCCGCGGGCCGGCGCGGAACCTTCGGCGAGGACGAGCCGATGGGCAAGCTCTACTACCTCAGCGCGGTCTACGGCGGCGACCGATGAGCCGCAGCGATTCGGACTCCTGGGACCTGGCCACCAGCGTCGGCACCACCGCCACCATGGTGGCCGCCGCCCGTGCAGTGGCCAGTCGGGAAGAGAACGCCCTCATCGACGATCCGTTCGCCGCACCCCTGGTTCGCGCCGTCGGCATCGACGTCTTCACCAAGATGGTCGACGGCGACCTCGATCTGCGTGAAGTCGAGTCCGAGAACACCGCCCGGGTGATGACCGACGTGATGGCGGTGCGAACCCGCTTCTTCGACGACTTCTTCCTCGACGCGGCCGCGGCCGGAGTCCGCCAGGCGGTGATCCTGCCCTCCGGCCTGGACTCGCGGTCGTACCGGCTGGATTGGCCGGCCGGCATGGTGGTCTTCGAGATCGACCAGCCCCAGGTGATCGACTTCAAGACCGAGACGCTGGCCGCTCTGGGCGCCTCCCCCACCGCCGAGCTTCGCTCGGTGAGTATCGACCTGCGTGAGGATTGGCCGGCTGCCTTGCGGGCCAACGGTTTCGACGACACCAAGCCGACCGCATGGAGTGCCGAGGGCCTGCTGGTCTATTTGCCGCCGGAGGCTCAGGATCGGTTGTTCGACAACATCACCGAGCTCTCCGCGCCGGGCAGCCGGATCGCCACCGAATACCACCCGGACGGCGGCGCCGGCCTGGCCGCGCGCTCCAAGGCGATCAGCAGCCAGTGGCGTGAGCGGGGCCTGGATCTCGACATGGCCGATTTGTTCTACGCCGGCGACCGTAATCCGGTCATCGGTTATCTCGAACAGCAGGGCTGGCAGGTCAGTGCCCGGGCCCGCGAGGAAATGTTCGGCGTCTACGGCCGGCCCTTCCCCGAGACCGAATTGACCGAGTCCCTGCGTAATTCTGTCTCCGTCACCGCGATTCGGAAGTAACACCATGAGCCAAACCCACATCCGCTACGAGGGCGACACCTGGGACCTCGCGTCCAGCGTCGGCGCCACCGCAACATCGGTGGCGGCATCGCGCGCGCTGGCGTCTCGAGGTCCGGAAGCGCTGATCAACGACCCCTACGCCGAGGCACTGGTCAACGCCGTCGGCGTGGAGTCCCTGATTCGAGTTGCCAACGGCGAGGCCAACATCGAAGACGATCCGATGCTCAACCGGCGCCGCATGACCGAGCAGATCGCCGTGCGAACCCGGTACTTCGACAACGTCTTCACCAATGCGGCCCGCGACGGTATTCGGCAAGCGGTCATCCTGGCCTCGGGTCTGGACACCCGCGCCTACCGGATGAGCTGGCCGGCCGGCTCGGTGGTGTTCGAACTGGACCAGCCGCAGGTCATCGAGTTCAAGACCCGCGTGATGGCCGACCTCGGCGTGTCCCCCACCGCCGATCGCCGCACTGTCGCCATCGATCTGCGTGATGACTGGCCGACGGCGTTGCGGGAGAACGGTTTCGACGTCGACCAGCCGACGGCGTGGATCGCCGAGGGCCTGTTGATCTACCTGCCGCCGGAGGCGCAGGACCGGTTGCTCGACAACGTCACCGCGCTGTCGGCTCCGGGCAGCCGCTTCGCCACCGAGTTCATGGCCGCGGGAACGACGCTGCCCGACAGCTGGCGCGACCGGTTCAAGAAGTATTCGTCTCAGATCGGCTCGGACATCGACCTGCCCGCGTTGTTCTACGACGGCGAGCGCAATCCGGCCGGTGACTACCTCGCCGAACGTGGTTGGCGGATCAGCACGCTGACCACCCGGGAGTCGTACGCCGTCAACGGATTCGAGATGCCCGACGACGAGACACTGGTGCAGTTCAGTGACAGCACCGGTTATCTGACCGCCACCCTTTCCTAGGAGCACGCATGGCTCGCACCGATAACGACAGCTGGGACCTGACCTCGAGCGTCGGCCCCACCGCGACGGCGGTCGCCGCCGGGCGCGCTCTGGCCACCAAGGACCCGCGGCGCCTGGTCGATGACCCGTTCGCCGATCCCCTCGTCCGGGCGGTTGGCATCGAGTTCTTCGTCAAGCTGATCGACGGCGACGTCGATGCCTCGGCATTCGGCGAGCTCGCCCCCGAGCGCATGCAATCGATGATCAACGGAATGGGCGTGCGCGCCAAGTTCTTCGACGACTACTTCGCCGCCGCGACCGCCACCGGCATCCGGCAGGCGGTGATTCTGGCGTCGGGCCTGGACGCACGCGCCTACCGGCTGCCCTGGCCGTCGGGCACCACGGTGTTCGAGATCGACCAACCCGACGTCATCGAGTTCAAGACCGGTGTACTCGCCGGGATCGGCGCCGAGCCCGCCGCGCAGCACCGCACCGTGGGCATCGACCTCCGTGAGGACTGGCCCGCCGCATTGCGCGCCGCCGGCTTTGATCCCAGCGTGCCCACCGCGTGGGTGGCCGAGGGGCTGCTGGTCTACCTGCCGCCGGAGGCGCAGGACCGGTTGTTCGACACGATCACGGAATTGAGCGCGCCGGGCAGCATGGTCGCCACCGAATTCGTGCCCAGCATCATGGATTTCGACCCCGAGAAGGGCACCGCGATGACCGCCCAAGCCCGCGAACACGGTCTGGATATCGACATGGGGTCACTGGTCTACGCCGGCCCGCGTAGCCACGTCATCTCCTACCTCGGCGAGAAGGGCTGGGATGTCACCGGAATTCCCAGTGACGAGCTGTTCGCACGCAATGGTGTGCCCGCCCCACCCGAGCGGGACGACAACGACCCGTTCGGCGAAATCGTCTACGTCAGCGCCACTCTGGGCTGAACCCCAGCCACAGCGCGCTGGTCCCGGTCAGCGCACGCTCACCCTGATCGACCACTCCCCTGATCGACTGGCCCATCAACACCGCGATGGCTTCGGGCAGCGACGCAGCGGCAGGTTGCGAGGAGGGCTTGGGGCGCAGGAAGTCTCGCAGTGACGAGCTCGGATAGCTGACCAGTTCAGCCTTGGTGTCGGCGTCGATCCCGGCGAGCACCTTGGCCCGCCGCACCGCGGTCCGCAACCCACCGAGTTCGTCGACCAGGCCGCGCTCGAGAGCGTCGGCTCCGGTCCACACCCGCCCCTGCGCGACCTCCTCGACGGCCTCCACCGACATGTGCCGGGCCTGCGCCACCCGCTGCACGAAATCGGTGTAAAACAAATCCGCCTCGGCTTCCACCAGGGCCTGCTGCTCCGGGGTGAACGGCGCATTGACCGACCAGGCGTCCGCATTGTCATTGGTGCGCACACTGTCCGAGCCGACACCCAGACGCTCCTTGAGTCCGCGGGCCACCAGCTTTCCGGTCAGCACTCCGATCGACCCGGTGATCGTTCCCGGGTTGGCGACGATGGCATCGGCGGCCATCGCCACGTAGTAGCCGCCCGACGCGGCGACCGCACCCATCGAGGCCACCACCGGCTTGCCCTTCGCGCGTACCCGGGCGACTTCCCGCCAGATGGTCTCCGAGCCCGTCACCGATCCGCCCGGGCTGTCCACCCGCACGACGACGGCGTCCACGTCGTCATCGGCGGCCACCTCGCGAAGCGCCGCGCCGATGGTGTCGCCACCGGCACTGGACCGGCCGAACGGCAGACCCTGCGGACCGCCGCGACCGCTGACGATCGAGCCGGCGACGGTGACCACCGCGATCCGCGGGCGCTTCTTACGGCCCGGAACCGACGGCATCGACAGCTGCGGGCCACCCTTACCCGCCTGTGCGTAGCGGGACAGGTACAACCGGGGCGGGGCGTTGTCGCTCGCGTCGGCGTCGCCGGACTCTGGTGAAATACCTTCAGCGCCAACGAGTTCAGCGATGCGGCTGTAGGCCTCGTCGCGGAAACCGATCCGGTCGACCAGATGTCCGTCGACCGCCGCGTCGCGCAGCAACGGCGCCCGGTTGGCCAGTTCATCGACCGCCGCGACGTCGATCTTGCGGGACTCGGCGATGGCCTGCCAGACCTGGCTGTGCAGGCTGGCGATCAGCCGGGAATCGGCCTCCCGGTGGGCATCGGTGTAGTGGTCCTGGGTGAACAGGTTGGCCGCCGACTTGTATTGGCCGCGGGCGACGAACTGGGCTTCGATACCGGCCTTGTCGAGGGCGTCACGCAGGAACAGCGCGTTGGTGGCAAAGCCGATCAATCCGACGGTGCCCGTCGGCTGCATCCACACCTCGGAGAACGCCGAGGCCAAGTAGTAGGACAGGGTGCCGGGATAGGTCTCGGCCCACGCCAGCGAGGGCTTGGTTTCGGTGAACGCGGCGATGGCGGCCCGCAGTTCCTGCACCGGGCCGGCCGGGGCGGCCGAAAGCTGCACTCGCGCAATCAGTCCAGCCACCCGCGGATCCTCGGCGGCACGATGGATCGCGGCGACCGCGTCGCGTAGCAGCATCGTCCGGCCGCCGCCGGTGATGAAGGTCAGCGGATCGAAGCTGCTGGACTCCGGCGGCACCGTGTGCAGATCGAGCTCGAGGATGCAGCCGTCGGGAACCCCGTGGTGACGGGCGGTGTCGATGCGCCGCAGCGCATCGCGGAGGTCGTCGGCGCCCGGAACGGCGGGCAGGAAGGCGAACATACAGTCGAGGTTACCCACGCCGACGCAGGTGCCCGCGGTCGCGCTCGTACGGTGGAGGGGTGACGTACTCGATCTCGATACCGCAGCTCGATGCCGACGGCTTCGACGGCGAGGGCCTGCGCAGCTATCTGACGCGCGCCGAGGAGCTCGGATTCGAGGGCGGCTGGACCATCGAGCAGATCATCGGCCCGACGCCGATGATCGCACCGATGGAGCTGCTGGCCTGGGCCGCGGCGTGCACCACCACCCTGCGGCTCGGGGTGGCCGTGCTCATCACGTCCCTGCACGACCCGCTGCAGCTGGCGTCGACGGTGACCGCCGTCGACCGGCTCAGCCATGGCCGTCTCGACCTCGGCGTGGCGCCCGGCGGTGGCCGTCGCAAATTCGAGGCATTCGGTGTCGACCCGAAGACCTTCATCAGCAGCTTCACCGAGGGCTTGGAGTTGATGAAGGCGGCCTGGTCCGACGAGCCGCGAGTGACGTTCCACGGCCGCTTCCGCGACGTCGACGATCTGCCGATCTCTCCCAAGCCGGTGCAACGCCCGCACCCGCCGATCTGGTTCGGCGCCAACGCCCCTCGCGCGATCGCCCGCGCGGTACGCCACGGTGATGCGTTCATGGGAGCGGGATCGTCGACGACCGAGAACTTCGCGACCGCGGTGCAGACCGTGCGTGCCGAACTGGCCGAGCAGGAGAAGGATCCGCACACCTTCCGGATCGGCAAGCGCGTGTATCTGATCGTCGACGACGACGCCGCGCGCGCCCGCGAGCGGGTGCTGGCCGGGCTGCGCCGGATCTACGGCTCGATGCCGGGCGTGGACGCGGTCCCGGTGTCGGGCACGGTGTCCGATGTCGTGCGCGGTCTGCGCGAGGTGATCGATGCCGGCGCGCAGACGCTGCTGCTCCATCCGGTCGGTGCGAGCCTGGCCGAGGATCGGGAGCAGATGGAACGCCTTGCCGCAGAGGTCATTCCGCAGCTGAGCTGACCAATCTCCCGGAATAATCCGCGTTTGCGGGCGAAGCCCGGCGCGGCCAGCTAACATCCTCCCCGGCAGAGGCGTCAATAACTTTCTGGTCGGGGGCTGGTCGATGGCAACGCGTGCACGGGAGACGGATCCGATCGAAGGCGTGACAGCACGACGCACGCACAACACGCGGCTGTGGTTGAACGCCGGGGCGGTGACATTGGGCGTCGGCGCGGCCATGGTGTCGGCGGCGGCCGTCGCCTCCGCCGACACCGGATCGTCGTCGGGCGCCCACTCCTCCGCCAGTTCGACCTCTAACACTTCGACGGCGAAGTCGACGACACCGGGCAAGGCGAAGAGCGCGCGCAAAGTCGCGAACAAGCCCACCGGCCCCGCCCGCAGCACCACAACCGCGAAGTCGTCGACACCGGCGAGCACGACCTCCGAGCGCCTGACGGCGAGCGCGACCTCCGTGGCCGAGAGTTCGACGACATCCGCGGCAAGTGTCGCCGCGCTTGCCACGCCGACACCGAACAAAATCCTCCAAGATCTGGCGGAGTTCGGGCACAACGTCTACCTGACCGTCGCGAATCAAGTCGCCGGTACCCGAGCCAACCTCGACGTGCTCCGCGACGACCTGGCCAACGTTTTCGGCATCTCCCGCGTCACCATTACGACACCCGGCGTCTACGGCAACCCGACCCAGAACAAGCAGTACTACGTGGGGATGTCGAACTACTACGCGGCTGCGCTGTCGACCGTCGCGATGGTCTACGGGCAGCTGACCCACACGGCGCCCGATCTGGCCGGCTTCACCACCGCCGCGCTGAACACCGACAGCCTTGTCTACCCGGGCAACAAGATCTACCGCGGCGCCGATGCCAACTCGTACGTCATGTGGACCGACAGTTATGAGTTATTGCAGGACAAGAACGTTCGCATCATCACGCGTTATTTCTTCGGCAACGAGAAGACGAAGGCGATCAACACCCTCGCGTCCGGTCTGCAGGACCCGTCCATGGCGTTGATCGCGGGCATCAAGGGTCCTGTCCAGGGCCAATCTCAGGACGGCACGAAGATCGTCGTCGTGATCGGACTCGACACGAACCGAAACGTCGTCACGATCAACGATCCGACTCAGGCCGACGGCCAGGGCCTCGAGATGAATCTCGACGACTTCGTGAGCCAATGGAGCAACCAGAACTACAACCTGATCACTGCTCAGCTGGCTGACTCTTCTTCGATACCACGGCCTGAACCCGCCACCAAGCTGACGTGGTCGCTACCCGCGCCCAACGAAGTCGGTAAGGCACTGGAGAGCGCGGGCAAGAACATAGCGCTGCTCGTCGTGCATCAGATCGAAGGCGCGCAAGCCAATCTCGGCGACCTCGCCAACGATCTCAGTTATACGTTCGGCATCCTCGATCCCAACATCGGACCGCCCGCGCCGGAAAACATCGAGTATGGCAACTACACCAAGAATCTCCCGTACTTCGTCTATCAGGGCAACTACCCCACCTGCGGCATCATGGCCACGGCGGCGATCATCGGTCAGCTTCGAGGCGGTCCCATGCCAGCGGATCTGGGGCAACAGATTCTCAACCAGGCGACCTCGACCCCCAGCGGCTATTTCCCCAATCAGACCATCTACGAGCCCAACGGCGGTGAGGATGGGTTGCACTGGGGTGCAGTCAATTCCGACCTTGTCAAACTCCTGAATATGAACGGAGTCAACGCGGACTGGACTCGGTACCTCAAGAGTCAGGGCAATGTGGCGATGGAGACCATGACCTCGGCACTGAACCAGAACCAAGGCGTGATCGTCCAGGTTGCCAGCAACGTCATCTGGAACGCCTACACCCGCAAGTACTTCAACGAAACCCGGCGCCAGCCCGGACCAAACGGTGTGCAGACCGATCACTTCGTGGTGGTGCTCAGCGTTGACATGACCAAGAAGGTGGTCTACCTCAATGACAGCGCATACCGGAACGGCCAAGGGTTCCCGGTACCGCTGGACGAATTCATGAAGGCATGGCAGTACAGCGATTACTCGCTGATCACCGCCGAACTGCAAACCACCTGAGAGCCAGAAAAAGCCCCCGCCGAGGCGGGGGCTTTTTCGTTGCGACGCTTTACAGTTCGGTGGCCGAACCGCCTGCGGCGGTGATGGCCTCGCGGGCGCTGCCGCTGAACTTGTGGGCGGTGACGTCGACCTTGGCGGTCAGCTTGCCGTCACCCAGCACCTTCACGAGCACGTTCTTGCGAACCAGGCCCTTCTCCACCAGGTCGTCGACACCGACGGTGCCGCCCTGCGGGAACGCCTTGTTCAGGTCGCCGACGTTGACGACGGCGTACTCGGTGCGGAACCGGTTACGGAAACCCTTGAGCTTGGGCAACCGCATGTGGATCGGCATCTGCCCACCCTCGAAGGTCACCGGCACGTTCTTACGGGCCTTGGTGCCCTTGGTGCCACGACCGGCCGTCTTACCCTTGGAACCCTCACCGCGACCGACGCGGGTCTTCGCGGTCTTGGAGCCGGGAGCCGGCTTCAGGTCGTGCAGTTTGATGACGCTCATTTGACTTCCTCCACCTCTACGAGGTGATGCACGACGTTGATCAGTCCGCGCGTCTGCGGGTTGTCCTCGCGAACCACCGACTGGCGAATCTTCTTCAGGCCCAGGGTCCGCAGGCTCTCACGCTGCTTCCAGCGGGTCCCGACGATGCCCCGCACCTGGGTGATCTTCAGCTCTGCCATTGTTATGCGCTTCCTTCACGCGCGGCTGCAGCAGCCAGCGCTTCGCTCTCCCGACGGGCGCGCAGCATGCCGGCCGGCGCGACGTCTTCGATGGGCAGCCCACGACGGGCGGCCACCTCTTCGGGACGCTGCAGCAGCTTGAGCGCGGCCACGGTGGCATGCACCACGTTGATCGCGTTGTCACTGCCCAGCGACTTGGCCAGAACGTCGTGCACGCCGGCGCATTCCAGCACGGCACGGCACGCGCCACCGGCGATGACACCGGTACCGGGGCTGGCCGGACGCAGCATCACGACACCGGCCGCGGCCTCGCCCTGCACGGGATGGGTGACGGTGCCACCGATCAGCGGGACGCGGAAGAAGTTCTTACGAGCTTCCTCGACACCCTTGGCGATCGCGGCGGGCACCTCTTTGGCCTTGCCGTAGCCGACGCCGACCAGACCGTTGCCGTCACCGACGATGACCAGGGCGGTGAAGCTGAAGCGCCGACCACCCTTGACCACCTTGGAGACTCGGTTGATCGTGACGACGCGCTCGAGATAGTTGCTCTTCTCGCCGCCGTCGCGGCCACCACGTCCACCGCGGTCGCCACGGTCGTCGCGACGGCCACGGCCGCCACGGTCGTCGCGTCCGCCGCGCTGGGTGTCGGTACGGGTGCCGGCTGAGGGGGCGCCGGTATCCGGCGCGCTGCCGGCTGCGGTCTGCTCCGCCATCATGCGGTCCTTCCGTTGTTCGTCATTAGAATTTGAGTCCGTTCTCGCGAGCCGCGTCGGCCAGCGCCGCGATGCGGCCGCCGTAGGTGTTGCCACCGCGGTCGAACACCACAGCTTCGACGCCGGCGGCCTTCGCGCGCTCGGCGATCAGCTGACCGACCCGCACGCTGTGGGCCTTCTTGTCGCCCTCGACCGCGCGCACGTCAGCCTCGATGGACGACGCCGCGGCGATCGTGGTGCCGTTGCCGTCGTCGATGAGCTGAACGTGGATGTGCCGCGAGGAGCGGTTGACCACGAGGCGGGGCCGCTCGGCGGTGCCGACGACCTTCTTGCGCAGCCGGTTGTGCCGACGGAGGCGCGAAACCCGGCGTGCGGCCGAGACACTCGTGCCGACCGGCTGGCGATCGGTGGCTGCCTTCTGTGCTTGAGCCATGGCTTACTTACCTGTCTTTCCGACCTTGCGGCGGATCTGCTCACCCTCGTAACGCACGCCCTTGCCCTTGTAGGGGTCGGGGCGGCGCAGGCGACGGATGTTCGCCGAGATCTGGCCGACCTTCTGCTTGTCGATACCCGAGATCGAGAACTTGGTGGGCGTCTCCACCGCGAAGGTGATGCCCTCCGGAGCCTCGATGACCACGGGATGGCTGTACCCGAGCGCGAACTCGAGGTTGCTGCCCTTGAGCTGCACGCGGTAACCGACGCCGAAGATCTCCATCTTCGTGGTGTAACCCTGGGTCACACCGGTCACCAGGTTGGACACCAGCGTGCGCGACAGCCCGTGCAGCGAACGGCTGCGCCGCTCGTCGTCGGGCCGGCTGACCACGATCGCGCCATCGTCGTTGCGCGACACGGTGATCGGCTCGGCGATCGCCAGTTCCAGCGTGCCCTTGGGGCCCTTGACCGACACGTTCTGACCGTCGATCGTCACATCAACTCCGGCGGGAATGGCCACCGGCTGCTTACCAATACGCGACATGTCTTCTCCCCCTTACCAAACGTAAGCGAGGACTTCGCCGCCCACGCCCTGTCGGGACGCCTGGCGGTCGGTCAGCAAGCCGGAGGACGTGGAGATGATCGCCACGCCCAGCCCACCGAGAACCCGCGGCAGATTGGTGGATTTCGCGTACACCCGCAGACCGGGCTTGGACACCCGGCGCAGACCGGCGAGGCTGCGCTCCCGGTTGGGGCCGTACTTGAGCTGGACAACAAGCGACTTACCGACCCGAGCATCCTCGGTGCGGAAATCGCTGATGTACCCCTCGCTCTTGAGGATCTCGGCGATGTTGGCCTTGATCTTCGAGTGCGGCAGGGTCACTTCGTCGTGATACGCCGAATTGGCGTTGCGCAGACGTGTCAAGAAGTCTGCGATCGGGTCCGTCATGGTCATGACTGGGCCTGTCTACCTTCCTCGCAGCGGTTCCCGGTCTGGGCCTGCTGCGCACCTGTTCTGTAGGGGTCTGTTACCAGCTGGACTTCTGCACACCGGGCAGTTCGCCGGCATGGGCCATCTCGCGCAAGCAGATTCGGCACAGGCCGAACTTGCGGTACACGGCGTGCGGACGTCCGCACTTGTTGCAGCGGGTGTAGGCCCGCACGGCGAACTTCGGCTTCTTATTGGCCTTGTTGACCAGTGCCTTCTTTGCCATCTGCTCAGTTCTCCTTGAAGGGGAAGCCCAGCGCGCGCAGCAGCGCCCGACCTTCGTCGTCGTTGGTCGCCGAGGTGACGACGGTGATGTCCATGCCGCGCGGACGGTCGATCGAGTCGACGTCGATCTCGTGGAACACCGACTGCTCGGCGAGCCCGAAGGTGTAGTTGCCGTGGCCGTCGAACTGCTTGCCGCTCAGGCCGCGGAAGTCGCGGATACGCGGAAGGGCGATCGACACCAGCCGGTCGAGGAACTCCCACATGCGGTCGCCGCGCAGGGTCACCCGCGCACCGATCGGCATGCCCTCGCGCAGCTTGAACTGTGCGATCGACTTGCGGGCCTTGCGGATCTCGGGCTTCTGGCCGGTGATCAGCGCCAGGTCGTTGACCGCGCCGTTGATCAGCTTGGCGTCGCGGGCGGCGTCACCGACACCCATGTTCACGACGACCTTGACCACGCCGGGGATCTGCATGACGTTGGCGTAGTTGAACTCTTTGTTCAGCGCGTCGCGGATCTCTTCGCGGTAGCGCGCCTTCAGCCGGGGCTGAACTTTTTCTGCGGTAGTCATATCTCTCAGAGGTCCTTGCCGTTGCTCTTGGCGATGCGGACGTTCTTGCCGGTCTCCTCGTCGCGGCGAACGCCGACGCGGGTCGGCTTGCCGTCGGAGTCGACCACCATCACGTTGGAGACGTGGATCGGAGCTTCCTGGGTGACGATGCCGCCCGAGGATGCGCCGCGCTCGTTCGCCGACTGCGCGGTGTGCTTCTTGATCCGGTTGACGCCCTCGACGAGGACGCGGTTGCGGGACGGGTAGGCCTGCAGGACCTTGCCCTTGGCGCCCTTGTCCTTACCGGCGATGACGAGCACGGTGTCGCCCTTGTGGACCTTCATTTACAAAACCTCCGGGGCCAGCGAGACGATCTTCATGAAGCGCTTCTCGCGCAGCTCACGGCCGACCGGGCCGAAGATGCGGGTGCCTCGCGGGTCGTTGTCGTTCTTGATGATGACGGCGGCGTTCTCGTCGAACTTGATGTAGCTGCCGTCGGCGCGGCGACGCTCCTTGACGGTGCGCACCACGACGGCCTTGACCACGTCACCGCGCTTGACGTTGCCGCCGGGGATGGCGTCCTTGACGGTCGCCACGATGACATCTCCGATGCCGGCGTAGCGCCGCGACGAGCCACCCAGAACACGGATGCACAAGATCTCCTTGGCGCCCGTGTTGTCGGCGACCTTGAGCCGCGATTCCTGCTGAATCACTAGATCTCCTCGACCTGGTTAACTGTGTGCACGCAGGATTACCGACCCTGACGTGCGCGGTCTTGTTCTTGCTACCCAAAGAGCACGCGGGGTTTTCTCACGCGGAGATAACCGAGGTCTGCCCTAGGCAACCCCTACATGCTAGGTGACGAGCGGAAAAGCTCCAAATCCGCGCGCTTCTCCGCCCAAACCGACTCAGTGTCATCTTTGTGATGCCGCTGTTGCGGTGGTTGGGTTCTTCTCACCTGGTGTGTGTGCTCACAAACCGACTGCCGTCCTGGAGGGGTGTGCGTTGAATCGTTTTGCCGGCATCAGGTGGGAAGGACCGACCGGCGTGACTTGATAGGAGCGTGGCACCGCCCCCACTGAGATGTGTCCAGCCGGCCGGCCCAACCTTCACTCATCCACCTCTTGATGAAAGAAGGCACTGTCCATGGTGGTCATTGGAGCCGATGTACACAAGCGCACCCACACTTTCGTCGCCGTCGATGACGTCGGGCGTGAACTCGGCAGTAAGACGGTTCCAGCAACGACGCCCGGACATACCGCTGCGGTGCAGTGGGGTCGGGAGAACTTCAGTGGCGAGGTGATCTGGGGCATCGAAGACTGCCGCAATCTGTCCGCACGTCTGGAACGTGATCTGCTCTCGGCCGGACAGAAAGTGGTGCGGGTAGCACCGAAGTTGATGGCGCTGCAGCGTGCCGGCGGACGCGCTCGCGGCAAGTCGGATCCCATCGATGCTTTGGCGGTGGCGCGTGCGGTGCTGCGTGAACCCGATCTGCCGGTGGCTGCCCACGACGCGGTTTCACGGGAGTTGAAACTGTTGGTTGATCGCCGCGAAGACCTTGTGGTGCAACGCACCTCGATCGTCAACCGGTTCCTGGGTCGCGTTCATGAACTGAGCTTGTCAAGATTTTTGTGTAAGTAATTGTGCTCGTTGGGGTTAGAGGTAGGGGTTGATTCGTTCGGGGTAGGCCAGGGCGAGTTGGGCGAGGGCTTGTTTCCAGTTAGTGGTGATCTGGCCCTCGACGAGGCGGGCTTCGGCGGTGCGTTTCGTGCCGAGCCCGCGCCCGCGTTCCTTGGCGCGGTCGCGGGCCCGTTTGTCTTCGATGTTGCAGATCGCCAGCCACAGCAGCTTGACCACCGCCGCGTCGTTGGGGAAGTGGCCGCGGTTTTTGATGATCTTGCGCAGTTGGTAGTTCAGCGACTCGATGGCGTTGGTGGTGTAGATGACCCGGCGCAGCATCGGCGGGAACGCCAAGAAGGGAGTGAACCGCTCCCACGCGTCCTCGAAGACCCGCACCGTGTTCGGGTTGGCTTGACCGAGATCGGAGGCCGCGAACGCGTCCAACGCCGCCCTAGCGGCCTCGGCGTCGGGCGCCTGATACACCGTTTTGAGTGCGGCCGCGACGGCCTTTCGCTGGGTGTAGGACACGAAACGCATCGCTGCGCGGATCAAGTGCACCACACAGGTCTGCACCAACGAGTCTGGCCAGGTCGCCTCGATCGCCTCGGGGAATCCGGTCAGTCCGTCGCAGCACACGATCAGGACGTCGGCGACACCACGATTGGCCAACTCGGCGCACACCCCGGCCCAGAACTTCGCGCCCTCGGTGGCCTGAATCCAGATCCCCAGAACGTGTTTCACGCCCTCCATATCGACGCCAACGGCGATGTGGGCGGCCTTGTTACGCACATGGGCACCGTCACGGACCTTGACCACGATCGCGTCGAGATAGATCACCGGGTAGAACGATTCGAGCGGGCGACGCTGCCAGGCCAGCACCTCCTCGAGGACCTCGTCGGTGATCTTGGAGATCGTCTCGCGACTGATCTCGGTCCCGATCGTCGATGCGAGGTGATGCTCGATATCGCGCACCGTCATCCCGCCGGCATACAGCGAGACGATCATGTCGTCGAGCCCCCCAACTCGGCGCGAGCCCTTGGGCACCAGCGTGGGGGTGAACGTGGCGTCGCGATCACGCGGGATCGCCAGTTCGACATCGCCGACGCTGGTGGCCACCGTCTTCGCCGACGAGCCGTTGCGTGAGTTCGGGAACAACGCAGCCTCGGGATCGCCCTTGTCGTAACCGAGGTGATCGCTGAGCTCGGCCTGCAACCCCCGTTCCAGGCCCGCCTTGATCAGCTGCTGGATCAATCCATCCTTACCCTCGAGAGTGACCTCGCCAGCGTCGATCATCGCGTACAGCTCATCAAGAGCGCCCGAGGCCTCCAGGGCTTCTACACCCGCTCGCTGCTCACGCCGACGTTCTTCACGCTCAAGCTTCTTATCCACCACGGTCATCAGTGTGTCTCGGCTTTCAAATCGGGAGCACCACTACCTCACACAAACCATCTGACACGCTCCATGAACTCGACCCCGCCCACAGCCCGAAGAAGCGTTCCCTGGATCGCGCCAAGACCCAGAAGGCGTTGGCGGACTGGCTGGCCACCCTCGACGGGCTTCTTGCCGAGCTGGCTGCAGACGAGCTGGCCGACATCGTTCGCCTCACCGCCACGATCAACGCACTGACCCAACGGATCGGGACCGCCGTGCAAGCAGTATCTCCGACCTTGTTGGCACTACCAGGCTGTGGTGAACTCACCGCAGCCAAACTGGTCGGCGAATCCGCTGGCATCACCCGCTTCACCAGCGAAGCTGCCTTCGCCCGCCACAACGGCACCGCACCCATTCCCGCCTGGTCGGGCAACACCGCTGGCCGGATGCGTCTCAACCGGACCGGCAACCGCCAACTCAACGCCGCCCTGCACCGCATCGCCATTACCCAAGTCGGCATGACCTCAAGCGCTGGACAGGCCTATTACCGAAAACGACTGGCTGGCGGTGACTCCTCAGCAGAAGCGCTGCGGTGCCTTAAACGACGTCTGAGTCGCACTGTGTTCAACCGACTCCACGCCGACCAAAAATCACGGCATCCAACCAACCACCAGGCCGCCGCTTGACATAGGAGAAATGAACCGCAGGGAAAGTGCGAGAAGGACCCTGCATAACGTCGATCTCGGCGCGGGTCAGCCGCTCACCACGCAGCGGAAGCCGATGTGCGTGGTCGAGGTGTCCTGTGACTGCGGCGACCGCGCGGCAGGGCGGTACCGGTGGCAGTACTCCGGCGCGCACAGATGCGAGCCGCCTTTGAGCGCCTGGCTGATGCTCGGGTCGGGCTCCGCGGGCGGCGGGCAGCATCCGTTTTTCTGTTCGAGCACGTGATGTGCCGAAAACCGCGTGGTCGTCCACTCCCAGACGTTGCCGATCATGTCGACGAGGCCGAACCCGTTCGGCGGGAAGACGCCCACCGGTGAGGTGCCCGTCCACCCCAGCGCCCCGTCATTGCGGTACGGAAACCGGCCCTGCCAGGTGTTGGCCATCAACTTTCCGCCGACCGTCGGGTCATCACCCCACGCGTACGCGCTGGTGCTGCCGGCCCGGGCCGCGTACTCCCACTCGGCTTCCGTCGGCAGCCGACGGCCGGCCCACCGCGCGTACGCGGCCGCGTCGGGATAGGCCACCTGCACGACGGGATGGTCGGCCTTATCGGCGATGTCGCTGCCAGGCCCGAACGGCGCGCGCCAATTCGCACCGGGCGCCCAGTCCCACCACTGCCGCCAATCCGCCAGGTTCACCGGGCCTGGCGTCGGCCGGAACACCAACGCGCCCGGTTGCAGATCCGCTTGCGGCACCCCGGGATACAACGCCGGATCGAGCGCCTTCTCGGCGACGGTGACATGCCCGGTGGCAGCGACGAATTCGGCGAACTGCGCATTGGTCACCGGGTGTCGTTCGATCGCGAAGGCGTCCACGGCCACCGTGTGGATCGGCGCTTCTTCGGGATAGAAACTGGTCGACCCCATCCGGAACGCGCCGCCGGGCAACTCGACGAGCTCGGTGAGCATGGCTTCAGGGTATGACGATGCTGAACTTGTCGGTCAGCACCGAGGCGGCCTCGTCGAAGCCGGCTACGCCCGACGGCGCCTCCACGTGAACCGCGACCAGATAGTTGCCGCTGTTGGTCCAGATATGGGCGATGCGGTCGTGGTATTCGAGCGACTCGTCGGGGTCCTGCGCCCACGTGCCGATCAGCTTCTGTCCGCTGAATCCGCAGAAGTCGCCGGGCAGCAGGCTCAGCGTGCTGATCGGATACCTGGCCATCAGGTCGTCGCCGTAGCGGGTGAACGCCGCCGCCGGATCCAGCGGCGTCGCCGCGATGGTCACCTTGCCGACCATGTCGTCGGGACCTGACAGCAATGCGCCGACGTCACCGGTGCCGGGCGTCACCGACCATCCGGGCGGCACGCGCACCGTGATCTTCGGCGCCGCCGGGTCGGCGACGGTGGCCACCGCCGTCTGCCCGGGCTGTTCCTGTCGGCATACATCAGCGTTCGGCGGAACGGACACCTTGGTGGTCTCCACGACGCCGGGCTGCGACGACTCAGGCTCGTCGGTCACCTTCGTCGTCGGCGACGCCGACGTGGGGGTGACGCTGGTCGTCGGTGTCGACGCCTCGACCCGGACCGCTGTCCCGGCGCTGTTTCGCGCGCAGGCGGCAACACCTGGAACGGCCAGCACCAACACCGCCGCAGCGGCACATACCAGCCGAGTCACCGCTCCAGTATGACGCTGCGCTCAATCCCTGGCGAAGGCCACAGCGAGTTCACGCTCCGCATCGACGTACGGCGTGCCCGAGACGTCGACGACCACCTGGGCGATCGTTCCTCCCGTGAAGCTGAAAGGTGCCTGGTAGGCCGACGTGACCGGCTGGCCGAGATTGCGGCCGACGCTGACCCCGCCGCCGGCCAACCCGAACGTGAACGGGTGGGCTTTGACACCGGTCAGCGTGGCCACCGCGTCACCGTCGACGTAAAGGGTGGCGTCGCCCAGCGGCGTGTGGCTGCCGTCGACCGTTCCGGTCCGGGCGTAGCCCACCCCCAGGATGTGATCACCGAGCGGCACCGGGTCCGGCGCGATCACCCGCTGTTCGTCCTCGCCGAAGAAGTTGTAGACGAACTGCAGCCGGCCGTCGTCGACGAACAAGACGTAGCCGCCGTGCCCGGCGCCCTGCTTGAACAACACACCGCGGACGTCCGGGCTGCTGACGTTCACCTCGGCCAACACCGAGAACGAGCGGCCGACGATGTTCACGCACGCGCCCATCGCGACCGGCGCGGTGTTCGGGTAGTACACGTAGCGCGGTCGGTCACCGGCCAGCGTGGGCCGCCAGCGCCCCAACATCTCCCCCACGTTGAGGTCGGTCAGCGGCAGGCCGTTGTACTTCTCGGCCTCGCTGAACCACAGCTTCTGCAATTCGGCGAGCTTGTCGGGGTGTTCGGCCGCCAGGTCGTGACATTGGCTGCGGTCGTTCTCGATGTGGTACAGCTCCCAACGGTCGGCGTCGAAATGCGACCAGCCCGACGGCGACGCGGGATGCACGCTGCTGGCAAACCAGCCCTTGTGCCAGATGCCTCGGGTGCCCAGCATCGTGTAGAACTGGGTTTCTTTACCGGTGTCAGCCGCCGAATCCTCAAGTGCTGCTTTGAAACTCACTCCGTCGAGGGGCTTCTGGGTGATGCCCTTCACGGTGTCGGGTGCGCCGATCCCCAGCAGCTCGTAGATGGTCGGCGTGACGTCGGCGACGTTGACGTAGTTGTCTCTGACTTCACCGTGGGCGGCAATTCCGTTGGGCCAGGAGATGATTGCGGTGTCGGCGATACCCCCTTCGTGGGAGGCGTAGCGCTTGTAGAGCTTGTAGGGCGTGTTGAACGCCATGGCCCACCCGATCGGGTAGTGCTCGTAGGTGGTGGGTCCGCCCAGTTCGTCGAAGAAGCGCATGCTGTCCTCGACGGTGTCGATGTAACCGTTGAAGAACTTGCCCTCGTTGACCGACCCGTTGGGCCCGCCCTCGCCGCTGGCGCCGTTGTCGGAGATGACGACGATGATGGTGTTGTCCAACTGCCCGGACTCCTCCAGGTAGTCCAGGACCCGGCCGATTTGGGCGTCGGTGTAGGACAGGAAACCGGCGAACACTTCGGCCATCCGGGTGAACAGCCGCTTCTCTTCATCGGACAGCGAATCCCACGGACGCACCGTGTCCTGCTCCGGCCACGGCTGGCCGTCGGGTCCGGTGACGTCGTTGTAGGGATTCACCGCGGACAGCTCGGTGTCGGGCGGCACGATGCCGAGCTTTTTCTGGTTCTCCAGCACGATCTCGCGATACCGCTCGTAGCCCATGTCGAAGGTTCCGGAGTAGCGGTCGGCCCACTCGGAGAACACATGGTGCGGCGCGTGGCCGGCCCCTGGGCACAGGTAGGTGAACCACGGCTTGTCCGGGGCGATCATGGTGGAGTCGCGGATGAATTCGATTGTCTTGTCCGCCAGATCCTTTGAGAGGTGATAGCCCTCTTCGGGGGTGGCCGGCGCCTCCACGGGGTGGCTGTCGTACACCAGCTCGGGGTACCACTGGTCGGTCTCGCCGCCCATGAAGCCGTAGAACCGCTCGAAGCCGCGCGAGAGCGGCCAGTGCCTGCGGGTCGCCGCGAGGCTGGACTCTTCGATCGGGGTGAGGTGCCACTTGCCCACGCAGTACGTGTTGTAGCCGCGTTCGGCCAGCACCTCCGAAATCAGCGCGGTGTCATCAGGAATGCGGCCGTTGATACCGGGGAAACCGTCGGTGAACTCTTCGATGGTCGCCATGCCCACCGTGGTCGCGTTGCGGCCGGTCAACAGCGACGCCCTGGTCGGCGAACACAGCGCCGTGGTGTGGAACTGCGACAGCCGAACTCCACGCTCGGCGATCCGCGACATCGCCGGCATCGACACCAGCCCACCGAAGCAGTCCCAGGTCGCGATGCCGATGTCGTCCCACACCAGATACAGCACGTTGGGCGCATTCTCGGGCGCAGTGGGCGCCGCGTACGGGCCCCAGTCCGCCTCGGAATCGCGAATGTCCAGTTCGATCTTGCCGTTGAACTCCGTGGTCATGCGGACAGACTTCCATGCGGCGGACCAGTTGTGCACGGTTCTGCGACTGCTCGCAGCCGAGTCCCAGAACCGGCCGGGCCGTCAGCTGTCGCGGCGGTGCCCTCCGGTGTTGTCCTGCGGGCGACGGGCGGTCAGGATGATCGCCAGCACACCGGCTGCGGCCAGACCGACCACACCGGCGGCCACCCACCAGGCCGGGTCGTAGCGATAACGACCGGCCGGTGCGGCATCTTGATCAGCCGCCGGCTCGACAGGACCGTACGCACTCATCGGCGTACGTCCGGCGACCAAAGCCGGTGCCCGCCCGGGGATTGCGACGATCGCGGTGCCCCGCAGCTGCGGCCAGCGGGATCGGTCGGCGTTGAGCCAGCCCAGCAGGTCGTCGAGCTGCTGCGGCGCCCCGTTGGACGTCGCGATCAGCAGCGAGCGATGGCCGTCGAACACCGTCTGCAGCGATCCGAACTGGATGCCCGGGTCGAGGTTGAGTACCGTCGGCCCCTCCTCGGGCGTCCCCTCCAGCGTGATGCGGCGCTCATTGGTGCTGACCGGCAACGGAATCGACTTGTCGGTCCACCCGTCGGCACTGATCAGGATCGCCGGATCCTGACTCTTGCGCGCCTCCTCGAACGACGTCACCGACGTGCGCAGCGCCAGCGAGCTCAGCCGCTGCAATCCGATGGTGATCTGGCTGGCCCGCACGGTGTCGGCGAACCGATCCGATCCGATGCCGACCTTGACCACCGGCAGCAGTGACTGCGGCAGCGAGCCGAACCCGGCCGGTATCGGCGGCGACGCCTGACTGCTCTCGATCACGCTGTTGCCGTTGATCTTCAGGTTGAGCGAGCGATCGTCGTTGCAGCCGCCGGTGTTGCCGGTGGTGTTCAGCGAGATCTGCACATCGGTGTAGCGGGTCAGCAGCCGGTCGGGCACGCTGATCCAGCGGTCGATCGTCCCGGCGGAATCGGCTGCCCACGAATCGATCTGCTCACCATTGACGGTGGCCGTGAGTTGCGCGCCGAAGGTGTTCGGCAGCGGGGTGTAGGTGCCCACCACATGGACGCGGACGCCCTGGACCGGGTGGCCGAACTTGGTCTGATCGAGGCTGATCGTCACGCCCGGCGAATTGCCGGCCGCCGTCAGGCTGCCCTGATTGAGCTGCCCAACCGTCACCAGCCCGCCGATCGTTTGCGGACGACGGCCGGAGCTGAGCTGCTCCGGGACGACCCGCGGCGAGACGGCAAGGTTCAGGCCGCCGTCGCTGAGCAGCCGGGTGTCGTTGGTCAGGTTGCTGGCCGGCCCGGTGATCAGCAGTTGCGGGACACCTCCGGCGCCTTCGAGTGAAATGCTTTCGTCGGAGCCCTCTTTGACGACGATCTGACGCTCCAGCGGGAGCGAGGGAGTGGGCACCGCCGTGGCCCCGTCGGGCAGCGGAACGATCTGAACGTCGGGTGCCTGATTGCCGTACTTCTTGGTCAGACTGGTGGCTAACTGGACGGCGGCATCCGATTCGGCCATCGACGGGTTCGCGGGCACGCCGATGGTCAGTCGGCGGAGCAGCGGCGGAAGGAAGTCGGCCACGGTGGCCGGTACCGCCTCGGCACCGCTGAACGCGACCGAACCGTCGATGAGATCGACCGGGTTGAGCCGGTCCAGGCAGTATCCGTCGTCGGGTACCGACGCCAACGTGAGCGTCACGGTGGCGACGTTGTCCACCACCTGGGCCCCGGCCAGCGGAATGACGACCGGCGACAGGTCCGCGGTCGGCAGGGGCAGCTTGCCGATCAGCTTGTCGCCCTGCGTCACCGAGATCAGACCGCTACGAACGGCGAACGGTAAATCGAGAGTCGCGTTCAGGGCCTCGGGAGCCAACCCCGGCGGCACCGGGAACGACAGCGACGTCGAGCTGGTACCGCCGTAGAACGAGAGCACCGGGTTGACGCCCAGGTCGACCAACGACAGCGTCGGGGCCGTTATCACCTCGCCGCCGGTCGCCACGGTGGGCGCAGGCTCGACAGGCGCCGGATCCGTGGGCACAGGCTCGGGCTCGGCCGCCGCCCATGGCGCTGACCACAGCATTGCGGCGACCACCCCGACGGTCGCCCCGAACTTGACCAAGCCCCCCGACTTCACCACCGGCATGCCAACCCTCACGGTCGAATGATTGCCAAAAACTGTCGCTTAGGCAATTTACACGGCGAGCCGCGGCTTATCAGCCGCGGCTCGCGTTTGCTAAGACCGGAGTATTACTTGGCGCGCTCGAGAACCTCGACGAGACGCCAGCGCTTGGACGCCGACAGCGGGCGGGTCTCCATCAGGGAGACCCGGTCGCCGATACCGGCGTCACCGTTCTCGTCGTGCGCTTTGACCTTCGTCGTGGTCCGGATGATCTTGCCGTAGAGCGGGTGGCTCTTGCGGGATTCGAGCTCGACCACGATGGTCTTCTGCATCTTGTCGCTGACCACGTAGCCGATGACCGTCTTGCGACGGCCGCGCGCCTCTTCGGTGCGCTCAGTGTGCTTGGGGCCCTTTGTATCTGCCATTACGCTTCCTCACCAGCGGGTCCGGCGGCCAGACCCAGTTCACGTTCGCGCAGCACGGTGTAGATGCGCGCAATCTCCTGACGCACGGTGCGAAGCCGGCGGTTGTTGTCCAGCTGCCCGGTGGCCATCTGGAAGCGCAGGTTGAACAGCTCTTCCTTGGATTCCCGCAGCTTGTCGGTCAGCTCTTCGTCAGTGAGCTCACGCAGTTCGCCGGCGCTGATGCCAACAGCCATCAGAACTGCTCCTCTCGGGTCACGATGCGTGCCTTGATCGGCAGCTTGTGGATCGCACGGGTCAGAGCTTCACGAGCAGTCTGCTCGTTGGGGTAGCTCAGCTCGAACAGCACGCGGCCAGGCTTGACGTTGGCCACCCACCACTCGGGCGAACCCTTGCCGGAACCCATACGGGTTTCGGCGGGCTTCTTGGTCAGCGGGCGGTCGGGGAAGATGTTGATCCACACCTTGCCGCCACGCTTGATGTGCCGGTTGATGGCGATACGAGCGGACTCGATCTGCCGGTTGGTGATGTAGGCGTGCTCCAGTGCCTGGATGCCGTAGTCACCGAACGTCACCGACGTGCCACCGCTGGCAATACCACGCTGCTTGGGGTGATGTTGCTTGCGGTGCTTGACTTTACGGGGAATAAGCATGAGTTAGCTCTCCGTGGTTTCAGCGGCGGGCTCGACGGCCGGCGCCTCCGTGGTGACGGGAACCGCAGACTCTGCGGTCTCTTCACTGGCGGCGCGACCGGCTTCGGTGCTCGTCGCGGTGGTGCCTGACGCACCGCTGCGGCGCGGGCGGGTGCCCGACGGACGCTCGCGGCGCGGACGGTCGGCGGCAGGTGCGGCGGCGGACAGCTCACGCTTGCCACCCACGATGTCGCCCTTGTAGATCCACACCTTCACGCCGATGCGGCCGAACGTGGTCTTGGCCTCGTACAGTCCGTAATCGATGTCGGCGCGCAGGGTGTGCAGCGGCACACGGCCTTCGCGGTAGAACTCCGAGCGGCTCATCTCGGCGCCGCCGAGGCGACCCGAGCACTGCACCCGGATGCCCTTGACGTTGGGCTGCCGCATGGCCGACTGGATGGCCTTGCGCATCGCGCGGCGGAACGCCACCCGGTTGCTCAGCTGCTCGGCGACACCCTGGGCGACCAGCTGGGCCTGGCTCTCGGGGTTCTTCACCTCGAGGATGTTCAGCTGAACCTGCTTGCCCGTCAGCTTTTCCAGGTCGGCGCGGATGCGGTCGGCCTCGGTGCCACGACGACCGATCACGATGCCCGGGCGCGCGGTGTGGATGTCAACGCGAACCCGGTCACGGGTGCGCTCGATCTCCACGTCGGCAATGCCGGCGCGCTCCAGACCCGTGGCCAGCAGCCGGCGGATCGCCACGTCTTCCTTGACGTAATCCGCGTACTGCTTGTCGGCGTACCACCGGGACTTCCAGTCGGTGGTGATACCGAGCCGGAAGCCGTGGGGGTTGATTTTCTGGCCCACTACTCCGAGCCCTCCTTCGCTTCGGCCGAAGCCTTGGTCTTGGGAGCCGCCTTCTTGGTGGCGGCCTTGCTGGCCTGAGCGCGACGGGCGCGGGCGGCACTGGCCGACTTGCCCGCTTCCTTCTTGCTCGGACGGCTTTCGACGATCACCGTGATATGGCTGGTGCGCTTGCGGATTCGGTACGCGCGACCCTGCGCGCGCGGCCGGATGCGCTTGGCGGTCGGGCCCTCGTCGGCGGTGATGGTGGCGACCACCAGCGTGGCCGGGTCCAGACCGTTGTTGTTCTGCGCGTTGGCGGCAGCGCTTGCGATCACCTTGGCGACCGGCTCACTGGCCTGCTGCGGCGCCCAGCGAAGGATGTCGAGGGCGTCCTCGACGCTCTTGTCGCGCACCAGGTTGATGACGCGGCGCGCCTTGGTGGCCGAGATCCCGATGTGGCGCGCTTTCGCTGTCGCAGACGGGTATTCGGTGGTTGCAGTCGTCATCGCCGCTTACTCTTCCGGTCGTCCTTGATGTGACCCTTGAACGTGCGCGTCGGTGCGAACTCGCCCAGCTTGTGGCCGACCATCGCCTCGGTGACGAACACCGGCACATGCTTGCGACCGTCGTGGACGGCGAAGGTGTGGCCGATGAAGTCCGGGATGATGGTCGAACGACGCGACCAGGTCTTGATGACCTGTTTGGTGTTCTTCTCGTTCTGGACGTCGACCTTCTTGAGCAGATGGTCGTCGACGAACGGACCCTTCTTCAGGCTGCGTGGCATTGTCTACTCCCCTGCCTAGCGCTTCTTGCCGGTGCGCCGGCGTCGGACGATGAGCTTGTCGCTCGGCTTGTTGGGCTTGCGGGTGCGGCCCTCGGGCTTGCCCCACGGGCTGACCGGGTGACGACCACCGGAGGTCTTGCCCTCGCCACCACCGTGCGGGTGGTCGACCGGGTTCATCACCACGCCACGAACGGTGGGGCGCTTGCCCTTCCACCGCATGCGGCCGGCCTTGCCCCAGTTGATATTGGCCTGCTCGGCATTGCCGACCTCGCCGACGGTGGCGCGGCAGCGCACGTCGACGCGGCGGATCTCACCCGAGGGCATACGCAGCGAGGCGTAGGTGCCTTCCTTACCCAGCAGCTGGATGCTCGAGCCGGCCGAGCGGGCCAGCTTGGCTCCGCCACCGGGTCGCAGCTCCACAGCGTGGATCACGGTACCGGCGGGGATGTTGCGCAGCGGCAGGTTGTTACCGGGCTTGATGTCGGCGTTGGCGCCCGACTCCACGATGTCGCCCTGCGAAAGACCCTGCGGCGCAATGATGTAGCGCTTCTCGCCGTCCAGGTAGTGCAGCAGCGCGATGTTCGCGGTGCGGTTCGGGTCGTACTCGATGTGTGCGACCTTGGCGTTGACGCCGTCCTTGTCGTTGCGCCGGAAGTCGATCACCCGGTAGGCACGCTTGTGCCCGCCGCCCTTGTGGCGGGTGGTGATTCGACCGTGCGCGTTACGACCGCCGGTTCCGTGCAGCGGGCGGATCAGCGACTTCTCCGGAGTCGAGCGAGTGATCTCGGAGAAATCGGAGACGCTGGCACCGCGGCGACCGGGGGTCGTCGGCTTGTACTTGCGAATTCCCATTATCTATTCCTGAGTTCTATCTGCAGTCCCGCCGATCAGGCGGGAGCTCCGAAGAGGTCAATCGGCTTGCTGCCGGCGGCCAGGGTCACAATCGCGCGCTTGGTGCTCTTGCGCTGTCCGTAACCGGCGCGGGTCCGCTTGCGCTTGCCCTGCCGATTCGCGGTGTTCACCGAGTCGACCTTCACCTTGAAGATCTTCTCGATCGCGATCTTGATCTGCGTCTTGTTCGAGCCGGGTGCGACGATGAACGTGTAGACGTTGTCCTCGATCAGGCCGTACGACTTCTCGGAGATGACCGGGGCCAAGATGATGTCGCGGGGGTCGGTAATCGTTGCCATCAGACCGACGCTCCTTCTTTGATATTCGCGCCGATGTAGGCGTTCAGGGCCTCGACCGAAAACACCACGTCGTCGGCGTTGAGCACGTCGTAGGTGTTGAGCTGATCCGGGGAGATCACGTGCACGCCAGGCAGATTGCGCACGCTCTTGGCGCCGACCTCGTCGGTGCGGCCGATCACGACCAGAACCTTGCGGCGGTCGGTCAGCGTGCCCAGGAACGCCTTCGCGCTCTTGGTCGACGGCGTCTGCCCTTCGAGCAGCTCGGTCACCGCGTGGATTCGCTCGTTGCGGGCCCGGTCCGACAGCGCGCTGCGCAGGGCGGCGCGGATCATCTTCTTGGGCGTCCGCTCGCTGTAGTCGCGCGGCTGCGGGCCGTGGACGATGCCACCGCCGGTGAACTGCGGAGCGCGGGTCGAACCCTGACGGGCGCGACCGGTGCCCTTCTGCCGGTACGGCTTCTTGCCACCGCCGGAAACCTGAGCGCGCGTCTTGGTGGCGTGCGTGCCCTGGCGCTTGGCGGCCAGCTGCGCGGTCACCACCTGGTGCATCAACGCGATGTTGGGTTCCACATCAAAAAGGTCAGCCGGCAGTTCCACCGTGCCGTCCTTCTTGCCGTTCGGAGTGCGAACGTCAATCTTCAGAGTCACTTCTCACCTCGTTTGACTGCCGTGCGAACCATCACGAGCCCGCCGTTGCGGCCAGGGACAGCACCCTTGATCAGCAGCACGCCGTTCTCGGCATCGACCTTGTGCACCACCAGGTTCTGCGTGGTGACGCGGTCGCTACCCATGCGGCCGGACATCCGGGTGCCCTTGAAGACGCGACCCGGGGTGGCGCAGCCACCGATCGAGCCGGGCCGGCGGTGCACTGCCTGGGCGCCGTGGCTGGCGCCCTGGCCCTTGAAGCCGTGACGCTTCATCGTGCCGGCGAAGCCCTTGCCCTTAGAGGTGCCGGTGACGTCGACATAGGCGCCGTCGGCGAAGATCTCCGCCGTCAGCTCCTGGCCGACCTCGTAGTCGGCGGCCGCGGCCTCGTCGTCCAGCCGCAGCTCGGCGAGGTGCCGGCGCGGGTTCACGCCGGCGGCGGCGTACTGACCGGTGACCGGCTTGTTCACCTTGCGCGGGCTGATCTCGCCGTAGGCGAGCTGAACGGCGCTGTAGCCGTCACGCTCGGGCGTGCGGATGCGGGTGACCACGTTGGGTCCGGCCTTGACGACCGTGACGGGGACGACCCGGTTGTTCTCGTCGAAGACCTGGGTCATGCCCAGCTTCGTACCCAAGATTCCTTTACGTGCCATGGTTTCGTCGACTCCCCTACTACTGGATGTTCACGTCGACGCTCGCCGGCAGATCGATGCGCATGAGTGCGTCAACGGTCTTCGGCGTCGGGTCGAGGATGTCGATGAGTCGCTTGTGCGTGCGCATCTCGAAGTGCTCCCGCGAGTCCTTGTACTTATGCGGGGAGCGGATGACGCAGTACACGTTCTTTTCCGTCGGCAGCGGCACCGGACCAACCACGCTCGCACCGGTACGGGTGACCGTCTCCACGATCTTGCGCGCCGAGGCATCAATGGCCTCGTGGTCGTAGGCCTTGAGCCTGATGCGGATCTTTTGTCCCGCCACGCTTCTCCTACCTTCATTCCTGCTTGGTCCCACAGAGGGACACGGGGTCTTTTTCGCTGGCCCGAAGGCTTCGCGCTGGCTGTCGCCGCCGCTCTTTACCTGTCTCTGGTGCTCCGACCCCCGCGGTCGGGTGTGTCGCCCTCGCGCAGGCCCCGAGACGCGATTGAATTTCTGTCGCGCTCCGAAGTGGGGACCGGACGCGCCCGTACGGGCGCCGGTCGTATACCTTGGGCGGCACGCTCCCGTATGGGGGCGAACCCGGCTCAAGGCAACCCGAACAGTATGCCCTAGATCTGAGCGCGATCCAAATCCCTGCTCTGCCTGCTCAACGGCCCAGTTTGAACCTGTCTGAGTCGCCGGTGGGCTACCGGCCGCGCAGTGACCTGACGACCGCCAGTCGCTCCTGAAGCAGCACTTCGAGTTCCTCGATCGAACGGCGTTCCAGCAGCATGTCCCAGTGTGTGCGCGGGACCTTGACCTTCTTCTTCGGTTCGACCGGCTCACCGCCCGCGATGAGTCGGCCTTCCAGGCCGTTGCGGCACTGCCAGGTGTCGGGGACTTCGGCGTCGTCCGCCATCGGGATATCGAACTCTTCACCGTTTCCAGTGCGGTAGCGAGCGATCGAGCGCGGCGCGAGATTGTCATTGCGATCAGTCTCGTAACTCACGGATCCGAGGCGAGTGCCTCGCAAGCGATCAACCATCAGCGGCATCTCCTCAGAACGGGGTGGCGTGTACGCCCCCGGCGATGCTTGCCCGACAGTGACACCTTCTTCGACCAACGTAGCCCCCATGCGCGAGGAACTCGCACGCCGGGTGGTGACAGTGACTGCCATATCGACATAGGATGCCGCCATGTATCGCGTCATTCAGTGGGCAACCGGCGGTGTGGGCAAGGCAGCAATCCAGGATGTGCTGCGTCACCCCGAACTCGAACTCGTCGGCTGCTGGGTGCACAGCGCCGACAAGCACGGCCGCGACGTCGGCGAGGTCATCGGCGAAGCCCCGATCGGGGTGGCGGCCACGACCGATATCGACGAACTGCTCGCGATGGACGCCGACTGCGTCATGTACTCCCCGCTGCTGCCCGACGACGATGTCGTCGCCAGGATCCTGCGCTCCGGCAAGAATGTGGTGACCCCGGTCGGCTGGGTCTACCCGGACCGGCAGAACCCGGGTGTGCAGGCCCTCGAGGAGGCGTGCGTCGCCGGCAACGCCACGCTGCATGGTTCCGGTATCCATCCGGGTGGGATCACCGAACGCTTTCCGCTGATGATCTCGTCGCTCAGTTCGGCGATCACGCATGTGCGGGCCGAGGAGTTCTCCGACATCCGCACCTACAACGCGCCACTGGTGGTTCGGGAGGTGATGGGCTTCGGACTCACTCCGGAACAGGCGATGAGCGGGCCGATCGCTGCCCTGTTGGAGGCCGGGTTCAAACAGTCGGTCCGCATGGTCGCCGACCAATTGGGTTTCCGCGCCGAACCGCGCATCCGCTCCACCCAGGAAGTGGCGGTCGCCGTGACCGGTACCGACGAGCTCGTGGTGCCGATGGAGGCGGGCACCGTGGCCGCGCGCCGGTTCCGCTGGGAGGCCATCGTCGACGACCAACCGGTGGTCACCGCCGCGGTCAACTGGCTGATGTGCGAGGTGGAGCTCGACCCGCCGTGGACGCTCGGCGAAAAGGGCGAACGCTTCGAGGTGGAGATCACCGGCGATCCCGACGTGTCCCTGACATTCAAAGGACTGCAACCGGAAACGGTCGAAGAGGGACTCAAACGCAATCCGGGAGTGGTGGCCACCGCCAACCATTGCATCAGCGCCATCCCCTATGTCTGCGAAGCCGGCCCCGGGATCAAGACCTATCTCGATCTTCCGCTGATCGCCGGCCGGGCCGCGCCGCACCTGGCCGGCTGAGAAGTGGAAAGCCTTGGCGATCTTCGGTTTTCCCATCTCGTGGTGGGCGTCACCGACATGGATCGGGCGCTGGAGTTCTACCGTGGGCTGCTCGGGATGGATGTGGTGTTCGATCAGAACCTGACAGGTGAATCGTTCGACCACGCGCTCGGCGGCGGTGACGGGAACAAGGGCCGGGCGGTCGGCGGCCTGATCGGTGGAGTGATGGTCGAGCTACTGTCGCTCGGCCCCGACAGCCGGCCGGCCAGGCGGTCTTTCGTCGGCAATCAGAACATCTCGCTATCGGTCGCCGACCTCGACGACACGTACCGGCGTGTGCAGGCAGCCGGCTATCAGCCGGACCAGGCCCCATTCGAGATCGCCGATGTCCGGATGTTCTTCGTCAAGGATCCCGACGGCACCGCAGTGGAGTTCATCGAATTCCCCGGCGCCGCACGAACATCGGAGGAGCTGCACCGTGGCGCCCAGCGCTGAAACGACCTACTGGCATCCGGACTCCCTCAGCGGCCACCGGGTGATCGTGACAGGAGCCGCCCGCGGAGTGGGCCGGGGAATCACCGCAGCACTGCTCGAACGCGGTGCGTCGGTCTTGCTGGTCGACCGCGACCCCGGGGTGATCGGTGTCGCGGGATCCCTCGCCGATGACCATCACGCGGTGCCGCTGGTCGCCGACCTGTGCGACCACTCCAGCTATCAACACATCATCGACGTCGCGGTCGAAAGACTGGGCGGCATCGACGCTTTGATCAACAACGCCATCGCCACCGACGAACCCAAACCATTCACCGACATCACCATGGCCGACTACGACCTCGTGTTCGACATCGGCCCCCGGGCCACCTTCTTCCTCATGCAAGCCGCCTACCCGGTGCTCAAGGCCGGCGGCGGCGGGTCGATCGTGAACTTCGGACCCGGCAGCGGCACCGGCGGCCAGAAGTCATTCGGGGCCTACGCCGGTGCCAAAGAGGCCATCCGCGGCATGTCGAAAGTGGCTGCGCTGGAATGGGGTGTCGACAACATCCGGGTGAACGTGGTGTGCCCGTTCGCCAACTCCGCCGGCGTCGCGGGCTGGAGCGAATGCTTTCCCGACGTCTACAACAAGATCGTCAAGGGTGTCCCCTTGCGCCGCATCGGCGACACCCACGCCGACATCGGCGCGGTGGTGGCCTTCCTGGTCAGCCCCGACGCGTCGTACATGACGGCCCAGACCATCAACATCGACGGTGGGATGGGAACGTTCCGGTGACCAGCCCGCCCGCGCAACGGCCGCCGACCCTGCGGGACCGGCAGCGGGCGCAGGTGCGCGCCGACATCCACGCCGCGGCGTACCGACTTTTCGCCGCACGGGGATTCGGCAATGTCACCACCGACGACATCGCCGCCGAGGCATCGGTGTCACCGCGAACGTTCTTCCGTCATGTGGCCGCCAAGGAGGACCTGCTCCTCGGGGCGGTGCAGCGCGGGAACGCCGCGATCGCGTCGCTGCTCATGCGCCGCCCGCCCGACGAGGCGCCCGACGCCGCGTTGGCCGCCGCAATCGTCAGCCGCGTCGAGTCATTCGACGATGTCGATCTGGAGAATTGGCGGGCGGCGATCCTGACCGCACCTGAGTTGCTCGACCGTGCAACCCTGCTGTCCACCGCCGACCGCGACCAGATGGTCGAGCTCGTCGCCGCGCGGATGAACGCCGACCCGACCGATGACGCCCGCCCCGGATTGCTGGTCCAACTATCCTTCGCCGCAGCCGATTTCGCGTTCCAGCGGTGGGTCAAGAATCATGGAGTGCGGAGCCGGCCGTTGGCGTCGGACGTGGCGGAGGCGCTGGCGGTGGTCGCCCACCCGCGCTGGAGCGGCTAGCGCGCGCCCTTCATACCGGCCCAGAACGGGCATTGATGCCGAGCGCTGAAGTCGGTGGTGATCGTCGATTCCCCGGTCTGCAGCGACATCCGCTTCCCGGCGGCTCCGTCGGCACCGAACTGCGGCCACTCCGGCAGCCCCGTCACCTCCGGCGTACCGGTCTTCACGAACTGGCTCCAGTAGGTCACCATCTGGTCGGAGAGCATGCGCTGCGCCGGATCCAACGGCCGCGCGCCACCGACGTCGAACAGATACCGCAACTCGAGGGAGTGACTGGCGCCGACCGGGAACGGAGCCGCGCGCAGCGGATCGGGAGCCGGCGCCGTGCGATCATTGAACTCGTAGGCGTACACCGGCCCGGCGTGGGCCAGACCGGACGCGATTCTGTCTGCCGGACAGGCGAATACGCTATCGGTCACCGCCGCCGAATAGGCCAGCCCCTCACTTCCCCCATACCGGTCGAGCGGGTAGTGCTCGGCAACCGCGGCGGCATCCGGGCCGAACGTCTTCGCGATCAGCTCCGGATATGGCGGCAACCGCCCGTCCTTGAGGTACTGGATCGCGGCGAACATCGCGAATTCGTCGCCGTTGCTGCCGACCAGCACGGGCAGTCGGGGCACCCGGTTCGAGGCGATGGCGGTCATCGGGTCGGCCGGTAAGCGGTCGGTCCCGGTGACCGGGCCGGTCAGCTTGTCGGGCCCGAATCCGACATACAGCGGCGCCCGCTGCAGGGTCTGGGTCGGCAGTGCTCGCAGGCAGGCGGCGACCGCGGCGGGGTCGGTGCAACCGGCGGTGGTTGCGTAGTCAGTGCTCACCTGCTGGCCGGTGGCCCGGTCCGCTTGCGCCTCGCATGGCCCGCTCTGCATGATCGCGGCGCGGAACAGCCCGGCCGACTCGGGTGCGACCAGGTGATCGCACACCGACATCGCGCCGGCCGACTCCCCGGCGATCGTGACTTTCGTTGCATCACCGCCGAATTCGGTGATGTTGTCGCGCACCCAGCGCAGCGCGGCCTGCTGATCGGCCAGACCGTAATTGCCGATGTCGCCGTCGGGACTCAGCGCGGGATGCGCCAGGAACCCGAGAGTGCCGAGCCGGTAGTTGACGGTGACGACGACGATGTCGCCCTGGGTCGCCAGCCACCGCGCGTCATAGATGTCGGCGCTGCCGTTGAGGAATCCGCCGCCATGAATCCACACCATCACCGGTTTCGGGTGGGACGGGCTCGCGCCGTCGGGTGTCCAGACATTGAGGTTCAGGCAGTCCTCGCCCGTGGGGCGCCCATAGTCGGGATCGTTGGTGGTGTCCTGGATGCAGCGCAGACCCGGCTTCGTGGCGTCGCGCACGCCCTGCCACGGTGGGGCTGGTTGCGGCGGCTGCCAGCGCTGCGCCCCGACCGGCGCGGCCCCATAGGGGATGCCGTCGAAGACCCGATACCCCGGGGCGACCACACCGCGGACCGCGCCGCCCGCGGTCTGCACCACCGCCGGCCCCGGCTCGGCCGCCGCGGCGGTCTGCGGGTGCGATTCGGTGTTGCTGCGCGAACACGCGACGACTGTCACCAAGGTCAGCAGCAGCACCATCGCGCGCCGACGTGCTCGGCTCCTCGATCGGTCTCGCACGAGAACCGAGCCTACGCGGCGGCTCGGCCGAGCCATGACCTGCCAATTCGCACCAATCGCCTGCGACCTGGCAGAATCGCCGCCAAACTAGGAACCTGACACCCGTCAAGTTTCTGGATTGAGTGAGCAAGGAGACCCGATGACCCCACGGATCATGGACAAGGCGGCCCGGGTGCTGGCCAGTCCGATGGGCTACACAGACGAGAAGCGGATGCACGAATCGCTTGCTCATCTGCGTGCGCATGCTCCGGTGTCGTGGGTCGAGGCCGAGGGATACCGGCCGTTCTGGGCGATCACCAAGCACGCCGACATCATGGACATCGAGCGGCAGAACGACCTGTTCACCAACGATCCGCGCCCGCTGCTCGCGATCGCCGAAGCCGACGACGTGCTGCGCGCACAACTGGAAGCGGGGATCGGCCTGCGGACGCTGATCCACATGGACGACCCGCTGCACCGCGACATGCGCAAGATCGGCGCCGACTGGTTCCGCCCGAAAGCCATGCGCGCCTTGAAGGCTCGCTGCGACGAGCTGGCCAAGATCTACGTCGACAAGATGCTCGAGCAAGGTCCCGAACTGGATTTCGTCCAAGAGATCGCGGTCAACTATCCGCTCTACATCATCCTGACGCTGCTGGGTCTGCCGGAGTCGGACTTCCCCCGGATGCTCAAGCTCACCCAGGAGATGTTCGGCGGTGACGATGAAGAATTCCAGCGCGGCGGCTCGACCGACGACATGCTCGCAGTGCTGTTGGACTTCTTCAACTACTTCAATGCGTTGACCGCCTCGCGCCGCGAAACCCCCACCGAGGACCTCAGCTCGGCGATCGCGAATGCCACCATCGACGGCCAACCGCTGTCCGACATGGACACCGCGTCCTATTACGTGATCGTCGCCAGCGCCGGCCACGACACCACCAGTGCCGGCATCGCAGGCGGGCTACTGGAGCTGATCCGCAACCCTGGCGAATTGCAGCGGCTGCAGAACGACCCCGGCCTGATGGGCACCGCGGTCGAGGAGATGATCCGCTGCGTGGTTCCGGTCAAGGAATTCATGCGCACCGCCCAAGCCGACACCGAGGTCCGCGGCGTCCCCATCGCCAAAGGCGAAGCCGTTCTGCTGTCCTACGTTTCGGCCAACCGCGACGAAGACGTCTTCGACGACCCGATGCGCTTCGACGTCGCGCGCGACCCCAACAAGCACCTGTCCTTCGGCTACGGCGTGCACTTCTGCCTCGGCGCCGCCCTGGCCCGGATGGAGATGAACAGCTTCTTCACCGAACTCGTCCCCCGCATCAAGTCCATCGAACTCGCCGGCGAGCCGGAGCTCATGGCCACCACCTTCGTCGGTGGTCTCAAGCGCCTGCCGATTCGCTACTCGCTGAAGTGATTTCGCTTTTTCGGTGGACGGCCAGAAAGCCGTCCACCGCGGCGCGCGCGCATTCGCGGTAGTCGAAGTCAGCCAGCGTACTGATCCGGCCGGCCACCAGCGGACCGATCAGCAGCATCATTGCTTGCGCGCGGTCGACCTCGCCGAGCTCGCGTTGGGCGTCGGGACTGTCGAAGATCGCGTCGAACGGTGCGCCGTACTGCTGGGCAATCCGCTCGCGCAGTGTGCGCACCTCGGGGCTGTCGGAGCTGCCGCCCCGTTCGGGCATGTGCTCCATGTCCGGTCCCAACGCCAGCCAATACGTCGCCGACAGCAGGGCCGGTGTCTCCGAAATCAAGTCGGCCTGCGCCTGCACCAATGCCAGGAGACGCTCCCGCAGCGTTCCGGTCTCCAGCGGCATCGGCGCGGGCGGAATCAGGCTGTGAAAGGCGGCGGCCAGCAGATCGTTGCCACTCGGGAAATGCCGGTACAGGGTGGCCCTGGCGACGTTGGCACCGCGGGTGACGGCATCGACAGTTACCGCGCTCGGTCCGCCGCTGCGCAGCAATGCCGTTGCGGCGTCCAGTAACCGCGCGCGCGAACGCGCAGGTCTGGGGTCGCTACGCCGGGTCGCCATGCGGTGAATCCTTTCGGGTGAGGCGTCGCAGGTTTAGATATTTTTGAGACGGTTAGTCTCACATCGGACGTGCGACCGAAGGAAGGCCCCTGCGTGGACACCTTGATCCGGCCCGACAAGGGTACCGACACCCGCCTGCGGGACGTCTCGACTCGGCAGCGAACATGGACTTTGACTGTCGCCTGCCTGGGGGTGGTGCTGGTGATCTCGTCGATGGTCGCCCTCAACACCGCACTCGGCGATATCGCTGTAACCACATCGGCGACCCAATCCCAGCTGACCTGGGTTGTCGACAGCTACACGCTGGTGCTCGCCTGCCTGTTGCTCCCGGCCGGGGCCATCGGTGACCGTTACGGTCGGCGCGGTGCCCTGATGATCGGGCTCGCCATCTTTACGCTGGCCTCGTTGGCCCCCATCGTCTTCGACGCACCGATTCAGATCATCGCCGCGCGTGCAATTGCCGGCGCCGGAGCCGCCTTCGTCATGCCGGCCACCTTGTCGCTGCTGACGGTCGTCTACCCGAAGTCGCAGCGCAATAAGGCGGTCGGCATCTGGGCTGCAGTGGCAGGGTCGGGGGCGGTGCTCGGCATGTTGGGTACCGGTGTACTACTTCACTTTTGGCCGTGGCAATCGATCTTCTGGGCATTCGCGGGCGCGGGCCTCGCCCTATTCGTGCTGACGTGGACGGTCAGCGATTCGCGCGATGCCGATGCCCCTGCGGTGGACTGGCCCGGCGCCGCGCTGATTGGCGGGGCCGTCGCGGTGCTCGTATTCGGCATCGTCGAGGCACCGCAACGCGGCTGGGCGGATCCGCTGGTGATCGGGTGCCTGTGCGCGGGTGTGGCGCTGGCGGTGGCCTTCGGTGTGTTCGAGGTTCGGCGGCGTCACCCATTGCTGGACGTATCCCTCTTCCGCCGAGCCGATTTCGCCACCGGGGCAGCCGCCATCGCGGTGTTCTTCCTGGCCAATTTCGGGTTCATGTACTTGGTCATGCAGTACACGCAGCTCATCCTGGGCTATTCGGCGTTGCAGACCGCGATGGCCCTGGCGCCTCTCACGGTGCCGATGGCCGTGCTCTCAGTGAGCGCCTCCTGGTATCTGCCGCGACTGGGGTTGCGGGTCGTTGTCTTCACCGGCTTACTCTTCATCGCGGCCGGATTCGCATGCCTGCTCACGCTGACGGTGGACTCGTCCTACATCGGCCTCGCGTGGCCATTACTCGTGCTGGCCACCGGCATCGGACTCTGCACCGCGCCGACCACATCGGCGATCATGAACGCCGCACCCGACGAGAAACAGGGTGTTGCTTCGGCCGTCAACGACACCGTCCGGGAAGTCGGCGCCGCGCTGGGCATCGCCCTGGCCGGCTCGATATTGGCCGGGCAGTACACCCACCGCCTCGGCGACCAACTGGGGGCGTTCCCGCCTCCGGTGCGAGACGCCGCCGGCGGGTCACTGGCAGAGGCGCTGGCGGTGTCCACCCGGCTGGGCCCGGTGGGCGCACAACTGGCCGACATCAGTAAGTCGGCATTCCTGCACGCGATGCAGAGTTCCATCACCGTGCTCTCGATCCTTGTCGCGATAGCCGCGGTGCTGATCGGCCTGTGGGCGCCAGGCCGTGACGGCCGCCAACTGCGGCTGGTGCGAAACCTAACCCGCCGAGACGAATTCGGCCGCCCGGTGTCCGATCATCGCGATGGTCGCGTGGGGGCCGCGGCCGGTGATGCGGGGAAGCACCGAGCCGTCGACCACCCATAGGTTGTCGATTCCCCACACTCGGCATCGCGGGTCGACCACCGCATGTTCATCACTGTCGACACCCATCGGGGCGGTGCCGCACAGATGCTGGGAGGTCGACCACATCGGCTCGCCGAGTTGCGTTGTCGTTCCGAGCATCTCGGCGGCATACTCACACCCGCTCCGCAATGCGGCCACATCCTCGGCGGCGCTGTCGTAGTGGTGTTCGATCAACGGAGCAACCATCGGATCCCCCGACACCAACCAAACACGGCCGTGGGCACGCGGCGCCATCAATGCCACCCCGAGATGCGGCCAGTCCGGGCGGCCCAAGGTGCCGTCACCGACCATCGCGATGAAACCGCCCGTATAGGGCCGGATCTCGACGCCATCGGCCACCAGCACCACCTCGAGCACCGGCCGCTGCGGGACGACGGCCCACGTGGTCGGCAGCACCCACTCCGGGTGGTCCCAGGTCCGCTGCCCTACCGGAAGGTCGGCCGCTACCGTGATGCCGAGCCCGCCCAGCGCTGCGGCCGGCCCGATTCCGGACAGCATCAGCAGGTGCGCCGATCCGATGGCGCCCGCCGACACCACGACCCGGTCGGCCTCCAGAACAGCCGCCCCGTTCGGACCCGCGGTCTCGACGCCGACCACCCGGCCGCCGGACAGCCGCAGCCTCAGCACGCGGGTGCGCGGCAGCACGGTCAGGTTCGGCCGGGGCATGGCCGGTTCCAGGAATGCTGCACCGGGCCCGCTGCGTACCCCGTCGACGATGTTCAGCGGCACCGCCCCGATCCCGGGCGGTGCGTTGTCCCCGGTCGGCTCCGCGTTGAGGTCGGGCAACCAGGGCAGCCCGAAGGCCTGGGCGGCGTCGACGAAAGCTGCTGTGCTGCCGACAAGTTCATGTGTGCGGCGAATCCTGATGGGACCACCGTCGGCGCGGTCGGGAAAATCGAGGTCGGTCTGGATGGCTCGGTAGTGCGGGACGACCTCGTCCCACGACCAACCGGGCACGCCCGGCCCGTCGAAGTCGGCGGGCCGGGCGCGGCAGAAGTAACCGCCGTTGACTGCGCCGGAGCCCCCCACGGTCAGACCGCGTACCAGGTCGGCGCCGCGGGGTGGCTCGTCCGTCAGCTGCGCGCGATAGCGCTGGGCCAGCGGACTCGCAGCGCCGATCGGCAACTGCAAGCCGTTGCGGGTGAGCTCTCGGACTCCCGGCTCGTCGGGCCCGAGGCCGGCTTCCACGACCGTGACCCGGCACGCCGGGTCGGACGAGAGACGTTCGGCCAGCACGGATCCGGCGCTGCCGGCACCGACGATCAGGACATCGCTGTGCGCTATGTGGTCGACCACCAAGTCAGGTTTTGATCTGCGGCTTCAACGGCCGCAACGTGCGCTCGCGGACCACACCCGTCCACAGCCCCGCGCCATAGGCGAGGTCGTCGAGGCGTTTGAGTAACAGGTAGGCGAGTAGGCCGATCGGCTTGCCTTCGACGTCGGCGCTGCGGTTGCGGCGGATCCAGTCCTGCACTCCGTCGAGCACCGCGGCAACCAGGATCGCCTGCCTGCACCGCCGGGACACCAGGGCCGCCACCAAGGCCAGCGGCCAATAGTGCCGGCAGACCGCCGCCGACAGTTGCAGCGCGGCGGCACCGATGCCGCGCAGGGCCAGCAGCACCACGTCGGAGATCCCGGCGTCGGTGTTCTGCATGGCTTTGGCCGTGCGCCGGGTGCTGACCCCGGCGAACACCAGCGAGGCCAGATAACCGGACACCGAGCCCAGCGCCATCAGCAACCACACCAGCAGGCTCCACGCCGAGATCACCACCGGCGCCGTCTTGTCCGGATGGCGGATCGAGAGCGGAGCGGCCGAGCTGCCATAGAATGCCTTGCGGCCCAGCCACTCCCGCATCTGGGTGCGGTGCTCGTGAGCCACCAGGGCGATCGGCTCGTAGCGCAGCCGGGAGCCCGATTCGATGAGTCGCCAGCACAGGTCGACGTCCTCACCCGACGGCAGCGTCTCGTCGAAGCCACCCACTTCGACCAGTGCCGAGCGCCTGCCGATGATCGCCGCGCTGGGCACGTAGGACACCGGGCCGTAGGGCACCACCGGCGCCTCCCGCTCGCCGAGGTCCAGCGATGAGCGCACCGCCTCGTATCGGGCGACCAACTGATCGCTGTGGCCGAGCCCGACGATCCGGGGCGCGACCAACGCCACCGCGGGGTCGCAGAAGTGACCAAGCAGGGCCTCCAGCCAGCCGCGTCGCGGCACCACGTCGGAGTCCAGGAAGGCGACGAAATCCGTTGTGCAGGCAGCCAGTCCGGTGTTGCGGGCGGCCGCGGGGCCTTTGCTGCGCGGGTGGTGCAGCACTTCGACCTCGCAGCGGGCGCCGGCGAAGTCGTCGGGCGCAACAGGGGTTTGCGAGCCGTCGTCGACCACCACCACCCGCATGCCGCGCAGCGACATGACCAGGCGATAGAGTCCAAATGGGTTGTCGCGCACCGGGATGACGATCGTGACATCGCGGTGTGATGGGCCGCCGGCCGGTCGCGGGTGGGCCACCGTGGCGTCGAGCAGCGTGCGGGCCAGCTGGGCGCTCACCGCGTCGCGTACCTCGAGTCGACCGCCGTCGAGCAGCGTCTGGGCCGACGGCGCCAGGCGCAGTAGCCGGGTCGGTGAACCACCGAGCAGGGCCGAGCCCTCGGCGAGGGTGCGCACGCGACGGTCGACCTGTACCGCGAAGCCGTCGGGCAACCGCGGCTGGGTCATATCAACATCCCGTCATCGGCCGGGCGCCACCGGCCGATACGTCGCGAACAGTCGGCGACCATCTCCGCGAAGATGCGCTCACCCTCGACCGGGGTCGCCGTCGTCGGGTCACCCAACACGCCCACCTCACTCACCGCAGCCACCCCCCCGTGACGCATCTGCGGCAAAAGGGTAGCCAGTGGTGCCCTGTTCCCGCTACACCAGGCGTCGGTGTCGACATCCGCCGGTGAAATATGTAGCAATACAGACGTTTCCGTATGGCCGGCGTGGGCGTCGCCGCCCTCGGCGAGGCACGGGCACCAGGCGGCGTCGCGGCCCTCGGACCGCAACAGTCGCACGGCTGAACGCATCGCCTCCAGGTTGCCGCCGTGGCCGTTGACGAAGACGAGCCGCCGCGCCCAGCCGCAGGCCGACCGGCCGTACTCGACCAGCAGGGTCGTCAGCGCCTCGGTGCCGATCGAGACCGTCCCGGCGAAGCCCTCGTGCTCGCCAGAAGCGCCGTAGGCGATCGCAGGCGCGAGCAGATACTGATCTTGATGCGGACCGTTGAGGTCCTCGGTCGCGGTCCGGGCGACCGCGGTGGCGATGCGGGTGTCGGTGTCCAGCGGCAGGTGCGGACCGTGCTGCTCGGTGGAACCGACCGGGATCAAGATCGTGGGCCAGGTATCGCGAAGCTGCCTCGATGTCGAGTTGCCCAGCTCGCTCCGGAAAGCCACGCGCCGATGGTAGGCCGAATTCACCTGCCGTGCGCCAATTGTTCGAGGAGAAGACGGATTTCTTTCGCAATCGGGACGGCCGGATCCACCCGGAGCGTTCACCGTCGTCCCGTGAGTCACGCCAGTACCAGAGGCCGCTTGTGACGGCCTTAGTGCGCGTCGCCGCCTGGCACTCCGAGCGCCCGGACGAAGCCGTCCGGCACCAGGATGTCCTCCGGGGTCAGGTCGTGGACGGACGCCTTGCCGAGCCCACGCAAGGCGGAGTCGATGCCGCCGGTCAGGATGTCGAGGACGTTCTCCACACCCGCCTGGCCGTTGGCTGCCAGGCCCCACAGGTAGGCGCGCCCGATCATGACCGCCCGGGCGCCCAGCGCCAGGGCCTTGACCACGTCGCTGCCCCGGCGGACGCCACCGTCCAGAAGCACCTCGACCTGGTCGCCGACCGCGGATGCGATGGCAGGCAGCGCCCGGATCGACGCGGGCGTGCCGTCGAGGTTGTTGCCGCCATGGTTGGACACCGAGATCGCCGAAACGCCAGCATCCACAGCGCGTTTGGCGTCGTCGATGCGCATGACGCCCTTGAGCATGAAAGGACCGCCCCACAGCTCGCGCAGCCAGGCGATGTCGTCCCACGTCGGCGGGGGGGTGCCCATCCACTGGCCGTAGGCGTCGAAGAACGCCGGACCGGCCTCACCCTGGGCGGCCTGGTTCGGCACCGACAGCGTCGGTGGTCGCAGGGTCTTGGCCCACTGGTAGAACCAGCGCGGTTTGGTCAGCACCTCGGGACTCATCTTGACCATGGTCGCCAGGTCCATCTTCTCCGGGATCTTGGGACTCCCCCAGTCCCGCCCGTGGCTGAAGCTCCAGTCCGTGGTCACGATCAAACCGACGGCCCCGGCGGCGCGGGCGCGCTCGGCGCGCGCGGCGATGGCGTCCCGGTCGCCCAGCCAGTAGATCTGGAAGAACGTCTTCGGGTTGGCCGCGACGACCTCTTCGACGGGCTTGCTGGCAAACGACGACAACCCCATCGCGGTGCCGCGGGCCGCGGCGGCGCGGGCGACGGCCACCTCCCCGTCGGGGTGGACGGCCTGCACGCCGGTCGGCGAGATCAGCACGGGCAGCGACACATCCTGGCCCATGACAGTTGTTGCCATGTCCCGCTTTTCGAGCGCGCCGATGACGTGCGGCGCGAAGCCGAGCTCATTGAAGGCCTCGTTGTTGCCGTTGACGGTGAGGCCCTTCTCACTGCCACCGATAAGTGCGCCGTACGCAGACTTGGGGAGACGCTTTTTCGCGCGCTCCTGTGCGATGGCGACGGTTTCGAACCAGGTGTCGCGTGCCATGAATCAGATCGGACTTTCGTTGCAGGGCTTGGCCGGCGGCCGGGTGGATAAGGTCAGCATGATCGGCTTGCCGCGAGAGTGGTCAGCGCTCGGGCGGGGCTTGTCCCGCTCGGTGGCCAGGGCGGGCACCCCGTAGCCCTCGACGCACTCTGGGTCCGGGCCGTCCAGCGGCAGACCGGTGAAGAACTTCGCGGCCATGCAGCCGCCGCGGCAGGCGTCGTAGTGCCCGCAGCTGCCGCACGCGCCGGCCGATTGCGGCTCGCGCAGCTCGCGGAACAGGGGCGCGTTCTTCCACACGTTGTCGAAACCGTTGTCGCGCACGATGTTTCCGGCCAGGAAGCGGTCGTGGATGGCGAACGGGCAGGCGTAGACGTCACCGACCGGGTCGATCAGGCAGACCACTCGCCCGGCACCACACATGTTCAGGCCGGCCAGCGCCCCCGGGGCGCCCAGGCCGGAGAGGTGGAAGAACGAGTCACCGGTGAGCACGCCCTCGCCCTTGGCGACCAGCCAGTCGTAGAGGGTCACCTGCTGCTCGGGAGTCGGGTGCAGTTCGTCCCAGACGTCGGCTCCACGCCCGGACGGACGCAACCGGGTGATGCGCAGGGTGGCGCCGTAGCGGTCGGCGAGAGCTTTGAATTCATCGAGCTGGTCGACGTTGTGGCGGGTGACCACCACCGAGATCTTGGCGTCTTTGAAACCCGCCGCGGCGAGATTCTCCAGCGCGCGGGTGGCCATCTCGAACGAGCCGGGACCGCGGACGGCGTCGTTGACCTCGGCGGTCGCGCCGTCCAGCGAGATCTGCACGTCGACGTAGTCACTGGCCGCCAGCCGCGCGGCGACCTCGGGAGTGATGCGCACACCGTTGGTGGAGAACTTGACCCCCACATGGTGCTCGGTTGCGTAGTCGACGAGCTCCCAAAAGTCCGGGCGCACAGTGGGTTCGCCGCCGCCGATGTTGACGTAGAAGACCTGCATGCGCTCGAGCTCGTCGATGATCGCCTTGCACTGCGCCGTGGACAGCTCGCGGGGGTCGCGCTTGCCTGAGGACGAAAGGCAGTGCACGCACGCCAGGTTGCAGGCGTAGGTCAGCTCCCAGGTCAGACAGATCGGCGCGTCGAGGCCGTGCTCGAACTGCTCGATCAGCCGGGGTACCGGTGCCACCGAAGTCATTGGGAATCCTTGCAAGTCAACATGTTCGAGGTAGCCAGCGTGCTCAACGCATGCAGATACGGCGCCTCGTCGGGCTCGTCGACCCCGGCGGCCCGCAGGGCGGAGCGCGCATCGGGATGTTCGTCTAGCGAGTTCACGACGGCGAGGATGGTGCGGTTCTTCAGGAACGACAGCTTCCGGGTGCCGAAGTGGTACAGCAGCGCGCCGAAGGGCTCCGGTCGCACAGCCACCTGCGGATGCAGGCGCCAGCTGAGTGCCGGGTCGAAGGCCGACCCGGCCACAGCCGGATCGCCCACAGCGTGGGCGGGCACGGTCAGTAGACCCCGCACATCCCGTCGATGGAGACCTCTTCGACCAGCGTCTCGGTCACCAGTTCGGTTTCGGTCTCGGTTGCCTGGCTCGGCTCCATGAAAAGCACCCTTTCGTCGGCCTAGGTTCTCGACAATTATGATCGAGATCGCAAGAATATGGCATCGAGTGCCGAAAAGAAAGAGGTGGGTCGATGACGATGGGTGGCGGCGGTCCTGCTGCGGGTTCGTCCAGGGGTTCTCCGAGCGCCCGCGTAGGCCGGCGCCGGTCCACCACCCAGGACCACATCACCGACGTCGCACTCGACCTGTTCGCGAACTACGGGTTCGGCTCGGTCAGCGTGGACGACGTCGCCCAGGCATCGGGCATCGCGCGCCGCACCCTGTTCCGGTACTACCCCTCGAAGAACGCCATCCCGTGGGGTGACTTCGACACCCACCTCCAGCACTTCCGCGATCTGTTCGCCCAGGTCGGCAACGACGAACCACTCAGCTCGGCATTGCGGTCAGCATTGTTGGCGTTCAACACTTTTGACTCCTCCGAGACCGAGCGGCATCGTCAGCGGATGCGGGTCATCCTGCAGACCGCCGAGCTGCAGGCACACTCGATGACCATGTACGCCGGCTGGCGCGGTGTGGTCGCGGACTTCGTGGCCGAACGCACCGGCGGAAAACCCGGTGACCTGGCCCCCCAATCGGTCGCCTGGCTGATGCTCGGGGTCGCGCTGTCGGCCTATGAGCACTGGCTGGCCGACGAGACCGTATCGCTGCCGCAGGCAATCGGCGACGCGTTCGACATCGTCGCGCACGGGCTCGACGACCTGGATGGCCGAAATCGCTGAAAATTGTGCGTCGGAGTTGAGCCTCGCGCGACGACGATAAGGGTGTGAGTGCGGATCCGGAACCACCCGATGCTCCGTACCGGCTGCTAGAGCTCTACGACGACGCACTACCGGTCGTCTACGGCTACTTCGTCCGCCGGTGCGGCGATCCGGCCACGGCCGAGGACCTCACCTCGGAGACGTTCCTGGCCGCAATGGACGCCGCCCGCCGATCGACCCCACCGCCGTTGGCCGTCCCCTGGCTGCTCGGAGTGGCCCGGCACAAACTGGCCGACCACTACCGCCGCCGCACAGCCAGGTCCACCGTGCCGGTCGCCGACGTGCCGGAACCGGAGGCGGCCGACGAGTGGGACGCGCAGCTGGACCGCATCGTCGCCGAAAGCGTGCTGGCCCGCTTACCCGAACCGCACCGCATCGTGCTTGCGCTGCGCTACATGGACGACTGCTCGGTACCCGAATGCGCCGAGCTGATCGGACGCAGCGTGCACGCCACCGAAGCGTTACTTGTGCGCGCCCGGCGCGCCTTCAGGAAGCTCTATCCGGAGGGAGGTGTCTCATGACCGATCCGCTACGGGTCTTGACCACCGAAGACCTTCCCGTACAACCGGATCCGTCCTTTGCGGCCCGGCTGCGAGCACGACTGGAGGCCGTGGCGTCCCTCTCCGACACGACGAAAGGATTTGTGATGAGCGTCAGCACAGTCACCGAACCTCCCCGGCCCGCGGCCCTGCCCTACCTGACGGTGGCCGATGCCCGCGCTGCCATCGACTGGTACCGCGATGCCTTCGGCGCGGAACTGATCGGTGAGCCGATCGTGATGGACGACGGCCGCATCGGCCATGCCGAGCTGGCGGTGGGCGGCGGTGTCCTGTATCTCGCCGACGAATTCGCTGACCTCGGACTGCAGGCCCCCACGCCGGGGGTCAACTCGGTGAGCCTGATGCTGCACGTCGCTGACACCGACGCCGCGCTGACCCGGGCGCGTGCCCGTGGCGCCGACGTGCAACGCGAACCGTACGAAGGTCACGGCGCCCGCAACGCTACCGTCCGCGACCCGTTCGGTCATCGCTGGATGCTCAGCGGGCCGGTCCGCGAGCCCATCCGGCACGGTGACATCGGGTGTGTGTCGGTGCGGACCCCGGATACCGCCCGAGCGGTCGCTTTCTATTCGCACGTGCTGGGGTGGGCTTGCAACTCGACCGGCCGCGTGACCAATACCGTTGAGGCCATTGATATCTCACCCGCTGACCGGTCGACGCTGTTCTGCTGCTATGCGGTGGACGACGTGGCCGAGGCGGGAGCGGCGATCCGTGCCGCCGGCGGCCGAATGGGCGGGACACGCGAAACCGCGGTGGGCACCGTCGTCGACGCCGTCGACGCCGCGGGCACCGCGTTCGCGGTGTACGTCCCCGACCCGGGGCAGCGGCGACCGCTGCTCAACGGGGCGGGTCCCGGTGAGCTGTCGTATGTGACATACGAGGTCGGCGATGCGGCGACGTTCCGGGAGTTCTACGGCCGGGTACTCGGGTGGACGTTCGAGCGCGGCCGCGTCGCCGACGGCTGGGCGGTGCAGAACACCCAGCCGATGTCCGGAGCCGCCGGCGGCTCGCAGGCGCCCAGCATTGTGCCGATGTGGACAGTCTCGGACATCGACGCAGCAGTCGACCGGGTCCGCGAGGCCGGTGGGACCGTTCTCGCCGCGCCCAGCCGGCAGCCCTACGGACTGATGGCCGAGTGCACTGACGACCAGGGCGGCCGGTTCTACCTCGGCGAGTTCTAGGACGCGGGAAGGACGTCGGAGATCGGGGCGCCGGAGGCGATCTTGCCGCGGGTCTTCATGACCTTGCCGGGCATACCGCCGCCGACCACGCCGGCCACCACGCCGTCGCGTTCGTAGAAGGCCAGGAACTTGCGGCCGTCGTCCTCGACGATGTGCACGGTGTCGGTGGCCTCCGGTTCGCCGAGGCACTGGATCTTGACGTCGTACTGGTCGCTCCAGAAGTACGGCACGACGATCACCGACGGCGCGTCCTGCCCCAGCATCGACGGCACGATGACCCGGGCCTGCTCGGCCACGTTGCTCCAATGTTCAACGCGCGCTTGATGTCCGGTGGCGTCACGCCAGGACGCGACATCGCCGAGTGCCCACACGTTGGGTGCGCTGGTGCGCCCGGCCTCGTCGCACACCACACCGTTGTCGATGGTGATGCCGCTGCCCTCCAGCCAGTCGGTGGCCGGGCGCGAGCCGATGCCGACCACCACGAGGTCGGCGGGCAGCTCACTGCCGTCGGACAACACCACGGTGCTCACGTGGCCGTTCTCACCACGCACTTCGGCCACCCCGATGCCGGGGCGCACGTCGACGCCCTCGGCGCGGTGCAGGCGGGTGACCAGGTTTCCGACTTGCTCCCCCAGCACCGACGCCAGCGGCGCGGGCTGCGGCTCGACCAACGTCACCTCGACGCCGAGCTTGCGCAGGCTCGCCGCCACCTCGCAACCGATGAAGCCGGCGCCGATGATCACCGCCTGCCGAGCCGATCCCGCGTGGGCGCGCAACGCCAGTGCATCGTCGAGGGATCGCAGGACCCGGATGCCCTCCAGGTCGGGGAACGACGGAATGCGCTTGGGCACCAAACCGGTGGCGATGACGAGTTCGTCGTAGCCCAGCACCGAGCCGTCGGCGAGCGTCACCGTCCGGGCGGCGGTGTCCAGCGAGGTGACCGCGCTGCCCAGCCGCAGGGTGATGTTGTTCTCGGTGTAGAACTCGGCGGGCTTGAGCGCGACATCGTCCAGGTCGGCGTGCAGCACGTCCTTCGACAGCGGCGGGCGGTCATAGGGCAGGTGCACTTCGTCGCTGACGATGGTGACCGGGCCGGTGTACTCGGACTTGCGCAACTGCTCGGCGGTGCGGGTGGCGGCCAGGCCGCCGCCGACGATCAGGATGCCGTTTTCACTCGTGCTCACGTGGTGTTCTTACACGATCGCCGCCACGAACTGCGCGCCAGCCTGCGCCAACCGACCGGTTAGGAGGGAGATCGGTCGATCAGGTTGGACAGCACCACGATGCTCTCGCTGCGCTCGATATCGGCACTGGACCGGATGCGCTCGAGCGCCGCTTCCAGGTGACGCATGTCGCGGGCCAGTACATGCAGGATGGCGTCCGAGGTGCCGGTCACCGTGGCGGCGCTGATGATCTCTGGGATGTCAATCCAGGCCTCGCGCAACCGATCTGGCGCGATGGTGCCGTGGCAGTACACCTGGACGTAGGCCTCGGTGTTCCAGCCCAGTGCGCTGGGATCGATGACCGTGGTGAAGCCGCGGATCACGCCGGTGTCCAGCATCCGGTCGACGCGACGTTTCACCGCAGGCGCTGACAGGTTCACCCGCTCCCCGATCTCGGCGAATGTGGCCCGGGCATGCTCGGCGAGTTCGGCGAGGATGCGCTCGTCGGTGTCGTCCAACCGGTCCATCGGCATCCGTCCCGTCCTGTACACAACAAATCACCGCAATGTTAGCTCTGACGCAATAGATCGTTCATAGACACGCAATAGGTGTCGATTGATTGCGTCCGGGCCCGCTTCTATCGTTATTTTCATGACGATATCCCCTGATGTCGCCGCCGAGTCGACGAGGACGCCGCGCACCCAGCGACTCCGCCACTACGCCATGACCCCGCCGACGTACTTCACCGTCGAGTACGCGATCAACCCCTGGATGGACACCAGCACACCCGTGGACGCGCGGCTGGCGCTGGCCCAGTGGGAAAACCTGCGCGACACCTACGTTCGGCTCGGCCACACCGTCGACCGCGTCGCGCCGGTCGCGGGCCTGCCGGACATGGTCTATGCCGCCAACGCCGGACTGATCATCAACGGCACCGCGGTCGTCGCCCAGTTCAAGCACGCCGAGCGCCACGGTGAGTCAGTGGCCTATGCCGCCTGGATGGCCGAGCGGGGACACGACCCCGTCGCGACCCGGCATGTCAACGAGGGTCAAGGCGACCTTCTGGTCGTCGGTTCAATGATTTTGGCCGGCACCGGCTTTCGCACCCATCCGCACGCGCACGCCGAAATCGCCGACCTCACCGGTATGCCGGTGATCTCCCTGGAACTCGTCGATCCGCGGTTCTACCATCTTGACACGGCGTTGACCGTGCTCGATGACAGCACGATCGCCTACTACCCGCCGGCATTCACCGACCACGCCCGCACCCAGCTGCGCAGGCTCTTCCCGGACGCCATCGAGGTGGCGAGCACCGACGCCTACGTGCTGGGACTCAACGCGGTGTCCGACGGCAAGCATGTCGTGCACCCCGCCCCGGCCACCGGGTTCGCCGAGCAGCTCTATCACGCCGGCTTCCACCCGATCGGCGTCGACCTCTCCGAACTGCTCAAGGGTGGCGGTTCGGTCAAATGCTGCACGCTGGAGGTGTTTTCATGACCATGGCCGACATCGTCAGCGGCGCGACAGCCGACGCCATCGCACTGGACAACACCTATGCCGCGCACAACTATTCGCCACTTCCGGTGGTGGCCTCACACGCCCGCGGAGCGTGGATCACCGATGTCGAGGGCCGCCGCTACCTCGACTGCCTGGCCGCGTATTCGGCCGTGAACTTCGGTCACCACAACGACGAGATCGTCGCCACCGCCCACCGCCAGCTCGACGCGGTGACCTTGGTGAGCCGGGCATTCCACTCCGATCAACTCGGCCCGTTCTGCGCCGCACTCGCCGGGCTCTGCGGCAAGGACATGGTGCTGCCGATGAACAGCGGCGCCGAGGCAGTCGAGAGCGGCCTCAAGGTCGCCCGGAAATGGGGAGCCGACGTCAAGGGCGTCCCGGCCGGTATGGCGAATATCATCGTGGCGGACAACAACTTTCACGGCCGCACGATCAGCATCGTCAGCTTCTCGTCCGATACCACCGCACGTGGCGGATTCGGTCCGTTCACCCCCGGCTTCCGGTCCGTACCGTTCGGGAACGCCGAGGCCGTCGCGGCCGCGATCGACGACAACACCGTCGCGGTGCTCATCGAGCCCATTCAGGGCGAGGCCGGGATCATCGTGCCGCCCGACGACTACCTGCCCCGGCTGCGCCAGGTGTGCACCCAGCGCAACGTGCTGCTGATCGCCGACGAGATCCAGTCCGGCCTGGCGCGCACCGGCCACACCTTCGCCTGCGACCACTGGGGTGTGGTGCCCGACGTCTATCTGCTCGGTAAAGCCCTCGGCGGGGGCGTGGTGCCACTGTCGGCGGTCGTCGCCGACCGCGACATCCTCGGTGTGCTCCATCCCGGCGAGCACGGGTCGACGTTCGGCGGGAACCCGCTTGCCGCCGCCATCGGCTCCACCGTCGTGGATATCCTTCAACGCGGCGAATTCCAGTCTCGCTCAGCCGAACTCGGACTCCACCTGCACGCGCGCTTGCGCTCGCTGATCGGCCGCGGCGTTCTCGCGGTGCGCGGTATGGGCCTGTGGGCCGGTGCCGATATCGACCCACGCCTGGGGACGGGCAAGGAGCTCAGCCTCGCATTGGCCGAACATGGTGTGCTGGTCAAAGACACTCACGGGTCGACGTTGCGGTTCGCCCCGCCCTTGGTGATCACCAGCGACGAGATCGACTGGGCTGTCAAGCAGTTCGCTTACGTACTAGCCGAAGCGGGCTAGTACTTCATCACGCCGCGGTCGACGCTGATCTGCGAACCCGACAGCGTCGCGGAGTTGTCGCCGGCCAGCCAGACCACCACGTCCGCGACCTCGTCGACGCTCATGAAGTCGGACCGCTTGCCAGTCGCGCTCTGGCCGACCGGAAGGTAGGGCATCGGGGCGAAACCGTGAAGGTAGCTCGGGTGTGCGGCGAAAACGCCCATCATGGCGTCGTTTTCGGTCATCGGCGTCGCCACCGAGTACGGGTGGATGGAGTTGACCCGGATGCCGTACTCACCCGCTTCGAGAGCCAGCGAGTTCGTCAGCGCAGTCAGGCCGTGCTTGGAGGCGGCATAGTGGCTGTTTCCGGGCGTGGCCTTCACACCGGCCGATGAGCTCACCACGATGATCGAGCCACCGTTGCCCGCCTCGATCATCGCCGGAACGACGGCCCGCAACGTGCGCCACGTGCCGGTGAGGTTGGTGTCGATGACGGTGTTCCACTGTTCGTCGGTCAACTCCCACAACCGGCCCCAGGACAGCACGCCGGCGTTGGCGACCAGGATGTCGAGCCGGCCGAACTGCTCGACACCGTCGGCCACGAGTTGGCGCACCGCGGCGTCGTCGCGGACGTCGACCGCACGGGCCAGCACCTTGCGGCCCTCGGCCTCCACCAACCGGACCGTTTCGTTCAGATCTTCGGCAGTGGTCCCGGGATAAGGAATGGTCTCACTGACGGACGCGCAGATGTCGGAGACAATCACGTCGGCGCCTTCGCGAGCCAGCCGTACGGCATGGGCCCGGCCCTGGCCGCGCGCGGCGCCCGTGACGAATGCCACTCGCCCTTCCAGCGTCCCCGACGGTGTTGTCATCAATGGTCCTTTCGTTCCGCTCAGGCCAGGCTAGCAAGAGAACTGGAACGTGTTCTAGATACTGCTCGGGAGAGATTGCCCGAATATGACGTCGTGTTTGCCCGTCAGCCCGTCGGGTATTGCTGCTTGGCGGGTCCACAGGCCTTGATTGCCGAGAGACGCACCGGATTTCGAACCGCATCGCGCAGACCCGCGTCACAGCTAGCCCCTAGCCACGGGGTAGCGACATCCCCTCAGTACGGAAGTAGGGAAGATCCATGCCATTGACCATGCGTCGCATCGCACCCGCACTGCTCACCGGCGCGGCCGCCGCACTCATCGCGGCGCCGATCGCGTCCGCTACAACGCAGGACGAGTGCACAGTTCCGCAGACCTCCACGTCGACGTGCCAGACGTCCGGCAACGTGGCGGTTCCGCAAGACCCGGCCGGGGGCGCGGGCAACACCAACGACCAGAACGGGGCCTACGGGCCGAGCGGCAACACTCCCCCGGTGGGCGGCGGCCGCTGAGTCAGTAGTCGACTGGGTCGCGGATGATGGGGCAGGTCATGCAGTGCCCGCCGCCGCGTCCACGGCCCAGTTCGGCCCCGACGATCGTGATGACTTCCACGCCGGCCTTACGCAGCAACGAATTGGTGTGGGTGTTGCGGTCGTACGCAAGCACCACGCCCGGCTCGACGGCCACCAGGTTGTTTCCGCTGTCCCACTGCTGGCGCTCGGAGTCATACGCGGTGCCGCCGGTTTCCACCACCCGCAACGCGCCGAGACCCAGGGCGTTGGCGACAACCTCCACGAACGGTTTGGTCTCCTCGATGACGTCCAACCCGCGCGGCGAATCGCTGGGCAGCAGCGTGAAAGCTGCGATGTTGTCCACGATTTCGGGGTAGATCGTCACCACGTCGCGATCGGCGAAGGTGAACACCGTGTCGAGATGCATGGCCGAGCGCAGCTTCGGCATACCCGCCACGATGATCCGCTCGGCCGCACCGCTGTCGAACAGCGTCGCCGCCACCTGGGTGATGGCCTGCCGCGACGTGCGCTCGCTCATGCCGATCAGCACGACGCCGTTGCCCGGCACCAGCACGTCGCCGCCCTCGATTGTGGCCATCCCCCAGGACTTTTCGGGGTCGCCCCACCACACCGTCGACCCGGTGAAGTCCGGATGGAACTCGTAGATGGCCTTCATCAACAGTGTTTCGTCGTGCCGGGCCGGCCAGAAGAGCGGGTTGAGCGTTACCCCCGAATAGATCCAGCACGTGGTGTCGCGGGTGTAGAGCGTGTTCGGTAGCGGTGGCATCAGGTATTCGGTGATGCCGGCGTGCTCGCGCGCCAGGGCTCGATAGCCGGTGCCGAGTTCGACCGGGAGGTCTCGGGTGGACAATCCGCCGATCAGGAATTCAGTCAGGCGTCGGGTGGGCAGCTCGTCCAGGAATGACCGGGTGTCGTCGACCAGCCCCATGCCGACCTCGTTGGCGACGATCTTCCGGTCGAGCAGCCACGTCCGGGCTTCGGGGATGTCCATCGTCTCGGTGAGCAGATTATGCAGTTCGACCACCGCGACACCGCGGTCCCGCATCTTGTCCATGAAGTCGAAGTGATCCCGGCGCGCGTTCTGCACCCACAGCACGTCGTCGAAAAGCAGGTCATCGCAATTGGTCGGCGTCAATCGTTCGTGGGCCAGACCGGGTGAACACACCAGAACCTTGCGCAGCCTTCCGACTTCGGAGTGAACGCCATAGTCGGCAGAAGCATTCGTCATGTCGGTCCCCCTCTTGGGTCAGATGTCGATCGCCCCACTGGCCAAGGACACCACAGCGGCGATCGCCCCGATGACGATCACACCGAACAGCACCGCTTCAGCGGGCCTGAATATCCGCAGACCGCGTTCCCGTCGCGCCCTGAAGTACAGCGCGGCAGCCGGTGCGTACAGGACACAGGACAACAACAACTTGTCCACCCCCGCCGCACTGACGAGGAACAACGTGTATGCCGTTGCTACGCCGGCGACGATCATGTCCGGCACGCGGGACTTTCCATCGTCGTACGTCTCCCGGGTCACCGTCAGCTTGACCGCGTAGGCCGCCGCCAACAGGTAGGGAATCAGCGACAGTGCAGCGGTCAGATCCAGCATGAAATCCAGTGCGTCAGCGGCGAACAACAACGCCACGAGCAGAATCGAGATCAATCCGGCCGCCATGATCAACGCCGCCACCGGCGCACCGTGGCGGTTGGTGCGGGCCAGGAACCGCGGCATGTCGTCGGTTTTGGCGGGGATGTACAGAACTTCGGCTGCCATCAACGTCCACGCCAGGTACGCGCCCAGCACCGAGACGATCACACCCACTCGGATGAGAATCGAACCCCACGTTCCGACAATCGATTCCAGTACCGCGGCCATCGACGGCTGATCGACACCGGCTAAATCGCCCTGCGGCATCACGCCATACGACACCAAGGTGACCAACGCGAAGACGCTGAGCACGCTGAGGAACCCGATCACCGTGGCCCGCCCGACGTCCTCTCGCTTGCGGGCCATCCGAGAGTACACACTGGCGCCTTCGATACCGAGGAACACGAAGACGGTGATCAGCATCGTGCCCTTCGCCTGCTCCCATACCGAGGCTGACGAATAGGCACTGTCACCCCAGAAGTTATCGGCGAAGACATCGGCTTTGAAGGCGATGATCGCGATCACGATGAACATCAGGATGGGCACGACTTTGGCGATGGTGACGATGTAATTGATCACCGCGGCGTCCTTGACACCGCGCATCACCAGGAACGCGAACAGCCAGACCCCGACTGCGGACACCACCACTGCGAGCACGGTGTCGCCGGCGCCGAACCCCGGGATCAGCGCGCTTGTGGTCGCGGTGATCACGACCCAGTACGACGTGTTGCCCGCACAGGCCGAGGCCCAATAGCCGATGGCCGAGTTGAACCCGACATAGTCGCCGAAACCGGCCTTGGCGTAAGCGAAGATACCGGCGTCGAGATCGGGCTTACGGGTGGCCAGTCGCTGAAATACGAAGGCCAGCATCAGCATCCCGGTGCCGGCGATCCCCCAGGCGATCAGCGCGCCGAGCGCGCCGGTCTCGACTCCGAAGCGCCGCGGCAGCAGGAAAACCCCGGATCCGATCATGGACCCGACCACCATGGCTGTCAGCGTCGGCAGGCTGACTTTTCCGTCAGCCTGCGTCGGCGCTTCGGTGGCCGCCATCAGCTAGTCAGAGATCAGCGAGAATCTGTTGTCGTTTAGACGTGTACTCAGCCTCGGTGATCGAACCGGTGGCCCGCAACGTCTCGAGTTCCTGAAGCCGTTGCGCGGTGGACACTTCCGGTGCCGGTGGTGCGTATACCGGCGGCGGCGCCGTCTGGACCGGAGCCGCCTGCGGGGGTGCGGCGGCGACCTGCTGCCCGGCTGCGGCTCGGCGGACGACATCCATCACCTGTTGGCGCACAACCGGGTTGGACCGGATGTCGATGGTGCCGTTCATCGGAACACCATTGGCCCGCAGAATCTGCATGATCTCCATCAGCGGTCCGGCCTGGCCGCGCAGGTCGTAGGTTTTGTTGTCCTCAGCGAGGGTGAACTGCGCGGGCACCACCCCGGCGATCAAAGCACTGGCGTTCCAGTCGATTTCGTACTTCTGCGTGCCCGGTTCGACGAGTGCCACCAGCTTGTGGCTGTTGAGGATCTGCATGCGGGTCGGGCTCGACGCCATGGACTCCTGCGTGTCGAAGCCCTGGTACCCGGGCACGTCGAAGTGCAGGTTCACCTTGATCATCTGCTGGTCGTTGACGAACCAGTTGGTATCGGAGATCCCGGTGATCTGCGCCAGCACGAGGACACCGCGCTGATTGAGCTCCTCATGTCGCGCCGAGGATTTGATGCCGGCGTTGGTCAGCCAGAGCGCGGCCAGCACGTCAGCCGCGGTGATGAGCAGACCGGTCCAGAACATCCATCCGATATAGGGCCGCGCGAACGGACCGAGCGCGAAGTACACGATCAGGAAGATGGGACCGACGAGGCCGCCGAACAGCAGCACGGTCAACTGCGCTTTGATATACCGCCCCAACATTTGGCACACCCCTTCTCGGCCAGCAATGTCGGGATCAGACTAACGCCAAGACGCTGCTGCTGACAGCCCTGTCAGGGTTCCTTCAGCAACCGGTCCAGGCCGGGCAAATGCGGGGTCAGCCGATCCACGACCACCTCGAGGTTGTTCTGCGCCGGCGGCTTGGCCGGCGCCGCGGGTGCGAGCCGAGCGGGGGCCGCCTGTTGGATGCGGGGTGCCGGGGGCACGTGATGAATGTCGACACTGTTCGCACTCACGGTCAGGACCGCTGCGACGATCCCGCCGAGTACAGCGACCAGTGCCGCGCCGCCGAACAGAACCGACGGCGGGTATGCCGGCTGGTGAAAATCGTCGTCATCCATGGCCTCAACCCCCGCGCTGAGATGCCGAAGCGTAGCACCGCGTCACCGGCACGAGGACGGCTTGAACACAAACGAAAGCGGCGCCCACCCGAAGGTGAGCGCCGCCTCGTGCGACTTGTACCTAGATCACTTGATGATCTTGGTGACCCGGCCGGCGCCGACGGTGCGGCCACCTTCACGGATCGCGAACCGCAGGCCCTCGTCCATGGCCACGGGCTGGATCAGCTTGACGGAGATGTCGGTGTTGTCACCGGGCATCACCATCTCGGTGCCCTCGGGGAGGGTCACCACGCCGGTCACGTCCGTGGTACGGAAGTAGAACTGCGGGCGGTAGTTGTTGAAGAACGGCGTGTGCCGGCCGCCCTCGTCCTTGGACAGGATGTAGACGCTGCCCTCGAACTCGGTGTGCGGGGTGGTGGTGCCGGGCTTCACGACGACCTGGCCGCGCTCGACGTCCTCACGCTTCACACCACGAACCAGCAGACCGACGTTGTCACCGGCCTGGCCCTGGTCGAGCAGCTTGCGGAACATCTCCACACCGGTGACCGTGGTCTTGGTGGTGGTGGGGCGGATGCCGACGATCTCGACTTCCTCGTTCACGTTGATCACGCCACGCTCGACACGGCCGGTGACCACAGTGCCGCGGCCGGTGATCGTGAAGACGTCCTCGACGGGCATCAGGAACGGCTTGTCGGTGTCGCGGACCGGGTCCGGGATCGACTCGTCGACAGCGTCCATCAGGTCCTCGACGCTCTTGACCCACTGCGGGTCGCCCTCGAGGGCCTTGAGCGCGGAGACCTTGATGACCGGGGCTTCCTCGTCGAACTCCTGGGCGGCCAGCAGTTCGCGGACCTCCATCTCGACGAGCTCGAGGAGCTCCTCGTCGTCGACCATGTCGGCCTTGTTCAGCGCCACCAGGATGTAGGGGACGCCGACCTGGCGGGCCAGCAGCACGTGCTCACGGGTCTGCGGCATCGGACCGTCGGTGGCGGCGACCACCAGGATCGCGCCGTCCATCTGGGCGGCACCGGTGATCATGTTCTTGATGTAGTCAGCGTGACCGGGGGCGTCGACGTGCGCGTAGTGACGCTTCTCGGTCTGGTACTCCACGTGGGAGATGTTGATGGTGATACCGCGCTGACGCTCCTCGGGCGCATTGTCGATCTGGTCGAATGCGCGCGATTCGTTCAACTCCGGGTACTTGTCGTGCAGAACCTTGGTGATTGCTGCAGTCAGCGTGGTCTTGCCGTGGTCAACGTGACCGATGGTCCCGATGTTGACGTGCGGCTTCGTCCGCTCGAACTTCGCCTTCGCCACTTCTGTGTCCTCCTGGACTTGTTGGTGCTTTGGTTAAGCAGTTTCGATGTTTTCAGTTGTGGTCCGCCAAGCCGGCGGGCCAGGATTACTGGCCCGTCGCCTTCGCGATGATCTCCTTCGACACGTTCGCCGGAACTTCGGCGTACGAGTCGAACACCATGGAGTAGTTAGCCCGGCCCTGCGTCTTCGACCGAAGGTCGCCGACATAGCCGAACATCTCCGACAGCGGAACCTGTGCCTTGACGACACGCGCACCGCTGCGCTCCTCCATGGCCTGGATCTGACCACGGCGGGAGTTCAGGTCGCCGATCACGTCACCCATGTAGTCCTCCGGGGTGGTGACCTCGACGGCCATGATCGGTTCCAGGATGACCGGCTGCGCCATCGCGGCAGCCTTCTTCAGCACCTGGGAACCGGCGATCTTGAAGGCCATTTCCGACGAGTCGACGTCGTGGTAGGCGCCGTCGAGGAGCACGACCTTCAGGTTCACCAGGGGGTAGCCGGCCAGCACGCCGTACTGCATGGCGTCTTGGGCACCGGCGTCCACCGACGGGATGTACTCACGCGGGATGCGACCACCGGTGACCTTGTTCTCGAACTCGTAGGTCGCACCGTCCTCGCCCTCAAACGGCTCGAGGTTGATGATGACCTTCGCGAACTGGCCGGACCCACCGGTCTGCTTCTTGTGCGTGAACTCGACGTTGGTGGCCGGCCGCTTGATGGTCTCCTTGTAGGCAACCTGCGGCTTGCCGACGTTGGCCTCGACCTTGAATTCGCGGCGCATGCGGTCCACCAGGATGTCCAGGTGCAGCTCGCCCATACCGCCGATCACGGTCTGGCCGGTCTCCTGGTCCAGGTGCACCTTGAAGGTGGGATCCTCTTCGGCCAGCTTCTGGATCGAGAGGCTCAGCTTCTCCTGGTCGCTCTTGGTCTTGGGCTCGATGGCGACCTCGATAACCGGATCGGGGAACGTCATCGACTCGAGCACGATCTGGTTGTTCGGATCGCTCAAGGTGTCACCGGTGGTGGTGTCCTTGAGGCCGATCACCGCGTAGATGTGACCGGCGGACGCCGACTCGACCGGGTTCTCCTTATTGGAGTGCATCTGGAACAGCTTGCCCAGCCGCTCCTTCTTGCCCTTGGTCGAGTTGATGACCTGCGCACCGGAGTCGACCTTGCCCGAGTACACCCGGACGTAGGTCAGCTTGCCGAAGAACGGGTGCGTGGCGACCTTGAACGCCAGCCCGGAGAACGGCTCGTCGGCCGACGGCTTGCGCGAGATGATCTCGTCTTCCTTGCCCGGGACGTGGCCTTCGGCGGCCGGGACGTCCAGCGGGGTCGGCAGGTAGTCGATGACCGCGTCGAGCATGGGCTGCACGCCCTTGTTCTTGAACGCCGAACCGCACAGCACGGGGTAGCCGGCGCTGGTGACGGTGAGCTTGCGCAGACCGGCCTTGATCTCGGCGACCGTGAGCTCTTCGCCGCCCAGGTACTTCTCCATCAGCTCGTCGTCGGTCTCGGCGACGGCCTCGATCATCGCGGTGCGGTACTCCTCGGCCTTCTCCTGCAGGTCGGCCGGGATGTCGACGACGTCGTACTTCTCGCCGAGCTTCGTCTCGCCGCGCCAGACCTTGGCCTTCATCTCGACCAGGTCGACGACGCCCTCGAAGTCACCTTCGGAGCCGATCGGCAGCTGAATCGGGACGACGTTGGCGCCGAGGCGGTCCTTCATCGTCTGCACCGAGAAGTAGAAGTCGGCACCCAGCTTGTCCATCTTGTTGACGAAGCAGATGCGCGGCACGTCGTACTTGTCGGCCTGACGCCAGACCTGCTCGGACTGCGGCTCGACACCCTCCTTGCCGTCGAAGACGGCTACGGCACCGTCGAGCACGCGCAGCGAGCGCTCCACCTCGACGGTGAAGTCGACGTGGCCCGGGGTGTCGATGATGTTGATCTGGTTGTCGTTCCAGAAGCAGGTGGTCGCGGCCGAGGTGATCGTGATACCCCGCTCCTGCTCCTGCTCCATCCAGTCCATCGTGGCGGCACCGTCGTGCACCTCACCGATCTTGTACGAGATACCGGTGTAGAAGAGGATGCGCTCGGTCGTCGTCGTCTTGCCGGCATCGATGTGCGCCATGATGCCGATATTGCGGACCTTGTTCAGGTCGGTCAGCACGTCCTGTGCCACGGCTAAATTCCCACTCTTTCGCTTGCTTGTTTGGTGTATTCAATGCGCCGCGCATGCCGCAACACTGCGGCCGCCGGCGTTGCGATCACCAGCGGTAGTGCGCGAAGGCCCGGTTCGCCTCGGCCATCTTGTGGGTGTCCTCACGCCGCTTGACAGCAGCACCCAGGCCATTGCTGGCGTCGAGGATCTCGTTCGCCAGCCGCTCGATCATGGTCTTCTCGCGGCGCGCCTTGGAGAAGCTGACCAGCCAGCGCAGGGCCAGCGTGGTGGAGCGATCGGGGCGCACCTCGACGGGAACCTGGTAGGTGGCGCCACCGACACGACGGCTGCGCACCTCGAGGGCGGGCTTGACGTTGTCGAGAGCGCGCTTCAGGGTGACGACCGGATCGGTGCCGGTCTTGTCACGAGCCTGTTCGAGCGCACCATAAACAATGCGTTCTGCCAGCGATTTCTTCCCGTCCAGCAGGACTTTGTTGACGAGCTGGGTGACCAGCTGCGACCCGTAGACCGGGTCGTTGACCAACGGGCGCTTCGGTGCGGGACCCTTGCGCGGCATCAGCTCTTCTCCTTCTTCGCGCCGTAACGGCTACGAGCCTGCTTGCGGTTCTTGACACCCTGGGTGTCCAGCGAGCCGCGGATGATCTTGTAGCGAACGCCGGGGAGGTCCTTCACACGACCACCGCGCACCAGCACCATCGAGTGCTCCTGCAGGTTGTGGCCCTCACCGGGGATGTAGGCGGTCACCTCGACGCCGGTCGTCAGCTTCACGCGCGCGACCTTGCGAAGTGCCGAGTTCGGCTTCTTCGGGGTGGTCGTGTACACGCGGGTGCACACGCCGCGGCGCTGCGGGCTGCCCTTGAGGGCCGCGGTCTTCACCTTCCCGACCTTGTCGGTGCGACCCTTGCGGACCAGCTGCTGAATGGTTGGCATCTACCGGCTTTCTTCTCTCGTACGTCTTTCGGCAATTCTCAAGTCTCTGTACTGCTGTTTTCGCCCCGCCGCGTACCCCGCTGCCGGGCGTGTCGCACGCACTGCGCACCGGTCGAACCCGATGCATACTGGACATGCGAATTGGCCCGGCGTGCGCGCATGCGTCCCCGCAAGCGCCCCTATCGGCCAGGCACGAGCTTCTACGATACCAGGCGCGGCACGCCCCTCCAAACTCGGCGTACGGCGCCTTACTGCAGGTCAACGCGTGAATGTCGGCGTCGGTTCCCGATGGCCCGGTGAATCGGTGCCCGTTAGGAGGTCAGCCGCGCGCCCCGCTGCGGTGGGCCATTCCGGCGGCCAGGCGCAGCACCATGTCGGAGAACACCACGTCGGCGTCGACGGTGTCCATCACGCCGGTCATCTCCAGCAGGACGAACCCGTGCACCGCGGCCCAGAACTCCAGGGCTGCGTAGAACGCGTCCTCCCCGTCCAGACCGTAGGACGTCAGCACCTCGATGATCGGGACCGAGGCCGCGTGCGACGCGGCGGTGAACTCGGGGTCGTCGCCGCCCAGCGGCATGCGGGTGAAGGCAGAGTACCGACCCGGGTGGTGGTGGGCGTAACTGCGATATGCGCTGGCCATCGCCATCACGGCGTCGTCACGGGTGCGGCCCTGGGCGACCGTGGACAGCATCTGCAGGATGTCGTCGACGACGTGCATGCGGACCGTGCGGCGCAGGTCTTCCAGGCTGTGCACGTGGTTGTACAGCGACGGGCCCTTGGTGCCCAGCTGGGTGGCCAGGGCGTTGATGGTCAGGCCGTCCCAGCCCTCGCGGTCGAGGAAGGTCAGGGCCGCGTTCACGATGACCTCGCGGCTCAGCTTGGCTGACCTCGCCGACGACCGGTTGCCGGCGCGCGGCCGGTCGGCCGCCGAGTCCGGTTCCGGCTCAGATGTCATCACGAGGCCCTTCGATGGTGGATCGACGAAGAACTCTAGTTGACCGACCGGCAGCCACGTAGGCTCCAACTCGGGTTGGGTGGAAAGAGAGGCATGTCGGTGAGCTGGGGACACCGCGGCTGCGCGTTCATCACGACCTGCGTAGCCGCTCTGACGGCGGGGATCACCGGCATGGTCGCATCACCGGTGGCGCACGCGAAGAACGGCGACACCCACATCGTCGGCGTGGGCATCGTCCAGACGATCGACTGCAACGGCTCGACGTTGTTCATCAACGGGGCCGAGAACCAGATCACCGCGTTGGGCTCGTGCTGGGCGGTCACCACGCAGGGGTCGTCGAACACCGTGATCGCCGATAACGTCGTCAATGACATCACGGTCTACGGGTGGGACCAGACGGTCCTCTACAAGAGCGGCGAACCCTTCGTCCTCGACCGCGGCCGCGAGTTGGGAATGACGAACCGGATCGACCGCGTTCCGGCGTAATCGCGAAGGACGGATGCCGATGCACTCCCCCACCCTCATCGCTGGGATCGGCGTTCTCGCCGCCATCGTCGTGGCCGGCTGCGGATCCACCAGTAAGGATTCACCGTCGCCGACGGCCACCGCCGGAAGCTCAGGAGCTCAGGTGGAGGTGGGCAACACCATCAACTACGGCTCGTTCGGCACCACCGCCGAGATCGACTGCGCGGACGGCAAATCCCTGAACGTCGGCGGTTCGAACAACACGCTGACCGTGAAGGGAACCTGCGCATCGGTGAACATCGGCGGCGCGGACAACAAGATCACCTTCGACAAGATCGACAAGGAACTGTCGGTCGTCGGCCTCAACAACACGATCAACTACAAGGGTGATCCGAAGGTCAACAACCTGGGCTCGGGCAACACGCTCAACAAGTCGTAGTTGTCGCGGCCTCAGGCTTTCGCGCCGTGCCGGCCGGCCCCCTGCGCGAATCGCTGTGCCCCGGCGAGGGATTCGGCAGCCACCCGCGACAGGCTGCCGAACTCGAAATCCATGGCCTCTGCTTCGGATCGGCCCCACTGGTTGAGCATCGAGGTGCGGTCCGAACGCAGACAGAGCTGGGGTAGCTGCGCGAGTTCGGCGGCCAGCTCCTCGGCGGCCTGACGGGCCTGCCCCGTGGGCACCACCCGGTTGGCCAGGCCGATGGCCAACGCCTCCTGAGCGTCGACGGCGCGGCCGGTCAGGATCAGGTCCATCGCCCGGCTGTGGCCGATGAGCCGCGGCAGCCGCACGGTACCGCCGTCGATCAGCGGCACTCCCCAGCGGCGGCAGAACACCCCGAACACGGCGTCTTCTTCGGCGACCCGCAGGTCACACCACAACGCCAGCTCGAGACCGCCGGCGACGGCGTAGCCGCTCACCGCGGCGATCACCGGTTTGGAGAGCTGCATGCGGCTCGGCCCCATGGGGCCGGGCCCATCTCGGTGCGTGGGGTTCGTGTCGGATGTGCCGATGGCTTTGAGATCGGCTCCCGCACAGAAGGTTCCGTTGGCGCCCCAGAGCACGGCCACCGATGCCGAGTCGTCTTTGTCGAACTCGTCGAAGGCGTTGAACAGCGCCATCGCGGTGGGACCGTTGACGGCGTTGCGGGCCTGGGGACGGTCGATGATCACCGTGGTCACCGGTCCGTTGCGTTCTACCCTTACCGGTTCTGTCATGTCGCCTCCACCAGTCGTCCCTCATCCCGCCGCGCGACCAGTTCGGCGGCGAAGTCTGCGTAGGCCCGTCGAAGTTCGGCGCCGGGCCAGCGCGCCGGCAGCAGCTCGTTCGGCAGAACCGGATCGGTGAGCAGATGTCGCACGATCGCGGCCGCGGCACGAAACCGCGCGGGAATGTCGTCGGCGGCGGCGATCTCGTCCAGCAGCCGCCGACCGGTGGCCGCCCAGTCGGGAAGATCCCACAGTTGCCCGGCCAACTCTGCCGGGTCGGCGTCACGGGCGCGCAGCACCCGCACTCGTTCGGCGATCTCTACGGGCAGCTCGTCGTCGAGGTTGTCCGGACGCATCCAGACTCCTTCGCGAATTTCACCGAACCGCATGATCTGCAAGGTATTTCGCAACGCAGCACGGGCCCGGGCATCCATACCGACCGCCGTGATCAGTAGGGTGACCCACTCGCCGCCCCAGTCGCGGGTGCGTGGATCGAGCGCATCGTCCTGGCGACGCTGACGGTTCAGCAGCCGCTGGGACAGCCGGTAGCCGTCATCGGAGCGCACCAGGTCACCGGCGGCCACCATCCGCGTCAGTGCCACCCGCAAGGTCTGCTCGCGGATACCGAAATCCGATGTCAGCTGCAGCAGTTCGGCCGAGGTCGCCCACGCCGGGTGGGCGCCGAGCAAGACGCTCAGCACCACCGACCGGGCGGTCATCTTCGCCAACGACTGCGGCACGCTCACACTCCCGAGGCGCGGCGCCCGTGATCACCGAACGGTTCGTCGCGGTGGCGCACCGCCTCCCGGAATCCGTGCTCGCGGGCGTCGGCGACGAACGCGTGCCCCTCCGGGGTGTGCCGGGCGATACCGTCGAACACCGTGCTGACCATCCGACTGGTCGCCACACCCTGCTGATACAGCGCGGTGTTCATGGCCAGCTTCACCATGATCAACTGGTTGACCGGTACCGCGGCGATACGTTCGACAAGCCGTTCGGTGCGCTCGTCGAGGTCGGCCGGGTCGGGCGCCTCGATCGCCAGGCCCCACTCGGCGGCCTGCGCGCCGGTGATGCAATCCCCGGTCAGCAGAAGGCGTTTGGCGCGTTGATCACCGAGCCGGTGCGCCCACAGCCCGGCGGCCGGGACTCCCCACACCCGGGTGGGCGGATATCCGATCTTGGCATCGGATGCGGCGATCACCTGGTCGGCGTGCAGCGCGATGTCGGTGCCGCCGGCCACGCAATAGCCGTGGATCTTCACCACGGTCGGCTTGTCGGCGTGCATCAGGCTGGAGAAGCCGCGCACGAAGCGGCTCATCATCTGATAGTCGATCATCGGGTCCCACGGGCGGTCGGCCCTGTGGTTGACGGCCTGCGTCTTGCCGTCGAGCACCGTGCCCTGGCGGTCGCCACCACCCGCCGAGGATGAGCCGTCGGCGTAGGCACCGAGGTCGAAGCCGGCGCAGAACCCCTCGCCGCGACCGGACACGAGAATCACGTGCACATTCGGGTCGAGGTCGGCCCGCTCGACCAATGCGGCCAGCTCCAGCGGAGTGTCCGCGACGATCGCGTTGCCTTTCTCCGGGCGGTTGAAGGTAATGCGCGCAACACGATCGGTGACCTCGTAGGTCATCGTCTTGAGTTCGGTCATCCCTTCACCAGGCAGCGCTCAATGATCGGCGCGAGGTCGAGCCCGGCAGGCAGCGTGCCGAACGCGCCGCCCCAGTTGCCGCCGACCCGGGTGGCCAGGAACGCCTCGGCCACCGCCGGATGGCCGTGACGGACCAGCAGCGAACCCTGCAGCGCCACCGTGATGTCTTCGGCGATCGTGCGCGCGCGGTACTCGATGGCGTCGAGGTTCTCCAGTTCCGACCGCAATTCGGACACGTGGGCGTCCAGCCGGGCATCCTGACCTGCTGTGGTGGCCAGCTCGTCGAACAGTACGCCGACGCACTCGGGCCGGGTTGCCATGGCGCGCAACGTGTCCAGTGCGCTGACGTTGCCCGAGCCCTCCCAGATGCCCATCAGCGGTGCTTCGCGGTAGAGCCGCGGCATGCCGGACTCTTCGGCATAGCCGTTGCCGCCCAGGCACTCCATCGCCTCGGCGGCGTGCGGGGTGGCGCGCTTGCACACCCAGTACTTGGCGGCAGCCAGACCGATCCGGCGCAGCATCGCCTCCCTGTCGTCACCGCGGACGACGGCGTCGGTGGCCCCGGCCATCCGCATCGCGACGATGGTGGCCGCCTCCGCCTCGACGGCGAGGTCGGCGATCACGTTGCGCATCAACGGCTGGTCGATCAGATAGGCGCCGAACGCCTTTCGGTGTTGGGCGTGGTGTACGGCGCGGGTCAGGCCGCTGCGCATGCTGGTGGCGCTGCCCAACGTGCAGTCCAGCCGGGTGAGGTTGACCATCTCGATGATGGTCGGAACGCCGCGGCCTTCCTCACCGACCAGCCAGGCGATGGCGCCGTCGTACTCCACCTCACTGGAGGCATTGGCGTGATTGCCGAGCTTGTCCTTCAAGCGCTGCAGGAACATTCGGTTGCGGGTGCCGTCGGGCAGCACCCGCGGCAGCATGAAGCAGCTCAAGCCGCCGGGAGCCTGGGCCAGCACCAGGAAGATGTCGCTCATCGCCGCGGAGGTGAACCACTTGTGGCCGGTGAGGGTGTAGCTGCCGTCGCCGTTGGGGAGGGCCTGGGTGGTGCCGGCGCGAACATCGGAGCCGCCCTGCTTCTCCGTCATCGACATCCCCGCGGTGATGCCGACCTTGGTGGCGGGCACCTTCAGTTCGGGGTCGTACTGGCGGCTGGTCAGCAGCGGCTCGTAGATCGTGGCGAGCTCGGGATTGTGGCGCAGTGCGGGGACGACGGCGTACGTCATCGAGATCGGGCAGACGTGGCCGGGCTCCGGAGTCCACACCCCCATCTTGGCCGCGCGGACCACGTGGGCGCCGGGACGGTCGTCGGCCCACGGCGCGGCGTGCACGCCGTGGGCGATGGCCGTGCGCATCAGCTCGTGATAGGCCGGGTCGTACTCGATCTCGTCGACGCGGTGGCCATAGCGATCGTGGGTGTGCAGGATCGGCTGATTGCGGTCGGCCAGCTCACCCCAGCGCTGGGCCTGGGCGCTGCCCGATAGCGCACCGAGCTCGGTGACCTCGTCGACGCCCCACTGGCCGCCTTCGCGGATCAGGGCCTCGATCAGGACCGGCGAGCTGGCCGGGTTGTGGTCCACCAGCGGCGGGACCTGGTTGGTGACGACATGCGTATCCGACATGACACCACTGTTACATTTCTTCGACAATCGCACAAGATACGTAATATGGCAGGCTGGACGGTGTGAAGCCGAACTCCGTCGTCCACGCGGCCACTCAGTGGCTCGAACACCAACCCGTGCCTGCCGACCAGTCCCTGGGCGGTGAGCCGCACACCGGGATAGCCGAACTCGGAACCTTCGGCGGGCTCGAGGTCGGGGTGTGGGAGATGACGCCCGGCGTGATGCGCGACGTCGAGGCCGAAGAAGTGTTCGTGGTGCTCTCCGGTGCGGCGACCGTCGAATTCGAGGACGGCACCCCCATGATCACCCTGGCCGCCGGTGATGTGGTGCACCTGGCGAAGGGCACTAAGACGGTGTGGACAGTCACCGAGACGCTGCGGAAGGTCTATCTCACCTAGCTCGGCCGCCCGGGATGCGCGGCGAAGAAATCCCACACCTTCTCCGTGGCGAACGACGGCCAGTCGTGCCCGCCGCCGGCCACGGTGATCAGCTCGACGCTACGCCCACTCGGACAAGTGGCCACCGACGTCGTCAGGTCTCCGTCGACGGTGGTCGTCGGCTGTTCGCATTGGTCGACGTTGCGCCAGAAGGCGTTGACATCGGGCGGCGTCATGGTCGGGATCGGGAGCACGGTCCCGGGCCGGCCGTCGTAGCGCACCAACCGGTCGTCGGTGCCGTGGATGTGCAGCACCGACGCCGGGTGCGGCGCCGGGCACGGCGAGAGCATCGTGGCGGCGTCCGGCCCGATCGCCGCGAAAAGACTTGTGTTGCAGGCTAATTTGTAGGCCATGATCCCGCCGTTGCTGATCCCGGCGGCATAGATGCGCGATGTGTCGATATCCAGGTTGTCGGTGATGTTGTGGACGGCGGCGGTGATGAAACCGACGTCGTCGACCTTGTCGTCCCTGGCCTTTCCGCAGCAGCTGTCGACGTTCCACGACTCACCGACGCCGTCGGGGTAGGCGACCACGAACTTGGCGGAGTCGGCCTTACCGTTCCAGCCGTACTGCCGTTCCGCCTGCTCGGCGCTGCCGGTCCAGCCGTGCAACATCACGACCAGCGGCGCCGACGGCGGCAAGCCGTCGGGAACGTACAGCCGATAGACGCGATCCACACCGCCGACGTTGATCCGGTGCAGGCTGGCGCCCGGCGCAAAGCCGGTCGCGACGGGAGCGCAGGCCGCCACCAGGCACAGCGCCAGCAGCAGCGCGACTCGACGAACCCACACGGTCAGGAGAGGTGCTCCCGCAGAAAAGCGATGTCGTCCTTGCGCCCCTCGTCGGCGGTCTCACAAATCACCGGCGCATCGGCTGCCTGAACCACCGCGACCAGAAGTTGCGGATCTATCTGTCCGGTACCGAAATTCGCGTGCCGGTCGGCGCCGGATCCCTTGGCGTCGCGGGAATCGTTGCAGTGCACCAGGTCGATGCGACCGGTGATGGCCTTGATGCGCTCGACGGCGTCGATCAACTCCTCGCCGGCCGCCCAGGCATGGCAGGTGTCGAGGCAGAATCCGATGCCGGTGTCGGCGATGCGCTCCCACAGCCGGGCGATGGTGTCGAAGTGGCGGGCCATCGCGTGATCGCCGCCCGCGGTGTTCTCCAGATACACCGGGACGTCGCTTTCGAGGTACTGCAGAGCCTTGACCCAGCGCTCGAAACCGGCCTCCATGTCATTGTCATCGGCGTGGCCGCCGTGCACGATCACCGCGGTCGCATCGATCTCGGCGGCCGCATCGCAGGTGTCCTGCAGGATCTTGCGCGACGGGATCCGCACCCGGTTGTTCGCCGACGCCACATTGATCAGATACGGCGCATGCACGTACAGCGGGACCGAGGACGCCTTGAGCGTCTCGGCGTCCTCGCGCGGCTTGGGCTTCTTCCAGCTCTGCGGATTGCCGAGGAAGAACTGCACCACCTCGGCGCCGTCAGCCGCCGCGGCGGCCAGCGGATCGTCGCCATGGACATGGGAACCAATGAGCACGTGTCGAGTCTAGGCGCGCCCACCGACGCCACGCACAGCCGTCATCTCCGCCAGAACAGGTGATGGGTGACCCCGCTGGGGCTGGGCACCACTTCGTGATGAAACTCGTCGTCGAACTCGTCCGGGGACTCCCAGAGCCGCGATCCGGCGCCGATCTCCACGTCCGCGACGGCGACGTGCAGGGTGTCGACCAGACCGGCATCGAGGAATTCACGAACCGTGGCCGCACCGCCACCGAGCCGAACGTCCTTGCCGCCCGCGGCGGCCCTCGCCTGCTCCAGAACGCTCGCCGGATCATCGGAGACGAAATGAAAAGTGGTCTCCCCCAACGTCAGCGACGGACGCTCGTGGTGGGTCATCACGAATACCGGTGTGTGGAAGGGCGGCTCGTCACCCCACCAGCCCTCCCATTCCGGATGGTCCTCCCACGGCCCGCGATAGGGGCTGAACTTGTTGCGGCCCATGATCTCCGCGCCGATGTTGTTGAAATAGTCGCGGGTGAAGTAGTCGTCGAGGCCGCGCGTCCCGCCCGGCTCGCGGCGGCCCACCCAGCTTGCTGTCGCACCGACCCAGGCGAACAGGGCGGGCTGGTCGGCGTCGCCGAACGGTCGCTCCAAGCACTGGCCCAGTCCCGCGCCGAAGCCGTCGCGCGACAGCATGAAGTTGTGGACTCGAAGCAGCTGGGTCACGCGATCCTCCTGGAATTCGTCGACAGTCGCCAAGGTAGACCTCGCCCGGCCGCCAAACTCATCGCGACTTTCTTCGCGCGAGCAGACGCAAACGCCCCCGACACACCGAGCATGCGGGGACTTTTGCGTCTACTCAACCCGCGATTCGAAAGCCGTCAATGCACCTGGCCACCCGCCCGACCAACTCGACCGGATACCGGCGCACATCGTCGACGACGAAGCGCACCAGCGTCCAACCAATATCCTGCAGTCTCGCCGTCTTGATGCGGTCGCGCTTCCAGGCTGTCGGATTGGCATGCCACTCCATGCTGTCGTACTCAGCAGCCACCATCGCCTCGGGCCATGCGAAGTCGACACGCCACAAGTCGCCACAGCGATCGACAATCTCGTGCTGAAGTGTCGACGGCGGGATGCCACCGTCGATGAACACCAGTCGCGCTTCACTTTCCATCGCCGACTCGGCACGGGGATCCACGTGTGGCAGCAATCCCCGGACATTGACGATCCCGCGACGGCCCTTCTGCTCCTCTGCCGCCGACCACAATTCTGGCGTTGTGCAGGTCGTACTCCGCACGGCCGCATCAAGAACCGCCAAGGCTCGCGGCCGCCGCAGTGATCGGGCCATCTCGACGGCGGTCCATGCGGGTGCTGTAGCAAGCCGCCCATGTATCCGACGCAATGGCGCGCCGACCCGCTGGTGCACCATCAATTCCGTAGTCGGTCGCACCCGAACACCCGGATCAAGCACGTGAATACGCCTGGCCTTTTCGGTATCGAAGCCGTAAAGGCTGGCTGCGGTGTTCATGCACGCGACCATCTTCTTGCCCGTTATGAGGTCGAGTGCCGCCAGCCGGGTGATGGTGTCCGGTTCGCAGAGGGCATAGACGCCGTGCCAAACCCGGATGAGCGCACCCGCGTTGACGTGCGCTGCCAGCGACTTACGCGACATCACGGTGAGTAGATCTCCGGTAGTCGCGAGTCCGCCGTTGGCGGCAAACAGCTCGTCGATGAACACATCGCGATGCTGCAAGTTTGGCTTGCAGTTGCCAATTCACCGCTGTGGATCGTCCGCGACAAGACGCGAAAGCCCCCGACACGCCGTGCGTGCGGGGGCTTTTGCGTCTGCTCGCGCAGAAAGGACTACCGGTAGTCGCTGTATCCGTAATCGTCCAGCGGCACCGCAGCACCGGTGGCCTGGCCGAAGTCCGGGCTGTAGTACTGATCCTCGTAGGACGGGATCGTGTACGCCGCTGCCCGAGCCTCTTCGGTCGGCTGCACCTGGATGTTGCGGTAGCGGTTGATACCGGTACCGGCCGGGATCAGCTTGCCGATGATCACGTTCTCCTTCAGACCCTGGAGCTTGTCGCTGCGGCAGTTGATCGCCGCATCGGTCAGCACGCGAGTGGTCTCCTGGAACGACGCCGCCGACAGCCACGAATCGGTGGCCAGCGACGCCTTGGTGATACCCATCAGCACCGGGCGGCCCGCCGCGGGCTCGGCGCCCTCGGCGACGACCCGACGGTTCTCCGCTTCGAACTCGCTGCGCTCGGTCAGCGATCCGGGCAGGAATTCCGTTGCGCCCGAATCGATGATCGTCACGCGACGCAGCATCTGCCGAACGATGACCTCGATGTGCTTGTCGTGGATCGACACACCCTGCGCGCGGTAGACCTCCTGCACCTCCTTGACGAGGTGGACCTGCACCTTGCGCGGGCCCTCGACACGGAGCACCTCGTGCGGGTCGGCCGAGCCCTCGAGGAGCTGCTGACCAACCTCGACGTGGTCACCGTCGACCAGCAGTCGCTCGGAACCGTCGTCGTGCTTGAACACCTTCAGCCGCTGACGCTTGGAGAGCTTGTCGTACACGACCTCCTCACTCCCGTCGTCGGGAATGATGGTGATCTTGTAGAACTTGTCGGTCTCCTCCAGCTGGACGCGTCCGGCCACATCGGCGATCGGTGCGCGGTTCCGCGGAATGCGCGCCTCGAACAGCTCCTGCACGCGCGGCAGACCACCGACGATGTCGGCGCCACCGGTAACACCACCCTGGTGGAAGGTGCGCATGGTCAGCTGCGTGCCGGGCTCACCGATGGACTGCGCGGCCACGATGCCGACAGCCTCGCCGATGTCCACCAGCTTGCCGGTGGCCATCGAACGGCCGTAGCACATCGCACACACACCCGAGGCGCTGGTGCAGGTGAGCACCGAGCGGACCTTGACCGAGGTGATGCCGGCTTCCAGCAGGGCGTCGATCGCCGGGTCGCCGAGATCGTGTCCGGCGTTGACGATGACGTTGCCTGCCGCGTCGACCGCGTCGGCGGCCAGCGTGCGGGCGTACGCCGAGGTCTCGACGTGCGGATCCCGGATGAGGGTGTCGCCCTGCACCTCGGCGAGATCGACGATGATGCCGCGCTCGGTGCCGCAGTCGTGCTCGCGCACGATCACGTCCTGGCTGACGTCCACCAGACGACGGGTCAGGTAACCCGAGTCAGCGGTACGAAGTGCGGTGTCCGCCAGACCCTTTCGGGCGCCGTGGGTGTTGATGAAGTACTCCAGCACCGTCAGGCCCTCGCGGAACGAGGACTTGATCGGGCGCGGGATGAACTCACCCTTCGGGTTGGTCACCAGACCCTTCATGCCGGCCAGCGTGCGGGTCTGGGTGAAGTTACCCGTCGCACCGGAGTCCACGATCGTGATGATCGGGTTGTCCTCCGGATAGTGCGCCCGCAGCGCGTTACCGACCTCTTCGGTGGCTTCCTTCCACAGCTCGACGAGGGCGTCGTTGCGCTCCTGCTTGTTCAAAGCACCGCGCTGGTACTTCTTTTCGACGCCGTCGGCCTCAGCCTCGTAGCGCTCGAGGATCTCTTGCTTCTCCGGCGGCACGATGACGTCGGCCATCGAGACCGTGACACCCGAACGGGTGGCCCAGTGGAAACCGGCATCCTTGAGCTTGTCGACGGTCTGCGCGACCACGATCATCGGGTAGCGCTCGGCCAGATCGTTGATGATCCGAGCCTGGACCTTCTTGTGCATCTGCTCGTTGACGAACGGATACCCCTGCGGCAGAAGCTCATTGAAGAGCACCCGGCCCAGCGTGGTCTCGGCGGTCCAGGCATTGCCCGGACGCCAGCCGTTCTCGCCGAACAGCTCGTTCTCGACCTCGTGCGGCGGGCGCAGCTGCGTCAGGCGCACCTTGATCTGAGCGCGAACACTCAACGCACCGCGATCCATCGCCATGATGGCCTCGGCCGGCGAGCTGTACACACCGGTCTCCGGCGCATCCTTGGCCGCGGGGGTGTACTCACCCTCGTCGCCCGGAACCAGCGTGGTCAGGAAGTACAGACCCGTGACCATGTCCAGACGCGGCATGGCCAGCGGCTTACCCGACGCCGGCGACAGGATGTTGTTGCTCGACAGCATGAGGATGCGGGCCTCGGCCTGCGCCTCGGCGCTCAGCGGCAGGTGGACTGCCATCTGGTCACCGTCGAAGTCGGCGTTGAACGCCTCACAGACCAGCGGGTGCAGCTGAATGGCCTTGCCCTCCACCAGCTGCGGCTCGAAGGCCTGGATACCGAGGCGGTGCAGCGTGGGCGCACGGTTCAGCAGCACCGGGTGCTCGGCGATGACCTCTTCGAGGACATCCCACACCTGGGGACGCTGACGCTCCACCATCCGCTTGGCGCTCTTGATGTTCTGCGCGTGATTGAGGTCAACCAGACGCTTCATCACGAACGGCTTGAACAGCTCGAGAGCCATCAGCTTCGGCAGACCGCACTGGTGCAGCTTGAGCTGCGGGCCGACCACGATGACCGAACGGCCCGAGTAGTCGACGCGCTTACCGAGCAGGTTCTGACGGAACCGGCCCTGCTTGCCCTTGAGCAGATCGGACAGCGACTTGAGCGGACGGTTGCCCGGCCCGGTGACGGGCCGGCCGCGACGGCCGTTGTCGAACAGCGCGTCGACCGACTCCTGCAGCATGCGCTTCTCGTTGTTGACGATGATCTCGGGGGCGCCGAGGTCGATCAGTCGCTTCAACCGGTTGTTGCGGTTGATCACGCGGCGGTACAGGTCGTTGAGGTCGGAGGTCGCGAAGCGGCCACCGTCGAGCTGAACCATCGGACGCAGCTCCGGCGGGATCACCGGGACGGCGTCGAGGACCATGCCCATCGGCGAGTTGCCCGACTGCTGGAACGCGGCGACGACCTTCAGGCGCTTGAGAGCACGAAGCTTCTTCTGCCCCTTGCCATTCCGGATGGTGTCGCGCAGGCTCTCGGCCTCGGCGTCGATGTCGAAGTTCTCGATGAGCTTCTGGATCGACTCCGCACCCATCGAGCCCTGGAAGTACTCGCCGTAGCGGTCGACCAGCTCGCGGTACAGGTTCTCGTCGACGATGAGCTGCTTGGGAGCCAGCTTGGTGAAGGTCGTCCAGATCTCCTCGAGCCGGTCCAGCTCACGCTGTGCCCGGTCGCGCAGCTGGCGCATCTCACGCTCGCCACCGTCGCGCACCTTGCGGCGCACGTCGGACTTGGCACCCTCGGCCTCGAGCTCGGCCAGGTCGGCCTCGAGCTTCTGGGCGCGGGCCTCCAGGTCGGCGTCACGCTGATCGGCGACGGCCTTCTTCTCGACCTCCATCTCGGCTTCGAGAGTGGAGAGCTCGTTGTGGCGCATCTCGTCGTCGACGGCGGTGATCACGTAGGCGGCGAAGTAGATGATCTTCTCGAGATCCTTCGGCGCCAGGTCGAGCAGGTAGCCCAACCGCGACGGCACACCCTTGAAGTACCAGATGTGCGTGACGGGCGCGGCCAGCTCGATGTGGCCCATCCGCTCACGACGCACCTTGGCGCGAGTGACCTCGACGCCGCAGCGCTCGCAGATGATGCCCTTGAAGCGGACGCGCTTGTACTTGCCGCAGTAGCACTCCCAGTCGCGAGTCGGTCCGAAGATCTTCTCGCAGAACAGGCCGTCCTTCTCCGGCTTCAATGTGCGGTAGTTGATGGTCTCCGGCTTCTTGACCTCGCCGTAGGACCACTGACGAATGTCCTCAGCGGTGGCAAGGCCGATCCGGAGTTCATCGAAGAAGTTGACGTCTAGCACGTAACTCCCTTTCCCCTTTCGGGACTAGAAAGATTCAATCGGTGAGATCTACGCAAGGTCTTCCACAGAGGCAGATTCGTTGCGCGACAGGTTGATTCCGAGGTTGGCAGCAGCACGCTCCAGGTCCTCGTCGTCACCGTCCCGCATTTCGATTGCCGCGCCGTCCGAAGACAGCACCTCAACGTTCAAGCACAGCGACTGCAGCTCCTTGAGGAGCACCTTGAACGACTCGGGAATGCCCGGCTCGGGGATGTTCTCGCCCTTGACGATCGCCTCGTAGACCTTGACCCGGCCGACGGTGTCGTCGGACTTGATGGTCAAGAGCTCCTGCAGCGTGTACGCCGCGCCGTAGGCCTGCATGGCCCAGCACTCCATCTCACCGAACCGCTGACCACCGAACTGCGCCTTACCACCCAGCGGCTGCTGCGTGATCATCGAGTACGGACCGGTCGAGCGGGCGTGGATCTTGTCGTCCACCAGGTGATGCAGCTTCAGGATGTACATGTAGCCGACCGTCACCGGGTACGGGAACGGTTCGCCGCTGCGGCCGTCGTACAGCACGGCCTTGCCGTCACCGTTGACGAGAACCTCGCCGTCGCGGTTGGGCAGCGTCGAGCTCAGCAGACCCTGCAGCTCCTCTTCGCGGGCACCGTCGAACACCGGCGTCGAGACGATGCTGTTGGGCTCCGCCTCCAGCAGGTCCTCGGGCAGGTTGCCCGCCCACTCCGGATTGCCGTCGACCTTCCAGCCGGCCTTGGCCACCCACCCGAGGTGGGTCTCCAGGATCTGGCCGATGTTCATACGACGCGGCACACCGTGGGTGTTCAGGATGATGTCCACCGGGGTGCCGTCCGGAAGGAACGGCATGTCCTCGACGGGCAGGATCTTGCCGATGACGCCCTTGTTGCCGTGGCGTCCGGCGAGCTTGTCGCCGTCGGAGATCTTGCGCTTCTGGGCCACGTACACGCGGACCAGCTCGTTGACGCCGGCGGGCAGCTCGTCATCGTCCTCGCGGGAGAACACCCGGATGCCGATGACCTTGCCGGACTCACCGTGCGGCACCTTCAGCGACGTGTCGCGGACCTCGCGCGCCTTCTCACCGAAGATCGCGCGGAGCAGCCGCTCCTCCGGGGTCAGCTCGGTCTCACCCTTCGGGGTGACCTTGCCGACCAGGATGTCGCCGTCGCGGACCTCGGCGCCGATGCGGATGATGCCGCGCTCGTCGAGATCGGCCAGCACCTCATCGGAGACGTTCGGGATGTCCCGGGTGATCTCCTCGGCGCCCAGCTTGGTGTCGCGGGCATCGATCTCGTGCTCTTCGATGTGGATCGAGGTGAGCACATCCTCTTCAACCAGACGGTTGGAGAGGATGATCGCGTCCTCGTAGTTGTGGCCTTCCCACGGCATGACCGCGACGAGCAGGTTCTTGCCCAGCGCCATTTCACCGTTCTCGGTGCACGGCCCGTCGGCGAGTACCTGACCCGACTCGACACGCTGCCCGGCGTCCACGATCGGACGCTGGTTGGCGCAGGTGCCGTGGTTGGAGCGGGCGAACTTGCGCATCCGGTAGGTGTGCCGGGTGCCGTCGTCGGCCATCACGGTGATGTAGTCGGCGGAGACCTCCTCGACCACACCGGCCTTCTCGGTGACGATGACGTCGCCGGCGTCGATCGCGGCGCGCAGCTCCATGCCGGTGCCCACCAGCGGTGCCTCGCTGCGCACCAGCGGAACCGCCTGGCGCTGCATGTTGGCACCCATCAGGGCGCGGTTGGCGTCGTCGTGCTCGAGGAACGGGATCATCGCCGTCGCGACCGACACCATCTGGCGCGGCGAGACGTCCATGTAGTCGACCTCGGTCGCCGAGACGAACTCGACCTCGCCACCCTTGCGGCGAACCAGGACGCGCTCCTCGCTGAAGCGACCCTTGTCGTCGGTCGGCGAGTTGGCCTGCGCCACGACGTGGCGGTCCTCCTCGTCGGCGGTCAGGTAGTGGATCTCGTCGGAGACGACACCGTCGACGACCTTGCGGTACGGGGTCTCGATGAAGCCGAACGGGTTAACCCGTGCGTACACCGAGAGCGAACCGATCAGGCCGATGTTCGGACCCTCAGGGGTCTCGATCGGGCACATCCGGCCGTAGTGGCTGGAGTGCACGTCGCGGACCTCGAGGCCGGCGCGCTCACGGGACAGACCACCCGGGCCCAGCGCCGACAGACGACGCTTGTGGGTCAGACCCGACAGCGGGTTGTTCTGGTCCATGAACTGCGACAGCTGGCTGGTGCCGAAGAACTCCTTGATCGCCGCCACGACGGGACGGATGTTGATCAGGGTCTGCGGCGTGATCGCCTCGACGTCCTGGGTGGTCATCCGCTCGCGGACGACGCGCTCCATGCGGGACAGGCCGACCCGGATCTGGTTCTGGATCAGCTCGCCGACGGTACGCAGACGACGGTTACCGAAGTGATCGATGTCGTCGACCTCGACCGGAACCTCGACGCCGCCGGGGGCGGTCATCGTGGTCTGGCCCTCGTGCAGGCGCACCAGGTACTCGATGGTCGCGACGATGTCCTCTTCGGTCAGCGTCGAGCTGGTGATCGGCTGGCCGGCGTTCAGGCCCAGCTTCTTGTTGACCTTGTAGCGACCCACGCGGGCCAGGTCGTAGCGCTTGTCCTTGAAGAACAGGTTCTCCAGCAGGGTCTGCGCCGACTCCTTGGTCGGCGGCTCGCCCGGACGCAGCTTCCGGTAGATGTCCAGCAGTGCCTCGTCGGTGCCTGCGGTGTTGTCCTTCTCCAGCGTCGACATCATGATCTCGGAGAAGCCGAAGCGCTCCCGGATCTGCTCGTTGGTCCAGCCGAGCGCCTTGAGCAGCACGGTGACCGGCTGACGGCGCTTGCGGTCGATACGCACACCCACGGTGTCGCGCTTGTCGACGTCGAACTCCAGCCATGCACCGCGGCCGGGGATCACCTTGACGCTGTGCAGCGTCTTCTCGGTGGACTTGTCGATGCTCTCGTCGAAGTACACACCCGGCGAACGGACCAGCTGGCTCACCACGACACGCTCGGTGCCGTTGATGATGAAGGTGCCCTTCTCGGTCATCATCGGGAAGTCACCCATGAAGACCGTCTGGCTCTTGATCTCACCGGTGTTGTTGTTGATGAACTCGGCCGTGACGAACAGCGGGGCCGCGTACGTCATGTCCTTGTCTTTGCACTCGTCGACCGGAGCCTTGACCTCGTCGAAACGCGGGTCGGAGAAGCTCAGCGACATCGAGCCCGAGAAATCCTCGATCGGCGACAGCTCGGTGAGAACCTCTTCGAGGCCACCCACCGGGTTGACGTCGCCACGCGCCTCGGCGTTCTCACGCCAGCGCGGCGAGCCGATCAGCCACTCGAACGACTCCGTTTGGACGTCGAGCAGGCCGGGTACCTCTAGCGGCTCGCGCAGCTTTGCGAAGGAAATTCGTTTTGGTGCTCCGGGAACGGAGTTAGAAGTAGTAGTCGTTTTGCTCTGGCTAGAGACTGCCAAGATGCATCCTTCCAGCACCTAATGCGACAGACCGGAATCAACCGGGAGGTCGCGATATCTGCATCGGTTCGGCTGGCCTACTCGAGGCCCGGCCTTTTTCCCCGACGCACGCGACATGCAAACAGGTCTCAGAGCTGGGATGTCTTAACTCAGACTTGAGGACCGGCGGTGTCAGGTGCAGGTTGAGGTGGGCAGGAGGCAGCCAGCGCAACGTCCAACAATAGCGCAAGACGGCGCATTCCTCAACAAGCTCATGCCGGGCGGGCTGGCGCTGGCTGGCGATCTAGCTACCCATGCACACATGCTGGTGAACAGACTGACCCGTTTGTGCCTTTCCGTCAAGGGATGACGCGGCGTTTGGTGTGGAAATTGCCCGCTACAGCGCCTCAGACGGCGTACTGGCGGGTCCGGGTGATCGGACCCCACACCCCGAGTTGACGCGCCCGAGTCACCAGCGCGCTGTACTCGCTGGCCGGCACGGTCTGATCGCGGGTGAGGATGTAGCCGGAGAAGCCGGTCGGATCGCTGACGATCACCCACTGGTAGGCGGGGTCGTAGTCGAGGATCCAGTAGTTGCCGGGTTCTGAGGTGCCGGGCGTCATGCCGAAGAAGGCGACGTCCAACCGGGTGTTGGAGGCCGGGTTGACCGACACCGCGGTTCCCGTGATCTGACTCTTCGGGCCGTTGGGCGCGAAATAGTTACCCGAGTTCTGCACCCGCACCGAGCCGTCCGCGTTCAACGTGTAGACCGCGGTGGTGTTGACCAGCCCCCACGCGAACGGCAGCTTGACGCTGCCCTGCTCATACCAGGGCTGGCCGTCGGCGTACTGGGTGACGTCGACCGGCGGTGGGGAGGGCAGCGTCGCCGCACCCGCCTGCCCCATGACGATCGGTTGGTTCGGCACGTAGGTGCCGTCGTTGGGGCTGCCGTAGATGCCGTAAAGCGGATCGGTCGGCCCGCGGCCGGCGTAGATGTCGTTGATCCAGCCCGAGGCGAAGGTGCGCACCGCCGTCTTGGCGCCCGGCGGGGATGGTTTGACGATGATCGTGCTGAGCAACTCGCCGAGCCACGCGAACGGGTTGTCGCCGGCGATGACGTCGGTGTGCGAGCCGTTGTCGATCTGCACCCCGTAGAACTGGTTGCCGTAGAAGGCCTGCATCAATTCGGTGGCCACGCCGAAGGCGTTCCAGCGCTGGGGCGGTGCAGCGATCTGGTAGTCCGGGATGCCGGCGCCGGCCAGGGCGGTCAGCGAGTCGGTGAACAGCGGGTCGCGCGAGACGCCGTCGAACATCACCACGCCGAGCAGGTTGTCGACCTGGTCGGTTTGGGTGATCAGTGCACCGACGGCGGTGGCGAAGTTGCCGCCTGCCGAATGCCCGGTGAGCAGGAATTTGTCCGGGAGAGTGCCGCTCAGGCCCGCGGCGTTGGCGCTGATGTTCAGCGCCGAGCGGCTGCCCTGGAACATCTGCGCGACGGCCTCACGCATCTGCTCGCCGCCCAGGTAGCAGCCCGGGCACAGCGGGGTGTCGAACCAGAAGATGTCCGGGACGACCACGATGCTGTTGGTCTGTTGCGCCAGCTGCTGGGCCATGTCGCCGTACCAGTCGTTGAAGCCGAGGAACCCGTGCTGCAGCCAGATCACGCCGTTGGCTTGCACGGTGCCGTCGGCCTGGGTCGGGAAGTACCAGTCGGCCGGGGCGGCGTAGCCGTTCGGGCCGCACGGGATGTCGAGCACGGCATATCCGGTCCGCACCCCGGTGACCCCGTTGCCGACCGAGACGACGGGAGTGTTGGGGTCGAGCCCGTTGTCACCGCTGTTGACCGGCGGCGGCAGCGGGACGCCGAACAGTCCGGCGACGGTATCGACCAGTCCCTTGACGAGCCGGTTGACGAACCCCAGCTGGTTGGCCTGCGCCGCGGGCAATCCGACGGCGGCCGTGGGTCCCATGATCAGCTGCTGGTTGGCGGCGGGATAGAAGCCGTATTGCGGAGCCTCTGGGGTGGCGCCGGCGTACATGTCGTTGATCCAGCCGTTGCTCAGCGTGTAGACCGCCGCGGTGTTACCGGCCGGCACCCGCTGGGTCACCAGTTGCAGCACCGCATCGAAGAGCGGGTTCACCCCCAGCATTGAGTCGACGTGCGAGCCGTTCTGCAGCACGACGCCGATGAAGGAGCCGGGAAGCGTGGCACCGAGCACGTTCGTGGTCGCGCCGAAGAGGTTCCAGCTCTGCGCCGGTGCGGCGATCTGGTAGATCGGCTTGTTCGCTGCCGCGAGGTCGGCGACCTGACCGGCGAAGGATCCGTCCAGGGCCCCGTTGGACACCCCGTCGAACATCAGCACGCCGACCAGATCGTTCGGGTCGTACTGGGCGTCGTCGCCGCCCAGGTAATCGTCGGCGACCGCGGCCGCGAAGCCGCCGCCTGCCGAATGCCCGGCCAGCACGAACCGCTCCGGAAGGGCCGCCCCGGCGAAACCTGCCGTGACGGCGCTGCTCAGCAGCGTTGCGCGGTCGGGTCCGAGCAGTGCTGCCGCATCCCGCTGGGTGACCTGGCACGTGAGGCAGCCGCCCGAGAACGTGATCGGAAGAGAGGACAGCGTCGGTGACACCACGATGCTGTTGGTCTGCTGCGCCAGGTCCTTGGCCAGCGCCGAGTAGAAGGTGTTGGTGGCCCCGAACCCGTGCTGGAGCCAGATGACGCCCTGGGCGTCGACGGTGCCGTCGGCCTGGGTCGGGAAGTACCAGTCGGCGGCGACGGTGTTGCCGATGAACGCGCCGGGAAGGTCCAGCCGGGAGTGCCCGACCAGCACACCGGTGACGCCGTTGGTCGGCGCGACGGGCAGGGTGGTGGTCGTCGTGGCGCTCGCTGCCGTCGTGGTCGACGCGGTCTGGGTGCGGGTGGCCGACGCCATCACCGACAGCACGTCGAGGGCCGCGGCCATTGCCGCGCGGCGGGACGTGCCGAGGCCGGTCTTCGGCGCCGTTGCGACCGCGTCCTGGGGCGCCGCCTGCGCGACGCTGCGCGCCGCAGCCGCGGTGGGTGTCGGCCGGCCGAGCGGCACCTTCGCGGACCGCCGATCCTGCACGCCGTTCGCCTTCGCCGTCGACGAACGCTTGCTTCCCGCGGTGGGCTTGGCACTCGCCGACGAGGAGTTCGCCGACGCCTGCTGGCTGCCGGAGCCGCCCTCGTCGGCGTTGGCAACGCCCGCGCCGGTCAGTAGGGCCGCACTCAGGCCGGCGACCACCGCTCCGGTACCCAACAAGACCTGCCGCTGCGTCATCGCTGACCCGCCTCCCCGAAATTGACGATCGGGCAAAGGTACTCAGTGCCAGACCCGGTCGGGACGGAAATCCCATCCGCGGACCGGGATGTCATCGATTCGTCAGGCGGCGATGGACGTCGCTGCCGCCGCGGCTGGCTCGGTCGGCAGGACGATCGCGGCGGTGGGCCCCATGATGATGGGTTCCCCGGCCGTCCCGTAGAGCCCGTACTGCGGTGCGTCGGGGCCGGCGCCGACGTAGAAGTCGTTGATCCAGCCGGCGGCCAAGGTGTGTACCGCGGAGGCGTTACCGGGCGCGGACGGCCGGACGAAGATGGCAGCGAAGAAGTCGAAGAACGGGTCGGAGCCGATCACCGAGTCGGTGTGTGAGCCGTTGACGAGTTCGACGCCGACGAACTGATCTGGACGGTCTGCAATCAGGTCCGTGGTGGTTCGGCCGAAGGCGTTCCACGGCTGCGCGGGCGCGGCGATCTGGTAGACGGGAATGCCGTCGAGGGTGGTCAGCGCATCGGCCAGGTTCCCGTTGGCGACGCCGTCGTACATCACGATGCCCAGCAGATGGTTGTCGTCGCCGGGCGCCAGCGCTTTGAGGTAGTCACTGCCCGCCGCCACCGCCAGTCCCCCGCCCGCGGAGTGTCCGGTGAGCGTGAAGTCTTGCGGGAGGGTGCCCTGAAACCCGGCGTTGGCCGCGCTGATCGTCAGTGCGGCGCGGCCGCCGAGGAACAGGTCGGCCACCCCCTGCTGCATCGCGGGGTTGTTGATCGTGCAGGTCGGGCAGCCCAGCGGCGCGAATGACGGCAGCGTCGTCGCGACCACGATGCTGTTGGTCTGCTGCGCCAGCGACCGAGCCAGCACGGTGTAGAAGGACTTGGTCGCCAGGAATCCGTGCTGCAGATAGATGATGCCGTTGGCCTGCACCGAGCCGTCGGCCTGCGTCGGGAAGTACCAGTCCGCCGGCGCGTTGTAGGTCCGCGAGCCGACTCCGATGGTCAGCGTGGTGTTGCCGGTCCGCACACCGGTCACCCCGTTGGGGGTCGGCGACGTCACCGTCGACGGAGGCGTGGCAGGGCTGCCGGCCCCCGGGGTGACCGGCACCGAGGTGGGTGCACCGCCGAAGATCAGCGGCATGACGAGGGCGGTCCACTTCTTCATCAGCGTCTCGATCGGTCCGAGCTGGCTGGCCAGCGGTGTGGGCAGCACAACCGCGGAGGCGTTGCCCATGATGATCGGCTGGCCTGCGGCGCCGTAGATGCCGAACTGCGGGGCGTCGGGGCCGGCGCCGACGTAGAGGTCGTTGATCCAGCCCGCGCTGAGGGTGTCGACCGCGGAGGTGTTCCCCGGCGGCGAGCGCTTGGTGGCCAGCTGGGCGAAGAAGTCGATGACCGGGTTGCTGCCGAGCATCGCGTCGACGTGCGACCCGTTGACCAGGACGACGCCGTCGAACTGATCGGGCCGCAGCGCCAGCAGCTCGTCGGTCGTGGTGCCGAAGGTGTTCCACATCTGGGCCGGCGCCGCGATCTGATAGACGGGAACGTCGAGGGTGTCCAAGCTGGCGATGGCCTGCGGCAGGGTGCTGTTCATGTTCACGCCGTCGTACATCACGACGCCGAGCAAATGGTTCTGGTCGCCGGGCGCCAGGGCGTCGACGTAGTAGCCGCCCACCGAGGACGACCACCCGCCGCCGGCGGAGTGTCCGGCGAGGATGAAGTCTTGCGGCAGCGCCCCCTGATACCCGGCCTGGCTGGCGCTGATCGTCAGTCCCGAGCGGTCGCCGAGGAACATCGTGGCGGCGGCCTTCTGCATCGGCACGCCGTAGAGCGTGCACCCACGACAGGTCAGCTGCGGGAACGACGGCAGCGTCGGCGCGACGACGATGGAGTTGGTCCGCTGAGCGAGCTGGGTGGCCAGCGCCGAATAGAACGCCTTGTCGGCCAGGAATCCGTGCTGCAGCCAGATGACGCCGTTGGCCTGCACCGAACCGTCGGCCTGGGTCGGGAAGTACCAGTCGGCCGGCGCGTTGAAGCCGCCGTTGACCGGGATCGTCAGCGTCGAGTGGCCGACCTTGACGCCGGTGACGCCGTTGGTGGCCGGCGGGCTGACGACCGCGGTCTGCGCGGGGCTGGACCCCGCGGCGGGTCGCGCGCTGGTGCCGGTCGCCGGCTGGGAAGTTGTGGCGATCGCCGGCGGCGGGGTGACGCCGAGCGCGGACAGCACGCTGGTCAACAGTTTGGCGGCCGGCCGGCCGGTGGTCTGCTGGCCGGCGGCGGCCTTCGGCGCTGCCTTGGCAGTCGGCTTCGGGGCGCGTGGGCCGGAGACGACGGCGGCGACCGCGACGCGGGGCTTGCCGGTCGTCGCGACCGACGACTTGGTCTGCGATGGTGCGGCCTGGGAGGTCGACGTGCCGGTCGAATGCTCGGGGCTGCCGCCGGTATCGGCGGCCGCGGTGGTGCTACCGGTCAGCAGGCCCGCGCCGATTCCGGCGAAGACGGCAACCGCCCCCCACCAGACCCGCCGGTCGCGTAGCACCTAGCTGACCCCTCCTCGGCAATCGAGCAAACGGTATCCGAGCAAACGGCCGAGGCGGGGCGAATTGACCAAAGCGAAGGGCCCCAACCGCTTTCGGTTGGGGCCCTCCGCTTGATGCTTAGCTCAGGTCAGTTGCCGTCTTCGCCGGCGAACGTGTGCGACCGCAGCTTGTGGGTGCCGTCGAGGTCGTCGCGGATGGCTTCCTGGGCGGCCGGCGGCAGGGTGTGCAGGATCTGGCGCACCCGGTCCTGACGGCGGTGCACCGCCTGGCGCTCCGGGATGCCCGGGGTGACCGTCAGCTGCGGCGGCACGCCTTCGATCTCTTCGACACCACCGTCGTGGTGGCCGGCGTCGACCATGGCCTGCTCTTCGGCCATCGTCGCCTCGTCCTTCTCCTCCGACATACCGATCGGACCGATCCGGCGGCCGTTGAGGAACTGACGCACCACCGGCTCCTCGGAGGTCAGCAGCACCTCACGGGGACCGAACATCACCAGGTGCTTGCGGAACAACATGCCGATGTTGTCGGGCACCGTACGGGCGATATTGATGTTGTGCGTCACGATCAGGATCGTGGCGTCGATCTGAGCGTTGATGTCGATCAGCAGCTGCGACAGATACGCGGTACGCACCGGATCCAGACCCGAGTCGGGCTCGTCGCAGAGGATGATCTGCGGGTCGAGCACCAGCGAGCGCGCCAGGCCGGCGCGCTTGCGCATACCGCCGGAGATCTCACCGGGGAACTTGTTCTCGTCGCCACCCAAGCCGACCATGTCGAGCTTTTCCATGACGATCTGGCGGATCTCGGATTCCTTCTTCTTCGTGTGCTCACGAAGCGGGAAGGCGGTGTTGTCAAACAGGTTCATCGAGCCGAACAGCGCGCCGTCCTGGAACATGACGCCGAACAGCGTGCGGATCTCGTAGAGCTCCTTGGCCGAGCACTCAATGATGTTGGTGCCGTCGACGATGATCTTGCCGCGCTCCGGGCGCAGCAGACCGATCAACGACTTCAAGAACACAGACTTACCGGTACCCGACGGCCCCAGCAGCACGCTGACCTCACCGGCGGGGATGTCGAGGGTTACGTCTTCCCAAATTCGCTGGGAACCGAACGACTTCGTCAGCCCCTCGACTTGAACAGCAATACCCACGCCAGATCCTTCCGCCCACACCGGTCAGCCACCGCCGCGATGGCCTGTGGTTTGAGTCACTGTAGCGCACGCGGATTGGCGCCACTGAGTTTGTGTACCTAGCCGTTATTGACGATCCCGGCAGCTTGTAGCCACGTCGTTGCCCGTACGGCTCGAGACAAGAAAATCCCCCGCGGGCGCGATGCCCGCGGGGGATTCCTGTGAAGCCAGACTTACTTGACGGTGACCGTCGCGCCGGCGGCCTCGAGCTTGGCCTTGGCGTCGTCGGCGGCCTCCTTGTTGACCTTCTCGAGCAGCGGCTTGGGAGCGCTGTCGACGAGGTCCTTGGCCTCCTTGAGGCCCAGGCCGGAGACGATCTCGCGGACGACCTTGATGACGCCGATCTTCTTGTCGCCGGCACCCTCGAGGATGACGTCGAACTCGGACTGCTCTTCGGCGGCCTCGGCGGGGGCGCCACCGGCGGCAGGGCCGGCAGCCGCGACGGCGACCGGAGCGGCGGCGGTGACGTCGAAGGTCTCCTCGAACACCTTCACGAACTCAGAGAGCTCGAGCAGGGTGAGCTCCTTGAAGGCGTCGATCAGTTCTTCGGTGGACAGCTTTGCCATGGTGATTCCTTATCTATCGGGTTGGTGGTTGGTCTCAGGCGGCGGAGTCTTCGCCGGCCTTCTTCTCTTGCAGAGCTGCGGCCAGGCGGGCGACCTGGGACGCGGGCGCCACGAACAGCGCCGCGGCCTGGGACTGCTTCGCCTTCAGTGCGCCGGCGACGCGCGACAGCAGCACCTCGCGCGACTCCAGGTCGGCGATCCGCTCGACCTCGGACACGGACAGCGCCTTGCCGTCCATGTAGCCGCCCTTGATGACGAGCGCCTTGTTGTCCTTGGCGAACTTCTTGATCGCCTTGGCGGCGTCGACGGGCTCACCGCTGATGAACGCGATGGCGGTCGGGCCGGCGAACAGTTCGTCGAGACCCTCGATGCCGGCCTCGGACGCCGCACGCTTGACCAAGGTGTTCTTGGCGACGGTGTACGACGTGCCCGCGCCCAGCGACCTGCGCAGCTCGGCAAGGTTGGACACCGTCAGGCCGCGGTACTCGGTGACGACGGTGGCCGTCGCCTCCTTGAACTTCTCGGCGATGTCGGCGACCGCGGTGGCCTTGTCAGCCTTGGCCATGCTTGCCTCCTCGTGATGGTTGGGACGTCCACCAACCGACGAGCGCAAAAGTCCTGGAATGCCGAACGCCCCGACACAGGACAGGTCGGGGCGTGCAAATGCCGCTGACAACAGCGGTCGAGCCTCGTCCTCCTGCGTGGGCCGCCCGGTGATCCGGGACCTTCAACCGATTGCTCGGTGACCGACGGTCTTCGGTGGAACCGGCCAAGAATAGCGTGGCCGGCCGCTGAACTCCTAATCAGCGCAGCAGCGCTGCCGCACCGACCAGGCCGGCCTCCCCGCCCAGCGCCGCGGGCACCACCCGCAGTCCGCGCAGGAATTCCAGTCCGGCGAACGTCCGCAACTCCTCGCGTATCGGGTCGAACAGCACCGGCCCGGACTTGGCCACGCCGCCACCGAGGACGACGAGGTCCAGGTCGCACACGGCGCCCACCGAGGCGATCATCGCCGCGATCGCACGGGCTCCGCGACGAAAGGCTTTCAGCGCCACATCATTTCCCGATGCCGCGGCGTCGGCCAGCTCCTTGGCGTCGGCACCGGTCCAGCCCTGCGCTTGGGCCCACTGCGCCAGGTGCGGTCCGCTGGCGATCGCTTCGACGCAGCCGCGCGCGCCGCAGATGCACGGCGGTCCGTCGGTGTCGACGATGACGTGACCGACGTGACCGGCGTTGCCGGTGCGCCCGTGAAAGGGCACGCCGTCGAGGACCAGTCCGCCGCCGATGCCGGTGGACACCACCATGCCGAGCAGGAACGCGGCACCCTGACCGGCGCCGCGCCAATGCTCCCCCAGCGCCATGCACAGGCCGTCGCCCCCGAGGCGCACCGGCACGTCGGGCACTGCGGCGGCCACTCGTTCGACGACGGGAAAGTCACGCCAGGCCGCAATGTTGATCGGGCTGATCGTGCCGTCCGGCACGTGGATGGGGCCGGCCGAGGAGATGCCGACCCCGTCGACGGCACCGCCTGCCTCCGCGAGGGTGTCGGTGATGGTCCGACGGGCCGCGGCCCACACCTGCTCGGGGTCCTCGGTGTGCGGGGTGGGCTGACGGGTCTCGTAGAGGAGTCGCCCGTCGGCGTCGACGAGTCCGGCGGCGATCTTCGTGCCGCCGATGTCGATCGCGAGTGTGCTCATCAATGCCTATGGATGTTGTCGGGCTGGCGTGGATCGCCAGGGTGTTCGTAGCCGGGCGCCAGCCACACCAGGTCGGCGTGCCGCGCACTGAGCCACATCCGGAACCGGCGACGCCGCGCCGCACCGAGCAGGTGCGCGGCGATCATCGGACGCACGTCGGCCAGATCTGGCTCGCTGGCCACCCGCCAGCCACCGGTTCCGCCGAACTGAAGGAACCGCCGCGGGTTGCGCGCGTGGAAATCTGTGACGGCGTCGTCGTCGACCTCGACGTCGTCGGTGATGTGGGCGAACACCGCCCGGGCGATCGGATCCGCCAGGACAGCGGCGGCGATGCTGCCGATCTCCAGCCGCGCGGTCGAGTCGGGTAGCACGGCGTCCTCATCCGGCGTCGACTCGGTGACGCCGACCCGAGCGCTTCGGCCTCGCGGGCCACCAGCCTCTCGGCGACGAGCAGTTGGGTGAGCCAGCGCCGCAACTGGCGTCCTTCGCTGGTGTGCGGCCGGGGCAGGGCCGCGACGTGGGGTGTGGCGCGCAGGGCGGCCTCGCGGGCGTCGACCTCACCGACGTCGACGTTCACCCCCGCGACGGTTGCGGCCACGGTCATCGGACCGTCACCGCCACCGCCGGGGTGTAGAGCAGCCGGCCCGCACATCCGATCCGGATCAACGCCCACCACCGGCCGGGTTTGGTCCAGGGCGGCGGCGCGATGTCGAAGGCGACTTCGACCTCGGATCGTGCTCCGACGACCGCCCCGCACGCGGCGGGCCCGGTCCACTCCCACGTCCCCCACGGGCTGATCAGATGGGCTTCCAACGACAGGTCGGCGTGGGCGGCGCTGCTGACGGTGACGGCCAGGCGGGCGCGCTCCCCTGCCGCGACGACGATGTCGGACGGTTCAGTGACCAGCCGCACCAGGGTGTCGGGTGCGCCGACCGAGACGACGCAGACGTCTTCGACGGCCTGCTTCCACGCCACCGGCACATCCCCAGACAGGGTGAGCTGCGCGCGAATCGGGTGGTCGCCGGGCTCCGCGTCGGGCGGCACGGTGACGACGATCTCGGCTTCCCGGTGGTGGCCGGTGGGCAGCTCGAACGGCAACAGGTCGGGTTCGACGGTCCAGCCGCGCGGGCCACGCAGCCGCACCTGCCCGGCCAGCGTGGCGTCGCTGCAGTCACTGGCGGCGGTCAGTCGCAGGCGCACTTGCTGGCCTGCCTCGGCCGTGATCGCGTCGGGGTGCAGGTGCGCCACCGCGGGCAGTCCGCCCAGCGGGGCCGGACCGCGGTTGTGCAGCCAATACCGGGCGTACAGCGGCTGGGCGGACTCGGCTTCGGGAGCCAGCGCGGCGCCGTCGGCATCGAGCACGGTGTGCACATTCAGCCGGGCCAGCAGGGTGGCGATCTGATAGCCGTGCAGCCGCAGCGGTGCCTCGCCGGCCCCGCGCGCGGTCTCCAGCAGATCCGCTGACACCACCGCCGACACTGCACCCACATCGGAGGACAACGCGACTTCGGTTGTGGCGCCGCGCGTTTCGACCAGCCGGATGGTGACGTCCTCGGGGTCGACGGCAGCCGAACTTCCGGTGGCGGTGGGGTTGCCGCCGATCTTGAGTGCGGCAAGGTGCAGCGCCCCGGCCGGTTCGACACGCAACAGTGAGCCGTCGGCGGGCAGCGTGCCCACTGCGTCGTCGGCCACCACGCACGCCAGAGGATGATTGAATTCCGCACTGCGCAAGGGCATTTCGCACGAGCGCCAATCACCGGCTCCGGACACCAGCGCGAAGTCGAAGGTGTGGGTCCAATGCTGTAGCTGGAAGTTGGACCCGTCGGGCGCCCTGCGCTGGGGCGGGTCGATCCATACGCCTGACGGCCAGCCGGTGCACGACCGCATCAGCGACGTGTGCAGCGTCTGGTCCGGCTCCACGGCGAATCCCGGCACGCCGCGGTTGAGCAGGGCGACGGTGCGTGACTCGAACTCGCCAACACCCGAGGGCGCCTGCTGCACGACGTCGATCTGCGCGTCGTCGAGGTCGTCGACGACAGATGCGACAGCGCCGTCGCCGGCGACGATCAGCACCGGCAGGTCGAGCACGCCGCGCAGGTCGGCATCGGGCTGCCATACCGCGGTCAACGGCGCGCTCGCCGGCACCCACACCCGCGCCTGTCCGGCATTCGCGAGTTGGCGCTTCAACTCCGCGGTGTACGCGCCGTCTGCAGCGGCGAGAACCGCAGCGGTGAAGGGATTCTCGTCAGGACCGCCCAACGCAATGCGGGCGTCCGGCAGGTTGGAGTCGACGTCGAGGTGGCCGTACCGCGGGTGTTCAGCGCTACCGCATGTCGCGGTCACCCCGGCCCGCACCAACGCGACCATGAGCTCACGCGCCCCGGTGGTGCCCTCGGCGGGCACCACCACTTCGGCCACCGACACCGCGCGCACATCGGTACCGACCCGAACGCGGGCTGCCGAGGACAACCCGAACCACCCGTGCGCCGGATTGTCCAGTGTCCATGGATGTTTGGCGGAGTCGACGGCGCGGTCCTCCCCCGAGGCGTGGTCGTGCAGCAGCCCGTACCCGCGCCCGATCACCGCGTCACCGACCTCGCTGACCGGCAGCGCACCGGGCACCGCGCAGGGCCAGCGCAGCCGCACCAACCGGTCGGCGCCGGTGAACTCGTCGATCGTGGTGCTAGTGTCCACCCGGTCGATGCCGTGCCACAGGGTCAGCACCTGCGTGTAGTGCAGCAGTTCGCCGATCCGCCCGCTCACGATCAGCCGCTCGCCGAGCGGGCTGCGATAGGCCTGCACCGAATCGGCAACGGTCGCAGACGAACACGTCACCTGCCCGGCGGGCAGCAGATGCCAGGGCCCCTCCCCCGCCTGCGGGTGGGCCGCATACTCCTCGTAGACGGCCAGCTCGTTGCCGACCCGCCCTTCGGCGATCAGCTCGCGATCGGCGCCCAGCTCGACCAGCGACACCACGGCGCCGCCGCGCGCCGGGTCCACCCGCAACCGGTGGAACCCATTGGCGATCTCGAACCCGTCGATGGCCTGCCAGCCGGTCGGCTCGTCGACAGCCACCACCCGGTAGCTGCGCCAGCCCAGCGAGTCGACGCCGTCAGCTCGCCAGCTCACTCGGTGACCGTCGCCGGAGACGACGGCGGGACTCGACACCCCGGCCGAATCCACCACCGTGGCACCGGCACCGAGCGGCGTCGACAAATCGTCGGTCACAATGTCGGTTCGCTTGTGCGCCAACGGATTCCATACCACGACTGAGCCGGGTTCGGATGCGGCGGCACGGGACAGCAGCTGCAGGGCGCCCGCCCGCGCGGCCGAACCGAGCTCCCACGCGTCGCGCCAGCTGGTCAGCAGGTCGAGGTACACCTGATCGGACTCCGAGCCGGTGATGCCGTCGTGGTGGGCGCCGTACGCCAGCTGCACCCACGCCTTGGCCAACGCGGCCTCCGGATAATGCGCGCCGGACAGCAGCGCGGCGAACACCGCGAAGCGTTCGGCGCCCAGTACTGCGTCCTCGGCGGCGCGGTTGGCCTGCTTGGTGTCGATGTAGGAGACGTCTTTGCCGGTGTAGATCGGGTTCATGTCGCGGGTTTGCGGCGAGGGCGTCACACCTTCCGCGCGCACGGCGGCGAAGAACTCCGACGGCAGCGCACACACGAACCGCGGCCACGTGTAGCGGGAGTTCCAGTCGCGGTGGATTTCGGTGACCCAGGTGTTGGGCGGGGTGTAGTCGGTGCCGACCGGCAACAAGACGTTGCGAGTCAGCGCAACCGATTTCAGCTCCGCGAACAGGTGGTAGGTGGCCTGCTCGGCTTCGGCGAGTGAGGCCGCGGAATCCATCCACCAGCCGGCCGAATAGTGCGCGGGCATGTAGTGGGTCAGCAGGCCGAGCCCCGACGGTGCGATCCATTCGAACTCGCTGCGGAATTGCATGCGCCGCGGGTCGCCGTCACCGGCCATCGGACCCCACTGATGGTGCGGGCCGCGGGCCCACGAGCTCGACGTCAGCCCGGCGTCGGCGGCCATTCCGGGGAACTGCGGGTCGTGGCCGAACACGTCGAGCTGCCACGCGGTGGCCGGCGAGGCTCCCAGTACATCGCGTTGATACCCGACGCCGTGCACGAAGTTGCGGATCGCGGTCTCGGCGCCGACGAGGTTCGTGTTGGGTTCGTTATAGGTCCCGCCCATCACCTCGACGCGGCCGTCGGCGATGAACCGGCGCAGATCGGCGCGATCCTCCGGGTGGGTGTCGAAATACGGCTTGAGATAGTCGACTTCGGCGAGCACGAACTTGTAATCCGGGTCGCGGCGCGCCATTTCGAGGTGGGCGGCCACCAGCGCGAAGCCATTGTTCTGCCGGGCCCGCCCGGGCGGGTCCTCGGTCCACTGGCTGGTGTAGGCGCCCTGAGTGTTCCACCACACCGGGTCGTAGTGGAAGTGGCTGATCATGTACATGGTCCAGCCGGGTTCGGCGACCGTCAGCTCGAAGGGGAACTCGGCGTCGTCGCCCACAGCACGAGCCGTCAGACGCTGGCCATACACCGGCCGTTCAATCCGAACCGGCACCTCGGCCGCCCCGTCGCCGGGCGGCACCGCCACCGCGTCGGCCTGCAGCCCGTCACCGACGATCCGCACGGTTCCGGCACCGCTGTAGCCGACGCGGACCAGTTGAAGCGGCGCATCGGGCGGCCCGACGAAAAGCTCCGTCGACTCCGCGGAGGTTATCCGCACGCGAGCAATGTACGGCCCAACCATCCCTCAGCGGAGCGACACGTCGATCACCAGCGGCCGATGGTCCGAGATCGGCAGCACCGGCGTGCACGCTTCGGTGGCGACCAGTCCGTCGTGGTCGGTGAGGATGTGGTCGAGCTGGCGGTCGGGGCAGTGCAGCGGGAACGTCGGCGCGGCGGCCAGCGAGCGCAGCCCGGTGCGGCGGCTCGGCGCGGGCGCGGACATGTTGAGGTCGCCCATCAGCACCCGCGGACCGGGCAGCCCGCGCAGGTCACGCGTGAGCCGCCGCAGTTGCACGCGATTCCACCCCGGCACGAAGGACAGATGGGTGTTGGCCACCGTCATCACTCCGAGCGGGGTGTCCAGCTGGGCGAGCATCGCCGCGCGCGGTTCCTCGTGGACGACCTGCACCCGGTTGGGGCCGGGCAGATACATCGGGAACCGCATCGGGATCCGGGGCAGCAGCAGCACTTGCCAGGAGATCGCCGGATAGCGGGACAGCAGCGCGATGCCGTAGGCGGCGGTGCCCGGTTGCTCACTGCCGGTGGCGGCCATCCACGTCGCCCCCGGCGTGCCGGAGATCGCGGCGACGAACCGGTGCGCCACCGCCCCCATCGCCTCGGCCGCGATCGCGGTGAGGTCGGCCAACGAGGAGCGCGGCTGGTCGCAGTCCACCTCCTGCAGGGCCAGCACATCGGGGTTCAGCCGGTGGATGCACTCGGACAACCGCTCCAGATTGACCTGCCCGTCATCCAAGCTGCGACCGTGCAAGATGTTGAAGGTGGCCATCCGCATGGGTACCAGGTACCCGTGCAAGCCCGGAATGAAGACCTCCGCTCGGCATTGCGTCGCGCCGCGGCGGCGATGAAGGCCGACGGTCCGGACTTCGCACTGGCCGGCAGCTACGCGTTGTGGGTGTACGGCGCGCCCGAGCCGGTGCATGACGTGCATTTCGTGGTCGCGGAGTCCGAGGTGGAGTTGGCCGCTAAGAGCCTCGCCGACGCCGGCTTCACGATCGAGCGCCCGCCCGAGGACTGGTTGTTCAAGGCGTGCGTCGGCGGCGAGTTCGTCATCGATGTCCTGCATCGCCTCAACGGGGTTCCGGTCGATGCGACGACGCTCGAGTGCGCGGTGCCGCACGACGTGCTGGCGATCTCGATGCGGGTGCTGCCGCCGACCTACGTGATCACCGAGAAGCTGTGTTCGCTCAACGAGCACCACTGCGATTTCGCGTCGCTGCTGCCGTCGGCCCGCGCGGTGCGCGAGCAGGTCGATTGGGACAGCGTCCGCGCCGACACCGCGCACAACGATTTCGCCGTGGCCTTCCTGGTGCTCACCGATCGTCTCGGTATCACCGCCTGACCGCACCGGCCAGCAGTGCCGACATCGCTCGAGCACCCTCGACGACCTCGTCGGGTTCCAGCACCTCGAAGGCGACGCCGGGCATCGCGAGATACAGCACCAGGACTTTCGGGTCATCGGCGCCGGTGACGACGACGCAGGTGCCGGGACCGTCGTCCTCAATGGTCACCGAGGTGGGTGAGAAGTGCTGGGCCATAACCTCTTTGGCGGCGTGGTAGCGGACCCTGGCGACGTAACGATAGGGCGAGGTGGTGATGGCGCGACGGACGTAGGCGGCGGCGTCGGGCGCTTCCCGCGCCGTGAAGGTGCTTCCTTTCGCCTGAACCTGACCCATCCGATCCAGCCGCAAGCTGCGCCAGTCGTCGCGGTCGCGGTCGTAGGCCAGCAGGTACCACCGCCGTCCGGTCGTTACGAGTTGATAGGGCTCCAGACGCCGGCTGGTCGGTGCGCCGGCCCGGTCGACGTAGTCGACGCCGACGTGTTCGCGGTCGCGGCAGGCACGCGCCAGCGTCATCAGGATTTCGGGGTCGACGGGCGACTCGGCATCGCGGGTCAGCGTGACGGTCGCGTCGTGGACGGCGGCGACCTGGGAGCGCATCCGAGACGGCATCACCTGATCTAGCTTGGTCAGCGCGCGCAGTGCGGCCTCGCCGACGCCGGCGACGCTGCCGCCGGCGGCCAGTCTCAGGCACACGGCCATGGCGACGGCCTCGTCGGAGTCGAGCAGCAGTGGCGGCAGCGCGGCACCCGCGCCGAGCTGGTAGCCGCCGCCGTGGCCGGTGCTCGCGTGGACGGGATAGCCGAGGTCGCGCAGCCGTTCGACGTCGCGGCGCACGCTGCGGGCGGTCACCCCAAGTCGCTCGGCCAGCTCCGTGCCGGACCACACCCGCCGGGACTGCAACAGGCCGAGAAGCTGCAGCACCCGGCTCGTTGTCTGCGACATGACTCCAGTGTCACCCACTCTGCGGACAGAAGCTGTCCGCAAAGCATGAAAGCCTGCAGATATGACATGGACGACTCAGCTCGCCGACCAACTCGACTGGCACTGGACGAACGCGCTGCGACCCCTCCTGGACGGCCTGACCGACGACGAGTACTTCTGGGAGCCGGTCGCCGGGTGCTGGACTGTGCACCGCGATGGCGGCATCGACTTCGAATTTCCGGCGCCCCAGCCGGCACCGGTCACCACGATCGCGTGGCGATTGGCGCACGTCATCGTCGGCGTGCTCGCGATGCGCAATCACTCCCACTTCGGCGGGCCGTCCGCCGACTACCAGAGCTGGCCCTACGCCACCGACGCGACGACCGCGCTGGCTCAGCTCGACGACGCCTACGCGCGGTGGATCACCGGCGTACGGGGCCTGTCCGACGATGACCTGGCCCGTCCATGCGGGCATGCCGAAGGTCCCTACGCCGACTACGCGCTCTCCGAACTGATCTTGCACATCAACCGTGAGGTAATCCATCACGGCGCCGAAATCGCTTGTCTCCGAGACCTTTACATCCATCAGTGAAAGGACACTTATGCCCACCCTCGCCCCACCTGTCCGCGACGAACGCCACGCCCTGCGCGAATTCCTCGCCTACCACCAGAGCGCATTCGTCGCCGTCGCATACGGCCTCACCGACGAGCAGGCCCGGTCGACCCCGACCGTCAGCACCCTGTCGATCGGTGGGCTGATCAAACACATCATCGGCGTGCAGCAGTCCTGGATGCAGCGGGTGGCCGCGGCGCCGGGCGAACCGCCGGCCGACGACCGCCCGTTTGAGGAACGCGCGCAGGAGTATCAGGACCAGTACGTGATGAGGCCTGATGAGACCCTGGCCGAACTCCTACAGCAGTTGGCCGCGCAGAACGCCGCATCGCTGCGGCTGGTCGAGACCGCCGATCTGGACGCTGCGGTACCCGTGCCACGCGATGCGCCGTGGTTCCCCGACGATGTCGAGGCCTGGTCGGTGCGGTGGGTGTTCGAGCACCTGATCGCCGAATTGGCCCGGCATGCCGGCCACGCCGACATCATTCGCGAATCCATCGACGGCGCAACGATGTACGAGCTGGTCGCGGCGGCCGAGGGAATGGCGCCGCAGCCGTGGCTGACGCCCTGGCAGCCGAAATCATGAAGTAACCACCCATGTGACCGGCATCGCTGCGCCAATTTCAGATTGGTGATAGGGACGACGGGTTTGGCAGACTTGGACGAATGAGTTCGACCAAACACCGCGAAGTAGCCAAGCTCGATCGCGTTCCGTTGCCGGTCGAGGCTGTCCGCATCGGCACCACCGGGTGGCAGCTCACCCGCACCGGCGCACGAGTACTCACCAAACTGCCCGGACGTGGCCGTTGGCAGGACAAGGTCATCAAGCAGATCCCCCAGACCTTTGCCGACCTCGGACCCACCTACGTCAAGTTCGGCCAGATCATCGCGTCCAGCCCGGGCGCCTTCGGCGAAAATCTGAGCCGGGAGTTCCGCGGCCTGCTGGACGCGGTGCCGCCCGCCGACACCGCCGAGGTGCACAAGCTGCTGCAGCAGGAGCTGGGTGGCGACCCGGCGAAGCTGTTCGCTTCGTTCGACGAGGAGCCGTTCGCATCGGCCTCGATCGCCCAGGTGCACTTCGCCACGCTGCACACCGGCGAGGACGTCGTGGTCAAGATCCAGCGACCGGGCATCCGCCGCCGGGTGGCCGCCGATCTGCAGATCCTCAAGCGCTTCGCTCAGCTCGTCGAGGTGGCCAAGCTGGGCCGGCGGCTGTCCGCCCAGGACGTGGTCGCCGACTTCTCCGACAACCTGGCCGAAGAGCTCGACTTCCGCATCGAGGCGCAGTCCATGGAGGCGTGGGTGTCGGGGCTGCACGGTTCGCCGCTGGGCCGCAACATCCGGGTGCCACAGGTGCACTGGGAGTTCACCAGCGAGCGGGTGCTGACCATGGAGCGCGTGCACGGCGTGCGCATCGACGACGTCAAGGAGATCCGCAAGAAGGGCTTCGACGGCACCGAGCTGGTCAAGGCGCTGTTGTTCTCGACCTTCGAGGGCGGCCTTCGCCACGGCCTGTTCCACGGCGACCTGCACGCCGGCAACCTGTTGGTCGACGACGACGGCCGAATTGTGTTCCTGGACTTCGGAATCATGGGTCGCATCGACCCGCGCACCCGCTGGCTGCTGCGTGAACTCGTTTACGCGCTGCTGGTGAAGAAGGACCATGCCGCGGCAGGCAAGATCGTCGTCCTGCTCGGCGCCGTGGGCACCACGAAACCCGAGAAGGAAGCCGCCAAGGACCTCGAGGCGTTCGCGGCCCCGCTGACACTTAAAACCCTGGGCGACATGTCCTACGCCGAGATCGGCAAGCAACTCTCCACGCTGGCCGACGCCTACGACGTCAAGCTGCCCCGCGAGCTGGTGCTGATCGGCAAGCAGTTCCTCTATGTCGAGCGCTACATGAAACTGCTGGCGCCCAAGTGGCAGATGATGAACGATCCGCAGTTCAGCGGTTATTTCGCCAACTTCATGGTGGAGGTCAGCCGCGAGCACCAGAGTGATGTCGAGGTCTGATGGAAATCCGCACCGGCACAGCTGCCATCAGCGACGACATCGAGCTCTACTACGAGGACCTGGGCAATCCCGGTGACCCGGCGGTGTTGCTCATCATGGGTCTCGGCGCTCAGCTTCTGCTGTGGCGCAACGGTTTCTGCGAGAAGCTGGTCGACCAGGGTTATCGGGTGATCCGCTACGACAACCGCGATGTGGGCCTCTCGACCAAGCTGCACGGCAAACGGGCGAGCGGCGGGCTGGTACCTAAGTTGGCCCGTTCGTTTGTCGGGCGCCCCAGTGCGTCGGTGTACACGCTCGAGCACATGGCCGACGACGCAGCCGCGCTTCTCGATCACCTGGGCATTGAGCAGGCACACATCGTCGGAGCATCGATGGGCGGGATGATCGCGCAGATCTTCGCGGCGCGGTACAGCCAGCGGACCAGAGCGTTGGGAATCATCTTCTCGTCCAACAACTCTGCATTCCTGCCGCCCCCGGCGCCGCGGTCACTGCTGTCGCTGATCACTGGGCCGCCACCGAATGCGCCGCGCGACGTGATTGTCGAGAACGTTGTTCGGGTCGGCAAGATTCTGGGCAGCCCCGGCTATCCGGTGCCCGACGAGCAGGCACGCGCGAACGCCATCGAGGCCTACGAGCGGTCGCACTACCCGCAGGGCATCGCGCGGCATTTCGCCGCGATCCTCGGCACCGGCAGCCTGAAGAAATACGACCGACAGATCAGTGCGCCCACCGTCGTCATCCATGGCCGCGCCGACAGGCTGATGCGTCCGTCGGGTGGCCGCTCGATCGCCAAGACGATCCCGAATGCTCGGCTGGTCCTGTTCGACGGCATGGCACATGACCTGCCGGAAGCGCTCTACGACGACATCGCCGGTGAGCTGAAAACCACATTTGCCGAGGTCCGCTAGGTAATTACGCTTATCTTTCGGAATCGTCGGATGGCGGGTGCAGCGGCTAGCATCAGGTCTGCACACAGCGGTGATCGCCCATCCCATCGGGGGGGATTTGTGGTTGCTGCCTGAAGCATTCAATGCGAAAGGCGCACCAGCATGGCCAAACGGCTTGAGCCTCATTTTGAAGACGTACAGGCGCACTACGACCTGTCCGATGATTTTTTCCGGCTGTTTCTCGACCCGACTCAGACCTACAGCTGCGCGTATTTCAAGGAGGACGACTACACCCTCGAGCAGGCTCAGATCGCGAAGATCGACCTGGCGTTGGGCAAGCTGGGCTTGCAGCCCGGGATGACCCTGCTGGACGTCGGCTGCGGGTGGGGCGCCACGATGATGCGCGCCATCGAGAAGTACGACGTCAATGTCATCGGTCTGACGTTGTCGAAGAATCAGCGCGACCACGTCGAGCAGGTGTTCGCCGAGTCGGGAAGTCCGCGGAGCAAGCGCATCGAACTCATGGGCTGGGAGGAGTTCGACGAACCCGTGGACCGGATCGTATCCATCGGCGCCTTCGAGCATTTCGGCTTCGACCGCTACGACGACTTCTTCAATCTCGCGTACCGGGTTCTGCCCGACGACGGCGTGATGTTGCTGCACACGATCACGTCGCTGACCTTTGATCAGATGGTCGAGAAGAAGATTCCGCTGACGTTCGAGGCGGCGCGGTTCGCGAAGTTCATCCTGACCGAGATCTTCCCGGGCGGCCGGCTGCCGACGCCGGAGAAGGTCGACGAGCACTCAGCCAAGGCCGGCTTCACGCTCACTCGCACGCAGTCGCTGCAACCGCATTACGCGCGCACCCTGGACTGTTGGGCCGCTGCGCTGGAGGCCAACCGCGACAAGGCGATTGAGGTGCAGTCCGAGGAGGTCTACGACCGCTACATGAAGTACCTCACCGGGTGCGCCCGCGGATTCCGGGTAGGGTACATCGACGTTAACCAGTTCACGCTTGAGAAGCAGGCGAAAGAAACACCCGGTTAAGGCACTGTTTGGACACCGTTCCGCATGCCCGAGACGGTATGGTCCAGATCACATAGTGCATACTGGCGCGCGCGCAAATCATCACGTGCGGGGGCCGTGGTGCAGATAGATAAGCAGAATCAGGAAGGCTCTCACACTCATGCCCGAGGCAACTGAAACCAAGGACATGCGGCCCCATTTCGAGGACATCCAGGCGCACTACGACCTGTCGGATGATTTCTTCGGGCTGTTCCAGGATCCGACGCGCAAGTACAGCTGCGCGTACTTCACCGGGCCCACCGTCACGCTCTCCGAGGCGCAGATCGCCAACGTCGATCAGCATCTCGACGCCTTGGACCTCAAGCCTGGGATGACGTTGCTCGAGGTGGGTTGCGGCTGGGGCCTGACCTTGCAGCGGGCCATGGAGAAGTACGACGTCAATGTCATCGGCCTGACGCTGTCCAAGAACCAGAAGGCGTACTGCGATCAGCTGCTGGCCAAGGTCGACAGCGAGCGGACGTTCGACGTGCGCCTCGAGGGCTGGGAGCAGTTCCACTCCCCCGTCGACCGCATCGTGTCGATCGAGGCGTTCGAGCACTTCGGCTTCGAGCGTTATGACGACTACTTCAAGACCTGCTTCGAGATCCTGCCCGACGACGGCCGGATGACGATCCAGAGCAGCGTCGGGTACCACCCCTACGATCTGCAGGCCCGCGGCAAGAAGCTGACCTTCGAACTCGCCCGCTTCGCCAAGTTCATCGGCGAGGTGATCTTCCCCGGTGGCCGGATTCCGACCACTCAGATGATGGTCGAGCACGGTGAGAAGGCCGGGTTCACCGTGCCCGAGCCGCTGTCGCTGCGCAATCACTACATCAAGACCCTCGGCATCTGGGCGGCCCGTTTGGAGCAGCACAAGGATGAGGCCATCGCGGCGGCCGGCGAAGAGAGCTATAACAACTACATGCGGTACCTGACCGGGTGCCAGTACTACTTCGTCGACGAGGCGCTCGACGTCAGCCTGGTCACCTACCTCAAGCCGGGTGCGGTGGCCGCTTAGCAGGCTTTCCGCCGTCGGCGAATAACCGAATACCGCACATGGGCCCGAGTTAATCTCGGGCCCATGTCTGTTGGGCGACTTGCTGATCCGAATTGCACCCTTGGCACCGATCCCCGATCGGATCCCCGGATGGTCGCGGCGTTGACTCCGTTGGGGTTGGCCGACGTGTTCCCCGACGCTCCATTGACCGTCGACTCGCCGATGGCGGATCTGTTGGCATACGCCGCATTCGCCGAGGACGCCGTCGGCGGAACGCTCGAGATGTTCGCGAAGACCGTCCCAGCGCCTGTCGGCGTCACCACGACAACCGTCACAATCCCTGGGGCTGACGCTAACGAGATCACGCTGTTGATTAGCCGCCCGGATCATGCCGACGGCCCCTTACCGGCGGTGGTGCACTTCCATGGCGGCGCGATGGCGATCGCCAGCGCCGCGGACATCTCATATCAGCGCCTACGGGAGAACATGGCAGCCACGGGTCTCGTCGTGGTCGGCGTGGAGTTTCGCAACTCCGGGGGTCGGCTCGGCGCTCATCCCTACCCGGCGGGGCTGAACGACTGCGCGGCCGCCACCCGCTGGGTGTACGCCAACGCAGCGGATCTCGGAGTCAGCCACCTGATCGTCTCCGGTGAGTCCGGCGGTGGAAACCTGACGCTGACCGTCGTCCACAAAGCGAAACGGGAAGGATGGCTCGGCGAGATCGCCGGCGCCTACGCCCAGTGCCCATACATTTCCAACCGCTGGCTCGACTATCCAGACCACCTGCCGTCACTGCGGGAGAACGACGGGTACTTCATCAGCTGTCAGCAGGCCGCGCTGCTGGGTGCGCTCTACGACCCGGACAAGACAAACGCCGACGACCCGACGTGCTGGGCTGGTGCGGCTTCGGATGAGGACCTTGCCGGCTTACCGCCGCACGTGATCTCGGTGAACGAGCTCGATCCGCTACGGGACGAGGGCCTTCTGTATTACCGACGGTTGCTGACTGCGGGTGTGCCCACCATCGGCCGAGTTGTAGCCGGTACGTGCCACGGCGGAGATTTGCTGTTCCCGGCGACGATGCCGGAGGTCTTTGCGGCCTCGGTGCGGGATGTCAGTGGATTTGCGCGATCGCTGGCGCCGTAGGCGCGGCGATCCGTAGGCGATTATTTGAAAGTCCTGCTAGATGCAAGTTTTTTCGTCGACAAGTTGGCCATTTCGCGTTGACACCGGCGTCGAAACGTGGGTACCATCACATCGATTTAGGTGCTCAAGCAGCCGAGTACCGCTTAGTCATTCGGGTCATAGGGGGGTTGGATCGTGACTTCTTCGCTTTCCAAAAAAGTTCAGGTCAGTCTGGCCACGGTTGCACTGTGCACCGCAGCGACGGTCTCGCCAGCGGTAGTCCACGCGGCACCGTGGCTGCACGCCCCGTTCTCCCAGGACGAGGGCGGCAGCGGCAAGCCCAAGACCAACGACAACAACAACTCGGGCAGCACCGGCGGTAGCGGTAGCACCTCCGGAAGCGGTAGCACCTCCGGAAGCGGTAGCACCTCCGGAAGCGGTAGCACCTCCGGAAGCGGTAGCACCTCCGGAAGCGGTAGCACCTCCGGAAGCGGTAGCACCTCCGGAAGCGGTAGCACCTCCGGAAGCGGTAGCACCTCCGGAAGCGGTAGCACCTCCGGCTCGGGCAGCACCTCCGGCTCGGGCAGCACCTCCGGCTCGGGCAGCACCTCCGGAAGCACCGGTCACTCCGGTCGCTCCGGTGCCTCGGACACGCCGCCTGCTTCGGATCCGGGCACCGCACCCGCGCCGACCACAGAAGCTCCGGCCGTCGCGCCTAAAGCAGCAGCGAAGACGCCCGCCGCCAACGCCAATCCGGTTATTGACGGTCTCGCCACTCTCGCCAAGGTGACCGTCCAGATCGGTGCACAGTTGGTTTGGGGCTTCCTTGACACCACAGCGGGAGTCATCAAGCTCGTCGGCGAGGCCATTACGGTCATCCCGATCATCGGCCCGCCAATCGGAAATGCATTCATTGCGGTTGCTGACGCCACTCACAATGTCGCCTACGCCGTCGCCCAGAACTTCAAGGTCGGCCCGTACCTCAACCCGTAGCGGTTCACACCAAAGCGACTCGTCGACTGGACATTACGTCCACCGGCGAGTCGTTTTTTGGAGCTAACGGTGAATCTGCGCGCATAGCGCACAGACCACGTCCGAGTAGGGGAAGCTGACTGAGTGGGACTTCATTGGCGGCGTTTGACTGGCGGTGACGAAGCGGAGCAGAGCGATGACGGCCAGCCGTGGTTAAAGCGCCGCGCTGTCATTTGGCCGTCGCTCGGGGTATTGGTCCTACTCCTCGCGTTCGGCTGTTGGCTCGGCTTCCAGGCAAACGCTGCGAAGTCGAACCTCGAGGCCGCGCGAAATAGCGCGCAGCAGGCGAAGAGCGCAGTGCTGCAGGGCAATACCGGGGATGCGTCTCGATTTGCCTTGGATGCACAGTCCCACGCCCAGGCGGCCCGCGATGCAGCGCACTCTTTACCATGGGACATCGCCGCTGCCGTGCCGTGGCTGGGCAGCCCATTCGAGACCGGTCAACAGATTTCAGACGTGGTTCTTAACTTGGCTACCGACGTGCTGAAGCCGATCGCTGATGCCGGCACAACTGTTTCGCCGAATCATCTACTCGCCGACGGCCGACTAGATGTGATGACCCTCCGCAATGAAGAGCCGGTGTTGCAGAAGTTCGCGACGGATGCCACACGACTCAACACCCAGGCGCACGCGATCTCAGAGCCTGCCTATCTCGATGCCATGGTTAACGCTCGATCTCAACTGCAAGCGCAGACAGAAGATCTGTCAAAGCTGCTGACAAATACTGCCCTTGCTGCGCGGCTGGCCCCGGCCATGCTAGGCGCCGACGGCCCACGTAGCTATTTCATGGGTTTTCAAACCAACGCCGAGGCCCGCGGCACCGGGGGCCTGCTCGGCGGATTCGGGATTGTCCGATTCGACGACGGCAAGCCCAGCGTGGACACCCTTGCCTCAAACAACGACTTCGGAAGCAGGAAATTCGATCCTATCAGCCTCGGCCCCGAATTCGATAATCAATATGGTTACACCAATCCATCCACCGATTTCCGCAATAGCAATCAGAGCTCCCACTTTCCGTACGCGGCGCAGATTTGGAAGTCGATGGCAGAGCAATCAGGAATAAAAGTTGACGGGGTCATAGCGGTAGACCCTGTTGCACTCGGCTACATCCTGGGAGCTACGGGCCCTGTCGTGATGCCGGACGGTGAAACGGTGACAAAAGACAACGCCGTCGAGTTGACGGAATCGACTGCCTACATCCGATTTCCAAATAGTGAGGACCAGCGAGCACGGAAGAGGTTTCTGCAGGACATCGCCGCCGAAGTGGTAAAGCAGGTGATGGGGCGGGTGAAGTCTCCGCGGGCATTACTCGACGCACTAGGCCGTGCGGTCAGCGAACGCCGAATCGCCGTGTGGAGCTCATACCCTGAGGAACAGGCCCTGCTGGAACAAACGCCTCTGGCGCACACGATTCCCGACGATCCGGCACCATATGCCGGAATTGTCATCAACAATCTTGGCGGCAACAAACTGGACTATTACTTGGATCGGCGAATCGAATATGTCGCCGATGGTTGCAGTGGCGCTACCCGCAGGTCAACGGTGACGGTTCGATTGAAGAATAATGTCACGAGTCCGGAATCCCTACCGGACAACGTTGCCGGACGGCTGGGCTTCTCCCCTAATCACGGAGCAAACCTTATCCCCAAAGGAACTATGTTCACGTCTGTTCGCCTGCTCGCAACCAGGGGGGCTAAGCTAATTGATGTAATGTCCAACGGCAGTCAAATCGATGCGCGCGCAGACACCGAACGCGGTCATCCGAGCTTCGAAGCCCTGGTGGTGATTCCGGCCGGACACACAGATGAGGTTATCTTCCACCTGTCCGAGCCGACGTCGCCGGGCGTCGCACGTGTTCCTATTCAGCCACTAGTGGGTCCCGTCACCACGAAGGTCTCGGTTCCACAATGTGCTGGATGACCTTTAACGCCGATGGCGATCCCCAAGAGAGCGGCTAGCTGCGTTGAACCTTCTGGACTATGTAAAGGTACTGCGGACACGCTGGATTACGGTCTGCGTGACGATGCTTGTCGCCGTAGTAGCTGCCGTCATGTACACGCTGACGACCATCCCTCAGTATCAAGCCTCGACGCAGCTGTACGTGTCGGCGTCTTCCGGATCGTCGATTACCGACCTGTACCAAGGGAACCGCCTGTCTCAGGAACGTGTGCTGTCCTACACCCAACTAATCATGGGCGAAACGCTGGCACAGCGCACTATTGACCGGCTCAACCTCGACATGAATGCCGCGTCGTTGAAAGCCAGGGTTACCGCGGCTGCGAAACCAAATACGGTGCTTATCGATGTGTCAGTGCGCGACACATCGCCTACGCGTGCACGTGATATTGCAAACGGCTTATCCGACGAATTCGTGCAAATGGTAAGCGAATTGGAGGCATCCCCGGTCACGGGCGCCTCACCCAATGCCCGGGTTATCGTCGAGCAGCGGGCTTCCGTTCCAGCCAAACCTGTAACACCCAAAAAGCTGCGCAATCTGCTAGCCGGCTTTGCTGCCGGGGCCTTCCTCGGTGTTGGTCTAGCCCTTCTCCGAGACCAACTCGATAACACCGTTAAGGACCGCGAGACCCTCGAAAAGATCACCGGCACCGGACTGGTCGGCAGCATTCCGCTCGATAAGGATCTCCACAAGAAGCCCGCGATCTCGTTCGAGGGCAACAGTTCGTCGGTCGCCGAGTCGTTCCGTAAGCTGCGGACCAATTTGCAGTTCCTCGCGGTGGACAATCCGCCACGAGTGATCGTGGTCACCAGCGCATCACCAGGCGAAGGCAAGTCCACCACGGCAATCAACATTGCACTCGCACTCGCCGAGGCTGAACACTCTGTAGTGCTGGTCGATGCAGACATGCGACGGCCATCGGTGGACAAATATCTTGACCTGGTTGGAGCAGTGGGGTTCAGCACCGCTCTCAGCGGCGGTGCTTCCCTGCGTGACGTATTGCAGAAGACCGCCTTCACCAACTTGACTGCAATTACCTCCGGTGCCACTCCACCGAATCCGAGCGAACTCCTCGGCTCACAGGCGGCCAGGAATCTCCTCAGCCAACTGCGTGAGCAATTCGACTACGTGATCGTCGATTCGTCGCCACTGCTCGCGGTCACCGATGGCGCGATACTTGCGGCCAATTCCGACGGCGCGCTAATCATGGCGCGGTACGGACAAACCAAACGTGAGCAGTTAGCGCATGCGATCGGGAACCTCAGGGACGTTGGCGCGACCGTGCTGGGCACCGTATTCACGATGACATCCACACGCGGCGCCAATTCATATAGTTATAACTATGGCTACTACGGCAGTGATCGGCGCGACTCCGTGACCAAATCACCGACCGTCATGGATCGCGTTCGTTCTCAGGCGCACGATCCTCCGGATTCTCCCGACGCATCGAGGGATAACACGCAGGTTGCTGAGCCTTTGGATGATCCGAAGCAGGTAACCCGCACTTCAGACGGCGAACGGCCAGGCAGGTAAGAGGGTTGTGGAGACGCAATCCATCGGCGGGTTGGAGATCCAGTCGACCGACTCGACCTCTGCGTCCAAATATGTGGTCGACTTGGCCCGCCACCGGGCCTCCAAACCGATTCATCTAGCAAACGCGTACACCATTGCCCTCGCGGATCGGGATGACGGCTACCGCCAACTTTTGAATCGCGGCATTGTGTTTGCGGACGGCAAGCCGATCACGTGGTTTTCTCGTCTCACTCGGCAAACACCCCAGATCCAGCAGGTGCGAGGACCGCAGCTCTTTCTCGATGTCCTCGACATCGGCCGATCCTCTGACGTGCGCCATTTCTTACTCGGGTCGACAGACGAGGTACTTCAAAGAATGCGCGGCCGCTTGGCTGAGCGATTCGTCGGTCTGGAGATTGTCGGCGCGTACAGTCCGCCATTCCGCCCACTGACCGCGGAGGAAATCGAGTATCAGGATGCCCTCATTCGGCATTCAGATGCAGATGTTGTCTGGGTCGGCTTGGGCACGCCGAAGCAGGACTTCGAGGCAGCGCGCGTAGCCGAAAGCACATGCCGGTTGGCGGTCGCGGTGGGCGCCGCATTCGACTTCGCGGCCGGGACGCTGCGTGTGGCACCGCAGTGGATGCAGCGTGCCGGTCTCGAGTGGTTATTTCGGCTAGCTTCCGAGCCCAGACGCCTATGGCGGAGATACCTCTTCGGAAATGCCAGGTTCGTATGGGCGGTATTACGACGGTTCTGGGCCGAGCGCGATGCCTGACAATGTCCATAGGCCCCTCACACATACCGTGATACCTTCAACCCGACGCAGAGGACATCGTGAGCACCCAACCGCACAATTACCGATGCTGACATAAAGGGGACGACGTATGGGAACTATCAGATCAATTCTCGTGCGCAGGATGCAGCCCAAACACAAGGCGATGTTGCATTTTATTTTGGAACCGTATAAGCGCACGTCATGGGGCGGGGCAATGAACGGGCAGGCTGGTCGCATAAGGCTATTCCGCGACATATTCTCGGTAGTGCAACCTTCGGCAATTATTGAGACGGGTACTTTTATCGGCGCTACCACGAAGTTCTTCGCCGAATTCGGTGTCCCAGTCTACTCGGTCGAGGCCGACGAGAGGGTTCTAGCTGTCGCTAAACGCAACACACGACATGTGCGCGATAGAGTTGCTTTTACGCTATCCGATAGCAGGAGTTTCTTGCGGAAACTCGTGAGTGATCCACAGCTCTGCAAGAGTCGCCTATTCTTCTATCTTGATGCACATTGGAATGCCGATTTGCCACTCGCAGATGAGATCAATATTATTTTCGATGCGTGCACGGAGGCAATCATCATGATCGATGATTTCGAGGTACCGGGTGATTCCTACAACTATGACGATTACGGCCCAGGCGCGGCTTTAAGTGCTTCCTACCTCGATGCAATGGAACGGACCGATATATACCGGTTCTACCCGTCACTACCCGCATCAAGCGAAACCGGAGCGAAGCGGGGCTGCGTTGTCTTATGCAATGATCTTGACGCTAGGGACCGCCTATCGAAGCTGGAGTCACTACGCCCCGGATAACGGTTGATATGGATTATTGGTTGCGACCCTCGAGGTCGCTCGCATAACAATCGGCGACTTGATCCGCTACCAATAATGTCGAATTTTGGATGGAATGATCGAGTCCGGAGTGCATGGATGGATGCTAAGACACGAAAAGTCGCCATTATTCAACATCGGCTGCTTCACTACCGCTTGGGTCTTTTTGAGCAGTTGCGAAGTGCTTGCGCCACGCTAAACATTGAATTGGCGTTGATCCACGGCGATGCTACGCCGACTGAGTCCGTACGCCAAGACACAGGTGAGTTGGCTTGGGCGACTAAGGTGCGCAATCGTCATTGGCGTGTTGGCGGACGCGATCTACTATGGCAACCGATTTCAGGGGTAGTTCAGCAAGCCGATCTGGTTGTGTTGATGCAAGAAAGCCGGATTTTGTCTAACTACCCCTGGCTTTTTGGCAGGGGGCCACGGCAGACGCGTGTGGCCTACTGGGGCCATGGACGCAACTTCCAGAGCAATTCGCCCACAGGACTTCTCGAACGTTGGAAACGCCGCACGCTGACATCGGTGGATTGGTGGTTTGCGTATACGGATATCACCGCCGCAATTGTGAGAGATGCTAACTTTCCGCAGGAGCGAATTACTGTGCTGAACAACGCAATCGACAACCGCAGCTTTGCAGCCGACCTTGCATCCGTTTCAGACGCGGAGATCGCGGCATTGAGAGCGTCAATTGATGCTTCCGAGAACGCGGTTGTGGGACTCTTTTGCGGCTCTTTGTATGCCGATAAGCGCCTGCACATGATGCTCGAGTCTTGCAGACGTGTCGTCAACAGGCATCCGGATTTCCGTCTGGTCGTGCTGGGCGACGGCCCCAGCCGACGGGACTTGCAACCCGCAATGGGCAAACCCTGGTTCCATTGGGCGGGTACTCAGCGCGGAAAGGAAAAGGCTGCGTGGTTTAAAGCCGCGAATCTTCTCATCAATCCAGGCGCGGTTGGCTTGCACATCTTAGACAGTTTCGCGGCGGAGATTCCGCTGTTGACTACGAAAGATGCTAAGCACGGCCCCGAGATCTCATACTTGGAAGACGGCATCAGCGGTATCGTTACCGAGGGCACTGTCGAAGCCTTTGCTTCGGCTATCCAGCAACTGATCGACCAGCCCGAGCGGCGGGCGTCGCTCGGGCGCCAAGCACGCACCAAAGCGCAGAGTTACACGTTGGATGCGATGGTCGAGAGCTTCGTCTCCGGGATGGATGCGTGCCTGCGCATGCCGCGGCTACATTGAGGAAGTCGGCCATTTTCCGGAAAAGACGTGTCACCGTTTCCTAGTAGTCGAAAGCATATCGCCCCCGGGACTTGACCCCGTGTGTTGGACACGCTCAATCCCAGGAATGTGCTGGGGGAAGCGAGATGATCCAACCCGATGGCAAGGAAAAATTACCCCGATGAGTTCAAGCGTGACGCGGTCGCGCTCTACCGGGACACCGAGGGCGCGACGATCGCCCAGATCGCTGCCGAGCTCGGTGTCAGCGAGGCCACGCTCTCGGCGTGGTGCAAGTCGGCCGGGGTGCCGATTCGGCACCGCCGCGGTGTCGTAGTGGCCGAGCCTGTGCCAGGGGCCGAGAGCCCTGAGCAGGAGCTGGCCCGCCTCCGCAGTGAGGTCAAGGCGTTACGCGCCACCGAGGCGCGGTTGTCCACCGAGCGTGACATCTTGCGGTCGGCGGCCAAATATTTCGCCGGGGAGACGAACTGGTGAGCCGCTTTCAGTTTGTCGCCGACCACCTGCACGCCTTCGAGGTGAAGTGGTGTCGACGGACATGAAAAACTGCCCGTAGGCGGACATGAAAGTGCCCATCCGCGGCCAATAAGAACTGCCCACTGGCGGACACGAATGTGCCCGCTGGCGGCCATGAATCTGCCCAGACCCTTGTGATGCCGCCCGGCGCGTCAGCGCCGGGGCGGCCTCTCCTGCGGTTTCGATGTCGATGCCTAGTCGAACTCGAACACCACAGGAGAGACCTACCTTGAAGTCTGACGGAGAACTTATGGACATACTCAATGCTTACGACCTGACCGGCAGCTACCGCGCTGCCGCTGAACTGTGCGGCTGCTCGCACCACACCGTGAAAAACGCTGTCGACAACCGCAATGCCGGTCTGCCACCGGCGACCCGGCGAGCCCGGATGATCGACGACTGGCGCGGCCTGCTCGAGACGTGGGTCGCCGACTCGAAAGGCAAGATCCGCGGCGACAAAGCCCACGACAAGCTGGTCGCACTCGGCTACACGGGTACCGACCGCACCACCCGCCGAGCCCTGGCGGAGGTGAAAGCGCAATGGCGCGTGGGCAATACCCGGGTGCACCGACCGTGGATCACCGAACCCGGATTGTGGCTGCAGTACGACTTCGCCGACGGCCCCGTGGTCGCTGGCCGCAAGATCGTGCTGCTGGTGGCCTGGCTGGCCTGGAGCCGCTACCGCATCGTCCTCGCCCTGCGCGACCGCACCGTACCGAGTGTGTTCGCCGGCCTGGACCGCATCTTCCGCCACCTCGGCGGTGCCCCGACCTACCTGCTGACCGACAACGAGAAAACCGTCACAGTCGGGCACATCGCCGGCGTGCCGGTCCGCAACCGCGCCGCGGTCACCTTCGGCCGGTATTACGGCATCTCGGTGCTGACCTGTGAACCCGCGGATCCGGCGTCCAAGGGAGGGGTGGAAAACGCCGTGAAATTGGCCAAAGCCGACATCGTGCCCACCGAGACGAACCTGCTACCGCAGTACGACTCGTTCGCCGACGTCGAAGCCGCGTGCGCGGGGTTCACCACCGAGATCAACGCCCGGACCCACCGCGCCACGGGTCGGCGCCCGGTGGAGATGCTCACCGCTGAGCGTCCCGCCCTGCACGCGATCCCGGACCTGCCGCACACCGCCGCCCTCGGTGTCACCCGCCGGGTCCCCGACAACACCCCGATGGTCACCTTCGAACACTGCCAATACTCTGTTCCAGCAATACTTCTGGGGCAGACGGTGTGGATCCGCCACCACGACGGCACCGATGAGGTCATCTGCTGCGCCCTTGATGACGGCGGCCCGGTCGAGGTGGCCCGGCACCGCCGCGCCACCCCGGGCAGCCCCGCGATCGATGACGCGCATTTCCCCGGGCACCATGACAAGATCCCCGGTGACTACACGGTGCGGGCCCGCACCGTCAGTGAGCAGACGTTCCTGGCACTCGGGCCGGGTGCAGCGGTGTGGCTCAAAGAAGCCGCCGCCGTGGGCACCGAACGCATCTTGCAGAAGATGGCGCACGCCGTCGAGCTGGCGGCGTTGGCCGGCCGCGCCGATGTCGACTGGGCGCTCGGGCATGCGGCCGTGCACGGTCGGTTCGCCACCGGCGACCTCGACTCCATCCTCGCCGCCAAAGGGTTGGATCTGACTCGCCGCGGCGCCGATGAGCACACCTCGCTGGCGCAAGGCACCAGTGGGTGGAACCTGTTCGGCCGCACCGTCATCGACACCGACGAGGCAGGCATCCGATGACCACCGCCACACCTGCCACGTCCTTGCCCGCCGAGGTGGAATCGCTGATGCGGTCGCTGCGGTTGCCGCACGCCCGGGCGATCGCCGCCGACGTGCTGGCCACCGCCCGGGCCCAACGCTGGGACCCCACCGAAGTCATCAAAGCGTTGCTCACCGAGGAAGCGGCCGGGCGGGCCCGGTCCATGCTCGCGGCCCGCCGCAAAGCCGCCGGGTTCCCCACAGGCAAGACGTTCGACGTCTGGGACCCGGCCGCCTCATCGATCCCGCTACCCACCCAGCAGGCGCTGCAGACCCTGGAATGGGTGCACCGACGCGAGAACCTGGTGGTCTGCGGGCCCGCTGGCACCGGCAAGACATTCTTCCTCGAAGCGCTGGGACAGAAAGTGATCGAAGCCGGGATGCCGGTGGCATGGTTCACCCTGGAGCATATCGGGGTCCTGGTGCGGGCCCACCGTGCCGACGATTCCCTGGGCAAAGCGGTGGCCAAGATCGTGCGCGCAGAGCTCGTCGTCATCGACGACGTGGGACTTCTCCCGGTCGGTGCCGATGCCGCTGAAGGGCTCTACCGCATCGTTGAAGCCGCCTACGAGCGCCGCTCCGTGGCGATCTCGTCGAACCTACACCCCAGCGGCTTCGACGAACTGATGCCCAAGACCTTGGCCACCGCGACCGTCGACCGGCTGCTCCATCACGCGCACCTATGCCAAACCAGCGGTGACTCCGTGCGCCTGGCCCAAGCCCTGCACGGGAAAGGAGTCAAGCCCCTGACCTGACAGACACCACCGGTGGCGGACACACCCGTCTGGGCAGATTCATGTCCGCCACTGGGCAGTTCTTATTGACCACCTACGGGCAGTCCTTCCGTCCGCCAATGGGCACTTTCAGATGTCCATTGACAAAGTGGCTCTGCGCAGTCGTCGAGGTTGCGCGTTCGTCGTTCTACGCGTGGTTGGCCGGTGCTGACGGACGAGCGGCCCGTCGGGCTGCTGACGAGGCGCTGGCCGAGCGTATCCGCGCCGTCCACGACGAGGACAACACCTACGGGGCGCCGCGGATCACCGCCGAGCTCAACGACGGTGCGCCCGAGGGGCAGCGGGTCAACCACAAGCGGGTGGCTCGGGTGATGCGCGGCGCCGGGATCGCCGGTTATCGACGCCGACGTCGGGTCAAGACGACCGTGGCGGACCCGGCGAACCAGAAGGTCCCCGACCTGCTCAAACGCGATTTCACCGCCGCGCAGGTCAACACCCGTTACGTCGGCGACATCACCTACTTGCCATTGGCGACCGGCGCCAACCTGTACCTGGCCACCGTGATCGACTGCTGTTCACGGCGGGTCGCCGGGTGGGCGATCGCCGATCACATGCGCACCGAACTGGTCATCGATGCGCTCAAAGCCGCTGCTGCACTGCGGGGTTCACTGGCTGGTGCAATATTCCATGCAGATCATGGAAGTCAGTACACCTCACGGGATTTCGCGAATCTCTGCCGCGATCTGGGGGTCGTCCAGTCGATGGGTGCGGTGGGGTCAAGTGCCGATAACGCGTTGGCCGAATCGTTCAACGCCGCCCTCAAGCGCGAGATTCTGCAAGACCGTGCCTGCTGGCCGGACGCGGCGATCTGCCGCCGTGAGGTCTTTCGGTGGCTGGCCCGCTACAACACCACACGACGGCACTCCTACTGCCGTCATTCCAGCCCCGCGACCTACGAAAGGAACCTGACACCGGCTACGCTGCCCGAAGCCGCATAACCACAAATCCCGTGTCCACTACATGGGGGCAAGGCCCCCCTTCCCAAAATTCAATGAAGCTGACTCGATCTCGGGTAAGTTTCGTATGCCAGGCACCGCATCATTGGCCGTTTGAAAACTGCCCGATCGAGTAAGATTTCCAAGCGGCAGGCACGCCTCGGCTGTGCGGCCGGCACGCCGATTACGCGTCCACGCTAAGGATGCGGCGTCGCACGCAAAGTGCAACTCCGGCAGAATGACCACCGCGAAATGACGCGTTAACTCGCCTGCCGGTTGTGCGCTATCAAACTTTCGTTTGTGTGGCCGGGTAGCCCACGTGTGCTTCCTCACCGATCCGTTAACAAGGATGATGGTTAGGCAGCAACCGACCCGCCCACGCACTGTGGGGCTCGACGCAATTCAGTGGCACCTTGTTCTATTAAGGGTAAAATTTGTCAACGATCGAATCAATCTTCTTGTCCCACCGTTGGAGAGAAGCGAATCTGAAAGCTCCTGCACTCAACCGCCCGATCAGAGCGGGATCGCTATACAACTCTAGTATGGCAGCCTTCAGGTTGTCGATGGCAATATCCGGCGTGTCAGAAGAACATTTGAACCCCCGGTCCGCATCCACAATTAGGCTTTGGCCGTGCAAGTCGAGAGTTACTACCGGCATCCCGAAAGCCATGGCCTCCACTAATTGCATAGGGCAAGAATCTCTTAGAGACGTAAAGAAAAACACGTCATGGCTCGCATAATAACCTCGAACCTCTGCGAACGGGACTCGGCCTTTCCACTCGACAGTTGCTTCTAATCCATACCTCTTTGCTGTCTTCAGAAAAACGTCTCGCATCGGACCATCCCCCACGACGGTAAGCGTAATACCGCGATAATCTTTCAGCTCCTTCATAACATCAAGCAAAAGCAACGTGCCTTTGCGGGGCATCAAGCGGCCCACCCATAAGAGCTTTAAGGTGCCACCTTCCGGAGCCTTTATTAGGTTCACGTCAGGGAAGAACCAGTGGGGCAGTCCAGGGTCGAGCGCTAAAGTGGTATTGCTGGCCCCGTTAACTTGCGCCATACGTAGAGTATCGTCATTAGACGCCAGTACAACCATCGCCTTCTTCAACATTGCTTTACAAGCCGGGTTAAATTTTAGGAGTATGCGGCCTACCCTATCTCTATTCTCTTCAACAGACCAAGCCTCGCCGAAATATTTTTTGAAGGCTACTGGCGCCACCTGGCCGCCACCTGCTGGCCCAAAAATGAATGGGGCGTTTATCTTGTACATAAACGAGCCCATTTGCAGACTTCCCCAAGTTACATGGTGTACAACGTCGAAATTGTAATGGCTATGAAGTGCCACCGCTTGTTTGTATGCGTTCCATTGCCACAAGATGTAATAGAGATACATTGTAGGCTGGGAAGCAGAGTATAGCTTTTCCATTTGCATCGGTAGGCTTACATAATGGAATGTAAGATTCTCAGGAAGCGTCTCAGCGGCGATCGCGACTTGGGACTCACCCCTGGTAATACAATGTACCTTAAAGCCTTTTTCCGCTAGCCCTACGGCCCAATTCCAACCTAAGCTAGGCTCGGAACCTTTTGTCGGGTCGCAGGCAAAAGCTGACAGTAAGACGCTTTTCATAATGCCTTTCCGCCAATAGCAGGCTAAGTAAAGTAAGACCCTATGCACGACCTCGCCCGCTGCACGGCAAGCACTGCGCGAGTGGGTCGATCTGAATGAAACCGTTGCGCTATCGCCGAGTAGCAGCGTTGCTCCTCCTGAAAAATCGCCGCCTCGAACACATTCAAGGAAATCATCGGCGCGAGCTCGCGATTACCATTATATGCGGCGCATGCAATTCAGAGTTGGGGCCACTAGCCTTAGACAGCTGGAGTCCTCTTCTTCCACAGGCCATCAGATCTTATCGGCTGAAATCAGATAGCTCCCGTAGAGAGGCAGGAAAGGAATATGCGTACCCAGATACCGCGAAACCCTGCCCGATCCTCGTATCGACACCTTGGCGAATCCGTGCATCATTAGGCGTCTCCGAAGGATCAGCGGGAAGTGCTGGGTTAGATGACTCACCCCGTAGACGGTCCTCCGTAAAGTTCGATTTCGGAGGTAGTTGGGGTTAGGTGTAGTCAACAGCAATCGTCCTCCAATGCGCAAAGCGCGTTGGAACTCACACAGCGTTCCGTCCACGTCACTGGGATATAGGTGCTCTAGAAACTCCCCAGCTACGATCGCATCGAAATACTGATCGGGGCATGGAATTGCTGTAGAGAGACCGTGTAATCCGGCTGTATAGACATCGGGAGGCAAGGCAATCACACGTTCAAGTACAGCGTCCAACCCAACAAGCTCGATCTCTGGTCTCAGTTGCTTGAGGCGCACCCCTCCACGCCCGGTGTTGCAGCCTACGTCAAGTATCCGTAGCGGACCGGTGGGCAGCATTCGAGCGAACTGTTCGTAGCGCTCTACCGTAAACGCGTCTTCTTCCGAGATAGTCTGTCTAGCATTCTGCTGCTGATAAGATTCCAACTTGTCGGCATCTTCTTTGTTCTTCTCGCTTGCAGCATGGATTTCCGGCGCGGTGGAGCTGCCGGACTCGTCACTGAGTGAACTCACCGCGCACTCCTTAACTAAATTCTCGCTTGACATCGTGTTGATCAAAAGCCCGGCCTAGGCCGGCAACGCGGCCCCTACCAGCAGCCAGGAGCGATTTGATCGACGCACCGCGCCGATTCTATGCTGAGATTCCGCTGATGGTACGGGATCGGCGTCCCCAAGATCGGCCGCTACGGCGGACGGGAGTCTTGCCGCCTCAGCGCCTATCGAAGGAGTCTTCCATTCACGGCCATGCTGCATCCGGCCATAGAGTCAGGAGCTGACAACCGCCGGTAGACCGTGTCGCTGACGCTTCCATATCGGAGCGCTAAACACGGGTCTCGCTTACCCGCCGAGTCTCCGAAGAGCCGCCCTTCGGTTATGGAGGCGACATAATCGACTGGACCACACGCTAGGCACCGGCACTCCTCGCCACCCAACCCGAGCGGTGCGATCCCGCACCCGCAGTGCCGAGAATCCGCTTCAATCGGCGCCGCACGGGTAGCCGGCATCAGTTGCTGCCCCACCCTGATGCGTCCAGCCACCTGGATTGGTGGCTGGCTCACACCTTGCCCGACCGACAAACTCAGCGCTGCGATCTCATTCGGGCGGCCCTCGGCTCTCTCTCGCTCAATCGCATAGCGAACCACAATAAAGAACACCGAAGGACTAATGCGCGACGATTGCGCGAAGAACGTGACCGTCTCCAGCCAATCACCGACGAATCTCTCTGCTGCCCGAGGCTAGCTGAGCGAGCCGCGAACGGGTCCCCAGTCCGTTGTCTGGGCTCTGGTCACCGCGCTACGCCTCAAATAGTCGATCCGTTGCGACGTTGACTAGATCTGGGCTTGCGCACGGCCGATGTTCGGTGCTGCGGACAGTCGCTCCATGACGTCGTTGGGGCCTCCCTGTATCCGAGTTAGTCGATCGGGGACTCGAGTTGGTTGGACGAACACTACTATTGCGGCATGGGCGTGACCGATACATACCGAATCCAATATGGCGAAGCGTGGACGGCGTTCCGACGGCGGTTTCGAGTATCGCTGCTCAAGCTGACGCCTAGCAGAAAGCTTTCCCCCATACAGAAATTTTTACGAGACGGGTTCAACTCCAAGATCTTTTCCTCAGTACCTAGCGACGAAGTGTCACAAGTGCTCGTTTTTGGTGGCTACAAGGGTGACTCTGTTGACGGCTGGTTGAACAAGAACCCACGCGCCAGAATCCAAACTTACGAGCCGGTTCGAGATTACGCCGCCATATTGGAAAATCGCTTCCACGGATCAGATGTCGCGGTCCACAGTTTTGGTGTCGGTAAAAGAAGTGGTACACGAACGTTTTCCGTCATGAGTGACGCAACGTCAGGTCACCCAGGTATCACTGGAGCGCCATCAATTTCTCCACCCGCAACAATTGATGTTTGGTTCGAGTCCGTTGCGGCAGCTGGGAAGGACTGGCCCGACCGCATTGACGTCGCGGAAATTAACATTGAAGGTGGTGAGTACGAACTCATTCCCGCACTTGCGGAAGCGGGCAAGCTTGCACAAATTAAACATATATTTGTGCAATTTCATGATGTCGGGCATGAGACGACTTCGTTTGTCGAGGAATCGCGTAACCATCTTGCAGAGTCCCATTTGCAGGTATGGTGTTACGACATGGTGTGGGAGTATTGGAAATTATCGGAGCCTAGTTAGTGACAAATTCCCCAGGAAGTGCACAGCGTGCCCATAGGCGCCGGAAATCATGTTCTCGGCGAGGTCGCTTCTTCAGCGAGCTGATTATCCCAGGCCGACCTAGGAGCAACCACGGCACATCACGCTAGGCTGTTTCAGTCAACCTTCCGTCCCTTCGCCAAAAGTATGAGGTCGATATAACTCCTGAGCATGACTGGGAAACGTTTCCGAAAGGTATCGACCTTATCCAACAGTGAACGCGGAGGCGCCTGTTTGAGAAAGCCCCGCAACGTATAATCTATCGCGATACCGTGTGCCTCAAAGAGTTGCGGAACCTCTTCTTTCCAACGGCCCTGCACGATCCCGGTGAAAACGTAGGGAATGATTTCAAACACATCGAGCTTGACCCGTGACGGGTCGACGGCGTAGAAGTTGTGGCGCAGGTAGCGACCTCGCTTTGAGCCAAATTCCTCGAATTGCCAAGCATTTTCGTGCCCGCGCAAGTATGATCTCAAGACATCCTTGCGCCATAGTGCCGCCTGGCAACTGACGAAATAGCGCTGCCTCAGGTCGACATTACAGAGCCCTTCATACTGTGACAGGCCTGTGGCGATTACCGCCTGATCAGTGAGTTGGATACAATGGATTGAGTCGTCATCAAGCATAAGTTGAACGTATCGTTTCACCCAGTCATCCTGAACGGGCGCCTTGAGGAAGAAGTCTTCTTGCATGTATAGGACGACGTCTTCTTGGATCTTATCCAGGGCTCGCAGCAAGCACTCGCTCCACGTGAGTCGGCGACCGCCCTGCCCCACCCCCACCTTCAAAGCTGTGATATCGAGCCCTGGATAATCAAACTGTTTCGTCTCTGTGTTTAGGTACAAGCGTCCCGAACACTGAGGCCAATATTTCGCGTGAAGCTTGAAATACGGTAACCAGCAATCCTCAAAATTGTCGCATGTATTTACTAAGATTCCGTAACGGTAACTCGCCGGAGACACGTTCTCTTGCATACGGCTTCCCCCTAAAACCATCTCGCTTCAAGTTAGGGTAAGTTGAAATCCATACTAGCCAGCCTCGACTTTGATGCATTCAGAAGCGTCCACATAGCGCTGAATCGCTTGAAGTATGAAACCTGATGGGTCTCGCCGCTCAGATCGAGATTCATGGCCGAAGGGTAGCAGAGATGCCGCAGCCAGCAGGCGTCCGCGCACAGATTTGGTCCGAAGAATCGCCGCAAACCGCAGTTCAAGGGCTTGCATCCGTTACAGGATCTGTCCGATGAGGCAGTCAGGATTTCGCGGCGAACTCCACCCGATAGTACGGCCGATTCAGACAACATCGCTCCACCCCGATTCCGTCACCTCCTCAATCTGGGCTTAGCTCTGTTGCGTCGCGCCCCAATAATCAATCACAAGCTGAATCCAGCGGTCGACGAACGGCCCGAAACAGGTGTGCAGGCCACCATGATCGCCCTCAGGCTCTAACATCATGCTTATTTGTCGGCGGAATCGACGCTGGTCTCTACAACGGCCTCCCCCGAATTGCGGTTTCTAACCCCGTAGCGGACGTTGACGATGCTATTTCCACTCACATCGATATTTTTCATTGTTACAGCGGTCGAAGCCATCAGTCGGACGACCGCCTCGGTGAGGTTGCTAAACTGGTTTCCTCTGACGGTAAATCCGTCGACGCCACCATAAAGATCGATACCGTTGGACGATGTTGACGTTCCGCCATCCACGGAGTTCCCCTTGAATATAATGTTAGTGGCCGTTGAGTAGCAGTAGAAAGCAGCGAAAGTCGCCGCTTGCCCGGTGGCGATTGTGTTGCCCGTGATGGTGATCCCCGAAGCCGTCGCATCAACATTGAATGCAATTGCGTAATTGGTGCCCGATGAGGATGTTGACGTAAAGATATTGTCAATAATTGCAGTATTCGAGACGCAATTTCGAGAGAAGAAGATGCCGTGAATGCTGCTTGATACCATCCCTGCATCGAAAGTGTTGCCCGAAATTGTCAGATTTTGGGCCGTGTCGTTGACCTGCAATCCAACAAACTTATCACAGTTTGCTCTCACCACGTTGCCCGTGACAGATGCGGATTCAACTTGCGACCCCGAGGAGAAACTGATTCCACACATGCTACCGGCAAACCCCGATATAGAATTGTTGACTACACGGAGTCCCTTTACCCTCCCTTGACTGTTTTGTATTCCGGACCCAGCTCCGGCCACCACCGCAGCGTCGATGATATTATCTGACACGAGGCAGTCGGTTACATCGCCGGGTATTTCAATGCCCATCGAGCTGAATTCGCGAACTTGGTTGTTTGAGATCGCCGCCCTCACCGGGTTGGGACAGGAGATGCCGAGAGCTGATCCCGCGACGTTATTCTCGCTGACCAACCAGTCCGTGCAATTCGTAACGCCGATGCAACTAGACTCCGTATTCGGATCCCTGGGCAAACGCACGGTATTGCGACTAACCGTGACACCATTTACTGGCATATTCACGCTCCTTACTGAAGTACCGCCGACGACACCGATTCCGTGGGCTGAGTCAAGAGAACTCTCCACGTGGTTGCCGGTGATCACCATGTCGTACATATAGGTGTCAGGCGCACCGTTTTGGATCAATACGCCAGCGTGGTAGCAGTTGACAAATCGGCTGTCGATGACGGTGGCTCGATCGCAGTTAAGTACGTATACGCCGTGTGCTGGACTGTCGCGGACTTCGACGTTGCGGACTGTGACACCATCCGCCTCAATGCGGATGCCCTGCTGAGACCAGTCGTGCAGGGTGGCGGCGGAGCCGTCGAACATCCCGCCGTCGACGGTGACACCCGCAGCGGTCACTTGCAGGATGCTGGCCGCTTCGGCTTGCATTTTGATCGTCGCCCTGGCGTCTGAATCATCGGCCAGTTCCCATGTCTGATCGGCGACAGTTGCAGCCAGTCCAGAAACGGTATATGTCCCCGCGGGGATGATGACTTTCCCTCCGACACCTGCTGCATCCCTGGCCGCGTGGATAGCGCCGGTATCGTTCGTCATCCCGTCACCGATCGCGCCGTAATCCATCACGTTGACTTCTGCCGAACGAAGCCCGTCGGCGATGGCCTTCGGCGGTGCGGGTGCCAAGCCAAGTCCCCCGAACACCGTTACCGAAAAAATGCGCTTGAGCGCGTCGCGCCGCGAAACGGTCATGAGCGGTTGACAGCGGTCAGTTGCGGGGCGTTTACCCGAGCGCTGACCCTAAGGTTGGCAGCAAGATCAAGCGAGTTCAAATCGAATTCGTCATTTCGCTAAAAGTACAACGCATCCGTTGCGGTGGCGTCGAGTCACATCCAACTGAAACTCTACAAAATTTGGCCGCGGCCCACCTCATCTGTTACGCGCAGGCGAGTCACGGGCTGGGCGCCTGCGCGAGCCACAGCCGCGTCGCGCACTATGGCCGTGCGCTAGGTGGACCGATCAGGTTCTGCGCTGGACGATTCGACGCCATCTCGTTCTGACTGCTACCCAGAATCAGCTGACGCTCCCTGGCCAGTACGGAACGCCCGATGTGTACTGGCCTGTGAGGGAAAGTGTGCGCCTGGCCGATATGGTGCCTGTGCGGGAGGTGTGGCCGCAGTTAGTGGTCCTTGTGGTGAATCCCGGCTGGGAACTCGGTGCAGCATTCGCCATCCTGCCTTAGACCCGCGCGTGTGCCTTCATCCGCCGGGGCGGCGTGCCCGGCGCGCAGCGGTGGTCACCGAGTTCATCTAGCTCACTTGGTCGCCTACCCATTCGACCGGTATCGCGCGAGGATCTGAACAGGAGGCAGTTGACGTCTTAGCACGATGCCTGACACGACAGCAATGACGATAAGTCCAGCACCGCCAAGGGCTGCGGACAGGTGAAGTCCGCCTAGCGCGCCTGCGGACACCAGGGCCGCGGAGCCACCGAGAATGGCCGAAACCGACAACGAGCAGCCGTAGCCCTTCGCAAGTGACCATCCGTCCAGCGCCCCGACCCGGATGCTGAACACCAGCTGGAGCAGGTGCCGCAGAATCGACGCCCCGATCAGTGCGACGAGTGCTACCGCCCACGATCCAGTCAATGCAGTCCCGACTGCACCCAGCGCAACAACCGTTAGGGAAGCGAGAGCCGTCGGGACCAACAGCCGAAACCGGCCGACCGATTCGAGTGCCTTCGCGAGCGCAGTCTCGACAGCGACAAAGGCATACTGAATTGCGACAAGTGGGGCGATCGATGCGGCTAAACCCCATCCGGGGCCGAAAAGTATTGCGGTCGCAATGGGCGCTAAGCCGGCTAGTATTGCGGAGACCGGAAAACATGCCCATGCTACTAGGAGCAAATAGTCGGTCCACGCTTGCCTCCGTCGCGACTGAGCTCCAATGTCGTGACGAAACTCGGGATATACTGCTTGCCCAAATGCGGTCAAAATTTGCTCGATCGGCACCGCAGTGAGCACATCCGCACGATTCCATTGGCCGAGCGCATCGGCACCGACCCAACGGGACACCGACCATTTTGGGGCGGTGCCGCTCAAGTATGAGAGCATCGTGAGCCCAAGCGCGCGCCATGCGAATCCCAGGTCGGTTCGCGCCGCGGCGGCTTCCGGCCTCGCCCACCACTGCCGACGCGTAAGAACGAGCGCGACAATCGTCAGCAGTATGGTAGCGACAACCGGCGAGATGAGTAGTGTAACGGGACCCGGCGCGAGCAAAACGGCTACTACTCCAATCCCCATTCCAATCGCGGAAGTCACAACAGTCGAGATCGCGAGCAATCTGAACTCGCCGAGCCGGCGCAGGAGGCCCAACAACAGCCCGGATAGCGGTGCAAAAAAGGCGGTTATCCCGACAACCCGGGCCGGCGCAATAGCCTCAGGCACATCCCACAACGCTGCCCAGGGCCTAGCGAGTACGACGAGCAGAAATCCCGACACGATACCGAGGCCTACCGCAAAGAGAATCAAGAAACTAAGTTTTCCCGGACGGAGCTCGGGCGTCCGCGCCGCAGCCAGACCGAGGCCACCCTGCGCAATAAGTGAGACCACCGCCGCGAGGTTTAGCGCAACAGCGTAGGCGCCGAAGCCGGCTCCCGGCACGAGTCGGCTCGTAACCGCGGCATAACCAAACTGGAGCATCGCCGTCGCGACTTGTGCGCCGAGCATCCAACCGGCGTAGGAGGCGAGGGCCTTGAGTTTCGAGCCAGCCGACCCGCTCATTCCTCGGTGAGCATCGTCTGATCACCACTAAGCGCACGCTGAATGGCGGTTCGATCGATTCCAGCTCCTGCAGCGTTCAGCAGCTCAGCGTACTTGATGTCCTGACGATAGTGCCTGGCCGCGAAGACACGGGCCTGACGCGCATGCTCGAGCCGGTCGCCAGGCGAAGTCGACTCAAGATAGCCGTGGATTTCGGGGACGATGTCAGCACGGCGTCGGACTAGTCGGAGAAATGGGAGCTTGCCGAAGAGCTCGTCGTAGCCGGGGTGCCATGTCGTAAAATGCACCGTTCCCGATGCAAGGCTGATCGGAAGACGGTCGGAGAAGTAATGGGATTCCTTGGGAAAGTGGTCCCAATTCGCAGTGACCCACGCGCTGCGAATTGTCCTTTCCTGATCATGAAACGGGATCGAACCCGACCCGATTTCCTCAGTCCACCCCGACCCGAACAGCGCGAAGCTGCTACCGAAACTATGCTTCAGTTCCGCGGCCAGACGGCCTCGATCGACCGCACCAGGCAACCTACGCAGCCGCCCGAACCGCGAGCCGATCAGGCTGCCGATCATCACGACATCCTTGGCCACGGTGTCATTTGTGATCTCTAAATGACCAAAACTGCCGGGGTCGTACGTGTGTGGATTCCATCGCACGTCCTTCGCGCCAGCACGACGATAGTTCCGTACGAACAAGCTGCTTCCAGGGACAAAAACTATGTCGGCATACCGTGCCAACGCCCTGCCATCGGCAGGTAAGTGCTTGAAATACCAGTGGTAGGGATCCATGTCTGCGACGACGAACTTAAAGTCGGCTCCCGATCGCCACGCTTGGATGTCATCCGAGCGCAAACCAGTGCCAGCCGGCTTGTCGAGCAAGATGATGGTCGGCTTGAATTCCCGCACGATCGCGCGGAGCCTCTCCCGCTCGGCGGGTCCATCCCCGGCCTGCACCCTACGCAGCAAACTAACGACGCGCGCACCCTCGATCAGACCTGCCTCAAGGAGTCCGCTTAATGCTCGCCGCGGACCGCGCTGAACGAAGTCGCCCGGCTCATTCGGTAAATACAGTACGCGGCCCAGCCCGCGACTCATCGCCGTCGCTCAGTCATGGTGGGTGAGATTCTGACCCCTCCATCGGCAGGACGCTGAGATTTCACGGTGCAATGCCCCCCGTCACGATTTCTGCATTGAGCACTTTGTCATTAGAGTTGCCGAGACCCGCATGATCAGCCTTAGCTGGCCTGCCATACCCATCACCAAGTGAGAGACTCATCGCAGCTCCCAGCCAAGGAGCCAAATACCAGTCGAACTGATACGCCCAGCCATAAACCGCAACGGCCACCAGTATGAAGGTACACCACGCAGGCTTTGATCGCGACTTTATCAGCGCCGCAAGCAAAATCGCGGCAAGCGTTATCAGGCCGATAATTCCCAAACGCAGGAATATGGTCACGTACCAATTGTGGGCAGTATTTGTTGCCCAAGTGCCCGTGTAGATCTGCCGAAGGTAGCCAGCACCGAATGGTTGGCCACCAACGACAGCCTCCGGGCCCTTGGCGATCGCCTCCGAGATCAAGGAACGCCAACTCGAAGTGCGCCACTCGTACGTGCGCATGTCCGACGCCGACGAAAATACAGAACCTAAGTCATCAAGAATTCCGGAGGCCCAACCGACGAGTCCTAGCGAGGCGCCCATAACGAGCAGAGTGCTTACTCGGCTCCGTGCCTGTTTTCGTCCTGACCAGATCAGCACCGTAACCATACCGAGCGCGCATGCGGACCAGACCGAGCGGTGCTGAGCGAGAACCACGAGTCCCAGGAATACAGCCGAACTCAATACAGCGAATCGCCGGTGCGCCGTTGTCGGACCCGATGGGCTCAGCGAAACAGTTCCAGCGCAGAGCAACAGTACCATCGCCTGCGGGCCTACAAGTACGCGTCCGGTCTGCACGAGATCGTCATTAACCGAAACTGCCGAAGTGGCACCGTGAATTCCGTACACGACGCCGTGGTAAAGGGCGACAACCACTAGCACCCAGCCAATAACGATGCTGACAGTGTGGAGTTTGATGCGGTCCGGGCGGACCGCAAGCGCCCACGTCGTAGCGAAGAAGAAGTACAGAATCATTCGCGCTTCGTTTACGGCGGTTCCCGGCCCAAACGTGGCAACTCCGCGAAGTACCGAAACTACGATCAGCGCTCCGAAAAACACCCACGGGACCAGCCAGCCTTGCAAGTTGGCTTGAAGTTGTGGCGCCTCGAGAATAGCCACCACAAGCAAGACGAGAGTGACCGCATCAGCGGGATAGACACTAAGGCCGGAAAAGGCGAAGATCCGTGGCAGGTCCGGCACGTCCCAGATAACGACGAGAATCAGACAAATCAACCCGATTCCGACAGCCGGGCAGCGGCGAACGACGGCAACCGTAAGAGCGAAAAACGCTAGCGCTCCGAGTGCGCCAATGCTGAAATAGATTAGATCCGCCATCAAACTCTCGTCGCCCGCGATACCGAACCGGAATGCCGATTAGTTTCTGGCCGAGCAACTGCATCCGCGAAACGGTCGGCGGGCGTCACGACATCAATTCCACGGTCGGCGAGTACGATGCGGCCATTCAAGCAGACATCTAGCATGATGCCTGCTACCCATCTTGGGCGGCCGTACCCGCGACGCTGGCAGCCCCCATAGGGTCCGTCAACGGTACGAAGCAGCGACGCGTCGGTTTTGGCACAGCGCGGCACATCAACTCCCCCACGGCGTCGCCGTAACCCAAGCCAGTGTTCGAGACTCATGCTTTGCCTCACAGTCTGCTGGCGGCGGGAGCGCATAGCTGCCCGCGCATGTCGAAGAATAACCGTGATTCGACGATTGTGGCATGCGGCAAGTGAGTGGATTGGCATTGCTAGAAATACCTCATACAGCATAGGTGTAACAAACCACTCCAACTACGATGCGGCGATGCAGCGTCGACAACTCGCGATCCTTCCCATCTTTCACTGCCGCGCAGACTGCCCCCTATCACCGTCGGCTCGACTTCTTCGGGCCGACCCTTAAAGGGCTTGAATCGATCCCTCTACTGCACCTACGTTGCGAAAAACACGGCGTCCGCCTGCAGCAGTCGCCCTGAACGCGGATCCGAGAACCCGGGAAGAAGACCCATGAGCGACATCCCAAGCTGCTCGCCTCGCTCTAGGCCCTCTTTGTATGTCATCGCCAGCTCGTACAGAGGGACGAGCGAGAGCTCCATCTGGAGTCCCTTAATCGCTCCCGCACTAAGTAATGCGGTGGCGCCGTCGAGAACCGACGCCTCGTAACCTTGGACATCGAGCTTCAGGAAGGCCGGATGCGCTGGCCCAATCCCAAGTTCGGGAAGCAGTCCGTCAAGCCTCCGCTGCGGCACCACTTCGGTGCCGACGTAATGGGACTCGGGCGCGGCGTCAGAGTGAGTACTGAGCATCTGAAGGACCGAGCTGCTGTGCCCCGCGTTGCCGGCCACATTAATTTCGATCTCGCAATCCTCGTTACCGGCAGCAAGCCGCAGCGTCTCCCACGCCGGGTCCTTGGCGGCGCGGGCGGCCAGTAGCGCGAAGGAGCTTGACAGGGGCTCAAGCGACACAATCCGACCTGAATAGCCCAGGCGGCGGATTGTCGAAGCGAAGCCGCCACTGTTCGCTCCGACATCGACGACGCAGTCGATCCCGAAGTGTTCCAGTAGTCGAACGACGCTGAACATCGGATCGCTCGACGGATAACGAGTCAGGTCGATACCCATAAGACGGAGGCCCTGCCGAAGCTGGTGTTGAAGACCCATGCTCTGTCTCACAACCTGACGGCGGCGGGGTGAGTGGAGGCCCCCCGGGTGTCGAAGAACAATTGCGACCGTTTCGTGAGGTCGTCCACATCGTATTTCCTGTGCGCCTGCAGGAGAAGCACAGCGTCCGACTGTGAAACGGCGGTCAGCAGGTCGTCGACGCGTGGAATGGCCACCCCGTCAACACCCCAGGCATCAACCAGTGGATCGTGAAAAGTCAGTAGTGCTCCTTTGCGCGCGAGCAAGGTGGCGATTGGCTTCGCAGGAGACTGCCGCTGGTCCGCGATGTTCGGCTTGTACGTAATGCCCAGGATGAGCACGCGAGAACCTCGCACCGGCTTCCCGGCGTCATTCAGCGCGTCCTGTAGCCGATCGACGACATAACGAGGCATGCTTTCGTTTATTTCCTGAGCCAATTCGATGAATCGGAATGGCCGACCTAATTGACGTTTGACCTCGTAGCTCAGATAGTTGGGATCAATCGGGATGCAGTGTCCCCCGACGCCAGGACCCGGGTAGAAGGGCTGGAACCCGAACGGCTTCGTGGAAGCCGCGCGGATGACTTCCCAGAGATCAATGCCGAGTTCCCGGCAGAAGCGCACCATCTCATTGACCAGTGCGATGTTGACGTGCCGATACGTATTTTCGAGGAGTTTCGCTGACTCTGCCTCTCTGGCACCTTTGACCGGAACGACGGCATCCACGAAGGCCCCATAGAACTCACTAGCACGCCGTGTCGATTCTGCCGTCACCCCACCGACGATTTTTGGAGTGTTACGGATGGTGTAGTGCTGATTACCAGGATCGATCCGCTCGGGTGAGAACGCGAGGAAGAAGTCCCGGTCGATCTCCCGGCCTGACGCCTCTAACGCGGGCCGAACGAGGTTATCGGTGGTTCCGGGATATGTCGTCGATTCAAGAATCACAAGGACACCGGGCTTCGCTAACCGAGCGGTTTCCCCTACAGCTTTCTCCACCGCAGCCATATCAGGGCTGCCATCCGCACTCAGCGGGGTCGGAACACAGATGACGACGATATCTGCTTGAGCCAGCACCGCAGCTTCCGCGGACGCACGGTAGCCCCGCGCCAGCGCGGCGCGAATTTGGTCATCGCTAATGTCATCGATATGGCTGATGCCCGATGAAAGGCTAGCGACGACGTCCAAATCAAGGTCGAGGCCTGTCGTAACGTAGCCAGCCGTAGCGGTCTCGATAGCCAGCGGAAGGCCGACATAGCCTTGCCCCACAACGACCACCTTCACGGTCGAGCGATTTGACACGCAGCCGCTCCGTTTCTTGTTGTTGAAGCAATATTGGTCAGTGTCTACGCGCACGCACGCCGAGCAAACTGGGTGCCGGTATTAAGCCTCATCGCCTTCGGCTCCGAACGAGAACACTACGTCTGAGGTTTGCCAAGCGGCGAGCCCACCAAAGCGAATACGTCACAGCGATGTATACAGACCAAGTATTCGGATGCGTCTTCTGGAGAATCCGCCTCAGCGTGTTGTAGTTGCCGCCGCCCTTCACGCCGACGAATGCACGCCAATCATCCATGACAGCGCCAGGGGGGCGGACCGGGTTTTGCGCGCATGAACCGACAAAGCGGGGCAACAGCAAAACTTTGAAGCCTCTTTCGCCAGCGCGGAATCCGTAGTCGGTGTCCGCGCCGAAATGTGATAATAAGCCGTCAATGCCGCCCAGCTCACGGGCGATCCTCATTGGCACCAACACGAGATTTCCGTTGAAGGTATCGATCGACTGGAGCGTGCCGTTCGGTTCTACCGGAACAAGTTTGAGCGGGTGGATCCCGCCGCTTCGATGCCCGGAGTAGCTCAGTTGACCTGTGCCCGGATCCCGCATCGCACCCACCAAGATTGCTGCAGGAACACTCTTGGCCGCCGCGAGCGCAACTTCAAGGAAATCCCCGTCGAGTTCCACATCATCGTTCAGCCACACGACATAGCCATCATCGTCGCATGCGTGAAGCACATAAGCCTCTGCCTCCGCCATGCTGCGCGACCAGAAGGCCGAGCCGTCACCGACGATGCGGACGACCGGAAGGTCTAGCGCGGCTAGCGCCTCCGCGGTACCGTCGGTCGAACCATCGTCGAATACGGTGAAGTCGGCATCGGCCCCCGCCGCCTTCGCTGCACGTGCGAAAGTCGTTATTGCGCGCACCGTAAGGGCGCGCCGATTGTGACAGGCAAGCAGTACGTGAAGTGGCATCGCTGGAGATGCCTCACACCGACCCAAGCACCCACTCCAGCCCATCGACGAATCGCAGCACCACTCAGACCCCCTACGACATATAGCGTGGCACGCATTTAGTCCCCCACTTGTGCAGATCGTGGCCCCCACTTAAGTTACCTTCCCCGCTGTAGGGTGCTGTTCGAGGATAAGGGGTGAGTATGACGAAACGTGCGCTGATCACGGGAATCACCGGGCAAGACGGTTCCTACCTCGCGGAACTCTTGCTCAGCAAGGGCTACGAAGTGCATGGCCTGATCCGACGAGCCTCAACGTTCAACACGTCACGCATCGACCACCTCTACGTCGACCCCCACGCCTCGTCAGCCCGCATGTTCTTGCACTACGGCGACCTCAGTGACGGTGCACGCCTAGTCACGCTCTTAGCCGGTATCGACCCCGATGAGGTCTACAACCTCGCGGCCCAGTCCCACGTCCGCGTGTCTTTCGATGAGCCCGAGCACACCGCCGACACCACCGGCACTGGCACTATCCGAATGCTCGAAGCTGTGCGTTTGTCGGGCATCAAAACGCGCTTCTATCAGGCATCTTCTTCCGAGCTCTATGGCGCCACACCGCCGCCACAGAACGAAGACACACCGTTTTATCCGCGCTCGCCCTATGCGGCGGCGAAGTTATACAGCTACTGGATCACCAAAAATTATCGCGAGGCGTACGGCATGTTTGCCGTGAACGGAATCCTGTTCAATCACGAATCACCGCGTCGTGGAGAGACTTTCGTGACCCGCAAGATAACTCGCGCAGTTGCTGCCATCAAGACAGGGCTGCAGGAGCACGTTTATATGGGCAATCTCGACTCGATTCGCGACTGGGGGTACGCGCCCGAATACGTCGAAGGCATGTGGCGGATGCTGCAGGCTCCCGAACCCGACGATTATGTCTTGGCCACCGGCACCGGCATTACCGTCCGAGATTTCATCGAGGAAGCGTTCGCACACGCGGGCCTCGATTGGAGAATTCATGTCCGCTTCGATGAGCGCTACCTCCGCCCTACCGAAGTGGACGCCTTGATCGGCGATCCCAGCAGGGCGCGTGATCGGCTCAGCTGGGTGCCCACGGTGCACGGCCGCGAGCTTGCCCGCTTGATGGTCGATGCCGATATCGAAGCGCTTAAGCACGCGGGCCAACCGTGGGTGGACAAGGTCCTGCTGCCGTCCTGGAACACGCCGATCGCCACCGGCACGATCTAACATGACCGACGGCGTTCAGTACTCTCCGCGCGAACTCGATCGTGACGCAACGATTTACGTTGCCGGCCACCGCGGTTTGGTCGGTTCTGCGATAACGAGGCGGCTCGAGGCAGCCGGGTTCGGTGCGATCGTAGGGCGAACCTCGGCGGAGCTTGACCTGAGAAATCGCGATGAAGTGTTCGCGTTCTTCGCCGAAACTAAGCCGCGACATGTGGTGTTGGCAGCGGCCAAGGTCGGCGGCATCCTTGCCAACAGCACCTACCCCGTCGACTTCCTCAGCGACAACCTGCGCATCCAACTCAACGTGCTAGACGCCGCCCGCGTACACGACGTCGAACGCCTGCTCTTCCTCGGCTCATCGTGCATCTACCCCAAGTTCGCGGCGCAGCCCATAGTCGAGGACGCACTGCTCACTGGGCACCTCGAACCGACCAACGACGCCTACGCCATTGCCAAGATTGCCGGCATCCTCCACGTTCAGGCCGTACGGCGGCAGTACGGACTGCCGTGGATCTCAGCGATGCCTACCAACCTCTACGGCCCGAATGACAACTTCTCACCGAACGGGTCACATGTCCTTCCAGCGTTGATTCGCCGCTACCACGAAGCAGCCGCCACCAAGGCACCATCGGTCACAAATTGGGGCACCGGCACGCCGCGTCGCGAATTCCTGCACGTCGACGACTTGGCCGACGCATGCCTCCACCTGCTCGAGCACTACGACGGACCGCAGCAGCTGAACGTCGGCACCGGCACTGATGTAACGATCCACGAGATCGCAGTCGCGATCGCGGCCGCGGTCGGATATACCGGTGAAACTCATTGGGACACAACAAAACCAGATGGTACCCCGCAGAAGCTTCTCGACGTCTCCGCACTAGCCAGAGCCGGGTGGACATCGAAGATCACGCTGCAGGAAGGTATCGAACGAACCGTCTCTTGGTACCGCGAACACATCGCGTCCCTGCGGCAGTGACCCCTCGAGGAGCCGACAGCCGATTCCGCGCAGTCCCATTCTGCGCGCCCCAGGAGTCCGGGACTGTGGATCTAACGGTGTTTCCGGCACTGACACGCTGAGTGATGCTCGGCGAGAAAGGTGCCGTGATGACGACACTGGACGATGTGGCGAAGAAGAAGGCGGCTGAGCAGTCCGAAGGCCAGAAGGCTGCGGTCGGACTGGTCCGATTGGCCCAGGAGCAGGGCTTGTCGCTGACCGGGCCCGACGGGCTGCTCAAGCAGTTGACCAAGACGGTCCTCGAGACCGCGCTCAATGAGGAGATGACCGAGCACCTCGGCTATGAGAAACACGACCCGCCCGAGACGGGGTCGGGCAACATCCGCAACGGCACCCGCACCAAGACGGTGCTGACCGACACCACCGGCCCGGTCGAACTTGACGTGCCGCGCGATCGGGCATCGACCTTCGAGCCTCAGATCGTCAAGAAACGCCAACGTCGCCTGAACGGCGTGGACGAGGTCGTGCTGTCGCTGTACGCGAAGGGCTTGACCACCGGTGAGATCTCGGCGCACTTCGCCGAGATCTACGGGGCGTCGGTATCCAAAGAGACGATCAGCCGCATCACCGACAAGGTGCTTGAGGAGATGAACGACTGGTCGGTGCGACCGCTGGATGAAACCTACGCCGCGATCTTCATCGACGCGATCGTGGTCAAGGTCCGCGACGGCCAAGTCGCCAACCGGCCGTTCTACGCTGCCATCGGGGTCACCCTGGCCGGGGAACGCGACATCCTCGGCTTGTGGGCCGGCACCGGCGGGGAGGGCGCCAAGTTCTGGATGAGCGTGCTCACCGACCTACGCAACCGCGGCATCAAGGACACCTTCTTCGTCGTCTGCGACGGGCTCAAGGGACTGCCCGAGGTGGTGGGCAATGTGTGGCCGCAGGCGATCGTGCAGACGTCATCTATTAACAATGGGTGGGCCGGGATGGTCTCGGCGTTCACCTGCACCACCACGGGCAGGACCTGTGCAAACGCGTCACCTTCGAGGTCCACATGCAGACCTGTCCGCCCGTGGTGGCTGCGGGGCTTGGACCGGCCAGCGAGAGCAGCACCACCGGTAACAGCGGCGAGTGCCGAGATGAGGTTCCGGGCACGCCCCGTCATTGCAGCGTGAACCTTCGGATCGAAGGGATCTGACTGCAATGAATCAGGATAGTCCGGACGGTGCAAGTCGTTTCTGGTGCGGCATCGATTGGGGCGGATGCTCCCATCACCTCTGCGTCCTCGACGACAACGGCCACCAGCTCCTCAGCCGAAAGATCGCGCACACCGTCGACGGTTTGATGGCCCTGGTCGAGGTGATCGCCTCGTTGGCCGGCTCGGTGCGCATCGCCATCGAACGTGCTGAGGGCTTGCTCGTCGAGCATCTGCAACAGCACTGTGGCGCCGAAATCTATTGCGTTTCACCGAAGATCTCGGCGCGTGCACGTGAACGGTATCGGATGGCGGCAGCCAAGTCCGACGAGTTCGATGCCTACGTTTTGGCCGACACATTGCGTCATCAGTACGCTCAGTGGCGGCCCTTAGCTGTTGCGTCACCGGCACTGGCCGAGCTCATCGCGGTCAGCCGGGATCGTCAGCGCATCCTGGACATGCAAGTGGATACCGAGAATCGGCTGCGGTCGATCCTGGAGGCCTACCACCCCGCACCTTTGCACCTGTTCTCCTCATTGGACCGTGACATCACCCTGGCGTTCATCCGGACCTTTCCCACTCCCGCGCAGGCGAGCAGGATCACGACTAGACGAATGGGTGGATTCACCGGCCGACACGGCTACAGTGGCCGACAGAAACCCGAGACCCTCATCGCCCGGATGCAGCCTCATCTGTTGTCGGCCAGCGAAGGCACCGTCGCCGGTAAAGCTTTGGCGGCCAAAGCCTTTACAGAACAGCTCGCGCTACTCAACACTCATCTTCGAGCTCACGACAAGCGGCTGGGCGAGCTGCTCGACATGCACCCGGACACCCCGATCTTCACCAGTTTCCCCGGTATCGGACCCGTCACCGCCGGCGTCTTGATCTCCGAAATGGGTGAACAGCGCAGCCGTTTCCCATCGGCGCCGTCGTTATTGGCCGAGACCGGCTTGGCTCCGGTCACCAAGGCCTCCGGGCGCACCCGTCAGGTGAGGTTCCGCTACGCCGCCAACCGGCGAATGCGCCACGCCATCGACTGGTGGATGTTCGTCGCCGTTCGTGAAGACCCTTGGTCGGCCGACATCTACGAACACGCCCGCGCCGCCGGCCAACCACACCATCGTGCTCTGCGTGGCCTGGGTGCGCGCTGGTGCCGCATTCTGTGGCGCTGCTGGCACGATCACGCCCTCTACGACCCGGTCATCCACCGCCGCGCCACCGCGGCGTAGTCCGCCGATCCCATCACCGCGCTGAGCAAACCGAGTCAGTCGCGGCGACCGAACACGTCCGCGATGAAAGGTTGACAGCGGGAGTCTGCATCATTCATCTGCTGCGCAACACTTTTCGGCTCACGTCCCGCAAGTACTGGGACGAGATCAAGCGCGACGTCAAGCCGATCTACACTGCGGTCAACGCGACCGCGGCTCGGGCGGCGTTCGACGAGCTGGCCGAGAAATGGGGGCAGCGCTACCCGGCAGTGATCCGGCTCTGGGACAACGCCTGGGCGGAGTTCATTCCGTTCCTGGACTACGACGTGGAGATCCGGCGAGTGATCTGCTCGACGAACGCGATCGAGTCGCTCAACGCCCGCTACCGCCGCGCGATCAAGGCCCGCGGACACTTCCCCTCCGAGCAGGCGGCGCTCAAGTGCCTGTATCTGGTGACCCGATCACTGGACCCGACCGGTGTCGGCAGGGCACGATGGACGATGCGGTGGAAACCTGCCCTCAATGCGTTCGCGATCACCTTCGCCGACCGATTCCCGGCAGCCGAAACCTACTGATGAAAAACGCCGGAAACACCGTTAGCGAGATAGACCCAGGAGTCCTGACCTGCAGGCTTCCTGTCAACATTAGAAGTTGTTATGAAACCTGGCGTCGCAACGATTACTATCACTGAAGCTCCCTTGGGGGGAACAGAGAGCGGGTTCGGGGGGACACATGACGGCGATGGGCGACCCTTTTGGGCAGCCAGTAATAAACACTGCGGCAAAAGCTAGGCCCTCGGGTTGGCAGGAGTCGTACGCCAGGCGTCTGATCGCGGTTGATTTCGTCGCTGTTGTCTCCGCCGTAGCTCTTGCTCAGTTCGTGCGCTTCGGCGGACCGGTCGCGATCGCGCGTCCCCGTGGCAGAACGAACTATTGGGCAATCTACTTCTCCAACTACCTCGTGGTGTCCGCCCTGATCGTCGTCGGCTGGATGTTGGTCCTATCGATCAACCGCTCTCGGTCGCCGCAGGTCATCGGCTCCGGCGTCGAAGAGTACCGGCGCGTGTTCATCAGCACCGCCGCAACATTTGGCAGCATCGCGATCATTTCGATGGCCTTCAAACTCGAGATCGCCCGCGGCTATCTGTTGATCGCGCTACCCAGCGGCATTGCCCTGCTGTTCCTTTTCCGATGGCTTGCCCGTCGCGTCGTCCTCGAAGCGCGGAAGAGGTACGGCAGCTGCATCACGCGCATTCTGGTCGTCGGCAACCCTTCGGCGGTCCGAGATCTGACCCGATCCCTCACCGCCGACCCAGGATGCGAATACGAGGTCGTCGGAGCCTGCATCCCCGGCCGAGCCATGCGGACCAACCTCGACCTCCCAGGTATCGGGACCATCCCCACCTTCGGCGATGAGACGAATATCGTCGCCGCCGCGACCGAGACCAACAGCTTCGCCGTCGCCGTCACCGCGTCCGAGCATCTCGACGGCCGCGCCTTGCGCGAGCTCTCCTGGGAGCTCGAAGGACTCAACATCGACATGTTCGTCGCCCCCGGCGTCATCGACGTCGCCGGTCCGCGGCTGCAAATGCGTCCGGTATCCGGCCTCTCCCTCATCCACATCGAGAAGCCCACGTACCACGGCGCGAAGCAGTTCGAAAAGCGACTTTTCGACGTGGTGTTCTCCAGCATGGTCCTGCTCTTCGGACTCCCCGTCCTCACCCTCATCGCCCTCGCCGTCAAACTGACCAGCCGCGGCCCGGTGTTCTACCTCCAAGAGCGCATCGGAGCGGACGGCCGGCCCTTCAAGATGATCAAGTTCCGCACGATGGTCGAGGGCGCGGACACCATGCTCGGCGGGCTGGTGTCGCTCAACGACAGCCCGGGCGGCGTGCTGTTCAAGATGCATAGCGACCCGCGGGTCACACCCATCGGTCGTCTCCTGAGGAAATACAGCCTCGACGAGTTGCCCCAGTTCATCAACGTGCTCAAACGGGATATGAGCGTCGTCGGCCCGCGGCCGCCGCTACCCAGCGAGGTCGCCAGCTACGACCATTGCACGCGCCGACGTCTCCTCGTCCGCCCCGGCATTACCGGTCTGTGGCAGGTCAGCGGACGTTCCAACCTCAGTTGGGAAGACTCCGTCCGGCTCGACCTCTTCTATGTTGAGAACTGGTCCATGATCTCCGACCTGCTGATCGCAGTGAAGACGGTCAAGGCAATCTTGAGCCCCAGCGGCGCGTACTGAGGCTCACTCAGAGCGTCGGCACAACTCCAGAATCGGCGGCAGCAGATCGGCGATCCGCGCGCCGACTTCGACGAACACCTCGGAACTCTGGCCGATCGGGTCGGCGATGTCCCATCCCTGGTCAGCCGCCAACTGCGGGCGCAGCCCAGCCAGATCGTCGACACTCGCCGGCCCGAACTCGGTAATGAGCCTGGCAGCCTGAGCCAAAGTGAAAGTTCTGCGCAATTGCCTTGGGGCACTCTCCAACACGATGTCGCTGTGCGCCCGTGTCATCGTCAGAATGAGGTCGGCACCGGAGGCGATCTTCGAAGACAGCCGTCGCGCGCTGAAATCGCTTGCATCCCCGCCGAATTGCTCGATCACCCGCACCGAGTCTGGATGAATCGGGTAACCGACGAGCGCCCGCGTTCCCGCGCTTGACGCGGTCAAGTTCGGCACCTGCGACTGCTCGGCGAATAAGACCGCAAGCCGCTCGGCGATCGGCGAGCGACAGATGTTCCCGGTACACACAAACAAGACGTGCAGAGCAAGTCCTCCCCTCGACTCCGAAACGCCAATGGCCGCCTACCGGAGTAGACGGCCACTGGGACGAAAAGCCTTACGCCTCTTCGGTGAAGTTCCGCGTGACGGCGGGGTCGACCGGGATGCCCGGGCCCGTGGTCGTCGACACGGTGATCTTCTTCAGGTAACGACCCTTCGACGAGGACGGCTTGGCACGCAGCACCTCGTCGAGCGCGGCGCCGTAGTTCTCCGCCAGCTTCTTCTCGTCGAACGACGCCTTACCGATCACGAAGTGCAGGTTGGCCTGCTTGTCGACGCGGAAGTTGATCTTGCCGCCCTTGATGTCGGCGACGGCCTTGGCCACATCCGGGGTGACGGTGCCGGTCTTCGGGTTCGGCATCAGACCGCGCGGGCCCAGCACGCGGGCGATGCGACCGACCTTGGCCATCTGATCGGGGGTGGCGATCGCGGCGTCGAAGTCCAGCATGCCGCCCTGGATCTGCTCGATCAGGTCGTCACTGCCGACGATGTCCGCACCGGCTTCCTTGGCCTGCTCGGCCTTCTCCCCCACCGCGAACACCGCGACGCGTGCGGTCTTACCCGTGCCGTTGGGCAGGTTGACCGTGCCGCGGACCATCTGGTCGGCCTTGCGTGGGTCGACGCCGAGCCGGATCGCCACCTCGACGGTCGCGTCCTGCTTCTTCGACGAGGTCTCCTTGGCGAGCTTCGCCGCCTCGAGCGGGGTGTAGAGCTTGGTGCGGTCCACCTTCTCGGCGGCTTCGCGATACGCCTTGCTGGTCTTGCTCATTGGTGTCTCCTAGATTTCAGAGGTCGTGGTTGTCGGGCCGATGCCAGCCCTCCCACGTGGTCGAACTATTCGACCGTGATGCCCATCGACCGGGCGGTGCCGGCGATGATCTTGGCAGCCTGATCGATGTCGTTGGCGTTCAGGTCTTCCTTCTTGGTCTCGGCGATCTCGCGCACCTGATCCCAGGTCACCTTGGCGACCTTGGTCTTGTGCGGCTCCGCCGAACCCTTCTGCACACCGGCAGCCTTGAGCAGCAGCTTGGCGGCGGGCGGGGTCTTCAGCGCGAACGTGAAGCTGCGGTCCTCGTAGACGCTGATCTCGACGGGGATGACGTTGCCGCGCTGGTTTTCCGTTGCGGCGTTGTACGCCTTGCAGAACTCCATGATGTTGACGCCGTGCTGGCCGAGCGCAGGGCCGACCGGCGGGGCGGGGTTGGCCTGCCCGGCCTGGATCTGCAGCTTGATCAGCCCGACGACCTTTTTCTTGGGGGCCATTGGGGGTTGTTTCCTTTCTAGCGATCGCGGAACGCGATCAGATCTTGGCGACCTGGTTGAAGGTCAGTTCGACGGGTGTCTCGCGGCCGAAGATGGACACCAGCACCTTGAGCTTCTGCTGTTCGGCGTTGACCTCGCTGATCGAGGCCGGCAGCGTCGCGAACGGGCCGTCCATGACGGTGACCGACTCGCCCACCTCGAAGTCCACCAGGATCTCCGGGCGCTCCAGCGTGGCCTCCGACGATGCAGCAGACGCCGCGGTCGATGCCGCCTTGCCCGGCTTCTTCGCCGCGCCCTGCGGCAGCAGGAACTTCACCACGTCGTTGAGCGACAGCGCGGTCGGCCGTGACGTCGCGCCGACGAAGCCCGTCACACCCGGGGTGTTGCGCACCGCGGCCCACGAGTCGTCGGTCAGGTCCATGCGCACCAGGATGTAGCCCGGCAGCACCTTGCGGTTGACCTGCTTGCGCTGGCCGTTCTTGATCTCGGTGACCTCTTCGGTCGGCACCTCGACCTGGAAGATGTAGTCGCCCACGTCCAGGTTCTGCACGCGGGTCTCGAGGTTGGCCTTCACCTTGTTCTCGTAGCCGGCGTAGGAGTGGATGACGTACCAGTCGCCCGGCTTGCTGCGCAGTTCAGCCTTGAGCGCGGCGGCCGGATCGAGCTCCTCCTCGGCAGCCTCGCCGGCGGCTTCCGTCGCCTCAGCGTCAGGCGCCGCCTCGAGCTCAGGCGTGGTCTCGTCGATCACATCGACGGCCTCACCCGTGGGCGTATCGCCTTCGGGGGTAGTCACGGTAGTCAGTCCTCTCTAAAAACGTCAGCGTTCGTTAGCCGAACACCCACAGCACAAGCTTGGCCAGGCCAAGGTCCACCCCGCCGATCAGGGCGACCATGAAGGCCAGGAACAGCAGAACCACGGTGGTGTAGCTGACCATCTGCTTGCGGTTGGGCCAGATCACCTTGCGCAGCTCGGCTACGACCTGCTTGAGGTAGTTCCAGACGAACAGGATGGGATTGCGCGACGGCCCGGACTTGGCCTTCTTCTTCTTGGCCTTCGCCTTCTTGCCCGGCTTGTCCTCGACGCCCAGTTCCTCGGCGGTCGATTCGACTTCCTCCGGCTCGGCCAACGCCGTGGCTCCGGCGCGCCGGGACCGCTTGCCAGTGGGACGCGCGGGTCGGGTCACGACGACGGTCTGACCGCCGTTGGTGTCCTCGTTGCCGTCGCTTGCGGCGTCAGCACTGTCGCGCTCGTCGCTCACCGCATGCTCCTTTGTGTCGAGTACGTGTGGGCTGGAGTACCCAGCCCGGTGTGCACCCTCCAGTGTCCACCATGTTCATTCCAGCTTTATTCAGTTGGAGCAGGGGCGACAGGACTTGAACCTGCAACCTGCGGTTTTGGAGACCGCTGCTCTGCCAGTTGAGCTACGCCCCTCTGTACCTCGCCGGGAAGTCCCCACATAATTCGCGCGCTCCCCGTTCGGTCAAACCCGAACCGACGGACAGCGCGCTTATCTGGGAAAACCCCGAGGTCCGAGTGTACAACGGCACACCAAGCAGGTGTTAATCCGTCGTTAGTCGTGAGTGACCGGCTTGCGCAGCACCTGCCCGGTCTCCGGGTCCCAGCCCGCGTTGATCGAGTTGTCGCCCTCGTGGCCCATCAGCGTGGTGAACGACTCCATGATGACCTCGCCGTGCTGGTCTACCAGGACGTTGCGGGTGGTGACGATGTCGGCGCCGAACCGCTCGTCGACGGACTCGATGTACATCGTGCCCTTCACGACATCACCCTCGACGATCGGCCGGTAGAACTTGAACCGCTGATCCACCTGGACGATCTGCAGCGTCTCCAAACCGACGTCGACATGCTGAAAGAAGTGGTTCTGGATCATCACCGCCAGGATCGACATGAACGTCGGCGGCGCGACCAGGCCGGAGTGGCCGAGTTCGGCTGCGGCCTTGTCGTCCATCGTGGCCGGATCGGTCGATTTCACCGACTTGGCGTACTGCCGAATTTGCTCACGGCCCACCACGAAGGTGTCGGGGTACTCCCAGACCATTCCCCGAATATCGGTCTTGAGTGCCATGGTTACGCCAACTTCGCTGTCGCGACGGCGCGGCCGAAGATCTTCTTCCCCCCAGTCGTGGCGATCAGCGCGATCGTCACGGTCTTGGTCTCGGGGTCGGCAGACTTCACCTTGCCGGTGAATACGATTTCGGCGCCGACACCATCGTTGGGCACCGGCACGATCGCGGTGAAGCGCACGTTGAACTCGGTCACCGCGCCCGGGTCACCGACCCAGTTCGTCACGTAGCCGCCGCCGAGGCCCATGGTGAGCATGCCGTGGGCGATCGCGGTGTCCAGGCCGACCTGCTTGGCGATCTCGTCGTCCCAGTGGATGGGGTTCAGATCGCCGGACACGCCGGCGTAGTTTACCAAGTCGGCGCGGGTCAGGGTGATGACCTTCTCAGGCAGCTCCTCACCCACTTTGACCGAGCTGAACTCACGCAGTGCCATCGTTGAAGCCACTCTCTCCGTCTTCCTCACTCCGCCCGGCCAGCGTCGTGTAGGTCTCCTGTACTACCTCGTCGTCCTGATTGCTGACGACATTCTTGGTGACGATGATGTCAGTTCCGTGCGCCTGCCGGATGTCGTGCACGTAGACGTCGCAGTAGAGCTTGTCGCCGGCCTTGATCGGCTTGAGGAATTTCAGAACCTGATCGACCTGCACGATTTGCTTGTCGCTGATGCCGATGTTGGCGTCGTCGAAGAAGGCCGTCTGGGCGGCGTAGCCCAGCATCGACGTGAAGGTCAGCGGTGCCAGCACGGCGTCATAGCCCAGCTCGGCGGCGGCCTCGTCGGAGAAGAACGCCGGGTCGTCGTTCTGGATGGCTCTGGCGTGCTCGCGGATCTTCTCGCGCTCGACCAAGTAGTAGTCGGGATAGCGGAAATGCCGCCCGACGAATTCTTGGGACAAAGGCACGGAGCAGGACCTATCTAGTCAACCTCGGCACGATTCACCGACCGTCGTGCAGACGGCCGGATGAGATCAGCGCGACTCTTTGTGCGGCTGATGCTGGCCGCAGTTCGGGCAGAACTTCTTCAGCTCGAGACGGTCGGGGTCGTTACGACGGTTCTTCTTGGTGATGTAGTTGCGGTGCTTGCACACCTCGCAGGCCAAAGTGATCTTCGGCCGTACGTCAGTACTGGAGGCCACGTCCGTTGCCTTCTTTCACGTTCTCGTTTGCGTCTACCTAGTAGCGGTGGGGAGGCTCGATCTCCCGACCTCACGATTATGAGTCGTGCGCTCTAACCAGCTGAGCTACACCGCCCCGATAGGCACTTGCGGAGCTCCGCGGTGCCCAGAGGTCAGCCACGAGATCCGAGTGTCCACCGAGCCCCCTAACGGAATCGAACCGTTGACCTTTTCCTTACCATGGAAACGCTCTGCCGACTGAGCTAAGGGGGCCTGACCCGCGAGTGGCGAACCGCCGTGGGCCTTAAAGAGGGTACAGCCTGCGGCTCGGCTCAGCCAAACCGCTCGTCGGGGCACCTATTACTGTTGAGCCATGGCATCGACGGACCGTCTGTATTTCCGCCAGCTGCTCTCCGGCCGGGATTTCGCCGCCGGGGACATGATGGCGCAGCAGATGCGCAACTTCGCCTACCTGATCGGCGACCGGGACACCGGCGACGCCGTCGTGGTCGATCCGGCCTACGCCGCCGGCGACCTGGTCGACGCCCTCGAGGCCGACGGCATGCACCTCTCGGGCGTCCTGGTCACCCACCACCATCCCGACCACGTCGGCGGGTCGATGATGGGCTTCACGCTGGCAGGCCTGGCCGAGCTGCTCGAGCGGGTCGAAGTCCCGGTTCACGTCAACACCCACGAAGCCCTCTGGGTCTCCCGGGTCACCGGCATCCCGATGAGTGGCCTGACCGCGCACGAGCACGGCGACAAGGTTTCCGTCGGCGCCATCGACATCGAACTGCTGCACACGCCGGGACATACCCCGGGCAGTCAGTGCTTCCTGCTCGACGGCCGCTTGGTCGCCGGCGACACCCTGTTCCTGGATGGTTGCGGGCGCACCGATTTTCCGGGTGGCGACGTCGACGAGATGTTCCGCAGCCTGCAGCAACTCGCCGCACTCTCCGGTGATCCCACGGTGTTCCCCGGACACTGGTATTCGATCGAGCCCAGCGCCACCCTCTCAGAGGTCAAGCGGTCCAACTACGTCTACAAGGCGTCGAATCTGGACCAGTGGCGCACACTGATGGGTGCTTGAGGTTCGCCAGACCACCTGGCGGGTAAGACTTTTCGCATGCCGGACACCCTCTACGCCGATGTCTCGGAGTGGCAGGTCGGTGTCAACGACACCTACCCCTACCCGGTCCTGTGCATCCGTTCCAATGACGGCACCTACCGCGACCGGCGCTGGGTGAACAACTACAGCTGGTGTCTGAGCAATACCGACAGCGGGCGTCTCACCTTCTTCATCGTGTACTTCGTCTGGCGACCCAACTGGCGCGAAACCGTCGAGACGTTCAAATCCCAAGTGCGAGCGCCACATCCGCGGATGGCGGTGATGCTCGATGTCGAATCGTGGGGCGGGCAGATCACCGGCGACCAGTCCGCCGGCATCAACGCCGCCTACGACGAGGTGGGTGCCTACGTCGGTTCGGCGGAGAAGGTGATCGGCTACGGCAACATCGGGGACCTCAACAGCCTGTGGCCCACCAAGCCGGAAGGCATCCGCCTGGTCGTCGCGTCCTATGGCTCGAATCCGGCGTATCCGGGCAAAGTCGCCCACCAGTACACCGACGGGCAGGGCTACGGCGGCGGGCTGCCGGAGGGGGCTCCGCCGTTTGGCCGCTGCGACATGAACTCCGCGGACGGGCTCACCGCGCAGCAATTCGCGCAGGCCTGCGGCATTTCAATGGTGCTTCCGGTCGAATTGGCCGTGCGCCGCCGGCGGGCCTTGGCGGCCGCCAGCCCGTTCGCCGCACTCCGCCGACTGGGTTGAGCCCCAAGAACTTTCAACCTCGTCAATTCTGAAGACATAAATTTGCTGTGATATAAGCATGGGGTGGAAAACGCGAGTGATCTCGCGAATCTGTGGGGAGATGTCACCGGAGTCGGGGCCGGCACGTGGTTGGCGGTAGCCGCCTGGGCAGCAGTGCTGCTGGGGCTCGCTGCACTCATCTACGCGCATCGGCAGATTCGTCGACAACAGAGAGTTAACGCCCAGCAGGCACGGCCGCACGTCTCGATGTTCATGGAGCCGCATTCCGCGGACTGGCATGTCATCGAACTGGTCGTCCGCAACTACGGCAGCATGGCCGCTTACGACGTGAGCTTCGCCTTCCCGAAACCACCGACCGTGGCTCGGTACGAGCACACCGAGGATGGGTTCACCGATATCGTGGAATTGACTCTGCCCCAAAGCCTTCCAGAACTGGCACCCTCCCAGGAGTGGCGCACGGTCTGGGATTCGGCACTGGATCGCAGCCAATTCGGTGAGTCGATCGACTCGCGCTTCGACGGGGTGGTCTCCTACCACGACCAGCCCGAGCCGCAGGGCTGGTGGGCCAAGACCTTCGGGCGTAAGCGCACGGTGTACCGCACCAAGGTGGCCCTGGATTGGGACACCCTGCAGCCGGTGCACCGTGTCGAGATGATGACGGGTCACGACCTGGCCCGGCGTGAGCGCGAGAAGCTCGAACTGCTGCGCAACATGCTCGACTACTTCCATTTCGCCACCAAGGAAACGCGCGTTGACGTCCTGCGCGAGGAGATCGCCCGGATGAAGAAGGCCGCGGAGGAAACTCAGAGCCGGTGGCGGCGGGACCGGTTCGAGCATCCCACCGAGGTCGTGCGGTTGCCCCGTCACGGGTAGGCCGTGATTGGCTCTTGGCAATCGGAACTTCGTTACGTAACGTCGGTACGAAAGTAGACGCTGCGACGAAGGAGTATCCATGAGCGGGTCGGTCAGTTATCGCAAGGACGACGCGGTCGCCGTCATCTCGATGGACGACGGCAAGGTCAATGTGCTGAGTCCGAGCATGCTGGGCGAGATCAACGACGCTTTGGATCGCGCCGAGGGCGAGAGCGCCGGCGCGGTGGTGATCGCCGGCAACGACCGCGTGTTCAGCGGCGGCTTCGACCTCAAGGTGTTCCGCTCCGGTGACATCGACGCCTCCGTCGCGATGCTGCAGGGCGGTTTCAACCTCTCGCACCGGCTGCTGTCGTTCCCCAAGCCGGTCGTCGCGGCGATCACCGGTCACGCGATCGCGATGGGATCGTTCCTGGCGTGCAGCGTCGATCACCGAATTGCCGGTCCCACCTACAACTTTCAGGCCAACGAGGTCGCGATCGGCATGGTACTGCCCTACCCCGCCCTGGAGATCATGCGGCTGCGACTCGCTCCGTCGGCCTACCAGCAGGCGGTCGGGCTGGCCAAGAACTTCCTGGGCGAGACCGCACTGGCCGGCGGCTGGGTGGACGAGATCGCGATGAACGATCAGGTCCTGCCGCGCGCCATCGAAGCCGCCCACGAATTCACCGCGCTGAGCGCCGGCGCGCACGTGGCCAGCAAGCTACGCGCCCGCCAGGCCACCCTGGACGCGATGCGGGAAGGTATCGACAACATCCGTTCCGAGTTCGGGCTCTCCTAGTCCGTGGCCAGGGTCAAGCAGCGCACTCCCGAGCTGCGCGACCGCGTGGTCGACGTGGCGGTGAGCACGCTGTGCGAAGACGGGATGTCGGGCTTCACCACCCGCCGGGTCGCCCAACGGGCCGGCACCTCGGTGCCCGCGGTCTACGAGCTGTTCTCCGATAAGGACGGACTGCTGCGCGCGGTGTTCTTCGAGGGCTTCCGCCGGCTCGGCGGTGAGCTCGTCGCGATCCCCGAGACATCCGACGAACTCGGTGATCTGCGGGCGGTAATCCCGGTGTTCCGCCGGTTCTGCCTGGACTATCCGGCGCTGGCGCGGGTGATGTTCAGCAGGCCGTTCCAGGATCTCGACCCCGACCCCGAACAGTTGGCGGCCGCGCCGACAGTGCGGGAGATCCTCGTCGGCAAGGTACAGCGATGCATCGACGCCGGGCTGCTGGCCGGCGATGCAGTCGACATCTCGCACGTATTGCTCGCTCTGGCACAGGGTTTGGCCGTCCAAGAGGCCGGCCGCTGGCTGGGCAAGTCGGCGGATTCGGTGAACCGCCGCTGGGACGTCGGCGTGCAAGCGGTGCTTGCGGGTTTCCACGCCTGACGGCCTCCATCGAGCGTGCAGGTTATTGGTGGCCGGCGCGCGAAATCTCGACGCGAACCTGCACGCTCGGCGCTACGACTTCTTGCTCGGGATCACGATGATCACGATCAGCGTCAGGATGGAGAAGAACAGCCCGAGTAGGCCCCATCCGAACGGGTTTCGTCCCTTCATCCCGGCGATCACGGCGCAGATGACCGCGGCGATGATGCTGCCGATCGCGACGAAGATGCCTTTGATGCCGCGCAGGATGAACCCCGCGGCTTCGATGTTGTCGCTGGCGGCCAGCACGACGCTGTGCAACATTGGGGCCTCCTTAGTAGGTCGGGTCTGGTTTCCCGCTCCGAGGCCGAACTAACCTGCGCGTCAGCTGAGGGTCGCCGCCAACCACTGGTCGATGCGATCGGCCACTGATTCCCAGCCGCGCTCGAGCATCATGTTGTGGCCCATGCCGGGAAACATCACCGGCTCGGTGCGATAGGCCCGCGCGGTCGCGGCCACTTCGCGCGGCGTGAAGAAGCCGTCGAGCTCCGCGCCAAGCACGAGTACCGGGGTGGTGACCCGCTTCGGCCGGGCGAGGTGGCGGTAGAGCAGATCGCGGTAGAGCACGCGTGCGCTTTCGGCGCCGAGCCGCGACGTGCAGGCGGTGACGATGTCCTCGGGCGTGGCCGAATGATAGAAGGTCGCCCGCGAAACACCGGGCGCTGCAAAGAAATCCAGGGGTCGGCTGAACGATCGTGTCCGCACCGACTGACGTCTGTGCCGCCACGCCACCCGCACCGTCGCAGGCGCGATGCCGGTCGGCGGTGCCGAGGCCACCAGGACCCCCGCGGGTGCGTCGTGCACCGCCAGATACTTCTGCACCACGAACCCGCCCATCGAGTGGCCGATGACCACCGGCGGCACCGGCAGTTGGGAGGCGACGCTGTGCACGTCCTGGACGTAGTCGAAGACGCCGCACGCGTTGATCGGCACCGCGGACGGGCTGCCGCCGTGGCCGCGCAGGTTCAGTGCGAGCGCGCGGTAGCCGCGGTCGGCGAAGTAGTCGAGAAAGTGGTCATCCCAGCACCACGCCCCGTGGAAGGCGCCGTGCACGAACAACAGCGGTGTGGTGTGGGTGGCCGTAGCCCCGCCCTTGTCGATCACCTCGAGCACAGCCGCTGACCCTATCGGCGGTGGCCCGGTTTGGCGGGCGAACGCTGCGGTAACAAGTAAGTTCGTGCTTTGGCTATTGCAGCTGCCCGCACCCCTGGTCGGGCTGATGGTCGTGATCATCACCGTCGGGCTGGCCGTGCTGGGGTTGGTGCTAAGCCGACGGATTCTGCCCCTACAACGGTTGAAGAGATCCGGCGGAGTGGCAGGCCACGTCTTCGACCTCGCCGGGGTGCTGTACGCAGTGCTGGTGGCCTTCGTGGTCGTCGTGGTGTGGGAACAACTCAACCAAGCCGAGGAGGGCACCGAACACGAAGCCGCCGCGATCTCCGATCTCCTGCGCGACTCGGCGGGCCTGCCGGTGGCGGGCCGCGCGGAGATCCAGCGGAGCCTGATCGACTACACCAACGACGTCGTCGACGACGAGTTCCCCCGGATGCGCCGCGGCGAGACGGTCGAACAGCAGTCGGAACACCTGACGGCCGTGTGGCAGAGCTTCCTGCACATCGAGCCGGTGAGCCAGAGCGAGATCTCCTTCTACCGGCAGTCGATCGCCCGGCTCGACGAGTTGGGCAGTGCCCGCAAGAGCCGGCTCTCGGGCAGCCAGTCCGAGATCCCCGGCGAGTTGTGGGTGCTGCTGCTCGGTGGCGGGATGGTCATGCTGCTGTTCACCTACATCTTTCCCTCCACCGACGTCGTGGTGCACGGCGCGTTGATCGCGTTGGCCGGCTCGCTGCTGGCGTTCGTTCTCTACCTGATCTTCGCGATGGAGCATCCTTTTGTAGGCTCGATCGCGGTGTCGCCGACGGCCTACGAGAACGTCCTGGACACCTGGTCTCAGCTAGCGGGGAAGTAACGCAGGTCGCGGCGGCCAGCCGGGTACCGTGCGCCCATGGGACGCGTTGACGGCAAGGTCGCCCTGATCACCGGGGCCGCCCGCGGGATGGGCGCCGCCCACGCTCGGCTCCTGGTCAGCGAAGGCGCCCGAGTAGTGCTCGCTGATGTCCTCGACGACGACGGCGCGGCGGTGGCCGCCGAACTGGGCGACGCCGCCCGCTACATCCACCTCGACGTCTCCGATCCCGACGGCTGGTCGGCGGCGGTGGCGCTGGCACTACGCGAGTTCGGCACCCTCAACGTCCTGGTGAACAACGCGGGCATCGTCTATCGGCGCACCCTGAAGAACCTGGAACGTGAACGCTGGCAACGGGTTATCGACGTCAACCTCACCGGCACGATGCTCGGCATCAAGTCGGTGATCGAGCCGATGACCGAGGCCGGCGGTGGCTCGATTATCAACATGTCGTCCATTCAGGCCATGCGCGGAACTCCGGGCAATCACGGCTATGTGGCGTCCAAGTGGGCGATCCGGGGGCTGACCAAGTCCGCGGCATTGGAGTTGGCGGCCAACAACATTCGGGTCAACTCGCTGCATCCGGGGATGATTCGCACCCCGATGACCGCCCACATGCCCGACGATCTGGTGGCCGCCCCGATGGGCCGCCTCGGTGAGCCGAACGAGGTGTCGACGTTCGTGCTGTTTCTCGCCAGTGACGAATCGTCTTATGCGACGGGCGCGGAGTTTGTGATGGACGGCGGCCTGATCACCGACGTTCCGCATGGCCTGCCGTAGCTAACCGACTGCGGCACAAACACATCGGTGGGGACCATACGGTCCCCACCGATTCTGTGTCAGGCGTTCGCGGGTCAGAACCCGGAGTGCTGATCGAACTGGTTGTGCGACGACAGGTCGGTGCTCGCCTGGCTGTGCGAGGCCGCGCTGTCGTGGCTCGTGTCGTACAGCGAGTGACTCGAGTAGTCCGTGCTCGCGTGCGACGACTGGTCGTACGTCGAGTGATCGGGCACCGGAGTCGCCGCAGCGTGGCTCGACGCGTCGAAGGCCGAGTGCTGGTCGACGGTCGCCGAGGTGTGGCTGTTGTCCACCGCGCTCGAGCCGCCGGCGTGTGCACCGCCCTGCGACGTGGTGATCACCGAGCCACCATTCGAGCCGGCCGCGGCCTGACCGCCACCAGTCGCCGAGCCACCGGTGTGGATGACGCTGCTGCCCTGCGACGGGGTGGTCGCCGAGCCCTGAGTGGTCGTCGACGCGGAACCGCTGGCGCCGGTGTTGACGGAGCCGTGGCCGCCGAGCGCCGCGGTGTCGTGACCCAGGATGCTTCCCTGCCCACCAAAGGCGTTCTGGAACGAGGTGTTTCCGCCCGCCGACACGTGATCGGCCGCGGCAGACCCGCTCGCCGAACCGGCACCCTGAACCGAGTTGTGCAGATTCAGGCTCGCCACATCGTGGTTGAGGAAGTTCGCACTGCCGCCACCGGAGGCGTTGGCACCGCCGGTGATGCTGGAGCCGCCGCTGATCCCGGTCTGGCCGCTCGCGTGGGCCGCAGAGGTTTCGGAGGCCGCGACATGAGTCTGCCCGCCGAAGGCGCCACCGAGGTTGGACTGGCCGCTGACCACGCCACCCAGGTTGGTCTGGCCACCGAAGCCGGCGGCGACGTTGGTCTGGCCGCCCAGAGCCGCACCGTCGTTGTGCAGGAAGCTCGCTGCCGCGGTGTTGCTTGCCGCCACTTGCGTGCCGGCAGTCACGCCGCCCAACGGGCTGGTGAATGCGGCTGCGGTCGTGCTGCTCGCGGCGGTATTGCCGGCTGCGGTCAAACCGCCGCCGCCCAGGCCGATCGATCCGCCACCAGCCGCAGCGGTCTGGCTGCCGGCGCTGATGCCGCCGAGCGGGCTGCTGAAGCCGACATTGGACGTGTTGTTGAAGCTGGCGTTCTCCTGCGCGCTGAGGCCGCTGCCGCCATTGGCCGAACCGCTTGCGCTGCCGCCGGCACTGGTGCTGGTGCTGCCGCTCAACGTAGTGCGACGGTCGGCGTCGACCTCGTTGCCGGTCGCGATGACGCCGGCGCGATCGTTGATCTGCGCACCACCGGCGAGCTGGCTGCTTCCACCGGCGGCGAAGTTGCTGCCGGCCTGCGCACCGCCACCGAACTGGCCACCGACCTGACCACCAAAACCGCTCTGCGCGTTGATGTTTGCGCCGCCACCGAGGCCCGCTGCGGCACCTGCGCCAGCGGCTGCGGCGCCGCCGAGTTCGGCACCGCCTTGGAAGCCACCACCAAGTTCGGCGCCACCGTTGAAGCCGGTGTTCACACCAAACCCGCTCTGGCCACCAAGCTCAACACCACTCTCGAACTGCGTGCTGCCACCGGCACCGAACTCGGTACCAAAGCCCGTGCCCACACCGCCACCGACGTTGCCACCCAACTCAGCACCGCTCTCGAAGCCACCGCCAAGTTCGGCGCCACCGTTGAAGCCGGTGTTCACACCAAACCCGCTCTGCCCACCAAGCTCAGCACCACTCTGGAAACCACCACCAAGTTCGGCACCGGTCTGGAAGCCGCCGCCGGCACCGGCACCGAAACCCGTGCCCAAACCGCCGCCGACATTGCCACCCAACTCAGCACCACTCTCAAAGCCACCACCAAGTTCGGCACCGGTCTGGAAGCCGCCGCCGGCACCGGCACCGAAACCCGTGCCCAAACCGCCGCCGACATTGCCACCCAACTCAGCACCACTCTCGAAGCCACCACCAAGTTCAGCGCCACCGTTGAAACCGGTGTTCACACCAAATCCGCTCTGCCCACCAAGCTCAGCACCACTCTCGAAGCCGCCGCCCAGCTCAGCACCGGCACCGGCACCGAAACCCGTCCCCAGACCGCCGCCGACATTGCCACCAAGCTCAGCACCGCTCTCGAAGCCGCCGCCCAACTCGGCACCAGTGTGGAAACCGCCACCGAGTTCCGCGCCACTCTCGAATCCACCGTTGGCGCCTAATCCGGTACCGAAGCCTGTGCCCAGACCAACCCCAGTCTGGCCACCGACCTCGGTCCCACCGTTGAAACCGCCGCCAACTTCCAGACCGGAGTTGAAGCCGGCCCCGATCTCAGTACCAAAGCCCGAGTGGAATCCACCGCCGAGTTCGGCGCCGCCACCGGCACCGAAGCCGGTGCCAAAGCCGCTGCCCAGACCAACCCCGGTCTGGCCACCGATCGCAGAGCCACCGCCAACCTCAGCACCCAGTCCGGCGTTGAAGCCCGCCTCGACCTCGACGCTCATACCGGCCTGGAAGCCGGCACCGATTCCGGCGCCCAGCCCTCCGCCGGTATTGAATCCGCCGCCGAGGCCGGTACCGAGTCCGGCACCAAGGCCGAGTCCGGTCTCCACGCCACCGCCGAGCGCTGCGCCCAGACCGGCGCCGAGACTTTCGCCCAGTCCCAGGCCGATGCCGTCACCGACCGCGGCGGCCAGGTTCGACCCACCATCCACGCCGAGATTCAGCGCCTGGTCGGCGACCACGCCGGCGGCCGCACCCGGGGCGGACAGGAGTCCTTCCACCGGCGCGAAGCCGAACTGGTTCGAAACAGCTTGCGCCAGGCCCGACACCGGGTCCGCACCGACGAGGTCGAGCCCCGGGATTGCGGAGGCGGCAACCGACTGAATCTGCTCAGGGCTGACATTGGCCAGACCTGCGTTCGCGAGCGCCGCATTCGGGTCGGCGACGAACGTCTGCGCAGCAGACTCGTTGTTGAACAGGTCAAGGATGAATTGGAGCAGGGAGTCCATTGGACGTTCCTTCCTAGTCTCTCGGAAAGCTCGATCGCCGGCCCCGTCCGGTGATTACTAGCCACGATATGGAGATGACGCGCACCCCGAAATGGGGCGCGGTCCCCTACCCGATACGGGTAGTACCGGGATATCCCAGCAATCCCCATTAGGGGATTAGGGGATCGCTAGGGCGTCCACGCTGGCTTCGTAGAACACTGTCAGTCGGATCGGTATAGATACTGTTCACAGCCCCATTCATGGGCAAGTGCAGTGTGTGAACTGATTCACAACCGTTACCGATTTATTGACGTCCAGGCAATTATCAGCAAACGGCAAAGAGGTAAATCCCCACGTAAAGCGCCGTCTTGGATACACGCGACAGCAGTCCACGCCCGGGCACCCCTGGGGTGTCCGGAAACTCAGAGGGCCCGCTTACACCGCGTGGTGGCGCGGGTGGCTGGGGTGGTCATCCAGCCAGCGGCGCTCCACCCGCACGACCCGGTGATGCTCGGCCATGATCAGCAGCGCGCCGACGATCAGCAGTCCGGCCGCCACCGAGCCAAGCATCAGCAGCAGCTCGTGATGGTTGTAGGCCAGCGCCGCGATGACGCCCACCAGTCCCACGACACCTAGAGCGATCAGGAACAGGCCGGGAAGCCACAGCGTGTCGATGAACGACTCGCCGGCGTGCGGTTGTGTTGTTCGGGAGTGATCCACCGGATCGCGAAATGCGCCCTTCATCACGTCTCCTTTCCTACAGAGACGCCTCCAACGCTACGCCTGTGTGACCCACGGCACACCTGAGCTCAGGCTGATAAACACCTGATATTGACCTTAACGTCAGCTAGTCTGATCTCTGAACCGATCGCCGGGGGGTATCGCGTGACTCGAACACTTCGCCTCGACAGGTGCACTCATCGTCTCGCCGCGATTGCCACCGCCGGCATCGTTGCGGCCGGCGTGCTGTCCGCGCCGATCGCAGCAGACGTTGCAGTGCCGCGGCATCCTTCCGCGATCCAGGTGCACACCTTCGCTGTTGACCTCACCGCTGTGGCGCACACGACGGCAGCCGGCGCGTCGTCCCACCGCAGTGCCGCAGCGGTTCCGGAATTGAACTTTGCGCCCCCCACTCCGCAGCAGGTCGTGGCGACCGTCGGGGTGATCGCTGTCGCAGCGGCTTGGTACGCAGCGTTCCCGGTCACAGTGCCGTTGAGCGTCGGTATCGGAGTGTTGTTGAACGTCTTGGTCAAGGGCGTCAGCATGCAAAAGATCACCATCGACCCGGTCTTCATTGTCGGAGCGAGCCTGGCGAGCTTCGTACTTGCTCCCTATTTCTTGGCATCTCCACTGATTGCGCTAACTGCACAAGCCAAGACGACTTCCGCTTCAGCACAGGCGAATTCAACTCCTGTGGCTCAACCGTCCAGCGCATCACAGTCTTCCCACCGAGATCATGGCCGGTCCGGTACTGGCGGCTCGCGACGGAACGCGAATTCCGATCGAGTGCCATCGGCGCATCGGGCAGCCAAGGGCACGGCCACCCCTGGCAGCAAGAAGCACGCAAGAACCGCAGGATCAGGCCGGAGCGTGAGCAAGGAGCGGTCACATGAATGAATCGAGTCCGGGACCCGACACCATGTCCCGGCTTGCCGCTGCCGCCGCCGCGGCAATCGTCGCCGCGGGGTTAGTGACCGCACCCCAGACAAGCAATGTCACCGTCCCACGAGCGGTGCCCACGATTCAGCTGCAAAACCTGGCCGTAGAACTCACTGCCGCCGCCCGTCAAATCAGCACGGAGACAACAGCACCCACCCAGATCGCCGCGGCCACCCCCCAGGCCAATCAGTCAGGCCTCACTGTCAACAACCTGTTGCAGGTTGCCCTCTCGATTGTGGCGGTACCGCTGTGGTACGCGGCGTTCCCGAGCACTCTGACAATCAGTTTGATCCGTGCCTTCGTGGCCACCTACTCCTCGGGTTACTGTGCCCGCTGCCGGGGGTTCATCGAAGTGGGCCTCACCGACTTCGTGCTGTCCCCGCTCAACCAGGTGCGGAAGGCACTCGAAGCCCTGGTCCCGCAGTCGATTTCCGCTGCTGCGGCGTCTGATTCACGTTCGGCAGCCCAGGTGTCGTCCGTGCCCCAGGCGCCTCGCCGAGCTCCCGGCACCACCCGGGGCCTCGCCGGCTCAAAACGGACCGCCACCGTGAACCCCAACGCCGGTCGCACAGCACAGACACCGAAAGCTGCGAAGAGCACCCCGAAAGCCACGCAGACGAAGCACCCAGGAGCCGCCGGGTCCGCCCGCGGCACAAGCAAGACGGCTCCCTCATGAGATTGACCGCGATCGCCGTCGCGCCCGTGGTCGCTGCGGGCCTGGTGATCGCGCCCCACACAAGCGATATCGCGGTCCCCCGATCCGTGCCCACGATTCAGCCGCAAACCCTCGCCGTTGAACTCACTTCCGCGACTGTGCACATCAGCACAGAGAACACCGCACTGGCCCGCGCTGCCGCCGCGCCTCCGCAGGCGAATGTCACTGGCGCGCAGCTCCGAAACGCCGTGGGCTACGTGGCGATCACCGCTGCTCTTATTGGCTTGACCCCCGTTTGGTACGCAGCCTTCCCTGTGACGATTCCGGCGAGCGTCGCCGCAACCGCCCTCTTCGACGTGGTCATACACGCTTTCGGCGGCACCATCACCAGACCAGAAGGGCTCACCCCGCTGGGGTCGGGTCTCGCGGGGTGGGCGGTCGGCCCGCTCTACCTCGTGAAAAAAGCCGTGAGAGTGACGGGCAAGTACCTCAATTCGCTTGTCGCGCCGCCTAGCTCAAGCCAGCCGACGGCAGCGACTATCGCCTCGCGCACCGTGCGCCCAGCTCACCAGACCAAGAGCGGTCTGGCGGGCACACATCGCACCACCCGCGCGAAGGGCAATACCGCTCGGACACCGTCGGCGCATCGAACCGCCAAACCGGCACACGTCAGCGAAAACAAGAAGCGCACGGCCGGCTCGGGCCGCAGCACCGACAAGCACTGAGCCCCTACGGCTTCGGCGTCAGCGCGCTGCCCTTCAACCACTCGCCCCATGGCAGCGACCAGTCGCCGTTCTGCCAGATCTTCAGCCCCGGACCGCCGGTGTTCTTGACCTCCACCACATCACCGGGTTGCGAGAAGTTGAAGAACCACGACGCGTTCGAGCTGTTGAGGTTCAAGCAACCGTGCGAGACGTTGGTATTGCCCTGCGCCCACGTCGTCTCGTTGAGCTGATGCAGGTAGATCCCGTCGGTGCTGATGCGGGTGGCGTAGGGAATCTTCACCTTGTAGCCCATCGAGGAGTCCACCGGTAGGCCGTAGGTCGACGAGTCCATCGTCACCGACTCGGCTTTGTCGATCACCGTGTACACCCCGGGAGGCGTCCAGAACGAAAAGTCCCGTCCGGCAATGGTTTGGTAGCCGCCCTTGCCCATCGAGGTGGGCATCGCGCGAACCAGTTTGCCGTTGTCGAACACACTCACCGTCTTGGTGGTGTCGTCGGCGATCGAGACATGCGCATCGCCAATGGTGAAGGTGGCCTTCTCGTTTTCCTCGCCGTACATCCCGTCGCCGACGCGCACGCCGAAGATGTTGGCGGCCACCGACACCGTCGTACCCGGCGCGTAGTACTTGGCCGGGCGCCAATGCGCGGTCCGGTCGTCCACCCAGTACCACGATCCCTGCACCGGCGGATTCGTCGTCACCACCAGGTTGCGTTCCGCGGCGGCCTTATCGGCGATGTCTTCGTCGAAGCGCGCGGCGATGATGGTGCCGATGCCGTAGCGCGTCTCCTCATGAATCGGCAAGCCGCCCGGCGTCTCCAGATACACATGAGTGAGGTAGTCCGGCGAGGCAGTCGAGAACTTCGTCGTGCGCGCCAGCGGCACACCGCTGGCACCCTGGCTGTCCACCTTCATCGTGTACGTGCGCCCGTACTTGAGCGGCTGCGCCGGCTGCCACGACGCCCGGTCCGGCGACAGCGTGCCCGCCAGGGTGTTGCCGTAGTCGTCGACCAGCGAGACGTTGGTCAGGCTGCCGCCGACCACTTGAGCCGTGACTCGGCTCAGCGGGCTGAGGTCGGTCGAGCCGTTGGCCGGGGTGATCCCGAGCAGCGGCGGCTTCGGTGGCGCGGGTGGCAACTGCACCTGGGCGGTCGCGGTGGCGGTCTTGCACACGCCTCGGCACCCTGGCAGCCCGGCGACGTCACTCACCAGAACACCGAGGAGCAACACAGCCACCACGAGGCCACCCGTGCGTGCACGACGGGAAAAGACCACCGAAAATCACTCCAGAGCAGGTCGACGATGAGTTGCCGGCGTCACCTTTGACGCCTGAGATCATAGACGTCCCGGGGCCCCTGATGTCACCTGACGAGGCTCGACTCTTCCCCCACCTGCAGCAAACATCCATTCATGAGCGAAATCTAACTTTTCACCCCTCGGCGGGGCTAGCGTAGCGGGGACGATCGGGCCATTTTCCGATCCGACACTGCACGACGCGACGGGGGTCGACGAGTTGAGCAAGCGCACGCGCCGCATCGGCGAAAGCCTGATCGCCGCGACCGCGGTAGTGGCCATCGGCGTGTCGGCCACGGTGCCCGACACCCTGGCTTGGACCCGCTCCGCGACCTCGACGATCGAGCTCGCGGCGGTCGTGACACCCGGCACCGCGACCAACCCGGACGCGACGGGAATCGACCAGTTCTACGGCGTCGACTGGAATGCCACCTACGGACCGACCGTCGTTGCCACATTTCATCTGCTGCGCGACCAGATCCAGGTCGACGCCATCGACGCGGCCCTCAAGACCAATCCCGAGCCGAACGTCGTGCTGACATCCGGGCGCGGCGCGGGCAACGCCAGCGCACTCGTCAGCTCCTATGTCCGCAACTCCGATCCGACGCTGTATCGCACGGACTGGATGCTGGACAACAACATCGACCGCCCCAACGGCGGGTACGCCACCCGGCTGCCGTTCTTCGCCGCGGTGGGGGTGAACCCCTGCCCGACGCCGACGACCACCGGGGCCGACATCATCGACGTCGGCTACGAGTACGCCTGGAATTCCGATGTCCCCCTCTACACCACCAACGTGCTGGCGCTGCTGAACTCGATCACCGAGTACGCCTACCGCTACCGCAAGCAAGACTCCGTCGTCCTGCCCGATGCCCTGCTCAATCCCGACGGCTCAGTGAATTTCGGTGCGGCACCGGGTCATTACGTCGTCGACACCGATGGCACCGTCACCTTCGCACCACTGTCGGCCGACAACTCCACTGTCTACGTGACCTACAAGTCGAACGGTCTGGCCATCCTGCGCCCGTTCCGCGACTTCGGCGGCAAGGGCGGCCAGCTTTTCGCCGACCTCGTCGAGCCGGCACTGAAGGTGATCGTCGACGCCGGTTATCCGAACAACGACCCGATCAGCGCGCCGGATGTCTACACCCCGATGCGGCTCTTCGCGCCACCGAAGGTGCTGCTGACGGCTGCCGAACGACTACCCGCTGCCATCCACCAGGGCATCGCCGCGGCCAGAGCCGACATCAAGAACCGCCCCAAAGCCGCCCCTGCCACGAAGCATGCAGCCGTTAAGAAGGCCGGCGGCACCGGGCACTCCAAGCGGTAACTCAGTGCAGCGCACTGCCTTTGAGCCACTCGCTCCACGGCAGCGTCCAGTCGCCGTTCTGAGTCAGCTGTAGGGGCGGGCCGCCGGTGTTCTTGACTTCGACGACGTCCCCGGGCACCGAGAAGTCGTAGAACCAGGCTGCGTTCTCACCGCTGAGGTTCAGGCAGCCGTGGGAGACGTTGGTGTTGCCCTGCGCCCACACCGTCGCGTTCAGCTGATGCAGATAGATCCCGTCCGGGCTGATGCGGGTGGCGTACGGAATGGTCTCGCGGTAGCCCAGTCGCGAGTTGATGGGCAGACCGTAGGTGGACGAGTCCATGATCACCGGGTTGGCCTTGTCCATCACGGTGTAGACGCCGGGTGGCGTCCAGAACGTCAGCGTCTGCCCGGCGATCGTCTCGCTGCCACCCCTGCCCATCGAGGTCGGCATGGTGCGCACCAACTTGCCGTTGTCGAACACGCTGACCTGCTTGGTGGTGTCGTCGGCGACCGAGACGTGCGCGTCCCCGATGGTGAACGTCGCGGAGGAATCCTGCTCGCCGTACAGCCCGTCGCCGAGCGGCACCCCGTAGACGTTCGCCCGCACGGTCACCGAAGTGCCTGGGGCGTAATACTTTTCGGGACGCCAATGCGCGGTCTGGTCGTCCATCCAGTACCACGATCCCTGCACCGGCGGGTTCGTGGTGACCGAGAGGTGCCGTTCGGCGGCGGCCCGGTCGCTGATGGGCTCGCCGAAGTGCGCGGCGATCACGGTGCCGATCCCGAACCGGCCACCGTCGAGCAGCTGCCAGCCCGGCGTCGTGAAGGTCACCTGGGTCTGATCGCTGGGCACCAGTGTCTGGAAGGTCGACGACATCGTCGACGGCACACCGCCGGGGCCGCGGGCGTCGACGGTGAGCGTGTAGGAACGCCCGTAGCCCAACGGCACGGTCGGCTTCCAGGTCTTGAAGTCCGGGGTGACGATGCCCGGGATGGTCTTGTCGGCGTCATTGACCATCGCGACGCGGGTCAGCACGCCGGTCTTGGCCACCACGCTGATACCGCCGAGGGGGTCAACGTCGGTCGCGCCGTCGGCCGGGGTGAGGGAGACGGCCGCCGGATCTTTCGACGGCGCCGGCTGCGGGGTGAGCGCCGCCGCCTCGGTCCGGCAGTGCTCGGGGCAGCGCGGCGCGGAGGAGACGACGACTCCGCCGAGCACGGCCAGCACCGCCAGAACCACCCCGAGGCAGGCTCCCCGGGCACGACGACTCAAGGTCAACTTGTTTACTCCATGCGAATTCACGAGGTCGGCCACTGTTGGCGGGATACCCAAATCTGCCGGGCCCCTGAAGCATAGACGCAGTGCGAGGGCGTCGCGTTCGGGCAAAGACACGTGCCGCGTCACAACATGGACAAGACTTGAGCACATGACCGAACCCGGTGCTGCACGCGTTGCGGTGTACCTCGACTTCGACAACATCGTGATCTCCCGCTACGACCAGGTCAACGGCCGCAACTCTTTTCAACGCGACAAGGCGAAAGGTCTGGAGGCGGCCAAGCTGGCCCGCGCGCGCGTCGACGTGGGCGCGATTCTGGATTTCGCGTCGTCGTTCGGCACGGTGGTATTGACGCGCGCGTATGCCGACTGGTCGGCCGACGTCAACGCCGAATACCAGCAGCAGCTCGTCGGTCGCGCCGTGGATCTGGTGCAGCTGTTCCCGGCAGCCGCCTACGGCAAGAACGCCGCCGACATCCGGTTGGCGGTGGATGCCGTGGAGGACATGTTCCGCCTACCCGACCTCACCCACGTGGTGATCGTGGCCGGCGACTCCGACTACATCCCGCTCGCGCAGCGCTGCAAGCGGTTGGGCCGCTACGTCGTCGGAATCGGCGTGGCCGGTTCGTCGAGCCGCGCGCTCGCGGCGGCCTGCGACGACTTCGTCATCTACGACTCGCTGCCCGGCGTTCCGGTGTTCGAGCCGGCCGCGAGCGAGGAACCCCCGAAGCGAACCAAGCGCACGAAAGCCGACAAGGAGCCGCCCGACCCGCAGACGGTGGCCACCGCGCTGTTGCAGCGCGCGCTGCAGATCGGTCTGGGCAAGGACGACGCCGACTGGCTGCACAACTCGGCGGTCAAGGCACAGATGAAACGGATGGACCCGTCGTTCTCGGAGAAGTCGTTGGGGTTCAAGTCCTTCAGCGACTTCCTGCGGTCGCGCACCGATGTCGTCGAACTCGACGAGAGCTCGACCACGCGGATGGTCAAGCTGCGCTAAGCGGTGACGTCGATCCACACCGCGCGGGCAGCGGCCAACAATTCGCCGCCGGCGGTGTACAGCGCGGAGTTCGCGCCGATCTTGCGTCCGTCTCGCCAGTCCGACGCCGCGACCACCACGCATTCCTCGCCCACCCGCGGGCACCGGTCGATGCGGGTGGTCATCCGGCCCAGGACCGCGACACCTCCGGGGATGCGGTTGAGCACCGCCCACCCGCCGGGGCAGTCCAGCGCCGCCCAGACGATCTCGGCCCGCACGACACCGTCGTCGTCGCCCAGCGATTCGTCCGGGATCCATCGGTCGGCCAACACCGACTGGCCGGGTATGCGTTTTACGAAAATCCGCAGCCCGTCACCGGATTCGCGGTCCGGACCGCAGGTGAAGCAGCTGCGGAACGGATGGCTCTCGTCCTGGACCGCGATCGGTGCGTCGGCCGGGATGTCCAGCACCGGCGGCACCGCGTCGACCGGGTCGTCGGCGGGTTTGGCCACGGCGACGACGTCCCCGCCGGCGGGACGCACCTCGTAGACCGGACCGCGTTCCTCGACCAGCAGTGCGGCGTCCAGCGGCGGCGGCGAAACGAGCGTCACCTCGACCACATCGGCAGGCACCTGCGCGGCGATCATGCCGCAGGCGTAGCCGCCGTTGGCGCTTCCGGGCGGCCCGTTGAACCGTCCGGCCAACAGCAGTGACGGTTCGGTCATGACCGTTCTCCCTTCGACGCCACCAGCCAGGCCTGGCCGTCACTCTCCCCCGCGCCCAGTATCTGCAGATCGGCGAAGGAGTTCTCGAGTTCCCCGGCGCCGGCACGAAACGGGCCCGGCTCGGCACCGACTTCGCTGAGCACGCTGATCGCCACCACGCCGCCGGCTGACAACCTGTCGATGATCGCCGGATACAGGCTGGGATCCCGGAACCGATGGCACAGGATCAGCGCGGCCGGTGGGCCCGGCGGCAGGTCGTTGTCTAGGTCGACGACCGAGAACCGGCACCGGTCGGTGACTCCGTGGCGCGCCGCCAAGTCCCGCGCCTGCTCGACGGCGACCTCCGACACGTCGACGCCCGACACGGATAGGCCGCGCTCGGCCAGCCACACCGACGCCGCCCCGAACCCGCACGCCACGTCCAGCGCGGCGCCGGAGGTGGGCAGCTGGTCCGCGTACGGCGCGAACACCTCGGGAAAGCGCGGCGGGCCGGCGATCCGGCCCGCATATTTGCCATCCCACCGGACGCGGTCGGCCTCGGACACACCGCTCACGTTAGCCCTCGGGCAGGATCGATCAGCCGTCGTTGTCGATCACCGCCGACGCGGGATGATTCACCCGGCGACCGCGCAACTGGACGACCGCCTCGATGATGACGACGCTGAACAGAAATCCGCCGAGTACCCACAACTCCGCGACCGCCGTCGTCGCCGTGTAGACGACCAGGGCGGCGAACGAACCGAGGCAGGCCAGCGCGCCGGCGACGGCGAGGACCTTGGTGATCCGATGACAGCGCAGTCGCAGGACCGACAGGTTGACTGCCGTGAATATCACCAGGAATCCCGACGACCCCATCAGGCTGATGCCCTCGATGTCGACGGTGTTGACCACCAGAAGCGTTCCGGCGGCGGTGGCAAGCAGGCCGGCCACCGGTCGGTCCCACACCGGGCGGGCCAGCGCGGCGGGCAGCTCGCCGTCGCGCGCCATGAGGAAGGTGAACTTGGCGGTGCCGTAGAGCGTCGCGTTGATGGCGCTCGCGGTCGAGATGACCGCAGCGATGCCGATGAGCACGAAGCCGGCCGAGCCCAGGAACGGCCGGGCGGCCGCCGCCAGTGCGTAGTCGCGGTCCCGGTCGATCTGCGCGGCGTCGAGATTGCCGACTGCGACGAACGCGACCAGAACGTAGAGGCAGATCACCACGCCGATCGAGATGGCGAACGCTCGCGGCAGGTTGCGCCGGGGATCGCGGGCGTCCTCGGCGGCGTTGGCGATCAGCTCGAACCCCTCGTAGGCCAGGAAGATCAGGGCGCCGGCATAGGCGATGACGCCGACCGAGCCGTAATGGGCGGGCGAGACACGGTCGCCGCTGACAAAGAACAAACCGACCCCGCAGAAGACGACGAGGACCGCCAGCTTCGCGTACACCAATACCGCTTCGGCGCGCCCGACGATGTGTGCACCGGCCAGGTTGAGCGCCGTGAAGCCGAGGACGACGGCGCTGGCCAGGATCTTGCGCAGCTCCCCGTCTGGATTGGCGCCGAGCAGAACCGCGCCATAGCTGCCGAAGGCGACGGCGTACAGGCCGAGCATGACGAAGTAGCTGAGCCACAGCAGCAGGTTCAGCGGTCCGGCGATGGTCGTGCCGAAGCACTTGTCAAGAAAAACCGCCGTACCCCCACGGCTTCGAATCCGCACCGACAGCAAGGCGTACGAGCGCCCGGTCAAGGCCGCGATCACCCCGCCGACGACAAACGACAGATAGGCGCCCGCGCGCGCGGTTTCGACCGTCAGACCGAGCACCGAGAAGATCCCGCCACCGACCATTCCGCCGATGCCGATTGACACCAGCTCGCTCAGCCCGAGCTGGCCCCGGCGACGTGAAGAGGGCGCGTCCGACACAGTGGGTATTGATGCTAGGGGGTGATTGGGATCAGGCTGAGTGGGTACACCACCGCGTCGGATCGATACCCCATGCCTCGAGGACGGACGCACTGTGACCAATCCATCAAGCACCTCGCCCCCGAAATCCGACTGGCTGTCCAAATCTGCGTCGCAGACTCGCGGTTCGGACAAGAAAGAAGTCCAGTTCCACTACGACATCTCGAACGACTTCTTCAAGCTGTGGCAAGACCCGACCCAGACCTACAGCTGCGCCTACTTCGAGCGCGACGACATGACGCTCGAAGAAGCACAGATGGCCAAGGTGGACCTATCGCTGGGCAAGCTCGGACTGCAGCCCGGCATGACGCTGCTGGACATCGGCTGCGGCTGGGGCTCGACGATCCAGCGCGCGGTTGAGAAGTACGACGTCAACGTCATCGGCCTGACGCTCTCGGAAAACCAGAAGCAGCACATCGAACAGAACCGGTTCCCCAGCATCGACACCGACCGCAGCATGGAGGTCCGGCTGCAGCCGTGGGAGGAGTTCGACGGCAAGGTCGACCGGATCGTGTCGATTGGCGCCTTCGAGCATTTCGGTTTCAACAAGTACGACGACTACTTCAAGAAGACCTTCAGCTGGCTGCCCGACGACGGCGTGATGTTGCTACACACGATCATCATTCCGGAGGACGAGGAGATCAAAGCCAAGGGTCTTCCGCTGACGATGTCGCGGGTGCGCTTCATCAAATTCATCATGGATGAGATCTATCCCGGCGGCCGGCTGCCGCTGGCCTCGATGGTTCGCAAGCATGCGGTGGACGTCGGCTACAACGTCACCCGCGAGCAGCACCTGCAGCCGCACTACGCGCGCACGCTGGACACCTGGGCGGCGAACTTGGAAGCCAAGAAGGACCAGGCGATCGCGATAACCTCCGAAGAGATCTACGAGCGCTTCGACAAATACCTCACCGGATGCGCCGACCTCTTCCGTAACGGCTACACCGACGTATGCCAGTTCACGTGTGAAAAGGCAATCAGTTAGCCTCTTTTCATAGTCGGCGTCATCATGACGTAAGAACTCAAGAAGAGGGGGTCTGCCGACGATGACGGAAAGTGGTTCGGGCTCAACGCAGCTCCGCCCGGCCTATGAGGATGTTCAGGCGCACTACGATCTTTCGAACGACTTCTTCGCGCTGTTCCAGGATCCGTCGCGCACCTACAGCTGCGCATTTTTCGAGCGCGAGGACATGACGCTCGAAGAGGCGCAACTCGCGAAAATTGATCTGGCGCTGGACAAGTTGGACTTGCAGCCCGGCATGACGCTGCTCGACGTCGGTTGCGGCTGGGGTTCCGTGATGAAGCGGGCAGCGCAAAGATTCGACGTGAACACGCTCGGCTTGACGTTGAGCCGAAACCAGCGCGCACTGGGACAAGAGGTGCTCGACGCGGTCGAGACCGAGCGGTCTCGGCAAATTCAGCTGCGCGGCTGGGAAGAGTTCGACGAGCCGGTCGATCGGATCGTGAGTATCGAAGCGTTCGAAGCGTTTCCGAAGGATCGCTACGCCGCGTTCTTCGACACCTGCCACCGCGTGATGCCCGATGACGGACGCATGGTGTTGCAGACGATCATGGGTCACCCGTTGAAGCGCTGGCCAGAACTCGGCATCCCGATCGTGATGTCCGACCTGAAGTTCATGCGGTTCATCGCCAAGGAGATCTTCCCGGGCGGCGCGGTGCCGTGTGACGAGGACGTCGTCGAGTTCTCGGAGAAGGCCGGGTTTTCAGTCGCCGACCTGCAGTACCTCACGCCGCATTACGTGCGCACCCTCGACATCTGGTCGGAACGGTTGGAGGCCGCGCGCGATCAGGCGATCGAGGTCACCTCGGTCGAGGTCTACGACCGGTACATGCGGTATCTCGTCGGCTGCTCGGACTTTTTCCGCCGCGGGGTGTCCGAGGTCGGCCAGTTCACTTTGGTGAAGCGCTGATCAAGCGCTGCCGAACGCCAGCACCACGTTGTAGCCGCCAAGGCCCATCGAGTTGCTGACCGCATACCGGTAGTCACCCCGGCGTGGGCGGTCGACCACCACATCGAGATCGATGTCGGGATCGAGATCCTTCATATTGCGGGTGGCGGGTACGACGCCGTCGCGCAGCGCCTGCACCGTGAGCACCGCCTCGACTGCACCCGCGGCACCGAGGGAGTGCCCGAGCGCAGCCTTCGGTGCGTACACCGCCGGATTGTGATCACCGAAGGCATGCCGGATCGCGCGGGCCTCCGCGAGATCGCCGGCCTTGGTTCCGGTCGCGTGCGCGTTGACGTGATCGATGTCGGACGGTTGCAGCCCGGCCAGGTCGATCGCGTGGGCAATCGCGGCGCCGGCGATCTCACCGGACGGATCCGGTTCGACGTCGTCGTAGGCGTCGGAGTTCGTCGAGGCGCCCATGAGGCGGGCCAGGATCGGCGCGCCACGGGCCTTGGCGTGCTCCTCGGTCTCGATGAGCAGCATCGCGCCACCCTCGCCGAGCACCATCCCGTCGCGGTGCCGGTCGAAGGGACGGCACGCCCCCGCCGGGTCGTCGTTGTTGGTGGACAGCAGGCCCAGCTCGTAGAAGGCGCCGACGGGCACCGCCTCGACCCAGGTCTCGACGGCACCGCAGATCGCGATGTCGGCTTCGCCCAAGATGATGTGCCGCCACGCCTGTGCGATCGATGCCGCACCGGAGGCGTCGCCCATCAGCGGCGCGATGACACCCGCCTTGGCCTGGCGTTCCAGTCCGACCGTCGCGGCCGGAGCATTCGGCATGTACATCTGGACCGCCAATGGCGACATGGCCTTCAATCCGCGGGCCTGCCAGTCGACCGCGCCCTCCGCGATCTCCTCGGTGTTGGCCAGCGCGGTGCCGATTGAGACCAGCAGTCGATTCGTGTCGACTTCGGGTGAACCGGCAGCCGACCAGAGTCGCCGACCCAGCACCAGGGCCATCTTTCCGAGATAGGACAGGCGACGAAGCTCCACGCGGTTGAGGTGTTCGTCGAAACTCTCCCGCAATGCCCCACCGATGCGCACCGGTGACTCGTATTCGTGAACGAACCACTTGTCGAGTTCACGAATACCGCTGGCGCCCTCCAGAAGTTGCTGCCATGTCTCTTCGGCGTCGGATGCGAGCGCATTCGTCGACGCCACCGCCGTGACCACCACATCGGGCAGTCCTTCGCCGGTCCGCAACTTCGTCATACCCGCTGACCCCCTCGGTCGCGTCTATTGACGCGAGGGGTACCCGCCACCGCCGGAAGTTATGCCTCGGTATTGCTGATATGCTGATGACAACGTTGGCTGCTCGTAAGAACCGCCAACACGTCGTGGAACACCTTCACTTCACCGGCACTTCCCGCCCAGCGGGAGCCGAGTTCAGCTGATCAGTGCGCCAAGCACACAGTCTCGCGGCGATCGATTTTGCCCACCGGCAATCTCGCCACATCTCCACGCCCGAAAGGCTTCATGAAAACCGAATCAACGTTCGCCGATCTCGGCGTGCGCCCCTCATTTGTGCGCGCACTGTCCGACAACGGCATCACCCATCCCTTCCCGATCCAGATCTCGACCCTGCCGGACACCCTGGCCGGTCGCGACGTGCTGGGCCGGGGAAAGACCGGCAGCGGCAAGACGCTGGCGTTCTCCATTCCCCTGGTCAGCCGGCTGGCCGACACGACCCGCCGGGCCTCCCGGCCCTCGGGTCTGGTGCTGGCGCCGACGCGTGAGCTGGCTACCCAGATCACCGCGACGCTGCAGCCGCTGGCTGACGCGTCCGGCCTGAAGGTCACCACCATCTTCGGTGGCGTGCCGCAGAACAAGCAGGTCAAGGCGCTGCAGGCCGGCGTCGACATCGTGGTCGCCTGCCCGGGCCGCCTCGAGGACCTGATGCGCCAGCGCCTGATCACCCTCGACGCCGTCGAGATCACCGTGATCGATGAGGCGGACCACATGGCCGACCTGGGGTTCCTGCCGGGCGTCACCCGCATTTTGGCGGCCACCCCGGCCGGTGGTCAGCGGCTGCTGTTCTCGGCGACGCTGGACAACGGCGTGGACAAGCTGGTCAGCCGGTTCCTGCGCGACGAGGTGTCGCATGCTGTCGACTCCGACCAGTCGCCGGTGGACGCGATGACCCATCACGTGTTCCACGTGTCCAGCGCCGAGGCCAAGAAGGACTTGGTCCAGACGCTGGCGTCTGGCACCGGACGCCGAATCCTGTTCCTGCGCACCAAGCATCACGCGCGCAAGCTGGCCAAGCAGCTCACCCAGGCCGGTATCCCGTCAGTTGACTTGCACGGCAACCTTTCTCAGCCGGCCCGCGACCGGAACCTGGCGGCGTTCGCCGCCGGCACCGCGCGGGTGCTGGTGGCCACCGACATCGCCGCGCGCGGTGTGCACGTCGACGACGTCGAACTGGTCGTGCACATCGATCCGCCGGCCGAGCACAAGGCATATCTGCATCGCTCCGGTCGTACCGCGCGAGCGGGGCGGACCGGTGACGTGGTGACGGTGGTGCTGCCCGAGCAGCGTCGCGACACCCAGGCCCTGCTGCGCAAGGCCGGCATCAAGGCCACGCCGCAACAGGTTTCGGCCGATTCCGAATCCGTGCAAGCACTTGTCGGCGAGATCGCTCCGTATCAGGCTCCGGCGCCCGTCGTGGCGCCCGCGCCGCCGCGTCGCTCCCCCGCGCAGGGTCGCGGCCGTGGCGGGCAGTCCCGCGGTGGCCAGCCCGGTGGCCAGTCGCGCGGTGGGCAATCGCGCGGTGGGCAGCCTCGCGGTGACCAGCACGGTGGTGGCCAGCCGGGCCGCCGCCGCTCCCGTCGGCCGCGTCCGGCGGTTGGCGCCCAATAGATTTCGTTCCGGCGGGCCCGCCGGAGCGAGCAAGGGATGCCGTAGGCATCCAACTGAATGAGAGAAGAAGAAATAGATGGCACAGGGAACTGTGAAATGGTTCAACGGCGAAAAGGGCTTCGGCTTCATCGCTCCTGACAGTGGCGAGCAGGATCTGTTCGTGCACTACTCGGAAATCCAGGGCAACGGCTACAAGTCGCTCGAGGAGAACCAGCGAGTCCAGTTCGAAGTTGGACAGGGACCCAAGGGCCCCCAGGCCACGCGGGTTTCCGCGGTCTGACTCGGACCTCAAACCTCCAGCAAGGGCTGGTACGGCAATGCCGTACCAGCCCTTCGCTTTTGGTTAGTCGTGCGGTTCGATGACTTCTTTGATCATGCCGCAGACCGTCGCGAGGGTGTGCTCGTCACGAGTCGACAGGGTCAGCACGAAGGAGCCCTGGATCAGTGCGAGCACGATGTCGGCCAGATCCTCAGCGGAGCGGTCCAGACGGACGTCGCCGCGCTCCCGGCCGGCCTCGAACAGCGCTGAGAGCCGCGTCTTCCACCCGTCGATCTGTCCCGCCAACTGCGGACGGAAGACGTCGGAGGTGGCCGCGACCTCGGTGGAGAACTTTCCGATGAGGCAGGACGTCTGGAAACCGGACTTCACGAATATCTGCGACATGTCCCGGTAGTAGCCGATCACCTGCTCGGCGGTGGACAGGTCGGTTCTGGCGATCCATTTCGCGACCAGTTCACCCTGGAAGCCGACGTACCGCTTGAGCACCGCCTGGCCGAACGCATCCTTGGACCCGAAGTGGTGATAGAACGAGCCCTTCGGCACGCCCGCCTCCGCGAGGACGGCGTCGATCGTGGTGCCGTGGAACCCGTTTTCGTAAAACAATTTCGCGCCAGCGCGAAACAGTCGCTCCTTGTGCGAGAGCGCTGCTTCTTGCTGCGTCGTCATTCAAACCGCCTTCGAACCATGGATGAACTGGGCTTTTTCCACTATAGATCTGTTTCGTCACCCATTAGACGATGTGGCCTAGACCACATCGTCTAGACCTACCAGTCTAGACGATCTAGTCTAGTGCGAAGGGGTCGATTGATATGGAGGACCGTGATGGTCGCAATCGGAGCCGGCGGACTGTCGCCGGGACGCTTCCTCAGCCGGATCGCCGCATGGCTGCGGGCGCCCGCTTTCGCCGAGAATGAACCGCACGGCAAGAATCTGAACTCCCCACCGCCGCGCGCGGGCTTCGTGGAGTACTCAAGAATGTCGCGGGAGATGTACCGCCTCTAGGGTTTTCGCGTCGCCGAGACTGCAGTTGTTCGCACCTCTACTCGCGCGATGCGTACAACATCTGCAGTCTGGGCGCCTACCCACAGCTGGCGCTAGGGCTTCACCTCGCCGAGACTGCAGTTGTTCGCACCTCTACTCGCGCGATGCGTACAACATCTGCAGTGTGGGCGCTATCCACAACCGTGACTAGCGGGTCACGCCAACCTGGCCCACCCTGTCCACGTGGCGCAGCTGATCATGGCCGACGAAGCCCTCGATGCGGGAGCGCTGACCCGGCGAGATCTGGTCAGACGGTTCGTCAAAGTCCATCGGAATGTGTACACACCGCGCGGAACACAACTCACCGCCGCGGATCGAGCCATTGCCGCCTGGATGTGGTCGGGTCGGACGGGTACTCTCGCCGGGATTTCGGCCGCGGCACTCTTAGGAGTTCGCTGGTTGCCTGACGACAGTCCAGCCGAACTCGTGCGAACACAGCCCCGACACCCGTCCGGCATCGTCGTGCGTTCGGGTGCCGTCGTCGACGACGACGTCTGCCGAGTGCGAGGGATCAACTGCACCACACCCGCGCGGACCGCCTACGACCTCGGCCGCTACAACCCGTTCACAGTCGGCGTGATTCGCGTCGACTCCGTTCTCGCGGCCACCGGCATCGCCGTGGACGAGATCGCGGAGATTGCGCGGCGCAACCCGGGCGCTCGACACATTCGGCGGTTACGTCGTGTCCTCGAGGTCGCGGACGGCGGCGCGGAATCGCCACAAGAGACCAGACTCAGATTATTGCTTGTGCGAGCAGGCTTTCCGCGACCAGTCACACAGATCCCGATTCGAGATGCACAGGGTCGCGTTGTCAGGCGAATCGACCTGGGCTGGCCACAGTGGAAGGTCGGTATCGAGTACGACGGCGCACAACATTGGACCGACCCCGCGCAACACGCCGGCGACATCGACCGACTTGAGTTCTTCGCCGACCTCGGCTGGCGGATGGTTCGGGTCAGTGCGAATCACCTCAAGTTCGATCCCGACGGCATTGTTCGTCGCGCGTGGACGGCGCTGACCGACGCAGGCTTCGCCCGCTGACCTCGCCGAGACTGCAGTTGTTTGCACCCCTACTCGAACGATGCGTACAACATCTGCAGTCTGGGCGGGAAGCCGTCCACCAATCGGTGGACAAAAGATCACCTGCCCAGCGGATACCTGTGGCCGGCGCCGCAGCAGACGATTGCGGCATGGAATCACGCATCCGCAAGGTGGCCCTCGGCAGCTACGTCGGCTCGGCAATCGAGTACTACGACTTCTTGATCTACGGCACCGCGGCCGCGCTGGTGTTTCCCCATGTGTTCTTCCCGAACCTGAGCCCGCTGATGGCGACGATCGCCTCGCTGGGCACGTTCGCGGCGGCATTCCTGTCCCGCCCGATCGGCGCCGCGGTCTTCGGCCACTTCGGCGATTCGATCGGCCGCAAGAACACCCTGGTGTTCACCTTGGTCATCATGGGCGCCTGCAGCGTCGGAGTCGGCCTGATCCCGAGCACCGCGGTCATCGGAGCGGCCGCACCGCTGCTTCTGATCAGCATGCGGCTTCTGCAGGGCTTCGCCGTCGGCGGCGAGTGGGCCGGTGCGGCACTGATGAGCGCCGAGCATGCGCCGAAGGCCAAGCGTGGCTTCTACTGCATGTTCACCCAACTGGGTCTGGGCACCGCGCTGGTGCTGGGCAACCTGGTGTTCCTCGGGGTGCACCGTGCGTTCGGCGACGCGGAAACCGCGTTCCTGCAATGGGGTTGGCGCATTCCGTTCCTGCTCAGTGCAGTGCTGCTCGCGGTGGCGCTCTACATCCGGCTGCATGTCGAGGAAAGCGAGGTGTTCACCAAGTCGGCTGCCGACCACTCCGTCGGCGTTCCGATCGCCGAGGCGGTACGGACGCAGGGACGTGAGCTCGTCCTCGCCGCGGGCGCGGTCATGGGCTTGTTCATGCTGGCCTTTCAGGTCGGCACCTACTTCCCCAGCTATGCGGCGACCCACCTGCACTACGACGAGGATCTGATCTTGTTGGTCGGCGTAGCCGGCGGCCTGTGCACGCTGGTGTTCGTCGCCGCATCGGCGATCCTCAGCGACACCTACGGCCGCCGCCGCATCCTCGGCGCCGGTGCCGCGCTGGCGCTGCCGTGGACGCTGGTGCTGTTCCCGCTCATCCAGTCCGGTAGTCCGGTCCGCTACGCGATCGCGATCGTCGGCACCTACGCGATCATCGGAATCATGATGGGGCCCTTGGCCGCATTCATTCCCGAAATCTTCGCGGTGCGTTACCGCTACAGCGGCACCGGCCTGTCCTTCAATGTCGGCGGCATCCTCGGCGGTGCGCTGCCGCCTGCGCTCTCCCCCATGCTGCTGTCGTCGTTCGGCAGTTGGTCGATCACCGCGATGATGGCCGGCTTCACGGTAGTCAGCCTGGTGAGCGTGCTGCTGCTCAACGAGACCGCGGGACGGGGCTTGGGCGCCCGGGAAGCGACCGCAGAGCAGCTCCCGGCGCCAGACACCTTGGCCCACTTGGCTTCCTAGCAGGCTTCCGTCGGCACCGAGTTGGTCAAGGAGCGGATGCTGTGACGTCCGCGGGCGCCTCGAAGGCCTCAGCCGACCACGAGGAGCACTCGACCTTGGCGGCAAGGACGACCGCATCAGCCATGTCACACAGCGAACTGTCTTGCTCCACACCAGAAGACATCGACGCGGCCCGGCGCATGACCAAGCGTCCCAGCCTCACCGATGCCGAGCTCGGCACCACGAGCAGCCGCGCAAAGTTGGTGCGGCCGGAGATGAGCATCAGTCGATGCTGTCGGTCGTTCCAGCCGTGCATCGACACCGCGCCCGATTTCAGGGTTTTCAGAATCGCGGTGCCGGACGCAGCCGACCAGTTGATCTTGATGTCGAGGACCTCACCCAGCACCGGATGCAATGCCTCGATCAACTCCGGCAGTTCGCCCGCAAGCGCGAAGGAATGCGGCCACCATGCGCCATCGATGTCGCCGCCGAGACAAGGGTTGAGCGCCAGGCGCACCGGGCTGGCAAGGCGCCGACTGCCGGACATGCCGTTCACAGTGACGCAGATTCTGCGGATTCAGAGTCGGTGCGGCCGGAGAAAATCGGGTGACGTACTGGCCCGTTGGCCATCTCGTAGACGTAATCCGTGCTGTCGACGGGATGAGAGAAGAGGTTGGAGCTTTCCATCTGGAGAATTCCTCACGAGTTAGCAGGGTCGACCTGTGAACGTTGCAGGCCTAACCGTCCCCGCCACTGCAGAAGGGATCCTCCTAGGACAGTACACCCCTGACCTCGGACATACGGCCTAGGCCCGTTCGCCGACCAGACTGGTCTCCCAGCGGCATCGACTTCACGAGCCCGAATAACTTGGGCGGTAATTGGCCAGTCGTACCCGATCTTGTGGAATCGGGCGTACAGTCGGTGAACCGGGACCACTCTCAGGCCCCCATTGGAGGGCCAACAATGTCCGACAAGTCGCCGCGCCAGGCAATGTCAAAGAAATCCGGCAAATCCCTCAAAGAGAAGCGCGCCGACAAGCGCGCCAAGTCTGACGGTTCGCTGGGTGAAACCGTAGTCAACAACAAGAGCCGCTGAGCCCTACCGCCCGACGGGCGGGAACGATCAACCTTACTAAGCTGTTCGCGGACAACGTCTTTCACGAGATGTCACAGCGGTCGTCTTCGCGCATACGCTACGAACTGAGCCGAAGGGCCATGTGTGAGCAGATTTACCGACACGATGTACGCGAGCGCGATGACCAGCCGAAAAGGCATGGTCACCGGGGAACCCACCGCCCCAATCCGACATACGTGGCGCGAAGTGCATCAGCGGGCCCGGCGACTCTCCGGTGGATTGGCGAGCTCGGGCGTGCGGCCCGGCGACGCGGTTGCCGTTCTGGCCGGTGCACCAGTCGAGATCGCCCCAGTGGCACAGGCAATTTGGATGCGAGGCGCGAGCCTCACCATGCTGCACCAGCCAACTCCCCGCACCGACCTGCAGCGGTGGGCAGCGGAAACCACTGCCGTCATCAGCATGATTGGCGCCAAGGCGGTCGTGGTCTCCGACCCATTCATGCCCATTGCGCCGGTACTCACCGAGTTGGGAATGCAGGTACTGACCGTCGAGCAGCTGTTCGACAACGAGCCGATCGAGCCGGCGTGCGCAGCCGAGGATGACATCGCATTGCTTCAATTGACCTCGGGCTCAACGGGATCGCCCAAAGCCGTGCAAATCACCCACCGCAATATCGTGTCCAACGCCGAGGCGATGTTCGCCGGTGCAGAGGTTGATCCCGACCGGGATGTAATCGTGTGCTGGTTGCCGCTGTTTCACGACATGGGTATGACGGGTTTCTTGACAGTTCCCATGTACTTCGGCGTCGAGCTCGTTAAGGCGACCCCGATGGACTTCATACGCGATACGTTGTTGTGGGCCAGACTCATTGACAAGTACCGCGGCACGATGACCGCGGCCCCCAACTTCGCCTACAACATGTTCGCCAAACGTCTTCGCCGACAAGCCACTCCCGGCCAATTCGACCTGTCAAGTCTGCGGTGGGCGTTGTCAGGTGCCGAACAGGTAGAGCCGGGCGACGTGGAGGAATTCATCGCCGCCGGCAAACCGTTCGGGTTGCGGCCAGAAGCGGTCGTGCCGGCATATGGCATGGCCGAAACCACGGTGGCGGTGTCCTTCAGCAAGTGTGGGGCCGGACTCAGTGTCGACGAGGTCGATGCCGATCTACTTGCCGTGCTCCACCGTGCTGTCCCGACGACCAAGGGCAAGACACGTCGCCTGGCTACCCTTGGGCAGGTACTCGACGGGCTGCAGGCGCGGATCGTCGACGAAGATTGCGCCCTGTTGCCGACCCGCGGCGTCGGCGTCATTCAAGTTCGCGGCGAACCGGTGACACCCGGCTACACGACCGTGGCTGGATTCGTTGCGGCGCAGGATGATCAGGGTTGGTATGACACCGGCGATCTGGGTTACCTCACCGAGACTGGCGATGTGGTGGTGTGCGGACGGGTGAAGGACGTCATCATCATGGCCGGCCGCAATATCTACCCCACCGACATCGAACGTGCCGCCGCGAGAGTTGTGGGTGTCCGGCCCGGTTGCGCGGTCGCGGTCCGCATCGACGCCGGGCACTCGCGGGAATCGTTCGCCATCGCGGTGGAGTCGTCGTCCTGGCAGGACCGCACAGACGCACGCCGCATCGAACGGGAGGTTATCCACGAGGTCTTCGCCGAGGTCGATGCGCGGCCACGCAACGTCGTCGTACTGGAGCCGGGGATGATCCCCAAGACGCCCTCCGGGAAACTGCGTCGAACCCACGCACTCGCCCTTGTCACCTGACTCCGAGCCATGAACATCTATGCCGTAGGAAGTCCCGATACGGGCGCTGATGGCACAGCGCTGCACCGTCGGCGTTTGTGCTGTTCGATGTCGGCTGCGAAAGTGCTCAGCGCGCTGCGCACCATGCGCGCGGTCCCGTCCGGGTGCCGGCACGCCCCGCGGCCGTCAACAAGGCGGGCGATGCGCCGAATCTCCTTGACCACGTGGTCACCGGCGCGCCCGTAGGCCAATTCCTCGGTCAGCTCGGACAACCGCGGAAGTCCATTCCGACAAGGCCCGCACTGGCGTGCGCTCTGATCCGCGAGGTATTGCGTGATCTCGGCGGTGCGAGCCAGCCCGCACTCGGTCGCGCCCAGCGCATGGACGATCCCGGCGCCGGGCGATGCCCCCAGTGACTTCAACCCACTCCTCGAGAGCCGCGTGCCCGCGAAAGCATCAGCGGGCAGCCAACTTCCGTGATAGCCGCCGACGAGGACGGCCGACAACTCCCGGGTGTCGATCAGGTTGGCGATCGGCACGCCGGTCGGCACCTCGACGACACCCTCGTCGTCCAGCGCACCGGAGAGGGTGACGAGCATGGTGCCCGGGTCGGCGGGATCGCCGATCGAACGGAACCAGTCGGCCCCGCGGCGTGCGATTAATGCGATGTGCGCCAACGTCTCGACGTTATTGACGAGGGTGGGCCGCTTACCCACACCCGACACGGCAACTGGGACGGTGCGATCGCGTGGCAGCGCCGGGCCGCCCTCGATGTGGCGAATCGCCGCGGATTCCTCGCCCGCGACGAAGGTGTCGGGAGCCTCCACCACTGTCACCTCGATACCGACGGGGTCGATTCCCGCCGCCCGCCGCTCGGCGAGGGCCTTGCGCACCGATGCCACGGCGTCGACGTGGACGTACAGATAGAGGGTGCGGGCGCCGATCGCGGCAGCGGCGATGTGCATGCCGTCGAGCACCAGGTGCGGTGCCCGGGTCAACAGCAGAGCGTCCTTGCGGCTCAGCGGTTCTCCCTCGGCGCCGTTCGCGACCACGACGGGATTCGGGCCGGTGACCGCGGCGAGCTTGCGGGCGGTCGGGAACCCGGCGCCGCCCCGTCCGGACAGTCCGGCGTCGGTCAGATACGAAACCAGCTGAGCACCAGCAATTTTCGGCACAGCGCCGAAGTGGTCCAGATGTTGGGTCAGGCTCGGGCCGGGAGCCGACAGCAGCCGAGGTGTATTAGGCATCGGCATACTCGCTGAAGTTGGCGCGCAACCGCCAGATCAACGACGCTGCCACAATCGCGGCGCAGCATCCGGCGATGGCCAGGAACCACACGCGGTCGGAGTCGGTGCCGTTGCCCAGGGCGTGCGCCATCGCCACGGGCCACATCAGGTAGGTCGCCCAGTGCACGAACCGGAACACCCGCGGACCGATGCGTTGACGGAGCAACCCGGTGACCACCACGACCGCAAGAACGTCGACGGCGACGGTGCCCAGCCCCTGCCACAGCGGCCGATAGGCGCCGAGGAAGGGGACGACGAAATCGATGACGCGCAGTTTGGCGTACGGATCGAGGAACAGCAGTCCAATGTGCAGTGCCACAAGCAGAGTGGCGGACAGGGCGGCGAACCGATGGACGTCAGAGACGGCGAACCTCGGTAGCGCCAGCAGCGGCCGACCGGATCGGGCGGCGATACCCAGCGCCACCGACACCGTCATGAAGGCGAGCGCGACAATGCCGTTGCCGCGCCCCAACGCCCACAACGCTTCGTTGGTCATGACCCACGCGAAACCGTGACGTGCGGGGAGAAGCTGTTGCCGCCCGATGTGCCGCCGCCCCCGGCCGGGACGTGGCTCTGCCGGATCGGGAACGCCGGCTGCGACTTCGTGGCCGGCGCCGGCGCGGGCGCGGGTGCCTGCGCGGTCGGCTTCGGCGTGTACGCGGGCTTCTGGGTGTAGGTCGGCTCCGGCGTGTACGTCTCGGCGGGGGCCTGCGTGACGGTCGGTTCGGGGCTCGGCGGCGCGGGTGCCTCCGGCGGGGGAATCGGTGCCGGGGCGGGGTCGACGACGGGCGGCGCCGGGGGCAGGTTCACTGCCGGGTCGGTTGCCGCGGGATCGGTTGCTGCCGCCGGTTCGACCTGGGGAAGCTCGGCAGCGGCGGGCTTGATGGTGTCGCCGTAGGCCAACGCGGATGCGCCCGCCACTCCGGCGATGCCGATCCCGGCCAACGCCCACGAGGTCACGGCGGCCCGGCGGAATCCGGAACGAGGTGAGTCCATGCGTCGATGGTGGCGATCGATTCTTTATGACCTCAAAGAACTAGACGTGCACCGGCTACGCGAGTGACGCCTGTCCGACGGCTGGTGACGAAAGTCCCCGTGGCCTGGGTCCAGGGTCGTGACATTCTGGAGCTGTGAGCACTTGGGACGACACCACTGACACCGGCGAATACAGCGTCGAGGACGACAACCAGCTTCAACCCGAGGACACTCTGGTCGATCGCGGCGTCGACGACATCCTCGACGAGGGCATCTCTCCGCCCGAGCGACCAGTCGCCCGCACCAACCTCGACCACCCCGGCAAGGAAAGCCTCGACGAGTTGCTGGCCGAGGAGGAGCCCGATCCGATCTCCCGGATCGGCAATGTGCTCGACGAACTCAATGGTGTGCAGCCCGATGAGCTGGAGTACCCGGAGGACGACGAGGTCGGCCGGCGGCGATCCGGCCGACTGGTGGCACCGGATGAGGGCTTCGGCGAGGACGACGAATCCGAGCTCATCGCCGAAGACGTCGGTATCGACGGCGGGGCGGCCTCCGCGGAGGAGGCCGCCATGCACGTCATCGAGGATGAGGACTAAGCGCTCAGCTGGTCGTCGATGACCTTCGTCGGATCGAGCAGCACCTGGGTGTTGCCATCGAGGGTCGACGAGATCGTGCCGGTGATGGTCGTCGTCAGCTTGTTGATGGTGGCATTGGCCGTCAGCGAGCCGGTGTGGTCACCGGTGACGACGATATTGGCCTTGTACACGATCGAGGCTTGACTGGCCCCCGTGCTCGTCGACTCGGTGCCGTTGAGGATCATGCCTTCGGAGTTGACGTAGTTGGTGTACGTGACCGTGCGAATCGTGTTGCCGGCGATGGTGGTGTCGGGCGCTTCGGAGACGTACGCGGTGCCGCCGTACTGGCTGGTGTATGCCCCGACGGGCGGCAGCGGCGCGGGACCGGCCTTGTAGGTGCTTAGCGCCGGTGCCCAGTCTGCGTTCGGCGTGACCCGATCACCCTGCACGGTGCCAACGCTGGTCGTGTACTTCAGGTTGGTGATGACCAGTCGGGTGTCGGACGGGTCGGTGATGCTGCGCTCCCAGAACGCAACCGAGGTTCCGTCTGCGTTCCAACTCGGCATGCTGCGGGCGGTGTAACCGTCGCCTGTCACAAACAGCGGAATACCGTTCTCGCCCTTGAGGTCGTCTTCGACGGCGACCAACCATTCCTGGTTCGACACATTGATCCCGGTGCCGCTGGGATAGTCCGCGGTGGCGAGCTTGCCGGCGTAGGCGTTGTACACGCTGCCCTGAATGTAGGCGGGCAGCAGCGCCGGGCGGTCAATTCGGGTCATTGGGGTCAAGGCGTCGAGCCCACGGGTGCTGCAGATCGCAATCCACTGCTGGTTGGGCGACATGTCGACATCTTCGTCGTAGTCGAGGTTGCCGGTCAGCCGGGTGACATTCCCGGTGGCGAGGTCGACGACGACGTCGTCGACGTTGCCGGACTCGTACTGACCGCCCAGAATGATCACACCCTTGCCGTCGGGTGTCCACTGCTTACCTTCACCGACCGGATAGACGACCCGAGCGTCGTCGATGTGGTACTCGGGCGCTCCGGTGGTCGCGTTGGTGGTCAGGTTCAACTTGCCGACAATGGGAACGGCGGTGATGAGATTGCCTGTACCGAGCTGAATTTGGCTGAACAGCACGTACTTGCCGTCGGGCGAGATGCGCATCTCGCGCTGCTTGTCGATCGCGGTGGACCCCGACGCCGGCGTGATGATGGGAATCAGCGAGGCCGACGCGGTGTCGGTGGCGGGCTGGTACACGACGTTGGTGTAAGACCCAGTAGCCGGATTCACCGACTGCAGGACAATGCGGCCCGAGCCGTCAGCAGTCGGAACCGGTTTGCGCAGATCGTTGGTGATACTTGTCGACACTCCGCAGGTGACGCAGGTGACGGTCGACCCGTCGGTGTCGTCGGCGCTCATCATGTAGAGCTCGCTGCGCCCCCCGGCTACCGGCGTGCCTGCGAAGTAAAGTGACTTGCCGTCCGGGCTGAACCTCGGAATCTGCGGGCTGGTGATTGTGCTGGGCACGTTCAGGATCACCCGCGTGGCTTGTGGACTGAGCACTGTCAGGCTGCTGCTGGCCGACACGGTGCGCGAGCTGAACGGCATCAGCACGTTGAATTTGCCATCGGTGACCGAGATCGTGAACGAATCAGTCTGCGCCGCATTGTAATTGATGTCATCAGGGGTGTAGGTGAAGTTCCCGGTCGCCTGGTCGATGGTCACCGTGCCGTACTTGGGGCCCTGGGTCACGGTGTACTTCAGCGGGTCGCCCTCGATATCCGTGGCGCCGATATTGCCGGTGACGGTCTGACCCGTCTGCACCGTGGTGCTCGGTGTGCCGATCGTCGGCGCCTGATTGAACAGGTCGCGTCGTACCGTACCCAAGGCGGTCCAGATGATCGGCACGATGGGCCCGCTGTTGGTGGGCGCCGGCTTGAGGAACGGATTGAGCAGCGAGGTGACGATGCCGTTCAGCAGGCCGGCCGGATTGGGAGCCACGACGGGTGCGCTCACCGCGGCCGGTACGGAGGAGACCGCCGTGCGCAGGCTGCCGGCCTTGGGGCTCGGCGCGGGTGACGAGGCGGTTGAGCTGGCCGACGGGGTGGTCGAGCTCGCGGACGTGGTGATGGTCGGCGTCGCCGATTTGGCAGAAGCACTCGCAGTCGACGGCGAGGCCGCCGAATCGCTCGACTTGGTCGTGGCGGAGGGCTTCGGGGTGCGGGTGGCCTTAGCCTTGGCGGTACCGGTGGCACGCGGCCCGGCGTGTGCCACCGACGAGGATTTACCGGACGAACCACTGGCGGAGGAAGCGGACGAAGATGCATCCGAGGAGCTCCCGGTCGAGTCGGCCGCCGCAACGCCGTGACCAGCAGCAACCGCTCCCGCAAGCCATGCGGCGACGGCGATGCCGCCATACGCGCCGACCTTGGCGGCATCGTGGAGGTTTGTCAGCGGTTTGGCAGGCCGACGATCAGCAGTCATTGGAGGGCTCCCCGGTTTAATTGGTGTGACGTACTTAATACGATTTAGTTGGTGTGACGAATTTAATAGCAGCCTGTGACGGGCTGTCAAGGAGGGTGTGCTGAAACCGTCGGAGTCGACGAAGCAGAGCAGGCAGGTCGCGCGCCTCCTGCAGCGTCAGCGCGTCGTGCACTTGCTGCGCACGTCCGGGCCGCTGGCCAGGGCCGACCTGGCCGATCGGCTCGGCCTGCCGCGCCCCTCGGTCACCGCGCTCGTCGCCGATCTCATCGAGGATGGCACCCTCGTCGAGTTGGAGTCGCGCGTCGAGGGGGTCAGCTCTCGTGGTCGGCCGCGCATCCTGCTCGGCTGCAATCCGGAGGCGCGCCGCGTGTTGGGCATCCGGATCGACGGGATCCGTGCGCGGGTCATCCTGGCCGACGCCACTGCAAACATCTCAGCTGAAGGCGAGACGCCGACGGGCGACAGAGAGCCTGTGGCGGTCATCCGCTCGATCACCCGCCTCGCCAAGAAGTTGATGAGCGACTCGACTGGCAAGCCGGCGTCTGTCGTCGGTGTGTGCATCCCGGGACTTGTCGACGACACCACCGGACTGGTCATCGCCTCACACGAGGTCGGCTGGACGAATGTCGAACTGGGCAAGCTGCTTTCGCGCGATCTCGGCATTCCGGTAGCCGTTCAAGACACCACCAAGGCGATCACCCTGGCCGAGACGATCGCCGGTCAGGCGCGGGAGGCCCGCTCGGCGGTGGTGCTGGATCACGGCGGCCGGCTCGGTGTCGGACTCATCATCGACGGGCGGCCCTACGCCGGGTCGACGGGCGTCGCCGGCGCCATCGGGCACGTGCCCGTCTACGGCAGTACGGCGTCATGCCGGTGCGGCCGCACCGGCTGCATGGAAGCCGACATGTCGATGTATGCCATGCAGGCCGCCGCCCCGCAAACGATCGGCAAGACCTATGACGAGGTCGACATCGACGCCCTGCGTCGCGAGAACGCTGGAAATGAACAGTCGCAGAACATCGTTCGAGACGTCATCGACCGAGTCGCGCATACCGCCGCGATGATCGAAGCCCTGCTCGACCCGGAACTGGTCATCGTCGGGGGGCTGATCACCGATTTCGACGAACTCGCCGACGCATTGGTTGCCCGCATCGACGAACTCCGCTCGCCGGAGCGACAGGGCCGCACGACCACGGTTCGGTCCACTATCGGCCGTGACGCGCCGATCGCGGTAATCGTTGCGCTGCAACAACTTGACCCCGATATCGCCGGGATGCTGCACACGACTGCGTAAGACCTCAGCGCACAGCGCCGTTGATCGACGGCTTGTCGATCATCCCCTTCTCGACACCCCAGATCGTGGCGATGGTGCGGTATTCGCCGGTGTCGATCAGGTGCTGCAGCGCCTGGCGCAACGGCTCGGCAAGACCGGAATCCTTGGCCACCGGCCACCCGTACGGTGCGGAGTCGAAGACCGCGCCGGCTGCTTCGAGCTGTCCACCGCTGGTCTTGATCGCGAACCCCGTGACGGGCGAATCAGCCGACATCGCATCGACTTCACCGGCCATCAGCGCGGTATTGAGGTCGTCCTGGCGGGTGTAGATGACCTTCTTGATGGCCGGTTTGCCGGCGGCCACACAGTCCTTGCTCTTGGCCGGCAGCTCGTCGGATTCCTGCAGCGACGGATAGGCCACCCCAACCTTGAGACCGCATGCATTGTCAGGGTCTATCGCCGCCCCGGGACGCTGCGCCCACAGGGTGCCGGCGCGAAAGTAGGTGACGAAATCGGCTGCAGCCTCACGTTCCTTGGTGTCGGTGAACGACGACATACCGAGATTGAAGTCGCCGGCCCGCACCGACGGGATGATGGCCTCGAACGCGGTCTGGCGATATTCCGGGGTCAGGCCCAACGTGCGCGCCACGGCGTTCATCAGGTCGACGTCGAAACCGACGACATTGCCGTCGGCATCGATGAATTCGTTTGGCGCATAGGGAATGTTGACGCCGACGATCAGTCGCCCGGTGTCCCGGATCTTGGCCGGCACGGTGGCCGCGATCTCTGGGACGGCGCCATCGGCCTGCGGCAGCGGCTGCGAACTGGACGCCGTCCCGGCCAAACTCGTTGCGCTGCTGGACCGGGTCTCGGCTGCTCGCCACTGCCAGGCACCCAACCCGGCGGCGGCCACCAACAGCGCGGCTGCACCGATGGCGATGAACGCGCGACGCCGATGCGGCGTCGGCGCGGCCATCGCGTGGCGTCCGGAACTGCCGGTCCTGCGGACCCGCGCGCTCAACGCCTGGCGCGCAGCGGCAGCCAACTGTCCGGCGCTGTCATAGCGTTGGGCCGGCTTCTTGGCCATTCCCTTGGCGATGACGTCGTCGAACGCCGCCAGCCTGGAATCCTTCTCGGACGGGCGCGGCGCCGGCGTCGTCATGTGCCCGGCGATCTGCTGTTCCAGACTGTCGTCCGGGTACGGCCGATCCCCGGTGAGGCACTCGTAGAGGACACAGGTCAGCGCGTAGACATCGGATCGGTGATCGGCCTGGCCGCCGCTGAACCGCTCGGGCGCCATGTACGCCAGCGTCCCCAGGGTGCTGCCTGCCGTCGTCAGCCCGGCTTCGCCCGCGGTCCGGGCCAAGCCGAAGTCGATGAGGTAGGCGAAGTCGCGGCCGGTGATCAGGATGTTGGACGGTTTGACGTCGCGGTGGATCAGGCCGGCGGCGTGCGCTGCGTCCAGGGCTCCCGCGACCTGCTCGACAATGTTGACCGCGAGGGCAGGGTCCAGTGGCCTGCCGGTGTCGGACAGGATGGCGCCGAGCGTGCGGCCCTCGATCAGCCGCATATCCAGGTACAACCGCCCGTCGATCTCGCCATAACTGTGGATCGGGACGACGTGCGGTTCGTTGAGGGCAGCGGCGGCTTGAGCTTCGCGCCTGAAACGTTGCTGGAAGGTTTCATCCTCGGCCAGCCGGTGCGGAAGCACCTTGAGGGCGACGACCCGGTCGGTCTTGGTGTCGAAAGCGCGGTAGACCTCGCCCATGCCGCCGCGGCCTATCAGCTCTTGCAGCTGATAGTGCCCGAATGGTGTCGCCTCCACCATCTACTCCTTGGCGCTCCCCCGACTGTCGATTGAAGCTACATCACCTTTGCCAGCGACGCCGAAGGTCGGTACCGATCCGGCATACCGACCAAAATCGGGACTGACATCGCGCGTTGTCATACGCTCAGCGGCAGGGTATCGACTCCGAGACCACATCAGGGGGGATGCATGACGGCACGTGTGCCCAATCGTGCGGAACGTCGCGCGCGCAGAGCGCGCCAGTGTGTCGCCGCCGCCGCAATCGGTATTGGCGTGGGTTTCGGGGCCGCCGGCGGTCAGGCAGTGGCCTGGGCCGACACCGGACATCCTGATTCGTCGGCCGCCTCGTCGAGTCATTCCGCACCGAGCGGGCCGCGGAGATCGGGCAGCGGTCACAGTGCCCGTCTTAATGGGGCGCCGGCCGCCGCGACAACGTCATCACGCAGCGCCGGGCTGGCGACCAGTCGTCGCGCCACGCTGCAACTTAATCCCGTTGTCGCACAGCCTGTTCCGAATGCATCGACCACGACGCCTTCGACTCCTCAGCCGCCGGGGCCGCTGTCCCCCATCGCGCAGCTCATCGGCTTCCCCGGTCACGTGGTGAACACCGTGCTGCAGTCACTGGACATGACCGCCGCCACGACCGGCCCGCAGAGTCCGCTCAACTTCGCGCCGATCGACGAACTGGTCTTCACGGCGTTTCGCCGCCTCGAGCATGCGGCGGGATTGGACGCGATGCCGACCAGTCAGCCGGTGCCGCCGACCATGACCTACACCGGCTCCACGACCGGCCTGACCCCGACGGTTGCCCAGTTCCTCAACGCGGCCGCAGCCGAATATGTGCTGGGCGGCGCCCCGGGCGGCCTTCGTCAGTTCACCGTCAACGGCGTGCCCATGACGTCGACCAATGTTCTCTCCGGTGAGTCCGCTCAAGTCTGGGTGACGCCGCAGAACCAGATCATCATTGCCTACCAAGGCACCACCGGCGGAACGAACCTGTTGTTCAACCCGCTGATCGCCATCTCCCAGATCGTCACCGACCTCCAGATCCTCTTCACTGGCACAACGCCGCGAGCCTTCACCGACGCGCTGCGGTTCGAACAGCGGGTGCAGGATGCGGCCGCGCTTCAGGGTTACAGCACCTCGGACATCTTCGTCACCGGCCACTCGCTCGGAGGCTGGGAAGCCGAATACGTCTCGCAGCAGACCGGATTGGGCGGCATCGGCTTCGAGAGTCCCGGCATCAACACCATCGTCACCGGCAACGGAGCCAACTCCGGGTTCGTCAACATCGAGACCTACGGCGATCCCGCGGCCTATTTCTCCAGCGACCTACCCGGTCTGCAACCGTTCATGCCCCGCTACGTTCCGGCCGGTGGAAGTAAGCCGCATTACGGCCCGATCGTGATGATCGGCGACCCGAATGCGGTTGCGCCGCTGTTCAATTCCTCGGCGCTCTACGGATACGGCCCGATCGGGGACGCGATCTTCATGATCGACACGCTGGGCAATTTCTTCGAACACCATCTGCCCGGGATGCAGGCGTACAACCTCGGCGTCGATCCGGATCCGACCGTGGTGCCATGGTTGGGATTGCGTATGGGACCTGTTACTGGCTATGGCGCGTTGACGATCCCGCAGCTGTTGCAGGCCGCGTCGGAGGCAGGGACGCTGATCGCGCCGTAGCACGCCGAACATGTGAATGCCCAATTCACGGGACTCAGACGAACTCTGCTGTTGTGCGCCGGCGAAGGCGTGACACCGCGAACGGTGAAGGCGCCGGAAAGCGGCCGTAACTAGGCTTATATTCAGCGGTCGAGCGACTGGCCAGCCTGCCGCGACGTCCTGATCACTTGAGCAGTATGTAAATGAATATTCTTCGAAATCTTGACGTCACAATCGATGAGTCATACGGTGCACAAGACCCCAACGAATCCATCGACTGACGGTGTCGGCATCAAGCAGTGAACGGATGTGAACTTCCCATTTTCTGCGTCTACCAAATGCGCACGCGCGCAGAGTGTTTGACATCCGGGACACTGGTGACCCGAAGACGGTCAGCCGATGTCTGAGCTGGATCTGCCTGCGAGCCGTCAGTTGAGCGGCGGCGGGGTGGAGGTCATCGAGAACTGGACCGTCGGCTATGTGAAGCGGCATCCGCTCGCGTCACTCCGGACGGTCGGCGAGCAGTTCGTGCTGGGCGTGCGAACTCTGCAGTACTTGTTCCTCGACCTCGTCACCGGCCGCTTCCCGCTGCAGGAGTTCGTCCGGCAGGGCGCGTTCATGGCCGGGACCGCCGTGGTGCCGACCGTGCTGGTGGCCCTGCCGGTCGGGGTGACGTTGTCGATCCAGTTCGCGCTGCTTGCCGGGCAGGTGGGCGCGACCTCGCTGGCGGGTGCGGCCAGTGGTCTCGCGGTGATCCGGCAGGCGGCATCCCTGGTGGCGGCGATCCTGATGGCGGCCGCTGTCGGCTCGGCCATTACCGCCGACCTCGGCTCACGCACGATGCGCGAAGAGATCGACGCCATGGAGGTCATGGGTGTCTCGGTGATCCGTCGCCTCGTCGTTCCGCGGTTCGCCGCCGCGATCATGATCGGCGTCGCGCTGACCGGGGTGGTCTGCTTCGTCGGGTTCCTGGCGAGCTATCTATTCAACGTCTACTTCCAGAACGGGGCACCCGGCAGCTTCGTGGCCACCTTCGCCTCGTTCACCACACCGGGTGACATGGTGTTGGCTCTTCTCAAGGCCGTGGTGTTCGGCGCGATCGTCGCGATCGTGTCGAGTCAGAAGGGCTTGTCCACCAAAGGCGGTCCGACCGGGGTGGCCAACTCGGTGAATGCCGCTGTGGTCGAGTCGATTCTGATCCTGATGATCGTCAACGTCGTCATCAGCCAGCTGTACAACATGCTGTTTCCCAGGGTGGGCCTGTGACTGCGTCCACCTACAGCCCCTTCCGGGTTCCGTGGACCCGGTTCTCCCGAACGCTCACGTCACCGGTCGTGCGGATGGGCCACATGCTGGTCTTCTTCATCCGCGCGGTCGCGGCGGTGCCGATTGTGTTGCGCCACTACCGAACCGAGTTCGCCCGGCTGCTGTCCGATATCACCTGGGGTAACGGATCGTTGGTGGTCGGTGGCGGCACGGCGGGCGTCGCACTGGTCCTGGGTGTGACGGTCGGCGCGATCGTCGGCATCGAGGGCTACAACTTCCTGAACCTGTTGGGTCTGGGCCCGGCGACCGGGATCATCTCCTCGCTGGTGAACACCCGCGAGCTCGCCCCGATCGCGGCATCGCTGGCCTTCGCCACGCAGGGCGGCTGCCGCTTCACCGCACAGCTGGGGTCCATGCGGATCGCCGAGGAGATCGACGCGCTCGACTCGCTGGCGATCCGGCCCATCCCCTATCTGGTGACCACGCGGCTGATGGCGTCGGTGGTCGCCGTGATCCCGCTCTACGTCATGTGTTTGGCGGTGAGCTACCTGACCACCCAGATCGTGGTCGAGGTGATCAGCGGCGGATCCAACGGGGCGTACCTGCACTACTTCACGTTGATGCTGTCCGGCACGGACGTCCTGTACTCACTGCTGAAGGCGGTCGTGTTCGTATGGATCGCCTCGACGATCCAGTGCTACTACGGCTTCTACGCCAGCGGCGGACCGGAAGGTGTCGGCATCGCCGCCGGGCATGCGATGCGCGCGGCCATCACGGTGACGATCGTCGTCAACATGCTGCTGACGATGGCGCTGTGGAGCGTCGACGCCGGAGCGAGGTTCGGCGGCTAGATGGCGAATTCCTTTGACCTGGACGGCCGCGGCCCCACCGAGCGGCAGCTGCTGTTCTGCGGACTGGCCGTGGTCTTGGTCGCCGCCCTGGTCACCACGCTGTTGCTGCTCAAGTCGAACGGCAAGCTCAACAACTACATCCGGGTGGTCGCGGATCTGCTGAACGTCGGCGACGGGCTGCCGCAGAAGTCGGACGTGAAGTATCACGGTGTCTTGGTCGGCGCGGTCGACACCGTGATACCGGCCGCCAACGGCCATCCCAACTACGTCCACATCGACCTGAAACCCGAATACGCCGGGTCCATCCCGGCGTCGGTGACCGCGCGGGTGGTGCCGTCCAACGTGTTCGCGGTGTCGTCGGTGCAGTTGGTTGCCGACGGGTCGGGTCCGGCGATCCGGGCGGGCGAGCACATCCCCGAGGACACCGCGCTGCCGACAGTGCTGTTCCAGACCACCATCAGCAAGCTGCGTGACGTGCTGGCCGCCACCGGCCGCGGCCGCGAAGACCGTAGCGTCGGCATCTTGGCCGCGGTCAACGCCGCCACCGAAAACCGGCGCGGAAAGCTGCTCAGCGGGGGCGCCCAGCTGAATCGGCTTCTGGACCAGTTGAACTCGATCGTCAGCACCGACGACGGACCCTCCACGGTGTCGGCGTTGATCGACGCCACCCATGGGTTGTCGGCCACCGCGCCCGATTTGGTCGATGCCCTGCATCAGGCGGTGCAGCCCATGCAGGTACTGGCCGAAAAGCGCGCTGCGCTCACGACATTGGTGACTGGCGGCCAACACACGCTGGGCACGACGCACACCGCGATCGACAACCACATCGACCAGCTCACCGGCATCACCCATGACCTGACTCCGGTGCTGGGCAGCCTCGCGATGAACGCGGGCAAGTTCGTGCCGGCGTTCACGAAGATGAATGAGTTGTCCCGCAAGTTCTTCGACGAGGTGTGGATGCCCGAACTGGACACCGGCAATATGCGGGTCAACCTGTCGCTGACACCGAGCTACGACTACACCCGCGCCGATTGTCCGCGGTACGGCCAGCTGCTCGGCCCGAGCTGCTACACCGCACCGAAAATCGTGGTGCGCCCTGATCTGCCCGAGATGCTGCTGCCGCAGAACTACCAGCCGCCCAAGGATTTGGCCCCGACGCCGGGCACGGTCGTCGGCCCGGACGGCAACCTGGTGGCGGTCGGCCCGCCGCTGATCAACCCGACCCCGAACCTAAGCGATCCGAATCCGCCGACGCCGTGGTGGGCACCGCCCTTCCCGCGGGTGCCGGGCACCGCCGATCCGGACGACGCTCCTGGTGCTCCTGCGCCTACGCCGCCGCTGCCCGCCGAGGCCGGGGGGTCCTGATGAGATTTCGCGCCCCGCTGATCGGGCTGTCGCTGTTCATGGTGGTGGCGGTGACGGTGACCTGGCTGGTGTACGTCACGCTGCGCCGCGACGTGGCCGGCCCCACCACCCCCTATGCCGCAATGTTCACCGACGTCTACGGGCTGCGGGAGGGTGACGACGTCCGGATGGCGGGCGTGCGGGTCGGGCGCGTCGAAAAGATCGAACTGGCAGGCAAATTGGCCAAGGTGTCGTTCGTCGTGCAGAACGACCAGCACCTGTTCGGCAACACCGTGGCCTCGGTGACGTACCAGAACATCGTCGGCCAGCGGTATCTCGGGTTGTCGCTCGGCAAGATCGGCAGCCCGGGCCCGCTCGCGCCGCACGCCACGATCCCGCTCGAGCGCACCGACCCGTCCTTCGATGTCGGCACGCTGCTCAACGGCTATGAACCGCTGTTCAGCGTGCTGAACCCGCGCGACGCCGACAATCTCACCAAGGGCGTGATCCAGTCGCTACAGGGTGACAATTCCTCGATCGTCAACCTGGTCAGTCAAACATCCACGCTGACAGACACATTCGCCGGTCGTGATCAGACCCTCGGCGATGTGATCACCCAACTGAACACGGTGATGGCGAACCTCGCGACGCAGAACCAGAACCTCGATCAGGTGATCTCGCAGACCAGCAAGGTGGTGTCGGACTTCAATGCGCGGCGCCCCGAGCTGGTCGCCTCGACCGGCACGATGGCGCGGGTGATTCGTCAACTATCGACGATCTCCGACACCGTCAACCCACAGTTGAACGACATGATCACTCGCCAGCCAGGTTTCACCGGCCACCTCGTCGACATCGAGCCGCAGCTGGCGTTCACCGGCGACAACCTGCCGCTGATGCTCAAGGGCCTGGCGCGGATCACCAACGAGGGCGCGTTCGGCAACGCCTACGCGTGCGACCTGAACGCCACCGGGTTCTTCCCCGGGCTCAACGACATCACGCCGATCATCGTCAACGCGGCGACACCGGGAAGCAAAGCGATGTACACCCCACGATGCAGGAACATGGCCAATGGCTAGGCGGCGGTTGGAGAGCTACAACACGACCTGGCTCGGCCTGATCGCCGTCGCCGTAGTCAGCGTCATCGTCGGCGCGATGCTGATTGCCAACGCCGCCAACGTCAATCACCGCCACTACACCGCCCTGTTCCTCCAAGCAGCCGCGCTGCAGACCGGCAACCCGATCACCATCGGTGGCATCCAGGTCGGCAAGGTCACCAGCATGAAGCTCGCCGGCGACCACGTCGAAGCCGGGCTGGAAGTGCAGGACGACGTCGCGCTCGGCAAGGATTCCAAGGCGGTCATCAAGGTGGCCACGATCCTGGGCTCGCGCTATCTGGCGCTGGAGCCCGAAGAGGGCGGGTCGCTGCCCAACAACACCTTCGACCTTGCGCACACCGAAGTTCCGTACGATCTGCAGGCGGCGCTGGCCGACGTGACCACGACCTATGAGCAGGTCGACACCGACGCGTTCGCCAAGTCGCTGGGCATCCTGGGCCAGCAGATGCAGGGCCTGCCCGAGGTGGTGCCGCAGGCGATGCGCAACCTCCAGACCCTGTCGACGGTAATCGCCGACCGGCGAGACCAGTTGGGCGCCTTGCTGAAGAGCACCGAGCTGATCAGCACGACGCTGGAGCGTCAGCACGCCAACATCGCCGCGATGATCAACCAGGGGCAGGAGTTGATCAGCCGGTTCGTGGCGCGCAGCGCCACCTTCCACGCGATGATGGCCGCACTCACCAATCTGGTGAACACGATGAGCACCACCGTGGTCGCCAACCGCAGCGAGCTGGACCAGACCATCAAGAACCTGCGCCAGCTCTCTGACCTGCTGGCCCAACACGACGACCTGCTGCGCAGCACCCTGCAGGCCGGCCCCGTCGCGCTGCGCGGCTTCGCGAATGCCAGCGGCACCGGCAACGCCTTCGACTTCAACGCCCCGAACGGGCTGGCCGTCGACTCGTGGATGTGCGCAATCAGCGGACGGGCCAAGCAGTTCGGGATGATCCAATACTTCAAGGACTGCAAGTGAGCGCGCGCGCCAGACTACTGGCGGTTGTGACGGTGGTCGTGGTGGCCGCCGCGTCGGCGATCACCGTGGCATTGGTGTATTTCAAGTCGACCACCGACCACATCACGTTGACCGCCCAATTCGACAGCGCCGCCGGGCTCTACGTCGACAACACGGTGGCGGTATTGGGGATGCCGGTCGGCAAGGTCACCGCGATCACCCCGAAAAGCGGATACGTCGAGGTGCAGTTCACCGTCGACCGCGACGTCAAGATTCCGGCCGACGCGCAGGCGGTGACGATCTCGACGTCGATCCTGACCGACCGCCAGATCGAGTTGACCCCGCCGTACCGCGGCGGGCCGGTGCTCAGGGACCGCGACAGCATCGGGCTGCCGCGGACCAAGACGCCCGTGGAGTTCGCCCGCGTGCTCGGCGTGTTGGACAAGATCTCGGTCTCGCTCAAGGGCGACGGCAACGGTAACGGTCCGGTGGCCGACGTCGTGAACTCCGGTGCGGCCATCGCCGACGGCAACGGGCAGAAGATCAAGGACGCACTCGGTGAGCTGTCGAATGCGTTGCGGCTCAGTGCTGACGGCGGCGCCCAGACCCGGGATCAGCTGACCACGATCGTGCGTAACCTGAGCTCGCTGCTGCAGGCCGCCGCCGACAACGATGCGACGCTGCGCGACTTCGGTGCGACCGTGCGCCAGCTCAGCCAGATCGTCAACGACGAAGACTTCGGCAGCGGCACCACCGGTAAGACGATGAACACACTGCTGACGCAGGTCGGCGATTTCCTGGAGAAGAACCGGGACAACATCAAAGCCGTTGTCAACAACGGCAACACGACCGCCAACACCCTCGTCGAACGCCAGCGGGACCTCAAGGAGTTCATCGACGTCGCCCCGCTGACCCTGGACAACCTGTACAACGTGGTCGACCGGAACAACGGCGTGGCCAGGGCTCGGGTGCTCACCGACCGGGTCCTCTTCGACAACCAGGCCACCAAGGAGCTGTGCAACCTGATGGGCCTGCGCCAGTTGGGTTGCAGCACGGGCACGTTGCAGGACTTCGGACCCGACTTCGGGCTGAGCTACGTGCTCGACGGTATGGCTGCGATGGGGCAGAAATGAAGCGGGTCGTCGCGCTTCTGGTGGTGGCGTTGGGCGCCACAGCGTGCTCGTCCAACGGGTTATCGAGCCTGCCGTTGCCGGCACCGACGGTGGGCAGCGGCGGGTATCGGCTGACCGCGGTCTTCTCCAACGCGTTGAACCTGCCCGCGGAGGCCAAGGTGAAACTCGCGGGTGCCGACGTCGGCCAGATGGAGTCAATGGTGGCGCGCAACTACACCGCGGTCACCACGATCCGGATTATGGACGGGGTGCGGCTGCCGAAGGGCAGTACCGCCGAATTGCGTTCGGCCACACCGCTAGGCGATGTGTTCATCGCGCTCAAGCCACCTGCAGGTGCCTCCCCCGCCACCCCGCTGTTGAAGGACGGCGACACCATCGGCCTGGACAACACCACGGCCGCGGCGACGGTGGAGTCGGTGCTCAGCTCGGCGGCGGTGATGGTCAACGGCGGTGCGGTACGCAACTTCACCAACATCATCAACGGTCTCGGCAAGGCGACCGGCGATCAGGGTCAGGCGTTCGGCGACATGATCGCCAAGACCAACGGCACGCTGTCGAAACTGACGGCGCGTTCCGGCCAGATCTCGGATGCATTGACCCAGACATCGCAGCTGGCCAAGGAACTGGACGCCAAGAATCAGCAACTCACGGAGGTGGTGGCTGCGGCTGGGCCGGCCACCGACGCGCTGGCCGCGAACGCCGACGCCGTCGCCGACGTCGTGCAACAGGTCGGTGACACCGGCACCCAGTTGGAGAAGTTCCCGTCGATCGCGGGCACCGACACCAGCGGGCGCAGCGTGATCGGCGACGCCAACACCATCGCCCGGGCGTGGAACGATTTGGTGCTGGCTCCGGACGCCAACCTGGCTGCGCTGAACCGGCTGATGCCGCCGTTCATCAAATCGACTCCCAGTAATGCGATTTCGGTGCGAGCCAGTATCGACCGGCTGGTGTTGGGGTCGATCCCCGATGCCGGGTTCGGCGGCGACGTCGGCTTCCATGGCCCCAAGCGCTACGACTGGGCGCAGATGGCCGGCACGTTCAAGTACACGCTGTGGCGGTTGCAGCAGCGTGTCGTCGGCTCCGGTCCCGGTGTTCCGCAGGTTCCGGTCTTGCCGAGTCCCGATAAGCCGGGTGAGCTGATCGTCGCGCCGCCGTCGCCCGGACCGTTGCCGGGACCGCCGCCATGATCGACAGGACAGCGGGCCACGTCGTGCGGGTGGTCGGATTCGGGTATCGACACCGATTGTGGCTGTCGACAGCGGGTTTGGTGATGACGCTGGTGGTCGCGACCGCGTATGTGTTGGTTGGTGCGCTGCGGGTCACCCCGTTCGACTCGGCGTACCGGGTGACGATCCAGCTACCGGAATCCGGTGGTCTGCTGCCGAATCAGGACGTGACGCTGCGCGGGGTGCCGATCGGGCGGGTGCAGTCGCTGGCAGTGACACCCGACGGGGTCGCCGCGGTGGCCACAGTGCGTTCGGATGTGAAGATCCCGACGGCGAGCCCGGTGCGGGTATCGGGGCTCTCGCCCGCCGGCGAGCAGTACATCGAATTCGTCCCGGACTCCGACACCGGCCCATACCTGCACGATGGCAGTGTGATCGCGCAGAGCAAGACCTCGGTGCCGGTCAGCCTGGCTGACGTCCTGGCCCACGCCGACGGCATGCTGAAGCAGGTCGACCCGGCGAAGCTCGAGCTGGTCAAGAAAGAACTCAGCCTGACCAACGACGGCCCGCAGAAGCTGGCCAACATCATCGACGGTGGCACGTTCCTGCTGTCGACGCTGGATTCTGTTCTGCCGCAGACCACCAGCATCCTGAAGACCAGCCGGATCGTGCTGACGACGGCCGCCGACAAGAACGCGGGCATCAAGGTCGCGACCGGGAACCTGAGCCGCACCTTCGTCGGGGTGAACAAGATGGTCGACGGGTACCGCCGGTTCGTCGACCAGACGCCGCAAACACTTTCGGCCACCGATGCGTTGTTCACCGACAACTCCGACACCATGGTGGGGCTGCTGACCAGCATGGCCACCGCAGGGCAGCTGCTGTACGTGCGGGTGCCTGCACTCAACGCGCTGTTCCCCGACTATCGCGGGTCGCTGCTCGACGCGCTGGGCAGCATCATGCATGACCACGGCCTGTGGGTGACCGCGGACGTCTATCCCCGCTACACGTGTGACTACGGCACCCCGCGCCGCCCACCGTCGTCGGCCGACTATCCCGAGCCGTACCTGTACACCTACTGCCGCGACGACGATCCCGCGGTCCTGATCCGCGGGGCCAAGAACGCGCCGCGGCCGGCCGGCGACGACACCGCCGGTCCCCCGCCGGGCGCCGACCTGGGTCAGACCACCGACCCGACACCCAAGGGCCGCTACACCATTCCGACCCCGTACGGCGGCCCGGTGCTGCCGATCGAACCGCCGAGCTAAGGAGATTGCGGTGACTGCTGCGACTGAGATCGAACCCGATACCGACGCCGAAGTTGAAGCCGTCGAGGAGACGGTTGATGAGGTTGTCGAGGAGCCTGCCACGCGGCGGCGATGGCCCCTGGTCCGTCGAGTGTTGCTCGGTGCGTTGATCGTGGCGCTGCTTGGGGGCTCCGGCTTCTTGGGCTGGCAGGCGTGGCAGCAGCATCAGGTCGACGTGGCGTCGAGGGAAGGTCAGGCGGCGGCGGTGCGCTACGCGCAGGTGCTGACGAGCATCGACTCGAACAACGTCGACCAGAACTTCGCCGATGTACTCAACGGTGCGACAGGCGAATTCAAGGACATGTATTCGCAGTCCAGCGCACAGCTGCGTCAGCTGCTGCTGGACAACAAGGCGACCGCACGCGGCGTGGTGATCGACTCGGCGGTGAAGTCCGCGACACCCGACAAGGTTGTCGTACTGATGTTCGTCGACCAGACGGTGGCCAATAAGGCCGCGCCGGACCCGCGTATCGACCGCAGCCGAGTCAAGATGACCATGGAGAAGGTTGACGGATCATGGCGGGCCAGCAAAGTCGAATTGCCCTGAATAGCATGCGCATTCGTGTGGCTGCTGAGCTACTGGTCGTGGCGTCGTTAGCCACGGCACCTTCGGCCGGGGCGTCGGCACCGGACCTGTGCGCGGGCCTCGGCGCCGACTGGGACGGCGCGTACTGCCACACCTCGGTGCTCTCGGAACGCAAGGCCGTCCGCGACATCAAGGTGGCGGTCCCCGGCGATCTCGTCGACAATCCCGTCACCGGGCCGACGATCCGGGACTACCTCACCACCTTGGTGAACAACTGGCGCAATGTCGGCGTGCACATGGTGTCCGACAGCTTCGGCGAGGAGAACTTTCAGATCCTGCAGCGCGGTGACGTGCTGAGCGTGGTGTTCCACGAGGACTATCACGCCGATGGACCCAAGTTCAACAACGCTTTTCGCACATTTACGTGGGACATGGGTCGCGGTGTCCGGCTGGGGTTGGCCGATCTACTGAAGCCCGGGGTGGACCTCGGGGCGATCGCGACGCTGGGTCAGCCGTTCATCGTGGACGCACTCGATGCAGCCCCGCCCGCGCATCAGCCGGGCAGCTATCCGTTCCAGGCGGATCGGTGGGGTCCGGACAAGGTGTACTCCGGCGGGTACAAGGCGTGGGCGTTGAGCGGTGACGAGCTGATCCTGTACATGCCGGACTACCCGGTGGCCCATGACACACCGCTGGATTACACGCCGGGCATCATGCAGTGGTTCATGGACGGCGGCACCGTGCAGGCGCACATTCCACTGTCGGCGTTGAGTTCGGTGCTGCGTCCGCAGTTCGGCGGAACGTGACCGCGTTAGACCAGCCGCTTGCCGTGGCGGGCGCGCCAGCGCAGGTCGGCCAGCAGGGCGTGCGGTCCGGGCTGGCGGATGAACGACGGCAGGAAGCGGTTCACCAGAGCGACGAACCGGAAGAGCAATTCGAACCGACGTTGCTTGCCGCGGCTCCAGGTCAGTCCGAGCTCGGCCCGGAAGACGGGGGCCAGGAAACCGGCGGTGAGGAACTTCAGCAGCCCGCGAAAGGGCAAGCGCAGCAACGGGTTGATCATTTTGAGGTCGATCAGGTCGAGCAGGTAGGCGCGGACGGTGTCGTCGATGTGGACGCGTTGGCAGGCGGCGTTCCAGTAGTCGTCGAAGTCGGCGCGGGTGGGCGGCCATTGGTCCTCGCTGACCTGCAGGGTGGTGCCGAGCGGCCAGGCGGACCGGTAGAAACCCTCGGCCTGGTCGGGGGTCATCTCGCCGCGCAGCAGTTGGTAGGTGTCTTCCAGCCCGACGAACAGGCAGGCGGCTACCCACATCTGCAGGTCGCGGTCAAAGGCGTTGTAGCGCACTGGGCTATCGCCGGCGGACTTGACGTGGCGGTGCGCAGTGTTGACGGCCTCGCGGTACAGGAGCTTGTCCTCGTCGGTGCCGATGACGGCGACAGCGATGTAGGTGAACGTGGTGCGGGCCCGCTTCCACGGGTGGATGAGCAGGTTTCCGGAGTCGACCTTGGACTCGACGACGCCGTAGCCGACGCCGGGCAGCGACAGCTGCATGACGACGTTGGCAGCGCCGGCAGCGAACGACCAGAAGTCCAGGGCGTCGGCGGCGGTGACGGGTTCGTCGCCCCAGCGAGCGGTGCGCTTGTTAATGATGATACGAACAGCTTCGGCGGTCAGCGATGACGGTGGCATACGAACATCTCCCCTTGTCTAGCTCTATGAAGCCTCTCACAGAGCCGAGACGGGCGGCAAGAAGAAGTGAATACTGGTTCTCACTGATTGAACGACTTTCAGTGATGCAGCCGAGGAGCGACTAGCGTGGAGTCTGTGTCAGAGGGCGAACCCGCTGTTCGGCGGCGGCCGAAGGATCGCAAGGCGCAGATCGCGCGTGCGTCGGCTGATGCGTTTGGCTCGCAGGGCTATCACGCCGTCAGCATGGAGGACATCGCCGCGCGGGTCGGCATCACACCCGCCGCGCTATATCGCCACTCCCCCAGCAAGTACGACTTGTTCCGCGACGCCGTGCTGGGGCTGGGTCAGCTGCTCGTCGATGCGACGGCGTTCGCGGACCAGCGCGACGACGAGGACCCGGGTTCGACTCTGCGGGCGTTGACGGCGGCGCTGGCCGACGCGACGATCGCGAACCGCACGGCGGGCGGGCTATACCGCTGGGAGGCACGGTATCTGCGCGCCGAGGACCGGGTGCTGCTGGCCGAACAACTGCGGGTGGTGAACCACCGATTGCAACGTCCGCTGCTGCAGCTGCGGCCGAAGTTGACGTCGTCGCAGCGGTGGACGCTGTCGTCGGCAGCGCTTTCGGTGATCGGCAGCATTACCGACCACTCGAATCAGCTTGCGGCAGGTGAGATTCGCTCGGTCTTGACCGCGATGGCGGCCGATGTGCTGGCCGCCGAGTTGCCTGCGTCGCGACGTCGTACGGCGCCGCGGCCGGAGCCTCTCAGTGTCGGGGCGGCCGCCGGGATGTACGAGCATGTGCTGTTCGAGTCGGTGCGGTTGTTCTACGAGAACGGGTATCGCAACACGAGCATGGAGGACATCGCGTCGGCGGTGGGCATCCAGGCGTCTGGGTTGTACCGGTCGTTCCCAGGCAAGGCGGACATCTTGGCGCTGGCGTATCGGCGCGCGGCGGACCGGCATTCGAGTGATACCGCGGATGCGTTGTCGCGCAATTCCGATCCAGAGGAGGCGCTCGACGATGTGGTCGACGAGTACCTCGGCCGGGTGATGGAGTGGCCGGACCTGCCGTACGTGTATTACACAGAGCGGCACAATGTTCCTCCAAGCGACCTGCGGGTGCTGGAGACGATCGAGTCGTCGACGATGGACGCCTGGGCGCGGCTGGTGACGGCGGCGCGGCCGGAGATGAAGATCGGTGCGGCGCGGTATGCGGTCGGCGCGGCCTTCGCGTTGACGGTGGACTTCCGGCGGCTGTTCGCACGCGATTCTGGGCCTGAGTCGGTGGCGACGATCCGACGGCTGATGGAGGTCACGCTGCTGGGCCGGCCGGTGAAGCGCCGGCGCTAGCGTTTACGCGCCGACCGTGTAGCTTGTCGTCGATTTTTCGACCACAGCCTGCACGCTCGGCGCTGACTTTCAGCCGAGTCTTCGACGAGCGCATTGAGACCGCATGCAGATCGTGATTTCTGGCCGGAATGCGATCTGAGCGCGGTCTCAACGATGCGCAGCGCCAAGCCGTTTGGCGCTGGCTACCAGACCCGGATGTAGTCGATCAGCATGTTGGCCGGGTAGCTACCGCCGGTCGGATCACCGCCGCCGGAGCCGGCGACCGCGAGGTCGAACACCGGCATCATCGTGTAGCCGGGATCGTTGAATTGCCAGTCCGGTAGTGAGCGCGCCGGCACGGTGAAGTAGGGCGCACCGCCGTCCTTGGAGAAGCGCATGCCGGCGTCGTCCCACGTGACGCGCCAGGTGTGCCAGGCGCTGTCGACGGAGATGGTCTGGCTGACGTGTTCGCCGCCATTGAGCTTGGCGTGCACGGCGGTGCCGGGCGCCCACTTGCCGTTGCCGTACCACTCCATGACGTCGACCTCGCCGCCGTTGACGGGGCTTTCGTTGGAGAGGTAGAAGGCGGGCCAGCAGCCGGGCGTGAGGCAGTCCATCTTCATGCGGGCTTCCCACGTGTGGCCGATGCCGCCCTGCCACTTCCCGAAGATCTTGCCGCTGTAATAGGTGGGGCCGTCCTTGGCGGCATGGAAGACGAGGTTCGAGTTGCCGTCGAGGTAGACGTTGCGGCGATCGTCGCGGTACTGGCCCACGTTCTGGGGTAGCTCCCAAAAGGTGGGGTCTTCCATCGATTCGCGGGCCAGGGCGGTGGTCCACTTCGAGGGGTCGGGGGCCGAGCCGGCGGGGCCGTCGAACTCGTCGTGAAACAGGTAGTTCTGCGGTGCCGGGGCTTGTGGGACAGGTCCGCTTGGTGCGGCACTGGCCTGCGGGATTCTCGTAGCGGCTGCCAGCAGGCCGAAGCCTGCGGTCATGAGCATCTGGCGACGATCCATGGACCCATGAAAGCCGCTTCTTTCGGCGGGGCGCAAGCTGGCAGTCGGCTGTATAGCCAATGACCTCCTGTTATGCGGATTGAAGTCGTACCGTGATCGCGTGGCAGATCAGTCAGCGGCGATCACGCCGGCGCCTCCGCCGGACGCGATCATGCGGGCCGTCAACCCGCTTATGCGGTATCTGTTGCGCACGCCGTTGGCCGGCGGGCTGCGTAAGCAATTCATGGTGCTGTCGTTCAAGGGGCGCAAGACGGGCCGCGAGTTCGTGCTGCCGGTCTCGGCGCATCACATCGACGGTGATCTGTACGCGTTGGTCGGCTCAGCGTGGAAGGTGAACTTCCGCGGCGGAGCCTCGGCTTCGGTGCTGCACGACGGTGTTGAGCGGTCCATGCGGGGCGAGTTGATCGAGGATCGGGAGCGGACGGTTGATCTGTTCCATCGGTGCGCTGTTTCCTATGGAGCGAAGCGGGCGCAGCGGATGATGGGGTTGCAGTTCCGCGACGACCGGATTCCTTCAGTGGAGGAATTCCGCGAGGCCGTCGAGGTGAACAAGCTGGCGGCGATCCGGTTCACACCTGCTTAGCACCGTTCAAAGTCGCTTGGCATCAAGCGCTTTCATCAGCGAGCTTCGCCTACCGTAGTCGTGGCGGATCTGCGCCATGAATGATGCGAAATCGGCGCTGCGACCACCACGTTCGTAGAGTCCCGCCATCGTCGCCAGCGTCGCGGCGATCCCGGGATAGAGCTTGGTGTTGGGAAACCGCAGATCCTTCTCGAGCTGCGGGCGGTACAGGTCTGCGGCTTCCACCGGCCGAGCCTCAGCACCGCGGTCGGCTAATTCTCTCCACGCCCAGCCGGGGCCGTATTGGTCGGCGGCCTGCCACGCGGCATCGATGTCGCCCTCGCTCAAACAAAGCTGAACCAAGACTGCGCCGAAGGCGAAACGGTCAGACGCTGCCAGTTGCCGCGCGTGGTCGAAGGCCCACAGACGTTCGGTTTCGGTACGGCCGATGCCGCTTGCGAAATCGAGGAGGACTCGATAGGTGGAGATTGACGGGCTTCGGACGAAGTCTGCGCGAAGGACGCCGAGCGCATCATCGATCCGGCCAAGATCTCGATAGGTCGCGGCGACGTCGTCGGGGCTCAGCCAGTAAGCGTTGCCGCCGCCATGACTGTTGATCCGTCCTTGGGCCACCGCGCGATCGATCCATGCCACCGCCTCCTCGGCGCGGCCGGCTCCCCGCAACCGGTCGACAATCGCCCCGTACTGCGGGTGTTCCTCCCGTTGGGCGAGCAATTCGACGGCCCGGTCGATGTCGCCGTCGTGGTCGGCGAGCTCGAGCAGCATTGCGTCGACCTCGAACCGCTGCCAGTGATCGCGGTCGGCCAACTTTCGATCCAGTGCCGCGACCTCCCGGCGGTAGGTGCCGAGCGCCTGTTCGTCGAAGCAATCCACGAAGTCCGCCAACACGACGTGCGGCCAGCCTGGAGAGTTGGCGCGGAACTTCACCAGCCACGTCGCCAGTTCGGCAGGATCGGGTCGACCCAGTAGGCAGGCCCGCGCGTACAGGTCGGCGGCGCGTTGGCATTGATCACCGATCGAACCGGAGGAGTCATCGACGTTCTCAATCATCTTGCGTAACCGGGTCACCGCGTACAGGAGCGCAGGACGCACGAGTTCGGCAGATCCACTATTGAGGTGGATTTCGAGTTCGTCGAGCAGGTGACTGGCCGCCTCCGCGACCTCGAAGGAACGCCGGTAGTCGACAAAGCCTCTGAAGGCCAGGGCATTTCGCGCATGGGCTTCCAACTCGGCTTTGGCCTGCGAGTCGTCGCCGGACACAGCCGTCGCGCGAACCTCCAGCATGCGGCGAACGCCATCATCGCGCTGCGCAAGCGTCATGACGAGCTCGCGCAACTCACCGACGTCCATCGCTTGCACCGCCGCTTCGACCGTGCTGCTTGCCGTTTCGTCGACAAGGATCCTTCCCGTGTCGATCGCGGCGAGTCCCGTGGCGACCAGATGCTTGCAGAAGTTGCCGTCGGCATGGTGCGGGCAAGTGCACGATCCGATGAGCGACGGGCCGGACCAATCGAGCTCTACCGTGTAAACCTTTTTAGCCTGGATCGACGCGTAGGCCTTGGAGGCGGTCGTACGAAGCCCTCGGACATAGCGAACGTAGTCTTCGCCCCGGGCGTAGATTAGATCGCCCGCCGCCTTACGCAGCGTGGTTTCGGAGAGCGGCACTTGATCATGGTGCCCGATCACGAGACCACACGCAGGCGCCTTCAGCCGAGAGCGGCCGGCGTGATGTCCGTATGGGTGAAGTCGTCGCCGACGAACAGCAATGGTTCACCGGTGACCGCGGCAAGGGCGTAGGAGTAGCAGTCACCGAGGTTCAGGCCGGCGCGATGGCCGCTGCCACGTCCGAACTCGCGGTAGGCGCGTGTGGCATTCGCCGCCTGCTCGGCATCGAAAGGCACTGTCACGATTCTCAATTGGTCGATGAGGCGCTCCACACGTCGCAGATCTTCGGGTTTCAGACGCCTCAGGAGGACGGCCGACACCTCGACCAGGGTGGCTGCGGAGATCTTCGGCTCGGCCGCGTCCACGAGCGCGTCCACTAACCGATCGCGCTCGGGCTCGTTGAGCGCTATGGCCACGATCGCCGAAGTATCGACGATCACGCAGGTAACCCATTCTCGTCATATAAGTCGGTTTGGTCTTTACGAATGGATTTGCGCTGATGCGCGGTGATCGACCGATCCAGTTCCGCGAGCAGGTCATCGACCTTCTGGCGCCGAGTATCTCCACCCTCGCCGGCGGTGACCTGGGCGAGCCTGGCGCGCACCGCTTCTTCGACGGCGCTCGTCTGACTGAGTCCGGTACGCCGAGCAAGTTCCCTGACCAGCGCAACCGTCTGCGGGTTCTTGATGTTCAGGCTCATGGTAGAAGTCTACCGGTGGAAGGTAGACTTCTACACTATGCGTTCGGAAGTGCGGTTTCGGTTTCTGTCCGATGACCGGCCGCACCGAAGACTGCGACCGCGACCGCGCCAGCGACGGCGCCGATGAACCCGACGGCCACCACCCAGCCGAGCCCGGGACGGGCGCTGTCACCCAAGAAAGCCACGCCGATAATTCCGGGGACCACCGTCTCCCCGACGACGAGAGCGGCGGTAGCCCCGTTCACCGAACCCAGTTGCAGCGCAACGGTATGCAGATAGAAGCCGCCGATTCCGGCGATGGCGACGGTGTATGCCGCCGGGTCGGCCAGCACGGTTAGCGGCTGCAGCGGTTCGAGACCGTCGAGCACCCGAACCCCGATGGCGACCATGCCGAACAACACGCCCGCGATCAGTCCGGCCATGATCGCGCTGCGCGATCCGAGGACACGGGTGAGTGCAATCCCGGCGAGCAGGATCAGCACCGACACCCCCAGAACGACCCAGTGGACAAGCCGGTCCGGGTTCACCGCGCCGCGCTCCCCGGAGCCGAGACCGAGCACGAACAGCGACGCGATGACAGCTGCGATGGCGATCCAATCGCGGGCGCGCAGACCGATCCCGAGGACGGCGATACCAAGTAGGGCCGTGACGACCAGGTTGGCGCTGACGATGGTCTGCGACAGAAACAGCGGAATCAGCCGAGCCGAGACTGCACTTCCCGCGAAACCCACGACGTCGAGGACCATCCCGACGATGAACGCTGCGGTGATCGTGGCGTGCAGGGTCGAGCGCAGGGTCGGTCCGCCGGTGGCGGTGACGTGTCCGGTCGCACCGCGGTCGCGGGCTGCGGCGGCCGATCGGCGTGCCCCGTAGGCCTGCAGCACCGAGGAGACGCCGTAGCCGACGCACGCCAGCAGTGCGGCCGGCACACCGATCACCATCGATGAAGGTTAGCGGCCTGGCGTCACGCTCCGGCGCACACTCCGGAGTCACGGATGGTGGTGCCGTAGACGTTGGCCGTGGCGATGTGGGCGTTGAGCTGACCCGACGGCAGCTGGTGCTTCATGTTGTCGCTGATCTGGGTGAGCTGATACCAGAGGTGGAACATCGAATCCCCGTTGTAGACAGGCGAATACTCGCTCTGGTCGGGATAGTTGACGATGAAGAGTGTGTGGGCGCGGGGGTCGAGGAAGGCCGCGGACTGGTCGAGGTTGGCTTCGACGGTGTTGGCGGCTTGCTGGACGCCCGGAGCTTGCCAGTTGTCGTGCTGGCTGTCGAGGAAGTGCTGGAAGCCGAAGACCTGGCTCATGAGTGGGCCGTATTGGGCGTTGAACCATTGGCAGGAGTCGCGCATGGCGGTGACCTGCTCAGGAGTGACGCGGTTCTGCCAGAGGTTGTAGGGATAGATGGCGGTGTTGGGCTGCCAGTCTGATTGGTGCGGGACGAACTGCGGGAGTGACGGTGTTGGGTTGTCGGCGTTGGCAATTGGGGTCGCGGTCAGTGCTGCCGTTGCTATTGCCACCGTGAGACCCTGCCACATGCGCATACGCGATTCTTTCGCCTGACAACCTCTGTTGTCTAGGTGCTGGGGCGACCTAAGCGCGGTTATGCCGGCGGCGGGGTGCCCGGTCGGGTGAGTTGTACAACCAGCATTCATGACTTTGACTGGAAGCCGGACGCACTTATTCGACTACTGGGGTGGCTGATGGCTGGCGTACTGCGGATGCAAATCCAGGAGACTGTCACGACTGCTCAATCGCTGGCGAGCCGGGCCGACGATCTAGATAAAGAGCTCGAGGACATCGCCCGCAATTGGAGCGACCTCAGTGCGACGTGGATTGGCAAAGCAGGTTCGGCCTATGACGTCGCCTGGGATGAATGGCACGAGGACGCCAAAGTGGTAGCGGCTGTCCTGCAGGAACATTCGAGCCTGTTGCTTCGGTCGGCGACGCTCCTCGCCGAGCACGAGAGTAACGCCACTACCGCTCTTGATGGCATACATAGCAGTGGTCGACCGACATGAGTCGCTACACGGTGAACCTCGATGAGCTCCTGGCATTCACCGATCGTCTTGCCGAGTTCAACCGGCGAGCCGAGGAGATCGCCGCAGCAGTAGATCAGGAAATCATCAAGTTGCACGGGACCTGGCTGGGCCAAGGCGTCGAGAGCGAGCGTGAGTATCACGAGACTTGGATGCGCTTGGCCGGAGAACTGCGCGAGTCCGCCGACTTCCTGCGGGATAGCGCCAGCCCGGCGCATCGCAACTACACCCGCGTCGGCGAGGTCAACCGTGGAATGTGGCCGTGACGCAGGACGTCGACTCCGAGGTCTTGTTCTCGGCCGCGCGTGTCTTCAACAGCGTCCGCACCTCCGCGGGATCTGCCGTGACCGGACTCGCGAGTTCGCTGAACGGGCCGGCCGGCATGGCGGGAACCGACACTGGTGCACACGCGTGGGCCGCGAAGTATGACCCGTTGGCCAAAGCGCTGATCAAAGCCTCAGCCGCCGACGTCCAAGGCGCCGGCCAATGTTCGGACCTACTTTTTGCGACCGGGGTGAACCACCTGAATGCCGACGGGCAATCAGCGATCAACAACGAGACAGTGCTTGAGATGCCTCCGATGGGCGCACCGGCCTTCCCGGAGCCTGCCATCCCGTCCGCGGAAGGCGGCCATGGCGATGTACCGGAGTGGTGGCACACAATTTGCGCCTACGTCCAAGGCGAGCTGTGGCCGAATGGGCATCAGGACAAGCTGCGCGCCGTCTCGGATAGCTGGACAAGTGCGGCTCGCGAGTTGCGGGCATCCGCACAGTTGGTCAACGGAGGGCCGAGCTCGATGGGCGCCATCGCACCGCTGTCGGACCAGAAATCCCCCGAGTTCCCGGATCTCATCAAGAACTGCACTATGGTGCGCGACCATATGATGGGCACTGCCAACGGATTCGACGACGCGGCCAAAGTGTGCTCGGCCTACGCGCAGACCATCGACGACGCACACTCCAAGATCATCCACGAGATGGTGGTCCTCGGCGCCACCGTTGCGGTGACCGAGGTCATCGCCGCTGTCCTGATTCCTTTCACTGCGGGTGCCAGCGAAGCGGTGTCCAAAGTGGTCGACGTGTCTCGGCTGACGGCCACTGGCGCGCGCATTGCCACGATCATCCGCGAATTCCGTGCTGCCGCTGAGCTTTCGGCCCTTCCCGCGGTCAGCGCGGCAGGCGCCGCAGCCAGGTCGCTCGCCGAACTCGGACCGCTTCTCGCGGCACGCCCGACAATCTTCGCTGCCGAGGTGGCGGGCCGTGGCGCCACACGAGTCGAAGCAGCAGAGGCCAAGAAGCTCAGCGACCAAAGCGTCAAGGACAAGCTCGAGAAGTATCTGCTCAATCCCGACCACCCCACCGGTGGACCGAAGGCGAAGTGGTTCGATCAGGCCCTCGGATTCACCCGAGAGAACGCCGCTGATCTGCAGAAGCAGATCGTGTTCGATCCCGCCAAAGCGGTTGCAACAGGCGTGACGGAAAACGGGACAAAGTACAACCAGGTCATACCTATTGTGGGGGCGAACGGCAAGACGATTGACGTAACCTTCGCCTTCATTCGGAACAATGACGGTGTGGTCCGGTTGGTCACGGCGATTCCGACAAAGCGATGAGAGGGTGCGGGGTATGAGTCCACAGGAACACGACGTCGTCCGCCTTCTGCGGCCGCTGCCGCAATATGGCCTTTCTCTCGGCGCTCAGGGCACGGTCGTGATGGTCTACCGCGATCCGGGGCTCCCGCCGGCCTATGAGGTGGAGTTCGCCGACGACGACGGCGTGACCCAAGCGCTGGTAACTCTCAAAGACGACGAAGTCGAGGTCACTTGGCGAGCCGACACCTGATCAGCAATTTGCCTCATGGCGAGCATCATTCGACTGTGTTCGTAATCTCCGCCTGATCAATCCGGCGGCGGGGTGCCGATGAGGACCGCGGTCATGCGGTAGCCGTCGGGGCCGGCTTTCCAGGCGTGGTCGACGCCGGTCATGAGGACCATGTCGCCGGCTTCGATGCGGTGCGCGCCGTCGTCGAGGATGAGGTCGACGCTTCCGCTGAGCACGATCTCGAGGTCGAGGGTGTCGGTGTGATGCTTAGGGGTCTCGGTGTCGGCCCCTTGGTCGACGACCATCCAGCGGACGTGGCCGGGCTCGAGAAACTGGTCGATGAGGTCGGCGTTGCCTTCTGGGCGTGCCGGCGGCGGAGCCTGGGTGGTGTTGTAGGGAATGGCGATTCCGAAACCGGGTGCAACGGAGTTGATTTCGACCTCGTCGCTGCTGACGACGCAGGACTTGCCGTCGGCGTCGACGCCGGTGATGAACAGTCGCATGGGACACCTTCCGCTTGGGGTGGTGTCAGCGTAGTCGGCCCCACCGTAAGCGACGCCGATTGCGTCAGCGCAGCGAGTACCTAATCGGCAGGTGCTTGAGGCCGCCGACGAAGATCGTCGAGATGAACTCCGGCTCACCGGCCAACTCGATGGACTCCAGTCGCGGTAGCAGCTCGGTGAAGAAGCTGTTGATCTCCATGCGGGCCAGGGCGGCGCCGAGGCAGAAATGGACGCCATAGCCGAAGGACAGGTGCTTGTTCGGGTCGCGTGCGACGTCGAATGTGGCTGGGTTGTCGAAGATTTCCTCGTCCCGGTTGGCCGAGACGTAGGACAACAGCACCGACTCGCCCTCTTTGATCGGGACGCCGCGCACTTCGGTGTCGGCGGTGGCGGTGCGCATGAACTCCTTGACCGGGGCGGTCCAGCGGATGATCTCCTCGACCGCGGTACCCATCAGCTCCGGCTGCGCCTTGAGCCGGGCGAGCTGGTCCTGGTGCTCGATCAGAGCCAGCAGACCACCCGAGATCGCAGCGCTGGTGGTGTCGTGGCCGGCGCTGGCGACAATCACGTAATAGGACAGGCAGTCAATGTCGTTGAGGGGCTCACCGTCGAGCGTGGCGTTGGCGATCGCCGAGGCGAGGTCCTCGGTCGGGTTGGCTCGGCGCTCGGCGGTGAGCGCGGTGAAGTATTGGAAGAAGTCGAGGATGACGGCGTGCAGTTCCTCCGGGTCCTTGCCGCGACTGAGCTCGTCATCGTCGCCGCCGAACAACTCCTGGGTGAGCTTGAGCATGCGGCCGAAGTCGGATTCCGGCAGCCCGAGCAGCGACAGGATGACGTACAGCGGGAAGTTGACCGCGACCTCTTGGACGAAGTCGCACTCGGGACCCTTCTCGACCATCTTGTCGACGTAGATCTTGGCCAATTCGTCGACGCGGGTCTTCAATGCGCGCATGGCCTTCGGCCGGAACCAGTCGGCGCCGATCTTGCGGATGTCGCGGTGCAGCGGGTCGTCCATGTGGATCAGCGTGCGCAAGCCACCGCCGGCAGCGAGGTTGGCCGCGGACAGATCGTCGGTGGCGGCGGTCTGCAGCATCGGACGCGGGGCGTTGATCCACAGCTCGTTGTCGCGTTCGATCGCCATCACGTCGGCGTGCTTGGTGACGGCCCAGAAGGGCCGGTAGTCGGGCACCTCGACGTAGGAGACGGGGGCGTGCTCCCGCAGGTGAGCCAGGGCGGCGTGCAGGCGGGGCTCATCTGCGTAGGCCCGCGGCTCGGCCAGCACCTTGGCGGCGTCATCGACGATTGAACTGGTCATACATCCTCGCTCACACACGGACTTGACGGGTGTCAATAAGTGAGCTTATGTGGTGTGCGTCGCATCCGGCAATCGGGGGTTATCGCCTTCGGCGGACTCTTGCCCTTCGGCGCCGACTCCGGTGATGAACACGCACATGGCCAACCTGAGAGGCGCGCGAAACCGGGCGGCATCTACATGCTGCCGATCGGCAGTCATCCGTCCGCGAATGCTTGCAGCGTCTGCCCAATTTCCGCCAGTTGCAGATCACCTTGGACAGCAACAGCATTCATGAAATCCTCCGCGTCGTCGACATCGAAATCCGGATCTAATTCGACTCCGTTGATGTACAGAAAAGTCCATGCGGCGGCCCACGCGGTGCGCTTGTTGCCGTCGACCAGAGCGTGGTTACGCGCCAGAGAGTGCAGCAGCGCCGCCGCCTTGGTGAACAGGTCCGGATAGGCGTCAACGCCGAAGGCTGTGGCCTGCGGTCGCGCCACCGCCGCGTCGAGCAGGCCGTAGTCGGCCACCCTCAGCTCGACCCCCACCGCCGCAGCACCTGCGACCAGAACATCGTCGCGGTCCAAGTATTCGGTCACGCCAGCCGACGGTTGAGCTCTGCGCTGCGCTCGGCGACGATCCGCGCCCCTTCCCGCACGCGACGCTTGTGGTCGCTCGCGGCATCGAGGGCGGCGCGGTGCACGAACGCGCGCAACGACAGCTCCCCCGCAGCCGCCGCGGTGCGCAACTGTTCCATCTCGGCGTCGCTGAAGTTGACGTTCAAGGCTGGCATTAAGCCATGGTACCAGATTCGGTACTTTTTATGGTACCAACCGCTGCTCAAGTGAAGCCGGCGGCGCCGGGTAGCACCTGTGGCTACATTGCCCGTATGGCTAGAACAATCCCGCAGCGTGAACTGCGCAATGAGAGCGCCAAGCTCATGGATGCGGTGGCCGCGGGTGAGACGTTCGTCGTCACCCGCCACGGGGAGCCGGTCGCCGAACTTCGCCCCATACAGTCTGTCCGCAAAACGTTCATCAGCCCTGAAGACTTGGCACGCATTGCGGGCGCGGGTGTGCGGATCGACCGTGAGCAGTTTCGACGGGACCTCGACGCCGTGATCGACCAGAGCGTGTAGATGTGGCCGGGCTCGCGGCAACGGGATGTGTCGGCATGAAACCGCACCAGTGAACACCGCACGCCTGCGGGTGGTGTTGCGCGACGTCGAGCCGACGGTGGCCAGAGTCATCGACGTCCCGGCGTCGTCGAGCCTGCCGGAGCTACACGAGTTGCTGCAGGCGGCGCTCGGCTGGACCAACTCGCACCTGCACCAATTCGTCACGCCGCAGGCAACCTACGGGATGGTCATCCCCGGTGAGGAGATGTGGCCTGAGGACCAGCGCGACGAAACCGGTTGGCGGCTAGCCGATCTCGGGACTCGATTCGAATACCTCTATGACTTCGGCGACGGCTGGACCCACGACATCGAGGTCCTGGGGCGCGGCGGTCCAAGGCCGGGCTGCGTCGACGGCCATGGCGCCTGTCCGCCTGAAGATTGCGGCGGGCCCGGTGGGTACGCCGAATTGCTCGACGTCCTTGCCGATCCGACACATCCCGAGCACGATCGTCTGCGTGGCTGGATCGGTAATCGGTTGCGGCCCTTCGACCTTGCCGCAACGAGCCAGCGGGTGCAGTGGGTCGTTGGCGAGGTTCCCGAGAGTGTGCGGTTGCTACTCGATCTGCTCGCCGACGGGGTGAAGCTCACTCCCGGTGGGCGGCTGCCGCGAACGGTGGTGCGCGCGATGCAGGCACACCGCCCGCAGTGGTATCCGCTCGACCGACCCGTCTCCACCGAGGACAACTTGCCGGCGCTGGCGGCGCTGCATGAACTACTCCGCGGGGTCGGTCTGCTCCGGCTGCAACGTGCGGTGCTCCGCCCCACCAAAGCCGCCGGTGATGATCTCGCCGTGGTGCGCCGCATTCGGTCCGCGTTCGAACCGAACGGCTTCGGCACCGAGATCACCGAGATCACGCTCGGCGTGCTCGCCTCGCACGGTCCCCTCAGGATGGATGAGCTCGCGGCGCGGGTGCATCCGCTGCTCAGCTACGGCTGGCAGCTCGACGGGCGACTTATCGACGAGCGGGATGTGCGCATGGCAATCGCGCAGCAGTCTCCGATCCTGAAGGGACTCGACCTGATCGAGCACCCCGACCTATACAAATGGGCAACGGGCGCTTCGGCCCTGTCGCTGCTGCCCGGTGCCACAATGCTTGCCGACATCTGGATCAACGACAGATGATCCGAGTCTGCTGATCCATTTCACCGCTTCCTGCGGAATAGCTCCGCCGGGCGCCCGCGGGTGCCGGTGTTCTCTTCCATCGCGCCGGTTCCTACGAGGCGCGGCTCCATGGTGCGACGAAATTTGTCGCGTTGGAGCTTTCGACCGGCAATGGCCTCATGCACCTGCCGGAGGTCCCGCATGGTAAATCGGTTGCCCAGCAGCCGTTCCGGGTCGGCCTCGGCCTCGTAGCGCTGACGGATATCGGTTTTGGCCAGCCGGACAATCTCCGGGTGATCCCACGCAAGTTCGCCGGGCCGGTCCACCGGGGCGAGGCGGGTCTGCGCCACTGAACCCGAACCCAGCGAGGACAGCTGGTCGGGCCGCACCACCGCGACGTGAGCGACGGACACCACCCAGTCGCGGTCGTCACGGTCCGGAGCGTCGAACACGTGCAACTGACGAGGCCGCATACCTCGTACGCCGAGCTTGTCCTGCAGGGAACGCTCGACCGCGTCAGCCAGAGTCTCGCCCTTCCGCACGAAGGCCCCAGGCAGCGCCCACTTCCCGACGTCATCGCGAGCCATCTCTGCGACGAGCAAGCCCAGGTCGGGGTCCCACGTCAATAGCGCGGTGTCGACAGCGAGTGTCGGCCGCGGATAGTTGTGCAGGGGTGCCTCGCCCATAGGTCGACAACCTAGCATTAAGCGCGGATATTGCGCTAAATGCGAATTTGTGTGATTGTTGCGCTAAATCAACGCAGCACGGGGAGGACGACGATGAGCGACTGGTTCCAACGCCTGACCGGGTTCGCCGAGGACGGCTACGAGTCCACTCAGCGGCGACTCACCGTCGACGGGGACGAGCTGGTGTCCAGCGTGAACGGCGAGCGCTTCGGCGTCGGGGAGCTGACCGTTCCGACCCTGGCCGATCTTCGCAAGCGGGTGACTATGTCTCGGGGCGAACGCACTTCGGTGAGCGCGTTGGTCGGCGACGCCCGAAAGTTGCATAGCGATCCCCGGTTCGAGGGCGCACTGTTCCAAGTGGCATCACAGTTCAACTTGCTGGAGATGGTCTCGGAGAACGTGACGCCCGAGCAGGGAGTGACGCGCTACGCATCCGACCCGACTCAGGGACCGGCCTGCGCAATCGCTGCGGGCGCGGCGACGATCTACCGCAACTACTTCGTCCCGTTCGAAGATGGGATTGGTCAGACGGCAGATCGCCAGATTGATGCGCTGGCGAGTTTGGGTGAGGCGCTGTCGGAGCGCACCGGCCATCCGGTCGGTGCGCTGTGGGAGATGCGGAACGGATACGCCCTCTGCACTGCGGCGGGTCTGACGGCGATCAACCGTGCCTTGGTTGACACGTCCGCACACGAGTGGGATTCGCTTCGCGGTCAGCTGGCCATCGGGCTGCACCGGGACGTGGAAGTCACCGATGCGAAGGGCCCAGGGCGGCGGCTGGTGTCGCAGGCGTTCTGTTCGGCTCTGCCCCTCGGATACTCACGGTTGCCGCGCCGGGATTGGGAGTTGTTCGCGCGACTGGTCCTCGAGGCCACGTATGAAGCGACATTGCTGGCCGCTGCCGAGCAGGCTGCCGCGGGTGGCTCGAATATCGTGTTGCTGACTCGCGTCGGTGGCGGCGTGTTCGGCAATGAGGGCAGCTGGATCGACCACGCCATCGAGCGGGCGCTGAATGCCGTCGAGAATGCCGGCCTGGATATTCGCATTGTGTCCTATCGAGAGGTCGGTCCGCGGGACGAGGCCATCATTGGCCGGTGGAAGGCGCATTGTCGATGGGACGGACGATGATCGACTGGCTTGTCGCGGTGGTGGCTCCGCTGAATCAGGCCGCAGTCGCATTGCATCATGGTGCCGACAAACAAGGACTTCACGCGGAGCGTCAAGAACATTCGACTGAGGAGCGGGATCGCCAGTTGGCGTACGCATTCCCCGACTCACAGATGTTGTCGGTCCGCGTTCCTAGAATCGTCTCAATCCGCAACCAGTGCCACATCTCAAATCCGCGAAAGGGGGCAATGAAGTGGTCGTAGATACATCTGTTTCCTGCCTCGACGGCACAGATCGTTCGCATGGCCGCCGGCTGCTACCCGTGTCCGCAGTCGCCGAGGTGTTGCAGGCGTGACATCGACTGAAGACGAGACAGAAGTCGCGCGCGAGCGCGCCAGGGAACAGCGCTACCGGGACGCGATACGCAAGAAGACCGAACGGCCACTACAACCTGACGGTCCCCGCAACGGTGCGTTTGTCGGAACTGGAGTGCGCCCGGCGAAACCCGCCCCCTATGTCCAACTGGAAGGCCGGGTCGCGCTTGTTGAGCCCGACCAGGGCCTCGGAGGCGCTCGCGAATTTTACCTCGGCCACATGTACGCACGAATCGATGGCATCGATGTTTACAACTGGCGCAACCCTCTGGGGCGCTCGTTCTTCGATAGCGGTTCGCCAAACGAGCTGAGCAGCAACGTCGCCGCTGTCCGAACGTTCGACCACCGTGATCAACTCATCGTCAGTTTCGTCGATGACGTTCACCGGCGTGAGCCACCTCAGCCATTGTTCGGTCGGCCCGCCGGAGCTGCCACGAGGTCACCTAGGCCTGTGAGGACCAACGAATCGCCTCAGCAATCCGCGATCGTGTCGGCCGCAGCTTCGAGCGGCTTGCCAGCCGGAACGCCAACTGCGCGAGGCGAAACCGATCACACCGCCTCGAGTGAGCCAACCCATGCGGAAGCGAAGTCACGTACCCGCATGCGCGCCGAGCCGTTGCTGCGCTCCCGACTGAAGGCACCGCGCAAGGAGCGGCTTTCGCAGGTACTCGCCACGTTGCAACCAGAGCAATACCGACTAATCACGGCTCCGGCAAGCGACAGCATCATCATCGAGGGCGGCCCCGGTACGGGCAAGACAATCATCGCCTCGCACCGAGCTGCGTACTTCATTCACGACGACCCCAACACCCCGACCACATGCGACGGCGACATCATCCTCATAGGCCCCACCCCTGAGTACTGCAAGCATGTCAGCGAGGTCATACACGAGCTGACGGGCGACTCGCCGCGGGTGAAGGTAGTCGCGCTGACCGATTTGAACGACCTGCCGCTGCAGCGCAGGAACAAAGTGCCGTCAGAACTCAACCATGTCTCGGCGGGAGACAAGAATATGTCGTCGCGACTCCCCAAGTCGCTCCGCGGCACCAAGACCTCCATCCCGGCTTTGGTGCATGCCGCGAGGGTGCAACTAACGGCAGGCCGCGATATGCGGCTCACAGTCGCAAAGGTCTATGAATTTGTTCGAGGGAACGGCTCGGCAGGACGGCCGCTCACTCAGGAGTTCGCTTGGCGCAACTATCTGCGGACACTTCCCTCCTATACACAGGCACAGTCGAATCGCAGCCTCTCGTGGTTACTGGAATCGATTGAACACAGTCTTGGGCCGTTCGCCGCTCCAAATGCCGCTGTGCACCCCGTCGCAGAAGAGCCACGGAACCTGGCGTCTCCCATCCGACACGTCATAGTCGACGAAGCACAAGATTTGACAGCATCAGACTGGCTTAGTCTGCGCGCAATCGGCCATGAAGGAGGGTGGACGATTATCGGGGATCTCGATCAGCGCCGCGCTGACAACACATTCCGGCACTGGACGTCCGTCCTCAAAGCGGTCGGGCTTCCAGGTACCACCCCCTGCAGTACCCTGCAACGCGGCTACCGGTCGACCATCCCGATCCTCGAATTCGCCCACCGGTTGCTTCCACGCGATACGTACCGCCCGATTGCGCTCCAGACGGATGGCCCAGCTCCAAGAATCGTGGAGACAATACGTGAACACGTTGCTGGAACTGTCATTCAACAGATTGACCGCCTGGTCTCGCAGTACCCCGCAGGGACGATCGCCGTTATCACAACGACGCCCGGGTTGATCAACACACGGTTGAAGCGAGACCCTCAGCGCCCCAACGTGAAAGTTCTAGGAGTTAACCAGGCACGAGGACTGGAGTTCGACGGGGTAATTGTTGTAGAGCCCGCCGACTTTCCTCACAACGACCGCCGACAGGGCCCGCTGTATACGGCGTTGACGAGGCCGAACCGCGAATTAGTCGTCGTACACACCAAAGTTCTGCCGCTCGAACTGCAATCGGGTCCTCGTGCCGCCGTTCGCCCCACCGCGACCAATAAGCCAACACGTGCAGCGACACCCAGGAGGCGAGCAAAAGCTACGAAGCCCAAGCTTCGACGTTTACCAAAGCCCGGCAAGTCGGTACGTGGTCAGCCTGGTGCGCCAGACCAGACCCCTTAGAGCGCTTAGCGTCGGAAGCCCAGAAGCCACCACACGACGAGCGGCGTGCGCCCACCGCCGACAGTCCTTCTGCGGCAAGTACCCCTCAGTCTGCCCACCCGCACGAATTCAGATCGGCCAGGGGTCGTGAGTGTTGTCGGTTTCGGGAATTAACTCGAAGTTTCGCCGCAGCAAGCCCATCGCGGGACCAGCCCGCGGGAAACAATCTGTGAATCGTTGCACCGTAAGACTTCTCTCCGACGATGTCGTAGTTACACCAGTCGCCACGCTGCCCATTCCATAGCACACAGCGTTCCAAAGGAGCGCTCATGCCGACCCTGCCACCACAACCCCCGACGGCAGCACTCTTAACTTCCCCACGGCCACAGCGCGTTCCAGTGCGGCGTCGAGGCGTGTCGTCACGGCCGCTCCCATCCGCTTGACCCCGAACAGCGCCATTGCTTGACGCTTGAGGTCGTCCTTCATCGCGCCGCCGGATTGCTCGGCCACTACGACCATCGCGTTCCCAAGTTCGACCAGACTCACCTCGTCGATTGGACGACTCTCGCCTGTTTCGGGGACGCGCACGGTGCGCCACGTCTGCGGCTCAGTGCCCGTCGGCCAATAGAAGTCGGCATCGTCGGCGCGGGTGTATTCCTGCGGCACCACCCGCTGAATCGCGCGCTTCCGGTCTTCGCTGACCCGCGACAGCCCGAATGCGCCACCCACCAGTCTCGCCAACCGATCTTTGTGCACCGGCGCTTCGGTCTCGATGATCGACTCGACGATCTTGACGACGTGCGACCGGTTGTAGCTGGTATGAATTTCGTCCAACACATTGATTCCGCCGATAACGACCGGCATCCACGGGCTGTAGTCGGCCAGGGCAGCATGACGCCGCACGGTCACCGGCTTGACCGCCGGCGTGACTGAAGCCGCCGACTTAAACGCTGTGAACTCCGCCGGCTCGGGCGTTGCGGGGAGCGTCACCAGCTCCACCGAAGGTGCCGGTGGCTCCAGGCGCCGTTGCTTGGCCGCCGCCACCGCGTCGCGGATACGCGCGACCGTGGCTTCGCGCTGACTGAGCCACTCCGGCAACCAGATTCGCTCCACTCCGGGCCAATGCAGCAGATTCGAGAGCACATCGATCGGCAGACCGTCGCGGTCGGCCACCGTGCGCCGGCCGTACCACTCGGTGCCGTCGAGCAGGATCGCCACCAATGGCTGATCAGGTTCGTCCGGATCGGACACCACCAGATCGACGCGGAAGTCAGAAAGTCCCACATCCGATCGGACCACCAGACCCTCACGGCGTAGAGCGTCCGCGATGTCATCGCGGTGGCGGTCGATCACGGCATTGCGCCGGCCGCCTTGCGTGATCATCTCGACGCCCCGCTGAGCCATTTCCAGGTAGGCGCGCAGATGCTTGGTACCGACCTGAGTCGTCTCCTCCGCTCGCAGCTCTGATGGGTCGAAGCTCGCGTACAGGACCACCTCGCAGCGCGCGCGGGTGATCGCTACGTTCAGCCGTCGCTCACCGCCCGGCCGAGACAGCGGACCGAAGTTCAGCGGCACAAACCCCTTATCGTTCTTACTGAACGCCACCGAGAACAAGATGGCGTCGCGCTCGTCGCCCTGGACGTTCTCCAGATTCTTCACGAACAGCCCGTCCGGATGGTCGAGCGCCTGCAGTAGTCGTTCGTCACCGGTGTCGCGCAACAAGTTCTCGATCAGGTCACGCTGTTGGGCATTAAATGTGATAACGCCGATCGACGGGGCCTTGTCGGGGGACTCCGCGAAACGACGCCGGATGTCGGCCAAGATCCGCTCAGCCTCAATCTGGTTCGTGCGCAGCGTCTTACCCTTGCCGGACCGCTGGAACTGACCGTCGACTCGAACCAGCGAGATGCCGTGCCCGGACGCCGGTGTCAGCGGGGCCGGGAACGAGGCCAGCCGGCCGTTGTAGTAGTGGATGTTGCTGAACGCGATCAATGCTTCGTCCTGGCTGCGGTAGTGCCACGAGAGCCACTGCTGCGGAACCAGCGATTGCACGCATTCGCTGAGGATCGACTCCTCGTCGGCGACGACCTCGGGGTTGCCGTCCGTGGTTTCGTCGTCCAGCGATGCGCTGGCCTCGGCGAAGCTGGTCGGCGGCATCTGCTTGCTGTCCCCCACGACCACAACGGCTTTCGCGCGTCCCATCGCGCCGATCGCGTCGGCGACGCGGATCTGCGAGGCTTCGTCGAACACCACGATGTCGAAAATGTCCGGGCGAGCGGGGAAGAACCGTGCCACCGAGTCAGGACTCATCAGCGTGCACGGCAGGATCTGGGTGATCAGCTCGCCGAAGTTGTCCATCAGAGCGCGCACGCTCATTCCGCCGCGCTTGCGGTCCAATTGGCGCTTGAGCAGGCCTACTTGCCCGCTCTCGGTGTATGCATCGAACTTGCGGTCGGCGAGCAGCCCCGCGGGGATGGAACGGCGCAGCTCATCACGGATCGCCGAGGAGCTGGTGGTGAAACGCTGGATCGCCTTGCCGTGTGCGGTCACGTCGAACTCGCTGAGTCCGCTGGCATCCAGACGCTCGGCGATCGACGCGGCGGCCACCCCACGGTCGAAGGCCAGGCTGGCGTCTTCGGCCACCACTTTGCCGGCGAGAATCTGAGCTCGCGCGTGAGGCATGTCCGCCGAGACAAGCGGCTCGACGTGCTGCAGCAACGCAACCCATCGCTCGATGGTCGCCGCAGACTCCAGCTTGCGGGCAGCTCGACCGGCCCACCACTGCGCGATAAATCCGTCCCGGAGGATGTCGGCGCCGGTCGTTTGCGCCAGCTGCGTCCACGCGGTGGACCAAGACTGCAGCACTGGCCCGAACGCACCTGTGGGATGCGAAGTGTAGAACGTGCGGAGATCCGCGACACGTGGGTGCGTTGGCTGCGCCGACAGAACCTGTCCGATCCGCCGCACCGCCGCCACCGTTGCCGCGAGATGTGCGGCGTCCGCGTCGACGAACGGATTCCAGGGGCGTTCGAACACCAGGATCGGCAGAGCCGAAACCCGTTGGCGGAGATCGGCAACGACGGCGTGGCTCTGTTGAAGCTGCTCGGTGAGCTTCGACAGAGTTTTGAGATCTACCGCCGCCGGATCCACGGCCAGCACATCGGTCAATTGAGCAACGACTGCCCGGCGACGCTTCTTGCGACCGAAGAAGCCGGATTCATCAGCGGCCACCGCCGCCGCGTGGATCGCCGGCACGTCCAGATCCACGACTGCCGGTGTGACAGTAGACAACCATTCGGGTCTCGCTTGGCGCAGATGTGCCATCACCTGCTCGATACCGGTGAGATGCGCCTGCCCCTGCGGCGTGTGCAACCCATCCACGGCTGCCAGCGGATAGCATGGTTCCGCCGTCAGCCGCGACCACGCGTCGACGTCACCAGGACTGCCATACTTGGTGAGCACATCCAACGCAATCCCGCGAGCTTGCAACTCGGCCAGCGCGTTGTCGAACGTCACGGCCGCAGCGTGAATCCTGGCCGGATCAAGGCCCGTCGGCGGCACCCGATCAATGAATGCCCAGGGGTGGTCGGGCCGTGGACGGGCGTCATCGACCTTTTCGGGCAGGGTACGCAGCGCCCGCGCGACGGCGTCGAAGACAGTGGGATCACTATTGGTCACAAGGCTTCTCGGCACCGCAAGCGGTGTCACGTCCTGATCCGCCGCCAGCTCCGAAGACCGCGCGGTGTACAGCGATTGCCCCACCGCGTTCTGCTCGTGCAACCGGTCGGCGTAGCGGGCCAGGCTATGTCGGCTCGATTCGGCGACTTGCAGCTTGGTCTTCAACAGATCGGCGTCGTGGCTGAGGCGCAGCTCCAGCGCATGCTTGATCTGGGCACGCACTGCCGCCGGGCGAGCGGCCTTATCGTGGATGTCCAGCGAAAGCTCGCCCAGTCCAACATTTTCCAAACGCTTCTTCACCACGTCCAGTGCCGCACGCTTCTCGGCGACGAACAACACTCGCCGCCCCGTTGCCATCGCATGCGCGAGCAGGTTCGTGATCGTCTGGGACTTTCCTGTTCCTGGAGGTCCTTCCAGGACGAAAGTGCGGCCGCCGACGGCGTCGGCGACGGCGCGCAGCTGCGACGCGTCGGCGGGCACCGGGACGGTGGTACTGAGTTCATCGAGATTCGGTTCGGCGAGGTCGGCGACCGGGTCGACAAACGATGTTTGCGGACTCTCGATGAGATGGCGGACCAAACTGTTGCGGGACAGCTCTTTCCACGATTCGTCGAGATCCTTCCACAGCGGGAACTTCGCGAACTGCAGAACCGACAGGTGCACCGTGTCTTCGACTCGGAACGGCAGCTTGGCATCGGCGATCGCCTGGCGCACCCCGTTGAACGTGCCGGTTAGGTCGATGCCCGAGGCATCTTCGTCCGGCTGGGCCAGGGTCGGGATTTCCAAACCGAGTGCCGTGCGGAGCTTCTCGACGAGGCAGTAGTTCGGCGTCGACATGCCCGCCTCATCCATGGTGAGCACATACCGTTCACCACGGTTGGTCGTGCTGAGTGTGACCGGAACCAAAACCAGTGGCGACTTCAGCTGTCGGTCGGGCAGCTCCCAGCTGAGCATTCCGAAAGCCAGGTAAAGATTGTTGGCGCCGGTCTCTTCGACAATGGTCTTCGCCTTGTTGGCGAGGTAACGCAGCTTGCTCTTGTACGACGCCACGGTGATGTCGACGTAGGCGCCGTGCTTGTTGGCAAGCAGCAATTCGCGGTCAGGCTCGGGCAGGTCGCGGCCGAAGCGGATCCCCCGGGCGATGTCGACGCTCTGCACTTCGTCCGAGCCGAGCAGCGAGATCTGGGCACCGGCGTTGATGGCATCTTCGAAACGGCTCAACGCGGACCCGGGGACATCGAGCCGGTAGCCGGCGCGGTCGGTGTAGTTGATCAGCTTGTTGCGGAGGCTCAGGTCCAGCAGCGCGTTCTTCCACTGCCCGATGCGGGGCGGCACCCCGTCGGCTTGCGCGGCAGGCTTCGACTCGGTAGCTGTGTACGGCGCGATGACCGGACCGGCTCCCGGCTTGTATTCCGACACAACAACATTGCCGTCGGAATCGACGCTACGGCTGGGCAAGGGGTAGATGCGTGCGCGCCGGGCCTGCTGCACATCGGTGACGCCGAGAATGCTTGTCAGGTCGTCACCGAGATGCCGGTTGCGCGGCGCGCGTTGGGCGTCGTCGAATGTCGCGTCGGCAGCGGACTGCGTCAGCATCGTGGTCTCGATCAGTCCGATATTCGTTAGGTCGACTTGGTTGACGACCTCGACGGGCTCTGTAGTGGACACATTTGGAAGGGCTCCGTCGATGCGCCAGTAACCCAGGAACGCATGGCCGCGCAGCAGCCAGATCGTCGAGTTGATGCCGCACTGCTCCAGCACGGCGGCCATCACAAGTGTGGTGTCCAGGCACGTACCCAAGCGCCCGTCAAGCACCTCTGCGGGCGTGCGCACCTTCTGGCCGATGTCGCCCCAGCTGGCCGGCGGCTCGGCGTAGCGGATGTCGCGAGCCTTCATTGCATCGAAGACTGCCCGCACAATCGCGTCGACCCGTTCGGGGCTTTCGCTCTGGTACCCGTCGATCGACGAGTTTTCGGTCGAGGCCTGCAATCGGTCCGAGATTTCGAGCATCAGACCGGAGATGACGGCGGCATTGGGCTGGATGTAGGCGGCCAGCATCTCCAGCGCGAGTTGCGGCGGGGTGGCCTTCCATTGGTTGGCGGCCAGGATGTTGACCTCTTTGGCGGCGTCCGCGAGTACTGCGCCGGTGCTGTCGCGCAAAACGACGCGGATGTCTCCGGGCCGCTGCTCGTCGACGCGCAGCATCGATCCGGGATCGAGCTTGAGGTCGACGGTGCGCAGCACGGTGGGTTGGTGTGCCAGCAGGTCGAGGTGGATCTCTGCGGGTCCGCCGTGGGAACCGTCGGCGCTGACCACGTCGATCTCGAGGACCGCCCCCTGTCGGTCACCGCCGGTGTTGTCGACGGTGATGTGGTCGACGACCGGGATGCGGCAGTGGGCCATTGCGTAGCTGAGGTCGGTGATGGTGGCGATGTCGATCCGCGGCGCATCCTCGGCCTGCGCCGACGGTGTGGACACGGAGACGACGGTCGGGGCCAGCGAGTGCTTTCCAGCCGGTGCGGCCGGCGCTACGGCGTCCTTGAGCTGGTGGATTCGTTCCGCGACGTCGGTCGCTCCGATGGCGCGCAGCAGGAGTTCGGCCGAGTCGATGGCGCGGTAAGTCTCGGCATCACTGAACTCTCCGGTGTGTGCCCACTTATTGCGGACCTCGCGCAGCTCCTTCGCATAGATCTCGGCCTGCCTGGGCATGGCCTTGTTGAAGGGATAGCCGAGTTCCCCGAGACGCTCGGTCATCGCGCGCAGCATGAGGGCAAGGTCGCGGCTCTGGTATTCGCCGCCTCGGCGACCGTTCGCACCATCCTTTGCCCGCAGCAGTTCGGCCCAGTCAGTGCCCGGTGGGAGCAACCGGTTGAGCACCTGACTGACAAACGGCGACAGGCCACCGGCCAGTGTGGTCAGCGTTTGCCCCACGAGGGCATGATGATCGACGGCGTTCACTGCTCTTCTCCCCTAGCTTTTGAGACGTTGCGCAGCGGCTGCGACGCTGCGAACGAATGCCCTTGCGGCATAGCCGGTCGCAAAGGCCTGAATATGTAACCACGGACCCGGATGTCGACGGGCATCCTTGGCAACGCCAATTTGCGAACGTCCGGACCGGACGTCGTGTCGGTTTCACTCATCGAAGTCTCCATTCACCTCGCTCAGCGCCCTCCGCGAGCGAGCCGCACAGGTTCGCATAGGGCACCGACAAGTTGACAAAGGATCACCGAAGCGGAAAGTGACACCCTGCTTGCAGAGCCGTGGCGAGCGAGATTGTTCGCTTCATTCCGCTGGCTCAGATTGCTGCCCAAGGCAGTGCTGCCTCACGGCTAAACACTGCTCCCGCACCTCGCTGACCGTCGGCGACAGCTGATAGGCGTGTTGGTGGCAGTGGCCGGTCAGCTGATGCCAGGCGGCAATGAGCACAGGTCCGGCGCGCGTCGTGTCCATTGACTTGAGAATGGCGAGTTTCGCTTTCGTCGTGCCCGAGTCCGCCGGCGCTTCGCAGAGCGCCGCGCAGCGTGCATCGATCAGGTCCTCGACTGCCTGTCGCGCGAGGAACGCCGCGAGTCGGGCGGCGTTGCCGGCTGCGGCCGAGTCGGGTGCGTTGAGCAATGCTTCGGCCCGACCGAGCAGTACCTGAGCGTCGCCGGTCACCGGTTCTCCGCGATGTCCCGAACCGTCTCCCGCAAGTCCTGCAGCGCCGTGCGGTCAAGTGCGGCACCGTTGTGAGCTCCGGATGCGCAGATCGCCATCGTGGGGAACCTGTGCGTTCGATAGCGCTTCCAGCCCGAAAGGTCTCCCGTCGCGCTGCCCGTGACGGCCAGCGCCACCCGCTGCTGAGTGGTCTTCGCCTCTTCCCACAGTGCGTCGGATTCGTGGTACACCGCACCCGCCCGTGCGCTATCCGTGAAGAACCGTTGATGCGCTGCTGCTTCGACCGCCATTCGGAACAAGCCCGGCGCAGCCTTCCGTTTGACCATGTCGTCGAGGCTATCGTCGAGGATCACGGCGGTGGCGTCGGCGATGTATCTCTGTGCGGGAGAGTCATTCTGCTTCACCACGACAACCGATCCCTCTTCGCGGGTGACGTCGAGCAGCTGCGCGGGGATGGAGCGGGCGCGGATGGCTGCGGGCAGTCGGTCATCGTGCGAGAACACGATGACTTGTCGTGTCTTGCTCAGTTCGACGAGCACATCGAGGAACCCGTCAATCTTGGCGGGGTCCATCGCTTGGATCGGATCGTCGAGCACCAGGAATCGGAACGGACTATCCGGGGTCGTGGCGCGCGGGATGAACAGCGCCAGCGCCAGCGCGTGCAGCTCGCCTTGACTCATGACCGACAGTGCGCCGGCTGGCACTCCGTCGACGCTGCCTTCTACCACTGCTTTGCGGCGATTAGCGGAACCTTCGAGCGAGATGCCGCCGAGGTCCACGTTGCTCTCGTGGCGCATGCGACCCCAGATCTCGCGCGCCTGGTCGACAACAGGAGCGAGGCGTCGACCGCGTAGCGTTTCAGCGTTGGCGCGCAACCACTTCAGTGCCACTTGTACCTCAGCGAGCTTATTGTCGCCGATTCGAGCGGCCGCCTCGAGATCCACCCAGGCGGCGATCACACGAGCGATGGGTGCCCAGGCATCTTCGAGGTCTGCTGCCAGCGTCGCGGCTTCGGCACGCAGTACGCTGACGGCCTCGGCGAGCGCCGCGGCGGATGACTCCACATGGGAAGGCAGATCGGCTAAGTTCCCGGGCACGGACCGGGCTTCAGTAACCGCATCATTGAATGCGGACAGCGACTCGAGATCGACGCCGTCGACCGCGGGCACCGTCGCCACGCCTGCGAAGAAGCCGTCGGCCGCCGCCCGCGCACGGGCCAGCCGTTGCGTCATTTTCTGGTACTCAGCGGATTTCGCGTCTGCTTCCTTCAGCCTTTGTTCGGCAGAGCTTTTCCACTCGCCGTCGAGAGTCCCCATCTCACAGACTGGGCACGGGCCGCCACCGAGTTCGGCGTGCAGGTGCAACGCTTCCCGCAGCAGGGTCGCGCGCGCAGTCATCGCCTTCGTCACCGCATCAGCACCATCGGCATGCGCGTCGATCGCCGAACGCAACTCGGCCGCAACCTCAGTAGCCTTGGCCGGGTCAATCACGTCGAGATCGGCGATCGCCCGCAGCCGAGCGATGGCTACCGCCTGATCGGTCGCCGTCCCCAAGGTCGTCGCCGTAACGGCATCGAGGTCATAGGGCTTGCGGGCGATCAGCTTCTTCACCTCGGCGGCGCGAGGGTCCTCGGATTCCTCCAGTGTTCGTATAAGCTGAGTTCGACTGTCGTTGGCTGTCTTCCGTGGAATTCCGAGCTGCTTCTCGGCTCCCTTGAGCCGACTGTCCGCGTCCGCGATCTGGTCGAGGCCGAGGAGTCGGTTCAATGCGTCATAGAGGTTCGACGGCCCGTCCTCGAGTAGGCCACCGAGTTCGTCGTAGGACATGAGCGGCCGATGTGTCAACAACGCCTGATCCCAACCGAGAGCGCTCACCGGCTCACGCTTTTGGCCATGGATCTGCGACCAACGCCGACACTCACTTAGGTCCGCGCCCGCCGCCCAGTCTGCGCCGATAGCCACTTTCGAACCGCTGCGGTCGTCATCGGGTTCCATCGCGAAGTCGACTTCGATCGCAGTCGGATTGCCTGAGTGCAGGTTTCGCCACGAGTCGCGCCAGTGTTTCGCGCGGTTCGCGAACCGGTAACTCTCGCCGGTCAGCGCATATTCGAGCGCCTCGGCGAAGCTCGACTTGCCGCAGCCGTTGCGCCCGCTGATCACGGTGATCCCCCGGTAGGGATTGAGTTCCAGCGTGGCGCGGGGGCCGATGCCGCGGAATCCCGACACCGTGATCGAGCGAAGGAACGCCCGCAACGGGGCCGATGCGGCGGGCGACTGTGTGTCGGGACGCGTCGGGGACGGTAAATCACCGCCCAGCTGATCTGCCAGTTCCTCGTCGCCTTGCAACGCTGCGGCGACCAGGTAAACGGTCTCGTCCGCTACTGCGTCGTCTGCGTCGAGCAGCTCCCAAACCTCTGATTCGACCGAGCTGCCCAGCTTTTCACCATCCAGTGTCACGTTCTCCCCTTCCCCCATTCGGCCGCGAAGGTGGCCGCAAGTCCAGCTGCGTCACCCCGCCCTCCGTGACACCTCGTTGGTGCAGGAGTTCCAACATGTCTTCTTGGCGCGGCTGCCCGAGCATCAACCGGTACAACGTGAGCGAGTCGCGGAGGCGGGCGTATTGCACTTCGTCACGGCTGAGCGGGAAGTGCACCAGCACGCGCTCGACCTGCGCCTCGCCGGGATAGATCCACCAGGGCGAGAATTCGCCGAGTTCGGGATGGTCGACCGCAGCATCGAAGGCGCTGCGCCACGGGTTGTTACCGAACTTCGTAACGGCAAGAGCGTGACGGCCGTGTGCCGAAGCCACATTCTTGCGCACGGCGTGGCCGCCGAATCGATTGACTCGGCCCTCGCGTTGCTCGAAGTCAACAGGATTGAACGGCAGATTCCAATGCACGACGGAATGGCTCCACCAGTGGAAGTCAATGCCTTCCTGCCCGACACTGGTGGACGCGAGGACGAATGGCCAGAACGGACTGTTGAAGGCGTTGCGGACCTCGGGTGCTCGCACGCTTTCGGCGTCTCGGACTGCGCCGCCATACCGTAGCGCGAACCGCACGGTGATCGGAATCTTCTCGAACGCCGGGCTGGTAGCTCGACCGGTGTAGTGCGATGCCCGCAGGGTGAGCGCCTCAACCGCACGGTCCGTGATCTGAGACAAAGCAGCCGCGTCGATGGTTGAGCCGGCGAACTCGAGCTTGAGTTGAAAGCAGTACTCGTCGAGTACCGCTTGGAGGTTGCCGTCGGCGCAGTACTGCAGCACAGACTTCCAATACGGCTGGGCTCTGCCGCCGTAGAGCTGGTCCAGCAGGAACATGACGTCCATGCGGTTGAACAGCGTGCGGATCGCGTTTGCGAGCCGTGCAGCATTGTGCCACAGGGTGATTCGCATGTTCTGGTCCAGGTTGTCGCAGATCCGAGCCAGGGTCCGATAGGCGATGTTGCCTGGACTGTGCAACGCCAGCCGGGCCAGCTCGCGATCCCAGTGCGGCGCCACGGGTAGCTCCAGGGCGCACTTGGCGTGCCGCCGCAGAGCAGCGCCGGCCTCGACGTCTCGGCCCTCAGCTGTGACGGCGCCCCCAGCCAGCCAGTAGGCGGCGACATCTTTGCGCCGCTGAGTGCCCGCCGGCCAGCTGCCCGGCCATCCGAAGAATGCTTCCCACGTCGGGCGGGAGCCGTCGTTCTCCGACTGCCCAGCGCGTTCGCGAATGTCCGCGTCAACCCGGGCCTCGACGACACCAACATTCAGGGGCGCACCATCATCCATGAGCATGAGGGGGTCACCCAGCTCTGCCAGCGCAGGGTGCGGCCAGAACAATGCGAGGACGGACATGCCGACCGGACGGTCGTCGCGGATGACGTAGTCGAGACGGGAGGACACCGCTCTGCGAGCCTCGGCGGTGTTCTCGGTGAGCCCGGACCCCGCGACCATCCGCCGTTCCGCCTCATAGCTAAGGAGACTCGCGATCGACGTGGGGACGCCTGACCACGCAGAGAATATGAGCCGCTTCGTCACCGAACCATCCGAATACCCGGCATACACCCCGCCTGGAGTGAGATAGCCCATGGACGGCGGAATCCACAGGAGCCTCCACCAGCCCGCATCGAGCGTGTCGGCCGCGAAGGCGCGCAGCCGCGCATTCGCGAAGTCGATCGCGCCGTAGTTTCGGAGGAGGTCGGGGTCAAGCGAGCGTAGCTTGCGAAGAGCAAGCTGCAATTCATCAGTCGCCGTGGCCTTTTCGACTTCTGTGCGGGCACGCTCACCGGGCCGGTATCCCTCCATGAAACTCGCGAAGTAGGGGATGGACTTCCAGTAGTCCAGGCTCACCGGAGCGTCGATGATGCGGGCGAACGCCTGCAAAGCCGCGTAACTGCGCAGGTCTTCGGGAGCCGGTACGTCGCTGATGATGTGGCGCACCGCAAGATCGCGACCCTCCTCGAGACGGGGCCGCTCAGAGCGAGTCATGAACGGGACCAGTGCGTTGCGTAGATCCGAAGCTTCTTTCTCAGCGCGCGACCCCGAAATGACGGCCTGTCGGTACCGCTGGAACCCGTTCCGGATGCGATCGAGCGCTGCCTGGTCGCGGTCGGCCAAGAACTCGAGCGTCGTCATGAAATCTCGGTAGTGGTCGTCCTCGTTGTCGCCCTCGACCGTGGTGTACGGCTTGTATGGCGTAGCCGACAGCAACAGCACCTTGGCATCGGGATAGTTGAACAGGTGGTGTGCCAGCTCGCTTGCGTCACTGCCACTATGAGGGTCGATGAGATGACGGAACCGCTGGAACTCGTCGAGTATCACGAGGTCCGGTTCCAACGACTCGACGCTGGCAGCGGCAAGCGCATGGCGCAGTTCGGCGGTGATGTCCTTGACTTCGGACTTGAGGTCGTCGGGCACCACAGCGCGGCCTCGGAGACGATCGCGGACCGACTCGAACCGAACATCCAGGCCTTTAACCTCGATAGCCTCGTGGAAGGCACGCACGATCACTTCGTCAGGCCCTTCGCCGAGGATGGCCCTCATCCGGGTGATACCGGCTTCAAAGACCGACAGCTTGCGTACGTAGCCCTGGAAGAACAGTGCAGAGGCTCGTTCTTGCTCCTGATCGGCTTGGGCGGTCATCCCGTTGAGGATGATGTGGAGCAACTGCCGCTCCTCTTGCGACCCGGTCTGCCAACCCATTTCGAAGGAGGTACCGGGCGTGAACGAGACGAGATTGACCTTCTTTCCCGGGCTCCGCGATTCGGCCGATAACCTGCGGCTTTCCAGGGCGAGCAGGGTGAGTCGGCTGGTGACACCGACGTGCGGGTCACCGGTTACGTTGAGCCGGCGCAGATTCTGCTTGGCGAGATCGGTGCTGGAGCAGATGTAGACCACATCGATGCGATCAATGTGCTCAACATTCTGGAGTTCGGCCACCGCCGACGCGATGACGCCGCGAGCGATGATGCTCTTGCCCAAGCCCGTCTCGTCGGCGACCAGAAACCGTCCGCTCGAGCCTGGGGCCCGGTAGAGGCGGTCAACCACGTGTTCGACAGCGTCACGCTGGAAACCCTTGAGCCCCTGGAGAAGAAGCTCGAGTTGACGATCATCCATCGTGGCCGCCGTCCCGCGCGTATGCCGCCCACACCACATCCCACAATTTGTCAAAGCCCTCGGGGAGCACCGACGGACTGCCGACTGGACGCTTTGCCTCGGCGGCGCGTACATGCTCGACGATGCGTTTCACGTCTTTGAGGCCGCCGTGTTCGGCGGCGACGGCCTTGACGAGCGCCTCGAACAGGCCGCTGCCGTCCTCTCCCCACGCGGCCGCTCCCACGCCCGCGGCCTCGAAGCTGAAATCGCCATCACCGCCGTCGAGCGCGAGCAGAAGCGCCAACAGTTTCATGAACGCAGCTCGGTCGGCGAGCTGTCGTGCGATTACGGCGTCCTGGCGGCCCGGAATATCACCCTCGAGCGTAGCGGCGACAACCGTCGAAGCGGTGATACCACGGGCGTCCGTGATCCGGATGACGAGGAAGGGAGTGAGATCCGTCAGCGCGAGGCCATCGAAACGCACAGTTGCGCCGGGCACTTCGCCGGTGTTGGCGGGCCGGGTGATCAGGTTGACCCGCGCCGTGAGGTCAGGAGTGCTCGGTGTCGGCTCGTTCGACGAGACAAGAATCCCGTATCGCTGGTCGGACCTATCTGGGTCAACGAACCCATCCTGCTGTTGTGTCACGGTGCAGTGGTAACGGCGTGCAGCGAACGCGCGTACCGCCTGCTCGAGCCGATAATCGGCCTCCTCCTCGGCGGAAGGAGGGAGGCCCCCGATGGGTTCGTAGGGCACGGTCAACGCGCGAAGTCCGGACGTATCTCCCAGTAGGGCGTCTACTCCGAATTTGGTTTGGGGGCCTTCGAACTCGACGAGGAGTTCGACGTTGCCTCCGAAGCCCGCCTCGGTGGCGTTGGCCGATCCGATGAACAGGTGCGAACCGCTGCGCCGGTCCAGCACATAGGCTTTCGCATGCAAGCCGATGAGCGTTCCCGCACCCAGTGGTGCGGTTGGAGCCGGTGATTCGGCAGCCTCGTCGGCTTCGTCGTCGTTTGCGGCATCGTCGAGGATCAGCGCGTTCAGTCCGCGCAGCGTGCTGGTGCTCAACCGGTCCAACTGCTCGCGGCGTGAGAGCACCGTGAGTGCGGTTGACCGCGGTGAAACCACGCGCCGAAGGCCCTCGTCGCTCAGAAAGGGCGAGATGACGCCGTGCCGGATGCCGTCGAACACCTCGTGCAATGGCGGCGTTGGGATTTCGGGGATGCCGAACGGATGAAATCGGAGGTGTCGCACCTCGGCGGGACGCTCCCATTCGACACGGCTGACGGCGTCGGCGAGCGCGTCGATGCGAGCCGAGCGGCTCGGGGGCATCGGCGCCACCGACATGCCCGGCAGGGCTCGCAAAAATGCAGCCAGCGGCGCGCTTTGGATAGTAGGTTCCGCGGCCGCGCTGCCGTCGAGGCGCACCACCAGATCCCAGCTGCGGTCGTTGGTGAGATTTCGGCTGGCGCAGAGCATTCGGTAGCTCCGGGCATTTCCATCCGCGTACTCGAGCACCCAGACCTTCGGATGGAAGAGCAGACCGTCACGCGGCGGACGCACGGGATGGACCATGGGTTCGAGCAAGGCGAAAAGGTCGGACGTGACGCGTGGCTCGAATACCTGTCCCGCTTGGGCGAAGACGTCGATCTTGTCGGCGGCGCGGCGTACCGCGTCGAGGATCGCGATGGGATCCTGGCTGTCGCGCACACGGTGCGCCGCGAAGGCCAACGGCACGGACAACGCGGTGGTCAGATCGAGGGTGAACGTGGTGGCAACCGCGTGGGAAAGCTGGAAACCGCTGGGGGGACGCAACTGTTCGGTAAGCGCGGCGCGACCGTCGGGCTCAAGCATCGGCGCGGTCCAACCCATCGTGGATGTCGTGAAGGACCGGCAGAAGCTGGGGCCACCGGTAGACGAGGGCCCGGCTTCCCGATGCGCCCAGCCACGCTTGCAGGAGGCGCTTGTTGGTCAGCCTCGCCTGCCCGCGTTTGTGTTCGGTTTCGCGCCGCCGGATGAATTCTCGGGCGTCGTGGTCGTCTCCGATGTGGTGAAGATCGGCGGCGCCTAGCAGCTCAATCCATCGGTCGATGAACCGCCGAGTGCGATGACTGATGTTCGGATTCTGCAAATGCACCCGGGCCCAGAATGTCTCGCGATCCCAGCCGGCCAGGTCATCAGCCAGGGTAGGGGTAGCCGCCCATTCCTCGAGCCGTCCGCGGTAGTCGTCCACCGGATTCGGCACGCGGTTAAAGTTTGCGCCTTCATAGGCTTCTGCCAACAGCAGGTTGTAGACGAGCGCGGCGCTGTTCATCAGGATGGAGAAGCTGCGCGCGTCACGCATGATGCTTGCGCGTTCGCCATCGGCGGCCATGAGCACCGCGTCGTGCCACGGAACCGAACTCGCTTTGTCTGGCCGGTTGTTGAGGGCGTACTCAAGCATCGTGTCCGGGGAGTTCGCCAGCATTCGGTCGCGCAGCCATGCCGCTTCGCTCTGGGGCATGGCGAATCCGTCTGGAGCTTTGGCTGGGAAGGCTTTCGGCACCGCAGGCAGCGTGGAATGGAATGCACCGGCATGCCAGGCCGCCGTCTCGTCGACGTACTGAACTTCCGGAGCCGAGGGTCGGCGCGCGTGGGCACGTTCAACCTCCGCGGCGATCGCGTCGTCACGTGTGATTGTCGCTTCGTTGACGATGCCGTGGGTACGCATCCCGCCCCAGTACAGAGTCGACGGCAAGTTCTTTAGCGCCGCACCGATATTCGCGCCAATGACACCGTCTTTCTCACCTGCATCGACAAGCGCACGGATCAGGCGCCTCTCGTGCTGGTCGGCAAGCCCAGTTGCCTTGTCGATATCGCTACGCGCCTCGGCCGCGGCGCGGAAGCACCAGGGGATGAAGAGGAAATACCGCGCCCGAGTGAACAGCGTCGAGGTTCCCGGCCACAACATGTCGCTGAGCGCGTCGCGGACTTGGCCGATGCCCAACTCGTCACGGCTCTCGCGCTCGCTGAACAGATTGACGATTTCGCGCATCCGCCGCTGATCTTCGGTGGATGCGTCGAGCCACGCGATGAGGGACGTCATACGCGTCCTCGCGGGCCGCTGCTGGGGCAGTTCATCACTGGCGCGCCTCGGTACCTCCGCCACCTACATCAGAAGGGTGACGCTGACCCGAAGGCGAACCTCCGTCAACGCTGTTGGTCGCCAGCTCCGACTCTACTATCGCGTCGATCAGCGGCGCCTGGGTCGACTCGCTGTTCACAACCTCCGGAGCCCATTGCGACGCGTCGAGTCCATATTTCTCGGTTACGAACCTAAGCCGGTACGCCGCTTGCGCGCGGTTGAACGTGTTCTGCGCAAGACGCGCGTTGAGACCGCCGTTGATCACTGCGCCGGCGACGGGCACTGCCTGGGCAAGCTTCTTCTTCGTCAAATTGAAGCCAAGCGACGTGACGATCGTCTGGATCACGTTCACTAATTGGTGCTGCTGCAACTGTTTCCACGTCGCTTGACGCATCATGTCTTGGGTCAGACGAGACAGCGCAGCCAACGACGCAGCCTTTTCCGCGGCGCTGCCGGCTGACGAGTAGCTCAGCACACCGGCGGCAAACACTTGCTCATCCGGCTCGCGAACGTCATAGCCGTAGTGCGCCGCCACCAACGCCACGATTCTGCCCATACCGACCATGACTGCGGTCACGTCGACGACAATCGCGCCTGCTCCGACACCCAGGGTGGTGCCACCCGAAACCGTTGACGAGACCGTTGCTCCGGTGACGGCCAACGAGGTGGCCGCACCCTGTCCGGCTGCGAGCAAGACGTACTTCTCTTTGCGCCTCGGTACCGAACGGTCACACACACGTAGATCCAGCTCGCGGATGCTGTCGTAGGACGATACGTCTGCCCCCTCAGCCGCGAATGTCTCGAATATCGAGCCCGCACGCACCGAGTTGAGGCCTCGCTCGACGAACGCCGTGTGCAGGCCAGCCATGGCCTTCTGAATGGAACCGTCGACGGCATCAAATGCCTTCTCCGCCACCGGCACTTTGTCGACAAGTCCGTTCTTTGCCTTGAGGGCAACGTCCTTGGCTTGGCTCGTCGCGGTTCCTGCCAGCCGGCCGAACCTTCCTTGCCCCGTGGACCTGTTCGCAATGTCGTCGAGCAGCGTGTCCCATGCCTTACGCTCATAGTCCGACATGCCAGGGTGATCGCTAGCAACCATGCGGTGAGGTTACACAGCGACGCCGACAGCCACGCCTGGTTCTGGAAGCAAAATGCGACACGCTGAGCAGCGAGCGCATTCGCGACAAGCCGCGGTTAGGTCGGCGTGCGTGTTTCGAGCGGTTAAGCCGGCTTCAGGCCGCTGTAAACGACAGGGATTAACTCACCCAGCAACTTTGATGACAGCTCCTGGTTGTTGAGAATCTGCGTCGAAAGGTCCTCCGAGGACGCCATCGCTCCGATAACAGCGGCGACGAACTCGTTGTGCAAGTCCGGGCTAGCCGAGAACTGAGCCAGCGTGTTGTTTTGGGCCTGCTGTTGGAGCGTTTCGCTTTCTTCGAGCCGGTCTTTGATGTGGGTGACAACGTTTCGGACGCTAAAGTCTGGGTGCTCCCCGGAGAACAGGTCGTTGATCTGGGCGATAATCTGCTCCAGCGCGACCAGCTCGGGGTCGCGGGCCGTTCCCGTGCCTCCGGCTTTGGCCGGTTCCAGCTCCACACCGCCGGCAAGCTTGCTGTCCGTTAATTGTCCAGCGTGCTGCGCCAGGTAATCAAAGTCGACGCCGGACAGGTCGATGTCTTGGTGGAGTTGCTCGTCGGCGATGACGGGTGCGAGGTGCCGCAAGTAGATCGAAAGCTTCTCGATGGCGGGGTCTTCGTAATTGACGATCTGGGACAGGAAGTCGTACTGGCGGAGGAACGTGCCGATGTCCTTCCGGAAGATCTCCAACGCCTCCAGTGCCAAACTGTCGCCGTGGTCGCGAGCCTGACGTTCCCGGTCTCGGAACACGTCCCGCGCTGGCCTGACCCACTTATTGAGCGCCTCGTGACCCTTCGCCGGCTGCTTTCCGTACTTGAGGTAGTCGGCGACCAGACCGTTGACTTCCGATTCTTGGTAGATCCCGGCAGCGTCGAGCTTGTTCATGGTCTGGTGCACGATGTTCGGGTCGGTGACGTCGGCCAGAGTCGTGGCCTCGTAGTAGGGCTCAAACGCCTCCACGATCTCCTCGGAGCTGTTGGCGAAGTCCAGGACGAAGGTCTGATCCTTGCCCGGCGCGGTCCGGTTGAGCCGCGACAGGGTCTGAACCGCCGCGACCCCTGACAGCCGTTTGTCGACGTACATCGCCACCAGCAGCGGTTGATCGAAGCCGGTCTGGAACTTGTTGGCCACCAACATCACCTGGTACTCGTCGGTGGCGAACGCATCGCGCAGATCGCGCCCCTTCAAGGCGGGATTCATCCGGGCAGAGGTCTCGGTGACCTTCTCCAGCCCAGAGTCGAGGTCCGTCACCTCCCCGGAGAACGCAACGAGCGCAGCAATGTCGGTGTACTTCTTCTCGTTGATGTACTTGTCGAAAGCCAGTTTGTAGCGCACTGCGGCCTTGCGCGAGGAGGTGACCACCATGGCCTTGGCCTTGCCGTCGAGCCGCCAGGCCACGTTCTCGCGGAAGTGCTCGACGATGATCGCAACTTTCTGGCTGATATTGGTGGGATGCAGCTTGACCCAGTTCATCACCGACTTGATCGCGGCACTCTTGTCAACCAACTCGCCCGTGGCTTCGCCCCAGACCTGCACGGTGCCAGAGGCGGCGGTGTCTTCGGTCTGGAAGGTCTGCCCGTGGTGGGTGAGCCGGAACGCGGTCTTGTAAGGCGTGTAATTGCGCAGCACGTCGAGGATGAAGCCCTCCTCGATCGCCTGCTGCATCGAGTACAGGTGGAACGGGTGTGGCTTGCCGTCGATGCTGGACTTGTGACCGAATAGCTCCAGTGTCTTGGCCTTGGGGGTGGCGGTGAAGGCGAAGAACGACAGGTTCTTTGAGGCGGCGCGGGCGGCCATCTCAGCGGCGAGTACGTCCTCGGCGTCGATGGTGCCGCCGTCATCAAGGTCGTCCAGTTCGCTCTGCGACAGCGCGGCCTTGAGCCGTTTGGAGGCTTCCCCCGCCTGGGACGAGTGAGCTTCATCAGCGATGATCGCGAAGCTCTTGCCCTTCAGGTCGGCTTTCTCCTGGATCAGTTGCAGGGCATAGGGGAATGTTTGGATTGTGACGATGATGATCTTCGTACCGCCGCTCAACGCCTCAGCCAGCTCCTGAGACTTGGCGCCGCCCAGCCCGGCGATATGCGCGACCACTCCTGGAGTGCGGTCGATCTGGCGGATCGCTTCCTGCAACTGGGCATCAAGGACGTTGCGGTCCGTGATCACGATGACCGAATCAAACACCGGCTTGTTGCCGTCGTCGTGCAGCACCGAGAGTCGGTGGGCAAGCCACGAGATAGAGTTGGTCTTCCCTGATCCGGCGCTGTGCTGGATGAGGTACCGCTGTCCTGGCCCCTTACTGCGGGTGTCCGCGACGAGCCGGGTCACCACATCCCATTGGTGGTAGCGAGGGAACAGCATCCGCTGACTGCGGACCTTCTTGTTAGTAGCAGGGTCGATCTTCTCGTCGATCTGCAGGTGCAGGAACCGCCCGAGAATGTCCAACCAGGTGTCGCGGTCGAAGATCTGTTGCCACAGGTAGGCCGTCGCTGAACCGTGTGGGTTGGCCGGATTCCCGGCATGACCGCGATCGCCACGGTTGAACGGCAAGAACACGGTGTCCTTACCCGCCAACTTCGTGGTCATCTGAACCTCGGAGTTTGACACCACAAAGTGCACCACCGCCCGAGAACCGAACTGCAACAACGGCTCGCCCTTGGGCAGCCGGTGATGCTTGTACTGCAGCACAGCATCGTGGACGTTCTGAACGCTGAGGTCGGTCTTCAACTCCGCTGTCGCGACCGGGATACCGTTGACGAAGAACACCAAGTCGATGCTGTTCGAGTTTTGCGTCGAGTAATGCACCTGCCGCATGACGCGCAACCGCACCGCGTCGAAACGGGTCTTGGTGGTCTCGTTGAGAGTCGTGTTGGGGCGGAACTGACACATCGCAAACTGGGCGTTGAGGTCCTTGAAGCCGCGCCGCAGCACCGACAACGTGCCACCGTTGGCCTTGGGATCAGCGCCCAATTGCTTGACTAGAGTGGAGAGCACACCTGCCCGCGCTTTAATTAGGGCCTCACCAGTCAGATCCGGCTTGACCCGCTTGGCTAGCTGCTCCGGCTGTGTGGCGGCAAGCCAATCGAAGACGTCATCCGGGAACATTGCCAGCTCTGCGTCGTAGCCGTCGTCCGTGGGCGAGTACAACCAGCCGTTGGCGGCGAGATACTCACAGATCTCAGTCTCGAAAGCAGACTCGTGGTGTTGGGTCACTGCGGCTGCTCCTCGCTACCGGTAGACCCGAGAACAAGTTGTTCTAGGTGATTGATTGAATGACCTTCGGCGTTACGCCAACTGATTCGACCGTTGTTGCTGCCTCCGATCAAGACACCACCGGCGGCAGATGGGCTCGAAAACAAGTGATCCTTGAGGAACACGAGCTCCGTGTCGCTCTGTCTGATAACCGCGTCTGCTTCCAATGCGTCGCGCCACCGACCGATGTTCTCTGGGGAAGACGGGCGCAGTCCCGGTCGCCCCTTGGAACCCGCAAGCACTACGAGACCCTCTGGCGTTTGATAGCCCACAGCGTCACAGCCCCGCTCCCGGAGGAACAATCTGTCGGGCTCCGCGATGGGCGCTTCGTCCGCCGTCTGATTCGACGCCGAAAACCTTTGCACCTCTTCAAGCACGGGAGCGCCTAATGTGGCCAGCAGCACCGCGATGGTGTCGATGAACTCCTGGCAGTCAGCCTCAAGAGGCTCGGGGGTGAATGGGTTCGACGCCTGGTTGCCGTTGACCAGGTTGTACCGTCCGGCGGCCTTGGCCCGCACCAGGGACAGCCATTCGAGGTAGGCCGCGTGCGTGGAGGTCCACTCGTTGGTCAGCGACACCGCCACCATCGCTCTAGTCCAGAAGTCCTTGGTCGAAGTGTGTTGCTGCAGCCTTACACCGACATTCCCAGATTGGCCGATGTAGCACTGGGGTGCTTCATCCTCGTTCGCGCCAAACAAGTAGTAGACGCCGACTTGCCCGGACTCGGGACGTTTCAGAAAGTGAGGGAGCAGCGAACGCGGTACCTCGAATACCCGGACAGTGCGGGTCGTCAGGTTGGCCACGCGCATCCCTGCGGGGTCACCGGACGGTAGGTAGATCTGGATGGTCTGGGCCCCCGCCATGATCACGCCGCCGAATTCCGCACATCGATCTTGCCCGTCACCGCGTCAGTGATTAGAGCAGATCGGTACTCCCGCAGAACGTCGACAAATGCAGTCGCCTTGGCGACAAGAAGGTCGATTTTCGCAGTCTGCTCGTCTACCTGGCTAACGATCACTTTTTGAACATCAAGCGGGGGAACGACTATTGGGACGGCGCGAATCCCAGCCTCTAGGTGAGGGTGTAGCGCACCCGTCGCCAACGAACAAAGGTAGTGGTAGCCGACCCAGGAGCTAAGGAACGCCCCGAGGTAACTGCCAGTTAACGTCTCAGGCTTGACCCTGGCTATTTGCAGCGCGTGGCAACTTGCATCACCAAAGTTGGGTGGTACAACGGCCACCTTACCTATGTCACCCGTCTGAACTATCAACACATCGCCTTCACGAAGGTGGATCCGGGGGCGTTCATCGTGCCACTCTCGGCGAACGTAGAAGGGGCGGCGGTCAAATTCGATCCGGCCTTGCTTGATGTGTGTCCCCTGTATGTAGGGCACACCGTCATCCACCAAGATGTCGCGTGTGGGTCCTACGAATCCGTTCGTAAGTTGGCGCAGCAGGCCGCCCAAGCGAATGATCCGCCATCCCTTTGGCGGCGTAGCTGATTCGAGGTCAGCCAGCGACCGTGGCGCAGTGAACCCGTGATGTTCAAGTACGAGATCCACCGTGGTGGACCGGTTCTCCTGCAGGGTGGCAATGAGATACTCCTGCTTGCTGATCAGAGCATCGATCTTGGCGGTCTCGTAGTCGAGAAAGCTTGTGATTGCGCGCTGCTCATCCAACGAAGGCAGGCTAAACGCTAGGTTCGCAACCTGATCGGCATTCAGGTTGTTCTGCGTGTTACTTCGATAAAGGCTAGGCAAGCGGTCCGTCACCGTGCGCAGGCAGTAGAACAGGAAGCGTCCGGTACAGAGTCGCTCATCCGCTCTTAATCCAAGCAAGGCTTGGTTCCATACAGCAGGTACGCGCAACACAGAGACCTCGCCAACGCTGGCGTACATCGCGAAAAGGACAGTTCCTGGACAGCCCACACGGAGACTCTTGCTTGCGCGACCAGCTTGGCTAACGGACTTTGTCGTGGTCCAGACCTCGTCGCTACGGCTCATGTCACCGATGGCCACCCAAGGGATGCCTGAGCCGTCTTCTGACCAGTACGACGGGTTCTCGGTGTCGGGTGTACCGCCAGCCATCGAGGACGTGAAGTACTTCAGTCTTGACGTGCTCCATTCGTGAGGAATCTCGCCAAGCCACTCCACGTCGGATTCCTTGTAGGCAGGGTAGCTCGGCCAACTCATGCGCCAACCTCTTTGAGCATCACCTGGATTTCGCCCACGAGTACTCGGAGGTCCTTCTGAATTTCTTCCAGCGGTCTGGGCGGTAGATAACGGTAGAAGTGTCGGGTGAAGGGGATCTCGTAGCCTACCTTGGTCTTGTCGGGGTCGATCCAGGAATCAGGGTGGTGCGGGACAACCTCGCGGGCGAAGTACTCTGCTATGTCGTCGATTAGAGGCACGTTCTCGGTGTCGCGAAGCGCGGGATCGGGTTCGGGTTCGCCTTTGGAGTCGGTGACGATGATGGCATCGTCGTCGTGCTCACCTATGGTCGACCAGATTGTCTTGACCAGAGGGGCAGACGGTTTGGTCAGCCCAGCCTTGCGGAGAGCATCTTTGAGTTCGGCGATGAACTCCTCGCGCTGCTTCCATTCCCACCCGACCAGCCCGGTGAGTGCGTTGCGGATGGCGGCCTGCTCGCCAGGCTTGAGCTTCTCAATGCTCTTCTGAGTGAGAACTTCTTCTATCTTGTCCGCGTTAGGAGTGAAACGGAGTTGTAGTGGGCGTTCGACGGTGATGGTGGAGTAGCCGAACTCCTCACCCTTGAAGACCTTCGAGTGGGCGGGACGCTCGGCGCCGGTCTCGTTGCGGAAGCTGTCGTATAAGTGGCAGATCCGCTCGATGTCCTTGGGCCGCAATTCTTTGCGCTTGGAACCCAACGACTTGCGCATCTTGCCGTACATGTCGACGGCGTTGATCAGTTGGACCTTGCCCTTGCGCTTGGGCCGCTTGTTATTGTCCAAGATCCATATGTAGGTGCTGATTCCGGTGTTGTAGAACATGTCGGTCGGCAGCGCGATGATCGCGTCGAGTAGGTCGTTCTCGATGATCCACTGCCGGATGTTGGACTCGCCCGAACCGGCTCCACCGGTGAAGAGTGGGGAGCCGTTGAGCACGATGGCCAGGCGGCTACCGCCCTCGCCACCCTTGACGGGCTGCATCTTAGAGACCAGGTGCATCAGGAATAGCAGTGACCCGTCTGAGACGCGGGGAAGGCCGGGGCCGAAGCGTCCGGCGAAGCCACGTTGTTCGTATTCGTCGGTGACTGACTTCTGTTGGGTGTTCCACGCGACGCCGAATGGCGGGTTGGATAGCAGGAAGTCGAAGTGTTTGGTGCGGAAGCCGTCATCGGTCAGCGTGTCACCGAGGTAAATGTTGTCGACGTCCTGGCCCTTAATGATCATGTCGGACTTGCACATCGCGTAGGAGCGAGGGTTGATGTCCTGCCCATAAAGCACTGGGCGGGCTTTCGGATTCATCTCGATGAGGTGGTCGTAGGCCGTCGAGAGCATGCCGCCAGTCCCTGCAGCGGGATCGTAGATGGTGCGGACCGTGCCGGGCTTGGTGAGGACGTCATCTTCGGTGTGGAACAAGATGTCGACCATCAGCGCGATGACCTCGCGGGGGGTGAAGTGGTCACCGGCCTGGGCGTTGTTGGATTCGGCGAACTTACGAATGAGTTCTTCGAAGATGTAACCCATGTCGTGATTGGTGACGACCTTCGGATGCAGGTCGACGGCGGCGAACTCCTTGACGATCAGGTACAGGCGATCCGACTTCGACAAGTCTCCGATGAGGTCGATCATGCGGAAGCCATCGAAGACGTCACGGACGTTGGGCGAGAACCGCTCGATGTAGTCAATGAGGTTGTCTGCGACACCTTCTGGGTCGCCAACCAGCGCATCGAAGGTCCAGCGGGAGGTGTTGTAGAACGGCAGCTTGAACTTGGCCTTCAGCATCACAGCGGGATCGACTTTCTTCGCCGAGATTTTCTTGTACTCCGCGAGCACCTCGCTCTTGGTCGGCTCCAGAATGCAGTCCAGGCGGCGCAGGATGGTGAATGGCAGGATCACGTCGCCGTATTGGTTGGGCTGATACGGCCCCCGAAGTAGATCAGCGATCTTCCAAATCAGGTTGGCATTCGTTTGCGCCATGATTGCGGTTCACTCCCAAGGTCTGATACAAGATGGGCCAAAACTACCGGCGTTCGGCGGCGGGAGTCCGCCTTTTACGGGCGGCTGCGTCTCCAGGTTCCAGTAAGCTCAGTGCTCCTCGCCGTGACAGGCGTTCGTGGTCGCGCGCGTTCCTGTACGTCCGCAGGCATCGATAACAAGACGTCTCTTCGCCGCAGTCGAAGTCAGAGACTCGCTTCATGGCAGACTCCATAACCAAAGCGATGTTCTCTGTGATGCGCTTAGCGGCGCCGCCCGGCACGGTAGCTCCTTATGTCTTCTCGTGAGACCAACCTCGGTTGCTCAACTGTTGAGCGGTGCGGCCTAGATTGCGTTGTATCTCTAGCACTTCGTCAGCAGAAAAATTGGTTTCTATTGCGAGGCGGACTGGAGCCAACCGCTGTCGCCAGTTGAAATCAGCGTCGCTCATCCAGTCCGACAATGACGTCGACGTCGACATGACTGCGAGCTCGCCCATACCCCAGTACCTGCTTGCTTCTCGGGCACCTTAAGGGAGCCTGGATCGCCGGGCCTCTCCGCGCTACGCAGCTCGTCGGGTTCGGTCCCCCATCGCCCCTAAGCAGCCACCAACGTAATCGGAACAATCGACTGCCCCGGCCGGGTCATCACGCAATTGCCCTGCTGGATCTCAGTCACCGAACCTGTCAGCGTCTGGGTGTTCCACGTGAAGACCATCGCGCCCTTGGTCTTGGACCGGTCCGGGCACACCGGTACCTGACCGACGACGCGCATCATCCAGGTGTGCGCGCCTTGGTAGACCGCCTGCCCCGTAATCAGCGGCGAGGTCACGTTCGCCAAGCAGCCAGTCTCGATCACGTTGCACAGGTTCGAGATCGTCCAGGTGTCGATGATCTCGTTCGGGCCCTTGACGACGAAGCTGCCGCTCATCAGATCGCCCGCCGCGGAAGCAACAGGTGCACTAGCCAACGCAAGGCAGCCCACAACGGCGCCTACAACGACACGGCCTGCGCGCATGAACAACTCCCTACCCAACCTCGACAGCTGTCAACAGTATGCCGACAACTTCCGAACCCGCAGCGCGAGAGTCGTCGCAAACCAGGAATCCACCGGCAACCCGCACTGTTCAGCCAGTACATCGCCACCGCTCGCGCTACCGTTAACGCCATCGATAACGACGCCCTCGCAGCTGCCCGCGCCGCCTACGCCCGAGGCGACTGGCGCACCGCTTACGACCACTTCACCCAGGCGCAAGCAACCCAAGAACTCACCACCAACGACCTGTCCGATTACGGCATGGCCGCCTGGCGCCTCGGCTACGGCCGGCACTCCATGCAGCTCTCTGAGCAGGCCTTTAACCGCCTCGTCGCCGCCGACGACACCCAGGGCGCCGCCATGAAAGCCGTCGAGGTCGCCCTGCAGTGGTTCAACGGCGGGGACCTCACCATCACCCGCGTCTGGATCAGCCGCGGCCGCCGCCTGCACGACAAGCAGCCCGACGACCAAATCCTGGCCTACCTGCTCTACCTCGACTCCCTCGTCGCCATCGACGAAGGCCGCAACGACGTCGCCAAAGATCTCGCGGAGCAACTTCAACAAGTCACGGACAGACTGAACGATCCCGGCTTCAACGCCCTGTGCTCCACCGCCAGCGGCGTCACCATGCTCCCCTTCGCCCGCACCAGCGAGGCCTTCGCCCAACTCGACGAGGCGATGATGCCCGTCCTCGCCGATCAGGTCCCCGTCGACTGGGCCGGCGACATCTACTGCGCCGTCATCCACGAATGCCATCGCCTCGCCGACCTCAACCGCATGAAGACCTGGTTCGAGGCCATGGAGGTCTGGCGCAAGGGCCCGCAGGTCTCCGCCTCCTGGTACGGCACCACCTGCGAGGTCCACAAGATGGACCTGCACAGCGCCACCCAAGACTTCACCGCGGTCGAACAGCGACTCGTCAACGCCATCGCCGCCCTCGGCGACTTCCCCGGTACCGCAGGCAAGGGCTACTGCGAACTCGGCGAAATCCGTCGCCGCAAGGGCGACATCGACGGCGCCCGCGAGGCATTCGCCAAAGCCCGAGAACACAACAAAGACCCTCAGCCCGGCGAAGCACTCTTACGGTGCCAGCTCGGCGAGGCCGACGCCGCCGCCACCGACCTGCGCATGCGCATGGATGCCGAGCAGGACGACATCAACCGCACCCGTCTACTGCCCGCCGCCGTCGAAATCGCCTTAACCCGAGGCAAAGTCGACGAAGCCGACCGCTACTGCACCGAGCTCGAGGCCGGCGCCGAGAAGTTCGACTCCCCCGGCTTTCGCGCCTGGGCCCGCCACGCCCGCGGCGCAGTACTCGTCAAACAAGGCAAGTACGACGACGCCCTCCCCGTTCTGCAAGACGCTCTACGCCGCTACCGCAGCACCCAATGCCGCTACGAGATGGCCCAGGTCTACGAGTGGCTATCCCAAGCCCGCAAAGGAACCGGAGACGCCGCCGGTGCGGAAGCCGACGCCGCCAACGCCCAGGCCATCTACCACCAGCTCGGCGCCGCCCAGCCGCAAGCCGATGCGGCACCCGGCGGCCTGACCAAGCGCGAACTCGAGGTGCTGGCCGGCATCGCCGCCGGCGCCTCCAACCGCGACCTCGGCAAGCAGCTCTTCATCAGCGAGAAGACCGTCGGCCGACACCTGGCCAACATCTACGTCAAGCTCGGTGTCTCCTCGCGCACCGCGGCCGCGGCCTGGGCCCACGAAAACAAGGTCCGACCTACATCATTTGCACCATAGCCTGCCTGCACAAACGCACCTTTCACCCGATGATGCGGGGTGCCCGCGCGCCATAACTTCATACGCATGATCAACGCCACCGCCGCCAAGCTCGCCCTCTCCACCCTCGCCGCCCCGGTTCTGGCCGCCCTCGCGGTCGGACTGGCCGGCCACGCCGCCGCCGAAACCCCCGAGACCGACGGCGGCACCGTGACCGCCAGCGACACCGTGACCCAGCTGCGCGACCAGGGCATGCATGTGGTCGTCAACAAAGACGGTGCCACCGCCCTCAACAACTGCTCGGTGATCTCGGTGCACCAGGACCGCCACGAGCACCACGGCGGCCAGGAACGCGACGCCTTCGAAACCGCCTACGTCGACGTCTTCTGCCACGAGTGAGACACGAGTAAGCCATGACCCACCGCTGGCTTGCGCTCGGTGTGCTCAGCCTGGGCGTGCTCCTCATCGGAGTCGACGGCACCGTCCTCGCTGTGGCGACGCCGACCTTGGGCAGGGAACTAGGGCTGACGGCCACCGAGGTCCTCTGGATCGGCGACATCTACTCGTTCGCGCTCGCCGGCTTGCTCGTCACCATGGGCAGCCTCGGTGATCGCATCGGGCATAAGAGGCTGTTGCTCTGCAGTGCAACCGCTTTCGCATTGGCATCGGTGGCAGCGGCCTATGCTCCGACGGCGGGGATGTTGATCACAGCCCGCGCGCTTCTCGGTGTCGCGGGCGCGAGCCTGGCACCATCAACCCTGGCTCTGATCCGGGGTCTGTTCCCCGAACCGCGGGAACGTGCTGTCGCCGTGGGCATTTGGGCATCGGTGTTCTCGGCGGGCACCGCGCTGGGCCCGGTGGTCGGCGGGCTGTCCCTGGAGCACTTCTGGTGGGGTTCGGTGTTCCTGATCAACGTGCCGGTGGTCGTTGCGCTGGTCGTCGGCGGATGGCTTTTACTCCCCGAGCTACGTAATCCAAAGCCGGGACCGTGGGATCCGATCGGCGTCGGCCTGTCACTCGTCGGCATTCTCGGCGTGGTCTACGCCGCGAAACAGGGTGCGGCCCATGGCCTGCACGCCGACATCGTCGCCGCGGGCCTGGTCGGCATCACCGCGTCGATCCTGTTCGTGCGGCGCCAAGTCACGGCGCGCCACCCCCTGATCGACGTCCGCCTATTCGCCAACCGCGCCTTCTCCGGCGTCATCGCCGCCAACATGCTCTCAATCCTCGGCCTGTCCGGCGTCATCTTCTTCCTGTCCCAGTTCTTCCAAGTCGTCGCCGGCTACAGTCCGCTGCAGGCCGGGCTCGCCGAACTGCCCGCCGCGCTGGCGGCCACCGTGTTCGGGGTGCTGGCCGGAGTCGCGGTGCGGTACTGGTCGCCACGTGCCGTGCTCGCGACCGCACTTGTCTTGATCGGCGTGGCCTTGGCATCCTTGACGTTGGTCAACCCGACGACCCCCTATGTGCCGCTTGGCATCGCGCTGTTCGTGATCGGCGCCGGGCTCGGGTTGGCGTTCACCGTGGCCAACGACCTCGTCATCACCAGCGTCCCGCCCGAACGGGCCGGTGCCGCAGCCGGTATCTCGGAGACCGCCTACGAGCTGGGCACGGCGCTGGGCATCGCCCTGCTCGGCAGCATCATCGCCGCCGTGTCCCGCGAACAAGGCCATGCCTTGCTGACGGCGAGCAAGGATTCCTTCGCCGACGGGTTGGCCGTCGCCGCCAGCATCGGCTCGGCGCTCCTGCTCGCGTCGGCCGCGGCGGTGTGGATACTGCTCAAGCCGCTCCGCGAACGCCCGCTTCTCCCTTATCGTTGCCCTGACTTCGAGGAAGGCCCGGTGCCGCAATGACCGTTGACTCCACCGACGAGGAACTCCGGCATTCGGGCTATCAGCCCGAGCTGAAGCGAACACTCGGCGGCTTTCAGGTGTTTGCGATCTCGTTCGCGTTCATCTCGGTGCTCGTCGCGATCTTCGCGACCTACGGCGCGGTGCTCAATTACTCAGGGCCGGTGGGCATCTGGTTGTGGATCATCGCCGCGGTCGGGCAAACGCTCGTCGCATTGGTGGTGGCGCAGTTCGCCGCCCGCATTGCGCTCACCGGCTCGTCCTATCAGTGGGCGTCGCGGCTGGCGAATCCGAAGGTCGGCTGGTTCTTCGGGTGGCTGACGTTCTGGTTCCTGGCGATCGGCGTGGTCGCAATGAACAGCGCACTGGCCAGTCAAGCCGTCATGCCGTTGCTCGGGATGGCGCCCAATGAAGGCTCCGCCCGGCTGATCACGTTGGCGCTCATGCTCGCCGAGGCGGCACTCGTCATCGCGTCCACCACATTGCTGGGCAAAGTCACATCGACGACGGTCGGACTCGAGCTGGCGATCTTGGCGGTGCTCATCGTCGGCCTCGGTGCGGTCATGGTGTTCTCGGGCTCCGGCATTGCCGACAACCTGGTCTCGCAGGGCGTCGCGGCGGGTGCACCGAATTACTTCGCAGTCGGCGGCGGGCTGATGGCGGGAATGATCATGGGGCTGACGACGCTCGTCGGCTTCGACTCCGCGGCGAATCTCGCTGAGGAGGCCAAGGATCCGTTTCGCACCGTCCCGCGCGCGATCGTCTCGTCGGTGGTGGCCTCGGCCACCATCGGTCTGCTGTTCGTCATCGTCCTCACCCTGGCGATCAAAGACGTTCCCGCGGTGACCAGCAGCGGATCGCCGGTAGCGGCCATCATTCGCGGTCAACTCGGCCCAATCGTCGAGCGAATTCTGTTGACCGGCATCGCCTTTGCGATGTTCGGCGCGGGCATGGTGATGATCGCCGCGTGCTCACGACAGGCATTCGCCATGGCGCGGGACGGACGCTTTCCCGCCCATAACCTGATGCGCAAGGTCAGCCCGCGCACCCAGACACCGGTACCCGCCACCATCCTGATCCTGGTGATCGGTGTCGTCTTGATGCTCGCTTTGCCGGGAGATGCCCTGCTGCAGTTGATCGTCGCATCGACGATTTTGCCCGCCCTCCTCTACGGCGGGATCGTCGTGCTGTATCTCTGCGTACGCAAGCGCCTCAACACCAAAGAAGGAGCCTTCAGCCTTGGCCGGTTCGAAGTGCCGGTGGCCTACACCGCGCTGGCGTGGGTGGCCTTCTCGATCTTCGTTCTCGTATCACCCAGTGAGGCAAGGGTTCCCGGCTTGATCGCGCTCGGCTTGATCGCTGTCGGCGGACTGTACTTCGTCACGTTGCTGGTCACCAACCGCGCGGCTCTGGAGACCGAACCCGGCGACCCGGGCGCATTCTGATTCTTTGCTCTTGCGTATTTGCACGACGCGGCGTAGTACTATCCACAGAGCGAAACTGTGGGGAATAGGGGTGGCGCTATGCGAAAAGCTTCTTGCTACTTGGCGTTCGGAATGATCATCGCCTCGGCACCCGCCAGCCTTCTGCAAGCGACACCCGCCCTCGCGGACTGCGCCGGCAATGGCGCGGCGACGGTCTGCGCACAGGGCGATGTGCGCGGCGGCGGGCCGACCGCACCGGTCGCCGGGCCGGCGTACCCCGGTTACTGCGCTGACCCGTGGTACTGCGATGACTCGTGGGGTATCGACATCGATCTCAACCCCCGGCCGCCGGTACGCCCACCGTCACCGCCCATCCGACCAGGTCGACCCGGCATCGGCCCCCGCTAACCTGTCCATCCCTCATCGTTAGGAGCAGTCGAATGTCGTTTCGAAGCCTGATCGGCGCCGGACTCATCGCAAGCGCCGCACTCGTCGGCACGGCAGCAACCGCCGCCGCGGACGAGCCGAACTGTACGGCCGGCGACCTCACCCAGGTTCTGTCCGGCGTCAACGCGGGCATGTCGGTCTACCTGTTCACCCACCCCGACGTGAACGCGTTCTTCACCAGCCTCAAGGGCAAGTCGCGCGAGGAGATGCGTACCGCTGTCGCCAATTACCTGCAGGCAAACCCTGAGGTTCGCGATCAGATCAAGGCCGTGCGGCAGCCCGCTGCCGACTTCCGTGCTCGCTGCGACGCACAGATGCCTGACGAGATGGGGCCGATGGGTTAGTCAGCCCGCGCGGGCGGTTACCGCCGTCCGCTGCCGCCGGTCCCCGACTTAGCGGTCTTCTTGCCGCTGTCATTGCCTTTCGCCGCGTGCGCCTTGCTGCTCGTACCGGCGGTCGCCTGCGCGCCGCCGATGCGGAAGTTGTTGATCGCGATACCGGGGCCCGCCTTGGTGACAGTTGCACCGTTATTGAAGATCGTGCCGGCAAGGGCAAGCGGACCCGGTCCCGCGGTCACGGTGTTGGCGCCACCGAGGACGTTGAACCCGGCAGTGAAGTTACCGCCAGCGCCGCCCGACGACACTTGGTTGTTGCTGCCCAACGAATTGAAGGTCAGGTTGTAGTTGCTGCCGGCGCCACCGGCGGACAGCGTGTTGTTGCTCCCGATGATGTTCACCACCGAGTTGTTGTATCCGGTCGTCGACGAGAGCGTATTGCCGTTGCCACCAAGGAAATTACTGGCCGAGCTGTAGATGCCTCCCGCAACGGTCACGGCATTGTTGGTGCCGAACCAGTTCTGCGCGGTGCTTCCATAGGCGCCACCGGCTACTGTCACGGTGTTGCCGCTGCCGAACAAGTTTCGGACCGCGTTCGCGTAGCCGCCGGTGATCGTCACGGTGTTGCCGTTACCGAGAATGTTGCGGGCCCAGTTCCCATAGCCGCCCGTTGTGGTGACGGTGTTATTGCTGCCAAGCAGATTGCTCGCGGTGTTTACCAGGCTTCCATTGGTGGCGACGGTGTTGTTGTCGCCGAGGAGGTTGGTCGCCCAGTTGAAGATGCCGCCCTCGGCCGTGACGTTGGTGTTGCTCCCAAAGAGATTCGTGGTCAAGTTGAGCAGCGAGCTCGTCGCGGCATCACCGGCCTCGATGACGTTGTCGTGACCGCCCCAGTTCGTGGCGATGTTGAGCAGGCCGTGCGAGACCACCTTCATGCTGTCCGGATTGTTCGCGGTCCCCCTGCCGAACAGATTGAGGGCGATGTTCCCGGCTGCACCCGAACCGCCGGCGATGACGCTACTGCTGTCGGTCGGCGCACCGAGTGCCGAGACATTCAGCGCAATGTTGAACCCAGGGTTGGTCAACAGACCCGAACCTTGGGTAGTGGCGGAGCCATTCGGACCCAGTTGCGCGGCGATGCCGAACAACCCGTTGGCGGTCGCCACCGATCCGTCACCGGCAGCGGTGGCGACCGTGAACGCGTCACCGGTCGTCGCCTTCGAATTAGTGCCGAGTGCGAAGGCTCCCCCGAACAATCCGTTGGCGTGGGCGCTCGCGCCATTGCCGATCGCAATAGCAATGCTCAAAGGCGTGCTGCTGCAATCGGCACTGTTGCCGAGACCGAAGAACGACGCGCAGCTGGCATTAGCTGACGGTGCCGAGCCCAGCGCGGCTGCCGCCAGCACACCGGTGGCGGCCGCACCGGCAACCAGAACGCCGGAGATGGCCGACCGAGACTTTGCGGTGGTGATCATGAATCCGCTCCCCTCTTCGCAACGCCCTTGTCTAGGACTTTGCTAGAGGATCAGTATGGCCGCTCGTCACACCACCGACACGGGAATGAGCAGATACGAGCTGCCGCTGGGCACGCTGTTGGCCGCCGTCAGGCCGCCGGTCAGACCGAAGAGATTCGCCGCGCCGAAGCCCAACACCAGGAAGATCGCTGTGCCGATTCCGGCCAGCTGGCCCACGGCATAGGCGATCGGGTTGTCACCGAGGATCGCCCCGAATGCCTGCCCCAGCGATTGCCCGAGCGCAATCTGCAGCGCCGGGCTGGTCACCACCTTGGCCACCACGGTCTGCACCACGTCAGCCGGTGGCGTTCCGTTGAGCAGGTCACCGGCGAGGTCGCCGATCAGGTTTTGCGCGGCCGGGTTCGCCACGAAGGCGTCCACCGCCGCTTTCGCCACCTGGCTCACGATCGGATCCAGGGCCGTGTTGCTCAGCGGCGTCGAATCGATCAACTGGGCGACGACACCTTGGGCCACGGTGCTGATCACGTCGCGCACCGCCGGAGCCTTCAAGATTGACTGCAACGCGTCCGGCACGATGGCATTGAACGCCGCAACCAGCGCGGGATCCGATGCCGCGATCTGCACAGCCGCCTGCAGCACATCAACCGGCGACGCGCCGGCCAACAGAGCCGCGACGATCTGCTCAGTGGCACCCGCCAACGCCTCGGTCACGCCGTCCTGAGCGAGCAAGCCGGTGATTACCGAACCGGCCGTCGCACCCAGTTGAGCCGCGGACTTCGGATCGGCCAAGGCCTGAACGAGAGTGGGACCGTACTGGGGGCCGAACAACTCACCGACGATCGTGCGGAATCCTTCGTCAGCCGCCAGGCTGATGACCAGTTGCTTGGCGGTCGACGCCAGCGCCGCGACCACATCGACATTGGTGGCCAGCGCCGATACCGCACTGCCTGCCACGGGACCGAGCGCCGATAAGAACGCCGAATTGCCCTGCAGCCCTTGCCAAGCGACATCGAGCGCGTCGATCCAGTTCTCCCCCGCCATAAGGGAGGTACCGAACTGCGTAATGTAGTCGGCCAGTGCGGCGGGCACGCCCGGCGCAGACAAGAGGTTCGTGACCGCCCCGCCGGCGACTACGGCCAGCGCCTGCACCGCCTTGGTGTTGGTCAGCAAGCCCTGGACAGCCGCGCCAAGCGCGTCGCCGACAGCAGTCGCGGTGGCACTGTCACCGAGCGCCGACGTCACCCAGCCGTCAACGACATTGCCGAGCCACGCCGGGATGACCCCACCGCTCGTCAGGTCGACGACCGCACCGGACACACCGGACGCGAGCGCAGCCCGAACCGCCGAGTTGCTCAGGAAGGTCGTGATCTCGTCGTTGGAGGTGGTGACGACGGTCGTGAGGTAATTCGCAAGGGGCGCAATGTCACCCCCGGCTACCGCCGTCAGAATCGCGGTGGCCTGCGCACTGTCGGGCTTGACCCCGGCGGCGATCACGTCGAGCGCGGTCTGCACACCGGCGTTGCCGAGCACGTTGCCCGCGAAGTTGACCGCTGCATTGCCGACGACGGTGCTGACCGACGTCGGCACGCCCAGGTAGGTGTTCAGCGCGGCCGAGATCTTGGCCGAAACAAACTGGCGGATGGCCACATTGGTGACCAATTGCTGGACCTCGGCACTGACGGCGCCGTTGCTCAGCAAGTCCTGGATGCCATTGGCAACGATCGGCGCCAGCTCGCCGGAGATGGACGTCCACCCGGGCAGGTGGGTGTCGATGAAGCCTTTCACCGCGGCCTGCAGCACAGGGCTGGCCGTGGCACCCGCCGCCGGCGGTGCAGTGTTAGTGCCACTGGCACTCGGCACCGAAGCTGCTGCGGCCGAGGCGGTTCCGTTCGCGGCAACCGCGCGCGCCGACCCGGCAGTGCCTTCGCGGCGAGTCACCGCCAACACCCCGAACGACAAAGACTCGGTCACCGGGGCCAGCGGATCGCCTCCTGCGCTGAGCCGGCCGAGCGGCTTACGGCTCGCGACGGCGACGGCTGCGGCCGGTTTGGCCGGCGTCGACGACGCCTTCGGGGCGCGGGGCTTGTCAGCGTTGCGCGGGGCGTGCTTGCCGGCCGACGATGTCGCCTTCCCCGAGTCCCCGGATCCGGTGTCAGCACCGGCTACGGCCGGCAATGCGACGATCAGACCGCCCACCCCAAGAGCCACGGCCAGCGCCCCGACTCGACCGACATAACGACCTTGCTGTCCCCGACTCATACACCCATCCCCGAATTTGTCGTGCACGCTAGTTTGCTAGGGGTATAGCACACGCCGTGGGTAACGCGGACGTGTACGCGTAAACGCACTTATGCGAATTGTTTATTGCCCCTGCTGAGCGGCATGAATTCATTTACGATCCTGTGCGTGGGGGTCGATCTGTCCGTTGCGGCCTTGCAGACCATCATCAAGGTCCAGCAAGCGATCAACGACGCCGGTGACACCGCGGACGCGGTGATGAAGATCGTCGCGGAGCAGGCCTGCGAAGCGACCGGCGCGCCAGGCGCGGTGATCGAGCTCGCCGAGTTCGGCGAAATGGTCTACACAACCACCGCCGGCTCGCTCTCCGGGACCGAAGGTCTGCGGCTGGCGATGTCGGGCAGCATGTCTGGTGAATGCGTTCGGACCGGCAAGATCCTCATCTCCACCGACACCGAGACCGATCCCCGCGTAGACCTCGAGGCCTGCCGCCGGGTCCACGCCCGGTCCATGATCGTCGTCCCGCTGGTCGACGGAAACCGGACGCAGGGCGTCCTCAAGGTCATTTGCGGCGAGCCCGACGCCTTCAGCGATGACGACGTCACCCTGCTCGAACATCTCGCCCAGTTCATCGCCAAGGCGTTGGCACGCGCCAACGTCATGGACGCCAAAGCCCATGCCGCCTCCGTCGATCCCCTGACCGGTCTGGCCAACCGGGCGGCGTTCCTGGCAGCGCTGGAAACCACGATCTCCGGTGCTGCCGGCACCGGCAACCCCGTCGCCGTCGTGGTCTACATCGACCTCGACGGGTTCAAGCCGATCAACGACGTCTATGGCCACCCCGTCGGCGACGAGGTGCTGAAGATCATTGGCGGGCGCATCGCCGCCAACAGTCGCGAAGGTGACCTCGGTGCGCGGATCGGCGGCGACGAATTCGCCGTTCTGCTCGAATCGTCGTCCTATCCTGACCCGTTCAGCCTGCGTGATCGGCTGGTCACGATCCTGCAGGAAGAGATGGACACCAGTGTCGGGCCGCTGACGGTCGGCGCGAGTTGCGGAACCGCCGTGGTCGGGGGCGCCGACCTGGCCGAGGCCGTGATGGCGCGGGCCGACGCCGCGATGTACGCCGACAAGCGGACCAGATCCGGTTCTCGACGCTAAGCTGCCGCCAGCTTCAGTGATCGGGGGACGACATGAAGAGACGTGTGCTCATCGCGTGTGTCAGCGCGTGCCTGGCGCTGGTTACGGGTGGCGTCGCCGCCGCTGACCCGGATACCGGCACCGGTGGGTCGGCCGGATCATCGGGTAAGACACCGTCGTCGTCTAGCGGCTCGTCCGGCAAGACACCGCCACCGTCGGCCGGCGCGACGCCCGCCCCGGTCCCAGCCAGCGCATCCAAACTCGGTTCCGAACCGACCGGCAGCCTGTCACCGAAAACCAAGTCCACGTTGGCAACCCAGGTGGCCCGCGTCGATAAGGACATAGCGGAGGTGAACGCCGCCGTGCAGCAGATCCACAACGATCCGGCCATGCCGCCCGAGGCCGTCCAGGCCGCCGACGCCGAGGCCGACGTCTTGGCTCGCGAACAACAGATCATCCACGAGATCGCGGCCGAGGAAGGTTTCGAGCCGACCCCGGACACGGTGCCCGCCCCGAGCGTTCCCGAGCCACCGGCCGCGCAGCCGGCAGTCACCCGGGCGACGGTGACCGGTGACCTGTATGCGGCGCTGGCGCTGTTGAATTCGCGGAATTCCGTCGCATCCGTTGCCGATGCACGCGCCGCCCAGCTGGCTCCACTGTTGGATGCGTTGCGGGCTGCCGAAGCCGCAGGTGATCCGCAGGCGATCCAGAATGCTAGGGCCGCAATCGAATTCGCTTCCGCTGCAGAGGAACTGACGATCCTCGAGCAGACGACGGCACGGCTGCAGGCCGACGCGGATCGGGTCCTGCAGGGCTACACGATTCCCGACGGCATCATCGCCCCCCAGCGCTGAGCCGACCCGGACCCTTACCCCACGGGTAGGAAAACCTTCCCTGGCGACAGCCGGATTCTGGTACTCGCGGCGATTACGCCGAAAGGCCAAGGTCACGACTATTTGAGTCATGACCACGCACCTGACCCACACGTTCCGCAACGTGGGCGGCATTCGCCTCGCTGAGGACCTCGACGCGCTGTCCCGCGACGAGATCGACGCCGTTGCGCAACGCAATCTGTGGGCCACGCTGACGGCTGCGTACGAGTCGACCACTGTGTGGCGCAGCTTCCCCGCACTGGCCGCCGTCGACTCGCTCGAGGACTTCTCCTCGCTACCGCTGCTGTCAGCCGCCGATGTGGCCGCGGGATGCCCGCCCCATTCGGCGGACCTCCTCTTCGATCAGAGCCCCGGCCTGGTGCTGCGGTCGAGCGGGACCGCCAGCCGGCCGAAAGTCCTCTACCACTCGTGGGACTTCACCGACCGCGTCGGGCACCTGGGGGTACGCGGCGTGCGTGCGGCCCTGCCGAGCCGGCCGATCAAGATCGCCAACTGCCTGTGGCCCGGAGATCTGAACGGAGCGTTCCTGTTCGTCCAGGACATCACCCGCTCGCTGCCGGCGCTGTCGTTCGCGATGGGCGAGCTGACCGCTACCGCCGACGCCGCAGCCGTCATCGCCGCACACGGCATCGACACGTTGGTGGCGTCACCGGCCTACGGCGCCGAGCTGGTGGCCGGAACTCCCGACCTGCCGCTGCGCAACTTCCTGTTCATCGGTGAGTCGCTGGGAACCGAGCGCGAGCGCGTGGTGCGCTCGGCCGCAACGAATCTCACGATCCGATCGCTGGCCTACTCGACCTCCGAAACCGGCCCCATCGGATATCAGTGTCACCACCAGACGGGTTCGGTGCACCACATCCACGAGGACGCGGTCCTGCTCGAGGTCGTCGACGAGGCCGGCCATCCGGTGCCTGTCGGTATTCCCGGCGAGCTCGTCGTCACCCCGTTGACCACATCCGGGATGGCGCTGATGCGCTATCGGCTCGGCGACCGGGGACAGCTGCTCAGCGACGCGTGCCCCTGCGGCAGCGCGGTGCGCTCGGTCAAACTCCTTGGCCGCATGCCGAATTCGATGACGGTCGACACCATCACATTCTCCAGCGACCACCTGCTGGCAGCGCTGGCAAGCCTGGATGTGCACCAGCCGAGTGACTGCCAATTCCAGGTGCTGTGGGAGGACCACCGCTACCGGGTACGCCTGCTGCTGTCACCGGCCACCTCCGAGTCGATCACCACCGAGGCGGCGCTGACGGCCCTGCGTCACGCCCATGAAATCCACGAAATCATCGTCAACCCGCGCTGCCTGGCCTTCGAAGTGCAGCGCGTGGCCATCGATCAGTTCGCCCGCACTCCGCGCGGCAAGGTGCCGGTCCTCTACCAGCACGGAATCACTGGTTAACGAAAGTTCGGAAAGGGAGATCGATCATGCGAGAACTGGCAGAACTCAAAGCAGTCGCGGCGAAAGCCGATCACGACATCCTCGCGATGCTGCGCGCCGAACTGGACCGGATCGACGTCGAGTTCCTGAGCGCACTGGGTGCACGAGTTGCCGTGTGCCGCAGCATCGCCCACTACAAGCGTGAGCACGGCGTGCCGATGATGCAGCCACACCGCATCGGAGTGGTGCAGCAGCGGGCAGCCCGCTTCGCGCAGGCGCACGACCTGGACACCACGTTCATGAAGCAGCTGTACGACCTGATCATCGCCGAGACCTGCCGCATCGAGGATCTGATCATCGACGCCGACCTCGACGGGAGCGCCGCCTGATGCGCGTCATCCTGGTCGACAACTACGACTCCTTCACCTACAACCTCTACCAACTGATCGGCGAGGTGAACGGCCAGCCGCCGACCGTCGTCCGCAACGACACCCCCTGGGCCGACATCCGATTCGATGAGTTCGACGCCGCCGTCATCTCACCCGGGCCCGGCCGGCCCGACCGGGACCGCGACTTCGGTGTCAGCGCCCGCGTGATCCTCGACAGCGGCCTGCCGGTGCTCGGGGTGTGCCTGGGCCACCAGGGCCTGTGCCATCTGTTTGGCGGTTCGGTGGTGAACGCGCCCGAGCCCATGCACGGACGGATCTCACCTGTCCACCACACCGGTGTCGACCTGTTCGCCGGTGTGCCATCGCCGTTCGACGTGGTGCGCTACCACTCGCTGGCTGTCACGTCGCTTCCCGAGGACCTCGAGGAGCTGGCGTGGACCGAGGACGGCGTGGTGATGGGTGTGCGTCATCGCCGGCTCCCACTGTGGGGCTTGCAGTTTCATCCCGAATCCATCAGCAGCACCTATGGGCACGAGTTGCTGGCCAACTTCTTCGCCCTCGCCGCAGACCACTCGGCGTCCGCCGTCTCCACCCCCACGGCGGACGCCGAGTCCCCCCGCTACGACCTGCACGTGCAACACCTCGACATCCACCCGGATGCGTTGAGCGCCTACAGTTCCCTGTTCGCTTCCGGCGAGTACGGGTTCTGGCTCGACAGCAGCTCAGTGATCGACGGACTGTCGCGGTTCTCGATCATGGGCAACGGTGACGGCCCGCTCGCCGAGCACATCACCTACAGCGTCGCCGACACCACGGTCACCGTCCGGCACTCCGACGGGACCACCAAGCGGGTCGGGCAATCGTTCTTCGACTACCTCGACGACCAGCTGCGCGCCCGTGAGGTGCCGACGCCGAGCGACCTGCCGTTCGAATTCAACCTCGGCTACGTCGGCTATCTGGGTTATGAGCTCAAGGCCGAGACCGGGGGCGCGGCGGCGCACCAGTCCGACACACCCGACGCCGCCCTGCTGTTCGCGGACCGGGCCCTGGTCCTCGACCATGCCACCCGCACCAGTTATCTTCTGGCGCTGTCCTATTCGGGAAACGCTGCGGACGCCGAGGCGTGGCTGACGTCGACGGGCGAGGCGCTGCGTGCGCTGCCTGCGGCTCCCCTAGTTCCGGCGCCGAAGCTCACCCTGTCCGGGCCGGCCATGACCGACCCCGACGTCGGCATGAACGTCCAGCTGCGGCACGACCGTACCGCCTACCTCAAGCGCATCGACGAATGCTTCGACGAGATCAACGCCGGCGAGTCCTACGAGATCTGCATGACCAATATGGTCACCGTCCACACACAGGTCGACGTGCTACCCACCTTCGCCCACCTCCGCCGGGTCAGTCCGGTTCCGTTCGGCGCCCTGCTCGACTTCGGTGACGTGGCCGTGCTCAGCGCATCCCCCGAGCGGTTCCTCTCGATCGACCTGAACGGCACCGTCGAAGCCAAGCCCATCAAGGGCACCCGCCCCCGAGGAATCGATGCCGCCGAGGATCGGGCCTTCGTCCAAGAGCTGCAGGACAACCCGAAGGACCGCGCCGAGAACCTGATGATCGTCGATCTGCTCCGCAACGACCTCAACACGGTCTGCTCCGTGGGCTCGGTCCACGTGCCGAAGCTGTTCGACGTCGAAACCTACGCCGCGGTGCATCAGCTGGTCTCCACGATCCGCGGCACCCTCGCGCCCGGCCGCTCCGCGGTCGACTGCATCCGCGCCGCGTTCCCCGGCGGCTCGATGACCGGCGCGCCCAAGGTTCGCACGATGGAGATCATCGACCGCCTCGAGCAAGGGCCGCGCGGAGTGTATTCCGGCGCGCTCGGGTGGTTTTCGCTCTCCGGCGCCAGCGACCTGTCCATCGTGATCCGCACCCTGGTGGTCGACTCCGGACGGGTGAGCTTCGGAGTCGGCGGTGCGATCGTCGCCCTCTCCGATCCCGACGGCGAGTTCGACGAGACGGTGGTCAAGTCGCGGGCGATGATGACCGCCCTGGCCGCCAGCCAGGAGGATCCGCGATGAACGGAACCATCGGGCGCGTCGTCATCGCCGGCGGCGCGGGAGCAGTGGGATCACTATTCGCCGAACGGCTTGCCGAATCCGGCAACGACGTCGTCATCGTCGATCGCACCGTCCCCGGGCCCACCCATCGCGTCAGCCGGTTCGTCCGCGGCGACATCAGCGATCCCGGCGCCGAGGTGGCTGACGTGGTTCGCACCGCCGACGCGGTCCTGTTGTCCGTCCCCGAACCGGTGGCCCTGGTCGCCATCGGCCGGCTGGTCGGCACGCTGCGGCCGGACGCGCTGATCGTCGACACACTGTCGGTAAAATCCACGGTGGTGCCCACGCTCCGCGCCGCCACCACGATCGCCCGCGGCGTCGAGGCGCTGAGCCTCAACCCGATGTTCGCCCCCGCCTTGGGATTCGCCGGTCACCCCGTCGCTTCGGTGATCGTGCGCGACGGTCGACGCAGCCGCGCCCTGCGCGACCTGATCGAGCAGTGGGGCGCCCGGGTGGTGCCGGTCACCGCCGACCAGCACGACCGGGTATCGGCCGCCTCGCAGGCCCTCACCCACGCCGCGGTGATCGCGTTCGGCGCCGCCCTCACCGAATTGGACGTCGACATCACCGATCTGGACCGGATCGCTCCCCCACCGCATCGTGCACTGCTGGCGCTCCTCGCCCGCATCGCCTCCGGCGCGCCCGAAGTGTATTGGGACGTCCAGGCAGCCAACCCCTACGCCCCAGCGGCCCGCCGCGCGCTGTCACGCGGAGCGTCGCAGTTGGCGGGTGTCGTCGACGACGGCACCGCCGCGGAGTTCGGCGACCTGCTCGACCGCCTCAGCGGATTCTTCGGCCCCCTGCGGGCCACCTATCGCGAGCGCAGCGCACAAGCGTTGCGCGCCATGACAACCGATCTCACGAAGGAGAACATGAAATGACCGAACTGATGACCCGGCCCAACTGCGTCGCATCCCGGGTGAGCAAGACCTCGGACTCACTCGATCGCGCCTTCGCCGAAGGTTTGACAGGGCATGTCATCACCGCCCGAGACGGCAAGCGGGTCACGCTGGCCGACGGCAGCGACGCGGTGGAGTTCGTCTCGTGCTCCTACCTCGGCCTGGAGTCGCACCCCGATCTGATCGCCGCGGCGACCGAGGCGATGAACCGCTTCGGGCTGCACTTCTCGACATCGCGTAACCGTGGCCGTCCGCCGTATCTGGCCGAGCTTGAGGAGCTGCTGTCGGTCATGTACGGCGGCGCGCAGGTGGCCGCGTTCACGTCGGTGAGCAATGTGCACCTGGGCTTGCTGCCGCTGCTCGGCGCCGGTGCGCTGCCCAGCTATCCGGTGTCCGAGGCGGGCGTCACGTTCCTCGTCGAGAAGACCGCGCACGCCTCCATCCAGGTGATCCGCGGCGTGCTCGATCAGATCGGGCCCACGCAGCGCTTCGACATGACCGATCCTTTTGCGCTTCCCGAGGCGGTGGCGCAGGCTGCGGCGACCGGTCGCACGCCGATCGTGCTGGTCGACGGTGTCGGCTCGATGGGCGGCCTGATCGACGTGGCGTCGATGCTCGCGATCCTCGAACCAGTCGGCGGGATCCTGTATGCCGATGACGCCCATGGTGTTTCGATCGAAGGCCCGCTCGGCGCCGGTTACGCGTTCGAAGCGCTTGGCGGTGTACTGCCGTCGAATGTCGTGCTAGCCGGCTCGCTGTCCAAGGCCTTCGGTGGCGCCGGTGGCTTCGCCGTGGTGCCGAGTGAGGACGACATGCGCGTCCTGCGGAAGTTCGCCAACCCGTTGGTCTTCGGGCATTCGATCATGCTGCCGATGCTCGCGGCGAACGTCGCGGCCGCCCGGCTGCATGTTGACGGCCAGGTGGCCGAGCTGCAGGCGCAGCTCTGGAACAACGCGGCCGAGTTCGATCGGCTGACCGGCGGAACCCTCGTCAACGCCGGCCTGCACTCACCCGTTCGGGGCGCGGTGTTCGACACCGAGGAGACCGCGTTCGCCGCCGCCCGCCGGTTGAAGCAGGCCGGTGTGCTGGTGCTGCCGGCCTTCTACCCCACCGTCGCCAAGGGCACCGGACTGATGCGGTTCGCCGTGTCAAGCCTGCACCAACAGCACCACCTCGAGACCGCCGCAGAGGCACTCGGGCTCTAGTCCCCAATCACATCCACTGACAAGGAGTTTGGAATGACCATCACCACCCACGCGCTGCTGACCCCTTCGCAGCGTTCGCACCTGGCCGCACTGCCCGAACTCGGCGGCGGCAACCTGCTGCAGACGGCGATGGCCGTGCACCCTGACCCGCACATCCTGTTCATCCGCACCGGCCGGCCGGTGATCAACACCGCGGGTGAAGCGCAATCCGAATTCAGCCTGGCCCAGATCGACGCGCTCGCCCAGAGCTGGTCGGTGTGGTACCACCGGCAGGGTGTCGGCCCGCGCGACCGAGTGGCGCTCTACATGGAAGACACGTTCGCCTACACCATCCACCTGAATGCCCTGGCGCAGTTGGGCGCAATCGGGGTACTCATCAACAGCAAGGCGTCGCCGGCGCTCGCGCTCGGTCTGTGCGAGCGCACCACACCGGTCGGCATCTACACGACCCTGTCCCGCCTCGCGGCGATCGAAGACGGGCTCGAAGCGCTGGGACTGCAGTGGATTCAGCTGGCCGAGGACCTGCCCGCACCGCCGCCCGCTGCACTGCCCGACGAGTGGCGCTTCACCCATGCGGGCGAGGACCCGGTGTCGATCATGCACTCCTCCGGAACAACCGGAATTCCCAAGGCCGTCACCCAGACTCACGCGTCCAGCGTCGCCGGCCCCCGATTCCGCCTGGAGAACTACATCGAGCCGGCCCAGGAACGGATGATGACCGCCCAACCGCAGTCGCATCTCGGGTGCATCGTCTACACCGCCTACTCGATTCTGGCCGGCACTCCGCTGGTGGCGCTGTACGACCCGACCGGTGAGGAGCTCGCGGCCGCCGTGCAGCAGCACCAGCCGAAGGGCGTCATGGCCTTCGCGCACGCCTACTCCGAACTGGCCGCAGTCGAGACCGCGCCCGGCATGGTCGATTCCGTCGACTACTGGGTGAACATGGGTGACGCGATCCACGAGGCGCACATCACCGCGATCCTCGCCAAGCGCAGCGCGGACCAGGAGCCGCCCACCTTCTACGACCGGTTCGGCACCACCGAACTCGGCTGGGGTCTGGTTGTTCAGCCCCGCACGCTGGCCTCGGAGCGCTCCGACCGCCGCGTCGGCAAGCCCGATCCCGTCGCCGAAGTCGCGGCGCTGCGGCCCGACGGCAGCATCGCACCCGTCGGCGAGGTGGGCTTCTTCGGCGCCAAGGGTCCGTCCATCACCGCCGGCTACTGGAACGACTCGGACACCACGTACCGCTCAAAGCTCGGCGGCTACTGGCTGACCGGCGATCTGGTGTACCAGGACGAGGACGGCAACTTCTTCGTCGTCGACCGGACCAAGGACGCCATCGAAACCACCGAAGGCACCGGCTATTCGGTGCTCATGGAAGAGGTGTTGCTCAGCGAGATCAGCACCATCTCCGACTGCGCGATCGTCGCCGGCCGGGTCGGTGAGCGGATCGTTCCGGTCGCCGTCGTCATCAGCCGCGATCCGTCGGCCGACGCCGAAGGGCTGCTGGCGATGGCCAACTCGGTGCTGGAGAAGGCCGGTGGCCATCCCCGCATCGCCGTGCTGGACGTCGCGTTGACCCCGGAGGACTTCCCGGTCGGGGTAACGGGCAAGGTGCTCAAGCGGGAGCTGCGCGAGCGATACGGAGATCTGACACTGTGCTCGATCCCCGAGAACCGCGCCGTCGCCGCCTTCATGCCCGACCGGTCCGAGAGCGCGGTCGCGTGATGGGCAAGTGGCTGGCAGGCCTGGTGCCCGAGCCCGGCGCGCGTCGCCGCCTGGGCTTGGGCACCGGGATCTACAACATCGGCACCGGCATGTTCATGACCTCGTCGGTCCTGTACTTCACCGAAGGACTAGAGCTTTCGGTCTCCGAAGTGGGACTGTGGCTGGCGGTGGCGGGCCTGATCGGCCTGTTCGCCGGCGTCCCGATGGGACACCTGGCGGACCGCCGTGGCCCTCGCGGGGTCGCGTCCCTGAGCCTGGTGGTGCTGGCGGTGACGATGGTGGGCTACATCTTCATCACACACATCTGGATGTTCGTCGTGGTGACCGTCGTGGAGATGCTGGCGACCGCGGCCTCGCGAGCGTCGCGCGGCGGGCTGATCCGCCGCGTCGGCGGCGAGGGCGCGGCCGCCTACCGCTCGCAACTGCGGGCCATCGAGAACGCCGGTGTCGGCATCGGCGCCGCCATCGGCGGTCTGGCATTGACGCTGCACACCCTGGCCGCCTACCAGGTTCTGTTCATCGCCAATGCCGCAACGTTCCTGATCGGTGCGTGGGTGTGCGCGCGGCTCCCGCACTTCCCGCCGCTGCCCGCACCGCCGGGCACACGACCCGGTGTCGCGCTACGGGACAAGCCGTTCGTCGCCTACACGATCCTCAACGGCGTGATGAGCCTGCAGTACGCGGTGATCACGTTCGCCCTACCCCTGTGGATCGCCATGAAGACCGATGCACCGCGCTGGATGGTCGGCGCCGTGCTGATCGTCAACACGATCGGTGTTGTGGCGCTGCAGGTGTGGGTCGGCCGCAAAGTCAAGACCGTCCAGCAAGGTGCGGCCGCGATGCGAGTCGCCGGGTTCGTCTTCCTGGTCGCCTGCGGTGGCGTGGCGGTATCGGCGCACCTGCCGACGTGGGCCGCGGCCGCGGTTCTACTCGCCGCGGTGGCGGTGCATTCGGTCGGCGAGATGTGCCATGCGGCAGCGGTATTCGCGCTGAGCTTCGAGCTGGCCCCCGCACACGCGCAAAGTGAGTACGTGGGCCTGCAGGACATGGGCCTGGGCGCCGCCTTCGCGGTAGCGCCCGCGGTGCTCGGCGCCCTGTGCCTGGGCATGGGCCAAGCCGGCTGGTTGCTGCTCGGCGGAATGCTGACAGCCGCCGGTCTGGCGACGGTGCCCGTCGTCAAGTGGGCGCTGCGCAGTCGACCCTTCCCGATGTCGGAGGTCGTGGAAGCGGAGACGGAGAACGAGCCCGCCACCGTCGTCCTGGCCACCGCACCATTCGCCGTGCGCCCGCCTGCCCGACGGCAGGCTGTGTTGCAAACCACCGTTCAGCTTCACCGCCGTCCCGAATGTGTCGTACTCGACGACAATTCGCGGTTCGTCCTGGACCGGGATTGCGTCGTCGGGCGAGACCCGCACGGGTGCGAGGCCGTCAGGCGTGGACTGCGACCCATCCAGATCGACGTTCGCTCCAACGGAATGTCCCGGGCTCATCTGGAGATTCGCAACGTGTTCGGGCGGGTGTACATCATCGACCGTCAGTCGCGCAATGGTGTCACGATCCGGCCGGCCGGCCACAGCCAATGGACACGGATCGCGCCGTGGAAGCCGGCCGTCTGGCTGCCCGGGATGTCCGTGCGGATCGGCAGCCGGATCCTGCGCCTGGAAGGCAACACCCTGCGCGGTGCTGTTGCGGCACCGCCGTCGAGCGCGTCGACCGTACGCATGAAGCACACCAACAGAATTCCCGTCGCCGCCACGTCATCAAGGAGCATGCCATGAGAACCCAAGCCTTCATCCTCACCGGCTACCTGCCCGTCGTCTGCCGCAATGCGGTCTACATCGACGATCTACGTCGTCGGGGTCTGACGATCCTGGTGATCACCCCGGCCATGTCCCGCTCATACGCACAGGCGCATGGCGTTGACCCCGGCCATCCCGCCTCCGCGATCGACGAGATCGCCTTCGTCGACGGCTCGGTGGCCAGCGAGGGCTCATACCTCCCCGGAGTCATCGAGCACGCCGAACGCTGGCGCCGGTCGTACGACATCGTCGGCGTCTACGCCGTCGGTGAGACGCTGGTGGAGCCGACCGGCCTGGTCGCCGACTACTTCGGCCTGCCGTTCCCCGGATTGCGGGCAGCACGCGCCTGCCGCAACAAGTACTTGCAGCGGTGGTACCTGCCCGACCTCAGCCCGGTGTCGGTGGTGATTCCGCCAGGATCGCGCGATAGCGTCGGCGCCGTTCCGTTCCCCGCGGTGGTCAAGCCGGCAACCCGGCACTCGAGCGAGGGAGTGCAGATGGTGCACGACTGCGACGAGCTGACCGCCCAGCTGGGCGAATATCCGTCGGAGGAAACCATTCTCGTCGAGCAGATGATCGGCGGACAGGAGTACTCGGTCGAGAGCCTGACACAGGATGGCAAGACGCTGTTCTCGTCGGTCACCCGCAAGGAGACCAACGACGTCGACTCGCAGTACTTCGTCGAGATGGCCCACACCGTGCCGGCCCCGCACGACGACAGCTGGGATGCGGTGCAGCGCGCCAACGTCGAGATGCTCGACAGGCTGGGCATCGAGAACGGCATCACGCATGCCGAGTGGCGACTCGACAAGCAGGGCGAGGCACGCCTCATGGAGGTCGCCGCGCGTACGCCCGGCGACGGCATCATGGTGCTGTACCACTTGGCGACGGGCCGGCGGATGGAGCCGGAGATTCTGCGAATCGCATTGGGAGAGAACGCTGAGTACCCGACAGCGCGACGCTACGCACGACAGGTGTACATCGCTCACGAACCCGGAACACTCGTCGGCGTGACAGTCGACTGGGATGGCGTCGAGCCGGTATGGGTCGACGACGGCAATCCCTGGCCCGACATGGAGCCGCTGCCTGCCGATCATCCCGCGGCGTTGCGCGCGGTCTTGGTATACGAGCCGCTCGGTACGCAGTTGGGCCCCATCCGCAGTTCCGACGACCGGGCGGTCACGTTCTTCATCGACGCACCGACGCTCGCGGAGCTCGACGCGCTGGAGGCGCGGGTGCGGGCGGCAGTACGCGTCGAGACAGGAATCTGAGCGAAGAATCCCAAGAATTCTCGCTCCGAGTTCTGAATGGAGCCCTGTGGATAGCGGGAATTGAGAATTCGCCGCGTGCGCCACACTTCCGGTCATGCAACGAGTCTTCGTCGGCACCGAAGCTGTCGCGGCCGGCGCGGTGACGAAGTATGAGCTTCGAGCGCACTATCAGCGAGTCTTTCCAGACGTCTACACCTGCGCCAGGGATCTGACCGTTCGAGATCGCGCAATGGGGGCCTACCTCTGGTCACGTCGCCGAGGCGTTGTGAGTGGTGTAGCAGCCTCTGCTCTGCACGGCGCCAAATGGGTCGACCCACAGACGCCGATCGAACTCAACTATCCCAACAACAAGTCACCACAGGGCATCGTCGCGCGCAACGAAACGTTGTTCGCCGAGGAGTTGCAGACCCTGCACGGGCTGCCAGTAACGACACTGCAGCGCACAGCATTCGACCTCGCCCGGCGCGGCACCATAAAGCAGGCCGTCGCGCGTCTGGACGCACTGGCCAACGCCACGCGATTCAACGCTGACGATGTGTTGGACTTGACGCCGCGCCACGCACGAGTCAGCGGACTCCCCCGCATCCCGCGCGTCCTGAACCTCGTTGATGCCGGCGCGCAATCGCCGAAAGAGACCTGGCTGCGCCTGCTGCTGATCGAGGCCGGATTTCCGCGTCCGCGTACTCAGATCCCGGTGCTGAGCCCAAGCGGCCGCCCGCTCTACTACCTCGACATGGGTTGGGAGAACGTGATGATTGCCGTCGAGTACGACGGTGAACACCACCGCACCAACCGCGACACCTACACGAATGACGTCAATCGATCCGACTACATTCACGACCTCGGTTGGCGGATTATCCGAGTGGTCGCAGGACATCGCCGATCCGAGATCATCGAGAAGACCAGGCGTGCATGGTCGTTGCGTTCAGAACTCAGAGCGATAAGTCTGCCCAGACTTCGCTCTGAGTTCTGAACCGCAGCCTTACCCCAAGGCTAGGAAAAGCTATCCGCGCGACAGCAAGACTCTGGTATCGCCGGCGATTACGAACGAAAGCCCTGGTCACGACTATTAGGGCATGACCAACACACTGCTCGTGTTCGACGAGACCGTCACCCGCGCCGGCGTCGAGGGGTGGCTGCGCCATCTCGAGAAAGAAGACGACGTTGAGATGTACCGCCTCGGCGACACGCACATCCTCTCGGTCGCCGACGCGGACCTCATCGACACCGCAAGCCCCGAGCTGCCCACGCCGACGCACCAGGTGCTCCAGCACAAGGAAGCTTGGCTGGGCCGCAGGGACGTGCGTCCCGGCGGGACCGCGGTGTCTTTCGGGCCGACGACGATCGGTGACGGTTCCGTCGCAGTGATCGCCGGGCCGTGTGCGGTCGAATCGCGCGAGCAGACGCTGGCCACCGCGGCAGTCGTGGCCGCCGAGGGCGCTGTCGGCTTACGCGGCGGCGTCTTCAAGCCCCGCACCTCCCCGCACTCCTTCCAGGGTTTGCAATGGGACGGCCTCGATCTACTGGCCGAGGCCCGGGAGAAGACCGGCCTGCCCGTCGTCACCGAAGTGATCGACCCCGAGCACGTCAAGCGGCTGGCCGGTGTGGTCGACGCGCTGCAGATCGGTGCGCGCAACATGCAGAACTTCGCGCTGCTGACCGCCGCCGGCCAGAGCGGCCTCCCGGTCGTCCTCAAGCGCGGCTTCGGCTGCACCGTCGAGGAAACCCTCGCCGCTGCCGAATACCTGCTACTCGAAGGCAACGACCAGGTTGTGCTGTGCGAGCGAGGAATTCGCACCTTCGAGCCCTCCGCCCGCTTCACCCTCGACCTCACCGCTGTCGCGCTGTGGAAGCAGCGCACCCATCTGCCGGTCATGGTGGACCCCAGCCACTCCGGCGGCCACCCCGACCTCGTGGCGCCGCTGTCTCTGGCCGCGATCGCGGCCGGCGCCGACGCGCTGATCATCGACGTCCACGTCGCGCCGGAGCAGGCGCTGTGCGACGGCAAGCAAGCACTGATGCCCTACGAGTTCGCCGACGTGATGGCGAAACTCGCTCCCCTGGCAGCCGGACTCGGCCGGCACATGAGCGAGGTGCCCGGTGTTCAGTGAGCAGCTGCACGTGGCGATCGTCGGCCTCGGCCCCCGTGGCCTGTCGGTCGCAGAACGCTTGTGCGCCAACGCCGAATCGCTTCTGGCACGCGGGCAGGAACTTGTCATCCACCTGATCGACCCGCACGTGTTCGACGGTGGTCAGGTATGGCGGAGCAATCAGGACCGGGTGCTGTTGATGAACACGGTGGCCTGCCAGGTGACAATCTTCGTCGACGACACCGTGGACTGTGACGGACCGGTCGTGCCGGGGCCAAGCCTCTACGAGTGGGCCCGCTCGATCGCCTTGGTAGGCAGCCCGACGGTTCCGGAAGAGGTTCGCGCCGAGGCACTTACGCTGGGACCGGACGACTACCCGTCGCGGCCCTTCTACGGAAGCTACCTGCAGTGGGCACGCGACCGCATCATCTGGACCGCGCCCTCATCGGTCAGCTTCGTCTCGCACAAGGCCATCGCGGTCGACGTTCGCGACACCGCGGACGGCTTGCAGGAGATCGAACTCGGCAACGGCGACACGATCGGCGGGTTGCACTCCGTGGTGCTCGCGCTCGGCCACATGCCGCATCACCTCGGTGAGGCCGAAACGCGTTTGAGCGAGTTCGCGCATCGACACGACCTGCGCTACGTCGCGCCGAACAACCCGGCCGACGTACCCCTGGACGCGATCCCCGCCGGCGAGGCAATCATCCTGCGCGGCATGGGGCTCAACTTCTTCGACTACATGGCGTTGTTGACCATCGGTCGCGGCGGCCGGTTCGTGCGCGACGCCGGGGGCACGCTGACCTACCGCGCATCGGGAGAAGAACCCCGCCTGGTGGTGGGATCACGACGAGGTGTGCCCTACCACGCCCGCGGCAAGAACCAGAAAGGCTCGTTCGGCCGGCATACACCCCGGTACGTGACCCCCGAGGTGATCGAGCGACTGCGGGCCCGCGCCGACGCCGGCGCACCCGTGGACTTCCGCCGCGATATCTGGCCACTGATCGACCAGGAAGTCCGCACGGTGTACTACGCGACCCTGGTTCGGGAACGCCGATGCATCTGCGACGCAGAGGAATTCACCAACTTGTTCGCGGCCGCGGACCCGGCGACCATCCCCGTCTTCGGTGACCCGCTGGCCGTCGAGGAGAGCGATGCCCAGCGCACGGTGCTCGCCAAGTTCGACATCGAGGCCGAAAGATCCTGGGACTGGCGGACAATCGCGACCCCCTTCGCCGACGACGACATCGCATCGACACGGGACTTCCGCAGCTGGCTGCGGAAGTACCTGGACGACGAAGTCCGGGAAGCCGGCAAAGGCAATGTCACGGGTCCGCGCAAAGCAGCCATGGACGTCCTGCGCGACCTGCGCAACGAGATTCGCCTCCTGGTCGACCACGGCGGGCTGTCCGGCGACTCCTACCGCGACGAGTTGCAGCGCTGGTACATGCCGCTCAACGCGTTCCTGTCGATCGGACCGCCAGCGGAACGGATCGAGCAGTTCTGCGCGCTGATGGACGCCGGTGTGCTCGAGGTGCTCGGCCCGGACATGCAGGTCGACACACGCGACGGAGCATTCGTCGCCTACTCGAAAGCCTGCCCCGACGTCACGGTGCGGGCGGCCACGCTGATCGAGGCACGGCTGCCGGAAACCGATCTGCACCGGACGGCCGACCCGCTGCTGCAAGCCTTGCGCGACCGCGGCGAGTGCCGGGCGCACCGCATCCCCATCCGCGGCGGCGGCCACTGGGTCTCCGGTGGCGTTGCGGTCACCCGACGCCCGTACCGGCTGCTCGACGCGCACGACCGCGCGCACCCACGGCGTTTCGCGTTCGGTGTCCCCACCGAGTCGGTGCACTGGGTGACCGCTGCGGGCATCCGACCCGGCGTGAACTCGGTGATCCTCGGCGATGCGGATGCCATCGCCCGCTGCAGCCTTCGCATGGCGACCGACAACCTCACGGAGAGATCTGCATGACGGACTACGGAATCGTGGCACCCGCGTGGGCCGCGACGGGCGCGGCCGACCTCGTCGACGACGACGCGTTGCTGAGCGCCATGCTGGCGACCGAAGTCGCACTGGCCGAGGCGCAGGCCGAATTGGGCGTGATTCCTGCGGGCGCGGCGGTGGCCATCAGAGCCGCCGCTGCGCCTGCACACATCGATCTCGCGAAAGTGGCTGCCGGCGTGCGTGACACGGCGAATCCTGTCGTCGCGTTTGTCGAGCAGCTCACCGCCGCGGTGCGAGCCGTCGACCCGTCGGCGTGCGAATACGTGCACCGCGGAAGCACGAGCCAGGACATCCTGGACACCGCGCTGGCCCTGCTGTGCGGCGCAACCCTGGACCGCATCACCGAGGATCTTCGGGCCACCGCGGAACTCCTCGCCGAACATGCTGAGCTACATCGGGATACCCCGATGGCCGGCCGAACTTTGACTCAGCACGCCGTGCCGATGACGTTCGGGTTGAAGGCAGCGACCTGGCTGCACCTGGTGCTCGACGCCCTCCAGCGCGTGCGCACCGCCCGCGCATCGCTACCCGTCTCGATGGGTGGCGCCGCGGGAACGCTTGCGGCATATCACCAGTACGCCCTGGACACCGAGAATGCCGACGACGCCACACTGCGTCTGCCGGGTTTGGTGGCCGAACGGCTCGGCCTGACCGAGCCGGTAATCCCCTGGCACGGAATCCGCACGCCGTTCGCCGATGTCGCCGCGAGCCTGATGATCACCACCGGTGCCCTCGGCAAGCTCGCCGCCGACGTCCTCGTCCTGAGCCGAACCGAAATCGGAGAGGTCACCGAAGAACCGGCACCCGGTCGGGGAGCGTCGTCGGCGATGCCGCAGAAACACAACCCTGTCTTCGCAACCCTCGTCGCGACCGCCGCCCGGCAGCTGCCGCCGATCGCCGTCGTGCTGTTCAGCTCGATGATGGTGGAAGACGAGCGGTCTTCGGGTGGCTGGCATGCCGAATGGCAGCCGCTGCGGGAATGCCTGCGGATCGGAGCCGGCGCGGCCGCCAACGCCAGACGCCTGGTCGAGACGCTTCAGGTCTCGCCGGAGAAGATGGCGGCGAACCTGCAGCTGACCCGCGGTGCCATCGTCTCCGAGCGGGTCAACGCGGTGCTGGCACCGCTGCTCGGCAAGGGCACCGCCAAACGCCTGCTCGCCGAGATCACCGCCGAAGCCGAGCGTGACGGCACCGACGTCGCCGAACTGCTCGAGATCGCCTTGAAGGCACCAGGAGTCACCTGTCCCGACGTACCGGGGCTATTCGATCCGTCCGGCTACACCGGGATCTCGGGCCCGCTGGTCGACCGGGCACTCCAGCACTACACATCGACGAAAGTGAAACTGACATGAATCGCGATGCCGCACTTGCCACGCCGGGATTCGGCGACGTCTTCACCGACCACATGGTGACCATGCGCTGGACCGCGGAGATGGGCTGGCAGGCAACTGAAATCGGCCCGCTCACCCCGATGTCGTTTCACCCCGCCACCATGGCATTGCACTACGGCCAAACGATTTTCGAGGGCATGAAGGCGTTCTGGCGGCCCGACGGTCAGCGCGCCGTGTTCCGCCCCCGCGACCATGCCCGCCGGTTCAACAACTCGGCGCGCCGGATGGCCATGCCCACGTTGCCCGAAGAGGACTTCGTCACGGCGGTCGAGACGCTGGTGCGGGCCGACGCCGCCTGGGTGCCCGAAGCCCGTGGGCACAACCTGTACCTGCGGCCGTTCATGATCGCGTCGCAGACCGCCCTTGGCCTTCGCCCCGCCGACGAGTACCTGTTCATGGTGATCGCCACCCCGTCGCGGCCGGCCACCATGGAGCCGAAGGCCATGCGGTTGTGGGCGGCACCGGAGTACATCCGTGCGGCGCCGGGCGGCACCGGCGCGGCGAAATGTGGCGGCAACTACGGCGGCTCGTTCATCGTGCAGCGCGAGGCGGCAGCCAACAACTGCGACGAGGTCGTATGGCTGGACGCCCGGGAACGCCGCTATGTCGAAGAGGCCGGCGGGTGCAACCTGTTCTTCGTGGAGGCCACCGCCACCGGCCCTCGCCTGCGCACCCCGCCACTGAGCGGCACTCTGCTGGCGGGCATCACCCGCGATTCGATCCTGCGACTGGCGGACTCGCTCGGCTACGCAATCTCCGAAGAGCCGCTCACGCTCGACGCGTGGGAGCAGGGCTGCCGAGCCGGGCGCATCACCGAGACGTTCGCGTGTGGCACGGCCCGGTCGATCGTCCCGGTCGGGCACGTGGTGTCCACCCGTCAGGATTGGGCGGTGGGCGACGGTGTCGCCGGCCCGGTGACGTCGCGGCTGCGTCAGGCGATGCTCGACATCCACCACGGGTCCGCGCCCGATCTACACGGGTGGATGCGACTCGTGAACGTCGGCGAATAAGCTGTTGACATGCCTTCCCACCTGGAGGTCTGGAAGCCGTCCGGACGGCAGCTGATCCCACTCGGCAGCGAGCGAGTGACGGTCGGCAAGTCGTCGTCCAATGTTGTGTCGCTAGACCACGACTCGACGGTGTCGCGCCTGCATGCCGTATTGGAGAACCTCGGGTACGCGTGGTCGATCCGCGATGTGGGCAGCCGCAACGGCACCTACATCAACGGGGAGAAGATCTCCGCCGAACGGGTCCTGCGGTCGGGAGACGAGCTGCGAGTCGGCACGTCGAAATTGGTGTTCTGGGAAGTCCGCGACGCCGACGAAGTGACCATCGGTGAAGCCACGGTGTCCGTCGCCCCCACCCAGCCGCCGCCGCGGCTGACCCCCCGCGAACTCGAAGTGCTCGTGGTGCTGTGCCGCCCACTGGTTTCCGGTGACCCGTTCCCCGAGGCGGTGTCGGTCAAGCAGATGGCCCAGGAACTGTTCGTCACCGAAGCCGCGATCAAACAGCATCTGCAGAACCTGTACGACAAGTTCTCCATCCCACCGGAGGGCGAGCGTCGCGTGCGCCTGGCCAACGAGGCCATCCGTCGCGGCGCCGTCACCCTGAACATGTTGCGCGACAACGATTCCTAGGTGAAGTCGAGCGCCTCGACCGTGGCGACCGGCCCCTCATGTGTCGGCCGGTTCGCGCCGCCGATCGCGTACACGGTGTTGCCGACCGAGGCGACTACTTCGCCGTGGCGCGCCGTCGGCATCGGCGGTAGCGAGATCCATTTCGAGTCGGCGATGTCGTACATCTCGGCCGTCGTCAACACCTGCGTCGGCTCCTCGCCGCCCAGTGCGACGATCCGGCCGTCGATGAAGGTCGCCCCGTAGCTGCCGCGCGGAGTCGGCATGTCCACCAGCTTGGTCCACTGCCCCGACTTGGGGTCGAAACGCTCGAACGCGGCGGAGTTCTTGTCGGCGGACAGGAATCGCCCACCCACCGTGTAGACGTAGGTCCCGTCCGACACCGCGGCCAAGTGCTCGCGCGGGGTCGGCAAGTCGGCCACGTCCTTCCACGACTGGCCGTCGAACACCTCGGTCTGCGCGACGAGCTGCTTGGCGTTCTGCCCGCCGGTGACCACCAGCTTGTCGCCGACAACCGCGGCGGCGGAGGCCGCACGGGCGTGGGTGAGGTTCGGCAACTCGACCCACGTGCCACCACGCAGGGCGTAGACCTTGTTCGACGCGTTCGCGAGTTCTTCAGTCGCACCGCCGATTACCACCATTTCGCCGCGATAGGTCGTCGCGGTCGCGTGGTGCAGCGGCGTGGGCAGCGGCGGCTGCGCCTGCCATGCTCGGGTCTGCGGGTCGTAACTCTGCACCAGCTGCAAGGTGTCGCCGTGGCTCATGCCACCCGCGATGAAGATCTTGTCGTCGAGCACCGTCCACGCCATCATCAGCCGGGGCGTCGGTGCGTCGGGCAACGACCGCCAGGCCGGCGCGGGCTGCAGCTTGCGGGGCGCAAGTTTGAGCGTCTCCGCCGTCGACGTCACCTGGCTGGTGCCCACGTCGGTGGCCCCGCCGATCACGTACACCGACTTCTCCACCGCGGCGACGGCCATCCCGTGCCGCGCGGTGCTCATGTCCGGCAGGCCGGCCCACGTCTTGGACGCCAAATCCATCACGGCGACGGTCTTGAGCACCTGCCCTGCGGACAGTCCCCCGACCGCGACGAGCCGCGCGTCGGCGATGGCGACACCGAGGTCGCTGCGCGGCTGAGTCAGGGCCGGCAACGCCGTCCAGGAGTCGGCAGCCGGGTCATACGCCTCCACCGTCGGAAGATCGTTGGCCCCGTCGTTTCCGCCGACGGTGTACACCACCTTGTCGTCCGACGCGACGCCCAACATCTTTCTCGGCGTTGGGATTTGGGCCGCAAGCTTCCACGCCGTGCCGTCGAAGACCTCGGTGGTGTTGAGCAGCTTGCCGCCGGCGTCCACACCGCCGGTGACAACAATGCGGCCACCGACCACCGCTGCGGCACCCGCGGCCCGGGGCTGCAACAGAGGCGGAAGCTCCACCCAACGGCTGTTGACGACCCGCCAGACCTTGTCCGTCGCGATCTGAGTGTTGGTGCCCTCGGCCCGCCAACCGCCCATCACACACGGAGTGCCCTGCCACGTCACCGCCATGGCGTGCTGAACCGGAACGGGCAGTTCGTCGCCACCCTTCCAGCTGTCGATGGCCGGGTCGTAGCCCTCGTGCCGTCCGCTGACGCTGCCGTCACTTTCCAGGCCGCCGAAAATCCAGATGGTGCCGTCGGCCTGCGTCGTCGCCGCGGCCTCGCGGGCCACGCGCGCATTGGTGATCGGCTTCCAGCCGGCCTGAGTCTCGGTCGTCGGTTGGCTGGCGATCGTGGTGTTGCTGCTGCCACCGCTGCTGGTGTCGGGCTTCGATGCGTAATAGATCCCGCCGGCCACCAACGCCAGCACCCCGATCACCGCCGCCGCGACGACGAACCAGGATCGACGGGTGGTCGGCTTCTTGATGATGCTGGTCGGTCCATCATGCCCGGGCGTGGGGCCGCGGCCGCCGGGCGGGAACGGCGGAACCGGCGGCGTCGGTCCCGGCGGGCTCGGCGAGATCGGCGGCGGCGGCCCAGCCAGGTCGTGCGCCGGCGGGGGTGGCGGGGACGCCGGGGGTGCGGCCATGGCCAGCGACGCCGCTTCGGAGAGATCCGTCTGCTCGACCGCCGAGAACGGGATCGCTGCCGTCTCCGTCGGCGGCTTCGACGGGCCGGTGGATTCGCTGAGGACCATTGTGTCCGCGATCAACCCGTTGTGACGCTGCGCCGCCTGCAGTTCGCGGCCGAACTCGGCGGCGGACACATGCCGCTCGGACGGATCCAGCGACATCGCTTTCTCGATCGTGGCGCAGATATCGGCCGGAATCCCCTGGGGCCGCATGTCCGGCACGGGTGTCGAGCTGATTCGCAAGTAGTGAGCGACGAGGTCCTCGCCGTCCTTGCGCTCATGGGCCGCGGCCCCGGCGATCACCGCGTAGATCGTGGCGCCGAGGGAGTAGACGTCCGACACGGCCGTCGGCGGATTGCCGGCCAGCACTTCCGGTGCGGTGAACGCGATGGTGCCGGTGAAGAATCCGGTCGCCGTCTCGTATCCGCCGACGATGCGCGCGATACCGAAATCGCTCAATTGTGGTTCGCCGTAATCGTTGACGAGGACGTTCCCGGGTTTGATGTCGCGGTGCAACGTCCCGACCCGGTGCGCGGTTTCCAGGGCCCCGCACAGTTTCACGCCGATACGCAGTGCGTCCGGCCATGCGATCCGGCCGACCCGCTGCAGGCGCTGGGCCAGGGATCCCGCTTCGTGGTACGGCATCACGATGTAGGGCCGGTTGGTCTCGGTGACGCCGACCTGCAGGATGTCTTCGATGTTCGGGTGGCCGGAGAGCTTGCCCATCGCGAGGCCTTCACGCAGGAACCGTTCGCGATTGTCCTGGTCGAGGTCGGACATCAACACCTTGATGGCGACGGTTCGTGCGAGCGACGTCTGGTAGCAGCGATAGACGACGCCCGCGCCGCCCCGACCGACCTCGGCGGCGTCCAGAAAGCCTGCGGCTTCCAATTCAGCGGCGATGCCACCCCCACCGGAGGGCTTGGCGCCCTCCGCACGTTCTCCGGCCATATCGCCGATGTTCCTCCGATGTGATGCGGCAGTTTCGCGATCTCCAAAAGTAACGAGGTTTAGCTCGTCGACGTTCGGACTCACCCTCCGCCGCAGCTTACAAATCCAGTCGCCCCCAAAAAGCTGTAGCTAGATAGTGGTCTGGGTTACGACAAAGCTCAAGGGTTAGCGCAAACGCGCGAGTCGGCCCGCCACCAGTTGCCCGGTGGCGGGCCGAGGGTTGGCTGGTGTGGGGTCAGCGGGTGGCGGCCGCACGCGGCAGGTCGATAAGGACTCCGATCTTCGAGGGACTGTTCGGCTTGATTCCGCCGGTGGTGGACCCGGCGTTGGCGACGACGATCGAGCCACCGCGGCAGGTCACGGTCTTGCCGTCGACGATGACGCTCTGCCCTTCGTCGATGGGGATGTCGTAGCCGTCCTTGTCGGTGTAGTGGCAGCCACCGCTGTCGGTGTTGTTGACGGGCAGGGCGTTCGCGGTGGCCGGGGCCAGGGCGACGACGGCCAGGGCGCCGAACAGGGTCGCTGCGTACTTGAAGCCGGTCAGGGTGCGGGTCTCGGTCATTTCTTTCTTTCCTCTCACGGGGTGTTGAGAAGAAATGCTCCCGTTTCAGACGCGCGCACGTAATCGCCGGCGAGCCAGACTTTCCTGGTGCATGAGGAAAGGATTTGCTATCCGCCAGGTAAGGTCCGGTCGCTGCGCATCCACCGCTATTCCTGAAACGCATTGAGGCGCGTCATGGTTCGATGGGAATTGATGACCGAAAGTTTCGTGGTCCAACGCAACGACCTGCGCACCACCCACTGGGACGAGTCGCCTGCACCGAGCCTCGAGGAGGGTCAGGTGCGACTGCGCATCGACGCCTTCGCTCTGACGTCGAACAACATCACCTATGCAGCGCTCGGCGACGTCATGAACTACTGGCAGTTCTACCCGACCGGCGATCCGAGCACCGGCCGTGTTCCGGTGTGGGGCTTCGCCTCCGTCGTCGAATCACGCTGTCCTGGAGTCGAAGTCGACGAGCGCTTCTACGGCTACTGGCCGATGGCCGACGAGGTGGTCCTTCAGGCCACCGACGTGCATCCCGGCGGCTTCGCCGAGGGATCCGAACACCGGCGCGCGCTGCACGCGGTCTACAACCAGTACGTGCGGTGCAGCGCCGATCCGGGGTATCGGGCCGACCGCGAGGCGCAGCAGGCGCTGCTGCGGCCGTTGTTCGCCACGTCGTTTCTCATCGACGACTTCCTCGCGGACAACGAGTTCTTCGGCGCCAAGACGGTGATCCTGTCCAGCGCGTCGAGCAAGACCGCGTACGGCACGGCGTTCTGCCTCGCGCAGCGCCGAGGCACCCCTGAGGAGGTGAGGGTCGTCGGGCTCACGTCGGCGGCGAACGCCGAATTCACCCGCTCGCTGGGCTGTTACGACGATGTCCTCTGCTACGACGACGCGGCCACCCTTGCCGACGTCGCGTCGGTCTACGTCGACATGAGCGGTGACACGGCGGTGCGTTTAGCAGTCCATTCCAGGCTCGGCGATCTACTGGCCTACAGCTGCGCGGTGGGCGCGACGCATTGGGATGCCCTCGGTGGCGGCGGTGACCTGCCCGGCCCGCCGCCGCAGTTGTTCTTCGCGCCGGAACAGGCGCGCAAGCGTGCGGCCGAGTGGGGACAGGGCGGGCTTCAGGAGCGGATGGCCTCGGCGTGGACGGCGTTCATGGCGCGCATCGACAACGCGGAGCAGCCCTGGATGACGGTGGTGACGCGACACGGTCGTGACGCCGTCGAGCAGTGCTACCGCGCGCTGTTGGATGGCACCGTGCCCGCCAACGAGGGTCACATCCTGTCGGTGTGAGGCGACTAGGCCGAGCCATTGGAGTCGACGAGTTCTGCTGAGAAGTAAGCAGTTTTGCCGCGACCCAGCCTCTTCGCCTGATACATCGCAAGGTCGGCGTCACGCAGGATGGCAGCCGCGTCCCGCGTGTCACGCTCGGCGATAGGGGCGATACCGATACTGGCCGTGATGCGCAGTGTGGTGTCACCGACGCGCATCGGCTCCGCCAGTGCGGCATGCATTCGTTCACTGAGCCGGTCCAGCACCGCGCGCGGCGTCGGGCCGAACAACATCGCGACGAATTCGTCGCCGCCGAGGCGGGCGACCACATCCTCGGTGCGCACCGACTGCTGAAGTCGTTGTGCGGCAACCTGAAGCATGGTGTCCCCGGCCTCATGACCCAACGAATCGTTGATGACCTTCAGATCGTCGACGTCGAGGAACAACACCGCTGACAGCGCATCACGTCCATCTCTTGTGAGGGCGTCGGCGATACGGGCCAGGACGTACGCCCGGTTGGGCAGACCCGTCAACTCGTCGTGGGTGGCCTGGTAGGCCAGGCGCTCGCTCGCCGTGCGCTCGGACGAGACTTCGGCAATCTGGCGCGCGTGGACATAGTTCGCGAGAAATGCTGCACAGCAGAAATATGCGTAGAGCGCGACAAGGAACCAGGCCGCCGGCCACCCGATCCGCTGATGGATCGACGTGTCGGCCAGCAATGTCCCCGTGAACGCAATCACGCTCAGCGCCAACACTATTGCCGCGCGCCGCCAGGGAAGTTCCACGATCACCATCAGCGGAAGAAGCCCGACCAGCAGCAGCGGCACGTAGCCACCAGAGGTCAGCAGATGGAAGCCGGTCAGCGCCACGATGTCGGTCGCGGCGGTGGCGATCCGCCATCGCGGCCCGCTGATCAGCTTGCCGGCCGGGGACACCGCGAGGATAGCCGCGCCCACTGCCGCCAGCGCGTACACCCCGATCCAGATGCACTGCTCGAGCCAGTCGCCCGGTGACGTGCCGACGATCATCGCGCCGACCATGATCAGCACGACTCCGAGTCGCAGCACCGCCTGACGGGCGCGCGCCAGGGCTACCAGGTCCATCGCGGTTCAGCTACGACGGCCGGGCGGACAACACCGTGGTTTATTACGCACTCGTCAATAATTCCACAGTTTCAGCGAATCGCCACCATGCTCAATGTTGCGCGGTGGTCCGCATGCTGACCACCATTGGAGCTCAACCTGGGTAATGACTAGCGCAAGAAGACGAGCGCATTGTTTCCACCCTGGCAGACCGAACCGGCGACCGTGCAGGTCATCGTGTACGTCAGACCGGTCACGGGACTGTAGACGCTGAAGGGTTGTGAGCCGATTCCATTGGCGCGGTAGGCCTCTGCCGTGTTGATAGCAAAATTGCACGACGTCTCTGAGTTGCCCGCAAACACCGAAGCGCCACTGCTACTTGTGCCACAGAATGTGTCCGCCCTCGCCGTCGAGACTGAACCCCACAGAGTTGCGATTGCAGTCGCGGACGACAGAGCGAAAACTCCGAGAGCTTGCTTGATCATCGATTGGACGCCTCCTGGTCGACGACTGAGAATTCGGGCCGAATGTCCATCTGCCCATTGGGAACAAGTCGATACGGATAACTTCCAACGGGCGTGGTCGGCCTCTATTACGGCGAGTACAGGCTCCAGACCCGTGGCGAGGCGGCGGGGACGTACCCGGTGGAGCCGGGTAGCAGCACCTGTCCGCTCGAATAGCACCACACCACGTAGCCGTCGCTGGACAGCCCGTACGCGTAATCAGGAGCCGAGCATGGACTGCCCACCGGACCAACGGCGGGAGCATCGCCCCATGCACCCATGGACCACCCCGTCCACGCGAGAGCGTTATCACCAGTCCCCGGCGGCGCGGCGCAGAACAACTTCTCACCGGTGACGGCGTCCGCGGAGACCTTCATCCACTCCGTACAGGGCGTCCCGAGGGTGTCGGCTGCCGCCGCCGGTGCCAGACTTCCCGCTAGCGCGACCGCTGCTGCGATGCTCGAAATAAACCGATACATGGAAACCCCCTGCTGCGCTTCCTGAATTTTAAGGCTGCGGAACAGATGCGGCGGGACTATTCGCCATTCGCTGCGTGAAACGAAACAACCCAATCGATGTGGGTTCACCGATCACCGCATCCAGCCGATCTGCGGGCGGCCGAGTCCAAAACGCATATCAGGCCCGGTCCAAACCGGGCCCGACAGTGTGGCAGGTACAGGATTCGAACCTGTGTAGGCTTCCGCCGACGGATTTACAGTCCGCTCCCATTGGCCGCTCGGGCAACCTGCCTGGGTGCGCCGCGCCGGAGATCCGGTTTGGTGCGAGTAGCAGGGTACAACGAGGATGTACCCCAAACACAAACCGGCCGATCACACCGAGGAGGGGTCCAATGGCGGATTCATCGTTCGACATCGTGAGCAAGGTCGACCGCCAGGAGGTCGACAACGCGCTGAACCAGGCAGCCAAGGAGTTGAGCACCCGGTTCGACTTCCGCGGCACCGACACCACGATCGCCTGGAAGGGTGACGAGGCCATCGAGCTCATTAGTTCCACCGAGGAGCGGGTCAAGGCCGCCGTCGACGTCTTCAGGGAAAAGCTGATTCGCCGCGACATCTCGATGAAGGCCTTCGACGCCGGTGAGCCGATGGCCAGCGGGAAGACCTACCGCGTCGTCGGCACCCTCAAGCAGGGCATCGATCAGGAGCACGCCAAGAAGATCAACAAGCTGATCCGCGACGAAGGCCCCAAGGGTGTGAAGTCGCAGGTCCAGGGCGACGAGATCCGGGTCAGCTCGAAGAAGCGTGACGACCTGCAGGCCGTCATCGCCCTGTTGAAGGGCGCCGACCTCGACGTGGCCCTGCAGTTCGTCAACTACCGGTAGACCAAAGCCCCTCGCCCCGACCAACCGGTCAGTGGTAAATGTGGTGAGCGTCACCACACATGCGAAGCGAGGACCGCGATGACCGCCACCCCGGAAACCGAACCCGTACCGGCCGAGGCCGATGGCGGGTCCTACGACGTCGTGATCATCGGCGCCGGGTTCTCTGGAATCGGCGCGGCCTACCGCATCGCCGAGCGCAACCCCGGGGTGCGCTACGTCGTGCTGGAACGACGCGACCGCATCGGCGGCACCTGGGACCTGTTCCGGTACCCGGGCGTGCGCTCGGACTCCAGCATCTTCTCGCTGTCGTGGCCGTGGGAGCCGTGGGTCCGCAAGGAAGGTGTTGCCGACGGCGACCACATCCGCGAATACATGGAAGACACCGCCCACAAGCGCGGCATCTTCCCCCACATCCACTTCAACACCCATGTGTTGTCGGCCGACTGGGATTCGGCGACTGACACCTGGACTGTGCACGCGCTCGAGAACGGCACCCGCAAGACCTACCGCGGTCGCTTCGTGTTCTTCGGCTCGGGCTACTACAACTACGACGAGGGCTACACCCCCGACTTCCCGGGCCTCGAGAACTTCAAGGGCGCGACAGTGCATCCGCAGTTCTGGCCCGAGGACCTCGACTACACCGGCAAGAAGGTGATCGTCGTCGGCAGCGGCGCCACGGCCATTTCGCTGATTCCCGCGCTGGCCCAGAAGGCGGCGAAGGTGACCATGCTGCAACGCTCGCCGACGTACCTGCTGGCCGGATCCCGGGTCAACCCGATCATCGAAGCGGTTCGAAAAGTCATGCCCCGCAGGATTTCTCACGCGTTCGCCCGCTATTTCGCGGTTGCGTTCGAAAGCGTCGTGTGGTTCCTGGCCCGCACCGTCCCCGGGGTTGCCCGCAAGATCATCCGGGCGCAGAACGTCAGCCGGCTGCCTGCGGGCTATCCGGTCGACGTGCACTTCAAGCCGCGCTACAACGTGTGGGATCAGCGACTATGCCTGGTGGCCGACGGCGACCTATTCGAAGCGATCTCCGACGGCCGCGCGGTGGTGGTCACCGACCACATCGACCGCTTCGACGACACCGGGGTGATGCTGAAATCGGGTCAGCATCTGGAGGCCGACATCATCGTCACCGCGACCGGCCTGCAGCTGCAGGCTCTCGGCGGTGTGCGAATCACCTTGGACGGCAACGAGATCAAGCCTCAGGAACGGTTCTCCTATAAGGCGCACATGCTCGAGGACGTGCCGAATCTGATCTGGTGCATCGGCTACACCAATGCCTCGTGGACGCTGCGCGCCGACATGACCGCGCGGGCGGCGGCCAAGTTGATCGAATACATGAACTCGCACGGCTACACCCACGCCTTCCCGCACCTGGGAGGGGAGCCGATCGCGGAGAAGCCGGCGTGGGACATCCAGGCCGGGTACGTGCTGCGCAACCTGCACGCCCTGCCCAAGTCGGGTCTCAAGCGCCCGTGGGTGGTGCGGCAGAACTATCTCGCCGACGCGTTCGACCACCACTTCATCGACAAGATCGACGAGGACATGACGTTCGGACGGGTGTCGAGCCCGGTGCGCGCCGCCGGGTAGCTAACCGATTGCCCGAACTCCCCATGAACAACCGGGTATTCGCAATACGCTGACCCCCATGACTTCTGAACGCCGCGAACCCAACGTCGTCGTCCTCGGTGGCGGATCCTGGGGCACCACCGTCGCCTCCATCTGCGCCCGCCGTGGACCGACGCTGCAGTGGGTGCGTTCAGAGGACACCGCCAAGGACATCAACGAGAACCACCGCAACTCCCGCTACCTGGGCGACGAGGTCGAGCTCTCGGAAACCCTGCGCGCCACCACCGATTTCAGCGAAGCGGCCAACTGCGCCGACGTCGTCGTCATGGGTGTGCCGTCACACGGCTTCCGCGGCGTGCTCACCCAACTCAGCAGGGAACTGCGCCCCTGGGTGCCCGTCGTCAGCCTGGTGAAGGGCCTCGAGCAGGGCACCAACATGCGGATGAGCCAGATCGTCGACGAGGTCCTGCCCGGCCATCCGGCCGGCATACTCGCCGGACCCAATATCGCGCGCGAGGTCGCCGACGGTTATGCCGCCGCGGCCGTGCTGGCGATGCCCGATCAGCACTTGGCCGCCAACCTCGCGAAGATGTTCCGCACCAAGCGGTTCCGCGTCTACACCACCGACGACGTCGTCGGCGTCGAGATGGCCGGCGCGTTGAAGAACGTCTACGCGATCGCCGTCGGTATGGGCTACTCGCTGGGCATCGGCGAGAACACCCGGGCGCTGGTGATGGCCCGCGCGGTGCGGGAGATGTCCCGAATGGGCGAGGCGATCGGTGGCCATCGCGACACGTTCGCCGGTTTGGCGGGTATGGGCGATCTCATCGTTACCTGCACCTCCCAGCGCAGCCGCAACCGCCACGTCGGCGAACAACTCGGCGCAGGCAAGACCATCAAAGAGATCATCGATTCGATGAATCAGGTCGCCGAGGGCGTCAAGGCCGCCAGCGTGATCATGGAGTTCGCCGAGAAGTACGGCCTGAACATGCCGATCGCCCGCGAGGTCGACGCCGTCGTCAACCACGGCGCGAACGTCGAGCAGGCCTACCGGGGCCTCATGGCCGAAAAGCCCGGCCACGAGGTGCTCGACTCACACTTCTAACTGGGCGGTCGCATCGATTCTGCGGTGAGAGCGTCCGCGACAGCCGCGATCACGCGCTGAGCGCAGAATCGATGTCGTGACTAGCCCGGGAACGACGGGAACAGCGGGTTGGAGTTCTTCGGCCGGTCCAGCATCGGGCTCGGCCCGGAGGTGAACGTCGCCGCCGGACCGACGACGAAGCCGACCTGGTCGTGGCTGTTCACGCAGGCCACCACGCCGCCGCCGTCGACACCGCAGCTGATGTCGCGAAAGCTCAGCCGCGAATTCGGTGGCAACGGCTTGACGTCACCGGCTGAGGCGTAGAGCGAGGCACCGCTGCTGGAGAATCCCGGCTCACCGGACGGACCGCCGCTGACCAGGTTGGCGCCATTCGGCGCACCGGGCAGCGCGCCACTGCAGCCGTAGCTGGCGTTCTGCCTATCCAGCACGCAGACCACCCCGGGCGGTCCGGCGAAGGCATACCAGTTGCCACCCATCGCCGTGTAGTCCACCGGGCTCACCGGTTTGTAGGCGTTGACGTTCGGAAGGACCGGGGCGGGTGCCGGCTCGGGATCGGCGAAGGCCGTTCCCGGTACACCGATCGCTGCCACGCCCGCGACGCTCATCAGGCCGATCAGGATTCTGCTCAGCATCACCACACCCTACGTAAGCGCCACACGCGGCGCAGTCTGCGCGTACACCTGGTCTTCGACATCACGGCCACTACTTGTTACCGCCGAGCCCCTACGTTTCCGTCAATTCTCGGCCTAGACTCGACCTATTCCGGCTGATCTGGAGGCCGTTCGGGTGGTGGGGAGATGAGAAGCACGCTGCGCGGGGGCGCGGCGGCGTTGAGCCTCGCCGTCGCCACCATGGTGGTGGCGTCCACTCAGCCGCAGGCGCTGAGCACCCCCGACTTCGACCTGGCGGCGCTGATCATCCACGGCACTCCGGAGAACCCGACCGGTGACGCGCTCTTCGACCTCTTCGACGGCGAGTTCAAGCACAGCGCCGATGGCGGCATCCTGTACGCGAACTACCTCGGCGGGCCCGTTGGCCTGTACGGCGCCATGCAGGCCGCCGACACCGACACCGAGGTGCTCGCCGACGACGACCTCATGCTCGAACTCGCGGCCCCGATGGACCCGTCGGGCAACGTCTTCCACATCAACTACGAGTTCGACGCGCGAGCCCAGACGCAGGTAGTCAACGTCTTCACCGACGCCAACTCCATGGCCAACCACGACTCGAAGCCGTCGGTCGACTCCTCCGGCGGCGTGGACTGCACCGGCACCACGTCCTGCCACACCGATCCGCGCACCCAGATCACCACGCTGACCTACCCGGACGGGGTCGTCGCGATCATCCAGCGGATCAACAACATCACGCTGGTCGCCTACAAGACCCTGGGCTCCGCAGTACGCGGCCAACCCACTCCCACTCCCACTCCCGACGCGACGCCCGCGCCAGCGGCAGCACAGCCCGGTCCGGCGGCATCGGCACCGGCCGATCCGACTCCCCCACCCGATCCGACCCCGGCGCCCGAGCCACCCGCCACCCCGGCGGCGCCCGCGGCTAACACCGGACCGCGCCTGAACGTCGTGCGGCCCGCCCCGGACTTCACGCCCGGACGGTCCGACGGCTCGGCCGTGACATCCGGCGCCGGCACCAGCCTGTCCGACAAGGCCGACAAGCTGGTCAACGATGTCCTGACCCGGGTGTCCGACACCGTGAAGGGGCTGTTGGACCACACTGCGACGGGTTCGGGGACCGGCAGGCCGCGCCCGGCGCCCACGGCCGAACAGCCGTGATCCACGCAACCACCAAGGTGTAGAACCCAGCGGTTCGGGAAACGCAACAACAGTCCCGTGCTTCACGCACATCAAACGAGCGCCGTGACAAGGCAATTCGCGTAAGGACTATGAACCCACTAACAACGACGTACCTCGCTGCCAACCAATTTCACGACTTCTGGAACGGAAACCTGGGCGAGTGGCTCCGCACAAAGGGCCTACACATCGTGCTGGTGATCATCGCCGCGTTGATCGGCACCCGAATCATCAACTGGGTCGCGGGCAAAATCGCGCGCCGCCTCAATACCGGCCACGAGCTGGTGCGCTCGGAAAGCGCCAAGCACCGCGCCGCCGTCGCCTCGGTGATCTCCTCGGTGGCGATCGCCATCCTCTACACCGTGGTCGCCGTCGACGTCTTCGACCAGCTCGGCCTGCCGATCGGTTCGCTCGTCGCACCGGCCGCCGTGCTGGGTGCCGCCCTCGGTTTCGGCGCCCAGCGGATCGTGCAGGACCTGCTCAGCGGGTTCTTCATCATCACCGAGAAGCAATACGGTTTCGGCGATCTGGTGACGCTGACAGTCACCGGGTCGTCAGAGGCCCAGGGCACCGTCGAGGACGTCACCTTGCGCGTGACGAAGCTGCGTACCAGCGACGGCGAGGTGTTCACCATCCCGAACGGGCAAATCGTCAAGGCGTTGAACCTGTCCAAGGATTGGGCGCGGGCCGTGGTCGACATTCCGGTACCCACCACTGCGGACCTCAACAAGGTCAACGATGTGCTGCACGATGTGGCGACTGCTGCCACCTCCGACAAGCACCTGGAGCCGTTGCTGCTCGACGAGCCCGCCCTGATGGGTGTCGAGAGCATCAAGGTCGACACCGTGAACCTGCGCATGGTGGCCCGCACCCTGCCGGGTAAGCAGTTCGAGGTGGGCCGCCAGCTGCGGGCGATGGTGCTGCGTTCGCTGCGTCAGGAAGGGATCGTCAGCCCAGCCACCAAGTCGAACGTCGCCGCGGTGGCCACGTCCACCTAGGGTCCGCCCTAGTGCCCGGCCATCTTCTCGAGCCGGGCGATCCGGTCCGGGATCGGCGGATGGGTGGAGAACAGCTTGCCGATCTTCTCGCCGGCGCGGAACGGGCTGGCGATCATCAGATGGGCCTGGTCGGCCAGCTGAGGTTCGGGAGGCAGCGGCGCGTTCTCCACCCCGCCGCTGATCTTCCGCAACGCCGACGCCAAAGCCAGCGGATCACCGGAGAGTTCGGCCCCCGATTCGTCGGCCTGATACTCGCGCGACCGGGACACGGCCATGCGGATCAAGGTGGCAGCGATCGGACCCAGCAGCGAAACCAGCAGCAGCGCAAACGGATTCGGGCCGCCCTCACGGTTGCTGCCGCCGAACATGCCGGCGAACATCGCGATGTTGGCCAGCGCGGTGATCACCGACGCCAGCGCACCGGCCACACACGAGATGAGGATGTCGCGGTTGTAGACGTGGGATAGCTCGTGGCCGAGCACCGCCCGCAGCTCACGCTCGCTGAGCAGGTTCAGGATCCCGGTGGTGACGCACACCGCCGCATTGCGGGGGTTGCGTCCGGTGGCGAACGCGTTGGGGTTGGCCGTGTCGCTGATGTAGAGCCGCGGCATCGGCTGGTGCGCCGTGGTGGCCAGCTCGCGCACGATCGAGTAGATCTGCGGGGCCTGAACCTCGGTGATGGGCTGGGCGTGCATGGCGCGCAGTGCCAGCTTGTCGGAGTTGAAGTAGACATAGACGTTCATGCCGATGGCGAACACCAACGCCAGGAACATCACGTTGCGACCGAACAGCGAACCGATGAAGACGATCAGCGCTGACATTCCGACGAGCAGCGCGAACGTCTTGAACGTGTTGGCGGTCGGGTGCCAGGTCATCAATTCCTCCTACGAGCAAACGCACTCTTCGGGAGATTAACGCCTCGCACCGACCGTCAGGTTCCGCGAATCGCCGTCAGCCGTGCCGGTTGATCGTGTAGTCCATCAGTGACGCCAATGCCCGCCGGCCCGGTCCGTCGGGCAAACCGGCCAGCTCCTCGCCGGCTTCTTCGGCGTAGCGCTGCACGGTGGCCTTGGCTTTCGCGATGCCATCACCGGAACGCAGCAACCCCAGGGCCTCGGCGAGCTTGTCGTCGTCCTCGACCGGCCCTGCCACCAGCTGCCGCAGCCGGTCGGCGTCGGGGCCGGTCGCCTGCAGCGCGTACAGCACGGGCAGCGTGTGCACGCCTTCACGCAGGTCGGTGCCCGGGTTCTTGCCCGACTCGTCGGGGTCGCTGTCGATGTCGATGATGTCGTCGGAGATCTGGAATGCCGTGCCGACGATGCCGCCGAGCCGGCTCAGCCGCTCGATCTGGTCCTCGGTGGCACCGGCGAAGGTGGCCCCGAATCGACCGGACGCCGCGATCAAGCAGGCGGTCTTCTCATAGATCACCTTCAGGTAGTGATCGACCGGATCCACGCCGTTGGTGTTGCCCTTGGTCTCACGCATCTGGCCGGTCACCAGCTGGGCGAACGTCTCGGCGATGATCCGCACCGCGTCCGGGCCCAACCGGCTCACCAGCCGCGAGGCCGTCGCGAACAGGTAGTCACCGGCGAGGATCGCGATGTTGTTGCCCCAGCGGGCGTTGGCGCTGGGCGCCCCGCGACGCATCTGCGCCTCGTCCATGACGTCGTCGTGATACAGCGTGGCCAGGTGAACCAGCTCGATAACCGCGCCGGCCACCGTGACCTGCCAGGCGTCGGGATCAGGCCCGATCTGCGCGGATAGCACCGTGAACAGTGGCCGGAATCGCTTGCCGCCGGCCTCGAAGAGATGGACGACGGCTTCGGTCATCAGCTCGTCACCGCCGCGCAGCTCGGTGCTCATGAGCTCTTCGACACGACCAACCCCATCGCGGACGCTCTTGGCGAACGCCGGGTCACCAAAGTCCACCCCTGCTACCACCGTGGCCGGAGTACTCACCCTGCCAACATACTGGGGGCATGGAGTTGCGGTCAGATGTGGTCATCGTCGGGGCCGGGCCGGCCGGCTCGGCGGCGGCCGCCTGGGCTGCCCGCCGGGGCCACGAGGTGCTCGTCATCGACGCCGCCGAGTTCCCCCGCGACAAGCCGTGCGGCGACGGGCTCACCCCGCGTGCGGTGCTCGAACTGCAGCGGCTGGGGCTCGGCGACTGGCTCGACGGCCACATCCGCCACCACGGACTGCGGCTGTCCGGGTTCGGCGCCGACGTCGAGGTGCCCTGGCCGGGACCGTCGTTTCCTGGTTCTGGGTCCGCGGTCCCCCGCACTGAACTCGACGACCGTATCCGCAAGGTCGCCGAGGACGTCGGCGCCTCCATGCTGCTCGGCGTGAAAGCCGTTGATGTGTCCCGGGATTCGCGCGGCCATGTGGACGCGGTGGTGCTGGCCGACGGGTCGAGGGTGTCGTGCCGCTGGGTGATCGTGGCCGACGGCGCACGCTCGCCGTTCGGCCGGGTGCTCGGTAGGCAGTGGCATCAGGAGACGGTGTACGGCGTGGCGGTGCGCGGATATCTCGCGTCGCCGCGGGCTGGCGAGCCGTGGATCTCCTCGGATCTGGAATTGCGCTCGGTCGACGGGCAGGTGCTGCCCGGCTACGGGTGGATCTTCCCGCTGGGCAACGGCGAGGTGAACATCGGCGTCGGCGCACTGGCCACCGCGAAGCGGCCCGCCGACGTGGCGTTGCGGCCGCTGGTCAAGCACTACACCGACCTCAAGCGCTCGGACTGGGGGTTCGAGGGTCCGCCGCGGGCGGTGTCCTCGGCATTGCTGCCGATGGGCGGGGCCGTCTCCGGAGTGGCCGGTTTGAACTGGGTGCTGATCGGCGACGCCGCGGCGTGCGTGAACCCGCTCAACGGCGAGGGCATCGACTATGGCCTGGAAACCGGCCGGCTGGCCGCCGAGATGCTGGGTTCTGGGGATTTGTCCTTGGCCTGGCCCGCTGTGTTGCAAGCGCACTACGGCCGCGGGTTCTCGGTGGCTCGCCGGCTGGGGTTGCTGCTGACACTGCCGCGGTTCCTGCCGCTGACCGGGCCGGTCGCGATGCGCTCGTCGCGCCTGATGGGCATCGCGGTGCGCGTGATGGGCAATCTGGTCACCGACGCGGACGCCGACCTGGTGGCGCGCGCGTGGCGCGTCGCGGGGCTGGGTTCGCGAATCCTGGACCGCCGCAAGCCTTTCAGCTGATCCGTTGCCGCGTTGAGTGAGCACTGACGCGGCAATTTGCGCCATTTCTTGGAGCGTCGGCGCTCAATGAACGTCATTCGTAATGACAAATTTGACAAAACTTCGGCGAATCGGCGCTAAGCTGCCGCGCATGACTGATTTCGACGCGATCATCGTCGGGGCCGGGCACAACGGCCTGACCGCAGCCACGGTGCTCCAGCGGGCCGGCCTGCGCACGCTGTGCCTCGAGGCCAACACCTACAGCGGCGGCATGGCGGCCACCGTCGAGTTGATCGACGGGTTCAAGTACGAGATCGCCGGCTCCGTGCGCTTCCCCACCGCGCAGAAGATCAACAGTGAGCTGGGGTTGGACACCCTGCCGACCATCGAGTCGGAGATCATGTCGGTCAACCTCGGGGAAAACGGCGAGGAAGCGATGATCTTCCACAGCGACCCGATGGCGATGATGACCCATCTCAGCGAGAAGCACGGTATGGAAGCCGTGATGGCCATGGCCAACCTCTATGCGTGGAGCACGGGCCCGGGCAAGGCGCTCGGCCGCTTCGACGCATTGGCGCTGCCGAAGACCATCGACGAGATGTACGCCTGTGCCGCAGACGAAAGCGAGCGGCGCGCCATTCACGAGATGTTGTTCGGCTCGGCGATGGACGTGGTCGACCGGTTCCTGCCCGACAAGGAGAAGCATGCCGTGATCCGCGGCATGCTGGCCTTCCTCGCGGTGAACTCCACCTACCGCGGGCCGTACACGCCAGGCAGCGCAACATGTTTGGCGTTCGCGATGGCGATGCCGCCGGAAGGTGGGCAGATGACCACCAAACTCAAGGGCGGCATCGGCGTGCTGGCCGATCATCTGCGCGATCTGTTCGTCGAGGCCGCCGGTGAGATCCGCTACCGCACGAAGGTCGAACAGATCCTGGTGGAGGACGGCAAGGTCACCGGGGTGCGCCTCAAGGACGGCGAGATCATCTCCGCGCCGGTCGTGGTGTCGAACCTCGCACCAGAGACCACTCTGCTGGATCTTGTTGGTGTCGACCATCTTCCGTCATCGCTGGTGACTCGCCTGGGTGGTCGAGACCACCGCGCATCGTTCATGCAGATCCACTTCGCCCTCGACGGTGCACCCGAATATGCCGCGCCCTACGACTTCCTCAACGAGCCCGGCATGCAAATGTCGGTCGGCATGTTTGGCTCACCGGAAGAACAACAGCGCCAATGGGAGAAGGCCCGTGGCGGCGAGGTTCCGGACAACCCGGCGCTGTCGATTCAGATGCCGACAGTCGGCGATCCCGAGATGGCCCCTCCCGGCAAGCATGCGGCCAGCGTGTACGCCTACGGCTTCCCCATCGAAGCCCCGCGCGATCAGCATGGCCACCTGAAAACCGTGATGGCGGAACGGGTTGTCGACAAGATCACCCGCTACGCGCCCAACTTCAAGGACATCCTGATCCGCGACATCACGTTCGCGCCGTACCACATGAACACGATGTTCGCCGCGCCCAACGGCGACTTCTGCCATGGGCTGCTGCAGCCCGAGCTGATGGGCGTGAACCGGCCGGGCCCCAAGGGATTCATCGATGAGCCGATTCCGATCGAAGGCCTGTACCTCGGCGGCGCGGGCTGCCACGGCGGGCCGGGCATCACGTTTGTCCCGGGCTATAACGCCGGGTACCAGGTGCTGGCCGACGCCGGCCGCTGAGTTTGGCGCGATTTCCGGTGCTGACGGAAATCGCGCCGAACTACAGCAGGGCGTCGGCGACCTGGAGCAAGTCATCCCCGATGATGTCGGGCTGCGCGCCGATCGGAATGAGCTCCTGGCCTGGTCGCCGCACGAACGCAGCGCGGCAGCCGGCGGCCAACGCTCCGGCGATGTCCCACCCGTGGGCGGCCACCAGCCGCACCTCGCTCAACGGCACGCCGAGCGTTGCGCCGACATGCTGGTAGGCCTCGGCGCGCGGCTTGAGCGCACGAACCGTGTCCGCCGACAGAATCGCGTCGAAACGTGAAGCCACACCATTGAATTCGAGCTGCTCGGTAACCACCGACAGCGGCGAATTGGTCAGCGCGACGACCGTGAAACCGCCGAGACGATCCAGCGCGGGCACGACGTCCGGGTGCAGGGGCAGCTGACGCATACCCTCGGCCAGCCGCTCGGCGCCATCCAGACCCAGCATCCTCAGCGCGGCCCGCTGGGCCGTCGGGAAGTCCACGTAGTCACCGGTGAGCCCACCGACAAAGGCAATCTGCAGCATCTGGCTGAACCAGCGCTTACGGGTTTCGGCACCGCCCAGGATGCCGTCGAGCGGGCTGAGGTCGAGCAGCGTCTCGTTGACGTCGAAGGCAAGCACGGTCACCATTCGGGACTACCCGGGTTTGACCGCCGCATGCAGAGCGACGATCCCGCCGGTGAGGTTGCGCCACCGCACCTCCGACCAGCCGGCGTCGCGGATCTGCTGCGCCAATGTCGCCTGGTCCGGCCAGGCCCGAATGGACTCGGCCAGATACACATACGCCTCGGGATTGCTCGACACCGCGCGGGCCACCCGCGGCAGCGCCTGCATCAGGTACTCCTTGTACACGGTCGAGAAGACCGGCACCACCGGGGTGGAGAACTCGCACACCACCAGGCGGCCGCCGGGGCGGGTCACCCGCGCCATCTCTCGCAGGCCCGCCGGGTGGTCGACGACATTGCGCAAGCCGAAGCTGATCGTCACCGCGTCGAAGACCGCGTCGTCGAACGGCAGCTTGGTGGCGTCGGCGGCGACCTTCGGCACCGGCCGCCCGGCACCTGCCTGCAGCATGCCGACCGAGAAGTCCGCGGCCACGCACCACGCGCCGGACTTCGCCAGCTCGACCGTCGACACCGCGGTGCCGGCCGCCAGATCCAGCACCCGATCGCCCGGGCCGATGCCCAGCGCCGAACGCGTCGCCCGCCGCCAGGAGCGGTCCTGCCCCAGCGAGAGCACCGTGTTGGTGATGTCGTAGCGACGCGCGACGGCGTCGAACATCGACGCCACATCGCGAGGGTCCTTGTCCAACGTCGCGCGGCTCACGATGCCGACGCTACCTGTGAAGTTCGCAGACGCGGGAATGGGGAACCCGGTCGGGCGTTGGTAACGCGTGAACGGACGAGAAAAGAGGGATACATGAGCGACAAGGTTTGGTTCATCACCGGTACGTCACGCGGCTTCGGCCGGGAGTGGGCCATCGGCGCCCTGGACCGCGGCGACAAGGTCGCCGCCACCGCACGCAACACCGACACCCTGTCCGACCTGGTCGAGAAGTACGGCGACGCCATCCTGCCGATCCAGCTCGACGTCACCGACCGCGAAGCGGACTTCGCCGCCGTCAAGCAGGCGCACGACCACTTCGGCCGGCTCGACATCGTGGTGAACAACGCCGGCTACGGCCACTTCGGATTCATCGAGGAGCTCAGCGAGTCCGACGCGCGCGACCAGATCGAGACCAACGTCTTCGGCGCGCTGTGGATCACCCAGGCCGCGCTGCCGTATCTGCGGGCGCAGGGCAGCGGCCACATCATCCAGGTGTCCTCGATCGGCGGCATCACCGCGTTCCCGCTCGTAGGGATCTACCACGCCTCGAAGTGGGCGCTGGAAGGCTTCTCGCAGGCGCTTGCCCAGGAGGTCGCGCCATTCGGCATTCACGTCACGCTGATCGAGCCGGGCGGCTTCGACACCGACTGGTCCGGGCCGTCGTCGAAGCGTTCGACCGAGCTGCCCGACTACGCCGACTTGCACCGCCAGGTCGACGAGGCCCGCGCGCAGCGCTGGTCCGCGCCGGGCAACCCGAAGGCGTCGGCGTCGGCCATCCTCAAAGTCGTGGACGCGGAGACTCCCCCGCTGCGGGTGTTCTTCGGAGAATCGCCGCTGCAGACCGCCAAGGCCGACTACGAAAGCCGCATTGCCAATTGGGAGAAGTGGCAGCCGGTCGCCGTCAAGGCCCAGGGCTGATTACATCGCGTGTGCGTCGACTCTCGGTAATTGACGCGCACGGCTCGCCATCCGCTCGCTGAGGTGAATGAGTCGATCCTCGTGCCCAGCGGGCATGGTATAAGCCAACTTACGGAGTTCGACTGCAAATTCACTGAGATCTTGGCGGTATGACACGTCGTTCATTCGGACGCCCCCCGGTCTTGGAGAGGTGGAGTTGGTATTTGCATCGTTGCATTCCCCCGGCTTGCGTTCAGTGTGCGCCAGCTCACAGACTATGAAAAGGCTTCTCAGGAACAATTAAGGAAAGTCGTTGGCGTGCCGCAGGACTCACGCCGCGCGGATTCGGCGGGCGTCGCGCTGCACTGCTTCGTAGTGGCCGAGTAGCTCGTCGCAGATCGCCGGCCACGTGCGGCCGAGCACACTACGACGGGCGGCGAGGGAATAGCGGGCCCGCTCGTCGAGCAGGTGATCGACCGATTGGCCAAGGCGCGCTTCGAATTCCGCGACCGTCAATAACAAGCCGGTGCGGTACGGCGCCACCAGATCTCGCGGACCACCCGCGTTCGGAGCGATGACCGGCACACCGGAAGCCATCGCTTCCTGCACGGCTTGGCAGAACGTCTCGTGCTCGCCGGGATGGACGAAGACGTCCATGCTCGCGTACGCCGCGGCGAGTTGCTCGCCGTACAACGCACCGGTGAACACCGCACGCGGCATCATGGCTCGCAGCTTGTCTCGGTCGACACCGTCACCGACGATCACCAGCTGCAGGTCGTCACGCGCAGCCAGCACCGCGAGCCGCTCCACATGCTTCTCCGGCGCGAGCCGCCCGACGAAGCCGACGATCGGCTTGCCCGCCGGCGACCAGTGTGCCCGCAACTCATGACTGCGCGCCGACGGCGCGAAGCCGGTGACGTCGACTCCTCGGGCCCACTGGTGGACGCGCGGGATGCCATGCGCAGCAAGGTCTTCCATCGCCGCGGTGGATGGCGCCAGCGTGCGGTCGGCCTTCGAGTGAAGGTGGCGCGTCCAGGCCCAGGCCGCACGGGAGGCGGCACCGATGCCGTAGCTTTCGGCGAATCCTGCGACGTCGGTCTGGAACACCGCCACCGTCGGCACCCCCAGATACCGCGCGGCGTGCAGGCCGCCATAGCCCAGAAGTGCGGGCGAGGCCAGGTGCACCACATGCGGCTCGAAGCCGCGCAATACTCCCACCATGCGGGGGCGCGGCACACCGAGTGGCAGCGACGTCACCTTGGGAAACATCCGCGACGGCACCCGGTGCACCCGGATCCCGTCGTAGATCCGGTCGGCCGCCGGCTCACCGCGCGGGGTGTCCGGGGCGATGACGAGCCCTTCATGACCGGTGCGGCGCAGATGCTCGAGCACCCGCAGCACCGAGTTGGTGACTCCGTTGACGTTGGGCAGGAACGACTCAGCGACAATGGCAACGCGCACGATTTCACTGTGGCAGCGGCGCCTGTCAGCGAGGTTGCGCCCAGGCATACACGACACGAAAAGCAGGTGGAACGCGGTACCGTGCGAGCATGCGGATCTGGTCTGTGCTCGTGGTGGCGCTGGTCGTCCTGGTCACCGGTTGTAGCAGGGAAATTACCGGTGTGGCACAGGTGGATCCGCACGGGCCGCCGACAGCGCTGAGCAAGGACGGCTTCGGCATCATGGCCGGTGATCCCAACGCGCGGATCCACATCGAGCTGTACACCGAACCGCAATGCAGCCACTGCGCCGACCTGCAGAAGGATTTCGGCGACGAGTTGGCCAGCTACATCAACCTCGGCCAGCTTGTCGTCACCTACCGCCCGTTGACATTTCTCGACGACAAGCCGGGCGGTTACTCCGACCGGGTGAGCAACGCACTGTTCCTGGCGGCAGCCGGACCGAACACGTCGGCCAAGGCGTTTCAGGCGTTCGTACAAGACCTTTGGGGACACCAGGATTCACACGGCAAGGGGCCCAGCGACGCTCAGATCGCCGACATGGCCCGCGAAAGCGGCATCCCCGCCGCCGCGGTCGATGCGATGCGATCAGGTAAGACTGCGCTGGACGTCCAGGAGATGGCGGACACCAACTTCGAATACCTCTACGAGATCGACCCGGTGAACACCGGAACGCCAACGGTATTCGACCTGACCACCAACGAGAAGCTCGACATCTACGACAACAACTGGCTGTCCAAGCTGATGTCGACCTGATTCACCCGGCGCTCCACCATCACCAGTCCCGTGAGCAAGAGCCCGCCGATCAGCCACGCCACCACCGCGATCGAACCGGCCGGGATGATCGCGAGCGCAGCCGTACGGTGTTGCACCCGAACGAGATCCGGGTTATTCCGGTCATACTCGACGTAGATCCGCATTCCCTCCGCGAGCTCCGAAGGATAGAGCACACCGAGCTCGGGGCGGTAGGTCACGCGATCCGGGGTGACGAACTCGATCGTCGAGCGCCGCGGGCCGGCGGACAACACCTCGGCCTGCGCGACACCCATGTTGCGTTCGATCTGCCGATCATTGCGCCAGGCGCCGGCCACCAGCAGCAGCGACTGCAGGGTGACCAGACCGATGAGAATCCACACCGCACACTTGCTCCAGCGCAACACTTTTCGCCGAGTGGTGTCGACGACATCTGGATCGCGCCGGGGCAGTGCGGCTTTGAGCAGGGCGAGAAGCCTGCTGATCACAGTGCCGCCCTGATCGCGGCATGCAGTTGCCGCAGCGACGACCGGTCGGCCTTGACCTCCAACACGCGCATGCCCTCGTGCGGCTCGTCGATGGCAGCAGCCAGCTGGTCGACCTCGATCTGCCAGGCTTCGATGTGATACGCCCGGCACAGCGCGCCGACATCGACGTCGTGCGGGGTGCCGAAGATCCGCGACGACACATCGGAGAACCGCGGGTCGCCCTGCTCGAGCAGCTCGAAGATGCCGCCGCCGTTGTCGTTGGACACCACGATCGTCAGGTCTTTCGGCGTCGGCTCGGTGGGACCGATCAGCAGCCCGGAGCTGTCGTGCACGAACGTCATGTCGCCGATCAGGCCGATGGTCCTGCCGGTGTGGGCCAGGGCGGCACCGATGATGGTCGATACCGTGCCGTCGATGCCGGCCACACCGCGGTTGGAGCGCACCTTGATGCCGTCGGTGTTCAGCCCGACCAGGGCCGCGTCGCGCACCGGGTTGGAGGCGCCGAGCACCAGCTGGTCCCCCGGGCGCACCGCGTCGGCGACCGCGGCCGCGACGTGCAGGCCGGTGGTCAGGGGGTGGGCGGCCAGCTGTTGGCGCACGGCGGCCATCGTGTTGGCGTTGGCCTCTGCGCAGCGCTGCAGCCACGCCGGGTCGGGCGTGCCGCTGGTTTCGGCCCGGGTGCCGGTGGCCGCGGAGTTGCCGGAGACATCCGGCCAGCGTGGTCCGGTGGTGAGGGCGAACACCGGCACCGACGGGTCGGCGAGCAGCGTCGACACCGGCCGGTGCAGCGTGGGGCGGCCCAGCATGATCACCTGGCGGGGTTTCAGCAAGGGCAGCGCCAGCGGGTGCAACGGGTTGACGGCGTGCGGGGCGGTCGGCTCGGCGACGGTGGGCAGCGCCGCCAGGTTGGGGTGGAGACCGGCGCCGTGCCCGGCGATCACCACGGTGTCGGGGGTGAGGTCGATCTCCAGCGGCTGGTCGAACGCTACCGGCGGGCTGTAGGTCCACGGCTTACCGTCCGGCCGTCCGGGCGGGATGTCGGCCGGGCCAGGCTCGGCGTCGGGTACCAGCGGCTCGCGCAGCGGGATGTCGAACTGCACCGGGCCGGCGTTGGCGGTGCGAGCCCCGGTGGCGGCGGCCAGCACGCGGCAGGTCGCCGAGCGCCATTGCGCGTTGAGCCCGTCGAGCTTGTCGGCCGAGTCCTCGGCCAGACCCAGGCTGATCGCCGCGCGGACCTGGGTGCCGAAGTAGCCGAGCTGCTCGAAGGTCTGGTTCGCACCGGTGCCCAGCAGCTCGTAGGGCCGGTTGGCCGAGAGCACGATCAGCGGCACGCGGGCGTAGTTGGCCTCGACGACGGCGGGACCCATGTTGGCCACCGCGGTGCCCGACGTCATCGCCATGCACACCGGGGCGCGCTCGGCCACGGCCAGACCGATCGCCAGGAAGCCGGCGGTGCGCTCGTCGATGCGGACGTGCAGGCGCAGCCGGCCGGCCCGGTCGGCGTCGGACAACGCGAAGGCCAGTGGGGCGTTACGCGAACCCGGGCACAGCACGACGTCGCGGACGCCGCCGCGAATCAATTCGTCGACGACGACGCGGGCCTGAGCCGTCGATGGGTTCACTACTACAGCGTGTCACACGCCGATCGGGGTCTGCTCAAACGAGGGTGCCTGCGAAGAAGTCCAGCATCGCGTTGTTCACGGTGTCCGGGCGTTCCAGGAATCCCAGGTGGCCGGTGTGCCCGATCTGCACGTACCGGCCGTTGGGGATGGCGTCGGCGACCTCGCGGCCCAGCGCCGCCGGGGTCAGCAGGTCGTCGGCGAACCCGATCACCAGCACCTCATTGGTAATGGAACGGTAAGCGGCCAGCCGGTTCTCTTTGGGGTAGACCTCGAGCTGGGCGCGCAGGCCGGGCGTGCGTTTGATCGGAAACGCGGTGAACATCTCCACCCAGTCGCCGATCGCCTTCTCGTCGTTGATCGTCTTCGGCGAGAAGTTCTCCAGCACACGCACTTTCGCCGCGTACGCGGGCGGCAGCTGGATGCCCGCCTTGGTCAGTTCGACGTCGGCGGCGCGGAACGACTTGCGGGTGCGGTCCAGGCGCCCGCGGGTGCCCATCAACACAGCCTGGCTGACCAGTTCCGGGCGGGTCAGCATCAGCTCCTGGGCGATATAGGCGCCCATCGAGATCGCCACGATCCGGGTGGGGCCGCCGACGACGTCCTCGATCAGGGCGGCGGTGTCGGCGATCATCTGCTCCGGCGTGAAGTCGCCGGCCTCCTCGGTGGCCCCGATGCCGCGATTGTCGAACGTGATGCAGCGATAGCCCGCCGCCACGAACCGCGGAATCTGGTGGATGTGCCACGTGCGGCCGGCACCGCCGGTGCCGGCGATGAACAGCACCGGATCGCCGGAGCCATTCTCCTCGTAGGCCAGGTTGATCACCTGGCAGAGGGTAGCGGAGCCGGTTGCGACGGACAGGCGTCGACCGGCACAACGAGGCGAAGCTGTCCGGCGTTCTCGAAAGTGAACGTGACGTGGACCGCAGTCGCGGGCCGCACGTCGGCCTTCACCCCCCGGAGCATCACCGCCCGCGGTCCGGCTGCATCGGTGCTGATCGTCTGGCCCGCCGGGATGTCACGCGTCATCGCGGGCGCGATGTCCACTGACTGCGCCGCCGGCGTCGATACCGCCGACAAGCTCTCGGTGCCCGTGGTTCTGTTGTTCGTCACGGTGAAGTTCAGGGCCGCGTCCTTGCCGACTTGGATCGCACACGCTCCTGGAACGAACGCCGGCACAATGAACGCGTTCTCCACCGCTGTCGCGGCCGGATCGGTGTTCGATCCGCGGTTGGCCGACCCCATCGGACGATCACTGTTGCAGGCCGCGGTTCCCACCACGAGGACCAGGCCGGTCCCCGTCGCCGCAATTCTCCTGATGTCCGCCATCGACTGACCTCCTCAGCCGACGCCTACCCTCGCCGTCGCGAATTATTCAGCCACGCGTGTCTTCACCCGGCCGCGCCGCCGTGCCCGCGACCGCGCGGCATCGATCGCGCCGGTCCACAGCAGCCCCGTCATCGCCTTGAGCTGGGTGGGGTTGGCGATCTCTTTCGCCATCAGTGCGGTGGCGGTGGCCTTGGTGCTCGCCGAGGCCTTCGACATGTGCCCGGAGTCGAACGGCGGTTGCGGGTCGTACTCCATCGACAGCTGAATCGCCTTGGCGCGCTCCTCGCCGCCGATCTGGCCGGCCAGCCACAGCGCGAGGTCGATGCCCGCCGATACGCCCGCGCTGGTGACGATGTCGCCTTCGTGAACCACCCGCTCGTCCTTGACCGGCGTGACCCCGAGGGTCTTGAGCGCGGTGAGCGCCGCCCAGTGCGACGTCGCCCGCTTGCCCTTGAGCAGTCCGGCGGCCGCCAGGATCACCGATCCCGAGCAGACCGACGTCGTCCACTTCGAGGTCCGGTGTGCTCGGCGGACCCACTCGAGCAGCTTCTCATCGCGGGCATGCTCCATCGTCGTCATGCCGCCGGGCACGAGAATGACGTCAGGAGTCGGGGTTTCGTCGAAGGAATGGGTTGCGCCGACGACCAGCACACCGGAGTCCGCGGTGATCGGACCAGGTTCGTGCCACAGGAAGCGAACCTCGGCGTCGGGCAGCCAGCGCAGCACCTCGTAGGGCCCGATGAAATCCAGGGCGGTGAAACCGGGATAGAGCACGATGGCGATCTGCATGGGATTCTCCTTTTATACGAACGTCTTGCGGTATTGGTCGGGTGAGATGCCGACCCGGCGAATGAAGTTGCGGCGCATGGTTTCCGATGTTCCGAAACCACAGCGTGCGGCGATGGTGACGACGGTGTCGTCGGTCTCTTCGAGCTGACGGCGGGCGGCTTCGGTGCGAACCCGCTCGACGTAGGCACCGGGCGCCTCCCCCACCTCGTCGGTGAACACCCGGGTGAAGTGGCGCGGGCTCATCGCCGCGCGACGAGCGAGGTCGGTAATGCTATGGGATGCACCGGGTTCGGCTTCGATGGCCTCTTGGACCTCACGGATCGGCTGGCGGCGTGCTCGCGGCATCCACACCGGCGCGGCGAACTGCGTCTGTCCACCGGGGCGGCGCAGATAGAGCACCAGGTAGCGCGCGACGGTCTGGGCGACCTCGGTGCCGTAGTCGTCCTCGACGAGAGCCAAGGAGAGGTCGATGCCCGACGTCACCCCGGCCGCCGTCCAGACGGTGGCCGAGCTGCGCAGGAAGATCGGCTCGCGGTCGACGGTCACATCGGGGAACTCGCGGGCCATCCGGTCGGCGAACGCCCAGTGCGTGGTGGCGCGGCAGCCGTCGAGCAGTCCGGCCTGGGCAGCCAGGAACGACCCGGTACAGACGCTGACGACGCGCCGGGAGTTGGCGGCTGCTGTGCGGATCCACGCCATGGTCGCGGGGTCACGTCGGGCGTCGTCGACACCTGCACCGCCGGGCAGGACCAGGGTGTCGATGTCCTGCGGGTCGGGCATCGCCTCGGCGACGAACGCCAGACTCGTGTTGGTGGTCACCGGCAGGCCGTCGCGCGAGGCGACGGTGACCCGGTATCCGCCCTCGGTGAGCATCGCGGCCCCGGTGAACACGTCATGCGGCCCGACCAGGTCCAGCGCCTGCACGCCCGGGAACCCGAGGATCACCACCGATCGCGCCATGAGTTCAGTGTCGAGGTTCGCGGGTATGGCGTCTAGGCCATGGACCCCACAGATCAGGACATCACAATTTCTTGAGGCGCCGCACCACCTGCATCAACGGGGCCATCGACGCCATGCCCTTGCGCAGGCTGCGCTGAAGCGGACCCAAGTTCGCCAGCACGATGTACTCCACGCCGCAGTCCCGCCACTGCGCGGCACGGTCGATGATCTCGTCCGGCGTCCCGCACAGCAGGCATTCGCGCACCACCTCGGTCGGGATGGCTTTCACATGCGACAGCGCCGTCTGCTCGTCCATGTCCTGCGGCAGGATGTCCTGCGCCCCGCTGAAGCCGATACCGAGCGGATGCTGAGCACCGTGCCGGGCGAAGAAATGATCGGGTGCATTGAGTGCCGCCGCCCGGATCACCTCGGAGTCGAGCGCTTCGTCGAGGTCGTCCTGGCTCCGGGCTGGCAGCGCCATGAACCAGATGGCCGGCTTGATCGACATCGGATCGCGTCCCGCGTCGGAAGCCGCGGTGCGCACGGCTTCGAGTCGCTGCGCGTACTCCTGCGGTGTGTGCGGAAACGCCGGATAGAACCCGTCGGCGTAGCGGCCGACGGCGCGCAGCATCCGCGGACCGTGCGCGGCGATCCAGATCTCGGGCCACGTGCCCTTATATGGCGGAAGATCGAAGAGCGCATTGCGCAGTGGGAAGTAGGGCGAGTCGCGATTCACCAACTGTCCCTTCGAGTTCCACAGCGCGCGGATGGTCGCCATGGCTTCTTCGAAGCGGGCCACCGGCTGGGACCAGTCGACGCCGTAGGGCTGGTTGCCCTCTCGTTCGCCGGGGCCGATTCCGAGGATCGCGCGGCCGCGGGTCAGTAGGTGCAGCGTGGCTGCCGCCTGAGCGGTCACCGCCGGATTGCGTCGGCCGGTGTCGGTGACTCCGACGCCGAGGCGCAGCCGAGCGTGGTTGCGGGCAGCGATATTGCCGAGCATGGTCCACGGCTCCAGATACGCGTCGCCGCGCGGTAGCAGTCTGGCGCCGCCGCAATACTTCGGGTTGTTCCACAACGACCGGGGAACAGCGAATTCAGGTGGTCGGGCACCCAGAACGAGTCCACCCGGGCGGCGGCCGCGGCCGCGTAATTGGCTCTGGTGAGGAAGTCGACCGAGGGGCGTGCCGCCACAACGGGGTCCATCATTCCGACGCGAAGCGTTGACATCACTTCAGCCTCAGGGCGGCCGCGACGGGCGGCTTACGTAGTCGGCTACGTAAATCCCGCCGAGGCTGTACCTGTCGCGTCGAATCGCGAGTGACGGTGTCGCCAACTACAGCCTGGGCGGGCCCTGGTCAGCCGGGCTTCTGATCCTCGCGATCCTCCCGCAGGTACTCGTCCATCAGCGGTGTCTCCGCGGAGATAAAGTAATCGCCGGTGTAGTCGACCCGTTCAGGCGCCATCTCCAGTACCCGTCCGCGACCGGGGCGCAACACACGCCAAGCCTATCGACGGCTGACTTCGGCGGCGAAGTAGTGACCTTGATCGAGGTCGTCGAGTAGCCCGATGTTGGTCGGCTGCCAGCCGAATCGCTCGCGGGTGACGGCGCTGCTGGCCGGCATGTCGACACCGAAAAATGCTCCGATCCAACCGAAGTGGTCGAATGCAGCCTCCGGCGCGACGCTGGTGACCGGCACGCCGAGGTGGCGGCCGAAGTTCTCGGCGATGTCGCGGGTGGTGACTGCTTGCTCGCCGACAGCATGCAGAATGGTCCCGGCCTCCGCGGACTCGGCGGCGAGCCGGAAGAGCACCGCGGCATCGTCCCGGTGTACCGCCGACCACCGATTGGCGCCGTCGCCCGGAAAAGCCGAGACGCCTTTGGCGCGGGCCACGTCGATCAGCACGGGGATGAACCCGTAGTCGCCGTTGCCGTGCACCGTCGGCGCCAGTCGCACGATAGACACGCGCACATCGCGGTCGGCGAATGCCAGCGCCGCGGACTCGGAGATGCGCGGCGACTGCGGGTTGGCGGGCTGGTCTTCGGTGAGGATCTGGCCGGGCGCATGTCCGGCGGTGCCGCTGGTGACGACCAGGGGCCGGCCAGAACCGGCGAGCGTCTCACCGAGGGCGGTGATCGCGTTGCGGTCGAGCTCGCCCGCGTTGGTGAAGTTGTCGAAGTCGTGGTGGAAGGCGAGGTGGATGACGCCGTCGGCGTCTGTCGCGCCACTGCGCAGACTGTCCAGATCGTTCAGGTCGCCGCGATGGACGTCGGCGCCGGTGGCGGCGAGCTTCTGGGCGGACGCCTCGGAGCGGGCCAGACCAAGCACATGATGGCCGGCGGCGAGCAACTCGGGCACGACCGCCGAGCCGACCCAGCCGGATGCACCGGTCACGAAAATCTTCATCGGAGAACCTCCATGTCAGTCGCTGTCATCGAACCGTAGCGCTGATGTCAGCAACTGTCATCCCGCTAAAATTCTCACATGGGCCGCTGGGAGCCGGATGCGCAGGGCCGCCTGCAACAGGCGGCCATGGCGCTGTACACCGAGCGCGGATTCGACCAGACGACGGTGGCCGAGATCGCCGAGCGGGCCGGGCTGACCGAACGCACTTTCTTCCGCTACTTCGCCGACAAGCGTGAAGTGCTCTTCGGCGGGCAGCGTCAGCTGCTCGAGCAGCTGACGAACGGTGTTGTGGCAGCACCTGATTCAGCCGCTCCCCTGGACGCGATCAGCGCGGCGTTGCAGGAGGCGGCCGCGATCTTCGACGACCGGCGCGACGGGGCACGCGAGCGCCAAGCGGTGATCGACGCCAACCCGGCGCTGCAGGAGCGCGAGCGGACCAAGCGCTTCGCCCTGGCCGCCGCGATGGCCGACGGACTAGTCAGCCGCGGTGTCGCCGAGACGACGGCCCGTTTGACCGCCGAGGCGGGGGCGGCGGTGTTCCAACTGGCCTTCGAACAGTGGCTCGCCGACGGCACGCACGACCTGGCTTACTTCGTGCGCCGCGCGGTCGCCGATCTGAAGGCGAGTTTGTAGCGCCGAGATCGACGTTGTGCAGGGGTTTACTCGCGATTGTTCTGCGGTTCGGCGGTTTGGGCGAGGAGGCTCACAGCAGCGGGAAGCAGGCTCGCACCCGCTCGATCCACCAGTCGCGGCGGTCGGCCGGCGCGGCGAGCCCGGCCAGGCGCGCCGGGTCGGGCACGACGTCACCGACGGGCAAGCCACCGTCGACAGGCACGATCTCGGCGACGTCCTCGACGAACAGTCCGCCGGTGCCCAGTCCGCAGGCATGCTCCAGCCGCGGCAGCGCGGCCGCCGCGGCCAGTCCGGCCGCGATGCCGACCGCGGTGTCCAGCGCGCTGGAAATCACCACCGGGATGTCGATGTCGGCGGCGATGTCCAGCAGCGCGCGCACACCCCCGAGCGGCGGCACCTTCAGCACGGCGATGTCGGCCGCGCGAGCGTGCACCACGGCCAGCGGGTCGGCGGCCTTGCGGATGCTTTCATCGGCGGCCACCGCGACGTCCACCCGGCGGCGCACCTCGGCCAGTTCCGGCACCGTCTTACAGGGCTGCTCAAGGTATTCCAGCGGACCATCGGCAGTCAGCGCGGCCGCGGCAGCCACCGCCTCCTCGACCGTCCACCCGCCGTTGGCGTCCACCCGCACGGTGGAGATCACGGCGCGCACGGCATTCACGCGCGCGACGTCGTCGGCCAGGGTCTGGCCCGACTCGGCCACCTTCACCTTCGCCGTGCGCGTCCCGGGAAAGCGCGCCAGCACCTCCGGCACCTGTTCAGCAGGCACCGCGGGCACCGTCGCGTTGATCGGCACCACGTCCCGTACTACGGAAGGTCCTGAGCCGTAGGAAGATTCGATGCCGGAGGCCAGCCAGTGCGCGGCCTCCGGCGGCTCGTACTCGACGAACGCACCGAACTCACCCCAGCCGGCCGGCCCGTCGATCAGAGCCACCTCGCGAACCATGATGCCGCGGAAGCGAACCCGCATCGGCAGCGCGAGAACGTGCAACCGGTCCAGCAGGTCGTCCAGCGCAACCGCCATCAGATCGCGCGACCGCGGTTCTCCCAGTACGGCGTGCGCAGGTCGCGCTTGAGTAGCTTGCCGGTGGGGTTACGCGGCAGCGCCTCGGAGATCTCCACGCTGCGCGGGCACTTGTAGTGAGCCAGCCGCTCGCGACACCACGCGATCAGCTCCTCCTCGGAAGTCTCTCCGCCAAGCGACAATTCGACGACCGCCTTGACCGACTCACCCCACTTCTCGTCGGGAATGCCGAACACCGCGGCGTCGAGCACCGCGGGATGATCGGTGAGCACCCGCTCGACCTCGACGGAGTAGATGTTCTCGCCGCCGGAGATGATCATGTCCTTGAGGCGGTCCTCGACGAATACGAAACCGTCCTCGTCGACCCGGCCGATGTCGCCGGTCCGGAACCAGCCGTCCTCGGTGATCGCCGACGCAGTCGCCTCCGGCTTGTTGTGGTAGCCGATCATCAACTGCGGTGTGCGGAACCACAATTCGCCGGGCTGGCCGACCGGAACCTCGGCCAGGGTATCGGTGTCGACCACCCGCACCTCCACCTCGCGGGCCGGCTGGCCGGCGCTGACCAACCGCTCGGGGCGGGATTCGTCGCGATGCACCTCCGGCGAGAGCTGGGTGATCGCACCGCACACCTCGGTCAGGCCGTACACCTGGATGAAATCGGTCTCGGGCCAAGCTTTCAGCGCCGACTTCAGCAGTGCGGGCGGCATCGGCGACGCGCCGTAGACGAACGTCCGTAGCGCGCTGAACAGCTTGACCGCGTCGTCACCGGACTCCAGCACCTTGCCCAGCACGGCGGGCACCAGGAAGGTGCGATTGGCACCGGCCAGGATCGCCCCGGCCAGCGAGGCTCCTTCAACGTCGCGCGTCATGATCGTCGGAATTCCGGCATGGATGCCGTACTGCACATAGGCCGACCCACCGACATGGAACAGCGGCATCGCCACCAGGTTCTTGTCGTCGTCTTCGAATTCGAAAATGCCAGCATTGATGGTGTGCGCCAACACATTTCGGTGCGAGAGCGTGACGCCCTTGGGGCGACCGGTGGTGCCTGAGGAGTACATGATCAGCACGGCGTCATCGGGGTCGACGTCGGCGGCGTGCCCGACCGGGCTGGCCGAGGCCAGCAAGGCCTCGTACTCGTCACCATCGGTGCCCTCGGGCGTGACCTCGATGACCTCCGTGACGTGGACGAGTTTGTCGCGGATCTTGTCGATGGCGTCCTTGAGCTCGGTGCCGACGATCAGCAGCTTGGCACCGCAGTCGTTGAGGACGTAATCCATCTCGTCGGCGGCCAGCCGGAAGTTGATCACGGCGGTGGCCGCGCCGATCGAGGCCGCCGCCAGCGTCAGCTCCACACACGCCGGGTGGTTCTTGTCCAGGAACGCCACCACGTCCCCGCGGCCGATGCCACGCTCGACCAGCGCGCCGGCCAGCCGGCGGATCCGGTCGTCCCACTGCGCCCAGGTCCAGCTGCGGCCCAGGTAACTGATGGCCTCACTGTCGGGCTTGCGCTGTGCCCAATACGCCGGCCGGTCGTCGAGGAAGCGTGGTTCGGGTGGTTGCATACCGGCCAGATTGCCATGTCCGCGAATTTCAGGTGCCGGCTCGTCGGATCCTGATCGGTCCGCGCCACTGTCCGTCCGGATCGAGCTCCTCACCCTTCTGCGTGATCACGACTTCACCGCTGCGCGCCAGCTCGCGGGCGAGATCGCGGGTCTGCTCCATCAGCTCGCGCCAGTTGTCCGGGTCGACGGCCCGGGCGGCATCGGATGGGCAGATCGTCCGCGGAGCGCGCTCGCTCGTCATCGTCAGGATCGCAGTGCGGAGCCGACTGCCGACGTCAGTCATCGAGGCGCCCTACCCAGTTACGCAATCGTCGGAGTCCAATGGCGGTCGAGGGCCTTGGCGACCTGAGTCGCCAGCCGATCAAGGTCGGTTCGTTCGGCGGAGTCGAACTGCTGAGCCGCGATACTTGCACGCAGCCGCCGGCATCGGTCCGCAACGGCTTGGCGATGCTCGGGCAGCCGCACCACCCAGGCAAGGTCTCGCAGAAGGACCAGAAGGCCGCCCATCACCAGCGGATCGCGCTCCCCGTAGATCTGCGGCTGGGTGCAGACCAGGTCGAGTAGCTCGGGAAGGTCCGGGCGGGGCAACACCACCCGGGCGACACCGTCGTCGTCGCTCAGAACCCGCGGTCCGAGCCGGTAACCGGCCATCTCACAGAGCACCGTGGTGCAGGACTGCAGCGCATGGATGGCGGTGGTGGGGTCGTTGATCCCCGGCGACAGCGCGCGGATCGCGACGTCGGTCAGCTGCCGCAAGCCGTAACCGATGTCCTGAGTTGCGGTCCGTTCGACACCGGTGTGCACAGCACCCGCAACACGCTTTCGAAGCGACGCGAGGCGGTCCTCATCGAGCTCGCCGGAGTCGGCCGCCGGCCAGCAGAACGCGATTGGCACGTTCGCCACGATGCCGCTGCCGACCGGGCGATCCAGCGATACCAGAGCGTCCGCCTCACTGGCAGCAGCGAGCAGGTCCTCCTCGTCGATCTGGGTGAGAAACCCCGAGGTCTCCGCGACGATGACGTGACCGGGAATGCGCGGCAGCCGCGGCACACTCGCAACTTCCTCATCCAGCGGTGCCGCCGTCCGGCAGACAGTGTCCAGGACGTCCGCCGAGACGTGGTCGAGCATCGTTTCGATGCGGATCTGGCGGACCAGATGTCCGAGGAACAACACCAAACCCAGCACGCTGGCCGTCGCCAGCAGATAAGCGAAGGTGACCGAGATCCGCGGGACGAACGCCGCCGAATCGTCGGTGGCGTTGCGGATCGTGCGCAACACAGTGAGCGCGTAGGCAAAGGTCGCGAGGAACAGAGCAAGCGTCCGTTGCACGAACGGGTCGGAGGCAAAGGTACGCAGCAGCCGAGGCGAGTACTGGCTGCTGGCCAACTGCAACGTCACCAAGGTCAACGAGAAGGTCAGCGAGGTGACGGTCATCAACGACGTCGCGACGGCCGCCAACACTTCCCGGGCGCCGTCGGCGCCGCCGCCGAACAGATAGCCGGCCAGCGTCTCCGGCATGTGTTCGTCGGCCGCAGTGTCCAACTCTGGAAGCGCGACCCCGAGTGCGACGGCGAGGACCACCCCGATTGCGGGTACCGGCCACAGCCGGCTTCGGATGGCGTCGACAAGCACGGCCCGGCGCTGCCGGGCACCCCGAAAGACTGTGAACACGCCATGTCCTCTCGCGGACGTCGACAACGCTGGTTCACCGCTTTGCGGCCGCGTCAAACAACGGCCACCGCCCCCCTTTGCCCGACGCCCTTCCGTCCGAACTGGAACACGTTCTAATGTGGACCGCATGAGTGACGAGCTTCTTCGCCATCCCCTCCATTCTGGCCACCTGACCGTCGGCGCGCTGAAGCGCAACAAGAACAAGCCGGTGCTGCATCTCGGTGACACCACACTGACCGGCGGTGAGCTGGCCGACCGCATCAGCCAGTACATTCAGGCCTTCGAAGCGCTCGGCGCCGGCTCCGGCGCGACGGCGGGGCTGCTGTCGCTCAACCGTCCCGAAGTGCTGATGATCATCGGCGCCGGGCAGACCCAGGGCTATCGCCGCGTGGCACTACACCCTCTCGGCTCACTCGACGACCACGCCTACGTGCTCAACGACGCCGGTGTGACCTCGCTGATCATCGACCCCAATCCGATGTTCATCGAGCGGGCCCAGGGCCTGCTGGAGAAGGTGCCCGCGCTCAAGCAGGTGCTGACCCTCGGCCCGGTCCCCGATGCGCTGGGCGATTCGGCGGTGGACCTGATCGCCGAGGCGGCCAAATACTCGCCAAGGCCATTGGTGGCCGCCGACCTTCCGCCTGACCACGTCGGCGGCATGGCCTACACCGGCGGCACCACCGGCAAGCCGAAGGGCGTGCTCGGCACCGCGCAGTCGATCACCACGATGACGACCGTCCAGCTCGCCGAGTGGGAGTGGCCGGAGAACCCGCGGTTCCTGATGTGTACGCCGCTGTCGCATGCCGGCGCCGCGTTCTTCGTGCCGACCGTCGTCAAGGGCGGCGAACTGGTCGTGCTGACCAAGTTCGATCCGGCCGAGGTGCTGCGGGTGATCGAGAAGCAGAAGATCACCGCCACCATGCTGGTGCCGTCGATGATCTACGCACTGATGGATCATCCCGATTCGCACACCCGCGACCTGTCGTCGCTGGAAACCGTCTACTACGGCGCATCGGCGATGAACCCCGTACGTCTGGCCGAGGCCATCCGCCGCTTCGGCCCGATTTTCGCCCAGTACTACGGGCAGTCCGAAGCCCCGATGGTGATCTCCTACCTGGGTAAGAAGGACCACGACGAGAAGCGGCTGACCTCCTGCGGACGCCCGACGCTGTTCGCGCGCACCGCGCTGCTGGACGCCGACGGCAACGAAGTGCCCCAGGGCGAGGTCGGCGAGATCTGCGTGTCCGGACCGCTGCTGTCCGGCGGGTACCACAACCTGCCTGAGGAGACCGCCAAGACGTTCAAGGACGGCTGGCTGCACACCGGCGATATGGCCCGCGAGGACGAGGACGGCTACTGGTTCATCGTCGACCGGGTCAAGGAGATGATCGTCACCGGCGGCTTCAACGTGTTCCCGCGTGAAGTCGAAGACGTCGTCGCCGAGCATCCGGCCGTCGCGCAGGTCTGCGTGATCGGTACGCCCGACGAGAAGTGGGGCGAGGCCGTCACCGCGGTGATCGTGCTGCGGCCCGACCATCCAAGCGACGACGACGCGGTGGCGAAGCTAACCGTCGAGATCCAAGCCGCGGTCAAGGAGCGCAAGGGCTCGGTGCAGGCGCCGAAGCAGGTGATCGTCGTCGACTCGGTGCCGGTGACCGCACTCGGCAAGCCGGACAAGAAGGCCGTGCGCGCGCAATTCTGGGAAGGATCGTCTCGCGCCGTCGGCTAGCGCCGAATTGCAGTAGTCCACCACGCAGCGACTTCGATGGGTCGCGACCCATACTTGAGTGATGCTGTCCCGGGTGATCCCGCTCGAGTACCTCAAAGAGCGCGACATCATGTTCTGGCTGCCGCCGGGTGGCCAGGACAACGACGTGTGGGCCGACACCTGGGTGAACCTCGCTGAGCTGGATCCCGCTGATGTCGCACCGGTGTTGGACTTGTTGCGTGACAGCGACATCGGCGGATATGCGGCGCGCCCTCGGGGGCTCAACACCGCCGGCGCCGGTCGGCAGCTGTATGTGGACCGGGAACAGATCCATCGAGCCACCGATGTGGTGATGCTGTTCTTGCGTGGCAAGGAGCAGCCGGTCATGCCGCGGGCGGAACGGATCGCTCCGAAGATCCGCAGCAGGTTCAAGATCCCCGCCCTGCCCCCGGCTGTCGCGATGGCGCTGCAAATCGCGTTCGTCGCAGGGCTGATCGCCCTAGGCATGGCGTTCGCGTACTACCGCGGCGCGTCGATGTTGGAGCACCGATCGCATCTTCCCGCGTCGACCTCCAATACGCCCGGCATGACCAATCCCAGTTGGACGTATCACCGGCCCTGAGCGGCGTTACTTCCGCACGCTGGCAGCATTGAGCCATGCCCGTGCGCGCTGTGCTGTTCGACTTCTCCGGCACCCTGTTTGGCCTCGAGGAGGACGACAGCTGGTTCGCCGGAATGGAACTGATCGACGACGACGGCCGCCGCGCGGTCGATGAGCATGTTCAGGCCGAGTTGATGGAGCGCCTCACCCATCCCACCGGCGGTTCGGTGACCAGAAGCGAGGAGGCTCAGCGCGCCTGGGTCAACCGCGATCTCGAACCGGCCCTGCACCGGGAGGCCTATCTGCACGCGCTGACCGACGCCGGCCTGCCGGACGAGCACGCTGAAACGCTCTATCGGCGGGCCGTCGACCCGGCGTCGTGGGTGCCCTATCCCGACACCACCGAGGTGTTGCGGTCCCTGAGGGCGCGCGGTCTGCGCACCGGCATCGTCTCCAATATCGCCTTCGATGTTCGGCCGGCGTTCCGCGCCGCCGGGGCGGACGCCGACGAGTTCGTGCTCTCCTTCGAAGTCGGTGCGGTCAAACCCGATCCACGGATCTTCGAGCTCGCGCTGCAGCGCCTCGGCGTCCCGGCCGCCGACGCGGTGATGGTCGGCGACAGCGAGGAGAACGACGGCGCTGCGCGCCGGCTCGGCTGCGACTTCATCCTGGTCGACCCACTACCGGTCGCCGAACGCCCGACCGGCCTCATCGACGCACTGCACGATCGCGGCATCGGGCGCTAGGCGTACCTTTTGGGGCATGGCCGACTCCGAGCGCATCAGACCGCCGTGGTGGCTCAAGCCGATGAACAAGATCTTCATGACGGCGATGCGACTCGGCCTCGCCCGCTTCGGCGGAGAACTCCCGGAGGTCCTGACGGTCCCCGGACGCAAATCTGGTAAGCCACGGTCGACACCGATCACCCCGTTCACCGTCGACGGCAAGCGCTACGTGGTCGGCGGCTTCCCCGGCGCCGACTGGGTGCGCAATGTCCGCGCCGCCGGCGTCGTCACGCTGACCAAGGGACGACAGACTCAGGCGGTGCGGGCGGTGGAGCTTTCCGCCGAGGACGCGCGGCCACTGCTGCGGGCGTTCCCCGTCTTGGTACCGACGGGTGTCAGCTTCATGAAGAACGCCGGCCTGGTCACCGAGGGCAAGCCCGAAGAGTTCGAGGCGCTCGCCGGCCGGTGCGCTGTCTTCCGATTCGACCCCCTTCACTGATGGAGTTCACAACCCTTGACTGACAATCCGTTTGACGCGTCGCAGTGGAAGTCCATCGACGGCTTCGAGGATCTGACCGATATCACGTATCACCGGCACGTCTCCGACGGGACGGTGCGGGTGGCGTTCGACCGGCCCGAGGTGCGCAACGCATTTCGCCCGCACACCGTCGATGAGCTGTACCGCGCGCTCGACCATGCCCGGATGTCGCCGGATGTCGGCGTAGTGCTGCTGACCGGCAACGGCCCCTCCCCCAAGGACGGTGGCTGGGCGTTCTGCTCAGGTGGTGACCAACGCATCCGCGGCCGCAGCGGATATCAGTACGCCGCAGGCGAAACCGCCGAGACCGTCGACCCGGCGCGCGCCGGGCGGCTGCACATTCTGGAAGTACAGCGGCTCATCCGGTTCATGCCGAAGGTCGTCATCTGTCTGGTCAACGGGTGGGCGGCCGGCGGAGGGCACAGCCTGCACGTGGTGTGCGATCTGACGCTGGCCAGCCGTGAGCACGCCCGGTTCAAGCAGACCGACGCCGACGTCGGTAGCTTCGACGGCGGTTACGGCAGTGCGTATCTGGCGCGCCAGGTGGGTCAGAAGTTCGCCCGCGAGATCTTCTTCCTGGGCCGGCCCTACACCGCCGAGCAGATGCACCACATGGGGGCGGTCAACGAAGTGGTCGACCACGCCGACCTCGAGAAGGTGGGCGTGCAGTGGGCCAAGGAGATCAACGGCAAATCACCTCAGGCGCAACGCATGCTGAAGTTCGCGTTCAACCTGCTCGACGACGGGCTGGTAGGCCAGCAACTGTTCGCCGGTGAGGCCACCCGGTTGGCGTACATGACCGACGAGGCCGTCGAGGGCCGAGACGCCTTCCTGGAAAAGCGCGATCCCGATTGGACTCCGTTCCCCCGTTACTTCTGAATCTTTGGCGCGCTCGCGTGCGCACAGCGCACGTCAACGCGCCCAATTGGGGCACATAGACTCAGCAGCCGTGAACCCCCTGCGCCGCAAACTGACCGAGGCCATCGCCCTGACCGGCATGCGCCCGCCGCTGAGCCTGCCGACCGGCATCACCATCGACCTGCGCGGCAAGCGGGTGCTGATCACCGGCGCCTCGTCCGGCATCGGCGCCGCCGGCGCTGAGCTGTTCGCCGCGGAGGGCTGCGAAGTCATCGTGGTCGCGCGGCGCGAAGAGCTGCTCGCCGAGGTCGTCGACCGCATCGCCGACGCCGGTGGTTCGGCGACGGCGATCCCCTGCGACCTGTCCGATCTCGACGCCGTCGACGCCCTGGCTCAGGAGGTGGGGGCGGTCGACATCCTGGTGAACAACGCCGGCCGGTCGATCCGCAGGCCGCTGGCCGAGTCGCTCGACCGCTGGCATGACGTCGAACGCACGATGATGCTCAACTACTTCTCGCCGCTGCGCCTCATCCGCGGGTTGGCGCCCGGCATGATCGAGCGCCGCGACGGGCACATCATCAATGTCGCGACCTGGGGCGTGTTCAGCGAAGCCTCGCCGCTGTTCGGGGTGTACAACGCGTCGAAGTCAGCGCTCAGCGCGGTCAGCCGGGTCATCGAGACCGAATGGTCCAGCCAGGGCGTGCATTCCACGACGCTGTACTACCCGCTGGTGGCCACCCCGATGATCGAGCCCACCAAGGAATACCACGGGCTGCCCGCGCTGACTCCGGAGGAAGCCGGCCAATGGATGATCGAGGCGGCGCGGCACCGCCCGGTGCGTATCGCGCCGCGGATGGCCGTCACCGCCCGCGCGCTCGACGTCGTCGCACCCGGTGCGATGAACCGGGCCATGAAGCGTCAGCGCCTGCAGCCGAACTGAGGTAGACACGACGGCATGGAGATCCTCGCGAGTCGGATGCTGTTGCGCCCGGCGGATTACGAACGCTCGGTGGATTTCTACCGCGACGCGCTCGGATTGGCGATCGCCCGCGAGTACAGCGGCGGCACCGTGTTCTACGCCGGGCAGTCGTTGATCGAGCTGGCCGGCCACGGCGCGCCCGCGAATCCACACGGCCCGTTTCCCACCTCGCTGTGGCTGCAGGTGCGCGATCTCTACGCCACTCAGGAGGAACTGTCGGGTCGCGGAGTGGAGATCGCGCGCGAAGCCCGACGCGAACCGTGGGGCTTACACGAAATGCATGTCAACGACCCCGACGGGATCACGCTGATCTTCGTGCAGATCCCCGAGGACCACCCGCTGCGCCGCGATACGCGAGGCTAAAGGCTAGTGCGATTCGAGCGGCCAGCCGACCGAGGCCAGCCGCGCCGCAACCTGATTCAACTCTTCGGGATTGGGGTCCTTGGCGATGACCTCACGGACTGCGTCACGGATCTGGGCTTCGCTCACCGGGGTGTCGAAATCGCCCGTGCGCAAGATGGATTGGGCCGCTTGAACGACCTCATCCTCCGACAGCGACCTCTTCAGCAAGGCCAGCAGGGGGTAGTAGTCCGTGGGCGGAACGCCTTCCGGATAGCCCTTGTGCAGCCAGCCGAGGACGTTCTCGAGGAAAGTGGGTTGCTGCTGGATGGTCATCGCAATCTCACTTCTTCAGCATCGGGAAGAGGTCGACACCGAAGTGATGGATGATCGTCGACCGGGTGATCCAGGCGACGGCCGTCACGATCACCAGCGCGACGAAGAGGAACAGCACGATCCCGACGAACTTCAGCGCCGGGTTCGGCTTGTGCACCGCGTGGTCGGCTTCCTCGCCACCGGCGCCGAACGAGTACGCCAGCATGCCGCTCGCGAACAGTGCCGGCAGGCCCGCGCCGAGAATGAGCCCGACCACCAGCACCTTGAAGATGGATTCGAAATACGTCATCACGTGTCCTTAAGGCTTGTCGCGGCGAGTCAGACCGTGGCGGTCGGCTCAGCCGGCTTCGTGTCCTTGGCAGCGGCCCGGACTTCGGCGGGCACCACCGAGTTGGTCGATGTGTCCCAATCGGCATTGACGTTGCTGTGGTCGACCTTCTGCTGCTGCGCGCGCCACCACATGTAGAAGGACAGCCCGACCAGGATCAGGAAGATCAAGCCGTCGCCCATCAGCTGCGACCCGCTGACGTCCTTGACGATGTAGGACAGCCAGTAGGCCAGCGCCCCGACGAGCGCGGCGGCGGGCAGGGTGACCAGCCAGGCCACCGCCATGCGCCCGGCCACGGCCCAACGCACCTCGGCGCCGGGCTTGCCGACGCCGCTGCCCAGGATGGAACCGGTGGCGACGTGGGTGGTGGACAGCGCCATACCGGCGGCGCTGGAGCTGAGAATGATTGCGGCCGAAGAGGCTTCGGCGGCGAGCCCCTGCGGGGACTCGATCTCGACGAGACCCTTGCCCAGCGTGCGGATGACGCGCCAGCCGCCGATGTAGGTGCCCAGCCCGATGGCCAGCGCGCAGCTCAGGATGATCCAGAACGGCAGGCCGTCCTTCTTGACGTCGCCGGTCAGGTGGCCGGTGGTGATCAGCGCGAGCGCGATGACACCCATCGTCTTCTGCGCGTCGTTGGTTCCGTGAGAGAGAGCAACCAGCGATGCCGTGGCGATCTGCCCCCAGCGGAACCCTTCTTCGCGGCGTCGCGCCAGCACCTTGCGGGTGATGCGGTAGACCAGCCAGGTGCCGGCCGCGGCGACGATGCCCGCAATCACCGGAGCGGCGACGGCCGGGATCAGCACCTTCTGCGTAACGCCTGCCCAGTTGACGCCGCTGCTACCCAGCGCCGCCAGCCCGGCGCCGATGAGGCCACCGAACAGGGCATGCGAGGAACTCGACGGAATGCCGAACAGCCAGGTCAGCAGGTTCCAGAGGATGCCGCCGATCAGGCCGGCGAAGATGATGGTCAATCCCATCGACGCGTCGATGCCGGACAACAGATGGCCGGTCTTGGCGTCCTGCACCTTGAGGACCGACGTCGTCACCGTGACCGCCACCTCGACGGAGAGGAAGGCGCCGACCAGATTCAGGATCCCGGCGAGCAGCACAGCCGTCTTGGGCTTGAGCGCGCCCGTGGCGATCGACGTCGCCATCGCGTTGCCCGTGTCGTGGAACCCATTCGTGAAATCGAATGCCAGCGCGGTGGCAATCAACAGCACCAGGATGATCATCTCCGTGCTCATGACTGAGATTCTGGTGGTTGAGAGGGTCCTTTGACCAGTTGCCAAAAGTCCTCGAACTGGGCATTTGCGAACGTCCCGCAGGTGTTCATCAGTCGTTAACCTATCAGCCGTCCACGGTTCCAGGACGCCGACACAGCGGGGGTACACCGCAGGCGCGGCAAATCGACGCCGACTAGAATTCTGACGAGTCCACCGGGCGCCCACACGCCCCCGCACGGGAGATGCTGCGGTGACCAACTTCATCACCAAAATCGTGGCCTGGATCAAAGCCGGTTACCCCGACGGGGTTCCGCACCCCGACCAGGTTCCGCTGTTTGCTCTGTTGCGGAGACGGTTGAGCGACGACGAGGTTCTCGCGGTGGCCAACGCGTTGCTCGAGCGCGGCGCGTTCGACCATATCGACATCGGGGTACTGATCACTGAGATCACCGACGCGTTGCCCACTCCGGACGACATCGACCGGGTCCATGACAGGCTGTCAACGTTCGGCTGGCCGCTGGACGATCCGCGAGACAGTGAGGACGTCGAATAACAACTCTGCGAGCACTCGCCATCCCGCCGGGCCCGTCGGCGCAGTCACTGATGGCCGCCCTGGATGGCGTCCTCGATGGACGAGACGCGCCCCTGGTTCCGATCCCTGCGGGTGACTTGCGCGAAAGCGAGTTGCTGACAACGTCGTTGCGGGTCGGCGAGGAGATCGACGACGATGTCGCGCTGGTGGTGTCGACGTCGGGCACCACCGGAACACCCAAGGGCGCGATGCTGACGCCGGCGGCGTTGATCGCGAGCGCGTCGGCCACCCTGGACCACCTCGGCGGCCCGGGCACCTGGTTGCTGGCGTTACCGACGCACCACATCGCCGGGATCCAGGTGCTGGTTCGCAGCCTGCAGGCCGGCACGGTTCCCGTCGAGCTGGACATCTCCGCCGGTTTCGACGTCAGCCAATTGCCCACGGCCGTCGCGCAATTGGGCTCCGGTCGGCGTTACACCGCCCTGGTCGCCACCCAGCTCGCCAAGGCGTTGCTGGACCCCGAGGCCACCGCGGCGCTCGCCGAACTCGACGCGGTGCTGCTCGGTGGCGGCCCGGCGCCCCGGCCGGTCCTGGAGGGGGCGTCGGCAGCCGGGATCGAGGTGGTGCGAACCTACGGTTCGAGCGAAACCGCTGGCGGGTGCGTCTACGACGGTGTGCCGCTGAGCGGAGTGACGATCCGGCTCGATGACGGCGCTGAACCGGGCGAGGGTCGCATCGTGATCGGCGGCCCGACGCTGGCCATGGGCTATCGGAATCCACCGGATCCGGATCCGTTCGCCGAACCCGGCTGGTTCCGGACCGACGACCTGGGCACCGTGGACGAGGACGGCCGCCTGCGAGTGCTGGGCCGGGTCGACGAAGCGATCAGCACCGGTGGACTGACGGTGATGCCCGCACCGGTCGAGGCGGTGCTCTCACAGCATCCGGCGATCGCCGACTGCGCGGTGTTCGGGCTCGAGGACGACCGGCTGGGCGAGCGGGTCGTGGCCGCAGTGGTGCTTCTCACTGGTGCACTCGAACCCAGCCTGGACGACATCCGGGAGTACCTCGCCCAGTCCTTGGACCCGACGGCCGCACCCCGTGAGCTGCACATTCTCGATGAGCTTCCGCGCCGCGGCATCGGCAAGCTGGATCGCCGGGCGTTGCGTGAGCGGTTCGCCAACGGCGGTGACCTGCCCGGGGGCTACGGCTGGTGAACAATGGTTTACGCAGCCACATAAAGGGGACAGGAAAGTAATGGACGAGCTGAAGTTTCTCGACCTGCACGGTGACCGGGTGGCCTACCTGGACGAGGGCCAGGGAGAGGTGATCCTGCTGCTGCACGGCATGGCCGGCAGCTCGCAGACCTGGCGTTCGGTGGTGCGGCCGCTCTCGCGCAAGTACCGGGTGATCGCGCCGGACCTGCTGGGTCACGGTCACTCCGCCAAGCCGCGCAGCGACTATTCACTGGGCGCGTTCGCGGTGTGGTTGCGTGACCTGCTGGACGAACTCGGCGTGACGCGGGCGACGATCGTCGGGCATTCGCTCGGCGGCGGCGTGGCCATGCAGTTCCTGTACCAGCACCCGGACTACTGCCACCGCCTGATCCTGGTGAACAGCGGCGGCCTGGGGCCCGACGTCGGATGGACGCTGCGGCTGCTGTCGGCGCCCGGCGCGGAGCTGATCATGCCGATCATCGCTCCCCCGCCGGTGCTGGCCCTTGGCGAGAAGGTGCGGTCCTGGTTCGGCAAGGCCGGGATCACGTCGCCGCGTGGCGCGGAGATCTGGAACGCCTACAGTTCGTTCTCCGACGCCGCGACCCGCTCAGCCTTCCTGCGCACGCTGCGTTCGGTCGTCGATTACCGCGGTCAGGCGGTGAGCGCGCTGAACCGGCTGCACGTGAAGGCTGATATGCCGATCATGGCCATCTGGGGTGACTCAGACGCGATCATTCCCGTCGAGCATGCCTACTCCGCGCACGAGGCTCGGCCCGATGTCCGGCTCGAGGTGCTGACCGGCGTGGGGCACTTTCCCCAAGTGGAGCGCCCGATGGAGGTCGTCGAATTGATCGACGACTTCATCGCCAGCACCGCCGGCTCCGACGTTCAGCAGCCCGCTACCCGGGCGTGACGGAGGCGGCTGACCGCTTCGCGGCCGCGAAGGTGGCCCGGCTGGCCACCGTGACGCCGGACGGTCCCCCGCACGTGGTGCCGATCGTGTTCGCTTTTGCCGAGTCCACTCTCTACACCGCGGTGGACGGCAAGCCGAAATCCACGCACCGGTTGCGGCGGTTGGCCAACATCGAGGCCAACCCACGGGTGAGCATTCTGGTCGACCATTACGACGACGACTGGTCTCAGCTGTGGTGGGTACGGGCCGACGGTATCGCGACGATCCACCGTGACGGCTGGCCGTTCGAGCGCGGCTGCGAGCTGTTGCGCGCGAAATATCCTCAGTATGAGTCTGTTTCGATCGACGGTCCGATGATCGCGGTGGACGTCGATCAGTGGTCGTCCTGGGGCTGAACGGCGTCGGCATACGCGGCTGTCGCCGAAATCGACTTCACGGCTGTAGATCTCGCGATGTCACAACCCTGTAGTCGATCTCGCGACCGGAATGGACCGCACCACCCGTACGCTGGGGTCTTGTGAGCATCGGGCGCAAAGAAGCGGTGGCGGTGACCATTGGCGTCCTGCTGGTGACGGCAGCGTTCGTCGTTCCGCAGCTGCGTCTGGGCATCGTCACTCCGCTGATCAACAGTTCGCCCGATCGGATCAAGGGCCTGGCCGACACCGCACCGATCTTCGGCTGGTGGAACGCCCACATCGGCTGGGGGACAGTCCCGGCCATCCTGATCGGCCTGGCAACGGTCATCTGGGGAGCGTCGGTCGCTGGTCGGCTGTCCTGGCGAGCACTCACCCTGACGGCGTGGGCGACGTCGATGTCGTGGGCGTTCGCGCTGGCAATGATCGACGGCTGGCAGCGCGGCTTCGCCGGCCGGCTGACTTCCGAGCACGAATACCTGCGCCAGGTCCCGACGATCACCGACATCCCCGAGGCCGTCCGCACGTTCGCCAGCCGAATTGTGGATTTCCAGCCGCATTCGTGGATCACCCACGTCTCGGGGCATCCTCCCGGTGCACTGCTGACCTTCGTCTGGCTCGACCGCATCGGGCTGGGCGGTGGAGCCTGGGCAGGCCTGTGGTGCCTGCTGTTCGGATCGTCGGCGGCCGCGGCCGTCCTGGTGGCGGTGCGCACACTCAACGGCGAAGCGACCGCCCGCCTGGTGGCGCCGTTCGTCGCCGTGGCGCCGACCGCAATCTGGATCGCGGTGTCCGCCGACGGCTACTTCACCGGAGTGGCCGCCTGGGGTATTGCCCTGCTGGCCTTGGCGGTCCGGGGCACCGGACGCCGGCCGGTCGTCACCGGTGCAGCCGCCGGGCTGGTGCTCGGGTGGGCGATCTTCCTCAACTATGGGCTGGCGCTGATGGCCGTGCTCGCAGTCGCCGTCCTCATGTGCGCGTCGTCGTGGCGCGATGCGGTCCGCGTTCTGGTCCCGGCCGTATTGGCCGCGCTGGTGGTGGTCGTTGCATTCGCCATCGCCGGGTTCTGGTGGTTCGACGGCTACACGCTTGTGCAGCAACGGTATTGGCAGGGCATCGCCAATGACCGACCGTTCCAGTACTGGAGTTGGGCCAACCTCGCGTCGGTGGTCTGCGCAATCGGGTTGGGTAGCGTCGCGGGTATCGGCCGGGTGTTCGAAATCGCCGCGATCAAACGCCGGTCCGGACTGCATCTGTTGATCCTGGCCGCTCTGATCGCCATCCTGTTCGCCGACCTGTCCATGCTGTCCAAGGCCGAGACCGAGCGGATCTGGCTGCCCTTCGAGGTATGGCTGACCGCCGCGGGTGCGCTGCTACCCGCGCGCACCCAGCGATGGTGGCTGAGCCTCAACGTGATCGGTGCGCTGTTACTCAATCACTTCATCCTGACCAACTGGTAACGCTCCGGCGGGCGCCGCACACACAATAGGGACCGCGTCCCGAGCTGGAGATGGAGCCGATGGAAGACGACGACCGCACGGCAGCACCGACCGATTCGGCCGGCTACGGCTTCCCCGCGGCACTCTGGCGCACCATCGACAAGCACCCACCGCCAGGCGCCAACCGACTCCAGCGCTGGCGAAGCCCGCTGCGCGGCCCCTGGCTGACCTCGGTTTTCGGCCTCGTTCTGCTCGTCACCCTGCCCATCGTCATCATCACCGGCTTGCTGTCCTACATCGCGTACGGTCCGCAATTCGGCCAGGCCATTCCCGCCGATGTCGGCTTTCTGAAGCTGCCCACATTCGCATGGCCGGCCAACCCGTCCTGGCTGTACCGACTAACTCAGGGTCTGCACGTAGGGCTCGGCCTTGTCCTGATTCCCGTGGTGCTGGCCAAATTGTGGTCGGTGATCCCGCGGTTCTTCGCCTGGCCGCCGTCGCGTTCGATTGCCCAGCTGATCGAACGGGTGTCGCTGATCATGCTGGTCGGCGGCATTCTGTTCGAAATCGTCACGGGCGTACTGAACATCCAGTACGACTACATCTTCGGTTTCAGCTTCTATACCGCGCACTATTTCGGCGCATGGGTGTTCATCGCCGGGTTCGTGATCCACATCGTCATCAAGATCCCGAAGATGTGGTCCGGCCTGAGATCGTTGTCGCTGCGCCAGGTGCTGCGGACCAAGACCGCTGACACCCGTGCCCAGCCGCCTGATACCGACGGCCTGGTCGCCACCGACCCCGCGCCGCCCACCGTCAGTCGCCGCGGCGCTCTGGCCCTGGTCGGCGGCGGCGCGCTATTCATGGCTGTCATCACCGCCGGGCAGACCATCGGCGGCTTCACACGGCCCGCCGCGCTCCTCCTGCCCCGAGGCCGCACTCTGGGCGACCGGCCCAACGACTTTCAGGTGAACAAGACCTTCGCCGCGTCACAGATCGATCCCCGAGCCACCGGCGACGCATGGCGGCTGACGCTCACCGGCGGCCCGACCCCCGTCGTGCTCGACCGGGCCGCACTGGCGGCAATGAACCAACACACCGCCGAGTTGCCCATTGCCTGTGTGGAAGGGTGGTCCACCACCCAGGTCTGGACCGGGGTGCCGCTGCGGGATTTGGCCAGATTGGCCGGCGTACCGAATCCGCGCTCGGCGTACGTCCGCTCGCTGGAGCGATACGGCTTCAATCAGGCCACTTTGCAAGACAACCAGGTCCTGCACCCGGATGCCTTGTTGGCGTTGAGAGTCAACGGAGCCGACCTGTCGCCCAACCACGGCTATCCGGCGCGGATCATCGTGCCCGCCCTGCCCGGTGTCCACAACACCAAGTGGGTAGCCTCCATCGATTTCAGAGCAGTGTGAAATGTCCTCTCCGGCAAGAACTTTCCGCAAGCTCTACGGATCACACCCATTGCATCTGCTTACCCTGATCGGCGGCTTCGCCCTGTTCGGCTATGTTGTCGCCACGCTCGGGCCGGCGCAGCTGTGGAACCCGCAGACCTGGTGGCAGTCCATTGCGGTGTGGTTCGCTGCCTCGATCATCGCGCACGACCTGGTGCTATTCCCGGTCTATGCGTTGGTCGACCGCATCCTGGTGGTCGCCACGCCACGCCGGCGAACGGACGCCGAACGGCCTCGGGTACCAGCGCTGAACTACATCCGCATACCGCTGATCGGCGCAGCATTGACCCTGGTCATATTCCTTCCTGGCATCATCGAGCAGGGCGCGCCGACCTTCCATGCCGCCACTGGGCTGACCCAGGAGCCCTACCTGGGCCGCTGGCTGCTGCTCACCGCGATTCTTTTCGGGGTCAGCGCGCTGGCCTATGCCCTCGCCCTGATCCGCAGCAGCATCCGCTCGGCACAGACGGGCTAGCGCACCGCCAGTACGCCCACCACCCGCTCGCCGATCGAATGAACCTGTGCCAGAGTGAATCCCGTCTCGTCAGCGAGTCTCGAGGCCGTATCGATCCCGACCGAGGCCCACTGAAACCACGGGCCGACCGACTGTGAGGATTCCAGCCGCACCAGTCCTGTCCTGATTCCGCTGATCGATTTCTCGAACTCCACCACGCACTGTCCGCCGCGGCCCAGTAACTCCGACGCGCGGCGCAACACCCGCCGCGGCTCGCCACCGATACCCACATTGCCGTCGGCGAGCAGAACCGTCTGCCAGCGCCCGGCGCCAGGCAGACTGGCAAACAAGTCACGACGCAAGACTGGCGCGCCGATTCGTCGCGCCAGTCCGACCGCCGTCGCCGACTGGTCGACGCCCAGGGCAGGTATCCCGCGCCGCACCAGGTCTGCCACCAATCGGCCAGGGCCACAACCCAAATCGATGGTGGGACCGACGCACAGGTTCACCACTGCCGTGTCGAACTGTGAATCGGCATGTCGGCCGCCGAGCCAACTGCGCACCGGAAGATGTCGCAGCTGTCCGTCGTCGTGCCGGACCCAACAACTTTCGCCGTCGAGTGCTTTGTCGTAGAGCTGTCCCAGCATTTCAGACCCCTCGGGTTACTTCGGCGAATCGGCTCGACGACTGGCAGGCGGCACGGACCGCGGGGATGTCGTCGATGGTGTCGACGTCATCCAATTCCTCGACAAGAGTCACGGAAATACCGGTGTCCTCGAGGGCGGCGAGCGTTACAGCCCCGGTGTCGGCCTGCGACATCGGCACGTCGCGTAAGCATTCAGCCATCCCGCCGTCTGCCACCCCAAGCACCCACCACCCGCCGTCTCGCGCCATTCCCAGCACGGCCGGAGCGGTCAGTAGCCGGCGGGCGCAGACCCCGAGAAGATCCGGGCTCACCTGGGGAGTGTCCATACCGATCTGCAGCACCGGCTGACGGACAGCCGCGGCGTCGGCGTGGGCATTGATCAGCCGCTCGGCGAAGCCGTCGCCGCGTTGCTCGAACACGGTGAAGTCTCGAAGACGCGTCCGTAGTTGATCGGCCCGGCAGGCCTTATCGAGATCGCCGGTCATCGCGACCACCCGGTGCGTGACCGGGGTCGCGGCGACCGCGTCGAGGGTGTCCAACAGGGCGGCGGCCGCGATGTCGGCGGCGGCCTGCTCGCCGACTGTCACGGCCAGTCGTGTCTTGGCCAGACCGGGTACCGGAGCCTTCGCCACCACCAACAGGGTGACCGCTATGGGTCCCGGCCTTGGTGTCACGAAATGACCTTCCAGAAGTCGACGGCGGCGGTGACGCTCCCTCGCACCGACCCGCTGACTTTCGACTTCCCGCCGACGCGCGGGCCGTAGTCGACGTCGACCTCCACCACGCGCCATCCTGCGGCCGCGGCACGGACCAGTAGTTCCAGTGGATACCCCGAACGCCGGTCAGCAACCCCGAGCGTCATTAAGGCGTCACGATTGACGACGCGCATCGGGGCGATGTCGTGGACCGGCAGTCCGTGCCGGGTGCGCAGCCGCCAGCACACCGCCGCGGTGCCCATCCGCGCATGCCACGGCCATTTCAGTCCGCGCACTGGCCTGCGGCGGCCGGTCACCATGTCGGCGCCGCGTTCCAGCTCTCTGACCAGCCGCGGGAGGTCTCCCGGGTCCAGCGAACCGTCGCCGTCGAGCACCGCCACGATCGGCGTTCGGGCCGCCTCGACCCCGGCGTGAACGGCCGAGCCATAGCCCGGACGGCTTTCCCTGACCACTTCCGCGCCGTGGCGCCGGGCCACCTCCGCCGTCCCGTCGGTGCTGTTGTTGTCCACGACCAAAGGGCGATAACCAGGCGGTATGGCGGCGAGCACGGTGGGCAGCGAGTCGGCTTCATTGAGACAGGGCAGCACCACCGTGACCGGACACTCGGGCATAGAAGCCAACCTAGGTGAGCTTCGGCGTCCGCGCGCGGGAGGGAATGACAAAACCGTGACGTTGGTGCAGGTGGAGGCTGGTGTTGGCTAACATTTTCCTATGCCGGCCCGCGTACTGATTGCCGACGACGACACCGTCGTGCGTGATGTCGTGCGCCGATACCTCGAGCGCGACGGCCTGGAAGTCGCCGTTGCCGGGGACGGCAGCGAAGCGCTGCGGGTGCTGGGAACCCAGCGCATCGACGTCGCCGTGCTGGACGTGATGATGCCCGGGCCCAACGGTCTGTCGCTCTGCCGCACCCTGCGTCAGCACGGCGACTACAGCGTGCCGGTGATTCTGCTGACCGCGCTCGGCGAGGAGGACGACCGCATCGCGGGGCTCGAGGCCGGCGCCGACGACTACCTGACCAAGCCGTTCAGCCCGCGGGAACTGGCGCTGCGGGTGCGGTCGGTGTTGCGGCGTGCACCGGCGCCCGCGGCCGCTCTGCCCCTGGAGATGACGGTCGGTGACCTGACGGTTTCGACGGCGGCGCGCGCGGTGCAGATCGACGGTAAGCCGGTGGGGTTGACCAACCGCGAATTCGATCTGCTGCTGTTCTTCCTGACCCACACCGACACCGTCTTCTCCCGCGAGGAGCTGCTGCAGCAGGTGTGGCACTGGGATTTCGGTGACCTGTCGACGGTCACTGTTCACGTCAAGCGTTTGCGGTCCAAGCTCGGCGAACATCACCGCGTACAAACGGTCTGGGGCCGTGGGTATCTGTGGCGCGGTGAAGCCGGCGGCGGTGACCGTGCCACCGCGTGACCTAGCTCAGATCGCGATACTGGCGCTGGCTTGCTCGCTGCCGGTTGTTCTGTTGGGCGCGTTGGTGATTCGGCTGGCACGATCCTGGTCGATGACCCTCACGATGGTGGCTTTGGTGTTGATCCCGACGCTGGCCACGCTGACCGGCGTGCTGGGCGCCAGCGGATTCATGATCACCAGCACGTTCGCGCCGATCGCCGTCGTGCTCCTGATCGTGGCGATCGTGACACTGCCCGCGGCGGTGATGCTGGCGCGCTATCAGGCCCGCCGGACGGTGTGGGAGCAGGAGATTCACGACGCCGAGCGGATGGCCGAGCAATCCCGGCGCCGGTTGGTGGCGTTCGTCAGCCATGACCTGCGCACGCCGCTCGCCGGTATCCGCGCGCTGGCCGAGGCCATTGCCGACGGTGTGGTCAGCGACGGCGAGGTCCGGGTGCAGGCCAAACACATTGAGCAGGAATCGGTTCGGCTCTCGGAGATGGTCGACGACCTGTTCGAGATGTCGAAGATCAACGCCGGGGCCGTGCACGCGCCGTACGAGAAGGTCGCGCTCGACGAGGTCGTCGACGACGTGATCGCCGCCCACAAGATCACCGCCGAGCGTGCCGGGGTGCAGCTGTCCGCGTCGGTTCCGGCGGACCCAGTGCGGGTGATCGGCAGCGATCGCGCGCTGGTGCGGGTGCTGTCCAATCTGGTGGCCAACGCCATCGCGCACACACCTTCAGGCGGGGCGGTGACACTGGCGCTGGGCAGTGACGCGGGCGGGGCATGGGCCCGGGTGGACGACACCGGCGTCGGCATCGATGAGGCGGACCTGCCGCGAGTCTTCGACGTCGCCTATCGCGGATCTAACGGCCGTGTGCCGCGCGAGGATTCGTCGCTGCCGAGCGGATCCGGCCTGGGGCTCGCGATCGCGGCCGGGCTGGTACACGCCCACCACGGCACACTGTCGGCGCACAACACCGCGCACGGGGCTCGTTTCGAGGTTCGGCTGCCGCTGTCGGAGTGAGTGCGTTCGCCGAGATCGACGTTGTGCAGGGATCTACTCGAACTTCACCAGCGAAACGTCGGCTTGGGTGTAGTAGTAGCGTGGGCTCGTCGACAGTCGCCGACCGATGGAGATCGAGATGTCTGTAGCCCAGCGTGAACGTGCCGCCCTCATCGCCGCCCTGCGCGACGTCGGACCCGACGCGCCGACCTTGTGCGAAGGCTGGACGGCCCGAGACCTGGCCGCGCACTTGATGGTTCGCGAATACCGCGTCGATGCCGCTCCCGGCATCCTCATCCCACTCTTCGCCGGGCACACCGCCAAGGTGCAGGACGCCGTCGCGAACAACACCCAGTGGGACGCGCTCGTGGAGAAGGTGGCCGCCGGACCGCCGCTCTACTCGCCGCTCAAGCTGGTCGATTCGGTGGCCAACGTCGCCGAGATGTTCATCCACCACGAGGACATTCGCCGCGCCCAGCCGGGCTGGGAACCTCGCACCCTTGATCCGGAGCTGACCGGAAAGCTCCGTCGCACGCTCGGGATGATGGCTCGACTGACGCTGGCCAAGATGCCGGCCCGGGTGCAGCTGCGAACCCCGGATGGGAAAACCATCCTGACCGCCGGCCACGGTCCGGCCGTGACGGTGACCGGGGAACCGCAGGAGCTGCTGCTCTTCGCCACCGGGCGGCTAGCGCACGTCGACTTCAGCGGTGACCCCTCGGACGTGCAAGCAGTGAAGGCAGCGCCCAAGGGCCTCTAATTAGTCGTCGAGGGACCGGCTGAGCCGCTCGGCGGCGGCCAGGTAATCCTCGATGAATTCCAGGACCACCTCGCGGGCCGGCTTGACCTTGTTCATCAGCCCGACGCCCTGGCCGACGAAGTAGGTCGCCAACTTCTGAGCACCCGGGTGGCCGCCCTCGGCCAACTTGTCGATCCGGCGCAGCACCGGCTCGGCGATCATGTTCTGCAGCGGCAACGGCAGCGGTTGACGACCGCCCTCGTGCGGCGCCCATGCGTCGGTCCAGTCCGAAACCAATTGGCGCGACGGCTTTCCCGTGCGCCCGGCCGACCGGACCGTGTCGCGCGACGTCGCGGCCAAAAACTTCTGCACCGTGTACGGGGCCGTCTCGGCCTCCTCGGTGGTCAGCCACACCGAACCCGTCCAGGCGCCCGCCGCACCGAGCGCCACCGACGCCGCCATCTGCCTGCCCGTCACGATCCCGCCGGCCGCCAGCACGGGCACTTCACGGATCGGCTTGATGGCCTCGATGACTTCGGGGATGAGCACCAGCGTGGTCACCTCACCGCAGTGACCGCCGGCTTCGGTGCCCTGCGCGACGATCAGGTCGACGCCGGCATTGACCTGTTTGATGGCGTGCTCCTTAGCACCGACCAGCGCCGCGACCGGGATGCCGGTCTGCTTGCCGGCCTCGATCATGTAGTCCGGCGGAACACCAAGTGCGTTGGCCATCAACTTGATCGGATGGTTCAGTGCGACGTCGAGCAGGCTCGCGCCGGTGTCACCGCTCAGCGAGGACGCGGCCATCCGGGGCTGGTCGCTGATGTCGATGTCGTGGGCGGCCAACAGGTCGTTGATGAAGCCGCGGAAGTCGTCGGGAATCCGATCGGCGAGTTGACCGAACGACAGGTTTTCGCCCTTGCCTTCGAACTTGGCCGGAACGATGATGTCCACGCCGTACGGCTTGCCCTTGACCTGCTCGTCGATCCAGGTGAGTTCCTGGTGGAGCTGATCGGGGGTGTACGCGGTGCCGCCGAGCACGCCGAAGCCGCCCGCGTTGGTGACCGCGGCGACGACATCGCGGCAGTGGCTGAAGGCGAATAGCGGGAACTCGATGCCGAACTGGTCGCAGATCTCAGTCTTCACCGGCCCAGTATGCGCTCGACCCCCCTCCCGACCAACTACCGGGTTGGGAAGGGGGTCGAGCGGCGATTCCATCAGGCGGTCGCCAGCGCCTGCGTCGTGAGCAGGGCCTGCGCGACGCCCGACACGATCGATGCGACGCGGATGGCTTCGAAAATCACCGTCCGCGAGACGTCGGCGTCCCGGAGTTCCTTCTCGTGGGCGGCGAGGCACTGATCGCATCCGTTGATCGCGGACACCGCTAGCGACCACAGCTCGAAGTCGGCCTTGGCCACACCGGGATTAGCGATGATGTTCATCCGCAGCCCGGCCCGCAGGTCGTCGTAGCGACCCTCGAGCTGGTGCTTGGTGCGATAGAAGACGTTGTTCATCCCCATGATCGCGGCGGCACCCAACGCGGCGTGATACGCCTCCTCGGTCAGGAGATCCAGCGCGTCCTCGGTGATCTCGCGCAGCAGCTGCTCGGACTTGGTCGCCGCGGCGGTCGCCACCAGCGCGCCCCACAGCTGCTGTTCGGTCAGCTCGGTCGAGCGCACGATGCTGCCCAGGTTCAGCTTGAGATCCTTGGCGTACTCGGGCAACGCCTCTTTGACGGCGTCGATGCTCATACTCAGACCGCCTCGGCCAGCAGCTCGCCGGCGTCGATGGTCGGGTCGCCCTTCTTCCAGTTGCAGGCGCACAACTCGTCGGACTGCAGCGCATCGAGCACTCGCAGCACCTCGTCGACGTTGCGGCCGACCGACCCCGCGGTCACCGAGACGAACTGGATCTCGTTGTTCGGGTCGACGATGAAGGTGGCGCGGTCGGCCACACCGTCGGCGTTGAGCACGCCGGTGGCCAAGCACAGTTCGCGCTTGAGATCGGACACCATCGGGAATGGCAGCTTCTTGAGATCCTCGTGCTGGGCCCGCCACTGGAAGTGCACGAACTCGTTGTCCACCGAGACGCCGAGTACCTGCGCATCGCGATCCTCAAACTCGTCGTTGAGCTTGCCGAAAGCGGCAATCTCGGTCGGGCAGACGAATGTGAAGTCCTTGGGCCAGAAGAAGATAATGCGCCACTTGCCGGGGTTGTCCGAGTTGGTCACCTGAATGAAATAATCGTCGGGCTGCTTGGCGTCGACCTTGGACAGGTCACCGCCGACAACCGCCTTGAGGTCGTAAGCCGGGAACTGATCCCCGATTGTCAACAGAGCCATGATTGTCACCACTCCTTGAATAGCTAAATTGGAACCATTCCAGATTCTGCCAGGTAGTGCGCGGTAAGTCAGGCCTCCGCGGCCCGAAGGTGACGATTGTCACCAGTTCCGGGGACGGCGGTCATCGCGGCCTAAATACCCACGGAGCAAAGGGATTTAAGGTGTGGCGCCGGTCACGCCCGTAGGGGTGCGAACGCGAAGTCCCGCAGACCTTGGTCCGGGTCGACTTGAGCGCGGAAGCCCAAGGACTCGGCGGCCTGCGCCGGATCGGCGACGATATGGCGGACGTCGCCGCTGCGGTACTGGCCGGTGACCACCGGCGCCGGACCGCCCCGGGCTTCGCAGATCCGGGTCGCGACGGTCATGATCGAGATCGGCCGCCCCGAACAGACGTTGGCGGCCAGAAATCCGCCGGCCTCCGAGCGCACGGACGCGACATTGGCGGCCGCGACATCGTCGACGTGGACGAAATCCCGCATCTGCCCACCGTCTTCGAAAACCCTCGGTGATTCACCCTTTTCGAGCGATGACCGAAAGATCGCGGCCACCCCGGAGTAGGGGGTGTCCCGCGGCATGCCCGGGCCGTACACGTTGTGATAGCGCAGCGCGACGACCGAGCCGCCGGTCGACTCAGCCCACGCCAGCGCGTAATGCTCCTGGGCGGCCTTACTGGCGGCGTACAGACTGCGCGGGCGCAGTGCCGCCTCCTCGCCGACCAGCTGCCAGGCCAGCTCTTCTCCGCCGAGCGGGCAACGGTGTTCGAACACACCGGCGTCGAGATCGGCGCGGGTGCGCGGTAACGGATCGACGACGCCATGCTCCGGGCACCGATACCCGCCCTGGCCGTACACCACCATCGATGACGCAAGGACCAGCCGCCGGACTCCGGCGGAAAACATCTGCGCCAGCAGCACCGCGGTGCCGAAGTCGTTGTGACTGGCATAGGACGGCGCGTCGGCAGCATTGACACCGGCGCCCACCACGGCGGCCTGGTGACACACCACGTCGATCCCGGACAGCAAGGGCGCCAACGCATCCGCGTCACACACGTCGACCCGGTGGATGCCGCCCGGCAGTTCGGCACCGGGGCCGTGGGCGGCGTCGAGCATGACGTCGGCCGCGACCACCTCATGGCCGTCGGCCAGCAGCGCGGCGCGAACCCGGCTGCCGATGAAACCGGCCGCGCCGGTGAGCAGGACCCTCACGGCAGGTCGAAGGGCAGTTCGACACCTTCGTGCGCAAGACAATGCCCGCACACGCGTTCGGTGGCCACCTGATCGATCGCTTCGAGCACCAGCTGCTTGAACGGCCCCATGTTCTTCTCGAACTCCGCGAAGACGTCGACCGCGCGCACGCCCGCTCCGACATCGACGCCGGCATCCAGATCGGTTACCAAAGCGATTGCGGCATAACACATTTCCAGCTCGCGGGCGAGGACCGCCTCGGGGTAGCCGGTCATGTTGATCAGGCTGAACCCTTCACGTGCGAACCACTGACTCTCGGCGCGGGTGGAGAACCGCGGCCCCTGCACCACCACCATCGTGCCGCCGTCGACCACGCCGGGCAGGCCGGTGACAGCCGAGCGCAGCGTCGGGCAGTACGGGTCGGCGAAGCCGACATGGATGCCGCCCGAATCGAAATAGGTGTCGAGCCGGCCGCGCGTTCGGTCCACCAACTGATCGGGGACGAGGATGGCGCCCGGACCGAACTCCGGTGTCAGGCTGCCGACCGCACACGGCCCGAACACCCGTCGCACACCGAGGGCGCGCAGGGCCCACATATTGGCCCGGTACGGCACCTTGTGGGGCGAGAACTCGTGGCTCAGACCGTGCCGGGGAAGGAAGGCCACCTCGTGCTGACCGACGCGTCCGACCGTGATCGGGGCACTCGGCTCGCCGTAGGGCGTATCCAGGTTGACGCTGCGCGCGTCGGATCCGAAGAAGGTGTAGAAACCGCTGCCGCCGATGACTCCGAGCATTCGACCATTGTGCAGGCCCGTCAGATCCCGTCGATGATGTGTTCGCGCTTGGCCGCGTATTCGGCGTCGGTGATCGCTCCGGCGCTGCGCAGCGTTTCGAGTTCCTGCAGACGGTCGGCAGCCGATTTCGGCTCCGCTGCCGCAGGCCCGGCGACCCGCCGGCCTACCCGTTCGGCAACCGCATCCCGGCCGTCCGCCAGGGTCGACAGTCCGACGTTCGTTGCGGTCCAGACATCTTCCCGGTCGGTGCGCACGGTCAGATACACGAGCTCGGCATGTTCGAGCACCTGCAGCGCTTCGCGAATCGGGCCTCCCCCGCCGCGCCGCAACCGCGTCGAGCACACCACGCGCTGGCGACGGTCGGCGAAGTCGTACCGGTCAAGCCACCATTCGCGGAGATCGTTCAGGGTCAGCGGCTTGCCGCTCTTGGGCCCGTCGGGACCGAAGGCGGCCATCAGCTCGGTCGCGATGTCGGCGACCGGCGGGAAGTCCATGACTCTGGCGAATTCTTGGTCCATGTCCGCGCCCGCCTGAGCCCATGCGTCTTTGAAGCTCTTCTTGAACAGAGGCATGCGGGCACCTTAAATCGGCGGCCGCGACGTCATTGGGTATCCGACGAGTCCACCGATGCATCGACCGCCTTCAACCGCGCGCTGATCCGCCGGCAACCGTCACCGAGGGCGATCATCTGATTCCTGCTCAGCTCATCGAGGAAGTGTGCCCGCACCACGCGGGCGTAGGTCTCCAGCGACGCGCCAGTCAGCCGCAGCCCGTCTCGGGTGATTGTTGCCAACACGCGTCGCCCGTCGTCGCTGCTGGCCTCCCGGTGCACCAGCCGGCGCCGTTCGAGACGCTGAATCTGTTGGGTGAGCGCGCTCGGGGTGACCATCAGCAGCTCGGCGAGCGCACCCATCGCGCTCGGGCCATGATTCTTGAGATGCGTCAGCACCTGTACGTCAGCCAGGCTGAGCTCGTGGTGTTGGACCAGCGCGCGATTGACCAGTGCGTGCAAGCCGATCGCGGCGGACTCGAACTGCACCCAGGCGGATGCCTCGATGTCATCGAAGCCGAGTCTTCGGCGGTCCGGTTGGGTGGTTTGACGGCCTATGTCACCTGGCCGACGTGCCGACACCGATCCTCCATTCGACGGGGATGGGGACGGCGGCTCCCCGCGCCAAACCGCTTCGGGGAGCCGCCGAATCACATCGTCACAACGCGGCGATCCAACTAGTCGCCTTTGCCGGCAGCATGGCGAGCGCTATGCCCCTTGCCGCCTGCGCCGCCGGCATGATCGCTGGCACCGGCAGACGTGGCGGCCGGTGACTTCGCCGACGACGCGGTGCGTGCACCGGCCCCGGAGCCGCTGACCTGACCGGGTTCGAACTTGTTGCCGTCCTTGACCGCGGTCGCGGAGTCAGGGGTGTCATCGGTTGCCGCGGCACTGGTCGCGGTGGACTCGTCGGCCGATGAACCGGCCGAGCCAGTCGACGACTTCGAGTGCCCCACACCGGATCCGGCCTCCCCGGCGGCCGGCTCATCGGCCACCACGGCCTCTGCGCTGGGCGTGGCCTGCTTCAGGGCTGTCGTGGTGACGGGCGGCGTCGCACCCAGAGCCGTGGCGATCGTCTGTGGGAGTGTCACCAGCAGGGCGTAGGCCAGCCCGCCGCCGAAGCCGGACGGATCCGTGGGCACCGAGAGCAGGCCCGGGTAGACGCCGTCCTGATAACCGTTGAGCACGGCGCCGACAACCGCCGGAAGCGTGTTGACCGCCGCGTTGAACGCGGTGGCGTAATCGCCGGCCGAGGCCGCATTGAGCACCGTCTGGGCATTGTCACCGAAGGCTTGGATACCACCTTCGATGGGCCCGAGCAGGCCCACGACCAGCGGCAGGGCCGCATTGATCGATGTCACCGCCTTGACCACAGCCGTGAGGTTGTCGGTGATCTTGCCGGGAATGTCCAACACCGGGAACAGCGGAAGGCCGATCGCAAAGATCGCGCTGCCCAGCGCGTTGTTGATCGTTGATGCCGCACCGGACAGGTCGCCGTCAGCGATCTGCTGCAATGCGGTGTTGACCGACTCCGGCACCGTCTGGGTGAGATACGTCCAGGTGCCTTGTGCGACACCACCGAGCGCCGTCGCCGTGGTATCGGCGTAGCCGAACCAATTGGTGGCGAGCTGTCGCAGGCCGGGCAGCGGGTTGGCCAGCCAGTCTTCACCGATCGCTGTCACGTTGCTCGCCGCGGCGGTGAAGACCTCGACCCATGGGGTCACCGGGTCGAAGGAGGCGGTGAGTTCGACGCCGGCGGTGGAGAAGGCGGCGGGAACCCCGACGTTCGACAGCGGCGAGGCGACCGGCTGCAGTGGGGAAAGCGCGAGTGCGCCGGCTCCCACCAGCGCCACCCCGGTGGCAACAGATGACCGCACAGCAATGTGCATGATGACTCCTGTCGGAGATTTTTGGGGGACGCGGCAAACCTACCTGAGGGTAAGCTTTGAAACGCCGAGATTTCCGGAGGAACTTACTGGTCCGTAAGATAGGGGTCGCGGCGCGCAATCGCAGGTCGGCACAGATCCGCAGGTCGACGCATCCCGCGCGCCCGACAGCAAACCGCGACCGCGCGTCAATTGTTTAAGATGGGAACAATCGTCGCGGTGACTAGAACGCGTTACCATTCAGCCGCCTCGGTTGGCGATGCCGCATTAATGCCCGCTAGATCGGTATATCGTGAGTCGCCTCTCGAGCGGACTGGCCCTGGCCGTCGATCCATCGTCAGGTCGTGGCGCCGACCGGCCCCCCGCCCTATGGCTATTACTCACCGTGCGGCGCCGAGCAAACCGTCGGCACGCGCGGGCAGGCAGCTTTTCGATGACAGACGCCGAAATCGATTAGCTGTGGCTAAGTAATTTCGGTGCTCGCCAGCTATTACACCCGGACATGCTGTGCTTGCGCTCAGCAAAAGAGTCGATCATGTCCCGTCACACAGCATGGAGGACTCCGAACCGCTGCGTGCGACGATTGCGGGCATGGCAAGCATCGCGCAATGGGTCGAGGGGGCCAGGCCCAGAACTCTGCCCAACGCGGTGGCGCCGGTGATCGCGGGTACGGGCGCGGCAGCGTGGCTGGACGCGGCCGTGTGGTGGAAGGCCTTGCTGGCACTTGCTGTTTCACTGGCGTTGATCGTCGGAGTCAACTTCGCCAACGACTACTCCGACGGCATTCGCGGCACCGATGACGAGCGGGCCGGGCCGCTGCGGCTGGTCGGTTCGAAACTCGCGTCGCCGCGCGCGGTGCTGACGGCGGCCGTCGTCAGCCTCACCGTGGGTGCGGTCGCCGGGCTGGCGCTGGCCATCGTCAGCGCGCCGTGGCTGATCGCGGTCGGGGCGGTCTGCATCGCGGGCGCCTGGCTGTACACCGGCGGGTCGCGGCCCTACGGGTACGCCGGCCTGGGCGAGGTCGCGGTGTTCGTGTTCTTCGGGCTCGTCGCGGTGTTGGGCACGCAGTACACCCAGGCACTGCGGGTGGACTGGGTCGGCCTGGTCTTGGCGGTCGCGACGGGTGCGCTGTCCTCGGCGGTGCTGGTGGCCAACAACCTGCGTGACATCCCGACCGACCGGGTGGCGGGCAAGATGACATTGGCGGTACGCCTCGGCGACAGCCGCACCCGGGTGCTCTACCAGTCCCTGCTGGCGCTGACCGGCGTGCTGACTTTGGTCCTCATGCTCGCCACAGCGTGGGCCGCGGTCGGTCTGGTCGCAGCGCCGTTGGCAGTGCGGGCGGCCGGCCCGGTGCGCCGCGGCCTCGGCGGCCGCGAACTCATCCCGGTGTTGCGCGATACCGGCCTGACGATGCTGGTCTGGGCGATCGCCGTCGCACTGGCTCTCGCGCTGGGTTAGTCCTTTTCCGGCTTCTTGTCTTGCCCACGCAGTCTGGCCTGCAGCTGCTCGCGGTCGCGGCGTCGCCGCTCGTCGACCGACGCGATGCTCGCGGTCGCGCGCTTGCGCAAAGGCGCCAACAGCCAGATGCCCAACGGCAGAGCGAGCACGATCGCGAACAACAGCGCCACGATGAGCGGGAACTCGGAGATGCCGATCAGCTTCGCGATGTAATAGATGGCAGCCGTCAGAGCGACCACCAAGACAAGCCGCGCGAACGTGTACACGACGACGTCGAGTACCAGGCGGCCGCCGGTGGCCTGGGTCTGATTGTCCGAATTGTCCGACACCGCGCCGAGCCTACCGACGCGCGTATATTCGGACAAAGGAGGTTTTCGTGCTGTACCTGCTGTTGGTTCTTATCATCGCGGCGGCCGTCTACGTCGGCTGGCGTGCGGTTCGCGCCCAGGCGCACCGGCCGAAGACCAGGGTTGTCGGCCCGGACGACGATCCCGACTTCCTGTGGCGACTGAGCCACGGCGACAACAACCCTCGCTAGCCGAACCGTTCGTTGACGTCGACGGCCGGAAATCCGTCGGCGACCACGGCCGCAAGCTGAACCAACGCTTCGCGGGTCCTCGGTTTCAACCGATCCAGGTCGATCTCGGCGCCCTCTTCGAGGTGCGGGTCGAACGGCACGACGCACACCGCGCGGCAGCGCCGCGAGAAGTGGTCCACCACCTTCTGCATGTCGACCTTGCCCGAGCGCGGCCGAACCGCATTGATCACGCACACCGACCGGCGCACCAGGTCCTGGTGACCGTGGGCGTCCAGCCAGTCCAGCGTCGCCGACGCGCTGCGCGCGCCGTCCACCGAACCCGAGCTCACCACGATCAGCGAATCGGCCTGGGACAGCACTGACGACATCGCCGAGTTCAGCAAGCCGGTTCCGCAGTCGGTGAGCACCAGGCTGTAGAACCGCTCCAGCACCGCGAGGGCCTTGTCATAGTCCGCGGCGCTGAACGCCTCGGACACCGCGGGGTCGCTCTCGGAGGCCAGCACCTCCAGTCGGCTCGGGCCCTGCGAGGTGTAGCCCCGGACATCGCTGTAGCGCTCGATCCGCTCGGCGTCGCGCAGCAGGTGTCGCACGGTGGCCGGCGTCTCCAGCGGGACCTTCTGGCTCAACGTTCCGCGGTCGGGATTGGCGTCGACCGCCACCACCCGATCGCCTCGGATCGAGGCGAACGTGCCGCCCAAGGTGGCGGTGATCGTCGTCTTGCCGACACCACCCTTCAGCGACAGCAGCGCAATCTTGTAGCAGCCCTTGAGCGGGCGGTTCACCTGCGCGACGAGGTTGGTGTGGTGCGCGGCTCGCTGTCCCTCACCGACATTGATGAGTTTGCCCGACGCCAGATAGAGCCACTTGCGCCAGCCACTGGTGGGTGCCGGCTTGGCCTGACGCAGCAGCGCGCCGGTCGACAGATCCGGGTACGGGGTCTGCGGAACCGACAGCCGGTAGGACGGCACCGGATGCTCGGCGACGTACTGGTTGAACAGCGGCGCTGCCGGTGTCAGCGGATCCATCGGGATGCCGATGGGCGGCGTGGACGCCAGCCAGTCGGGCTCGGATTCGGGTGCGGCGGTAGCCGGGTCGGTGAACCGCTGTTCGGTGCGGAATACCGTTGTCGCATCAGTTAATTCATGGCCCTGGCGGGACCCATGAGGAGTGGACACGTGCACTTCCCCCTGACATATCGTTTCGGGTCGAGTGGTTGTTCGTGGGTCCTTTGAACCCTAGCGCACGGCCGTGTCAGCTCACTCCGGCGTAGGAGTGCAGGCCGACGGTCACCAGGTTGATGAAGAACAGATTGAAGACCATCGCGACGAAGCCCACGACGTTGATCCACGCGGCTTTCTTGTCGCGCCAGCCCGCCGTCGAGCGGGCATGCAGGTATGCGGCGTAGACCACCCAGGCGATGAACGACACCGTCTCCTTGGGGTCCCAGCCCCAGTACCGGCCCCAGGCCTCCTCGGCCCAGATGGCGCCGAAGATGACGCCGAAGCCGAAGATCGGGAACGCGAAAATCGTGGTGCGGTAAGCGATTCGGTCCAGGGTCTGGGCGTCGGGCAGCCGCTGCACGATCTGCGCCAGCCGGCCTTCCCGGCCGGGGTCGGACAGCGGTGACATCTTCAGCAGGAACAGGATGCTCGCCACACCGGCGACCAGGAAGACACCCGAACCGAGGCTGACCACCGAGACGTGAATGGGCAGCCAGTACGACTGCAGTGCAGGCATCACCGGCGCGGCATTGGTGTAGAGCCAGCGGCCCGAGACGGTCAGCAGAATGAGCACAGGAACGAGTACGAAAACCCACAGCGCGCGGTATTGCGGCCTACGCAAGACGATCGAGGCTGCGATCAGACCGCAGAAGCTCGTGAGGTTGATGAACTCGTACATGTTGCCCCACGGCACACGGGCGGTGGCCAGCCCGCGCAACACGATGCAGACGAACAACAGCGCGATGCCGACGTAGACCAGCGACAGGCCGGCCTTGCCGATGCGCTCGTCGGCGGAGCGTTTCTGGTTCTCGACGACGACTCCGGGACGGTCGCTGTCGGCGGTGACCCCGGCGGAGACAAGCTCGCGAGCCTCGACCTTGCGGCCGCGGCTGTAGGCCAGTTCGACGGCCAGCAGCAGCAGCGCCAGGACCAGGACGACCACCGACGACGTGAACGCCCAGTCCGAATAGCGGGCCAGCCCGATGTCGATGTGCTCGGTGTTCATGCGCGTGCGACCTTCTCTTTCGACGGCTCCTGTTCCGGCAGGTCCGGCAACATTCGCTCGGTGAGCTTCTCGAACTCGCTGCCCCACCCGGAGTTGTCGGTGCGGGCCAGACCGCCCAGCTCGACGTTTACGGTACCGGGCGTCTGTCCTGCGCTTATCTTCGCCCACACCCTGCGCCGACGCACAATCAGCGACACCAGCAGCCCGCCCATCATCGACATCGCGAACACCAGCACCCACACCTGACCGGGATCGTGCGAGACCTGCAGGTTCACGAACGGGGTGGCGCCGTCGAAGCGGACCACGGTGCCGTCGTCGAGCTTGACCTCTTCGCCCTGCTTGAGATTGATGCGCTTGACCTTGGTGAGGCGCTTCTGCTCGATGAGTCGCGGGTCGAGGGTGAACAGCGACTGGGGCCGCCCGGTGTCCAGGCCGGTGTCACCGCGGTAGATGTCGATGGCCACGGCCGGGTCGTTGGCCGCCGGATACTTCGACGACAGCAGGGTGCCGTCGAGCTCGGCGGTGGGCGCGAACAGGCCCATGATCGCCAGCTGATGCTTGCGCCGCTCGGTGGCGTCCGGGTACATGCCGCCGGGCGGATCGACGCGGATCACGCCGGAGGACAGCAGCGTGCGCGGATCGTCGGGGCGCCACTGCAGGGTTTGGGTGCGCTGCTGCCCGTTCGGGAAGGTGACGGTGAACGTCGGCGCATAACCGTGGCCCTGCAGGTAGACCCGGTCACCGCCGATGCGCAGCGGATGGTTGACCTCGAGCCGGTAAGGCCGCCACGTGCCGGCGGCCAGGTCGTCGCCCGCCTGGTAGTCGATGTTCGACGCGAACGACAGGGCCTGCCCATTGGGCAGGTAGTGGGCCTGGAAGTCATTGACGCGCAGGCACATCGGATACAGGGAGGTGCCGTCGACGCTGTTGCCGGCGCGGAACGAGTCGAACGCCGCCGGCGAGGCCGAGCAGAAACCGGGCCCACCGTTGGCGATGACGATGACGTTGCCCTCGTAGCCGAACAGCTTGCCGACCGCGATCGCCACCAGCAGGCCGAGCAGCGAGAAGTGGAACACGATGTTGCCGAACTCGCGCAGGTAGCCCTTTTCGGCCGAGATTTCGATGCCGCCGTCCGTTTCACGGGTGACGCGCCGCCAGCCTTTGAGCCGCCCGGAGATGTTGTCGGCGACGGATTCCGGTGTACCGGTGATCTCGGCGGTGGCGTACTTGGGCAGCCGGGACAGGTTGCGCGGGGCCGGAACCGGCACCGCGCGCAGGCTTTTGACGTGTTCGATCATCCGCGGCGTCAGACAGCCCACCAACGAGATGAACAGCAGCACATAGATGGCCGTGAACCAGAAGCTGGAGAACACCTCGAAGAACTGCAGGCGATTCAGCCACGGCCCGATGATGGTGTGCTCGGCGATGTACTGCTCGACCTTGGCGTCATTGAGGCTGCGCTGCGGCAGCAGCGCGCCGGGCACCGCGGCGAGCGCGAGCAGGAACAGCAGCACCAGAGCGGTGCCCATGGAGGTCAGCGCCCGCCAGAGGGTGCGGATCACGGTGACGACGGATCTCAAATCGGCAGCCTCACGTCGGACACGAAGGCGTCGCGCACCCACGAGATGAAGTCGTTCCACAAGCCGGTGACCAGCGCCAGGCCCACGGCGATCAACAACACACCGCCGATGATCTGGATGGTCCGGGTGTGACGGCGCAGCCAACCCAATCCGTTGGCCGCCCAGCTCGATCCGAGCGCCAGCACCACGAACGGGATACCGAGGCCCAGGCAGTATGCGATCACCAGGGCGACACCACGGGCCACGCTGGCGCCGTCGGTGGCCGAGGCGACGGTGATCACGCCGGTCAGCGTCGGGCCCAGGCAGGGCGTCCAGCCCAGCCCGAACACCGCGCCCAGCAGCGGGGCGCCCGCCACACCGGCGAGCCGTTTCGGCGTGAAGCGTGCCTGCCGCTGCAGCGCGGGGATGAAGCCGATGAACGCCAGGCCCATGACGATGGTCAGCACCCCGCCGACCCGTTGCAGCACAAGCTGATTGGTGATCAGGGAGGTGGTCATGCCGAGCACCGCGACCGTGCCGAGCACGAACACCACGGTGAAGCCGGCCACGAACAGCAGCGCCGACCCGGCCACCCGCAGACGCTGAGTCCGCAGCGCCACCGGCCCGGCCGTGTCGTCCACCCCGACGACCGCCGCCAGGTAGGACAGGTAACCGGGCACCAGCGGCACCACACACGGCGAGGCGAAGGACACCAGCCCCGCGAGCACGCAGACGCCCAGGGCCAGCAGAAGCGGGCCCGCGGCGGCGGTCTGGGCGAAACCGGTCATGGGGCAGCCGGTTTCGGCTCGGCGGCCAGCCGCTGCACCACCGGCAGCAGATCCTCGGCCAGGAGTTCACGCAGGAACACCGCGGCCACCCGATGCTGCCGGTCGAGCACGACCGTCGACGGGATCACCGTAGCGGGGTACTTGCCGCCGAAGGCGATCATGGTGCGCATTGCAGGGTCGTAGATCGACGGGAACGTCACTTTGCGGTCGACGACGAAGTCCCGGGGTGCGCTGATGTCGTTGTCCCGCACGTCGATACCGAGGAACGCGACCCCCAGATCGCGGGTCTGGGTGTAGACCTGCTCCAGTTGAGTGATTTCGGACCGGCACGGCCCGCACCACTGGCCCCAGACGTTGATGACCACGACCTTGCCCTCGAAGTCCTTGAGCGACAAGGTCTTCGAGGTATCCATCAACTCCGGCCCGGACACCGGTCCCGGAGTGCCTCGGCTGGCGGGCGGGTCGTAGAAGATGTCGGTCTTGCCGCCGGGGGCGACGAATTCAAACGTGCCACCCTGAGCGACGGCGTCGTCACCGGTGGAGCAGCCGGCCAACACCGACGCTGCCACCAGGGAGACCAACAGCCGCTTCACTGCCCGGCGAGCTCCGCGTATCCCCAGCCGACGTAGTCGTCCCCGTCGAAGTAGAACGATGTCAGCGATGCCAGGTTGCACAGCCGCCGGGTCGGGAAGTGGTGCAGCTGCGCACCGGTCATCGATCGGCGCAGCGTCTCGACCGGCAGCTGATGGCTGACGCAGACCGCCTCGTGGCCGGCCCCCCTGACGCGGGCACGGTCCACGGCGCGCTTCATTCGCTCGGCGATCTCACGGTAGGGCTCACCCCAGGTCGGTTTGCGTGGGTTGCGCAGGTGCCACCAGTTACGCGGATCGCGCAGCGCGCCGTCGCCCGGCGAGACCTTCTCGCCCTGAAAGACGTTGTGCGACTCGATAAGTTCGTCGTCGGTGTCGATGGCAAGGCCGTGATGGCGAGCGATCGGGGCTGCGGTTTCCTGCGCCCGCTCCAGCGGCGAGGCCACGACGTAGACGATGTCACGAGCGGCCAGCCAACTGGCCACGGCCTCGGCCTGGGCGCGCCCCCGTTCGGAGAGGTGAAAGTCGGGCAGGCGCCCGTAGAGGATGCCCTCCGGGTTGTGAACTTCGCCGTGGCGCATCACGTGAACCGTCGTGCGTTCGGTCATTGCCTGGCTCCCGCGGCCGCCCGCGCTGCTGCCGGCAGAGCGTCGGCGATCCGGTCGAAGGCGGCATCGTCGAGTGCGGCTGAAACGAACCAGGTTTCGAAGGCGCTCGGCGGGGCGTACACGCCGGCGTCGAGCAGGGCGTGGAAGAATGCCGGGAACCGCCAGGTCTCGCTGGCCTTCGCCTCGGCGAAGTTCGTCACCGGGGAGTCGGTGAAGAACACCGACAGGAAGTTGCCGGCCCGCGGAACCTGATGGGCGACACCGGCTTCGGTGAGCGCATCGGCGAGCAAGCCTGCCAACCGGTCGGCGTTGGCGTCCAGGGCGGTGTACACCGCGTCATCGGCATTGCGCAGGGTGGCCAGGCCGGCGGCCACCGCCACCGGGTTACCCGACAGTGTGCCGGCTTGGTACACCGGTCCTAATGGGGCAAGACGCTCCATCACGTCTCTGCGCCCACCGAACGCCGCTGCGGGCAGCCCACCGCTCATCACCTTGCCGAAGGTGAACAGGTCGGCATCAACGGGATCGATTCCGTACCAACCACTTCGGCTCATCCGGAAGCCGGTCATCACTTCGTCGACGATCAGCAGGGCACCGTGCTCGGCGGTGATACGCCGCAGTGCGGCGTTGTAGTCGGGCTGCGGCGGGACGGCGCCCATGTTGCCCGGGCAGGCTTCGGTGATCACCGCGGCGATGGTGTCACCGAACTTGCTGAACGACTCTTCGACCGCGTCGACGTCGTTGTACGGCAACACGATCGTGTCGGCGGCGGTGGCGCCGGTGACGCCCGGGGAGGACGGTAGGCCCAAGGTGGCGACGCCCGAGCCTGCGTCGGCCAGCAGGGCGTCGACGTGGCCGTGGTAGCAGCCGGAGAACTTGATGACCTTGGAGCGGCCGGTGAAACCGCGCGCCAAGCGCACCGCGCTCATCGTGGCCTCGGTGCCGGAGTTGACCAGCCGCACCCGCTCGACCGGCTGCACCCGGGCGACGATCTCAGCGGCCAGCTCGGTCTCACCGGGAGTGGGCGCCCCAAACGACAACCCATCAGCGGCGGCTCGTTGCACCGCCTCGACGACCGCAGGGTGCGCATGCCCCAGGATCATCGGGCCCCAGGAGCACACCAGGTCGATATAGCGGTTGTCGTCGGCGTCGGTCAACCAGTAGCCCTTGGCCGAGGTGATGTAGCGGGGCGTGCCGCCGACGGAGTTGAAGGCCCGGACCGGCGAGTTCACTCCGCCGGGGATGACCGCGCAGGCGTCGGCGAACAGACCGGCCGATGCCGCCGTGGAGGCGGCCTGATCCGTACTGCTCATGGCCACCAGTGTCCCAGACTGCGGGGATGCTCAACTACAGGGTGTAGGACTCCGGGTGAACGTCACATCCGCCACAGCCGACCTGCGTATTTCCGTGAGATTGACGCCATGCAGGAGAAGTTCGAGTGGACCTGTGTGTGAGCTCAATCTCGTGTGCCGCGGGGCTTGAGGTACGCGGTGGGTGGGAGTTTGATCGGGGGCATGCAACTGCCGCAATGGCTGGCCAGGTTCAACCGGTATGTCACCAATCCTGTGCAGCGGCTGTGGGCCGGCTTCGTTCCCACGATGGGGATCCTCGAGCACGTCGGACGCCGCTCCGGCACGAACTACCGCACGCCGCTGCAGGTGTTCACCACCGACGACGGCATCGCGATCCTGCTGACCTACGGACCTAATCGTGACTGGTTGAAGAACATCACCGCCGCCGGCGGAGGCCGACTCAAGCGCTATGGCCGGACTTTCGGCTCAGCAATCCACGGATGATGCCCAAAGCCGAAGCCGCTCATCATGTTTCGGGCCCGTGGCGCCCACTGTTCAGGATGCTGCCGTTCGAGAACGCGGTGCTGCTGACGCGGTCCTGAACAGCGACCACGCGCTCAGGACCACGGTGATCACCTCGGCGAGCACGCTGATCAGTGCATGGGGTGCAGGCTGCCAGCCGTGCTCGAGGAATCCCTGCAGCCCGACGGTCCGCGACAGCGCGAAGGCTCCGAGTGAACCGACCCCACCCACCAACGCGACTGCGCGCAACCATGCGGGGCCGCCAACGGCGATCAGGATCGCCAGCGCCACGAAGACACTCGTCAGCACCAGGAATCCCCCTCCGATGCCCGGGATGTAGGAGTATCCGTGCAGGTAGAGGTATCCGTGGCTGGCCGCACTGACGAGCAGGCTGGCGGCGATTCCGAGATTCACCAGACGGGTCATTGCAGGGTCTCCTCTTTCAGCGCCAGCATGGTCTGGCCCTTGGTGTAGCTAACCTCGCGGATGCCAAGGGCGTCGTGGAGCTGGCCGGCAGGCAGAGTAAGCGGCTTGGGCGCGGGCCCGTCGCCCGGATGCGGCAGCGGGTATGCGGTGGTCGTACCGCTGTAGAACGTGACATTGTCTTCAGTCTTCGAAAACAACTGGTGCACATGGCCGTTCAGACAGGTCACCGACGAGAACCGGCGCAGGTAGCTCAGCGCCTGGGTGGCGTCGTCGGTGCCCCAGCCCCAGTCCGGGTACATCGCGAACAGCGGGATGTGACTGAACACGATGATCGGCGTGTCCGACGACAGCGGCGCCACGTCCTTCTCGATGAACTCCAACTGGTCGGCTCCCAGGTGCCCGAGCTTCTTGAGGTTCAGCGTGTTGACCAACCCGATGACGTGCACACCGGCGATGTCGAAGCTGTACCAGCCGTCGCCGCGGGTGCCCGCACCGAAGACCGCGCGGTACTTCTGTCCGGCGTCGTCGACCGAGTCGTGCTCGCCGGGGACGGTGAACACGTGCGAGGTGTTCAGGCCGCCCATCATCTGGTTGACCTGATCGAACTGGGCCGGCGTGGCCAGATGGGTCAGGTCACCGGTGTGGATGACGAAATCCGGGGTGTATCCGAGGCTGTTGATCTGCCGGATGGCCCGCTCGAAGGATCCCGTGACGTCAGGGTTGGCGCCGCCGGTGAACCCGAAGTGACTGTCGCTGACCTGGGCGAACCGGAGGGTGGGTCGGGTGTCGGTGGCCGCCGGAGCGGTCGCGACGTGGGACAGCACCTCGCCGCCGACGACGGCCAGCCCGACCGCCGCGCCGAACCAGGCGCCGTGGCGGATCAGCTGCCGCCGGCTCATCTGGTGCGGGTCGCCGGTCATGCGTTCACCACCACGGTGCCGTGCATGAACGGGTGGATGCCGCAGATGTAGTCGAAGCTGCCCGCCTTGGTGAACGTGTAGCTGTAGGTGGCGTTGGAGTCCATGCCCGGCGAGCGGAACGACCCGTCGTTGGCGACGACGTTGTGCGGTTCCTCGTCCTTGTTGGTCCACGTGACGGTCTCGCCGACCTTGACCGTGAGGGTGGCCGGCGCGAACGCGAAGTTGGTGATGTTCACCGCCGTTCCGGCGACGGGCGGCGCGGCCGTTGTTGCCTGCGGCATCGTCCCCGGCATGCCGGGCATGCTCGACATGCCCGGCATGCCGACCGACGTCCCGCCGTTGGGTCCGAAGTCGACCGACGGCGGTGGGGCCTTCGCCGGTGTGGAGCACGCGGCGACGCCGACGGCGACCGCTGCGCATGCCAGCGCGATACGGGTGTGGTGCATGAAACCTGCCTCCTCGGCTGAACCAAGTCCGCGGCGCGGACCGTCTCATCAAGAGGTAGGGCGGTGGTTACACACCCGGGTCGTGTAACCCCGCCGCCTATCTCTTATCGATGAGCGGAAGGCACACCACGATGGCGGCCGAGGATGATCGACGCCCGCGACCAGATCTGCGTCTGGTCGCCGAAGCGCGCTATCCGAATTGGGAAGCCGTCTACGACGACAACATCACCTGGGTCTACCGGCTGATCTTCGGCCGCGTGGGAAATCGCGCCGACGCCGAGGACCTGACCTCGGAGGTGTTCCTGGCCGCGATGCGCCCGCTGCGCCTGACGGTCAGCATCGCCGAAGTGCGCGCGTATCTGCGCGCCACCGCTCGCACCGTGCTGGCGGCGCATTGGCGGGCCACCCTGGGCACCGAGATCACCACCATCGAGGACGTCCCTGCCACCGTCTTCGGCCCGGCCGCACCGAGCACCGCCCCGCAGCGTGTCGCCGCACTTCTGGATGCACTGCCCGACAACTACCGCCGCGTCCTGGAACTCCGCTTTCTGCAAGGCTGTTCGGTGCGGGAAGCGGCCAGTACGCTCGGCATCAGCGTCGCGAACGCCAAAGTGCTGCAACATCGAGCGTTGCGGCTGGCCGCGCAGATCAGCGAGGGGGCATTGCCATGACCCGCCGCAATCTTGCCCGTTACATCGACGACATGCTCGCCGGCCGTCAGCCGAAACCGTTCACTCCCGATGAGTTCGAGGCAGCGCAGCTGCGAACAGCGATCGACCTGACCGCTGCCCGTGAGGACGCCGGCGAACCGCGACCGGAATTCGTCGACAGTCTGAAGGCGCGGATGGCTGCCGAAATGTCCTCGGATACCGCACCTTTGACGAACACACCACCGCCGAAGACACGCATGTCGGCCACTCGCCGGCAGGTAATTGTCGGCACCTCCGCGGCGGCAACGGCTGCGGTGGCAGGCGTGTCGGTGGACCGGCTGGTCGTCCGGCCGCGTACCGATGACCAGCAAGCCGCCGACTCGGAGCTGGTTCCCACCGACGGGTCCTGGCAGACCGTGACGGCCAGCGGCGACCTACCCGAAGGAGCGGTGCACGCCTTCGACTTGGGCTCGGTCAGCGGCTTCGTCCGGCGGGTCAACGGCCGGGTCGATGCCGTGTCAGGCGTGTGCACCCATCAGGGCTGCAAGCTGTGGTTCGACCAGGGGGACGACCGGTTGCGCTGCCCGTGCCACTCGACGTCGTTCTCCCCGGCCGGCGCGGTCGTGACGCATGCTCTGCCGATTGCACCGAAGCCGTTGCCGCACTTCGACGTTCGTGAGCGCGACGGAGTCGTCGAGGTATTGGCCCCGCCTAAGAGCACGTAGGGATTGTAACCTCCCTACCTATCTAAAGGTATGTACAGCAACCTCATTGCAGCAGCACTCGTCAGCGTCGCGCACATCGTGTCCTCGTCGGGAACCGGTTCGGCGCCCGACATCATCAGCCAACTGCAAGCCCAGGGCTACCAGGTGCAGTTCAACGGGCAATCCAACGGAGATTTGGGCCAGTGCACCGTCACCGATGTGCACCGATCATCACCCACCGCCTACGTCGATCTGGACTGCCCCTCCGGCAACTAGACCGGCACCGCGCGCAAAGCTTCGGGCAGGCTGGGCAGAAAGTGATTGGTCGCGAACGACCTTATGTCGTCGGCGGTTTCGAGCGGCACCGGGCTGGGCAGCAACATCGCCATCAAAGCGTAGCGCCAGATGTTGTCGGCGAGTTCATGGACGGCGTGCGGCCCGATCCGCTCGGAAAAGCCGGGCGGGAAGATCACCTGCAGCGCTGCCTCGATGCGTTGCACCGCGGCAGCGTAGTGCCGGCGAGCCAGTTCGAGAGTCAGCGCGGGCTCATCCAGCACCATCCGGTTGAGCACCCGGTGCCGGCGGGTTCGCAGGATCGCCTGCGTAAAAGCTTCGACATAGTAATTTGACTGCGGACGTGCAGTTTTGAGCTCGTCCGCGATATCGGCGAAGAGGCGCAGGTTCTCCCGATCCATAACGGCAGACACCAGATCGTCCTTGTTGGCGAAGCGACGGTAGATCGTCGTCCGGCTCACCCCGGCGCGACGGGCTACGTCGTCGAGGGCGACCCGGCGGATGCCATGCTGGTCGAACTCGACGAGCGCGGCGTCGAGGATCGCTTCGGTCGACTGGTCAGACATGCCCCGCCCGCGCGAATCCCGCTCTGGCGTAACCGTTGTAGCGGACGTTCATCGGAAGATGATCCCACAGCCAGTTCACCGGACGCGAGCGCCAAAACGCCGCGAACCGTTGATAGTTGCGTTCCTTGCGTTCGCTCCACGGCAGGCCGAGGATCTCGCGGGTGCGCGGTGGCATGCCACCGGTGGTCAGGAACGCCGCCACCGGGTTGAACACCGGCGCCACCAGACGCCAGACGATCGGGTTGACCGCCTTGGGCTTCGGAAAACCCTTGGTGACGTAGCCAACTCCGTATTTCGCCGTGGAGTGGGCGACCAGAACCTCGTTGATCATCCGGCCCCAGTAGCGCTCGAACTCGGCGTAGTCGGCGGGCATCGGGCGATCGCTGACGCCGTAGCGGCGGTACCACGTCTTGGACTCCAGGTACATCTGCTCCTTCTCCTCGCGCGACAGCTTCTTGACGAACGTGTCGGCGAAGTAGAGCGCCTGGTCGAAGAACGTTGCATGCGCCCAGAAGTAGGTGTCGGGGTCCAGCGCGTGATAGCGGCTTCCGTCGGGCATATCACCCTTGATGTTGTGGTGGAAGTCGCGGACCTGGGTGCCCGCGTTGTCGTCCTCGCTGCCGTAAACGGTGCGGAAGATCGGTGGCAACGACCGCTTCACCCGGGCGGCGGTATCGGCGAAGAACACCGAATGGTCCAGGACGCCCTGGCCGAGTTCGGCCAGCATGTTCTGCAGCACCGCCGGGCGCGGTCCGATCAGGAACATCCGGTTGTCACCGAAGTAGCGCCACACCAGAGACTGCGGGCCCAGCGGAAGGGCGTCGGTCGCGGAGTCAGATTCGGCGAGTTCCGTCATGTGCAACAGTGTTACAGATTCCGCACTTTGTACCAACGGGTTCGTGACCAGCGTCACTCCTCCGCCGAGATCGACGTTCTGCAGGTCTCGTCTCGCACTTTCCCTGCCAATCGTCAGTTTCGACGCAATCACATCAGCGGAAGCGCTTGAGGCGCAGGCTGTTGGTCACCACCAGCACTGAGGAGAACGCCATCGCGGCGCCGGCGATCATCGGGTTCAGCAGGCCCAGCGCCGCCAACGGGATGGCCGCGACGTTGTAGCCGAACGCCCAGAACAGGTTCTGCTTGATGATCCGCAGCGTGCGCGACGACAGCCGCAGCGCGGTCGGCACGGTCCGCAAGTCCCCGCGGACCAGCGTGATGTCGCCCGCCTCGATCGCGGCGTCGGTGCCGGTTCCCATCGCCATGCCGACATCGGCAGTAGCCAGCGCCACCGAATCGTTGACCCCGTCACCGACCATCGCGACCTTGTGCCCCTGCGCCTGCAACCGGCTGATCGCGTCAGCCTTCTGCGAGGGCAGCACACCCGCGATGACGTTCTCGGCAGCGATGCCGACCTCCGCGGCCACCCGTGCCGCGACCGCCGGGTTGTCACCGGTCAACAGGATCGGCGTGATGCCCATCGCCTTCAGCTCCCCGATGGCCTCGGCACTGGTCGGCTTGACCGCGTCGACCAGTCGGATCACCCCTTGCCGGGTGCCGTCGGTGATGACCTCGACGCTGGTGCGCCCGTCATCGTCGGAGGCGCGGGCCACCCGCACCCGGATCCCGTCGACGACACCGCTAACCCCGGTGCCGGGGTCGTTGGCGAAATCGGTCACCGCAGGCACGGCCACGCCGCGCTCGCGGGCGGCGGCCACGATCGCCGCGGCCACCGGATGCTCGGACGCGGATTCGACCGCCGCAGCTCGGGCGAGCACAGCGTCGGCGTCGCCGCCGGGCTCGGTCTCGACGTCCGCGACGGCCATCGTGCCGGTGGTCACCGTCCCGGTCTTGTCGAGGACGACAGCGTCGATGCCGCTGACGGTTTCAAGCACGTGCGGTTCCTTGATCAGCACTCCGAGCTGTGCGCCGCGGCCGGTGCCGACCAGGATCGCGGTCGGCGTCGCGAGGCCGAGCGCGCACGGGCAGGCGATGATCAGCACGGCCACCGCCGCGGTGAACGCCGCCGTCGCCGAACCGCCGAGCAGCAGCCAGGCACCCAGGGTGACCGCCGCGATGACCAACACGACCGGCACGAAGACCGCCGACACCCGGTCGGCCAACCGCTGGATGGACGCCTTCCCGCTCTGCGCGTCCGCGACCATCCGAGCCATCCGGGCCAATTGCGTGTCGGCGCCAACTCGCTTGGCGCGCACCAGAATCCGACCATAGGTGTTCACCGCCCCGCCGAGCACCTCGTCACCGGCACGCACATCGACGGGCACCGATTCGCCGGTCATCGCCGAGGTGTCCAGTGCCGAAGCGCCGTCCACGACGACACCATCGGTAGCCACCCGCTCACCTGGCCGAACCACGATCACGTCGTCAACGTGCAACTCCCCCACTGGGATTCGCACCTCGGTGTCGTCGCGCATCACCGTGGCGTCCTTTGCGCCCAAGGACAGCAGCGCTCGCAAGGCGGCGCCCGCTGACCGCTTGGCCTTGGCCTCGGCATAACGGCCGGCCAACAGGAAAACCGTCACCGCGGCGGCGACTTCGAAGTACACATGACCGTGACCGTGCGCGGCGGCCCCGGTCAGGATTGCGTACAGCGACCACAGGTAGGCGGCCAGCGTGCCGAGCGATACGAGGGTGTCCATCGTCGAGGCCCCATGCCGCGCGCTGTTGATCGCGGCCTTGTGGAACGGATAGCCGCCCCAGAACACGATCGGCGTGGTCAGCGCCAGGACCACCCACAACCAGCCGTTGAACTGCCACGGCATCACCATCGACAGTGCCACCACGGGGACCGCCAGCACCGCCGACCCAATCAGCCTGGGCCGCAACTGTTCTGCGGGGACGTCATGGTCCATGTGGTTCTGCCCGTGGCCGGAGTGGTCGATCACCGAGGCGCCGTATCCGGTGGATTCGACGGCATGGATCAAATCGTGCTCCGACACCTGTGGCCCGTGTTCGATGTGCGCGCGCTCGACGGCGAAGTTCACCGTGGCCTGCACGCCCTCCAGGTCATTGAGGCCGCGTTCGATCCGGGCCGCGCAGGACGCGCAGCTCATGCCGCTCAATTGAAGGTCGGTCGTCGTCATAGCTCGATGATACCCCTAGGGGGTATATTGTCCAGTGCCTAACGAATCACCACAGCAGCACCTGGGTGTCCTCCTCCGGAGGGTCGGGATCGTCGGTGTCCGGCGGCTCGGCATCGTCGTCCGAACTACTCGGCAGGGGCACCGACCACAGTCGCCTGGGCTCGCTCCCGGTCACGGCGATCCACCCGCCGTCCCCGGTTGGCAGCCGCGGTGATGCCGGATCGTTTCGATCAACCCGGAGACGGGCACCAGAGCGCCGGTCGCGAAATCGTCGAGCCGATCCCAGTCCTGGACGTCGGCGGTCAAGTCGGCCACACCGGGCAGCCCGGCCAGCACCGCGAGCAGTCCGCAGGCCAGTGACCAGGGCTCCGCCGGGAGGCCCGCGATCGCATTGCGGACCGCTGCGCTCACTTCGTCGGCCAGGGCGCGGACCCGGCAATCGTCATACGGCTCGAGGCACGCATCGGAGACGGCGCACCCGTGGTGTCGTCGGGTCCGCAGCCAGCCCTCGTTGACCAGCTGCTCGCGGACCGCGCAGATCGCCTCCTGCGCATTGCCAACCACCAGCTGCGCCCAGGTCGCGCGATTGTGCACCCCCACCTGGGCGAATGCCGCACGCAAGATCGCGTTATCGGGACTGGCCGCCCGCGCCGGAACGGCCCAGCCGGCGCGCTCCATCAAAAAACCCTGGACAAGAAGGTCAGTCAGCATCGCGGTACGCAGGGCGAAGCCGAAGACCGTGGTGTCATAACCGTCGAATCGACGGCTCTTCGGATCGAATGCCAGCAGAAACAACTGGCCATGAAGGGTCGACGGCACCCGCGCGAACTCAGACGACGCATCGCCCATGTGGCCCATGCCCCCTCCTCGCTCCCCGCATTCCACTGTGAACGACGGAGCAGGAGACGACATACGTAGGCGACTACTCAATTTTCGGCCCAAGCGCCGTGGCCTGAAGTGGGACAATGGACTCACCGACGACGAAGAGATGACCCGGATGACTCTGACCCACATCGAACAGCGGTCAGCACCGACCGAACACGTGGCGGTGCGGTGTGTGGATTCCGACGTCCACCCGGTTCCACGCCGGGGGGTACTGATCGACTACATCCCCGAGCCCTGGCGCACGAAGTACTTTCTCTCCCACCCCATCGGCGAGCAGATCTACTACGACGCCCCCGATTACGCGCACGCCTACGCGATGCGCACCGACACCTTCCCGCCCGACGGCGAGTTCGCCGGCAGCGACCCTGACCTGGCCTTTCGCCAGCTCGTCATGGAGGCCGGCGCCGATATCTGCATTCTGGAGCCACTGGCTCCGGGTGGACGGTTACCCGAGGCGTCCCACGCGTCGGCCATCGCGACCAACCGCTGGCTCGACGAACACTGGCTGGACAGCCGCAACAACTGGCACCAGCGCTGGCGCGGATCGATCACGGTGGCGATCGAAGACCCCGCCGGCGCGGCCCGAGAGATCGAGACGTGGGCGGGCCACCCGTTCATGTCCCAGATCCTGATCAAGGCCGAACCGCGGCCGTCCTGGGGCGATCCGCGGTACGACCCGGTCTGGGCGGCCGCCACCAAACACGACATCACCGTCAGCTGCCATCTGGGGCGGGGCAAATTCGAGACCCTGCCGATCCCGCCGGTCGGATTCCCCAGCTACAACCACGACTTCATGGTCACCTACTCGCTGCTGGCCGCGAATCAGGTGATGAGCCTGATCTTCGACGGCGTCTTCGACCGCTACCCCACGCTGCGGATCGTGTTCGTCGAGCACGCCTTCAACTGGATCCTGCCGCTGATGTGGCGGATGGACGCCATCTATGCGGCCCGCAAGTCCTGGCTGGACATCAAGCGCAAGCCGAGCGAGTACGTGAAGGACCACATCAAATTCACCACTCAGCCACTGGACTATCCCGAGGACAAGACCGAACTGTTGCGGGCGTTCGAGTGGATGGAATGCGAGAAAATCCTGCTGTTCTCCTCCGACTACCCGCACTGGACGTTCGACGACCCGCGCTGGCTGGTCAAACACCTTCCCGAGCATGCCCGTGACGCGGTGATGTGGCGCAACGGTGTCGAGATCTACAAGCTGCCTACGACGGTTCCGGTGCTGGAGGGTCAGACGCGGGTGTACTGACGGCACGGGCGCGCCTGGCCCGAACCAGCCCGGCCACACCCAGCACCGCCAACACCCCGGCCGCCGTGATCAGCAACCAGGTCAGCAGCATCAGCGGCGGGTCGAAGGCGGCCGACGTCGTCGAAGGCTGTCCATCGGCGATCGGCGCCACCACGACCACGCTGCGCGCGGCCAGTCCGGTCACCACTGCGCCCGCCACCGCCAGGGCCGCCACGATCAGCTGAATGAGGTGCCTCACGACGCATCCGCCGTCTTGCCCTCGACCAGCTCGGTGAGCGCGGCCCGCAGGGCGCGGTGGTTGCGCGCCCAGGCCTGCGCGGTGCGCTTCCCGGTGAGCTCGACCCCGATCCCGGTGCGGCCGCGAGGGACCCCGGACAACTCGCCGAGGGCGCGCGAGGTCTGCCACTTCTCCAGTGGCTCTTTGGATTTCACCGAGTGCTCGGCCGGCGGGAACACCCGCACGATGTGGATCAGCTTCGTGACCTCGGTGCCCTGACGCAGGGCGTCACGGGTCAACTCAACGCTGGTGTGGATGCGGGCGGCCTTGACCTGGATGCCCAGGAAGCCCGTGACGAGCACCAGGAAGATCAGCGGCACGATCGGCTGGAACCCCACGCCGCCCTTGATCTGGATCAGCAGCATCGCGATCGCCGACGCCGGCCCGGCCAGCAGCCAGTACCAACTGGCGCCGTTCTCGAAGAACAGCGGCGGTTCCGGCTGCTCGAGCAGCTGATCGTCAGGCATCGGACTCCGAGGTGTCACCGGGCGACCAGCCGGCCGCCGCGGGGCGGCTCAACAGCATCGCACCCGCGATCAACGGCAACACCGACAGCAGCGCCAGGATGTGGACGACGCCGAGCGCGGCGACGACACACACCAGGACGACGACGGTGAGGGTCAGTGCCAGCGTCGCGCGGCGGAAACGCGCGTCACCGTTCTTGCGGACCCGCCCGGCCAGGAACGCGATCGCAGCGCCGGCGAGAATGCAGACGACTCCGGCGCCACGGAACACGGCGGGGATCGTCGCGGTCACGGCCACCAGCCCGCCCGCCATGAGCATCACCGCGCCGGCCACGAGCAGCCAGAACGCCGTGGTCAGGGCGCGCGGGCGGGGTTCGGTTGCGGTCATGGTCTCCGAAAGCCTATCGGGTCACTTGGTGAAGAACCCGTGCGCGTCCGGCCGGTGCAGAAGGAAGGCCCCACCCAGGATCAGCACTGAGCCGATGATGCCGGTGACCGCGAAGATCACCGCCTGCACCGTCTCCCGCTCGGTGCTGAACAAGCTGGCCGCGGTGTAGATGACGCTCGCCACCCCGCCGCCGGTGAGCACCGTGCGCGTCCATCGGTAGCCGGAGCGCATCAAGAACAGGAACGTGATGACCACGGCCGACACGGTCACCGCGAACAGCACGGTGATGCCGATGACGAAATACGACGAATGCTTGCTCGCGGTGAAGTAGGCGTCGGCGACGTAGCCGACGACCATCAGCGGCAGCGCGACCAACCACAGCCAGAAGCCGGTGTCGACGTCGGCTGGGCGCGTGGGAGCCCCGGACGGCGGTTGGTGGGTCACGCCGCCGCCTCGCAAGCGAGGGTGCGGCGTGTCCGCCCATGGTTCGCTCCGCAAGCGTCGCTCACGCCAGCCAGCCCGCGACGTCGGCAGCCCAGTAGGTCAGGACGATGTCGGCCCCGGCGCGACGAATGCTGGTCAGCGACTCCAGCGCGGCGGCTCGCCCGTCGATCCATCCGTTGGCCGCCGCGGCGCTGATCATCGCGTACTCCCCCGATACCTGGTAGGCGGCCACCGGAACCGGTGAGACGTCGGCGGCCGCACGCACCACGTCCAGATAGGCCATGGCCGGCTTGACCATGATGATGTCGGCCCCCTCGTCGAGGTCAAGCGCGATCTCGCGCAACGCTTCTCGCGCGTTGCCGCTGTCCTGCTGATAGGTACGCCGATCACCCTGCAGGCTGGAGGCCACCGCGTCGCGGAACGGCCCGTAAAACGCCGAGGCGAATTTCGCGGCGTACGCCAGGATCAGCACATCGGTGAATCCGGCCGCGTCGAGCCCGTCGCGGATGGCCGCCACCTGGCCGTCCATCATGCCGCTCGGACCCACCACGTGGGCACCCGATTCTGCTTGTGCGACAGCGAGTTTGACGTACTGCATATTGGTGGCGTCGTTGTCGACCCGACCGCGGGCGTCGAGCACACCGCAATGCCCGTGGTCGGTGAACTCGTCGAGGCAGGTGTCGGCCATCAGCACCGTGTCGTCACCGAGATCCTTGGCCAGGTCGCGCAGCGCCACGTTGAGGATTCCGTCGGCGTCTACACCGCACGAGCCCAACGCGTCCTTGTCCTCCTCACGAGGAACCCCGAACAGCATCAGCCCGCCGACCCCGGCGGCCACGGCTTCTGCTGCCGCGCGGCGCAACGAGTCGCGGGTGTGCTGATAGACACCCGGCATCGAGGCGATCTCCCGCGGCTCGTCTATCCCGTCGGCGACGAACATCGGCAGCACCAAATGCCGTGGCTCCACGGTTGTTTCGGCCACCAACCGACGCACCGCCGGAGTGGAACGCAACCGGCGCGGACGCTGACGCGGGAACGACACTAAAGCCCCTTAGCGGCGTCGGCTCTTCTTGCGCGGCGGCGGCAGCGCGCCCTCGGCGCGCAGCCGGGCGGCATGCTCGGCGAGCGCGTCGACCAGCGGTCCGACCGCGGCGGTCTCCGGCTGCACGTCGACCCGCAGCCCGAACTCCGCGGCCGTCTCAGCGGTCTTCGGCCCGATGCACGCCACGATGGTGCGGGCGTGCGGCTTGCCGGCGATGCCGACCAGATTGCGCACCGTGGAGCTCGAGGTGAAGCACACCGCGTCGAACCCGCCGGTCTTGATCATCTCGCGGGTCTCGGCCGGCGGCGGTGCCGCGCGGACGGTCCGGTAGGCGGTGACGTCTTCGATCTCCCAGCCACGGTCGCGCAGACCTTCGGCCAGCGTCTCGGTGGCGATGTCGGCGCGCGGCAGCAACACCCGGTTGACCGGGTCGAAAATGCTGTCGTACTCCGGGAATTCGTCGAGGAGACCGAGCGAGGACTGCTCACCGGCGGGCACCAGTTCGGGGCTCACGCCGAACGCGCGGACCCGGTCGGCGGTCTGCTCGCCCACGCAGGCGATCTTCACACCGGAGAACGCCCGGGCGTCCAGGCCGAACTCGCCGAACTTCTCCCACACCGCACGCACCGCGTTGGTGGAGGTGAACACCACCCACTGGTAGCGGCCGTCCACCAAACCCTTGACAGCCCTTTCCATTTGGGCCGGGCTGCGCGGAGGCTCGACGGCGATCGTCGGCACCTCGATCGGCAGCGCGCCGTGACCGACCAGCCGGTCGCTCATCTCGCCGGCCTGGTCCTTGGTGCGGGGCACCAGCACGGTCCAGCCGTACAGGGCCCGGCTCTCCCACCAGTTCAGCTTGGCGCGGTGCGCCACGGTCTTGCCGATGGTGGCCACCAGGGTGCCGGTCAGCGGGCCGGCCGGATCGCTGTTGCAGGCCAGCGTCGCGCGGTCGGTGAGGCCGTGCAGGGTGGTCTCGACCGAACGCTGACCACAGGTGGTGCCGTTGGAGGTCACCACGCAGGGCGTGCTCTCGGCCAGGCCGTACTCGATCAGGGTGCGCGCGGCCTCCGGCAGGTGCGAGGCGGTCGCGGTGAGGATCAGCGGGCCGGGCGCGGCGGCCAGCGCCGCCCAGTCGACCTCGCCGCGCACGTCGGCGACGGTATGCGCCGAGCCCAGGGGCAGGCCCGCATAGGTCGGGACCGCGCTGGTGGCGGGCAGACCGGGGACGATCTCGAACTCGGCGTGAGCCTTGGCGACGGCATTGACCTCGGTGATGACCGAATCGATCGACAGCGGGTCACCAGCGACCAGCCGAACCACATCGAAACCGGCCTTGGCTTCGTGGACCAGCGTCTTGGCCACCTCGGCCGGGTCGCCCAGCGCGGGGCGGATGTCCGGGCCGACCGAGACGACCGGCGGGGCGGTCTCGTCGTGACCCTCGGCGGGTGGGCCGTCCGGTGCCGGCGCCGGGCCGACGGCCGGCGGCAGCTCGGTGCCGATCACGTTGAGGACGGCCTGAGGCACGTCGGGATCGGTGAATACCAGCGCGGCATTGGACAACACGGTGCGGGCTCGCGTCGTCAACAGGTTGGGGTCGCCTGGACCCGAGCCGACGAACGTGATGTGTCCCGGCTTCGCCTTACGTCCCCGACCGCTCACATGACCAGTCATCGCTTCACTCCCGCTCCACTCCGTCTGTTTTCGCATTCACGGAGCCTTGTACCGACATCACCTCGCGCGCACCGAGCTCGAACAACTCCGCGGCCACCGAGAGCCCCAGCTCTGCGGACCGGCCGGGCGTGCCGATTCCGGACGCACGAATCACGTCGGATCCGTCTGCTGCCGCCACGCATGCGCGCAGTGACAGCTCGTCGAAGACGCGGCCGTCGTCATCGATGGACTCGACCACTTCGGCGATCGCGCCCACCGGTGCGGAACAGCCCGCCTCCAGTTCGGCCAGCAGGGTCCGCTCCGCGGTGACCGCGGCGCGGGTGTCGGGATCATCGAGTTCTCCCAACAGCGCCACGAGCTCGGTGTCGCCTGCGCGGCACTCGACCGCCAGTGCACCTTGGGCCGGCGCTGGCAACATCTGCACCGGCTCCAGCGTCTCGGTGACATCGCCGAGTCGTCCAAGGCGGGCCAGGCCCGCCCGGGCAACCACGATGGCGTCGAGATCACCACTGCTTACCCTGTTCAACCTGGTATCTAGGTTGCCTCGTAGGGGGCGGATTTCCAAACCGAGACCGAGTGCTCTAAGCTGCGCCGCCCGTCGCACAGAGCTCGTGCCGATCACCGAGCCTGCCGGCAACTCCCCCAGGACCATGCCGTCGCGGGCCACCAAGGCGTCGCGGGCGTCCTCCCGGCGCGGTATCGCGGCGATGGTGAACCGGTCGTCGGATGCCGTCGGCAAATCCTTGTACGAGTGCACCGCCATGTCGACGCGGCCGTCGGCGATCGCTTCACGCAGGGCGGCGGTGAACACCCCGACCCCGATTTCGGCGATCGGCGCATCCGATCGGTCACCCTCGGTGCTGATGATGATCAACTCGGCGCGATGCCCGCGCTCGATCAATTGGTCTCTAATGGTCCCGGCCTGCGTGGTCGCCAGCAGGCTGCCCCGGGTACCGATCCGGATCACCGCGTCGTTACTGCCGGCCAACCGCGCTACCCGGTACCGTCGGCTCGGCCCTGATCGAATTCCGGTGCCAGCAGGGGCAATTCACCTGCGGCCACGGCATCGACGGCCTGTGGATCGAGTTCGAAGAGCTCCCGCAACGCCTCGGCGTAGCTGTCCCCGCCGGGGGCGCTGGCCAGCTGCTTGACCCGCACAGTCGGGGCGTGCAGCAGCTTGTCGACCACCCGGCGAACGGTGCGGGCGACCTCGTCGCGCTGGGCGTCATCCAGGCCCGGCAACCGGTTGTCCAGCCGCAGCAGTTCGGACTCGACGACATCGGCGGCGCGCTGGCGCAACGCGGTCACCGTGGGCGTGACTTCCGACATCCGCTGGCCGGTCAGGTAGCTGGCAACCTCGGCGGCGACGATCTGGCGGGCGGCTTCCGCGTCGGTGGCCGCGGCCCGGGCCGACGGTTCGCGCTGCACGCGGTCCATATCGATGACGGCCACACCGGGCAGTCCGCTGACCGCAGCATCGACATCACGGGGCATGCCCAGGTCGCAGAGCACCAGCGGCGCAGCGGCCTCGTCGCGGCGGACGCTGGCGAGTGCGTGGTGCACATCGGCCAGCGACACCACCGGACGGACCGCCCCGGTACAGCTGACCACCACATCGGCGGCGGCCAGCGCGGCCGGCAGCTCCTCGAGGCTCATGGCCCGCGCCGTGGCGCCCTGGGCGCGGATGTTCTCGGCCAGCCGCTCCGCGCGCGGCAGCGACCGGTTGACGACGTCGATATGGGTGATCCCGGCCCGCAGCAGGTGCGCGACCGACAGCCCGCCCATCGACCCGGCGCCCACGACGGCAGCAGTACACCCGGCCAGACCGTCGAGCCGGGTCGCGGCGATGTCCAGTGCGACGGACACCACACTGGCGCCCGCGGCGTCGATCGCGGTTTCGGAATGGACCCGCTTACCCACCGAGAGCGCACGCTGGGACAGGTCGTGCAGGATGCGCCCGACCGTCTTGTTCGCCTCGGCGGTGGCGTAGGCGCGGCGGACCTGGCCCAGCACCTGCTGTTCGCCGATCACCGCGCTGTCCAGGCCGCTGGCGACCGCGAACAGATGCTCGACGGCGGCCTCGGCGTAGCGAACGTAGGCGTACTTGGTCAGATCGCCCATCGACATGCCGGAGTGGTCGGCCAGCACCTGGCCGATCGCCGACAGACCGCCGTGGAAGGCGTCGACCACCGCGTAGACCTCGACACGGTTGCAGGTCGACAGCACCATCGCCTCGGTCACCAGCGGTGATTGCAGCAGCTGATCGATGATCTTGAGCTGGTCCGACTCGTCGGTGGACAGTTGCTCGAGAACAGAAACCGGAGCGCTCCGATGCGACACCCCGAACAGCAGCACGCTCACGGCACGATCACCTGGCCCGCTCCCTCGCTGTGACGGAATGCTCCGTTAGTGAAACTTACTTCCACGGTAAACGCTGCGCAGGCGGCTGGCCAAATTCCGCCGGTGTTCACCTCTGGGACAGGTCCGCACGCAGCCGCTCGACGTCGACATCCCAGTAGCTGTGCTCGCTGCCGTCGAGCAGCACAACCGGCAGCCGGTCACCGAATTCGGCGCGTAAAGCGTTGTCCCCCGCGGCCGCAGCGGCGTCGACGTCGGTGGCCGACAGCTCGAAGTCGAGCTCGGCCGCCAGTTCGGTGAGGCGTTGGTAGACCCGCTGGCAGATGGAGCACCCGGCCCGGGTCAACAGCTCGACGTGTGCGCGGCTCACCCGACCCAGTGTCGCAGCTAGGGTTGTCCCATGGGTTCCGGGGACCACGACCAGGAGCTTGCAGGTGATGCCAGCGCGGAGCGGGCCGTCGACGAGTTGGTCGCCGAGCAAGCCAGCGCTGTCGCGCGCGACGCCAGCATGGCCGCGCGTCGCGAGCCGGGGCCGCAGGCTGCCGAGCCGAGCCTGCCGCCGCCCGCCGACCTCACCGCGGCCGCGTTCTTCGACGTCGACAACACGCTCGTGCAGGGCTCGTCGCTGGTGCACTTCGGCCGCGGCCTGGCCGCACGCAAGTACTTCACCTACGGCGACATGGCCAAATTCATCTACGCGCAGGCCAAATTTCAGCTGACCGGCCGGGAGAACAGCGACGACGTCGCCGAGGGCCGGCGCAAGGCGCTGGCGTTCATCGAGGGACGGTCGACCGCCGAGCTGATCGCCGTCGGCGAGGAGATCTACGACGAGATCATCGCCGACAAGATCTGGCCCGGCACCCGCGCGCTGGCGCAGATGCACCTCGATGCCGGCCAGCAGGTGTGGCTGGTCACCGCCACACCGTTCGAGCTGGCCGACACGATCGCCCGCCGGCTGGGCTTCACCGGCGCGCTGGGCACCGTGGCGGAGTCGGAGAACGGGGTGTTCACCGGCCGCCTGGTGGGCGACATCCTGCACGGCGTCGGCAAGGCGCACGCGGTACGGCAGCTGGCTGTTCGCGAAGGGCTGAACCTCAAGCGCTGCACCGCCTATTCCGACAGCTACAACGATGTGCCCATGCTGTCACTGGTCGGCACCGCGGTCGCGATCAACCCGGACGCCGACCTGCGCGAGCTGGCCCGCGAGCGCGGCTGGGAGATCCGCGACTTCCGCACCGCGCGCAAGGCAGCGCGCATCGGGGTGCCGTCGGCGCTGGCGCTGGGCGCGGTCGGCGGCGCGCTCGCCGCCGCCGTGTCGAGGCGGCACGAGCGCTGAGCGGCCGGCTGAGCCCCACAGCCGCTGCATAGGCCGCTGATAGGCTCCCCGGGTGTCAATCGCCAGCGACATCATTGGAACCCACTATCGCTATCCGGACTATTACCTGGTCGGCCGGGAGAAAATCCGCGAGTACGCCAAGGCGATCCAGTCCGACGATCCGCTGCACTTCAGCGAGGAAGCGGCCAAGGCCGCGGGCTACCCCGATGTGGTGGCGCCGCTGACGTTCATCGCGATCCCCGGACGCCAGGTGCAGCTCGACATCTTCCGCAACTTCGATGTCGGCATCAATATCGCCCGCGTCATTCACCGCGATCAGAAGATCCAATTCCACCGCCGGATCGTGGCGGGCGACAAATTGTTCTTCGATTCCTGGCTGGATTCGGTTGTCGAATCGCACGGCACCGTCATCAGTGAATTGCGCAGTGAAGTCACCGACGAAGAAGGCAAACCGGTGATGACCACCGTCGTGACAATGATCGGTGAAGCCGGCGGCGACGAGGAAACCAACGCTCAGGTCGCGGCCATCGCCGCAGCGGCGATGGGCAGGCAAAGCTAGCGCTGATTCATCAGCGCTTCGCGCCGACCCGGGCGGGTCAGCCCAGGAACATGTTGCGACGCTTGGTCAGCAACTGATACAGCGTCTGCTGGATGGTCTCGCGGACCTGGTCGGTCAGATCGAAGGTGATCATCGGGTCGTCGGCCGCAGCCTCGTCGTAGCTCGCGGTCTCGATCGGCTTGCCGAATGCGATGTGCCACTTCGACGGAAGCGGGATCAGCCCGGCCGGGCCGGCGAGCGGGAACAGCGGCGTGATCGGGAAGTACGGCAGGCCCAGAATCCGCGCCAGCAGCTTGACGTCGGCGATCATCGGATAGATCTCTTCGGATCCGACAATCGAGCACGGAATGATCGGCGCCTTGGTCCGCAGCGCCGCCGAAACGAACCCGCCGCGGCCGAAGCGCTGCAGCTTGTAGCGGTCCCGGAAGGGCTTGCCCAGGCCCTTGTATCCCTCGGGGAAAACGGCGGTCAGTTCGCCGCCGGCAAGCAGGCGATGGGCGTCGGTGGTGCAGGCCATCGTGTGTCCGGCCTTGCGCGCGATCGGTCCGAGCATCGGCATATCGAAGACCATGTCGGCGGCCAGCAACCGGGCGTCCCGGTTCAACGGGTGATGGTCGTGCACGGCCACCGACAGCATCATGCCGTCGATCGGCAACGTGCCCGCATGATTGGCGACGATCAGGCCGGCGCCCTTCTTCGGCAGATTCTCGATGCCGCTGACCTCGACCCGGAACCAATTCTGGAAAAGCACGCGCAGCAAAGGCAATACGATGGCGTTGTTGAACATCGGGTCGAACCCGAATTCATCGACCGAATAATCGCCAGAAAATCGCTTGGTGACGTAATCGGCGACCGCCGAAATACGTTGTGCCAGTTCATTAGGCGCGTCCTCGGAACGGCCGATCCCACTGGCACCGCGGCGCGCGTCGATTTCTCGGACGACGGCGGCGATCTCCTCTGCCGAGGCGCGGGTACCGGGGTCGGACAGCAGGGAGGGATGCCGGCGCGCGGCTTCGGCACGCTGCGCGGCGCGCCGGGCGGCCGCCACACGACTCGTATTCGAGTGCAGCGGAATCACTTTGGCTTTTGATTCACCCGCCACCGGTTACCTCTTCCCCACCATCGACCTGTTAGCCGCCCCATCGCTGCGCAACGGCGACCGCGCGACTCTCCACAGATCGTACCCATTTCGGATCAATGATCGGGGTCAATCCTCGGCCGCGCACGTAGTCGTCGAAGGCCTCCATCGTCGTCCATTTCGGCGTAAACCCCAACTCGGAGCGCATTCTGGTGGTGTCCATGACGCGACCGTAATTTAACCAGTCCATCTGGTCACGGTTGAGGTCGGAAGTCCGGCCCGCCCGTCGCAACGAATACAGTGCCCAAACCGCGGAATTCGGCAATGGAATCGCAACGCGCCCGGAACGCCGGATTGCTTGCGACATCATGATCACGCCGTCGGCGCCGATGTTGAAGGTGCCCGATTTTCCCGCCATCGTGGCCCGCTCCAGCGCCCCGAGCGCATCCTGCTCGTGCAGCAGCTGCAGCCGTGCGTCATGGCCAAGCACTGTGGTCACCAGCGGGCCGGCCAGATACCGCGAGAGCGCGGTGTCCATGCCGGGGCCGATCATGTTGGCCAGGCGCAGGATCGTGACCGCGATGTCGGGCCTGCGCCGACCCAGTCCGCGCGCATAGCCCTCGATGTCGATGCTGTCGCGGGCGAATCCCTCGGCGGGCGGACGGCGGCTGCTGCTGTCCTCGGTGAAGGCCACCGGATCATGCGGATGGGAGCCGTAGACCTCGGAGGTCGACTTGAGGATCACCCGTCGCACCGACGGCGCTTTCTGACAGGCCGCGAACAACTGCATCGCGCCCATGACGTTGATTTCCTTCAGCGTCGCGCGTCCACCCGAGCGCGGGGCGTAGGACGCCGCGGCCGCGTGCACCACCGTGTCGACTTCGCCGTTGCGAATCACCTTGGCGATGAACGGATTTCGAATGTCGGCGCGCACGAACTCGGCGCGGCCCATCCGGCGCAGCAAATCCTTGCTGGGTGCGACGGCGTCCACCGCGATGACCTTGTTGATCAACGGGTTCTGCGCCAGGCGCGCGGTGAGGTATCCGCCGAGGAACCGGCAGGCACCGGTGACCAGCACGACCTTGGGGTAATGCGGGGTTTCGTTGTCGATACCGCCGGAAGACATCAGAACAGCCTATCGGCCCAACCCAGCGCCGGCACGGCTCGACGAGGGCCGAGCCGGCCGGGTGCGACGACTACTTACCGAGTTTTCTGCGCTGGACCCGGGTACGACGCAGCAGCTTGCGGTGCTTCTTCTTCGACATGCGCTTACGCCGCTTCTTGATGACTGAACCCATGAAAATCCGCTACCTAAATCCTCGCAGTGCCTGCACCAGAGCAAGCTTCTTGTGTCCCGGACACCTTACCTAAGCAGGCATGCGGAACGGAAAACGACCGGTTGCCGACGGGCTGGTTACCCGGCGTCGAAGTACGACGTCTCCAACAGGTCGTGGACGGCCTTGGCATGCACCCGGAACGACCGGCCCACGCGCACCGCGGGCAGCTCGCCGTTGTGCACCAGGCGGTAGACCGTCATCTTGCTGACACGCATCAGCGCAGCGACTTCGGCGACGGTGAGAAATTGAGCCCGAGCGGCGGGCGGGCTGTCGGCGCCGCCGGCATCACGCGCCGATTTTCCAGCCGAATCCCGCGCCGATGGCCCGTTCATAGACGTCATCGCAACCCAATCCGTCAGGCACGGGCAGTTCCAGCGGCTTCCCCACCGCTGGCACCCAGCCGTGCATACACGAGGAGAATAGCGTGGCGGATGGGGTTACTGCGACGGGTGTGGGTCAATCCATCAGAAATTTCTTGAACTACTCTGATGTAATTCCTAGCTGCTCAGAGCGGGTTTTTGCGGCGTCGACGGCTGCCGCAATGGCCGACCGCAATCCGCCGTCTTCGAGTTCCCGCAGGCCAGCGGCAGTGGTGCCGCCCGGGGAGGTGACCATCGCCCGCAGCCGCGCCGGAGAGGTATCGAGGCCGACGTCTTCGCCAGCCGCGCGCAGGCCGTCCAGTCGTTCGAGCAGCATTGCCGCGGATCCGGCCATGGTCTGCACGGCGAGGTCGGTCGCGACCGCCCTGCCGAGCCCGTTGGCGACCGCCGCGTCGACGAGCGCTTCGACGAACAGGAAGAAGTACGCGGGCCCCGATCCGGAGACCGCCGTGACGGCGTCCAGCTGGCTCTCCGGGACGGTCAACACGTCACCGACGCACCGGAACACCGCCGCGACGTCAGCGAGCTGCTCAGCGGTGGCGAACCGCCCCGCGGCCATGGCGCTCACGCCGGCACCGACCAGAGCCGGCGTATTGGGCATCACCCGGACCACCGGCGAACCGGCCGGCAGCCGCGATTCGTAGAAGCCGATCGTCACGCCGGCGGCGACGGTCACGAAAACCTGCTCGACGGTGTCGCTCTCGGCCTGAGCGGCGGCCTCGGCGATCTCCGCGACGACGCTCTCGGCATCACCCGGCTTGACCGCGACGATCACGAAGGCGGCGGTCTCCACCGCCTCGGACACCGAGGCGAGCTGAACCGAATACTTCTCGCCGAGGTATTGGGCGCGCTCCGGCATCCGCTCGGAGACCACGAGGTCCTTGACTTGCCTGCCCGCCCGAAGCAGCCCTGCAAGGATCGCCTCGCCCATGCTGCCGCCGCCGATGATCGCGATTCTGGCCATGGGCAGACCCTATAGCCCGGCTATTGGGCGGGCACCAAGGCCAGCTGGCGGGTCTGCACGATGATGCGCCCGGCGCTGTCGACGACGGTGTGGTCCTCGTCGAACCAGTCCTGGCCGATTTGGGCCGTCGTGCAGGCGACTCGCAGCCAGCCGTCGTCGGGCATACCGCGCAGATAGGCCGTCATCTGGACTGTCGGCGCCCAGCCGCGGCGGCCCACCGCGTAGCAGGCGGGCACCGAGATGTCGCCGCACATCAGGGCGAACAGCACGTCGACCGGACCGTCCTTGGGGCGCACCCAGATCTTGTAGACCGGTGCCCCGGACTCGGTGCGGGTCTCGTCGAGGTCGGGACGGATGTCGCAGCCGCGGGCCAGGTTGTTGATCGCCGCCGCGGGATGACCGGGGCCGATCGGCTCGATGTGCGCGGGCGGTTCGACGCTCATCAGTGGCGTCACCGGGTTGGCCGACAGCAGGGGCTCGACGTGGTGCTCGGGATCGCCGAGGGTCACGACTGTCCGCACGCAGGTGCGCTCCCCCTGGGTGAGGGCGACGTCGACCAGGCCGATCCGGCGGCCTCGCTTCTGCACGGTGGTGATCAGCCGCACCGAACCCGGATCGGGGGCCGACAGAAAATCCGCCGACACCGCCACCGGCTCGAAGCCTTCTTGTCCGTAGGCCGCGCGAGCGGCGTTGGCGCACAGCGCCAGCATCACACCGCCATGGATCTTCGGCCCAATTGTCCAGTGCTCGTTGAGGTTTGCCTCAAAGCCAGCCTCGACAGGGGTCAACGTCATCGCGTCGGCGAACCGGGGGTACATCAATGCCTCTCTCACACAACACGTTCGCGCGCTGCGGCAGTCACCGCAGCAGATGGGTGCGCGCGAATTGCAGTGACTCGACCAGTAGCGCCTCACGCTCGGCCTTGGTGCGCGCACCCGAGGTGGTGACCTCCAGGATCACATGCCCGGTGAAGTCGCTTGCAGCCAGCATCTGGCACACCTCGACCGTCGGCTGCGTCCCCCGTCCGGGCACCAGGTGTTCGTCGGTCGAGGCGCCGTTGCCGTCGCACAGGTGCAGATGCACCAAGCCGTCGCCCATCCGCCCGGCCATCTCCAAGGCATCGGTGCCTGCGGTCGCGGTGTGCGACAGGTCCAAGGTGTAGTGCGCGTGGTTGCCGTCCAGCGGATCGTAGGACGGCGCGAACGCTGAAATACCAACGCCGGGGCGGCCGCCGCGCTTACGCATCCGCTCGATGGACGGATCGCCGGAGCCGAAGAATCGGTCGGCCCGGAACGGGAACATGTTCTCCACCGCGACCAGAACGTCACTGCGGCTTTCCAACTCGGCCACCTGCTCGCTGAACCCGTCGGCGTAGCGGCGCTGCCACCTAAACGGCGGATGCACCACGACGGTCTGCGCGCCGAGCCGCTCGGCGGCCTGCACGCTGCGGGTCAGCTTCGGAATCGGATTGGCGCCCCACACCCGCTGCGAGATCAGCAGGCACGGTGCGTGCACCGACAGCACCGGCACGTTGTAGCGCCGGGACAGTTTGGCGATGGCGCCGATGTCCTGGCTGACGGTCTCCGCCCACACCATGAGTTCGACTCCGTCGTAACCCAATTCGGCGGCGTACTCGAAAGCCGCCTCGGTCCTCAGCGGATAGACCGAGGCCGTCGAGAGACCGACCTTGATGGCTGGGCGCACTGACGAATCAGGTCGATTGCAGCAGCGCCAGCGGTCCGAGCGTCACCAGCGCGCCGACCGCCACGGCGATCAGCGTGCTGGCGATGTCCTCGGTCTTACGGACGATTCGGACGGCCACCACCAAACCGAGGATGACCAACACCGAGAGCACGAGCGCGACGATGTTGTTCCACCGCCACAGCTGGTCGAACGCGATGAACAACCCGGCGCCGAACAAGACGGCCAGGATCGACTGACCCGCCACCAGCAGGCCGCGCCAAAGGGCGGTGAGCTTGCCTTCGCGCGGATAGTCCTCGGCTTCGGTGTCGGTCGCCACGGCGTCGTCGTGCTCGTCGACTGCCACGCCGCGGCGGGCGAGGTCGTCGGCCACGGTCTGGCCGCTGAACAGGGTGCCACCGGAGGACCGCAGGTAGGACTGCAGCTCGGCGGCTTCGTCGACCTGCTCGTCGGGGCCCAGATCCAGTACGGGCGCCGATTCGTCGACCGGGTCGAAGGCCATCTGCTCGGCGTCGGAATCCACGTCGTCGGCGTCGGACTTGGGCTCGGGTCGGCGCAGCGGGCGCGGGTCATAGCTGCGTTCCGGGCTCACCTCACGACGCGGGATCGGGCTGTCCGAGCGCGGGGGTGGTCCGTCGAACGGCCGCGCAGGAGTCTCGTCCTCCTGGGCTTCCGCCTGCTCGTCCTCGATCACCTCCGTCGCGGCGGCCGAGCCGTTGGTGGCGGCGGGCGGCTCCGGCGGCGCGGCAGGCGGCTCGTCGGCCACCGGCTCCTCCGCGACCTCGACGTCGTGGACGACCGGGATCTCTCCGGTGCGGATGATCGGGATCTCGCCGGTCAATTCGGCGACAGTCACCGCGTCGCTGTTGCCCCGTCGACGGCGGCGACGCCCCCCGACCGGCGGCGAGCCGATCGTTCCATTCTTGGCGAGCAGCTCGGCGACCGAAATCGGCCGGCTGTTCTCGCTGTCATCTGGTGCTGTCATCGTGTGCCTCTCGATCGGGCGGCAGTCGACCGATCAAAATTCTTGCTTCCAGCATCCCCCACGGCGGTCTCCACCAGGGCAGTTCCGTCAGCTTCACTATCGAGTCGGCGCAGGATGAGACCCTCGCGCAGAGCCCACGGACATATGTCTACGGATTCCAATGACAGTGCTCGCATGCTTGCCTCCGCCACCAGAGCACCGGCCACGATCTGTGGCGCCCGCTCGGCACTGACTCCCTCCAACTCGGCACGATCTGTCGTGGTCATCCTAGAGATGAAAGATATGAGTTGCCTCAGGCCGTTGGCGGTCAGCGTTCGCTTGACCCTCGGCCCGGCACCCGATGGGGCGGCGCCGGTCAGCCGGGCGAGCGATCGGAAGGTCTTCGACGTCGCCACCGCCAGGTCGGGGACGCCGGCTTCCAGGACGAACGCACTGGCCTCGGCCAGCTCGTTGTCCAGCCAGTCGCGCAGCATCGCGACCCGGCGCCGCCCCGGCGGGTCGTCGGGAAGCCATTCGCGGGTGAGCCGCCCGGCACCCAGCGGCAGCGACAGCGCCACCTCGGGCGCCTCGTCCACACCGTTGGACAGCTCCAGTGAGCCGCCGCCGATGTCGAGGTTGATGATCCGGCCCGCGCTCCAGCCGTACCAGCGGCGCACCGCCAGGAAGGTCAGCCGGGACTCGTTCGAACCGGATAACACCTGCAGGTTCACTCCGGTTTCGGCGAGCACACGCGCCAGGACGTCCTCGGAGTTCTTGGCGTCCCGCACGGCCGAGGTGGCGAATGCCATCAAGTCGGCGCAGCCCGAGCTCGTCGCGATCTTGGCGAATTCGTCGATGGTGTCGATCAGCTTGTCCGCACCGCGGCGGGTCAGCTTGCCGGAGTCGTCGATCGCTTCGGCGAGCCGCAGGGCGGCCTTGGTGGAGCTCATCGGAGTTGGATGCCCGCCGCGGTGGGCATCGACCACCAGCAGATGAACCGTGTTGCTGCCCACGTCGAGCACGCCTAATCGCACGTGAACAAAACTAGCCTGCGACACCTGCGCGGCACCGGCGACATGGGGCAAATGCCCACCGCGAAGGTGACGGGCACTTGCACTACGGTTGGGCGCTGTGACGCATGCGCACCCTGGCGAGGTTGACCTCGACTTCCCCCGCGAGTGGGTGGAGTTCTACGACCCGGACAATCCAGAGCATCTGATTGCCGCGGATTTGACCTGGCTGCTGTCCAATTGGACATGCGTGTTCGGCACGCCGGCCTGCAAGGGCACGGTCGCCGGCCGTCCGGACGACGGTTGCTGTTCACACGGAGCGTTCCTGTCCGACGACGACGACCGCGCCAATCTCGACGACGCCGTCAAGCAGCTGACCGACGAGGATTGGCAGTTCCGGGACAAGGGGCTGGGCCGTAAGGGCTACCTCGAGATGGACGAGTTCGACGACAAACCCAGTCTGCGCACCCGCAAGTACAAGGGCGCCTGCATTTTCCTCAACCGGCCTGGCTTCCCGACCGGCATCGGCTGCGCCCTGCACACCAAGGCCCTCAAGCTCGGGGTCGAGCCGCTGACGATGAAGCCCGAGGTGTGTTGGCAGCTGCCCATCCGGCGCGTCCAGGAATGGGTCACCCGGCCGGACGGTTCGGAAATCCTGAAATCCACGATCACCGAATACGACCGCCGCGGCTGGGGTGAGGGCGGTGCCGATCTGCACTGGTACTGCACCGGCGATCCCGCCGCCCACGTCGGGGCCAAGCCGGTGTGGCAGTCCTACGCCCCGGAACTCACCGAGCTGCTCGGCGAGAAGGCGTACTCGGAATTGGCGGCGATGTGCCGGCGGCGGGCCGGTTTCCCGCTGATCGCCATTCACCCGGCCACCCGCGCCGCGCAGTAACGCGGCGACGGTCCTACCTCGCGCTCGGCCTCCGTGCAGCGGGTAACGCCCGTAAGAACCGGTCGGCCACCTCGTCCCAGGACGCGCTCTCGGCAAGGCTCTCGGCACCGGCCTTGCCCATCGACGCCGCCAACTCGGCGTCGGTCAGCACCCGAATCATGGCTTCTGCGAGCGCATCCGGATCGTCGGGCGGGACGAGCAGACCGGAAACCTCGTCGCGGACGACGGCCGGAATATCGCCGACCCGCGTCGCCACCACCGGCCGCCCCATCGTGAAGGCAAGGTGCGCGACACCGGATTGCGAACTGCGTTTGTACGGCAGGACCACACAGCGTGCTCTCGCGAAATAGCCGGCCACATCGGCCACCGGCACATAGCCGGTCTGCAGGCTCACTCCGGTCAATGCGGCCACCTGCGCACGCAATGCCGCCTCGTCGATATCGGCGCTCAACGAGCCCGCGATGACCAGTTGGGCGTCGGGCACCCGTGCCCGTACCGACGGCCACGCCAGGCATAGTGTGTCGATGCCCTTGTAGGCGGTGATCGTGCCGAACGAAAGAGCAACGGGCCCTGTGGTTTCCGCACCGGGGACGGGGTTCTGCGCAAGAATGCCTTCGTCGCCGTGTGGGATGACGTGCACCGGCGCTGAGATCGGCCAGGATTCGACGAGCACGTCCTTGGCGGATTCGCCGAGCACGAACACCGTGTCGAGGTCCGCATAAGCCGGAGCCAGCGCCCGCGCGGTGGTGCTCGATGTCTTGTACATGCCTTCTTGGCCAGGCTGTTCCACGAGTGGACGGGGTTCGTGGGCCACCAGTGCCAGCACCGTCTTGGGCAGTAACCGGCGCGCGGCCCGCACCCCCCAGCCGTCGATCGGGAATCGCCACGCCGACCAGACGACGACATCGGGACGAGCCCGCAGCAGGTATGCCAGCAGCACCGCCCACGCCGCGGTGTGTTGCCCGGCGCGCACCACGCGCCGGGCCTTACGCCACCACGCCGGGGCATCCGCACCGGCGGTCGGATGCCAGGTCGGCAGAATGCTGCGGACCCGGCAGTCCGGCTCTCGGGAATCAAGTTCCGGGGCCGGACCGGTGACCAACTCGACGCTCATGCCCGCCCGGGCCACTGCCTCACCCAACTGCAGCGCGAACTGGTACAGCCCACCGGACGGCGGGAACTCCACCAGCACGATGCGACGTCGAATGTTGTTGCCGCCGATCACTGTTTCGTAGAGCGCACGGAGTTTCGACACCCAGACGTCCGCACTGAACAGCGTCTCGTACCGTTCCCGAGCCGCGCGACCGATCGCGGCCAGCGCCGGGGCGTCGGAGGTGACGGTGGTCGCCATCTCTGCGATGCCCGCACTGAGGGCCACCGGCTGACCGGGCTGCACCAGTAGGCCGCAGCCCGGGCCGACAATGTCGGGTATACCGCCGACCCGCGTCGCGACGATCGGCCGGCCGCCGGCCAGCGCGGAAATCAGTGATGTCGGCAGCGCGTCCTCCAGCGAGGGCTGAATGACGAAGTCGGATGCGGCGATCAGGTCGGCGATGTCGCTGCGGAAACCCAGCAGCCGAATCCGTTGGGCGAGAGCCGGATCGTCCCGGACCGCCGCGCTGATTTCCTCGAAGAGCGGGCCGTCGCCGGCCATCGCGACAATCATCGGGATGTCGGCGGGCAAGAGGCGGACCGCCTCGAGCAGGTCGGCGTGTCCCTTCTCTGGCCGCATCAAGCTCGCGCAGAGCGCCAGCACGCTGTCGCGGGGCACCCCGATCCCGGCGCGGACCTGGTCCCGGTCGCGGCTCACCTGGGGGTCGGCAATCCCGTTGGGCAGCACAACGATCGGTGCGGCCACCCCAGCATACTGCGCATACCAAGCCCGTTGGGCACTGGACAGCGCGATCACGACACTGGACAAGAATCTGCGGCCCACCACCGCAACCTTGACCCGCAGCCGATGCATGCCCGACGTGGGGATGTCGATCACGTGCAGGGTCGACACCGACGGCACCCCCACCCGGCGGGCCGCCAGCCCACCGACCAGGTCGGCATGCTTGAGGTGGGTGTGCACGATGTCGACGTGTTCCTCGCGAAGCACCTTGGCCAGCCGCGCGATTGCGGTGGCATCGTAACGGCCCGAGTGCAGTTCGTGGACGACGGCGCCCTGTTCGCGCAGCAACGGAACGACGCGGTTGTCGATACCCTCATCGGATACCGCGTCGGAGAGCCCGACCACGACGAGGCGGATACCGGCGGACGGCGCGGCGCGAGCGAGCTCGACGAGCACCGCTTCGGCGCCCCCGGCACCGAGCGAGTGAATGACGTGAGCCACGGTCAGCGGCGTCGTGCCACCGTGGTCAGCCGCGCTCATCGATGACCTCCCGGTAGAGCTCTTCCAACCGGGCGATCCAGGTTCGCATCGAGTACTTCTCCTCGGCCTGCGCCCGGCCTGCCGCACCGAATCGCGCTGCCAGGTAGGGGTTTCCGATCACTTCGACGAGCGCGGCGGTCAGCGCGGGCACGTCACGCAGGGGCACCAGTCGGCCGGTCACTCCGTCGACGACGATTTCGCGGGTGCCGCCGGCGTCGGAGGCGACGACCGGCAGACCGCAGGCACCAGCCTCGATGAGCGCGGTCGGCAGGGCTTCGTCGACAGATGCCGACACCACCCCGTCGACGGTGCGCAGGATGTCCGGCACGTCCTCGCGACGGCCGAGCAGCTGGACCGAAGCTTCCAGCCCCGCATCCGCCACCGCCGCCTCGATGTCAGCCCGACTCGGACCGTCGCCGATGACCAGCAGTGTCGCGCCGGGATACACCTGGACAACCCCGGCCCACGCGCGGATGAGGTCGACATGGTTCTTGTCCGGGCGCAACGCGGCGACCACCGCCCATACCGGCCGCTCCGTCGAACGCTGGCCGCCCCGTGCGCTATAACGTGTGACGTTCACCCCATTGGGGATCACCCGCCATGTCGATCGGGCCGGGCCGTGCCGGCGGGCATACTGATCAAACGCGTGTTGTGAAACCAGCACCAGCCGGCCCAGGCGGGCTGGGATCCGCACCGACATCCGTTCTTTGAGCCATTCCCCTCGGCTGCTGTGCGGCTGCGGGCTCAGATGCAGCGTGGCGACCACGGGCTTGCCCACCAGTCGCGCAGCCAGGGGAACCAGGATCGCCGAGTAGCCCAGATGCGCGTGGACGACGTCGACGTCGGCGTCTCGGAGGGTGCGTACGAGCCGGAGAAACCCCCTGAAATCCAACAGCTTCCGCACCGAGATGTAGGCCGGCTTCAGGCGGGCGTCGGCGAGTCTGCCGAACAGCGCGTTACGACCGCTGGCCTCCGGTGCGAGGCTGGCGACCGAGACATCGAGGCCGAGCGGCTCGAATCGGCCGAGCTCCGCGATCAGATTCTCAGCACCGCCGAAGTTGTACGAGTCAAGCACCATCAACGCCCGCAAGGGTGATCGCTTACCGTGCGTCAACGTGATCCCCCGATCACCTTGCGGGCCACGCCCGCACCGGCGTCGTAGAGCTGACGCGCAGTCAATCGCAGTCCGACAACGTACGTCACAAGCCCGGCCGGGACGGCGATCAGCAACACCACGGGAGCGGGCAGACCGGCCGTCAACCACGTCAATCCGAACATCACCGCGCCCATCGCCGCAGCAGCGGGTAGCGGACGCACCACGGCAATCCCCAATGCGCGCAACCCGATTCCGGCCACCCGGCGCACCAGCACGGTGTTCACCGTGAACATCACCGATTCGACCGCGAGCAGCATCAGCCCCACCAGGACGATGCTGTGGCCCGCCGCCCACCAGACGGGACCGACCATCAGCGCGAGCCGCCCGGTGCCGGTCGTGATGAGAAGGGTGGGCCGACCCATCGCTTTGAACACATCACCGGCATGCCAGGAGACCGAGAAGAGCAGAGCGTAGATCGCCAGTACCACGAGTACTGGCGCGGCACCGGCATATTCGGGCCCATACAGGGTGCCGATCACCGCGGGTGCCGCGGCGGCCAGGGCGACGCTGATCGGCGCGCTCAACGCCATCGTGGCGGCGATGACTTCGAGGTAGTGGCCGCCGAGTCGCTCCCGATCGTGCTGCAGACGCGAGAGCGCGCTGAACAGTACGTCGCTGATGACGCTGCAGAGCGCGAGGACCAGGAGGTCGGGCAGCCGGTAGGCCAGGGTGTACAGACCCAATTGTTCGTCGCCGCGCCGCATTCCGATGAACAGGTAGTCCATGTTGAACATCGCGAAGCTGAGCAGGGCGACCCCGGTGAGCGCGGTTCCGTACCGGATCAGGCTCTTGGCCTCCTGACGGTCGAAGCCGAACACGACGGGTGTCCGGGCAACCCACCAATACAAGACCGTCAACACGACGGTCCCGGCGAGCTGCCCGTAGACCAGGCTCCAGACACCGTGGCCTTGGGCGGCCAGGACGATGGTGACGGTGGCCTTGACCACCGAACCGAGGAATTCCGGCCAGATGCGTTGTCGGAAGTCGAGATCGCGGCGCAGGCGGGCAGCTGGGATCGCGCTGAGCGCGGAGATGGTCAACCCGATGGCCAGTACGCGGATCAGGGGTGTCAGGCCGGGCTGATTGAGGATCTCGGCTCCCAACGGCGCGGTGACCGCCAGCAGTGCCCCGGCCACGACGCCGAAGATCACCGTGAGGGTCAACCCGGTGGGCGCAAGGCGTTCCCATCTGCCCGGACTCTGCACCAGCGCGGCACCGACCCCGAGGTCTTTCATGTAGTCGAAGAGGTTGACCACCAACAGCGCCAGGGTGAACAGACCGAAGTCGGCGGGGTCGAGCAGCCGCGCAGCGACGATCGTCATGATCAGGGTCGAGCTCTTGCTCAGACCGAAAACCAGGTAGTTCCAGGCGGCTTGGCGCCCGGTCGCAGGTGTCGCATCCGCGGCGGCCGGTGTCACGTCCGCTATGCGATCCCGGTTTTCGCCGTCCGCATTCTTCTGCTCAGCCCCCACCCGCGCGTCCCCCGACCGATCTCAGCGCGACGCGAAAAGGTAGTCGGCAGCCCAAGGACGTGGATCGTCGGGCCGCTCGGTCACAGTGAACCCGGCCTCGACCAGCAGGGCACGCACCGCGTCCTTCGTGCGGTAGGAGTCATCGCCGGTCTCCTTGGCCAGGAAGTCGTGGCAGCCGATCGCGGCGTTCCGCACGAGGGGCAGCACGTCCGTCGCGCCGCGAAGCGCCGGCAGCTCGGCTCCCTCGATGTTCATCTTCAGGAAGTCGATTCGGTCGAGCTTCAGTTGGGAGACCAGGTCCGGGATCGTGAGTGCGGGGACCTCCACCCCGTCGGCGCCGATCTTGTTCTCCAGGTAGTCCTCCGCCTGAAGGTCGCTGATGAACACCGGTTCGTTGGTGTCCATCACGGCGGCGTGAACCAGCGTGACGTTGCGCAGATCGTTCAGGTCGCGAACCCGTTCGAGACGGTGGTAGGTCGCCGGGTGCGCCTCTACCGCGATGACCTTGCCGGAGTCCCCGACGATCCTCGAGAACGGCAGCACCTCGGTTCCGATCCCGGCGCCGACGTCGAGCACCACGTCACCGGGGCCGAGCGAATACCGCTGCAGGAACATGTCTTGGGCTTCGTCGGCGCATTGCTCGGCGCTCATACCGCCGCCATTACGGAGATCGGACATCAGCATGGCTCCGCCCCGCGTCCGCTTGAGCCAGTCCCCGGTCGGCGCGTCATAGGTGATCCAGGCGCGCTCGTGCCCCAGCACGGTGCGCGCCGAGGCGGCGACACCCAGCAGCCACCGGGTCGGAGGCCGGTTGAGCGCTCCGTACGCGGCGTGCTTGATATTCATCCGTGCACGATATCCCGAAGAAGTCACTGTCATCCCAACACTCGTAGCTTGTCCCACGGGACACGCTCCATCGCGTCGTAGTCCCAACGGAATCCCGCGTCCTGATAAGCCTTGCCCAGGGTGCCAGCCGCCGCAGAGCGGTCCAGTTCGAAGCTCACACTCAGCGGCGCTCCACCGACGTCGACGACGTAGCCGCCGTAACGTTGCATCGCGGTGGCCACGGCGAGCTCACCCTTGGTGAGCCCGAGGGAGTGCAGATCCACCGCGGGGTCCAACTGCAGCCGCGCGCCCTCCGGGATGCAATCGGGCCGCTCGGAGGTGCCGTCGGCTTTGATCGCCGGCGGCCGAGATGTCTTGCACGCGTTGTTGGTCTGTAATGCCAACGCGTGCGGGATTTTCCCGGCGGCGACCTCCTCCACCCGGATCACACCGGCCAGCCGGGAGGCGCCGGACCCGGTCGAGGACCCACCCCAGCCGGACCCCGTGAGGCTGTTCACCGCCCCCCATTCCGACGACCACCGGTCGGCGTGCTTGGCCGCCCGCCAGAACTCGTAGATCTTCGACGACGACTCGTCGACGATGACCATCGCCCCGTCGGATCCCGAATTCGGTGCGGCGTCAGGGGGAATCGGCACGGACACGTCCCCGAAGGGACAGGCGCCCCAGTCGCCGCCGGTGCACTCCACCGCGTGACTGGGTTTGTCGCCGTGCACCTGGTAGATGGGAATCCCGAACTCCACCAGATTTGCGTGCAACGCACGCTCGGCCTGGATCCCGGCGATCATCGCGGCACTGTTCGGATCGATCGCCGGCTTCGACGAAATCGGTTGCCGCCATGAGCTATCCGAAGCGAACGGCGCGTGGAAGGCACTGGGGGCGGGTTTGGAGCAGCCGGTCACGCCGGCCCAGAGCACCACTGGCGTCATCGCGATGACGGTCAGCGTCCGCCCGAGTGTGCGGTTACCGATCATCCTGAACTGACGGCCGCCAACTCACGAACCGCAAGAGGTTCCTCCGGTCGCCGCCGTCTGGCAGTGACCGACGACAGCGTCAGTCCGATCACCAGACCCGCGGCCACACCGAGACCGATCCCGGTGACCACCGTCGAGCTGTCCCGCACCTCGGTCATCTGCATGCTGGCGATCCCCTGCAACACATACTGGTTGAAGCCGACCGAATCGCTGAGCCGGTTTCCGGCCTGCGCCACGGCCAGCTGCACCTCGTCGCGCGCCTGCGCCGCGGTGTCGGCCTCGACGGTGAACACCAGCAGACCGCGCACCGAGTCCGCGTCGATCGACACCGGTGACTTCTCGTCGTGCAAGACGACCGCGAAGGTGGGCAACATCTGCATTCGCGACCGAATGTCGAGGGCGTACGCATACCACCCGTCGGTCGGCACGGCCGGAACCAACGTCGCGCGCTGAACGGCCTGCACCTTCGACGGACCGGTCGCCACCAGATAGACCCAGCAGACACCGAATCCCACGACGCCGGCCATCAGCCAGGCACCCGCGGCGCGCCAGAAGGTGCGTAGCGCCTCGGCCGGCATCGGCAAGGCCGGTGCGACGGCGGCCACCATCGCCAGCACGACGGCGAAGGTGCGGAAGTACGCCAGATGCAGCCAGGCGCTGGACACCGACCACCCGATGATTGCCGCGATCAGCGCCGCGACCAGCACACGATCCCGCGACCGTGGCTGTGCGGTATTCCGCATCAGGAGAACGGCGAGGAACCCGACGACCATCGCCACCCAACCGATGATGCCGAGGAGGCCGGATTCCGCGGCCAGCGACAGGTACGTGTTGTGCGCGCCGTCGGGCGCCTCCAGCTGTGCGGTGGCCACCCGCCCGGCGAAGTTGAACACCTGACCCGGAAAAGTGCCGGGACCGAACCCGAAAAGCGGCCGCTCATCCCACATCAACCCCGCCTGCTGCTGGGCGGCCAACCGGCCCAGCAGGGACGGATCGATATGACCGCTGTTGGGGCCCTGGCTGATTTCGGAGAACATCTTCTGAAGCCGGTTGCCCACACCGGGCACCAGTACCAACCCGAATGCGAGTGGCAGACTCACCAATCCCCAGCGGCGCACCGGTCGCTCGGTAGCCAGGAACCACACCACCATCGCGATCGCGGCCGACAGGAACGTGCCGCGCGACTGGGTGAGGTAGATCCCCGCCAACAAGGCCACGATCGAAAAGCCCCACGCGAGAGCGACCGGCCGCTGAAAGGACCTCAGCGAGCGGGTCAGCAGGGCCGCCGCCATCGGCAGACCCATGATCAGGTGACGCCCCCAGAAGTTCGAGTCCGGCAGCGGTCCGCCGTATCGCAGCGTGGTCACATCTTCGCCGGAAGACGTTGTGACAATCGAGAATCCACCGAACGAGGTCGATCCTCCGTAGACCACCTGATCGATCACCGTCAGCACCGACAATGCGGCCAGCACCACCACGAACACCGCGGCTACCAGCCAGGGCCGTCCCGTCATCTGGGTGAGCATCAAGACGATCAGCAGAAAGACCAGATCGATGGCGGTGCGGCGCGCGGATGCCAGCGACGTTGCCACGTCGACACTGCCGACGACCGAAACCAGTTGTGTGGCAAGGAAAATCCCTGCGAAGGCGGCGCAGATCGCGGTCCACGCGTTCAGTCGTCCACGAAGTTCGGGTTCGCGCAGGGCCAACCCGATGGTGACGACTCCGAGCAACATCGACGCTTGGAACACCGGGATTCTGCCGTACTGGTCGAGCACCCCGGACAGGTTGCTCACTTCGATGAAGACAATGACCGCAAGGGCGAATACCGGCCTGCGCGCGGCGAATACGAGTCCCGCGCCACCGATCGCGGCCGCGACCAGAAACAGCGGATTTCGCGACCCGAACATGACGATTGCACCGAAGGTCGCGGCCCCGCCGGCCAGGGCCATGGCCGCGTATTCCCCCGGGGAGGGCGCGAATCGGATCAACCCGGTCATAACCGGGGTAGCACCTCTTCGTCGATCGGACGGGTGTCGTCGTTGAGCGAGCGCACTCGCGAGACCGGTGCCGAGTCGCGTCGTTGGCGGCGCGCCCGGAGGACCAGCCACCCGGCACCGCCACCGATCAGCAGGCCACCCAGCGCGCCGGCCGCCGCGACCTGCGTCGCGCCGGGGACGGGAACCGGCACCGCGCTGCCCTCCTGCGGCCACAGCACCTTCACGGCGTAGGGCGCGCTCAGCTGGGTGACTTCCGGAGTCGCCTTGGTCAGCACATCGTTCAATGCCGCCTCAGCGGCCTTGGCCGAACCGGCGTCGACGGTCACCGTGACGATCGTGGTGTCCGGCAGCGCGGCCGCGGTGAGCGCCAGCTCGCTCTGCGGGACCTTCGCAGCGTTGGCGGCCGACGGCAACCAGCGCGGGTCGTTGTAGAGCACGGCAGCGGTCCTGCTGATCTGCCCGCGGCTGAGCACCTCCCAGAACGGGGACGCCTCCCCGATCGTCAGATCGGGGGCGGGAAGCAGTGCGACGCGCGCCGCAGCCTGATAGCGGTGCGGGTGCGGGGCGAGGACGTACCCCAACGCGGCGCCGAGAAGAGCACCGATCACTGCGAAGGCCGCGATGGTGAGGCGGTACTTGGCCATGGTTGTTCCTTAGTCGGGTTTCGTGGTCGACCGAACCGTGCTGCCATGCAGCTTAGTAGCGAAGCGCATCTCGGCGACTCCACCGGCCCAGTCCTACCATGTGGACCAATTGTGGCAAATTTTTTGAGATTAGCTAACATCACCCGGGTGACTGTCGCGCTGATCAGTGCCGTCGACCCCTATCCGACCGATGCGGGCAAGAAAGTCGTCCTCGCGGGGTTCATCGACTACCTGACCGAGCGGCACGGGCAGGACAATGTGCACTACATAAAAGTCGGGGTCGCGCCACAACAGCAATTTCCGGTACGCGTGCATGTCGTGCCGGGCCCTAGCCGGCGCGAGGTGCTCGGCAACTTAATGACTCGAGTGTCGACCGGTCGGGCGAGTTTGCAGGAGGCTTTTCTCGGTTCGCCGCAGACGGCGGCCGGCATCGCCGACATACTCGAGCGGATCAGCCCTGACCTGCAGATCTATGACACAGTCCGAATGGCTCAGTACGCGCCGGATCAGATAGCTGCAGAACAGGTGTGTTATCTCGACGACCTGTTCTCCGAGCGCTACGACCGGATGCTCCAGGCCGCCGAGAAGTTCGGTGACATCAATGTCAGCCCGCTGGGCAATTTCGCCGAACACGTGCCGGCGAAACTACGTCCGCTGGCGACGCACCGCAGGAGCCAGACAATGCTGCTGCGGGCCGAACGCTCCCTGGTTCGCCGCAGCGAGGACCGCACGGCGCGTCGCTTCCGGCGCTCCCTGCTGGTCAATGCGGATGAGGCCAATGTCCTCATGGAGCGCACCGACCTCGGGGCCGATCGGATACAGAGCATTCCGCCGCTGATCACCGTTCCGGCCGGGCCGGAACGGGATTACAACGGCGCACCGGAATTCGCATTCCTCGGTCTGCTGTCCCTGCCGCACAACGACGATGGATTGAGATCGTTTCTCGAGACGGCGTGGCCGCTGATCCTGAAACGGCATCCCGATGCCCGGCTGCGAATCATCGGCCGCGAGGCTCGGCCCGAATTGCTGGCCCTCGCGGCGACATTGGGCGACAGCGTCGTCATGGAGGGCTACGTCCCGGATCTCGGTGCGGCCCTTTCCGGCGTCGCAGCGTTGGTCAATCCGCTTCGCTTCGGTTCCGGCATCAAGCTCAAGGTGATCGAGGCGCTGGGCCGAGCGTTACCGGTGGTCTCCACACCGATCGGCGCCGAGGGGTTCGCGAGTGGACCGGGCACCGGAGTGCTCATCGGCCGCCAACCGGCCGAACTCGCCGAGTTGCTCTGCTCACTCACCGACCGAGGCATCAACGCAGAGATTTCTGCGCAGGCCCGGGAGCATTTCCGCACCACATACTCCCGGTCTGCGGTGTTCGCCGCCTACGACACCGCCTTCTCGGTGTGCCGGGGCCAACTACATCTTTGCTGAATCTGCATCACTCTGCACAAAACCCGTGACGTACGTCATGAGGCGCAGTGGTTGCCATGCGGCCTAACTAGAGTTACGGTGCAGTTAATAGCAGTTCGGTGACTACGAGGGCAGATTTCGCTGTGTTGGCTGAACAGTCCGATAACCGGATCTCAGTGAGTAACAGCTGCGACAAAAATCTTCGCCAAAACTCCACCTCTGCGTTATTTGACGAGAACAGCATCCCCCCGCTCTGGCAGGAGACTCGGGCGTCGCGGCGCGAGACCCGGCATGTCCGGCACTCCAAGCGGTTGATCTTGAGCGACGCCGCGATCATTTGCCTCGCCCTGGCCGTCGCGACGGTCGTCCTGTTCGCCCACCAGCCGGCCGCGCTGCTGACCTACTCCGTCGGCTCGGCCGCACTGGCCGCGCTCTGGATGGCTGCGCTGGGGCTCAGCGGCTACCGGGCACGCCGCATCGTCGGCCGGGACGTCGGCGAGTACATGAGCGTCGTGCTCGCCACGCTGCAGCTGTTCGGCCTGATCGCGATCGGCGCGCTGCTGCTGCACGTCGATGTATCACGGACGTACCTGGCAATCGTCTTCCCCGCCGGCCTGATCGGGCTCCTCGCGAGCCGCATGTACTGGCGGCGGGTGGCGGCGGCCGAACTCGCCCGTGCCGAGCACCAGATCTCCGTGCTCGTGGTGGGCAGCTCGAGGACCGCCGCCGAGGTGGCCGCCACGTTCGTGCGAGACCCCGGCGCCGGTTACCGGGTCGTCGGGATCTGCACTCCTGAGGGACCGACCGCCCACGACAGCGGGCTCGACGTCGACGGCGTCCACATCCCGGTCGTGGGCATCGACCAGGCGATCGCCGACGCCGTCCGGCGCACCCATGCCCATACCGTCGCACTGGCCGCCACCGACCATCTGCACCCCACCGAGATCCGCCGATTGATCTGGGAGCTCGACTCTTTGGGCGTCGATCTGATGATCGCTCCCGGTTTGGTCGACGTCGCAGAGGACCGGTTGTACAGCCGTCCCGTCGCCGGCATGGCCATGTTCGAAGTGGCCAAGCCGCAATACGACGGGGCCAACTCGGCGGCCAAGCGAGTGTTCGACATCGTCTTCACGATCGCCGCGATGATCGTCGTCGCACCGGTTTTCTTCCTCACCGCCCTCGCGGTGCGCCTGTCAAGCCCCGGGCCGGTGTTCTACGTGTCCGAACGCATCGGTCTCAAGGGCACCACGTTCAAGATGCTGAAGTTTCGCAGCATGGTCGACGGCGCCGATGCGGGAGCGCCCGCGATGATCGCGGCCCAGGGAAGCGATCCGCTGTTCTGGAAGGACAAGGACGACCCGCGAATCACGCGGGTGGGCAAGATCATTCGCAAGTACAGCATCGACGAGCTGCCGCAGTTCATCAACGTGCTGCGTGGCGACATGAGCGTGGTCGGTCCGCGCCCGCAGGTGCGCCGTGAGGTCGACTCCTACGACGATCTGGTCCGCAGGCGGTTGACGGTGAAGCCGGGGCTGACCGGCCTGTGGCAGGTCAGCGGCCGCTCGGATCTGGCCCTCGAGGACGCCGTGCGACTGGACCTCAGCTACATCGAGAACTGGTCGCCCATCCGGGATCTGATGATCATCGCCAAGACGATCAAGACCGTCCTGAGCGGCGACGGCGCCTACTGACGCTGCGCCGTCGCCCGGCTTCCCGCGGTCAGCCTTCCAGCTTGTAACCCAGGCCGCGCACCGTGACCAGATGCACGGGGTTGGCCGGATCGGCTTCGATCTTCGAGCGCAGGCGCTTGACGTGGACGTCGAGGGTCTTGGTGTCGCCCACGTAGTCCGCACCCCACACCCGGTCGATGAGCTGACCGCGGGTGAGGACCCGTCCACTGTTGCGCATCAGGTACTCGAGAAGGTCGAACTCCTTGAGCGGCAAGGTGATCGGCTCGCCACCAACGGTCACGACGTGTCGTTCGACATCCATCCGCACCGGGCCGGCCTCCAGGATGGCATCGCCGATGCCGGAGTCCTCGGTATCGCTGCCGCGACGCAGCACGGCCCGGATGCGAGCGATCAGTTCGCGAGCCGAGTACGGCTTGGTCACGTAGTCATCGGCGCCGAGCTCGAGGCCGACAACCTTGTCGATCTCGCTATCACGCGCGGTCACCATGATCACCGGAACGCTGGAACGGGCCCGTAACTGCTTACACACGTCGGTGCCGGTCATTCCGGGCAGCATCAGATCGAGCAGCACGATGTCGGCTCCCGATCGGTCGAATTCGGCCAGCGCCGACGGGCCGTCGCCGACCACGGTGGCTTCGAACCCCTCCTTGCGCAGCAGGAAGGCCAGCGGATCGGCCAGGGACTCTTCATCTTCCACGATCAACACGTTGGTCATTGGCGTAGTGCCTCCTCGTCAATGGCCGATTGGTCGGCCGGTTCGTCGTCATCGGTGTGTGGGTAGGCGGGAATGGACAGGGTGAACGTCGAGCCGGTACCCGGCTGGCTCCACAGTCGGATGCTGCCGTTGTGATTGGCGGCAACGTGTTTGACGATGGCCAGCCCCAGGCCGGTGCCGCCGGTGGCACGCGAGCGTGCCTTGTCGACCCGGAAGAACCGTTCGAACACCCGCTCTTGATCGGCGCGGGCGATCCCGATACCCCGGTCGGTGACCGCAATTTCGATGTTGTCACCGCGCCGTCGGCGGCTGATCGAGACCTTCGACCCGTTGGGCGAGTAGGCGATCGCGTTGGAGATGAGGTTGGCCAGCGCGGTGACCAACAGAGATTGATCGCCCAGCACGCGGAACCCGCTGGGGGCGTCGGTGGTGACGGTGATGTCGGCGTTGTCGGCCGCTACCTTGTGACGTGAAATCGCTTCGCTGACAACCGAATCGACGTCGACCCCGTCCAGGTCGGGAAGCGGCTCTGCGCCCTGCAGGCGGGACAGCTCGATCAGCTCGCGCACCATGTTGGCCAGCCGCTGGGATTCGGTGAGGATCTTCTTGCCGAAGTGGTGCACGGTCTCGGCGTCGTCGGCCGATTCCAGCAGCGCTTCGGCCAGCACGCCCATCGCGGCGACCGGTGTCTTGAGTTCGTGGCTGACGTTGGCCACGAAGTCGCGCCGGCTGGCCTCCATGCGGGCCTGCTCGGACTGATCGTCGACGTAGACGACGACGAAGCGAGGGTCCTGCTTGCTCAGCAGCCGCACGTGCCCCCGCACCGAGAGCCCGGACCGGCCGGCCGCGGCGCGCTGCGGTTGGGACAGGTCGACCTCGACGCCCTCGCCGGTGGCCAGCACCCGTTGTGCGGCCGTCCAGGCCCGCTCGTCGAGTTGGCGGTCACGCACGATGCCCAGTTCGGTGGCGCGGTCGTTGATGAACACGACGTCGCGATGGGAGTCCACGACCACCATCCCGATCGGGGCCAGTGACACGACGTGCTGCAGCATCTGCGACACGGTGATCCCGGCTTCGGTGATCGCGCGGCGCTGCTTGCGCTCCAGGATCCGTGGGGTGAGCGCGGCCCCGATTCCGAGTCCGCAAGCAAGCGCTACCAGCGCCGCGGCCGTGGCCAGTACTGCCACCGAGCCAACACTCACAGGAAAAGGGTACGCATCCGGTGAACGTCATCCCAGCAGCGTGCGGCCAATTCGGGACACGTCACACTCTCAGCGCGCATGTATTCCGCCGCCGTTTACCCTGCGTTTGCCGAATCCAGGGCAATCAACCCGATTACTTGGCGCCCTGGCTGGCCACGGCGGCAGCGCCGGCGGCGGCGGCCTCCGGGTCCAGGTAGGTGCCGCCGGCTACCCGCGGCTTAAGATCGGCGTCCAAGTCGTAGCGCAGCGGGATGCCGGTGGGGATGTTCAGGCCCACGACATCGGCGTCCGACATATTGTCCAGGTACTTCACCAGCGCCCGCAGCGAGTTGCCGTGCGCGACCATCAGCACGGTCTTGCCTGCTTGCAGATCCGGGACGATGGTCTGCTCGAAGTACGGGACGAAGCGGGCGACCACGTCGGCCAGGCACTCGGTCAGCGGACCGCCGTCGATGTCGGCGTAGCGCGGGTCAGCGTCCTGGCTGTACTTACTGCCCCGCTCGATCGGCGGCGGTGGCGTGTCGTAACTGCGCCGCCACAGCATGAACTGCTCTTCGCCGTACTTCTCTTTGGTCTCGGCCTTGTCCAGCCCCTGCAGCGCGCCGTAGTGCCGCTCGTTGAGCCGCCAGTTGCGGGTCACCGGAATCCACAGGCGGTCGGCCGCATCCAGCGCCAGGTGCGCGGTGGTGATCGCGCGGCGCAGCAGCGAGGTGTACAGCACGTCGGGCAGCAGGCCCTGCTCGGCCATCAGCTTGCCGCCGCGGACCGCCTCAGCGCGGCCCTTGTCCGTCAGGTCGACGTCCACCCAGCCGGTGAAGAGGTTCAGCGCGTTCCATTCGCTCTCGCCGTGCCGCAACAGGATCAGTGTGGAGTCAGCCATGCCGGAATCCTCTCACGGCGGCGATCAGTGGGGGCGGCCGTTCCCGCCCACGTCATCGTCGTCGATGAGGTGCTCGAACGCTTGCAGGTTCTTCAGCGATTCACCGCGCGACACCCGCCACGCCCACTCCTTCTGGATGGACGATTTGAAGCCCAGTTCCAGCAGGGTGTTGAAGTCGGTGTCGACGGCCTCGAGCACCTGGCCCAGGACCCGATCGAGCTCGTCGGCGGTCACCGAGTCCAGCGCCATCCGCCCGATCAGGTAGATGTCGCCGACGTTGTCCAGCGTGTACGCCACGCCGTACAGCCGACGGTTGCGTTTGAGCAGGAAACGGTAGACGCCCTCGTGGTTTTCGTCGGGCTGGCGGCAGACGAACGCTTCGACGCGCACCGAATGCTCACCGATGCTCAGCAGGGTGTTGGTCTTGAGCTTGCGCTCCCCCGGCAGCTCGACGATCACTCCCGGCAGTCCGCCGTGGGCGCCTTCGTGGCGGCTGTAGACCAGTCCGTGCTCGTCGAGGGCCTTCTCGATGACCCGTTGGACGTCCGCGGGACTCATAACCGCACTCCTCGCCGCATCGTCCAGCGCCGGCCGTTGCGGCGGGCCAGCGCGTCGCCGGCCGCATGCCTGCGCCGAGCACTGGCGTAGTCGGTGATCGCCTGGCCGTAGCTGGCCAGCAGCCCGTCGACGGTGCCGGCCCAGGAGAAGCGCTGCGCATGCGTGACGGCCGCGCGGCTCAGCTCGTCGGGGTCGCGGGCCAGCAGCCGGTCGATCGCGTCGGCCCACCGGCCGGGCTCGTGGCCGTCGACCAGGGCACCGCTGATGCCGTCGGCCACCGCCACCGGCAACCCGCCGACCGCAGCGGCCACCACCGGCGTCCCGCAGGCCTGCGCCTCGACCGCGACCAGACCGAAGGACTCCGAATAGCTGGGCACGGCGACGAGATCAGCGGCCCGGTACACGTTGACCAGCTGCTCGCGCGACTGCGGCGGGAGGAACGTCACCCGGTCTGCCATACCCAGTTCGGCGGCAAGACCCACCAGTGCATCGGGCGCCGCCAGTCCACTGCCCGAGGGGCCGCCGGCGATCAGCACCCGCACGCCGGGCAGCCGCGCGGCCGCACGCAGGAGCACATCGGGTGCCTTCAGCGGTTGGATGCGCCCGATGAAGGCGACGACGCGCTCGCCGTCGGCAACGCCGAGCGCTGCCCGTGCGGCGCGCCGGTCGCCGGGTGTGAACGTCTCCAGGTCGACACCCGGGTACACCACGTCGATGCGGCGCGGGTCGGCGTTGTGCAGCGAAATGAGTTGATGCGCTTCATCTTCGGTGTTCACGACCAGCCGATCGGCTTCGTCCACCACCTGTTGCTCACCCACGGAACGCAGCGGCGGTTCCGGTGCGTCGCCGTCGGCCAGCGCGGCGTTCTTGACCGCGGCGAGCGTGTGGGCGGTGTGCACCAGCGGCACCGCCCAGCGGTCGCGGGCCAGCCAGCCGACCTGACCGGAAAGCCAGTAGTGCGAATGCACGATGTCGTAATAGCCCGGCTCATGGTTGGCCTCGGCGCGCAGCACCCCGGCGGTGAACGCACACAGCTGCGTGGGCAGGTCGTACTTGTCGAGTCCCTCGAACGGCCCGGCCACCACGTTGCGGACCAGAACCCCGGGCGCCACCCGGACCAGCGGCTCGTCCGAGGACGATGTCGCCCGGGTGAAGATCTCCACCTCCACGCCCCGCCGGGCCATGTTCAGCGCGGTCTGGAGCACGTAGACGTTCATTCCGCCGGCGTCACCGGTCCCGGGCTGAGCCAACGGGGAGGTGTGCACGGACAACACCGCGACGCGACGCGGCATCCCATCGATCGAACTGTCGGTCAGTTCCCGGGCGTGCCGCACGCCTCCATCTTTACACCGCGGCGTCGCGGCGGTTCTGGGCCCGCCTCAGTGCGCCGATGGGGTCGGCGTACAGACCGCCCAGCGAGACGATGCCGGCGCCGGCTTCCTGCACCCGATTCCCGAACGCGGTGACCCGGATATCGCGGGCCGGTAGCACCGATCGTTCGGCGAACGCCGCCTCGACCAGCTGCATGCCCTCGGGGTACTCGGTGAACGCCTGGCCGCCGACCACCAGGTCGTCGGGGTTGAGCATGTCGCGCAGCAGCGCCACCGCACCGCCGAGCACACGGGCCCGCTCGGCCAGTAGCTCCCGAGCTCCGATCGCGGCGGGTGTATCGCCATGACGGGCGGTACGCAGCAGCGTGGCCATCGAGGCGCCGGGGCCCGAGGCGGGCACGATCCCGCGCTTGCGGGCGGCGGCCAGCACCGCCTCATCGCTGACCGTCGACTCCAATTGGCCACTGCCACCCAGCAATTCGGAGACCGCCGGCAGCGCGGCGATAGTGCCCGGGCCGCTGATCGGGCTGTGCACCCGCCCACCGATCACCAAGGCGAAGCCGACGGTCTCACGGGCGTAGACGTACAGGCTGCTCGACGCAGGCGCGGGCGGACGACGCAGACCCAGCAGGACCTCGGCACCGGCCATCGCGTCCACGTGGGACGCCACCGAGACCGGCAGTCCGAGCGCCTCGGCGAACACCGGGCCGACCGGGGCCTGCGTCCAGCTCAGCCGGCTGTGCTCGACGTGGCCGGTGCCGCTGTCGACCACGCCACCGATCGCGACGCCGATCCACAGCGGGCGGCGGCGGTGCCAGCGGCTCAGGTAGCGACGGGCGCTGCCTGCCAGCGAGGCCAGCGCGGCGGCCTGCCCGCCGCGGGGCGTCGGGGTCTCGACCGCGTCGAGGGTGCGACCGAGCAGATCGGTCGCGACGATGTTCGTGGTGCGCGCACCGATGTGGATGCCGAGGGTCAGGAACGGCTCGTGGTTGACCTCCACCGGAACGCGCGGGCGGCCGATGGCGCCCGACACGGCCAGGTCGGCGCGTTCACGCAGGAGGCCGGCGTCCAGCAGGGCGGTGACCTGGCGGTTCACCGTGGCAATCGACAGGTTGGTGACCTGGGCGATTACATCGCGACCGATCGCGCCGCGCTGGCGGACCGCCGCGAAGACCGACGCGGCAGCGGCATCGGGGATGCGCAGCGACGGGGCCACGATGTGGTGCCGGGTTCGCAGGGGGTGCGGGCGGGCGGGGATGCGGGCCGCGTCATTACCGGAAGTACGGACCGGATCGTGCAAAGAAAGGGCGACGGTGCGCATTGGGGGTGTCCTTCTCGAGTCGTCAATGGGGGCCTATGCCACACCTGGCGACGTGAGCGGGACGAGAAGAAAGGAGTCCGTCGGGTCAGGCGCAGCGAATCGCGTGACAACAACACGCGGTGTGCGCGACCAGACAGCTGGTCAGACCGAAACGGATCACGGGGAGAAAGTAGCACAGTCACTAGAGTTGGAGCGATGACCAATCCAGACGCCCACTCGCGCGTAGCGGTAGTCACCGGCGCCAGCTCCGGTATCGGTGAAGCGACGGCCAAAACCCTTGGCGCCCTTGGCTTTCACGTCGTCGCAGTAGCGCGGCGGGCGGATCGCATCCAGCGGTTGGCCGACGAGATCGGCGGCACCTCGGTCGTGGCCGACGTCACAGACGACGATGCCGTGGCCGCCCTGGCCGCCGGGTTGCCGCGGGTGGATGTGCTGGTCAACAACGCCGGCGGCGCCAAAGGACTGGAACCGATCGCCGAGGCGAACCTCGACAACTGGCGGTGGATGTGGGAGACCAACGTCCTGGGCACCCTTCGGGTGACCCGGGCATTGTTGCCCAAGCTCGTCGAATCCGGTGACGGACTAATCGTCACCGTCACCTCGATCGCCGCGCTGGAGGTCTACGACAACGGCGGCGGGTACACCGCGGCCAAGCATGCCCAAGGCGCGCTGCACCGGACCCTGCGCGGCGAGTTACTCGGAAAACCGGTGCGGCTCACCGAGATTGCGCCTGGCGCGGTGGAGACGGAGTTCTCCCTGGTGCGCTTCGGCGGCGACGAACAGCGCGCCGACGCGGTCTACTCGGGGATCACACCACTGGTGGCCGCCGACGTCGCGGAGGTGATCGGCTTCGTCGCGTCGCGCCCGTCGCATGTCAACCTGGACCAGATCGTGCTCCGGCCCCGCGATCAAGCCAGCGCCAGCCGGTTCAACCGCCGGTCGTAGCCGACCGCGACGTCGTGGGCGTCGTCGTCGTGGGTGTGCCGGACAGCGTCGGCGCATCGGTCGGAGTAGCCGGCGCGGTGCTGGGGATGCTGGTCTCAGGTTTCTGATCCGACAACGCGGACATCGACTTCCACTCGTTCCAGTCCACCGCCCAGTCCCAGATGTCGCCGTCGGCGTAGGACAGCTGGATCGACGTGCCGGTCACCTCGACCGGGTCGCCGTACATGGCGGTGCCGAAGTACTGCTCGGCGTCACTGGTGGACAGGTTGATGCAGCCGTTGGTGACGTTGGTGTTGCCTTGTGCGCCAGAACTGGCCGGGTTGGCGTGGATGAACTCGCCGTTGTTGGAGATCCGGACCGCCCAGCGCTCATGGACATTGCTGTATCCGGCGGCCTGGTTCGTCATGTAGAAGTCGGCGTACTTCTCGCTGACGACGTGGATGCCGCTGCGAGTCACGTTGCGGGGCTTGTCGGCTTCGCCGTAGCTGCACGGGAAATCCATGATGACGCCCTCGTCGGTGATCACCTGGATGCGGTGCGACGTCGCGTCGGCCTTGACCACCTGCCTGCGCCCGATCTCGAAGTCCAGCGTCGAATCGGAGGCGCCGAAGGAGTCGTCGCCGAACTTCACGCCGTAGAGCTTGGCGTCGACATGGACTTTGGTGCCGGGCTGGTAGTACTCCTTGGTCCGCCAGTGCACTCGTGAGCCGCCCACCTCGTCGGGCAGCCACGCCCAACTGCCCTCGTTCGGCGGGGTGGTGGTGACCGTCAGCGCCTTCTCGACGTCGGCTTTGTGCTCATCGTCGATCGCTGCGTCAAATTGCAGGATGATCGGCGCCGCCACGCCGACGGTCTGCCCGTCAGACAGCTGGAACTGGCCGTTGACCTGCTTGGTGGGGTCGATCGTGGTGAACGCCGCCGCGATCGGCAGAGCCTGGCCGTCGCCCCCGACCGCCGAGCCGGTCCACGTATAGGACGCGCCGTAGCCCAGCGGCTCGGTGACGGTGAAGGCGGTGCGATCGCGATTGAGCGCACCGGCGACCGGCTTGCCCTCGGCATTGGTCAGCGCGACGTGTTGCAGCCAGCCGTCCTTGACCTCCAGCTTCACCGGGGTCGTGGGCAGCACATCCTTGGCGTCATTGGCCGGAGTGAAGGTCAGCGAGGCCTTGGGCGGGGGTTCCTTCTTCGCGGCTTGTTTGCCGGGCCCGTTCACGCAGGCCGCCAGCGCGCTGGGCGCGGCCACGCCGACGACCAGCGCTGTCAAGGCGCGTCGCCGGTTGATCGGCGGTCGGTCGGCTGGGCTCACGTCAATCCAAGATACGGAACCCAGCCGTCCGGCTGCCAATCGACGGAGTGTGGGCTTCGCCCTACCCCGTCCCTGTCAGAGGCCGAAGAGCGCCAGGAAAGCGGGTGCGGCCCCGCCGAACTTGGTGCCGCCGAAGACGATGTCGCCGGCGTTCAGCGTGATCTCGACACCGGACTGGGTGGTGGTGTACTCGCTCCAGGTCACTTCCAGCGACCGTGCCGGGGAGAAGAACCCGCCGACCGGGATGTGCGCCACGATGTCCGGACCCGTTCCACCGGTCGGAATCGGCAGGTCGAGGGTGTTCGTGCCGAAGAGCAGCGCGTTCGTGAACTTCGGGGCAGCCGAGGCCCAGGCGATGAATGCCCCGGCGATGTTTCCGCTGCGCGCATCGGACAGGAAGGTGTTCAGGCTGTCGGCCGCGCTGAGCCCGGCTCCGACGAACGCGCCGGCGGTGCTGGCGGCCAATGCCACCACTGCGGGCACCTTAAGCGTCCCGTCCGTCAGCGACGTCACGCTGGTAGGCGGCATTCCCAGGGTGAAGGTCTGTGTTCCGCCGATGGAGAATTTGGCGCCGCCGAGCGGCGTCTTGGCGGACACGTCGATCGCCACCGCACCACTGGTGCCCGGATCAGGGACCGTCACGTTCGCCACGAACGAGATGGGACCGAACGGGGTGTTGATGGTCTGGTTGATCGGCGGGAGAGACGCGTTGGCGGTGGCAGTCTTGCCGCTGGCGGCGGCCGGCTTGGCGCTGGCCGACGGCTTCGAGGTGGCGGCGGCGCTCACCGGACTGCTCGTGACCTTCGCGACGGTGCGGGCCGAGGTCGCGACCGTGCGCTTGGGGCCGGCGTCGGACTTGGACGACGAGCTCGACGACGACGCACCCGACCCCGAGTGACCGGTGTCGGCCTGCGCGACGGCGGTCGCTCCGGCCAGGGCCGCTCCCACGCCCAGGGTCAGGGCGCCCGCGCCCAGCCAAGTCTTGATCTCCAGCGTGCGGTTGCGCCCGCGCTTGACAGTTTTGGTGCTGGCAGTGGCCATGTCACATCCCCCGTAGATGGTCTAAGCAAACCCGTGACCGGGCTCACACCCACCATTCTGCCTATTTTTCGTCGCGCGGGTTAATTTTTGAAATATTCGTCGCTTCGGGTCGCGATCAGGTTGCTGTATCCGCCGCTCAGGCGGCAGTGCGGGGTCTACAGCGAACAGCCGACCAGCACCGGCTCCGGCACCAACGTGATACCGAACGCCGCGCGCACACCGTCGCGGACCGTGCGGGCCAACGCCAGGATGTCGGCGGTGCCGGCACTCCCCCGGTTCGTCAGGGCCAGCGCATGTTTGGTGGACAGCCGACTCGGCGCGTCCGAGCCGGGATAACCCTTACCGAAGCCGGCATTCTCGACCAGCCAGCCGGCCGCCAGCTTGACCCCGTCGTCGGCCGGGTAGTGCGGAACCGGACCGTGCCAGCGCGCCTGCAGCTCGTCGAACCGTTCGGCGGAAATCACCGGATTGGTGAAAAACGATCCGACACTCCAGGTGTCGTGGTCGTCGGCGTCGAGCACCATGCCCTTGCGGGCGCGCAACGCCAGCACAGTGTCGCGCACCTCGGCTGGTGCGGACCGCTCCCCCGACGTCACACCGAGCGCCCCGGTCAGCTCCGCGTACCGCAGTGGCGCCGAGCGTCCGTCCTCGTCGAGGGCGAACTCGACCTCCAGCACCACCGCGTCCGACGAGTTCTTCAGATTGCTGTGCCGGTAGCCGAGCCCGAGTTCATCGGCGGGCACCCAGCGCACGTCCGAGCTTCGCCGGTCCAGCAGCCGAACCCGGGTCAGATAGTCGGCCACCTCCACGCCGTAGGCGCCGACATTCTGCACCGGCGTAGCGCCCGCTGAGCCGGGAATGCCGGACAGGCACTCCAGCCCGCCCAGGCCGGATTCGACGGCGGCGACGACGACGTCGTCCCAGACTGCACCGGCCTCGGCGCGCAGCAGGCCACCGTCGGTGCTGATGGCTCGGTTGGCCAGCAGCACGACTGTCAGGTCCGTGAGGTCATCGGCGAGCACGACATTGGACCCGCCCGCCAGGACCAGAACCGGCCCCTCGGTGTCGACGGCCCGCAGCGTCGCGACGATCTGGTCAGTGGTGGTGCAGGTGATCAGGCGCCGCGCGACCGGACCGACCCGCAGGGTGGTCAACGGAGCCAGCGGCACGTTCTCGGCAACCGCCGCGCCGCCGTACAACTTCCCTGCTGCCACGGCCCGTAACGGTAGCCTCACGACTTATGCCGCGCTCATTCGACATGGCCACCGATTACGAGGGCAGCGTCGAACAGGTGCATCGGGCTTTACTCGACGAGCAATATTGGTTGGCCCGACTGGCCGATTCCGGTGCCGACCACGCGTCACTCGACTCGATTCGGTTGACGGCAGGCGGCGGCGTCGACGTGGCGACCACCCAGGTGCTGCGGGTCGACCGGCTGCCGGCCGTGGTCACGCAGTTCCACCACGGCGATCTCGAAATTCGCCGGGTGGAGAGCTGGACCGGACTGGTCGACGGCAAGGCCGCTGCCACCGTCAGCGGCACCATCCCCGGCGCGCCGGTGACCTTGACCGGAAACGCGCAGCTGCGGCCCTCAGACGTGCAGGCGCAGTTGGCTTTTCACGCCACCGTCGAAGTACGCGTCCCATTGGTCGGCGGCAAGATCGAGAACTTCATCGGCCACCAGCTCGTCGACCTGCTGATCGCCGAGCAACAGTTCACCACCCGGTGGATCGCCGAGAACGGCTGACGCCACAGGTACGGTTGGGCTCATGTCCCGCCGCATGGACTACGTCATCGGGCTCGACAAGCCCGTGGCCGACCTCTACCAGAGCTTCACCAGCCGCGAGTACTGGGAAGACCTGATCGCCGAACACCAGCAGCACACCGATTCGGAGATGACGCATTTCCACTCGGGCTCGGGCGGCACCGACATCGTGTTCACCCACACGGTGTCGCGCCGGGACATGCCGTCGATGATCGCCGCGGTGGTTCCGTTGCGGCTCACCATCACCCGCGAGCAGCACTTCGCTCCGTTCGACCCCGCCACGAACTCGGCCGACGGGCACTACCGGGCATTGGTGCCCGCAGCCCCGATGAACTTCGACGGCACCTACGTGCTGCAGCGGACGGCCACGGGTAGCGAACTGCGGCTGAGCAGCCTCTGCAAGGTGAACGTGCCACTGGTCGGCGGCAAGATCGAGAAGTGGGTGCTCGACGGATTGCGCGGATTGTTCGACAACGAACGAGATTTCACCCGCGACTGGATCGCCAGCCATTACTAGACCGCCACGCCCGGTCGGCGTTCCCACCCGAGGCACCACCAACGCCAACCGGTTGCGCCGCGCCGATCGCTGGATGGTGAACTCGCCGCGGGTGCGCGCGGCTTTGGAGTCGGCTACCGACCCGGTGGTCGTCGACCTGGGATACGGCCGATTGCCGGTCACCACACTGGAATTGGCGACCCGCCTGCGCGCGGTCCGGTCCGACGTCCGGGTGGTCGGCCTGGAGATCGACCCGCAACGGGTAGTCCCCGACACCGACGGCGTGGAATTCAAGGTCGGCGGCTTCGAACTCGCAGGCCTGCAACCAGTTCTGGTGCGGGGGTTCAACGTGCTGCGTCAGTATCCCGAGGACGCCGTGGACGAGGCCTGGGCGCAGATGCGGAGTCGACTGGCCCCGGGCGGTCTGATCGTCGACGGGACCTGCGACGAGCTCGGCCGGCGCTGCTGCTGGGTGCTGCTCGACGGCGACGGTCCGGTGACTCTGACCCTGGCTTGCGATCCCCGGCACATCGACCGGCCGTCGGATCTGGCCGAGCGATTACCGAAAGTTCTTATCCACCACAATGTTCCGGGCCAACCCATCCACACCCTGCTGTCGTCGGCAGACCGCGCATGGGCGACGGCGGCCGGGCATTCGGTGTTCGGTCCGCGGGACCGCTGGCGCGCGATGCTCGCCGAACTGGCTGCGACGGGTGTGCCCATCGAGCCGCAGCGGCGGGCCGTTCGCGATGCCGTGCTCACCGTGCCCTGGTCGGCGGTCGCACCCGACGTAGGCTGAACGCATGCGGATTGCGCTGGCCCAACTGCTCTCGGACACCGACCCGGCCGTGAACCTGAAGCTGGTCGAGGACTACACCCGCCGCGCCGCCGACGCCGGCGCACGGCTGGTGGCCTTCCCGGAAGGCACGATGTGTCGTTTCGGTGTGCCGCTGGCCGCGGTCGCCGAGCCGCTGGACGGGCCATGGGCCGATGACGTGCGCCGTGTCGCGCAGAGCGCGGGCATCACCGTGCTGGCCGGGATGTTCACCCCCGCACCCGACGGCCGGGTCACCAACACGATCCTCGCGGTCGGGCCGGACGTCGATGCGCACTATCACAAGATCCACATGTACGACGCGTTCGGATTTGCCGAATCCGACGCGGTCGCGCCCGGTCGCGAACCGGTGGTGATCACCGTCGACGATGTCAGGGTCGGGATCACCCTCTGCTACGACGTCCGCTTCCCCGCCCTCTACGCCGAGCTCGCGGACCGGGGAGCGCAGCTGATCACCGTGCACGCCTCGTGGGGTGCGGGGCCCGGCAAATTGGATCAGTGGACATTGCTGGCCCGCGCCCGTGCCCTGGACTCGCAGTCTTTCGTCGCCGCCGTCGACCAGGGCTACCCGGGTGACGAGCTGGCGACGTCGACCAAGGCGCCGACCGGTGTCGGCGGCAGCGTGGTCGCCTCGCCCCTCGGCGAGGTGGTGGCGTCGGCGGGTGACGATCCGCAGCTTCTGGTGACCGATATCGACATCGACCGGGTCGCACCGGCGCGGGAAACGCTCGCGGTGCTGCGTAACCGCTCAGAGTTCGCTCAGATTGATAAGGCAGAATCGCGCGGGTGACGAATCCGCCACAGGGCCCCAACCATCCCGTCGGCCCGGGCGACCCGACCACGCCGGCCTGGGCCGCACAGGGTCAGGGCACCCCCACCGAATACATCCCCCGACCGGGCAGCCCCGCCGACGCGCCGACTCAGCACATCCCGCACCAACCGCCGCCGTCGCAGACGCCGCCACCGGCGCCGCCGGGTGAACAGCCCGACGAGGGCAAGCGGAGATTCCTGCGCGACCCGCTGTCGATCGTCCTGGTCCTGATCATCGTCGTGGCCGTGGTGGTCGCCGGCCTGCTCGGCACCGAGCTCTATGTCCGCCATGAGGCCGACACGGTGGTGTCCCGGGCCGTCTCCTGCGTGGTGCAGGACCAGGCCGACGTCTCGTTCGGCGCCCGCCCCTTCCTGCTGCAGCACCTCTCGCGGCACTACAGCGACATCCACGTCGAAACCGCGGGCAATCAGATTCGCGGGGCCAAGGGCATGAAGCTCGACCTGTGGCTCGATGACATCCGGATCCAGCAGACGGCCGACTCGGCGGGCACGATGGGCTCGCTGGACGCGACCATCAAGTGGACCAAGGACGGCATCAAGGAGACCGTGCAGAACGCCATCCCGTTCTTCGGCAGCCTGATCAGCGGGGTGAAGACGTCGCCGTCGGACGGCACCATCGAGTTGCAGAGCGCGATGGGGGCGATCACCACCAAGCCCGCGGTGTCCAACGGTGGTCTGACGCTTCAGGTGACGAACCTGACCGGGCTGGGCTTCACGCTGCCGAAGGAAACCGTGCAGCCCGCATTGGACGCGTTCATGTCCACGCTGACCAAGAACCTGCCGATGGGCATTCACGCCGACAGCGTGTCGGTCACCGACGACGGCGTCACCGCCAAGTTCGTCACCCAGAACGCGACGATCCCGAACGGCCAGCAGGACCCCTGCTTCCAGGGCGTCTAGCCGGATAGGCCGTCGAGCACCGCGCGCGTCCCCGACAGTCCCAGCCGGGTCGCGCCGGCGTCGAGCATCGCCAGCGCGTGCTCTGCAGTCCGGATACCGCCGCTGGCTTTGACGCCGAGCCGGCCGCCGACGGTGCTCGCCATGAGTTCGATCGCGACCACCGATGCGCCGCCGGCGGGATGGAAGCCGGTGGACGTCTTGACGAAGTCGGCGCCGGATTCCTCGGCGGCCCGGCACACCGCGATCAAGGTGTCCTCGTCGGCGAGGCTCAGCAGCGCGGCCGATTCGACGATGACCTTGAGCACCGCGCCCGGTACCGCGGCTCGCACCGTCGCGATGTCGGCGGCCACGGCGGCGAAGTTGCCGGCCAGCGCCGCCCCGACGTCGATGACCATGTCGATTTCGCTGGCGCCGTCGTCGACCGCTGCCGCGGCTTCCCGGGCCTTGATTTCTGGCAGATGCTTGCCTGACGGGAAACCGGCCACGCTCGCGATGGCGAGATTCGTGCGCTGGGCCCTGGCCGAGTTGGCCGTAGACACCATCGACGGGGACACGCACACCGCCAGCACGCCCAGTTCGGCGGCTTCCTCGACAAGGGCGGCGACATCCGCCCCGGTGGCTTCGGGCTTGAGCAGCGTGTGATCGACGAGCGCGGCCACCTCAGTTTTAGAGCGCATCAGAAGGGCTCCTCCAGACCACCGGGATTGCAGCCGGAGGCCGTCATCGTCTGGTCGTCGACGACCGGCCGCCACGGCTCGAGATTCCAGCTGGTCTTGCCGGGTTGGCCGATCTCGGCGAACCGGAAGTGGCAGACGAATTGATCGCGCATCCCAGGCAGGTCGGCTTCGGGCGCCAGGGCCAGCACCTCGCCCCACGCTTCATCGATATCGGTCTGCTGCTTGAGCGGTTGGCCGGCCACCGAGCGGCCGGCCGGTGTCGGGTATACGCGCAAGCTCTTGAGGTCACCCCAGTCCGCCCACGTGACGTGGTCGATGTAGGGCGGAGCGGGGGTGGAGTCGGCCGTGGCGGGGGCGGCGAGGCACACGCCTAACGGCAGGGCGACGAGAACTGTAGCGAGGCGGTGTCGAGCGCTCAGCGCGACTTCCCCTGCACCTCGAGCAGCTTGGGCCGGACGTCCACCAGGTAGACGCCGGTCGCCACGGCGGCGATCGCCACACCCGTGACGCCCAGGAACAGCGACAACAGACCCGCGACACCGAGAATCACCAGCCAGACCGGCTTGGTGAGTTTCTCGGCCGCGGGGTAAGCATCCGGCCGCTGCATCGCCGCGTTGACGAACGCATAGATGGTCACCGCGGTGACCACCCAGAAGACGACCTGAAGAACAAGACCCGCCACACCTTGCAGCATCACGGCTACAAGCGTAGGCGGGTCTTGTCCGTAGGCGCTAATTACTTCTGGGTGACCTTCTTGGCCGGAGCCTTCTTAGCCGGAGCCTTCTTGGCGGCAGCCTTGGCCGGAGCGGCCTTCTTGGCCGGCGCCTTCTTGGCCGGGGCGGCCTTGGTGGCGGGGGCCTTCTTGGCGGGCAGCTCGACGCCGACCAGCTTGGCGGCGCGCTCGCCGACGGCGCGGGTCTGCGACGACACGTTGCCCAGGGCCTCCTGGGTCAGCTCGACGGCCTGGTCGACGTAGCCCTCGGCACGGGCGGAGAGGTCCTTGAGGTCACCCTGGTTGCGCAGGCGCTCCAAGGCGGCCTCACCGCGCTCGACGAGGTTGTTGTAGGTCGCGGTGGCCTGCTCGACGTAGCCCTCGGCGGCCTTGCGCAGCTCCTCGCTGGACAGCCGGCCGCGCAGCTCCTCGGCACGCTGCGGCAGGTCTTCCTGCAGCTTGGTCAGCGCGGCGCGACGCTCCTCGACGCGGGTGCTGGCCTCGCTGCGGGCCTCTTCGGCACGCTCACGCAGGGTCGCGAGGATTTCGTTGACGGTGGCGAGGGCCAGGTCGGCAGCGCCTACGGCGGCGAGCAGCGGGGCCTTCAGGTCTTCGACATTGGGGTTGTTCTCAGCCATTGTGTGGCTCCTTTCGAGATCGAAATGTGTTGTCAGTTGGGGGTTTCGTCAGTTGCTGGTCTGTTACTCAGTGAGGAGCTCCTCACGGGCAGCTTCGTTCTGCTGACAGAACGACGTGTAGATGTCGAGCAGCACCTGCTTCTGACGCTCGGTGATCGCGGTGTCGCCGATGATCGCGTCGTGCACCTGACTGGCCTCCCCGGGCTCGAGGATTCCGGCCCGGATGTAGAGCACCTCGGCCGAAAGCCGCAGCGCCTTGGCAATCTGGCTCAGCACCTCCGCCGACGGCTTCCGCAGTCCCCGTTCGATCTGACTGAGGTATGGGTTGCTGACACCGGCCTTCTCGGCCAACTGCCGCACCGAAACCTGAGCGGCTTCACGCTGCGCCCTAATGAAGCCCCCGATGTCATGCGCGGCATTCGACACCACGGCTTGAAGATCGCCTTCTTGAGCCATTGGTTCGCCTCCCGTCGCATTTGGGTATCCGATGCGTACGAGTGCCACACTACGCGTGGGTGCTAACTTTTGCAAGCACCTGCTAGCGCTGGTCAGAACAGTATTTGCGCGACGGTATAGATAATCAGGCCGGCCAACGCACCCACTACAGTGCCATTGATCCGGATGAATTGCAGGTCACGGCCGACGTGTAATTCGATGCGGCGGCTGGCCTCGTCGGCGTCCCAACGCTCAATGGTGTCGGTGATGATCGTGGTGATCTCTGCCCCGTATTGGCCGACCAGGTGCTGCGCCCCGCGCACGATCCAGTTGTCCACCTTGTCGCGCAGCTCGGCGTCGTCGCGCAGCGACTCCCCGATCCGCATCACCGAATCGGTCACGCGCGTGCGCAGCGTGCTGTTCGGATCGTCCACGCCCTCGAGTACCAAGCGCTTCAACGTCTTCCACGCCGTCTCAGCCGCACGCGCGACCTCGTCGCGTTCCATCAGCTGCTCTTTGACCGCCTCCGCTCGTGCGATCGTCGCATCGTCGTTCTGCAGATCGTTGGCGAACTCGAACAGGAATCGGTTAGCCGATTGGCGCAGTTCATGATTCGGGTTGCGGCGCACTTTGTCGGTGAAATCCATCAGCTCGCGATGGATCCGGTCACCCACCAGCTGGTCGACGAATCGCGGTGACCAGCTCGGTGAATCCCGGGTGACGACGCGTTCGATCGTGTCGCCGGCGTTCAGCGCCCATTCGAAGGCCCGGTCACACAGCAGCTGAATCAGGGCTTCCTGGCGGTTCTCGGCCAGTAGTTGGGCCAGCACCCGGCCCACGGGCGGACCCCACTGCGGTTCGGCGAGCCGCCGGACGATGGTGCGGTCGATGACCTGCTGGATGTCGTCGTCGTTGAGCAGTTCCACGACGACCCGCAACACGGTGCCGGCCTCGCTGGCCACCCGTTCGGCATGCGACGGTTCTGACAGCCACTTGCCAAGGCGGCCGGCCACTTCCGCGTCGCGCAGCTTGGTCTCCACCACCGCCGGCGACAGGAAGTTCTCCCGCACGAAGGTGCCCAGGCCCTCGCCGAGCTGATCCTTCTTGCGTTTGATGATCGCGGTGTGCGGGATCTTCAGCCCGAGCGGATGACGAAAGAGCGCGGTGACGGCGAACCAGTCGGCCAGCGCGCCCACCATCCCGGCTTCGGCGGCGGCGCCCACATAGCCGATCCAGGCCGGCCCGCCCTGGGCTTGACCCCACCGGCAGGCCAGGAAGATCAGCGTCGCGCCGATCAGGAACCCCAGCGCGACGGCCTTCATCCGGCGCAGCGCTCGGCGCCGCTGCGCGTCCGCCTCGGGGTCGGCCCCGGCGAACGACTCCGCAAACGACGTACCTGCGCGCACTACCTCGGTCGGCAACGCCGGAAGGCGATGTTTGGCTGCCACTCCACCATCATCCGCTATCGCGCGACCCAGTTAATGTGACGGTGCCCATTGATTAGACCGTAGAATCGTTTCGAACGAGGGGAACGGACTCCGCGATAGTGGCACAGAAGATGAGCCATGGCCTGGAAAACGCCCGGGCCAAGACCGACGGTCGCAAGCGACGCTGGCACCAACACAAGGTCGAACGCCGCACCGAGTTGGTGGACGGCGCGCTCGAGGCTATCCGCCGACGCGGCCGCGACGTCAGCATGGACGAGATAGCTGCGGAAATCGGTGTCTCGAAGACCGTCCTGTACCGCTATTTCGTCGACAAGAACGACCTCACCACCGCGGTGATGATGCGGTTCGCACAGACCACACTGATCCCCAACATGGCCGCCGCCCTGTCGTCCAACATGGACGGATTCGACCTCACCCGCGAGATCATCCGGGTCTACGTGGACACCGTCGCCTCCGAGCCGGAGCCGTACCGGTTCGTGATGGCAAACAGTTCGGCCAGCAAAAACAAAGTCATCGCCGACTCGGAGCAAATCATCGCCAGGATGCTTGCCGTGGTGCTGCGCAGACGTATGCAGCGGGCGGGCATGGACACCGGCGGAGTCGAGCCGTGGGCCTACCTGATCGTCGGCGGCGTGCAGCTGGCAACCCACTCGTGGATGTCGAACCCACGGATGACCAGCGACGAGCTGATCGACTATCTGACCATGCTGTGCTGGAACGCGCTGTGCGGCATCGTCGAGGCGGGCGGCTCGCTGGACAGGTTCAGCTCCGGCCCGCATCCGTCGCCGGCGCTGCCGCCGCTTACTTGAGATACGGGCCGAGCAAGGTATCCCACGAGCTGCTCAACTTGGTGTACTCATCCTCGCAGCCGTCGGCGCGATCCTGCGGAAGCGCACCACTGCTGACCAGATCGGCGTTGCCCTTGGGATCGGCGCCGTAGACCCAGCATTCGAGGTTGTACATCCGGGCCAGGTCCAGGGTGTGCACGTCGGCGAGCTGGCCCTCGTCGATCTCGCCGCCCTTCTGCTCGCTGTAGCCCTTGAATTCCCTGGCGAAGTCCTTGACCGCCTGCACCGACTCCGGGTCGATCTTGCCGTCCGGGCCGGGCGCCAGCAGGGTGTAGGCGGCCAGCTGATCGGCGACATCCTCCTCCCGGCCGGTCACCGGCAGGTCGTAGATGTCGATCACCATGTGTCCGGTCTCGTGGTAGAACGTCGCGATCTCGGAGTTGATCGCCGAGGCCTTCGGGTCGGGGTCACCGGCTTTGGTGTAGATGTCCACCGCGTCGGCTGCGTCTTCGTAGCAGATCGTCACCGACTTGGCGTCAGGGCTCCAGTACGCATTGGCCGTCCCGCATTGCTTGCCGATCAACGGAATGTCGTAGGGCAGCTTCATCGAGGACGTGATGCCGTCGGCCAGGTCCTCCAGCAGGTGATCGTTCTTGAGGAGGTCACGGCCGGTGACTGCCTCCGGCGAGGTCGCGTCCTCGTAGGTCGCAGTCATCTTGCCAGGCCAGTCCTTATCGTCGGCCGACGCGTCGGGCATCCCGTTGTTGTTGACGTCGGCTTGGCCGGACGGTTGCGGCGAGGCTTGGGCCGTCGCGGGCGCGGCCGCCGACGCCGATGACACCGGTTTGGCCGAGTTGTCGTGTCCACAACCGGCAGCGGCGATCGCGAGCGAGAGCACCGCGACGCCGATCGAACAGGTTCGTGCCCGCACCAGATCCCCCCAGACTCAGCCACTCATAAGCCAGATGATGTTAACTGCCCGACCGCAGAAAAGGCGCGCAAGCGTTGAGGATGCGCAACCTCCCCTGAAATCGGCGCGCATCCTGTAGAACAAACCTTCGGGGCAGCCCGTTAGATATGCCTTCGGGCGGAATGGTTTCGCGTCATAGGGGTCTAGGAGGCCGGGGTGGACAACGACAACGCCGCAAAGTTCCGTAAGCCAGCAGCGATGATGGCCGCGGTCGCGGTATCGATGTCGGCTCTGTTTGCTGGTACTGCGGTGGCCGCGGCGGACCCGTTCGGCGACGACGACGGTGGCGGCAGCAGCTTCAGCGGCGGGGACGACGGCGGCAGCGTGCCAGAGGCCCCGTCCGGCGGTGGGGTCGAGGAACCCTCGGGCGGCGGACTGCACGAGGAGCCGGGCGGCGTCGAGGAGCCCTCGGGCGGGGGTCACGACGAGCCCGGCGCCACGCACGACGAGCCCGGCGCCACGCACGACGAGCCCGGCGGCACCCACGACGAGCCCGGTGGAGCTGAACCGGCTCCCGGCGGAACCCACGACGAACCTGGTGGCACGCAGTCCTCGGGCGGCGGGACTAACGAAGCGCCCGGCACACAGGCGCCGTCGTCAGACGGCGGCATCGTCGAGCCCGCGGAGCCGGACGTCACGCGTGAGGATGTGACCACAGCCGAGTCCTCGGAGGTCACGACGACGACGTCCACCGAGGTGACTTCCGAGGAGGTCACCACCTACCAGGAGTCGGTCTCGACGACGGTGAGCACCTCGACCCTCACCACCGGGATGACGTTGAGTAGCCCAGTCACACTGTGGAATTCGAGCTGGATCAGCTACGACCGTTTCTACCGGCCGGTGTTCACCAACCCGTACCGCACGCCGCTGTCGATTCTGTACGACTACGGCGGTCGCACCCAAGTCTTCACCGTCGCGCCGCTCCAGCGGGCCACGCTGAACGTCCCGAACACCGGCACGTACAACTTCACCGCGATGACGCGTCCGGCGTCGGGACCGGCCACCAACCTGTCCGTCGGCAGTTTCTCGGGTGGCGGCTACGAGCCCGCGCCCGGCCAGGCGCCACCACAGAAGCCGGCGCCGGTGAAGACCCAGAAGAACGTGCTGGTTCAGGTCAAGTTCGACCGCGGGCAATCCGAGCCGTTCCGCGTGAAATCGTTGACCGACCTGGGCAAGGATCCCGCCAACAACAACGCCGTCAAGGTGCTGCTCGACGAAGAGGTGCCGGCCTGGGGCCAATGGTCGAAGACCGATAAGGGCGAGGCGGTGTTCGTCATCAACGAAACGCAGCTGCTGCCGGGCATTCAGCGCCCGGGTCAGGAGCCGCTGCCCGGCTACAACGTGAAGCTGACCGCGGCATCGGAGTCGACGTCGTGGATCGACAAGAACAAGACGGTCCTCATCAGCGTCGCTGTCGCGGCGGGCGTACTGGCGCTCGCAGTGGTCGGATTCATGGTGGTTTCGCGCCGTCGCGGTACAGGCGCGTGATCGCGGATTAGTCTCACCGGCTATGAGTGATCTTCCGTCGCAATGGACCCACGAGCCGCGCAAGGTGCTGCGGTTCAATCCGGGTGACAAGGTCGCTGACATCGACACCGACTCCACTCCGGGATATTCCGACGGCAAGGACGGGTCGGAAGAGTTGCAGGACGAACGCAATGAACGGTTCGCGGGCCTGCAGGAGATGCTCTACGCCAACGGCCGCGCAGGCGACAACCGCTCACTGCTGTTGGTATTGCAGGGCATGGACACCGCCGGGAAGGGCGGAACCGTCAAACACGTTGTCGGAGCGGGTAATCCGCAAGGTATTCACTACACGAGTTTCGGCGTGCCGACGGAGGAGGAGCGCGCCCACCACTACCTGTGGCGGATTCGCAAGGCGTTGCCTGCCGCAGGCAATATCGGGGTGTTCGACCGGTCCCACTACGAGGACGTGCTGGTCGTCCGGGTGCACGAGTTGGTTCCTCGCGAAGTCTGGGAAGCGCGCTACGACGAGATCAACACGTTCGAGAAGGAGCTCGTCGACTCCGGGACGACCATCGTCAAGTGCGCGATGTTCGTCTCACTCGACGAGCAGAAGAGGCGCCTGTCCGAACGGCTCGAGCGGCCGGACAAGTACTGGAAGTACAACCCCGGCGACGTGGCCGAGCGCAAGCTGTGGCCGGCGTACCAGGAGGCGTATCAGGCTGTGCTGGACCGGACTTCGACGGACTACGCACCGTGGTTCGTCATCCCGTGCGATAAGAAGTGGTACTCACGGCTGGCGATCAACGAGTTGCTCATCGAAGCTCTCAAGGGGATGAAGCTGGAGTGGCCGCCTGCCGACTTCGATGTCGAGGCCGAGAAGAAGAAGCTCGCCGAGGCTTAGCCTTTGATCAGGGTGAACTGGCCGATGTTGGTGATACCGCGACGGAAGAAGTCCGCGCAGCCGGTCAGATACCTCATGTAGCGGTCGTAGATCTCCGCCGAGGTGATCGCGATCGCCTCGTCACGGTTGGCCACCAGCTTCGCCGCCCACATGTCCAACGTGCGTGCGTAGTGATGCTGCAGCAGGTGGATGCGCTCGAGGGTGAAGCCGGAGTCGACGGCCAGCTGCTCGATGTCCCCGACGGCGGGCAGCCGCCCGCCAGGGAAGATTTCGTTCTCGATGAACTTCATGAATTTCAGATCGCTGATGGTGACCTTGATCCCGTTGTCGCGGAAGAACTTTTGCGTATGGGCCAGGATCGTGTGCAACAGCATCCGGCCGTCAGCGGGAAGCAACGAGTATGCCTTCTCGAAGAACAGCGGATACCGCTCGACCTTGAACGCCTCGAAGGCGCCGATGCTCACGATTCGGTCGACCGGCTCGTCGAATTCCTCCCAGCCCTGCAGCCGCACCTCGATCGAGCGGTCGGTGTCGAGCTTGGCAAGGCGCCGGCGGGCGTACTCGGATTGGTTTTTGCTCAGCGTGATCCCGATGACGTTGACGTCGTATTTCTGTACCGCCATCTCGAGCGCCCCGCCCCAGCCGCAGCCGACGTCGAGCAGCGTCATGCCGGGTTCCAGGTTGAGCTTGCCCACCGCCAGGTCGAACTTGGCGGTCTGGGATTCGTCGAGCGTCATGTCGTCGCGCTCGTAGTAGCCACAGGTGTAGCCCATGGTCGGGCCGAGGAACAGGGCGAAGAAGTCGTCGGAGACGTCGTAGATCGATCGTGATTCCTCGTAGTAAGGAGTCAGATCCGTATCCACATCGACCATCGACAGCTACCTTCCACCAATTGGTTGCATGGTCGAAGGCCGCGGAACGCAATGTTGCTGCGACGGACCCCCGACCGAACCGAGAGCCTAGCCAATCAGCGAAGGAAATGCATAAAGCGCGGAGCCCGCACCCGCTCAGTAGCTGTAGAAACCCTGGCCGGACTTCTTGCCCAGCTGCCCGGCCTCGACCATGCGCAGTAGCAGTGGCGGCGGGGCGTAGTGGGCGTCCTTGAGTTCTTCGTACATCGAGTCGGCGATGAGCTTCATGGTGTCCAGGCCGATGAGGTCCGAAAGGCGCAACGGGCCCATCGGGTGCGACAGGCCGGCCACGATTGCCGTGTCGACGTCCTCGATGGTGGCCACCCCGGCCTCGACCATGCGGATGGCGGACAGCAGGTAGGGCACCAGCAGCGCGTTGACGACGAATCCGGAGCGGTCGCCGCAGCGCACCACCTTCTTGCCGAGTACCTCGCCGGCGAACTGCTCGACGCGGGCGATGGCGGCCTCGGAGGTGACCAGCGTGTTGATCAGCTCGACGAGCGGCAGCACCGGCACCGGATTGAAGAAGTGCAAGCCCAGCACCCGGCTCGGATTCTTGGTCGCCGCAGCGATTTTCATGATCGGGATGCTCGAGGTGTTGGACGCGAGCACAGCGTCGGGGTCGGTGATGAGTTCGTCGAGCTGCGCGAAGATCTTGCCCTTGACGGCCTCGTCCTCGACGACGGCCTCGATCACCAGCTGGCGATCGGACAGCTCCGCGAGTTCCGTGGTGAACGTCAGCCGTGCCAGCGTCGCGTCGCGGTCGGCCTCCGAGAGCTTGCCCTTGCTCGTCGCGCGCTCCAGCGAGGAGGTGACGCGGTCACGGCCGGCGTTGATCAACGCGTCGGTCGGCTCGTAGACGACGACGTTCGCGCCGGCCTTGGCACACACCTCGACGATGCCCGAGCCCATCTGTCCGGCTCCGACCACACCTACTCGTTCAATACTCACGAAGACACTTTCTACTAGAGGCGCGAACAGACACAAACTCGCACTCTCGGATGTCCGATCGTGCGAGTTTGCGTCTGCTCAGCGTCTAGATCAGTGGAACTGGCCCTCTTCGGTCGAGCCCGCGAGAGCGGTGGTCGAGCTGGTCGGGTCCACGGTGGTGGCGATCCGGTCGAAGTAGCCGGCGCCGACCTCGCGCTGGTGCTTGGTCGCGGTGTAGCCGCGCTCCTCGGCGGCGAACTCGCGCTCCTGCAGCTCGACGTAGGCGCTCATCTGGTTGCGGGCATAGCCGTAGGCCAGATCGAACATCGAGTAGTTCAGGGCGTGGAAGCCGGCCAGCGTGATGAACTGGAACTTGAAGCCCATCGCGCCGAGCTCCTTCTGGAACTTCGCGATCGTCGAGTCGTCCAGGTGCTGCTTCCAGTTGAACGACGGCGAGCAGTTGTAGGCCAGCATCTGGTCCGGGAACTCGCTCTTGACGCCCTCGGCGAACTTCGCCGCCAGCTCCAGGTCCGGGGTGCCGGTCTCCATCCAGATCAGATCGGAGTACGGCGCGTAGGCCTTGGCGCGGGCGATGCAGGGCTCGATGCCGTTCTTGACCCGGTAGAAGCCCTCGGCGGTGCGCTCACCGGTGATGAACGGCTGGTCGCGCTCGTCCACATCGGAGGTGATGAGCGTGGCGGCCTCGGCATCGGTACGGGCGATGACGACGGTCGGGACGTCCGCGACGTCGGCAGCCAGACGGGCCGAGGTAAGGGTGCGGATGTGCTGCTGGGTCGGGATCAGCACCTTGCCACCGAGGTGGCCGCACTTCTTCTCCGAGGCCAGCTGGTCTTCCCAGTGCGAACCGGCGACACCGGCGGCGATCATCGCCTTCTGCAGCTCGTACACGTTGAGCGCACCACCGAAGCCGGCCTCACCGTCGGCGACGATCGGGGCGAGCCAGTTCTCCACCGAGGTGTCGCCCTCGACCTTGGCGATCTCGTCGGCGCGCAGCAGCGCGTTGTTGATGCGGCGCACCACCTGCGGCACCGAGTTGGCCGGGTAGAGGCTCTGATCGGGGTAGGTGTGGCCGGACAGGTTCGCGTCACCGGCGACCTGCCATCCCGACAGGTAGATGGCCTTCAGGCCCGCGCGGACCTGCTGAACGGCCATGTTGCCGGTCAGCGCACCCAGCGCGTTGACGAACTCCATGTCGTGGAGCTGGTTCCACAGCACCTCGGCGCCGCGGCGGGCCAGGGTGGCCTCCTCGACGACGCTGCCCTGCAGCGCGACGACGTCGGCCGGGGTGTAGGTACGGGTGATTCCCTTCCAGCGGGGGTTGGTGTCCCAGTCCTTCTGGATTTCTTCTGGGCTCTTCGGCTGGCCAACGTTGGACATCGCCTACTCCTTCGGGTCGGTGGGCCACCTTGACATGGAGTGAACTGTTAACGTCAACGCGGCTTGGCTGGTGTGCTGACACGAGCATGCCTCGCACCATTAGCGCAGTTCAAGCCATTAAGAGTGCCAATTTTCGCCAAGCAGGTCGGTAACTCTGCGAAGATTGCGAAGACAGCCAACACCTGAACCGGTTCAGAAGTTACCGTCCGGTAGCAGATATTCGCTGGTCAGTACGCCCGTACTGTTAAAACCGCGTCACTCAGAGCGCGAAGATCGATGCGACGGCTTTGACCTCTTCGCCGACGACGTATGTGAGCGTTCTAACAGTGCGATCGGCGAGCTCCGGGCCGAACTTGTCGGTCGAGCCGGGCGGGTAGACGTGCAGCAGAATTTCCAGCTTGTCGCCGAAGGCGACCGGCGCATCGTGCTCGATGGTGACGCGCAGCGGGGACTCGAAGAGCTCGGGCTGTGGCGCCAGGAACTCCTCGACGACCTTCCAGTACACCGAGTTGTTCACATGGTCGAAGAGGTCGATGTCGCTGACGCGGATGGGGAAGTTGCGGATCTCGTTGGCGTCGTGCCGCGAGCCGGCCGTCAAGTAGGCCTTCCACCGCAGCCGGTTGACGTCGGTGGTGCGCTGCAATCCCTCGAGGAAGTCGTCGGCGATGCGGGCCGGGCCCTGCGTCTCGCGGTTGATGTTGATCCAGAAGGCCTCGGATTCGATCAACCCGCCCTTGCGGCCGTCGATCCGGACCCGCATCTCGCACCAGCGGTTCGACGTACCCGAGCACCAGCGGCGCAGCCGCAGCATCTCCGGATACTCGATCGGGCGGATCAGATCTACCATCGTGCGCCGGACGATCCACAGCGGGTGCGTTTCCTCGTGGCCCATCTCGCGGAGCTGGTCCTGGCCGACGTCCTGGATGTGCCTGCACGCGGCGTCCAGACGAAGGCGGGCCGCGCGATCGATATCACCGACCCGCAGCGGCCATTCGCGGTCGAACACGTCGGGATGCGGATCGGGAACCGGCATCAACACCTTCGCTAATCCGGTGTTGGTGGTGCTGCTGGTCATGTGGTGTGTCGTCCTCTCCGATCCCGTCCCAGCGCGATCATGCCAAAGGGCCTCATCGATGCCAACCGGCCTGCGTTGCCAACGCTGCGAAGCCGCCTTCGCACACGTGAGTACGCTGTCAGCGTGGCCAAGACGTTCGTCGGCTCCCGGATACGACAGTTGCGCAGCGAACGTGGATTCAGCCAGGCGGCGTTGGCCCAGATGCTGGAGATTTCGCCGAGCTATCTCAACCAGATCGAGCACGATGTGCGGCCGCTGACTGTTGCTGTGTTGCTGCGCATCACCGAGGTGTTCGGCGTCGACGCCACCTTCTTCTCGTCCGAGGACGACACCCGGCTGGTCGCCGAACTCCGCGAAGTGACGATGGATCGCGACCTCGACCTCGACGTCGACATGACCGAGGTCGCCGACATCGTCGGCACGCACCCGGCGATCGCCCGTGCGATCGTCAATCTGCATCGCCGCTACCGGATCACCACCGCGCAGTTGGCGGCCGCGACCGAAGACCGGTTCAACCTCAACACCGGCGGCAGTGGCTCGGCGTCGATCTCCATGCCGCATGAGGAAGTCCGCGACTACTTCTACCAACGGCAGAACTATCTGCACGAACTCGACACCGCCGCTGAGGATCTCACCATCCGCATGCGGATGCACCGAGCGGAGTTGTCGCGGGAGCTGGCCGACCGCCTCACCATGGTGCACGGCGTGCACATCATCCGCCGCGTCGACATGGGCGACACCGTGCTGCACCGCTACGACCCGATCGCGCGCACGTTGGAGATCAGCAATCACCTGTCGTCGGGCCAGCAGGTCTTCAAGATGGCGACCGAGCTGGCCTACCTGGAGTGCGGTGACCTGATCGACAAGCTGGTCGACGAGGGCAAGTTCACCAGCGAGGAATCGCGCAAGCTGGCCCGCCTCGGATTGGCCAGCTATTTCGCGGCCGCAACGGTGTTGCCCTATGGGCAGTTTCACGACATGGCCGAGAGTTTCCGCTACGACATCGAACGGCTGTCGGCCTTCTATCAGGTCAGCTACGAGACGATCTGCCACCGGCTCTCGACCCTGCAGCGGCCGTCCATGCGGGGCGTCCCGTTCTCGTTCGTCCGGGTGGACAAAGCCGGCAACATGTCGAAACGCCAGTCCGCCACGGGTTTTCACTTCTCCTCCGCCGGCGGTACCTGCCCGCTGTGGAACGTCTACGAGACGTTCTCGAACCCGGGCAAGATCCTGGTTCAGATCGCTCAGATGCCGGACGGGCAGAACTACATGTGGGTGGCACGAACGGTCGAGCGGCGGGCGTCGCGTTACGGTCAGCCGGTCAAGACCTTCGCGATCGGACTGGGCTGCGAGATGCGGCATGCCAGCCGGTTGGTCTACTCCAAAGGTCTGGACTTGTCCGCCGACAGCGCGACACCGATCGGCGCGGGCTGCCGGGTGTGCGAACGTGACAACTGCCCGCAGCGCGCTTTCCCGGCCCTGGGCCGGGCGCTGGATCTCGATGAGCACCGCAGTACGGTGTCGCCCTATCTGGTCAAGGAGTCGTGATGGGTCAACGCATTTCACCCGGCGGCCGGCGCGAGCTCGGCGTGCTCAACTGGGGGATCTCCCGCTTGGGTGCTCGGTCCATTCGGGCTCCCCACATGCACCTGTTCGAAGTGCTGGGCCAGCACAAGCTGTTGTTCCTGTCGTTCCTGCCGTATTCGGGCGTTCTGCTGAATTGGGGCAAGCTGCCGAAGCGAGACAAGGAGTTGGTGATCCTGCGAGTGGGTCACCTACGCGGTTCGGAGTACGAGCTGCAGCAGCATCGCAGGCTGGCCCGTAGCCGGGGCGTCGATCCGGCGTTGCAGGACAAGATCTTTGCCGGTCCTACCGCGCAGGGACTCACCGACCGCCAGCGCGCGCTGCTGACTGCGGTCGACGAATTCGTGTTGAACCGCGATTTGTCCGACGACACGTTCGCCGACCTGTCGACACATCTGACCCGCGAGCAGGTGATCGAATTCTGTGCGCTGGCAGGGCATTACGACGCTATCGCCGCCATTCTTGCGACGTTGCGGGTGCCGATGGACTTCCCCGACTAGAGGTAAGTGACGCCGAGAACGATCAGGGTGAAGATCACCGGCGAGACCGGCACACAGCCCAGAAACGCCGCCCAGATCTTGTTCTTACGCTGATAAGTTCGCCACGCCAGGTATCCAACGACCGCGGCGATCACAGCGATCACGGCAGAAAGAATCAGCACCCAGAGGCTGACATCCTCGCTGTTGGTGGCCAACGAGATGCCGATCAGCCACAGAATGTGGCCGAGTACGAGTCCGCCGATACCGGCGATCAGCGTTGGCCTCAAAAGTTGATCATGTGGCCGGCGAGACCGTGGAAGCATTCCTGTAGTGCCTCCGACAGCGTCGGGTGGGTGTGCACGTTGCGTGTCAGCTCGTTGACCGTCAGGTCCCACTTCTGCGCCAGCGTCATCTCCGGCAGCAGCTCCGAGACGTCGGGCCCGATCAGATGGCCACCGAGCAATTCGCCGTACTTGGCGTCGGCGATGACCTTCACGAAGCCGGTGGGGTCGGCCAGTCCGTGGGCCTTACCGTTGGCGGTGAACGGGAACTTGGCGACCTTGACGTCGTAACCCTCGTCGCGCGCCTGCTCCTCGGTCAGACCAAAGCTCGCCACCTGCGGCTGGCAGAACGTCGCGCGCGGCATCATCCGGTAGTCACCCAGGGCCAGCGTCTCGGCACCGGCGATGGTCTCGGCGGCCACCACGCCCATCGCCTCGGCGACGTGCGCCAGTTGCAGCTTGGCGGTGACGTCACCGATCGCGTAGATGTGCGGCACATTGGTGCGCATGTAGTCGTCGATGCCGATGGCCTTGCGGTCGGTCAGCTCGACGCCGGTCTTGTCCAGCCCGAAACCCTCGACGTTCGGCGCAAAACCGATGGCCTGCAACACCTTCTCGGTCTTGATCTCCTCGGTCTTGCCGTCCTTGCTGACGGTCACGGTGACCGTCGAACCGTCGTCCTCGATCTTGTCGACCTTGGTTCCGGTGAGGATCTTCACGCCGAGCTTCTTGTACTGCTTCTCGATCTCCTTGGAGACCTCGGCGTCCTCGTTGGGCAGCGCGCGCGGCAGGAACTCGACGATGGTGACGTCGACGCCGTAGTTCTTCATGACGTAGGCGAACTCCATGCCGATGGCACCGGCCCCGGCGATGACGATCGACTTGGGCAGTTCCCGGGACAGGATCTGCTCCTCGTAGGTGACGACGTTCTCCGACAGCGACGTACCGGGAACGAGACGAGTGCTCGAGCCGGTCGCGATGATCGCGTTGTCGAACTCGACCTTCACTGGATTTTCAGCGCCACCTTCACTCGATTCGACCTCGATACTGTTCGGGCCGGTGAACTTCCCGTAACCGTGGATCTCGGTGATCTTGTTCTTCTTCATCAGGAAGTGCACGCCGGCGACGCGGCCGTCGGCGACCTTGCGGCTGCGGTCGAAGGCGACTCCGTAGTCGAAGCTGGCCTCACCGCTGATGCCGAACGTCTTGGCGTCTTTGGTGAAGATGTGCGCCAGCTCGGCATTGCGCAGCAACGCCTTCGACGGGATGCAGCCGACATTGAGGCAGACTCCGCCCCAATATTTGGGTTCGATGATGGCGGTGTTCAGTCCGAGCTGGGCGGCGCGGATTGCCGCGACGTATCCGCCAGGACCGGCTCCGAGGACGACGACGTCATAGTGGGTCACGACGTCAGCCTATCGTCGGACGCGCGATCCATTCGAAGTAGTAGGCGCCGTGCAGCAGCGCGGCGGCGGCCACCGAGGCCAGCGGTGCCGACATCAGGGCGATGGCCAGCGCCGTTACCTGTGGCCGGTTCTGCACCATGGAGACCAGCATGCTGGCGACCGAGCAGACGATCAGGTACATGAGCACGCAGAACACCGCGGGTGTCTTGTTCAGCGAGGTGTACCACCAGAAGTACATGCCCAGACCGGCGGCGGCGGCCAGCACCCAGACCGCGGCCACGATGAACACGAACGACCACCTCTTCATGTACTGATACGTGCCGGCGACAGCGGAGGGGGCGGGCGGTACGACCACCGGCTCGGCGTGCACCGAACCGTCGACCCGATGCAGGAACGCGTCGGTGTCGAAGTTCTCCAACTCACTGAACGCGATGGACTCTTCGGAGACCTGCGCCTCGGGTTCGTCGGTCAGTGCGCGGAGCACGTCGGGATGTGGGCCGGTGTCGAAGATCGGCGCGTGATGGGGCTCGGTCGACGGGAGGGAAGTCTTTTCAACCATGTGACACCACCTGAACCAGAACCAATGCCCCGAGCCAACCTGGCGCCATCGCGAGGATGAACGCCCCGACCGTTGTCATCCAGCGCCGGCCGGAGAACAGGATCAGCAGCATTCCGATGACGCTCGGGACGGCCACCACCAAACCGACCACCAGATCGGGGCGAACGGGTGTCTTGACCAGCAGGGTGGCCACGACCGCCGCGACCAGTCCGGTCACGGTGCCGACCAGCAACGCGCTTGTGAGCAGCCATGCCCGAGGCAGGGGTATCACGCTTATGAGGGTACGTGCAGTCGTCCGGACTATTGCTGAACGACTCCGGCGCGCCGACCAGGGATTGCACAAGCGTCTGCTGCGTCGGCGACCACCAAGTCGGCCCGTTCGGCGGGGCGGGCGCCACGCTCGTAGTCGGCTCCGGTCAGCGCAGATTCGCTGGCCAGCAACTGGTTTTCCGCGTCGGTGAAGGCCCGGCCCCGGCTCAGAAAACGCATGCCCTCAGGGGCTTCCAAGCTAAAGCCGCCACCGCGACCGGGTACGACGTCGATCACCAGCTGGGTGTGTTTCCAGGTCTCGAATTGCGGGCCGGATATCCACACCGGGGCGCCTTCCAGCACCCCGAGCAGCACGTCGCGGTCGCCGACGATGAAGTCACCGTCGGGGTAACACATCGGCGACGACCCGTCGCAGCAGCCGCCGGACTGGTGGAACATCACCGGCCCGTGCCGCTGCTGCAGGCTGTGCAGGAGCTCGGCGGCCGCCGCGGTGATCAGTGCCCGCGGCGGCGCATCACTCATCAGAAGAATCCTTGGGCTTTGTTGCTGTACGAGACGAGCAGGTTCTTGGTCTGCTGATAGTGGTCGAGCATCATCTTGTGGTTTTCCCGGCCGATGCCGGACTGCTTGTAGCCACCGAACGCCGCGTGCGCGGGATAAGCGTGGTAGCAGTTCGTCCACACCCGCCCGGCCTTGATGTCGCGCCCGGCCCGGTAGGCGGTGTTGCCATCACGGCTCCACACCCCGGCCCCCAACCCGTAGAGGGTGTCGTTCGCGATCCGGATGGCGTCGTCGTAATCGGTGAACGACGTCACCGACACCACGGGTCCGAAGATCTCCTCCTGGAAAATCCGCATCGCGTTGTCACCGGTGAAAATCGTGGGCTGCACGTAGTAGCCGCCGTTGAGGTCACCACCCAACTCGGCACGCTCACCGCCGGTCAAGATCTGGGCGCCTTCACTCTTGCCGATCTCGATGTAGGACAAGATCTTTTCGAGCTGGTCGTTGGAGGCCTGCGCGCCGATCATCGTCTCGGTATCCAGCGGATCCCCTTGCCGCACCGCTTTGGTGCGGATCGCCGCCATCGCCAGGAAGTCGTCATAGATATCGGACTGGATCAGGCTCCGCGAGGGGCAGGTGCACACCTCACCCTGGTTGAGGGCGAACATGGTGAACCCCTCCAACGCCTTGTCCTGATAGTCGTCGTTGGCGGCCATCACATCGGAGAAGAAAATGTTCGGGCTCTTCCCGCCCAGCTCCAAGGTGACCGGGATCAGGTTCTGGGAGGCGTACTGCATGATCAACCGGCCCGTGGTGGTTTCCCCGGTGAACGCGATCTTCGCGATCCGATTGCTCGACGCCAGCGGTTTGCCGGCCTCCACCCCGAAACCGTTGACCACATTGAGCACTCCGGCAGGCAGCAGGTCGGCGATCAGCGAGATCAGATACAGCACCGAAGCGGGGGTCTGCTCAGCCGGCTTGAGCACGATCGCATTACCCGCGGCCAGCGCCGGTGCCAGCTTCCAGACGGCCATCAGGATCGGGAAGTTCCACGGAATGATCTGTCCCACCACCCCCAACGGCTCGTGGAAGTGGTAGGCGACGGTGTCCTCATCGATCTGCGACAACGCGCCTTCCTGAGCGCGGATCGCGGCGGCGAAGTAGCGGAAGTGGTCCACCGCCAACGGAATATCGGCATTGAGCGTTTCCCGGATCGGCTTGCCGTTATCCCAGGATTCGGCAAGGGCGATCGACTCGAGGTTGGCCTCGATACGGTCGGCGATCTTATTGAGAATCACCGACCGCTCGCCCGCGGACGTCTTACCCCATGCCGGTGCGGCCGCGTGCGCGGCATCCAACGCCTTCTCGATATCGGCGTCGGTGGAGCGCGCCACCTCGGTGAAGACTTCACCGGTCACGGGTGTCGGGTTCTCGAAATACTGACCACCCACCGGCGCCACCCACTCACCACCGATGAAATTCTCATACCGAGACTGAAAAGACATGGCAGACCCCGACGCACCGGGGCGGGCGAAAACAGTCATAAGTCCTCCTCTACGAGACACTTTCGGTGATACGTGCGGCACGAACCGCCGGTGCGGTCGATGATGGCAGCACCAGTGACATGTCTACGGGATATCGCACGGTCACGTCGACACCACTGGCAAAACGATACGGCTGCGCGGCAAGCAAACCGGCGAAATGCTTACGCAGACGCGACAATTCAGCGCGTACCGTGACAACCCGGCTCCGGTCGCCGTAGAGGTCGACGGCCAGCTCGGGCGCCGACCGGCCCCGCGGATCACGCGCCAAGATCAGCAGGATCTCGGCATGCCGCAGCGAGATCCCGTGGCGCCAGCGGCCGAACTGCCCCGCCAAGTCCAATGCGGGTGCGCCGGGCGCCGTGAGATCCAACTCCACCCGCGTCAGCGCCGGAGCCTCGTCGTCCTCGGCCGGCCGAACCAGCCACCCACCGGGAAGCACGTCGATATCGCAGACGCCCAGGGAGGTGATCCACACCCGGCCCGGAGCGATCTCGTCCGGCAGCAGAATGCGATTGTGCAGCGGCAGCGAGTCGACCGCCGCCACCCAACCCTCGGAGTCGACGGCCAGCGCCGGCTTGCCGATGCGGGCCAGTATCGGGGCAGCGACCATCCGGAGCCGATTGAGCGTGCGGTCGTGTTGTTCACGCAGATGCGATTCGGCGAGCCGGGCGACCGCGTCGACCAACGCCACCGTCGTCGGGTGCACCGTCGCCGCCGGGCCGGAGACGTCGACCACCCCGATCACCTGCCCGGTGCGCGGATCGCGGATCGGCGCTCCCGCGCACGTCCAGGAATGATGCGTCCGCAAGAAGTGCTCTGCGGAGAACACCTGAACCGCGCGGTTGGACACCAGCGCCGTGCCGATGGCGTTGGTGCCCACTTCACCTTCAGCCCATCGCGCTCCTTCGATGAACCCGAGGCGGTCGGCGTTGTTGAGGACCGCAGGGGAGCCCGACCGCCACAACACCCTCCCGTGCGAGTCGGCCACGACCAGGATGTTGGTGCCGTCGGCCACGATCGACTCGAGGCCGCGGGACACCTCGTCGAGCACTGCCATCAAGCCTGACGCCCGTCGCAGCGCCTCCACCGCGCCGGACTCGACGACCGGTGGGGTGCGGTTGTCGGGGTCGACGCCGGCAGACATCAGCCGCTGCCACGAGTCGCCGATGATGTCGCGAGGGCGAGCGGGCGCACGGTGACCCGACATCGTCGCGTCATAGACGGCCGACATCAGCCGCGCGTAGCTACGCGGGTCCTCGCCGAGCGCGACTGCGGGCTCAGGCACATTCGCCCCTTGCATCACTGCCGATTGTGCTCCGCATCTCAGCGGTAAACCAGGCCGCCGTCGATCAGCCCCGCCTGGCCGGTCATGTAGTCGGCGTCCGGACCCGCCAGATAGGAGACGAACCCCGCCACATCGTCGGGGGTCTCGGCACGCCCCAGCGCGATCCCGCCGACGAACTTCGCATACGTCTCGCCCTCGGCCGCCCCGGTCAGCTCGGCGAACCGCTTGTCGATCTCCACCCACATGTCGGTGCCGACGACACCCGGGCAATAGGCGTTCACGGTGATGCCCACCGCGGCGTATTCCTTGGCAGCGGCCTGCGTCAGTGCGCGTACCGCGAATTTCGATGCGCTGTATACGCCGAGCATGCCGAAGCCGTCATGACCGGCGATCGACGAGGCGTTGATGATCTTGCCGCCATGGCCGAGGGCCGCGAACTTCGACGCCGCCGCCTGGATGCCCCACAACACACCGTTGACATTGATGTCCCAGACCCGGGCAACCTGCTCTGCAGTGACGTCGGCGATCGGTCCGACCAGCGCGATGCCCGCGTTGTTTACCACAATGTCGAACCCGTCCAGGGCCGTTGCGGTGTGGTCGACGGCCGCGAAGACCTGCTCGCGGTCGCTCACGTCAGCGACAAATGTTGTTGCCTTACAGCCGATCTCGGCGATCTCAGCGGCTGCGGCCTCGATACCGTCGGAACGAACGTCGACAAGCCCGACGTTGGCACCGTCCCGGGCGAGCCGCAACGCGATTCCGCGGCCGATCCCCCGCGCGGCCCCGGTGACCAGAGCGACCTTTCCGTGAAAGCTCATGATTCTCCGTTCGGATCTACCAAGACTTTCATTTTCTTGCCCGCATGTAGCGCCTCGAAGCCTTCGTCGACCACGTCGTCGATCGGGATTGTGGCCACCCAGCCGGTGGTGTCGTAGGCACCGTCGGCCATCAGCGAGATGACGGATTCAAAGTCTGACCCGGTGTAGCACAGGGAGCCCTGAATGCGGCTTTCGTTCATGACGAGGTTGAGAAGTGGCGTCTCCAAGGGCTTCTCGTAGATGGCGACACTCACCATCGGCTTGCGTGATGCCACGCACGCCAGCGCAGTCGTCACCGCAGGCGTGACGCCGGCGGCGTCGAACACCGCATCGGCACCGTTGCCACGGGTGTGGTCGGCGATGAATGTCGGGACGTCGATCGCTGTCGGGTCGAGCGTCGTGGCGCCCAGGGATTCGATGGCAGCGCGCCGGGTGGCAGACGGCTCGACCACGAAGATGTCGTCAACGCCCTTGCCGCGCAGGGCAAACCACAACCCGATGCCGATCGGTCCGGCTCCGAACACCATGGCGGTGTCGCCGCCGCTCACGTCACCGAGGGTGGCGGCGTGGTAGGCCACCGACATCGGTTCCACGAGCGCACCGAGTTCCAAGGACACACTGTTGGGCAGCTTGTGCAGCATCGATGTCGGGACGACGGTGTATTCGGCCATACCTCCGTCGGACATCAATCCGTGAAAACCGATGTGTTGACACACGTTGTAATTTCCGGCGCGGCAGGGTGCGCAGTCGCCGCACTTGTAGATGGGTTCGACGGCTACCCGATCGCCTTCAGCCCAGCCGGTGACGCCGTCGCCGACGGCGGTGATCGTCCCTGAAAATTCGTGGCCGATGGTCAGCGGTAATTGCTGGCCCGTCAGTGGGTGCGGCGAGGTGGGTACGAAGATGGGTCCGGCGTAGTACTCGTGCAGGTCGGTGCCGCAGATCCCGTTGAAGCCGACCTTGAGCTTGACGGTGCCCGGCGCCGGCTCCGGCTCGGCGACGTCGTCGATCTCGACCTTGTTGGGTCCGTAATAGACAGCTGCTTTCATGCCGCCGTTCTATGTGACGGCGACCACACCTCGAAAGAGTTGCAGGGGGTTGCAGAACAGGTGGCCTCACGGGGCAAACTGAGTCATGCAGGTCTTCGACGTGGTGATCGTCGGGGCGCGCTGCGCGGGGTCGCCGCTGGCCGTCCAGCTGGCGAGACGAGGTTTCAGCGTCTGCGTAGTGGACAAGGCGCACTTCCCCTCGGAGACGCCCTCGACGCACATCATCCAACCGCGCGGGTCGGCATCGCTTGAACGCCTCGGTGCGTTGGAATCGGTTCTCGCCGCAGGTGCCGCCACGATCACCCGGTTCACCATGCTCAACGATGACGTCCGCATCGAGGACGAGTTCGATCGCGCCACTTTTCCGCTACCCGGGCTCTGTGTTCGGCGCACGACCCTGGACGCGCTGCTGGTCGATGCCGCTGTCGCGGCGGGCGCCGACGTCCGCACCGGGGTGAAAGCGTCCCATCTGATTAAGGTCGACGGCCGGATCGTCGGCGTCGAGACCGAGGACGGACCGATTCACTCTCGCCTCGTGGTGGGCGCCGACGGCCGGCAGTCCATGGTCGCCAAACAGGTTGACGCCGAGGAATATTCGACGACACCAATGGGACGGCTGCCGATCTGGGGGTACTTCGAGGGGGTCGGCGATCGGGAGGGGCGGCTCAGGATCGCCCGTATCGGCGAGACCGCATTCCTCGCCAGTCCGACCGATTGCGGGCTGTACATGGTGTGCGTCGCTGTCGGCGCCGACTGTGACAGGCCTCGAGAGGAGGCCTTCGACGCGGGCATCGCAAGCTGGCCAGAGCTCGCCGATCTGCTCGCGGACGCGCGCCGGACGGGCCCATTGCGCGTCATGGCCAACTGGCACGGCTACTTCCGGCAGTCAGCCGGACCCGGCTGGGTGCTCGTCGGCGACGCCGGCCATTTCAAGGACTTCACGCCGGGGCAGGGCATCTCTGACGCGTTGTGCCAAGCCGAACGGCTCGCCGACATGCTGCCTGCCGGGCTCGCCGACCAGTCCGCGGTCGACGAGGCGACCAGGCGGTGGTGGCGCTGGCGCGACCGCGACGCCTACGCCATGCATTGGTTCGCGACTGACATTGGCGCACCTGGGCCGTCGACGCCAGTACTCACCGAGGTGCTGCGCGGCATCGCCGACGATGCACACGCGCGCCACACGCTGATGCGGGTGCTCAACCACGAGGTCGCGCCGAAGCATCTAGTCGCACCCCGGCGGCTCGCGATCGCGGCGGGGCGCGCGGTGCGCAGGCGTCCGCGTCATATCGCGTCGACTGGTCGCGAAGTGGCGGCCGCGGTCCGCAACGAGATCCACCGCCGCAGGTCGGCCCGGGCGCGGCCGGCGGGGATGGACATCCGCTAGCCGTTGCAACGGTTCGCAACTCTTGCACGCAGCCTGGCGTGAGGTGTGGTCTGGCTCACATGACATCGACATTGGAACCTCAGGCGACCCTCACCCCGCAGCAGCGGGTCGACGAGTGGCTCGCCGACTTCGAGGCCGCACTCGCGGCCCGGGATATCGACCGTGCCGTGGGCAAGTTCGCCGTCGACAGCTTCTGGCGCGATCTCGTCTCGTTCACCTGGAACATCAAGACCGTCGAGGGTCGCGACCAGATCGCCGACATGCTCGGCGCCCGCCTGGACGGGACCGATCCGTCGGGCTTCCGCACCCGTGAGACGCCGACCGAAGACGGTGAGGTCACGTCGGCGTTCATCGAGTTCGACACCGCCGTTGGCCGCGGCACCGGTCACCTGCGCCTCAAGGGCGATCAGGCCTGGACCCTGCTCACCGCGCTGCAGGAACTGAAGGGCTTCGAAGAAGCCAAGGGGCCGACGCGGGCACTGGGCGCGGTCCACGGCGACGACCCGGATCCGCGCTCGTGGGCGGAGAAGCGGGCAGACGAGGAGGCCCAACTGGGCCGGACCGTCCAGCCTTACGTCCTCGTTGTCGGCGGCGGTCAGGGTGGCATCGCGCTGGGTGCACGGCTGCGTCAACTGCGGGTGCCGGCGATCGTCGTCGACACGCACGAACGGCCCGGGGATCAGTGGCGCAAGCGGTACAAGTCGCTGTGCCTGCACGATCCGGTCTGGTATGACCATCTGCCCTACCTACCGTTTCCGCAGAACTGGCCGGTGTTCGCGCCGAAGGACAAGATCGGCGACTGGCTGGAGTTCTACACCCGGGTCATGGAGGTGCCGTACTGGTCGAAGACGACGTGTGTGTCTGCGACCTATGACGAAGCCGCCCGACAGTGGACCGTCGAGGTCGACCGAGACGGCGAGCGCCTCACGCTGTATCCGACCCAGCTGGTGTTGGCGACGGGAATGTCGGGCAAGCCCAGCGTGCCGACGCTGCCCGGACAGGACGTCTTCCGCGGCGACCAGCACCACTCGTCAGCGCATCCGGGACCGGACCCCTACGTCGGCAAGAAAGCCGTCGTCATCGGCTCGAACAATTCCGCGCACGACATCTGCAAGGCGCTCTACGAGAACGGTGTCGACGTGACGATGGTGCAGCGGTCCTCCACTCATATCGTCAAATCGAGCACTCTCATGGATATCGGTCTCGGCGACCTGTACTCGGAGCGCGCGTTGGCGGCGGGCATGACGACCGAGAAGGCTGACCTCACGTTCGCGTCGCTGCCCTATCGCATCATGCACGAATTCCAGATCCCGCTGTACGACCAGATGCGCGAGCGTGACAAGGACTTCTACGACAGGCTGGCGGCGGCGGGCTTCGAATTGGATTGGGGCGCCGACGGTTCCGGGCTATTCATGAAGTACCTGCGCCGCGGGTCCGGCTACTACATCGACGTCGGCGCCTGCGACCTCGTCGCCGACGGCAGGATCAAGCTCGCCCACGGCCAGGTCGATCGCCTCACCGAGGATTCGGTGGTGTTGGCCGATGGCACCGAGCTGCCCGCCGATGTCGTGGTGTACGCCACCGGCTACGGCTCGATGAACGGGTGGGCCGCCGACCTGATCGGACAGGACGTCGCCGACAAAGTCGGCAAAGTGTGGGGGTTGGGTAGCGACACACCCAAGGACCCCGGACCGTGGGAGGGCGAACAACGCAACATGTGGAAGCCCACCCAGCAGGACAACCTGTGGTTCCACGGCGGCAACCTGCACCAGTCGCGGCATTACTCGCTCTATCTGGCGTTGCAGCTCAAGGCGCGCTACGAGGGACTCCCCACCGAGGTGTACGGGCTACAAGAGGTGCATCACCTGAGCTGATACCGCTGCCCGCAGAATGGAGGGCATGGCTGACGACGACCCGTACCTGTGGCTCGAAGACATCGCCGGTGACGAGCAGCTCGACTGGGTGCGCAAGCACAACGATCCGACCATCGCCGAGTTCAGCGGTGAGCTGTTCGAGCAGCTGCGCAGCGAGGCGCTGGAGGTGCTCGACACCGATGCGCGGATCCCGTATGTGCGCCGGCGCGGCGAGTATCTGTACAACTTCTGGCGCGACGCGAGCAACCCGAGAGGCTTGTGGCGGCGGACCACACTGGGAAGCTACCTGAGCGAGGATCCCGAGTGGGACGTCATCATCGACGTCGACGCGTTGGCGGCGGCTGACGGTGAGAAGTGGGTGTGGGCCGGCGCCGACGTCATCGAACCGGACCTCAGCCGCGCACTGGTGTCCTTGTCGCCGGGCGGCTCGGATGCGGCCATCGTGCGCGAATTCGACATGCTGACACGGGAATTCGTGACCGGCGGGTTCGAGCTACCGGAGGCGAAATCACGTGTCTCCTGGGAGGACGTGGACACCCTGCTGGTGGGAACGGATTTCGGACCCGATTCGATGACCGAGTCCGGCTATCCCCGGATGGTGAAGCGCTGGCGGCGTGGCCAGCCGTTGGCTGACGCGGAGACGGTATTCACCGGTCCGGTCACGGATGTGGCCGTGGGGGCGTCCGTCGACCGGACCCCCGGGTACGAACGCACGCACGTGAGCCGAGCCGTCGACTTCTTCAACGACGAGGTGTACGAGCTCCGATCCGGCGAACTCATTCGCATTGACGCCCCGACCGACGCGAGCCTGTCGATTCACCGCGAGTGGCTCCTGATCGAATTGCGCAGCGACTGGGAGACGGGCACCGCGTCGTACCGGACCGGGTCGCTGCTGGCCGCGAGGTACGACGAGTTCCTGGCCGGCACAGCCGAATTGGCTGTCATCTTCGAGCCCGACGAACGTTCCAGTCTGCACCAGTACTCGTGGACGCTCGATCGGCTGCTACTGGTGACTCTGGTCGATGTAGCCAGCCGGGTGGAGGTCGTGACGCCGGGATCCTGGCTTCGGGAACCGGTCGCGGGCGTGGAGGGCAACACGGTGATCGTCGCCACCGATGAACACGGCGACGAAATCTTTTTGGATTCCAGCGATTTCATCACGCCGTCGCGACTGCTGTACGGCCGGGCAGGCGCCGAGCTTACCGAGATCAAACGGGCGCCGTCGTTCTTCGATGCCGCGGACTTGGCGGTGTCCCAGTATTTCGCCACCTCCGATGACGGCACGGCGGTCCCCTACTTCGTCGTCGGCCACAAACACGATCAGACGCCAGGCCCGACGCTGCTGGGCGGTTACGGCGGATTCGAGGTGTCTCGCACTCCGGGTTACGACGGAGTGTTGGGTCGGCTGTGGCTGTCGCGGGGCGGTACGTACGTGCTGGCGAACATCCGCGGCGGCGGCGAGTACGGACCGAGCTGGCACACGCAGGCGATGCGCGAGGGCCGGCACAAGGTGGCCGAGGATTTCGCCGCGGTGGCAAGCGATCTGGTCGCCCGCGGGATCACCACCGTCGCGCAGCTGGGTGCTCAGGGCGGCAGCAACGGCGGCCTGCTGATGGGCATCATGCTGACGAAGTACCCGCAGCTTTTCGGCGCGCTGGTGTGCCAGGTTCCGCTGCTGGATATGAGGCGGTTCCATCTGCTGCTGGCCGGAGCGTCGTGGGTCGCCGAGTACGGCGACCCGGACGATCCGCAGGACTGGGAGTTCATCTCGGAGTACTCGCCGTACCAGAACATTTCGACGGACAAGCGCTATCCACCGGTGCTGGTGACGACGTCGACGCGTGACGACCGGGTGCATCCGGGTCACGCCCGGAAGATGACGGCTGCGCTCGAGGCCGCGGGACATCCGGTCTGGTACTACGAGAACATCGAGGGCGGCCATGCTGGGGCGGCCGACAACGCGCAGACCGCCTTCAAGTCGGCGCTGAGTTACTCGTTCCTGCATCGCATGCTGGGCTGATTGGGTGAGTTGACCAGCACGGATGACGTAGTACCCTCTAGCTAGCAGCTAACTCGTCAGGGGGTGTTCAGTGCAGGTCGACGTCGATGAGATGCGGTCGGGCGCAAACCGCTCGTACAACGCTGCCTCTTTTGCGATGGAGGGCGCCGACCAGCTGAGCCGTGCCAACCCGGCGTCGGGCATCTTCGGTGCGTTCCCGGCAGCAGAGTCGTTTCACGGCGCACTGTCCGATGCGCACAGCAACCACATCCAGCGGCTACGCGACCACGAGAACCGGCTCGGGGTCCTGGGCGATAAGGGCCACAAGACCGCGTCGGTGTTCGTCGAGATGGAGGAGCGCAACGCCGAAGCTCTGCGTTCAGTGCTGTGACCGAATACCCGAGCCTGGTCCACATCAGCGTCGGCGCCCTTATCGGCGAGGCCGGCGGTGATCCATGGAAGGTCGACGAGACGCTGCAGAGCGGAGACCCGGGAGCGATCGCCGACCTTGGCCGTGCGTTTTACAGCGCCGGTGCCTGCACGGCGGAGACATACGCGGAGTTCGAACAGGCACAGCAGCGCTTCCGGGCGTCATGGAACCGGGAGAACGGCGAGCATCCGATCAATGACAGCGCTGAGGTTCAGCGCGCCACCACGCGATTGATGGTTCAACGAGATCAGCTGCCCGCGATCGGTACAGACCTATCGAATATTGCTGCGAACCTGGCTGAAGCGCAGCGCTTTTCCGGCATGCAGGTGGAGAACCTCAACACCCAGCTGCACTATATCGACGCGCTGATCGATCAAGCGTTGGCCCACGATCAGGACATTTCGGCATTGGAGGACAACGCAATCGCCGCGACGTCCGGAGTGCTACATCAGGTGGAAGCCCTGCGTGACGACTACGGCGCGAAGTTGGAGTCGTCGCTGACAGACCTGCGCGCCGAGCACGGCTACGATCCCGCGCCGATCGAGGATGCCGACGGCGACGGGCAGCCGGGATCCGAGCAGCGCGGGCGGGAGTCCACCGACTACTACGATGCCAACCAGCGCGCCAAGGATGAGGCACTGGTCAACAGCGACGGGCCGATGACTCAGGAAAAGGCCGATGCCGCAGCACGTTTGCGCGATTTCGCCACAGCGACGAATCCGGCGGCTGATGCCGATGCGCGTCGGCTCGCGGGCGAACGACTCGACGACTTCCGGATGGCGCACTTTGTCGGGCCGTTACCGAAGGACCCGATTCTTGGTGGCGATGCGCGGTCACGTGCTCAAGGGCGACTGGACCTACAACGAAAACTGGAGCAAGGGTTGTACGGCCTGCCAGCGATGTCGGCAGACCAAGCGACCCAACAACTCGATGACGGAGAGCAATTCGCCCGTTCCCTAACCGTCAAACAAGCTGTCGATGCGCTCGTCGGCCAAGGTATGTCACCAGAGGGCGCAGCCCGAACAGTTAGCGAGGTGGCCAAAGGAACACCGTGGTCAGAATTGGTGAAGCAAGATTCAGCACTTCTTGGCGGAGCCGGCGCCGGCATAAAAGCAATGGCTGACGGCGCATCCAACGGGCGACATTATGTGCCGGACGTTCTAACCGCCGACGATGCGGGTGTACTCATGAAGGTCGGTAAACGTCTCGGCACTGCGGGCGCACTGATTGACGGAGTTATGGCTGTCAACGACATCTACCACGGAGCGAAGCCAGGTGAAACGCTCGGCGGTCTCGCCGGGAGTGCGGGCGGCGGTGCTTTCGGGGCGTGGCTGGCCACGGTGGCCGCCGGCTCCGTGGTCGGACCGGAAGGAACATTCGTGGCAGCTGTCGTCGCGAGCGTAGGGGTTGCAGCTGGTGGCGAGTGGGCTGGCAAGCGAGTAGGAGGCTTTTTTGACAACGCTTTCGGCAACTGAGTTCGCGATGCCAACCTGGTCCGCGGTCCTTTTCGGAGTAGGTCTCGCGGTCATGCTCGGCGGACTGGTCGCGGTAATGGTCGCCCGTAATATTCGTTGGGAGAGAAGGTCTTATTGGGTGGCTTGGCTGGTCGGGGGGGCGCTCGGGTCGGGTTCCCTTGGCCCGCGGGGTCTCGGGATCGCCTTCGCCACCTACGCAACGTTGGTATTCGTTGCAGTGGTGTGGGCATTCTTTCGCACGAACTACATCAAGTTGGGTGACCGCATCATTGCGGCTACACCTGCCGATCGCCGACCAGATTCAGACCAGTGACCGAGTAGCTGCATGACGCGAAGACCGACACATGATGGCCAGCACGCACGGTGTCGTGTCCGCTGCGTCATGGCCGCCACCGCAGGCTCGCTGCCAATTCAACCTCCGTGCGCACACCTGCCAGCAACCGTTCCTCGAGCATGACTCTGGAGACCTGGTCGCACTGGCTGCTGATCGCCGGGGGCGCAATACTTTTCGGGAGTTGGATCGGCACCGCCTTCGTCAAAGATCGCCAATTCGAGCGCTGGCTCTACTGGTTCGGCTCGCTGACCGGCGGCACGTTCGCCGCCCTGAGCTTCGCCGGCCGCGGGTGGAAGACAGTTGTCATCGTGGCGGTAGGCCTCGCCATCGTCACCGTTCTCCAGGCGTATTTCAAGACGCCCTACATCCGAATCCGCGGCCGCAACCACGCGTTCTCCATGCAGGACAGCGCGCCCGACCCAGCCGACGTCGACCCCGATGAACCGCCCTCCATGCCGCCGCGCGACAGCTATCCCGGTCGGCTCACGGCCGCCAAAGCATGGTGGCTCTTCGTTGTCATCATCGGTTTCTTCGGCGTCGGTGGCGCAGTCGTCGGCTGGGATGGACATACGCTGCCTGCGGCAGGAATGATTTGCCTAGGTGCCCTCGTCTCCGGGATCGATGACGCGACCCGCAAGCTTCCGATGGCTCGCGGCCAGAATGTTCAAGCGATTATTGCTGCTGCACTGTCTATTTCGATGGCGTTTCTGCCACCGGCGCTCTATCTCCTCGGCTACCAGATCGGCACCCGGCGACCGATGGGATGTGGCTTGCGGGATCCGGTCGCCCGGCACTACGCCAAAGAGGACAACGAGTGACGGCCCCAGCGAGCAGGGCAGCCGGAATCTAGCCCGCAGCAAGTAGCGCCTGCGCATCAGTCAGCGACCGGAGGGTGTCGTTGAGGTGGGTGCACGTCGAGATACCGGTGAACTCGGTGCGGACGCGGTCGCGCACGTCGCCCACCGCCATGCCGACGACCCGCTGCGCACTGGCCAAGGCGCCCGGGCATTCCTGCCAGGGCAGCACCCGCGCCTGCGCCGCCAGGTGCGAAATCGAAAGCGAGGCCAGGTCGATCTCACCGACGACGGTGTACTCGTGCACGATCGTCTCGATGCCCTCGGCGTCGACGTGGGAGTCACGGAAATGCGCGTCGAACGCGGCCGCTGCGCCGTCTGGGAGAACATCAAGCCTGCGCATCCGCCGCATCCCATGCGGGCGAAGGGGTTCCGCGGGGTGCATCTCCCCCAGCGGCGGCGCGAGCGGCCCACGCACGCACGGCATCAGCAGATTGCGCCGGGAGAAGTCGACGGCCGATGCACCGGGAGCGAAGCCCGAACAGATACCTGTCAGGTGGTCGGATATGCCGTCCGACATCGGCCACTCCACCCCGCCGGTGATGTCGGCGTGGTGCGCCCCATAACCCGTCACCAGCGACGCACCCACCCAGTCGTCGAGCAATAGGTAGAGAGCGGGCGAGCCAGCAATGTCGCTTCCGAGTAGATCCCTGACGATCGCACGGAAACCCGCCCCCACCCGTGCGCCCCGCAGTCGGCCCAATCGTGGGTCGTCGCCGCTGATCTCGTCGATCACGCGATCGGTCAATCGGGCCAGTACGACGACGTCGTCGAGCACGTCGTGGTTGCCCGACGAATTCGACTGAACGTCGCGGGCACGCAATTGCACATCGCCTGTGTGTGGGTTCTGCGGATGTGTGTCGATCGTGCTCGTTCTGCGCCGTGTTCCCGGCCGCAGGGGCGGCCACTCGGTGACGGGCCTCTGCGGGCCGACGATGTCGGTGCCGAAGGGCATGGCTAGTTCGTCCGGGCCAGACTCACCAGAAGCGACACGATCACGCCGATGATCACCAGGCCGCCGCCCACCACCAGGGTGATGTTCAGCCACTGATGCATGCTGTCCTGCGCAGTGCCGACCATCACCTCAGCGATCCGCCGAATATCACCAGACGAATTGTCCAGCACGGTATTCAGCCGGCGTCGCCCGAATTCAATTGCCGCCCAACCGGAAGCACCAACCAGGAGCGCGGACACCCCCAGACCGACGAGCATCTTGCCCCGGCTCCGGGCAACGAACAGGGTCAGCAGTGCGAACAGTCCTGCCACCACCGCCGCACCCACGCTGACCCATGGGCCGAAGGTCGCGACCGGACGCAACGCACCGGGTCGCAACGCCGATGGAGCGTTGTCCGTCAAGGGAATTGGTATCGAGGACGGCAGCGTGACGTTGTAGTTGCTGAGCGTCTCCTTGAACGCGGCATCGGAGAGCATCGGCGCCAGATCGATGACCCAGCGGCCCTGCGAATCGACACTGGAACGAACCCGGTCGGTGAACAACCATCGGTGGGCGAAGCGGTTTGCCTGTGCGAACTGGCCCGGAAACGACGAGCCGGCGGTGTAGGCGGCGGCGACCAGGCTCACGGTCCCGGTGTTCACGCTGGTGCCCAACCGGCCCACCTGCGAGGTCAGCTCCGAGGCCATCGCCGACTGCAGCCCGGGATCGGCCGCCGCCTTCTGCGCCAGCGCCGCGTAACCGTCCTCGTCGACCAGGTGCTGCTGCACCCATGCCGCGGGCAGGGCGACCGCCAACAACAGCGTCGTGACGAGCCACATCAGTAGCGTCGCCGCGAACCGCACGCGTCCTCCTCTGCGGGGACGCGAGGCCTCAGTCGGAGTGAGTCGCGCGGCCCACGATCAAGGGGTCGGGCAGACCGACCACCTCAGAATCTTTGTTGTCGTAGTTGAACTTACTCAGCACATGGCGCATCGCGTTGATCCGCGCCCGTTTCTTGTCGTTGCTTTTGATGACGGTCCACGGCGCGATCTCGGTATCGGTCCAGGCGAACATGTCTTCCTTGGCCGAGGTGTAGTCGTCCCACTTGTCCAGCGACGCCAGATCCGTCGGCGACAGTTTCCACTGCCGCACCGGATCGACCTGCCGGATCGTGAACCGGGTGCGCTGCTCGCTCGAGGACACCGAGAACCACAACTTCGTCAGGCTGATCCCGTCGTTGACCAGCATCTGCTCGAACAGCGGCGCCTGCCGGATGAACTCGGCGTGCTGCTTGGGCGTGCAGTACCCCATCACCCGCTCCACACCGGCCCGGTTGTACCAGGACCGGTCGAACATAACGATCTCGCCGGCAGCCGGAAGATGGTTGACGTAGCGCTGGAAGTACCACTGGGTGCGTTCCTTCTCGGTCGGCTTCTCCAGTGCGACGACCCGCGCGCCCCGCGGGTTCAGGTGCTCCATGAACCGTTTGATGGTGCCGCCCTTACCGGCAGCATCGCGCCCCTCGAAGACGATGACGTGCCGCAGCCCGTGGGCCTGGCTCCACTTCTGCAGCTTCAGCAGCTCGATCTGCAGCAGCCGCTTCTGCTCTTCGTACTCGTTGCGAGTCAGCCGCTCGTCGTACGGGTAATTCTCCCGCCACGTGTCGACGGCCAGCCCGGCGGCATCCAGCAGCACCGGGTCGTCATCGTCGTCATCGAAAATCGTGTAGCCATGGCTATCGAGTGACACGGCCGGAAATTAGCAGCGTTAAGAGAACCGAGAGTGACGCCACGGTGAACTACCCGGGCTCAGGCGGCGGTGTCGGCCTTTCCTGGACGCGCTGACCGACCGTGACTGCCGGCCGGGGCGCCGTCGGATTTGCCGGCTTGGTTTTGCCTCACAGAGCGGCAGCGAGCTTGGTATGCGGACGTACGGCACTGGACACGGATCCCCCCGAATCTGTTGATGCGGCAATCGCCCGGGAGCATCGCACGGCATGACGTCGACGTCAATTGTTTTGACCGATTACAGCAAACACGCTGCAGACGATTGCGCTGCCCAGGAGAAGCCCGCCGACGGCGTCGGTGAAGTAGTGGTAGGTCACCGACTGGCCCAGCATGCCCAGCAGCGCCCAGACGACGGCCACCACGGCATACAGCCGCGCACCCACCACCAAAAGCGCCAGGCCGAGCACCACGACCATGAGCGTGATGTGGCCGCTGGGATACGCGACCGCCCCACCCTTAGTGCGGCCGAACAATTCCTTGAACAGGCGTGAAAGCCACACGGCGGCAACGGGACTCACTGCCACCACAGCAAGCAGCAGCCAACGCCGCCGGTAGGCGGCCAACCCCAGCGCGGCGACCAGGATCACCAGCGTCGTGCGCTGATCGGTGAAGAACAGCAACCATCCCAGCACGCCGCCGTTCGCTCGCTGGAACCAGTCGTCGACCGGCGTCGATCCCTTCCCCACGGCCCAGCCGAGCAGTCCCATCGCCGCCAACCCGAGCGGCGGCCACCAGCGGACCGCGGTGGTGATCAGCGGGCGATGCCCCGCACGTAGGCCGCCTGACCCAGGTGCTGGGCGCAGTCGTCGATGATGCTGACCAACCGCATGCTCGCGGTCACCGGCGGATTCCAGTTCGTGTCGACGACGCGGGCCAGCTCGTCGGTGGTGACGCTGGCGATGTACTCCAGAGTCACCTTGTGCACGGCGTGGTAGTAGCCGGCCAGCAGATCGGCGGGCGCGCGGACCTTGCCGACCTCCTCGGGGGTGTGGCCGTAGCCGTGCGCATCCCGGGGCAGGTCCAGATCGAACCGGTCCACCCAGCCACCGCTGAACCACACCTGATCGGTTCCGGCGATGTCGGCGAGCTGCGCATCCTGGACCCGCGCGCTGTGCCACACCAGCCAGGCGATGCTGTTGGCCGTCGCAGTCGGCCGGAAGAACGAGACCTCGTCGGTCAGATCGTCGGTGATGTCCTGGACGTGCTCGATGATGCGGGTGAAGGAATCCCGCAGAAGTTCACGGGCCGCATCCGCGTCAGACAGTGAGTCAGCCATGGTCTCGACGCTACGCGGAGTTCGTGGGGACCTGAGCCTCAGGCTGGGCGCCGTGGAACACCGCTTCGACGTTGTTGCCCTCGGGGTCGCGGACGAACGCGCCGTAGTAGCCGGGGTGGTACTCGGGCCACAACCGCGGCGCGTGCAGCGGCTCGACGCCCAGCGCCAGGGCGGTATGGAAGAAGGCCTGCACCGATTCGGCGTCCTTGGCCTCGAAAGCGATGTGCACCTCACGGTTGGGCCCGGTCGCGTCCCCGACTGAGGCATCGGCGATCCAGAACGCCGGCTTGCCCTCGGTGCCGTAGCCGATGGCTTCACCGAAGTCCATCACCCGGTGGAAACCGAGAACGTGAAGAACCTTGTCGTAGAACTCTTGGGATTCGGCGTAGTTGTCACAGTTGATTCCGAAGTGATCGATCACAGCTCCCATACTTGCAGCCGACGTAATCTGAGCCCATGAGTTACGACTTGGTCATCCGCAACGGCACGATCGTCGACGGCTTGGGCGGTGCGCCGTACCGCGGCGACGTCGCCGTGTCCGACGGTGTCATCGCCGCGGTCGGCACCGTCTCCGAAACCGGTGAGCGCGAGATCGACGCGACCGGCCTGCTCGTCACACCCGGATTCGTCGATCTCCACACCCATTACGACGGACAGGCGATCTGGTCAGACCGGATGACGCCGTCGTCCGCGCATGGCGTGACGACCGCGGTCATGGGCAACTGCGGCGTCGGGTTCGCGCCGTGCCGCCCGGAAGATCACGACGTCCTGGTCGACGTGATGGCCGGCGTCGAGGACATCCCCGGCGTGGTGATGGTCGACGGACTGCCATGGACATGGGAGACCTTCCCCGAATTTCTCGACGCCCTGGAATCGCGCCAGCGGGACATCGACGTCGCGGCGTTTCTCCCGCACTCCCCGCTTCGCGTCTACGTTATGGGCCAGCGCGGTGTCGACCGCGAACTGCCCACCGCCGAGGATCTGGCGCTGATGCGCAAGTTGGCCGAGGAAGCGATCCGCGCCGGCGCGCTGGGCTTCGCTTCGTCGCGGCTCACGTTGCACAAAACATCTGGCGGGCAACCGATTCCGAGCTACGAGGCGCAGTACGAAGAGATCGAGGCGATCGCCCGCGGCGTCGACGACGCAGGAGGTGGCCTGCTGCAGTTCGTGCCGGATCTGATGGCGGGTGACTATGAGGGTGCCTTGAGCGCCGTGTTCGACGTCGCCTCGGAAGTCGGTCTGCCCGTGACGTTCACGCTCGCGATCGGCAACGCCGGTCCGCCGATCCACCTCGACGCGCTACGCATGGTCGAGAAGGCCAACGCCAACGGCGGCGACGTAACCGGCCAGATCTTCCCGCGCCCGATCGGACTGGTGCTCGGCCTGGACCTGTCGGGCAACCCGTTCGTCATGTATCCGGCGTACCGCGAGATCGCCGATCTGCCGTTGGCCGAGCGCGTGGCTGAGATGCGTAAACCCGAAGTGCGGGAACGTATTCTGAACGACAGTCCGGCCAGCGACGGGCATCCGCTGATGTTCGCGGCCCAAGCGTGGAACTACATGTACCCGCTTGGCGATCCGCCGAATTATGAGCCGTCGCCGGAGGATTCGATCGGGGCACGAGCGGCCGCGCGCGGCGTCAGCCCGCTGGAGGAGGCCTACGACCGGCTGCTCGACGACGACGGTCACGCCATGTTGCTGGTCACACTCGCCAACTTCCGCGACAACTCGCTGGACACGGTCGCGGAGCTGATTCAGCGCGACGACGTCGTCCTCGGTCTGGGTGACGGGGGTGCGCACTACGGAATGATCTGCGACGCAAGCTTTCCCACCTACATGCTCACACACTGGGTGCGTGACCGGGAGTCCGGCCGACTGTCGGTGGAACGGGTGATCCAGGAGCTGACGTCGGTGCCCGCGCGCATCGCCGGACTGGCGGACCGCGGCCGGCTCGCGGTGGGATACAAGGCCGACATCAACGTGATCGACTCCGAAGCGTTGCGGCTGCACCAGCCGACCGTCAAGTCTGACCTGCCCGCGGGCGGGCGACGGCTCGACCAGACCGCCGACGGTTATGTCGCGACGATCGTCTCCGGTGAGGTGATTTCGGAGAACGGGGTCCCGACGTCGGCCCGCCCGGGGCGGCTGATCCGCGGACGTCAACCCGCGCCGCTCTCTTGAGCCGGGTCGCGCCGCTGCCCCAGCCCTGGAGTCCGCAGGACGCCGCCGACATCGGCAGCTGGGGTCACCCGGACCGGACCTACGAACCGCTGCTGCTGGTGCGCTGCTTGCAGCGCCACCCCGACATGGCGCGCAAGCTGCGCAAGATGGGCGAATCGCTCTACGTCGACACAAAGCTGCCACCGCGGGTGCGCACGATCGCAATCCTGCGGATCTGCGGGCTGGTGCACTGCGCCTACGAATGGGGTGGGCAGGCTGCGTTCTGGGGTCCGATCGCCGGGGTCTCCGGCGAGGAGGCCGACGCGCTGGCGGTCGGTTCCCCGGATGACCCCCGGTGGAGCGCCTCGGAGCGGGTGCTCATCGACGCGGTCGACGAGCTGGAGCGCACCGGGTCGTGGTCGTCGTCGACGTGGACCGCGCTCGGCGAGAGCTTCGACGACGAGCAGCGCATGGAACTGCTGATTGCCGTCGGCTGGTACCGGACGGTGTGCACGCTGTGCAACGGTCTGGACTTGCCAGTCGAGGGCTGGATGCGGCCCTGGCCGTCGTCAGCGGCGTAGCGCTGGATGCTGCTTGACCAACAGCGGTAGCAGCACACGCTGCGGCAAGAGTTGGAAGATGCGCGTCGACACCTGGCTCGCCAGACCGGGGATCACGCTGCCGCGGTCGTCGTCCAGCGCGTCGATACCAGCCTTGGCGACATCTCGCGACGGCTCCCACATGAACTTCGGAAAGGCGTCGGCGAACGTCCGCTCGTCCATCCCCGCGGCCTGAAGGAATCCAGTGCGCACCGGGCCCGGGTTCAGGGTGGCGATGGTGACGCCGGTGCCCGCCAACTCTGCGCGCACCCCGTCTGTGTAGGACCGGACGAATGCCTTTGTCGCCGCGTAGCCCGCTTGCCCAGGGAAGGGCTGGAAGCCGGCGGTCGAGCCGACATTGAGGATCGCTCCGCGGCCGCGCGGCACCATCTGTTGCACCGCACGCGTCGTCAAGTCGATGACAGCTTCGACGTTGACGCGGACCTGGGCGATCTCGTCATCGACCGACGCGTCCTTGACCGGGCCCATGGTGCCGATGCCGGCATTGTTGACCAGGATGTCGACGGTCAGACCGCGGCGTTCGACTTCGTCGAACAGTGCGGCGCGGGCGTCGGGGTCGGCGACATCGGCGGCGACGACTTCGACACGGACCTGGCTGCCGAGTTCTGCGGCGAGCTCGCGGAGCTTGTCCTCGCGACGGGCGACGAGCGTGACACCGTAGCCGCGAGCGGCGAGTTCACGGGCGAGGTCGGCGCCGATGCCCGAGGAGGCTCCGGTGACGACGGCGGTAGACGTGGGTGACGGTGTAGGCAGCGGCATTTGTCTGGCAACTTATGCGACCGACGGCGATATTCCCGGTCATTCCGTCGACCGCGCACAATAAAATTAGGCCCATGAGCGTCAAGGTGGACCTCGACCAGCTCGCCGGCACGCTGGCCGACTATCTGTTCGGCTATCTGATCACCGTCAGCGACGACCACCGCGCGCACACTGTGGCGGTGGACCCTCAGCTCGTCGCCGGTGTCCTCGACGTCGGCTCGGTGGGCAACAGCACGCGGCGCAATGCGCTCGCCCATCCCGACGTCACGATGGTGTGGCCGCCCCGAGAGCCAGGCGGATACAGCCTGATCGTCGACGGCCGCGGAGAGCTCGCCGACGATCAGCTGCGGGTGATCCCCCTCCGCGCGGTGCTGCACCGGCCGGCCGTCCCGGGTGTGCCGACGGCGTCGGGCTGCGGCGACGACTGCGTCCCGCTCTAACTCGCCGACTGTGGGCCTTATGCACAAGAATCGGCGAAAAGCGCTGCAGGAGGCCCACAGTCGGCGCTAGACGGCGCACCCGGCGGCGCGCAGCTTGCTGGCCACTCGTTCAACGATGATCTCCGGTCGCTTCATCATGTCGGCGCTGACACGAACGACGACCCAGCCGGCGGCTTCCAACTGGGCGATTCGTTCCAGGTCCCACGCCCGCTGCCGACCATCGGCCCAATGCTGAACACCGTCGTATTCAACGGCGACCTTCCATTCCCGCCAGCCCATGTCGACACGAATGTGAAGATCCCGGAATTCGATCTGCGTTTCTGGCCGCGGCAGCCCCGCGCCGACGAGCATCAACCGCAGCCGGGTCTCCTGCGGAGACTCTGCGCCCCCGTCGACCAGCTCGAGGATCGAGCGCAGCCGCTTGACTCCGCGGGCCCCGGGGTAGCGATCTGCCACGACCTGCACTGCGGCCGGCTTAAGACCGGTGGCGTTCATCAGCGCGTCCACGATCGGGATGGCTCGTACCGCAGGAACGCAGCGGCCCAGGTCGAAGACTGTGCGCGCCGCCGTGGTCACTCGCATGCCACCGGCCAGGCACATCTCGTCGGATTCCAGATCCCACGTGTGGACGACGATGCCGCGCGGCGCGTGCCGGTCGCTGCGCACGATCTCTGCCGGCGCCGACGGGTCGAGCCACTTGGTGCCGAACACCGCAGCCGCCGACACCCCGCACAACGTCGCACCCGTGGCCAGCCAGGCGGCCCGCGCCCGTAGGTGGGCGGTCAGTTCGATGTCGCGGCGTAGGTAGACGTCTTTGTAGATGGCCCGGTGATCGCGGGCAAGTTCGTTACGGGTGAGGTCTCCCCGGCGTACGGCGACACTTCCGATGAATGGCTCCATGACGCCACCATGAGCGCATCCCTCGCGACTGTGGGTGTCGTGCAGACGATTTCGACGAAATCTGTGCATGAGGCCCACAGTGGGGATAACGAAGGAAGCCCCGGTGCGCGGAGCGCACCGGGGCTTCATTTCGTACTGGGACTTAGAAGTCCATACCGCCCATGCCACCGGTCGGGTCGCCCGCAGGTGCGGCGGCCTTCTCCGGCTTGTCGGCGACGACGGCCTCGGTGGTGAGGAACAGCGCCGCGATGGACGCCGCGTTCTGCAGCGCCGAGCGGGTGACCTTCACCGGGTCGGCGACGCCGGCCTTGAGCAGGTCCTCGTACTCACCGGACGCGGCGTTGAGGCCGGTTCCCTGAGCAGAGTTGGTGACCTTCTCGGCGACAACGCCGGGCTCGAGGCCCGCGTTGAAGGCGATCTGCTTCAGCGGAGCCGACAGCGCCACGCGGACGATGTTGGCACCGGTGGCCTCGTCGCCGGAGAGCGACAGCTCGTCCAGCGCCGGAGCCGACTGCAGCAGGGCCACGCCACCACCGGCGACGATGCCCTCTTCGACGGCGGCCTTGGCGTTGCGCACGGCATCTTCGATGCGGTGCTTGCGCTCCTTGAGCTCCACCTCGGTGGCAGCTCCGGCCTTGATCACCGCAACACCGCCGGCCAGCTTGGCCAGGCGCTCCTGCAGCTTCTCGCGGTCGTAGTCGGAGTCGCTGTTCTCGATCTCGCTGCGGATCTGGGCCACCCGGCCGGCGATGGCGTCGGAATCACCGGCGCCCTCGACGATGGTGGTCTCGTCCTTGGTCACCACGACCTTGCGAGCCTGGCCCAGCAGGGAGATGTCAGCGGTCTCGAGCGAGAGGCCGACCTCCTCGCTGACAACCTGGCCGCCGGTCAGGATCGCGATGTCCTGCAGCATGGCCTTGCGGCGGTCACCGAAGCCCGGGGCCTTGACGGCGACGGACTTGAAGGTGCCGCGGATCTTGTTGACCACCAGGGTCGACAGGGCTTCACCCTCGACGTCCTCGGCGATGATCAGCAGCGGCTTGCCCGACTGAATGACCTTCTCCAGCAAGGGAAGCAGGTCCTTGACGGTCGAGACCTTCGACGACACCAGCAGGATGTACGGATCCTCGAGGACCGCTTCCTGACGCTCGGCGTCGGTCACGAAGTAACCCGAGATGTAGCCCTTGTCGAAGCGCATACCCTCGGTGAGCTCCAGCTGCAGGCCGAAGGTGTTCGACTCCTCGACGGTGATGACACCCTCGTTGCCGACCTTGTCCATGGCCTCGGCGATCAGGTCACCGATGGTCTGGTCGCCCGCGGAGATCCCGGCGGTGGCCGCGATCTGGTCCTTGGTCTCGACCTCCTTGGCGCTCTTGAGGAGCGTCTCGGTGATCTTCTCGACGGCCTTCTCGATGCCGCGCTTCAGGCCGAGCGGGTTGGCGCCGGCAGCGACGTTGCGCAGACCTTCGCGAACCAGGGCCTGAGCCAGAACGGTGGCGGTGGTGGTGCCGTCGCCCGCGACGTCGTCAGTCTTCTTGGCGACTTCCTTGACCAGCTCGGCGCCGATCTTCTCGTACGGGTCCTCGAGCTCGATCTCCTTGGCGATGGACACACCATCGTTGGTGATCGTGGGGGCGCCCCACTTCTTCTCCAGGACGACGTTGCGGCCCTTGGGGCCCAGCGTCACCTTTACCGCGTCGGCGAGGCTGTTCAAGCCCCGCTCGAGGCCGCGACGGGCCTCTTCGTCGTAAGCAATGATCTTGGACATTGCGAAGTGAATCCTCCGGTTGGGGGTTACACGTCTCTTGGCCGGACGCAGTGCCCGCGACGGACGACCCACAGCTGTGTACGGCTGAGGTCTCACCGTCCCGACCTAGCACTCACCGGTCGGGAGTGCCAACCACATTCTTAGCACTCGACCTAGGCGAGTGCAAGAAGTGAATCAGCCGTTCACCGTGCGCGTAAACCCGTCACGATCACGTTCGTGATCCGGTCGGCGACATCATCTCCGTACGACTGCCCGCTCTTGCAGACGACCATCAGCGCCTTGAGTTCCGCGACGCCGACATCGGCGCGGGCGACGCCGGCCTTCTGGGCCGCCGTCAGCATCTCGCCGAGCATGCCGAGGAATTCGGCTTCCGCGCCGGGCGCCGCGGCGTCGAGGTCGATTCCGTAGCTCGCCATCGCCTCGACCATGCCGTGGTCGGCCGCGCCCTCGCGCACCATTTCGCGGAGGAATTCGAACAGCGCCGTGGACGGATCCGCGGCCAGTAGCTCGCGTGCCCGACCCACGACGAACCGCATCCGCTCGCCGATAACGGCTTCGAACAGCGCTTCCTTGGTCGGGAAGTGGCGGTAGACAGTGCCGGCTCCGACGCCGGCACGCCGCGCGATCTCGTCGATCGGCACCGACAAGCCCTGCTCGGCGAAGACCTCGTAGGCCACCTGCAGCACGCGGGCGCGATTCCGCGCCGCATCGGCCCGCAACGGCCGGCAGCTCAGTGCCACCTCATACTCCCTCACGCGTTGACAAAGCGGGGCGCTCGTTCCGTATAGTCAAAGAAACCGGGGCGTGCGCTCCGTTTATCCATCGTAATCGAGGAGAATCGCATGGCCGGCTGGAATTCCACCGACATCCCTGACCAGACCGGCCGTACGGCCGTGATCACCGGGGCCAACACCGGGCTGGGCTATGAGACGGCCCGGGCTCTGGCATCCCACGGCGCGCACGTGGTCCTCGCGGTCCGCAACCTCGACAAGGGCAAGGCCGCCGCGGACCTGATCGTGCGCCGCTATCCCGGCGCCGACGTCAGCGTCCAGGAACTCGACCTCACCTCGCTGCAGTCCATCCGCGCCGCCGCCGACGAACTGCACACCCGCCACGACCGGATCGACCTGCTGATCAACAACGCCGGCGTGATGATGACGCCGAAGCAGACCACCCAGGACGGGTTCGAGCTGCAGTTCGGCACCAATCACCTCGGCCACTTCGCACTGACCGGCCTGCTGATGGACCGCCTGTTGGCCGCGCCCGGATCGCGGGTCGTGACGGTCAGCAGCAACGGCCACCGGTTCGGCAGCATCAACTTCGACGATCTGCAGTCCGAGCGCAGCTACAGCCGCGCGGGCGCGTACGGGCAGGCCAAGCTGGCCAACCTGCTGTTCACCTATGAACTACAGAAGCGGCTGGCCGGTACCGACACGATCGCCACCGCCGCCCACCCCGGTAGCTCGGCCACCGAGCTGGGCCGCAACCTGCCCCGGGTGGTCGAGTGGGGTTTCGGCCTGACCGTGCAGGATGCGGAGATGGGCGCGCTGCCGACGCTGCGCGCCGCGACCGACCCGACTGTGCGCGGCGGCCAGTACTACGGACCGGGCGGATTCCTGCAGATGCGTGGCTACCCCAAGCTGGTCTCCTCCAACAAGCGTTCGCACGACACCGCGGTCCAGCAGCGGTTGTGGCAGGTGTCCGAAGACCTGACGGGCGTGGTGTATCTCGTCGGCTGATTGGCAGACTGGGGGTTATGTCGCTGCATGTGCCGCCCTATCCCCCGCCCCGCTACGACGGCGACGGCGAGATCAGCGCCACCCTGCGCAAGGCCGACACCCCGGCGGACTTCGAGGTCGGCCCGATCAAGTACACGTACCTGGCCACCGAGAAATCGACCGGCGGCGACTTCGGTCTGTACCGCGTCGACCTCGGACCCAAGGCGGGCGGCCCCGGGCCGCACTTCCACAAGGCCATGTCGGAATCGTTCTTCGTCCTCTCCGGCCGGATCGAGCTGTTCGACGGCAGCGACTGGACCGTCGGCGAGCAAGGCGACTATCTCTACGTCCCACCCGGCGGCATCCACGGCTTCGGCAACCAGTCCGACGAGCCCGCCTCGATCCTGATGTTGTTTGCTCCGGGTGCGCCGCGGGAGTTCTATTTCGAGGGGTTGCCCAAGCTCGGCGAGCTGACCGACGACGAACGCCGCGAGTTCTTCATTCGCAACGACAATTTCTTGGTCTGACGACACGCCGCATCGAAGTGCGCGGGCGTATCCGCTTGCGCTAGAGTCCATCTCGACCGAGAGGAGTCCCAGGGGTGCGGGCAGTTGATGCGCCCAGCACCCAGGCGTTACGGGGCTGGCAGCGACGGGCGTTGGTCAAGTATCTGGCCGCCAAGCCGCGCGATTTTCTCGCCGTCGCGACCCCGGGTGCCGGTAAGACCACCTTCGCCCTGCGCATCGTCGCCGAACTTCTCGCCGAGGGCACCGTCGAGGCCATCACCATCGTCGTCCCGACCGAGCACCTCAAGATCCAGTGGGCGCAGGCCGCGGCACGGCACGGCATCGCGCTGGACCCCAAGTTCTCCAACTCCAACTCGCAGACCTCCGCGGAGTACCACGGCGTCGTCGTCACCTACGCCCAGGTGGCCAGCCACCCGACCCGGCACCGGGTGCGTACCGAGAACCGCAAGACCCTCGTCGTCTTCGACGAAATCCACCACGGCGGTGACGCCAAGACGTGGGGCGACGCCATGCGTGAGGCGTTCGACGATGCGACGCGCCGGCTGGCGCTGACCGGGACGCCGTTCCGCAGCGACGACAGCGCCATCCCGTTCGTCAACTACGAAGTCGGTCCCGACGGCTTTGCCCGGTCCCAGGCCGACCACACCTACGGCTACTCCGACGCGCTGGCCGACGGCGTCGTGCGCCCGGTCATGTTCATGGCGTACTCCGGTGAGGCCCGGTGGCGTGACAGTGCCGGCGAGGAACATGCCGCCCGACTCGGCGAGCCGCTGACCGCCGAGCAGACCGCGCGGGCCTGGAAGACCGCGCTCAACCCGGCAGGCGAGTGGATGCCCGCGGTGATCGCCGCGGCCGACACCCGGCTGCGCGGCCTTCGCGAGCACGTGCCCGACGCCGGCGGCATGATCATCGCCTCCGACCAGACCGCCGCCCGTGCCTACGCCGACCTGCTGCTGAAAATCACCGGCGAAGCCCCGACCGTGGTCCTGTCCGATGACAAGGGTGCCTCCGATCGCATCTCCCAGTTCTCGGCGAGCACCTCCCGCTGGCTGGTGGCGGTGCGCATGGTGTCCGAGGGCGTCGACGTGCCGCGGCTGGCGGTCGGCGTGTACGCCACCAGCGCGTCGACCCCGCTGTTCTTCGCCCAGGCGATCGGCCGCTTCGTCCGCTCCCGCCGTCCCGGCGAGACCGCCTGCATCTTCTTGCCGTCGGTGCCCAACCTGCTGCTGCTCGCCAGCGAGATGGAAGCCCAGCGCAACCACGTGCTGGGCAAGCCGCACCGGGAGAACCTCGACGACGACCCCCTCGAGGCCGAGCTCGCCAAGCAGAACCGGGACGAGCCCGACGAGGGCGAGAACAAGATCGAGTACCTGGGCGCCGACGCCGAGCTCGATCAGGTCATCTTCGACGGCTCCTCGTTCGGGACGGCCACGCCCGCGGGTAGCGACGAGGAGGCGGACTACCTCGGTATCCCCGGTCTGCTCGATGCCGAGTCGATGCGAGATCTGTTGCGGCGCAGGCAAGAAGAGCAAATCGAAAAGCGCACCGCCAGCGGTGAGGTCCCCCGGCTCACCACCCACGGCCAGCTGCGGGATCTGCGCCGCGAGCTCAACGCCCTGGTGTCGTTGGCGCACCACCGGACCGGCAAGACCCACGGCCAGATTCACAACGAACTACGTCGGGTCTGCGGCGGCCCACCGGTCGCGGCGGCCACCAGCGATCAGCTCAAGGCCCGCATCGAAGCCGTTCGCGGCCTCACCTCGTCGTAAACCCGCTACGCTGCGGCCATGACGCCAGCCGGTCTCTCCGGAATCCCCACGGCGCCAGGGCGTCTGCCGCTGATCGGGCACGCGCACATGGTGACGGGTGATCCGCGCGACCTGCTGCTGCGTGCTCCCGAGATCGGCCCCATCGTCCGGGTGTATTTAGGGCCACGGGCCTCGTACCTGCTGACCGCACCGGAGCTCATCCGCGACGTCAGTCTCGGCCGCGCGGGCGCGTTCCACCGCGAACCGATGCGCGAGGCCATCCACGAATTGGTCAGCGGCGCGACCAATGTCCTGAGCGGGCCCGAACACGATCTGCGCCGCAGACTGATCGCTCCGGTCTTTCGGCAGCGCCGCCTCAACGAATACGGGCTCACCGTTGCCACCATCGCCGACGACTGGTCGGGCTCACTGACGAGCGGCACGCAGAGCGATTTGCGCGCCAGCGTCCACGATCTGGTGATGCGGACGATGCTGGCGACGTTGTTCCGTGCCCAGTCCGACGCCGACGAGATCGACGTCATCCGCGACCGGACGCCATGGCTGCTCAGTGAGGTCATCATTCGCGGCGCGCTTCCCAAGACCGCCAGACAGTTACGGGTGCTGGCCAACCGCCGGTTCATCGCTCACTCCAGGCAGGTTCGCGCCGCACTGAGGTCGCTCATCGAACGCCGGCGCCACGAACCCGACGAAGGCGACATGCTGTCGGCACTGCTGCACCATGTCGACGAGGAGACCGGCGCCACGTTGTCCGACGACAATCTTGTCGACGAGCTGCTCCTGTCGCTGGCGGCGAGCATCGGTTCTCAGTCGTCGATGTTCTCCTGGCTCATCTACGAGACGAGCCGCTCACCAGAGGTCGCCGCCAAGATTCGCGCCGAGCTGGATTCGGTAATCGGTTCTCGCCCTGCTGAAGTCGGTGATTTACCCAATCTGCGATACCTGCGCAACGTTCTCACCGAGACGCTGCGGCTGTGGGCTCCGTGGATCAGCATCCTGACCGCCGACGGCCCGGTGCGGATCGGTTCGCATGCGTTCCCGGACGGCACCAACATCCTGTTCAGTCCGTTGATGGTGCACCTACAGGACAAATACTTCCCCAACGCCAGAGCATTCGACCCCGACCGCTGGGACTCCGACTCGATCGATCGCGACGTCATGATGGCCTTCGGCATGGGTCAACGACACTGCCCCGGAAGCCAATTCGCGCTGCTATCCATCACCTTGCAAGCCGCAGCCCTGTTCTCGCGGTGGGATATCGAACTGCCCGCCGGGTTCACGGTCAAGCCGCAAGCCAAGGATTTCGTCCTCTCGCCGGCATCCCTGCCGGTGACATTTCGGCACCGCGGTTAACGCGCGGCCGTCTTCTCCACGATATCGCAGACTCGCGGCACACCGTCGCCAGTCGCCTGCAGCCGTGCGCCGAAAGCTTCTGCCCGAGAACGCATCTGCGGGTCCAGCACAGTGTCGATGCCAGCCCCAAGGGTGTCAGCCCGCAGCTTCGTGAACGGGACATGGGCGCCAACCCCGAGCCGCTCCACCTGATGTCCCCACACCGGCTGGTCGAACGACACCGAGCAGACCAACGTCGGCAGCCCAGCCCGCAGGCTCTCGAAGAGAGTCCCGATACCGCCGTGGTGGACAGCCGCCCGGCAGTGCGGGAAGACCAGATCGTGCGCCAGCGCGTCGACGACCTTCACCTTGTCGGACGTGTTGCGCAGTGCGTGGTCCAGGTGGGCACCCCCGACGCTGACCAGCGCCCGCTCACCGGTCCGGGCGCAGATCTGCTCGATCATCGCGAGCACCGACCCGAAATCCAGGATCGGCATGCTGCCGAACCCGAAGAAGATCGGCGGTGTCCCGCCCTTCATCCAGTCGAGCACCTCGGTGTGCGCTTCGGCCGATTCACCGATCGCCGCCCGGGCTGATTGCGGTAACCACAGGAAGCCGACCATGGGCCGCGACGGGCCCCATTCCTCGGCCAACCCTGGCACGAATGCCTGGTCGTACATCTGCAACTCGGGGACATTGCGCCCCGCCAGAATCGATTCCGTGCTGGCCCACGATCGCGGGAGGTCGAGCTTGGTACGCAGGTTGTTGAGATACTTCCCGAAAACCACAGTGCGCAGTCGCTCGATCGCGGACCAGGCCACGCGATTGAAGACACCGGGCACCCTCCAGTTGGCGGGCACCGATCCGGGCGGGGCGTAGTGACTGTTCTTGCGGCACGGGTAGGTGTGCAGTGTCACCATCGGGATGCCCAGGGCCTGCGAGACAATCGCCGACCGGTCCTCGCTGAACGTGGTGCAGACGATCATCTCCGCACCCTTGGAGATGTCGATCAGTTCGTCGTCCATGCGGTCGGCGTATTCCGACATCTGCTTGGACACCATCGACATCAACTTGAATGTGCTTCCCGCCGCGAGAGCCCGTTGCCCCTCCGGCGACGAGTACAGCGCATGCACATCGGGACCGAACTGCCGCGCCGTCAGACCTGCCTTCGCCACGAAGTCAACGAAGTTCGGCGGCGCACCGATGATCACGTCGTGGCCGCGGCGCTCCAATTCCAAACCGAGCGCTACGCCGGGCTGGACGTCCCCGCGGCTGCCGACCAGTGGTATGAGGATCCGCACGATTGCACCCTTCTAGTGGAAGACCAGGCCCTGCCCGACGATGGACAGATAGAAGACGATCACGAAAACCGTTGGCAGACCGCGAGGATGACTGTCTACCCGCCGCCCGAAGAAGATCCACGCAGACATACACGGCAGCACCGCGGCTGCCAGGGGTAACCAGGCGATCGGCCACCAGTGTCCCGCCCAGCTCCACGGCGTGGTCAGCAGCACCTCGGCCAGCACCGCCGACATCCCGAGCACCAACACTGTGAGACCACTTGCCGTAGGACCGATGACTCGCGAATACGAGCGTAGGTCACCGGCGTCGGACACCCGGGTGGTCTTGCGTGCCAGTTCGACATGCAGGAAGGCGGTGGTGAACACCAGCAGGACGGCCGCCACCTGCAGCCAGGACGCAGCACCGGTGCCGGGACGGCCCGTCATCGCGAAACCTGTTGCCAGAAACTGGGCGGGACAGGCCGCGGCCAGGTTGACGATCGGGTTGTCCCGTACCACCGGGACACGCGACTCCAGCCCCCACAGGACGAGGCTGTATCCGAGGATGAGGGCCACGAGCGCCGCGGTCCACACCGACACCGTCGCCGCCAGCAGCAATGCCACCGCAGCAGCCGGCCCCATCGCGATCCGCAATTCCCGGGTGCTGATCCGACCCTGCACCAGGGGCCGGTCCGGGTTGTACAGCGTGTCGTACTCGAGGTCCTTCTGGTCGTCGACCATCCGCAAGAAGGCACCAGCGGCGTTGAGCGCCAAGATCTTCAGCGCCGTGTCCCATGACGGACGCCACGGGCCGGACGCATCGCCGACCACGACGATCATGCACTCGACCGCGACAACCCACAGCGCCAGGTAGACCGGATAGACGGGCAGGCATCGTTCGACCAGGAACGCGCCGATACTGCCCGTCCGTCGCAGGACCGTCATTCCATGAAGGCCAGTTCGATGGTGGCTCGCGTCTGACCGGACTGCGTGATGTCACCGCGGAAGATCAGCGGCTCCGCCGCGTCCTGGGTCATCCGAACTGTGCTGACTGCGTCCATTTCGGCGAACGACTGGAACCCGATCTTCAGCCAGGACGGCCCCACCAGATTCGGTACCTGAGACCCTGCGATCGCCAGCGAAAGCTGGCGAGCCGCCTCGATGATCAGTCCGCCGGAGAGGTGGTCGAGGGGATGGTCGAACAGGGTGGCATGACCGATGTCCACCACGAGCGGTGCACTCGCCGAACCACCGTCTGCCGCGCGATCGGGCGTGCCGATCACGACGTTCTCGGTCCGGGTCCGCCCCACCGACGACGGATCCGCGGGAGTGGGTTGCGGTCCGGGATCCCAACTCGATCCCGCCCTCATCCGATCCCACTTCTCCAACGGCATCCAGTTGAACGCCGCCGCCAGCTCCATGGTCTTGGTGCCCTGGTGGGATGCGACGGCCCGAACCTCCAGGCCATGGACGGCACCGTGGTCGTCGCGGCGGAATTCCTTCTGCGCCACGATGTTCAACTCAAGATCCAGCATCTCCGGGCCGCACTCGAGATGGTCGAAATCGACGACGGACAGTTCATACATCCGCACGGTGTGCCTCGCATCGGCGGGCGCGTCATAGAACAGGTGGCTGCCGGCGATGCACCCCTGCCGGAACGCCTCGAGGACCAAGAGCGGGTCGTAGTAGTTGCGCTGCCGTCCCACCCCGTCGGAGTGGAAGCTGTGCAGCCGCGGCAATTGGGCATGCACCAACCATGCCCCGCCCTGGTTGACCACCGAGGTGACCAGTACTTCCGACACCGCCCGTTTGTGTACCAACTCGCGGCGGACCGTCTGAGAATAGTTGTCCTCGTTCATGATCGATCACTTTCCTTCGCGGTGCATCGGAAGGTAGGACGACTCGATCACGATCCGAAACCACGGATCGACACCGATGTCACGCGTGTCCGCGTCCTTCAATGCAGCCAGCCATTCCTCGCCGGTTTGAGGCCGGTTCCCCGTACCGATCGACCCGAGGTCCTGCCAGACGGCGTCCTGTGCGGCGGCGAGGTCACCGCGCTTGAGGTCCAGGCCGGACTCGATGCCCTCGACGATGCGAACGGCATCAGCTGTTGCGTCGGCGCCTTCGACGCAAGCGGAAATCACGGCGCTCAGTTGTGGATCCGGGAAGTAGATGCTCAACTCCCGCAGGACATCGTCGGGGTCGTCGGGAGTGTGAACCTTGTTCAGCAGGTATGTTCCCGCCGCCAGCGCATGCCGCAGGTGGTGGGGCAGACGCTCGGTCGGATCGGCAGGTCCCTTGTCTGCCGTCAACCGAACCGACACCGGCTGGTCGCTGTCGGGATGTCCGACGACGAGCACCAGCGACGGCGACAACCGCGCCAGTCGATCCGCGACCCGGCGGCGCTCGGCGGTGGCGCGATGCCAGTTGAAATACCACAGCGCCCGCAGGTGTAGGTATGTCAGTTGCACCGCGTACGCCCCGACGATGCGGTAGCCGTGGTCGCGCAGCCAGGTGATCGCGGACCCCATCGATCCGGTGACCGCAGCGTCCGGCTTGAGGAGCATCACCGCGTGGTCGTGAGCGAAGGCGCGTTGATCGATGTTCATCGCCGCCAGTGCATCGCACGTCTCGATGAAGTAGGTGTCCAGGTCGTACCGGCTGTCGGTGCTGATCATGCGGAGCTCCTCTTCGCCTGCAGACTGGCCAGAATTTCGGCCACCGACGGCTCGGGCCGGCCCAGATAGCCGGTGCGCAAGCAGGAGTCGAGGAGGCGGCGGAAATACCCGGGGCCGATGGCGGGCGGCGTCACGCCCAGGCGTTCGCGGGTGTTGGTGCTGTCGAATTCCAGCCGGCGCCGCAGATAGCTCGTGTAGAGCACTCCGACCATTTGGTAGTACCGGCGCTCGATCTCGTCGAGCTCGAACTCGCTGAAGGTGCTCGGCGGGACGAAGTCGGGGATGCGGAACGACGGATACTCGGCGAGGACGTCGGAAACGGTGCGCAGCGAGAGTGAGTTGGCGCCTACCGCATGGAAAGTGCGCCCGACGTTGTCGTTGAACTTCTCGACCGCGGCGACGATGACATCGGCGACATGGCCGATCGGAACGAGACCCAAGGTCGCCGAATAGTTTCCGGGAAGTGTCCGTAGCTTGCCTTCGACGATGACCTTGAGGAGTTGGTAAATGTGCTTGTAGGACTGGGTGTTCCCGGTGCGGTAGTCACCGGTCACGATGCCGGGCCGCACGACGACCGATCGCAGTCCGGCCGCGCGGACCAGCTGTTCGGCCCGATACTTACTGTGTTCGTAGTCATTGCTGAACTGCTGGCCGATGTCGAGCTGATCCTCGGGGAACACCCCCTCGGTTTCGCCACAGACATATGTCGTGCTCACGTACACGAAGCCGGCGTCGAACCGGTGGGCCAGCGCAAGCGCATTGGCGGTGCCGTCGACATTGAGCTCGGTGTAGCGGTGCTCCGGCAACCCGAAGTCGGTGACGGCAGCCGAATGGACCACCAGGTCAACCTCTTTGGCGAGCTCCGACACCGTCTGCCGGTCGAGGCCGAGGTCTTCGGTGCGGACATCGCCCGTCAACGCTCGTGCTCCGGGAACCGGCCGGTCGTGGGTCAGCGCGATCACGGTGTGCCCACGCCGGGACAGGCGGGCGACGACGTCGCCGCCCACGTGGCCGGCGGCACCGGTGACCAAGATCGTGCTCATGTCGGTTCCTTGTGTGCCTCAACGAGTTTCACCAGGTCTCCCACCGTGGCAACGTCGGCTAGCATCTCCTGATCGAGCTGTGGCAGCTCGAAGGCACGCTCGACGGCGATCGACAGTTCGAGGAGCCGCAGCGAGGTGAACCCGAGATCCCCGATCAAGGCGCTGCCCAGGTCCGGTTCCCCTGCGGTATCGGGAGCCATCGCGGCGACGAGCTCCAGAACTTCTGTGCGGACGTCGGTCATTGCACTGGCCTCACCGATGGTTGGGCGCCCCCACTGGCCAGCAGATCGCGGGTCTCGTCGAGTTCGACGTAGGCATCGAAGTATCCGCCCATCCGCAACCAGTGGTAGCCGTACCGGATCGTCCGCTGCCACTCATCCCGAGACGAGAACGAGGAGGGGAAGTTCTCCCCGCAGGTCACCTTTCGCACATCCGCGACGAAGGCGTCCAGATCGGTGTGCGCGCACGATGCGTCATCGGGATCACCGATCGACAGCTCGGTCAGCCGGCGAGCAGTGTCGGCCAACTCCGAATGCTCAGGCACCAGCAGGTCAAGCCTGTTCAACAGCACCGGATCGGCGGGCAGCGGCGTGATTCCCCAGGCGCTGGCCAGTATTCGCACCGCCATCATCACAATCCGCCGCCCGCACAGGGTGGCGACCTGCCACTGCCCGTTCTTGACCGCACCGCAGAAATCCTCGCGGGCGTTCTCGAGCACCATGTTCGCCAGCAACAATGCACCCGCGCATTCGGCGAATGCTCGTGCACCCAAGGGTGATCGGGCGATCGGCTGGTCTGTGACAGCCCCATCGATCGTGACCACCGGACGATGATCGGACGGCAGCGGTGTCAGCGGCCGGCCGGGTGTGCACATCGCCGCAACGGGGGTGATGACTCCCCCACCACGCCAAGCCAGGGCGACGAGCCCGTGATCGACGAAGAGGCGCACATCGTCGGCGGCGGCACGCGTCTCGGCGAGTGACTGCCCGAAGATCACCTGCCGCCACGAGTCGGCGCACGCAGCGGACAGCACGAACACATCGGCCTTATCGCGCACGACGTGGGTGGCGGACCCGATCGGCCACGTGGTGACGTTCGGTACCCGCCGCAATACGACGTTCGCGGGATCCAGCGTCACCCTGGGTCCACCGAGTCGCACGGCCAGTGCCAGCGCTCGCCCGATGAAGTCGCGCCTCGACTCCGCCGACGGATGTGTGGCGTCGAGGGCCTCATAGTCGTCGAGTAGGGCCACCACCATGTCGTCGGCATTGTCGCGGAGGCGCGCCATCTGCTCCGGCAGCCATTTGATCTCGATGTACCCCTCACCACTCGTGGCGAGGAACGCTTTCATCTGCTGTGCCAGTCCTTCTCGTGCCCACGTCACCGCCTCACGCTCGTCGCCGAGCACGGTCAGCGCGACGCAATAGCGGAGGCACCCGACAGATCGCCTGCGCCACCACGCGCTCAGCAGATCGGTCAGCTCCGCATAGGACACGATGTCGAGGAGGTGCCCGTAGTCCGGCCCCATGAACAGCGGGATGCCTCGAAGGAACCGCTGCACCCGGTTGAGGACATCCTCGGACACACCGGCGATCGAACCCCTGTCAATGGCTCGCCTGACCTTGAGTAGTCGTTCGCGGACCTGCTCGTGTGACTGAGCCCGAACCTCGACCCGGCGGCCATCCACGAAGAGAACCGTGGGCATCACGGCCTGCTTGGCCGCGCCCGGCACGAGCGACAGGAAGTCGATGTCGGAGCCTTCGTTGCCGAATCCCTCGGCGAGCGAACCCTCGAAATGCACTGTCGCGTCGTCAGGAATGACCGCAAGCTCGCGGGCCTTCTCGAAGAGGGTCCGCACCCGTTCGAGTTGCTGCGCTTCGCGACCGGCTCCGGCGATGGCGAGCAATCGCGCCCTCGCGAAACGACCCGCCTGCCACTGTTGCCACATGTGCGCCCTACGCGGCTTACCGCTCGACGTACGGGCCACCGATCCGCGCGGAGTGCTGATCAGCCACAGCGGTGTTTCGTCACCGACGCTGGCCTGCAGTGCCCTGAGTGCGGCGGTGATCATGTCGGCGGTCACCTTCGTGTGTTCGATGAACACAGCGACGCCGCGCCGCTCGGCCTCGTTGACCGCGACGGTGACGACGCGGCTCGGCTCGAGTTCCAGGGCGGCGGCGGTCGTCACATCCAGATCCTCGGTGAACACGGTGCGCCCGTTGACCTTCAGGCTGGTCCCCATCCGGCCCAGCACGTGCAACTGTCCGTCGAGCAGGAACCCGGCGTCCCCGGTGCGTAACTCGTCGCCGACGAACCGGGTGGAGCTGTCGGTGTTGCCGTGATAGCCCTGGGCCACCGACGGTCCGGTCAGAACGATCTCACCCAGCACCCCGTCACCCAATCGCTCACCGGACTCATCAGCGACCCAGACCTCGTGACCCGGAGCAACCCTGCCGACGGAGACCACCCAGTCGCTACCGGAATCGGTGGTGATATCGCCCGCGACGCGGGCGAGCACCCGGACCGGTTTTCCATAGCGCAGCGCGGATCGGTCGACCCTAACCATCGTGTGCGGTTCGCCCAGGCGGTGGGAGGTGGCGAACAGGGTGTGCTCGGCGAGCCCGTAAGACGGCATGAACGCATCTGGGGAAAAGCCATGCCCCGCAGTCAGATCGGTGAACGCACGAAGGTGGGCGGGATTGATCGGCTCGGCACCGACGACCAGTGTGCGCAGCCTCGACAGATCGATGTCGCCGAGATCCTCCGGTTTGAGTCTGCGACTGGTGTAGACCAGTCCGAACGACGGTGACGCGGTGTGCTCCGAGTTGGCGGCGGCCTTGAGCCATCGCAGGGGGTCGCGGATGAACTGATCGGGACGCATCAGCTGCAGATCTCGCTGCCGGGTCATGGCCTGGAAGAGCACCCCGATCAATCCCATGTCGTGATACAGCGGCAGCCACGAGACCCCGACCTGGCCGTCGGCCATACCGCAGAGTTCCTCCATGACGTTGAGGTTGGTGGCCAGGCTGCGCCAGCTGATGCTGGCACCGCGGGGTGCGCTCGTCGACCCGGAGGTCATCTGCAGCAGCACCGAGGGCGCCGGGTCGGCCAGCTCTGTCAGCGGGTCGCATTCCGGAACACCGTCGAGCGCAATCAATTTGGGCTCAGGGGTCAGACCGGTGATCGCACGCCGCGCCAACTCGGTGAAGGCCGACGACGCCACCATGGCGCTGCAGCCCGATACTCCGAGAATTCCGTGCAGATGGGCCGTGTACTGGTCGGCGGGCTGAAACATCGGCGGCACGATCGGGGTGAGAGTCGCACCCGCGGCCAGCACACCGAACATGGTCGAGAGGCACAACCCGGATGTCGGCATCAGGACGCTGACGACATCACCTGGCCGGACACCGGCGTCGATCAACCGGCGCGCAATCCGCAGCGCGTGGTCCGCCAACTGGTGGTAGGTGACGAAGTCCCACCCGCCGGTGTCGTTCGCCAGGTGGATACCGGTGAAATCACGCGGCTCCATCAGCCAGCCGCGAATCCTGGCTACGTCGTTCATGATTCGGGCTCTTCCAACAGCACGATGCGGCCGCTGGCGCCGTCGACGCTCACCTTCATCCCGGTGCGAATCGCGTTGGTCAGCCCGTCGATCTGCACCACGGTCGGCACTCCCAGCTCGCGGGCGATGATCGCCACATGCGTGAGTGGGGAGGCACGCTCGATGAGCAACGCGGACGCGAACGGCAGGGCGGCCGCCCAACCCGGATCGGTCCGGTACGCAACCAGGATGCCGCTGGAGAAGTCCTGAGGCTTCTCCACCACGACCGCACGACCGGTCACCACACCCGGACTGGAGGGCGTTCCGGTGAGTACCGTTCCGGCGGGCGCATGTGTCGCGTCTTCCGACAGCCGCCAGCCGGCCTGTGCGAGTTCGCGCTGCGAGTAGTCCGAGCCGGTCGTCGTAAACCGGGCGGGCGCGGCGAACTGTGCGTAGTTGTCCTGCAGGCGTTTCCGGCGGCGGATCACGGTCTGCGCCTCGGCCGTGGTCATTGAATTCTCGTACAGATCGAATAGCTCGTCGATGCGCAGCAGGAAGACATCGGACCGGCTGTGGATCGTGCCCCGCTGTTCGAGCTCTCGACCCATCACGCCCACCAGCGATTTCAGGATTCCGAAGCCCTGGGTGCGGCAGAAGCGGAGGTGTTCACGGTGGGTCGCCGCCCGCTGGATCTTCCTCCTCAGCGCATCGAATACTCTTCGGCGCCGTCCCCGCAGGTGCGCGTCGAGATAGTCTCGGGCCGAATCCCCGGTTTTATCCCGGGTTTCGGCGGTGTCCATCCGCAACAAATGGAAGATGCCTGCCGGGTCTTGCCGCAGATCGGGTGTCTCGAGCTTGAGCTCGTCGAGACACCGGTAGCCGAACCTGTCGATGTAATCATCGATCTTGCGATGCAGCTCCGACCATATCGGTGAATCATCCTCCTGCGTCCGAAGGGCGAGTTCGGCATAGGCGACCGAGGGTTCGACCGACGCGATGAACGCGTCGAGGTCCGGATGCTCCCGGACGAACGCGGAGATATCGGCCAATTCTTTGGCCGGCTCGACCGATATCACGTCGGGCTCAGGATTGACCACCGCGAACTGGACCCATTCGGGCGCGCCCCGCAAGAAGAGCTTGGTCAGCACGGCCAGCGAGCCGACCATGGTCAGCAGCATGGCGTCGAGGACCATCATCGGACCCCAGAGGTCGGCGACTTCGTCGTAGATCTGACGGAACATCCGATACGCGGAAGGACCGTCCATGGCCGAGACATCCATCAGTCCGTGGCGTTCGATGAAGTCGACGAACGTCTCGTCGAAGTCCTCGACCATGGCATCGACGGTTCGGATGCTGCGGGCGTAGGCGAGGGTGGTGCGCGCCCGGGATATCGCTCTTTCGACGGGATTGGCAAAGCTGAACGGACGCAACAGCTTCGCGGTCTTGCGGTCGAGTGGCTCACTGACGCCGAGCGCGACCTCCAAAACCCGGCGATTCAGCGGATACCCCGGTGCGATGCCGACCATTCGGTACCAGTGCAGCAGGTTGTAGTAGACGTGGCCATTGAATTGGCCCAGCATCACCGGCAGCCAGGACTCCATCTGCTCGAGCTGTGCGGGTGGGACCTTCAGGCTGCGAGCATAGGACCGGTAGACGTCGCCGTAGAGTTTGCGGGCCGTGGTGAAGGTCAACGGTGACGTCACTCCGGCGAAGCTCTCGATGATGTTCGAGTTGTCCCAGATGCGGACTTCGTCGCATGCCTCACCGGAATGCTCTGGTTCGCAGTCGGTGTGGAGCTCGAGAGTGGTCACCGGTCGGGACTGCAGGATCCATGTGCCGGCTTCGTCGGCGGCCCATTCGACGTCTTGCGGAGACCCGAAATGCTGCTCGAGCCGAATACCCAACTCCACCAACGTGTCACGGACTGCTGGACTGATACTGGTTTGGCGTTGACATTCAGCAGGCACATCGACGGTGGCGACCCCACCGCCGGCAGTGCTGACCATCATCTCGCTCTTGGCGCACACCGTCTCGTCGACGACCAGACCGGTGCCCTTGTCGATGCTGACGGAGTCCGAGTCGACGGCGCCAGATACGAGCCCTTCACCCAGGCCCAGCACCCCGTTGATCACGACGCGGTCGGTCGAACCCGTGAGCGGGTCCGCGGTGAACATGACCCCACTGCTGCGCGGCGTCAACGATCGCTGGACAACGACGGCGAGGGCAACGTCGCGGAAGTCGAGTCCCCGGACATGGCGGTACTGCGTCGCCCGTTGGGAAAAGGCCGAGGCCCAGCAACGTCGGACAGCGTCCTCGGTGGCGTCGAGTCCGGCGACATTCAGAAAGGTGTCGAACAATCCCGCGAACGAATCGCGGTCACCGTCTTCCTGCCGCCCCGAAGAACGCACCGCGACCGTGTCGGCGTCCACGTACTCCAGGGCCGCAACAATGGCATTCCGAATCTCGGCGGGAATGGTCAGTTCGCGCAGGGCGGTCTCGGCGGACGCCGCCTCCCGAAGCCGCTCGGCCAGTGTCAGCGGCGCTTCGCTGATCCTCACGCCGGCGGCTGCCAGACCCTCGTCGAAGGCGTCCGTTCCGAGAACCGCCCACCGTGGCACGGGAAAACCGGCAGCCGTCAGCTCGCACAGGTTGTGGGCCTTACCACCTGCCTGCGTTCGCATCTGCTCACCGGGCGCTTGCCCGGTTAGAAGGATTGGCACCGCGCGCCCCTCACGTCCGTTCGGCGAATCTCATCCGATGAGTTCGCGTGCCGACGTTAAGGATCGAGCTCCGCTACCGGTCCCAATTTTCAAGCGAATTGAATTCATATCTGGCATGACCGTTCCCCCGACAGGTAAAGCCCCTGGTCCCTTTCGGCACCACCATTGGCTGAATGCTTACCACACCGAGGCGTACCGCGGCGGGCAGACGCAGCAAATTAACAATCTGGTCTGCGCGGCGGTTTTGGTCACGGGTAATGCGTTACTCGACGGGCCGTTTCACGGCGGCCCGAACCTCAGGTCCTGACGACGGACAGCCTCGCCAAATTGGCCAGCGAATTGTCCAGATGCGAGACCGGGAACGGCGGGAACACGATGTTCTTCCGGATCTCGTCGGTAGCGCCCGACCAGTCGTAGGTCAGGGTGACGAGGGTCTGCCGGTCGCCGACGGGCTCGAGGTCATAACGCCACGTCCAGCCGCCGAGCTCGATGCCGCCGTCCTCCTGCAATCCCCCGGGCGCCCAGCCGATGGCACGGTCGGGTTCGAGCACGGTGACCTGGTTGGCCATCTCGTAATGCTTGTCGGGGTGGTTGTCGTGGTACATCGCGATGCGGAAGATCTGTCCGACCTCGGTCAGTTCCCGGCCCTCGTCAAGCGGTTCCCGCACCCAGCCGGTGCCGTCGATGTCGCCATGGGTTTTCGGGTCGGCCAGCACCCGGAACACGGCGGCCGGGGGCGCGTCGACGGTGGTGGTCACAATCAGAATTTCAGTCATACCCAGACAGACCAGGGCGACCGGCAAAACTCATCGCCGAGCGTCACACCAGCGTCACGCTCGATGCCGACGGTGACTCTCGAGTGACGATCGGCGACTAAAGTCCCAGCAACCTCGGCAGGTCGGCGACGGAGTCGATCACGTGATTGGGCTGCATGGCGAATTCGTCTGCCGCCCAACGGTCGAGGGTGTCCTGGCGGAACTTGCCGGTGCGCACCAGCACACCGGTCATTCCCACCACCTGCGCGGCCAGCACGTCGTTGTTGAGGTCATCGCCGACCATGTACATCTCGTCGGGGTCGACGCCCAGCCGGGCGGCCGAGGCGAGGAACCCGGCCGGCGCGGGCTTGCCGACGCCGGTGGCCTTGCGCCCCGAGGTCTCTTCCATACCGATCAGGTACATCCCGGTGTCGATCCGCAGACCTTCGGTGGTCGTCCACGCGGTGCTGCGGTGCATGGCCACCACCGGCACCCCCTGGGCCATCCACTCATAGACCCGGCTCAGCGTCCGGTGGCTGTACTCCGGACCGGCGCCGCCGAGCAGGATCACGTCGGGAACCTCGGAGCCGGCGTCGTCGTAGTCTTCCGAGTCGACGATGTCGATGCCCGGCATGTCGTCGGTGATCTGACCGTTGTTGACCAGGAAGCAGCGCGCGTCGGGATAGTTGGCGCGCACGTAGTCGGCGGTCAGCGCGGCCGCGGTGATGACCTCGTCGGGCCGCACATCGATTCCGGCGTCACACAACGCCGACGCGATCTGCTGGCGGGTCCGGGTGGTGGTGTTGGTCAGGTAGGACCGCGCGATCTGCCGATCGGCCAGTACCGCCACCGCCTCGGCCGCGCCCGGGATCGGCTTCCACGAGGTCACCAGGACACCATCGATGTCGAACAACACCCCACCGATAGCCATACGGCGACAGTAAACGGCCACCGATCGTCCGCAACTCGGGCCGTCTATCGTCAAGCCATGAGCGCAGGAAAGTGGACCGAGGCAGACGTCCCCGATCAGAGTGGACGCGTCGCGATCGTCACCGGCTCCAACACGGGGCTCGGCTTCGACACCGCCCGCGTGCTGGCGCAACACGGGGCTCGGGTGGTGATGGCGGTTCGCGACACCGCCAAGGGCGAGGCGGCCGCAGGCCAGATCCGGCGCGTTGCGCCGTCGGCCGAGGTGACGGTGCACAAGCTGGATCTGGGCTCGCTGGCATCGGTGCGCGAGGCCGCGGCCGAGCTGGGCAGCGCCTATCCCCGCATCGATCTGCTGATCAACAACGCCGGGGTGATGTACCCGCCCAAGCAGACCACCGCCGACGGCTTCGAGTTGCAGTTCGGCACAAACCATCTGGGCCACTTCGCGCTCACCGGCCTGTTGCTGAACAACCTGCTGCCCGTCGACGGGTCGCGGGTGGTCGTGGTGGCCAGCGTCGCGCACAACATCCGCGCCAAGATCGCCTTCGACGATCTGCAGTGGGAACGCCGCCGCTACGAGCGGGTGGCGTCCTACGGCCAGTCGAAACTGGCCAATCTGATGTTCGCCTACGAACTGCAGCGCCGGCTGGCCGCTGCCCACGCCAAAACCATCGCAGTCGCCGCACACCCGGGCGTCTCGGACACCGAGCTGATCCGTCACGTCCCCGGCTCCTCGCTTCCCGGCGTCAAGCTGATCAGCGGCCTGCTGGTGAACAGCGCGGAGATGGGTGCGCTGGCCACGCTGCGGGCCGCCACCGATCCGGCCGTCCAGGGCGGCCAGTACTACGGGCCCGACGGCTTCCGGGAGCTGCGCGGATATCCGAAGCTGGTGAGCTCCAGCAAGCAGTCACACGACCGGGACATCCAGCGGCGTCTGTGGACGGTGTCCGAAGAGCTGACCGGCGTCACCTTCCCGATCTGATGCGCACCGTCGAAGAACATCAGCGGGTCGTCGCCGACCTGATCACCGCACGTGCGACGGCGACGGTCGGGTTGGCCGACGCCGAGGGACTGGTCCTGGCCGCCGATGTGGCGGCACCGCTGTCGCTGCCGGTGTTCGACAACTCCGCGATGGACGGCTACGCCGTGCACGCCGAGGACGTCGCCGCTGCATCCGACGCCGCACCGGTGAAACTGCCTGTTGCCGAAGACATTCCGGCCGGACGCATAGACCGCTTGACGTTGGCGGCGGGTACTGCGCACCGGATCATGACGGGTGCGCCGCTGCCTGCCGGTGCGACCGCGGTGGTGCCGGTCGAGGCCACCGACGCAGGGACCGACACCGTCGAGATCCGCATCGCGCCCAAGCCCGGTCAGCATGTGCGCCGCGCCGGCGAGGATGTGACCGCGGGAACGACGGTGCTGCGGGCCGGCCAGGTGGTGACGCCGGCCGCGCTGGGATTGGCCGCCGCATTGGGGCTGGGTTCGCTCACGGTGCAGCCGCGGCTGCGGGTGCTCGTGATGTCGACGGGTTCGGAGCTGGTGTCCGCGGGCACGGAACTGCAACCGGGCCAGATCTATGAATCCAACGCGATCATGCTGGCCGCTGCGGTCCGCGAGGCCGGCGGCGAAGTGGTGGCCACCCCCACGTCGAGCGACGACGTCGCTCAGTTCAGCACCGTGCTCGAGGGCTATGCCGGGCAGGCCGACCTGATCATCACCACCGGCGGTGTGAGCGCCGGCGCGTACGAGGTCGTGAAGGACGCGTTCGGCGCGGGAGCGGTGGAGTTCGTCAAGGTCGCCATGCAGCCCGGGATGCCGCAGGGTGCGGGACGGGCGGCGGGCACCTCGATCATCACGCTGCCGGGCAACCCGGTGAGCGCACTGGTGTCGTTTGAGGTGTTCGTCCGGCCTGCGCTGCGCGCGGCGATGGGATTGCCCAACCCGCACCGGCCGCGGCGCACCGCCGTGCTGACCGACGACCTGACGTCGCCCAAGGGCAAACGCCAGTTCCGCCGCGGGGTGTACGACGCCGCGGCAGGCACCGTCACCACCTACGGGCCGCCGGCATCGCACCACCTGCGCTGGCTGGCCTCGGCGAACTGTCTGCTGGAGATCGCCGAGGACGTCACCGAGATGGCCGCGGGCGAGCAGGTCCAGCTCTGGGACCTGTCGTAGGTCCTCACCCGCCGGTTCACAGCGCGCACGTAGAATCGTCGCCGATGGCCAGACGCCCCCGCACCGCGGAAGACAACATGAAGTCCGGCCCCCAGCGGCTGGTCGCGCTGGTGCGTTCCTCCGTTCCCCCTGTTCACCCCGCCGGCCTGCCGTTCATCTCGGCAGGCCTGGCCGTGGCGGCCGTCGGCCGCAAGAACCGCTGGCTGCGCCGGGCGGGGCTGGCGGCCGCCGCCGCCAACGCCGGCTTCTTCCGGCATCCCCCGCGGAATCCACCGAGCCGTCCCGGCGTGGTGGTGGCCCCGGCCGACGGTTTGATCTGCCTGGTCGAAGAGGCCGAACCCCCGGCCGAGCTCGGCCTGCCCGCCGGCCCGCGCCCGCGGATCAGCATCTTCCTGTCGCTGCTCGACGCGCATGTGCAGCGTCTGCCGGTGGGCGGTGAGGTCATCGCCGTGGAGTACCGGCCCGGTCGCTTTCATTCCGCCGACCTGGCGGCGGCCAGCGAGGACAATGAACGCAACAGCGTGCTGATCCGCACGCCGGAAGGACGGGAAGTGGTGGTCGTACAGATCGCCGGCCTGGTCGCGCGTCGAATCATCTGCGATCTGCACGCCGGTGACAAGGTCGCGATCGGCGACACCTATGGACTGATCCGGTTCGGCTCGCGGTTGGACACCTACCTGCCCGCCGGGTCACAGATCCTGGTCGAACCCGGTCAGCGCGCGCTCGCCGGCGAGACGGTGTTGGCGCAGCTGCCGTGATCAAACCCCGCCCGCGCCCGCTCATCAGCACCCGTCTGCTGCCCAGCGCTGTCACGGTGCTGGCCATCTGCCTCGGGCTGACGTCGGTGAAGTACGCCCTGGATCATCGGCCTACCGAATCGATGGCCTTCCTGGCCGCCGCCGCCATCCTGGATGCCCTCGACGGTCGCATCGCGCGGGTACTCAAGGCCACCTCCCGAATGGGCGAGGAGATCGACTCGCTGGCCGACGCGGTGAATTTCGGTGTGGCACCGGCGTTTATCGTCTATGCCCTGCTGCTGGCCGACACCCGCATCGGCTGGGTGGTGGTGCTGCTCTACGCGGTGTGCATCGTGCTGCGACTGGCCCGCTACAACGCGCTGCTCGACGCCGACCTGCCCGCGTACACCAAGGAGTACTTCGTCGGCATGCCCGCACCCGCCGGCGCGATCGGCGCGATCGGCCCATTGGCGGCCAAGATGCAGTGGGGCGACGGCTGGTGGACGTCGTACTGGGCGGTGTCGATCTGGATGGTGGGCGTCTCGCTGCTGGTGGTCAGCCGCCTCCCGATGCGCAAGGTGCACACCTTCACGGTGCGGCCCAATATGGTGGCCCCCCTGCTGGCGTTGCTGGCCATCGGCGTTGCCGCCGCGTTCGTCTTTCCCTATCTGGTCATCCTGGTGATCATCGCCGCCTACGTCGTGCACATCCCGTTCGCGTTCCGCAGCCAGCGCTGGGTCGCCGCGCATCCCGAAGCGTGGAACGACCAGCCCCGCCAGCAGCGCGCCGCGCGCCGCGCGATCCGCCGGGCCAAGCAACCCACCCGGCGGCGGTCGGTGGCCAGGCTGGGCCTGCGGAGACCGGGCGGGTAGCGCGTGCCCTCGAATTTGGCGCTGACGGCACGGTTGAACACCTCGGCGCTGGACTCCCGGCGCGGTGTGGTGCGCCTTCATCCGGAGGCCATCGCCGCGCTCGGCATTCGGGAGTGGGATGCGGTGTCGCTCACCGGTTCCCGCACCACCTCCGCCGTCGCCGGAATCGCCCCACCGGACACCCCGGCCGGCACCGCACTGCTCGACGACGTGACGCTGTCCAATGCCGGCCTTCGTGAGGACACCACCGTGCTGGTGGCCCCGGTCACCGTGTACGGCGCACGCTCGGTCACGCTGCGCGGCTCAACGCTGGCCACCCAGTCGGTGTCGTCGGCGACGCTGCGCCAGGCGCTGCTAGGCAAGGTGATGACCGTCGGTGACACCGTGTCGCTGCTGCCGCGCGATCTGGGCCCGGGAACGTCCACCACGCAGGCCAGCTCGGCCCTGGCGTCGTCGGTGGGCATCACCTGGACCTCGGAGCTGCTGACCGTCACCGGCACCGATCCGGCCGGACCGGTGAGCGTACAACCGAATTCGTCGGTCACCTGGGGTGACGGCGTGACGCCTGCGGCCGGTGTATCCGGCTCGACCGCGGCGGTGAGCCAACCCATGGTGTGGCCGGAGGCTCCGGCTGTGTCGGTCGACGACCTCAAGGGCCAGCACGTGCAGGCCGGCCGGCTCACCGAATGGCTCAAGCTCGCATTGGATCAGCCGGAGTTGCTGGAAAAGCTTGGGGCCAAGCCGAATCTGGGTGTGTTGGTCACCGGCCCGGCCGGGGTCGGCAAGGCCACGCTGGTACGCGCGGTGTGTGCCGGGCGGCGGCTGGTCGAGCTCGACGGGCCCGACACCGGCGCGCTGGCGGCCCAGGACCGGCAACGGGCCGTTGCCGACGCGGTCGCCACCGTGGTCAACGGCGGTGGCGTGCTGCTGATCACCGATATCGACGCGCTGCTGCCCAGCCCCGCGGAGCCGGTCTCGGCGATGATCCTCACCGAACTGCGCAAGGCCGTCGCCGCACCCGGTGTGGTTCTGGTGGCCACCTCCCAGAAGCCCGACGCGGTCGATCCGCGGCTGCGCGCGCCGGACCTATGCGACCGCGAGCTCGGCTTGAGCCTGCCCGACGGCGCCACCCGCAAAGCGCTGCTGGAGGTGCTGCTGCGGGATGTGCCCGCCGACAACCTGTCGCTGGACGAAATCGCTGAGCGCACACCGGGATTCGTACGCGCGGATCTGGCTGCTCTGGTGCGCGAGGCGGCGCTGCGGGCGGCCGCCCGCGCCAGTGAGGACGGCAAGCCGCCGGCACTCACCCAGGAGGACCTCAAGGGGGCGCTGAGCGTCATCCGTCCGCTGTCACGCTCGGCCACCGAGGAGGTGACCGTCGGGTCGGTCACGCTCGACGACGTCGGCGACATGGTGGAGGTCAAGCAGGCCCTCACCGAAGCGGTGCTGTGGCCGCTGCAGCATCCGGACACCTTCGCCCGCCTGGGCGTCGACCCGCCCCGTGGTGTGCTGCTCTACGGCCCGCCCGGCTGCGGAAAGACCTTCGTGGTGCGGGCGCTGGCCAGTTCGGGCCGGTTGAGTGTGCATGCGGTCAAGGGTGCCGAGCTGATGGACAAGTGGGTCGGCTCGTCGGAGAAGGCCGTCCGCGAATTGTTCCAACGAGCAAGGGATTCCGCGCCGTCGCTGGTGTTCCTCGACGAGATCGACGCGCTCGCGCCGCGGCGCGGGCAGAGCTTCGACTCCGGCGTGACCGACCGGGTGGTCGCCGCACTGCTGACCGAGCTCGACGGCATCGAGCCGCTGCGCGACGTGGTGGTGCTCGGCGCGACCAACCGGCCGGACCTGATCGACCCGGCGCTGCTGCGTCCGGGCCGGCTGGAGAAGCTGGTGTTCGTCGAGCCACCCGACGCCGATGCGCGCCGCGAAATCCTGCGCACCGCAGGTAAATCCGTGCCGCTGTCGCCCGAGGTCGACCTCGATGCGCTCGCCGCCGATCTGGACGGCTACAGCGCGGCCGACTGCGTGGCCCTGCTGCGGGAGGCGGCGCTGACCGCGATGCGCCGCTCGATCGACGCTGCCGACGTCACCGCCGACGATGTGGCCAAGGCCCGCGAGACGGTGCGGCCGTCGCTGGACGCGGCTCAGGTGGAATCGCTGCGGGCTTTTGCAGCCGGGCGGTGACGATGCCGCGCGAGGGACGAGCAAGGAGGAGGAGCCGGCCCATCAAGCAGGGGCGCTAACCCTTTTCAGCGAGCGCGGCAAGGCGGTCGATCGAGGCCCGCAGTTTGTCGGCCGTGGTGGCCCGCGCCCGTGGGAGTCGCTCGGGGTCGTTCAACTCGGTCCAGTCGTAGGTGTGCGTGACCACGGTGGTCCCGTCATCAGCCGCCTCCAGCTCCCAGCGCCACAGGTGTCCCGGCGGGGCGGAGGCCGGCTCCGACGGGCGCCACGCGATCAGGCGGCCCTCGTCGAACTCGACGACGTGGTTCTCTCGGACCGGGCCGTGACTCAGCGTCATGACGAACACGTCCCCCACGGCGCGCACTCGTTGACCCGGCGCGGCCTGCGCGAGGTTGTCGTTGCCGTCCCATTCCGGCTGGCGTGCCGGGTCGGCGATCAGTTCGAAGATGCTCGCGGCGGGTGCGGCAATCCGCTTGCTCGCGCTGACGATTTTGTCCTGCTCGACCATGCCGCCATTCAACAACACCCATTGACAGTCCACTAGTGACATGTCAGAGTTGGACGGTATGAGCATCGCCGCTGTCCGGGTCGGAGATCGCGACCGGGAAAATACCGCTGACCTGCTGTCCCTGGCCCTCGCCCAGGGATACTTCGATCTTGCCGAGTACGAGACTCGGGTCCAAGCCGCATTCGCCGCGGAAAGCGCCGACCAGTTGCGCCGCGTGCTGGCCGACCTACCCGTCGACCACGTGCGACGGAGCGACCCCCGTCGCATCGCGGCACGCAAGAAGGCCGCCCGCGCCTCGGTGCGGTTCCATCTGGCCGGCTACCTGGCGATGGTCGCGATCGTCCTGGCGGTGTGGCTGGCCGTCGCGCTCACCACCGGCGAGACCGCATACTTCTGGCCGGTATGGCCGATCCTCGGCGGGGCCATCGGACTGCTGGGCCACATACTTCCGGTGCGCACCTTCTGCCGGTAGCAGTACTCCGATCGGTGGACAGCGGTTTCGTCCTCTCAACCCACCGATCGGCCGACGCGCACGCCAAGATTCTGCGGGATCCTTACTGCCACTGACACATCGGGCACCGGCAGAAGGAACACCATGACCGCGACACTGAACATACTGCGTGACAAGCTGTTCCAATTCGACTGGGGCCGCAACCGCGACGGGTGGGAATTCGAAATCCACAATCAAACCCCAGTCGACCTCGTGCCGATCTACTTCGGAACCTCGAACATCGACCGGGCCGACGGCCCGATCAAGGCCGGCCACATCGGATACGCCAAGGGCATCAAGAGTTCGTCGCCGCCCTTCGTCTTCGATGGTCCGGCCAACGCCGACCTCGGGTACCGATGCGGGTCGACCAGCGCCCGGATCTCCATCGCGGCCTACGCCGACGGCACCATCACCCGCGAGATCGCGCAGGACTACGACCAGCGCATGTCGGTCGATTTCCCCGACACCCCCGGCGACCGGCCACAGGTTGTCGTCTTCAGTTGGCCCGACCTCTGGGGGCCGAACTACAACGGCTGGGAGTTCGAGCTCACCAACACATGCGACCACGACCTGATCTTCGTTCCGGAGATCACCACCAACGTCGCGAGCTGTCCGCCCCGGATCGCTTCGGGCGCAACTGGATTCCTCAAGGGCAAGCGCCGCGCCAAGGGCGGCCCGGCGAACTGCAACTTCGCGTATCGGCACCCCGACCAACTGTCGAACGCGGGCGGAATTGCCATCGCCGCGAGCGGCGATGCCAGCAGAGCCCGCATGACGGGAAGCGCGTCGGGCACGACCGACATCCTCTACACCGCGAACCCGGCGGCCAATGCCGTGCAAACCGTGACGTATCTGCAGCACTAGACCGGGTCGCCCGAATGGGCCGCCAATAGGGCCCGAACCGACGTCGCGACATCGGTCCGCACCCACGCCGGCATCCCCTCGTCGCGCGCGTGCCGACGCACCACGGCGTAGGGCAGGTCGACCACCGCCCTGGTCACGGCGTCGACACTGCGCGCGTCCCCACGTCCGTACAACTGGCGAGCCAGCTCCGTCACCCGATCCACGAGCGGCGCATTCATCGCTGCCAACGTGGTGGTGAACTCGGGGTCGGGTTCGGCGTCGCGCAGATCATCGGGCCGGATGGTCAGCAGCAGCCGCGCGTCCTCGGCGCAGTCCCGCGCGAAGTCGACCGTTGCCACCGCCATCTGGACCGCAACCTCCAGCGGATCCGAGCCGGACGCCGCCATCGCCCGGGCCTGAAAGCGCTCAAGCGCACGCAGCCATACCGCCGTCACCACACCGTCGCGATTGCCGAACCGGTGATACAGCGTGCCCACCGGCGCGCCACTGACTTTGGCGATGGCGGCGACGCTGGTCGCTCGCGGCCCCTCGGCTAGGACGAGCCGGCGCGCCGCATCCAGGATGGCGTCGGTTTCATGCTTCCGCGGTGGTGCCACGATCTAGTACAGTCCTTCTATATGGAACGTTTACCCTATATTGATGAGCATGCCATAACCGTTCCCGTGGATCGGGCAACGACGTGGCACGCGGTACTGCGAACGATGTGCAGCAACCCTGACGACCCCACGACGGTCCCGTTCGGGTTCACCCTCGACACCGCCGAGCAACCGGACCGCTTCGCCCTAAGAGGCCGGCACTGGTTCGCGAAGTACAAGCTGATCTTTCTGCTCTCGGACACCGACGGAGGAACCCGGGTGGCGGCGCAGACCTGGGCGGCCTTTCCCGGCTTCAAGGGGAAGATCTACCGAGCCCTGGTGATCGGATCGGGTGGGCACCGGGTGGTCGTCCGCCGGATGCTGAAACATATTGCCGAGCAAGCACTTTCAGCACCGACACCGCAACGCTGAGCACAACCGCACTCTGACCGGAGATTCTGCCGCGCCGTCAACCACGTAGACTGCTGTCAGGACATAGCCGAAAACCTTTGGCTGACACCCCGACCGCGCATCCACAGATCGGAGTGCCATGCTCGTCATCCTGATCGCGCACGCGATCGCCGCCGCCGTGGCGCCGGCGCTTGTGTGGCGATGGGGACGGCTGGCCTTTTATCCGCTTGCCCTGGTGCCCGCGGGGTCGCTGGTCTGGGTGGGGCTCAACTGGCCGCGCGCCGGCCAGTCCGCCGCCCGAGTGGACATCCCCTGGGTGCCCGAGCTGTCGATGAACATCACCCTGCGCTTCGACACGCTGACCGCGATCATGAGCGTCCTCGTTCTGGGCATCGGCGCGCTGGTGCTGTTCTACTGCGCGGAGTACTTCCACCACCGAGACGGCCACACCGAGAACCGACTGCCCAGCTTCGCCGCGGAGCTCGTCGCGTTCTCCGGAGCCATGTTCGGCTTGGTGGTCAGCGACAACATGCTGCTGCTCTACACGTTCTGGGAACTGACCACGGTGTTGTCGTTCCTGCTGGTCGGCCACTACGCGGAGCGCGCCACCAGCCGTCGGGCCGCCATGCAGGCCCTGCTGGTCACCACCGCCGGTGGGCTGGCCATGCTGGCCGGCATCGTGATCCTCGGCCATTCCGCCGGCACTTACCTGCTCTCCGACTTGGTAGCCGACGCCCCGCATGGCACCGCCGTCGCGGTCGGCATCGTCCTTGTCCTCGTCGGCGCACTGTCCAAGTCCGCGATCGTGCCGTTCCACTTCTGGCTGCCGGGCGCGATGGCCGCGCCGACCCCGGTCAGCGCATATCTACATGCGGCCGCGATGGTCAAGGCAGGCGTGTACCTGATCGCGCGGCTCACGCCGGGGTTCGCCGACTCCCCCGGCTGGCGCCCCACCGTGATCACGCTCGGTGTGCTGACCATGCTGCTGGCCGGCTGGCGCGCGGTCCGAGAGAACGACCTCAAACTGATCCTCGCGTTCGGCACGGTCAGCCAGCTCGGCTTCATCACAGTGATGGTCGGCGGCGGCGGTCAGGACCTGATGTTGGCCGGGCTGGCCATGCTGTGCGCGCACGCGCTGTTCAAAGCCACGCTGTTCATGGTCGTCGGCGTTATCGACCATTCGACGGGGACCCGCGACATCCGCAGGCTGGCCTGGCTCGGCAGGAGCATGCCAGGGTTGTTCGTCATCGCCGCCGGGGCGACCGCGAGCATGGCCGCCTTGCCACCGTTCCTCGGCTTCGTCGCCAAAGAGGCCGACTTCGAAACCATCGCGCACAGCCAATCCCTCGGCGGATGGGCGCCCGTCGTGCTCGCCGGCGTGGTGACCGGCTCGGTCTTCACCACCATCTACAGCCTGCGATTCCTGTGGGGTGCGTTCGCCCGCAAGGGATCTGGAGGTCCCACCATCCTGGTGGCCAACCTGCATCGGCCGCCGGCCACCTTCCTGGTCGCACCCGCGATACTGGCCGCGGCCGGACTGTTCTTCGGTCTGGTGCCCAGCCGCCTGGACACCACCCTGGACGCCTACGCCGAGAGCGTGCCGGCCGCGGGCGCCGAGGACGGCCGCTACACGCTGGAGCTGTGGCACGGCTTCGGCCTCCCGCTGCTGCTGTCGGCACTGGTGCTGGCGATCGGCATCGGGGCGTTCGTCAGCCGCGAGCGTCTGCGCCTGGCGCAGCTGGGTTCCTGGCTGCCGCTCGGCAACGCCGACCGGATCTACGACGCGGTGATCCGCGGCGCCGACGTTGTCTCGGTGCGGCTGACCGCCATCACCCAACGCGGATCGATTCCAGTCACCCAGTCGGTGATCCTGTCGACGCTCGTCTTGTTCCCTGTCATCGTCCTGGCATTCGGTCCGCGCGACCACCCCGAGATCCGGCTGTGGGACTCGCTGGTTCAGCCGGTGGTGGGCCTGCTGATCCTGGCGGCCGCGGTCGCCGCCACCGTGATGCGCAACCGGCTGGCTGCGGTGCTGTTGGTCGGTATCACCGGTTACGGCTGCGGCGCGATCTTCGCCTTCCACGGCGCGCCCGACCTTGCGCTGACGCAATTTCTGGTGGAGACGCTGACGCTGGTGATCTTCGTGCTGGTGTTGCGCACCCTGCCCGCCGAGACCGAGGAGTCCCGGCGTTTCCGGCTGCCCCGGATCGGGCTCGCGCTGGCCGTCGGCGCCACCGTCGCCACCCTGGCCGCGTTCGCGATGGCCGCCCGCACCGGCACGCCGATCGCCGATCTGCTGCCGGACGCCGCCTATTACCGCGGCCACGGATCCAACACCGTCAACGTGCTGCTGGTCGACATTCGAGCCTGGGACACCCTTGGGGAGATCTCGGTGCTGGTGGTCGCCGCGACCGGCGTGGCGTCGCTGGTGTTCCGCAACCGCCGGTTCGGTGCCGCACCCCGAGTGGCCGACGCCGGTCAGCCCGACATCGGGGCGCTGCCGGCGATGGCGTACAGCCCGGCCGTCGGGGACACCACCTGGCTGCGTGGCAGCGAACTGCGCGACCCGCGCAACCGTTCGCTGGTGCTCGAGGTCGCGACCCGGCTGATCTTCCCGCTGATCATGGTGCTGTCGGTGTACTTCTTCTTCACCGGTCACAACACTCCCGGCGGCGGGTTCGCCGGCGGACTGACGGCAGGCCTGGCGCTGGTATTGCGCTACCTGGCGGGCGGGCGTTACGAGCTCGGCGAAACCCTGCCGCTGGACGCCGGGAAGATCCTCGGCGCGGGACTGGCGCTGTCGGGCGGCACCGCCGTCGGCTCGATGCTGATGGGTGCTCCCGCGTTGTCCTCGGCGGTGATCTCGCTGCAGCTGCCGCTGCTGGGCACGGTGAAATTCGTGACCGCCTTGTTCTTCGACCTCGGCGTCTACCTGATCGTCCTGGGCCTGGTGCTCGATGTGCTGCGCAGCCTCGGCGCACGCATCGACGAGGAGTTGGCCACCGCTGCCCGCCCCGCGGTGAGGGCGAGGGCATCATGATCGTCTACCTGGTTCCCCTGATCATCATCGGTGGGCTCACCAGTTGTGGTGTGTACCTGCTGCTTTCGCGCAACCTGACCCGAATGTTGTTGGGCCTGCTACTGGTTGGCAATGCGGTCAACCTGTTGATCCTGACCGTCGGTGGCGAGGCCGGCAACCCGCCCATCCGCGGACGCACCAGCGGTTCGGAGACGACGACGGCTGACCCGCTGGCCCAGGGAATGATCCTGACGGCGATCGTCATCGCGATGGGGATCGCCGCGTTCGTGCTGGCGTTGACCTACCGGTCATTCCGGCTGACGACGGAGGAAGAGGTCGGCAACGACCCAGAGGACACCCGGGTGTCGAAGCTGTCCGACTCCGAAGCGGCGGCGATCGACGAGGACGCGCCGCACCACGAGCCGGCCCGCGACACCGAAGAGCCCGACGAACTCGACGCCCTGCCCGGACACGAGGGGTCAAGATGAGCCTCTCTGGTGTGTTGATGCCGCTGCCGGTGCTGATCCCTTTGGTGGCGGCGGCGCTGACGTTGATCGCCGGCCGCAAACCGCGGCTGCAGCGGCTGATCGCGCTTGCCGCCCTGACCGGCGTGCTGGTGGTGTGCGCGGTGCTGCTGTACCTGACCGACCGTGACGGCACCCAGGCCCTGCACGTCGGTGGGTGGGGCCCGACCGATGCGGGACTCGGACCGCTGGGCATCACCCTTGTGGTCGACCGACTTTCGGCGCTGATGCTGGTGGTGTCGTCGATCGTGCTGCTGGCCGTCGTGTTCTACGCCATCGGGCAGGGTATCCGGGACGGCGACGACCGCCAGCCGGTGTCGATCTTCTTGCCCACCTATCTCGTGCTGTCGGCAGGCGTGTGCACGGCGTTCCTGGCCGGTGATCTATTCAACCTGTACGTCGGATTCGAGGTGCTGTTGTCGGCGAGCTTCGTGCTGCTGACCATCGGCGCCAGCAAGGAGCGGGTGCGCGCAGGCATCTCCTACGTCATGGTCTCGATGGTGTCGTCGCTGATCTTCCTGATCGGCCTGGCACTGATCTACGCGACCACCGGGACGCTGAACATGGCCGAGTTGTCGCTGCGGCTGCAGGACGTCACCACCGGCACCCGCAGTGCGATCTTCGCGGTGCTGCTGGTGGCGTTCGGCATCAAGGCCGCGGTGTTCCCGCTCTCGGCGTGGCTGCCCGACTCCTACCCCACCGCACCGGCGCCGGTCACCGCGGTGTTCGCCGGCCTGCTCACCAAAGTCGGTGTGTACGCGATCATCCGGGCGCACTCGCTGCTGTTCCCCGCCGGCCGGCTCGACAACGTGCTGTTGGTCGCGGCGCTGCTGACCATGCTGGTCGGCATTCTCGGTGCGATCGCACAGAGCGACATCAAACGGCTGCTGTCATTCACCCTTGTCAGCCACATCGGCTACATGGTGTTCGGCATCGCCCTGTCCAGCCGCCTGGGCATGTCAGGTGCGATCTACTACGTCGCGCACCACATCCTCGTGCAGACCACGCTGTTCCTCGTCGTCGGACTGATCGAGCGGCAGGCTGGCGCGTCCACCTTGCGACGCCTGGGTGGGCTGGCCGCCGCCAGCCCGCTGCTGGCATTCGTCTTCGTGGTGCCTGCGCTGAATCTCGGTGGCATCCCGCCATTTTCCGGCTTCATCGGCAAGGTGGCGCTCTTGGAGGCGGGCACTGCCAACGGCTCGGTTCTGGCCTGGTTCCTGGTCGCCGGATCGGTGGTGACCAGCCTGCTGACGCTGTACGTGGTGGCCCGGGTGTGGACCAAGGCGTTCTGGCGGTCGCGGGTCGACGCACCCGAAGGCGCCCTGGCGGACTCCGCACCCTCGGTGCTGCTCGATGACTACTCAGAGGACGTCGCCTTCGACGACCGCGGTGACGTCGGCCGGATGCCCGTCGGAATGCTCGTTCCGACAATGGCTTTGATCGCCGTCGGGTTGGCGTTGACGGTGGCCGCCGGACCGATCTTCGGCTACACCGACCGCGCGGCCAGTGAGGTGCTCGACCGTAGCCAGTACATCACCGCGGTGCTGGGGAACCACCGATGAGGGCGTGGGCACTTCGGATCTGGACACTGGTGTGGCTGACCCTGGTGTGGCTGCTGCTGTGGGGCACCGTGTCGGTGGCCAACGTGCTGTCCGGACTGGCGGTGGCGCTGCTGATCACGCTGCTGCTGCCCCTGCCGTCGGTGCCGGTGCAGGGCCGGCTGCATCCGCTGTCGCTGCTGCGCCTGGCCCTGCATGTGACGTGGTGGCTGATGCAGTCCTCGGTGCAGGTGGCCTGGCTGGCGATCCGCCCGGGTAAGCCACCGCTGTCGGCGGTGCTGCGCGGCCACCTGGCGCTGAAGTCCGATCTCGTTCTGGCCCTTGCGGTCAACATCATGAACCTCACCCCGGGGACGATCGTGCTGGAGATCGACCAGGCCCGCCGGCTGGTGTACGTCCATGTGCTCGACGTGGGATCCCAGCGCTCGGTGGAGCGGTTCTACCGGCAGCTCACGCAGTTGGAACAGCTGCTGATCGCCGCATTCGAGCGCGACTCCGAATGGCGACCTGCGGCAAGCGAATCCGAAGAGGGGGTCCAATCGTGACAGTCGTGTGGGTGCTCTCGGGCGTGATGCTGATCGCGGCGGCCGCGGTGACGATGATCCGGTTGCTGCTGGGTCCGAGCACCTTGGACCGGCTGGTGGCGGTCGACACCCTGGTTGCGGTGACGATGTGCGGCATCGGCACCTGGGCGGCGTTCAGCCTGGACACCACCGTCACCTACAGCCTGGCGGCGCTGGCGTTGATCAGCTTCGTCGGCTCCGTCAGCGTGGCCCGGTTCCGCGTGCCCGACATCGCGGGACGAGACGACCGATGAATGTCCTCGATCTGCTCGCCGCCATTCTGGTGCTGGCCGGCTCCGCGCTGGCGCTGACCGCGGCCATCGGTGTGCTGCGCTTCCCGGACACCCTGACCCGCATGCACGCTGCCACCAAACCGCAGGTCCTGGGGCTGGTGCTGGTGCTCGGCGGCGCGACGATCCGGCTGTCCGGCAATGCCGACGTCGGCATGCTCGTACTGACCGCGATGTTCACCCTGATCACCGCGCCGGTGATCGCACACCGGGTCGGGCAGCTGGCCTACCGTGAACAGAAGGTCAGCGACGAGTTGACGGTCGACGAGATGCGCGACGACAACACCGAGGGAGCGAACCGGGAACCGTGAGCCGAACCGACGACGACAGCTGGGACATCACCGAGGGAGTCGGCGCCACCGCCCTGGGCGTCGCCAGCGCGAGGGCGGTCGAGGCAGATGCCGAATGTCCGCTCTACCTAGACCCGTACGCGCACTTCTTCATCGAAGCGGCCGTCGAGGCCGGCTGGAAGAGCCAATTCCTGTCCGAGAATCCGGTGCGGGCCCAGGCTTTGGCCGCCTACATCGCCTCTCGCACCAAGTTCTTCGACGAGTTCTTCACCACCGCCGGCGCCAACGGATTGGACCAGGCCGTGATCCTGGCCGCCGGCCTCGACACCCGCGCCTGGCGACTGCCCTGGATCAGCGACACGACGATCTACGAGATCGACCAACCGAAGGTGCTCGAGTTCAAGCAGCAGGTGCTCGCCGAGCATCAGGCAAAGCCCGCCGCGGGGTACGCCGCGGTGGCGGTCGATCTGCGCCACGACTGGCCAACGGCGTTGCGCCAGGCCGGTTTTGATCCGGCCACTCCGACTGCGTGGTCGGCAGAGGGTCTGCTGCCGTATCTGCCTGCCGCCGCGCAGGATGCGCTGTTCGAGCAGATCGATGAGCTGAGCGCCCCGGGCAGCAGGCTTTCGGTCGAGGCGTTCGGCGAGGTGTTCTACTCCGCCGAGCAGCTCGCCCGCCGCCAGGAACGGATGGCGCAGGCACGACGAGCCGCCGCCGAAGCCGGCGGTCCAGAAATCCCGGACGTCACCCGGCTCTGGTACATGGAGGCGCGCACCGACGTCGAGAAGTGGTTGACCGATCACGGTTGGGAGGTCACCGCGATCTCCGCGGTCGACCTGATGGCGCATTACCAGCGGCCCGCACCCGACGATCTCGAGGATCCCGTGCCCGACACCGTCCTGTTGGATGCCCGAAAGCTCTGAGCCCAGCGCATCGAGTCTGCGCCCAGTGCGCCGTCTGTCCCCGTACAGGCACGCTCACCGCAGAGTCGATGCGGAAAGACTACTCGTCGCTGGCGATCTGGAATTCGACCATCGCAGAGACGGTTTCGATCGCGTCAGCCAGGACGTCGACCCGCTCCGCCAGCGTCGGTGCAGCCAGCACCGCGTAGCGGTCGGCCTGCCCCATCGGCACCCGCGACGCCAGTGTGTAGATGTGCCAGGACGGGTCGTCGGCCACCTCCGGCTCGACGGCAAGGGCATCGGGGCGCAGCTGCGCACCCTGCGCGCTGACGATCCGCTCGAACAACGCGAGCATCGCATCGACGATCTCGCCGATCCGCTCATGCGTCACCGGCGGGCCCGGCTCGTCGGGCCAGGGCTCGATGTCGGCCCGCGGGTATGGGTCGTCATCGAGCCACTCGCGCACCCGAATCCGTTCGCCCACAACGGTTGCCAGCTGGTAGCGGCCCATCCCCTGATCGGCGTACTCGGTGATGCGGGCCAGCGTCCCGACGTCGCTGCGGACATCGCCGCCGCCGACCTCGCGGCCGCGGCTGATCAGCACCACCCCGAACGCCGGGTCGGTCATCTCGAGGCAATCCCGTACAAGCTGCGAGTAGCGCGGCTCAAAAATGCGCAACGGCAACGATTCTCCCGGCAACAAAGCCGCCTGTAACGGGAACATCGGTTGGACGGTCATCGCTACCGAATGCCTTGACCTAAGACGACGTCCTTGACCGGCGCGCTGGGATCGACGAATCCGCACAGCGCACCGGCGACCCCGGCCCACAGCTCGGGATTCATCGCGACCAGTTGGTTGCCGCTCTTGCCGATGGCCTTGATGACCTCACGGCGGGTGACGACGTCCATGGTCAGGTATTCACGACACGTGGTGGTGAGCAGATCGGCGGGCACCATGCCCTTACCGGCTTCACCGGGCGTGGCCACCGGGGTGCCGGTGATCGCCTTGGCACAACCACCGCCGGTCAGGACGACGGCCGCAGCCACCACCGCAAATCCCAGTCGTCGAATCCTCATGGGTGCCTCCAGATGCCTAGATGTCCAGCTCCCCGACCAACGAGTCAACCACCGCGTGCAGGTCGCCGCCGTTCTCCTCGGCTACCCGGTGCTGGCGCTGGTATGACGCGCCGCGCCTCGGAATGTCGGCCACCGCGGCCAATTCGTCTGCACAGTGCAACGATTCGGCAACCGGCTGCAGCCGGGTCAACAGGTCATCGAGATCTTCGGTGACCAGCCGTTCGTTGCTGTCGGCGTCCAGGATGATGATGGCATCCAAGCCGTAGCGCGCGGCGCGCCACTTGTTCTCCTGCACGTGCCACGGCGGCATCACCGGCAGCTGCTCGCCGGCCTCCAGCCGACGGTCCAGATCGACCACCAGGCAGTGCGTGAGCGCCACCAGGGCCGCGAGCTCCCGCAGATTGGACACGCCGTCGAACACCCGCACCTCGATGGTGCCCAGATGCGGCGACGGCCTGATGTCCCAACGCACTTCGTTGATGTGATCGATGATGCCGGTCTTCTTCTGGTCGTGCACGAACCGCTCGAACTGCCGCCAGGTCTGGAACTGGAACGGCAGGCCCGCCGTCGGCAACTGCTGGAACATCATCGCCCGGTTGCTCGCATAGCCGGTGTCATCGCCGGCCCAGAACGGCGACGACGCCGACAGCGCCAGCAGATGCGGATATTGATTGAGCAGCGAGGAGATGATCGGCATCACCTTGTGGGCCGACGACACCCCGATGTGCACGTGCACACCCCAGATCAGCATCTGCCGTCCCCACCACTGGGTCCGCTTGATCAACTCGGCGTAGCGCGGGGCGTCGGTCAACTTCTGGGTGGACCACGACGCGAACGGATGGGTGCCCGCGCAGAACAGCTCCATGCCGCGTTCGTGCACGATCTCACGCGCGCTGCGCAACGTCCCCTTGAGATCGACCATGGCCTCGTCGACGGTGTCACACACACCGGTGACGACCTCAATGGTGTTGCGCAGCAGCTCTTTATGGATGTGCGGGTTCTCGCCCACATCGGCGATCACCGCGGCCGCCTCATTGCTGAGGTCGCGGGTGGTCGCATCGATCAGGGCGAACTCCCATTCGACGCCGAGTGTCGGCCGGGGTGAACCGGCGAAGTCGATCCGGCCGGGCTTCTCCGCTGGACTTTTAGCCGGTGCCGATGACACCGCACGCCACCCGCTTGCCGGCATCGCCGGTGGCCATCGTGGCTTCGTCCGGACCGGGTGCGCCGCCCTGGATCTGCTGGTAGCGCTCCGGCGGGATGTTGGCGAAGTTGTCGGCGTCGGCGTGGATGATGATCGCCGTCCCGTTGCCGCCCAGCAGGTCCTGCTTGGTGAACGAGTTGGTCGTGGTCACCAGCATCGCCGAACCGTCCTCGCGGACCTGCAGCGAGGCCAGGTCGCCACTGGCGGGATGCCCGGTGTGGCCGCCGGCCTGGAAGTGGCCACCCGCGGACAGGAAGTCACCGGGCGCGCCGCCGGTCGGTGCGACGGAGTTCGGCTCGCACTTGGCGAACGAATGCAGATGCATGCCGTGGAAGCCCGGCGCCAGTTTGCCCGTGCCGGTGGTCTGCACGGTGACGGTCGCGAAGCCGTCCTGGAACTCGAAGGTCGCCGCGGCGACCTGGGTGCCGTCGGCGGTCTTGATCTGCGCGGTGAGGGTGTCGGCGCTGGACGCCGATGCCTGCGGGGCGCCCTGGGCCTCCTGGCCATGGCCGGCGCCGTGGCTGTCTTCGCCCGCGGCGGCCGGCGCCGGGGAACCGGTCCACACCGCAGGCGGGGTACCGGGCTGCGAGGCGATCGGTTCGTTGGGGCTGCACGCGCCCAACACGGCGACGGGAGCGACGAACAGGACGGCGGCGGCAGTTCTCAGCGGGCTGACGGTGACCATGAGCCGAAGCCTATCCGGTCACCAGAACAATCACGCCCGGTGGCTGCTCGGCGATTTCCGGGATTCTCGGGGCCACCGGCGCGTTGAGCACCTTGGCCACCGACTCGGCAGCGGCCTGCTCCCCGTCGGTCGTGCCGTAGTACACGGTCGTGGCGGGCAGCGGCGGCACCTGGAGGTTGCTTGTTTCGGTGACATTCCAGCCGGCCTCGCGCAGCCGGTCACCGATCCGCCCGGCCGCACCTTCACCTTCGCCGACGTTGAACACCCGCACGTCGGCCTTGGCCGCGGGCGCGGCCGATGTCTTCGACGTCGTGGTGGTGACCGTCCGCGTCGCCGTGTCGTCACTGCTGCTGTCATTGCCCGAGCCCATGGCCTGGAAACCGACCAGCAGGAAGATCACGCCGAGGAAGAGCAGCACCATGACCATGGCGCGCAGCGGCAGCCCGGAGGAATCAGGTACGCGGTCGTTCATCGCGCCCACTGTAACCAGGGGCGCCGCCTACGGAGAAAAATCAGGGGACCTCGAAGCCGAGGCGGCGGGCCGCGCGGGCCTTCTGCCGGCTCGCCCGCAGCCGTCGCAGCCGCTTGACCAGCATCGGATCAGCGGCCAGCGCCTCGGGGCGGTCGACCAGGGCGTTGAGCACCTGGTAGTAGCGGGTGGCCGACATCGAGAAGAGTTCCTTGATGGCCTCTTCCTTGGCGCCGGCGTACTTCCACCACTGCCGCTCGAACGCCAGGACGTCGTATTCGCGGCGACTCAACCCGTCGGGGAGATCGGCGTCGTCATTAGACCGCTCGGCCCGTGCCATGGCGCCGTCCATTTCGATCTGCTGACCCTTTCGAAGACCTGAAGAAGAAGTCCCGTTGCTTGGCGCTCATTCAATCACGGTGGAGCCGGTTGGGACGGCAGCCAAGCCCGCGCGTCGGCTGACTTAAGCTTGCCGATCATGGCAGTTAGACCAATCGTGATCCTGGGTGATCCCGTTCTGCACACACCGACCCAACCAGTGCCGGTCGGCGACGACGGTTCACTGCCCGCGGATCTGGCCGATCTGATCACGGATATGTACGACACGATGGACGCGGCCAACGGAGTCGGGCTGGCGGCCAACCAGATCGGTGTGGGCAAGCGGCTATTCGTCTACGACTGCGCCGACGAGCGCGGCAAGACCACCCGCCGCCGCGGCGTGGTGATCAATCCGGTGCTGGAGACCTCGGAGATTCCCGAGACGATGCCGGACCCCGACAACGACGACGAGGGATGCCTGTCGGTGCCCGGCGAATCGTTCCCGTGCGGCCGGGCGAAGTGGGCCCGGGTCACCGGTCTGGACGCCGACGGCAACCCGGTCACCCTTGAGGGGCACGACCTGTTCGCCCGCATGCTGCAGCACGAGACCGGCCACCTCGACGGGTTCCTCTATGTCGACAAGCTGATCGGCCGGCATGCGCGGGCAGCGAAGAAGACCGCGAAGAAGAACGGCTGGGGTGTTCCCGGCCTGTCGTGGACGCCCGGTGAGGTGCCCGACCCGTTCGGTCACTGACCTGATGGCCAGCCTGCCGCCGGTCGGCAGCCGGGTGAGCATCCGCTACCGCCTGCCCGCGGGCACGACCCCGCCGATGACGGATGTGATCGGCGAACTGCAGGCCGCCGATCCGCTGATCGTGGTGCGCACCAAGTCCGACGGTGTGGTCGAGGTCCCGCCCGCCGACGTCGTCGCGGTGCGCGAACTCAGCGTTGTTCCCGTGCGAACCTCGGAGATCCGGGCTCTCGAACATGCCGCAGCGCTCGCCTGGCCGGGAACCGAGCAGAGGTGGCACGAGGGCTGGTTGCTGCGGGCTGCGGGCGGTTACACCAGCCGTGCGAATTCGGCTGTGCCACTCGACTTCTCATCGACCATCGCGTCGCTGCCTGCGATCCTCGACTGGTACGCGCAGCGGAATCTGGAGCCGTGGCTGGCGCTGCCGGAGCGGCTGCTGCCGATTCGGGCCGACGGCATCAAGCACACCCGGGTGATGGTCACCGATCTCACCGAAGCCGCCGCTGACCCGGCCGTGACCTTCACCGAACGTCCCGACGCGGCGTGGCTGGCCTGCTACGAACGCGACGTGCCCGCCGAGGTGCTGACGGCGGTCGTGGACGGTGAGGTCGTGTTCGCCGCCCTGGCCGACGCCGCGGTCGGGCGTGGCGCGGTGACCACCGCACCGGACGGCACCCGCTGGCTGGGTATCTCGGCGGTGCACGTCAACGCCGAGCACCGTAGGCGCGGGCATGCCCGACGACTGTGCCAGGCCCTGCTCAACTGGGGCGCGCAGCGCGGTGCAAGCCGGGCTTACGTGCAGGTTCTCACCGAGAACACGGGTGCGATCCTGCTGTATCACCAGCTCGGATTCCGACTGCACCATCACCACCGCTACGTCGATGCCCGCTCGTTGAGCCCCCGTACGCTGTAGGCCATGCCCGCCGACGTCTTACGCCTGGCCACTTGGAACGTGAATTCGATTCGCGCGAGGGTGGACCGGGTCACCGACTGGCTGCAGCGCGGCGACGTCGACGTGCTGGCCATGCAGGAAACCAAGTGCTCCGATGACCAGTTCCCCACCATGCCGTTCCTCGAAGCCGGCTACGAGGTGGTGCACTGTGGGTTCAACCAGTGGAACGGGGTGGCGATCGCTTCCCGCGTCGGCTTCGACGACGTCCAGGTGGGCTTCGAGGGCCAGCCCTCGTGGGGCAAGGACGACGACGCCAAGGCCGAGGCCCGCGCGCTGGCGGCCACCTGCGGCGGCGTACGGGTCTGGAGCCTGTATGTGCCCAACGGTCGCACCCTGGCCGATCCGCACTATCAGTACAAGCTGGAATGGCTTGCCGCACTGCGCAATACGGCTGAGTCGTGGTTGCAGAAGGATCCACAGGCACCGATCGCCCTGGTGGGCGATTGGAACATCGCGCCGACCGACGACGACGTCTGGGACATCACGGTGTTCGACGGCGCCACCCACGTGTCGGAACCGGAGCGCAACGCGTTCAACGCCATCGTCGAGACCCAGTTCACCGACGTGGTGCGCCCGTTCACGCCCGGCCCCGGTGTCTACACCTACTGGGACTACACCCAGCTCGCGTTCCAGAAGCGCCGCGGCATGCGGATCGACTTCATCCTCGGCTCACCGGCATTGGCCGAACGGGTGACGCATGCCGAGATCGTCAAGGACGAACGCCGCCCCGGCAAGAAGGGCGATCCCTCCCCCAGCGACCACGCGCCGGTGCTGGTGGATCTGCGGCGCTGAGTCAGCTGGACGGTTCGCTGACCTTCACCAGCATCTTGCCGATGTTGGCGCCGGTGAACAGCCCGTTGAGCGCGTCGACGCAGCTTTCCAGGCCGTCGAAGACGGTCTCGCGGTGCACCAGCTTGCCCTCGGATTCCCAGCGGCGCAGATCGGCGAAGGCCTCGTCGAAGCGACCCCACATGTCCAGGGCGTTGAACCCCTGCATCGACGCGGTTTTCGCCAGCAGGTTGACGTAGTTGGCGGGGCCGGGATGCTCACCGGTCAGATAACTGGAGATGACACCGCACAACACCACCCGGGCCTTGGGCGCCAGCCGGCCCAGCACAGCGTTGAGGATCGGGCCGCCGACATTGTCGAAGTACACGTCAACTCCCTTGGGGCAGTGCACTTTCAGCGCGGCCGGGATGTCGTCGTTCTTGTAGTCGATACAGGCGTCGAATCCGAAGTCCTCGACCACGGCTCGGCACTTGTCGGGACCACCCGCGATGCCGACCACCCGGGCACCGGCGATCTTGGCGATCTGCCCGGCCACCGAACCGGTGGCACCGGCCGCCGCCGACACCACTACCGTCTCGCCCTCTTTCGGGCGGCCGATGTCGGTCATCCCGAAATAGGCGGTGGCACCGGTCGGTCCGTACACACTCATGATGGCCAGCTGGTCGGTCTCGCCCGGAATCGGCGTACTGAACAGGTCGTCGCGGATGATCGCGTAGTCCTGGAAACCGGTCAGCGTGGTGACGATGTCGCCGACCGCGAAGGCTTCGCAGCGTGATTCGACGACCTCGCCGATGCCGGCGGCCCGGATGACCTCACCCAGTTGCACCGGCGGCAGGTAGCTCGGCTGGTCGTCCAGCCAGGTGCGGACCGCGGCGTCGAGGCCCACATAGGTGGTGCGCAACAGCGCCTCCCCCTCGGCGAGGTCGGGTGCGACGGTGGTGACCAGCTCGGTGTCGGTGGGTTGCACCAGACCCGAGGGGCGGCGGCGAAGGAGGATCTGGCGGTTCGGCAGCGCGGGCACGATTTTCGAAGCTACCCAAGGCCGCGCTGATGTGGAGGCCAAGTGAGACTATCCGCGGCGGCGCGACCCAGCCACCTGGCCGTCGTCGCCGGGTTTCCGGCAGGTGAACATCCGTCGATTCGTGTGGCGACCAAGGGTGACCGGACGCACCATGGTCTCCGATGGGGTCGTTTGTTTCCGTATACGTCGATTGGTCAGCCACGGTCGAGCACGTGCGTGCCGCCGCCAGAGAACTGCCGATGCCCGCTGGAGTACTCGGCGTCAGCGTGGTCGAGGCCGGCGACACGTTCGGCTGCCGGGTCGCCGTGGATCTGACCGGTGATTTCGACGAACAACGCGACGGCCCCGCCATCGCCCGGTCGTATGCGGCTGCGCTGTCCGATGCGCTCGCCGTGCCGGCGTTCGCGCTTCGTGACCTCATCTTGGTCGGCCGTTCGGATTCGTGATTCGCAGCCGTTCTCGGCGCGTCACGATCTGTTCGAGCTGGTGTGCTGAGCTGAGCGGGTGAGTTCGGACCTCAGCATCCCGATCCCGAAAAGCACTGCGCATCAGGCGTTGACGTGTATCGACGCGCTCATCGAAGAGTATCGGCGGCAACGGCCGGCCGGCGGAGCCCGGATGGTCGGCGATCTCATCGAATTCCGGGAGGCGATCTCGCAGAGCATGCGAGCTTCCCGGGACCGCACCGCCCGGATGGGCGCATTGACCTTGGCCAGGATCTCCGACCGTCTCACCGCGTGCGCTCAGGCCGAGGTCGGTCCGGCCGAATTGCAGGCCGCGATGTGGCGCACCGCGGGACGACTGCATCGCTGGGTCGCCGAGGGCAGCGTCCCGCCGTCGGCTACTCGCGCGTCGTCGTCGCGGGCGCCTGGTCTTCGGTGACCTCTTCGGCGCCGTAGCGGCCCGGGTTGAACATCGAGGCGATCGCGCCGATCACCATCATCACCGCGGCCGCACCGAACACCACCACCAGGCCGGAGTGGAACGGCTCGGTGATCAGGTTCGGGAAGAACGTCTGCCCGGTCAGCACTTCGGTGTTGACGCCCGGCTGATGCAAGGCGTTGTAGGGCGCTAGGAGCTCGCCGATCGGGTTGTAGCCGAGGAACGCCGCGAACAGGCTGCCGACCGGTGGCAGGTTGGCTACATCGTGGGCGACGGAGGCCGAAACTCCTTGAGCCTGAAGCCCTTCACTCATCGCAGCGGGCAGGGTGTGGGCCAGCCCGACGATCATCAGCGAGAAGAAGATGCCGATCGACAGCGAGTTGCCGGCATTGAAGAACGTCGAGCGCACACCCGAGGCGGCGCCGCGCTGCGAGGCGGGGACGCTGGACATGATGGCGGCGGTGTTGGGAGCGGTGAAGATGCCGCCGCCGACGCCATTGAGGAACACCAGCACCGCGAAGACCCAGTAGTTGAAATTGACCGGAATCAGCAGTAGCGCAACGAACGTGACGGCCATCAGCAGCATGCCACCGACGGTGAACGGTCGGGCACCGAACCGGTCGGCGAACGATCCGGCGATCGGCGCGGCGGCCAAGAAGCCGAATGTCGCAGGCAGCAGGTAGATGCCCGCCCACAGCGGGGTCGACTCGAAGCTGTAGCCGTGCAACGGAAGCCAGATGCCCTGCAGCCAGATGATCAGCATGAACTGCAAGCCACCGCGACCGACCGAGGACATCAGCCCGGCAAGATTGCCCATACCGAAGGCCGCCGAGCGGAACAGCCGGATGTCGACCATCGGTTGCGGCACCCGCAACTCGATGAAGCAGAACACCACCAGCAAGAGCAGGCCCCCGATGATCGAGCCGAGGACCATCGGGCTCGTCCATCCGGTCGTCGAATCGCCATAGGGCTGAATGCCGTAGGTGATGCCGATCAGCAGAACGGTCAGGCCGACACCGAACGTGACGGTGCCCGCCCAGTCGACGCGGCCGGGATTGCGCACGCCCAGCTCTTTCAGCGAGCGCACGCTCCAGATGGTGCCGATGACGCCGATCGGCACGCCGACCCAGAAGATCGCTTGCCAGTGAACTTCGGAGAGCACACCGCCGATGAGCAGACCCAGGAACGAGCCGGCGACCGCCGCCACCATGTTGACGCCGAGCGCCATGCCGCGCTGGTTGGCGGGGAAGGCGTCGGTCAGGATGGCCGACGACGAGGACATCAGCATCGCGCCGCCCACGCCTTGGATCACCCGCCACGCGATCAGCCAGATGGCGCCGCCGTCGAGGTGGAACGGATCGAACGACAGCGCGATGGCCGCCAGGGTGAACACGACGAAGCCGATGTTGTAGATCCGCACTCGGCCGTACATGTCACCGAGCCGGCCGAAGGGCACCACCAGCACCGCGGTGACCACCAGATAGCCCATGAGCATCCACAGCAGGTAGCTGACGTTGCCGGGAGCGAGCGGGTTGAGACCGATACCGCGGAAGATCGCGGGCAGCGAGATCAGGACGATCGACGCGTTGACGGCGGCGAGCAGGATGCCCAGCGTGGTGTTGGACAGGACGACCCACTTGTAGTGCGGGTGGTCGTGGTCCATCCGGCGGCGGCGCCGGTCGGTCTCGGCCAGGGCGGGATCAAGCTCGGTCGTCACGGGCAAATCTCGTTTCGTATGCAATCGTCTAGCAAATAGCAAAGGGCGCCTCGCAGGCGCAATAACACATATGTTAGCTATACAAATCTTTTAGAGCCAATCGTTTGTCCCGTTCGAATTTCACCTTCTGCATCGGAAGATCGAGTGCAGCGGTACGAAAGGTGAAAATCGATTCCCAAGCGGCCGAACAATGTCGGCGCCCGATGACATGCTCCCGCCATGGCCAAGCGGACCGTGTTCATCGGACGTGAGGCGCTGACGGAAGGCCAGCTCACCAGGAGTGAGCTGGCGCGCTGGTACCGGCCGCTTTTTCGCGGCGTGTACATGCCCAAGGACTCGACCGTCACATTGTGGGATCGGGCGAAAGCCGCATGGTTGGCAACCGGCCGCCAAGCGGTGGTCACCGGCGTGGCGGCATCCGGGCTTTACGGCGCGAACTGGGTCGACCCCGACACCGCCATCGAGCTGATATCGCCGCGGCATGCGCGGCCGCAACCCGGCTTGGTTATCCGCCAGGAATCGATCGCACCCGACGAAGTCACCACCGTCTCGGGTATCCCGGTCGTCGTGCGCGCCCGTGCGGCGTTCGACTTGGGCCGGCATCTGCTGCGCGGTGAAGCCGTCGCTCGCCTGGACGCCCTCATGCGCAACCAGGTGTTCTCAACCGAAGACGTGCTCATGCTCGCCATGCGATATCCCGGAGTGCGCGGACTGAAGCGGTTGGGCGAGGTGCTGCCCCTCGTCGACGGCGGAGCCGCCTCGCCGCAAGAGACGCGGCTGCGGCTGCTGTACATCGACGCCGGACTGCCATGTCCGACAACTCAGGTCCCCGTGCTGGACGGTTGGGAGGCGGTGCGAATCCTCGACTTGGGCTGGGAGCGATTTCGTGTCGGCTCGGAGTACGACGGGGATGTGCATCGCACCAATCGTCGCGCCTACGTGAAGGACTTGCGCCTGCGTCCCAAGGTGGAAAGTCTCGGCTGGGCAGTCGATCACGTCATCAAGGAAGACCGTGACGACGAGATCATCGAGCGCGCTCGGCGGCTCCTCCTAGCCCGCGGCTGGCGGCCTTGAGCAAGGCCAGGGATCCGATTTTCACCTTTCGCAGCGAAAGATCGAGTAGGCCGCTGCCAAAGGTGAAACTCGATCGGCTTGCCCCAGCTTCGGCTGATAGCGTGGGCGACGGAAACCAACCACACGGGAGCGCACACGACAGTGCGCTGAGAGGACGGCTCGGGGCCGTCGACCGTAGAACCTGTCCGGGTAATGCCGGCGTAGGGAGTGAAGATGACCGATGTATTTGTCGATCCCACCGTTACCACCGGCCCGATCGCCGGTAGCACGAAGATCTACCGCGACGGCGTTCCGTTTCGCCGGGTGAATCTCACCGACGGCGATCACCTCGATCTCTATGACACCTCGGGTCCGTACACCGACGCCGACGCGGTGATCGATCTGCACGCCGGCCTGCCTGCCCGGCCCGGGGTGGTCACCGACCGCGGCACCCAGTTGCAGCGGGCGCGCGCCGGTGAGATCACCGCGGAGATGGCGTTCATCGCAGCACGCGAAGGAGTGTCGGCCGAACTCGTCCGCGACGAGGTGGCGCGCGGTCGTGCGGTGATTCCCGCCAACCATCGCCACCCGGAGAGCGAGCCGATGATCATCGGCAAGGCCTTCGCCGTGAAAGTCAATGCCAATATCGGCAATTCGGCGGTCACGTCGTCGATCGCCGAGGAGGTCGACAAGATGGTGTGGGCCACCCGATGGGGCGCCGACACCATCATGGACCTGTCCACCGGCGCCGACATCCACACCACCCGCGAATGGGTCCTGCGCAACTCGCCGGTCCCGGTCGGCACCGTGCCGATGTATCAGGCCCTGGAAAAAGTCAAGGGTGACCCCACCCTGTTGACGTGGGAGATCTACCGCGACACCGTGATCGAGCAGTGCGAGCAGGGCGTGGACTACATGACCGTGCACGCCGGCGTGCTGCTGCGACACATCCCGCTGACCGTCAAGCGGGTCACCGGAATCGTCAGCCGCGGCGGGTCCATCATGGCCGCCTGGTGTCTGGCCCATCACCGAGAGTCGTTCCTGTACACCAACTTCGAGGAATTGTGCACGATCCTCGCCCGCTACGACGTCACCTTCTCACTGGGTGACGGTCTGCGGCCCGGCTCGATCGCCGACGCCAACGACGACGCGCAGTTCGCCGAGCTGGCCACCCTGGGTGAGCTGACGAAGGTCGCGAAAGCCGCTGGGGTGCAGGTGATGATCGAAGGCCCCGGCCACGTGCCGATGCACAAGATCGTCGAGAACGTCCGCCTCGAGGAGGAGCTGTGCGAGGAGGCCCCGTTCTACACGCTGGGACCGTTGGCCACCGACATCGCGCCCGGCTATGACCACATCACATCGGCGATCGGCGCGGCGATCATCGCGCAGGCCGGTACCGCGATGCTGTGCTACGTCACGCCCAAGGAACACCTCGGCCTGCCCAACCGCAAGGATGTCAAGGACGGGGTGATCGCCTACAAAATCGCCGCCCACGCCGCCGATCTGGCCAAGGGCCACCCGCGTGCGCAGGAGCGCGACGACGCCCTGTCCCGGGCCCGGTTCGACTTTCGCTGGCACGACCAGTTCGCGCTCTCGCTGGATCCCGACACCGCCCGCGAATTCCACGACGAAACCCTGCCCGCCGAGCCCGCCAAGACGGCACACTTCTGCTCGATGTGCGGGCCGAAGTTCTGCTCCATGCGCATCACGCAGGACATTCGCGACGCGATGGCCACCAAATCCGAGGAGTTCGCCGCACACGGCAACCGCGTCTACATCCCTCTGGAAAACTCAGTGCCGTGAATTTCCTCCCCCTGACCCCGCCGGGCCAGACCCCACCGCGGGTCATGACGATCGCGGGCTCGGACTCCGGCGGTGGCGCGGGCATCCAGGCCGATATGCGAACCTTCGCGCTGCTCGGCGTGCACTCACTGGTGGCGGTGACCGCAGTGACCGTACAAAATTCGTTGGGCGTCAAGGGGTTTCACGAGATTCCGACCGACGTGATCGCCGGTCAGATCGAAGCGGTGGTGACCGACATCGGCGTGCAGGCCGCCAAGACCGGCATGCTGGCCTCTTCGCAGATCATCGAAACGGTGGCGGGCACCTGGCGTGACCTCGGCCTGGCGGGCACGACGCCGTTCGTCGTCGACCCGGTCTGCGCGTCTATGCACGGTGACCCGCTGCTGCATCCCTCGGCGCTGGAGACCCTGCGTACCGAACTGTTCCCGCTGGCCAGCCTCGTCACGCCCAACCTCGACGAGGTGCGGCTGCTGGTCGGCATCGACGTCGTCGACGAGCAGACCCAGCGCGACGCCGCCAAGGCGCTGCACGCGTTGGGCCCGCAGTGGGCGCTGGTCAAGGGTGGCCATCTGCGGGGGTCGACGCACAGTCCCGATCTGCTGTACGACGGCACCGACTTCCACGAGTTCGACGCCCCGCGGGTAGACACCGGCCACGACCACGGCGCCGGCGACACGTTGGGTGCGGCGACCGCATGCGCGCTGGCCCACGGCTATTCGATGCCCGACGCGGTCGCGTTCGGCAAGGCCTGGGTCACCGAATGCCTGCGCGCGGCCTATCCGCTGGGCGGCGGGCACGGTCCGGTGTCGGCGCTGTGGCGGCTGCAGTCGTGAGTGAGCTGGACGAGATCGCCGGCGTCACGCACGAACCGGACGGCACACCGGCCGGGGTGGTGATGCTGACGCACGGAGCCGGCGGCAGCCGGGAGTCGCCCCTGCTGATCAGGATCTGCGACGAGTGGGCGTCACGCGGTTGGCTCGCGGTCCGCTACAACCTGCCATACCGGCGACGCCGGCCGAAGGGGCCGCCGTCGGGTTCGGCGGGCGGTGACCGGGACGGCATCGTCGACGCGCTCACGATGGCCCGCTCGCTGGCCGACGGCCCGGTGATCGCCGGCGGACACTCCTACGGCGGGCGGCAGACCTCGATGGTCGTGGTCGAGAACCCGGACCTCGCCGACGTGCTGACCCCGTTCTCCTATCCGCTGCATCCCCCCGGCAAGCCCGACCGGTTGCGCACCGAGCACTTCAGCGGCATCACGATCCCGGCGGTGTTCACCCATGGCACCGCCGACCCGTTCGGGACCATCGACGAGCTGCGCGAGGCGGTCGCGCTCATTCCCTCGCCCGTGCAGATCGTCGAGGTCACCGGAGCCCGCCACGACCTGGGCTCCAAGAAGCTCGATGTGCCGGCACTGGCCGTCGACGCGGCACTCTCCGCACTGCGCTGATTGACCGTGGTCCCCGAGACTCGGGCCAAACGGCTGTACCTTACTCGCGAGTAAGATACGGTATTCTGTTCGCATGGCAACGCAGTACGACGCGATCATCGTCGGCGCTGGTTTCGCGGGAATCGGCGCGGCGATACAGCTCAAACGCCTGGGAATCGACGATTTCGTCGTACTGGACCGCGAGGACGATCTGGGCGGGACGTGGTACGTCAACCATTATCCGGGCCTCACCGTCGATGTCCCCACCACCACGTACTCGTATTTCTTCGAGCCGAACCCGAACTGGAACCGCCTGTTCTCCACCGGGGCCGAGATAAAGCAGTACGCCGACAACGTCGCCGACAAGTACGACGTGCGCCGCCATATCCGGTTCAACACGACCGTCGAGAGCGCCCGCTGGGACGACGAAGACAAGCTGTGGCGGGTGACGCTCGCCGACGGCGACACCTGGGCGGCGCGCTACCTCATCACCGCGACGGGCTTCTTGTCGCAGCCGCACACCCCCGAGATCCCGGGCATCGAGAGCTTCGAGGGCAAGATCGTCCACACCGCGGCGTGGGACGACAGCTACGAGTCGGCCAACCGGAAGATCGGCATCATCGGGACGGGCGCCACCGCGGTCCAGCTCATCCCCGAATTGGCCCGCGACGCAGCCGATCTCACCGTCTATCAACGCACCGCCATCTATGTGGTGCCCAAGATCGACATCAAATTCGGAGCGCGAGCCAAGCGGCTGTTCGCTCGCGTACCGCTGGCTCAGCGCGCCATTCGTCTCGTCACCGACTTTATCTACGAGGTTCTGGTCGACTGGGGCATCTTGCACTACAGCCGTTTCCCGCTGGGGAATCGCGCGGCGGCCGGACTCTCCACGCTATGGCGCTTCGCCGTCGTTCGCGATAAGGAGCTGCGCCGCAAGCTCACCCCGGATTATGACTTCGGCTGCAAACGGCCGACATTCTCCAACAAGTTCTACCGGGCTTTCACCAAGCCCAATGTGCACCTGCAGGCCAGCGGAATTGACCACATCGAGGCCAACGGCATCGTCGCCAACGACGGCACCAAGGCCGAGATCGACACCCTGGTGCTGGCAACGGGTTTCGATCTCTGGGAGGCGAATTTCCCGGCCATCGAGGTGATCGGCCGCGACGGCCGCAATTTGGGTAAGTGGTGGCGCGAGACCCGGTTCCAGGCATACCAAGGGGTGTCGGTTCCGTACTTCCCCAACTTCCTGAGTCTCGCCAGTCCGTATGCCTTCCTCGGATTGAACTTCTTCAACTCGATGGAATATCAGATGCGCCACATGGACCGGCTTTTCGGGGAAATGAAGCGGCGCGGGGCGACAACGTTCGAGATCACCGAGGAAGCCAATACCCGCTATCTCGATGAGATGACCGAGTTGCTCGGCACCTCTTTGTTCACCCTCGGCAACTGCGCGTCATCGCGGTCGTACTATTTCAATCCCAGTGGTGAGGCGACGCTGTTGCGGCCGATGACTACGCACGAGGCATTGCGCGAGGCGTCGACGTACCCGGTGTCCGACTATCACCTCAGCTGAATTCGAAAGGACGTCGATGTCTGCAGAGCCGTTGATCAAAACGACCGGGGTGGTCGTGGCCGCCACCGGGCTGTCGCATTTCGTGCGCCCGGAGCTGTTCGAGTCCGCCACCAAGTCGGCGTTCCCGGACAACACGCTGCAGCACACCTACATCGACGGCGGGATCGAGACCGCGATCGGCTTGGCCCTGATCGCGCCCAAGACGCGCAAGCTGGCGCTGGTCGGGTTGCTGGCCTACGGCGCCTACCTCGGCGCGGACATCATCCGCAATCGCTGATCTTTTCAAGATCACAGTTCCGACAAGATTTACGACTCCGTCAGATTTTTCGCTTACATTGATCGGGCACGAAAGGTCGGGGGACCGTGCGTGCCGGACCGGCCTGAGCGCGGGTAACTGTTCCCAGGTCGGTCCGCATTCATGCTCAGCGCCTAACATCCCGCCGGTGAGCACGCTGCAGCGACGCCTGGGCACCACCGACGCGGTGATCATCGGGCTGGGTTCGATGGTCGGCGCCGGGATCTTCATCGCGCTGGCCCCGGCGGCCGCTGCCGCAGGGTCGTGGCTGCTGGTGGGGTTGGCCGTCGCCGCCGTCGTCGCCTACTGCAACGCCACCTCCTCGGCGCGCCTGGCTGCCCTCTACCCGCAATCCGGCGGCACCTACGTCTACGGCAGGGAACGCCTCGGCGACTTCTGGGGGTATCTGGCGGGCTGGAGCTTCGTGGTCGGCAAGACCGCCTCGTGTGCGGCGATGGCACTGACCGTCGGCTCCTACGTCTGGCCGGCGTACGCCCACGCCGTGGCGGTCGCCGCGGTGGTGGCATTGACGGCAGTGAACTACCGCGGCATCCAGAAGTCGGCCTTGCTGACCCGCATGGTCGTCGCCGTGGTGCTGGCGGTGCTGGCCGCCGTCGTGGTGATCGTGGCGACGTCGGGGCACACCGACGCCGACCACTTGCGGCTGGGCCACGGAACCGTTCTCGGCGTGCTGCAGGCGGCCGGTCTGCTGTTCTTCGCCTTCGCCGGCTACGCGCGGATCGCCACGCTCGGTGAGGAGGTGCGCGATCCGGCCCGGACGATCCCGCGGGCCATTCCGCTGGCCCTCGGTCTCGCCCTCGTCGTCTACGCGGCCGTTGCGGTCACGGTGCTCGCTGTGCTGGGTCCCCACGGATTGGCAACGGCTGCAGCACCATTGGCCGACGCCGTGCGCGCCGCCGGGGCCGGGGGCTTCGAGCCGGTGGTGCGGGTCGGCGCGGCGGTGGCGGCGCTGGGCTCGCTGCTGTCCTTGATTCTCGGGGTGTCGCGCACCACCTTGGCGATGGCGCGCGGTCACCATCTGCCCGTTGGGCTGGCCGCGGTGCATCCGCGCTTCGGCGTTCCGCACCGCGCGGAAGTGGCCGTCGGTGTGGTGGTCGCGGCGCTGGCCGCGGTGGCCGATGTCCGTGGGGTGATCGGCTTTTCGTCGTTCGCGGTGCTGGTGTACTACGCGGTCGCCAACGCCTCGGCGTGGACGCTGGGCGGCCGCCGGATCATTCCCGCGGTCGGACTGATCGGTTGCGTGGTGTTGTCGGTGGCACTGCCACTTCCAGCCGTGCTGTCCGGAGCCGGGGTGCTCGCGCTTGGCGCCGTCATCTACGCGATACGGCGGTTACGGTATGACCGTGATTCCCATGACCTGGACACCGGTCGAAAGCCGGGCTGAGCAGAACTTTGTCGTCGCCCCGCACGAGCGACTGAGCTGGCCCCGCACGCTCGGGATCGGCGCCCAGCACGTGGTGGCCATGTTCGGCGCGACGTTCCTGGTGCCGGTCCTCACCGGTTTCCCGCCCGCGACCACGCTGCTGTTCTCCGGCATCGGCACACTGCTGTTCCTGGTGATCACCGGCAATCGGCTGCCCAGCTATCTCGGTTCCAGCTTCTCGGTGATCGCCCCGGTGACGGCCGCCGTCGCCTCGCACGGGGCCGGCAGTGCGTTGGGTGGGCTGATCGCGGTCGGGGTGTTGCTGATCGTCATCGGTCTGGCGGTGCACCTGGCGGGAACGCACTGGATCGACGTCGCACTACCGCCGGTGGTCACCGGCGCCATCGTCGCGCTGATCGGCTTCAATCTGGCACCAGCGGCGAAGACGAATTTCGAGAAGGGCCCGCTGGTCGGCATCGTCACGCTGGTTCTGCTGGTCGCGGCGCTGGCGTTCTTTCGCGGCATCGTGGGGCGGCTGGCGATCTTCCTGGCCGTGGTCGCGGGTTATCTGCTTGCGCTCGCCCTGGGCGAGGTGGACACCGCGGGGATCGCCGCGGCCGGCTGGCTCGGGCTGCCCGAGTTCCAGACGCCGACGCTGAATCTGTCGGTGCTCCCGATGTTCCTGCCCGCGGTGATCGCGCTGATCGCCGAGAACATCGGGCACGTGAAATCGGTGGGCCAGATGACCGGGGTCGACACCGATCCGCTGACCGGCCGCGCGTTGGCCGCCGACGGTGTCGCGACGGTGCTGGCCGGTATCGGTGGCGGGTCGGCCACCACCACCTACGCCGAGAACATCGGCGTGATGGCTGCCACCCGGGTGTACTCCACGGCGGCCTATTGGGTGGCCGGTGTGACCGCGATCCTGTTGGCGTTGTGCCCCAAGGTCGGAGCGACGATATCGGCGATCCCGCCCGGCGTGCTCGGCGGTGCCACGATCGTGCTCTACGGTCTGGTCGGTGTGCTGGGCGTGCGGATCTGGCTGACCAATGAAGTGGACTTCAGCCTGCCGATCAACCAGATGACCGCCGCGATCGCACTGATCATCGGCATCGCCGACTTCACTTGGAGTATCGGCAATCTCACGTTCACCGGTATCGCGCTAGGCTCGATCGCGGCGCTGGTGGTCTATCACGGTATGCGGGCGTTGGGGGCCCTTCGGGGCGCCCGGTCGTAATGCTTGCGATCGTCGAGGATCTGTACGCCCACTTCGCGCGGTATCGGCTGCCGCCCGACGTTGTGGTGTGTGAGCAGTGCGGACCGCAGTGGTCGGCCGCCGACATCAGGGCGACTCCGCTACGGTCGTTGTCGCTGCTGCAGCTGGAGGCTCTTCATGTGATGACGTTGACGGACAACGCTTTCCGCCACTTCTTTCCCCGACTCATCGAGGCGCTGCTGGAGGAGAAGTCGCCGGTGTTCGCCTTCGACTTGCGTCGCTTGCGGGGTCGCGTGCCGTCCTGGCCGGCACGAGAATCCGCGGTCGTCACCAGCCTGGTCGACAGTCTCTGGGACAAACTGCTCAGTGGCTATCCCGCCGAGTTGGGCTACTTCTCCGACAGTCCCACCCTCATCGACTTCACCTATTGGTGCGACCAGCCCCTGCAGGTCTACCTCGACCGCTGGCAGTCGATCGACACGGTCCCCGCCGCCCAGCACATCGGTGAACTCGTCGAGTGGGCGTTCACGGTGCGCGAGCCGATCGAGCCGGCCATCAAACAGCCGGTGCTGGACTGGCTGCGTCAGCCGGTCATCGGCGAGCGCCTGAGGTCAGCGAATCTCGATGCCGCAGAAGAGCTGTGGCGGGTGTGCGGCCGCTGAGTCAGGACACCGCGCCGGCGTGGCGGGTGCGGTCTTCGCGAATCGGAATGCCGTTGCGGCCCTCGATGTCCTGGGCGTAGATCCCGACCGAGAACACCACTCCCCCGCCGAGAATGCCGAGGGCCGTCTTGTCGATGTGGTCGATGGTGTCGGTGGCCTTGTGATAGTTCGGATCGAAGGGCGCATCGGCGGTACCGCCCCACAGCTTCTGCTGATCGGCAGTCTTATTCTCCTCGGCCCCGGAGAACAGCCCACCCGACGGGATGCCCGCCTTGGTGAACGCGTCGTAGTCCGACCGTCCGTCGAAAGACGTGTCCTGCGCGGTCTTTCCGGCCGACTTCAGATACGCGACCAATGTCCGCTCGATACCCGCCGACCCCTCCGGTACGCGCGGCACCCGACCACCCTTCTCCGGATCGGCGGATTGGTCACCGTCGTAGGTGAAGTAGCCCGGATTGGGCGAGCCGATCATGTCGTAGTTCAGGTACAGCGCAATGTCTTTGAGCTGGTCGACGTTCAGCGACTCGATGTACTTGTTGGATCCGATCGTGCCGAGCTCCTCGGCGCCCCAGAAGGCAAATCGCACAGCATTTTTCACATCCGGACTGGGTCCCAGTTGCACGGCGGTCTCCAGCACCGCCGCGACCCCGGATCCGTTGTCGTTGATACCGGGGCCCTCAGGAACACTGTCGAGGTGGGCGCCGGTCATGATCACGTCGCTAGTCGACCCGGTCTTGGTCTGCGCAATCACATTGCGCGCGTTTACCGATTGCGTGCTGGCTTCGAGTTTGAGCATCGTCGGCCCGGGATTGGCCCGCAGCCGCGCACCGTCGGCCTTGTTCACCCCGACCACCGGGATCTTGACGTCAGTCGTCTCGCCGAGGGTGGCGCCCATCGCGGGTTCGTCGACGTTGTCGGCGACGATCATGGCGACCGCACCGAGCTTGGCGGCGATGGTCTGCTTTTCGGAGAAGGGGCAACTGCCGCGGTCCACGAGCACCACCGCGCCCTGGACCGGAAGGCCGTCATAGTCAGCGGGCGCGCACCCCGGTGTGTCCTCGGCCGGCGCGGCAACCAACGGTCCGGTCACGCCCTGCGGTGGAGTGGACTGACTGAACTCCGCGGCATGAGCGGTGACGGTGTCGCCCCCGACCCGCAACTCGGTCTGGCCCGCTTTGAAGACCTTGGCCTGGAACTCGGGAGTCTGGACGTCGAACCCCTTCGACCGCAGCACACCTGCCACATAGTCGACGCTGGCATCAAAGCCGGGGGTGCCGACCGCCCTGGTGCCGTTGTTGGCGTTGGCGATGTCCTGAAGCTTCTGCAGGTGCGCGACCATCGCGTCGGTGGTGAGTTTCTGACGCAATTGGTCGGCGAACTGTGCGGCGGCCTGGCGCGGCGGCGCCGGCTGTCCAGGGGCGGCCTGCCGGTTACATCCCGCCACGGCGACGACGGCGACGGCAACCGCGGCGGCCAGGTGTCTGTGCTTCATCGCGCCAAGGGTACGTATCGCCGGTGCCCCCTCGGCACGCGCCACGTTACGGCGAAGATCGCACCTGGGTATCTGGCTGGGGTGCGGTGACTTCTTGCTGGGCAGGCGTCCCGCCCGGGAGTTCACTCAGTCCGATGCAGGTGCCGGTGTTGGACCCGTCGCAGGGAATCCCGCGGATCTCGGGGAGCTCGTTCGGGCCGCGCACGTTGACCTGCGCTTGCGGCGCGTCGATCGAAGGCAGACAACCGTCGAAGTAGATCTGGGTCACCTCGTTGGTGGGGCAGGGATCTGCGCTCGGCGCAATCGGCGATTGAAAGGATAAGCCGATCGCCGCCGGTAGCACGGCAGCTGCGGACATGAGGCCGCCGGCAACGGCGACGCGCTTTACTGACGAATTCACTTCTAACACTTCCTGATTACTGCGGGAAAAACTTCCACTCATCGTCTGCCCGGTGCTTAGCATGGCTAAACCCGCAGCGGGCAGCTCCGAGTGGCACCATGTCCTCGATGACCGTCACGTCCCCGCGCCGACGCCTGGTGACCTCGACCGAGGTGCTGGTAGCCGGGTTGGTGGTGTGCGCGCTGGCGGGTACCTGGATGCGCGACGGTGTCGCAGGTGACCCGCGCCTGGCTACCGCGGGAACGGTGTTCGCCGGGGTGTTTTTGCAGGCCGTGCCCTTTCTGGTGCTCGGGGTGGTGATCAGCGGGCTGATCGCGGCCTTCGTGTCCCCGGAGCGGCTGGCCCGGTGGCTGCCCCGCCGGGCGCCGGTGGCCGTGCTCGCGGCCGGGGTGGCCGGTGCGGCGCTGCCAGGCTGTGAGTGTGGATCGGTGCCGGTGGCCCGCCGCCTGTTCGGTGACGGCACGACGGCCGCGGCAGCGCTCACGTTCATGCTGAGTGCGCCGGCGATCAATCCGGTGGTGCTGGTGGCCACGGCCGTGGCGTTTCCCGGCCAGCCCCAGATGGTGGCTGCCCGCTGCATCGCGTCACTGGCCACCGCGGTGGTGATGGGAATGGTGTGGTCGCGGTGGGGGCGCCCCGGCTGGGTCACCCGCACGCTACCCCGATCCGCCGACGACGGTCAGTCCCGCTGGGTCGCGTTCACCGAGGCCGCCCGGCACGACTTCCTGCAGGCCGGCTCCTATCTGGTGATCGGTGCCGCAGCCGCTGCCACCTTGCGAGTCCTGGTGCCGCCGTGGGTGTTCGAGCATCTGGCCGGCCATCTGCTGATCGGTGTCGTCACGATGGCCTTGCTGGCGTTCGTGCTGGCCCTGTGCTCGGAGGCCGACGCGTTCGTGGCGGCCAGCCTGACGATGGTGCCGCTGATTCCGCGGCTGGTGTTCCTGGTGGTCGGCCCGGCCGTCGACGTGAAACTTGTTGCGATGCAGGCCGGTTTGTTCGGGCGAAGCTTCGCGCTGCGCTTCGCCCCGGCGACCCTCGTGGTGGCGACCGTGGTGGCGACGGCGGTGGGGTTGGTGCTGCTGTGAGGCGCGAAACCGAGAACACGCTGCTGTTGATCCTTGGGATCGCGCTGGTGATGGTCACGATCACCGGGGCCTACACCCGCTACGTCAAACCGGGAATGCTCCCGTGGCTGGCGATCTCGGCGGCGGTGCTCATCGGTCTCGCATTGACCGCGATCACACGTGACGTCCGCCGCGGCGGCGCCCGCCACGAGCACGCCGGCCACCATCACCGCAACGGCATCGTCTGGCTGCTGGTACTCCCGGTGATCCTGCTGATCTTCGTGGTGCCCCCGGCATTGAGCGCCAGGGCCGCCGCACCCGCAACGGTGTCTGTCGCACGGTCGTTTCCACCCCTGCCGCCCGGGCCTGCGCCGACGTTGTCACTGCCGGAGGTGCTGATGCGGGTCGCGGTCGGCAAGGTCGGCGGCTTGGACGGCCACCCGATCACCACCACCGGCTTCACCCTGCACGACGGCGACCGGATCGATCTGGCGAAGATCGTCATCATCTGTTGTGCGGCCGACGCGCAACTGGCCCGGCTGCACCTGTCCGGGCCGGCGGCCCAGACGGCGGCTACCTTGCCCGAGAACACTTGGTTGCGAGTTGAGGGCACCGTCCCGGCGGGTCAAACCTATTCCGGCACAGGGTCCATTCCGACACTCGAGGTGTCCAGCGTGGTGCGGATCGATCCGCCGGCCAACACTTACGGCTGAAGTCCGCCTGAACGCATTGTTCTTTGCTAGTTTCCGGCAGGATGCACGATAAGCTCTGCGCGCCGGGGGATTCATGACCGTGAGACAGATAGCGCGGCTGCTGGTGGTGGCCGCCGTCGCTGTGGCGGTGGTGCTCGCCGTCCGACCCTGGCGCACCCCCGCGGACCCGCGAACCATCACCGGCCCCTATGCCCTGCTGCTGTCGGCGTCGACCGACCTCGGACCGTCCGGGGCAGCGACCGTTCAGGTGACCGCAGCACTGCGCGCAGACGGGCGCCCCAACGCGCTGATCGACTGGGCCGGCGGGCATGGACTCTCTGTCCGCTGGCGACCCGGTGACGGCTGGGCCGTCGTCGGCGGCACGGGCCCGGACGTCGCGACCGCTTTCGCGCTGCCGGTGCACGACTTCCGCAGTCAGCTCGGCCAACCGTTCTACGCTTCCCCTCAACAGCCGCAGGTCCCGGAATCGTTGCGCGCCGAGGTCTCCGAATTCGGCCGGATCCTCAGTTTCACGCCGTTCCACGATGCCCGTCCCGGCCTGCTGCCGCTGGACGTCCCCGACCACGGACTGTCACCGGAGGCGCTGCTGCGCACCTACGACGTGGAGCCGCTGGCCAAGAATGGCTTCACCGGTAAGGGCCAGACAGTGGTGGTGTTCGCCTTCGATGGGTTCGACCAGCCCGACCTGGACCTGTTCGCCGACACGTTCGGACTGCCGCGGTTCACTCCAGATGTGTTGGGCGGCATGGCATCTCAGCGCACCGGCGAAGCAACCATGGATCTCGAAGCCATCCACGCGATGGCACCGGACGCCAAGACGGTCTTGGTCAACGCCCGGCCCACCGTCGAAGGGGCCGGCTCCTACGAGAAGATCGCGACGATGATGGAGGACGCCCAGCGTCGCTATCCCGGTGCGATCTGGAGTTTCTCCATCGGTTGGGGGTGCGACAAGCTGATCACCGCGGCCGATCTCGCCCCGATCCGCGGCGCCCTGCGGGCCGCCCACGCCAACGGCACCACCGCGTTCGACGCCAGCGGCGACCTCGCCGGGCTGGAGTGCAAAGGGGGCGAGAACTGGTCCACACCGCCCGGTCCGGACGAAGTCGGTCTCGACGCGGTGGCCTCCCTGCCGGAGATGACCGACGTGGGCGGCACCAGCCTCTCGACCGACCACGACGGCAACTGGGTGTCCGAACAGGCATGGTTCGACATCCCACTGCTGCAGGGCACCGGCGGAGGGGTGTCGTCCTTGTTCGGCCGACCGCTGTGGCAGGAACACCTAATGATCAGCAAGGGCGAAAACCGCCGCCTGACACCTGATATCGCCGCGGTGGCCGACCCGCACACCGGGGTGAAATTCATCTTCGGCCAGACCGTCCTGGCTGCCGGCGGCACCTCGCTATCCGCGCCACTGTGGGCCGGGATCACCGCGGTGATGAACCAGTACCTCACCGAGCACGGCGGCCGACCTCTCGGTGACATCAATCCCCTGCTCTACGAAGTCGGGCAGGGCGCACAGCTTCCCGGATTCCGGCACGTCCCGATGGGAGCCAATGCCGTGGACCGGTCGCAGGTCACCTACGACTTAGTCACCGGGCTGGGAACGCCACACGTCGACAACCTCGCGGAGGACCTGCTGGCGATCCAGAGAACGTGGATCGGGGTGGGATGACCGAAGCATTTCCAGTGCTCGCGGACGCGAGCATGCATTGCCACAACTGTCGTTCCAACGTGCCGGCGGGTGCCTTCTGCGGCAACTGTGGCGCCCATCTGGCGCCGCGCGCCGGCGACGGGCCGGCCTGGTTGCGGTCCGACGTCTTCTGCGCGGCACCGCACGAGTCCGTCGCGCGCCCGTCGCTGGCGAGCACACTGTTGCCCCAACTGTCCGAGTTGACTCGCCGGCCGTTCAACATGGGCTTGGTCCTGATCGTCATCGCGATGGCGGTGCTGGTCGAACTGCACTTGCCGGGCGGCCTGATCACGGTGGCCTCGCTGGGTCTTCCCCTACTGTTGCTGACCTACTGGCACCGCTCCGGAGTGCTGTCCGACATACCCCGGTGGGCCGTCGTGACGACGGTGGTGCTGGCCGTCGCTTTGGCCGTGGGTTGGGTGCTGATGACCGGGGATCTGGTGGTCAGCACAGCGGCGTCGCCGTTCGAATCGGGGTCGGCGGGACGACGTGTGCTGCGCGATGGCCTCGGGGTCGCCGAAGGCGGCTCAATCCTCATGCTGCTACCGGCCGGCATCGTCCGACTGTTATGGCGGGGCCGGCGGGACAGCCTGACCGGCTTCGTCATCGGTGTCCTGAGCGCGCTGCTCTTCACCGCGGCCGCGACCTTGACGCGGCTGGCACCCCAGTTCATCTCGGCACCGATCGCTCGCACGCAGCCGGTGCAGTGGCTCTTCTTCGAGGCCGCCGTCCGCGGCGTGGCGGTGCCGGTGACAGCGGCGTGCGCGGGCGGTCTGGTCGGGACAACCCTGTGGTTCCATCGGCACCGAGAGGCGAGCCGGCTCGGCAGCTGGCGGGTGATCGTCGGACTGGCACTGGCCGCCGTGACGGTTCTGGGCGTCTACGCAGTCGTCGGATGGGCCGACATCGAGGGCGTCTCTCAGGTGCAGGTGCTGTCGTGGCATGTCGCGATGGCACTGGTTGCCCTGGTGAGCCTTCGGATCGGCCTGCAACTGACCCTGCTCCACGAACGGACGGATCCGCCCACAGGCGTGTTCCTGTTGTGTCTGCACTGCCGCCACGTGGTACCCGAGATGGCATTCTGCCCGGCGTGCGGGGCGGCTGACCGCGCCGCACCGGAGCGATCCCGCCAGGAACGCCGTCGGGTAAGCCCGGAAGTGCTTGTCGCTCAGGATGATTCGGCAATCAGCGGCGACACAGCGCTGTGGCCGGGGTACGCGGCGCCGGAGCGAATCTACACCGCGGCGCGATTGACCCGTCAGTCCCCGACGCCGGTGCTGGCCACCTGGCTGGTGGGGATGACGGTTCTGTCGGCGATCTTCATCGGGTTGCCCGCCCTGACAGTCAGGCCGGCACCCCGCTACAACTGCCCACCGGACTGCGGAACACCGATGGCCGGCCAGCCGGTCTCTGCCAACCCACGGTTCACCGCGCCCGGTGGCCTGTTCTCGGTGGCCTACCCCGCGCCGGGTTCGGCCTATGAGGTGACGACCGACGACACCGGTGTCACCGCGAAGTTCGCCGGCGGCGACGGTGGCGAGCTGCGCCTCACCTCGCAACGCGCGACCGAGCAAACGGCCCGCGACGTGGCCAAGGAATTCATCGGCGCCACATTTCCCACCGCTCGCAAGTCGTTCGAAATACCCAATGCCATGGTTGGTTTCCAGCCGGGGTACGGCGAGGTGGACGATGTCTTCCCGCTGGACCTGGACACCAGCTTCACGCGGATGCGGGTGATCGTGATCGTTGCCGTGAAGAACGACCTCGCGCTGATCGCGGCAGCGACGGGTCCCTTCCACGAATTCGGCCCGAAGTTCGGACCCGGGCGGCCGTCACCGGCGAATGTGCAGATCGCCGAGGACATGGGTCGCTACGTCAACAGCTTTCAATGGAAGGGCGACCCACCGCGCTGATGACGAGGTCGGCAACCGCCCGCATCCCCGCAGCATTGGGATGCCACGGTTTCGGCCGCCACGGCAGCAGCGAGCCCGCGCCGATGGTCCACGGGTAGGCCGACCAGGCGTGGTGATCGCGACTCGCGTCGGCGGCGTGGCCGACCTCGCAGCCGGTGGCCTGGGCTGCGGCGGCGGTTTCCTCGGCCAGTCGCTGCGCGACGTGGCGGCCCAGGTCGGCGACGTCGTCGGCAAGCGGCGGCGCCGGGGTTCCCGGCGGTGGGAGCAGAGTCAGGTAGTCCACGAACATGATTCGCGCCCGCGGTGACCGGCTACGCACCGCCTCTCCGACCTCCCGCAGAGCGGCACCGACCTCATTCAGTGCGGCTTCGCGGGCCGTGGGGTTCAGCAGCTCACGCAAGGTGTCACCGAGTACCGGCAGCGTGCGCAGCACCGACGGCAGCGTCGCAGCGAACAGCAGTGGGACGTATCCGACGTCGTTGCCGCCGATCGTGACGGTGACCAAGTCCTCCGAACCGTCGAGAGCAGTGATCTGAGGCGGCGCACCGCGCTGGGAGTCGCGCAACACGTTCGCGGTGGTGGCCCCGGAGTACGTGACGTCGACGAGGTCGAGGCCCAGCCGCTCGGCGGTCAGATGCGGGTAGTTGCGGGCCGACCGGCCAGCCGGTAACGGCGAACCCGCTGCCCGCGGCCTGATTCCGGGGCCGGCCGCCATCGAACTACCGAGGGCCACATAACGGCTCACGCGTCCTGCCAGGCGATGGACGGGCTCGACGCCTGCGCCCAGAACCGCTTGGGGATCCGCCCGGCATGCCGGGCCAGCAGACCGGCCGTCACGGCGGCCGACATCGCAGCGGCCATCGCCGGGGGATCCGCGGCGCGGGTGACGGCACTGGCCAACAGCACTGCGTCGCAACCCAATTCCATCGCCAGCGCCGCGTCGCTGGCGGTGCCGATCCCGGCGTCGAGGATCACCGGCACCCCGGCGGCCGCGACGATCATCTCGATGTTGTGCGGATTGGAGATGCCCAGCCCGGTGCCGATCGGTGAGCCCAGCGGCATGACCGCGGCGCACCCGGTGTCCTCGAGCCGGCGGGCCAGCACCGGGTCGTCGTTGGTGTAGGGCAGCACCACGAACCCGTCGTCGACCAATTGTTCTGCCGCACGAACCAATTCGACGGCGTCGGGCAGCAGGGTCCGCTCGTCGGCGATCACCTCGAGTTTGATCCAGTTGGTGCCCAACGCTTCGCGGGCCAGCTGGGCGGTCAGCACCGCTTCGGCCGCGCCGCGACAGCCCGCGGTGTTGGGCAGCGGTGTGATCTCCAGGCGGGCCAGCAGATCCAGCACACCGGTGCCGCCCTCGGCGTCCACCCGACGCATGGCGACGGTGGTCAACTCGGTGCCTGAGGCCACCAGCGCCTCTTCGAGAACGGTCAGGTTCGGCGCGCCGCCGGTACCGAGGATCAGCCGGGAGCCGAAGGTGCGGCCCGCGATCGTGAGTTGCTCAACCACCTTGTACCGCCGTCACGATCTCGACGCGGGCACCCGCCGGCACCGTCGAATTCCATTGTGAGCGGGGCAGAACCGACCAGTTCACCGCGACCGCGATGCCGCGGTCGGGAAACCCGAGACTGTCCAGCAACGCAGACACCGTGGTGCCGTCGTCGACTTCCAGCTCTTCGTCGTTGACCATCAGCTTCACGCGCGTGCTCCAATCAACTCTGCGGCGATGCGCTCAGCGGTCCAGGGCGCCAACAGGAATCCGGACCGGCCGTGCCCGGTGGCCACCAGCGTGTGGTCGTCGAGCCGGCCGACGATCGGCATGTTGTCCGGTGTCATCGGCCGCAACCCCGCCGCACACTCGGCCAGCTCGTACTCGCCGAGCGCCGGCATCACCTCGCAGGCGTCGTCGAGCAGCTCGCGCACCCCGGTGACCGATGGCGCGGTGTCGCGGCCGTGTTCGTACTGGGTCGCACCGACCACCACCCCGTCGGCGCGCGGCACCAGGTACACCGAGCGGCCGTGCACCCGGGCGCGAACCACGCGCTGCGGCACCGGCATACAGCCGCGTCGCCAGCGCAGCCGCAGCACCTCGCCCTTGACCGGACGGACCTGCAGGCCCGGCCACAGTGCGGGCGCGTCGATGCCGTTGGCGATGACGACGGTCTCCACACCGTCGCGGGCGTCGTCGAGTCGCTCCACCGGCGCCGCCCACTGCACACCGAGCTGCTCACAGTGCGCTTCGAGGGCGCCGACCAGTTTGCGATTGTCCACCGCCAACTCGTCGGCGGCGAGGAAGCCGTGCCGAATTCCTTGGGCCAGAAGCGGTTCGGTGTCGCGAGCGGTGGTCGTCACGGTGACCGGATGGCCCTGTGCCGACAGCCAGTCCGCGACGGTTCGCAGATCGGTGGCGTCGGCCCGGTCTACACCGACGACCAGCGACTCGCGCGCGGTGACGACGTCAGCGGGCAGGCCGTCGAGGAAGCCGGCGTGCCACAGCCGCAGCGACTCCAGGCCCAACTGCAGAAGCTGCTCCTCACCCGGCCAGCCTTCGCTGTGCGGGGTCAGCATCCCTCCGGCCACCCATGACGCGCCCCAGCTCCCCATATTTCCCGGGTCGCTTCGCTCTCCCCCTCGCCTTCGGCCGGGCGGTACCCCCAGCCCTCCGAGGGTCCGGTGCACCCGCACCGACAGCCCGTCGAGTAACGCGCGCCGAGCCACCGCGAGTCCGATGACGCCGCCCCCGATGACGGCCAGAGAATCCTTCGACATATCCCTTTCGCTTCCTTCGCCGGCATGACCCGGATCAGGTGGTGACGGTCTGGAGGGGTGCGCTCCACTCTCAGCCCCGCTCCCGGGGCTCCCGTGCCAACCATCCACGCTAGCCGCTACCGTCGCGGTGTGCACGAACCTCACACCAGGCTCGCAAGCGCACGGCTCTATCTGTGCACCGATGCCCGCCGCGAGCGCGGTGACCTGGCCGAGTTCGCTGCTGCGGCGCTGGCCGGAGGCGTCGACATCATCCAGCTTCGCGACAAGGGCTCACCCGGTGAGCAACAGTTCGGGCCGCTGGAGGCGCGCGACGAGCTGGCCGCGCTGGAAATCCTGGCCGAGGCCGCCCGCCGGCACAGCGCACTGCTGGCGGTCAACGACCGTGCCGACATCGCCCGGGCAGCCGGCGCCGACATCCTGCACCTCGGTCAGGACGACCTGCCGCTTCCGGTGGCCCGCGAGGTCATCGCCCCGCAGACCTTGATCGGGCGCTCCACCCACCAGAGCGGTGAAGCAGCCCGCGCGCTCACCGAGGACGTCGACTACTTCTGCGTCGGTCCGTGCTGGCCGACGCCGACGAAACCGGGCCGACCCGCGCCCGGCCTGGATCTGGTGCGCGAAGTCGCGACCATGGGTTCGGCCAAACCGTGGTTCGCGATCGGCGGGATCGACGAGGAGCGTCTGCCCGAGGTGCTCGACGCCGGCGCGACCCGAATCGTGGTGGTGCGGGCCATCACCGGGGCCGACGATCCGAAGGCCGCCGCCGAGCGACTGCGCGCGGCGCTGCCTAACTGACGTCGAGGGCCGCCGAGGTGCACCACGCGAACACACCGGTCTGAATCTCCACGGTGTGCGGCACCGGCAGCAGGCATTCCTCGTGGTCGTGCGCCGTCAGCACGGTGGTGATGCGCAACCGTTCCCAGCTGGCGGCGAAGCCGGGATGCAACGGCAGCTCGACGACTTCGTCCTCGGCCACCCAGCGCAGCTCGGAACTCTCCCGGTTCGCGACGGTGCTCAGCAGTTCGGGGGCGTCGGCGACGACCGTGGTGTAGCTCCAGTGCGCTCCCCCGGCGCCGACGACCTCCGCGGTCACGACGGTCGCGCGGACCTGAACGTGCTCGGCGAGCAGCCCGGCCTCCTCGTGCGCCTCACGCACCGCCGCCTGCTCGGGAGTCTCGTGGCTGTCGCGGGCCCCGCCGGGCAGTGCCCAGGTGCCACCCTGATGACTCCACGGCGCGCGATGCTGGAGCAGCACCGCGGGGGTGCCGTCGGGGCGCGGCGCCCGCAGCAACAACCCGGCGGCGCCGTGCCGTCCCCAATAGGGCGTGCCGGTATCGGACACCACCCAGCCGTCGCCATCGCCACGCACGCGTTCAGGATAAGCACGCCACGCCAGACTTAGGTGGGTCGATCCCGCCCCATCCGTCACAAGACCTCTTAGGATTGTCTCAGGAAGCGCGCCCGGGTATCCAGGGATAAGGCAGCAGAGAATCCGGACAACAGGGAATGAGGTCCGCGAGCGGTGACCGTTGAGCTGGCGCACCCGTCGACCGAGCCATTGGGCCAACGGTCGACGACCCCGCCCGCACATCCCCGGTGGTGGTTCGTCCGCACCACACCCGGACGGATCCTGACCCTTGGCGTCATCCTCGCCACGCTCGGGATCCTCAGCGCCTTCGCCACGTCGACGACGATCACCGACCGGCAGACGCAGCTGACCACCGTCCTCAACCACACCGAGCCGCTGGCCTTCGCCGCCGGCCAGCTCTACACCACGCTGTCGGTGGCCGACGCTGCAGCGGCGACCGCGTTCATCGCCGGTTCGGAGCCCCGCGCGGTGCGGCAGCGCTACGAGCAGGCGATCACCGATGCGGCCGTCGCGGTCACCCGCGCGTCCAGTGGCCTCACCGACGAACCGCTGGTGCAGCTGCTGGGCCGGATCAACGCGCAGCTGGCGGTGTACACCGGCCTGATCGAGACGGCACGAACCAATAACCGGATGGGCAATCCGGTCGGCTCGTCGTATCTGTCCGAGGCGTCGGCGCTGATGCAGCAGCAGATCCTGCCCGACGCGCAGCGGCTGTACGAGCAGACGTCGGCGCGGGTCGATGCCGAGACCACAGCCTCCACCCGCATCCCGGCGCCGGTGATCATGGTCGTCGCGGTGACGCTGCTGTTCGGGGTGTTCGGTCATCGGTGGCTGGCCGACCGCACCAAGCGCCGGGTCAACGTTGGCCTGATCGCCGGCGGTCTGGCGATCGTGATCATGATCATCTGGGTGGGTTCGGCGCTGATCATCTCCACCGCCGGCAGCCGGGCCGCGAAGAACACCGCGGCGGAGTCGCTGAAAACGGTGACTAGTCTGGCGATCACGGCTCAGCAGGCCCGCGCCGACGAGACGCTGTCGCTGATCCGCCGGGGGGACGAAGACCTCCGCAAGCGCTCCTACTACCAACGCGTCGAAGCCATGCACACTCAGCTCGCCGACTACCTCGGCCGCAAGGACGCCATCGCCAAGGACGACCTGGCCAACGCCGACGCGTTGCTGACCAAGTGGCGGCAGGCCGACGAGCGGATCAACGCCTACATCTCAGTCGGCAACTACCAGGCCGCTACTCAGGTGGCGTTGGGCACCGGTGAGGACGACTCCACGCCGGCATTCGACAAGCTGGACGCGGCACTGTCCAGCGGCATCCGGCAGAGCCGCAACCAACTGCGCAACGACATCCTGTCCGCCCGGCGGGTGCTGTCGGGCACCACCGTCGGCGGCGTGGTGCTTTCGGTCGGGGCGGCGATCTCGGTGGCGCTGGGGCTGTGGCCGCGGCTTAGCGAGTACCGATGATCAGGATGCGCAGGCTCCTCTGTGTCGCTGTCGCCGCGGCGACCGTGCTGAGCGGTTGCGCCAAGACCGAATTCATCGGCGCCCCGCCGGTGCCGACACTGGCCCCGCCCACCCCGGCCGGAATGCAGGAGCTCGCCCCGGAGCCGCCGCAGCGCCCGGATCCTTCCGAGAACGCCTGTAACCGCACCGCCAGTCTGAAGCCCTTCCCCACCAAGGCCGAGGCCGACGCGGCGGTCGCCGGTATTCGCGCCCGGGGCAGGTTGATCGTCGGGCTCGACGTCGGCAGCAACCTGTTCTCCTTCCGCGATCCGATCACCGGGGAGATCACCGGGTTCGACGTCGACATCGCCGGTGAGGTGGCCCGCGACATCTTCGGCACCCCGTCAGCAGTCGAGTACCGCATCCTGTCGTCGGCCGACCGGATCACCGCGCTGCAGAACAACACGGTCGACATCGTGGTCAAGACCATGACGATCACCTGCGAGCGCCGCAAGCTGGTCAACTTCTCGACGGCGTATTTCACTGCCTACCAACGCATTCTGGCGCCACGGGAATCGGCCATCTCACAAGCCTCCGACCTGTCCGGGCGCCGGGTGTGCGTCGCGAGCGGCACCACGTCACTGGACCGGGTGCGACAGATCGCGCCGCCGCCGATCATCGTGACGGTGGTCAGCTGGGCCGATTGCCTGGTCGCGCTCCAGCAGCGTGAGGTCGATGCGGTCAGCACCGACGATTCCATTCTGGCCGGCCTGGTGGCCCAGGATCCGTATCTGCACATCATCGGACCGAACATGGCCCAGGAGCCGTACGGCATCGGCATCAACCTGGCCAACACCGGATTGGTGCGGTTCGTCAACGGGACACTGGAGCGCATTCGCCGCGACGGCACGTGGAACACGTTGTACCGCAAGTGGTTGACGGTGCTCGGGCCCGCACCCGCTCCCCCGACGCCGAGGTATCTGGACTGATGGCCGCATCGGATCAGCCAGACGTCGACCTCGGAACCCAGCCGGCGGCGTTCGACGATCTCGCCATGGACTCGACGTCGACGATGCGGCCGATGGCCACTCAGGCCATCTACCGTCCGCAGTTCGAGGACGACGACGCAGACTCGGTCGACAGCGTGGGCACCGAACCGGAGGCGATGCACCACCCCACCGTGGCGCGCAAGCTGTCGCCGACCCGGCGGCTCGGCGGTGGGCTGGTGGAGATCCCGCGGTATCCCGAGATCGATCCGCTTGCCGCGTTGATGGTGGATCCCGTTGTCGCCGAGTCGAAGCGGTTCTGCTGGAACTGCGGGCGACCGGTCGGCCGCTCGACCGCGGACGGCGAGGGGGCATCGGAGGGTTGGTGCCCGCACTGCAACAGTGCCTATTCGTTCCTGCCGCAGCTGGTTCCCGGGGACATGGTTGCCGACCAATACGAGATCAAGGGCTGTGTGGCGCACGGCGGTCTGGGCTGGGTGTACCTGGCCGTGGACCACAACGTCAACGAACGACCCGTGGTGCTCAAGGGTCTGGTGCATTCCGGGGACGCCGAGGCGCAGGCGATCGCGATGGCGGAACGGCAGTTCCTCGCCGAGGTGGTGCACCCGTCGATTGTGAAGATCTTCAACTTCGTCGAGCACCCCGACAAGCACGGTGAGCCGGTCGGCTACATCGTGATGGAGTATGTCGGCGGCAAGTCGCTCAAAGTGCCGAAGGGCGAGAAGCTTCCGGTGTCGGAGGCGATCGCCTTTATGCTCGAGATCCTGCCTGCGCTGGGCTACTTGCATTCGATCGGCTTGTGCTACAACGACCTCAAGCCGGAGAACATCATGGTGACCGAGGAGCAGCTGAAGCTGATCGACCTCGGCGCGGTGTCGCGGATCAACTCGTTCGGTTACCTGTACGGGACACCGGGTTATCAGGCGCCGGAGATCGTGCGGACGGGGCCGACCGTCGCCAGCGACATCTACACGGTGGGCCGCACCCTGGCGGCGTTGACGCTGAACCTGCGAACTCGTAAGGGCCGCTACGTCGATGGCTTACCCGAAGACGATCCGGTGCTCAAGAAGTACGACTCATTCGCACGGTTGCTGCGCCGCGCGATCGACCCGGATCCGCGCCGCCGCTTTGCCAGCGCCGAGGAGATGTCCTCACAGTTGATGGGTGTGCTGCGTGAGGTGGTCGCCGAAGACACCGGTGTGCCCCGACCCGGTCTGTCGAACGTGTTCACCCGCACCAGAGCGGCGTTCGGCGTGGAACTGCTGGTCGCGCACACCGATGTGTACCTCGACGGACTGGCGCACGCCGAGAAGCTGACGGCGGCCGAAATCGTCACCGCGCTACCCGTTCCGCTGGTGGATCCCACCGACATCGCCGCCACCGTCCTCTCGTCGACCGTGCTGTCGCAGCCGGTGCAAACACTGGACTCGCTGCGCGCCGCCCGCCACGGCGTGCTGGACGCTGAAGGCGTCGACCTGACCGAATCGGTGGAGCTTCCGCTGATGGAGGTGCGGGCACTGCTCGACCTGGGTGATGTCGCCAAGGCCAACCGCAAACTCGACGACCTGGCTGAGCGGGTCGGCTGGCGCTGGCGGCTGATCTGGTTCAAAGCCGTCTCCGAGTTGCTGACCGGCGACTACGATTCGGCGACAAAGCATTTCACCGAGGTTCTGGACATCTTCCCGGGCGAGCTGGCACCGAAGTTGGCGTTGGCCGCCACCGCCGAGCTTGCTGCGACCTCGGACGAGCTGCCGTTCTACCGAACGGTGTGGCATACCGACAACAACTCGATCTCGGCCGCGTTCGGTCTGGCCCGGGCGCTGTCGGTCGAGGGCGACCGCGAGGCGGCCGTCCGCACCCTCGACGAAGTCCCCGCCTCCTCACGCCATTTCACCACGGCGCGGTTGACCAGCGCGGTGACTTTGTTGTCCGGGCGGTCAGCGCACGAGCTGTCCGAGGAGCAAATTCGCGACGCCGCGCGCCGAGTGGAGGCGCTGCCCGATTCCGAGCCCCGCGTGTTGCAGATCCGCGCGCTGGTGTTGGGGACGGCGATGGACTGGATGAGTGAGAACACCGCCAGTACCAACCACATTCTGGGCTTCCCGTTCACCGAACACGGCCTGCGCCTGGGTGTCGAGGCCTCACTGCGAAGCCTGGCCCGGGTGGCCACCAGCCAGGCGCACCGCTACGCCCTGGTCGACATGGCCAACGACGTGCGGCCAACCAGTACGTTCTAGCGTCTCCTACACCGACTGTGCGTCCACGGCGTCGACTGTGCGCTCAGGGCGGAAGACGTCCGAGAAAACCGCCGTGGATGCACGCTCGGCGCCGTCAGCGCACAGTCGATGCCCGCTCCGCGATTGCTCGGCGCGCGCGACGCAGAATGTCCATGGGATGGTCCTCGGCTACGACTCGCAGCAGTCGCCAGCCAAGATCCTCGACCACGTCTCGGCGGCGGATGTCTCGCAAGTACTGTCGACGGTCGGAGCGGTGCTGGTCGCCGTCGTACTCGACCCCGACCAGCAGCTCGGGCCAGCCCATGTCCAGATAGGCGACAACATTCCCGTCGTCGCCGTACACCGGGATCTGCGTCGTCGGACGCGGGAGCCCACCTCGGATCAGGAGGAGTCGCAGATACGTCTCCTGCGGTGACTCGGCGCCCCGGTCAACGAGATCGAGCGCCGACTCCAACTGCCGCAGCCCGCGCGAGCCGCGGTGGCGTGCGGCGACGGCAAGCACGTCCTCGGGGCTGACTTTCGTCGCTCTGGCCAATGCGTCGAGCCGAGCGACTGCCGAGCGGAGGTTGCCATGACGGCCTATATCGAAGGCAGTCCTCGCCGGTGTCGTCACCTGCCAGTCACCGACCGCTTGGACCTCGTCGCTATGGACAAGCAGGCGGCGAGTGATTACGCCGGATGGCGGTCGCGGATTGTCATGAATGAGTTCAACCGGATCGTCGGCCGAAATCCATTTCGCGCCAAGCACCGCCGCCGCAGAAAGCCCGGCGATAGTGGCGTTTCGGCTCGACCACAACCACGCGGCGGCGATCCGATCCTGAACTGACGCTTCAGTTTCACGTGAAATGTAGACATCGGGAAACACGGCACGATATCGCGTGCGCAATTGATGCCGGTTCAATAGTCCGCACGCCAACGCCTCACTGCCGACGAAGGGTTGGCCACCGTTCTGCATGAGAGCACAGTCCCACGCAGTCGGTCGGCGTGCCTTCCTCCATCCACAGCCATCGACTGCGCATCCACGGCGACTGTGCGCTCAGGGCGGGAGACGTCCGAGAAATCCGCCCTGGATGCACGCTCGGCGCCGTCAGCGCACAGCCGATTCCAGCCTGGCCGCGAGTTGCTCGAAGGTGGCAATCCAGCCGCCGTGGAACGACTCGAATTCGCTTGTCGGCAGCAGGGAATGCTCGATCGACATCAACGTCTCGTCCGTCCCTACCGGATCGAACGTCACGTTGACGATGCTCGCCCGGGTCGGATCCTCCCAATTCGAGTTGCTCCAGGTGAACCGCAACAGGCGTGGACGATCGATGGTCAGGAACTGCCCGCTGATCAGCACCCTGGTGCCCGAATCGTCGACGTCGAAGCGCACCGTGCCGCCCACGCGCGCCTCGACGGTGACGTCGACGACCCGCACCGGGTTCGGGCACATCCACTCCTCCAGCGCCTCCGGATCGAGCCACTCGTCGAAGACCACCTCGGGCGGAGCGGGCATGACGCGCTGGACGACGACCGTCACCGTCTCGCTCATCGGCTCTGGCCCTTCGTGCGGCGCAGCCGCGTGGCCAGCGCGTCGGCGCGATCAGACCAGAATCGGGTCTGCTCGTCGATCCAATGTTGGGCGGCGCCAAGCCCTTCTGGCCGCAGCGACACCCAGTGCTCGCGCCCGCGCACCTCCCGCTGGATGAGCCCGGCGGACTCGAGCACGCCGATGTGACGGGATACTCCGGCGAACGTCATCGGCAAGGGGGCGGCGAGGTCGGTGATCCGAGCATCGCCGCGCCGCAACGCCTCGATCAGGTGGCGACGCGTCGGGTCGGCCAATGCGGCGTAGGTGCGGTCCAAGACTTGATCTTCAACCATCTTGTTGACTATAGCCGCGGAGCGTGGTTCGCTGAAGTCAGATACTCAACAAATTTGTTGAACGTTACCGAGGAGCGCCGATGAAGACCCCCGACATCGTGTCGGCACCGGAGTGGGAAGCCGCTCGCCGCGAAATGCTGGTCAAAGAAAAGGAACTCACGCGCGCCCGCGACGCCCTGGCCGCGCTACGCCGGCGCATGCCGTGGACGCCAGTCGACAAGCACTACCGGTTCGACGGCCCGGATGGCGCCGCCAACCTGCTCGACCTGTTCGGCGGACGTCGCCAACTGATCGTCTACCGGGCATTCCTCGATCCCGGTGTCCACGGTTGGCCCGACCACGGCTGCGTCGGGTGCTCCCTGATGGCCGACCACATCGGCAATCTGGCCCACCTCAACGCTCGCGACACCACACTGGTCTACGCATCCCGGGGAACACAAGCCGACATCACCCGCATCAAGGCCAGGATGGGCTGGGGCATCCCGTGGTACACCATGGTGCCCGGCCCGGACGGCGCTTTCGACGTCGACTTCGGCGTGGACCAATGGCACGGCACCAACGCCTTCATCCGCGAGGGTGACCAGATCTATCGCACCTACTTCATCGACAGCCGCGGTGACGAAATGTTCGTCAACACTTGGCATTTCCTCGACATGACCGCATTGGGCCGCCAGGAGACGTGGGAGGACTCACCACAGGGCTATCCGCAGAGCAAGCCCTACGAATGGTGGGCGTGGCACGACAACTATCCCGAGCACACCCCGTCGCGGTGGTTCGGCGACCCGAACCCGGACGATCCGAACGATCCGCGGCCGCCGCGCTAGATCACGGTCAGGCAGGCCCGCGCGATCGCCAGTTCCTCGTTGGTCGGAATCACCAGCACGGTCGTCGGCGACTTCTCCGCGGAGATTCGGCGCGCACCCCGGGCCGGACTGTCGTTGAGGTGCTCGTCGAGCTCGATCCCGAGCGGCGCCAAACCGGACAGTGCATCCCGGCGCACCCGCGCGTCGTTCTCGCCGACCCCGGCGGTGAACGTCACCACGTCGGTGTGCCCGAGCACCGCGAGATATGCACCGATGTACTTGCGCAGCCGGTGGATGTACACGTCGTACGCCAATTGCGCTGCCTCATCCCCGGATTCGATCCTTTGGTGCACCACCCGGAAGTCGATCTCACCGCTGAGGCCCGACATCCCCGCATGTCGGTTGAGCATGGTCTCGATTTCCTCAACATCCAGGCCGGCGGTGCGCCATAGATACACCAGCACACCCGGATCGATGTCTCCCGACCGGGTTCCCATCACCAGGCCCTCCATTGGCGTGAGCCCCATCGAGGTGTCCACGGGCCGTCCGCCGGCGATTGCCGACGCCGATGCACCGTTGCCCAGGTGCAGCACGATCTGATTGAGCGACTCGATCGGGGCCTCGAGGAAGTGCGCGGCCTGCTGGCTGACGTACTGGTGCGATGTGCCGTGAAAGCCGTAGCGGCGAATCTGCCAGCGGCTGGCCAGATCCCGGTCGATCGCATACGTCGCCGCCGCGGCGGGCAGGTCGTGGAAGAACGCGGTGTCGAAGACCGCGACGTGCGGCAGGTCAGGAAGCACACGGCGGGCGACCTCGATGCCCAGGACCGCGGGCGGATTGTGCAGTGGCGCCAGCGGGGCGAGCTCCTGCAGCGTGGCGATCAACGCATCGTCGACGACGGTCGGCCGGTACAGGTCCTGGCCGCCGTGAACCACCCGGTGCCCGACCGCGACCAGCCCCAGCCCGTCCAAGTCCTCGCCGGCCTCGCGGAACAACTCGAACGCGGTGCGCAGCGCGGCCTCGTGATCGGCGATCGGACCGTCGCGCCGGATCTCGCGATTTCCGAACGCCAGCGTCGCGGTCGAGGTTTCCTCGCCGATCCGCTCGACGATCCCATGCGCTAGTGAGGTGGCCGTATCCGGTTGCAGTAATTGGTATTTCAGTGATGACGAACCAGAGTTGAGGACCAGAACGGTATCTGTCATCACTTCCCTTGGGCGTTATTCAGGCGTGGTCGGCGGCTCATGGGTCGGCGGAGCCACCGCGGCGTTGCGGCGCCTTCCCGACCAGAGCGTCGCTGCCACGATCGCGATCGCGACGACAACACCCACCCCGATACCACCGAGGACCACCTTGCTGGTCTTGTGCGGCGGCGGCGGTTCAAAGGTACTGCCATCCTGCCGGATCGTCGCGGTCGTCGGTGTCCCGCCCACACCGGCGGCCAGTACGTCCCCGCTGAGCTGCGACCATCCGCCGGTCAACCCGTCGAGATAAGTGAACAGCGGGTCCACCAGCGTCCACGACGCCGTCGTCGTCACCAATACGACCGAACGGTTGCGCGGCCGGTCGGCGAAAGCCTGGATAGACCCGAGGCCGTCGGTGATGTTGGCGCGCAGTTGGTCGGGCAGGTTGAAGTCCACCGCGGCGCCGTCACCGCCGACCGGCGGGCTCAGTGACGTCTGCTTCAACGCCGCCGAGCTGGCGACGATCAGCGCGCCGGTCTGGGCATCGGCAGCGGTCTTCAGGTCCACCAGTTGCGGTGTCAGCTGGGCCGGAGTCATCCGCGCGATCGCCGCAATGATGCGAGCCGCGTACGCGAGCTGGTTGGGGTTACCGCCGTCGAGCGCGACCATGAAGCCGGGGCTGAACTCCGAAGGCACGGCGCCGAATCCCTCGAGCGGTTGGCCACCGCGTCGCAAGGTCAGCGTCGAACGCGGATCGACCTGGAAGGTCAGGTTGGCCTGCAACGGATTACACACCTGCGACGGCGTGAAGGTCAGTGCGAAGTCAAGATTGAGCCACTGGCCGATGGCCTGCCTCGGCACGTCGAACGTGACATCCAGTCGACCGCTGTTGTCCAGCGGTGCCCGGTAGACGACGACTCCCTTCGACCGGATCATCACAGCCGCGGCGTCATCCTTGGCCACCGGTGTGTAGTCCGCCAGCAGGTGTACCTGTGCGCCGTCGACGCGGCCGGCACCCAGCGATGCGCGGTCGACCCCGACCGTCAGGCTGCCGGTCCGCAACGCATCGGTCCGGCCCGTCATCTTCAACTGGCCGAACGTCAGGGTGTCGCCCTGCAGCACAGGGCCCGAACCCGCTTGATCGACGCGGGCCACAGGTGACTGCACCAGCGTCTGGAGCTGGTTGACCAGCAGCGACGCCTGCGCCGTCAACGAGTCACCCCGGCCGGCGATGCGCAGGAATGCCGCTGGGCTGCCGGGGTTTTCGACGCTCAGTCCGGCGGTGCCCGATTCGACGACGATAGAGCGGGTCAGCGGCGCAGCAGGCGGCGGTTGCGCACCGCGTGGTTGGTTGACCACCGAAATGGTCAGCGGCAGAGGGTGATAAAGCCGCTGGAGGGCGGCGACCAGCGTCAGCACCGACTGCTTTTCCGCGGTGTCGGCATCGGCCGGCGCATAGACGGTGAACCGCTGAAGGACTGACGGGAAGAAGCTGGCGACCGACGTCGTCGGCGGTTCGGCGCCGGTGAACAGCGTCGACATGTCGTCCAGGGTCACCTGCTGCGTGGCGCAGACTTCGTCGGCCCGGCTCATCGGGTGGAAGGCGAACGACAGGTCGAGTGTGGTCCCCGGCCCGCGGGCCGCCGACGAGATGTCGACATCGAAGGGAGTCGAGATCCGATCCGGCCCCGCGGGCGGGAGATAGACGGCGGTGAGGAACCGGCCGTTGGCATCGTCGACTTCGAGGAAGCCCGCACTGATGTTCAGCGGCGCCTGAATGACACCCTGAACCCGAGTGGCGGTCAGGCCGGCGGGTATCGGCAATGTGACGCCCGCGTTGGCGTTGGCAGTCAGGACCATCGTCGGATTCACACCGAGCACCGCCCATGGCAACGTCAGGCTGGCCGGATCCGGCGCGTCACCGGGCCCGACAGGGGCCGCGCCGGCCGGGCCGACGGACGGCCCGACGAGCAACGCCGGCAAAACAAGGAGCACCGCTGAAATTGACGCGCGCACCCCGCTCAGGAAACTCATGGCCGGATACCTGCGTGCACAGTGACGTTCGCTCCGGGAGCCCAGCGTCGATGAAACAATGGAGACAAATCCGAACTGACCGGGTGCACGCTGTCCACTTTCACAATTCGAGCTTCGCAAGCCTGACTACGGGGCACGATACCGGCGCGGATTACGCGCCGAGCGCGTTACCCGGCGAATCGTTATCGGCGAGTTTTCGCAGTCCTGCGCCTCGGGGCGGACGAGCAAGGGACGATGTGGACATGGCTGTCACAGGACAACTGGCGCCATGCCGGTAGTGGGATGTCAAACTACGTTGTTGGAGAGCGTGAAGCACGCCGGCGCTCGACGGCGATGGAGGGGGCGCAATTGACCAGTCAGGACTTCGCGCGCATTTTGCGGACCCGGTGGAAAACCGTTCTCGGCACCATTGTCATCGCGGTTTTGAGCGCAATCGCGTACGCACTCCTGGCAACCCCGCAGTACGAAGCCAAGACTCGGTTGTTCGTGTCGACGACCTCGGACAGTAATGCCACCCAAACCAACGACGGCGGCTTCTTCGCTCAGCGCCGCGTGCTGTCCTACACCCAGCTACTCACCGGTGGAATTCTCGCTCAGCGCACCATCGACAAACTCAATCTCGACATGACCGCCAACGAGCTCGTCAAGGAGGTCACCGCGGAGGCACCGACCGACACGGTCCTGATCGATGTCACGGTGACGGACCCCTCCCCGACCCGGGCACGCGATATCGCCAACACGTTGTCCGACGAATTCGTCTCGATGGCGGCGGCGCTGGAAACCCCCGCCGGCGCCCTTCGGCCCAACGCACAGGTCGTCGTCCAGGAACGCGCAGAAATCCCCGATGGTCCGGTGAGCCCGAAGAAGAAACAGGCCCTGGCTATCGCGTTGGCCCTCGGCGTTCTACTCGGCATTGTCCTCGCAATCGCGCGTGACCGTCTGAGCCGCACGGTCAAAAGGCCGGAGGCCGTCGAGAAGGCCACGGGCGTCGGCGTGGTCGCCGAGATCCCCGTCGATCCGCGGCACCGCAAACAACCGCTCGTCTCTTTCGACGGCGACCATTCGCCGATCGCGGAGGCGTTTCGCGAGTTGCGGCTCACCCTAAGGTTTCTCGAGGTCGCTGACGGACCTCGCGTCCTAGTTGTGGCCAGTTCGATGCCTGCCGAAGGACGCACCACCACAGCGATCAATCTCGCCTTGGCACTGGCCGAAGTCGATCACAACGTCGTGGTGGTCGACGCGGATCTTCGCCGCCCCCGCGTTGCCTCGTACCTCGGAGTCGACGGGCAGGTTGGACTGAGCACGGTGCTGAGCGGGGACGCGTCGCTGCAGGATGCACTGCGCCAGACGCGATTCGACCGGCTAACCGTGTTGCCGTCCGGGGCCGTTCCCGGCAATCCGACCGAGTTGCTGGAGTCCCAAGCGGCGACGACTGTGCTCCACCAGCTCGGTGAGGATTTCGACTACGTGATCGTCGATTCGCCTCCCATGCTGGTCACCGATTCCGCCATTCTGGCGGCGAACGCGCAGGGCACGCTGGTCTTGGCGAAATACGGTCACACCAAACTTCGCCAGTTGGTTCAGACGGTCACTGCCTTGCGGCGGCCCGGACCACCCGTGCTCGGTGCCGTGCTGACGATGACGCCGGCCAAGAAGCGCAGTTCGCTCGAGGACAGCTATTACGGAGTACCGGCCGCACAACAGGATTCGCGGCAGCCAGGCCGACGCTGGCGACCGGGTTCGCACCAGAAGTAGCGAAACGAGCCGACTCATGGATGCAAACGGATTCGGGCGCAACGCGACTCGGACGTTCGTGGCATCGACTCCGGGATCGACCCGCACAGCGGACCGGTCGGCGTCACCTACGACGTTCGTGCCGGCGCCCCGGCGAGTCCTCGATCCGAAGAGATGGGATCTGCGGCAGGAACGTCGCGCGTTCGCGTTGCTCATCATCGCTGCGATCGCGCTGGTGGTACTACCGGAACTCATCACCCACCTTTTGGTCAAGCACTCACCCGACCTCCCGCCTGGTGAGGACACGGCATCATCGAAACTCCCGATCGCTCACCTTGCGAGTCTGGGGGGCTCAGCGGCGCTGCTGGCATTGAGCGGCGCGATCGCGGTGCGACGGGGCCGTCCCGACCGGAACATCACCGGCGTGCTGGTGCTGCTAATCGCGCTGAATGTCCCGTACTTCATCACGATGGCATTGCCCAGTCCGCAGGACCTGATCAAGCTCGCGCTGTCCAACGCGTTCATCCTGGCGATCTGGAACGTCGGGGCGCCGATCGCCGAGCTGAAATGGTTGCCGATCATCGTCACCGGCATCGGCGTGTACTCGCTGATCGGTGGATTCCTCGCTCCGGATTACATGATGTACAACACCAAGTCCACCAAAGCCATCGTCGGCGGCTGGGAGCTGGCCGGCCCCTTCGGGCACGGCAACGTGCTCGGCGTGTACTGCGGCCTGGCTTTTGCGTTGGTTCCGCTGATACCCAAGATGCCGTGGCGGATCTTCTGCGCAGTGGTCCTCGTCGCGACGATCGTGGCGTCAGCGACCAGAACCGCTCTGATATGCACTGCAGCCGTTGCCATCTGGTGGCTTGTGAGCTGGCTTAAGTCGGTGATCTCCGTTCGTACCGCGGGCACCGTCTTCGTCGCCGTGGTCGCCACCGCGACCTTCACCTTCCCCTTCCTGGCATGGGATCCGCACGCCTTCTCCGACCGCGCCTCGGTGTGGGCTTCGGCCCTCAAGATCTGGGAGCAATCTCCACTGGTGGGCATGGGTGTCAACTGGTTCCTCACCGGCGCACAGGCATCGGCGAACATCGCCAGCTGGGCATACGTGGGAACCGGACACAACCTCACCGTCGACAATCTCGTGAAATCCGGTCTACTCGGTGTCGCCGTGCTGGTGCCGGTGCTGGCGGCCGCGGTCTGGTCGACGCGCGGTTTGACCGTCAGTAGCCAGCAGATCGCGTGCTTCGGATACCTGATCGCCTTTTTCGTCGTCGCCACAACCGAGGCCGTCTGGTCGCTCATGCCAAATCTGCAGCTGTTCCCCATCAGTGGCATGGTCTTCGCGGCGCTGGCCGTGACACCCTCCGGCGGCCAAGCTACGGAAGGATCCTCGTGACGCCCGAGATGACGGTAAGTGTTGTGATTCCGACGATCTGCCGGGAAAGCCTGCGGACAGCGGTCGAATCGGCTTTGAACCAGACTCGTCCGCCGGCCGAGGTCGTCGTCGTGGTGGACGCCCCGGGAGAATTGCACCTGCCGTCGTCACCGGCCATCAATGTGGTGCGGACACCGGGACGCGTCGGACCCAGCATGGCCAAACACATCGGCGTCGAAGCGGCTTCGGGCAATGTCATTGCGCTGCTTGACGATGACGATGTCTGGCTTCCCGACAAGCTGGAGAAGCAACTGGCGGCCGCTCCTCCGGGTGACGAATGGATCCTGTCGTCGCGGTTCACCATCCACTCCGATGATGGGACCAGTACCGTCGGGCCGAAGACGGTGATCACCCCGCACGAATCGGTCGCCGCGTATCTGTACGAATTCCGCGCCAAGCGATCGTTCAGCATGCTCCCGACACCTACTCTGGTCTTTCCCCGCTCGTTGGCCGACACGGTGCCATGGTCGGTGGCGGCCGGAGCGATCCATGACGATCCGACATGGCTGATCGAGGTGCGGCGTGCGCGTCCGCAGGTGCCCATCATTCAAGTTCCCGAGCCGCTCGTCGACGTCATGTGGACACCGGCTTCACTGTCGCGTTCGGGCGTCGACCGCAGCAAGGTTTACATCGCCTGGGGCGTCAAAGAACTCGCCGACGAGTCGCCGCGGGTGCGTGGTGACTACATGCTGACGTCCGGAGTCGGGTCCGCTCTGGGGGCCGGCTCTCCCCGTGGCGTCGCGCGGGCGATCATGGCTGGGGTGCGGTATGGACGACCGGGCCCGCTGGCATGGGCCAGTGCAGCCAAGTCGGTATTGAAGGTCGGCGTCGGGCGGATGAAAGCTCGCTGATGTCACCGAGTTTCGCCAAGAACACCATTCTCGGCTTCGCCTCCGGCGCTGCCGTCGCGCTGGCCGGTTTCGTCGGTAACGCGGTCACCGCCCGACTGCTCGGCCCGGACAACCTGGGCGTCTTCGCCTACGTCGTGTGGTGTGTCACCGTCGCGTCGGTGGTCGCGGCTCTCGGCATCGATGTCGTTCAGCAGCGCTTCATCGCCAACCTGCGTGCCGCGGGCCGCAACGACGAGGCCAGTGGGTTGATCGGTTCGGCCACGCGGATGTCCATGCTCGCCGTGGTCGTCGGCTGCGTGCTGTTGTTCGGCTACCTGTACTGGTTCGGACGAGGCCCCACGGAGGGATTGACGCCGACGTCTCGAACGATGGTGGTCGTGGTCGCCCTGCTGTGGTTCGCTTGCTGGCGCCTGGGCGACGTGTACCTGTTCAATCTGCGGGGGGAACAGCAATTCGGTCAGCTCGCGCGCCTCTCGGCGGTGTCGGCGGTGATGAAGGTCGCGACAATGGCGTTGGGAGCCTGGATCTTCGGGATTCCCGGCGCGTTGGCCGGTTATATCGCCGGCAGCATCCTGCCGGCGTCGCGCGTTTTCCAGCTGCTGCGCAACAAGCCCGGTGTCAGTCCATCACTCAAGCGCGACGTGATGAAGTTCGCGCTGGCGAATTGGATACTCGGCCTGCTCGGCAGCTTGGTGTTCGGCCGGACCCAGGTGGTCTTCCTCGAGCATTACACGGGCCTGGCAGCGGTCGGCCTCTTCGCGGCGGCGGTGACGATCGCCGAAATGGCGGTACAGCTTCCGCCGCTGCTGCTTTCGGCGCTGCTGCCCCGCTTCAGTGAGCAGCACGGGATGGGCGCTGAGGACAACATGCGCAGGCTGTACCGGATGATGACGGCACTGATGGCGCTGGTGATCGTCCCGCTGTGCCTCGGATTGGCCGCGATTGCGCCGGTACTGATCCCGCTGATCTTCGGTACCGACTTCACCGACGCGGTGGCAGCATCGTCGGTCCTGCTGGTCGCCGCCGCCATCAGCAGTCTCGGCGTGACCACGGTGTACTTCCTGCAAAGTGTCGCCAAAACCGGACTGCTGCTGATCTCCAATGGCCTCGGGTTGGTCGGCACCATCGTGCTCGGCTTTCTGGTCATCCCGAGTGAAGGCTTGATGGGGGCGGCCTGGTCACGCGGTGTGGTTCAAGTGGGTGTCGTTTTGATCGAAACCTGGTATGTCACACGGCGACTCAAAGTCGAACTGCCCTACCGGGTCTTGGGTGCGATCGCGCTCGCGTCGCTGGCCCAAGCCGCCGTCGCCTATCTGATCAGCATCGAGGTGGGCGGCCCCCTGTCGTTGGTGCTCGCCATACCCGCCGCGATCGTGGTGTATCTGGTCGGGTTGCGGGTGTTCGCGGTGGTCCGTCTGATCGACCCGGGGATCGCGCCACGGCTGAGTACCCAGTCGCCCGAACGGATCAGGCCGATGGTGAGCACGATCATGGGGTTGGTGGCACCGCCGGCGAAGGGCCGTGCGGAGTCACCAGAGTGACGCTGGCTCCATCAACGCGACGGCAGCCGGCTTGGGCTGGAGATTTTCCCGCAGCACCCCGAAGTTCTTCTCGACGTCAGTGGGATCGGTTCCCCCGTCGACCAATTCGTAGTAGATGAGTGGCCCGGCCCAGCCCCAGCGACCCATCTGCCGACGGGCCTGCAGAAACGTCAGGGCCTGATCGTGTTCTGATACGGCAGTGGGTCCGGTACCGGTCGGTGCACCGAATTCGGTGATCCAGATGGTCTTTCGACCATCACCGTGACGGTCCATCAGCGCATGCAGATCCGGCAATTCGTTGAAGGGCCCTACCGGCTGCCCGCGCGAGTTCAGGGGCAGCTCGGGGAAGGTATAGGGATGCACGGCGACGGCGTCGGCCAGCTGTGCCGCGCCGTAGTCATAGAGGTCCTCCAGATAATCTGTCGGCTTGACTCCGGCGCCTTCTTCGTCGGGCAGCGGGGCGAGGCCGCCGATGAGGAGAGTCGCCGCGGGATCGATACTGCGGATCGCGTCCGCGGCGGCCCGAAAGAGCTCGGCGTATTGCTTGGCATCGGCATTCGGTCGCCAGAAGGTCCGCACGTTGGGTTCATTCCAGATCTCCCAGGCGCGTACCCCACGGGATGTGTAGCGCTGGGCGGCAACGCGCGCGAAGTTTCCGAAGGACTGCGGATCCCCCGGGCGGGCGCGGCTGGTCGGTGCCCACGGAATCGTGGTGGACGAGTTCGCCCAGCGCGGGCTGTAGGAGATCACCGCCAGAACGTTCATGCCATGGGCGGTGGCCTCGTCCACGACGGTGTCGGGCCCATCCCAGACGAGCTGGCTCTTCTCGCTCTCCACCGCCGACCAGTCGATGTCCATCCGGACCCAGCGCACCCCCATGTCGGCCATCAGGTCGAACTGCCGCCTGACGTTCACCGCGTCGGCGCCCCGGAGATGGACGGTCATCCCGATCTCGACCCGGCCTGCCGGGGATGTCGACTGACAGGAGACGGCCAGCAGCGCAGCCAGGGCGACGGACAATCCGCGGGCAAGGCTCGTGAACCGCATCATCGGGTGGCTTCACGAGCCGTCATCGCACGATGGCCCGGTTGTCCTGGTCGCCGGGAACCACTCTGCCGAATATGCCTTCCGCCCGGCCGACGGCCAGTGCCATGCCGTCTTGCAGCTGGAACTTATCGGAGTTGCGCAGCGGCATGAGTGCGGCACCCACCACGTGCCGGAACCGCTGCCAGGCCGGGTAGTTCCACCGCCTATACAGGTAGCCGGTGCCACGTCCGTAACACCGAATCTTGCGGCGGCGCTCTTTGGCGGTCAGATGCGCGAACTCCGTCTGGGCCCGCACCGCGATGTCATCCACCCATGCGATTGAGAATCCGTCCTGCTCCGACATGCGCAACAACAGATCGGTTCCTTCTCCGGCCTGCCAGGGAGTCCCCGCGCCGGATCCGATTGCCGGATCAAATCCACCGGCCTGCAGGAACTCTCGCCGCCTGAACAGGGTGGCCGGTTCGATGGGGCCCCACACGTTGCGTCGGTTCAGCGGTGTACCCGGCGGTGGCAGGGTGTTCCTCGGCCCCTCTCGGTCGACCAGTTGAACCGCACACACCACCGCATCAGGCGTCAGGTGCGGTGCGATGCGCTCGAGGAAATCGGGGTCAATGCGGCTGGTGTCGTTGGGAAACCAGAGCCAGTCGACGTCATCACCGAACATTCCCGCAGCGGCGTTGCGCCCGTTGGAGATTCCCCGCGGGCTCACCACCGTCATGATCGCCAGCTTGTCCGAGAACTCCCCGACCAGTGCGGCAAGGTCGTCTTCGGCGGCGGCGTCGTGGTGTGCGATCGCGACCGCGTGCGGTGGCCGTGATTGCGACGCAAGACCATCCAGTAGCCCGCGAAGTTCGTCCCAGCGCCCCACGGTGGTGATAGCAACACCGATTCGGGGAGCCGCTGCGTTGGCCACGCTGTCGCTCACTTGCGCTACCTTAGCCCACCGCGGGATGCGCTCAGTTCGGCGCAGATGGCCTCGGACGTCGCCGTGAGCGAGATCCGCGCCTGCCGAGCTGTCACGTGAGCAAATCCCCGCGCCGCCAACTCCGTTCGAGCGTCATCGTCGGAGCAGAACTTTTCGATGAGCCCGGCCAGTTCCCCGGGGTCGTGGGGATCGAAGTATTCGGCACCGTCTCCGCACGTCTCGAGCAGGGCGGGAATATGCGATGAGAGAACGGCCGTGTGTGATGCCATTGCCTCCAGCGGCGGCAGTCCGACACCTTCGTGCAGCGACGGCATGACCAACAGGTCGGCGCCGGCGACAAGCGAGCGCAGCGCGGTGAACTCGAGTCGTCCGCTGATGACCACGCGATCCGGGCTGCGCGCGGCCAGTGCCTCGACCCGGCCGTCGACGGTCTTCACCGACTCACCACCGCCCGCGATCACCAGCCTGTGCGGTATCGCCGACTTGACCTGGTCGAACGCTTCAAGGAGAACGATCAGATTCTTGTGCCATTTCGCATTGCCGACGTAGACGATGTATGGGGCAGCCACCGGTGAGAGCGCGGGATCGACTGGGCTGAACCAGATCTCGTCGAGCCCCAGCGGACTGACCTTCACGCGCGCCGAGGGTTGGGCGTCGAGCAGGGTCTTGGCGGTCGCGTGCGACGGCGTGAAGATCGTGGTGGCCCGCCGCGCGTCCAGGGCGAGCATGGCGCGCGCGTAAAGCCGCTTGTGCAGGGGCTGGTCGTTGATGTGGCGGGCCATGATGTGCAACGTGTCGTGGATGGTGATGAAACTCCGGACGCCCCGGTTCGCGGGAGCGAGCAGCGCCAGCGGATAGGGATAGTGCGGCACCCAGAGCGCACGCGGGCGGGTGGCACTGAGGGCATTGGCCCAGGCCTTCTGTTCTGCGCCGGTGTACATGCCCGCATCCGCCGGGTCGGCCAGCACGACGCGGGTGGACTCCCGGACCGCCGGCTGGCTGGCCTGATTGGCCAGAACTGCAAGCGAGAGGCCATATTTCGCGACGGTGTCCTGGATATGCGGCAGCTCGGTCTTGATATATGTCCCGATACCACTCTGGTTGATGTGCCGCACATCGAACAGTAGGTCGACCACGGTGTCTTCCCCCATCAAATCCCGCTCCCCCTACGCCCACACGCCCCGAACGCTGGAGAGAATGGTATCGGTGCGTCGTCAGCTGGGGGCGAGAACGCCCGTCACGTACCCTGCGCCTGGATCGCGGTGATCGCCACCGTGTTCACGATGTCCTCGACCAGAGCCCCGCGGGACAGGTCGTTGACCGGCTTGTTGAGCCCCTGCAGGACCGGTCCGATCGCGATGGCCCCCGCGCTGCGCTGCACCGCCTTATAGGTGTTGTTGCCGGTGTTGAGGTCGGGGAAGATCAGCACCGTCGCCCGACCGGCCACCTCGGACCCAGGCATCTTGGCCGCGGCGACGGTCGGATCGACTGCCGCGTCGTACTGAATCGGCCCTTCCACCAACAATTCCGGTGCCCGGGAGCGCACGAGTTCGGTTGCAGCTCTGACTTTGTCGACACCGGCACCGGTGCCCGACGTGCCCGTCGAGTAGGACAGCATCGCCACCCGCGGATCGATCCCGAATTGGGCCGCGGTACGCGCGGAGCTGATCGCGATGTCGGCAAGCTGTTCTGCGGTCGGATCTGGCACGATCGCGCAGTCGCCGTAGGCCAGCACCCGGTCGGACAGGCACATCAAGAAGATGCTCGACACCGTGGAGACGTCGGGCTGGGTCTTGATGATCTCGAAGGCGGGCCGCACGGTGTGCGCGGTGGTGTGGGCAGCACCTGACACCATGCCGTCGACTATTCCGTTGTGCACGAGCATCGTTCCGAAGTAGGAGACGTCGTGGATGATCTCCCGTGCCTGCTCCACCGTCACCCCCTTCGACTTGCGCAGCTCGGCGTACTGGCTGGCGAACTCATCGCACAGGTCGCTGGTGCGGGGGTTCAGCACCGTGGCAGCGGTCAGGTCGACACCCAATTCTGCTGCACGGGAACGAACTTCGGACTCCTCGCCGAGGATCGTCAGGTCGGCGACACCACGCCGCAGCAGCCGCCCGGCCGCCTGCAGAATGCGGTCGTCATCGCCCTCGGGCAAGACGATGCGCTTGCGGTCGGCCCTGGCCCGCTCCATCAGCTGATAGGTGAACATCTGCGGCGTCGTCACGGTCGGTATCGGCAAGCTGAGCCGGTTCTGCAGATCATCGATGTCGACGTAGCGCTCCATCAGGGCGAGCGCGGTGTCGATCTTGCGCTGCGAGGTCGCCGTGACCCGTCCCCGGGTGCCGGCCACCGCGCTCGCGGTCTCGAACGTGCCGAGATCAGAGGCGATGATCGGCAGCCGCAAGCCCAGCCCGTTGACCAGCTGGGCGATCGAGGGGTGCAATGCCAGACCACCGTTGAGGATGATCGCCGACAGTGACGGAAAACCCTCGGCCGCATGTGCACTGGTCACCGCCAACACGACGTCCGAGCGATCACCCGGGGTGATCACGGCGACACCTTCGGTAAGCCGTTCCAGACAGTGCTCGGCGGTCATACCCGCGACGAGCACACCCATCACTTCGCGACCGAGCAGCGACGAGTCACCATGCACGAGAACGCCGCCGACGGCATCGCTGAGATCGGCGACGGTCGGGGCCACCAACAGTGGCTCCTCGGGCAGGACGTAGACGCGTGGCCCCAGGTTCGCGCAGGCCTCGGCCACCGCCGTCATCTGCGCGGGGTCGGCGCGGTTGGCCACCACCGCCGCGGTGTGCGCGTGCTGAGCGGCGAGCTCGGCCAGGCACAACTCGATGACCTGAGCAACCTCGGCCGGGGTGCGATCGCGGGCCCGCACCGAGAGCACCACCGGCGCGCCCAGGTTGGCGGCGATACGGGCGTTCACGCTCAGCTCGGTGGGCGTGGCGACATCGGTGTAGTCCGATCCGACAATCACCACGGCGTCGCACCGGTCGGCCACCTCGTGATACCGGTCGACGATGTCGGCGATCGCGGCGTCGGGATCGGCGTGCAGCTGCTCGTACGTCACCCCGACGCAGTCCTCGTAGCTCAGACCGGCGTTACTGTGCGCCAGGAGCAGCTCCAGGATGTAGTCGCGGTTCTCCCGCCGGGTGATCGGGCGGAACACGGCCGCCCTCGGCACCATCGCGGTCAATCGGTGCAAGATGCCCAGCGCGACGGTGGACTTCCCGGTATCCCCCTCGGGGGAGGCGATGTAGATCGACGTGGTGCGGGCGCTCACCCCACCAGCATGTCGTAAGGGTGCCGGATAGCCCAGCCGGTGGTCGCCGATTGCCACGTGATTCTAATCAGATGCCGGCGGACGGCCGTGAGGAATCCGTCGACCGGCGCCCCGGAATGGGTTGCTCAGCAACTCTATTCGGCGGTGCATTCTCGTACCGTCAGCCAGCGATGGTGACATTTCGCCACGATGTCCGGCCGATCCGCGATGAATACAAAAATCGACGCGGTAACCGCTGACCAGGAATATGCTGACGCCCGGAGGGACGTTTGCCCAGTTCCGCTAGGGGCAACTCACCACGCGAGGGGGAGGTCTGACGTGATCGCTATCGTCCACGAGCGGCTGACCGAGATCGCGGGATCCGAGCATGTCGTCACGCAACTTGCGCGTGAGTGGCCGGATGCGCCGGTCTACATCCCGATCGTGGATCGGCGGGTGGACGCCGAGTTCAGCGATCGAGTGGTGACCGGCCCGCTGTCGCAGGCTTACCGCTGTCTCGGCTATCGAAGCTATGCGCCGCTGCTTCCACTCGCGCCGACGTGGTTGAGGCACTGCGACTTCGGATCCGCGGAAGCGGTGATCATCAGCCACCACGCATTCGGCGTGGCAGCCGCCGAGGCGGCGGGAACACGACCGACGATCGCGTATGTGCACTCACCGGCGCGCTGGGCGTGGAACAAAGAGATGCGCGACGCCGAGGCGGGTTCACTGCCCGGCCGACTGGCACTCCAAGCGCTCTCCCGCCTCGCGATCAGCACCGAGCTCTCTGCCGCCAAACGCCTCACCACGATCGTCGCCAACAGCACCGCTGTCGCCGACCGCATCCGCAAGCACTGGAATCGCGAAGCGGAGGTCGTTCACCCGCCGGTGGACACCGAGTTCTACACGACGGACCCGACGGAACCCGTTGAGGATTACTTCGTCCTCGCCGGCCGTCTGGTCGCCTACAAGCGACCCGACATCGCCGTCAAAGCCGCCGCGAAGGCCGGGGTGAAATTGGTGGTCGTCGGCGGCGGCCGGGATCTGGAAGACTGCCGAAAACTGGCGCACAGCAAGGACATCACGTTCCTCGGACGGGTCTCGAACGAGGAACTCAGGAGCGTGCTCCGGCGGGCGAAGGCCTGCCTGATGCCCGGCGAAGAAGACTTCGGCATCGTCCCGGTTGAGGCCATGGCGTGCGGGACCCCGATGATCGCACTCGGCGTCGGTGGTGTGCTGGACAGCGTGATCGACGGCGTCACTGGCACGTTGATCCCGCCAGGCGACGATGAGTCGGTGATCGGCCGATTCGCGGATGTGCTGACCCATTTCGACAGGGCCGCATTCGATTCCGCGCAGATCCGCCGTCACGCCGAGACGTTCTCGCGCAGCGCATTCCGACGCAACATGGCAGACATCGTCAGCCACGCCCTGGCCGTCCCGCACCCCAGCTGAGCTGCCCTAGCCCAGCTTGCGCAGGCGCGGCTCCAAGTCCTTCTGGAACAGCTCCAGGAAGCGGCGCTGATCCTGCCGCGGGTCGTGAAACACCAAGTGGTTCAAGCCCCAGTCGACATAGTCCTTGACCTTCTCGACCGCCTCGTCGGGATCCGACGCCACGATCCAGCGCTTGGCCACCTGCTCGATCGGCAACGCGTCGGCGGCCTTCTCCATCTCGATCGGGTCGTCGATGCTGTGTTTCTGCTCGGCGGTCAGCGACAACGGCGCCCAGAAGCGGGTGTTCTCCAGCGCCAGCTTCGGGTCGGGATCGTAGGAGATCTTGATCTCGATCATCCGGTCGACGTCGTCGGGATTCTTGCCCGCCGCCTCGGCGCCTTCACGCATCGCCGGAATCAGCTTGTCCTTGTATAGCTCTTCACCCTTGCCGGAGGTGCAGATGAAACCGTCGCCGGCGCGGCCGGCGTACTTGGCCACCTGCGGTCCGCCCGCGGCGATGTAGATCGGAATGCCGCCTTCGGGCACGTCGTAGATCGAGGCGCCCTTGGTCTTGTAGTACTCGCCTTCGAAGTCGACGCGGTCGCCGAGCCACAGTTCGCGCATCAGCCGCACCGATTCGCGCAGGCGTGCATACCGTTCCTTGAATTCCGGCCACTCCCCTTCGTAGCCGGTGGCGATCTCGTTGAGGGCTTCGCCGGTGCCGATGCCGAGGAAGATCCGGTCGGGGTACAGGCAGCCCATGGTCGCAAAGGCCTGCGCGATGACGGCCGGGTTGTAGCGGAAGGTGGGGGTCAGCACCGAGGTGCCCAACACCAGGCGCTTGGTGCGCTCACCCACCGCCGTCATCCACGCCAGCGAGAACGGTGCGTGCCCGCCCTCGTGACGCCACGGCTGGAAGTGGTCACTCACCGTCGCGCTGTCCATCCCGTGCGCCTCGGCCAGCACCGCCAGCTCGACCAACTCACGCGGCGCGAACTGCTCCGCCGACGCCTTGTAACCCAGTTTCAGTTCAGCCACGTCATCGTTTCTACTCCCCTTTGGCGACCAGCGAGCGGCCGAGTCCTAGTGCAGGGTTCGCGCCTACACTCGCGGCATGGCCGTGGCTCTGACCGCTATCACCGAGCGCGTGCACATGGCGCAGACACCGCTGGTCAACTGGACGGTCGTTGCCGACGACGCCGGCGTCATGCTGATCGACGCCGGTTTCCCGGGCAGCCGCGACGAGGTCCTGGGATCGCTCCGCGAAGTGGGGTTCGGCCCCACGGACGTGACGGCGATCCTGTTGACCCATGCCCACGTCGACCACTTCGGCACCGCGATCTGGTTCGCCAAGACGCACGGCACCCCCGTCTACTGTCACGCCGACGAGGTCGGCCACGCCAAGCGCGACTATCTGCAGCAGGCCTCACCGGTCGATCTGATGCGACACGCGTGGCAACCGCGCTGGGTGAAGTGGTCGGTGGACATCATGCGCAAAGGCGCGCTCACCCACGACGGAATTCCGACGGCGGCCGTACTCACCGACGACATCGCCTCGACGTTGCCTGGCCGGCCGACGGCCGTGCCGACCCCCGGCCACACCGGCGGGCACTGCTCCTACATCGTCGACGGAGTGCTGGTCGCCGGCGATGCGCTGGTGACCGGGCATCCGCTGGCCGCGCACAAGGGTCCGCAGCTGTTGCACCCGGTGTTCAACCACGACGAGGCGGGCTGCGTGCGCAGCCTGTCCGCATTGGCGACGCTGGACGCCGATGTGCTGATCCCCGGGCACGGCGACCTGTGGATCGGCCCGGTTCGCGAGGCGGCGCGTCAGGCCACGCCGGCGTGAGTCGCGAATTCGCTTGCCGTCACAACGCTTTCACGAAGGCGATCGGATACTGCTCGACGTCACTGGGGAGCGGCTCGTCGAGCCTGCGGTAGCCCGTGCTGTCGTAGAGCGCCTCGGCTTCGGGCTGCCGGTTACCGGTCGTCAAGTAGATCCGCCGGTAACCGCGGCGGGCGATCTCGTCCTCCAGCGCCGCCAGAAGCGTCGCGGCATGGCCACGGCGACGATGCCCGCTGTCGGTCCAGATCCGTTTGAGTTCGGCGGTGTCGTCGTCGAAGCGACAGAACGCCCCGCCGGTCACCGGCTGACCGTCAAGCAGTCCGATCACCATGCCGCCGTCGGGCGGGCGGAACTGGTCGGCCGGATGGTCGCGCAGCCACCGCGCCACCCCTGATTCCGGAGCCTCGTAGCGGGTGGCGTACTCGACGGCGAGTTCTGCGAGCAGCGGCTGAGCCAACGGGTCGTCCTCGTCGACCGGGACGAAGCGCAATCCGTTCACCCCGTCGAGTGTGCACACCGGGCGCCGACTGTGCACACACGGCGATGATTGGCGGCTCATTCCGCCCTACACGCACAATCGACGCCGTCAATGCACAGTCGATCTCGCAACAACCTTTCGCCCAAAAGTTGACACCTGTAAAGTTTCGGGCCATGGACAACATCCGCGGAAAAACCATCGCGATCACCGGCGCGGCGCGGGGCATCGGTTTCGCGACCGCACGCGCCCTGCTGCAGCGCGGGGCACGCGTCGTGATCGGCGACCGGGATGTGGCACTCGAGGAGTCGGCGGTCGCACAGCTCAGCAAGCTCGGGCCGGTCTCGGGGTACCCGCTCGACGTCAGCGACCCCGAATCGTTCGCGACGTTCCTGGACAAGGCGCGCGCCGACGGCGGCGGCCACATCGACGTCCTGATCAACAACGCCGGCGTCATGCCGGTCGGCCCGTTCCTCGACCACACCGACCAGGCGGTGCGTACCGCCGTCGAGGTGAACTTCTACGGCGTGCTCACCGGCTGCCGGCTGGTGCTGCCGGAAATGGTCCGGCGCCGCAGCGGCCACATCGTCAACATCGCCTCGATGGCAGGCATGCTCGCCGTGCCCGGGCAGGCGCTGTACGCCGGAACCAAGTTCGCGGTGGTCGGGTTGTCCACCGGGCTGGCCGACGAATACGCCCCGCAGGGTGTCCAAGTCAGTTGTGTCATGCCGACATTCACCAACACCGAGCTGATCTCGGGCACCCACACCACCGCGGCCACCAAGCCGGTTCAGCCAGAAGACATCGCCGCGGCAGTAATCAAGGCACTAGACAAGCCGACAACGTCGATTTCCGTCCCGGGCTTCTCGCGATTCCTCGCCGCCGCGGTGATGTTCCTGCCGCCGCGCGGCCGACGCTGGCTGTCAAAGCAGATGGGCACAGACCGGGTGTTCCTCGACTTCGACACGACCGCTCGCGCCGCCTACGAGAAGCGCGCGCAGAGCGCCACCGGCGTCGTGGAGACCCCGGACAATTCCTAGCCGCTCCGCCGGTCGGTGAACTCCTCGACCAGGAGTCGGATGCGATCGGCGTCGTGATCGGGGCGCAGCCGGCCGGCCCGCGACAGCGTGACCAGTCCATGCAGCGACGCCCAGAACACCTCGGTCAGGGTGTCGACGTCACGGTCACCGGCGATGTCGCCGACGACGTCGCGCAGCCCCGCGAACGCCTCCTCGAGCTGAGTCGGGGTGTCTTCGGTCGCGAACTTCAACGGGGTGGCGCGGACGAACATCGCGTCGTACACCGCCGGATTGTCGCGCGCGAAGTCGAGGTACGCGCGGGCGGTCCGGGCCAGCGATTCACGAGCCGTCGTCGCATCTGAGCGGGCCCGCCGCGTCACGTCGGCGAGCTCGCCGAACCCGTCCAGCGCGACAGCCGCGGCAACGTGATCCATCCCGCTGAAGTGCTTGTACAGCACCGGTTGGCTGTACTCGATCTCGGTCGACAAGCGGCGGGTGGTGACGGCGTCCCAGCCCTCGGCTTCCGCGATCTTGCGGGCCGTCGCCACGATCAGTCGCCGGCGCGCGGCCCGTTCGCGCTCGCGGCGGTCGTCGATGGCCATACCGCACGATAGCAGGGCTAGAAAATCTAGCACTGCTATTGCCAGCCACACGTCTAGGGGTTAGCGTTGCTAGCACTTGGCTCGGAAAGGGGCAGCGACATGGATCTCGACCTCACCACCCGAATCGCCGCAGCGGTCGCGGTGCTGGCCACCGCCGTGGTTTATGGCACCGATGTGTTCTGCGCGATGGTGCTGCGCCCGGCGCTGGCGTCGCTCGACGATGACGCCCTGGTCGTGGTCACCGGCTTCGTGCACCGGTACGGGGATCGGCGGATGCCCGTCCCCGGCGTGCTGGGTGTGCTCGCCACCGCCGCATGCGCGGTGCTGGCCGCGCTATCCGAACACTGGGCGCAGGCGACGCCGGCCGGCATCGCGCTGGTCTCGCTCCTGGTCTGGCTCGCGATCTACCTCCGAGTGAGCGCACCGATCAACCGTCAACTGACCGCGGCCGCGATTGCCGGCGGGCCGCTCGCGAACGGGCGTGCGCTGCAAGCGAAATGGGATGGTGTGATCAACGCTCGCGCGATCCTGCAGGGCGTCGCCGTCGTCGCGCTTCTCGTGGCACTGGCGGTCTGACCATGCTTGAGCTCAGGATCTACAACCTCCGGTCGGCCGAGGCATTGCGGCAATACGCGACCGTGCACTGGACCCGTCACCTGGCGACCTTTCCGGCATTCGGGATCAGCACCCACGATCATCCACGTCGACACCATCTCGCTCGAACCCATTGATCTGCAGGAGGTTTCATCATGATCAGCATCGCCGGCTACACGCTCTCCGGCCTCATCGCCGTGGCCATCATCGTCATCGGCGCGCGGTTCATCGTCGCACCCCGCGTCGCCGCCGCCGGCTACGGGGTGCCGGCCGACCCGGACCAGCCATCGATGCGCGCCTATCTGAACGCCAAGGGTGTGCGCGACATCGCGTCGGGGTTGTTCGTCGTCATCCTCATGGCAGCAGGCGCCACCCATCTGCTCGGCTGGGTCATCCTCGGCGCCACAGTCATTCCGATTGCCGACGCCGTCATCGTGCTGAAAAACGGTGGTACCAAGGGGGTCGCGTTCGGCGTGCACGGCGCCACTGCCGTGGTCATGCTCGTCGCGACTGCGCTACTGCTGCTGTCGTGACGCTAGGCGAGCACCGGCGTCGTATCACCGGGCCGGTACGATTCGATCGAATCGATATGGGCAAGAAGCACTTCGGGAGCGACCGTGTAGAGCGCACCCTGATCCTCCCCCGTGCCGACCAGCACCGCCTTGACCCCCTCCGGGAAGTCGTCATCGTCGCCGGACGCCGTGATCCAGATGCGGGTGACCGGCTCGTATCGCTCGTCGGCGACCGCGGTGGCCGACGGCTCGAAGAACCAGCTGATCAGGGTGTCGGTGGAGAACTCGGCATCGAATGTCCAGCCGCGGGTGGTCAGCCACTCGTCGAATGTCTCGACGGCCTGGGCGAGTTCGACGTCGACATCGTCGAGCGTGTCCTTCACGTCGCCGGGGATCCAGCGGTCGTCACGGTGGGCCTGCCGCTTCTTGCGGCGGGCCTTCTTGGCATCGGAGTTGCGAGACACCGCTAACTCAGCGCGCGTTCCAGGTCGGAGATGAGATCCTCGGTGCCTTCCAACCCCACCGAGATCCGAACCACCCCGTCGCCGAGCCCGATCGAGGCACGGCCCTCCGGACCCATCGCGCGGTGCGTGGTGGTTGCCGGATGGGTGATCAAGGTCTTGGCGTCACCGAGGTTGTTCGAGATGTCGATGATCTGCAGCTTGTCGAGAACTTCGAAAGCCCGCGCCTTGCCGCCGTCCAATTCGAAGGTCACTACGGTGCCACCACCGCGCATCTGCCGCTTGGCAAGGTCGAACTGCGGATGTGATTCCAGGAACGGGTATTTCACCCAGTTCACCCCGGGCTGGGATTCGAGGAACTCGGCGATCCGCTGCGCAGAACGGTTCGAGTAGTCCACCCGCACCGACATCGTCTCCAGGCCCTTCAGCAGCACCCAGGCGTTGAACGCCGACAGGGCGGGCCCGGTGTGGCGCATCAGCTTCTGCACCGGTCCGTCGATGTACTCCTTCTCACCGAGGATCGCCCCGCCGAGCACCCGGCCCTGACCGTCGATGTGCTTGGTGCCCGAGTACACCACCACATCCGCGCCCAGCGGGAAACCCTGCTGCAGCAACGGGGTGGCAAACACGTTGTCCAACACCACTTTCGCGCCCGCTGCGTGCGCTATGTCGGAGACCGCGGCGATGTCGACCAGCGACTGCATCGGGTTCGACGGCGTCTCGAAGAACACCGCCTGCGTCGGCACCGACAGCGCCTCTTCCCATTGCGAGAGGTCGTCGCCGTCGACGAAGACGGTCTCCACACCCCAGCGCGGCAGGATTTCGTTGCACACCACAAAGCACGAGCCGAACAAGCTGCGCGCGGCCACCAACCGGTCGCCGGTGCCAAGCAGCGCGCCCAGCGAGGTGAACACCGCGGCCATGCCCGACGCGGTGGCGAACGCGGCGGGCGCACCCTCGATCAGCCGCAGACGCTCCTCGAACATCGAGATCGTCGGGTTGCCGTAGCGGGAGTAGACGTACCGGTCGATCTCGCCGGTGAACGCCTTTTCCGCCTCGGCCGCCGAGGAGTACACATAGCCGGAGGTGAGGTACATCCCCTCGGAGGTTTCCTCGAACTCGGAGCGCAGCAGCCCACCTCGCACCCCGAGCGTCGCCTGGCTGACGCCATCGGGCAGCGGCGCGGGAATGCGAACCGACGGCACCTCGTCGGTCATGACTGCTTCCAGGGCAGGCCCAGCGCCCGCCAGCCGTTGATGCCGCGGTGGCCGTCGGCGTCGAGCTGGCCTTCGAACCCGTCAAGCATGTTGTAGGACGGCGCGATCCCCGCCGCGGTCGCGGTCTCGGCCGCCGGAATGGAGCGATTGCCGGAGCGACAGAGGAACACCACGGGACGCTCGCCGGGGGTGACGCCGGCGGCGTTGAGTTCGGCGACGAAGTCGTCGTTGTGCTGACCGTTGCTGCGGTTCCACTCGACGAACACCACGTTGCGACCCAGGCTGCTCAGATCCGGCACACCGACCCAGCGCCATTCGGCGTCGGTGCGGCAGTCCACCAGCACCGCGTCGGGGTTTTCGCTGAGCAGCTCCCAGCTCTCCTCAGGGGTGATATCTCCTGCATAACTCACGTGCCCGAGTCTCCCACAATGACCTGGCGCGAACCGAGCGCACCTAGGCCGGGCCGGGCGAACAGACGGTCCATTCGCCGTTTTCGCGGGCGAAGGTCATCGGCGTCTTCAGCTTGGTGTCGGCCGCATGCTCGAAGTGGTAGACGACGGTCGCGGTGGCCTTGTCACCGTCGATCCTGACGTCGGTGATGTCGTCGACGTACCGAGCACCGTGCACAGCTTTCGATTTCTTTTGGCCGGCAAGAACTTCGGCTTCGACACCCTGCTGGGCGGCGCAGGTGTACTTGCGGAAGTCGGAGTAGTTGTCGCGCTGCAGCGCGTCGTTCTGGCCGACGGCGGCGCGACCGACCTTGACGTCCTCACTCATCGGCTTGTTGTCGTCGACGAGCCAGGCGATGCCCACCGCGGCGAGCACCAGCACCGCCACACCCAGGGCGATCAGAATCGGCAGCGGGCTGGAACCGCCGTCCTCGCGTTCGGTCACGGCTGCCACACCCGGTGCAAAGCGGTCGACACCTGGCGCACCCTATCGCGGGCGGTGGTGACGTCGGAGGCGGTGGCCAGCGCGACCCCGAGCCGCAGCCGCGCGGCACCTTCGTGAGCGCCCAGCAGCCGCACATCGCTCTCCGGCACCACCAACGCCTCGGCCAGGATCGCCGGATTGATGTCCGCGCTGCCTGCGCTCTCCTCAGCACCGCCGTAGGTGACCTCGGCGGCGCCCGGCGAGATCATGATCGTGTCGACGGTCAACCCCAGTACGGCGCGGGCGTGCAGCTCGAACTCCGACAACCGCTGGGTGCGCAGCGTGACCAGCCCGCTGTCGTAAGGGCGCACGCTGACGTCGGAGAAGTACACCTCGTCACCGCGGACCAGCAGCTCCACCCCGAAGACCCCGCGCCCGCCGAGCGCCCGCACGATCCGCGCGGCCACCGACTTCGCCGCGCCCAGCGCCGCCAGCGTCATCTGCTGCGGCTGCCAGGACTCCAAGACGCCGCCGTCAAGCTGACGATGCCCGATCGGCTCGCAGAAGTGCAGGGTCGGTCCCGCCGGGCCATCGGTCCGCACGGTCAGCAAGGTGACCGCGTAATCGATCTGGACGACGGTCTCGGCCAGCACCCGGTTGTGCGGCACCCGCCCGCCGGCCGCGACGGCGCGCTGCCATGCGGGCTCGACGTCGTCGGGCCGCAGCAGCACCGACTGGCCTTGACCGGGCACCCCGATCACCGGCTTGACCACCAGCGGGAAGCCCGCGTGTTCGGCGACGGCGGTGAGCTCCTCGACCGACCCGGCGAACCAGAACGGCGCGGTCGGCAGCCCCAGCTCGTCGGCGGCCAACCGCCGCATGCCCTCGCGGTCCAGGCTCAGCTGGGTGGCGTAGACGCCCGGCACCACCTGGGTGGTTCCGCTGTCGGCCGCCGCGCGCAGCGCGTCGATGGCCACCGCGTTGGTGTCGACGACGATGTAGGCCGGTTCGACGCGGGCGATCGCGGCGCTCAGCTCTTCGGGGTCGGTGATCTTCACGACCAGCGCCTCGTCGGCCACGTCGTGCGCCGGCGCGTCGGCGTACCGATCGACGGCGACCACCTCGGCTCCGAGCCGCTGGAAGGCCAGCACCAGCTCCCGACTCAGCTCACCCGACCCGACCAGCATCACCCGCATGATGCCCAAGGATAGGTGGGCTCATCCCCGCGCAGGCCAGTGCCAGGACGGCTCGTCGAGCAGGCCCTGGCCGACGATCGCGGTCTGGCCCTGCTGCTTGGTGAGTTCGATGGCGTTGACGTCGCGCTGGGCCTCACGCAATGCGGTGACCAACGCGGCGGCGTGGGTGACGACGACGATCTGCGACCGCTCGGAGGATCGTGCGATGAGCGCGGCCAGCGCGGGTAGCAACTCCGGGTGCAGGCTGGACTCGGGCTCGTTGAGCACGGTCAGCTCCGCCGGGCGCGGAGTCAGCAGCGCGGCGGCCCACAGGAGGTAGCGCAGCGTGCCGTCGGACAGCTCGGCCGCCGTCAGAGCGCGCAGCATGCCCGGCTGGCGCAGGGTGACCTCGAAGCGGCCGTCGGTGTTGGGGATCTCCACCCGGCTGCCGGGGAAGGCATTGTCGACGGCCTCGGCCAGTGCCCGGGCGTCGCCGATCTCCGCGATGGTCTGCAGGGCGGCGGCAAGGTCCGCGCCGTCATGACTCAACATCATTGTGCGAGTGCCGATCTGGGGCCTGCGAGCGGGCGCGTCGCTGTCGGTGCGGACGTGGTCGTAGAACCGCCAGGACCGGACGCGCTCACGCAGCGCCAGCAGCTCGGGTGCGGCCTGCGGATCGGCGATCTCGCTGAGCATGCTGTCGAACGGCCGCAAGGTGGCCGCCGTCCGCCAGCCGTCGTCGGCGTCGCGGAGCAGAACCGTGCGCACCGACCGCTGCGCCAACAACGTCGAGGGGCGCAGGGTCGCACCGGCCCACACGGCTTCCGACTTGATCTCGGGATCGAGGTTGAATGCCGTCTCGGTCTCCTGAGGCATGCCGAAGTCCACGGCGTAGCCGAAGTCCTCCCCGGCGAAGCCCAGCTTGAGGCTGACCGGACCCTTGGTGCCCGGTCCCGCCCACATGGTCGAACTCAACCCGCCCTCGCGGGCCAGCGCACTGACGGCACCGTTGCGTGCCGAATCGGCCAGCAGCCGCAGCGCCCGGTACAGGCTGGACTTGCCGGAGCCGTTCGGCCCGGTCACGACGTTGAGGCCGCGCAGCGGCAGGATCAGCCGGCGCAGCGACCGGTAGTTCTCCACAGCGACGGTGTCGAGCACGCCCCCACCTAACCAGGGCATGCCGACAGTCAGACGGCGATGGCCTCCAGGCTGGGCACCGCGGTCGCCGGCGGCAGCGGCTGTACGCCGGGCACCGTCGTGTACGGCCAGAGGTCCGGCGGAATGATCTGGTTGCCGGTCACCCCGGTCAACCGCGCGATGATCTGCACCGGGATGTTGACCAGCTGGTAGAGCACCGCACCGACGAACTGAATGGGCAGCTTCAGCGGTGACGACATATCCGCGGTGAGGCCGTTGAAGACCGAGTACACGAAATAGGGAACGAATCCCGCGACGGTCCGCAGGTCCAGGGCGATGTTGGTCACCACGTCGGGGTAGCCGTACATCGCGATCGCGTCGGTCAGCGCCTGGTTGATCCCATCGAAGCCGGCCACCACGGGCAGGTAATCACTTCCGGCGAGATCCATCAGAGGCGAACCGGCCGAATAGGACGGGGGGGTCAGCCCGAACAGTGCGTCCACCGTGGGGGTGATGTCGATGTTGGAATAGGTGTTGTTAATCGCCCCGGCGGTGAATCCAGCGCCGTTTGCGATCACGAAGGTGGTGGTCTCCCAAGGGGTTTGGAATCCGTGTGCCCGCATGTCCGAGCCGAGCCGGATCGTCGGCCACGGCACCTGGCCGTGATCGGTGGTCACCAGCACCGTCCACTTCTCCATGGGATGCGCAGTGTTCCAGTCGGTGACCGCTTGCATGATGTCGCCGACGTTCTCGTCGACGTTCTTCAGCGCATCCTTGTATTGCTGCGACCCGGCGTCGTACTCGTGTCCGGTGTTGTCGACGCCGACGAAGTACGTGAAGTTGAAGCTCGAGACGCCCGCGGTAGTGCCGTTGATCGCGTCGACGGACGCCTGGCCCACCAGGTCGTCGGTGTCCAGCCAGCTGTTGTTGTACTTCGGGAAGAACTTGATGACGTCAGCGGGAATCGAACCGGCCCCGGCGATCTGGGCGATGTTCTCCCAGTCCGCGATCGCCGTGGTCTGGATGGACGGATCGAAAGTCTCGAGCTGATTGAAGACCGTCGGCCACTTGTCGTAGGTCCACGGCGTGAAGACATTGTTGAACAGGCCCGTCTTCTCGCTCCACACGCCGGTCAAGATGCCCGTCCACGATGGGTTGGAGATCGTGGTGTGCCCGACCATGGTGGACGCCGCGGTGGTTCCGGTGGTCATCAGGGCCTGCAGGTTGACATTGTCGGGGTTGGCCAGGATCGCGCTGAGATTCGTTCCGTCGATGCCGATCACCAGCACATGGGTGGGCGTGCTGACGAGGGCATTAGACCCGCCGAGGCCCGCTGCGGGGACGGCCGAGGCGGTCGCGGTCATCACCACGCCGCGGCGACTGCGGCCGACGCCGGTCGAGGGCGCCGTCGTCGAGGACGCACCTGCCGAGCTCACCGGGGTGATACCCAGCGTCGACAGGGCCGCTGAAAGTGCTTCTGCCGCTGGTGATGTCGTGGTGCGAGCCGCCGTGCGACCGGCCGACGCCGCAGCTGGCCGGCTGATCGTGCCGGTGTTCTTCGTCTTGGTCGCCGGCTGGGGAGCGGCGCTCTGCGAGCGGGCGCGGGCCTTCGGCCCGGCACTGGCCGTGCTCGACTTCGAGGAGCTGGCCGACGGGCCGGCATTCGAATCCCCCGAGTCGGCGTAGGCAACGGCAGTGGCGACCGTGGTCCCCAGACCGAAGATGCCCGCAGCGGCCACACCGACGCACAGCTGTTTGGTTCGCTTCATTTGCGCAATCACCCGATTCCCCAAGACCCGTTAGACGGCAATAGTTTTGCCTACTTCAGCATCGTCCGCAGCAAAGTCGGCAAAAATAACGCGACCGGCAAGTGGACCGGCTATGAACTCAGATCGGCGCGGAACGCGGTCATTGCTTCGAGAACTGCGGTGAAGACGCGGTGCGCGGCCGCGAGATCCTCATCCGGCAGTTCGGCCAGGACGCGATGGGTGTGGGTGGCCAATGGCGTGAAGAACGCGCGGCCCACCTCGATGCCGTGATCGGCGTAGCGCAGGATCACCTTGCGCCGGTCGGCCGGATCCGAGTCGCGCCGCAGGTGGCCGGATTCGATCATCCGCTCGACCAGATAGGTGATGGCCGCACCCGACAGTCCCATCCGGCTACGCAGCTCGCCCGCAGTCAGCGGAGTGCCGGCGTTCTCGGCGACCATCACGTGCACCAGCGCGCGGAAGTCATTGGCCGACAGCCGGTGGATGCCCGCGAACGCCCGGCCGATCTGGTCCGACTCGGCCGATAAGGCTTGGACGTCGGCCACCACGGCGGACTCCAGCGCAGGCCGACCGGCTGACTCCATACCGCCAGGGTATCTGTTAAGGAGATGAAATGTTAAGAAAATGAAGCTATGTTGGGTTCATGCACCAAGGACTCGACGCCCGGCGCCCCGTCTGGGATCGCATCGGCGAGCTCGTCAGCAACCGGCATTCCTGGTTATTGGCCCTGGTCATCACACTCATCGGCGGCGGACTGATGGGCCTCATCGGCCAGAGCTCCTCGGCCGACCAGTCCCCGGTCGCGCTGCCACCCAGCGCCGAATCAGCGAAGGCCGCCGCGCTGCTCAAGGACTTCCCGGGCGGCGGAGCGGCACCGGTGATCCTCGTCGTCAGCCGGCCGGACGGCGCGGCGCTGACACCGGCCGACCTGGCCGCCGCAGAGGCGGCGCGTGAGCGCATGGTCGCCACCACCGGCAAGGGTGGCCCGCCCATCCCGGTGACGACCTCCCAAGACGGTAAGGCCGCGTTGGCGCCGGTAGCGGTCGATGCCACCTTGTCCGGCTTCGCGCTCAACGATGAAGTCAAGTCGCTGCGGGAGGCGGCCAAGTCCGGACTGCCGGACGACCTGACGGTCAATGTCACCGGTGGGCCGGCCTTCGGCGCGGACATCGCCAACGCGTTCTCCGGTGCCAACATCACCCTGCTGGCCGTCACCGGCGCGGTGGTCGCATTGCTGCTGATCATCACCTACCGCTCGCCGGTGCTGTGGCTGGTGCCGCTTCTGGTCATCGCGTTCGCCGATCGGGTGGCCGCGGTGCTCGGATCGGCGATCGCCGAAGCCACCGGCATGGCGGCCGATGGTTCGACGTCGGGCATCACCAGCGTGCTGGTGTTCGGTGCGGGGACGAACTATGCGCTGCTGTTGATTTCACGCTATCGCGAGGAGTTGCGCTCAGCGCCCGACCACCGGGCAGCGCTGCGCACCGCCGTCCGGTTCGCCGGACCGGCGATCGCGGCCAGTAATGCGACCGTGGTGCTGGCCCTGCTGACGCTGTTGCTCGCCTCATCGCCCAGCACCCGCAGCCTCGGTGTCCAGGCCGCCTCCGGGCTGGTGGTCGCCGCCGTTTTCGTGCTGCTGGCGCTGCCGCCACTGCTCGCACTGTTCGGCCCGAAATTGTTCTGGCCCTTCGTACCTCGCCCAGGTGGCGAACAAATCACCAGCACCGGCGCGTGGCACCGGGTCGCGGACTGGGTGTCGAACCACGCCGGCCGGGTCACGGTCGCCTCCACCGCGGTGCTGATCGCGCTCGCCACCGGCCTGTTGGCAACTCCGGTGGGGCTCAACCAGATCGACCAGTTCAGGGTCAGTGCCGATTCGGTGGCCGGCTACCGCACGCTGTCGGCCCACTTCCCCAGCGGCCTCACCGATCCGACGCGGGTCATCGGTCACACCGATGTCGGCACGGCGCTCGAGCAGGCCATCCGGGCCACTCCGGGCGTGGTCTCGGTCAACCCGGCGGGTGAATCGGCCACCGGTCTGCGTCAGTGGCAGGTCGTGCTCTCCGCCGAACCCGCCTCCGACGGTGCCTTCACTACTGTTGCCGCGCTGCGGGATTCGGTCCATCAAGTCGACCCCGGCGCGCTGGTGGGCGGATCGGACGCGCAAGCACTGGACGCCAAGAACGCCGCGGTGCGCGACCGCTGGGTGGTGATCCCGGCGATCCTCGTCGTCGTCCTTGCCGTGCTCTACATCCTGCTGCGGGCGGCCCTCGCCCCGCTGGTGCTGGTGGCCGCCACTGTGCTGTCCACCATGGCCGCACTCGGACTGGGCGGCTGGGTCAGCGTGCACCTGCTCGGCTTTCCCGCACTGGACAACACCACGCCGCTGTTCGCGTTCCTGTTCCTGGTGGCGCTCGGTGTGGACTACACCATCTTCCTGGTGACCCGGGCTCGTGAGGAGACACCGCAGCACGGCACGCGGGGCGGCATCGTGCGAGCGGTGTCGGCGACGGGCGCGGTGATCACCAGCGCAGGCATCGTGCTGGCAGCGGTGTTCACCGTGCTGGGTGTGCTGCCGCTGATCGTGCTGACCCAGCTCGGCATCATCGTGGGCCTGGGCATCCTGCTGGATACGTTCGTGGTCCGAACAGTGGTGATCCCGGCGCTGTTCACCCTGATCGGGCCCGCGATCTGGTGGCCGGCGTTCACGCGGTCGGAGCTCGAGCACGCCGAGGGCGCGTAACGTCGTGGCATGACATCTGCTGCCGCGCTGCCACCACTGCACATGCGGCGCAACGGGTTCGACCCAACATCGGAGCTGCGTGACATCCGCGACGGTGACGGTGTGGTCACCGCCGTCAACGCGTTCGGCATGCAGGTGTACCTGATCACCCGCTACGACGACGTCAAGGCGGTGCTGTCGAATCACGAGCACTTCGCCAACGGACGGCCCCCGGGCTTCGTGCTGCCCGGTGCGCCGCAGCTGTCCGAGGAGGAGCAGGCCGGCGCACGGGCAGGCAACCTGCTGGCCCTGGACCCGCCGGCGCACACCCGGCTACGCCGAATGCTGACCGGCGAGTTCACCGTGCGCAGAATGAAGGCGCTGGAACCGCGGATCGTCGAAATCGTCGACGATCGGCTCGACGCGCTCGAACGAGCCGGGGCGCCAGCCGATCTGGTGGCCGAGTTCGCTTTGCCGATCCCGTCGCTGGTCATCTGCGAGCTGCTCGGTGTGCCCTACGCCGACCGCGACGATTTTCAACGACGCAGCGCCCGTCAGCTTGATTTGTCGATCCCCATTCCCGAGCGCATGGAGCTGGTACGCCAGGGACGCGAGTACATGGGCACGCTGGTGGCGGCGGCCCGTCGCGCCCCCGGTGAGGACATGCTCGGCATGCTGGTGCGTGACCACGGCACCGAGCTGAGCGACAACGAGCTGATCGGGATCGCGGGTCTGCTGCTGCTCGCCGGCCACGAAACCACGTCCAACATGCTGAGCCTGGGAACCCTGGCGCTGCTGCGCCACCCCGATCAGCTCGCCGCGGTCCGCGACGACCCCGATGCGGTTGCCCCGGCCGTCGAGGAACTGCTGCGCTGGCTGTCGATCGTGCACAGCAGCATCCCGCGACTCGCCACCGCCGACACCGAGGTCGCCGGTGTTCCGATACCGGCGGGCAGTCTGGTGCTCGCGTCGTTGGCGTCGGGCAATCGGGACGCGGCATTCGTCGATGATCCCGATGTCCTGGACATCAGGCGGGATATCGTGAGCCACTTGGCATTTGGGCACGGTGTACACCACTGCCTGGGTGCACCGCTGGCCCGTATGGAGATGCGGATCGCTTTTCCCGCGCTGCTGCGGCGGTTCCCGGAACTGGCGTGCGCGGAGCCGTTCGACGCGCTCGAGTTCAAGCCGTTTCACTTCATTTACGGGCTACGGTCGATGCCGGTGACCTGGTGAACCTCAGAGCTTGTGTTCCTCGCGCAGCGCATCGAACACACCCGCGCGGGCCAATAGCAGGAGGCTGACGATCAACACCCAGACCGGGAAACCGAGCGTCAGCCACATGCTCACGTCGCTGGCGATCAGCAGGGCGACGGCGAGCAGATAGCTGACGTACACCAACCAGCGCGGCATCAGACCGGTGCGCAACCAGATGGTGGCCAGCGAGATCATGAACACCGCGGCCATCCGCAGGGCGTACGTCTTCGACAACGTGAGCACCACCATCTGCCCAAAGGTCGCGACATCGGTATAGCCGGCGGTGTTGTGGGCCAGTGCCGCGTTGCTGGCCGAAAGACCCGCGCCGATCGCACTCGTCACAAACATCATCGCCAGGAACAGCAGGCCACTGCCGAGGAACACCGTCGAGAAGAACCGGTCTTCGAGCCGACCCAGTCCGTCGCGCACGACACCGATGAACCACAGGAAGCTGATCCCGGCGAAGGGCATCAGGATCGCGGCGATCTTCATTTTGCCGCTGGCGGCGTCGAGCCACTGAGAACCGGGTTGGGCCCCCTCCGGCAGCGAGGAGCGGATCAGAATGAGGTTGGCGCCGAACAACACTGCGAACGCGACACCGGCTGCCGCGGCCGCCCGCGGCGTGGTCAGGCTTTTCAGGGTTGACGAGCGGTTCTCGGCCACGACGTCATGGTGACAGATTCAGGGCTGGCCGGGCAGTAGACGCACCATCAACCCGTGTGCTTCGGCGCAGAGCGTGCCGTCCGGCGTCCTCATCTCGGCGTTGACGAAGGCCTTGCGGCCCTCGGCTTCCCGCAGCCAGCCGCGAACGGTCAGCTCGGTGTCGATCGGGGTGACGTTGCGGTAGTCGACGTGCAGGAACGCGGTCCGGCTGATCGGTCGCCCGGTGGCGTGGATGACCATCCCAAACACCGAGTCGAACGTCAGTGGCAGGACACCACCGTGCACGGCGTAATTGCCGCCGACATGGAACCGGCTGAAGGTGACAGTCAATTCGACTGCCTCGGAATCGAATTGAGTCACGCGATAGGGCGGCATCAGCAGGCTGCCCGCGCCGGGCAGGCTCGGCACCCGGTTGGCCGGACCGACACCCTCGGGGGCCTCGAACCCTTCCAGCAGCCGCACCAGTTCCTCGGCGCCCTCGGCCGCCGCGGTCCAGGTGTCCGGGTCCGGGTCGGCCGACACGGCCAAGTCCTGGACGCGGCGCATCGCGGTCAGGAACCGGCCGAATCCCGGTCCGGGCCGCGCGACTTCAAATTTCGGGAAGCCGCCGTGCTTGTAGTAATCAGGGTCGAGTTCGTATTCGTCGCGATCGGTCATCGCGGGGCCAGCACGTCGCGACGCACGATCGTCTGGTCCCGGCCGGGTCCGACACCGATGCACGAAACATACGCTCCGGCAAGCTCTTCCAGACGCAACACATAGTCACGCGCCTTGGCGGGCAGATCCTCGAACTCGCGAGCCGCGGAGATGTCCTCCCACCAGCCCGGCAGTTCCTCGTAGATCGGCTCGGCGCGGGCGATGTCGCTCTGGGTCATCGGCATCTCGTCGGTGCGCTTGCCGTCGACTGTGTAACCGACGCAGATCGGCACCGTCTCCAGGCTGGACAGCACGTCGAGCTTGGTGAGGAAGTAGTCGGTGATGCCGTTGACGCGGGTCGCGTAGCGGGCGATCACGGCGTCGAACCAGCCGCAGCGCCGGCGGCGTCCGGTGGTCACGCCAATCTCTCCGCCGGTCTTGGCCAGGTACTCGCCGTGTTCGTCGAACAGCTCGGTGGGGAACGGGCCCGAGCCGACCCGAGTGGTGTAGGCCTTCAGGATGCCGAGCACGGTGGTGATCCGGGTGGGGCCGATGCCCGACCCGACGGCGGCGCCACCGGCGGTGGGGTTGGACGACGTGACGTAGGGGTAGGTGCCGTGGTCGACGTCGAGCAGGGTGCCCTGTGAGCCCTCCAGCAGGACCGTCTCGCCGGACTCCAGCGCGGTGTTGAGTTGCAGGCGGGTGTCGGCGATGCGGTGCTTGAAGCCGTCGGCCTGGGCCAGCAGCGTCTCGAGCACCTCGTCGGCATCCAGCGCCTTGCGGTTGTAGATCTTGACCAGTACCTGGTTCTTGAGCTCGAGGGAGGCCTCGATCTTGGCGGCCAGCAGGTCGCGGTCCAGGACGTCGGCGACGCGGATGCCCATCCGGGCGATCTTGTCCTGGTAGCAGGGGCCGATGCCACGGCCGGTCGTACCGATCTTCTTGCTGCCCATGTAGCGCTCGGTGACCTTGTCGATGGCCACGTGGTACGGCATCAGCAGATGCGCATCGGCGGAGATCAGCAGCCCCGAGGTGTCGACGCCGCGCTCCTCGAGTCCGGCGAGCTCGGTGAGCAGTACGCCCGGGTCGACCACGACACCGTTGCCGATGACGTTGGTGACGCCGGGGGTGAGGATCCCCGATGGGATGAGGTGCAGGGCGAAGTTCTCGCCGCTGGGCAGGACGACGGTGTGCCCGGCGTTGTTACCGCCCTGGTAGCGCACCACCCACTGCACGCGTCCACCGAGCAGATCGGTGGCTTTTCCTTTGCCCTCGTCACCCCACTGGGCGCCGATGAGGACGATTGCCGGCATGGTATTTCTCCTGCTTATTGTGGTGCAGCCGGTGACCTACCCTATCGGAGCGCAGCACGAGGAGTGTCGTTGACCAACACCACGATCGCCGTGTTGCGTTTCGGGGGCCGCCGGCTGCCCCGCGCGCTGGCGTCTCTGCCCTGCCATGACGGCGACGACGCGGGCGCGATCGACGCCGCGGTGCAGGGGGCGTCGCGGGTGGTGGTCGTGGGATCTTCGGCCGACCTGGCGGCGGTGCTGACCCGGCTGATGCGCATCGAACGCCTCGACGTTGAGGTGGCCCACCTGCCGCGCCGGTGGGGTGCCCGGCGCGCGATTAGCGCTGTGGCACAACGTGTTCCGCTGATCCGCGACGAGACCGGCACAGCGCTGGTGGATGCTGCGTTCTGGCTGCCGCCCGGCGAGGACCGGGTGATTCGCGGGGAAGCCGTCGTCGACGACGATCTCTTGTTCGACGGTGAGGTGACAGCCGTTCGGATCGAGCCAACGACCTCGATGCCGGGCCTGCGGGCCGCGGCGCTGACCGGCCGGATGCGGCCGCGGCACTGGCTCACCGGCCGCGCCGTCCAGCTGGGCACCACCGGCGCGCGGGTGGTGCGCGACGGGGTTCTGCTGCCTCGTGAGGTGAAGCGCTCGGCGTTCTACCGGCATACGACCGGCTGGCTGCGGGTTTCGTGAGAGAAGTACACCAGCGCGCCGTTGCGGGGTACCAGCACCGGCGTCGCGCCTGACCTGGGGATCTCCAGATGCGGGCTGACCGGCTCGAATCGGCCCTCGCGCAGCATGGTGTGCAGCACGGTGACCAGCTCGCACATCGCAAAACTGGCGCCGATACAGCGCTTGATGCCGCCGCCGAAGGGGATCCAGGCGTAGGGGTGCGGTCGTGCGCCGACGAACCGTTCGGGGCGAAACTCGTCCGGCTCGGGGTAGCTTTCGGGGTCGCGGTTGATGACATCGAGTAGCAGCACGATCCGCGTCCCCGGCTGCAGCGTGTAGTCACCGAGCCGGTAGTGACCGGCCGTCATGCGCCCGGTTATGGGTGCGGGCGGCCGCAGGCGCAGCGTCTCGCTGATCACCGCCTCGGTGAAGGCTGACGCACCCGACTGAGCCTCGGCCTGAACCAGCTCCATCGCCTGCGGATGGTGTAGCAACAGATCGACCAGCCAGGCAAGGGTGGTCGCCGTCGTCTCGTGACCGGCCAGCACCAGCGTGATCAGGTCCGCACGAATCTCCTTGTCGGACATCCTTTCGCCATCTTCACCCCGAGCGTCGATCAACATCGACAGAATTCCGCCGCCGGGTCGTGGGTTGGCGCGGCGCTCCGCAATCACGCCGAACACGATTTCGTCGATCCTCCGATTGACCGCAGCGAGGCTGCCCCACGTTCGGAGCCCGCCGACCCTGCGAAGTGAATAGCGAAGCGGGGTTTCCGGCGAGATCGCCAGCGCGAGCAACTCGTCGAAAGGCTCGCCGAGGCGTCTGACCTCGGCCGGGTCCTCGACGCCGAACATCACCTGGACGATTACGTCGAACGTGAGGTCGCGGGCGGCCTCGAGCATCCGCATCGGCGTTCCGACCGGCCAGGTCGCCATCGCGGCACGAGTGGCGGCTTGGATTGCCGGTACGTAGTCGTCGAGGGCGGTCCCATGCAGGGGCGGGGTGAGCAGGCGCCGTCGACGCAGGTGTTCGGGTTCCTCCTGGACGAACATCGACTCCGACCCGTAGATCGCCGCGGCGGGCCCGACCCCTTCGCCGCCGAGCAACACATCAGGCTTGGCGGTGAACACCTCTTTGGCCAGCGCGGCATCGGCGACGGCCACCACCGGTCCGAAGCCCAACACCGGCAAAGCCACCACCGGCCCCAACCGCTTGATGGCTTGATGGACCAACGGCTGACCGCCCAGGCCGTACGCGGCCGCATACAGGCCGCCGAACAAGGCAGAAAATGGCTTTGGCGCGGGAAGACCAGGCGGGCGCATGCTGCAACGATCTCAGCTGGTGGGAACCTGGTCCGGTAGTTTCGTGAGGTGAGTGTTCGCCCGCTGCGCCAGTCGGTGCGGCCCAGCCCCGTCTTCCTGGTGATTGTGGCGATCACCGTCGCCGGCGGCGTACTGGCCTGGCTATCCGCCGAAACTGTGCGGCCCCTGGCCTATGTCGGCGTGTTCATCTTCGTCATCGCCGGCTGGCTGGTGTCGCTGTGCCTGCACGAATTCGGCCACGCGTACACGGCCTGGCGTTTCGGTGACCATGACGTCGCGGTTCGGGGCTACCTGACCCTCAACCCACTCAAATACTCCAGCCCACTGCTGTCGCTGGGACTGCCGCTGCTGTTCATCGCCCTGGGCGGTATCGGGTTGCCGGGCGGAGCGGTCTACGTCCGTACCTGGTTCATGACGCCGCGTCAGCGCACCCTCGTCAGCCTGGCCGGTCCGGCCGCCAACCTCGTGCTGGCCGTCGTCCTACTGGCGGCCACCCGGCTGTTCTACGACCACGGCCACGGAGTGTTCTGGTCAGCGGTGGCGTTCCTGGGCTTCCTGCAGATCACGGCGCTGCTGCTGAACCTGCTGCCGATTCCGGGGCTGGACGGCTATGGCGCGCTCGAGCCGCATCTGAGCCCCGAGACGCAGCGCGCGGTGGCCCCGGCCAAGCAGTTCGGGTTCCTGTTCCTGCTGCTCCTGCTGCTCGCGCCGGCGGCGAACCAATGGTTCTTCTCGGTGGTGTTCTGGTTCTTCGATCTGTCCGGCGTGCCCGGCGGCCTGGCCTCGATCGGCTCGCAGCTGACCCGGTTCTGGTCTGCCTTCACCTGATCGGAGACACCAAGACGGGGGGCAGCGATCCCCTCCGTCGTTGCCCCCCGTCTCGGTCCATCCCCCGGGTTGGCAAACATCAACTTAGCCACCTACCGGCCGTCCGGCAGCGACTTGGCAAGAATTTCCGGATCCGTCAGTTCTTCTGGTCGTGGCTGATTCGCGAGTCGTAGGACCGGCGGACGTCGCCGTCACCGTCGAGCATCCGGTGGTCGGCACCGAGCAGGCCCATCGCCACGACACGGGCCCGCGCCGGCAGCAGGCCATAGACCGCCGTCAGCGGGCCGAGCCGGCGCGGAACGTACACCGATCGCCGGCCACGCTGCACTGCCTGGACAATCGCGTCGGCGACGACCTCGGGGGCACAGGTCCGCAGGAGCCAGTGGTCGGACAGCCCCGCGGACAGCTCGGTTCGCACCATGCCGGGGTACACGGTGGTGAACGTGATCCCGCTCGCGGCGGATTCGAGGGCGACGGCTTCGGTAAAACCGGCGACCGCGAACTTCGTGGCGGTGTAGGTCGAGACGCCACCGAAGCCCATTCGGGCCGCAGCGGACGCGACATTGACCACGTGACCGGAATGCCGCGGGCCCATCCGCTCCATGGCGAGCTGAGTCCCGAAGATGACCCCGGCGACATTGATGGCGAGCTGCCGCTGGATCGACTCGGCCGACTCGTCGACCGCCGGTGTCACCGGCATGATCCCGGCGTTGTTGACCAAGACGTCGAGCGGCCCGAGCGCTCCGGTGAGGGAGTCCAGGAAACACGCGAAGCTGCCCCGGTCGGTCACGTCGACCTCACCCCACCAGCATCCGATTGCGGCCGCCGTCCGCTCTGACTGCTCGACGTCGACATCGCCGATGGCCACCTTCGCCCCAGCGCGGACGAAGGCGGATGCGGTCGCCGCGCCGATCCCCCTGGCCCCGCCGGTCACCACCACGACGCGATCCCTCAGGTTCGTTGTTGCCATCTGCCGTCCCTCATCTCCATCCGAACCGGCGTCGCACGTCTCGTGCGCCGATCAACCGCGACACCCACCGCATGATCGCTCGGCGCAGCGGGGTGTACGGGTACCAGGTGAGCTCGCGGGTGAAGCCGAGTCGTGAGCTCACGATCGCTTGCGGTCTGCAGAATTTCGCCACCGCATCGCTGCCGCCGCGCGCGCCGAGGCCGGATTCTTTCCAGCCGGCTTGCGGCAGGGTCAGCGTGAACAGGTTGGCGAAGACGTCGTTGATGTTGACCGAGCCCGCGTCGATCCGCCGTGCGACGCGTTCGGCACGACGCCGGTCCCCGCTGAACACCACCGCGGACAGGCCGTACCGAGAATCGTTAGCCAGCCGCACGGCTTCGTCCTCATCGGCGACGCGCACGACGGGCAGCAGCGGGCCGAAGGTCTCCTCGGTCATGCACAGCATGGCGTGGTCGGTATCGATGAGGACCGTCGGTGCGTCACTGCGGTGACCCCCGACCAGGGCCGTCGCCCCGCGGGTGAGGGCATCGTCGAGATGCCGCTGCACGACGGCCGCCTGCGCAGGGCTGGTGAATGTGCCGATGTCGACTCCGCTGCGCAACGCGGCCGCCTTGGCCGCCACGTGGGATACGAACGCGTCGTAGACCGCCGACTCGACGTAGACCCGTTCGACGGACACACACATCTGACCGCAGTTGGCCATCGCGCCCCATACGGCGGCGTTGGCGGCCCGGCTCACGTCCGCGTCGTCGAGCACGATCATGGCGTCCTTGCCGCCCAGTTCCAGCGCACAGGGCACCAGGCGCTCCGCGGCTGCCCTCGCGATGGCGCGTCCGGTGCGCGCGGACCCGGTGAACTGGATGAAGTCGACGCTGTCGGCCACCGCGGCCCCGTGCTCGGCACCGCCGCACACCACATCGAGAACGTGCGGCGCACCGATGTCCGCCCACCCGGCGATCGCCGCGGACACCGCCGACGGGGTCAGTTCGGACGGTTTGACCACGACCGCGCAGCCGGCCAGCAACGCCGGCACCGCGTCCAGAAGCGACAGGCCAAGCGGGAAGTTCCACGGCGTGATGACACCGACCACCGGGTAGGGACGTTGAATGATCAACTGCCGCTTGGTGATCGCGAGCATGCCGTGGGGACGTGGACGACGGTCGGCGAGCAATCGCGGTGCTCGCCTGCTGTGGTAGTTGATCGCCTCGATGACGTAGGGAATCTCCAAACCCGCCCGCAGCTGAGCGACGACACCGCTCACCGTTTCGGCCGGGTCGTTCACTCCGCGGCCCCGGCCATCAGATCTCGCTTGAGCACCTTGCCCGTCTCGTTGCGGGGCAATGCGTCGAGGAACACCACGTCCCGCGGGACTTTGTGGCGAGCCAACCGATTGCGGACATAGGCCCGCACCGCGTCGGCGTCGAGACCCGCGCCGTCCTGGACCACGACGAAGGCGCAGAGCCGCTGGCCGAAATCCGGGTCCGGCGCACCCACCACCGCGGCTTCGGCAATGGCGGGATGGTCGCCGAGGAGATTCTCCACCTCGATCGGATAGACGTTCTCTCCGCCGGAGACAATCATGTCGTCGTCGCGTCCGTCGACGAACCACAGGCCGTGGTCGTCGAAGTGTCCGGTGTCACCGGAGGACATCAGGCCGTCGAGGACCCTCTTGCTGCCACCGTCGGTGTACCCCGAAAAGCTCAGGCCGCTGGACACATACAGTGTTCCGCTCTCCCCCGGGCGGGTGATCAGACGGTCGTTCGCGTCGTAGGCCGCGATGCGGCAGCCGACCGGTGGACGGCCGACGGTGCCCGGCGCCACGCGGAGTTCGGCGGGAGTGGCCACCGCGGCGGTGGCGACCTCCGTCGAGCCGTAGAGGTTGTAGAGCACGTCGCCGAACGTGAGTAGCGTGCGACGGCAGACACCTGGCGACAGCGCCGATCCGGCCGCGAAGATCACCCGCAACGACGAGGTGTCGTACCGGTCGATCTCGTCGGGTCCGAGATCCAGGATTCTGCTGAGCATGGTCGGGACCAGAACGATCGCACCCGCCCGGTGCTCCTCGGTTGCGGCAAGAACAACCGAAGGGTCGAACCGCCGGGCCAGCACGATGTGATTCCCGAGGGCCAAACCGACTGTGGTCGTCGCCAACCCGGTGGCGTGAAACAGTGGCGCCGCCACGACGTAGCAGCTGCCCGCCGGCCACGGAATACGGTCGAGAAGTTGCGCGGACTGAACCGGGCTGATCCGGTCACGTGGAGCACCCTTGGGGGTGCCGGTGGTACCGCTGGTCAGGAGCACCAGTCCACCGGGACGGAGTGGATAGGGCATCGGGTCGACAGAGTGGCTCGATGCCAGGTCGTCGAGTACGGGCCGAGTGGCGCCGTCCTCGGCCCAGTTCAGCAGGACATCCACGCCATCCGGCAGCGCGGCCAACAGCTCGCAGAACTCCTCATCGGCGAGCACAAGGCCGATTCGCTCGCGTACGCACACATCATGCAGCTGTGGGCCCGCGAACCCGGTGTTCAGCAGAACCGTTCGCAGGCCCGCCTTTCCGGCGGCGGCAAGGGCCACCATCACACCGCGATGGCCGCGGTTGAGCAAGCCGATCGTGAAGTCGCGGCCGGGCCGGCGGGTCAGCAAGACCCGCGCCACGGCGTTGGACATCTGATCTAGCTCACGAAAGGTCAGCGTTCCGCGTTCATCGGTCAGCGCAGGTGAGTCGCCATAGCGAGCGGCGGTGTAACTGACCAATCCACCGAACGATCCATAGTGCCGCAGAGCCATTGCGGCAGTTGTCATGTCGACGGGGTTGGCCAGGTTGATCAGTCCTCGGCGTTGTAACACCGCGACGGCACGCAGCAGGTTTATCAGGTGTCCGGTCATGCCAGCTCCAAGATCAGTCGCACGACCTCGCGAGGGTTGTCGAGCTGCGGGCAATGCCCGGAGCGTGGCAGCACGACGAGGGCGCTGCCCGCAATCTGCTGGTGCAGGGTACGGCTGGCGTGGACGGGAATGATCCGGTCCCTGGCGCCGTGTGCGACGACTGCGGGACAGGTGATCTGCAGATCGCGATGCCCGTCGGCTGTTTCGTGCGCGTACTGGAATGCGTAGCGGCCCAATGCTGCCAATGCCGCGGGACCCCCGATTGTGCGCCGCCATCGGGCGACGACGGCGGGGTCGGCGAGGGCGTCCGGTCCGTACAGCATGTGGCGGACGGCCTTACCGGTCGCCCACCGCAGCACTCCCGCCGGAATCGGCAGCATTGCCGCGGTGTGCCACACCTGCGGAGGAAGCCGCCTGCCGCGGGCAAGCCGGGCCGGCAGGTGGCGAGCGTTGAGCGGGTCGTTGAGAGCCAAAACCGCCTGCACCGCGGCCGGATTACGGGCCGCAGCGCGCACCGCGGTCGCCGCACCCAACGAGTTCCCGACGAGCACGGCGGGCCCGCGGTCGTCGAGCAGCGCATCGACGAAGGTGTCGAACTGTGGCAGCATCGGGCCGCGCCTTCGCCGCTCCGCCCACCCGAATCCGGGTAGGTCGACCGCGGCCGCCGACCGGCCGGCGGCCTCGAGCTGACCGAGCACCGCCCGCCAGGTGTCGGCGGAATCCGCGTAGCCGTGCAACAACAGGATCGGCGGCCCGTCACCGTCCACCGACAGGACCCGGGTGCGCACGCCGTCGTAGCAACCCGTGCCGGTGGTGATCATGCCGAGAGCAGTCCCTTGGCGATGTGCGTCACCTGGACCTCGTTACTGCCCGCATAGATCATCAGTGATTTGGCGTCACGGGCAAGCCGTTCCACGCCGTACTCCGCCATGTATCCGTTGCCGCCGAAGAGCTGCACGGCCTCCATCGCCACCTCGGTGGCCGCCTGAGACGAGTAGAGCTTGATGGCCGATGCTTCCGCCAGTGACGGCATCCGGCCACGGCTGAGTGCCTCCAACGTCTGGAACACCATGTTTTGCACGTTGATTCGCGCGACTTCCATCTTCGCCAGCTTCAGCTGGATCAACTGGAACTGGCCGATGTTCTTACCCCACAGGGTGCGCGTCTTGGCATAGTCGACACACAGCCGGTGACACTCGTTGATGATGCCCAGTGACATCAACCCGATGCCGATCCGCTCCCCGGCGAAGTTGGCCCTGGCGCTGTCGCGACCATCACCCCCGCCGTGCTGTTCGGTCTCGCCGAGCAGCCGGTCGGGCCCGAGCCGGACGTTGTCGAAGAACAGCTCGCCGGTCGGCGAGGACATCATGCCCATCTTCTTGAACGGCCTGCCCTGGGTCAGCCCAGGCATGCCGGCATCGAGGACGAACGTGAGCACGGGCCGGTCACGCTTGTCGACGTCGGAACCCGGGCCCTCGTCCAGCTTCGCGTAGACCACGATGACATCGGCGTCCGGGCCGTTGGTGATGAATGTCTTCTGGCCGTTGAGGAGATAGTCCGAGCCATCGCGCCGCACATAGGTTTTCATGCCACCGAAGGCGTCGGAACCTGCGTCGGGCTCGGTGATCGCCCATGCCGCGATCTTCTCCAGTGTCATCAGTTCGGGCAGCCAACGTTCTTTCTGCGCCAGCGTCCCGCGCGACATGATCGTCGAGGCGCCAAGGCCGAGACTGACGCCGATGGTGGACAGCAGACCGATACTCACCGCGGCGAGTTCGGTCACCAGGACGGCGGCCATCGAGGCCTGAGCGCCAAGCTCACCCAGCCCCGCACCCTTGGACTTCGACGGCGCCGAGTCACGAGACTCCGCCTTCGCGCGTTCCCGATCCAGCATCGTCTTCACCGCTTCGGCGGCCATCACGTCAAGACCGAAATCGCTGAACAGCTTTCGCGCGATCGGATACGGTGACCGGCTTCCGTCCTCGAGCTCCTCGATATGCGGCCGGATCTCCTTGGCGATGAATTCCCGCACGGTGTCGCGCATGATGATGTCGGTGTCCGACCATTCGATCATGATCAGGCCCCCGGCAGACGTGCGGCGATGTCGTCGATCTCCCAGACCTTGTCGGTCTCGATGGTCTCCACGTCGTGCCACCCTTTCAACAAGGAGATGGCGCCACCCTGCACTGCGTACACCTGGCCGGTGAGCGGGCACTTCTCGCTGGCGAGGTAGGCGACCAGCGGCGAGATGTTGGCCGGCGCGAACAGATCCAGTCCGCCGTCCTCCGGTTCGGCCATCAGCGCGCCCATTCCCGGCGTAGCGAGCGTGAGGCGCGTGCGGGCGATGGGGGCGATCGCGTTCACCCGTACGCCGTAGCGCTCCAACTCCTCGGCCGCGATCAGGGTCAGCGCCGCGATGCCCGCCTTGGCCGCACCGTAGTTGGCCTGGCCCGCGTTCGGGATGGTGAGCCCGGATCCCGACGCGGTGTTGATCACTGCAGCCATCGGCTGCTCGCCGGACTTCGACTGAGCCTTCCAATATTCCGACGCGTGATGCAACATCGCGAAGTGGCCCTTGAGGTGCACGGTGACCACGGCGTCCCACTGCGCCTCGTCCATTCCGGCGATGAACGCGTCGCGCAGAATGCCGGCGTTGTTCACCAGCACGTCGAGGCGGCCGAACTCGTCGATCGCCTGCTGTACGAGGCTCTTGGCACCCGCCCAGCTGGCGATGTTGTCGCCGTTGGCGACCGCCCGGCCACCCGCGGCGGTGATCTCCGCGACCACCTCGTGTGCCGGCCCGGAATCGGCACCCTCACCGGTGTTCGAACCACCCAGATCGTTGACTACCACGAGGGCGCCCTCACGGGCGAACAGCAGTGCGTGCTCGCGGCCTATCCCGCGGCCGGCACCGGTGATGACGGCAACGCGTCCGTCCAGAATTCCCATTGTCTTCTCCTGTAGGTTTTTTCAGCTCTAGTCGGCGATGACGGCGAGGCCGTCGGTGATCGCCAGTTCGCCGGCGGCGGCCCGGCCGCTTTCGAAGGCGTACGTCGTCACACCGTCGGCGCTCGACTGCTTCCAGATCCGGGTCTCGAGGTCATCGCCGGGGAGCACCATCTTCGAGAACCGCACCGCCAGCCGCTTGAGTCGGGTGACGTCCGAGCCGGCCACCTCGGTCAGTACGGCCCAGGAGGTGAACGCCATCGTGCACAGACCGTGCGCGATGATGCCCGGCAGGCCGGCATCGCGGGCCACCTCCTCATCGAGGTGGATCGGCATCGGGTCGCCCGAGGCGGGCGAGTACCGGAACGTCTGGTCGAGGTCGACGTGTTGGCTCACCTTCGCGATCGGCGCGTTCGACCGTAACCCTTCGTCGAACTTGTGAGACGGGGTCAAGGTGCCGATCTTCTTGCCGGCGTTGAACCCTCGCACAAAGCAGGTCACGTACTGCTCGTTGACGAGCTCGCCGTCCTCGGTGCGGCATTCGACGAGAATCGCTGCACGAGTGCCATTGTCGAGGCCCTCGTATCCGATCATCTTGCCCCGCGAGACGAGCTTGTCGCCCGGCCGGATCGACCGGTGGAAAAAGAAATCCTGCTCGCCGTGCACCACTCTCGGCACCAGCTCGACCGGCAGCACGTCCACTGTCGGCATCATCATCGCCTCGAAGACCGGGACGATCGCGAAGACCGGCGGTGCGATATCCCCCGCCCGATGCGCGGCGATCGGATCGTTGGTGGCCGCAGCATATTCCGCGATGCGTTCCCGGGTCACCTCGAAGCGGTCGTCCTCGGTCCAGGTGTCTAGTCCCGAGTCGTCGAATTCCAGCGTGTCGGTCATGTCAGACGGCTGCCGAGGCCAGCTCGTCGAGCTTGGCCAGTGTCTTGTCCAGCTGCTTGGCGCCGTCCTTCTCGACCGCCTTGGCCAGCGCACCCTTGACCAGCGCGCCTTCGAAGTCCCCTGAGACAGTGAAACGCGATCCGGTGCCGACCGGCTCGATGGTGAACCTGAAATCAGCCTTCACGCCGGCCATTCCGGTACCTCCGAGCGCCAGGCTCGTCGGAGCGTCGACGGATTTCACCGCCCATTCGATCTTGTTCGCCATGTTGAGCATGACGATCTTGGCGGTCAGCCGGGCTCCCGCGGTCAGAGTGGCCGGTGGCTCGTCGAGCCACTTGTCGTGAACGGTGAACCACTGACCCCAGGTGTTCGGGTTGGAGATGATGTCCCACAGCGCTTCCGGGCTGGCAGCCAGCTCACGTGTCGCTTCGATGTGTCCCATGAAGATGTTTCCTTTCGTCTGCAGTGTCAGCGCTCAGCGCGCTGGTAGGCGGTCACGACAGCCGCGCCGCCAAGGCCGATGTTGTGTTGCAGGGCGGCAGTCACATCCGACACCTGCCGTTTGTCCGCGGTGCCGCGCAGCTGCCAGGTCAGCTCCGCGCATTGCGCCAAACCGGTGGCACCGAGGGGATGACCTTTGGAGATCAAGCCACCCGACGGATTGACCACCCAGCGGCCGCCATACGTGGTGTCGCCGGCGTCGATGAGCTTGGGGGCTTCACCTTCGCCACACAGGCCGAGGGCTTCGTAGAGCAGCAGCTCATTGGCGCTGAAGCAGTCGTGTAGTTCGATGACCTGGAAGTCATCGGGGCCAAGACCCGCTTGGTCGTAAACCCGCCGTGCCGCTTCGACATTCATGTGGTGGCCGATCAGCGCCTTGCAGGTTCCGTCGAATGTGTTGGTGAAGTCGGTGGTCATCGCCTGACCGACGATTTCGACGGCCTGCCCCACCAGGCCGTGCCGGTCGACGAATGCCTCGGACGCCAGGATCGCCGCGCCTGAGCCATCCGATGTGGGCGAACACTGCAGCTTGGTCAGCGGGTCGTAGATCATCGGCGCGGCGAGGATGTCCTCGAGGCTGTACTCCTCTTGGAACTGCGCATAGGGGTTGTTCACCGAATGCCGGTGGTTCTTGTAGCCGATCTTGGCGAAATGCTCTGCGGTGGAACCGTATTCCTTCATATGCTCACGACCCGCAGCACCGAACATCCACGGTGCCGGCGGGAACAGAACCTCGGATATCTCGGCAAGCGCCAGGAAGTGGTTCTCCATGGGCTGCGCGCGGTCGTTGAATGTCGAACCCAGCGACCCCGGTTGCATCTTCTCGAAGCCAAGGGCCAGCGCGCACTCGGCTAGTCCGCCGCGAATGGATTGCGCGGCAAGGTAAAGCGCCGTCGATCCGGTCGAGCAGTTGTTGTTGACGTTGACCACCGGAATGCCGGTCATCCCCAACTCGTAGAGTGCACGCTGCCCGGACGTCGATTCCCCGTAGACGTAGCCGACGAAAGCCTGATCGATGTGGCCGTAGTCGATTCCGGCGTCCTCGATCGCCTTGCTGCCGGCCTCCTGCGCCATTTCCGGGTAGTCCCACCCCTCCCGGCGGCCAGGCTTCTCGAACTTGGTCATACCCACGCCGATCACGAACACTCTGTTCGCCATCACCACTCCTTCTTCCGGCGTCACTGGCATCGGTGCGACGCGATTCCAGAAACATACCGACCGGAACGTATCTTTGCAAGAGCCGGTTCGGCCGCGTCCCGAATTCAGTCACCGAGTAGCGCACGCGAGAGCTCGGGCCGCAGGTACAGAGCGGCGCGCTCCCAACGATGGCGTGCGCGAAGCTGATTGCGGTCGGCCAGGCTGGCGACCAGGATCCCGCGCAGTGCATCCATGGCGGTGAAGATGGCGTTGCGCAATTCCTTCTTCGACACCTGACCCGGCACGAACTGGGCAATGGCGTCGACGATGGTGCCGTTGACGCGTGGCTCGACCCGGGCGATGTGCGCGGCCAAGACGTCATCGGTCCAGGACGCGGCCCAAAGTTCCATCGTGGCAACGAATACCGCACCTTGATGGGTTTCCCACAGCAGTTCCAGTACATTGGCGGCGATGTCCGGGCCGTCGCGCAGGCGGCAGTGTTCACGAACGACCGCCTGGATCCGCTGTTCGGCGAGATGCTCGACCGCGGTCACCACGAGTTGCTCTTTGGACTTGAAATGGTGCCCCTGAGCGCCGCGCGTCACCCCGGCAATGGCCGCGATCCGGTGTGTGGTTGTGCCGGCATAGCCGTGTGCCACAAGACATTCCACGGTGGCTGCGAGAAGACGCGACCGCATCGCCGCGGTCCGCTCCAGCTGCGTCCTGCGCGCGTCAGGCATGCCGGCTTCGGCCACCATGTCCTCCGATCGCTGCTGTGCAGGGATACTACATGCGTACCGGAGTGTATGTAAGTGTCAGAGCATTTTCGCCCAGCAATGGACCGGCGGAAACCCGACTAGTCAGAGTCTTTGGCGGCCAACGCCTCTGAGAGCATGGCGGCCAGATAGACGCATGCGCGGTCCCACCGCCGACGGGCTTGGGTCTGGTCTCGATCGACGAACCCGACGACCAGGATTCCCCGGAGCGCATCCATCGCGGTGTACAAGACGTTCCGCACATGCTTGCGTGCAGCGTGGTCAGGCAACAGTTGAGCGATGGCCGTGATCAGTGTGCTGTTGACCATCGGCTCGACCCGTGCCACCTCCTTCGCCAGGACGTCGTCGGTCCTGGCGGCCACCCACAGCTCGATGGTGGCGACGAACATGTCCCCCTGGTGCGAATTCCACAGAAATTCCAGGACCCCGAGAACTGGGTCGGGCCCCTTCCAGATGCCGGCGTCCTGGCGCATGGCCTTCTGAATCCGCTGTTGCGCAAGGTACTCGACGGCGGCGACGACCAGATCTTCTTTTGACCGGAAATGGTGCACCTGCGCCCCGCGGGTCACACCGGCGATCTCGGCGATTCGCGGCGTGGTCGTGCCGGCGTACCCGTAGGTCACCAGACACTCGATCGTTGCGTCGAGCAGCCGAGTCCGCATTGCAGCGGTGCGCTCAGCCTGAGTCCGACGCTCACCCACGCTCACCACAACCATTGCCGCCTTACGACATCCCGATCCTCATGAGAATCGTCGTTTGTCGGACATCGTAGCGATCGTGTCGCGTATTGGTGCTCCCGCCGTGCCGAAACGGTCGGTCGGCATCGTCAGACGACCGGTGTCCCCATCGCGAGATGGTTGCCGTTCATCGACGACTCGATGGTGCCCTGAATCGTCTGCTGGTTGTTGATCACCACGCCGTCGGCTCGCAGCCACCCGATCTCGTTACCGTCTGCATCGGTGACCGTGATGTTGGCGTTGTAGGTGATCGACGTGAGCGTGGCGTTCGCGACAGTCGATTCGGTCCCGTTGAGGATGTAGCCAGAGCTGTCCTCGAAGTTGGTGTAGGTGACCGTCGTCGTTGTCAGTTTGCCGCTCGTGGTCTTGACGACTTGCGCGTCGCCGCCCACGAGGCCGGGCCGTCCCGGTTCCAGCTGCGGCAGCGTGGGGACGAATCCCGATAGCGCCGGTGCCCATCCGGTCATATCGGGCGTGGAGGTGTCGGTGGGCAGTGTGCCGCCGCCGGTCTCGCTGAGGTACGCCACAACCAGTCGGCTTTGGGTCGCGTCGGACGCCTGCGCTTCCCAGAGCGCGACCGCGGTGCCGTCAGGGCTCCAGTTCGCCACTGGCCGCGAGATATACGTCCCGGTCGGATCCCCGAGGAAGATACCGTTCTCGCCGGCCAACTCATCCGCGGGCGAGACGACCCAGGTCTGGTTCGTGGTGCCGCGCTTTGCCAAGAAGGTCGGAAACACCACGTAGGCGGGGACGAAGCTCGGCCTGACAATCTGCGTCATCGGCGTCAGGTAATTCAGCGTGCGGGAGCTCCCGATAACCAGCCATTGCCCATTGGGCGACAGGTTTGCGCTCTCGTCGTAGTCCAAGTTGGCGGTCAGCCGGGTGATCGATCCGTTCTGCAGGTTCACCACGACGTCGTCGGCGTTGCCCTGGTTGTAGCGGCCATAGAAGTCGGTGACGATGACGCCCTTGCCGTCCGGCGTGAAGGCTTTGATTTCACCGGCGTCGTACACCACCCGCGAGTCGACGATGTCGTAGCCGTTCGGGCCGGCCTGCAACGTGCCGACACTGGTGACCAGAACAGTCTTGGTTCCCGAAGCGAGTAGCTGGGTGTAGGCGATGTGCGTGCTGTCCGGAGCCATGCGCATCTCGCGGGTCTGGACGACGACCACGCCAGGAGCGTATTGGGTCGGCAGATTGATCAACGAGAGCGACGAGCCCTCGCCACAGCCGCCGTCACCGCCGGTGCAGTGCAGGACGAAGTGGTCGGCCGATGTTCCTCCGGTCGGCGACTGCGTGCCACCGCTGAGGAGGTAGTCCGACCCGTTGGCCATGGCGAACGGTTTCGAGAGATCCTCGGTGAGGTCGGGGGCGAGTCCACATGAGAGGCACCGAAGGTTGGTGCCGTCGACGTCGATTCGATATATCTCGGATCTGCCGCCGCCCTGCGGAGTCGCGGAGAACACCAAGGACTTGCCGTCGGGAGTGAAGTTGGGTTCGCGGGGCGCCAGCACGCTGTCGGGCACCTGTACCACGTAACGGGCGGGGGCGACCGGAACAGTGACCGTCTGAGAGGTGGACCCGAACCGGTCGGTTGCGGTCACCACGAACGTATCGGTCAGCGGCGTAGCGCCGTCGGCGGCCAGCCGCGCCTCTTGCGTGGGGGTGTATGTGTACACACCGGAGTTGCTCACGGTCACCGTCCCGCGCGTCGGCGCCGCGGTGACGGTGTAGGTCAGTGGCAGGTCGCCTGGCGCCCGAAAACCGAGATTGCCGGTGACCGCACCGGTGGGAGCGTCGGGCATGCCGACGGTCGGACCATCCGCGTACGGCGCGGGATGGAGGGCGATTTCGACGACATTGGTGATTGCGGTCGTGATCGTCCGCACTGCCACAACGGTGGCCCGCACCGTCGCCCGCACCGCGCTGCTGACGAAGCGCACAGTCGTTGCCACCGCGGCCTCGATGTGTCTGACGAGTGAGTGCAGGGCATGCTGGATTGGCCCGGCGATCACCGCGTCGAAGGCCACTTGGGGCACCGGTGCGGAGGCAGCGAGGTTCATCGAACCGGGGTGCCCGGGCGCGGGTTGTCGCTGCGGCAGGGCGATGTTCTGGACGTCACGAGCGGCATAGGCCAACACGTCGGCCAAACCCGCCGGGGATCCTGTCGGCGTGGGCGCGGTCGGAACCGTCGCGAGGACGGCGCGAGAAGGGGTCGTGCGTCGATCGAGTGTCGCCGACGCACGTCGCATGATCGCGGGCCCACCGGCGGATTTCGGTGCGACAACATCTGACCGCGACGTCGGATCCTTGGCGCCGGCGAGCGTGGCCGCCGACGGCGTTCGCCTGCCCGCAGCGGTAGCGTGCTTGGGTCCGTGGTCAGCGGCCGATGCTCCGGCCGGTGCGGTGGAACCGGCCGTATCAGCGTGGGCAACGCCTGCCCCGTAGGCCAGCGCGGCGCCCATACCCAGCGTGACCGCGCTCAGCCCCAGCCAGCCGTACGGCTCCAATCGGCCGCCCCGGTTAGCTGTAACTCTTCGACAGGTTGTGAACGGCGTGGTGAGCGGTTATAGGTGAGGACCTCCGGTATCGGTGTGGTTACCACACGCACATCGATCACCGAGAGGTCCTCATGGTTCACGCTAATGCCTGTTTGACTCCGAAGGGCCGGTTGCGGCTGGCTCGTTGTGTCGTCGAGGACGGATGGACTTACGCTCGGGCCGCAGAACGATTTCAGTGCTCGAGCGCCACGGCCAAGAAGTGGGCCGACCGGTACCGCGTCGGCGGCCAGGAGGCGATGAACGACCAGTCCAGTCGACCGCATCGCAGCCCGCGGCAGCTGGCGCGGCGTCGGGAACGCCGGATTATCAAGGTGCGCTTCACGCGTCGGTGGGGCCCGCACCGCATCGCCGCTCACTTGCGACTACCCCGCTCGACCGTTGAGGCGGTACTGCGCCGCTACCGGATGCCGCTGCTGCGTGATTTGGATCAGGCCAGCGGTCTGCCAGTGCGGCGAGCCAAGGCGCGTCGCTACGAACACGCTGCGCCCGGGGATCTGATCCATGTCGACATCAAAAAGCTTGGTCGTATCCCCGACGGGGGCGGGCATCGCAAGCTGGGTCGCACGATCGGCAATCGCCACAACAAAAAGCAGGGCCGCGGTTATGCCTACCTGCACCACGCGGTCGATGACCACTCCCGGCTGGCCTACTCAGAGATCCTCACCGACGAACGTAAAGAGACCGCATCAGCGTTCTGGGGACGTGCCAAGGCCTTCTTCGGCGAGCACGACATTGTGGTTAAACGGGTCCTCACCGATAACGGATCCTGTTATCGATCAAAGCTTTTCGCTGAAGCGTTGGGCGACGATATCGCTCACAAGAAGACCCGCCCCTACCGCCCGCAAACCAACGGAAAGGTCGAGCGATTCAACCGCACCCTCAACCAGGAATGGGCCTACGCCCAGACCTACTTCTCCGATGAAGCCCGCGCAGCGACCTACCAGAGCTGGCTACATCACTACAATCACCATCGACCCCACACCGGCATCAAGAGCAAGACACCAATCGACCGCCTACGCGTTCACAACCTGCCCGTGAAGAACAGTTAGCGCGCTGGTTGCCGGCCACTGACCTACCCATGATTCCTCCGAGGCTCATTTACAAACCGTCATGCATGTTTGTTTTGACTGTAACGTAAATCACGAAAATGGGTCAAGGCGCTCTAGGCCAGGGCCACCGGCGACGGGGTCGACCGGCCCGCCATGGCGCTTCCCCTACGACAGAGTGCGAGGCTTCGAGTGCGCCGTTGCACTCGCGGGGCGGCGAGCCGGCTCAGAGGAGCGGTGCGCCGGGGAGGATCCGAGACCCGATCTCGGCGCTTTCCGCCCCGGTCGTTCGCCGGCGTAGGCGGTGTTGATGATCTTCCGCAACGGTCTGTCCAATGCGTCCACGGCCGCATCGGGGACACCGAGTGCTCGCAGTGGCCTCGTCAGGGGAAGCTCATCGGTGGGTACCACGATGTGGGTCGTCGTACCCCCCAGAGAATTCGTGCTCGAGGTGACCACATTGCGGGGATCGTTGAGATCCACGCCGCCCTTGTTGGGGTGCAGATAGATCACCCCGGCAAGCGCGTTGAGGTCGGCCAGCAGATTGAGCGGGTTATCCGGGAAATCCGAGTAGCCGTCGTACTCATGCACGATTTCCGTTGTGTCGTAGGGTGTTTCGACTGACACCCGGGGAATGGTGGCGTCCAGTATCGGAATGTGCACGTGTGGCAGCTTCGCCAGCAGGCCCCCGTCGCTGTTGGTGGGGTCCCCGATCGTGACGAATGAGATGTCCGCCGGCGGGTCGGGTTGAGCCATCAGAGCCCGCTTCTCATAGTTGACCACCACCGCCCCCTGGCTCAGTCCGACGACGGTGACCGGTCCGTCCGCATCGACCAGCGCGCTGTCGAGATTCGCGACCCCAACCGCGACCGACTCATCGAGCGTCAACTTCCCTCGTATCGGCCACAGCTGCGCCGGGTACTGCACGCCCGTCGGATCCGGATCGCTGAAGATGCCTTGCTCGTAGAGCGCATGCATCATCGACGCGGACGGCACGCTCTTGCCGGTGCCGCCGACGACGAGCGCCTCGCCGGTCGTGAAAGCGGTCGACGGATCGGCGAGCGCAGGCCCGGGCGTCGCGACCGACGCCGCCACCATCACCCCCGCGACAACGCCGTACACCGCGGTACGCGCTGCCCTGACACGACAACCCTTCATCGGAACTCCTGACGCCACGGCTGAGCCGAGTGATTTTACAAACATTCGTGCACGTATGTGATTCACACCATAGCACCGTCGGCGCCCGGCCCAACCCGAGTCGATGAGGCTTGCGATATATGCGCTTTTGCGCATATATTCCTCGCATGGGAGCCGGACACGACCACAGTCATGGCGGTGACACGCGGGTGAGCCGGATGCTCGTCGCCGCGGGCATCCTGACCGTCTTCTTCGTCATCGAGCTGACGACCGCGCTGATGATCAACTCCATCGCCCTGCTTGCCGACGCCGGCCACATGCTGACCGACCTGGTCGCCATGTTCATGGGGCTGACTGCCGTGCTGCTGGCCCGCCATGGTCCGGCGTCGGCGGCCCGCACCTACGGTTGGCATCGGGCCGAGGTGTTCACCGCGGTCGCCAACGCCGTGCTGTTGCTCTTCGTGGCGGGATTCATCCTCTACGAGGCGATCGAGCGGCTGGGCAACGCACCGGAGATCCCCGGAGTCCCGATGATCGTGGTCGCCATCGCCGGTCTGGTCGCCAATCTGGCCGTGGTGCTGCTGCTGCGTTCGCAATCCGAGGAAAGCCTCGCGGTCAAGGGCGCCTACATGGAAGTGGTGGCCGACACCGTCGGCAGCATCGGCGTGCTGATCGCCGGCATCGTGAACGTGACGACGCACTGGCCGTACGCCGACGTGGTGGTCGCGGTGTTCGTCGCGCTCTGGGTGCTGCCCCGGGCGATCGGCCTGGCCCGCGCCGCACTGCGGATCCTGTCCGAATCCTCGCCCGCCCACATCGACGTCGACGAACTCCGCGCCGCACTGGCCGCGGTCGACGGCGTCACCGAGGTGCACGATCTGCACGTGTGGACGCTGGTACCGGGCAAGGACATGGTGACCGCCCACCTGACCAGCAGCGGGGACTCCGACCGGGTGCTCGACGACGCCAGGGCGGTGCTGTCCGCCCGCGGGCTCGAACATGCGACGGTCCAGGTCGAACCGCCCGGCTGCGCGGACGACTGCCCAGGTCAGACCGACTGGTGAGTTGGTGAACCCTCCGCCGCGCTGGCCCATCGGGTTGCGCGCGGCGATCAGCACCGCGATCCCCGTCACGGCGGGCTGGGCCGCGGGGGCGATGAGCTCCGGACTGATCGCCACCCTCGGCGCGTTCACGTCGCGGTTCGGTGGTGACCGGCCGTACGCCAACCGCGGCATCGAGTTGGCGACGGTGGCGGTATCCCTGGCCGCGGCCGTCGCCCTGGGTGACTGGTCGGCGCAGGTGCCGTGGCTCGGCGTCGTGGTGGTGTCACTGGTCGCCGTTGCGGCGGTGTGGCTGTGCAACGCACTGGCCGTCGGACCGCCCGGTGCCTACATCTTCGTCGTCGCCTGCGCGGCCGGAATCGGGGTTTCCGCAGCACATTTGGCGCCCAGGACAATCGGGCTGCTGGTGCTCGCCGGCGGCGCGGTGGCCTGGCTGGTGCAGATGGCCGGCGCGCTGGTCCACTATCGCAAGCCGGAACGTGCGGCGGTCGCGGCCGCCGCCGAGGCCGTCGCCGGCTACATCGAAGCCGCCAACTCGCCGGCCGAACGCGCCGCCCGCCACCGGGCGGCCAGCGCGCTGCACCGCTCATGGAGCGTGCTGGTGAATTACCAACCGCTACAAGCCCGTTCGAGCAGCATCCTGCACCGGCTGCGGGCCGCCAACCACGCGGCGCATGTGTTGTTCACGACGGCGGTCACCGCCGCCGCGCAGGGAATAGCCCCGGCACCGGAGACCGCCGAGCAGGCCCGCAGGCTCGGTGCGCTGCAGCTGCCGCCGGAAGCCGTGGCGACCCGTGACGCCGACCGGATCCCGCTGGGTAGCCCGCCGGTGGTCACGGTGCTGCGCCGCGCGGTCCGTCCCGGATCGCCGGTGCGCCACATCATGCAGCGCGTAGCCATCGGCGCGCTGCTGTCCGGTGCGGCAGCGATGGCTCTGGGTGTCGACCACGCGTACTGGGCGATGGCAGCTGCCGTGCTGGTGCTACACCAGGGCACCGACCGCAGCCGCACGTTGCGCCGCGGCGCCGAGCGGCTGCTGGGCACCTGGGTGGGCCTCGGGCTCGCGGGAGTGATCCTGTCGCTGCACCCTCACGACCTCTGGCTGGTAGCGCTGCTGGCGCTGCTGAACTTCGTCATCGAGGTGTTGGTGGTCCGAAACTATACGCTCGCAACGGTTTTCATCACGACCGCGGCGCTGACCATCTCGTCGGGCACCCATGCGATCGATATCGGCCACCTGCTGCTGGCCCGCGGTATCGACACGTTGATCGGCTGCGCGATCGGGGTGACCGTCTACCTGGTCGCCGTGCGCTGGCAGGAATCCACCCGGCTGACCGACGCGATCGGACGCACGCTCGAGGCGGCTGCGCAGGTGCTCCCGTACGTCGCCGCCGGCGATACGACCGGCCTGGCGGCGCGTGCCGCCCGCCGGGACCTGCAGATCGCCACGATCGCGCTGATGGAATCCGACGAGGCCGCGCTGGCCGGGTCGGCACGCCAGAAGGAGCTCGCCGAGCAGTTGCTGCCCGCGGTGAACGCGACCGAGCAGCTGGCCTACCGCACGATCGCGGCGTGCTGGACCATCGAGCACCGCGCCGATGGTGTCGAGTTCGGCCGATCGCTGTTCGGCGGCCGGTCGGCGCAACCGCATGTGGAGGCGCTTGCGGCCTTGGCGGCCGCGGTGCGGACCGGTGCGCCGGTACCTGAGCGCGGCGATCCCCTGCCTTTCCTCGCCGACGAGGTCACCGAGCTACGGCAGTCCTTGGCGCAGGACCGGTGCTAGGCCAAGCCCAGTTCGGCGCGCGCCGCCGGATCGCAGTCGTCGAGCAGGTCGAGGCAGCGGGCGAACTCGTCGGTTTCCCCGATGTTGTCGGCGGCCCGAGCGAGCGCCGCCACGCACCGCAAGAAGCCGCGGTTGGGTTCATGGCGATACGGGACGGGGCCGAACCCCTTCCAGCCGTTGCGGCGCAACTGGTCCAGACCGCGGTGGTATCCGGTCCGGGCGTAGGCGTACGCGGTGACCGCCTTGTCGTCGGCGAGCGCTTCCTCGGCCAGCGTGGCCCACGCGACCGATGCGGACGGGTGCGCCGCGGCGACGATCGCCGCCTTCTCCCCGGCCAGCAGCTCGGCTTCGGCCTCGATGTCCCCAGGCAGCAGCGTGGGCTCGGGGCCCAGAAGGTCACCAAACGATGTCATTGCCCTATTGTGCCGGTGCCACCGCCAGCCGATGGCCGCACCCAACGGTTAGGGTCAGAAGGACCAGTACTTCAGGAGGACGGCAGCGCCCATGTCGAACCCATCCGGGCCCGACCACGACGAGGTCACCGGACCCGTCGCGCCCGCCGGCGATGAGCAGGCGCCGCAGGAGAGCGACGCGGCCACCGAGGTGTTCGGGGCCACCGAGCCGCCGGCGGAACGTCGTTTCACCGCACCGGGATTCGATGCGGGGTCGACCCAGATCATCCATCGCGAACCGGATCCGGAGACCGAGATCTTCTCCACACCCACCGAGGTGTTCCCCGCCTCGGGCCCGCCGCGCACCGGACCGCAGGCCATCCCACCGCGCCCGGTGGCGACGCGGCGGCGCAGCTGGGCCGTGGTGCTCGCGGTGATCGCCGTAATCGCGGCGCTGGCCGCGGTCGCCATCCTGGTCACCATTCTGCTCACCCGCCGCGACTCCGCGAAGGCGTCGCAGGAGGACATGGTCCGCTCGACCATCCAGCACTTCGACACCGCCGTGCAGAACGGCGACCTGGCCGCCCTGCGCGGCATCACCTGCGGCCAGACCCGGGACAGCTACGTCAAATACGACGACGCGGCCTGGTCGGACACCCACGCGCGGGTGGCCGCGGCCCGCCAGTACCCGGTGGTGGCCAGCATCGACGAGGTGGTCGTCAACGGCGACCACGCCGAGGCCAACGTCACCTCGTTCATGGCGTCCGATCCGGCGACACGGTCCACCCGCAGCTTCGACCTACAGTTCCGCGACAACCAGTGGAAGATCTGCCAGGCCTCCTGAATCACCCCGCCGAGATCGACATCAGGGTCGTGAGCACGCTTGATTCGCAGCCCTGATGTCGATCTCGCGGCGATGTCACCCCGCTCAGCCGATGGACTCCAGCAGCGTGCGGATCTCGGCGGGGATTGGCACCGGACGGCGGCTTTCGCGGTCGACGTAGACGTGCACCCAGTGCCCGACCGCGGCCACCGGGTGATCGTCGGTGCCTGCCGGATCGTGCGGAGACGAGAACACCGCCAGCCGATAGGTCACGCTCGTCCGGCCCAGCCGGACCACCGCCAGCCCCACCGTCAACGGGTCGGGAAAGGCCAACTCGGCGTAATACCGGCAGCCGGACTCCGCCACCACGCCCAACCACGGCGATGTCACCGGGTCCACCCCGGTCGTCGTGTTGATCCAGGCGTTGATCGCAGTGTCGAACAGTTCGTAGTACACCGCGTTGTTCAGGTGACCGAACATGTCGTTGTCGGTCCACCGGGTCAGCACCGGCCAGTGCACCGGGAAGTCGGTGCTGCGCAAGTCTCGTTCGCCACTGGTCATGGCGACAGTGTGTCAGCCGGGGCAGGCTGGTCGTTATGAAGATCCGTGGAGCCGTCCTCGACCAGATCGGTCTGCCCCGTCCCTACACCACCTCGACTCCGCTGACGATCAGCGAGCTGGAGCTGGCGCCGCCCGGTGACGACGAACTGCTGGTACGCATCGAGGCGGCCGGCCTGTGTCACTCCGACCTGTCGGTGATCGACGGGAATCGGGTGCGCCCGGTGCCGATGTTGCTCGGGCATGAAGCAGCCGGAGTCGTCGAGCGCGCCGGCCGGTCAGCCGGACTCCAGCCGGGTCAGCGGCTGGTGTTGACTTTCCTGCCGCGATGTGGCCAGTGCGCCGGTTGCGCCACCGACGGGCTGGCCCCCTGCGTGCCGGGCAGCGAGGCCAATGGCCACGGCACCCTGATGGACGGCGACGTCCGGCTCAGTCGCAACGGGGCGCCAGTGCTGCACCACCTCGGTGTGTCGGGCTTCGCCACCCACGCCGTGGTGGACCGGCGTTCGGTGGTGCCCGTGGACACCGATGTGCCGCCGGTGGTCGCGTCGCTGCTCGGCTGCGCGGTGCTGACCGGCGGCGGCGCCATCCTGAACGCCGGTCGGCCCCGGGCGGGCGAAACCGTCATCGTCGTCGGCCTCGGCGGTGTCGGCATGGCCGCCGTGCTGACCGCGCTGGCGCACGACGACGTGCGGGTCATCGGTGTCGACACCCTGTCCGACAAGCTGCACCACGCGCGGACATTAGGGGCGCACGACGCGCTGACACCCGACGAGGCGACCGCTCGCGGCGTCAAAGCCCCGATCGTCATCGAAGCCGCGGGTAACGGTGCGGCGCTCGAGACCGCGATCGGGTTGACCGCACCGGGCGGGCGCACCATCACGGTCGGTCTACCCAAGCCGGACACCCGAATCAGTGTGGCGCCGTTGGGTTTCGTCGCCGAGGGACGTTCACTGGTCGGCAGCTATCTGGGTTCGTCGGTGCCGAGCCGCGACATTCCGCGGTTCGTCGAACTCTGGCGCGCCGGCCGGCTGCCCGTCGAAAAGCTGGTCTCCGCACGGATCACGCTCGACGACATCAACACCGGCATGGAGCAGCTGGCCGACGGCCGGGCGATCCGTCACGTCATAGAGTTCGGCTGAGATCGTCAGCCCGCGGAGACCGAGCGGCCTGCGCTGTGCAGGTCGTTGCACGCCTCGACGACACGCTCGGCCATCGAGGCCTCGGCCTTCTTGAGGTAGCTGCGCGGGTCGTAGACCTTCTTGTTGCCCACCTCGCCGTCGACCTTGAGCACGCCGTCGTAGTTGGTGAACATGTGCGCGGCCAACGGACGGGTGAAGGCGTACTGCGTGTCGGTGTCGACGTTCATCTTCACCACGCCGTACTTGAGCGAGTCCTCGATCTCCGACTTCAGCGAACCGGACCCGCCATGGAAGACGAAGTCGAACGGCTTGGACCCCTCAGGCAGACCGAGCTTGGCCGAGGCCACCCGCTGACCCTCGGCCAGCACCTCGGGCTTGAGCACCACGTTGCCCGGCTTGTAGACGCCGTGCACGTTGCCGAACGTCGCCGCCAGCAGGTACTTGCCGTGCTCACCGGCACCGAGGGCCTCGATCGTCTTCTCGAAGTCCTCCGGCGAGGTGTACAGCTTCTCGTTGATCTCGGCCTCGACGCCGTCCTCTTCACCGCCGACCACCCCGATCTCGATCTCGAGGATGATCTTGGCGGCGGCGGCCTGCTTGAGCAGCTCCTGGGCGATCGAGAGGTTTTCGTCGATCGGGACGGCCGAGCCGTCCCACATGTGCGACTGGAACAGCGGGTTCTGACCCTTGCCGACGCGCTCGGCGGAGATCGCGAGCAGCGGACGGACCAGGCCGTCGAGCTTGTCCTTGGGGCAGTGGTCGGTGTGCAACGCCACCGTGATCGGGTATTTCGCGGCGACCACGTGGGCGAACTCGGCCAGCGCCACCGCACCGGTCACCATGTCCTTGACGCCGAGCCCGGAACCGAATTCGGCTCCCCCGGTCGAGAATTGGATGATGCCGTCGCTGCCGGCGTCGGCGAACCCCTTGATGGCCGCGTTGATGCTCTCCGAACCCACACAGTTGATTGCCGGGAACGCGAAGGAGTGCTCCTTGGCGCGGCCCAGCATCTCGGCGTAGACCTCGGGCGTGGCGATGGGCATGGCACTTCCTCTCCACTCTCCGGCTGACGCAGTCAGTATGACAAGAAGCGGGTCTGCCGGCACGGGGCGCTGACCCTTCCCAGCCAGTCGTCACCGGTACCCTTGGGCGTCGTGACCACGACCACGCTGGCGCTCATGCCGGACTTTCTGGACCCGCTCAAGCTGATCGAGCAGTTCGGGACCTGGGCTTTGGTCGGCATCCTGGTCGTCGTTTTCATCGAGTCCGGTGTGCTGTTCCCGGTGCTCCCGGGCGATACCCTGCTGTTCGTGGCGGGCATGCTCGCCGCAGGCACCGCCGCGCAGGGCGCCGACGTCGAGGCGAACTTCCAGCTGTGGCAGCTGCTGGTGTTCATCCCGATCGCCGCCATTCTTGGCGGCCAGGTGGGTTACTTCGTCGGGCGCTTCCTCGGCACCGCGATGTTCAAGCCGAACGGGCGCATCCTCAAACAGCGCTACCTCGACGAGGCGCACCTCTTCTTCGAGCAGCGCGGGCCGTTCGCGATCGTGCTGGCCCGGTTCGTCCCGATCGTGCGGACGCTGGCTCCGATCACCGCGGGTGCGGCGAAGATGAAGTACGGGGTCTTCACGCTGTTCAACGTCATCGGCGCGCTGCTGTGGGGTATCGGTCTGACGCTGCTGGGCTATGGCCTCGGGCAGTTCGAGATCATCCAGAAGCTGCTCGAACCGATCTTCATCCTGATCGCGCTCGCCTCGATAGCGCCGATGGTCTGGGAGTGGTACAAGCGCCGCAAGGCCGCCCGCAACCCCGCTGACCACGTTACGGAGTCGTAAAACTTTGCCCGGGTTGCCTCCCCCGGCACTACTGCGACCGGCACTGCGCCGTGGTGGACCAGCGTTTTGCCAGCTATCGCACAGCGCTTCTCACAGGATCGGCCGTTAGTTTGCGCTGATCTCGTGAAAGGTCGCAGCAAATGGTCAAGATCGTCCTCAGCGGACTCCTAGCTTCAACGGGCATCGGCCTGGCAGCACTGTTCGGCGGGATCGGCGTTGCCTCCGCCGGCAGCCCGACGACAACATTTGCCGTCCAAGACGGTGACAGCGGAGCCGGCGGCGCGGCTATCGACTCCGACGGCACCATGGGCGACTTCAAGTCGGCAGTCGACGGGACGATGAACGGCCCGCTCATGGTCGCCACCCCGCAGGACAAAGCGGTTCCGTAGACCGCTCCTACAGTCGAGCCAGCGCGTCGAACAGTTCCCGCAGCCCGGTCAGCGAGTGCGCGGGCAGGAACAGGTCGCAGTACGGAAGGGCCGCGGCCATCGAGCCGGCCAGCGGCTGAAAGCCCGGTGCCGACGCGCGCGGATTCAGCCACACCAGATGTGCGGCACGGCGTTTGAGCCGGCCCAGAGCACGCTCGAGGACTTCGGGCGGGTCGCTGTCCCAGCCGTCGGAGGCGATCATCACCACCGCACCTCGCAGTGCGGCGCCGTGCGGTGGGGCCAGTAGCTCCACGATCGACCTCCCCAGATGAGTGCCGCCGTAGCGGTCGGAGACCTTGGCGTTGGCCCTGGCAAGCGCGACTTCGGGCGAGCGATGCGCCATGATCGGGGTCAGCCGGGTCAGCGTGGTCGAGAACGCGAACACTTCGGGATGAAATCCCGCCTGCCGCAGCGCCGTGGCCCGCATCAGGTGCAGATAGATGGCCGCGTAAGGCTGCATCGACCGGCTGAGGTCGCACACCAGCACCACCCGGCGCCGCCGTCGCCGCGGCCGGGTCCGTTCCAGCACCACCGGTTCCCACCCGGTCTTGCGGGCCGCCCGCATGGTCGCCCGTAAATCGATGCGCTTGCCGTGCCGATTGCCTTCGGTGCGCAGGGTGCGACGCGTTGGCCACAGCGCGACGGCCCGCTCCAGCCAGCGTCCGATCACCCGCAGATCGGCGTCGTCGAACTTCTCGAAGGGCTCCTCGGCACGCGCCACGATCCGGCTGGGTAGCACGTCGGGAACCGCGGCGGCGTCGACTGCGGAGTCGGCCGTACGCAATGACGGCGGGCGGGTGGTCCACGGCAGCCCGTCGGACTGCGGGCCCGAATCGTCGCGACGGCCGGCCGCAGGCACCGGGCTTGCCGCAACGCCCCGCGCAACGCGCCGCGTCACCGGATCGAGCGGCAGGACCGCGTCGGCGAACACCGCCTCGAAGACCGCCTCGAAGGCATCCAGATCCTCGACGCGGTTCACCAGCGCCAGGCGCGCGGCCCAGTACAGCTGGGTTCTCGATGTCGGCACCAAGGCCCGCATCGCGGCGACGAACGCTGCCGGGCCACTGGCTGCCACCGCAACACCCCCGGCGCGCAGGCGGGCGACCAGCGCGGCCGCGAAGGCGGCCAGGTCGACACCGCGCAGCAGCGCCGGCGCGGTCACTCGGTGCGCCGCCGCCGCAGGATCGCGATGAGGATCAGCAGCACCAGAGCGGCGACGCCCGCCGCCGCGTACTTCGTGACAGCGGTGCCACCGGCGAGCTGCAGGAGGTCGATGGGTTCCGGCTCTGAGGCGGGTGCGACCCGGGCTGCCGGGGCAGCGGTCGTTCCCAGTGCTTCGGCGCCAGGAGTGGCGGGAGTCGCGACGACATCTGCTGCAGGCGCGGCAGCGGGCTCATCGTCGGCAGCGAGCTTGGCCTCCAGCGAGTCGACGAACTGTCCGAGGAGCTTCTCCGACACCTGTTGCAGCATGCTGCTGCCGAACTGGGCCAGCTTGCCGACAATCTTGAGGTCGGTTTCGACGGTCACGCGGGTCTGCTCACCCGCCTCGTGCAACTGCAGGGTTACGACAGCAGCGGCGTTGCCCGTGCCGCGCGCCTCCTTGCCACGGCCGTCGACGACGGCGCGGTGGGTGGCCTCGTCACGCTCGAGGAAGTGCGCTTTGCCGCTGAACTCGCTGGTCACCGGACCCACCTTGATCTTGACCTTGCCCAGGAAGTCATCGCCCTCCCGGCCGGTCAGCTGTGCGCCGGGCATCAACGGGGCCACCTGCTCCAGGTCGCTGAGGACTTCCCAGGCCTTCGCGATCGGGACGCTGACGGTGAACTCGTTGTCGATCTTCATGGGCTCTCTTTCATCCGGTGGCCAATTCAGTGCGGTAGTCGGTGAACGCGTCGCGCAGGGTTGCGCTGTCGTCGGTGGTTTTGGCCAGTGCACTCAACCCTGCCAGTGCGGCGGGGTCCACCAGATCACTAACCCCCAAAGTGATAAGCGCCGCGACCCAGTCGATCGTTTCCGCGACGCCCGGCGGCTTGTCCAGATCCATCTCTCGGGCCCGGCCGACGAATTGAGTGGCGTGCTCGATCAACGGTGCCGTCGCACCCGGCACGCTGCGCCGCACGATAGCCGCCGCGCGCGCCGGCTGCGGGTAGTCGATCCAGTGATAGAGGCAGCGGCGGCGCAAAGCGTCGTGCAGGTCACGGCTGCGGTTGGACGTCAGCACTGTCAGCGGCGGACGCTGCGCGACGAACGTGCCGAGTTCGGGCACCGTCACCGCCGCCTCACCGAGAAACTCCAGTAGGAGTGCCTCGAATTCGTCATCCGCGCGGTCGATTTCGTCGATGAGCAACACCGGCGGCACCGGCCCTCGGTGACGCACACACGCCAGGATCGGCCGGTCCACCAGATAAGTCTCGCTGTAGAGGTCGGACTCCTCGATCGGCGCGCCGCGCGACTCGGCCAGCTTGATCGCGAGCAGCTGGCGCTGGTAATTCCAGTCGTAGAGCGCTTCGGCCGCGGTCAGTCCCTCGTAGCACTGCAACCGGATCAGTGGCGTATCAAGCACCGCGGCAAGGGTTTTCGCGGCCGTGGTCTTCCCAACACCGGGCTCGCCTTCGAGCAGCAGCGGCCGGTTGAGCGCAGAGGCGAGATAGAAGGCCGACGCGGTGCCCTCGTCGAGCAGGTATCCGCCCTCATCGAATCGGCCGATGACGTCCTCGACGCTGGTGAAACTCACGCCTGCGCCGCCGCAAACGTGTCTCGACAACCCGGGCAGCAGAACCAACGGGTCTCCGTGCCGATTTGCAGGTGTGGCGTCTGGGGTCCGACTGTGACCGTCATCCCGCAGATCGGATCCACCGCGGTTGCGGGTGCGTCCGGGCGGGGCGCGACTGGCAGGCCCCCCTGACGAACACCGGCGATCACCTCCGCGGCGATCGACACCGCGACCTCGCTTGGCGTCTTGGCGCCGATATCCAATCCGACCGGGGTGTGCACGCGGGCTCGCGAGGCATCGTCGAGATCCAGCGACTCCAGTACCGATGCTCCTCGGATGCGGCTGGCCACCAAGCCCACATAGCCGACGCCGGCGTCCAGCGCCGCGCCTACGGCTTCGGCTTCCGCGCCGCCGTGGGTGGCGATGACGACGGCGGTGGCGCCGTCGAAACCTCCGTCGTCACCGTCGCGGCGAACCTCATAGCCCAGCACCTCACACACCCTGGCCAGACTCTCGGCAATCGGAGTGCTGCCACAGATCCGCACCAGTGGGGCCGGAAACTGCGGTGTCAGAAAGATTTCCAGCGCTCCACCGGACAGGCACGGGTTGACCACCACACACGAGCCGGGAGCGTCGGGAAAATGGACGTCACCGTCGGGCAGCACCCGCAACAGCACGCTCTCCCCGACCTGAAGCGCGCCGAGCGCAGCCTTGCGTACCGAGCTCTGCGCGCACTGGCCGCCGACGAATCCCTCAATGGTGCCGTCGGCGAGCAGGATCGCCTCGTCGCCCGCACGTGCCGACGTCGGCGGCTGTGCGCGCACCACTGTCGCATGCACGAACGGTTTGCGTTCGTACAGCAGCTGTTTGGCGCGCTCGGCGATTGTCATCGGTGCTCTCGTCAGATGGGCGGGGTGGCCCGGCCCTGCATGGCTTCCCACACCCGAGACGGGGTCAGGGGCATGTCGGCGTGCCGAACACCAAAGGGCGCCAACGCATCCACCACCGCGTTGACGACCGCGGGCGGTGATCCGACGGTCGCCGATTCACCGATACCCTTGGCCCCGATCGGATGATGCGGCGACGGCGTCACGGTGTGCCCGGTCTCAAGGTGCGGCACCTCGACGGCAGTCGGGATCAGGTAATCCATCAGCGATCCGCCCAGACAGTTGCCTTCTTCGTCGAACGCGATCATCTCCATGAGCGCCATCCCGATGCCGTCGACGATGCCGCCGTGCACCTGGCCCTCGATGATCATCGGATTGATCTGGGTGCCACAGTCGTCGACCGCCAGGAAGCGACGGACTTTCACCACGGCGGTACCGGGGTCGACATCGACAACGCAGAAGTACGCCCCGTACGGGTACGTCAGGTTTTCCGGGTTGTAGCAGACCTCGGCGTCCAGACCACCCTCGAGACCTTCGGGCAGATCTCCGGCGCCGTGCGCGCGCATCGCGATGTCCTGGATGGTGACCGCGGCCGACGGGTCGCCCTTGATGTGGAAAGAACCCTTGTCCCACTCCAGGTCTGCGACCGACGCCTCGAGCATGCCGGAGGCGATAATCATGGCTTTGTCGCGGATCTTGCGGGCCACCAACGCGGCCGCCGCGCCGGAAACCGGTGTGGACCGGCTGCCATAGGTGCCCAAGCCGAACGGGGTCTGGTCGGTGTCGCCGTGCACCACGTCGATATCGTCCGGCGGAATGCCGAGCTCCTCGGCTACGATCTGCGCGAACGTCGTCTCGTGGCCCTGCCCCTGCGTCTGCACCGAAAGTCGCAGTACCGCTTTGCCGGTCGGGTGTATGCGCAACTCGCAACCATCGGCCATGCCGAGGCCGAGGATGTCCATGTCCTTGCGCGGGCCGGCACCGACCGCCTCGGTGAAGAACGACATGCCGATGCCCATCAACTCGCCGCGGGCCCGCTTCTCCGCCTGTTCGGCACGCAGCTGGTCGTATCCGATCATGTCCATCGCCAGCCGCATGGTGGTCTCGTAGTCACCCGAGTCGTACAACCAGCCGGTCTTGGACTTGTACGGAAATTGGTCCGCCCGCAACAGGTTTGCCAGCCGAAGCTGTGCCGGGTCCACCTTCAGCTCGTGGGCCAGACAGTCCACCAGCCGCTCGACGAAATAAACCGCTTCGGTGATACGGAACGAACAGGCGTAGGCGACACCGCCCGGGGCCTTGTTGGTGTAGACCGCGGTCATGTGGCAGTAGGCGGCCTCAATGTCATAGCTGCCGGTGAACACTCCGAAAAAGCCTGCCGGGTACTTGATCGGTGAGGCAACGCCGTTGAACGCACCATGATCGGCCAGCACCGTAGACCGGATCGCCAGGATCTTGCCTTCACTGGTCGCCGCGATCTCGCCGACCATGATGTAGTCACGCGCGAAGCCTGTGGAGGTCAGGTTCTCGCTGCGGTCCTCCATCCACTTCACCGGCTTGCCAAGTACCAGTGAGGCCACGATCGCGCACACATAACCCGGGTAGATCGGCACCTTGTTGCCAAAGCCGCCGCCGATATCAGGGGCGACGACCCGGATCTTGTGCTCGGGCAGGCCGGCCACCAACGCGTACAGGGTGCGGTGTGCGTGCGGGGCCTGGGTCGTCGACCACAGCGTCAGCTTGCCGGTCACCGGATCCAGGTCGGCCACCGCACCGCACGTCTCCATGGGAGCGGGATGCACTCGGGGATAGATGATCTCCTGCTTGACGACGACGTCGGCGCGCGCGAAGACGGCTTCGGTGGCCGCCGCGTCGCCGGTCTCCCAGTCGAAGCAGTGATTGTCGGTCTTGCCATCGAGGTCGGTGCGGATCACCGGAGCCGACGGATCCAGTGCGGTGCGGACGTCGACGACCGGGTCCAGCGGCTCGTAGTCAACATCGATGAGTTCTAGGGCATCTCGTGCCGAGTAGCGATCCTCGGCGACGACGAACGCCACTTCCTGGCCCTGGAAGCGCACCTTGTCGGTGGCGAGCACGGCCTGTACGTCGTTGGACAGCGTGGGCATCCACGCCAGCCCCTTCTCAGCCAGGTCGGCACCGGTGACGACGGCCTTGACCTTCGGATGGGCCTGGGCCGCGGTGGTGTCGATGCTGTTGATCGTGGCGTGTGCATACGGCGAGCGCAGGATCGCCAGGTGCAACATGCCCGGCAGCTGGACGTCATCGACGTAGTTGCCGCGGCCGCGGATGAACCGCGGGTCCTCCTTGCGGAGCATTCGGCCATAGCCGCAGGGTTTTTTGTCATTGTCGGCGGTGTCTTCGGGCCGCTGCTCAACAGTGGTCACGCCTGCACCTCCTCGGTCGAGTGCTTGGCGGCCCACTGGATCGAGCGGACGATCGTGGTGTAGCCGGTACAGCGGCAGATCTGTCCCGAGATGGCTTCGCGGATCTCTTCTTCGGTGGGATCCGGGTTTTCGTCGAGCAGGGCGCGGGCGGTGATCATCATGCCTGGGGTGCAGAATCCGCACTGCAGGCCGTGACATTGCATGAAGCCTTCCTGCACGGGGTCCAGCTTGGCACCGTCGGCCAGCCCTTCGACGGTGCGGATGTCATGCCCGGATGCCATCGCGGCCAGCATCGTGCAGGACTTCACCGGTTCGCCGTCCACCGACACCACACAGGTGCCGCAGTTGGATGTGTCGCAGCCCCAATGTGTACCGGTCAGGCGCAACTGATCGCGCAGGAAATGCACCAGCAGCATCCGGGGCTCGATCTCGGCATTGACCTGTTCGCCGTTGACGGCCATGGTCACGTGCATCAGTCAGTTCCCCTTCGGTGCGGGTATTGCGCGAACCCGGTCGACCGCGGTGCGCAGTGTTCGGATGGTCAGCTCGGAGGCCAGGTGCCGTTTGTAATCGGCGGTGCCACGCTGGTCGGTGGCGGGCTCACAGGCCTGGGCGGCCAGCCGGCCCGCTTCGGCGAAGGTGTCCTCGGTCGCCGGTGCCCCGATCAGTGCATCGCGCACGGCAACCAGCCCCTCGGCCACGGCGTTGACGGCGGTCAAACCGACGCGTGCGGCAACGATGCGGTCACCGTCGAGCGTCACCGCGGCGCCTGCCGCGGCCACCGCCCAATCCCCTACTCGGCGTTCCACTTTCAAGTAGGCGCTGGAGGTGTTGTGCCGCATCGGGATTCGCACTTCGGTGAGGATCTCGTTGTGGGCCAGTGCGGTCTCATAGGGACCGAGGATGAAATCGTCGATACCGATCTGGCGCTGGCCGCCCGGTCCGCGGGCCACGATCACCGCGTCGAGGATCTCGCACACCGTGGACAGGTCCTCGGCGGGATCGGCCTGGCACAGCGACCCGCCGACGGTGCCGCGATTGCGGACCACGGGGTCGGCGATCACCCGTTCGGCGTCGGCGAAGATCGGGCAGACGTCGCGCAGCGAGGCCGACTCGAGAACTTCGCGGTGCCGCGTCATCGCGCCGAGGCGGGCCAGGGTGGGCTCGACCGTGATGTAGCCGAGCTCGCCGGCGAGGTCGTTGATGTCGATCAGATACTCGGGGTTGGCGATGCGCAGTTTCATCATCGGCAACAGGCTGTGCCCGCCTGCGACGACGAGCGCACCCTCCCCCAGGCGGTCGAGCAAGCCGACGGCATGGTCCACGCTGGTAGCGCGCTCGTATTCGAATGGACCCGGTACTTGCATGTGACCGACCTCACGTCCGCGGATGGGACCCCAGTGTCGGCCTGCCAATTCCAGAGCGTCAATAGCGACTTAAGTGATCGCTTAACTCCCCTGGCAGCGAAGCGTTACCGTCGTCGTCGTGATGAATCCGTCCGCCGAGAACCGACAGCGGCTGGCCACCGCCACCCCACCGGCGGGCGACGATTTCGGCGGCGATCGACACCGCCGTCTCCTCCGGGGTACGCGCCCCGAGGTCCAGTCCGATGGGGCTGGCGAGCTTGCCCAGCTCGTCCTCGGTGAGGCCGGCTTCACGCAACCGGTCGAGCCGGTCGTCGTGGGTGCGCCGCGACCCCATGGCACCGATGTAGCCGACGTCAAGGCGCAGCGCGACCTCCAACAGCGGAACGTCGAACTTCGCGTCGTGGGTGAGAACGCAGATCACGGTGCGGGCGTCGATGGTCCCGGCCGCGGCCTGCGCAGCCAGGTACCGATGCGGCCAATCGACGACCACCTCGTCGGCGGTGGGAAATCGCGCCGGCGTGGCGAACACTCCGCGGGCATCGCACACCGTGACCCGGTAGCCGAGGAACGAGCCCTGCTGGGCTACGGCGGCAGCGAAATCGATGGCGCCGAAGACCAGCATCCGTGGGCGTGGTGCGTGGCTGGCGACGAACACTTCCATGCCCTCGCCGCGGCGTTGCCCGTCGGGGCCGTAGGTGAGCACTTCGCTGCGACCGGCCGCCAGCAATCCGCGGGCATCATCGGTCACTGCGGCGTCGGCCCGCCCCGAGCCCAGCGTCCCTTCGACATGCCCGGGTCCCAAGACCATCCGGCGCCCCAACCAGTCCGGGTCCGGGTGGGTGATGACGGTGGCGATCGCCACCGGCCGGTGCTCGGCGATGGCGTCAATGACCTGGTCGAGGTGCGGAAAGCTGCGCTGCGACACCGGTTCGACGAAAATGTCGAGGATCCCGCCACATGTCAGACCGACAGCGAAGGCATCGTCGTCGCTGACTCCGTAGCGCTCCAATCTGGGTATCCCGGTCGCGACGACCTCGGTGGCCGATTCGTAGACCGCGCCCTCCACGCAGCCCCCCGAAACCGAGCCGCTGACCGAGCCGTCGGGGGCGACGACCATCGCCGCACCCGGCTGGCGCGGTGCCGATCGGAACGTGCGCACCACGGTGCCAAGACCCGCCGTGTCGCCGGTTCGCCAAATCGCCGCCAAATCCGCGAGAACGTCCTGCACGGTTTCAAACGTAGGCTGATTTCGTGACACCGGCGCAACTTCGGGCCTTCTCGGCCGTCGTGCGACTGGGCTCCGTGCGAGCAGCAGCCGAGGAATTGGGCGTTTCCGACGCCGGCATCTCGATGCACGTGGCCCAGCTACGCAAGGAACTCGACGACCCATTGTTCAGCCGGACCTCGGCCGGGTTGGCATTCACCCCTGGCGGATTACGGCTGGCCTCCCGGGCCATCGAGATCCTCGGGCTGCAGCAGCAGACCGCCATCGAGGTGACCGAGGCGGCGCACGGTCGACGGCTGCTGCGCATCGCCGCGTCGAGCGCGTTCGCCGAGCACGCCGCGCCGGGCCTGATCGAGCTGTTCTCGTCGCGGGCCGACGACCTGTCGGTGGAACTGAGCGTGCATCCGACAGGACGGTTCCGCGACCTGATCCAATCCCGGGCCGTCGACGTCGCGTTGGGGCCCGCGGCCGCCGATGCCGGCGCCGAGATCACCGTCCGGCCGTTCTTGAAGTACCAGATCATCACCGTGGCCTCGCCGGGCAGTCCACTGGTCAGCGGCACACCGACGCCGGCACTGCTGCGCGACCAGCACTGGATGCTCGGTCCGTCCGCGGGCGGCACTGACGGCGAAATCGCCTCTTTCCTAAGGTCTTTGGCAATTCCCGAAGCCAACCAACGGATCTTCCAGAGCGATGCCGCCGCGCTTGAAGAGCTCCAGCGCGTCGGCGGGGTGTCGCTGGCGGTGGGATTCGCCGTCGGCAAGGATCTCTCGGCCGGCCGGCTGGTACACGTCAAGGGGCCGGGCCTGCAGCTGTCCGGTGAGTGGTGCGCCTCGACACTGCCGGTGAGTGCACGTCAGCCTGCGGTCACCGAACTGGTGAACTTCATCACCACCCCGCGCTGCACGCAGGCAATGATCCGGGGGACGGGTGTGGGCGTGACGCGGTTCAAGCCGAAAGTTCACGTCACCCTGTGGAGCTGACGCCCAGATCGACGAAATGTCGCGAAATACCCGCACTTTCGCGGCGTAACGTCGGTTTGGGCGACAACAAGCCAAGCTAGGCGGGGAAGTTGACGTCCTTGGTGACCGCTTCCCATTCGTCGATTGACGCCGAGAACGCGGCGAGCTTGTCCCGGACCGCCTTGAGGACGTCGCGGCCGAGCAACAGCCGAAGTGGCGGATCCTCCAGCCCGGTGACCATCAGCACGGCCTCGGCGACCTTGCGCGGATCCCCGGGCAGATGGTCGGCGAAATCTTTGATCAAGGTCTTGCGGGTGCCGACGCTGTCGTCGTAATCACCGATCGGCGTAGACGATTCCCACATCGACCGTTTGGCCCAGTCGGTACGGAAGGCGCCGGGCTCGATTGCCGTCACCTTGATCCCGAGTGGCTTGACCTCCTGGGCCAGCGCCTCGGTGAGCGCTTCCAGCGCGAATTTCGTCGACGAGTAATACGCGTTCGGCGGGTTGGCCACCAGTCCCGTCATCGACGAGATGTTGATGATGTGGCCGGCTCCGCGTTCCCGCATCGACGGCAGCACTGCCTTGATGGTGTCGACGACACCGAAATAGTTGGTGTCGAACAAGAGCCGGACCTTCGCGTCCTCACCCTCCTCGACTGCCGACAGGTAACCGTTGCCTGCGTTGTTGACCAGTACGTCCACCCCGCCGAACGTGGCGTCGGCAGCGGCCACCGCGTCGGCTATCAGGTCCTTGTCGGTAACGTCGAGCGCGATGGCCAGGGCGCGATCGCCGAACTCGTCGGCCAGATCCTGCACCGACTCGATCCGCCGAGCCGTCACCACCACATTGTGCCCGGATTCCAGTGCGGCGCAGGCAATTTCGCGCCCGATGCCGGTTGAGCATCCGGTGACCAGCCAGCAACCCATATCAGTTGGTCCTCTCGTTCGGGGTACCTTCGGGTAGCCGACGCAGGTACGCCTGCCGCCGCGACACCAGTTGTTCGGCCCGTTGTTCTGGGGTCACCTTGGCGAGTCCGGGCGCCTCGTCGTCGAGCCGGTCGAGTGCGACGACGCGACCGGTCGCACCCAGATCGGGTGTCGGCCCGTCCTCGCCGAACTCCGCCATCCGCAGGGTCAGTACACCTTCGCGCAGGCCGTCGGAGTCGATCCAGTTGGCCACCCCGGGATCGACCGGCGAGATTACGTAGGTGTAGCTGCCGTCGTCGTTGGGCACCGACTGCACCTTGTTGAGGCTGCCGGTGCGGTCGACGATGTTCAGGGTGGTTCCCCAGATGTTGCTCAGGGGGACGGTGAAATATTCGGCGCCACCGTCTTTGACGTCGACCACGAATGTCTCGTCGGGCCCGAGATCGAACCGGCCCATGACATACACCTGGTTCTTCATGGCGCCGACCTTGTCCGCCGACCAGGCCAGATTGAAATGGTTCGCCGGCATCTTGTAGATGCCGTGGCTGAGCTTGCCGGTGAAGTTCGCGAAGTACGCCATCATCTCCGCAGTCGCCTCGGCTTGCTCGCCGAGGGTGCGCGCCGGCGTGCCCGGCGTGCCACCGAGGCGCTCCACGGTGATGTGGTTGGGATCGTCCCTGGCCCAGTCCAACAGGACGTCGCGGATGTAGAACTCGTGCGCCTCGGACGTGGTCTGCACGTGGTTCCCTCGACCGTTCGCGGGCTCGGAATCCACGGTGATGGTGTAGCTGCCGTCGCTGTCGACGTCCATCGTCTTGCCGTTGAGCACGGCCACGGTCCCCATGTTGGCGTCCCAGAGCGTGAAGTAGTTTTCGGTCATCCGGTGCTCACCGACGCGACCGCGGATCACGTAGCGTTCGTCACCCGAGATCGGGATGACCCGGTATACGGTATCGGGATTGTCGATGCCCCAACGAGATCCGGGGATCTGGCGATCACCGACGGGGTGCGCCAGCCGGGTGATGCAGCTGACCTTCGGCCGCAGCTTGTCCTGATTCGACGACCACACCGCTGCCGAGAACATCACCTCGGCGAACGCCGCGTCGAACCGCTCCCGCATGGCGTCGGAGGCCTTGGCCCGGCTCAGCCAATTCTCCGCGACCGTCCGGTAGGCCTCTTTGACGGTCGGATGTTCGGTCAGCTCGAGCGCGGCCAGCTCCTGCTCGTGCTGCGACGCTGTTGCCACCGGGTCGTCGGCGCTCATTGGTAGTCCTTTCGAAAGCGCTTGTTGTACAGCGAGAAACGCTCGTCCACTTGCTCGTCGGTGAGGCCGTAGGTCGGCAGGCCGTAGGGCGGGCGCGCCACCTCGCGCGGTCGGTTGGCCAGCCACTCGTTCATCGCGGTCACGGCGGTGTCCGTCAGCTCCATGCCGATTGCGTCGTACACCCGCCGCACCTGACCGATCGGGTCGGCGACTGCGTCCTCGTACTGGATGTCGGTGACCCATAACGATTCATCGAGCTCGCCGCGCACCGCCATCGCCCGGTCGTTGGTCCAGCCCATCCGTTCCAGCCACTGCGCCCCCACCCGCCTGGGGTCGACAGAGTCGGCGTGCATGGCGTGCAAGGTCGCATTCAGGCTGGCGCCGGAGGCGACGGTGGTGCGCGGGTTGCGATGCATGTGCACCACGTGCACATCGGGGAACTCGGCGCGCAGGGTGTCGAGGTAGCCGAGATGGGCAGGCGATTTCAGAACCCAGCGGCCTGCGGTCACGCCCCGGCGACGTTTCTGCCACTGCAGGAATCGCAACATCCGATGCAGATAGGCGTATGCGGGTGCGAAATCCTGTGTGTCCAACCATGATCGATAGTGGGGCAGGTTCGCGCCCGACTCCGGCACATGCGAGAGAAACGCGTCGGCCAGGAAGACGATCTCCTCTTCGGCTTCCGACGCGTACATCGGGTGGATGGCGAACAGTTCGGGGGCCAGCTCCCGGGACTTGTTCTCCCTCGCTTCACTGATCGCGATGCGCGGGTCGGTGCCGGTGAAGTCGTAGTCGAGTTTGGGTGCGGCTTCGACCACCTCCCAGCCGCGGGCGCAGTGCAGCCGGGTGTCGGCGGCCAGCAGGCGTTGCAGCAGCGTGGTGCCGCTGCGCATCATCCCGACGACGACGATGGGCGCCTCGATCTGCTCGTCGAGGATCTCGGGATGACGGCGGATCCACTCCTGCGTCCGCAGCCGCATCCGGAGGCTGTGCACGATGCCAGACCGCAGGATGTGCTCCCCGATCGCGTTGAGCCCCGCACTGGGATAGTCGTCGAGCAGGACGCCCAGCGGCTCCTCGAACTCCCCGGGCCCCCACTCGGTCAGTCCCTCTTTGCGCTGCGCGTCGGCCAGGACGCCCGCCATCGCAAAGGTGCCCGTGTCAGCCATCAGCTCAGAACTTCAGATGGTGGCTCACGTCGCCGACCTGGTCGACGAACATGGTGCGCGAGTCGAACCACCACTGGCCGTCTACCCGCTGGAAGGTGTCGTGATAGTGGCCGGTGACGATCACCTGCAGAGGAAGATCGGGCGTGGCCTGGGTGACGCAGTAATAGGACCTGCTGCGGGCCGTGCCGGCCTCGTCGTCGATGTACAGCTGGACATTGCTGGTGTTGTGCTTGGTCTTCGGCGTGCCGTCTTCGTAGAGGCGGGTCGCCATCTCGTACATCTCGCGGACCCGGTCCCGGCCTTCGAAGACGGTCTCGGGCGGACCGTTCTCCACACCGCAGATCCGGCCATGCGCGAACAGGTCGGCGACCCCGTCGAGGTCGCCGGCGTCGATCAGCTCGGCATATACGTAAAGGAGATTGGTGATCGCCTGCGCACTGTCACTCATGTCAAAGGGCATGATCGCAGAGCGATTGCTTAGATGGTCTTGTTTGTCCAGAATTCCCGCTATGCTCCGCCGCGTGACGCAGTGGGCGCCGACCCGGCTCGGCAATCTGACCGGCAAACGGATCATCGTGACGGGCGCGACCAACGGCGTGGGGCTGGGCACGACGAGGGCGCTCGCCCGCGCGGGCGCCCACGTCATCATGGCCGTCCGCAACACCGAGCTGGGCGCCCAGCGTGCCGCCGAGATCGACGGGTCCACCGAGGTGATCGAGCTGGATCTGGCCGACCTCGGGTCGGTCCGCGGTTTCGGCGACAGGCTCGACGGCGACGTCGACATCCTGATCAACAACGCCGGCGCACTGACCGACAAGCGCCGCGAGACCGTCGACGGTTTCGAGATGACGATGGGCACCAACGTGCTCGGCCCGTTCGCCCTGACGAACCTGCTGTTCGGCCGGATCCGTTCGCAGATCATCAACGTCTCCTCCGATGGCCATCGCCAGGCGACCCTTCGCCTCGACGACATGCACCTGCGCCGCGCCAAGTGGACCTCGATGGGCGCGTACACGCATTCCAAGCTCGCGATGATGCTGTGGGGTCTCGAACTCGACCGGCGTCTGCGCGCCGCCGACTCTGGCGTCGTCACCCAGCTGGTCCACCCCGGTTGGGTCGCCTCCAACCTGACGCACACCAGCGATTCACCGTTGATGTCCTTGGTCCACAAGGTCGCCAAAGGTGCGGCCGATCGGTTCGCCAATGACATCGACGAGGGCGCGGCTCCCACGCTCTACTGCATCAGCGAGCCGATCCCGCCGGGCAGCTACGTCGGGGTCAGCGCCCGGCTGGCGCTGCGCGGCGAGCCGGCGTTGATCGGCCGCTCACCCAAGGCCTGCGACTACGACGCGGCCGCCAGGGTGGTGCAGTTCGCCGAAAAAGAAACAGGCACAACGATTCCCGTCTAGCGGTCAGAACGGCTTAGCGGTGAAACCCCACCGCAACAGCGCCGCCTCCCGCCGCGCCTGACCGTGAAGCTGCGCGGGCCGCTTGCCCGCGGGAGCCTGTTCACCCTTCGCGCCGAACATCCAGTACGCCTGCAGGTACGGCAGCGGCGTGGCGTGACCGGAGCTCAACCCGCCCAGCCCCGCCACAGCCAGAGCCGCCGACAGTTCTTCACGGGTGAACGCCGCCGCCTCACTGGCGATCGCGTCCTGCCGCAGACCCATCGGCGAATCGGGGTCCACACACTGCAACATGGCTGGGCAGGCCGACGGATCACGCAGCCGCGCGAAATCGGAGATCCACAGCGAGGCACCGCTGTCGCGCCGGACCGCGGCGATCTGCCGCAGCGCGGCGCTCAGGACATCGGCGTCGGGCAACTGATGCAGAGTCCACATGCACGAGATCGCATCCCACGGCGCACCCGCAAGTGAAGCGGGCAACGCGGTGATGTCGGCCTGTACCAATTCCACTCGCCCGTCGAGGCCTTCGGCGGCGAACAGATCCCCGGCGGTCGCCAGCATGTTGGGCGCCAGGTCGACACCGACCGCGGTGATGTCCGTGCGCCGTCGCAGCACTGCGCTCAGCGCACGCCCGGAGCCGATGCCGAGGTCGAGCAACCGCCCGCCCCGCGGCAGCATCGTGTCGATCGAGCGGGCACACAGGTCATACACAGCTCGCATACCGGGGTTGGCCGCACCGCCGGCGTGAAAGAAGGCAACGGATTCGGCGTCGTCCATCACCATCGGTTCGGGAATCCGTTCGCGCCCCGGCGAATGGAAGCGCTCCCGCAGGACGATGCCCGGTATCCGCCACAGCGGTCGAATCCCCATCCACAACCCTTCTTCCCGCGCCACTTACGCCCCATCATTAAACCCGGACTCGATCGGTACACTTTCGTTCCTCAGTGAAATAGTGGGAGGACCGCGTGACACAGGCCCCTTCCAGCGGTGGCCTCGACTCGTTGCCGTTGGCGCCGGTCAATCCGATGCCCTTGCGCCAGCGGCTGAAAGCGGTGAAGGAATTCAGCACCGGCACCGAGCGGCTGCGCGACGCCGGCGGACCTGTCACACGGTTCACGGTGGGCCCGCGCTGGCTGATGCCACCGATGGTTCTCGTCACCTCGCCGGGCGCGTTGCGCGATGTCCTCAGCATCAAGGACGGTTCGGTGGACAAGACCAGCCCGGTCTTCGACGAGATGCGCCGGATCATCGGCGCCAACCTGGCCGACCTTCCCTACGAACCGTGGCGACCACGACGGCGCACGATCCAGCCCGTCTTCACCAAGCAGCGGGTCCGCGAGTTCGGCGGACACATGGCCCAAGCCGCCGACTCGGTGTGCACCGCTTGGCCCGACGGCGGCGAGGTGGACCTCGACGCCGAATCCCGCGCGCTCACGCTAAGGGCTCTTGGACTTTCGGTGCTCGGGATGGATCTCGAGGCGCGCGCCGACGATGTCGCCGAACCCTTGCGCATCGCACTGTCGTACGCGATCTCCCGCGCCACCCGTCCGGTCCGCGCTCCCCGTTGGCTGCCCACACCGGCGCGTCGCCGAGCACGCGAGGCAAGCGCGAAACTGCATCGTCTCGCCGGCGATATCGTCAGCGAATGCCGACGTGACCCGAACCGGGTCGCACCGCTGGTCCACGCCCTCATCGCCGCAGAAGACCCGGAAACGGGAAAACGGCTGTCCGACAGCGAGATCTGCGATGAGATCATCATCTTCCTGTTCGCCGGTCACGACACCACAGCAACAACCCTCGCCTACGCACTGTGGGCACTCGGCCACGATCCCGCCTGTCAGGACCGCGTCGTCGCCGAGGTGGCGGCCCTGCCCGATCGGCCACTGAACCCGGACGACCTGCCCAACCTGGGCTATACCGCACAGGTGGTGCGCGAGTCGCTGCGGCTGTGCCCGCCGGCACCGACCGGGACCCGGATGGCCTGCCGCGACCTCGAAGTCGGCGGTTACCGGGTGGAAGCCGGCACCATGGTGGTGCTCGGCAGGATGGCCGTCCAGCGCGATCCAGCGCTGTGGGACGATCCGCTGCGGTTCAACCCCGACCGGTTCGCCCCGGACGCTGTCAAGAAACTTGAACGCTGGCAGTACATTCCGTTCGGAGGCGGCCCGCGCTCGTGCATCGGCGACCACTTCGCCATGCTGGAGGTCACACTCGCCCTGGCAAGCATCATCCGCCAGGTGGACATCGCCTCGCTGGAGGCGGACTTCCCTCTTGCCTTGCATTTCACGATGATCGCCGGCGCGCCGATCCGCGCCCGAATCCGAAAGCGCTGACACATGGCAGTTGACGCAACAGCGAGCTACTCCGCCGTCATCCTGAGTGACGGGGACGCCGCACTCGACGCGCTGCGACAGGATCCCGGTGTCGAATTCATCGACCACCGTGCTGCGCTGCTCGCCGACCTCCGCAAGCTCGCGCCGGCGCCGGGCGCCGAGTTGCTGGACGAGCCGACCCGGTGGGCGCACTACCCGTGGCGGCGAACCGTCGTTGCCATCCTGGGGCCGAACGGCTTTCGGGCTGTGCGCACCGACCGCAACCGTAATCTGATCACCACCGCCGAGCAGCGCCGGCTCGGAAACGTTCGGATCGCGATCGCCGGACTCAGCGTCGGCCACGTCATCGCCCACACCCTGGCCGCCGAAGGGCTCTGCGGCACATTGCGACTCGCCGACTTCGACCATCTCGAGCTGTCGAACCTCAACCGGGTGCCGGCCACCATCCTGGACATCGGGCTCAACAAGGCCGTTGTGACGGCCCGGCGGATTGCGGAGCTCGACCCCTACCTGCGGGTCGAGGTCATGACCTCTGGTGTGCGCGCGGACTCACTCGACGAGTTCCTCGACGACATCGACATCGTGGTCGAGGAATGCGACTCGCTGGATATGAAGGTCCGGATCCGTGAGGCTGCCAGGGACCGACGACTTCCGGTGCTCATGGCGACCAGTGATCGCGGGCTGATCGACGTGGAGCGTTTCGATCTCGAGCCGGATCGTCCCGTCATGCACGGCGTTCTCGGTGGGGTGGACTCCGCGCAGTTGGCCGCACTATCGCAGCAGGACCGTATTCCCTACATGCTGCGTCACCTCGACGCCAGCCGGTCGTCCGGACGGCTGACCGCGTCGCTGGTCGAGGTCGGCCACACGCTGTCCACCTGGCCGCAGCTGGCCGGTGAGGTCACGCTGGGCGCGACGATCGTCGCCGAAGGCGCGCGCCGCATCGGCCTGGGTGAACCGCTGGCGTCCGGTCAGGTCCGCATCGACATCGGCCAAGCGCTCGACGAGATCACCGAGCCGGATCTCGCCCAGCCAGCGCAACCGGACACCGAGGAACCGGCACCGGACGCCGAGGAACCGGACGACCCCGCGACAGCGATCGCCCAGGCCGCGATCCGGGCCCCCTCGGGCGGAAACGCACAGCCCTGGCAGATCGAGACCGCGGCGGACTCAGTGCGGATCCGTATTGCGCCGCAATACAAGTCGATGATGGATGTGGCCTTCCGGGGCAGCGCGGTAGCCGTCGGCGCGGCGACCTTCAATGCCCGGGTTGCCGCAGCACACGCGGGCGTGCTCGGCTCGGTTGAGTGGACGGCCGACGGGGCGACACTGCTCGAGGCGACGCTGCGGTTGGGCGCCGGTGGTGACGCCGACCTGGCCGGGCTGTACGAACCGATGCTGCGGCGGGAAACCAACCGCCGCCTGGGCAACCCGCAACCGCTACCCACCGACACGGTCGACGCGCTGCACGAGTGGGCGTCCCGCGAAGGAGCGGGCTTGCATCTACTCACCGACCGCGCTGATATCGACCGGGCGGCAACGATTCTGGCGGCGACCGACCGGCGGCGCTTCCTCACACCGCGACTGCACCGGGAGATGATCTCCGAGATGCGCTGGCCCGGTGACCAACCTGCGGACAGCGGCATCGACGTCCGGGGGCTGGAACTCGCGCCGGGTGACTTCGCGGTAATGGAGATTCTCCGGCGCTCCGACGTGATGGATCTGCTGGCGGACTGGGACGCCGGGGAAGCTCTCGGCGAAGACGTCGCGGACCGGGTTCACGCCACGTCCGCGATCGCCGTGATCACCACCACCGGGGATCAGTTGATCGACTACGCCCGCGGCGGTGCGGCTGCCGAGGCGGTCTGGATCGTCGCCCAACGAACCGGCTTGGCGGTCCATCCCATTTCGCCGGTGTTCCTGCACGCCGCCCATCGCCACGAACTCTCGGAATTGTCACCGGTTTTCGCCCCTGACCTTGTCGAGCTGAAATTGCAGTTCAGCGAACTGGCCGGCGTCCAGCCCGGTGAGTCACTGGTTCTGATACTCCGGTTGGCGCACGCCGGGCCGGCATCGACCCGGAGCCGGCGACGGTCGCTGGGTCCGCCCCGCTGATTGGTACTATCAGCCAACTCGACGTGAAGCACAGGAGCCGTCCATGGTTATGGCACCGTTCGACAAGATCACCAACACCTATACCGGCGCGCATGCCTGGATGTACGAGACCGTCGTCGCCCCCGCCGTCTACGAGTCGCGGCATGCCGTCGACGAGTACTTCCTGCCGGACCTCCCCCAGAACGGCTACGTCCTGGATGTCGGTTGCGGTGGCGGACTGTTCACCAAGTACCTCGCCGATAAGCGCCCCGACCTTCGCATCGTCGGCATCGACCTCTCCCAGCCGCAGCTCGACAGGGTCAGCAAGCGGATGGCCGGTTACTCGGGCCGCGTCTCGTTCCAGCTCGGCGACGCCACGAACCTCGACTTCGGCGACGAGACGTTCGACGGCGTGCTGAGCTACGGCTCGATCAAGCACTGGACCGACCAAGCCCGCGGCATGGGCGAATGCATCCGGGTGCTCAAACGTGGCGGACCGCTGTTGGTCACCGAGGCGGATCGCAGCGCCACTTTCGAGGACGCGGAACGATTCATCACTTTCTACAAGGCGCCGCGATTCCTGGATCGGGTCAACCTTGCGATCTTCCGGACCTGGATCGCCGGCCGCGCGATCGACCTCGATGACGGCCGCGCGCTTGCCGACCGGCCCGACCTGGTCGACGTCACCGTGACCCGGATACCCGGATCGCCGATCATGATGATCGCCGGGCGGCGCGCGCCCTAACTCCCGGGGCGGCCGGCTTCCAGGGCGCGGATCAGGCTCGCCGCATCCCACGGGCCTTTGTGCCGTACGCCGTTGACGAAGAATGTCGGCGTCGCGTTGAGGTCCATCAGCTCGGCGTCCTGGGCGTCATCGTCAACGCGGTGCAACACCCGCGACGAATGCAGGTCGTCGTCGAATTTGGCTATGTCACAACCGACTTGGTCGGCATAGCGGTAGATGTGCTGCCATTCCAGGAAGTCCTGGAACTCGAACATCATCGCGGCGAGGTCGTAGAACTTGCCCTGTAGCGCGGCCGCCTCACTGGCCCGCGCGGCGTCGAGGGACCGCGGATGCACCCGCTCGAGCGGCAGATGGCGCCACACATAACGAAGTTCGTCGCCGAAGTGCTCACGGACTTCGTCGATTGACCCGGTGGCCCGGCTGCAGAAGGGGCATTCGAAATCGCCGTACTCGACCAGGGTCAGCGGCGCGTCCGGACGCCCGCGGATGTGGTCGCGTTCCGGGTCGATGTCGCGCACCAGCTTGAGCCCGACCGCAACCGGCGGGCTGAGCTTGTCGGTGAGCCGGAACACCGCCCAGCCCAACGCGAATGCGATGGCCGATGCCGCGAGCACGCCGACGCGCGCCAAGTCGGCCGCGCGCGGATTCGTGATCGCCAGGTCGATGATGAACAGCGAGATCGTGAAGCCGATTCCGGACAGCGCTGCGCCGCCGGCGATGCGCCGCAACGTCAATCCCGGGGAGAGCCGGCCGAGCCCGGTGCGCTGGACGATCCACGTGGCGCCGGTGATGCCGATCAGCTTGCCCAGCACCAGACCTGCCACCACACCCCACGTCAGCGGTGAGTGCAGTGCCGCGAGCACGGTGTCGGCGTCCAGTCGAACACCGGCGTTGGCCAACGCGAACAACGGCAGCACACCGAACGACACGTACGGCCCGAAGCTGGTGACCAGTCGTTCGTTGATCGAGATCGAGTCGCGCAGACTACGGGTGGCGGCGCGGGCGTATTCCGAGTTCGGTGACTGACGGAACGCCCGGATGACATCGATTGCGGCCTCGACCCGTTGGCGCTCGGGTGTGAAGACCGGGATCACCAGCGCGACCACCACACCGGCGAGGGTCGGGTGCACGCCACCGTTGAACAGCGCCAGCCACAACGCAACGGCCAGAATCGAATACGCGATCCCGCGGATTGCCGCGGGAAGGTAGCGCACCGCGATCAGCGCGGCGAAGAGAACGACGGCGATCACCAGCGGGATGACCCGGATCCGCTCGGAGTAGAACAGTGCGATGGCGGCCAGGGCGCCCACGTCGTCGACCACGGCCAGGGTGAGTAGGAAGGTCCGCAGCCGCGCCGGGTACTTGGGTGCGATGATCGCCAGCGCGCCGACGAGGAACGCAGTGTCGGTGGAGATCACCACACCCCATGCGCTCGCGTTGTCGCCAGTCGGGTTGAAGAGCAGGAAGATCACCGCGGGCAGGATCAGCCCGGCCACCGCCGCGACCACCGGCACCACAGCGCGCGAGCGCTCGGTGAGTTCACCGATGGTGAACTGGGCCTTGACTTCCAGGCCCACGATGAAGAAGAAGAACGCCATCAGCGCGTCGTTGACGAGTTCCTTGACCGTCAGCTGGCCGTGCATGTTTCCGAAGCTGAGACCGACGTGCGTCTCCCAGAACTCGGAATAGGTGTGCGCCCAGGGCGAATTCGCCCACAGGATGGCCAACAGGGTGAACGTCAGCAGTAGGGCCGCAGCGGCGTTTTCACCGAATCGCATCGCTGTCGGGTCGCGACCCAGCCGGCTGCCTTTCACGCTGTCACCGTATGTGCCGCCTCCATCAACATCCAACCCGAGAGTTGTACAGACAGGTCCCGCTCGGGTGTCTGCGAGGAGTTCACCGCCCCCTCGATGAATTGTGCCTGTCCGCCACCGGCGGAGGGGACCTCCGCTGTGGTGCCCCAGGAGGGGCCGAACAGCGGCAGGCCGTCCACACTCTGACGGTTGTCCCACGCGGCCTGAGCCGAGGCCAGCACGATAGCGCGGGCCTCCTCGCGAGTGTCCTGGGCCGCGTCGCCAGGCAGGTCCGTCGCCGCAAGTGCGAGATACCGCGCCGTGATCCCCGCGAACAGACCGCCGTCACCGCCGCCGGCTCCGGTCACGATTCCGTCGGGTGCCATGTGTTCGGCAATCGCTGCCACCAGCCGCCGGGCCCGTTCGGAATGCCGGTCGTCGTCGGTGCGCGCAGCCAGTTCGGTCTCCAACCCCAGCACGACGCCCTGACAGTAGGTGTACTGAGCGCGCACCAGCGAGCCACCCTTGATGCCGTCGAACACCAGATGGGTTTCGGGGTCGAGCAGGGTTTCCTCGATCCAGTCGGCCATCTGCTGCGCCCGGCGCAGCCGGTCGTCATAGCGGGCCAGGAAGATGCCCGCCGGACCGTTGGCGGGCGCATTGAAGAACTGATCCTGTTTGCGCCAAGGGATTCCGCCGCCGTCTTCGGGCACCCAGGACGTGACGAACTGGTCGCACAGCGTCTTCAGGGCGCGGGACCGATCGGCGCCGGCCAGCCGTTGCGCGCGTTCGAGCGCCAGTGCCAGCCAGGCCATGTCGTCGTAGTAGCTGTTGGTCCAGCGACCGTTGTTGCGCAGCCGGTGGCCGCGGATCTGCCGCTTGATCTCGGCCAGGCGCGTGGCCTGTGGGTCGCGCACCTGCGCGTCGACCAGGCAGTCGAGCAGATGGGACTGCCACCAGTAATGCCATGTGCCGAAGAGCCGGTCGCGCCGGGTGGACGGCCAACTCACGACTCCGAGCTGTGTTCCGGGCAGACCCCAGAGCCGACGTCGATGGCGTTTCGCGATCGCCGCTTCGGCACTGGCAGCGCGGTTCGCCCACAGCTGGTCCATGCCGTCAATCCTGCCCTACCAAGCCTGCGTCAGATCGGCCCATTGCCTGATCCAGGCGTGCATCGCGATGCCGGCCGCGACGGCGGCGTTGATGCTGCGCGTCGAACCGAACTGCGCGATCGACACGGTGGCCGCCGCCCCGTCTCGGGCGGCCTCGGAGATGCCCGGTCCCTCCTGGCCGAACACCAGCACGCAATCTCGCGGCAGCGCGGTGGTTTCCAGCGGCACAGCGCCCGGGATGTTGTCCACCGCGACGACGACAAGTCCCGCACCGGCGGCAAAAGCCAACAGGTCCTCGGTGTTCTCGTGGTGGGTCAGCCGTTGGTAGCGGTCGGTCACCATGGCCCCGCGCCGGTTCCACCGTCGCCGACCGACGATGTGCACCGTGTCGACGGCGAACGCGTTGGCGGTGCGGACCACCGCACCGATGTTGGCGTCGTTTCCGAAGTTCTCGATCGCGATGTGCAGCGGGTGCCTGCGCCGATCGATGTCGGCGATGATCGCCTCCCGCGTCCAATAGCGGTAGGCGTCGACGACGTTGCGACTATCGCCGTGGCGCAACAGTTCCGCGTCGTAGCGAGGATCGTCGGGCAGCTCCCCGTCCCAGGGACCGACGCCCGGGTCCCCGGTGCTCCACTCGGTCGGGCCCGCTTCAGTCACGAGTCACCCGCGGGCGGGGTCGGAGTCGAGTAATACGAATTCACCGCTCCAGCGAAATCCAGCAACTTTGACCTTCGGTCCCGGCAGCGCCGACGATTCCTCAATCTGCGCCAATCCGTTGCCATAACTCCATTTGCTGGGACGATCTGAGCACCGACATGCGCAGATCATGCTGGCAATGGCCGGAATTGCGATGACCAGGGCGGTCATTATCCGCCGCGACACTGCGTCCTCGTGGGATGACCACACGGGTGCGATACAGGTCACGCAACGCCCTTTCCGCCCCCCACATCACACTCCGCACATACCTTTCGCCCCATCGGGCGCCGGTAATAACGGATCGGTCACTGCCGATGAAGAGTCTAGGGTCTCCAGTTCGCTTGGCAGCGACGCCGCCCTTGACCAGGAATTCTGTGCACACAGGTGTTCACGCAAGCCGTGTCGAGGAGCGGTGTTTTCGACGGAATTCGTCGGCTACCCCCCGGTAACCTGCGCTTTTCCGGCTAATGGCTGGAGTCTTGGCACCTTCCGGCGAGATACTGATATTTGCAAGTTCGAATAAAAACCCCCTGTTTCACCTCGGTATCCGCTGCGGAACCTCCTACCGCAGGCCCCCCGAAAGATGGGAAATGATGAACGCTTCAGTGTTGGCCTTTCCGGACGAAAAGCTCTACACACTCCCTGAAACCATTAGCTGGCGCGACGCCGATACCGGGTGCACGATCGTGCTCGCGCAACCCGACAGCGAACCAGGGCTATGGAACGATTATTTGCAGGGAGCGTTGCAAAGTTACGAGAAGCACGGTGTGGAAGCGGCACTGGACATCGACTCGTTCCGCGACGGCCGCGACACCACGCTGTTCTACACAGCGCTCGACGAGAGCGGGAAGATGCTGGGCGGTTTACGGGCCAAGGGTCCGTACCTCAGCGCCGACGAATCCCATGCGATCGTCGAATGGGCGGGCCAGCCGGGCCAGGAGGCGGTCCGCAAGATGATCACCGACCGGCTGCCGTTCGGCGTGGTGGAGATGAAGTCGGCGTGGGTGAGTGACGATCCCGCTCGCAGCGGAGAGTTGACCCGCGTCTTCGCGCGCACTGCGTTCCCGACGATGAGCCTGCTGGGCGCCCAGTTCATCCTGGCGACCGCCGCCGCACACGTGCTGGACCGGTGGAGCACCTCGGGTGGGGTTGTGGCCACCAAGATCCCGGCTGCGGCGTATCCCACCGACCGCTACCGCACGAAGATGATGTGGTGGGATCGGCGCACCTTCGCCAACCACGCCGAGCCGAAACAGTTGGCCAAGATCGTCGAGGAGATGCGCATGCTGGCGGACATCTCCGACGAGTTCAGTGGCTTTGGCTTGCTGGCCGGGAGTGGAAGCTAGCCAGACGGCAACAAACCGATACCATCTCCTAAGCTCCGCTAATCACGAGATGGCACGATGACCACACCTAACGAGACCGGGACTGCTGACAGCCTGGAGAATCTCGTCACGCATGTCGCGACGCAGCTGATGGCTGTCGACGCCGCGACATCACCGAAGGTTTCGCAAGAGGTTCTCGGCCAATTGGTGCAATCCTTCGGGGTCGACGTCAGCTTCCTGCGCTACAACGATCACAGCGTCCGCGCGACGCGCCTGATCGCCGAGTGGCCCCTTCGACCGTTCATCCCGGATCCCGATCCCTTGGGTGTCGTCTACTTCGCCGACGCCGACCCGGTTTTCGCTGCCGCCGAGCACGCGAAGGAGCCGGTGTTCTTCCGTCCCGATCCGATCCCGGAAGACGATTACCAACGCCTCGTCGAAGAGGGCACGGGCATGGCGTTGACGTCGATGGCATCGGTCCCGCTGCTGTCCGGCGACACCACGACGGGCTGCATCGGATTCATCAAGTTCGGCATCAAGGACTGGACACCCGAAGAGCTCAATGCGCTCAAGGCAATTGCGTCGTTGTTCGCCCAAGTACAGGCGCGCGTGGTCGCCGAGGACCAGCTGCGCTACCTCGCCGAGCACGACGACCTGACCGGTCTGCACAACCGCCGGGCACTGTTGGCTCACCTCGACGAGCGGTTGCGCGCCGGGCAGCCAGGTCCGGTCGCGGTGTTGTTCCTCGACCTCGACCGGCTCAAAGCCATCAACGACTACCTCGGCCATCATGCCGGTGATTGGTTCATCCAGGCGTTCGCCGAACGGCTGCGTGAGGAATCCGGTGAAAGCGACGTGATCGCCCGCCTCGGTGGTGACGAGTTCGTGATTGTGCCTGCCGGTCCGGTGGACGCCGAAACCGCCGAGGCACTCGCCCATCGGCTGCAGGAGGCGCTACGCGACCGGGTGACGATCGGTGGAGAGATGCTCACCCGCACGGTCAGTGCCGGTGTCGCATTGGGTGTTCCGGGCCGCGACACCACTTCGGATCTTCTGCGTCGTGCCGACCAGGCGGTGCTGAATGCCAAGAACGCCGGCGGCAACAAGATCGCGGTCTTCACCGACGAGATGTCGCTGAAGAGCGAGTTCCGCAATGACATCGAGCTGCATCTGCAGGGAGTGATCGACACGGGGTCGTTGCTCCTGCACTATCTGCCCGAGGTCGACATGCGCACAGGGGAGATCCTGGCGACCGAGGCGCTGGTGCGCTGGCAGCACCCGACCCGTGGCCTGCTGCTACCGGACTCGTTCATCCACGTCGCCGAATCCATCAATCTGGCAGGCGACCTCGGCCGCTGGGTGATGCGCGCCGCATGTGAGCAGTTCAGCATCTGGCAGGCAAGCGGCATCGGCAAGAATGCGGTCATCCGCATCAACGTGTCCCCCGTGCAACTGGTCGCCGACGGATTCGTCGAGTCGGTGGCCGAGACGATCGCCGAGTTCGGTCTCGACGGCAAATCGGTCTGCCTGGAGATTACCGAAAGCGTTGTGGTGCAAGACATTGAGACCACTCGCATCACGTTGGCCGGACTCAAAGAGGTCGGTGTGCAAATCGCCATCGACGACTTCGGTACCGGATACAGCGTGCTCACCCATCTGAAATCGCTCCCGGTGGACACCCTCAAGATCGACAAGAGCTTCGTTCTCGATCTGGGCACCAATCCCGAAGACCTGGCGATCATCCGCGCCGTCATCGCACTGGCCGAGGCGTTCAACCTCGAACTCGTCGCGGAGGGCGTCGAGTCGCCGACCGCGGCGATGACGCTACTGCAGCACGGCTGCCACCGGGCTCAGGGCTTCCTGTTGTCCCGCCCCATTCCGGCCGATGCCATGGCCGAGTTGTTCGCCAAAGGCGTTATCCCGGTGGACTTCGCCGCTCAGAGCAGGAACTGACTCAGGAGCTGTACAACAGCTCGACACGGCCGAAGCGGCTGGCCGTTCGACTCACGACGGCGACCTGTGCGCCGTCGGGAAATTCGTCCTGAACCGGCCAGTCAGCGTCGGCGGGCGACGCTCCGACCGACAGCGCAACTCCGTGTGTCGCACGCACCAGCCGGGTTCCGTCCGGGGTGGACAGCTCTGCACCCGCTATGCGACCTTCTTCAAAGATCAATCGCTGCAACGCCATACCGGCTTCGCCATAGATCTCGCGTTCACGCACCTGCCCGCGCAGCCACTCAGTCAGCGCAGCGCCAGGCTGATCACCGTCGGGCCGGAAGCTGCCCAATGCGGCGACCCGGATCGTCTCGCCGCCGTCGGCACGCATCGGCGTCAGAAAATCGGGTATCTGGCTATAGATCACGCCGAACGGCGAGGCGATGCACCGCACTGACCAATCCCGCAGCCGGGATCCGAAGAACGGCTCGATCGTCGCGCGGCGATCGGTCTTGACCGGCACCGGCTTGGCCCGTTCAGCGGACAACTCCAGATCCGTGGCGGGCGTGTCGGATAGCCCGAGGTCCTCGGTCATCGATTGCAGATAAGCCGCAATATCGGGATCAGCACTCCGCCAGGAGATCTCGGCATCGGCGAGTTCGACGTCCAGGTCATGGTCGGCGCAGCAGATCGCGTGGGCGAGCGCGCCCGGGCCTGCACCGGCACAGATCACGTCGACGACGTCATCCCACTGCCATTCCGAGGCCTCGCCGGGCCCCTCATCGATTTCCACCGTGACCGTCAGGATTCGGGCAAGCCCAGGTCTGACAGACCCAGCACACTTCGGTAGGGAATACCCTCGGCTTCGATCGCCTCGGCCGCCCCGGTGGACCGGTCCACCACAGTCGCGACACCCACCACGATTCCGCCTGCCTCACGCACCGAGTTCACGGCGGTCAGCGCCGAACCGCCGGTGGTGCTGGTGTCCTCGACCACCAGCACCCGCTGACCCGATACCTCGGCGCCTTCGATGAGCCGTTGCATGCCATGGCTTTTCACTGCTTTGCGCACCACGAAGGCGTCGATCGGGCGACCCGGCGCGTGCATGACGGCACTGGCCACCGGGTCGGCCCCCATGGTCAGCCCGCCAACTGCGGTGTAGTCCCAGTCTGCCGTGAGCTCGCGCACCAACCGGCCGATCAGCGGGGCTGCCCGGTGATGCAGTGTGGCGCGCCGCAAGTCGACGTAGTAGTCGGCCTCCTTGCCCGACGACAGCGTGACGCGGCCGAACACCACCGACAGCTGGCGCACCAGCTCGGCGAGCTCGGCGCGTTCGGTGACGTTGAGTTCAGGTGCGCCCACGGCCTCGTCCCATCGTTTTGTTGACCGCGCGGACCAGCCCCCGCGGAACCAGCCGGCCGGCCGAGGTCAGAACCTTGTACTGCAGGCCGGGAATGCTGATGACCTTGCCCTTGGCCACATCGGCCAGGCTCTCGGCGACAACATCGTCGACGTTGAGCCACAGAATGTTCGGAATCGACTTCATGTCGATGCCGGCCCGTTCGTGAAACTCGGTGTGCACGAATCCCGGGCAGACGGCGTGGACGCTCACGCCGGTGCCCTCCAGGCCGTTGGCCAGGCCTTCGGTGAACGACACCACCCAGGCCTTCGACGCCGAGTAGGTGGACCCGCGTCCCGGCAGAAGCCCGGCGACGCTGGCGATGTTGATCACTGTGCCCGAGCCCGCCTCGATCATCGGCGGTAGCGCCGCACGGGTGAAGTGCATGACGGCGGTGACATTGACGTCGAGCTGGGCCTGCAGCTGGTTGGGGTCGGCGGTCCAGAACTCGCCGGACGTCCCGAACCCCGCATTGTTGACCAACACCTGGACCCCGGCGGCCAACCGATCGGCGACCTTCTCGCGGTCGGCTGCCTCAGTGAGGTCGGCGGCCAGCACCTCGACGTCGACACCGTTGGCGGCCCTCAGCTCGGCGGCGAGGTCGTCGAGCCGTTCCACGGTGCGGGCGACCAGAACGAGGTCGTACCCGTCGCGCGCATACCTGCGGGCATAGCCCGCACCAAGGCCCGCGGTGGGGCCGGTGATCAGGGCGACGGGACGGGGCACGCCGCGACCCTACCGGCTCAGCGCTGGTAGTTGGGAGCCTGTGTGCCGTTCCGTGGCTGCTGCGGGCGCAGCGGCGGCGGAGCGTCGACGTGTCCCGGCGGCAGCTCGCGACGGCCCGCGGGCGCCAGCGGGCGGCCCGGGGAGGCGTTGCGACGGCCGGGAGACTGGGTGAGCGCCGGCTGCACGGTCGGGGGTAGCACCCGCAGTAAGTCGTTGAACTGCCGCACGGTGCGCAGGCCTTCGTCCCACTGGGCCCGGGTGGACGAGATCGGCATGGAGACCAACGTCCAGTTCTGTTCGTTCCACATGATCTCGGCGCAATCGGGAGCCGTGTGGGCGAACGTCACCATCCGGCGATCGCAGGCCCGGCGGGCGGCGTCGAGGTTAGTCGAGTAGACCATCCGCGGACCAATGGCGCCCAGCAGCCAGACGTCGCTCTCCCGCGGCTCCGCGATGCCTTTGAGCCGCAGATCCATCACCACGTTGGTGCCGACCTTGCGGTGCAGCGCGATCACGGTGGCGACATCTTCGAGGTCGAAGATGTACACCGCCTCACCGCGGATCTGCCCGAGCACGACGTTACGTGCGGTGACATCGCCGACGGTGGACATCACCCCGCGCTTCCAGCGGTCGATGATCTCGGCGGACTCGGGTTCGAAGTCGAACCCGTGCGACCGCGCCCAGGATTTACGGCGGCGGCCCAAACCACGCCGACGGCCGATGTCGACGTACAACAGCACCGCCGCACCCACGAAGCAGAGCGCGGACAGCGTGAACCAGAACGGAACCATTACACCTAGCGTATCTGCTCACTGCCCGGTTGCGAGAACCCCAGCAGGTCACAGACCTGTTACGGGCCGGTCGCCGCGGCGAGTTCGAGGATCTCCGCGCGGTCGGCCGCCAGGAGGAAGCCTGCGGTGATCGCCTCGTCCAGCGCCGCGGTGAACCGCTGCAGGTATTCGGCCCGCCCGTCCGGGTACAACGCGGCCAGCGTCTCGGCGTCGAACGGCTCGCCCGACCCGAAGATCGCGAGCAGCACGTTGTCGCCGGCGGCGCTGGCCCCGGATGTCCGGGCGGTGGGGGCGTCCACCCAGGGTGTGCGCAGGCCGCCGGTAGCCAGACCGTTCGCATCGAGCACGATGTCGACCGGCTCGGTGTCGGTCAGCTCGATCCGGGGTGCGCTCGGCGCGGGCCGTCCGCTACGCACCCAGGTGTGCAACTGTGCGACCGCGGCTTGCAGGACGTAATGGTGCTGCGGAGCGAAATTGATGAAATGCGGCAGCTGCTGGCCCATCAGGTCGTTGGTCGGCGCATAGGCCGCCACGAGCTGATCGAGCGGCACGTCGCCGGTGTCGATGAACCCCACCTTGATCGTGTAGTTGTCGGCGTGCGCGGCACCGGAGATCTCCCAGACCCGAAGATGCTCGGTGTCCGGAACGCGGGCGTGGCGGTAGCCCAGTAGTCGCGAGTCGAGCAGATCGGTCTCGGTGATCACGGTAAGTACCGGCACGCGCAGGTCGGCGCGGAACGGCACCGGCCGGGTGTGGAACTCCCCGGTCTCGTCGAGAAGTGACGTCCCGTCCAGCGGCGCCGCCGACCCGAACCGGGAGTGGATGAGGAACCCGTCGTACACCGCAACGTCCGGGTCGACGTCGTTGACGTAGGTGGTCAGGAAGGTGGCCGACTGCGATTCCCCGGCGGCCAGCACGACCTCCGGTGCCAGGCCGTCGATCCCACCGTCGCGCACAGCCCGCCCGACCTGGGTGAAGATGTCATAGGAGTACGCGTCGCCCGGATGGCGCAGATCTGAATACCGTTGCGGATCCAGCTTTTTCAGGGAAGCATCGCCGACCAGGCTGAGGCCGCCCTCAACCCCGACTTTTTGCGCGGAGACGACAACGTACGCGTACCCGGCACGAGCGATCTCCCGGTGCGCCATGAGCCAGACGGCAGGCGCGTCGATACCCCCGCTGACGTTGAGCCACTCGACGATCGCCGTCCCATTCCAGTCGGCGTCGTCGATCGGTCGCAGGGCCACGATGCGAGTGCCGTACTCCGCGGTTGTCGGCGATGCGTACGAGGTTGCAGTACCGGAGACGAAGAACTCGTCGGCGCGGTAGCCGAGCGTCGCCAAGTCGTAAGCCCCGAGTACCAGGTTCGGTCGTCCCGGGACTGCGGTGATGACGGGATCAGTGTTCGGCACCATCAATCAATAGCAGAGGCGGGCGTCCGGTAGTCGGGGTAACTCATGGCGTCGTACAACCGCACGCCCTTGCTGTTGAGCTTCGCGGCAGCCCTGGTCAATCCGGCCGGCAGGGCGTCGAGCGCCCGGCCCGCGGTCACCAGCGCCCACACCCCGAGCTCCGAACGCGGAACGAGGGATTTGGCGACCGTGCGCGCGAACGCGCGACTGTGCCGCACCGGGTCGGCCATCACCGCCTCGTACGCGGCGAAGGCCGCGGCGTAATCGCCGCCGGCCCGTTCGAGTTCACCGGCCAGTACGTAGGCACCGAGCACGGCCAGGCTGGTGCTGCCACCGACAGCGGGCCCCGGGCAGTACCCGGCATCGCCGACCAGGGTGACGCGGCCGCGCGACCAGCTGGTCAACTCCAGTTGGGTGATCGAGTCGAAGTAGAAGCTGCCCGGACCGTCGAGTTCGGCGAGCCAGCGATCGACGGTCGGGCTCAGGCCGGTGAACGCCGTGCGCAGCAGGGTGCGCTGGCGGTCGTCATCGCGATGGTGGTACTCCAGCGGCCGATCGGGGCGGAGCAGGAAGACCGCGCGGGCATCGTCGAGGTGGTCGGCGGTGTAGATCGCTGCCCACCGTTTCACGTCGAGGAAGTTCGTCATTTCGCCGTCGCGCGCAAGCTCTTTGGGCACCGACAGCACGGCGAGGTAGCCGCCGAGGAAACGGGTGTGCCCGGCGTCAGGACCGAAGACCAGCTGCCGCACCCCCGAGTGCAGACCATCCGCTCCGACGATGACGTCGTAGCGCCGCTGCGCCGAGTGGGCGAAGTCGACGGTGCCGTCGTCGGCGATCGCGGTGATCTGGTCACCGAACAGATACTCGACGTCGTCGCGTCTGGCGTCGTAGTAGATCTGGCTGAGGTCGTCGCGCATGATCTCGACGTGACGGTCGGAGATGACGCCGACCAGTTTCAGGTAGTCGACGTTCACCGGCGGCCGCCCGTTGGTGCGCTGCAGGATCATCCGGGTGGTGCCGGTGGCCCGGGCTTGGACCTGGTCGATGACGCCCATGCGTTCGGAGATCTCCATGGCCGGGCGGAATAGATCGACGGCGTGGCCGCCGGTCTTACGCAGCGCGGGTGCGCGTTCTACGACGGTGACATCGAATCCGCGGCGGGTCAGCCAGTAGGCCAGGACGGGTCCGGCGATGCTGGCGCCCGAGATGAGTACGCGCATGGCGATCCTCCACTCCACTTACTTAACGGTCGGTAAGCAATGTCCCTTGCAGCTTACTTAACGATCGGTCAGTTAGGGTGGTTACGTGACTAGGCCGGCGTCAGGCACCCGCGAACGGATCCAGGACGTCGCACGGAATCTCTTCGTCCAGAAGGGCGTGCAGCGCACCAGCCTGCAAGACATCGCCGCTCAGCTGGGCATCACCAAGCCCGCGCTCTACTACCACTTCTCCTCGCGGGAAGAATTGGTGCGCAGCATCCTTACGCCGGTGATCGAGGAAGGCGAAAAGTTCATCGTCGACCAGGAGACGCGGGCGTCGACCGACCCGGCCAGCCCCCGCGAACTGCTGGAAGGCTACTTCGATTTCATCTTCCGGCACCGCACCGATCTCATCCTGGCGGTCTCCGAGCTGACGACGCTGGCCGACCTCGGGTTGGTCGACAAGGTGCTGGGGTGGCAGAAACGGTTGTGCACCTTGGTTTTCGGGCCGCGCCCGACGCTGGAGCAAGCCACCCGCGGCGTGATCGCGTTCGGCGGTATGCAGGATTGCTGTCTGCAGTTCCCCGACACCGCACCCAAGCGGCTGCGCCAGGTGACGGTCGCTGGAGCGCTCGCCGCCCTCGGCGTGCCCGACGCCTGAACGCAGAAGATCCCCGCACCGGGGTGCGGGGACCTTCGCGCTGAGAACTCAGCCCAGGATCAGCGATTCGCCGTCCGGACTGACGTTCACCGGCACGATGTCGCCGTCGTGGACGTCACCGGCCAGCAACAGCTTGGCCAGCTGGTCACCGATGGCCTGCTGCACCAGCCGCCGCAGCGGCCGCGCGCCGTAGACCGGATCGAATCCGCGGTTGGCCAGCCATTCCTTGGCAGGCAGCGACACCTGCAGTTCGAGGCGACGCTGACTCAGCCGCTTCTGCAGCTGCGCCAGTTGGATGTCGACGATCTGGACCAGTTCGTCGGGATTCAGCGCATCGAAGATGAGCACATCGTCGAGGCGGTTGATGAACTCCGGCTTGAACGCCGCGCGCACCGCCGCCATCACCTGATCCTCGGTACCGCCCGACCCCAGGTTGGAGGTCAGGATGAGGATGGTGTTGCGGAAGTCGACGGTGCGGCCCTGACCATCGGTCAGCCGGCCCTCGTCGAGAACCTGCAGCAGCACGTCGAACACGTCCGGGTGGGCCTTCTCGACCTCGTCGAACAGCACCACCGTGTACGGCCGCCGTCGCACCGCCTCGGTCAGCTGACCACCCTGGTCGTAGCCGATGTATCCGGGCGGAGCACCGACCAGCCTTGCCACCGAGTGCTTCTCGCCGTACTCACTCATGTCGATGCGGACCATGGCGCGCTCGTCGTCGAACAGGAAGTCCGCCAACGCTTTTGCCAGCTCGGTCTTGCCGACACCCGTCGGACCGAGGAACAGGAACGAGCCCGTCGGGCGGTTCGGGTCGGCGACGCCGGCACGGGAACGCCGGACCGCGTCGGACACCGCTTGCACGGCCCGCTTTTGGCCAACGACCCGTCGACCCAGCTCCTCCTCCATGCGCAGCAGCTTGGCGGTCTCACCTTCCAGCAGCCGGCCGGCGGGGATGCCGGTCCACGCCGCCACGACGTCGGCGATATCGTCGGGGCCGACCTGCTCCTTGAGCATGACGGCCTCGCGCGCTTCGACCTGCGGCAGTGCGGCGTCGAGTTTCTTCTCCACCTCGGGGATGCGGCCGTACCGCAGCTCGGCGGCCTTGGCCAGATCGCCGTCGCGCTCGGCCCGGTCGGCCTCGCCGCGCAGCACTTCGAGCTGTTCTTTGAACTCACGCACGATGTCGATGGCGTTCTTCTCGTTCTGCCACCGGGTCGTCAGTTCCGCGAGTTCTTCCTTCTTGTCGGCCAATTCGGCGCGCAGCTTTTCGAGGCGCTCCTTGGAGGCAGCGTCCTCTTCCTTGGCCAGCGCCATCTCCTCGATCTCGAGGCGACGGACCAGCCGCTCGACCTCGTCGACCTCAACGGGCCGCGAGTCGATCTCCATCCGCAGCCGCGACGCGGCCTCGTCGACCAGGTCGATGGCCTTGTCCGGCAGGAACCGGCTGGTGATGTAGCGGTCACTCAACGTGGCCGCCGCGACCAGAGCCGAGTCGGTGATCTGAACGCCGTGGTGCACCTCGTAGCGGTCCTTGAGCCCGCGCAGAATGCCGACGGTGTCCTCCACCGACGGTTCACCGACCAGCACCTGCTGGAAGCGCCGCTCCAAGGCGGCGTCCTTCTCGATGTACTTGCGGTACTCGTCGAGGGTGGTGGCACCGACCAGCCGCAGCTCGCCGCGGGCCAGCATCGGCTTGATCATGTTGCCGGCGTCCATCGCGCCTTCGCCGGTGGCACCGGCGCCGACGATGGTGTGCAACTCGTCGATGAACGTGATGATCTGCCCGGCCGAGTTCTTGATGTCATCGAGCACGGCCTTGAGCCGCTCCTCGAACTCACCGCGATACTTCGCACCGGCCACCATCGAACCGAGGTCCAGCGAGATGACGGTCTTGTCCCGCAGGCTTTCCGGTACGTCGCCGGCCACGACGCGCTGGGCCAGTCCTTCGACGATCGCGGTCTTACCGACGCCGGGTTCACCGATCAGCACCGGATTGTTCTTCGTGCGCCGGCTCAGTACCTGGATGACGCGGCGGATCTCGGTGTCCCGGCCGATGACCGGGTCGAGCTTGCCTTCCCGGGCGCGGGCGGTCAGGTCGGTGGAGTACTTCTCCAGCGCCTGATAGCTGGCCTCGGGGTCCGGGCTGGTGACGCGGGCGCTGCCGCGAACCTTGACGAACGCATCCCGCAGCGCCTCCGGGGAGGCGCCGTGACCGGTGAGCAGCTTGGCCGTGTCGGAGTCGCCGGTGGCGAGGCCGACCATCAGGTGCTCGGTGGAGACGTACTCGTCGTCCATCTCGGTGGCGAGCTGCTGGGCGGCGGTGATCGCCGCGAGCGACTCACGCGAGAGCTGGGGCTGCGAGGTCGCACCGCTGCTCGAGGGCAGCCGGTCGACAAGTCGTTGTGCCTCGGCGCGGATCGTGGCCGGATCGACACCGACAGCCTCGAGCAACGGCGAAGCGATGCCGTCAGCCTGCGTGAGCAGCGCCAACAGCAGGTGGGCGGGCCTGATCTCCGGGTTACCTGCCGCGGACGCAGCCTGCAACGCGGCGGTCAGCGCCGCCTGAGTCTTGGTTGTCGGGTTGAAAGAATCCACGACACCTCCGTTTCGTCTAGAAAAGCTTGTCGAGCTTTACAACGTCGTCAAGGTTGAGTCTGTTCCGCTCAAGTTTAAAAGATTTGACCAATATTTCGATAGGGCCTTCTGCCATCTGTTTTCGTGACCCGAATCGAACATATGATCGATCGGTGGGTGACCTGACGTCGATCGGCTACAACGGTCAGCCACTGCGGCCGCCGTTCCGGCCCGTGTACCCACCCGAGCCCGTGCTTGTCGATCTGACCGTGCTCTTTCCCCGCGAGCCGCATCGCACCGGCCGCTATCACCCGCACGGACTGCAGATGCACAAGGTCGTGAAGGGCACGTTGTCCTGCTGGGGGCTGTGCGAGCAGGGCGACTGGTGGGGCCTGGTCACCTATGACATCGCCTACGGCCCCAAACGCAAGGCCGTCACCCACTGGGTGCCGGCCTGGACCCTCAAGCGCCGCTAGGTACGTCCCGCGTTGGGCACCGACGTCGTGGCATACGGGTTGGTCAGCGTGGTCGTCGTGGTGGGCGTGGAGTACTCCGTCTCCGACGGAATGACGACTTCGCTCGTAGTCTCCGACGGTGACATCGAGGTCGACGAGCCCGGGTTCACGTCGGTGGTCGAGATCCGTGGTGTCGTGCGGGATGTCGTCGACGTCTTCTTCGACGTCGTCGTGGTGCTGATCGCCGGCGCATACGTCACGGGGGCGTCGCGCCGCTGTGAACTTTCGGCGGTGTCGAGCACCGCGTACACCAGCATCGCCAGCAGCACCAGCGCTGCCACCCCGGAGACGTAGATCAGGGTGTGTGACGCGTCATCACCCTTTTCTTCGTCGGCATCCTTGCCCACGGGCAGAGATAGTACGGTCAGCCGTGACCGCGCGTTGTCCGTCTACCGCCAGGAGGTACCTGTGACGACCGGTCTGGGTTCGGAGCTGACCGAACTGATCCCCCTTGCGCTGGTCATCACGCTGTCGCCGCTGACCATCATCCCCGGCATCCTGATGCTGCACACGCCCGCGCCCCGGCCCACGAGCTTGGCCTTCCTGACCGGCTGGGTGCTGGGCATCGGCGGTCTGACCGCGGCATTCGTGCTGGTGTCGAATGCCCTCGGTGGTCTCAACAAGCAACCGACATGGGCGCCCTACGTCCGCATCGTGATCGGCGCGGCACTGATCGCGTTCGGGCTCTACCGGTGGTTCACCCGCAAACGCTCGGAGCACACACCCAAATGGCTGACGTCGATGACGAGCATCCGCCCACCCCGCGCCTTCGTCACCGCGATCGTGCTGGTGGTCGTCAACCCCAAGGTCCTGTTCATGTGTGCCGCAGCGGGTTTGGCGATCGGCTCGGCGGGGCTGGGCACCACCGGGGCGTGGACCGCCGACGCGGTGTTCACCGCCGTCGCGGCGTCTTCGGTGGCACTGCCGGTGCTGGCCTACTTGGTGGCCGGTGAACGGCTCGACGAACCGCTGACCAAACTCAAGGACTGGATGGAGGCGCAGCACGCGACACTGGTGGCCGTGATCCTGGTCGTCATCGGCGTCATGGTGTTGTACAAGGGCATTCACGGTCTGTAGCCCGCGCGCCTACACTCGCGGCCGTGGGTCTGGAGGATCGTGATGCGCTTGCGGTGCTGCGGGCTGCGTTCGAGAACTCCGAGGTGCCGCACTCCGCGGCCGATGAGCTGCTGCACGGCTTCTACACCCGGTGGTTCGCCCTGGACAGCGAAGTGCGCGACCTGTTCCCACCCGAGTTGGCGCCGCAGCGGGCCGCCTTCGGTCAGGCCATGCACTGGGTGTTCGGTGAGTTCGTCGCGCAGCGCGCCCAGGCGCCGGTGGCCTTCCTCGCGCAGCTCGGCCGCGATCACCGCAAATACGGTGTCACACAACGGCATTACGACAGCATGCGACAGGCGTGGTACTCCGCGATGCGCAGCAGGCTGAGTGAGAAGTGGACACCGGCCGTCGACGACGCCGCCGTCCAAGCCATCAATCTGATCACCGGCATCATGGCCGGTGCGGCCGACGCCGAAGACGGCCCGGCGTGGTGGGACGCCACTGTGCTCGAACACCATCGGGTGTCGCGCGACATCGCGGTCGTCCGTCTGCACCTGGATCGGCCGATGCCGTATCACCCGGGGCAGTACGTCAACGTCCAGGTGCCGCAGTGGCCGCGACGCTGGCGGTTCCTGTCCCCCGCCATGCCGCCGGACCCGGACGGCTTCATTGAGTTCCACGTCCGCTCGGTGGTCGGCGGCATGGTCAGCAATTCGATCGTCGCCGAGACGCGGCCGGGTGATCGGTGGCGGCTGTCCAGCCCGCACGGCGCGATGGAGGTGGACCGCGACGGCGGCGACGTGCTGATGGTGGCCGGCAGCACCGGCCTGGCGCCGTTGCGCGCGTTGATCATGGACCTGTGCCGTTTCGGCGAGAACCCCCGGGTGCACCTGTTCTTCGGGGCGCGCTATCCCTGCGAGCTGTACGACCTGCGGACTTTGTGGGAGATCGCCGCCTCCAGCCCGTGGCTGTCGGTGTCGCCGGTGTCGGAGTACTCCAGCGATCCGCCCTGGGCGGCCGACTATCCCGACGTCCAGCCGCCGCGCGGACTGCATGTGCGCCAGACCGGGCGGCTGCCCGAGGTGGTCACCAAGTACGGCGGTTGGGGCGATCGGCAGATCCTCATCTGCGGCGGTCCTGCGATGGTCCGCGCCACCCGCGACGCGTTGCTCGCCAAGGGTGCACCGGCCGAACGCATTCAGCACGACCCGCTGGGCTGACCCGCCGCAATATTTACCCCTTCCTATCTGCCGAGTCAGGGGCGATGATGGCTGAGGGGCGGGGATGGCAGTGAGGGGTTGAGATGACGCTTGCCGGTTCCGCCGACGAAACCGATGCCCGCGAACTCGACACCATTGCTTGGGGATTTCTCTGCTCGCCCTACACCGGGCTGACTTATTGGGACTGGCCGTTGGAACGGCGGCTGGACACCTACCTCCGTCATGAAGATCGCGACGACATCCTCAACAGCGGCGCCGCGTACGCCATCCTCGTGGATCGGGTGATGGCGAATTTCGGGCGAGCCCGCCGCGACGGCGTTCTGACCCCGCCCAGCCGGTAGCGCGTCGATAGGATCGGACGATGGCCGAGCTGCCGTCCGTCCTCCTGCGTGATCCCTCGTCACCGTTGACGGCGACCTACGTGCCGTCGGCGGGCATGGTGTGCACCTCGCTGTCAGACGACGGCGTGGAGCTGCTGGGTCAGCGCCGCGGCCTGCAGGCCTATCTGAGCGACGGTAAAACCCTCGGCATCCCGATTTTGTATCCGTGGGCTAATCGCTTGAGCGCCAACACCTATGAGGTCGACGGTGGTGCTGTGACGTTGACGCCCGGGGTGGGCGGTGTGCGTACCGATCCGCACGGCCTGCCGATCCACGGTGTGCTCGCGGCGTATGCGGGCTGGGTGGTCACCGAGCAGTCCGAGAACCAGCTGATCGCCGACCTGGACTACGGAAGCCAGCCGGCGTTGCTGGCCAGCTTTCCGTTCCCGCACGTGGTCACCCTCGACATCACGCTGGTTGATCGCGCGCTGACGGTGGAGACCACGGTGACGGCCACAACCTCGGCGGCGGTGCCGCTCTGTTACGGCTTTCACCCCTACCTGACCATTCCCGGGGTGCCACGATCGGAGTGGACTCTGCAGACACCGCCGCTGCACCATCTGCCGGTGGACGACCGGGGCATCCCCACCGGGGAGGTGGTGGACTGGCCGGCGTACTCGGAGATGCTGGGCGACAAGATATTTGATGACGGATACGACGCGGTGCCGCCGGGCGGGGTGTTCGCCCTCGCCGGCGGCGAGCGCCGCATCGAGGTGGTCTTCGATCAGGGATACCCGGCCGCGCAGATTTTCGCGCCGGGCAACGACGATGTCGTCGGGCTGGAACCGATGGCCGCGCCGACCAATGCGCTGAGCACCGGTGCTTACAGCACCGCGGTGCCGGGACGACCCGCCGTTTCGGTGTTCACCATCCGCGCGCTCTGACGCCCAAACCGACGTTTCGCAGCGAACGCCCGAGCAGATCGCAGCATTTCGTCGATCTCGGCGCTAGCGGCCGCGCGGCTTCCAGACCACCAGCGCGGTGCTCTTCGGCACCACTGCCAGATCACGACGCTGGTTGGCGCGCAACGACTCCAGCTCGCTCATCATCTCCTCGACGCGAGACTGCAGAGCCTCGACCTGATTGGTCAGCTCGATGATCCGCTTGATCCCCGCGAGGTTGACGCCCTCGTCCTGCGACAGCCGCTGCACCTCACGCAGCAGCTCGACGTCACGTTCCGAATAACGCCGTCCACCACCGGAACTGCGCCGGGGGCTGACCAGCCCGAGCCGGTCGTAGGTGCGCAGCGTCTGCGCATGCATACCGGCCAGCTCGGCGGCCACCGAGATCAGAAACGTCCGGCTTTCCCGAGACTCGCCCGTGGCCATCAGCGATTACCCGCCCATCCGGCACGCGGGTCGAACCCGCTGGACCGCTCGGCGGCCGCGTAGGCCTCCAGGGCTTCCAGCGCCTCACCCTCGAGGTTGGGCGGCACCGCGACCTTGACCGTGACCAGCAGGTCTCCGTGTCCACCGTCGCGCTTGGGCACACCGCGTCCACGCACCCGCAGGATCCGGCCGTCGGCGGTACCCTTCGGCACCCGCACTCCGACCTTGCCCTCCAAAGTGGGCACGGAAAGCGTTGTCCCCAAAGCCAGTTCAGTGAAGCTCACCGGGACCGACACTGTCAGGTCATCACCGTCGCGGCCGAACACCTTGTCGGGCCGCACGTGCACGGTGACATACAGATCGCCCGACGGCGCACCGCGCAGCCCGGCTTCACCCTGACCGGCCAGCCGGATGCGCTGACCGTCCTCGACGCCCGGCGGGATCCGGACGTTGATCGTGCGGGTCCGGGTGGTGACCCCGGTGCCGTGACACTCGTCGCAGGGGTGCTCGATGATCGAGCCGCTGCCCCGGCAGTCGGTGCACGGCTCGGAGAACCCGAACGCGCCCTGGTTGCGGTTGATCACCCCGGAGCCGTTGCAGGACGGACACACCTTCGGGCTGGTGCCCGGACGTGCGCCGCTGCCATGGCAATTCGTGCATGGCGCCGGACTGGTCAGCCGCAGCGGCATGGCGACACCCTTGGTCGCCTCCAGGAAGTCGAGATCGGTTTCGGTCTCGAGGTCCTTCCCGCGCCGCGGTCGGCTGGGCCGTGGCTGTGCGCCGCGCCCGAACAGGCCACCGAACAGGTCGCCGATGTTCGTGCCGCCGGTCTGGCCGGCGGTGTCGAACAGGTCGTTCAGATTGAACTCGCCGCCGTCGGCGCCGTAGCCACTGAACCCGCCGAACCCACCGCCGCCGTTGCCGCGCCGGAAGCCGCCGCCGGCGAACATCCGGCGGGTCTCGTCGTACTCCTTACGCTTGGCCGGATCGGTCAGGACGTCCCTGGCCTCGCCGACCTCTTTGTAGCGTTCGTCGGCCGCCTTGTTGTCCGGGTTGCGGTCGGGGTGATTCTCGGCGAGCAGCTTGCGGGCCACCCGCTTAATCTCGTCCTCGCTGGCGTCGGAGGAGACGCCGAGCACCTTGTAGAAATCCTTCTCAACCCATTCGCGTTGAACCATGCCGCGTCACCTCCTCTCACCGTGTGTCATGTTGTTAATTCGATTCTGCGTTCTGCGCGCCGCTCTGCTCGCCGTTGACGGGCGTGTCGGCATTCTTAGGTCCCGTCGGCTGATCCTCCACGGTGTCGACCACCCCGACGAGCGCGTGCCGCAGCACCTGCTCGCCGAGTTTGTAGCCCTGCCGCATCACCGTGCCCAGCACCGGCTTGGAGCCCTCGCCCTCGTGCTGCACGGCTTCATGCAACGACGGGTCGAACTCGTCGCCCTCGGCGCCGAAGGCCGTCAGGCCCAGCCCGGCCAGTGCGGCCGTCAGCTTGTCGGCGACCGACTTCAGCGGACTGGTCTCGAGATCGCCGTGGCTGCGGGCCCGGTCGAGGTCGTCGAGGATGGGCAGTAGCTGGCTCACCACGGCGGCCTTGGCGCGCTCGCCGGCCACTTGCTGATCGCGCAGCGCGCGCTTGCGGTAGTTGGCGAAATCGGCCTGCACTCGTTGCAGGTCACCGAGCAGTTCAGCGGCCTTGTCCGACTCCTCCGGCGTTTCGCCCGCGAACTCCCCCGGCGCCGACCCACTGGGGGCCGGGCCGGAGGACTCGCGAACTTCTCCGGTCAGGGGGTCGATTCGGCGCTTGTCGGTGACAGTTACCGGTTCTTCCTGACCTTCACTCACTTGCGCTCCTGATCCTCGTCATCCACGACCTCGGCGTCGACGACGTCGTCGTTGGACGACGAGCCGTCCGAGCCGCCGGCAGCCTGGTCAGCCTGCGTGGCCTCGTAGATGGCCTGGCCGAGAGCCTGGCTCTCCTGGCCCAGCTTCTCCATGGCGGACTTGATCGCACCGATGTCGGTACCGGCCAGCGCCGTCTTGGCTTCGGTGATCGCGGCGTCGACCTTGGTCAAGGTGTCTTCCGGAACCTTCGATCCGCCTTCGGCTTCGCGCTGCTCGGAGACGAACTTCTCCGTCTGGTAGACCAGCGACTCGGCCTGGTTGCGGACGTCGGCCTCTTCGCGACGCTTGCGGTCTTCCTCGGCGTGCGCCTCGGCGTCCTTGATCATCCGGTCGATCTCTTCCTTGGACAGGCCGGAGCCTTCCTGGATCTTGATCGTGTTCTCCTTGCCGGTGCCCTTGTCCTTCGCGGTGACGTGGACGATGCCGTTGGCATCGATGTCGAAGGTCACCTCGATCTGGGGCACGCCGCGCGGAGCCGGCGGGATACCGGTCAGCTCGAAGCTGCCGAGCAGCTTGTTGTGCGCCGCGATCTCGCGCTCACCCTGATAGACCTGGATCTGCACCGACGGCTGGTTGTCGTCGGCCGTGGTGAAGGTCTCCGACCGCTTGGTCGGGATCGTGGTGTTGCGCTCGATCAGCTTGGTCATCACGCCACCCTTGGTCTCGATACCCAGCGACAGCGGGGTGACATCGAGCAGCAGGACGTCCTTGACCTCGCCCTTGAGCACACCGGCCTGCAGCGCGGCACCGACGGCCACAACCTCGTCCGGGTTGACGCCCTTGTTGGGCTCCTTGCCACCGGTGAGCTCCTTGACCAGGTCGGTCACCGCGGGCATGCGGGTGGAACCACCCACCAGCACCACGTGGTCGATGTCGGACACCGAGATGCCGGCGTCCTTGATGACCTGCTGGAACGGCTGACGCGTGCGGTCGAGCAGATCTTGCGTGATCTTCTGGAACTCCGAGCGGGTCAGCTGCTCGTCGAGGAACAGCGGGTTCTTGTCGGCGTCGACGGTGATGTAGGGCAGGTTGATCGAGGTGCTGCCACTGGAGCTCAGCTCGATCTTGGCCTTCTCGGCGGCTTCACGAAGCCGCTGCATGGCCATCTTGTCCTTGGTCAGGTCGATGCCGCTGGTGCCCTTGAACTTGTCGACCAGCCATTCGACGATCCGGTCATCCCAGTCGTCGCCACCGAGGTGGTTGTCACCGGAGGTCGCGCGGACCTCGACAACGCCGTCGCCGATCTCCAGCAGCGAGACGTCGAACGTGCCGCCACCGAGGTCGAAGACCAAGATGGTCTGTTCCTTGCTGCCCTTGTCCAGGCCGTAGGCCAGCGCCGCAGCAGTCGGTTCGTTGACGATGCGCAGCACATTGAGGCCGGCGATCTGGCCGGCTTCCTTGGTGGCCTGACGCTGGGCGTCGTTGAAGTACGCGGGCACGGTGATGACCGCGTCGGTGATGTCCTCGCCGAGGTAGCTTTCGGCGTCCCGCTTCAGCTTCATCAGCACGCGAGCGCTGATCTCCTGCGCGGTGTAGTCCTTGCCGTCGATCTCGACGGACCAGTCGGTGCCCATGTGCCGCTTCACCGAACGGATGGTCCGGTCCACGTTGGTCACTGCCTGGTTCTTGGCGGGCTGGCCTACCAGCACCTCGCCGTTGCGCGCGAAAGCGACCACCGACGGCGTGGTGCGGGACCCTTCGGAGTTGGCGACGACGACCGGGTCGCCACCCTCCAGTACCGCCACGACGGAGTTGGTGGTCCCGAGGTCGATGCCGACCGCACGAGCCATGTTGAATCCTCCTGATAGTTACGTCTTTGGGTCTGAGCGAACCAGGCTCAAGACTGCCCCTCTTGCCGGGCGGCTGTCAAGCCAGAGTTGAGTCGGTTTCACTCAAGTTGTCGAACGGGTCAACGGCGGCTGTTCCGGATTTGTTCCCGGACGCGCTCGGCAGCCTGGGATCGGCACCGCCGAGCGTGTGACCTTTCGTCGGTGGGAGTGCGATTCGTCGACAGCAACCCTCACTCTCGGCGGCGTGAACGGCGTCAGGTGTGCCCGCAGCCGTCAGCCTGTAGTGAGTACCGGCCATACCCAAACGCCAGTAGGTTTGCCAGCTGTGGGGATCTCGTTGGCCGACCTGGACAGGTGGGATCCGGGGGCGGTTCGCGGAGTCGCCACCACGACGACCAATCGAGCGAACCACTTTCGAGATGTCGCGCACGACCAGAACGCCATAATTGCGAAGCTCGAGTGGGCGGGCGCCTCCCACGAAGCGGCTATGGCTAAAGCCCAAGTGATCAGCAGCAGCCTCCTTCAGCACGCCGACGAATGCGACCGTGCCGCACGCGAAGTCACGTCCGCGGCCACCGAAGTGGAGTCCATCAAGTCCGAGTGGAACCGCATCCAGCGGATGGCCGACCGGTGGGGTATCACCATTGACGTAGCGACCAGTTCGCTCGAGTGCTTTCACTCGGCCGAACCTGCGCAACAGGCTGAGAACGAGCGGCATATGCAGCTTGTGCACGATGCGATTGTCGACTTATTGCGGCGGGCCGACTCCACAGATCAGCACCTCGCCACGGCACTTGACCACGCGGCAGGGGAGATGGCCGACGGTGACAGCGCTGAAGCACCGTTGGCGCCCGACGCCGTTCAGCGGCGCAACCAAACCGAGGCATTCCGAAGAATATTCGGGCGTGATCCCGTCAGCGGGAGTGACTGGACGACTGCGGCCGCTCTGGATCCGCACAGCTACGACCCGAAAAATCAAGGCGTTGATGCGAACATCGTCGTCGCCCGCATCAAGCCAGTGCCTGGACAAGGTGTCGTGCGGACGAACTTGTTCATACCAAGCAAGGACGTGTGGGCGCCGTCGGTTGAACTCCCGCCCTTCGACAATGGCCACCTCCTGCCCTACGACAACAATGTCGGCGACGACCGCGGATTCTCTCCCTCGGTGGGCCCCGAAGAGTCCCGTGTCGCCATCTACACCGACTTCGAAAACGGGATCATCGTCGCCCGTCAGAATCCGTCAGTAAATGCTGACACCGGAGAAGTAAGGGCTGGCACCCCCGACATCTCGGCAGTCCAACAGTCAAACGGTGCTGTACTGCTGCGCTACAACGCCGCCGATCCGTTCTCTCCCGGTGGCGAGGTGCCGGCGAAAGCCATCCCATTCAGCGTCAACGGCACACTGGGCATCAGCCCAAGCGCTGACGGGCCTCGAGTGGGCGGCAATGTCACTTCCTTTCCGGCGCTTGAGATCTACAGCGACCGGAACGGAGCTACAACCCCGTTGTTGCAGTCGTGGCCAAGCTTTACCGACGACGCTTCGGGCCCGATGGTGGGTTTGCTTCCACACAAAGACGTGGGCGACTCAACCATCATCACCAGCTTCAACAGCGTCGTTCCGCAGTTCGAGCCGGCACAACCCGGATCAGTGCACGGGCCGCAAGCCGTGCCGATCACGCCGCCAATGTCGATCGTGCCACCGGGCAACTTCACTCCCTTTGGACCGCCAGCCGGTGAGGTGCCGGTCGTACGAACGTTCACCCCATTTCAGGGTGACGAATTCCTTCCCCCGCGTTGAGACCGAGGAGCGTCGAAAATGGCAAGTCCTACAGTCGATCCGGGGTGGAGACAACTTCACTCATCGTCGGCAGGATTTTGGAGGGGGTGACATGGCACATCCGGTCGTGGACTGGCGGAGAGCCACATTGCTCGGCGCGCTTCTCGGTGGGGTGTTCTGGGGGCTGGCCGCAGGCGCCATCCTGGCCTCGAAGGCATCAGCCGCAGCCGTCATCGCGATCTGTGTTTCCGGGGTGATCGTCGTGTCGGCAGGGACTTTCATCTACCGCCGCGGTGCCACCCCACGCAACCGTGCCTTCGGTATGGGCTTGATACTGGCTCCGTTTACCGGCCTGACGCCAGTGCTCGCCGTTTCGCTACCCGGACTCTTGACCCACGCGATCTCGTGGAGAGGCTGACGCCGCCCATGGCTACACCGTCGCACGCACCCGACAGCAAACCAGACATTGAGGAGCAGCACCCGTTGGCGTTACTCATTGGGCTTTTCTTGGGCTTCGCGTCGGTGATTTTGACATTCGGGTTCTTATGGCCGCTGGCTCCGCTGTTTCCTGCTGTGGTCGCAGGCGCGTCCGCGGTGCTTCCGTTCAAGAATCACTGGCACGTCGCGCGTGGTGCGATCTATGCATGCCTGGGGGTTGTGGCGTTCGAAGCCGTATTCGTGCCGATCCTCTTGCTCAGCTAGGCGCCGTCGGCTCGGCCGCCGAGCTGTCTGAGCTCAGTCGCGCCGTGCTCATCCATGGCGCGAAAGCCCTTGCCTGCGTCGACGACATGTGCCGCCTGCTCAGTCAGAGCGGTGTGGTGCTTATCGGCAACCCGCTGCCACGTGTCGGCCATACGTACCAGCGCGTCGGCGGACGAGCCCACCCATCCGGACTCAGAGTCACTGAGCCCCACCATGGACTGCACATGCGAACCCGACAGGATTGAGGCCTGCTCGCCGATATCTGATCCCCCACGGAAAAGGCCGTCGACGTCGACCTTCAGCTTGTCGGCCACGGCGATACCCTCCCTGAATCGGTCATCAGATTCTAGGTTGGTGGCACAACCCGCGATAGTCGGTGTCGACGAGAGCGCAGAGGTCACGACCTGACGAATGCGAGCAGGTCGGGATTCAGAATGTCCGCGTGGGTGGTCAGCATGCCGTGCGGATAGCCGGGGTAGGTCTTCAGCGAGCCATTCGCCAGCAGGTCGACCGCGCGAGGCACCGAGCTCGCATACGGCACGATCTGGTCGTCGTCGCCGTGCATCACCAGGACCGGGACGGCGATGTTCCGCAGATCGTCGCTGTAGTCCTCCAGCCAGGAGTTGACGGTCTCGTAGTGAGCCTGCGCGCTACCTGCCATGCCTTGCCGCCACCAGTTGGCGATGACCGCCTCGGACGGCTCCGCACCCGGGCGGTTGAATCCGTAGAAGGGACCCTCGGGTACATCCCGATAGAACTGGGACCGATTACCCCGAACTCCCGCCTGGACCGCCTCGAACCATTCGCGCGGTTGACCACCCGGGTTCTGCTCACTCTGAACCATGTTCGGCGTCAGCGAGGCCACCAACACCGCTTTGGCCACCCTGTCCTGGTAGCGAGAGACATAGCGGGCGACTTCGCCACCTCCGGTGGAGTGCCCGATGTGAACGGCGTCGCGCAGCCCAAGATGCTCGGTGAGCGCAGCGAGGTCCGCGACCCAATGAGCCATATCGTTGCCGAAACCCACCTGGTCGGAGCGACCGTGTCCGCGCCGGTCGTGCGCAATCACGCGGTAGCCATGCTGCAGGAAGAACGTCATCTGGGCGTCCCAGTCGTCGGCGGTCAGGGGCCAGCCGTGACTGAAGACGATCGGTTGACCGGAACCCCAGTCCTTGTAGAAGATCTCGACGCCGTCCGACGTGGTGATGGTGGGCATGGCAACTCCCCTTGGTCCTCGCTCAAAAGTGACCCGACCGCTTGATAGCTTGCGCCATCCGGTGCCGGGCCGCGAGCCCTAGCTCCCTCACGCCCCCGGCAGGGCTCGCACTTTGACGTCGGGCGTGCCCAGCACGCCGGCCAGCCAGGGCAGCGCCGCCGCGAAGCCGTTGCCCGCGGGGCTGAAGTGGTGCCCGCCCGGATAGCCCACCACCGAGCATTCGATGTTGTGGCCGGACAGCAGCGCGCACAGCTTGTTGGCATTGGGCGCATGGGTTTCGGAGAAGTTGTCCCACCCGGCCAGCGCATCGTCCGATGGCGGCGTGGTGCTGGCCTTACGGTGCACGGTCGGGGTGTCCTCGGCGACGCCGAGCCATGCCGACAACTTGTCGTACGGGCCGTGCCGGGTGATCACCGTCTTGGGGTCGAACGCCGCCCAGGCGTCTTGGTCACCGCCGAACAGCCGTGCGACGGTCTGCTCCTGGGTTCCTGCGTTCGGGCCGAGAGTGCCGTCGAGCCAGACGAACGCGCGGAACATCTCGGGGTTGCGGACCGCTGTGAGCAGCGCGCAGGCACCACCCGAGGACCAGCCGAGCAGCCCCCAGCCTTCCTGCTTCGGACTCACACCGAACCGCGAGACCGTATACGGCACAACTTCTTTGGTCAGGTGCGTGGCAGCGTTACCACGCGTGCCGTCGACGCACTCGGTGTCGTTGTTGAACCGGCCCGCGATGTCTGGGAACACGAACACCGGCGCATTGCCGTGATGCAGGGCCGCAAAGTTATCCAGGCTCTGCAGGGCGCTGGTGGACACCAGCCAGTCGTCGGGGTGGCCGAACTCGCCGCCCAGCACGATCACCGCGGGCAACGGCGGTGGCGGGTTACTGGCGAACCAGGCCGGTGGCAGGTACACCAACTCGGTCCGGTGCGCGAAACCCGAGACGTCGGACGGTGTCATCACGCGCACCACCGTGCCGCGGGTCGGGACCTCGCCCGTGGCACGCAGCGCCGCGAGCTGACTCTCATCGATCCACTGCGCTGGTTGCGTGCCGGTCGCACGAAGCCAGGCCGCGCGCACCGTCGGCAGATATCCCGTGGCCGTGTTGACGGCGGCCAACGCACACACCACCGCCATCAGCACGGACAGCACCGACACCAGCCGCCGCCACCAGGCACTGCCGCTCCAGCCGGCGATCATGATGGTGACGGCGAAACCGATCATGCCGGTCCAGAACACCGTGCCGACCGAGACGGGTTCGGCCGACCAGCCCTGGTTCCTCACGTAGAGCGTCACGGCCGCGGTGAGGGCCACCCCGACCAGGACCGCGAGCAACAGCGAGCGCAGCAGCCAGCGCCGCGACCGCCCCCGGCCGATCGCCACCACGATCGCGATGACTGCCAACAGCTGCAGGGTCAGGGGTATCAGCCCACTGATCAGCGACAGGTTCATCAGGGACTACCCGCACAATCGTTGGGCGCGGGTTTCCCGGCGAACCGGTCCGCGATCCAGGCCAGCTGGGCCTCGGACGCCGGCTGGGCCTGCGGCTCCTTCTGAATGGTGATGGTGTCACCGAACTTGCACGCCGCGTCGAGAGCCCGGTCGGTCCAGGCGGCCGGGGTGAGGGGGTCGGCGTCGCCGTAGATCACCATCATCGGGGCTTGCGCCGGGGCCTGCGGCAGGGTGATCTTCTTCAGGAAACCGCGCAGCGTGGCAAGCGCGTCCTCGGATGCGGGCCGCAGATCGGCGGCCGGGATCTGCGCGGCGACCTGCTGGGCGCTGGGTGCGGGCTGGCAGCCGAGCAGCGCATCCCACTGCTGAGTTGCCGCACCGCGCCGGAAATCATCGAGTTTGACCACGTCGGGATACTCCCCCTGCAGGCCGGCCAGCAGGCGGGAGAGCTCAACCTTCTGGTCATCGGTCAGGGTGCCGTCCCACGCGGCATCGGCAAGGCCGTCGACGTCGGCCATCGGCGAGATACTCACCGAGCCAACGATTTTGAAGTTGTCCTCGCTGTAATTGATGGCCAGTTCGTTGGCCGCCCAGGCGCCCTGGCCGCCCTCGCCGGTGCCGACGGCCACCCATGACGCCGACGTTTGCGGCACCGCCTCGTGGGTCGCGCGTGCCGCGTCGATCATGTTGTATCCGGCGGTCGCCGAGTCCAGATACGGATGGTTCTTGTCACTCGGGGTCGGATCGGCGGACAGCGGGCCCAGACCCTGGAGGTCCGGCACCGCGACGACATAGCCGGCACGCAGCAGGGCTTCGACGGCCGGTGCCAGACCGTCGAGCGTCGCCGACTGCGATGGAGCGCACCCGGGACTGAGGCCGGTGATGTGGTGGCCCAGCACCACGATAGGGAAACCACCTTGCGGCGCAGCACCTTTGGGGACGAAGACCGACGCGGTGGGACGTGACTCCCAGTCGTTGATACCCGACCGCGAGACGTGCGTGACGACGCTCATCGATGCGGCGGCGTCGCGCAGCGAGTCGACGACGTTCGTCAGCGGAACCGACCCGAGGACCCGCGATGTTGTCTGTTTGGCCTCGGGCGCCGTGTGGGATCCACAGGCGCTCAGTGCCAGCACGGCAGCAGAGACCAACGCCAACCCCCGCCGCGTCATCAGACTCCCTCGTCTCGTGTGACACCCGATCGTAACGGCGCCGCATGCCATCTCGGCCGCATCGGCGGATCCGAGTTTTTGACGAGATCGTCAGACTTGTCACAGGTTGGGCGAACCGCCAGACATCACCGGCACCTCAAGCTACTTATAGACGAATGGGTGCAGGGGCGTTTGTCGGTCGAATTGGTGGGCTTGCGGTAGCACTGGGAATAGGGGTGGCCGTCGTTTCCGGCGCCGGGCAGGCCTCGGCCGCGCCGTCGGGTGCCTCGGATTCGTCGTCGACGAGCGCTGCCGGGTCAACGCAGTCGGCGCAACACAGCGGAGTTGCCAAGAGCGCTCGGAAGGTCAGCACCGGTTCCGGCGCGGCTGCGAACAGCAAGGCCACCTCGAAGGCGACCGTTCAGTCGATGACAACGCCGCGTGCGACGGCGACCGCCACGGCAACCCGCACCGTGACCGACGATCCGGCGGCGCCCGTCGATTCCCCGGTGACGCTGGTGCTGGCGGCCACATCCCGCCGAGAGACCCAGGCCGCCATCTCGCCCCAGCGCCCGCTGGCCGCGGCGACGAACACCGTCACCACGGCGGACGTGCCGGCCGTTCCGACGTCGGTCGTCGCCATCACGCAGATCGCGCCGCTGGCTTTCTTGCAGCACATCCCGGTGATCGGGCCGGTCCTGTTCACCCCGATCGTGGCGTTCATCCACCAGATTCCAGTGGTCGGCGACATTCTTCATCCGCTGTTCGGTTATCCGGTGCCACCGGGCACATCGCCCAACGCCGCGCGGCCCCGCGACGTCAAGGTCGTGTCGTTCGACGGCACCCAGATCTATGTCCATTTCATGCCGGCCGCCGGACTCCAGGAAGGCACCCAGGCGCCGACGATCTTCTACGGGCCGGGATTGGGCATGCCCGGCCAGACGAGCATCTACGGAACCCCGCTGGACGGCGTCCTCACCAACGCCCTCGGCATGCCGAGCATCCTCGCGCTGCGCAACGCCGGCTACAACGTCGTGACGTGGGACCCACGCGGCGAATACTTCTCGGGCGGCCAGCTGCAGATCGACTCGCCGGACTACGAGGCACGGGACGTGTCGGCGATCATCAGTTGGGTCGCCACCCAGCCGGAGGTCAAACTCGACGGTGATCCGACCAACCTCGATCCCCGCATGGGCATGGTCGGCGCATCGTATGGCGGCGGCATCCAATTGGTCACGGCGGCAACCGATCACCGGGTCGATGCGATCGTGCCCACCATCGCATGGAACAGCCTGACCAGCTCGCTCTATAAGGCTCAGTCGTTCAAGAGTGGTTGGGGCACGCTGCTGTCGGCCGTCCTGGTCCTCACACTGGCCCGCACCAATCCGGCGATCATTCCGGCCACCATCTACGGCGACCTGACCGGGCATTTGACACCGGCGGATGTGGCTCTGCTGGAGCAACGCGGACCAGGCCTCCCGACAGATCTGCTCAGCCAGATCACCGCGCCCACCCTGCTGATCGAGGGCACCGTCGACACCCTGTTCACCCTCGCCGAGGCCGACGCCAACGCACAGGTGCTGATGAACAACGTTGACACCAAAGTGATCTGGTTCTGCGGCGGTCACGGCGTGTGCACGAACGATCTGTTCAACACCGGCGGCGTGCTGGTCCAACAGCGCACCCTCGAGTGGCTCGACCACTACGTCATGGGTGATGCCTCCGTGGCCACCGGCCCGCAGTTCGAGTGGGTCGACCAACACGGACAGCACCTTTCGTCGGCGTCCTATGACCTCACGCCGAGCGACCCGGTCGTGCTGTCCAGCGCAGGCACCCGGACGCTGCCGCTGGTGCCGTTCCTGGGTGCCGGCGGGCTGCTCGGAGTGCTGCCCATCGGGTCGTCGCGGGCAATCGACGCGTTGAACTACACGACCCCCGCCGTCACCACGACGACGTACGTGGTCGGTGCTCCTCACCTGACCTTCACCTATACGGGCACCGGTTCGGGCGATCATCTCTACGCCCAGCTCGTCGACAGCTCGACCGGCCAGGTGCTGGGCAACCAGGTCACTCCGATCGCGGTGACGCTGGACGGAACTCAGCGCATCGCCGACGTCGACCTCGAGATGGTGGCCCAGACGCTGAAGCCCGGCCAGAAGGTCACGCTGCAGGTGTTCGGGTCGTCGGCCTCGTACCGCGCGGTCGGGGCGCTCGGCTCGGTCACTGTGTCGAACGTCGAGCTGTCGCTGCCGACGGTGGACCCGTCGACCGTCACGGTCAACGCGGCCTAGCTGTCGCTGGTCGCCGGTATCTCCTTGCCGGGCAAGCGTTTCAGCGCTCGCGCAAGCGCCAGCTGCGCAAGGGCGAAGATCCCCAGCGCGGCACCCACGATCCCGAACGACCCGTACGCGGTGGCTCCCGCGCTGAACGCCCCGCCGACCAGGCTGTCCACTCCGACCGAGGCCGCCGTGCGGCCGAACTCCGAGGCGGCGGTCACGCCACCCGCGTGTTCCAGCGGGGTCAGCTCCTGGCGCCAGCGCGTGAGGACCAACCGTGCGCAGACGTTGGTAACCCCGAACAGGAACACCGCGCCCACCATGATCCACAGGTTCACCGGCAGCCAGCCCACGGCAAGCAACACCGTCCCGCCGACACCGGCGAACATCCAGCCGCGGCCGGAGCCGCGGCGCACAGTGACCGTGTACAGCAGTGCACCCGCCACCCCGCCGAGGGCGAAGGCCGATCCGACGTGGCCGGCCATGTGCGGTTGGTGTAGCAGTCCCTTGGCGAAGAATGCGCTCAGATCTTTGCGTAATTCGTAGAGGTGGAACAACATCAGGCCGACGACGACCATCAGCAGGTACCGGTGCTTGAGGATGTACTTGACACCCGCCCACGCCCCGCCGTGGGTGTGGTTGCGGTCTTCGACCGGGATGGCCGGCCGCTCAGGAATCAGTAGGTAGCACGCGGCGGATAAGGCGAAGCCGACCGGAATGACGATGTGCGACACGATTTCTGCCGACCACATCATCAATCCGCTGAGCATGAGCGGTCCCACGACAGCACCGATCTCGAAGGCCAACTCATAACGGGAGTTGATCCTGTCCAGCAGCTGCGGCCGGTGCCCGGCAAGTTCAAGCGGAATCGTGTGCACGGAGGTGTCGACATACCCGCGGATCAGCGCTTCGGCGCTGTAACACACCATGACCCAGGTCAGGTTGGCCAACCCCATGGCCATCGCGGCGGGTATGCCCGCCAGGACCACGCCGCGCAGGAGCGTGGTGGTGACCAATACCCGGCGAGCCCCGAAGCGCTCCGTCGGCCAGCCGCCGAGATAGGTACCCACCATGTGCAGTGCGGTGCCGAACGCCGAGAAGAAGGCGGCGCTGCCCAGCGACCCGGACAAATCGGCAACCAGAAGCGGCTGCGCCAGATGCACGGCGCTGTTGGCGATCTGGGTGAGCAGGACGCCACTGAGCAGCCCGCCCAGACGCCCCGAATCAGGCTCCCCGGTCGCCGGGTTCACATCAGTGCTTCGGCATGTGCTCGAACGCACCGTGGCCGACGTAGACGGCCGCGGCCAGCAGGAGCACGGCGACTATCCAGCGACCGTGCACCTTCATGATGCGCTCGTAGCCCTCCTTGATGCGGTCGGCGGCACCCGGGCGAACCATCTCGATGACTGTTGGCGTCAGCGCGGGAACGACGGCGATCACCGCGAAAACTACTGCGCCGAGCGCACGTTCGGGACGGTCACCGATCTGCAAGATCTGATGGCCGGCGGCGATCGCGATCGGGAAGACCTTGGGGTGCAGACCACAGACCGCGAAGCCGGCCATCGCGGCGCGGGTGATCCGTTGGTGGGCAGGCAGATCCGCCTTCGGGTCCAGACCGGGGAAACGCTGAGTGAGCCGGGTGCGCAGCTTGCCGGGTCGGTGCTGCGGCTTGGACACGTCCGTGATCGGTTTGTGCCGCAGTGCACCGAGCGCCCGGCGCCCACCGATCGCCAGCAGCGCGGCCGCGATGACAATCCGGACGATGAAGGCCGGCCACGAGGCGTGATCCCCTCCAGACGCGGGCGTCCCCGTCAGCGCAGCGATGCCGACACCGATGCCGGTGGCGAAGGCGATGCCCGCGACGGCGCCTCCGGAGAACGCCAGCGTCGCCTGTCGGGGCACCTTCTTGTCGCTGGCGACGACCAACCCCAGAACCAGTGTCTCCGGACTGAACAGCAGCGCCAGCGCGAGCGTCGCGATGACCGCAAGATGCGTGCTCACGGGCACATCCACGCCGACATGGCGGCAGGTTACCGTGCTCAGCGCCCGAGCGCGCCGCCTTGCGACAGTTGCCGCGCGACCTCGCCGTACCGCTCGAAACGCTCGGGATCCCCCAGCGCGTTGTAGAGCACGACCCGGCTCGCGGTGTCACCGTATTTGTCGGCCAACGCCGCCGCCAGTCCGTCCCAGGTCGATTCGGTGGCGAAGGTGACGATGTGGTCGTCGGTGATCTGGGCTGCCATCCCGTTGATGTCGCCGGCCTTCTGCTTTTCCCGGATGCGCGCCGTGGTGCCGTCGAAGCCGGCCTCGTCCCAGATGAACGCGTAGTTGGGGGTGCTGCCGTAGAAACTCATCGAGAACCGCACCCGCTCCCGCTCGGCCGCCCGTTCTTCGTCGGTGTCACCGACGATGGTCATCACCGGCACGATCAGCGCGATGTCCGACGGCAAGCGCCCCGACTTCATCGCTCCCTCAGCGACTTTCGGCACCACATGGCGGGCGATATAGCCGGGTTCACCGATCGGATGGACATGCACGCCGTCGGCCACCTCGCCGGCCATCCGCAGCATCCAGGGATTCACCGCGGCGATATCGACCTTCGGATCCGGCGCATCGATGGGTCCCGCGCTCCACTGCGGGGTGATGAAGTCAAGGTTGTAGAACTCGCCATGATGGTCGAGGGTCCCGGTGCGGAAGGCTGCGAAGCACGCCTTGACGGCCAGCACATAGTCGCGCAGGCGCGGGCCTGGGCGTTCGAACGCCGTACCGTAGCGCCGCACGACGTGGGTGCGGACCTGGGTGCCCAGCCCGAGCCGGAAGTGTCCGCCGGTGCCCTCTTGGAGTTCCCAGGCGGTGGCGGCGGTGATGAACGGGCTGCGCGGGAACGCAACGGCGACACCGGTCGACAACTCCAACCCCGGTGCGGCCTGGGAGGCCACCGCGGCGTTGAGGTACGGGGTGCGGCCGGTCTCGGTGAACAACATTCCGGAGAAGCCGGCGGCCTGAGTGCGCGCAGCGAGGCTGCCGATGTCTCCGAGGGGCAGCGCGGTGGTCATGACGTCGACGTCCACGATCGGAGGTTACGCCCGAGAGCAGCCGGGAACGACACCCGGTAGGCCATACTCGCTCGATGGGCACCTACGTCGTCACCGGGTCCGCGTCGGGCATGGGTCGAGCGGTCGTCGACCGGTTGCGAGCCAACGGGCACTCCGTGATCGGGGTGGACATCCAGTCCGCCGATGTGATCGCCGACCTCTCGACGCCGGCTGGTCGGCGGGCGGCCGCCGACTCTGTACTGAGCGCGTGCGGCGGGCGCCTGGACGGTGCGGTGCTGGCGGCTGGGCTCGGCCCGACCCCGGGCAAGGACCAGCCGGCCCGGATCATCCAGGTCAACTACTTCGGCGTGGTCGAACTGCTGCGGGCCTGGCGGCCCGCACTGGCGGCCGCCGACCGCGCCAAAGTTGTGGTGTTCTCCAGCAATTCGACCACGACGATTCCGGCGATACCCGGCCGCGCCATCCGGGCCATGCTGGACGGTGACGGCGAGAAGGCCGTGCGGACCCTGCGGATCTTCGGCCGTGCCGCAGCATCGATGGCCTACGGCGCCTCGAAGATCGCGGTGAGCCGCTGGGTTCGCCGTAATGCGGTGACCCGCGAGTGGGCCGGCGCCGGGATCCGGCTCAACGCCATCGCCCCGGGCGCCATCTTGACCCCGTTGCTGGAGAAGCAACTGGCCACCCCCGCCGAGGCCAAGACAATTCACGCGTTCCCGGTACCGATCGGTGGCTTCGGTGACGCCGGCCAGCTGGCCGATTGGGTGGTCTTCATGCTGTCCGATGCCGCAGACTTCCTGTGCGGCAGCGTTCTTTTCGTCGACGGTGGGTCCGATGCCTACTTCCGCGCCGACGACTGGCCGGGGTCGTTGCCGGTTCGGCGGTTGGCACCCTATCTGTGGAAGTTCAAGCGCTTCAAGCGCTTCACGCAATAGGTGCGCTCACTACGGGCGCATGGCGTATGCGCCGTCATACGCCTTGACCTGTCCCCACACCCGGTCGAAGCGATCCGCGTCGGTCACCGGCTTGCGGACGGCTGCGAGCGCCCAGTCCTGTTGTGCTGAAGTCGAACTCGCCTTGCCATACAGCGCCACCGCATAGGCTGAGAAGTCGCGCACCTGCACGTCGAAGATCTGGTCCACCAGGTCCGGGTCGATGCCGCGCAACTGGGCCTGCTCCAGAATCAGCTGGCCGTAGACCACGAGGGTGAACAGGTGACCGACCACGAGCATGAAGTCGAGGTCGCGCTGCTGCTCCGCGTCCGGCGCGGCGGTGAGCACCAGCTGCTGCAGCGCCCGCGCCTGCTCGAGGAAACGCGCAACATTCGGTATCGAAGAGGCTTTTTCGTACACCGGCGCCCAGTCGGCGAACTGAACCTTGGACGCGCCGCGGGCCGGACCCTGCGCCCAGAAGAAGGTATCGTCGGCGGGATCGTCGCGGGTGCCGATCTCGGGATACTCCGCCGGGTTGAGCAGATAGTTCGGCATGAATTTCAGGATCTGAGCGACGTTGACGTGCACCGTGCCCTCGAGGCGCGGCAGCGCCCCGATCAGCCGGGTGACCTGGGTGAAGTAGGTGTCGCGTTCGAAACCCTTGGCGGCCATGATGTCCCACAACAGGGTCACCACCTTCTCGCCCTCCGACGTCACCTTCGCCTTGGTCGCCGGGTTGAACAGCAGATACCGGCGGTCCTCGAGACTGGCGCTGCGGAAGTAGTCGACGGCGCGGTCGCTGAACAGTTTCATCGCGGCCAGCCGGGCATAGGCGTCGACGAGCCCGGCGCGCACGTGCGGGAAGTCAGTCACCGGATTGCCGTACAGGATGCGGTTGTTGGCGTGGGTGATCGCCTCGTAGAACGCGTGCTCACACATTCCGATGGAGGCCGTGCACAGATTGAACTTCCCGACGTTCACGGTGTTCAGCGCGACCGAGAATGCTTCGGGCCCCGTACACAGGATGTCTTCCTCGCGGACCGGATAGTCGTGCAGCGCGAAGGTACTGACGTACATCTGCCCGCGCACCACGTTGCCGATCAGCTCGTAGGCCGGATGTGAGCTGTCCGCGACGAACCACACATACCCGTCGGGACCCTCGACGTCGGACCGACGGGAGAACACCGACACCATGCCGGCCACGTTGCCGTTGCCGATGTAGTACTTCTCGCCGTTGGCGCGGAAGGCCAGGCCTTCATCGTCGGCGGGAGTGAGAATCATGTCGGTGTCGTAGATGTCGGCGCCGTGCTCGCGCTCGGACAGGGCGAACGCCATCACTCCGCCGGCCTCGAGCTGCGCGGCGGCCCGTTCCTTGGCTTTGATGTTGTCGCTCTGCCAGATTGGGCCCAGCCCGAGGATCGTGACCTGTTCGGCATACCAGTACGCCAGCCCGTAGAAACCGAGGATTTCGCTCAGCGCGGCGTTGCGGGAGGTGTCCCAGCGCTTGTTGTCATCCCCGAGGCCGAACTCCGAGGGGGTCAAGAACGTGGCGAAGATCCGCTCCTGGCCGATGAAGTCCAGGAAGTCCGACACCCACACCGCGTCGTGGTCTTCTTGGAGCAGGCGCGCCTTGCCGCGCTCCTCGAACCACCCGATCAACGCGGTGAGTTGGCGCCGTGTCTCGGGATCGAATTGTCGGGGGTCGTAGGTGTTCGGGTTGAACAACAGGCGGCCGGTGTCGGTCATGGGCGCACCCTTTCGTCGGTGCGTCGAATCTAACGCGGTCGCGGGCGGCGAGTCCGAGGGTTCAGCAGGCTCGCGAGCCCCGACCCGCGAGTCACTTCAGTCACATCCGTCACTGTTTGCGTACCCTGACAGGCGACGGCAGGAGTTCGGTGTGCGGATATCCAACGGCATGAGGGCCGCAGTGGCGGTGGTGTGGCTGGTCGCCGCGGGCGCGGCCGCTGCCGGATGCAGCAACACCACCGACGGCGCGGCCCGGTGTCCCGGCTGCGGACCGGGCGGCGAGCCGAGCTTCCCCACCAGTAAGCCGACCGTATCCACGCCGACGACCACGAACAGCCCGACGCTGTCGCCCGCGATACCCAACCCGGGCGGTCAGACACTGCCACCGAGTGACACCGGCTACGTCTACATCGAAACCAAGTCGGGTCAGACCCGATGCCAGATCAATGCCCGGGCGGTCGGCTGCGAATCGAACTTCACCAATCCACCCGTCGTCAACGGCGAACCCGCCAACGGCGTCGAGGTGACTGCGAGCGGCAGCCTGCGCTGGATCGCCGGCAACCTTGGTGACATCCCGACCACAACGCTCGACTACGCGACCTATCACGCGGTCGGCTGGACCATCGAAGCCGGCAGCGACGGCACCCGCTTCACCAACGACGGCACCGGTCATGGAATGCTCGTCGGCACCCAGGGGGCCGAGGTTTTCTAAGCTGGGCGCTATGGACTTCCGCGTCTTCGTCGAACCCCAGCAAGGTGCCAGCTACGCCGATCAGCTCGCGGTGGCGCAGGTCGCCGAATCTCTCGGCTACTCAGCGTTTTTCCGCTCCGACCATTATGTGGCGATGAGTGGCGACGGGCTTCCCGGGCCCACCGATTCCTGGGTCACGTTGGCCGGCATCGCCCGCGAGACCAGCACGATCCGGCTCGGCACGCTGGTCACCTCCGCCACCTTCCGCCATCCCGGGCCGCTGGCGATCTCGGTGGCGCAGGTTGACGCGATGAGCTCCGGCCGAGTTGACCTCGGCATCGGCGCCGGCTGGTTCGAGAGGGAACACCTCGCCTACGCGATCCCCTTCCCGCCGCTGGGCGAGCGATTCGAGCGGCTGCACGAACAGCTCGACATCATCACTGGCCTGTGGACCACAGCCGCCGGCCAGACCTTCGACTACAACGGCACGCACTACACGGTCAAGGACTCCCCCGCCCTGCCGAAGCCGGCACAGGATCCCCATCCGCCGATCATCATCGGCGGCAACGGCCCCAAGCGGACACCGGCGCTGGTCGCCCGGTTCGCCTCCGAATACAACCTCGCCTTCCCGGCGCTGGACTTCGTCGAGCCCCAGTACGCCCGGGTGCGCGCCGCGCTGGCCGACGCCGGCCGGTCACCCGACGACCTCGTGTACTCGGCGGCGTTCGTGGTCTGCGCCGGCAGCAACGATGCCGAGATCGCCCGCCGCGCAGACGCGATTTCCCGCGAGGTCGACGAGCTGCGCACCAACACGCCCCTGGTCGGCACGCCCGGCGAAATCGTCGATCGGTTAGGGCCGTTCATCGAAGCCGGAGTCCAGCGGGTGTACCTCCAACTGCTGGATATGTCGGACCTCGACCACGTGGAACTGTTCGCCACCGAGGTGGTCCGGCAACTCGCGTGATTGCCGAACGCTGCAACGTCCCTGGCGGGGCGTTTAGCATCAATAGCCGTGGCGAAGCACGACCCGGCTGGGGATGTCGACGAAACATCGCCCGTCCCGTTCGGTGACCCGTTCGGGCCCTACCCGGAGCAGCCATATCCGGGCTCGGCCCACGCGGAGGACACCCCGGCGAGCGACGACGTCGACCCGCCGACGGATCCGGCCCTGCCGGTGCTCACCGCCGACGAGGGCTTCGACCCCTTCGCCCCGGACGCCTTCTGGTTTCCCGAACGGCCCTGGTACCGCAAGAAGCAGGCGACGCTGGCGATCGGCGCGATCGGCGCGGGTGTGGTCGCGATCCTGGTCGCAGCGGTCCTGCTGGTGGCGCTGGACTCTGATGACTCCGGGCATTCCAAGACCACTCCGTCGGCGACCACCACGAGCGCACCGACCACCACCGCGCTGACCAGTTCACCGCCGCCGGAACTGCCGCCGCCTCCGCCGCCCCCGCCGGAGAGTCCGCCGCCGGCCCCGCCGCAGGGCACCTGGTATCCGCGCTACCCCCAGCAGAATGACGGCGGGCGGCCGAACGTCACCACTCCGCAGACCCGGCCGCCGCAGATCAGCGTCCGTCCCACCCACCGCCCGGCCTTCCCCAATCAACCGGGCAGCGGCTGACCGTTAGAATCTGAACCCGTGGCGCGTGACGGTTCCCCCGACGACCCGAACAACTACTCCGACAGTGACCCGACGCAGTACGCAAACTACGGCGGCACCGGCGGCGAGGCCTACAGCGATTACCAGCAATCTGGTTACGGTGCGCCGACCGGCTACGGCGACTATCCCCCGCCGCCCGAGCCGACCCCTTGGTACCGCAAGCCTGCGGCGCTGGTCGGTCTCGGGGTACTGACCGCTCTCGTCTTGGCTCTGCTGATCTACGCGATCGTCCAGTTCACCAGCAGCAGCGGCTCCAGCCCGACGACCACCACGACGACGTCCCCGACAACGTCGACCACGGCCGCGACGTCGGCGACGGAAGCTCCGGCGCCTGGCGTCACCCAGACGGTGACCGAATCGCCGACGGCCACCGAGACCCCCGCGACGACGACGGAGACGCCGACCACGACGACGACCACCGAGCCGCCGTCGACGAGCACCAGTACAAGTACGAGCACCAGCACCACGGTGTCCACGTCGGTGAGCACGGTGACGCAGACGGTGACTACGACGCAGCGGGTGCTGCCGACGATCCCCGGCTTCCCGCGGCCGGGCGGCGGCTAAGCCCCGGCGGCGTACATCGCGACGAGCGCCTCGGCGCTGCGCACCGCGGCGCGACAGGCCCTGGTGGTGAACGGATCGTTGAGTGGATGTTCGGCACGGCGGCGCCAGCGTTGCGCAGTGGCGAACGCGGCGCGCGGTCCGTCGCCGAGCGTTTCCGGAGTCAACCCCAGCCGGCTCGCGGCGTCGGTCCCCGACCCGCCGATGACCCGCCGGAGCGAAGCCATCTCGTCTTCGGTCAAAGTCGTTGGCCGCGAACGCAATTGACTGAGCAGACGCAGTTCCTCGAAGGCGTGGGTGTCGGCCAGCAGCGGGTCGATGTCGGCGATGATGTACGGCGTCGCGGTGATCGGGTGCATCTCGACGAATCGCCGCAGCGAGACCAGCGCGGTGTGCGCCTTGAGCAGTTCGGATCGCTGCGCGAACTGCTGGTCGATCACATCGCGCAGCGCGGTCAGCCCGCTGCGTTCGAGCAGTTCGTCGGCCAGGGTGACGGAATCGGTTGCGGCCCCGGCCCGTAAGACGGCGATCGAGATACGCAGGCCGAACATGCCGAACCTGTCCAGCAGCTGCGCGCGGGTCTGCGCGTCGACCGGCAGTGCACTGTCCTCGCGGACGAAGCGGTCCACCGACAGCATCGCCTTGTTCAGTTCGCTCGCGTCGACGGCGGCGAGTTTCTCCAGCGCGGCGAACTCGCTCTGGCGCAGGGTCCGGGCCGTCAGCGCCAGCAGCCCGGAGACGGGAACCACTGCCTGGCAGATGCCGGTCCGGTCCAGTTCACCGGTGAACCGCTGCGCGACATCCTTGGCCGACATCATCGCGTCGAGGCGGCCTGCGCCGATCTCGTCGGCGCGGGAGGCCACCCCGATGACGCCGAGCGCCCCCGATGATCCGCCGACGAGCTCGCCGATCTGCTTGAGTAGCGCGATGTCGGCTGCGTTCAGTGTGCGCAGCAGGAACACCACCGCGTCGACCCGCGGCACACCGTCCTCGGGGACCAGCAGGCGCAGGGTCCGCTCGGACACGTCGCGCGACAGCGACGAGGTGCCGGGCGTGTCGATGATCGTCGCGTCGATCAGCTCGGCGGCCGGCCACTCCACGTCCAGGTCCACGATGTCGTTGGCGTCGAGCCGGCCGAAGTCGAAGGTCAGGCCGCCATCACGAGCGATCGGCACATTGGAGCGCCGCCCACCGAGATGGTTTGCGGTGACCTTCGGGATCGGGCCGTGCCGAAACCACGTCACGATGCGGGTGGCCTCGGTGGCGTCGGTGGGCGCGATGTTCTCGCCGACCAGCGCGTTGACCAGAGTGGACTTCCCGGCCTTCAGCGTGCCCGCCAGCGCGATGCGGATCGGCTGGTTGAGCCGCCCGGCGATGCGGTCGAGCTCATTGAACACATCGGGCCGCTCGCGGTACGCCGGTTCACCCTGGTATGCGCGACGGGTGCCGCCCAGGATGGCGCGAACCTGATCGCTGGTGCTCATCGAACGACGAGTCTACGGTCCGACAGCGCGGGCACATCACGGCTAGGATCAGCCGCCATGCCCCAGCACAAGGCTCCGTGGTACCGCTCGGCGGCTGCCACCTCCGCCGCGGGGCTGCTCGGGCTGGCGGTGGTCGCGATTCTGGTCTACGCAGTGGTGACGATGTCGAGCAAGTGGAGTAGGACCGACACCGAGACCGTGCTGCCGCCCGGCACGCACGTGCCGGATGCGCCGCATGTCGCGAAGACCACGTCGGGCTCGACCAGCACGTCCTATCCGAGCGTGCGGTTGTCGACCACCGATATCGGACTGCCCGGGGAGAGCACGACGAGCAGCACGACATCCTCGAGCACCGAGACGACGTCGGAGGTCCCGCCGTCGGAGCGGGTGGCCCCGACCTTCCCCGGCACCTTCCCGACCCGCGTCACCCACCCGCCGGGAACCAGGTCGGGTCCGCGGCTCAACGAGACTCGGTCGTCCTCGCCCTAGAAAGGGCTGCGGGGAACAGCTTTTCGGCGTTGTCGAGGACTTGGCTGAGGATGTTGGCCTGACGCTCGAGCTCACGGATGCGGTTGTTGCGGTCGGTCTCCTCCATCCGCGCTGCGGCGATGGTGGACTGCAAAGACTCGTTGAGCGAGCGGTTGGTCTGGTTGGCGATATCGCGGTAATGGTCGCGGAGCTGGCGCTGGACGTTCTTGAGACGGTCGCGGGATTCCTTGGACACCACGAACAACACGTCGTCGACGAAGCGGCGCAGATTGGTCTTGGCCTCATTGCGGACCCGCATCATGCGGTTCTCCATGTCCTCCTTGTAGGCCTTGCGCCCGAGGAGCAGGCCTGCGCCCAACGACAGCGGGTTGAACATGCCGAGCCCGGCCACCGAGGTGAGCATGCCGAACATCAGCACACCACCGTAGGACCCGCGCATGCTGGTGATCACCTTGTGGCCCTTGCCAATCGGCTTGGACTCCAGGCGAGCCAGCGATTTGAGCCGGCCCAGCCCGGCATTCATCTCGGCCGCGCTCACCTCCGGCATCTTGATCGCGTCCAGGCCGGCTTCGACGAAGGTCCGCGCGACGTCTTCGGCCAGCGCCTCGGCGCGCTGGTAGGCCCAGACGAAGTTGTCACCGACGGCGTTGGCTACCGAATCTTCGACCTCCGCACCGATTTCCGCCCAGTGTTGGGTGGGGTCGCAGTCGTCGATGACACCTTCGATGTGCTGGGTGATGGCCCGGAAGCGGGCTCGCAGATCGTGCTCGACGTCGGCGGTCAGGTCGGCGATGCCGTCGTTGAGGACCTGTTGCCACAGCGCGGTCTGCTGTAGGGCGTCCTGGGCCTCCTGTTTACGACGCTCGAGGTCCTCGGTGAGCCGGCGTGCCTGGTCCGGGTCGCTCAGCGCGGAGAGTTCGGAGTTCACGGCGAGGTTGAGATGCTCTGCCGCCGAACGTATTTCGGCGACCACATGGTCACGCACTGCATCGTTCTCCCGGGAGAGCACCTTCTCCGACAGCCAGGCGACGAGCGCCGGGAAGTTCGACTCCTCGTTGAGTTCTTTGTCGTTCAGCTGGATCGCGTGGCTGCGCAGCAGCGACGACACCGGGATGAGTGGCAGTTGCAGTCCGGCACGCTGCAGGTGCGCGGTATTGGTGGAGACGATCTCGCGCCAGAACGGGTAGAGATCGGTTTTGGTGGCGACGATCGCGCCGACCGGGCAGATCTCGTGGGCCTGGCGGATGAACCGCATCTCGGGCTCGGTGAACTCCTGGCTGGTGTCGCTGATCATCAGCATCGCGTCGGCATCCGGCAGCAGACCCAGGGTCGACGACAGGTGCGGCTGGCCGTGGCCGCCGACGCCGGGTGTGTCGATGAACGCCAGCCCGCCCTGCAGCAGCGGGCTGGGCGCACCGACCTCCACCCGCAGTACCTCCCTGCCCTGCGCTTGAGGCGCGCGGCGCAGGTCGTGGCGGATGTCGTCGATCGGGATGTCGATGCTCTGCGGCGGAACGCCCTCGCCCACCGAGACGATCAAGGTCGCGGACGGCTGTTCGGCGTAACTGATGACGGTGACCAGCGCGGTGGTCTCGTCGTCGCCGACGCGGGCCACCGGCATGTTCAACAGTGAGTTGAGCAGCTGGCTCTTGCCCTGTTTGAGCTGGCCGGCGATGACCACCCGGATCTGCGGATCGGTGATCCGTTCCTTGGCGACGGCCAGCCGTGCAACCAGGTCGCCCCGGTCGTTGAGGTCGGCGATCGCGCTGGTGTGATCGATCAGTTCGACGATCACCTGCACCCGGCGCGGGTCCTGCTGCGGTTGCGTCACGTGTCCTCCCAGTGGTCCACCGTATGCGCAGACGAGCGGCGGGGACCTCCAGACATCCTGGAGATCCCCGCCGTCGTCGGATTGCTAGAAACCGAGCAGGTGGTTGCCGGACGCCAGCGCCATGTCGTGGCTGTTGTCCAGGTGGCTGTTCACCAGCGTGGTGTCGTGGCCGCCGTCGTACAGCGCGTGGCTGGACGAGTCGTGCGTCGATGTGTCGACGACCGAGTGCACCGAGTTGTCGGAATGGTCGGTCACCGTCGTAGTGGTGTGGGTCTGCGTCTGGGTGTTGACCGGCGAGCTGGCCGTGTTCCCACTGTTGGTCGACGGGTGGCTGTCGATGATCGTGATGCCGCCACCGCCGGCGTTGCCACCGGAGGCATGCCCGCCGCCGAGGCCGATCAGGCTGCCGCCCGCCGAGGCTCCGCCGCCGTTGCCACCGCTGGCGTCGACGTCGTGCAACACCGGGCCGCTGTTGTCCGAGATCACGGTGCTGCCGCCAGTGGCGGTGGTGCCGTTGTCGGATACGTGGCTGTGGCCGATCGCGACGTTGGAGCCGGTGCCGGCCACCACGTGACCGTTGTTGACGTCGTTGCCATTGCCGAGGACGGCGCCGTCACCGCTGACGATGTCGCCCTTGTTCTGGCCGTCGACCACCACGCCGCCATTGGTGGCGGTGTTCGTGGTCTTGTTGCCGAAGGTGATGTCACCGAAGCCGAGGTTGAACCCGCCCTGCTGGGCGTTGCCGCCGGCGTTCTGGTCCGGGCTCAGCAGCGAGGTGTCGTTGTGGCTGGCCAGATCGGTCTGGGGGGCGAAGGTCGGCGACGGCGCGTACACGGGCTGGTAGGCCGGCGCGAATCCGTAGTTGTTGGCCACCGCGCGCTGCAGGCCGACGATCGGGTCGCCGCCGCCGAGCACCAGGCCCGGTACGGCGGTGGCCGCCAGCGTCGAGACCTGGGCTGCCGACACACCGGCGAATCCGGCGTCGCGCATAGTCTGCTCCGGCGCGGCGACGAACGCACGTGCGGCGTCCTCGTTGCGGAACAGGTCGAGAATCCAGTCGAGGAGAGTGAGCATTGTCGGGCCTTTCGTGTGTCCGCCGGTGACTCCGGCGATCTGGAGACCACGTTATGGACGCTGACGAGCGGCGAAAACGGGGCCGAAACCTCTCGTCACCGAGCCGCCACTAGGGCCAACCGGGGGTAGGTCCATAGGGGATTAGGGGGTCCCTAGGGAAGGCCCCGGAAACGACAAATCCCCACGTCACGGCGGACGTGGGGATTTGCCGGGGGATCAGAACAGGTCGAAACCGGGGTGATCGACCGACGTGTGGTTGTCGTCGACGTGGCCGTGGTCCCACGTGGTGTGGTCGGCCCAGTCCGCGACGGTGTCGGGCGTGACGCCGTGGTCGGCGAGCGTGTCGGTGACCTGTGCAGCGGTACCCGGCAGGTCCAGCGTGCCCGAGTCGACACCGAGATCGGAAACCAGCGCCGGGGCCTGGTCGGCATGCTGTGAGACATCGGTGATCACCGAGTGGACGTCGGGCGCCGAGGCCGCGGTAGGCAGGTGGTCGAAGGCGTCGAATGCCGCCGTCGCCGCACCGCTCGCCCACACGTTGCCGTCGCCCGCACCGACTCCTGGGCCGAAACCGCCTCCCGAGACCGGACCCGACAGCGAGTCCGCCACCATGGGAATCAAGTTGTTGACGTCGGCACTGGTCACGTCGGTCAGATGAGCGTCGGCGATCGCGCCGGCCGGGTCCGCGGCGTAGCGTGCGGCGGCGTCGGGATCTCGCACGAGCGACATCACGAAGTCGAGCAACGAATTTGCCATGGAAACGCCTTCTCTCCTGCCGCCGATAGTCACAGCGGAATCCCAGCTGCTGCCAAGAATGCTATCGGCGGATGGGGGCGCCGTGATCGGTGTCGAAGCCACTCGAACCGCAGCACCATTAGGGGGTGCGGCCTTAGGGGTTCGGAAGACATTAGGGGATATGGTGTTGACGGCTGCCGGCCAGGCGGCGAAGGGATGTGCGAAGTGAGCGAATCGCTGGGGTTGTCGATCGGCGCGACGAACCTGGCGGCGGCGCGCCCGGGCCGCCAGCCGGTGACCCGCCGGTCGGTCCTGACGTTGTGGGACAACCGGCCCGCCGAGGTCGGCGTCCCCTCCCAAAACCCTGAACTCACGAGCCCGAATCTCACCGAGGCCGGTCAGGTGTTCCGCGGCTTCGTCGAGCGTGTGGGCGATCCGGTGCCGCTGGTGGCCGCCGACGGCTCGCCGCACCGCGGCGAGGATCTGATCGCCGACGCGCTGGAGGCGATGGCCCGCACGGTCGACGACGGCTCGCCGCCGTCGAATCTGGTCGTCGCGGTCCCGGCGTACTGGGGTGCCGGCGCGGTCGGCGCCCTGCGCGGTGCACTGCGCACCCGTCCGGCCCTATCGCCCAACGGTATTCCGCCGATGCTGATCTCGGATGCGACGGCCGCGCTGGCCGCTCTTCAGGCCGATCCGGGTCTCCCCTCGCAGGGCGTGATCGCGCTGTGCGACTTCGGCGGCAGCGGAGCGAACATCACGCTGGCCGACGCCGGTGCGAACCTGCAGCCGATCGGCGAGACGGTGCGCTTCACCGACCTGTCCGGCGACCAACTCGACCAAGCGTTGCTGACCCACGTGCTGGCCGGCGTCCGCGACGAGGCGAATCTCGACCCCGCCAGCACCAACGCCGTCGGCCCATTGACCCGGCTGCGCGACGAGTGCCGGCAGGCCAAGGAACGACTGTCTTCCGAGACCGCGACCGTCGTGCCGGTCGAACTGCCCGGCTTCCGATCCGATGTCCGGGTCACCCGCCCGGAGCTGGAAGCGCTGCTCGCCGAACCGCTTGCGGGCTTCCTGGATGCGCTCGGAGATGTGCTGGAGCGCAACAGGATTCCGGCGGTCAACCTGGCCGCGGTCGCCACCGTCGGTGGCGGGGCGGCGATACCGATTCTGACGCAACGACTTTCCGAGGAACTGCGCGTTCCGGTGATCACCACGCCGCTGCCGGGGCTCAACGCCGCGATCGGTTCGGCGGTGATCGCCGCGCGCGGCGGCGCCCCGGATGCGCCGACCGGTATGGCGGTGGCCGCCGCCGACGCGCCCACCGGGCTCGCGCCGGCCGCATGGGCCGCCGGGGCAGCGGGCGCGGCCGCCACCGAATCGGCGACCGACGGTTCGCCGTCGGCTACGTTCCGCGCGCTGGCGTGGTCGCAGGACGATGCGCCCGGCGCGGAGCCGGTGCCGTATTCGGGCGAGGACTACACCTTCGATTACGCCCAGCAGGCGGGTGCCACCGGCATGCGCCCGATGGTCGAGTTCGAGCCGCAGGACTCCGAGACCGAGCTGGTCGCCGCGCCGGTGCCGTGGTACCGGCGCCCGCCGCTGCTGTTCGGCATCGCCGCCGCCCTCGCGGCGGTGGCGGTCGGTGGCCTGGCGATCACCCTCACCAGTGCGGACAGCACGCCGACGACCACGACCACCCGAGTCACCAAACCGGGCGACCCCACCGAGGCTCCGGCCACGAGTGTCATTCCGCCCCAGACGGTTACGATCACCGGCTCGGACGGGGTGCCCACCGAGTCGACGATCCCGGCAACCACCACCGTCATCCCGACGACCACGACCACCGCACCCACCACGACCACCACAACGACGACGCCGTCGACAACAACGACGACCACCACCACCACGACGACGACGACCACAACCACCACCACGACGACCCCGCCGACCACGACCACCACCACGCAGCCACCGACCACCACCACGCAGCCACCGACGACAACTCAACCGCCGACGACGACGCAGGCCCCGCCGACAACCACCGTCAAGCCCGTCACCACCACCGTCGCTCCCCCGACCACGCGCGAGATCATCACCGGCGTGACGTCGCCTACGTCGGGCTAGCCGACAGTGCCCGATTCAGTTGCGGTGCAGCATCTTTCGCCGGAAGCCAGCGAGGTGCTCAGTGCGCTCGGAGCGGGGCCGGTCAAGCTACTGGTGACCGGAGGCGTCGGCACGGGGAAGAGCACGCTGCTCGTCGCGGTCCGCGACGCCCTGCGCAACGCCGGCTCTGCGGCGCTGACGCGGGCACCCGCGGACAGCGATCCCGCGGACGCCGCCGTGGTGGTCGACGACGCACACCTGCTGACCGGCGCCGAGATGCAGCGCCTGACCGAGTTCGCCACCGAACCGTCGTCGACGGTCGTGGTGGCGGCCCAGCCGCGCGACCACGACGAAAACCTGCAGGCGTTGATGACGGCGATCGACCGGCAGCGGCCTCGAATCTCGTTGGGCCCGCTGACGTCGGCCGAGATATCGAGGCTGATGACCGATCCGTCCGGTCATCCCCCACGCACCGAACTGGTGACGAACATCCTCGTCGCGACGGCCGGCATCCCGTTTCTCGTCGAGGCCGTGCTGGCCTCGCCCCGCCCGTACTCGGCGCCTGCGATCGCACAGGCCGCGCTGTTCGCCCTCATCGACCGGCTGCGCCGGCTCGGTGAATCGGAACTCGACGCCCTGCTCATCGCCTCCCTGAGCCGCGATCTCGGGGCCGCCGATCTGGCTGCGGCACTGGATATTCCGGCTGACGAAGCCAGGTTGTTGATCGACCGCGCGCGGGCCACCGGACTGGTCGAGCCCGCGCACAGTCCGCACTTCCTACGCGCGGTGCACCGTGCGGTGGCCCAGATCCTGGGCAACGCACGCCATCACGACGTCGAGACCGCGCTGCTGCGCTCACAGATCGCGATGTCGACGCTGTCTCCCGACCTCGCGCTGCGGCTGGCCGAGCACGGCGTCCGGGACGAACAGCTGGCCGAGGTTCTGCGACGGCAGACCGGTCCAGGACGCGCCGACCCGGCGCTGTACCGGGCTGCGATCGACGCCGGCGCGGTCGAGCTGCGCGCGCAGCTGGCCGATGCGTTGGCGCTGGCCGGGGAATCCTCCGCCGCGGCAAGCGAAGCCGACGCTCTTCTGGCCTCTGACGATCCCGCCGAGCGAGCGGCGGCGGTCCGGGTGGCGGCCAGCGTCGCCATGCTCAACGGCAATTCCGCGCAGGCCGCCGAATTGTTCGGCTGGCTCGGGCCGTACCCCGACGCGGCGGTGAGCGCCGCGGCGGCGATCGTGCTGACCGCGACAGGTGATGCCGCCGCAGCTGAACGTGCGCTGGCCGTGACCAGCTCAGGGCCGCCGACCGCGGCATCCCGCGCCGCGCGCACCCTGGCCGAGGGATTGCTGGCGACGTTGCACGGTCCCTATCCGGCGGCCGCCACCAAACTCGGGGCGGCCATGGCTGCGGAGTATTCGGCGGCCCAGGTGTTGCCGGACAGTCCGGCGGCACTGGTCACGCTGGCCGCACTGCACGGCGGCGATCCGGTCCGCGCGCGCAGCGTGATCTCCAGGGCGGTGCGCGCCGACCGGGACAGCGAGGACTCGCTGTATGGGCACCGGCATCGCCTGCTGTTGGGCTGGACCAAAATGCAGGACGGCCAGTTCGCGGCGGCCGCCGGTGACATCTCCGGGATCGACGGCACCCATCGGCGTGACACGTTGTGGACGGCGGGGTTGCGCACCGCGCTGGCGCGCCGCGGCGGGGACGCCGGCGCGCTGCAGAAGCACTGGTACGCCGCGATGGAGGTGTTGGTCGAGTATTCGGTCGACCTGTTCTCGCTGCTGCCGCTGGGCGAGCTGTGGGTGGCGTCGGCCCGGATCGGTCAGCAGGACCGGTTGGCGCCCGCGCTCGAGCAGGCGTTCGGTCTGCTGGACGCGCTGGGCAATCCCCCCACCTGGTCGGTTCCACTGCGCTGGGCCGGGGTGCACGCCGGGATCCTGGCCAACGATCCCGCCGCGGTCGCTCCGCACGGCCAGGCCCTCACCGCCGCGGCCGCGCAGAGCCCGTTCGCGAAGGCGCTGGCGATGGCCGGTCGGACGTGGCTGCGAGTACTCGCCGGACAGATCGACGGCGACGAGGTCGGCGCGTCCGCCCGCGGACTGGCCCAGTTCGGGCTCACCGCGGACGCCACCCGGCTGGCCGGGCAAGCTGCGCTGCAGACCTCCGACCCCAAGGTGTCGGGGTTGATGCTGCAGGTGGCCCGCGACCTCAAGCTGTCGGTCGGTGACAGTGGTGGCGACGACGGGCAGCCGTCGGCGCCGGAGGTGTCGGGGCCCGCGTCGACCGGCGCCCGGCAGATGTCCTCACCGCTCTCGGACCGGGAGCGGGAGGTTGCCGAGCTGCTGTTGCTGGGCATGCCCTACCGCGATATCGGCGCGCAGTTGTTCATCTCGGCGAAGACGGTCGAGCATCACGTCGCCAGGATTCGTCGCCGGCTGGGTGCGGAGTCGCGCTCGGAAATGCTGTCGATGCTGCGCGCGATTATGTCGCCGCAAAGTTGAGACCCCAGCCACACTCCCGCCTAGTTAGGGCAGCCTTTGTAGCGACGCTAATCAGCGAGATGTAACTATGAGCTGGATTGAAGTTAAGTTACCGGTCGGTAACTTAATCTAAGTTACTATCGGGTAACTTACTACAGGGAGGCTCTCCGTGACCACTCTCGACTGGGCTCGGCTGATCATCGGCCTGCTGGCTACCGCCGTTGTGTTGCTGTTTGCCGCACGGCGCGTTCAGTTCCTGTACCAGCTGATCCGGTCGGGCCAGCCGGTCGGCGACGAGAGCGGCCGCAAAGACGACATCCCCGCCCGGATCAAGGCTCAGTTCACCGAAGTCTTCGGACAGAAGAAGCTGCTGAAGTGGTCCATCCCGGGCCTCGCGCATTTCTTCACCATGTGGGGCTTCTTCATCCTCGCGACGGTGTATCTCGAGGCCTACGGCGTTCTGTTCAACCCCGAATTCCATATTCCTTTGGTCGGCCGGTGGAATGCGCTCGGCTTCCTGCAGGACTTCTTCGCCGCCGCGGTACTGCTCGGCATCATCGTGTTCACGATCATCCGGTTGCGCTCTGAGCCCAAGGAGTACGGCCGCTCGTCGCGCTTCTACGGTTCGCACACCGGCGGTGCCTGGCTGATTCTGTTCATGATCTTCCTGGTCATCCTGACCTTTGCATTCTTCCGCGGCGCCTCGGTCAACGCGCTCGGCGAGGCCTTCCCCTACGGCTGGGGTGCGTTCTTCTCCCATGGGATGGCCGCCCTGCTGGCGCCGCTCGGCACCACCGCCAACGTGTGGATCGAAACCATTTCGCTGCTCGCCCACATCGGCGTCATGCTGGCGTTCCTGCTGATCGTGCTGCACTCCAAGCACTTGCACATCGGCCTGGCCCCGATCAACGTCACGTTCAAGCGCCTGCCCAACGGCCTCGGCCCGCTGCTGCCCGTCGAGTACAAGGGCGAGCCGATCAACTTCGAGGATCCCGCCGAAGATGCCGTGCTCGGTCGCGGCAAGATCGAGGACTTCACCTGGAAGGGCTACCTCGACTTCACCACCTGTACCGAGTGTGGTCGCTGCCAGTCGCAGTGCCCGGCCTGGAACACCGGAAAGCCGTTGTCGCCCAAGCTCGTGATCATGAACCTGCGCGACCACCTGTTCGCCAAGGCGCCGTACATCCTGGGCCAGAAGGAAAGCCCGCTGGAGAACACCCCCGAAGGTGGCTTGGGCGAAGAGCTGCGCGGTGAAAAGCACGACGAGCATCACGCCGTTCCGGAATCCGGCTTCGAGCGGGTGCTGGGCTCGGGCCCCGCGCAGGCAACCCGTCCGCTGGTGGGCACCGCCGAACAGCTCGGCGTGATCGACCCCGACGTGCTGTGGTCGTGCACGACCTGCGGCGCCTGCGTCGAGCAGTGCCCGGTGGACATCGAGCACATCGACCACATCGTCGACATGCGCCGCTACCAGGTGATGATGGAGTCGGAGTTCCCCGGCGAGCTGGGTGTGCTCTACAAAAACCTTGAGGCCAAGGGCAATCCGTGGGGCCAGAACGCCAAGGAGCGCCTCACCTGGATCGACGAGGTCGAGTTCGACGTGCCGGTCTACGGCAAGGACGTAGAGTCCTTCGCCGGTTTCGAGTACCTGTTCTGGGTCGGCTGCGCCGGCGCCTACGAAGACCGCGCCAAGAAGACCACCAAGGCGGTCGCCGAACTGCTGGCCACCGCGGGCGTGAAGTTCCTGGTGCTCGGCGACGGCGAGACCTGTAACGGCGACTCGGCCCGTCGCTCGGGCAACGAGTTCCTGTTCCAGCAGCTGGCCGCGCAGAACGTCGAAACCCTCAACGATTTGTTCGAGGGTGTCGAGCGGGTCGACCGCAAGATCGTCGTGACCTGCCCGCACTGCTTCAACACGCTGGGCCGCGAGTATCCCCAGGTCGGCGGCAGCTACACCGTCGTCCACCACACCCAGCTGCTCAACCGACTGGTGCGCGACAAGAAGCTGGTGCCGGTCAAGGCGGTCGACGGCGGTGCCAACGTCACCTATCACGACCCCTGCTACCTGGGCCGACACAATAAGGTCTACGACGCACCGCGTGAGCTGATCGACGCCTCGGGCGTGACCCTGAAGGAAATGCCTCGCCACGCCGACCGTGGCCTGTGCTGCGGTGCCGGTGGCGCGCGGATGTGGATGGAAGAGCACATCGGTAAGCGCGTGAACCATGAGCGCGTCGACGAGGCACTGACGTTGGATCCGGCCAAGATCGCCACCGGCTGCCCGTTCTGCCGCGTGATGATCACCGACGGTGTCGGCGACCGGGAGAAGGCCGACGAGGTCGAGGTGCTCGACGTCGCGCAGCTGCTGCTGGGCTCGCTGGATCTGAGCACGGTCACGCTGCCGGAGAAGGGCACCGCCGCCCGCGAGGCCGAAGCCGCCGCCGCGGCTGCACCGGCTGAGGCGCCCGCCGCGCCCGAGGCCGAGCCCGAGGCACCCGCTGCCGAGCCGGCCGCCGCCGCCCCCTCGGCGCCGGCTAAGGAGGCCCAGCCGGTCAAGGGTCTGGGTATCGCCGGCGGCGCCAAGCGTCCCGGTGCCAAGAAGGCTGCCGCTGAAGCACCCGCCGAGGCGCCTGCTGCCGAGGCACCGGCCGCCGCACCGGCGAAGGGTCTGGGCATCGCCGCAGGTGCCAAGCGCCCCGGTGCGAAGAAGGCCGCCGCACCGGCTGCCGAGGCACCGGCTACTGCTCCGGCCGCCGAGGCACCTGCTGCCGAGGCACCCGTCAAGGGACTCGGCATCGCCGCAGGCGCGAAGCGGCCCGGCGCCAAGAAGGCCGCCGCCGCTCCTGCGGAGACACCGAAGGCGGAGGCCGCGACGGTCAGCCAGCCGGCCAACGTCGACCCGGACAAGGCCGAGACGGTCGAACCGGCCAAGGCCGAACCGCCGGTCAAGGGTCTCGGCATCGCTGCCGGTGCCCGTCGACCCGGCGCCAAGAAGGCCGCTCCGGCGGCGGCACCGGCTCCGGCTGAAGCCACGGCACCGCCACCCGAACCCGCCGCTGCGGCCGAGCCGAAAGCCGAGGCACCCAAGGCTGAGGAGCCCAAGGCCGATGCACCCCCGGTCAAGGGCCTCGGCATCGCCAAGGGTGCACGGCCACCAGGCAAGCGCTAGCCCGAAACCCCTTGCGGGGCTGTAGTTATCGACACCGCCACTCGCGCTTTGTGTCGATAGCTACAGCTTCGGCGCCTCTATCTCCTGTGGCTCACGCCGGCCGCGTGAGCAACGGTCCTCGGATGTGTCGCTGAGCCCGACGGTGTTGCGGGCACGGTCTTGACAGTGCCGTGACTGGCGGCGGCCGTAGGGATCTTGAGGCCTTGCGCCGCAGCGGCGAGCGCCAGCCGGGTGAAGAGATTGATCCCGGGGGCGAATTGGGGTGACGGTGGCCCCGAATTGATTGAAAGCGCCCGCAATTGCGAGCGGACCCGCACCCGCCTGCACCAGATTGCCGGAACCCCCGACGTTGAACGCGAAGCTCGCGTAGGCCCGATTGCTGGTGCCGACGCTCGCGCGGACCGCGTTGCTGGTTCCCCCGACATTGATGGCCACGTTGCCGAGTCCGATCGCCCGCACATCTTGTCCGGCGCCACTGCCGAAAAGGTTGACGGACACATTGCCCACGCCCTCCGCGACACTCAGATTGTTTGTGGGAGACATGCTCAGATTGATCGCGAAGTTGGCGACGGGCAGATACGAGGGCAGCCCTATCGACGCCAAGGCCGACACGCTCTGTCCGGCGGCCAGGGCACCCGTCACAGCGCCCCCGGCTTCCGCGAGCGTGTCGACGCCCACGGCGGTTGCCATGTTGAGGAAATTCCTGCCGGTGCTGGGGATGGATGCGATGGAGTTGGTACCGATGGCGAACGCGGCGCCGAGCATCCCCTCTGCGTAGGCCTGCGCGCCGGTGCCGACTGCGATCGCGATACTCGTCGGGCTGCTCGCGCATCCTCCGCCGTTGTTGAACCCGAAGAACGCGGCACATGTCGCGTTGGCAGTGGGCGCCATACCGCACGCCGCGACCGTCACCGCTCCCGACGCCAGTACGCCCAGTAATGCTCCGCCGGTGGTCCGCACCTGGCTCATCGTGTCCCCCGCTCGTAGGTATGTGAGCGGGAAGCTACACCGGCATGGCGCCGTTGCCGGGCATTCGACCTGTTATTTACCTGTGAGTCAATGCACCCTGGCAGAGCTGACGGCGTCCGGTTCGGTCAGCCGACCTTGATCAGCTGGAACGGCGCCTGGGTGATCTGGCCGCCCGGGCAGTCACCGTTGGAGTCGGCGGTCAGCGTGCCCGTCATGGTCGCGGCGTTGACCGAGTAGGCGATGCGGACCGGCGCATAGCTGCCGTCGTCGCATACGACGCCGTCGGGCTTGGTCACCGTGAAGTTCCAGCGGCCGTCGGTGAAGGTGGCGACGCTGGTCCAGCCGACGGTGCTGGTGAGGTTCGCGGTGCAGCCGTTGACGGCCACCGGGCAGCTCGATGAGGCCGTCACCACCGCCCCATCGTCTCCACCCCGGACGGCGTAGGTGCCATCTATCAGTGCCGGATCGGCAGACGCAGAAGCAGCAAAGCCCATCGCGGTAACCGCTGCTGCCGCGGCAGCAGTCGTCAGAGAGCGTGTGATCTTCACATAAATCCCTTTGCGCCGTAGTGACGACCCAAATTAGCAGTCAGTTCGTCGGTCGATCACCCGTGCTGTACAGCGAAATCACAGTTGTGTCCGAGGCGTCCCACAATTGCATTCGAACCGTGACTTCTGATGTCACAGCAAAGACACAAGACGGTGCGAAGGAAACCAGGTTGCGTCGGAATGGGAGAATCTTCTGCGTGAGTACCCACCAGTTACCGTGGCATGGCACCAGCCAACATCCCCGGCAACGTACGTTCACGCAGTCGACCAAGCTGCAGGACGTTCTGTATGAGATCCGCGGCCCGATCCATGAGCATGCCAACCGGCTCGAGAACGAGGGTCACCGCATCCTCAAGCTCAACATCGGCAATCCCGCGCCGTTCGGCTTCGAGGCGCCCGACGTGATCATGCGCGACATGATCGCCGCGCTGCCCGACGCACAGGGCTACTCCGATTCCAAAGGCATCCCCAGCGCCCGTCGCGCGGTGTTCACCCGCTACGAATTGGTCGAGGGCTTCCCCCGCTTCGACATCGACGACGTCTACCTCGGCAACGGCGTCTCCGAGCTCATCACGATGACACTGCAGGCGCTGCTCGACAACGGCGATCAGGTCCTCATTCCCGCGCCGGACTATCCGCTGTGGACGGCGTCGACCGCGCTCGCCGGCGGCACCCCGGTGCACTACCTGTGCGACGAGACCAACGGCTGGATGCCCGACGTCGCCGACCTGGAATCCAAGATCACCGACCGTACCAAGGCGCTCGTCGTGATCAACCCGAACAACCCGACCGGCGCGGTATACAGCCGCGAAATCCTCGAGCAGATGGTCGAATTGGCGCGTAAGCACCAACTGCTGCTGCTCGCCGACGAGATCTACGACAAGATTCTCTACGACGATGCCAAGCACATCAGCCTGGCCACCTTGGCGCCGGACCTGCTGACTCTGACCTTCAACGGACTGTCCAAGGCCTACCGGGTGGCGGGCTATCGGTCGGGCTGGCTGATCATCACCGGACCAAAAGAACACGCCAGCAGCTTCATCGAAGGCATCAGCCTGCTGGCCAACATGAGACTGTGCCCCAATGTTCCTGCCCAGCATGCCATTCAGGTCGCCCTGGGCGGACATCAGAGCATCGAAGACCTGGTTCTGCCGGGTGGCCGGCTGCTCGAGCAACGCGACGTCGCCTGGACCAAACTCAACGAGATCCCCGGGGTGTCCTGCGTGAAGCCCACCGGTGCGCTGTATGCGTTCCCGCGGCTCGACCCTGAGGTGCACGACATCCGCGATGACGAACAGCTGGTGCTGGATCTGCTTCTGCAGGAGAAGATTCTGGTCACCCAGGGCACCGGCTTCAACTGGCCGGCGCCCGATCACCTGCGGATCGTGACGCTGCCCTGGGCACGAGATCTCAGCAGCGCCATCGAACGGTTAGGCAACTTTCTGTCCAGCTACCGGCAGTAGCTCTCGCCGGCGCCGGTTGCGCAGTTTGGCCGTCGCAAGCTGAAATACAAATGCGGGGTGCAGAAGCCGAGACTGCGGGTCGAGGAAGTTGTTGACCCGGAAGAACTTTTCGGCCACGACGGCGTCATAGGAACATACGCCGAGCACCCAATCGGCGACCCGGTTCGTCGCTCGTGTCGCCAGTGTGCGGCGGCCCTGGACCTCCGGGAAAGCCAGATCGTTGCCCGCCGACATTCGCCATGCCACCGCAATGGATTTCGCGGACTTGCGAAAGTAGCGCCGCGGCAGATCGTCGGCACCCGAGCGCAGACAATCGCGTAGGGCCAGTGCGTCCAGCGCGCCCACCGTCATCCCTTGCCCGTAGACGGGGTTGAAGCTGCAGATCGCGTCGCCGCACACCACCAGACCGGCCGGGAGCCGACGCAACTTGTCGTAACGCCGCCATTGACTCCACGGCATGCGGTGGCGAACTACCTCTCCCAGCGGTTCACCTGCCCGCGCCGCGGCCCAAACATGTTGCGGTGCATAGCCGTGAGCAAAGTTCAACATGCCTGCCCGGTCGCATGGCGGTTCGTTGCCCAGCATGCCCCAGACGGTGAGCATCCACTGGTTGTTCTCGTAGCTCGACAGGAACAGCCCGGTGGGGCGGCCGGGGGCGGCGCCGATCACGACCACCTGCTCGACAAGGCCGGGCGGGATGCGCAATAGCTGACTGCAGTATGTGGTGTGTACGACGATGTGGTCCTCGGTCGGCCGTTGGTATCCCAGCCCTTCGAGAAACGCCGGCGTCCGTGAGCCGCGGCCCATCGCGTCGACGACCAGGTCACCCATCAACCGCTGCTCGGAACCGCCGGCGTGACTGGCCAGGTGCACACCGGTCACCTGGGTCCGGTCGGGCGTCGCGATCAGGTCCACGACGTCATGGCCCGCCAGAATCGTCACATTGGGGACGGCCCGGAGCCGGCGCCGGACGTGATACTCGAGAAACGGCCGGCTGGACAGGTACATCGCCGCTTCGGGCCGCTTCGAGACGCCGGACCGAACCACCGTGTGGCCGCCGATCGACACGAAGATCTTCGAGAAGTCACCGTCGTCGAGCGAGACTCCGCCAGCGTCGACGAGCTCACGCAGGAAACCCGGGAACAGCTGATCGATGATCTGGCCGCCGCGGCCCAGCAGGGCGTGGACGTGCCGGCCCTGCGGTATGCCGCGCCGGTTGACCGGTTCGTCAGGCAGGTCGTCGCGGTCGACCACGGTCACGGTCCGATAGAAATCGCTCAGTACCTTTGCGGCCAGCAAGCCACTCATGCTGGCGCCGAGAACAATCGCGTGATCCCCGACAACGACCATCCGCTCCTCCTTGATCCTGGTGGGTTGAGCATGCGGCGGATCGGAGGAGCCGCTTAGCGTAGTCGGCTACTTAAATCTCCAGTGAACGCCTCTACCCTGTCCGGGTGGCGCATTCGCATTCGCACACCGGCCCGGCACCGCTGAGCCCGCTGGCCGCCCGCATCGTGGTCGTCGCGCTGGCCGTGATCGGCCTGACAGTGGTGATCGCCGCGGTGCTGTTGTGGCCGAGTGGCGCACGAGTCGACATTCCGCTGCCGTTCCAGAACGCAGCGGGCGGGGCGGTCACCACCGAAGGCGGGCACGTGCTGTCCAGCAGCCTCGCCGACTGCAGCAGCCCGTCGGCAGGTCAGGTCCTCACCGCGGCGCCGGCACCCGGGATTGCCGGCAGCGGCAGCTGCGTGCAGACGGTGGTGGCCATCGACAGCGGCCCCAACCGGGGTGCGTCCACGATGCTGGAGTTCTCTCCCGGCCCCGGTCAACCAAACCTGTTGGCGGGTGATTCGATTCGGATCTTCCGCCAAGTCGACCAGCAAGGCACCACCAGCTACGCGTTCTACGACTACGAGCGCACCTGGCCGTTGATCGCCTTGGCGGCGGCGTTCGCGATCGTCATCGTGGCGGTCGCGCGCTGGCGCGGACTGCGCGCGCTGGTCGGAATCGTCGTCGCCTTCGTGGTCCTGGTGGTATTTCTGCTTCCGGCACTGCGGGACGGCGCCCCGGCGGTGCCGTTGGCCTTGGTCGCGTCGGCGGCGATCCTCTATGCCGTCATCTATCTGGCGCACGGAGTCAGCCTCCGCACCAGCGCCGCCCTGCTGGGTACACTGACCGCGATGCTGTTGGCAGGCGGGTTGTCCTGGGCTGCAATCGAACTCGCACACCTGACCGGGCTGTCGGAAGATCAGAACAACGAAGTTGCCGCCTACATGGGTCATGTGTCCATCCAGGGCTTGCTGCTGGCCGGGTTCATCATCGGCTCGCTGGGTGTGCTCAATGACGTGACGATCACCCAGGCGTCGGCAGTGTTCGAGCTGGCCCACGCCGGGCACGGCTCGCGCAAGCAGATCTTCGTGAGCGCCATGCGGATCGGCAGCGACCACATCGCCAGCACGGTCTACACCCTGGTGCTGGCCTACGCCGGCAGCTCGCTGCCGCTACTGCTGCTGTTCAGTGTGGCCAATCGCTCGCTGTCCGATGTGCTGACGAGTGAGAGCGTGGCCATTGAGATCGCGCGTTCGGCGGTAGGCGGTATCGCTCTGGCCCTGTCGGTTCCGCTGACCACCGCGATCGCCGCCGTGCTGGCTACCCCTGGTCCAGCAGCTTCATCAGATAGCCGCCATAGCCCGACTTGACGAGCGCCGCCGCGCGCTTGGCCAGCCGCTCGTCGTCGATGAAGCCCATCCGCCAGGCGACCTCTTCGGGACAGGACACCTTGAGCCCTTGCCGGTATTCGATGGTGCGTACGAAATCGCTTGCGTCCAAGAGTGAATCGAAGGTTCCGGTGTCCAGCCAGGCGCTGCCGCGGGGCAGCACCTCGACCGTCAGCCGGCCCTGGTCCAGGTAGGTCTGGTTGACCTCGGTGATCTCGAGTTCACCGCGCGGCGACGGTCGCAGGCCGCGGGCGATCTCGATGACGTCGTTGTCGTAGAAATACAGCCCCGGCACCGCGTAACTGGACTTGGGGGTGGCCGGCTTCTCCTCCAACGACAGTGCGGTGCCGTCGTCGGCAAATTCGACGACACCGTACGCCGCGGGATCGGCGACCCGGTAGGCGAAGATCGCCGCCCCCTGGAGATCACGGAATCGTGTGAGGCTGGTTCCGACACCGGGTCCGTAGAAGATGTTGTCGCCCAGCACAAGTGCGACAGGACCGGTGCCGATGTGTTCGGCTCCGATCAGGAACGCCTGGGCCAGCCCGTCGGGCCGGTCCTGCACCGCGTAGCTGATGGCGATGCCGAACTGGGATCCGTCGCCGAGCAGCCGGTGAAACGCCGGGGCGTCATGCGCGGTGGTGATCACCAGGATGTCGCGGATGCCCGCCATCAACAAAGTGGACAGCGGGTAGTAGATCATCGGCTTGTCGTAGACGGGCAGCAGCTGCTTACTGACACCTTGGGTGATCGGATACAGCCGCGTCCCCGACCCGCCGGCCAGGATGATCCCGCGCAAGTTCAGACCTGCAGGTCGTTGTCGGACATGTCGGTGGCCGCGAGCGCCGAGGCCAGATCGTTGTGGCGGAACACCGAGGTGACGTGGTCGTGCACCACGCGGAAGGCCGCCGCCGTGGTCCGCACGTCGGACGGATCGGTGTTCGACGTCAACCGCTCCTGCACGACGACCACGCCGTCGCGGTAGTAAATCTGGCCCACCTCGACGGTCGCGGCCAAGCGCTGCGCCCAGTCCCGCAGCGCCGCGTGGCCCTGCGCTGCCCCTTCGGCGTCACCGATCTCGATGTCGTCACTGGACAGCGAGATCAATGTGTCCAGGTCAGACGTGCTCAGTGCGTCATGCCAGGCCAGCACGGTGGCGATCTCTGAAGTGCTCATTTCGCTCAAACTACCGGGCTAAAACGGTGTGCGTGCCAGCCAGGTGTCCCAGACACCCGAGTCGCCGAAAATTTCCACGCCTTCTTCTGCTGCGCTGCGTCGACGTACGACGGCCAGCAGCAGGTCCCGTGCCGGCCCCCGCAGCGCGACCGTGGCTTTGCCGTGTCCCTGTTCGACGGCGATGCCGTCGGGACGTCCGAGGATGGTCCACTCCCCCGCCTCGCCGAGGCCGGAATCAGTGGCGTGCAGGTGGATCGAGTGTTCGTCGGCCACCGGCCGGTCGCCGCCGGCCGGGCCCTCTTCGTCCGCCTGGATCTCGACGCGCTCCAGCCATTCGGTGATGGCGTCGGCGGCCAGCGCGGGATCGACGTCGTAGTCGATGCCCAACGCGATCGCGGCGTCGGCCCGATGGACGACGACCTCGTGCAGGCGCCGCCGAATCCACCACGAGGCGGGCCGCGGGCCCAGGAACGTCCACACCGCGGTGTCAGCGCCGGTGGCGGCGACGGCGTCGATGAGTTGACGCGGACCGGCCTGCAGCCACGCGATCTCGTTGTCCCGGCCGGCCGGGGGCTTACCGCCTTCGACGGTGCGCGGGTCGATGAAGTCCATCGACTGCTCGGCGACAATCTGCGCGCACCAGCGGTCACCACGCCCGACGTGCCGCATCAGCTGCTCGAGCGTCCACTCCGGGCAGGTCGGCACCGGGATCGACAGGTCGGCATCACGCAGAAGGTCGGCGAACGCGGCGTTTTCGGCAAGGAGGGCAGTTGCGAAGTCCACGACAGCGAACCTACGTCAACACCGGACGGCCCAACGCAAAAATCTTCCATCCCGCAGCGGTCCAGCGCGCGGCGTCCAGGCAATTGCGACCGTCGACAACAACTCTGGCCCGGACGGTCTGCGCCAGTTCGTCGGGATCGAGGTCGACGAACTCCTGCCATTCGGTGAGCACCAGCACCGCGTCGGCGCGATCGCAGGCCTCCAGTGCCGACGTCGAATAATTCAGCGTCGGGAACAGCCGCTGTGAATTCTCCATGGCTTTCGGGTCGTAGACGTTCACCGTGGCGCCGTTGAGTTGCAGCATGCCGGCGACGTTCAGCGCCGGGGAATCCCGCACATCGTCGGATTCGGGCTTGAAGGCGGCGCCCAGCACCGCGACGTTGGCGCCGAGCAGAGATCCGCCGCACGCGGTGGTGGCCAGCTCGACCATCCGGGTCCGCCGGCGCATGTTGATGCTGTCGACCTCGCGCAGGAACGTCAGCGCATGGTTAGCGCCGAGCTCGCCGGCCCGAGCCATGAAGGCGCGAATGTCCTTGGGCAGGCAACCACCGCCAAAACCCAAGCCCGCGTTGAGGAATCGTCGTCCGATGCGCGGGTCGTAACCCAGCGCGTCGGCCAGGACACGGACGTCGGCACCGGCGGCCTCGCACACCTCGGAGATGGCGTTGATGAACGAGATCTTGGTGGCCAGAAAGGCGTTGGCAGACACCTTGACCAATTCCGCGGTCTGCAGGTCGGTGAGCAAGAACGGCACATCCTCGGCGAGCAACGGTGCGTACATCTCCCGCAGCACCGCCTCCGCGCGCTTCGAATCGGGTTGCACGCCAACGACTATGCGATCCGGGTGGAGGGTGTCCTGCACCGCGAAGCCCTCGCGGAGGAACTCCGGATTCCACGCGATTTCGACATCCACGCCGTCCGGTGCCAGCGATTGGGCGCGAGCGCTCAGCGCGGCGGCCGTACCCACCGGAACTGTCGACTTGCCGACGATTACCGATGGCCGGGTCAGACGCGGAACCAGTTCGTCGATAACAGCGTTGACGTGGCGCAGATCGGCACCGTACTCGCCCTTTTTCTGCGGAGTGCCGACGCCGAGGAAGTGCACGTCCGCGAAATCGGCTGCTACGTCATAGTCAGTGGTGAACTGCAGGCGACCGGCAGAGAGATTGTCCTGCAACATCTTCGCCAGTCCAGGCTCGTAGAACGGAATGTCACCAGACGACAGTTTGGCGATCTTGCCTGGATCGATATCGATCCCGACGACGTCATGGCCGAGCTCGGCCATTCCGGCGGCGTGGGTCGCTCCTAGATAGCCCGTACCAAAAACAGTGCATCGCACACTGCCATCTATAGGCAGCCACAATGATGTGACTGCATCGCGACACTGAGCGCGAGGCTAACGCCGGGTGAACTCCGGCGTCAGTGCCCGAAACTGGGGAACGGCCACAGGGGACTTTGCGATCCCCCACCGCTGCGTGATCCACCCGAGCCGCTGGAACGCGAGCCGTCGGAGCCCTCGGACCCGGAGCTCGACCCGGAACCGCTGCCCGAGCCGCTCCCGTAGCCACCCGAACCACCGCCGTAACCGCCTGAGCCTGAGCCACCCGCGGCCGGAGCCGGGTAGCTCGGCGCTTCCGTGACGGGCGCCGACGGCTGCGAAGGCTGCTGCGGCGTTGACGGCGTCGACGGGTACGACGGCTGCGTCGGCGGGGTCGAGGGGTACGACGGCTGCGTCGGCGGGGTCGAGGGGTACGACGGGTGGTTCGGCGACGAGGGATACGTCGGGTAGTCCCGCGGCCGCGGCGGCCGCAGGAACGGCGGCAACAGCGGCGGCGGCAACACGATCACCGGCGGCGGCAGGATCGGGGCCGGGATCACCGGCGCGATGGGCGCCGGCGCAGGAACCGGGGCTTCCGGGACGGGAGCGGGAGCCGCAGGAGCTGGCGCGGGTGCGGCCGGGGCCGGAGCCGGGGCTTGCGGGGCCGGCGTCACAAACACCGTCCGGGGCGCCTGCTGCACCACCGGGATCGGCTCCTGGATGGTGTCGGGCACCGACGGGGCCGACGGCGGAGCCGGCGGTGCGGCCTGCTGAACGGCGGGCGCGGCCGGCTGGCTGCTCGGCACGATCACGCTCTCGGCGGGGCTGGGCCGCTGATCGACGGTCGGGCGGATGCTGACCGCCAGCGAGATCACCAACGCGACGACACCAACCACGAAGATCGACGTCAGCGCGCTGCCGACCAGCAGGAACGGCTTGCGCCCGGAATCGTCCGGAGCGAAGTCGAGCTCTTCGGCGGGGACGGCGTCGTAGCCGAGATCGCCATCCAGCTCGTCCAGCACTTCGCTGTACCCGAGCGGGGCCATGTAACCGGCGGCGGCCATCTGGGTACCGGCTTCGGACATCTCGGTGCTGGCGCCTGCGGGGTACGCGCCGGCGGCCGGGTAGATCTTGCCTGCGGTGGTGCCGTCGGGATCCTGGGCGTAGGCGAGGCCGACGGTCGAGGCGTCGTAGCGCGGGGCGGTCGCCGACGCCAGGGCGGCGCCGCGGGCGAGCGCGAGCTCGGCTTCGTCGGGAGCGTGCACCGGCAGCGTGGTGCCCAGCGCGAGTTGGGATTTGACCGCGGCCACGTCGACGCCGGAGCCAAGGACGAACACGCCCTGCGGCGGCTCGGCGATGGCCTCCAGGCCGACGAGCATGCGCTGTAGTTCGGCCACCGCGTCCTGGGCGTGCAGATGTTCGGTCTGCACCTTGACGATGTCGCCGGTGGCGGTGTCCACCACCGAGACGGTCGCGGTGTCGCGCTCGAGGAACATCAGGGCCGTGCGGTCATAGCCGACGGTCTGGCCGACGGCTTGCGCCAACGCACCGGCAGCGTGGAGCTCGGACACGAGGATGACGTCGTCGATCTTGCGCGCGGCGAGGGCGTCGCGCACTCCCGCTGCCGCGGCGTGGTCGGTCCAGGTGATACCGGTCGACACCAAACGGTGCCCGCCTTCGGCCGCGCTTTCCCGGGTACCGAGAATCGCTGTGACCACCTGATCGGCCGCGGTTGCTGCACCTTCGCCGGTCTCGATGTCGAACGCGTCATGGTCGACGGTCACGCCGTCTGCCTTCTCGCCTTCGACCAGCACCATGCGCACCGCCGTCGGCGTCATGGACACACCAAGTGCGATGTCCACTACCCCTCCAAGGTTGTTTGCTGGATCTCCCCGACCCGCTGCTACGCTCCGCCCTGCTAGAGCCGCTTAACCGTAGAGTTCATCGCCGCAGGTAGCGGAGTTGTTACAGCCAAACGGATTAGCTGGTAGGTGGCGTGAGCCCCTGGAGTTTCGAGGTTACGCGCCCGCCTCGGACTGGAGGAAGTTCTGATACGAACGCGACGGCGTCGGGCCGCGTTGGCCCTGGTATTTGGAGCCGACGCTGGCGCTGCCGTAGGGGTTCTGGGCGGGGCTGGTCAGCCGCAGCAGGCACAGCTGGCCGATCTTCATGCCGGGCCACAGGGTGATCGGCAGGTTGGCGACGTTGGAGAGCTCGAGCGTGATGTGCCCGGAAAAGCCGGGGTCGATGAAACCGGCGGTGGAGTGGGTGAGCAAGCCGAGGCGGCCGAGCGACGACTTGCCTTCCAGACGCCCGGCGAGGTCGTCGGGCAGGGTGCAGCACTCCAGCGTCGAGCCGAGGACGAATTCACCCGGGTGCAGGACGAACGGTTCGCCATGTTGGGGTTCAACCAGGCTGGTGAGCTCGTCCTGCTGTTTGGCGGGGTCGATGTGGGTGTAGCGGGTGTTGTTGAAGACCCGGAACAGGCTGTCCAGCCGGACGTCGACGCTCGAAGGCTGTACCAGGGCGTCGTCGAACGGGTCGATGCCCAGTCGGCCGTCGTCGATGGCGGCACGAATATCACGATCGGAGAGCAGCACGCGAAGAGCGTATAGCCGCGCACCGGCGGTGGTGCGGTTGCTATCCTTCGTCAGCACGATTGCCGATGTAGTTCAATGGCAGAACATCAGCTTCCCAAGCTGAATACGCGGGTTCGATTCCCGTCATCGGCTCCACGTCTACCAGGGCTGTCCGGAAGACTCGCATACCGTCGTCTGATTCCGTACCCCCGTACTACCCCGGGCATGGGCCGCGACTGCGGCTACTTGTCAGATCTGGGGGGTGATTGCGCGGCATCACTCGTCGAATAGAGACAGCGTGCCTTCGTCCGAGGACGCATCGGAACCGCTTGCAGGGGCTTCGCCCTGCGGCGCAGCCGTCCGCGAGGGCTTGGGCGATGAGAGCTTGGCTTCCCAATCGGGGGCGTACACCCATTCAGCCCGACGAAGTTTGTCGAACTCTTGCGTATTTTCCCAAAACCTAGGTATCGCCTTCTGAAGGCGTTTTACCGTAAGTTGGCCAAGATCGACCATAAATACAACACACTTCACTCCCCGCCAATTCGGCGCATTGGGCTTCGTATCCCGAATCCGGTGGAGTAGCCGTAGATTTTCGAGTTGGCGGATATCAGCGCCCCACTGCGTTTCATCGAGGTCTTTCTGGCGGACGAGCACAAAAGCGGAATCTATCTCGCGAACAAAGTCGCAAACATCACGCCATCGCACGCGGAGTCGAGTAGCGTCCTCGCCCGCGTCTAGACTCAGCTCCTCTTCCTCCTTCTTATTCATTCGCTTACTTGCGGCAGCGTTCACGTCCTCGGCTTGAATATTCACAAGCGATTGCGGCTCCGGAGCACCCGCCCGATTGAGTCGTTCGACAGCAGCGTCTAACGCCCCGCTTGTGAGGGTGATGTAGTCCCGCGCAACCGCGCCTCCGCACGCTAAGACCATGCGACTTCTTGCTGTCTCGGTGAAAAGTTGCGCAGTCGACAAATTGAAATCCTTCAGAATTCCATCCATCATGCGTTCTAGGAATCTTTGCGCAGTACCGAAATCGTCGAGCGTAATGTCAATCGCCAACGGAAAGATATCTTGATTTAACTGCATCCCCACTGCAGGATCGCCGTCACGAAAAGTCCGCATTCGCTCGCCCACACCGCCAACTTTCAACCAAATCCCGGTGCCTTTTGCGACGGACTTCAGATAATCGAGGACTTGGGGTTGGTCCTCTAGACGCACATAGTAAAAATCGTCGATAAAAATCACCGCCCGGTCGGCGTCGCTATCCGATATCAGGGCAGAGAACTCTTCCGAGAGCCTGCTGGCGAGCTGTTGGAGTCGCTCTATCTTCAGCTCTTCGTATGCAGCCGATTCGACGACGGAACTCGCCGCTTCCTTCGAGCCCGATGAGGAAAGCGTGCCCTTGGCGGCTACACCACCCCCGGCTGCACCTCCTTCGAGGCTCACCTTCGCCGCAAGTCCAGAGGACTTGTTAGACGAACGCCGAAGTTCTTTGCTCCAACTCTGTGGGTCTCGAAGCATCGCCGTCAGTTCTCGGTGCGATGCTTTGAACCTGCGCCTGAGCCCCAAGTCGCGGAAAAACGTCTTGAGCCGCACCGGGGGGCGAAGTTCATCGAGCAAGGTAATGAGAATTTCAACGAGAACGTCTGGGAAGGGCCGATTCTTGAACTTCTCCATATCAACCACTGCCACCGGCACTTCGGATTCGCGCAGGTGCGCGCGAACTACGTGGAGGAGGGTTGACTTCCCAGTACCTCGCCTGCCTGACAGTAAATGATGCTGACGAGCTCTAAGGGTGCCCTCGTGTCCTGGTGAGAGCTCGACAAAGCGTTCGACCGTCCGAGCTGCATTCAATTCATCAGTGCGCGCCGCTTCGGCTAACCCCTCCCGCAGGTCGCCCAGCTTGGAGTACTGAACACCACTGCCAGCCACTTGGCCCCCTGGCGATTCGTTTCGCAGTTACGTCGGATCGTAGATCCGCGTAGTGACACTTCTTGTCATTTAACCGTGCAGCGGCACCACATTTCCGGCATATCTCTTCGGCTGCCCGGCTAACGCGCCTAGCGCCGCCATCTCGTCGTCGTGGTCGGCCTTCGCGTAGAGGTGCGTGTAGACGAGTTCGGTTGTCGTCGGGTTCGCGTGCCCCATCCACTCGGCCACCTGCCGCACCGAAATACTCGGGACCGCCGCACACAAGCTCGCGTAGGTGTGACGGAGCGAGTGGAACCGCAACCCCGCCGGGAGCATCGTGTTGCCCGCTGTCCGATTGGCTCGGAGCACTGCGGGCCGGAACACGGCTTTGTAGAACGTCGCGTGGCGTAGCGGCTGGGTCCAGTCGAGCACTAACCGCTTCTCCGCGTCCTCCACGGTGAGTTCGGCGAGGGCGTCGGCTTGTCGCCGTGCGCGGTTCTTCGCCGACGCGCTCGGCGCTGCCTCCTCCACAGCCGTCGTGGCCGCTCCTGGTGCGGCGGCAGCGACCCGCACTCCGGTAGGCCGGGGCGTGGTCAGCCGCATACCGGGGAATAGGGGTGCGGCAGGCTCGTGCCGCCGCGGGTGCTCGGCGAGGTAGTCCCGGACCAGACTTGCTGTCGGTCCCGGCACAGGCACAGTTCGCATCGAGCCGTCGGTCTTGGTCAGCCCATGGGCCGCGGCGGTCCGCTCAACATGAATCTTCATGCCTCCGTTGGAGGAGACCTCGATGTCTTGGACTTGCAGCCCGCCGAGTTCCGCCGCGCGCAGGCCCGACCACGCCGCCAGGTTCACCAGGACGTTGTACGGCCAAGGCGTCGCCTCGACGAGAGCAGAAACCTGTGCGGCGGTGAGGAATTGCGCACGGTCCACCACCCCGACCTTCGCACCCTTTGCGCCGCGCTCTTTGGGTAGCTTGACGTGTTCGGCGGGGCTCCTCGCCAGCCGGCCATCCACGACGGCCTGCTCCAGGACCATGCGGACTGTCCAGAATGCGTGCCGCACGGTCGACGGTTTCTTGCCCGCCTCGGTGAGCCGGTTGACCCACGCCTGGATGTACTCGCGGGTGATCTTGTTCAGCGGGTAGCCGCCGAACACCGCATCAATCCCGAGCGTCTTGCCATCGCCGTGCCGGGTTGCGGCCGGGGCGAGCGCGTAGCGGTGGTTCTCGGCGTTGTTACGGGTGTCGGCCTTGCGGGACTCCAACCAGATCGCAGCCGCGTCCCGAAAAAGCATCTTGCCCTTCGCTGGGTCGAACACGATCCCCTGCGCCGCTGCGCTCTCAGCGTTGCGCGCGTAGTCGGCCGCAGCCTTCTTGGTTGTGAAGCCACCCTTGCTGTGGTCGGTGCCGTCTGGGTCGCGCCACTTCGCCACGTATCTTGTTGCACCGCTGCGGGTAATGCGCTTCTGCGTTCTTGCCATCGCGCTAGCCCTCCCGTGCCTGGCGATTACGGCTGCCCCGAACCTCACCGGCAATGGTCATGTGCCGAAGTTCAACGACCCGGTAGACCTCCGTGCTGGCATACGGTCCGCCGCGGTCAAACACAACCCCCACGACCAGGTCGCCGCCGTCGTTGGAGGTCTCGTAGACCTCGCCGACCTCGGCGTAGCGTGGGGCGTTCTTCGCAATCACCAGTACCTCGTCGCCGGGGCGGAACTCTAGGGCGCTGGCGAGCGGGTCGATGTCGTGCTTGCTCATGCTGTGGCCCCGAGTTCTGTTGCGGCGGTGGCGCTGGCGTAGATGCGGCGCACGGTGCTGGTGTGCCATTTCTTGCCTCCGCCGGGGGCGCGAATACCTTCGGCCTCCAGGACAGCAGCGATCTTGTCGAAGCTCATGCCAGTGTTGCGATCCAGAACGATCCGCCGCACCAACCCCGGCTGTGCCAGCCGTGGCCGGCCAAGCCGCTCGCCCCGCGCCCGCTTCGCCGCCAGCCCTGCCTTCGTCCGCTCGGAGATCAGCTCGCGCTCGTATTGGGCGAAGTTGACCAGGTTCATCGCCACCATGCGGCCCGCAGCGGTCGTCAGGTCGACGCCTAAGTCGAGCACGACCAACGACCACCCTTGTTCCTGGGCGGCTTCGATTATGTTGGCGGCGTTGACGATCGACCGCGATAACCGGTCCAGCTTCGCGACCACGAGACCGTCGCCCTGCCCGGAAGCTAGTAGCTCCAACACTTCTCGCAACCGCGGCCCAATCACCTTCCCCGTGACTCCCGCATCGGTGTAATGCTCGACCGCCCAGCCGCGTCGCTCGGCTTCGCCGTCGATGGTTGCGCGCTGGGCCTCCAACCCATTGCGCTTCTCGGCCTGCTCCTCGGTACTGCACCGGGCGTAGCCGAAGAACAACTGTCCGTTGCTCACGTCGGTTCCTCTCGTCAGGGCGGTAACGACCGTCACCGCCTTACGCCCCGAACGGTACGCCAGCTAGCCATGTCGAAGATGACCTCTCAACTGCTGTTTTCCCTACCACAGCTAACGCACGTGGCGTCGTCGGGCGGTCTGCGCTCGGCGGTTCGCTGCGGCAACGTCGCCTACCGCGTCCTCCAGCCGCACTAGCTCGCGGCTCGTGCGTGCGGGGGTGCCGGGCGGGTCCTCGGCCCACGAAGGCCGCTCCGCACGCTCTCTCGGTGCGTCGGCGTGCGGTTCGGGGCCGTCCTCGACGATCTCGGCGTCCACGATCTCCATCGGCGGCAGCGCCCGCGGTTCCTCGGGCGGACGACCCCGAGCGGCGCGGTGTTCGGCGCGGGTCGTCCGCCCGACGGACATCGCGATATCGCCCATGACTTCCTCCCACGGCTCGGTCGGCTTCGCTGAGAGTTCCACTTGGGCGGGCGGTTTGAGGCCCGCGCGGTCGAGGGCGTCACGGACGGCGGCGAGCTTCACCGCCTCGGACTCCGCGCTCTCCGCGATACCCAGCAGCTGTTTCGCCATACGGTCCGCTGCCTCGTCCAGCCGCTGTCGCGCTCGCGCCCTCACGGCGGGCGCTCGGCCTCCGTGGTGTGTACACACCGTCCCGCCGCGTATCGCCCAGCGGCGACATTGCTCCCCGTTCTTCTTGTGCGCGGTGCAGCGCCGCGCGGGGTTGCCCCGGTTCCATTCAATAGGTTCACTCTCCGAAGGGTTGCTCACCCGAATCTCCTTTCAGCGTCGGTGCATTCATCGCTCGCCCGGTCTTATCCAGTCCACGGGCCAAGGCTCTCGGCGCGGGTTGCGTCGCGGTCGTATGGGATGTCCGCGTCGAGTTCGCTTCTGCGGCGACCACCAGTAGGGCGGTTCGGCCCGCGTGAAGACATTCATCGCTCGGCCCGCCCGTTAGTTCGGTAATCGGTACCTCGGCCTAGGGCTTCGCCCCTATAGGCCGGGGGTACCAAGTACCCCCACCAGGGGTTCCAAGGGGGTACCGACGGGGTACTCAGCGCTCGACCAGCGATTTTCCGGGGTACCAAGAGGGGTACCGAATTCGGCTGCCGGACAGAAGTTTCGGGCCTTGGTACCCCTCCATAGGGGTACCAAGAAAAGGACTGGTAGACAGGGGTCCCCGGCGGTCTGCTCATTCGGTCACGTCGCCTTCCCCGGGTGAATTCAACCGCACCCTGTGACCGGCGTACGGGTCGACAGCGCCAACGGAATGCAAGTTGGCGTTACCTGACTTTTCGACGGTGATCCAGCCTTCGCCTTGCGCGTAATCGATTGCGGCGCGGGCTCTTGCGGTGTTCTTGCCCTTGGCTTTCCGGCCTGCCGCAGCGAACAGCTCACCTTGATTCAGGGGCTTGTCCGCAGCTTTCAACGCGTCCCACAGCCGCAGCGCCAGGTGCCGATTTTGGTTCTCTGCACGTGTTCCGCCGTTCTCGTCCACGAACAATTCAAGTGTCACCGGGTTGAAGTCCAGCGTGACGTTCGGCTGGTCTATACGTCGGCCGAACGTGCGCAGGTAACGCTTGTTGTCTGGCGGTAGTTCACCGTGCTCACCACCGTGGCGGTACTCAATCAAGACATCAGGGTTACCCATCATCGCCGAGGTACCGCGTGCTCGGCCCTCACCTCCGTGGCCCGAGTGATGCACCAGAACCGTTACGCGGACGCCCGCGCGGCGCATGATTTCCTCTAGCGCCGACCACCACTCGTTGAACTCAGTACTGCTGTTCTCTTCACCACGATAGAGCTTGCTGAGCGGGTCGATGATCCAGACCGTGATGCGTCGGTCCCGCAACCACTGCACGGTCCACTCGATGGCACGTTCGTTGCGAAAGTCGACAGACCTGTTGCCGCGGAGACACTTCGGGAATATGCGGTCGCGTTGCTCGGGCGGGATCTCAGCCCGTTCCAGCCAATCCACCAAGTCTTGCCGGTCTACCTCTAGATTCCAGATCCCCACACACTCGTCGGAACCGAACGCCACACCGAACTTCCGCAAGAATGGCCGACCGGTGACGAGAGCTTTCGGGAGGTTGACCGACGCGAGTGTGGTCTTGCCGGTCTTATACTGCGCGTTGACCAAGACAATCCCGCGCGAGCGTACTAATCCCGCGACCAAATCTCCCTCATCCGGCTCCGGATTAGCAATCTGGTAGTTGAGGTCGCCTTCGTCGTCGGGCTCACGCCAGTCCTCCACCGCCAGGCGTTGACGGGCCAACTGATCGGCCTTCCGACGGCGGTACGCGAGTTCCGCTTCGTGTACGAGTTCTGAGGCTTCACCGCCCGTCACCGAGTCGTCACCAAGCCTTCCCAGCACTCGTTCGGCCCATGCGTCGCAGTCGAACCTTGTTGTGTCGATGGCGCATCGGTCGTCCGGCACATAGTCCCTCCCACTCGCCATTCGCCACCGCGGCTGGATCTTGTCGAGCGCTCCGGCGATGCTGCGGCCGACCTCCGCGCTCAATGTCTCCACGTCGCGCTTTCCCAACGCAGCGGGTAAGCCTGTGCGAGTGACCTCTTCGAGCGCGGCTGCGATTCCGGCGTGCCCCTCGGCCGCCAGGTTCAATAGCCGCCATTGTGCATCCCGCAGGACGTCATGGCTGCTCGCGCTCGCCTCAATCTTGGCGACCCACTCGTCGACCGCCGCCTTCATCAACGAACACATCGCGTCGCCGTAGCCCGGCCGGTTCTTGAGCCACTCCCACAGCTCGCCGTCCGTCATCTCGCTTATCGGGTCCTCGGTCTCGCCCATCCCGCCACGTGTCAGACGCGTGAACCAGGCCTCGGGCAGGACCGCGATGTCCGCCAGAGTCGGCATTCCGTCCTCGAACCGCTCCAGCGATTCGGCCCCCGCGTCCGCCAGCTTGGACGGCGCGCCCCGGCCCCACTCGTAGATGGCCGGCTGCCCGTCCGCACCCTTTGCATCGGGATTGGTGCTCGGGTGAACCACCATGTACCGGTGGCGCTTCTGGATCACCTCAATCGAGTCCGCCGCCTTCCCGGTGAACCGGTAGCTCTTCGGGACTAGGTACACCGCGATACAACTGCCAGTGTGCAACCTGGCTCCGCTCAACGCCGTCACGGGCAGTTGGCCTAGTTCGGACTCCAAGTCGCGCAGCTGTTCGGCACCGCGCTTCGGCGGGCCGTCACCCTTGGAATAGTTGTCGACGTCGATGCCGACCAGTTCCCAGCCATCAACGTTGTTCCCGGCGTAGATCGGCGGTAGGTCGTCGCGATCGTCCAGGAGCCCGCGGGGGACCTCCGCCAAGCGCAGCGCTATGTTTCCGCGCGGCTGCTGTCGAATCCATTGACTTAGTTGAGCATCCGTCGGGTGTGGCTTGCCGCCACCAGTGAATCCTGCAGGCGGTGGGTGCTTCTCAGAAGGCGGTAAAGGCAGTGTGCCCAGGAAGCCTCGTCTTCGGTAGCGACGGGCTGCGCTCCCGAATCCTCCCGGCTGCCCTGGCTTTCGCGGCCCACGCTCGGCGGGTAAAGTTCTCGTCACGTCATCGGCTCCAGCGCTCATTGGCGTATCGCCCCGGCCCGGGAGATGCCACCCGTGTCGGGGCATACTTCATCTACTGGGCTACAGCGGATTTCGGTAGCCGATAGACGCCAGATTGCTTGCGCGACTCGATCCAGTCCCAGCCATCCCGCCGCGAGAACAGGTTCGTGTTACCGAGGCGCGTTGGGCTGATTTCACGGCGAAGCACCGCATGCTTAACGGCTCGCCGGGTGACGGGGATGCCCTCGTCGTAGTGAAGCCATTCCCAGAGCTCTTGCTCGGTCATAATTGGCTTCTGATCCTCGTTCATTGGTGTATTCGCCCTTTCGAAATTGAAAGAGCGCGCCCGCCAAGACTCAACACCCCGGCCCCGAAGGGCCGTCCTCGCCTACCTTACCCGAACCGGCGGCGGCGCGCCGCCGATATAGCGGCGGAGCCGGTCACCGGATTCTACTGTGGGACAGACAATCCGGTGCAAATACCCTTAGATGCACTTAAGGTATCGACCTCATTGGTACACAGGGATACCGTGTGGCCCGGTCCGGGCCATGACCGCGTTCAGAGGCTGCCTGGTGGCCAGACTTCGACGGCCTCCAGATGGGCGATCTGAACATTGGTCTTGTAGGTCTCGGCGGCGATCTTGCCGGCCACCTCTTCACAAGACCAACAGCACCGGTACAACAAAATCAATGTGCCTCGGTCGGTGGCGAGGAGTCGTGCCGTCGTGTCGCATGCCGGGGTGAGCTGAATGTTGCACTCCAGTCCGCAGTTGCCTTCGCAGCCATAGCGGCGGCAGTCCCAGTAGTCCAAGGTGTCGACTTTGTGGGCGAGCGAGCCAGCGGAGAAGCTCACGGTGCTGAGTCGGCGGGTGGGTGCGTCGTGCCACCGGTCGCGGACGATGTCGACGTGGTCCGTTCCGACCGCCCATATCCGCACGACACCCTGCTCAGCCGGGTCGTCGGGGTCGTAGTCGGTGTCCCAGGTGTTGTAACGCAACCGCCCTTTGGCTGCTCGGCGGTGGAACTCCGCCGCGTCCGCGTCAGCTCGACGAGCCAAGGGCGGCACCCGCGCAGGATCAAAAAACACCCCATCGCCCATCGCCAGGTTCAGCCAGGTCTTCGACATGATCTGTTGGGCGCGTTCGATGGCGCGTACTTGGGTGTTGGCGCGCGGGTCCATCGGCCGCACATTGCTGAGGGCGGGGAACTTCTTCAAGAGCTGATGGCGGCGTTGGGGATCGAGAGTCATGACGCCGCCTCCGACTTGGTCATGATCCACTCGAACAGTCCCCGCGATGAGAAGAACAGCGCGCCAGACATCTTCGTGCACGGTATCTCGCGGCGGTTCGCCGCTTCACGAACATAGTTGAGCGTCAGTGGTACGCCGAGGACATCATTTAGCCAGCGGTGCGCGCCCGCGCGGCCTCGAATCGTGGGAACGTCCGTCAACACGATTCCGGGCGGGGGTTCATGTGTGAGTGGTGTTCTTGCCATTATTCCTCCAATGCAGACGCTCAGCGGGTGCTCTGCGTAATCGATTCGCGCGGAGCGTTATTCGGTCTCGGAACCTAGTTTAGTCGCCGCCCGCCCCTGTCCGCCGACCTTTAGACTCGGCTCGGTCACCGGCCGCCATCGCTCAGCCAAGCGGCAACTTTGGGCCAGCGGCGCACTGCCGTTCAGGCGTAGCGTCGTCGCGAACGACAACTACCTTGGACGGTGAAAGTAATTATGGCTAAGGGCATCTCAACTCGCGGCGACGTGCTCGTCAACATGACGGCCGACGGGGTCGACCTCAATGAGGTCTGGGGCGAGCTGCAAGACGTTCTGGAACTCTGGAACACGGAACGCAAGAGTGTCACGGACCTCCTGTGCTACCGCACCGTGAATGTGGCCGACGCAATCGCTCAGTCGGTGACGACTGACAGCTTCGAAGAAGCCACTGAATTCGGTATCCCGCAGGCAATTCGACCACCCAGCGATGTCCTCAAGCTGGGCTATTCGTTCAAGGACTGGGACCTGCGCACGGCGTTCACGTGGAAGTTCCTGCGGGAAGCTACTTCCGAGCAGGTCACCGCTCACGTAACGCGCGTGCTTGAAGCAGACAACACGCTCACGACCGGAACAGTCCTGAATCGGTTGTTCGACCCAGCAACACGGCTGAATGAGTGGGGCCATACTTGCTATGGGCTGTGGGCCAGTGACGGCATGGTCCCGCCGCCCTACCTCGGCAAGACCTTTGCCGGGGACCATACCCACTACCTCACAACGGGTTACGATGTTCTAGATCCGCCCGACGTGGAAGGGCTGCTGTACCACGTTAAGGAGCACGGCTACGGGCTCCACCCCGCCGTGACTATCGTCATCCTCATCAACCCGGTCGACTTCGACGCGGCGGGCATGTCGTCGTGGCGCGCAGGCGTCGAAGTCCGCACCAACGTAAAGGCCAAGTGGGACTTCATCCCCTCCGCGCTTATGCCCGCATGGATCAGCGACGAAACGATCCACGGCCCGGTCCCCAACTCCGAGTACAACGGACTCCAGGTGTGGGGTTCGTACGCCGGGGCTCTCGTCATCCAATCGAACTACGTGCCGCGCGGTTACGTCGCGGTCGTGGCGACCGGCGGACCGAACAGCGACGCCAACCCAGTCGGGTTCCGCGAGCACGTCAACCCGGCTTACCAAGGGCTACGCCATATCCCGGGCAACGGCCCTTACCCAATCCAAGATTCGTTCTACGTCAGGGGTTTTGGCGTCGGCACGCGCCATCGCGGCGCGGCAGCCGTCGCACAGATCACCACGAACACCCTCTACACTCCGCCGACGACGATCGAGACCTAGCAATGTACCGCTACACTCGGTCGCCCGAGCCGTACCGCGATCCCCCGCTGTCAGGACCCGCGCGTCGTCGGGGGCCGCAAGACCCGCTGTTGTTGGCGCGCGACCGCACCGGTGACCAGTCGACCGAGTTCAGCTACGGGCCGGGGCCAGTCGCACCACACCTCAATGGCCGTCCACCGTCCGAAGGCGGCGCTTACATGCCCCGGTCGCCGCGCGTCGATCCGCCGGCCAGCGGGATCGGTCGGCCCCGACCGCATCGTCGTTCGGCGTCCGAAGCACGCGGCTATCCCGGCGAGCAGGTCGCCCGCTGACCGGCACGGTCCGCACACGCCTACGGCGACGCTAGGCCGCGAAAACAACACCGAGAGGACCCTCATGGCCACCAAGAAGCAAGCCGCAGCCCGCGCGAAGTTCGCCCGCCACGCCCGCACCAAGAACAAGAACACCAAGGTGGGCCGCGCCGCCGCGAAGAAGGGCAAGCGCCGCTAGTAAACGCTAACTCGCGTCTGCCGTCGCTGCCTCTGCCAACACCGCAAACCCGAAGTAGAGATGGCTGAGATTCGTTATGGCGCTCAGCACCGAATGCTTGTAGTAGCAGGCGTTCTGTTCAGCTTCCAGCAGCGTGGATAAGTTCGCTTCTTCATCTTCCGAGAAGTGGATCGTGTCGCCGTAGTTAAACGTCAGGATCAGCTTCTGCGGGTTGATGTTCGCGTAGCTGAAGGGCGGCACGTCGTCCTTACGTTCCGGCGGGACGGGCGGGGCCGCCATTTCACAAACGATCGTCTGGAGCATCCGGTTCATCAACGCACCTCGCGCCCTGGCCCACTGCCCTACAACCTTTCTCGCCGCTTGCTGTTCGGTGGCAGGCAACGACTTGCTGGCTTTCATCAGTCGACCCTTCACGCGGTCAAATGACGCCGAGTCCTGGTTACTGTGCAGCTGGCGGAAAGCGACCGAAGTCCCGGCGAAGGCTTCAGGAGTAGGGAACTTCAACGAGATTTCGGGCTCACCGCCATGCTTCTGGCTGAAGTACATTCCGCTCTCGTCGTTCAGCGCGGAGTATCCAGCAAGCTGGCGGCACACACGTATGTAGCGCTTAAGGACGCGCCTATCGTCATCCGTCAGCGCCGGTAGAACAGGGAACCCATTTGGGTCCGGTAGGTTGAACGCATAAGTCAGTAGCTCCCAGTGGTGCCGAAAGCCGTGGCTGTCGCCCACCGCGCATTCAATTAGCGGCGGCTCAAAGTTTAGAGCTACCGGCTGGATCGAGTTCTCATACGGGACCATGTCGAGCGTCCGCGTGCCGGTCAGAGGGTTCACGACGTTCTTGGTGATCTTTGCGAGCTTCTGAATGTCGCCCCACTCAAACGACACGATCTCGGATGCGTCGTAGTCAGCGGGCGTCAACGGACTCATACCAGCATTCTCCCAGGCCGCACCGACACCTCTCGCCTCGTCACGGTACGTGTCCCCGTACCCCGTCCGTACCCCCGACCTTGCCCGTACTGCGCCCGTACCGAGTCCGAACCGCTGGCGTTTGGCAGCCGTACTCCATTGCCCTTGACCAGTGCAAACGCACGGAACCACTAGCGCGCCGACCAGCAATTATCGCTCACCTGTTCGGGCGTAGAAAAGGCTTCCCAAGCTGAATACGCGGGTTCGATTCCCGTCATCGGCTCCACGACAAGTCTCAACCGGCAGCCGCCAAGCTGCGTTCGACACCCTGGGCCGCGATTGCGGCCAAGTCCCCCGCCGGCATGTCACGCGCCGTCGAAAATGCCATCAGCGCGGTGCCGCGCAGCAGCCCGATGATCGCGACCGCAGCAGTCTGCGGGTCGACGTCGGAGCGAACAGAGCCATCAGTAACGCCCTCGATGATGTTCTGCGCGAGCACTTCTCGGAACTGAGCGTCCCGCTCAACGAAGAGCTGGGCCAGTGACGCTTCGGCACCGGCCGACTCCGTCCACAGTTTCAAGAACGCCTCAGAGCGCGGCGAGCGCTCATGCATGCCGCCCAAATACGCCGCGACGAAATCAGTCAGCCGGCTGAGGCCGGTCGCAGAGTCAGCCGGGACGTCGAAGGTCTGGGTGTACTTGATGAGCTCCGCGAGCAGTTGCGCCTTGCTGCCGAAATGATGGTGGACAATTCCGCGGCTGTAGCCCGCGGCCGCGCCGACGGCGGCCAGCGACGCAGCCCGCGATCCGTGGGCAGCAACCAGCGTCGCCGCCGCCTGCAGCACCCGCTGGCGGGCCTCCCCACGGCGTTCGGCCTGCGTGCGGCGACCTGCTCGAGACTGCTCCATGCCTGGTCATCTCCCTGCCGCGAACTTGTCAGTGCCCCAAGGTAACTTGCGTGTTGTTCAGCAAGTAACTTACCAAAGGAGACGACATGTCTGTTCTCGACGCGGCCGCACTCGATCACTTCGTTGCTGCCGATCCGAGCGCACCGGTGGTGATGCTCAACCTCGTGCGGTTCGCACCCGGCGGTGCCGACAAGTACATGCAGTACATCGAGCAGTTCAGCAGCTCCGGCATCAAAGAGCGTTACGGGGTGGCGGTTGTGTACGGCGGTGCCGGGCATCCGTCGTTGGTCGCCGCGGAAGGTGGCGACTGGGACTTGGTGGCGTTGTTCAGCTACCCGAGTCGACGCCACTTCGTCGACATGGTCAACGACCCGGACTACCAGGCCTTCGAACATCTGCGAGCGGAGGCTGTTGCCACTGCGGTACTGCAGCCGACGACTCCTGCCCTCTAGGCCGGGACCGTCCACCTCATCGCGCCGGGGCCGTCAGCGCGGCGGACCCGGTGCGGGTGGTATCCCGGTGCGACCGTTCACATTCCGCCGGCCGCAGCGCATAATCCGTCGATGACGACGATCTCGCGCCTATCCAGAACGGACAAGCTGCTCTGCGGCATCTACGCGATCCTCGCGATTGCCGCGCTGGTATTCGCGTTCGGCAACACGATTGCCTACATGCTCAGCGAGGGCAACGGCGGCATCACCGGCTTCTTCGCGGCCGGGTACGTCAACTACGCGACCTCATCGCTGACCAACGATCTGTTGATCGTCGCGCTGGCGGCCACTGTCTTGATGATCGCCGAGGGCCGTCGACTGGGAGTCCGCTACGTGTGGGCCTACGTCGCGGCCGGTTTCCTTATTGCCATCAGCGTTTCGTTCCCGTTGTTCTTGATCGCCAGGCAACTCAAGCTGGCCGCGCGCGGGGGTATGGAGCCCTAGCGGCGGGCCTGAGCTGCTGGGAATCGGTCCAACAACCCACGTCCCGCCCCTGAATCTGCGACCGTGTCAATTACTGGGTCGCGTCAATGGAGGTCGGAGATATGGACGCTCGCATTCTGCCGGTGTTGGCAGTGGGATTGCTGCTGGCCGCCTGCGGCGGTGGCGGCGGCGAGGACAAGGCCGATTCTTCGGGCGGATCCGCTTCGTCTGCGACTCCAAAAGCCAACGGGCCCACAGATACTCCCGACCCAGAGGGCAGCGCCGGCAAGATGATCGTCACCTATGACGAGGCGACAACTCCTGAGGCGCAGAACGGGAAAAAGCTATTGCAGGACAACAAAGTTCTCGAAGACCTCGCCGACGACATCAACCAATCGCTGAAACTAACCATCGACGTCCCGCTGCACGGCTCGCAGTGCGATCAGGCGAACGCCTTCTGGAGCCCCGACAAGAAGACCGTCACCATCTGTTACGAGGACGCGGACCTGGGCGAGAAGATCTTCACCAAGGCCGGCGACAAAGATCCGGTCGCATCGGCCATCGGCTCTGAGGACGCGACGTTCTATCACGAGGCCGGCCACATGACCATCAACCTCTACAACCTGCCGATCACCGGCAAGGAAGAGGATGCCGCCGATCAGCTGGCGGCCTACATCCTGCTGACGCCTGGTGACAACGGGAAGGTCGATTCGGAGTCGCTGAAAGCCATCACTAACTTTGCGCGGGCATTCCAAGCCTCCGCCTCGGCGCGCACCGAACTGGGCGCCGCCGACATGGCCGATGTCCACTCCCTGGACCAACAGCGCGTCTACAACCTGCAGTGCTGGATCTACGGCTCCAATCCCGAAGCCAACGCCGACATGATCACCGACGGTGGACTCCCCCAAGAACGTGCCCAAGGCTGCCCCGATGAATGGAAGCAGGTCAGCCACGCCTGGTCGACACTGCTCGAGGATCACTGGAAGTAGCGACTCCGGCACCGCCCCCGACGATCATCAGTGAAGTCGAGCGCTGCCGCCCAAGCCGATCTCCAGAACGCTGCCGGTGACGATGCCCGGGTCGGTGACCAGATAGAGCAGCGCCCGGCTGACCTCTTCGGGTTCGATCCAGGGTCGAGGAATGGGGTTGGCGCGCATCATCCGTTGGACCAACTCGTCCGGTACGCCGTCGTCGCCGACTGGCTGCACCATGGGCGTGCGCACCGTGGTCGGGCAGATGACGTTGACCGTAATGCCATCTTTGGCCACCTCCAGGGCCGCCGACTTGGCCAAACCGATCACTCCCCACTTGGTGGCGTTGTACGCGCCCAGCTCCGGAATGCCCATCCGGCCGCCCATCGACGACGTGACGACGATTCGACCGAAACGCTGCCGCGCATCACCGGAATCGCCGCCCGCATAGTGTGGAACACGCCCGACAGATTGGTGTCGAGCAGCTGCTTCCACGCTTCGTCGGTCACATCGTCGAGCGGCCCGGTGCTGACGATGCCGGCGTTGGCTACCAGAATGTCGAGACCGCCCAAGGTACTGACGGTTTCCTCGATTGCTGCTGCCACCGCCGTCGCGTCCCGGACGTCCATCACGATCGGAAGGCAAACGCCGCCAAGCTGTTCGACGTCCTTGGTCGTACTACGGAGATCGTCCTCGGTGGACAGCGGATAACTGAGGTTCATCGGTCCGGGCGCATCGGCGATCGCGATGGTCGCCCCCTCACCGGCCAACGCCAAGACATGCGCGCGCCCCTGTCCGCGCGCTCCCCCGGTGATGAACGCGACGCGACCATCCAACGCACCCATGGCCAGCGAGCTTAATCACTAACTAGGCGGGGCAGAGGTTCACCAGACACGTAATGGTCGACAGAGCGGGTACCGACAGGCCGACGCCGGGTAGCCCGGGCAGGCCGAGACCGGCCAGTCCGGTCCCAGCAGCTCCGCCGGCCCCGCCCGACGCGGCATCCGGGAAGTTGGCGTAGCCGTTGCCGCCGTTGCCGCCGCCCCCGCCCAGCCCCAGCAGGTCGGTCGCGCCACCGCCGGCTCCACCGGCTCCACCGACGGCCTCGCCCGAACTGAGGGATTCGCTGTCCAAGAAATCGTAGGCGTCGCCTCCCGCACCGCCGTGCCCGCCGAGCACGGTGCCGTCGCCACCGGCACCTCCGGTTCCACCGATGGCGACCAACGGATCAGTGCTAAACGAGGTGAACTGCGTGGCCACCGCCAGCAGGTAGTTCGTATAGGACCAGTCCCAGATCATGGCCGCACCGCCCGCGCCACCATTTCCGCCGGCGCCCGCTGTGCCCCTGCCGCCCGCGCCACCGGTCCCGCCGATCACCGTTCCGGGTTGGTAGGCCCTGCCGAACAGGCCCACGGTCCCGGTGAAATATCCGAAACCGAGGCTCAGCACCGCTCCGCCGGCGCCACCATTACCACCGGTGACGCCCGTGGCGCCGGCGCCACCGGTCCCGCCGTTGCCGGTGATCAACCCGCCGGTCCCGCCGGCGCCGCCGTTACCGCCCGCTGCGCCCGCGCCACCGGCACCACCGGCCCCGCCGGTGCCGCCGGTGCCGAACAAGAATGCGGCCCCGCCTGTTCCGCCATCGTGGCCGTTCTCGCCAGTCAACCCGTCTGCGCCGGCGCCGCCCCTGCCGCCGTTGCCGATCAACCCGCCGTTACCACCGTTTCCGCCGGCCAGTCCGGATCCGGCAGGCGGCGAATAGCCGTTACCTCCGTCGCCCACCAACCAGCCGCCGACCTTGCCGTCCGGACTGTCCGCGGTCCCGTCGGCGCCGTTGCCGAAGATCTGGCGGCCGTCCCATTCATTCGTGACGATCGCGGTGATGACGTCTTCGATGCTGAACTGTTGCCGGGGGCCCAAGATGTTGAGCAGCGTGGGGCCCGTGTTGTCGATCACCCCCTGTGCGAGGTTGCACAGTATCTGCTGGACCGTCGGGAATGTGCCCGTGCCGGCTGCGGCCAGGGGTGTTTTCGCGGCCGCGGACACGGCCGCCGGCGGCACGGAAGCCGTGGCCAATTCCGTCGAGCGACGGCTCGCCGAGGCAGGCGGCGCGAAGTGCCCGACTGCAAGGCGGGAGACCGTGCTATCGGCAGCCGGCCGCACCGTCGCGGATGCCACGGTGGATTTGGGGGAACGGTTGTTGGCAGCCACTCGCGACGGGTTGATCTCACCGGTGCGACCCGGCGTCACGGACCGACCGGTGGCGCCGACCTTGGGTCTCTTCGTGTTGTGGCTCGACGCGGCAGAACCGCCTTTCGCAGGCTCGGCGCGGGCAATCCCGGTGCCGACGGTCAGAAATGCGCAGACGCCGACGGTCAAAACACCGGCGCCAAATAAAGTCGAGGCATCGCCGTGATCGCGCTGCCTGCGGTGGCGGCCCGCGGGGTGCCGCGCACTGACCGAACGCCTGCCCGTCCCACGGTGCCTCGCCGCCATCTGCGTCCCCCGACAACTCGCTGATCGTTTGATCAGGGTAGCAGTCTGCAACCTTTGCGGTGCGGCAAATAAACTCGGTGTCGCCCAGCCGCCTACCGCGACGACGCCGCGATTCCATCGCCGGCGCGGTCCACGAGTGGCGGGACGACCGCGCAGATATGCGAACCGATGAGAGTGACACGTCCGCATCGAGTAGTCGTCTACTCCACTTTCCCTAATCAGAGGGCGTTGCTTGACGGCGCCGCCAAACTCGGCGCACTGTGTGAGGCAGATCACCAGCGCGGCATGAGAGGCGGCAACCAGTGACCACCAAGGACAAGTACACCGAGGTACCGACGCCCTACTCATGGGAGGTCCCCAGCGCCGGCGATGCCCGCTTCACGTGGGAGTACGACGAGGGCCGCTCCCGGCTTCTGTCCCTGTATCAGAAGGGCAAGGACAAGCAGTGGGACGCACAGTCGCGGATCGACTGGACCCAGGATGTCGACCCGATGAACCCGGTGGGCTTGCCTGACGAGTTCCATCCGCTGTTCGGCAGCCCGATGTGGGACGCCGCGGACGACGCCCGTCGCGCCGAGATGCGCCAGCACTTCCAAGCCTGGCAGTTCTCCCAGTTCCTGCACGGGGAGCAGGGCGCGATGGTGTGCGCGGCCAAGATCGTCGAGGTCGTCCCCGACCTGGATGCGAAGTTCTACGCGGCCACTCAGACGATGGACGAGGCGCGTCACGTCGAAGCCTTCTCGCGGTTCCTGCAGGAGAAGGTCGACTTGGTCTATCCGATCAACACAAACCTGACCTCGCTGTTGGAGGACACCCTGCGCGACTCGCGTTGGGACATGCCGTATCTCGGTATGCAGGTCCTGATCGAGGGACTCGCGCTGGCGGCATTCGGCGTGCTGCGCGACATGGCGGCACCGGACTCACTGGCCAAGCAGGTGCTGGCCTACGTGATGCAAGACGAGGCCCGACATGTGGCGTTCGGCCGAATCTCGCTGAAGGACTACTACTCTCAGCTGACCGAGGTCGAGCGCGCCGAACGCGAAGAGTTCGTCGTCGACGCCTGCTACCTGATGCGCGATCGGTTCCGCGGTGAAGAAGTCTTCGAGACTCTCGGCTTAGACGTTCAAGCCTGCGCGGAGTGGGTGGACACGTCGCCGCTGATGATTCAGTTCCGCTCCCACCTGTTCAGCCGAATCGTGCCGATCGTCAAGGACATCGGACTCTGGGGCGACAAGGTGCAGAAGGCCTTCCGCGACATGGGGGTTCAGGACATGGCCGACTTCGACATCGAGTCGATGATGAAGGCCGACGAAGATCAGGCCGAGCAACTCGACAAGGCCCACGCCGAGATGGCAGCACGGGCCACCGAGGTCGACGAGGTGATCGCGGCCGGCATGAACTAGAGCCCGCCGGAACGCCTTACCAGACGCGCACGTAGTCGACGAGCATGTCGGCCGGGTAATTACCCGCGCGCGGATCGCCACCACCCGAGCCGCTGACGGCCAGGTTCAGCACCGGGAACAGCTTGTAATCGGGGAAGTTGAACGGCCAGTCGTCGAGGGAGTTCGCCGGGACCGTGAAGTAGGGCTCGGCACCGTCGACGTAGTCCTTCCAGAAGTACATCCCGGAGTCGTTCCAGGTGACTCGCCAGGTGTGCCAGTTACCGTCGATCGCCGTCGGCTGAGTGGCGAACGACGTGCCGTCCAGACGCGCGTGAACCGTTGTCCCCGACGGCCATTCGCCGTTTCCGTACCACTCTGCGAGGTCGACCTCACCACCGACTTCCGGGTGGTCGTTCATCAGCCACCAGGCCGGCCAGCATCCGGCGGTCAGGCAGTTGAACTTGATCCGGGCTTCCCAGGTGGTTCCGATTCCGCCCCACCAGTTTCCGATGACCTTGCCGCTGACGTACTTGTTCTTGTTGTCGCGCGTCGCCCGGATCACCAGGTTGGAGTTGCCGTCCAGAAACACGTGTTCACGATCGTCGCGGTACTGGCCCATATTTTCGGGCCGATCCCAGAACACCGGATTCTTGATCAGCTCGCGCGCCTGCGCCATGTGCCACTTCGAGGGATCGGGCGCCGAACCGGCCGGTCCGTCGAACTCGTCGTGGAACAAATAGGTCGGCGTCGACGTGGTCTGCGGGGGTGCTTGCGGACGAGTCGGTGCGGCTCCTGCCACGGGCATCGGCAGCGCGGCGGCGACTGCGCCGAACCCCGCCATGAGCATCAGGCTTCGACGATCAATATCTGGCACCGCTAAACCATAGAGCGGAATACTCGCCGCGCTTGCCACCGGGGCCGTCTGTTGTACTCCGCCTCCCCAAACACCCGATGAATGGGTCGTTGATCTGCGCGGACGGACCGACGAACACGTCGCGACACCCCCCGCGCGCACCCGCCGCCACGCCGAGGATTCGCTTACGCCACCGCTAATTCCCAGCGGTTGACTTCGACACGATCCACGCAGCGCCAGCTCTAGCGCGCAAACACGCAGTGACCTCGAATTCTGCATCCACCGAACGGATGATGACAGGTCCCTGGGAGACCGCTGGATAACCCCGGCGCCAAACTAGGGCAAGCAAGCGGAACCGTGCCGTTGCGCGTTTGGGGTGGCTCTGACCAGCCCCCTCCTCTACGATGCCCTAGAGCTAACGAAGGGTCAGCAAATGGGGTCACACAAATACGTCGGGTACGTTGGCGGAGTCGCGGTTGCGGTCGGGGTGGGCGCGGCTATTGCCGCTGCAGGCCAAGGCGTAGCAAGCGCTGACACCGGCAAATCGGATTCCTCGAGCGCCTCGGATTCGGCGAAGCCCAGCGCCGGACCGAAGAAGTCGACCGCCGGTGCCGCCAAGCGCACCAAGCCGGTATCGAAAACCGCCGATAAGGTCAGCAGCGCAGCAGCTTCCGACTCCAAGGCCGTCGCGTCGACGCCGACGCCGACGAGCGTGGTCACCACCGCCGCCGATTTCGAGGCCGCGCAGGTCGAGAAGCTCGAGAACCTGTTCAAGGGCCACAGCGCACGGAAGCCGGCCGCAGCCGCCGTCACCGACAGTGGCACCACCACGTCCACGACGACGACCAACACGACCCCCACCGCCGCGGTCACCGCCGCCGCCACACCTGCGACGGCGTTCTGGAACCCGTTCCGGTGGATGCCGCCCGAGCCGGCCCCGCAGGACATGCCCGGCCCGATCTGGACTCTCGAAGAGTCCTTCATGGCCGTGTTCCCGAACCCCGTAAAGGCGGTCGCCCGTGAAGGATTCGAGCTCGGCTATCGTTTGACCCAGATGATCCCGTGGGTCAACATCATCGTCCCGGTGACCAACATCATCACCGAGCTGCCCAATGCATTCGCCGGTGACAAGGCCGCCGCCCAACGCGTCATCAACAATCTGATCGTCACGATCCACCCGGTCGCGGTGCTGTACTACGGCTACAACGAGATCGCCGACGTGCTCAACCTCGAGGCCCCGGCCCTGCAGTTGCAGTCTTGGTTCATCGGCTCGCTGTGGAACCTCTTCGACCCATTTGCGTTGCTGCACAACCGCGGTGAGTCCGGACTGCCCCTGTCGACGACGACCCCACCGCCGGATCAGGTGACCCCGGGGGCGACGGCCACCACGCTCGCCGCGGCGGTGACCCCGACGGCCAACCTCACCCTGCCGACGATCGACGTGCCCGATAATCCCGACCCATTCCAAGCCGACGATCCCGCGCCCATCGGAATGCCGGCCGCGGTGTACGACGTCGAAAAAGCTTTGGTAGCAGCATTTCCCACCTCGGTGAGGCCGGTCGTACGCGAGCTCTACGAGGCAAGCTGGCGGGTCTCGCAGATGGCTCCCGGCATCAACGCGATAGTGCCGATCGCCCAGCTGCTGCCCGCCCTGTTGCAGGCGACGCTGGGTCACAAGGACGCCGCGCAGACCGCGATCAACAACGTGCTGCTCACCACCACCGCCCTGTCGATTCTGTACTACGGCTACGACGAGTTGGCCGATCTGCTCAACGTCGAAGCGGCGGCTCAGGACCTCAAGGTTCAGATCTACGCCGCGGTGTGGGATGAAGCCGACCCCAACGGCTACCTGCACGTGCCGGGCCACTCGGGTCTGACGACCGTCTGACCCGAGTGCTGCGACGCCGCTCTGCGACTCGGCAGAGCGGCGCGCGAACCGGTGGTTGAAAGAGCTGGTTTCGACCCGCCTCCGGGCGGGGATATTAAGCCAGCACCACTCGACCACTGGGGGCAACGATGAACGACGGGGATAACGCTTCGGGCGAGGTTCTCCGCACGCTGGGCCTGATGTTGAATTTGTCGGCAATCGTGGCATTCGCCCTGTTCCTGAGCACGCTGTCACCCACCGGCTCAGGCCCGTCGGCACTGGCCGGGACGATCACGATCGTCGCGTTCCTGGCCAGCCTGCTCTGCTTCGCCATCGACCGGCACCGCACGGAGGACGTGAACTCACGCCCCGCTGCTGCGCCAGCGACCGTCGCCGCCGAGGTCTAGACTTCCGCTGTGCCGACTGTCGCCCAGCACCTCATCGCGGCGCTGAAAAGCAGCGGCATCAATCGCGTCTACGGGTTACCCGGCGACAGCCTCAACGGTTTCACCGATGCAATCCGACGCTCCGAGGACATGACGTGGGAGCACGTCCGCCATGAAGAGACGGCCGCGTTCGCCGCGACGGCCGAAGCGGCGCTGACCGGTCGGCTCGCGGTGTGCGCCGGTAGCTGCGGCCCGGGCAACCTGCATCTGATCAACGGTCTCTACGACGCTCAACGCACTCGCGTTCCCGTGCTGGCCATCGCGGCCCACGTCCCGCTGAACGAAGTGGGCACCGGCTACTTCCAGGAAACGCATCCGCAGGAGTTGTTCCGCGAGTGCAGCGTCTACTGCGAGTTGGTCAGCACCCCGGAGATGGCCCCGCGTCTGGTCGAGATTGCCATGCGGACCGCAATCGAAGAAAACGGAGTGGCGGTCCTGGTGATCCCTGGCGAGGTGTTCCTGGCCAAAGTGCCCGACCGGGAGTGGAACACCAAACCGGTGCTGCCGACCCGATCGGTGCTGCGCCCCGACGACGAGTCGCTGCGCCGCGCGGCCGACATCCTCAACGCCGGCTCGCGGGTGACCATCCTCGGCGGCGCGGGAACCGCCGGCGCGCACGGCGAACTGATCCACCTCGCCGAGACGCTGAATTCGCCTATCGTGCATGCCTTTCGCGGCAAAGAGCACATCGAATACGACAACCCATTCGATGTCGGGATGACGGGGCTACTCGGGTTCGCCTCGGGGTACAAGGCCATCAAAGAAGCCGACGTGCTGCTGATGTTGGGCACCGACTTCCCGTACTCGCAGTTCTATCCCGAGGACGCCCGCGTCATCCAGGTCGACATCCGGGGCAGCCATCTGGGCCGGCGGACGCCGGTTGATCTCGGGTTGGTCGGTTCGGTGAAGGACACCATCGACGCGTTGCTGCCGCTTCTGTCACCCAAAGCCGATCGGACGCACCTGGACCGGTCTTTGCACCACTATCAGCGCACCCGCAGGTCACTCGACGCGCTGGCCGTCAACGACCGCGACAAGACTCCGATCCGTCCGGAATACGTTGCCGGCGTGGTTAATCAGCTCGCCCATGACGACACGGTGTTCACCTTCGACGTCGGCTCACCGACCATCTGGGCGGCTCGATACCTGACCATGAACGGCAGGCGACGACTCACCGGATCGTTCACCCACGGGACGATGGCATGCGCGTTGCCGCATGCGATCGGCGCGCAGACCGCCCACCCCGGTCGGCAGGTCATCGCGCTGACCGGGGACGGCGGGCTGGCCATGCTGTTCGGCGAGCTGCTCACCCTGGTGCAGAACAAGCTTCCGGTGAAGGTGATCGTCTTCAACAACTCGTCACTGAACTTCGTCGAGCTCGAGATGAAAGCCGCCGGGGTGGTCAACTTCGGCACCGAACTGAAGAACCCGGACTTCGGCGCCGTCGCGCAGGCGATCGGGATCTTCGGCCGCCGCGTCGAACACCCCGCCGATCTGGAGCAAGCGGTGGCCGATGCGCTGGCCCACGAGGGACCGGCGCTGGTCGACGTGGTAGTCGCCCGCCAGGAATTGTCCATTCCGCCAGCGATTTCCGCCGAACAGGCCAAAGGATTCACGCTGTACGCGATCCGCACCATCCTGGCCGGTCGCGCCGACGAGTTGCTGGACCTGGTGAGCACCAACGTCGCCCGTCGCATCCTCGATTAGTTCGTCCGGTCGGCCCACCCGGCCGGCAGCTCACCGGGTGCCACGTCGATCACCGAGTCGTCGTCTTCGCCGACATGCTCGAACAGTGTGATGTAGGCGAACTCAGGCACCACGTAGATCGGGTAGGTCGGTCCTTCGTCGCGGTACGCACGCATCTCGTCGAGGTGATCGTTCTGAAAGCACACGGTGCACTCACCGTGCTGACGAATCCACTGCGGGAAGAAGATGACGCCGTGCAGTCGACGCTTGCGCGGCATCACGTTGACGGCGACGGAAGTTCCGGTCGGTTCGGTCCAGGAGACCTTGAAGCTGTCGTCGTCGAGTTGAACGAGATCGACTTGTTGGTCCTTGACCCACCTACCGCCGACGTGCCCGGAATGGATGCGGTAGTCGATGGTGTGGTCGTTCTTCACGTACATCTCGTACTGCCAACCGTTGGCGTAGGTGTAGATGAAGCGGTGCCCGGTGATCGCTGACAAGTCCTGCGGGGGAATCGGATGCTCGACGCTGGCCACGAGAGATGGCGTGCCCAACTCAACCGTTCTCAAACAGGGACCCGGCGAGGCAGAATCGGAATAACCACCGCTATGCTGAGTCAAGTGTACTTGACCCAGCACCGCTACGATTCGAGGGAGCCATGGCCACACACCGCGCCGTCCACGTGAAATCAGCCAACGCCCCACTGGAGCTGACGGAGGTGGAGACTAGCTCGCCGCCACCGGAGCACGTGCGCATCGCGGTCAACGCGTGCGGGGTGTGCGGCACCGACCATGCCTTCGTCACCGGCTCGTTCCCGAACCTGACCTGGCCCATTACTCCCGGACACGAAATCGCCGGCACGATCGCGGAATTAGGTTCGGGCGTCGAAGGTTTCGCGGTCGGCGACCGGGTGGCAGTGGGCTGGTTCGGCGGCAACTGCACCAGGTGCCTGCCGTGTCGCAAGGGCCAATTCATGCAGTGCGTGAACCTCGAGGTGCCGAGCTGGAACTATCCGGGCGGCTACGCCGAGTCGGTGATCGTGCCGCGCACCGCGCTGGCGCGAATTCCCGATGGATTGTCGTTCGCCGAAGCCGCACCGATGGGGTGCGCGGGAGTGACGACCTACAACGCGCTGCGCACGACGCGCGCGGTGGCCGGGGACCGGGTCGCGGTCCTCGGCATCGGCGGGCTCGGACATCTGGGTGTGCAGTGGGCTCGCGCCATGGGTTTCGAGACGATCGCAATCGCGCGCGGCGCGGGTAAGGCCGACGACGCAAAGGAACTGGGCGCCCACCACTACATCGACTCCACTGCGAGTGATGTCGGGGAGGCGTTGCAGGCTCTCGGTGGTGCGCAGGTGGTGCTGGCCACGGCAGCCAATTCGGCGGCCATGGCGGCCACGGTTCCCGGCCTCGCGCCGCAGGGCGAGCTGGTGATCGTGGGGGCGACGTTCGATCCGCTGCCGATCACCCCGGGCGATCTGATCTTCGGCAATTTCAGTGTGGTCGGGCATCCGTCGGGTACATCCGCCGATGTCGAGGACACCCTGCATTTCGCGCTGCAGTCCGGGGTTCGGGCCCGCATCGAGGAGCGGCCGCTCGCCGAGGCCGCCGAGGCCTACGCGGCGATGGACGAGGGCCGTGCGCGCTACCGCATGGTCCTGACGATGTAGCTACTCGGTCTCGCCGTCGGCGCTGTCCGAATTCTCGGACGCGTCGAGGACGCTGACGTCGATGCCGTAGGGCAGGAATCGGACGTTGCGGGTGGGGTCGGTGTTGTGCTTGTTGGCGCGCAACGCGTCGAGCTCATTGCGATAGACCTGCTCGACGTGGGCCTTGCCGGCCGCGTCGGTGGTGTAGATGGCCCACACACCGTCCCCAGCCTCGCCCGCGGTCTCCGGCTGCGACCGGGGCCGCGAGTGCCGGGTGAACTCGTCGAACAGGCCGCCGAACGCGGCACCTTGCCCCGAGCTGCTGAGGAATCGCCCGAAGGCGTCGCGCAAGCCTTCGCTGGCCTCGCGAACCACGCGATCGATATCGTCGGGATCGAACCCGAACGGTCCGTTGTTCTCCATAGCTGCCAGTGTGCGCGCAGATCGCCGTCGCGTCGACAAGATGAACTTCGCGCACGGCGAAACCGTGTCCCGACTATGTCTGCTTCCGTGCGAACCCGTTTCCTCAGCAGCTCCGCGGCCACCGCGATGGTCGCGCTCTCGATTACCCCGTTGGCGCCGCCGGTCGAGGCCCGCATCGCTCATGTCGCCGTCCCCGACATCGAACTGACCGCCGCTCCGATCGGAGCGATACCCCTGGCATTTCTGCGTAATCAGCTCACGTTCTGCAGCCTGATCTGCCCGTTCATCGTGCAGGGCGCGGTGACGATCCCGATCGGTTTTGGCGCAGGCGCCGGCCATTTTCCTCCAAACCCTGTTGCAGACAGGAAATTTCGTGGGGTCACTCGGCGCGGCAGCGGCAGGAGTGACCATGCCGGCTGATGCCGCCGTCGAGAAGATCATCGGCAACGACCTGAATCTTGTTCTGCCCAAGGCACAGGACACCCTCGAGGTCGCCGTTGTCCAGGCGATGGATGTGCTGTCCGGCCAGACCACACCCGGTGCCGCGCGCAACAAGATCCTTGACGCGTTGAACCAACCGCCCGGACTGCCGACGGTGCCCACCGGGGCCCATGGCCTTTTTCAGGTGGCCACCGTCGAAGCGATCAACGTCGCCTCCGCGGTGGCGTTTCAGGCCGGCGAAACGCTACTGCTAGGCGTTGTCCAGACCGCCAACGCCGCAGCCACGACGTTGGCGAGCACCGGCAACGTGCGCGCCGCGCTGTCGGCCGGGATGACACAGGCCCGCTCGGTGTTCACCGAAGTGCGTGGCCAGGTGTCGACAGCGGTGAACACCGCCGTCACGAATATCAAAATAGCTGCGGGACAGCATGTTTCAGCGACGGCCGCGGTAATGACTCAACGGCAGGTCCGCCATGGTGACGAAGCCGGCCGGGGCATCGCACACCGCACCAAGAGCGTTCACAGCCTGCATCGCGGTCGCCACGCTGGCTGACCGAACGTGTTCCTCGAGCGGAACATCGCGGCGGAAGCTGGCCAGTGTCATCAGATGTGCCCGCATCGACGGGGTACCTTCGATGGTCACGGTCCACCCGTGCTGAGGTGTCGGCCAGTGTGTGGGCTGCGGTTCGCCTACCGTCCACAGGGTTTCGACTTCGATGACCGGCTGGCCGTCGCGCCGGCCCGTCCACTGCCAGTGCTGACCCGCAACAGTTCCGACGCGCAAGATGCGGCCGCACACGTCGCGGTCGGCGCTGGCCGGAATCACCTCCAACTCGGTGGTGACCTCATCAAGTCCGAGGCCCAGAGCATCGCCGAGGAGCCAGACTTGTTGCTGGAAGAGCTCACTGGTGAACCGTAGCCCGTCGGTGTCGGCGGTCACTTGGTCAATCGGGCTGCCGAAGTGCATTTGGTCGAAGGTGATCTCGGTGCTGTCGTAGACCGACCAGTCGGCACGCTCCTGCACCCTGACGTGCTCGATGGTCCGCGACAAGCCGGTCAACGCCAACGGCACCACCACACCGAGATTCCCCGGATTCAGCCCGGTGCCGTGCAGGGAGCTGGTGCCGTGCGCGCAGGCCTGCTGAAGCCGGTCACGATCGGCCGGTTCCATCCGCGCGGGGTGAAACGCAAACGCGGTGGTGATCAGGTTGGCCCCGGACGCCAGGATCGCGACGGCATCGTCGACCGACGGATGGCGAGGCGCGTACAGGACGGCGTCGACGTCAGCGGTATCGACGTCGATTGCCGCGGTGACACCGACGGGATCACGTTCGGCCAGCACTCCGGCGTCGGTGCCGGCTTTGGTCTCCGAATAGACTTTTACACCAACCAGTTCCAGGTCCGGGTGGTCCAGGATGCCGCGGATGGCTTCGACGCCCACCGCCCCGGTGCCCCATTGCACGACGCGGTAGGTCACCGGCTACACCACCGTCAGCGGAAGTGAGCGCCGTTCTTCGAACACGAAGGTGACGCCGTGGCTGAACTTGGTGACCTCAACCTCCGGTGAATCCTTGGCGGCCGTCTCGGTCTTCTCGAATTCGGCGGTCCAATCAGCGTCGGTGCCGGAGATGCGCACGGCGATGTGCGGATCGACTGCGGTGGCGATGGCCTGCAACGGCGCCGGGGAGGCCGGGGAGCACAGCGAGATCCACGATCCGTCCTCATGCGACGGCGACGGATGGACGTGCAGCCGGCCACCTTCTACCTCGGCGACGACATAGCTCGCCGGGTTGAACAGTGGGTGCAGTTCGAGCACCTTCGCCAAACCGTCGAAGTCGTTGGGCAACTTGAGGGCTCGCTGAATACGCTCGGCGGCGACACCGGCGATGCCGGTGAGTTGCTTGGTGCAGATATCGGTGGCCAGCTCTTCGTTGTCACCCGCGCGGGCGCGCACCGCGATGCCGAAGGACAGGTTCAGCAGGTGCATCTGCAGCACCACCTCGTCGGCGATGCGAACCAGCGCGGAGTGCGAGAACGCCCCGAAGTCGACGTCAGACACCAGCGGGCCCGAATAATCCGCCTGCCCTTCATCATTCGGGTCGATCGGTGCGAGTTCCCAATTGGCGGCCCTCGTCTTGGCGACCACGTCGAGCGCTGGGATGCCGGTCACCTCGGGGTAGGACTCGTCGATGATGACCGTCCACGCGCAGTGCGGTGTGCGGTCGGCGGGCGTGCGCGGCGGGCGGTGGATGGGCCGCACCTGCGCCTTGGCGTTGGTGGCGACGGCGGTGGCGTCGAACGTCGGGTCCTCGATGTCGTGGCACATCCCCTTGACGTATTCGGGGCCCATCGGTTCGACGTCGAGCAGGGCGCCGCAATGGTCGAGGTGGAATTCGCCGTGCCAGCGGTCGTGCACCGTGTAGCGGAAGTCCATGAATTGCGGCGGGGCGCCGATGTCGAGCTGCAGTCCCTTGAAGATCGTGAAGATGTCGATGCCCTCGTACTTCAAAGCCTTCTGCATCCGCTTGGTGTAGAGCGGGCTGGCGCCGGCCCACTCCTCGATGGCGATCTGCAGCATCTCGGGCCGCCCGAACGACTGGATGCACCAGGCCATCCCGGAACGGTCGATCATCTGGCCGATCAACAGCAGTTCGGGCACCAGGGTGGCGAGTTCGGCCCGGGACAACTGGGCATAACGGCTGAGGGGCTGGCTCATACGCGAAACATAGTCGGCTCAATGTTATAAAGTCAACAATGTGAAAGCGCTCGGCACTCCCCCCACGCGGCAGACCCAAGCGCCGCGCAAGCGGGGTGACGACACCCGGGCGTCGATCATCGCCGAGACCGTCCGCTGCGTGGTTGAAGAGGGCTTTCAGGCCGCAACGGCCAAGCACGTCGCCGAGCGCGCCGGGGTCACGTGGGGCGTGATCCAGTACCACTTCGGTGACCGCAACGGTCTGCTCATGGCGGTGGTGGACGAGGGCGTCGCCGGCCTCCTGAAGAGCCTCGGCGAGGCGGACGTGGCGGATCTCGGCTTGCGGGAACGGATTGAGGTCGTCGTCGACACCGCGTTCCGCTGCTACAGCAGCCCGACGTCCCTGGCGGCGTTCGAGATCCTGCGGGCCACTCGCGGCACTCATGGCGACAGCGCCAAGCGGCACCTCATGGAGATCAACACCGCGATCAATCAGCTGGGGCGGTTGATCTCCGACGACCCGGGCGTCGCCGAGGTGATCTGGTCGTCACTGCGCGGCATGGTGCTGGTCGAGATGATCGTCGACTCGCACCTGGAGTGGGAGCGTGAACGTCGACTCTTGGTCGACATGGTCACGCGCTATTTGCAGGGCTGAGTCAGCGAACTCCGTCACCGCCGTCGGTCATCGTGTGGGCCATCACATGACCCACGCCACACAATCGCTCGATGTAGCCAAACTCACAGGGCCAAAGTTGATTTACCTGAAATTAACAACGACGATCGAAGGGTTCCTCCAATCAGGCGATCCCTGATTGGTGGACGTCTACAGCAAAAACCATCCCCTGAAGAACCGGGGGACATCAAGGAGTTGAGAACAATGTCGTCGATTGCGCAGTTCCGCAAAGACATGAAGCGGGCCATGACGCGTCGCCGTCTGTACGCACGCATCAGTGCGTTGCCGCCGTCAACGGTGCGCGAGGAGCTCGTGGCCATCGCCCAGCGCTACGAAGCCGAGCTCGGCTGATCTAAGTCCTTCTCGGGGAACAGCTTTCGCATCACCGCTCCGGCGAGGACGCCGACCACGATCAGTGCGATACCCACTGGTGCCGGGAACGAATCGCTGACCCAGCCGGCGATGCCGATACCGATCACGAAGCCGGGCAGCCAGTCGAGAAGCTTGCCGAATGATGGTGGGGCTTCGGCGGATTCGCCGGTGGCCGCAAGAAACTTGGCGCGTGCATAGTCGGGGTAGAACTCGGTGATGGCCACGGCGATCAAAGTCACGGCAAGCTGCACGATCCAGCCGGTCCAGAAGTTGTCGCCATCGTGCAGCACCGCGTCGCCGAATGTGCCGACGGCCGTGTTGATCAGGAAAGCGCCGGCCCACACCGCGCTCAGGATGTAGTTGACCCGGATGAACAGCGGGCTGCCCCAATGTTCGCGGTCGACGGTGTCGCGGGCGTAGGCGATGGTGAACGGACGGCGGATCGCGAGAGTGGCTAGCGCGTAAAGGGCCAGCAGTCCGTTGGTGATTTCCCCGGCCCACAACTCCAGCCAGTTGACGAGTGCCGGGGAACCCCAGACACCGAGGCCGACGAACGCGGCGAAGACGACCGCGCCGAAGACTTCGAGGGAATGCACTTTGATGCCGCGGCGGCTGCCCGCCCACATGACGATGAGGGTGAGGCCCAACGCGGCGGCCGCAGCCTGCCCGAAACGGCCCGGCCCCGACATGATCGCCATGACAATCCACGGGACGATGCCCGAGAGCGGCGAGCGCAGGAAACCGTCGACGAAGTTCGTTCGCGGGACGGTGGCGTCGGGCTTATCCGGTTCAGCCATTGAGTCATTGTCACCGGGACAACTGCCCCCGTCGACAGATTCGGTGTGCTGCAATGACCGGCATGGCTGATGCGGAAGCAATCGAGGCGATCAAGCAGGTCAAGTACCGCTATCTGCGGGCGCTGGACACCAAGCATTGGGACGACTTCGCCGACACTCTGACCGAGGACATCGTCGGTGACTATGGCTCCTCACTCGGTGAGGAGCACCGCTTCACCAACCGCAAGGATCTGGTGGAGTTCATGCGTAAGTCGATGCCGGCCGGGGTGCTCACCGAGCATCGCGTCACGCATCCGGAGATCAGCGTGGACGGCGACGAGGCCGAGGCCATCTGGTACCTGCAGGACCGGGTCATCGTGCCGGAGTTCAATTTCGTTCTCGAGGGCGCGGCCTTCTACCGCGACCGCTACCGCAAGACGCCCGACGGCTGGAAGATCAGCAAGACCGGATACGACCGCACGTACGAGTTCACGATGTCGACCGAGGCGCTGAACTTCAAGGCGACGCCGGGCAAGGCGATCAACCCGAACCCCTAGCTACGTCGAGCGTGCAGCTCGTCGTCGACGATCGGTGACGGAGTCGACGACAGCCTGCACGCTCGATGCGTCATTTCGCGACGGCGATGAGCGCGCCGGGCTGAAGCCAGCGCATGATCTTGACGAGGGTGTCGTCGTCGAGGGAGACACAGCCGGCGGTGGGTCCACCGTCGGTGGTGTGGACAAAGAAAGCGCCGCCGTTGCCGGGGACGCGAGCCTTGTTGACGCCCATCACGATCGCGTGGGCGTACTGCGGGATGTAGAGGTTCTCGGTGCCGCTGGCCGGGTCGGTGTCGAAGGGGCAGTCGGCCTTCTTGCAGACCTGCATGGTGTTGTAGGTCGGACTCTTCATGTCGCCGTCCCACCAGTGGTCGCGGGTGACTTGCACGTACTGCAGTCCGCCGCCCGGGTTGGGCTGGGTGCCGAAGGCGAAGTCGAGGGTGAAAATGCCCATCGGCGTTTTCGATTCACCGTCGTGGGACTGCGGCACCATGCCGTTGGCGCCGACGTGGGTGGGGACGCCGACGAGGACGGGCTGCCAGCCGTTGGCGCCGCGCTGCCAGACGTCCATCTTCGCGGTGGCTCCGCCGGTGCTGACAACAGAGAGGACCTGGGTGGCGTTGCCGACGTTGGCTTGGAACCACGGGGTTTCGGCGTGGCTGGGCGGGGCTGAAGACAGCGCGAGCAGTGCCGCACTGAAGGCAGCACAGATCGAGACGACGACTCGGCGCATCGGTTCATGCTCCCTGTGAAGTTCCTGGCGGGTCAAGTCAAGGTTCGGTGACGGTTGCGTCTGGGCCAGCTAACGATGTGTGGATGACTTCGATGACTTGGGGGCGGTTCTAGAAGCGCCTGAACTGGGTGTACTGGCTGGTGAGAGCGGGTATTGCCGTTGTTGGTGAATAGCGGACCGGCAAACGCAGGGGATACGATTCCGACATGTCACAAGCGCCGTACGGACCCGGGCCAGCAGGACCAGCTCCGTGGCAGGGACCTCCTCCCTCGGGTGGCCCGTCGCGGTTGCCGACGATCATCGCCATCGTCATTGCGGTGATCGCGATTGCCGTCGCGATTGGTGCGTGGTTCAGGCCGGCACCTAAGCCGGAGACTCCGGCGGCGAAGACGTATAGCGATCAGGAAGTGGCTGACGCGAAGAAGGCTGTGTGCGACGCGTTTAATAAAGCGCACTCGACGTTGATCACCAATGCCGGCAAATCTGGCGATGACCCCACCCAAGCCGCAATACTCGCCGTAAATGGTCGGCTTGCAACGTATGCGGCTGGGGATTTCCTGATTGTTCAATTGCAAGGTCAGCCGGCGGCGCCGGACAATGTTGCTAAGCCCATTCGCGATCTTGCCATCACGTATCAGACCATCGCGCTCGACCAGATCGGCGACGCGTCACGGACGCAACTCGACACCGACTACGAGAAAGCCGACACGTTCACTAAGGCGATCACTGAGGCGTGTGGATGACAAGCTCCTCATCCGACGGCTGGCACTACTTGCTCGTAGGGCACCAATGGCCGAACTCATCAGCCGAAACGACGCTGGACGCCGCAGCGACCAACAGAGGCGAGATCGCGGCAGCTTTCGAGACCTACTCCGGCATGCTGGCCAGCGTCCGAAACGGAGCTCTGGGATCTCAGGAAGGCGTAACCGCTGACGATGCGCGGGCCGCATTTCAAGTAGGCGAGGAACAGTCCCGTGATTTGGCAAGCCGCAATCTTACCAAGAAAGCGGCCTACTCTTCTGCAGCGCAATCTGTGTCAGCCCTCCGTGCGGAGCTGTCTGAGATTGCGGACCGGGGGAAAGCGGAGATCGAAGCCATTCAATCTTCGAGGAAACCTGCAGCAGTGAAAACCGTCGAGATTACTGCCGCCGTCTTGAAAGCGCAGGCGGAGGCAAATGTGAAAGCGGCCGCGCATTGCGAGAACGTCTACAGCGCAATTCAACAAGCTTTAGGCAGCTCTAATACCGACATGTCGTCTCGCGCGTTCGCCAAGTCCAATGGGGTCGATCTTGATAGGGCGTTCGGCTCACCCCCCGAGGAACGGGTTCGCGATCAAGTTAATTCGATGCTGTCGTCGAAAAATTCGAGTGCCGACTTGTTCTCCAAAAACGAGAGCGCGCAGAATCCGCCGCTTGCAGGCACGTCGACCTCACCAAGTCCGTCCAATAGTCAGGGAGCCCTTTTCAGGGGTTCTGAGGATGCGCACGCGCCACAGTTGGCAGGTGGTCACGCATCTGCGGGAAACGGCACACCGAACCTCTTCACCCAGAACGAGACCCTAGGGACGGCGGACGGAAATTTTCCCACCGCAACAGGGCAAATGCCCTCCACGACAATTCCCGCCATGGGCACACAGATGCCCGCCGCAGGGGCCGCGACCCCGCCGAAGCTCGCTTCGCCCTCGGCCCCTTCCCTCTCCTCCACCTCCGCTCCCACAAACGCCCTCTCCCCCGAAGGCTTCGCCCAAAACTTCAACAACGGCGCCCAGGCTGGCAACCCGGTGTCGGCTGGCACTGAAGCGTTGTCCAACACCGCATCCCACGCGATGCAGCCGCAGACGCCGATGCATCCCGAGAGCATGGCAGCACCGCCGATGGCGCCCACCGCGCCGACCGCAGGAGCGCCGCTCTTCGAAACCGCCCATGCTGCACCGACTTACGATGCACCCCAGGCGCCAGCAGCCCCACCACCAGACACCACCCAGGCCTACGTTGCGGCCCCCGCCGCGCAAGCACCCGTCATGCCGTCGACGGCCGCCCCCGCCGCTCCCCAAGGCCCGTTGCCCGCCTACGGCGCAGACCTGAGGCCCCCCGCGGCCACCGCACCTGCAAGTCCCCCAGCCATGCCGACCGCCGCAGCCCCGGGCTCGGCCCCCGTCCACCCGTCCGCGGGCACCCAACTCAATCAACCCGCGGTCGTCCGCCAAGCACCGACCGCCGCCGGAACCGCCGCCCCGGCGCCCGCCGGTCTCACCGAAAATGCCGTCGCCGCAACCACAACCGGCGCCTTGGCCGGCGCCAGCGCCGCCCAGACCCAAGCTCAACAGCGTTTGAGCAGACTCCTGGACGCCGTCGCCCGCCAGGAACCCAAGCTGCGCTGGGCCATCGGTGACCGCGAGGACGGCAACACTGTCCTGGCCACTGACCTTGCTAGCGGCTGGATCCCGCCGCACGTCGAAATCCCCACCGGCATCAAGCTTCTCAAGCCCCGCAGTCGCAACAGAACACTCGACGCCCTACTCGGCGAGACCACACTCACCGCCGCCTACGCCCCCGGCCAATACCTCCCGCCCGCCGAGGACGCCCAACCCACCCCGATGTCGATCCGTGCCCGCGACACCGACGACGTCGAGGACCTCGGGTGCGAGCTCTCCCAAGCCACCAAATGGCGCGACGGCCTGCCCCGCCTGGCCCACACCCTGGCGAAAGCCGCATCGACCGGCACCGGCTACCTCGACTCCGAAGTCGAACTCCTCCGCGAGCATCTGGCGACGGTCGAGGGCAAGGTCCTGGGTGACTACCCCGATCATGTCGACACCGCTAACGTCGGCAACTGGCAGCTCTTGGCGACGATCGACGCGCTGATCAAGGGCGAGAAAACCGCTGCCAATTACCACTTCGCGTGGTTTCAGGCGCTGAATCTGGCAATGAAGGGAGAGGTGCACCGATGACCGGTGGTGGACAGCTCAACTTCACTCAGGGCGGTTACGGGTCGGCCAACGCTGCGAACGTGCCCCCACCGCCCATCAGTTCCGACCCGCTCGTCGCCGGCGCAACACCCATCGAACAGCTGCTGCGTGTCCTCGGTTTGGCCGCCAATCTCGGCGACCCCAAAGACAACACCGAAAGCACCGAGGAGCACGCCAAGCGTGACTTCAAGACCGCTGAGGCAGCCGCGAAATTCCCCGCCCAGGATGAGCAGGCCAACGCCGAGATGAAGGGCGTCGCGGGACAGGGCCAAGCCGATCAGATGGCCCAGCAGCTTCCACAGATGGCCTCCCAGCTCGCCGGCGCCCTGGCCGGTGCGATGGGCGGCGCTTTGCAGCCCCTGGCCCAGATCCCCCAGCAAGTCGCCCAGGGCGCTCAACAAATGATGCAGGCCGGCATGGGCATGATGCAGCAAGCCGGCGGACAAGCCGCAGAACTCGACAAGGCCAGCCTGACCGACCCACTGGGTGAATTCGGCGAGACCCCCGGCGAATTGGGTTCTGGTGGAGGCGGATCCGGTGGGGGCGGCGGCGGAATCGGCGGCACCTCACCCACCGCGATGCTCGGCCCGCCTCCGGTGCCCGCGGCCGGCACCTCGCCGTCGGCAGCCAATACGCAAATGCCGGCACCGCGCATGGCCACGCCCACGTCGGCACCTGCCGGCGGGATGGGCGGCATGCCGATGATCCCGCCCGGCGCGATGCATGGTGCCGGAGGATCGGAAAAGGACGCCAAGCCCGACACCAAGCGGGTGTCCGTGCCGACTGTGAAGAACGGTGCACCGGTGCAAGGGCGCATCACCACCCCACCGCCTGCCAACCCACAAGTCACCAAGAAGGTCGACGGCAAACCCGTCGCCACGCGGCGCATCATCGTGCCCGACAGCAAGCCGACAGACGAGGCATCCGGCGAGCCCAAGTCCTGATCCCGATACCGTGGAGCGATGACATCGCGCAGCTTGCTAGACGCTAAGGGCATCCGTCAGATCACGGGCGGGCTGGGCACGCTGGACCGCGAGGTATTCGAGGCCGTCGCCGAATCGCCGAGCGCGCTCATCGACAAGACGATGCCTGTGCTGACCCGCGCCGCCGACCACTCCAAGCTGTGGTTCGCCATCGCGGCGATTCTGTTCGCGTCGGGCTCGCCCTCGGCGCGCCGAGGCGCCGGTCGCGGAGTGGCAACGCTGGCCGTCACCAGCCTGGTGACCAATCAGGGCGCCAAGCGCATCTGGAAGCGCGACCGTCCCAACCGCACCCTCGTGCCACTGGTGCGGCGATCGCGCCGTGTCCCGACATCGAACTCGCTCCCGTCCGGCCACTCGGCCAGTGCCGCCGCGTTCGCCGTCAGCGTCGGGCTGGAGAACCCGCCGCTGGGGCTCGGTCTGTCGCTGCTGGCGGGCTTGGTCGGCCTGTCCCGGGTCGCCACCGGCGCGCACTACCCCGGCGACGTGTTCGCGGGATTCGGCATCGGTGCCGCGATCGCGGTGCTCGGCGGCCGACTGGTCCCGCCGATCGTGCCGGCCAAGTTGATGTCGAATGAACCGCTGGTGATCGACACCCCGGAACGGCCCGACGGCGACGGCGTCGTGCTCGTCATCAACCCGGCCTCGGGCAGCGGCACCGGAACCCGGGTCATCGACGAGGTCCGCGAGAAACTGCCGAAAGCGGAGATCGTCGAACTCGGCGAGGACGACAACCCGGCGGAAGTCTTTCGGCAGGCCGCCCAACGTGCCGAGGTGCTCGGGGTGGGCGGCGGCGACGGGACGGTGTCGTCCGCGGCCAGTGTCGCGATTTCCGCGGGCCTGCCGCTCGCAGTCTTTCCCGCCGGGACGTTCAACCACTTCGCCAAGGACATCGGCTGCGACACCGTCGATCGCACCGTGTCGGCCATTCGTTCCGGCAGCGTCTCCTGTGTGGACCTGGTCTGCCTCAACGAGGACCAGATGGTGATCAACACCGCCAGCATCGGTGCCTACCCGCTGTTCGTCCAGACCCGGGAGAAGCTCGAGCATAAGGTCGGCAAACCACTGGCCGGCCTGTACGCGATGCTTCACACACTGCGCAAGGGCACACCGGTTCGAATCCGGTTCGACAACAAGACAATTCAGACGTCGTTGTTCTTCCTGGGCAATTCCGTCTATCTGCCATCGGGTTTCGCGCCGGCCCGGCGGACCCGCATGGACGACGGCCTCATCGATGTCCGCATTTTGGAGACCGGCAAGCGGCTGAGCCGGCTGCGCATTCTCACTGCGGTTGCCCTCGGCCGCCTGGAACGCAGCCCGCTCTACCACGAGATCCAGGCCCCGGAATTCTCCTTCGAGGCCGTCGACGGCCCGACACCGCTGGCCCGCGACGGTGAGATCGGCGACGACTACGACAAGGCGACGTTCACCGCGAAGTATCGAGTGCTGCCGGTGTTTCGGCCGCTGAGCTGAGCGGGCGCGGCGGCACAAGTCGCACACACAGCAGGAAGTAGAGGTAGCCGAGCGCCCAGCCGGCCAGCACGTCGGACGGGTGGTGAACGTTAAGCACCACCCGCCCCACACCGACCACGACGATCAAGACGCCCCCAATACACGCCAGCACCAGCCGGAGCCGATGGCTGATCTGCGGCCAGAGCACCGTGAGAAGGGCCAGCACGCCGACCATCACACCGAGAGCGTGCCCGGACGGAAACGACGTCGACGACCCGTAGGCCAGCGCCGTCGCCGGGCGGGGCCGGCCGGCGAGGTATTTCGCTGCCTCGGTGACGAGGCCCATCAGGCCGATGCTGACGACCAGAAACAGGGCGGTAGCCAGCTTGCGGCGCACCAACGCCACAACAAACAGCACTAGCGCGACCACCCGAAAGCCATTCGGGCCGAACACCACGCAGAACACCACCCAGAACTGCACCCATTCGGGGCGCTTGGCACCGAAATTGTGGAATGCCTGCAGCAGGTCGGTGTCGACGGCATCGAGCCACGCCCAGTTCAGCGCGTAGCCGACCCACATCGTCGCGTAAACGGCCACAGCGACCACGACCGACGCGATCAGCCAAGTTTTTTTCGATGCCATCTCTTCTTGACTACCACGGCAGTCTGGCACGATCGTCGAGGTGGCCATTCTCCTGCGCCGTTTGTTCGGCATCGGCAAGCTTCCTCGCGCGATGCGCGAGGAATTCGAGAGCGAGGGCATCATCTACCTGGCCGAATACGTCGCGGTGAGCCGCCGGTTCAGCGGCAAGGTGCCGGGGCTTCGTGCCAGCGGGGGTTTCGCCAGCTACGTCGGATCGGTGGTGTTCACCTCGCAACGAGCCGTCGCGACGCTGTCGAGCGTTCCCAAGGTCGCCGGTCGTGCCATGGACGTGCCGTGGAGCGATCGACAAGAAGGCGCCGTCAAGGTTGAAATTTCCAGCACGGGAGTGACTTTGGATGTCGACGTCGCCGACGTCGATCCGAAGTTCAGCGGACATCTGTCACTGACCTACAAGGTGGCCATCCCCGCCGACGTGCTCAGCCGCCTTCCCGCCACACATCTGGCGTTCGACGTGCCACCCGAATACGTCTACCGCGCCGTCGGAGTACCCCACAACCCATGACTCTGCGCGCGATCCAGATTCCGGTTGTGGTTAACCCTTGCGCCCGACCCCGGATGCGGGCACCGTCACCCGGCGGGGCACGCTAGACCCCGCCGAGCCGAACGGAGGCATGTGTGAGCCGGGACAACCTGCTGATCGTCCACTGGCATGACTTGGGCCGCTGCCTGGGCACCTACGGATATCCGGGGGTGTCGAGCCCACGCCTGGACCAGCTCGCCGCCGAGGGCATCCTGTTCACCCGCTCGCACGCCACCGCTCCGTTGTGTTCGCCGGCGCGCGGTTCCCTTTTCACCGGGCGCTATCCGCACAGCAACGGACTGATCGGCCTGGCTCACCACGGATTCGAGTACCGCGCCGGCGTGCGCACGCTACCCCATATCCTGCACGAGAATGGTTGGTACTCAGCTCTATTCGGCATGCAGCACGAGACATCGTTCCCGGCGCGGCTGGGCTACGACGAGTACGACGTATCCAACTCCTACTGTGAATACGTCGTCGAACGGGCTCAGGAGTGGCTGACCGACAGCGCACCGCTCGCCGGGATCAGCCCATTCCTTCTCACCGCCGGATTCTTCGAAACCCACCGGCCGTATCCGCGCGAGCGTTACGAGCCCGCGGACACCGCCGACGTCGACGTCCCCGATTTCCTGCCCGATACCCCTGAAGTGCGGGGCGACCTTGCCGACTTCTACGGCTCGATCGCCGTCGCCGATGCGGCGGTCGGCCGATTGCTGGACACCCTCGACGACACAGGACTGGCCAACCACACCTGGGTGGTGTTCCTGACCGACCACGGCCCCGCCTTTCCGCGCGCGAAGTCCACCTTGTACGACGCCGGCACGGGGATCGCGACGATCATCCGCCCACCGCGCCGTCTGCGGCGCACACCACTGGTGTATGACGAGCTGTTCAGCGGCGTCGACTTGTTGCCGACCTTGTTGGAGCTGGTCGGCATCAGCCCCGGTGACGACATCGAGGGTCTGTCCCATGCAGCCAATCTGCTTGCGGGGCAGAATAATCCCGTCCGCGACCACGTCTACAGCGAGAAGACGTACCACGATTCTTACGATCCCATCCGAGCGATCCGGTCCAAGAAGCACAGTTACATCGAGAACTACGCCCAGCGACCGCTGCTGGATCTGCCGCTCGATATCGAGGAGAGCCCCTCGGGTCAGGCTGTGGAGCCGTTCATTCACTCTCCGCGCCCGGCCCGTGAACTCTACGACCTCGAAGCCGACCCCGCCGAGTCCAACAATCTCCTGGCAGCTGAGGCCAGTGAGCAGGCCGAGACGATCGCCGAAGAGCTCGCGGTTCTGCTCAACGACTGGCGCCACAAGACCCGCGACGTCATCCCGTCGGAGTTCGCCGGAACACGGATCGCGGCGCGCTACACCGAAACGTATTTCCAGATCAATGGTTTCACCTTGACGAGCCGGTCAGCCTCAGCCGCCGAACGGGGTCTAGACGATGAAATTGGCTTCCCACAATAGTTTTCGTCGAAGCGAGTTTAAGTTCGCGACCCCGGCATCAGAGCCCGACAGCGGTTAGGCTCGGCTCATGCCGGATCAGCCGACCGCCTACCTGGTGCTCGCCTCCCAGCGCAGCGGCAGCACCCTGTTGGTCGAGTCGTTACGCGCCACCGGTGTGGCCGGGGAGCCCCAGGAGTTCTTTCAGTACCTGCCGAGCACCAGCATGTCCCCGCAGCCCCGAGAATGGTTCTCCGAGACCGACGACCAATCGATTCTGCGACTGCTCGATCCACTGATCGAGGGCAAGCCCGACCTGGCCCCCGCCGAGATCTGGCGTGACTACATCCGCACCGTCGGGCGCACGCCGAACGGCATTTGGGGCGGCAAGCTGATGTGGAACCAGACGCCTCTACTCCTCAGTCGTGCCAAGGATCTGCCCGAACGGTCGGGGTCGGGACTGCTGTCGGCCATCCGCGACGTCGTCGGCAGCGATCCGGTGCTGATCCACGTGTACCGACCCGACGTGGTCTCCCAAGCTGTGTCGTTCTGGCGGGCGGTCCAGACCCGGGTGTGGCGTGGCCGACCGGACCCGGTGCGTGATGCCCGGGCCGAGTATCACGCGGGAGCCATCGCCTACGTGGTGCACATGCTGCGCGCCCAGGAGGCAGGCTGGCGCAACTGGTTCGTCGAGGAGGACGTCCACCCCATCGACGTTCCCTATCCGGTGTTGTGGCGCAACCTCACTGACGTCGTCGGTCAAGTCCTCGAAGCGCTCGGATTAGACCGGAGGTTGGCACCCGCGCCCGTCCTGGAACGCCAGGCCGACCAACGATCCGACGAATGGGTGGACCGCTACCGTGCCGATGCCCAGCGGGACGGACTACCCACCTGAGCGATGACGCGGCCCATGTGTGTCGATCATCAAATACACAGCGATTTCCCAGCTGCGCGAACCCGCGCCGGCCAGCAGGTTCGTGCACCGTGGTGCGGTGACCGCCACCGCCGATCGCACCGACGTACTGGACGCACCCGCGTCCGACGGCACGCCACGCACCCGGAATCGCTGGCCGGCCGTCGCCCTGACCGGGCTGCTGATCGCCACCAGCGCGCTGTACCTGTGGAACCTGCCGATCAACGGCTACGGCAATACGTTCTACACCGCGGCCGCCCAGTCCGGCGCCAAGAGCTGGAGTGCGTGGTTCTTCGGATCACTGGACCCCAACAACTTCATCACCGTCGACAAGCCCCCGGCTTCGCTGTGGGTGACCGGACTCTCGGTGCGGCTCTTCGGGATGAACAGCTGGGCGGTGCTGGTCCCGCAAGCGGTGATGGGTGTGGCGGCCGTCGCCGTCCTGTACGCCACGATGCGTCGCATCATCACCGATCCCACCCGCGGTCCGATCGCGGGTCTGATCGCCGGCAGCGTGTTGGCCCTCACCCCGGCGGCCACGTTGATGTTCCGCTACAACAATCCCGACGCGCTCATGGTGCTGCTGATGGTTGCGGCTGCCTACTTCCTGGTGCGCGCGATCCCCGGAGCGTCATGGCGGTGGCTGACGCTCGTCGGTATCGCGCTGGGTCTGGCGTTTCTGACCAAGATGCTCGAAGGCCTGATGGTGCTACCCGCCTTCGCGCTCGCGTATCTGCTGTTCGCACCGACGACGTGGCAGCGACGCGCGCCGCACCTGTTGAGTGCCGCTGTGGCGCTGGTGATTTCAGGCGGATGGTGGGTGGCCGTCGTCCAGTTGTGGCCGGCCGGCTCCCGCCCCTACATCGGCGGGTCGACCAACAACACGGTGCTTGATCTCGCATGGGGTTACAACGGCCTCAACCGCATCGTCGGAGGCGGCAATGCCGTGTCGCACGGACATCCCGGCGGTTGGACCACCCACGCCGGAGTGCTGCGAATCTTTTCCGCCGAAATGGGTTATGAGGCGTCCTGGCTGCTGCCGGCAGCGGTCGTCGCGATCGTGACCGGTGTGTGTCTTGCGTTGCGGCGCAGGCTGACCCGCATCGAGGCTGCTGGCTTCACGATGTGGAGCGTGTGGCTCGTGGTGTGCACGCTGGTGTTCAGCTACATGACCGGCATGGTGCATCCGTACTACACCATCGCGTTGGCGCCGGCGGCGGGCGCGCTGATCGGGATGGCAGCTGTGCGAAGCAGATCGGCGGCCATCGTGATGGTCCTGGCAGCTGCCGCCTGGGCGGTTGTCCTGTTGCACCGTGCTCGACTGGGTCCGGCGTCGACCCACTGGTTCATCGCAGGAGCCGCGATCGCGGCCGGCCTACTACTCGCCATCGCTCTGACGCGATGGCCGCGGCTCACGCCGGTTGCGCTGGCGGCATCGTTGTTGGCGGGCCTCGCCGGCACCGCGATGTTCTCGGTCGCCACCGCCGCCACGCCGCACAACGGATCGATCCCCAACGCCGCCCACACCGCCGATGTCTGGCCGACCGTCGGATCCCGCTTCGCGAAGACGATGATGATGGGCGCCAGCTCGAGCAACGTCGATCCGCAATTGGCTGAGCTGCTGGCGTCCGCGCACACCACGTGGTCGGCGGCAACGTCCGGATCTCAGGCTGCCGCATCGCTGGAGATCGCGTCGGGTACCGCAGTCATGGCGATCGGTGGGTGGAGCAGCGACCCGGTGCCCACGCTGGCGCAGTTCATCGATGCTGTGCACGCTCAGAAGATCGCCTTCTTCATTGACAGTGGTCGGATGCGCAGCCACGACCGCAACGGCGGAGAGATCGCCGACTGGGTACAACAGCATTTCCGCCCGATGAAGGTCGGGGCCGCGACGGTATATCGCCTCGTGTGACCCCCGTTCCCGGTTAGCATCCGAGGACAGATGCCGACCGAAAGGCCGCGACAATGACGTCGAACGTCGACCTGCCTATCCCGGTGCCGGTGCCCGATGTACCGGGTGCCGACGCCGGTTTCGAGGGCTTGCCGAAGCGCTCCGAGCTGACCGCACTGCAGCGGCTCACCGTAGATACCTCGGCGGTCGCCGACATCGGCCTGCGCACGGCAATCGCCTCTCTGGTCGGAGTGTCCATGTTGCCGACAGTGGCGAAGAGCATCGTTCGCCGCTCGGACCTGCACCGCGAGCGCAGCAACCTGGAGTTCTACGCCGAACTGGCGGCCCGGCGCGATCCGGCGGCGTCGTTCCCGGCGCCCACCGACGTTCCCACCATCACGACCCGGCCGGCGAATCCGATCGCCCAGTACATCGCCCACGGCAACGTCCAGAACATGCGGTTCGAGAGCAGCTTCGAACCGGTCAACCCGGACATGCGCAAACAGTGGAAGCGGCTGGAGCGCAACAACATTGTGTGGGCGCAGCATTGGCGTCACGACGACGGTCCACGGCCGACGCTGTGCGTGATCCACGGCTTCATGGGGTCGCCCTATCTGTTCAACGGGCTGTTTTTCTCACTGCCGTGGTTCTACAGAACCGGATACGACGTGCTGCTCTACACCCTGCCGTTCCATGGCCGGCGCGCCGAAAAGGGTTCGCCCTTCAGTGGATACGGCTTTTTCTCACAGGGCATGGCCGGATTCGCCGAAACCATGGGCCAGGCCGTGCACGACTTCCGCTCGGTCGTGAACTGGTTGCGCGATACCGGCGTCGACCGCATTGCGCTCACCGGAATGTCATTGGGCGGCTACACCTCAGCGCTGGTCGCGTCGGCGGACGACCGGCTGGAGGCGGTGATCCCCAACGTCCCGGTGGTCACCCCGGAGTCGACGTTCGACGAGTGGTGGCCGGCGAACAAACTGATCGAAGTGGGCCGCAAGTTCGGGACCATCGGCCGTGACGACTCGGCGGCCGCGTCGGCCTACCACTGCGCACTGAACTACCAGCCGCTCGTCCCGCGGGACCGGCGCCTGATCATCACCGGTCTCGGCGATCGGCTGGCACCACCCGAGCAGGCCGAGGCGCTGTGGGAGCACTGGGATCGCTGTGCGCTGCACTGGTTCCCGGGCAACCACATCCTGCACGTCAGCCAGCCGGAGTACCTGCGCCGCATCAACCGGTTCCTGCGACCGGTGATGTGGGACTGACTATTCTTTGACGGCGTTGACCAACGTGATGCTGGCCAGCATGTTGGCCGCCTCGTCATCCGCGGAGTCGACCGAACGCCCGACAGAGGCGAGGTAGTCCAGCAGCGTGGTGTCCTCGGTCATCCAGCCACGCTCACCGAACCACTGCGACGCGGGCGCGTGCTGTTCGTTGTAGACCAGCTGCCACCACTGGCCACGCGGATCGTCGATGCCCTTGTTCTCCTGCACCTTGGCCCGGAGCGCGTCGCGATCCATCGGCCTGCCCTCCTCAACGGCGAGGTGGCTACGCGAACTCGCCAGGCCGTCGATCCCGGAGAACAACTGTTCTTGCGCAGCGGCGGGAAGGTAGATGAGAAGTCCCTCGGCGATCCACGCCGACGGCTCATCAGCACGGAAACCGTTGTCCCGCAGTGCTTGCGGCCAGTCGTCGCGAAGGTCGACGGCGATCTCCCGACGCTCGGCCTTCGCGCAAGCCCCGTGCGCGGCCAGGGCTTCGCGTTTGAAGTCAAGTACCTGGGGCTGGTCGAGTTCGTAGATGGTGGTGTCGGGTGCCCAGTCCAGCCGATAGGCGCGAGAGTCCAGTCCGGCGGCCAAGATGACGACCTGGCGCACCCCGGCTTGTGCCACGTATCCGAAGTAGGTGTCGAAGTACCGAGTCCGCGCGGCCTGGAACGTGACGAAGTGCTGACCGAACTCTTCGGATTTCAGCGGATGGTCGGGCGCCTCGCCGTCCAGCACCGCCGCCCAGGGACCGCCCACGGCGCGGCAGAACACCTCGGCGAACGGGTCGACGGCCAGCGGATCAGGTTTCTGCGCCTCCAGAGCTCGGGCGGCCGCGACGAACAAGGCCGTCGAGCCGACGCTGGTGGTGATGTCCCAGGTGTCGTTGTCAGTCCGCACTGCCGCGAGGGTACCCCCGGACTCTGGCAGCGCCGTGCGCTCAGCCGGTGCCGTCTCCGTCGCTCTGGTCCACCAGCACCGGGCCTTCCGGCGTATCCCCCAGCGTCTGCAGTTCGGCCGGATCACCGACAACGGTCAGCCGCAGGATGTCGGCGAGCTGTTTGGGTGCATCGCATTGCACGTAGTGGTCAGCGCCCGGGACCACCCAGTAGCGGCTGCGGCCGGGCTTGTCCTTGAGATAGGTGTGCCACACATGGTTGGCGACCCGCAACGGCGCCACCGTGTCGTGCAGACCCCACACGAGCGTGGTGTCGACGGGGTTGGCCGCCAGTGCTTCGAGCCAGCGAGTCTCGTCGGCCGCTCGCTCATGCAGATACTGGATGGTGTCCGGGAGCACCTGGATACCGTCGTTGTGCGCGAAGCACTGTGCCAGCGCCGCGATTTCGGCGTCCTCGAGAGTTCTACGGGGCATGAACGTACTCGCGCCCAGGCCGGCGGCCAGCATGTCCGGCGTTGTCGCGGCCGCGGTGGCACGCGACGTCGAATCGTCGAGTAGCGCCTTCTGGTATGCCGTCAGATTGGCCAGCGGCAGGTAGATGTTCCCGTTCGTGATGACCAAGTCGGCGGGCATCGGCGCCTTCGCCTCGGCGAGCATCGTGACCACGAGGATGCCGACGCTGCTGCCGCGATCGTGGGTCACGATGCGGTAGTCCTCGAGCTGCCACACGTCGGTGATCAGGTGAACGAGCAACCGCGCATCGTCATAGAGCGAGTACACATATGGCGACGGTGGCTTGTCGGAGAGCCCGTAGCCGGGAAAGTCGACGGTGAAAATCTCGGCTTCCGAACGTAATTCGTGTGCCAATCCCCAGTAGTCGATGCTCGACGTCGGGAAGCCGTGCACACAGACCAGGGCCGGCGCGCCCGGGGTGCCGCTACGCCTGGTGAATACCGCGACTTCCTGACCGTCGTTGGCCGGCGTCGTCGATCGCCAGCGAACCTCAGTTCCACCGTCCTGCCACTGCGCGAAGATGTCCACGGCTCAGCTTCGCACTGGATGGGCCGCGGTGGGCACAGTGTGGAGAAATTCCGACGTCAGAGCCGGGCCGAACCGACGGCCGGGCTCAGACCAACGGCCGCCCAGTGCGGATGCGCCGATCCACATCGCGCAGAAGGAGATTGAACGGGAACTCGCGGATGACCCGCGGTGTCAGGTCGTTGACGAATCGGATGCGCGCCATCAGCCGATCGAACTTGCGCTGTTTCTCCGCGTTCCACTCGAGCCGCATCTCGTCGCGAAAACGCTGCGGCAGGAACCCGGTGGTGATGAGCAGATTGAATTGCTCGAGGGATTCCTGCAACCGCTTCGGCAGCCGCACGCCGCGAATCCGCGACACCGCAAAGGGATACAGGTACTCCCGGATGGTGTCGTCGATGTGCAGCTTGTCCAGCGACTCCTGCCAGTACTTGTCGAACGCCGCGCGGTCGGCAGGCCACATCTCGGCGGGCACCTGCAGGGTGGTGGCCAGTGCCATGGCCTCCTGGTATTGGCGGTCGGCAGTCTCGTCGTCGGCCTCACCGATGAAGATCCGGGCCACGTCCACCCCGCCCTTGTAGAGGCAGGCCGCGACCCAGAGTTGCAGGTCTTTGTCGAACGCGTTGTACTCCACCGGACTGTCGGGGGTCGAGTAGACCTGGGCGTGCGACTTGTTCACCGCGCGCCGATAGGCCTTTTTCTGTTCGTCGGTGCCGCGGGTGGCCACCGCGAGGTAGGTGAATGTCGTGCGTGCCCGTTTGATCGGGTGCCGGTCGGCTCGGCCGCTCTCGACGCGGCTCTCCATCACGCCGTAGCCGACGCCCGGCAGGGCGAGCTCCATGATCACGTTCGCCGGACCGGCCAGCAGCGCCACGCCCATCAGCCCGTCGTCGAAGCCCGGTCCCCGTTTCCGCCGGCGGCGCGACGGCCTCGGCGGCTCGCTCACCGGACGATCCACGTGGCCGACAACGGGTTCGCGGATCGTCACGGTGGGCCACCTATCGGGTACGAATCTGACAACGAATGTTTCCCAATATTGCCGCCCTGGCCGGAGCAATGTCAAGATGGGCTAATGACGCAGGCGAGGCCCTATGGCGGCGTGGATGCCGCCGATCGGCTGGCCCGGAGACGGGCCCGTCTGCTGGAGGCCGGGCTGGAGTTGCTGGGCAGCAATGTCGACCCCGCTGAGCTCACCGTTCGGGGTATCTGCCGTGAGGCCGGCGTGGCTACCCGCTACTTCTACGAGAGCTTCGCCGACAAGGACGAATTCGTCGCGGCGGTCTTCGACTGGGTGGTCGCCGATCTGGCCGCCACCACGCAGGCCGCGGTGGCAACCGCCCCGGTGGAGGGACAGAACCGCGCGGCGATGGCCAACATCGTGCGGACCATCGAGCTGGATCCGCGGGTGGGCCGATTGATGTTCAGCTCGCAGCTGTCCAACACGACGGTGGTCCGCAAGCGTCAGGAGTCCGGTGCGCTGTTCGCCTTGCTGTCGGGCCAGCACGTCGAGGCCACACTGCACCGTCCGGCCAATGACCGGGTCAAGGCGTTCGCGCACTTCGTCGTCGGCGGCGTCGGTCAGACCATCAGCGCGTGGTTGGGCGGCGCGGTCACGCTGACCCCCACCGAACTGGCCGATCAGCTCACCACGATCATCGACGACCTCGGTGATCCGCGGTTGTTCCGCGACTAACCAGCGGCTATCGGCTGTTTGCGGTCAGCGGCCGTCTTCGGCGCCGTACCGGCCTCGTTGTCGCTGAATTCCCTTGTCCAGCAGGCGAATTCCAGCACGATCCCGTCCGGGTCGTTGAAGTAGAACGAGCGGACGTAAACCCCGGGATGAAGCTCTCGGGTAGCGCCCTGCGGGCTGTCGTCGTGGTTGAGCACGGGCCCGACGCGCACACCCTTCTCCTTGAGCCGCCTGCGGTACTCGTCGAACTTCTCCTCCGGCACGTGAAAGGCCAGATGGTTCATCGAGCCCACCGCGCTGACGATCGAACCCAGACCGGGCAGGGCGGCCGGGAGGGTGTTGCCCGCCGTACCGTCGGGGGCCTCGGCGAACCAGAAGAACGCGACGCAGTCGCCGTTACCGGCGTCGAAGAAGAAGTGCTGCCCCAGCCCGTCAGGCAGATCCAGCGACTTGATCAGCGGCATACCCAGCACATTCGAGTAGAAATCGACCGTGCGCTGCATGTCGGAGCACACCAGCGCAATGTGGTTGATGCCCCCGAGCTCGAATTCCGGGTTGGTGTTGTGCGGCTTGATCATGACGTGCCCCCACAGATGCTGGTCAACTCTCCCCACCGAAACTAACACCGGATTCAGGCATGCACATCGACGCTGGCGAATATCGTCTATGAGCGATCTACCCGAGGAGGCCACCGACATGCCCACCCCCGGAGTCGTGCGTGAGTTCATCGGGGTGCCCTCGCCCACCGCGCGCCGAGCGGGTGCCGGCGGGCATCCCTGCCAGGGCCTCTACCACCGGGGTGTCGGGCGCAAGCCCAAGGTCGCCGTCATCGCCACGCACTATCAGATCGACTTCTCCGAGCACTACCTCGCCGATTACCTGGCCACCCGAGGGGTCGGCTTCCTCGGGTGGAACACTCGCTTTCGGGGATTCGAGAGCAGCTTCATGCTCGACCACGCCCTGGTCGACATTGGTGTCGGCGTGCACTGGCTGCGCGACGTGCAGGGTGTGGAAACGGTTGTCCTGCTGGGCAACTCGGGCGGCGGTTCGTTGATGGCGGCCTATCAATCGCAGGCTGTCGAGCCCAATGTCACACCGCTGGAGGGGATGCGGCCCGCCGCGGGCCTTTCCGAACTACCGGCCGCTGACGGTTACATCGCCAGCGCCGCGCACCCCGGGCGTCCCGACGTGTTGACTGCCTGGATGGACGGCGCCGTCGTCGACGAGAACGATCCGGTGGCCACCGATCCCACCCTTGATCTGTTCGACGAACGCAACGGGCCGCCGTTCTCCGACGACTTTCTGACCCGCTACCGGTCCGCCCAGGTGGCCCGCAATCACGCGATCACCGATTGGGCCGAGACCGAACTCAAGCGAGTGCAGGCCGCCGGGTTCTCCGACCGGCCGTTCACCGTGATGCGCACCTGGGCCGATCCGCGCATGGTCGACCCGGCCATCGAGCCCACCAAACGTCAGCCCAACCTCTGCTACGCGGGTATTCCGGTGAAGGCCAACCGCTCCGCCTACGGCATCGCCGCGGCGTGCACGCTGCGCAACTGGCTGGGCATGTGGAGTCTGAAGACCGCGCAGACTCGCGCCGAACCTCATCTGGCGCGGGTCAACGTCCCGGCGCTGGTCATCAACGCCGAACAAGACACCGGGGTGTTCCCCTCGGAGGCCCAACGGATCTACGACGCGTTGGCCAGCACAGACAAGACCATGTGCGCCATCGACACCGACCATTACTTCACCACCCCGGGAGCGCGGAGCGAGCAGGCGGACACGATTGTGAAGTGGATTCACAAGCGGTGGCGGTAAGGGTCCTGGCGCACTTCTTGCCCGGCGAGAACGTGCTGAACATCGTTGCACCGGAATCAGATTGGCTCGATATCCATTGGTGCCACGAAGACGACGACGAGACGCTGCACCGGCAATTGCCCGAGGCCGACGTGATCTGGCATGTCCTGCGGCCACTGTCCGGCGACGACCTGCGCCGCGCACCGCGACTGCGCCTGGTGCACAAACTGGGTGCCGGGGTGAACACCATCGACGTCGAGACCGCGAGCGAACTGGGCATCGCGGTGGCCAACATGCCCGGCGCCAACGCGCCCTCGGTCGCCGAGGGTGCGGTACTGCTGATGCTCGCGGCATTACGCCGGCTCCCCGTGCTGGACCGGCTCACCCGGCAGGGGAAGGGCTGGCCGACGGATCCCAGCCTGGGTGAGACGGTGCGGGACATCGGCAGCTGCACCGTCGGGTTGGTGGGGTACGGAAACATCGCCAAACGGGTCGAGCAGATCGTGCTCGCGATGGGCGGCACCGTCCTGCACACCAACACCGCCGATGACGGCACCGACACCTGGCGTGCACTGCCGGACCTGTTGGCCGAAAGCGACATCGTCACCCTGCATCTGCCGCTGACCCCGGCCACCGACAAGCTGATCAACCGGGCCGCACTGGATGCGATGAAGCCACATGCGGTGCTGGTCAACACTTCTCGCGGTGGTGTCGTCGACGAAGCCGCCGTGACCGATGCACTGCGCGACGGCAGGCTGGCCGCCGCCGGCCTCGATGTGTTCGCCGACGAACCCGTCGACCCCGGCAACCCGCTGCTGCAGCTCGACAATGTCGTGGTGACCCCGCACGTCACCTGGTACACCGTCGACACCATGCGCCGCTACCTGATCCAGGCCGTCGACAACTGCCGCCGTCTGCACGACGGCCGCGACCTGGTCAACGTCGTCAACGGGAGGCAGGATGTCCGTCTCATCGACCGGTGAGAAGACGCTCGAGGCGCGCACGCTGCGCAAGGTGATCATCCGCGCCGTCCCGTTTCTCATGGCGCTGTACTTCGTCAACTACCTCGACCGCACCAATCTCGGCATTGCCAAAGCCGATATCAGCGAGCACCTCCAGCTCACCGCGAGCATGTTCGGGCTGGCGTCGGGCATCTTCTTCATCGGCTACGTGCTGGTTGAGGTGCCGTCCAACCTGGCCCTGGAACGCTTCGGTGCCCGCCGTTGGCTGGCCCGCATCGCGGTGTCGTGGGGAATCGTCGCCGTGGCAATCGGATTCGCACCCAACGCACCGACGCTGCTGGCGTTGCGGTTCCTGCTCGGCGTGGCCGAGGCCGGGCTTTTCCCGGGCGTGATCTTTTACCTGACCCGCTGGTTCCCCGCCGCCTACCGGGCGCGGATCGTGGCGATGTTCATGATGGCGAGCCCGGTCGCGGCGGCCGTCGGAACTCCGGTGGCGGCGTGGATGATTCAGGCTGGTGAGGGTGTGTTCGGGCTGGCCGGCTGGCAGTTCATGATGATCGGAGTCGGCCTGCCTGCGATCATCCTGGGCGTCATCTGCTGGTTCTATCTGACCGATCGGCCCGCCGACGCTCACTGGCTGCAGCCCGACGAACGGCAGTGGCTGATCGACGTGCTGGCCGCCGAGGAACGCGAGGTCGCGGGCAACTTCGACTTTCCGCTGCGCCGCGCGCTGACCAGCCCGCGAATCTGGCTGCTGTCCCTGGTGTACTTCGGCGTCGCCTACGGCTTGTACGCGCTGGCCTTCTTCCTGCCGTCGATTATCGCGGACTTCAAGAAGACCTTCGACGTGCACCTGTCGATCGTGCAGGTGGGTTTGATCACCGCGGTGCCGTACACCCTGGCCGCTATCGCGATGTACCTGTGGTCTCGGCACGCCGACCGCAAGAGCGAACACGTCTGGCATGTCGCGATCCCAATGGGATTGGGCGGCTTGGCTATTCCGGTCGCGCTGTATCTGCACAGCCCCCTGCTGGTGATGGTCCCGGTGTGTATCGCCGCCATGGGGGTGTTCAGCGCGATTCCCAGTTTCTGGGCGCTGCCCGCTCAGTTCCTCACGGGTGCGGCCGCCGCGGGCGGCATCGGGCTGATCAATTCGATCGGCAATCTCGGCGGATTCGCCGCCCCGTATGCGACCGGCGCGCTGAACCAGTTCACCGGCAGCGACAAGGCCGGTATGTGGGCGGTGGGCATCTTCATGATCATCTCGGCCGTCGTGGTGGTGGTCCTGCGCGCGACCCCCGACCGGAGCGGGCGGTAAGCGGTCCCGTCGTCCCACTGGCATGTACGCCACCTGGAGGGGTACACGATCGTGCCGGTAACCTGGCTCCCAACCCACCGGTTAATAGGGAGGCGCAACGATGCCCATCGCGATCACACCTGAGCACAACGACCTCGCCGACTCGGTGAAGTCCCTCGTCGCACGCGTCGCACCGTCTGAGGTTCTGCACGAGGCCCTCGAGACGCCGCTGCCCACCCCGCCGCCGTACTGGAAAGCGGCCGCCGAACAGGGCTTGCATGGCCTGCACCTGGCGGAGTCGGTGGACGGCCAGGGCTTCGGTCTGCTCGAGCTCGCGATCGTGATCGCCGAGTTCGGCTACGGCGCGGTGCCCGGGCCCTTCGTGCCGTCGGCCATCGCCAGCGCGCTGATCTCTGCCCACGATCCCGACACGAAGCTGCTGAGCAAGTTGGCCGCGGGCGAGCTCATCGCCACCTGTGCCCTGGAGTCGGGCCTGACCGCCACCCGGCAGGACGGGTCGCTGGTCATCCGCGGGGAAGCCCGCTCGGTGCCCGCCGCCGCGCAGGCCTCGGTGCTGGTGCTTCCGGTCGCCATCGAAAGCGGCGTGGAATGGGTGATCCTCGACGCCGACCAGTTGGAGATCGAACCGGTCAACTCGGTGGACCTGCTGCGTCCGGTGGCGCATGTGCGTGCCAACGCCGTCGAGGTCACCGACGACCGCGTGCTGGCCAACCTGTCGCAGCCGGCCGGTCGCGCGATCCTCACCACCCTGCTGTCGGCCGAGGCGGTCGGCATCGCCCGCTGGGCCACCGACACCGCAGCGGCGTACGCGAAGATTCGCGAGCAGTTCGGCCGTCCGATCGGCCAATTCCAAGCCATCAAGCACAAGTGTGCGGAGATGATCGCCGACACCGAGCGCGCCACCGCGGCGGTGTGGGATGCCGCCCGCGCACTGGATGAGGCCGCCGAAAAGGATTGGGACAACGAGCAAACGGCCTATGAGTTCGCCGCGGCTGTGGCGGCCAGTCTGGCGCCGGCCGCCGCCCAGCACACCACCCAGGATTGCATCCAGGTGCACGGCGGCATCGGTTTCACCTGGGAGCACGACACCAACGTCTACTACCGCCGCACACTGGGTCTGGTCGCGGCGTTCGGGCGCGCCAGCGAGTATCAGCAGAAGGTGTTCGACACCGCCACGAGCACCGGCATGCGGCCGATCAACATCGATCTCGACCCCGAGACCGAGAAGCTGCGCGACGAGATTCGCGCGGAAGTGGCTGCGCTGAAGGCTATCCCGCGCGAGGAGCGAAAGGCCGCGATTGCCGAGGGTGGCTGGGTGCAGCCGCATCTGCCGAAGCCCTGGGGCCGGGCCGCCAAGCCGATCGAGCAGATCATCATCGCCCAGGAGTTCACCGCCGGACAGGTCAAGCGCCCGCAGATGGGCATCGCGGCCTGGCTGATCCCGTCGATCGTGGCGTTCGGCAACGACGAGCAGAAGCAGCGCTTCCTGCCGCCGACGTTCCGCGGCGAAATGATCTGGTGCCAGCTGTTTTCCGAGCCGGGAGCCGGGTCGGACCTGGCCAGCCTGACCACCAAGGCCACCAAGGTCGACGGTGGCTGGCGGATCACCGGGCAGAAGATCTGGACCACCGGTGCCCAGTACGCGCAGTGGGGAGCACTGTTGGCGCGGACGAACCCCAGCGCGCCGAAGCACAACGGCATCACGTATTTCCTGCTCGACATGAAGGCCGAGGGCGTCGAGGTCAAGCCGCTGCGTGAGCTCACCGGCCACGCGATGTTCAACACGGTGTTCATCGACGACGTCTTCGTTCCCGACGAGCTGGTCCTCGGCGAGGTCGACCGCGGCTGGGAGGTCAGCCGCAATACCCTGACGGCCGAACGGGTTTCGATCGGCAGCAGCGAGCCCGGCTTTTTGGCCAACCTCGACGGCTTCGTGAAGTTCGTCAGCGACGGCCACTTCGACCAGATCGGCCATCACCGGGCCGGTGAACTGATCGCCGAGGGGCATGCGGCCAAGCTGCTGAACCTGCGCTCGACGCTGCTGACGCTGGCCGGCGGCGATGCGATGCCGTCGGCCGCGATCTCGAAGCTGTTGTCGATGCGCACCGGGCAGGGCTACGCCGAGTTCGCGGTGTCGTCGTTCGGCATCGACGGGGCGATCGGCGATCCCGATGAGTTGCAAGGCAAGTGGGCGGAGTACCTGCTGGGCAGCCGATCGACGACGATTTACGGCGGCACCTCGGAGGTGCAGCTGAACATCATCGCCGAGCGGCTGCTGGGCCTGCCCCGCGACCCGTAGGTTCCTCCGCGAGCAGACACAAAATCGCCTAAATCGGCGCCGAATTGGGTGAGTTTGTGTCTGCTCGCGGGAGCAGGGGGCTACTTCACCTCGATGTCGCGCAGCTCGCGCTTGAGGATCTTGCCGGTGGGGTTGCGCGGCAGCTCGGCTAAAAACACCACCTCGCGCGGAACCTTGTAGCGCGCAAGGTGTTCGCGCACATAGTTCTTGACGGCTTCCTCGGTGAGCTCGGCTTCTTCCTTCAGCACGACGAAGGCCCGCAGCCGGGCACCCCAGTCGGGATCGTCTACCCCGAGTGCGGTCGCCTCGACGACGTCGGGGTGGCCGCTGATGAGGTCCTCGACCTCCGCGGGGAAAACGTTCTCGCCGCCCGAGACGATCATCTCGTCGTCGCGGCCGCTGACGAACAGCAAGCCGTTGTGATCGAAATAGCCGACATCACCGGATGACATCAGCCCGTCGATGATTTGCTTGTGACCGCCGCCGGTATAGCCCTCGAACGGGAAGCTGTTGCCGACGAAGATCCGGCCCACCTCGCCCTGCGGCAGCTCGTTGCCGTTGTCGTCGAGGATCTTGACCTTGACACCCGTGACGACGGGACCCACGGTGGCCGGATTCATCTGCAGGTCCTTCGGCCCGGCGATCGTCGCGAACGCGACTTCCGTTGAGCCGTACATGTTGTAGATCACCGGACCGATGTCCTTCAGCGCCCGGGTGGCCAGCTCCGCCCCGAGCTGGGAGCCGGAGACGAACACGATCCGCAGCGACGACAGGTCCGGCTTGGTCTCCATCTTCTCCAGCGCGTCGAGCATCCGCGACAGCATGACCGGCACCACCACGATCGCCGTCACCCCGTGCTTCGGGACGTCTTGTAACACGATGTCGGGCTTGAACTTTCGATGCAGCACCAGCGTCGAGCCCATCGTCAGCGCGATCGTGGCATGCAGATACCCCAGCGCATGGAACATCGGCGACGGCAACGAGGTGACCTCGCCGGCGCGGAACGGCACGGCAGACAGGATCCCGCCGATCGGCGCCAGGGTCGGCGGGGTGTTGCGGGTGGCACCCTTCGGGGTTCCGGTGGTGCCGCTGGTGAGAATGATGATCGACGAGCGCTTGGTGGCCTTGGGCGCCGGCGCGCTGCTGCTGCGCTTGATGACGTCGGCCAGGGTTTCGTCGGTGCAGCCCGACGGCTCGTCCTTGTCCGGATTCGTTCCCAACGCGCGCAGCTTGCCCAACGGCGGCTCGGCGAGCTTGACAGCCTCGGCGTACTCGTCGTCGTAGATGATCAGCTTGGCGCCCTCACGCTCGGAGACGTCTCTGATCTGTGGCCCGGAGAATTCGGTGTTGAGCATGATCGTGCGCGCACCGACCCGCGCTGCGCCGTAGTTGGCGATCACGAACCAGCGGTGGTTGCGAGCCAGAATCGCCACGCCGTCGCCGCCGGTGACCCCCTTGGCCAGCAACGCGTTGGCGACCGCGTTGGCGGCGTCGTCGAGCTCCTTGTACGTCATCGACCCTTCGTCGTCGACGATCGCCAGCTTGTTGGGTGTTCGGCGGGCGTTGAGCGCAGGGACCATCCCGATTTCACCCCAGCGGCGGATGTCGGCCACCATCGCCACAAGATTCTGCGGCGGCTCGAGCCGGAACGCGCCGGACTCGATCATCTTGAACAGGTAGTGCAGCTCAGCGGAGCCGCGATCGGCCAGTTGCTGAGCCTTGGCCAGTGCCTGTGCGGGGAGATCGAAAAGACTGGGCATGGTTTCAACCCTAAGTGACGTACGTCGCAGCCAAGACGGAACGAGCTGCCTAATTACCATGGCTTCATGGACGTGGACGGTCGCCAGGTCACCATCAGCCATCCCGACAAAGTGGTCTTCCCCGCGGCCGACGGGCGCGCTCCGGTCACCAAGGGTGACCTCGTCAGCTACTACCTTGCGGTGGCCGGCGGCGCGCTGCGTGGTGTCGCCGATCGGCCGATGATCCTGAAGCGGTTCGTCAAGGGCATCACCGAGGAAGCGATCTTCCAGAAGCGCGCCCCCGAGAAGCGCCCGGACTGGATCGACGTCGCCGAGCTGCGCTACGCCCGCGGAACGTCGGCCAAGGAGGCGGTGCTCCGCGAACCTGCCGGACTGGCGTGGGCGATCAATCTCGGCTGCGTCGATCTCAACCCGCATCCGGTCCGCTCGGGCGATCTCGACCATCCTGACGAGCTGCGGATCGACCTCGATCCGATGCCCGGTGTCGAGTGGCCGCAGATCCTGGAGGTGGCTCAGGTGGCGCGCGAGGTGCTCGAGGACCATGGGCTCACCGCCTGGCCCAAGACGTCGGGGTCGCGCGGTTTCCACATCTATGCCCGGATCGCACCGCAGTGGCCGTTCAAACAGGTGCGGCTGGCGGCCGAGACCGTGGCCCGCGAGGTGCAGCGCCGCGCACCCGACCTGGCCAGCAGCCAGTGGTGGAAGGAAGAACGCGGACAACGAATCTTCGTCGACTTCAATCAGAACGCCAAGGATCGCACGGTCGCGTCGGCCTACTCGGTGCGGGCCACCCCGGACGCGCGAGTGTCGACGCCGCTGACATGGGACGAGGTCCCCGGCTGCCGGGCCGAGGAGTTCACGATCCAGACTGTCCCGGCCCGCTTCGCTGAGCGCGGCGATCCGTGGGAGTCGATGGACGACGCCGTCGGCTCGCTGGATGCACTGCTGCAGCTGGCCGAGGAACTCGGGCCTGCCGAGAAACCACCGAAAGGCAACAAGCCGCTGATCGAGGTCGCCCGCACCAAGACCCGCGACGAGGCTCTGGCGGCCTTGGACGTCTGGCGTGCCCGCCACCCCGAGGCAGCGAAGACGTTGCAGCCCACCGACATTCTGGTCGACGGGATGCGCGGACCGAGTTCGATCTGGTACCGCATCCGGATCAACCTCGAGCATGTGCCAGAGGCGCAGCGGCCTACACAAGAAGAACTGATCGCGGATTACAGCCCGTGGGAAGGGTATTCGGGGCGTCAGGGTCGACCCTGAACGCCAGATGCCACGCACAGTTCACGCACAGGGTGAACAAAGCCGGGGACTCTAGCGTTCAAGTCAGTAACAGTTCGTAGGTAAGGATGTCACCGTGCCCGGCACCGCTCCGCCAGCTCCGGCAGCCGTCGAAGTCGTCACCCAGGTCGTCTACTACCTGAGTCTGTCCGTTCCGCTCGGTATGGGGCTCACTGTGGGGGCATTCGCCATGCCCGGCGGGCCGGTCTCCCGCGGGGTACGCAGTCTGGGTATACCGGCCGCGGTCCTCGTGGTGCTCGGTCTCGTGTTACACCTTCGTGCCACCACCCATGTCACCGGGCTGGCGCTCGTCCAGTCGCTCGCGCTGGCGTTGGCCGCCTGCGGATTGGTGGCGATGCGGTGGACGAACTCGCGGGCGTTGGCTCGCGGTGTCGCCGCCGTCGCGCTGGCCGCCGCGGTGCTTCCCGTGATCCGTTGCAGTATTCCAATCTGGGCCGAGTCGCCGCCAATGCACTCACGGCAGTGCACGTGATCGGTGCGGTCACCTGGGTGGGCGGGCTGGTGGTATTGGCGGCGACGGCAGTTGCGCTGCGCCGCAATAGGACCCGTGACGATGATGACAGTCGTGTGGCGGATGACTGGGCCCAGATTTGGGAACGGTTCAGTCTGGTGGCGATGATCGCCGTTGGGGCGTTGATCGTCAGCGGTACCTGGTTGGCGTGGAGCCACGTGGGAACGCCGGGCCAGTTGTTCACTACCGCGTACGGACGAGCGCTGGCAGTCAAGCTGGTCCTGGTGATCGTGCTGTTGTGTGCAGGCGGCTACAACGTCCGCGTTCTTCTGCCGAGAATTCACGCGCTGCAGCAGGGCGGTGATCGCCGCGGTGTGTTCCGGCTTGCTGCTCAACACTTTCCGGCAGTGGTCCTGGGTGAAGCACTGGTGGCAGTCTGCGTTCTGGCCGTCGTACCGTTCCTACGCGGCTCGGCGCGCGCGCAGGCCGGCGCCCCCGCCGCCGTGTCGTTCGACCTGAGCACCTTCGGCACCGGCGTCGTATTGATCGCCGTCGTCGGGGCCGCGATGTGGGCAGGCACCCGGCGCTCGGTGCGGCCCCTTGCGCCGTCAGACCAGGCGTACACCTGACAACGGGTGCAGCGCCGCCAAAGCAGTGGCCTGGCGCCCGGAGATCAACGTCAGCCCCGGTAGCGGGGTCGAGCTGTTCGGTGGGTCTTCGGTACGGATTGCGGCCCCGGCTCTGAGCTTCGGCCGCGGCGAGGATCCGGCGATCTCGACCACCGTCCACACCTCCGGTGAATCGCTGGCGGCCACGCCGGTCAGCGCCGACTCCGGATTCGTGATGGAGTACGTCGTCACGAAGCCGCGCGCGTCGCTGACCGATCGCCACCGTTCACGGGCATCGTCCGCGAAGAGGTCGGGCAGGTCATCCGCATCGACGAGCGTTGCCGTCCAGCCTCTTTCACGCAGATTGCCGGCCAGACGGCGAGCCGCGTTCTCCGCGGTCTGACGCAGCGGTATCTGCGCCGACCTGGCCCGCAGGGCCGCCAGATTCCGGGCGCCGCTGAACGTCAGCCCGATCCACGTCGTGGTCGAGTTGCCCACCCGGCGGATGGTCACCCGGACCGCGTCGCAGGCCAATCCGAAGCGGTCGAGATAACCGGTCAGAACACCAAGCGGCAGTTCGGTGCCGCGATCGTCCACGCGCAGCAAGACCGTTGTCACCGCATCGGCATCCGTCCAGCGAACGTCATCCGACGAGATCTCGATCGCCCTGCGGCTGCTCATGATTCGGAGTCGCTGCCACAGGATCGTGGTCAGGTAGCGACCGCGCCACCAGATCAGCGACACCAGCACCACAGCGACAGCGATGCCCAACGCCCAGCGATCGAAGTTCGACCGCCACGGGTAGGTGAGCACGGCCGAGACGACAGCCAGGACAACAATGGTGAGCCGACCGGCGCCCGGTTCGGGGATATGCGTCATTTCAGTTCTTCCTTGCGTCTGCGGGTCACGATCGCGACCGCAACGACGACGACTGCGAGTACCGCCGTTCCGATGAAGGCCACCGTGCGCGGGGTGTGATCGACCGGTGCCGGCGGTGGCAGGGCCGCAACGTGTTTGGTGGCGGGCGCGGTGTCGCTGACCGGGTTGACGGTCCAGGTGAGGGCGCCGACCGGGGTCCAGTGCACCTGCGCCGACGAGATTGGAGGGTGCCTGCGCCGCGTTGTGCGCGGTCGCGCTCAGCCGGCGGACCACCTCGTCGGCGTGCATGCCGGGGTTGCGGCTGCGGACGAGTGCAGCCGCACCGGCGACATAGGCGGCGGCGAAACTCGTTCCGTTCAGCGGTGCCATCCCACCGCGCCCGTCGGGCATTCCGTTGGCCAGCCCGCCCGCGGCATCGTTGCTCACCGACACGATGTCCTCGCCGGGCGCGGCGATACCGACCCACGGGCCTGCCATCGTGAAGTCGGTGGGTTGCCCGTCCGCGGTCAGTGCCGCGACGGACAGGACGTACGGCTGCCACCAGGACGGTACCGATACCGAACCGACCCCGGCCCAGTTGCGGGGATCGCCCGGCCGGGCGGGGTCGCCCAACGGATTCGACGCGCACTGTGTGCCCGGCGTGCCGTCCATGGAGGCGCCGGAATTGCCTGCAGCGGCGACGATCACAACGTCTTTGTCGATGGCGGCGTATCGCAGGGCAGCACCCAGGGCCTGTTGATCGCCGAGCTTGTCGGGGGCCAGACAAGTGGCGGTGGAGATGTTGATGACGGTGGCTCCGAGGTCGGCCGCGCGGACCACCGCGCGGGCCAGCGTCTCGATCTCGACACTTGCGGCCACCGACGCTGGGTCCTTTCCGCCGGCGTTGGGCGTGAACCGCGGCGAGGCTTGCCGGATCGACAGCAGCTGGGCCGCCGGCGCGACCCCGCTGAACCCGTCTGGCCCCCGCTGCCCGCCGATGATCCCGGCGACGAGCGTTCCGTGCCCGTCGCAGTCGGTCAGTCCGTCCCCCGACCCAAGATAATCACCGCCGCCGACCACATTCGGCAGCCGTGGGCCCGGGCGCACCCCGGTGTCGATGATAGCCACCGTTTGACCCTCACCGCGCGAATACTGCGCGGCGCCGGCCAGATTGAGCATCGCGCTATTGGCATTCACCGCGCCAGGGTCGCTGCCCGGGCGCACCCCCGTCGTCACGCATTCGGAGCGCTGGGCCATCCCGGCGGTCGGTCCGGCGGTCCCCGCCGGAGCTTGCACCCCCGGGTCGACTACGGGTGGACTGACGGCACCGGCCGCCGGCGCGGCGATCAGCAGCACCACCGCGGCGGCCGCGGTGGTGCGCATCATCGATCGAGGACCCATGTGAAGATGCCGACCAGATAGGCCATCACCGGAATCAGCGACGCATCCAGACCGGTGGCGAGGAAGCCGACGAGCCGACGTACCGGCAGCGAATAGCGCTCCGCGGCAGCGGTATCCGGATTGACGGCCACGACCACCCACACCGCGGTGAGCGCTGCGAGCACCACGAGCGCCCACAGGGCGGCAACGAATCGGTGGTCCACGACGAACGCGACCAGCAGTCCGCATGTGACCAGGAACGGCTGGGCGAGCAGCCAACCCTTGCACGCGGCGGTGTCCCATACCCTGGCGCGCAGCACTGCCGCCACCGCTGCGGCGCCCACCAGATACCAGCCCCAGACTCCCGGGCCCTCGGTCCGCCCGGCCACGATCAGCGACCCCGCACTCGACAACAGCACAGAGCCCGCGATCAGACCGGTCTGATGAGCCTCGCCGACCCGCACCCGGCGAGGCAGATCGGCGAGCAGCCGTGCCGCGGGGCTCGACGGCGTCGGATCACCGGGCGCCGGGATCACCGGCAGCGGGAACCGCGCCCACATCGCCGCGAGTGCGGGCGTCGACACGGTGAGCAGTAGCGCCGCCAGGATCAGGGCACAACCGACGGTGCGGGCGGGCAGCTGCCAGAGGGCCGAAGCACCGGCCACCACCAGCGCACCGACGCCCACAACGGCTGTGGCAGTGAAGAACCCGACGCCATCCTCGGTTTGGGTCAGCACGATCAATGACCATGCCGCCACCCCAGCCGCGGCCAGCATCACATGCGGCGATCCCCACAGTCCCGGTACGGCCAGCCAGAAGGCCGACCCGATTGGCAGCAGCGCCGCCGCCGACACCTGCGTGGCGAGCCGGGCCGACTTGGCACGCAATGCCATCCCGGTGACCGTAGCGAGGACCGCCAACGCGGCGACCGCGTACAGACCGACGGTCGAGGCGGTCACGGCTCGGTGCGCGACCGCTACCGCGGACAGTGCGACCACGAAGACTGCGGCCGCGAGCCGAGCACCCGCCTGCAGGCGATGCGGGCCCCAGGGCCTTGTCCGGGCGGCGGAGAAGATGACGGCAGCGTCGGCGATGTCCTCCACGATGCCGGTCGCCGTCGGCCCGGCCGGAACCGGCTGCAGCGCAAGCAGATCGCCGTCCACGACTCCGACGGTGTCCAGGTCGGCGTCGAGGCTGAACGGCGCGCCGCCGATCGGGGCCAGAGTCATCGGGGTGGTGCTCGCGGTTCCCTCGTGCGACTCCGGCGGCGGTACGAGCCGCTTCACCGCGGGCAGGATCTCGCGCAGCGGCAGCTCCGCAGGTAGCGCCACATCGGTGATACGGCCGTACGCCAACACGGCGACCCGGACGATCGGCAGCACCGGGGTTTCGGTCATTGTCGTTCTCTCTCTCGGTTATCAGATGCTGGAGAAGTCCCGTACCTGCGCGGCGGCGGGAAACCAGCGGCCATCCGGAAGCTGGTCCGCGAGGCGGTCGAGTGCAAGCGCGATCGCGAACGGAGTGCCCGGTGAAAAAGTCGACAGCCACTCCCCGTCGGCTGCGCGTTCCGGGTTCACCAATACCCGGCCGGCGTCGGCATCGATGATGCCGAGACCGACCTCGCTGAGGCTGTGCACGCCATCGCGGGCGCATCCGGCGCGCACCTCGACGTAACTGTGTGGTCCGCTGAACACGGATCGCACCACCGGCACCGCCGAGGCGGGGATGCCCAGGTGGTCCAGCACGCCATCGAGATCAGCTCCGGTGCGGAGCTTTTCGTCGGCGCGAACCCCGACGCGGGTCGGCAGGGTGAATTCCGTGAATTGGGCCGGTGCGCGACCGGTCAGGCCGGCGGCCACAACCGGGGCGAGCTGGAACGGCTCGCTGATGTCGAGTTCGGTCAGGGTGACGAGCTCACCGCTGCGCAGCGCCGCAACGGTGTCATCACCGCGGCGCGCCACCAGGCCCCGCAACAGTTCGGTGCCTGCCGCCCGCACATAGCGAAGCTCGAGCCACCGTTGCGGCGCGCACACGGTGCGAGTCCAGCGGGCCACGGCCGGATTCACCGTCCCGGCGTCGGACATCACCCGAGCACGAGTGAGTTCGGTTCGCAATCGAGTCCGGACCGCGGGGGCCTCGCGCTCGTCGGCCACGGCCGGTGTGATCGCCAGAACCCACGGGAACGTACCGGCACCAATCGTTTCAGCGACCAGCCACGCGGCATCGGCGGTCAGCTCGACCGCGTTAGGTGCGGCCAAGTCTCAGCCCCACTTGGCGCCTTCGGCTTGGTCGCGCGCATGCATCGAGAGGGTGTTGGTCTCATGCGTGCCGGCCATCGCCCGGTAGGCACGCACCAGTTCTTCCATGGCGAGGTTCCACTGCGCTTGCCAGGCCTGGTACGTCATACCGGTTTCACCCTGCCAGGCACCCTGCAGTGCGGACTGCTCGGTGGCGATATCGGCGCCGACGGCCTGCAACGTGCCGGCGTAACCGGCCATATCGCCGGCGTGCCCGAGCATTGCCGGGTAGTTGTACATGATCTGGGACATCAGAACCCTCCGTATGTCGTTGCCGCGGCGGCATCTTGGGCGACGTAGGTGGCTCCTGCCTCGCCGAGGTTCACTTGCGCGATGTCGAGCAGCGAGTTGACCTTCGCGGCCACCTCGACGAACCGCGCATGCGCGGCCTGAAACGCAGCCGACGACTCTCCCATGTGGAAGGCTTGCGAGGCCATGGCCGCCTGTTCGGCCTGGGCGATCGTGCTGCGCATCAGCGCAGTCTTGGCGCCGAAGGCGGCCTCGGCGGCGACGAGCTGCGGTATGTGGGCATCCAGCATGCTCACGGTATTTCTCCAATCATTCTCGGTGGTAATCGGTTTCGGGTGGATCGGTCCTCCACGTGGCCGGAAGCATCGGCGCGGTGGGACGTTCGTTGTGTGCGTCACCGGCCAGCTCTGTCAGCCCGGCGGCCGTGACACCGCGGGCTTTCGTTGCGGTGCCGGTGAATCCGATCGTTCCCGCACCCCGGTCAGACGATGACGTGGTGGAGTGCGGCTCCGGTTCCGAGGGCGGGCCGGTGTCGCTGTCGAGGTCCATGTACTCGTCGCGGTGTCCGCGATCCTTGATCCGCTGTGCACGGCGCCGCTTGGCGCGTTCCTTCGCCTGCACCGAAGACAGCGCGGCCGCGGCCGGTGCGGCCTCGGAGACAGGCGCCTTGGCTCCGCTGCCCTCGATCAACGTCGGGCCTGGCCCCTCATCGGGATCGGCAGTGCCGACCGCGTAGAACATCGCCTGCGCCGCCGGTGCCGGTGCCGTCGGAGCCGGCGTGGCCGCCGGGGCACCGGCCGCCGTCGGCGCCGCGGGAGCGGTGACGGGGACAGTCGGCGCGGCTGACGACACCGGCCACAGGTTCGGTTGCCGCGATGGGGTCGGCGCCGGGGCCGGATCCGCAGCCACCTCGGGCGCAGGCGGATTCGGTACCAGCGTCAGCAATCCCAGCAGCGGCAGCCCGGCAACGAGCAGCATCGGGGCCCATAATGGTGAGCTCAAGACAAGGCCCCAGGTGGTCCACCCGACCGGCTGGAAGATCGCCTGGTAGGCCAGCGCCGAGAGCAGCGGCCCCCAGGTCTGCCAAGCCTGAACCGGGTTGGTCAGGAAGTCGACGATCATCTGCTGGATGCTCTGCACCGGATGGGTGAGGAAGTCCCAGATGAGGTCGCCATCGGGAAGTGACTTGATGTAGGCCTCGAGCAGATCGAGGATGCTGTTCGAATTCGTCAGCGCAGAGCCTGATTCGCCGGCCTGCGGCTGTGCGGCGGCCGAGAGCGCGGTCACCGATGAGGCTGCCTCCGCTGCGGGCAGCACGATCGTCGGAGCCGGGACACTTCGCGGCGCAGCGGCCAAGGCGGTGCCGGCGACGGTTTGATAGACGCTCATCGTCGTGGCGGCCTGGATCCACATCCGGACGTAGTCGGCCTCGTTGAGGGCGATCGGGATCGTATTGATGCCGAAGAAGTTGGTGGCCATCAGCACGCCGTGCACGGTGTGGTTGGCAGTCAGTTCGGGCAGCGTCGGCATCGCGGCCAGGGCCGCGGTGTACGCGGCGGCGGCGGTCTGCTGCTGGACGGCGGCACCGGCGCTGTCGGCGCTGGCCTGCTCCAACCACGCGAGATACGGAGCGTGGGCCGCGACGTACTGTTCGGCGCTCGGGCCCTGCCACGAGCCGGCCTGGACAGTGGCCAGGACCTGGGTGAGTTCGGCTGCAGCCGAGGCGTATTCGACGCTCAGCGCTTCCCACGCCGAGGCCGCGGCCAGCATCTGACCGGCACCGGGGCCCGCACTCAGCAGCGCCGAATGCACCTCCGGTGGTGAGGCGAACCAGATTGGCGCGGTCATCAGCCTCCCCGTGCGATCAGGTAGGACTGGGCGGCGGCAGCATCGGTGGCGGCGTAGCCGGCGCCGGAGTCGGCGACCGCCGCACCCGATCGACCGAGTTCGGTCACCCCCTGGGTGGCGGTTGCCGTGTGTTCGAGGCCCTGGGCGCTGAACCCGGCGGCGGTCTGCAGCGACACGAGGTCCGCGCCGGGCGGCAACACGGCGGTGATCATCGGCGCGGCCGCGGCGTTGGCAGCGGCAAGCCGTGCGGTGAGAGCAGCGACCTGTGCGCTGGCGCCGGCCAGCCCCTCCGGGACGACACGCAGGGTCATGTCGGATCCTCCTCTGTGTGGCGAGCATGAGATGCACTGTGCGCGTGGGCAAACGGATTGACGAGCTGGACGTAATCGACGCCGTCGGCATCGCCGAGCAGCATGCCGCGTCCGGTGGGCAGTCGAGTGAACCGGTGCCCGCGGATCTTGGCGCCGTCCGCGGGATTACCGGACAACATCAGTACTGCGGCCTGCAAGTCGCTCATACGGCGCAGTAGCGCGTTCGTCATCAGGGCGTGCGCCGATCCGCCCGCCCGACCGGTGACGATAACTCGTAGGCCGAGATCACCTGCTGCCGAGAGTAATCCGAGTATCGGCGTCCACGGACGGTGTCCGGCATACGGTCCGCTCATCGCCGGGCCGTCGGGAATCTGGTCGACGTCGTCGATGATCAGGTAGTGAGTGTGCGCGGAGCCGGTGCGGCGGTAGTCCCACGCCGACAGTTCAGCGGCGGTCAAACCCGCCGGTGGTCGACGCTGCTCGAGTAGTGCCGAGAGTCCCATCACGGCAGGCGTGACACGGTCGATGTTGGCGCTGTACTCGTTGTCGGGGAAGAGGGGCTCGTCGACGAGGTGCAGACGACGATCGAAGACCGTGAACGCGACGTCCGCGGCGTCCGAGTTGTCGCGGATGGTGCGGATGACGTGCCGCAGCAGGGTGGTCTTGCCCGTCTTGCCGTCACCCAGCACCATCAACAACGGGTGCTCGGCAAAATCGTGCACCACCGCGCCCAGGTCGAACTCCCGCTGTCCCAGTACCACTCGCTCACCACCGCGATACAGCGGCGCCACTACGAGAGGGTCCAGTTCGGCGGGCAGCAGGCGCACCGACGGCGCGCGCACTCCCGGGTAAGCCGCATTGATCGCCGGTATCCGAGCCAGGTCCGGTTCGGCGAACAAGAAGTGCTCCCCCGCCATGGTCAGGCCACGGCCCGGTTGGTCGTGTGGTACCGATTCGGCGGGCCGGCGCAGGGAGTCGGTGACCCGCACATTGCTGTCGCGCGGGTCGGGCAGGCGCAGTTCCAGACGCAGGCCGAGACCGTCGCGCATCGCCAGCGGCACTTCCAGCCAGTTCGGTGTGGTGATCACCACGTGAATACCGTGCGCCAACCCGGTATTGGCGAGCTCGGTGACGACGGCCAGCAGGGGGTTGCGGGTGTTGAACTGGTCGGTGTTGTCGCGCCCGAACGCGTACAGGTTGTCGATCACGAGGAACACCTCCCCGTAGGAATCGGAGTACGTCCCCTGGTGTCCGGCGTTGCGTTGCCGCGAACGCAACAACTGTTCCAGCTCGCCGAAGGTGCGCCGGATCAGCTCCGGCTCGAGCGGCGAGGCCACACTGCCCACATGGGCCAGGTCCTCCAGGCCGCGCAGCCGGCCGCCCCCGTAGTCGAGCACGTAGAACGTGACATCGCGTGGCGAGTGCAACTGCGCCGCGGACAGCACGAATGTCTGCAGGGCCGTGGACTTCCCAGACTTGGCACCGCCGTGGATCACCATGTTGCCCGCCGACGACGTCGCGTCGAAGATCAACGGATCCCGTCGCATCTCGAACGGCAGGTCGATCTCACCGAGCGGCCACTGCCACTGTCGTGTCGGCACGTTGGCACGGGCGAGCACCTCGTCCAGCTCGATCGGCTCGTCAAGCGGGGGCAGCCACAGCGCCGGCGCTTTCGGCCCATACTGGGCCAGCTGATCCCCAATCGTGGTGATCAGCTTGCGCGGCACCGCCGGTTCGATCTCGTGATCGGACAACATCACGACGTCCTCGTTGAGGGCGGCCGGGCCTGCGGTGAACGCCACCGGTTCGGGTGCCGACGGGACGATATACGAGGTGACCGGTCGTGGGGGATCGTAGATTCCGTCGACGTAGGTGCTGCGAAACTTGATCGGGGCGGCACCCGGCGCGGGCACCAGAAACCCGACTCCCTTGTGCTCCTTGCCCGATTCGATGTGATAAGCGTCCTCGACACCGATGATCTGCCGCGATGCCGCGGGGCTGGCCACCTTGAGGCCGATCCGGTAGGACGTGTTCTTGTCGATGTCGCGGATGCGGCCGATGTCCAGGGTCTGCGACGCGAACAGAATGTGGATTCGGAACGACCGGCCTTTGCGGGCGACGTAGTCGAACAGTTCGGCGTATTCGGGGTGCTCGGCCAGCATCAGGGTGAACTCGTCGGCGACCACGAATAGCGTTGGCAGTGGCGGCAGTTCGATGCCGACAGCTTCGGCAGCGGGCCTCGCGGCCTCGTATTCGGCGACCGATCCGAACGCACTGCCCTGCACGCGGCGTCCGGCGTCGCGCAACAGACTCTCCCGGCGAGCGACCTCACCGCGCAGCGTGTCGGCGAACCGGTCGGCCAGTGACTTCTTCTCCGCCATATTGGAGATGACCGCGACGACCTGAGGGAAGTTGCGGAAGATGTCGGCACCGGCCTCACCCTTGAAGTCGACGTAGATCACGATGAGCCGGTCGGCCGGGTGGGTTGTCAACAGCGACAACAGAATCGACATCAGCGTCTGGGACTTGCCGGAACCCGTCATACCGATCATCAGACCGTGCGGGCCCATCCCGCCTTCGGCTTCGTCCTTGAGGTCGAAGTACAGCGGCACGCCGGTCGCGGTGACGCCGATGGGTACCCGCAGCTCCTCGTCGCGTGACCGCGGCGCCCATACGTCGGCGATGTCGAGTGCCGAGGCGTCCGGGATCCCCATCAGCGTGGTGAAGCTCGCACCTCTGGTGGCCGGCGAACGCAGGCCGGCATGGGTCGGGTTGGAGTCCCAGCGCGCCAGGCCGCGCGCGAGATGCACGGCGTCGGCCTGTGCCATCTGGTCGGCGCGGGTGACATAGGTCTGCCAACCGTCACTCTCCCACCGCTGGATCACGCCGCCGGTGAGCCGCAATACCGGCCGTTCCGGGTCGGCGTAGTGCCCCGGCCGCGGCGCGGAGTCTTCTGTGGCGGTGTAGATCACCGTGACCCCCGACCAACCGGTGGCCAGCACCGAATCCTCCGGTGCGTGCGCCGGATCGTCGACCACCACCAGCAGATGCCGCAACGGATCTCCCGCGTCGACACCGAACAACGGGCGGTCGGCCAGCGCGGGGCCGAGAGAGGCGATCAGATCGTCGGTGGTCGCCGCCAGATAGCGGGCGGGACCGCAGCCGTCCAGCTGCCCGGGGATATCGCTGTGCGGCAGCCATTTCAGCCAGCTCCACGTCGGCGACTCCAGGTCCCGGCTCGCCAGCGCGATTCCCAGCGACGCCGCGTCGTGCCAGGTGACGGCCTGAGCCAGCCATGCCCGCAGCGCGGCCCTGACCTCCTCGGCATCACCGTGAACAGTGATCCGTGACACCGCCTTCAGGTCGATGCCCCGCGGCGCGTCCCGGATGGTGCGCTGCGTGTCGAGCAGGGCACGTAGTGCGCTGTGCGACACCGGCTCCAGATCGATCTCGTCGGCGGTGTCCTTGACCCGCAGCGTGGTGGCCAGCGGGATGTCGTGCAGCCCGACGCGCAGCACCAGGAAGTCACTGTCGTGCGGGTCGCGCTCCCATTGCCTTCGCGATCCGGGAACGGCGGTCAAGGCGGCGGGATCGGGGTGCGACCACAGCAGCGCGTCGCGTTGCGCGGCCGCCTCGGTGCGCACGTTGTCCCGGATCACCGACAGATAGCGCAGATAGTCCGCGCGTTCGGCGTCGACCTCCTCGGTGCGCATCTTGTTGTCGGTTCCGCGGTAGAGCGCCGTGGCGGCGAGCAGCAGCACGAAGGGGAAGAACAGGGTTTGCGCCGAAATGAGTTTCAATCCGGTGGCCACCATCGCCACGATCATGCCTACGATCAGAATGACGATCAGGAAGGGCAGCGCCCTGCGCAGCAGTGATGCCGGTACCACTCGCGGCAGCTCGGGCGGCGGCTCGATGGCGATGGTGCCCTTATTGGTTTTGGGAGCCGGCAGCCGCCGGCCCGCCTCGAAGATCAGCCGGCTCATCGGGTCTCCTGCTGGACTACGGGCCGGACCGCGTCGTACACGACGAGGGCGTCGGCTTGGGACAGGGCAGGGCCGGGAGCGAACAGTGTCAGCACCGACCACGGGATCGGCAGCGGTGGATTCGTCAGACCCAATGCTGCGACGGTCTTTTCGGCGCCCTTGTGGTCGCCGCCGATGCCGTACCGAACTCCCGTGTCGGACACCCAGAACAGCGATCCCGCGGGCGGGGACGCCGGCTGCTGGCCGACTGTCTGGACAAAGTAGCCGTGGCCGGGTGGCAGAGCCACCCTGGCCGCCGTGCCGGGATCGGCGCCACCCACAAGCTCGACCGGATGGGTCCCGGCGGGCAGCGGGAGCACCGAACCGGACAGCAGGGTCATGGAACTCGTTGCCGCACCGTCGATCTTGGCCCACTGCGCGCAGGTCACCGGTGCGGCCGCGGCGTCCACCAGCTTGACCGGCGCGGCGGGAAACGCCGACACGTCGAGCAGCGACGATACCGGCAGCCGGGCGATGTCATCGGCGCCAAGCTGCGGCGGCTGCGCCAACCCGTACGAGTTCGCGTTGCGCAGCACCGCCGCCAGCACAGGGCTGATGGGCTGAAGACCGTCGGGCAGCACGGCATAGTTCGTCGGGGTGCCGTCATTGCGGTAGGCGATCACGACGGCGCCGATCGGGGCCGCACCGGGCAGCGGATAGGCCGTGGGGAGCCCCGCGTCGGGGATCGGCGGGATGCGCAGTGCGGGGGCCTCCGGAATCGCATTGAACAGGCCCGGCGAGATCGACCGCGACGCGGGCGGTGCCGCCGGCAGACCCAACGCGTCGGTGACGGGCCGGTCAGCGAGGTCGATCGCGCTGCGACGGCCGTCCCACAGCAGCCAGGTTCCTTCGGCGCCGTTCACCAGCACTGCGCGCCCCGCTCCGAGCACATCGGCTCGGGCACCGCCACGTTCCAGCCGGCCGGCGATCACGGTCACACCGGCAGCGTCTGCGGCTCCGCTGGTGCCGTCACACACTGCCCAGTCGGCGTCACGAGACGTGTTCTGCACCATCCGTTCCGGTGCACCCGGGATGCCGATGAGGCTGCCGCGGGCGAACGTGTCCAACTGCTCGCCGGTGACGGTGGTGGGATCCACCGGGCGCCCGACGGCCAACCGCGCGGACGTCAGGTTCAGCACCGGGTGCAGTCGGTCGCCGAGCCGAACGTAGAGCGCCGAGGTGGCGCGATCGGCCAGCACCGGGTCGCTGCCCGGTACTCCGCCGGGACGCAGCATCGAGAACACAAAGCAGCCGACCACCGCGGTCACGGCCAGCAGCACGCCCATCATGACCGCGCGTGACTGGCTGCGCAGCGGGTCGACGAGCATCCGCGTGTCGTGCAGAGCCAGGCCGGATGCGATGCGGCGCATGACGAATCGCCAACCCGTCACCTGGTGGCGAGTGATAAATCCACGCCGGTACGTCACCCGCTCCGGATTGTCGTTCGCCGGTGTGCGAGAGGAGAAAGACCGCCGGTCGTCGCCACTCATGCGGGCACCGTCAGCCCAAGGCCACGCAGCAGCGGTACGACGGAGGCGCGCACATCGGCCGCCGTGATGGTCATCAGCTGCTCGTCGGTGAAGTCAGCACCGGCGAGGTCGGTGTGGTCCAACCTGAATTCTCTTTCCTCCTCGGACCGTTCGACCACATTGCGGACGAATCGTCCGTTGCCGGCAATATCGAGGCCTCGCCGCGCGATCCCGGTCGAGTCGGGCGTCGACGAATCCGCGAGCTGGCCGAACAGCTCCTCGAGATGGTGCAGCGCTGCGGGCTCGAACACGCTGTCCCGGTTGGCCGCCATCGCCACGGCGATCTCGACGAGCTCGGCCGCCGAGTAGGACGGGAAGACGATGCTGCGGGTGAATCGCGAGCGCAGGCCTTCGTTGGTGTCCAAGAAGCGATCGAGGTCGGCGCGATAACCGGCGATGATGACGACCAGACGGTCGCGGTCGTTCTCCATCCGCGCCAGCAGGGTGTCGATGGCGACCAGACCGAAGTCGTTCTTCGCGCCGGTCGCGACCAATGCGTACGCCTCGTCCAGAAACAGCACGCCGTCGAGCGCGCTGTCGATGAGGGCGTTGGTCTTCGCCTCGGTTTCGCCGATGTGCTGGCCGATCATGTCGGCGCGGTGTACCTCGCGGACGTTCTCCCGCTTGAGCAGTCCCAGCCCGCAGTAGATCTTGGCCACCACGCGCGCGATCGTGGTCTTACCGGTTCCGGGCGGACCGGCGAAGACCAGGTGATGGGTGCGCTGAGCGACGGCCAGTCCGCGCTCCTCACGCCGCAACGCCATCGCGACCGAGCTCTTCAATCGCGACACCTGGTTCTTCACCTCGTCGAGGCCGATGAACTCGCCGAGCTCCCGTTCAGCCTCTTCGAGCAAGGCGGCCTTGCGTTCGCGCGCGTCAGGATCGATGAAATCGTCTGCCGTGGGCTCGGTTTCGACGTCCCACGGGTCGGTGCGGGCATCGATACGGGCGGCCGTAGTGGTGGCGATCCCGAAGGTGGGATCGGACAGCGCGTGCTCCACCTGCTCGTTGTCCGGGTTGGCGGCGTACAGATCCTGCAAGACGTCCGCGGCGGTGCCCTCGTCACCGTAGGCCCGCAGGGACAACGCCTTGACCAGTGCGCCGTCCACCGCGGCCACCGCGACCGGGCCGTCGGGATCCTCGAGATAGGACAGTGCGGGCGCGAACATGCCGAGCCGTGCCAGCGCCACACCGAGAGCGACTTTGGCGGCGTGCGCGAAGAAGGGGTCGAGTGCGGTGTCGTTGACCACTGGGGTCAGCAGCTTGACGACGTCCGACCAGCGCTGCGCCCGGGACCGCAGGGCCACATCGACCCAGCGCGCTTCGCGCCACTGGGGCCGTCGCGCACGGATCTCGCTGACGATCTCCTCGGCGGTGTGGAAGGCGCCGTCGATCGCCAGCGCCGCGGCGTACGCGAGCCGGAAGTCATCGGTGGTGGAGGCCCGGAACCGCAGGTAGAGCCCGGTGTCGTAATCGAAGCCGAGTGCCCCGGTAGGCAGTTCGATGCGCCGCTGCAGCACCCCACTGGTGTCGGCGGTACGGACCACCGCGGCCAGCACGTCGAGCGTCGCAGCGCCAGTCGCAGCCAGGCCCGTCCAGGCATCACAGTGATCGTGGGCCACCCGGGTGAGTTCGGTGAAGGCCCGGCGCGCGGCGGGTATGTCGGCGGGTCGGCGCCGGTCGTATACCGGCAGACCGAGCGCTTTACAGCAGATGGCGAACCTGCTCACCAGATCCGCATCGAGGCGCGCTCGGCGTGCCGAAGTCACTAAACCGTTGTCCATGGGCATCGTGCGGGGCAGCCGTCGACGCCACCCCCATCTCCTTAGGTTTGCCTAACCAACTTACGAGAAAGTTAGCATTGCATAACTTGACTGTCGAGACCTCAGCGGACGCTCTTCGGACGCATATCCGACCAGTTCTGCTCGACGAACTCCGCGCACTCGGATCGGCCAGCCTCGCCGAAGGCCACCCGCCATCCGGCCGGGATGTCGGCGAACGCCGGCCACAGGCTGTATTGCTCCTCGTCGTTGACGAGGACATAGAAGCGGCCGTCTTCGTCGTCAAATGGATTGGTACTCAACGTTCCTCCCGTTGGTTCGATTCGGCTGGGCGCCGGGCCGGGCTCCGAGGATGCGATCGGAGAGCAGTCCCAGGCAGCTCAGGTTGGGAAATCCGGGACCCTGGTTGAGCCCGGACAGGTTGGGCAGAAACAGCTTTGGCGCTACCCCGGCCAGCGACAGGTCGTGTCCGATCGCCTGTTGCAGCCGGTCGCCGGTCACGGGTCCGTTCAGCCGGACCTCGAGCAGGTCCATCACGTCCGGGCCCAACAACGGCAGGAACCAGAGCGAGTCGGCGCCCGAACCGTCGATGACGAGGTCGAATCCGTGCACCGTTTCCAGCCGCTCGCCGTGGCGGTCGGTGTGCAAGGTGATGCGGATCCGGTCGTCGGCGGCGACACCGTGCGCGACCCGGCCACGTAGGTGCCGGATGCGGTCGTCGGCGAGCAGTGAGTCCTGGACTCGCGCGGAGAACACCCCGCGGTCAGTGCGAGCCATCACGTCGCGGCGCTCGGCGAGCGTCAGCCCGGTCCAGTCCGTCGGGTCGCTGAACATCCGATTCTCGAAGTAGCTCTCGCCCCGGGTGAACAGCGTGGCCTGTGGTGAGATCACGGTGATCGTGGACACCCGATGCCGGAACAACTCGTTGAGCATCGACGCGGCGGTCTCACCGCCGCCGATCACCGCGACCCGCTCCGCGTCGAGCCGTTGATTCATGGTCGACACCTGCCAGAACTGGGCAATGGAGAGCACCTGCGGATGCCCGGGCAGTACCGACCGGCCCGGCTGGCCCGGTCCGGTCATCATCACCGCATCGGCCTCGACGGTGCCGGTGTGCGTGTGAAGCACCCACGACCGATCCTCGAGCGACAGCCGGATAACCTCTCCGTCAACAACATTCAGTGCAGCGGCGTCGGCCACCCAGCGCAGATAGCTCGCCCACGTCTCGTGGGTGGGCGCCGGCTTGCCGCGGTCTACCCACTCCGCGAATCGCCCGGTGGCCACCAGGTAGGACTGCCAGCTCAGCCGCATCATCCGCCGATCGAGTTCACTGTTGCGTCCCGGCAGGATCGTCGACCGATACGGGAAACCGACGTCCTTCTCCGGGCTCGTACCCAGCCGGTGCTGACCGTCAGTCCAACCCCCGCCGGCCCGCCAGTTCGCCGCGACCGCAGTCCGCTCCACCGCCACGATGTCCGGTGCGGCGACGCCCATGTCGCGCAGCGTCGCCGCCTTGGCGGCCACCGCCACCGCTTTCGCACCGGCACCGAGAATCGCCAGCCGCGCGGTCACCGGGTCACTCCAGCCAGCTCGTGTAACACGTCGCTCCACATCGTCTGCAGCACAGCGATATCGGAATCAGTGAAAATGTCCGGCAGGGTTCGCCACTGGGTGACCAGCTTTCCGCCGGCGACCGCGGCCACGAGCGTCAACTCGTGGCGCACCGCGACGTTCGGCTCGGTCATGATCGAGAGATGGGCGAGCAAGGCGCGATCCAGCAGAGGGCCGGCGTCGAGGTCAAGCCTGCCGAGATAGTTCAGCAGCAGCTGCGGACCACGGAAGCCCCGGAGCCGCTGCGCGGTGTCCGGCCGGGCATAGCGCAGCAGGGCGTAATCCGTTGACCATCCCGGTATTTCGGGCATCGGTTCGCCCGGCCGGATGCGCAGTGGATAGATGGCGCTGAGCAGGCCCACCGTATCGTCGGCGCCGTCACGCCCGTGTGTCTCCAGGGACAGCAGCGGAACCGGGCTGACGTCTCCGCGTAGCTCGCGCCAGCGGACGATCAGTCGGGCGCACGCGTCGGCCAGCACTTCCTGGATCGGCACCTGCCCATGGAGCAATGCGGCGGTGACATCGCTCTCGGCGACGGTCACGGTGATCGCGAGGTCGCCGAACCGATCGGTCCCGGGGCGAATCCGCCTGGCTCCCAACCTCGGGTCGCCGCCGTCGACCTGTGCGATCCAGAAGTCGACGGTGTCGAGGCCCGTCGCGCGTTCGGTGAGCGTGTTCGCCCACCGGCGGTAACTGATCCGTTCTCCGTTGACCGGACCGAGTTCACCCGCGCCGGCCGTCGACCAGTTGGCCATCAACTCACCCAGCACGATTCGCCATGAAGCGGGATCCATCACGAGCACGTGGACCACCAGGACGAGCACGCCGGCGTCACCGATGTGGTGCAGCCACAATGCTTCGGTCAGGTTCCCCCGCTCGGGATCGAGTCGTTCGATGGCGGCGGCGGCGTGTTCGGTCACGGCGTCGAGCAGTTCACCGGAGACCACGACCTCGGTCAGCGGAATGGTGTCTTGGCCGGCCGGGACGAACGTCATCGTCGAGCGGTCAAGGCGGCTGCGGAACATCTCGTGCCCGCCGGCGATGCCGTCCAACAGAAGGCGTAACCGCGCGCCGTCTGCATCGGCGGGCAATCGGATCGCCTCCACTTGCGACAGGCGTCGCGGATCACCGTGCTCGTACAGCCAGTGCACGGCGGGCAGCGCCGGGATCGGACCCTCGGGCTCCGGTCCGGCGGCGAGCTCGTCGGTGGTATCCCGATCGACGGCGGCGGCGAGTTCACGCAGAGTTGCGCACTCGAGGACCAGTCGAGCCCGCAGCGGCAGCCCTCGGCTGCGCGCGAGCTGAACCAAGGACAGCGCGGCGATGCTGTCGAGTCCCAACTCGAGCAGGTCGGTGTCGATATCGACCACGTCAAGGCCGAGCAGCCCCGAAACAACCTCGCTCAGAGCGACTTCCGTGGGTGTGCTCGGCGGCTCGGGGTTCTCCTCCGGCGCGGCCATTCTCGCCAGCGCGGCCTCGTCCACCTTGCCGTTGGCCGTCAGCGGGATCGCGTCCACGACGATCAGCCGGTGCGGAAGCATGTAGCGGGGCAACCGGTTCCGCAGTAACGGCCGCAGGTCGGGCACTGTCACGTCGCCGGCGATATACCCGACCAGCCGAGGACCGGACGGCTGCTGGTGGACGGCGACATGGGCATGCCGCACGCCGGGCACATCGGCCAGCACCGCCTCGATCTCGCCCGGTTCGACGCGGTGTCCGCGGACCTGGATCTGGGCATCGGCCCGGCCGACGAAGGACAGCGCACCTCCGGCGTCACAGCGCACCAGGTCCCCGGTTCGGTACATCCGTCCGCCACCCGGTGCGGCGACGAATCGCGCCGCGGTCTCGACCGGGCGACCGAGGTAGCCCCTGGTTACCTGCTCTCCGGCCAGGTACAACTCCCCCACCACTCCGTCCGGGACGGGTTGCAGCCAGGAGTCGAGCACGACGGCGCGGGTCGATCGGGTCGGGTAACCGATCACCGGAGCGTCGTGGTCGGCGATGGCGGCCACCACGGCCTCGACAGTGGTCTCGGTCGGGCCGTAGCAGTTGTGTGCAGCCAATGGTGTTGCGGTGCAGGCCTTTCGGATGTCAGTCCAGTCACCAGAACCGATGGCCTCGCCACCCAGCGCGAGTACGGAGAGCCGCCCGGAATCGAGTAGTCCAGCCTGACGCAGGCCGGTGAACATCGACGGGGTGACGTCGAGCATGTCGATTCCGTGCTGTTCGATGATGCCGACCAGCGCCTCGGCGTCTCGGCGGTCGGACTCGGAGATGAGGTGCACGGTGTGGCCGAACAACAAGCCGGCCAGCGGTTGCCAGGCAGCGTCGAACGCGAACGACCAGGCGTGGCCGATGCGTAGCGGCCGGCCCAGACGTTCGGCCGCCGGCCTCAGCATCCGCTCGGCGTGGTCATCGATATAGGCGAGCAGAGCGCCGTGAGTTCCGATGACGCCCTTGGGTTCTCCGGTGGTTCCAGAGGTGAACACCGCATAGGCAGCCTGGCCCGGATGCGTCCGCGCGCGGAATCGCGGAGCCGTGCGAGCGGCCGCCACCATGGTGTCGTCGATGACGACGGTGGCACCGGTCTGCGCCAGAATCGAATCGACCCGGCCTGCCGGCATCTCCGGCTCGAGCGGCACGTACATCCCGCCGGCCTTGAGCACGCCGAGCATCGCGGCCACGTAGTCGGCACCGCGCGGCAGCTGAATCGCGACCGGTCCTTCGGCGGTCACGCCGGATTCGCGTAGGAGACCGGCCATCCGGTCCGAGCGCTCATGCAGTTCGGTGTAGTCCAGCTGGCCGCCGTCCCACCGTATGGCGATCGAATCGGCGTGCGCTGCCGCAGCTTCGGCGAAGCGTTCGGCAACCCCGACGTCGGCGGCGACGCATGTGCTCAACTCGAACGGAAGGCGTTCATCGTCGAGCACAATGTCGATGCCGCCAAGCGGCCGATCCCACCCGTCGATCAGGCGGCGCATCGTCTGCAACACCCGTCGGCCAAGCGTCTCCGCGGACATCATGCCGAGGGCGTTGTCGGTGACCTCGACCAGCAGGGTCAGCTCGGCGGTGTTGCGGTACGCGGCCACCGTCACCGGGAAGTGGGTCAGGCTCTCCATCGCGGCGGGCCGGAAGTGGACGCCACCGGCAACGATCTCCTGTCCACCGATCACGTCACCGGGCGGGAAGCTCTCGTATACCAGCAGCGTGTCGAACATCTCGCCGACCCCGGCCAAGGTGCGCAACTGTGAGTGCGTCAGAAAGCTGTGGTCGCGCAGTTCGGCGGCTTCGCGCTGCAACGTGGAACAGTGCTCGCCGACCGGCTTGTTCGGGTCCAGGCGCACCCGCAGCGGCAGGGTGTTGATGAACAGGCCGACCATGGTTTCCACCCCGGCGAGCTCGGGCGGCCTCCCCGACACCGTGACGCCGAAGACCACGTCATCCCGGTCGGTCAGCCGGGCCAGGATCAGCGCCCAGGCCATCTGCATGACCGTGTTGAGGGTGACTCCCCGAGAGCGGGCCGCGGCGGCCAACTGCTCGGCGTCGGCGGCGGGCAACGCGAGTTCAGTGCGCCTGGGCAGTCCAGAACTGTCACCACCCAGGGCGGGTGACAGCATCGTCGGCCCGGGCATCCCGGCCAGGTGACGGCGCCAGAGTCGTTCGCCCGCTTCCGAATCGCGCTCGGCCAGCCAGCCGATGTAGTCGCGGTACAGCCGTGGAGGGGGCAGCGCTTCCAGATCGCCGCCGATGCGGTACAGCGTGAGCATCTCCCCGATGAACACCGGTAGCGACCAACCGTCGATCACGATGTGGTGCGCAGTGACCACCAGCCGCCATCGCTGGTCGGGCAATTCGATGAGCAGGAAGCGGATCAGCGGACCGTCATGCAACGTGAAAGCCCGCCCGCGCTCACGCTTTTCGAGCCTGGCGGCCTGCTCGTCATCTATCGCAGCAACGTGCTGCCACGGTAGTTCGACCATGGCCGGGATGATCTGAACGGGCCGCGGCAGATCTTGGTGCCAGAAGCTGGCCCGCAGGTTGGGGTGGCGCACCAGCATCGCGGCCGCGCAGCCGCGCAGCAGCGCGACGTCGAGCGGTCCGGTCACGTCGGCCGTCATCGCGATGACGTAGGGGTCGTCGCCGTCTGGTCCGATCAGCGTGGCGTGCGAGTACAGGCCCAGTTGAAGCGGCGACAGGGCCAGGACATCGTCAATGTCGGCGGCAGCGGTCACGACGGACGAGCCTTCGACCACGACGACGTCAATGCGGCCAGATCATTCGCCGACAACCCGGACACGCTCATCGGTTCGTGACGGGTATCGGTATGACTATCACCCAGTGTCCCGGGCCCGTTGTCGATCGCGGCGGACAGCGCTGCCACCGTGGGATGTTCGAAGATCGTTCGCGGTTCGACCGCCAGTCCCGCGGCACGCATCCGCGCGGCGAGCTGTACGGACAGGATGCTGTCTCCGCCGAGTGCGAAGAAGTCGTCGTCCCTGCCGATCTCGGCCACGTCGAGCAGGTGCTCCATCGCCGTGGCGACGGCTCGCTCGGTATCGGTTCTGGCCGGCTCGCTCGCACCGGTGGTGTGCACCTCAGGTCGCGGCAGCGCCGGTCGGTTCAGCTTTCCGGATTCGGTCGCGGGCATCACGTCGAGCACCGAGATCGTCGCCGGCGTCATGTAGCCCGGCAGCGCCGCGGCCACCGCCGCGCGCACCGACGCCGCGAATGCCGCCGGGTCGTCCACCGGCTGCTGCGGTACGACGTACCCCGCCAGGGAGGCGCCGCTGGGACCGTCCCACGTCCGCGCGGCCGCGACGGCAACGCCGTCGGCAGCTTTCAGGGCGGCTTCGACTTCGGCGAGTTCAACGCGAAATCCGCGCACCTTCACCTGGTGGTCGGTGCGTCCGACGAACTCCAGACGCCCGTCCTCAGTCCACCGGCCACGGTCTCCGCTGCGGTAGAAGCGGGAACCGGGCTCAGCTGCAAAGGGATTCGCGATGAAGCGCGACGCCGTCAGCGCCGGCTGTTTCCAGTACCCGCGCGCGATCTGCTCACCGGCGTAGTACAGCTCACCGACGACACCGACCGGCACCGGCTGCAGCGCCTCGTCGAGCAGGTAGACCTGGGATCCCTCCATCGGCGTGCCGATCTTGGGGGTGGGCAGGTTCAACGGGCCACGGATCAACGCACCCGAGGTCTCGGTGGCACCAATGGCATTGAGCAACTCGACGGGTCCATCACCCACGCAGGCAACCAGCCGCTGCAGCAGCGAAACATTGACCGGCTCACCACAGGTCACCAGCCGGCGTAGCGCGCGAACAGCGTCGGGCGCTACGCCGACGAGCGCGGACACCAGGCTGGCGACACCGGTGACCTGAGCGACGGAGTGCCGCTCGATCAGGCGGGCGATCGCCTCGGCATCGCGGTGCTCGGCATCGTCGGCGACGATGAGTGTCGCACCGGCGGCCAGGCCGGCAAGGGTTTCGATGCAGCCCTCCAGGAACGTCATCGGTGCTTGCGCGAGCCGGATGTCGTGCCCCGCCACCGGGTAATGCTTGAGTTGCCACGTCAACCGAGTGCTCATCGCGCGGTGGGTTCCCACCACACCCTTCGGCTTGCCGGTGGATCCCGACGTGAACATCAGGTACATCGGGTCGTCCGGATGTGGCAGACGCAGCGGTGCAACAGGATCGGCCGCGTCCAGCTCGGCGCGGATCAGCGGATCGTCCATCGAGATCACCGCAACGCCGTCGGTGGGCGGCATCGATGCGCCGGCCTCGGCGGTGACGACGACGACCGCGGGCTGGACGTCGTCGAGCATGAGTTGCTTGCGCGCCGCCGGATACGTGGGGTCCAGCGGGAAGAATCCGGCACCGGCCTTCATGATGCCCACCAGGGCGACCACCAGGTCGATCCCGCGGCGCATCGACATGCCGACCAGCGAACCGGGGCCGACGCCGTGGTGCGCAAGCAGATGCGCGAATCGGTCCGAACGATGGTGCAGCGCAGGGTAATCGAGCTCGTCATCGCGACATCTCAGCGCTATCCGGTCCGGGCCGTATGCGCGGCTCGCTTCGAGCAGCCCGGGCACCGTGCGGGGCCGGTCCGCCGGCGACTCGATACCCCGGCTCTGGCTGAGCACGTGGCGTTGCTCGGCATCCCCGAGCAACGCTACGTCGCGCACCCGGGTGTCCGGGTCGGCGGCGAGCGCCTCGATGACCTGGCTCAGCCATCCGCGGAAGCGCTCCATCGTCGAGGGCTGGTACAGCTCCGTGCGGTAGATGACGTGTCCGCGATACCCGTCGTCACCGACGAAGAAGTTGACACTCAGATCCGCGTGTGCCACATCGAATGTCGGCTCCAGCGCGGTGAATCGCGTGTCGCCGTCCGGTCCCGTCTCGATCAGTTGGTTCTCCGGAAGTTCCTCCCGCACGTGGACGACGACCTGGAACAGCGGGTTGCGCGACAACGACCGCACCGGGTTGACCGCATCGACCACCCGATCGAACGGAAGGTCCTGGTTGGCATAGGCGGCCAGGGCCATCTCGCGGGCGCGCAGCAGCGCCTCGCGCAGGGTCGGGTTTCCTGACAGGTCGTTGCGTAGCACCAGGATGTTCACGAAAAAGCCGACCAGCCGGTCCAGTTCGGTGTCGGTGCGCCCCGCGACCGGAGTGCCCAGCGGGATGTCGTGACCGCCACCGGCCTTGCTCAACACGACGGCGACAGCAGTCTGCAGCAGCATGAACTCGGTGATGCCGAGCTCACGGCACAGCGCGGTGAGCCGTTCTCGCACCGCTCTGTCGAAGTGCAGCGGGATGGCGGCGCCGGCGCCACCGGCAATCGGTGGGCGCGGCAGGTCGGGTCGCAGGCCGGTGTCCTCCGGAAGGCCGTCGAGCTGGCGCACCCAGAACTGCCGTTGCGCGTCGATCAGCTCGGTGTCGGACAGCAGCTGGACCTGCCACGTCGCGTAGTCGCGATACTGGACCGGCAGCGGCTGCCAGGACGGTGCGGTTCCCGCGCGCCGCGCCCGGTAGGCGGTGAGCACGTCGGTGAACAGCACACCCGCCGACCAATGGTCGGCCGCGATGTGGTGCACGACCATCGACAACACGCACTCTGTTGATGTGCGCAGAACTGCGATGCGGATCGGCAGTTCGGTCTCGAGTTCGAACCGGTGCGCGCGTTCGGCATCGAGTTGTGTTGTCAGCCAATTGTTGTCGGGTCCATCGAGTCGCCGGACCGGAACATCGTCACCGGTACCGATCACCTGGTGAGGAACGCCGTCGATCTCGCGGTACACGGTCCGCAGGATCTCGTGTCGGGCGATCACGTCCTCGATGCCGGTCACCAGGGCGTCCACATCGCACGGCCCGGTCAAGCGAGCCGCGAACGGGATGTTGTTCACCGGGCTGGGACCGTCGACGCGGTACTGGAACCAGCTTCGCAACTGGGCCGCCGCCAGCGGAGACCGCTGAGGGTCGCCACCCGCGGACACCAGCGGCGGCCGGGTCGACGGCACCAGGCCTTGCCCACGGTCGTCGATCAACGCGGCAAGATCGCCGACGCTGCCCGCTTCGAAGATGTCGCGGACACTGACGTCGACACCGCAGGCCGCGCGAATCTCGGCCACGAGCTTGGTGGCCAGCAGCGAGTGCCCACCGAGGGCGAAGAATGAATCGTCGCAACCGACTTCGTCGACACCGAGCAGCCGGGCGAACAGCGCGGCGATCGCATGTTCGGTCTCGGTGACGGGTGCGCGGTATTCGGTCACCGGCGCGATGACCGGGTCAGGCAGCGCTGCCCGGTCCAACTTGCCGTTGGCCGTGATCGGGATCTGGTCGACGACAACATAGGCCGCCGGGACCATGTATTCGGGCAGTGCCGCGGCGACCCGCGCCCTGATCCGTCCGACGTCCACCACGTCACCGGCCGCCGGTGCCACATAGGCGACCAGACTCTTACCGAGCTGCGCCAGCTCGGTGGCGGTCACCACCGCGGTGCCGACACTCGGGTCGACGGAGACCGCCGCAGCGACCTCGCCGAGTTCGATGCGGAAGCCGCGGATCTTGACCTGCTCGTCGGCCCGGCCGACGAACTCGAGGTCACCGTCTCGGTTGCGCCGCGCCAGGTCACCGGAGCGGTAGAGCCGGCCACCGGGGGTGAACGGGTCGGCGACGAATCGTTCGGCGGTCAGCACCGGCCGGTTGTGGTAGCCGTGCGCGAGTTGCTCTCCGCCGATGTAGATTTCGCCGATCACCCCGGCTGGGACAGGCCGCAGCGCGTCGTCGAGCAGGTAGATCTGGGTGTTGATCTTCGGTGTGCCGATCGGCACCACGCGGGTGCCCTGGCGACCTTCCACCTTGTAGCGGGAGGCGTTGATGATCGTCTCGGTCGGTCCGTAAAAGTTGTGCAGGAGCGCGTCGAAGGTGGCGTGGAACTTGTCGGTGAGCTCACCCGGCAGCGCTTCCCCGCCGATCGGCACCCGGCGCAGGGTGCGCCACTGCTCGACACCGGGCAGCGAAAGGAACAGCCCGAGTAGCGACGGCACGAAGTGCATCGACGTGATCGCCTCGCGCTGAAGCAGATCGGTGAGATAACCGATGTCGCGCAGTCCGTCGCTGCGGGGGATCACCAGACGGGCTCCCTGGGCCAGCATTCCGAAGATCTCCCCGATCGAGACGTCGAAACTCGGGGAGGCGACCTGCAGCAGGTGGTCGTCCGGCCCGATCTGGTACTCCTGGGCGAACCATCGGAAGTAGTCGGCGACCGGCCGGTGTGGCACCGACACGCCCTTGGGCAGACCCGTCGAGCCCGACGTGTAGATCAGGTACGCGGTGTTGGCCGGGCCGAACGGGCGCGCCAGCTCTGATGGCGCCGGGTCGTGGGTCGGGAAATCGTCGATCCCGGTGATGGGTTCGCGGACCACCATTGTGGGATCTGCATCGGCGAGGATGTAGGCGATGCGGTCGTCGGGGTACTCGGGATCGACGGGCAGGTAGACCGCGCCGGCCTTGGCGATACCCAGCGCGGTGATCACCAACTCGGGTGACTTATCCAGCAGCACCGCCACCCGGTCCTCTGCCCCGACACCCTGCGCAGCGAGCCAGTGCGCATGCTGGTTGGCCGCTTCGTTGATCTCGCGATAGCTGTACGAGCGGCCCTCGTATACGACGGCCGTCGCGTCCGGCTGGCGGATCGCCTGCTCAGCGACCAGATCCCCGAGTGTCATTGGCGGGCAGACGAAATCGTCACCGCGCGACACCCGGAACAGTCGGGCGGTGTCCGCGTCGTCGAGTAGCCGCAGGTCCGCCACCATCCGATCAGGTTGCGCCAGCGCGTCGCCGAGGAGGACGACGAAGCTGGTCAACATCTGCTCGGCCAGGTCGGCGTCGATCACCTCGGTGAGGTATTCGACCTCCACCTTCGCTTCGCCACCGGTGAACTCGACCATGAATCCCAATGGCAACTGGGCGTACTGGCCGCGCAAGTCGGCGCGGCGGCAGGTGACGCCGGGAGGGTTGAAGCCGTCGCCGTCCGGGTGCCGCATCCCGAAGCCCACCCGAGCCATCCGTTCGACACCGTGGCGACGGTCCGGGTTGAGCTCGCGGACCACCCGGTCAAGGTTGACCCGTTGGTGGGCGAAGGCGCCGACAGCGGTGTCGCGTGCCGCGCCGACCAGATCAGCGAACGTGCTCCAGCGGTCCGGCCGCATGCGCAGTGCCACGGTGTTGCCGTAGTAGCCGATGACGTCATCGGTGGTGCGGTTGAGGACCGGTGCGGCGACCAGGAAGTCGCCGGCGTGGGTGTAGCGGTGCACCAATACCGAGAACGCTGCCAGCAGAACCATGTACGGAGTTGCCCCGCATTCGTGCGCCAACGTGGCCACCGCATCGACGGTGTGCGCGTCCAACCGGGTGACGTGCCGGTCCGCCCGCCACTCGGTCGGCACCGCGGAGCCGGTTGGCCCGGGCAGTTCCAGCGGTTCAGGCGGGTCCACGAGCACCGCGCGCCAATACTCGACGTCGGCGTCGGCGTTGCCGGCGACCTGCGCTTCGGCCGGCGGCGCCGGTGGCAGCACCTCGTGTTGATACGCGCGCTTCAGGTCGGCGAAGAACACTCGCCACGAGGCGTCGTCCCAGGCGATGTGGTGGGCGGCCAACAGCAGCACGTACTCGTCGGAACCGGTGCGCACGAGGGTGATCCGCAGGGGGGACTCAGAACTCAGGTCGAACGGTGTGGTGAAGGTGCGCTGCGCGAGAACGTCGAGGCGCAGTCCCCGGGCCTGGGTGCCGAGCTCTTGGAGATCGTGTTCGGCCCAGGCCGGAGTCAGGTCGTCGCGGACGGTCGGGCGTGGTTCACCGTCGGCGCCGGTCTGATAGGTGGTGCGCAGGATCGGGTGTCGCGCGGCGACAGCCTCGACGGCGGTCCGCAGACTCCTCACGTCGAGGTGACCGGTCAGACCGTACGACACACACACGTTGAGCAGCGCACCCGTGCTATCGATGGACTGCACGAACCACATCCGGCGCTGACCGTCCGACATCGCGGCAGGGTCAGCCACCGCCTTGGGGTCCGCCAGCAATCCACGCTGAGACAGCTTGCGGCGCAGCAATTCCAGGCGCTGCTGGTCGAACGAGTCGGCGAGGGTGTCAGTCATCAGATCTCCGGGTGAGCGCCAAGGTGACCTCGGCGGTGTCCATGAGCGTCACTTCCAGGTACAGCTCTGCTATGGCGTCGAGCCGGCGGGCCGGCTCGAGCTCGCCGAGCCGGTGGGCCAGGGCTTCGACGGTGCGGGTGGCGAAGACGTCGGCGACGCTGACGGCGGTGACGTCCAGTCGCTGCCGGATCCGCGCCACGAGCGTGGTCGCCAGGACGGAATCGCCGCCGAGGGCGAAGAAATCGTCGTCAGCTCCGACCGCGGTCGTACCGAGGATGTCGGCGATGATCGCGGCCAGCGCCGACTGAACCGGGCCGGACGGGGTCCGATGCGCGGTATCGGCGTCGATGCGCTCCGCCAGCCGCTGGGCCACGGCCTTGCGGTCGACCTTGCCGCCCACGCTGTACGGAATTCGGTCGAACACCTCGATGTGATGCGGAACCATTTGAGCGGGAAGGTCTTTGGCGAGCTGCGCCCGCAGCGCGTCGAGCCCGGGGTCGGCCGCCAACTGGACGGCGGCCGCCAATCGGTCCTGGGACGGCGTGGGTCCGGGGACGGTCACCGCGACGGCACCGCGTACGCCGGGAACCCGGTGTAGTGCCGCCTCGACCTCACCGAGTTCGACGCGGTAACCGCTGATCTTGACCCGGTGATCGGCGCGCCCGACGAACTCGCACGTTCCGTCCGGCCAGAAGCGGGCGAGATCACCGGTGCGATACCAGCGCTGTCCATCGTGTTCGACGAAGCGCTCGGCAGTCAGGTCGGGCCGGTCCCGGTATCCGCGGGCGAGGCCCCGTCCCCCGATCCACAGTTCACCGACCACCCAATCCGGGCAATCCGCTCCGCCCGCACCGACGACGCGGCATCGGTTGTTCGGCAACGGCTTTCCGAACGGAATCGCGGTCCAGTGCCCGGGTACGTCGGCCACTTCGCAGATCGTGTTGTGGATCGCGGTTTCGGTGGCGCCGCCGAGTCCGGCGAACCGGACCTCGGGCGCGCGGTCGCGCAGCTCGCGCGCCATCACCGGGGTGACCCAGTCACCGCCGGTCGGCACCACCCGCACCGTCGGCAGCGGACCCGCGACGTTGAGCAGCATTGCCAGCCACCCGGGGAGGAAGTGCAGCACCGTGACCCGATGGCGTTCGATGAGCCGCACCCACTGGTCCGGGTCACGGCGATGCACCTCGTCAACCACGACGATCGCCCCACCGGTGGTCAAGGTGGCGAACACATCCAGCACCGAGATATCGCACTCGAGGGTCGATAACGCCAGACACCGGTCCTGCGGGCCGAGCTCGAAATGTTCGGCGATGAATTCGACGGTGTTCATCGCAGCGTCGTGGGTGACCTCGACGCCCTTGGGTTCCCCGGTCGACCCCGAGGTGAACAGCACATAGGCCAGCCGGTCCGAATCCTCTGTCACAGAATCAGATTCGGCTCCGGCGCCGCGCACGATCGCGTCGGCGACGGTCATCACCGGCACCGGGAGGTCTGGCAGGTCGGCACCGCACACCAGAGCCATGTCGACCGCACCGCTGGCAAGGATCCGCTGAGCGCGTTCCGCCGGCTGGTCACTACCGACCGGCAGATACGCACCGCCCGCCGCGTGGATGCCCAGCAGCGCCGGCACCTGTTCAGCCGTCTTGGGTCCCAGAACCGCGACGGTTCCCCTGTCGGGGAGGCCTGCGGCGCGCAGGGCGGCAGCCACCGCCAGCGATTGCTCGCGCAGGTCCGCATAGGTGAGATCGCCCATGCTGCTGAACACCGCAGGAGCATCGGGTTGACGCGACGCAGTGTCGAAGAAGCCGTCGTGCAACATCTTTCCGCTGGGCAGCGCGGTGGTGTTCACCGCGTCCCGCACCGCACGCTGTTCCGGCGGGAGCAACGGACCGCGCCCGCTGTCCCAGGCGGCGTCGTCGTGAGCCAGGCGCTGCACTTCGGCGGTGTGGTGGGCGAACATCGCATCGATGACGCCGGGACGGAACGCGCTCTCCCGGACATCCCAGTTGAGCAGTATGCCACCGGCGAATTCGGTCACCTGGGCGTCGAGCAGCACCTGCGGTCCCTGCGAGATGATCCAGTTCGGTGTACCGAATTGTGTTGTCACATCGGCAGAGAACAGTTCGCCGAGGCCCAGTGCGCTGGTGAACACGACCGGAGCGAGCACCTGCGTTCCGCGATGCCGGCTGATGTCCCGCAACACCGAGAGTCCCGGATACGACGCGTGCGCCGCCGCCTCGTGCATGGTGTGCTGCAGTGCCCGGGCCCGCTGCGCCGGGGTGTGGGCGGCGGCGAGGTCGACATCGAGCAGCAGCGACGAGGTGAAGTCGCCGACCACCTTCTCGATATCCGGGTGCAGCGGTTCGCGCCCGAACAGCGGAACGTTGAGCAGGAAGCGCGGATCGGCTGACCAACCGGCCACCGTGTCGGCGAACGATGCAGCCAGTGTCATCGCCGGCGTAACGCCGTGGGCACGCGCCCGCTCGAACAGTCCGTCCCGGGTGTGCGGATCCAGCCAATGCCACCGGCGCCCGGGCCGGGTGGGGTCGGTCCGGTCGGCGGCGGGCACCACCGGCAGTGCGGGCGCGTCGGGCAACTGTGGCACCCGGTCGGACCACCAGCGTCGATCGACGTCGAACCGGTCTGGCGGCGAAAGTTGTTGGCGATACTGCTGATACGTGTAGCCGATCGCGGTGAGTGAATCACCGCGATACAGGGCGGCGAGATCAGCCATCAGCGCGCGGTAGCTCATGGCGTCCGCGGCTTGCATATCCAGGTCCACGTGCAGCCGGCTGCGGTGCCCGGGAAGCAACGTCAGCGTGAGCTCGAAGACCTGCTCGGCGAGCTGCTGCCGCGATTTCGCCGACCGGATCGCGGCCAGCCGCTCCTCGACGTCGTCGCAGTCACGCAGGTCCAGAACCTCGACCGGGAAGGCGGCGGGTGGGGCGCCGACACGTTGGGTGCCGTCGGGCAGGAACTGCACTCGCAGCATGGGGTGACGTGCCGCCAGCTGCGTGGCCGCCCGCCGGAGTCGGTCCGGATCCACCGTGTCGCCGTCGAACTCCACATAGAGATGCCCGGCCACACCGCCGAGCTGCTGATCGCCGTGCCTGCCGACCCACATCGCGTGCTGCATCGGCGCCATCGGAAAGGGCTCCCCGTCAACGGGTTGCGTGTCACCCGGCGTCACCTCGGCAGGCGTGCGAGCCGTCAGCAGCTCCGCCCAGGCTCGAATCGACGGGGCGGCCGCGAGTCGGGCGAAGTCGACGTCGAATCCCGCACGGCGCCAACGTCCGGCGAGCGCCATCATGCGAATGGAGTCCAGCCCCTGCGCAATCAGGTCGCCGTCCGGGTCGATGTCGGTGTGGTCGACGCCGAGGACTTCCGCGATCCGGTCGGTGATCATGGCCGCTTCAGCCGCGGTCACTGCGCCTCCTGCCTCAGACCAGCCTTACCTAACTTTGGGAAGGCTACCCTATGCTCACTGCCGAGGACATGCCTACGCCAGGGAGCGCAATGACCGGATTCATCCCCTTTCCGCCGCACCGCGCGAGCTTCTATCGCGACGCGGGATACTGGGCCGGCCAACCCCTCGACGAGATTCTGCGATCGTCCGCGCAGCGTTGGCCCGATCACCCGGCGGTCATCGACGAGGCGGAGCGCTTGACGTATGCCGAGTTGGACCAGCGAGCCGACGCAGCCGCCGCCGGCCTCCTCTCGTTGGGGATCGGTGCCGGGGACTGCGTCCTGGTACAGCTGCCGAACAGTTGTCAGTTCGCGGTCGCGCTGTTCGGATTGTTGCGGACCGGCGCGTTGCCGGTGCTGTGCCTGCCCGGCCACCGCGACGCCGAACTGGCGCACTTCCTCGACGTCTGCAGCGCGACCGCGATCATCGTGGGCACCGACCCGGGCGGATTCGACTACCGCGCGATGGCCGAGCGACTGTTGCAGCGGCCCAACCGATTACGGCATCTCATCGTCGACGGCGAAGCCGGCTCGCACACCTCGTGGTCGCAGGTGTGCGCGGGCGAGGGGCAGCCGCCGCGGTTGCGCCCCGACACCAGCGGCCCCGCGGTGCTGCTGGTGTCCGGCGGCACCACCGGCGCCCCAAAGCTGATCCCCCGCACTCACGACGACTACGTGTACAACGCCACCGCCAGCGCTGCGCTGTGCCGGCTGACGAGTGACGACGTCTACCTCGTCGCACTACCTGCCGGCCACAACTTCCCCCTTGCCTGCCCCGGACTCCTCGGTGCGATGAGCGCGGGTGCGACCGTGGTGTTCGGCCGAGATCCCAGTCCGGAAGCGGCGTTCGCCACGATTGCCCGCCATGGTGTCACCGTCACGGCACTGGTGCCGGCACTGGCCCGGTTGTGGGCGCAGGCCTGCGAGTGGGAGGAGCAGATTCCGTCGACAATGCGCGTGCTTCAGGTCGGCGGGGCCAAGCTGGCCGCGGACGACGCCCGGCACATCCGATCGGTGCTCACACCCGGACTCCAGCAGGTGTTCGGGATGGCCGAAGGCCTGCTGAACTACACCAGGCTCGACGACCCTCCGGAACTGATCGACAACACCCAGGGTCGGCCGCTGGCCGAGGATGACGAGCTTCGCATCGTCGATGAGGCCGGAGACGAAGTGCCAGAAGGTGAGCCGGGCGAACTTTTGGTGCGCGGGCCGTACACCATCAACGGGTATTTCCGGGCCGAAGCGGAGAACCAGCGCTCGTTCACACCGGATGGCTTCTACCGCAGCGGAGACACGGTGCGCCGCTTGGCCAACGGCTACCTGGAGGTGACGGGACGGGTCAAGGACGTCATCCTTCGCGGTGGCGAGACGGTGTCGGCCCTCGATCTGGAAAGCCACTTGCTCACCCATCCGCGCATCTCCGCGGCTGCCGCTGTCGGCCTACCCGATCCCTACCTCGGCGAGAAGATCTGCGCGGCAGTTGTTTTCCGGGGCACGCCGGTCGGCATGACCGAGCTCAACGAGCATCTCGATGCGCGCGGTGTCGCTGTGCACTGCCGCCCGGACATGGTCGCGCCGATGCCGGCGTTACCCACGACGCCGGTGGGCAAGGTCGACAAACGGTCGATCCTCGCGCAGTTACACCCCTAGCCGGTTAGTCGCGGCGCGCGACGAGATAGGGCGCCAGGCATGCCATCTTCTCGCAGGTCTCCTCGAACTCGCGCTCCGGTGACGACGCGGCGATGATGCCCGCCCCGGCCCGAAGCCACGTCCGGGGTCCTTGTTCGTAGACGGTGCGCAGCGCCAGCGCGGCATCGAGCCCGCCATCGGGGGTGAACATCGCAACAGCACCCGAGTACAGACCGCGCGGCATCTCGTCGAGGCGCAGGATTGCCTCGAGACCAGGCGCTTTCGGGATACCGGACGCGGTCACGGCCGGGAACAGCGCCTCGAGCGCATCCATCCGGTCACGGCTCGGGAGCAATGTGCCGCCGACGGTCGAGCCCAGGTGCTGAACGCTGCCGCGCTCGCGCACCGTCATGAAGTCGGTGACCGCGACGGTGCCGGGCTCGGCGACTTCGGCGATCTCGTCCTGAGACGTCCGTACCGACAGCGCGTGCTCGACGATCTCCTTGGCGTCGGATTCGAGCTCGTCTCGGGCCGCCCGGTCATCGTTGGCACCCCGGCCGAACGCCCTGGTGCCGGCGAGCGGCTCGGTCAGCACCGCACCGTCGCTGCGGACGGCGGCGACCAACTCGGGGCTGAAACCCAGTGCGCGGATTCCGCCATGGCGCAGGAGAAATGACCGAGCGGGTGTGTTGCGTCTGCGGCCCAGGCTGTAGGTCGCCGGGAAGTCGACACGGAAGGGAACGTCGACGGTGCGCGACAGGATCACTTTCTGGTAGCGGCCCGTTTGTATCTCGGTCACCGCGGTCGCAACGCGCTCGCGATAGCCAGTGCAGTCGGCGGTCACGTCCAGGAGCTCGGCGCGGCCATCGAGCCTGCCGGGCCGCAAGTCCCGGACCGCCGCATGCAGCCGCGCGTCGCCGTTGATCACCTGAATTCCGTTCGGTGACAGTAGTACTCGGCTACGGGGAGTGAATACCCGGGCCAGCGGTGTTCCCGCCGGGACCCTGTCGAACAAGCCGTGCCGGTGCGCGCCCAGTTCGAAGGCGATCCACCCGAACGCCGGTTCGCCACCGGCCAGTGCGGTGTCGACGGCGTCGGCCAACACCTGTGCGGGGCGTCCGCCCCAGGTGTGGGTGACGACCGCGTGCCCGTCGCCGATACGGCACTCGTCGCGATCGAGTTCGATACTCGTACGCGCGCCGATCGCCAATGTCCAGCAACCGTGCCGTTCATAGACCAGGTAGTCGTCCCCGGTACGTTCGGGAACGTCGGCGGCCAACTGCGCCACCGCATCCGCCGGCGTCATGCCCTCGGGTATCTCGGCCCAATCACCGGCGTCGATCGGTGCTCGCGGCGCCGCGGTCACGTCGGTCATGTCGACAGTCCTCACTTGAAAAGCCGGGCCCCGCAGCGGGGCCCGGCTCCTCATCGGTGTTACTTGGCGTCCGACGAGCTCGACACCGATGCCTTGGCGCGAGCGCTGCGTGCGCTACCGGCGGTCGTCTTCTTTCCGTCGGTGGCCTTGCCCGCCGACGTGGTGCCACCACTGGCCTTCGTCGACGAGGTCGCCGTCGGCTTCTTCGCCGTCTTGCCACTGGTCACGACCGGAGCCGAAGGTGCACTGGTCGAATCAGTTTCGGTGTTGGTGGCCGCCGCAGTCTCGGTCGATACCGCGGCAGCATCGGTCGTGTCGGCCGTCAATGCCTTCGCCGATGCCGACTCCGTCGCCGCAGGCACGGCAGAGGCGGCCGAGGTGCTGCTGGCGGTCGTGGTGACCGGCGGCGTGATGGCCTTGGCGATCGCCTGCGGGATCGTGACCAGCAGCCTGCCCAGCAGGCCGATCGAGGGACCGGTCACGGTCACACCGTTGGCGGGGTCGGTCGGGGGTGCCACCGGGATGAACGTCAGCAGAGCCGGGAACGGCGCGGCGGACTTGGGGTTGTTCCAGCCGTTGAGAACCGCGTTGACGAACAGCCCCGGCGTGTTGACGACGGTGTTGATCGCTCTCACCGCATCACCGGCGGACACCGACTGGACCAGACCGCCGACGATGTCGCCGGCCGTTGCCAGCACACTCAACGCCGCCCCGTAGACCGGCTGGAAGATTCCGTTGACGAGCGTGGTGCTGCTGAAGATCGCGCCCACCGCGTTTGCGAAGTTCTGCGCGATCTGTTGCGGGATACCCGGATTCGGTACGGTGCTGCCGCGAGGCGTGTAGGTCAACAGCGCGTTGTAGATCGGTGTGATCGTGGCCAGCGCGCCGTACAGCACAAAGCTGCTCAACTGGTTGACGATCTCGGCATTGTTGCCCTGGTCGATGGCGGTCTTGAGGTTGGCCAGGAACGTGCCGCCGCGACCCGCCATGTAGGTCTCCCAGCCGGCCGGGATTCCGGTGATGGCGTTGCCGATCTCGGTGGCGTAGCCGAGCTGATTGCGGGCGACCTGAGACAGAACCGGCAGCGGATCGGCGGCGATCGCCTGGGTCAGGGCGGCGATGTTGGTGACCGTGTTCGTGACGATCTGCGGGTAGATGGTCAGCGGCGAGGCGGTGACCGACAGGCCGGTCAGCTCGACCGCCTGGACTGCCCGCCGCTGGATTTCGTCGACGGGTTGGGTGGCCGGTCCGGCGACGAGTGCGCCGGCGGTGATCATCGCCGCGCCGGCGATCGTGAATCTGCCGGCGCGGCGCGCCGAGAATGCTGGGCTGGCAACGACCTGAGCCCCCGAAAGGTTGACAGCGGCGTGCACGAAATCTCCTTCTCCACAGTTCTGACGAGTAAGCATTGCGGACGGAGATTAGCTAAGACTTACCTAAGTTTCAATAGGTACGCCTAACCATAGTTAGATGCGCTCAGCACCCCGCTGATCGCGGGCGCACTAAGCCGAACGGGCTATCCCTGCGGACGATCGAACGCGTAGAGCGCCATCCGCCGGTTGGACATGTCGAACTCTCCGATGAATCTGCATCCCGCGGCTTCGCACACCCGCCGAGCCGCGGCGTTGCGGTGGTCGGGATCGAACATCACCCGTCGGCACCGCGGGTCAACGGCGAACAGGTTGGTGATGATCTGTGGGAGCAGATCCACACCGATGCCTCTGTTGAGAAGTCGGGTGCTGGCGATCGCCGCATGGAGGCCGAGGTCGTACGGGTCGACCTCATAACACGGTGCGATGGAATCCTTTGCAGCCCTGTATAACTCGAGGTAACCGTCGGGAGTGCCCTCGAGGGTGACAATCAGTGGCACCGAGTACGTGCCATCGAGTTGCGCCTGCAGGTGCCGCCGCCAGCGATCGACGGGCCAGTCGTATTCCCATGCCTGCGCCAGATGCGGCCGGTTCATCCACTCGGCGACCATCGGAGCGTCAGCGGCGGTCGCCACGCGTAACGAGTACGGCGGATCGACGGCCGGCACGACGGGGGCCGGGACCCGCGCCACCTCGTCGGACAGGTCGGGCAGCGCGCGCGCGAGAACAACCTCGGTCATCGCGCGCAGCGTAGCCGACGACAGGCGTCGGTGGTTGGCTCCATATTGCCGGACACCGCAGGGACGAGTGCGGTTGAATGATCCGGTGGCCGAGATCCGCCGCACCCGCACAATCGCCGCCGACCCGCAGACAATCTGGGACGTGCTGGCAGATTTCGGCGCGATCAGCTCCTGGGCCGACTTCGTCGACCACTCCTGCTTACTGAGCCCGCACGACCAACGCATCGGTATCGGTACCACCCGGCGTGTTCAGGTCGGGCGCAACACCCTCGTCGAGCGGATCACCGAGTTTTCGCCACCGCTCTCACTCAGCTATGACGTCGAAGGCTTCCCCCGCTGGCTGATGGTCCGCAACGGCTGGACACTGACACCGTCCGGCGGTGCCACCGACGTCACCCTGATCAGCACGGTCACCGTCGCGGGCCTGCCGGGACGGATCGCCGAAACCCTCATCGCCCGGGGTTCTGCCAAGAGGGTCGACGCCATGCTCGCGTATCTGGCGAAACAATTGGAGGCGCAGCATGTCTGATCATTCCGGGGCGAGCGAAGCGACGGGAAAGACACCCGACATCATCATCGTGATGACCGACGAGGAGCGCGCGACTCCGCCCTACGAGTCGGATGACGTTCTCGCTTGGCGGCAGCGGGTGTTGAGCGGCAGGCGATGGTTCGACGAGCACGGTGTCAGCTTCGGGCGCCACTACACCGGCTCGCTGGCGTGCGTACCAAGCAGGCCGACGATCTTCACCGGGCAGTACCCCGACCTACACGGTGTCACCCAGACCGACGGCATCGGAAAGGTATTCGACGATTCACGGATGCGGTGGCTGCGGCGAGGCGAAGTGCCCACGCTGGGTAACTGGTTCCGCGCAGCCGGCTACGACACCCATTACGACGGCAAGTGGCATATCTCGCACGCCGATCTGACCGACCCCGAAACCGGTGCGGCACTGGCGACCAATGACGACGACGGCGTCGTCGACCCGGCGGCGGTGCGGCGCTACCTCGATGCCGATCCGCTCGCACCGTTCGGGTTCTCCGGCTGGGTCGGGCCCGAACCACACGGCGCGGGCCTGGCGAACAGTGGCCTGCGGCGCGACCCGTTGATCGCCGACCGGGTGGTGGCCTGGCTGCAGGATCGGTACTCCCGCAGGCGCGCCGGGGACGCCGCCGCACTGCGGCCGTTCCTGCTCGTGGCGAGCTTCGTCAACCCGCACGACATCGTGCTGTTTCCCACCTGGGCGAGGCGAAGCCCGCTGGAACCCTCGCCGCTTGATCCACCGCCGGTGCCGGCTGCGCCCACCGGAGACGAAGACCTGCGCACCAAACCCGCCGCGCAAATCGCCTTCCGGGAGGCCTACTACTCGGGTTACGGTCCCGCCGCGGCCATCCAGCGCGTGTACGACCGTGGCGCGCAGCGCTATCGCGACCTCTACTACCGGCTGCATGCCGAAGTGGATGCACCCATCGACCGGGTCCGCCGTGCCGTCACCGAGGGCGGGTCGGATCACGCCGTGCTGGTGCGCACCGCCGACCATGGCGATCTGCTGGGCGCCCATGGCGGTCTGCATCAGAAGTGGTTCAACCTGTACGACGAAGCGACCCGGGTTCCGTTCGTGATCGCCCGCGTGGGCGAGCACGCGACCGCGCCGCGTCTCGTGACGGCACCGACATCGCATGTCGACCTGCTGCCGACCCTGCTCGGTGCTGCCGGCATCGATGTGGAGTCCACTGCGGCAACGCTTTCCAAGTCCTTCACCGAAGTGCATCCCCTACCCGGCCGTGATCTCATGCCGATCGTCGACGGGGCGGAGGCGGACGAGAGCCGCGCCGTCTACATCATGACCCGCGACAACATGCTCGAGGGTGACACCGGGGCCTCGGGTCTGGCACGGCGCCTCAAGCGGACGGTGAATCCTCCTGCGCCGTTGCGCATCCGGATACCGGCGCACACGTCGGCGAACTTCGAGGGGCTCGTCACCCGGGTGGACGGTCGCCTGTGGAAGTTGGTGCGCACGTTCGACGACCCAGGCACGTGGACCGAACCGGGGATTCGGCACCTCGCCGCCAACGGTCCCGGTGGCGAGACGTATCGCACCAGCCCGCTCGACGATCAGTGGGAACTCTACGATTTGACCGCTGATCCGTTCGAGGCCGTCAATCGGTGGTCCGATGCCGAATTGCACGAACTGAAAGCGCATCTGCGAGCGCAGCTCAAGCAGGTCCGCGCCGACGCCGTCCCCGAGCGCAACAATCCTTGGCCGTACGCCTCGCGACGGCCGCCGACCCGACGTCGCCGGCGGTTGTTCGGCTAGAGGTCTTTACTCCGAGGCGATCTGGTGACTGTCGACGAAAACCAGAGTTCCGGCGTCGGTGAGAACCGCCCAGCGCCGCGCGGCATCCGAGATGTGGACGTCCCCGACATCGACGGCATGGCCGGCCAGGTCCCCGAAATCCTCGACGATGACGCCACGTACCTCGTCGTCGGTGTCGACATAGACACGGACGCGTTGATCGACGGCGATCTTCTCGTCGCCGTCAGCGCGCTTTCCCGCTGACTTCTTGACCACCCAAATACCTTCCCCGGCAACAAACTGTCTGGTCAGTACAGCACGTTAGACCCGGTTCGGGTCGGAATTCCGTGGTATCGGTGGCGTGATAGACCACAGCACCTCGCTCGTCTCCGGCCCTGGGTTGTCCCAGGAATGGGCGGCCTTGGCCGAGAACGTGTAGCAGTCGCCGGCTTTGAGGACCGATTCCTGACCGTCGACCGTCAGGCGCAGGCACCCGCGCAGCACGAACACGAAGATGGTTTCGGACTCCAGCGTGTAGGCGCCGCCCGTCCCGCCACCGGGGTGCAGCACCGTCCGCATCACCTGCAAGTTTTGCTCGGTCTCCGGCGTCAGCAGATACTCGCGGATCCCGCTGCCGCCCATCTCGACTGGCGCACCGCCGCCACCGCGGACCACCGGCGAATCGGGATAGTCGAACAGCGAACCTACTGAGACACTGAGGATTTCGCACACGCGGAGCAGATTGGGTACCGAGATCGTGGTCTGCCCGCGCTCCAGCAGGCTCAGGAAACCTTTGGTCAGCCCGGCAGAAGTGGCGACCGCCTCCAACGTCAGCGCCCGCTCTTGGCGAAGCGCCCGCAGCTTCGGGCCGAGCCGGGTCATCCACCCGTCGACGCCCGCGAGGACGTCGTCGCCGATGTCCTGCTGCATCGGGGCACCTCACCTTCAGCAGACGGCCGGTTGCCCGGCCCTTGTGGCGTGGGAGTTTAGCGGTATATAACTTTCACTAGTTTTACACCACTAAACCCTCAGGACGGAACATGAGTCTGTACGCAGTGGTCGATCCGAAGTCCGGTGAAGTCGTGCGGGAGTACCCCACCGCGACCGACGAGCAGATCGAGCAGGCGCTGGCCTCGGCCACCAAGACCTACCGCGAATGGTCGAAGACATCGACGGTGGCGCAGCGCGCGGACCTGATCCGCCGGGTGGCCGCCCTGCACACCGAGCGCCGCGACAAGCTGGCCGAAATCATCCACCGCGAGATGGGCAAGCCGCTGGACCAAGCCCTCGGCGAGGTCGACTTCAGTGCGGCGATCTACGAGTACTACGCCGACAACGCCGAGAAGTTCCTGGCCGACGAGCCGATCGAGTTGCTCGACGGCGAGGGCAGCGCGGTGATCAAGCGTGGACCGGTCGGCGTGCTGCTGGGCATCATGCCGTGGAACTACCCGTATTACCAGGTCGCCCGGTTCGCCGGACCGAACCTGACGCTGGGCAACACGATCGTGCTCAAGCACGCGCCGCAGTGCCCGGAGTCCGCCGAGGCCATCCAGCAGATCTTCGATGACGCCGGCTACCCCGCGGGCGCCTACGTCAACATCTATGCCACCAACGAGCAGATCGCCGATGTCATCGCCGACCCGCGAGTGCAGGGGGTGTCGCTGACCGGTTCCGAGCGGGCCGGTGCCGCGGTCGCCGAGATCGCCGGCCGCAACCTCAAGAAGGTCGTCCTCGAGCTCGGCGGCTCCGATCCGTTCATTCTGCTGTCCAGTGACGACCTGGACGCCACCGTCGAGGCCGCGATGGCCGGACGATTCGAGAACACCGGGCAGGCGTGCAACGCCGCCAAGCGCTTCATCGTCTCGGCCGACCTCTACGACGAGTTCCTCGACAAGTTCACCAAGAAGGTGGTCGAGGCCGCCGACGGCCTGGCGCCGCTGTCGTCGCTGGGCGCGGCCCAGCGCCTGGCCGAGCAGATCGACCGTGCGGTTGCCGACGGCGCCAACCTGGTCTCGGAGGGCAAGCGCGACGGCGCCTACTTCCCGCCGGGCGTGCTGACCGGGGTCTCCCCCGATTCGGCGACCTACCGCGAGGAGCTATTCGGCCCGGTGGCGATGGTGTTCAAGGTGAACTCCGAGGACGAGGCCGTCGAGCTGGCCAACGACATCCCGTTCGGGCTCGGCTCGTACGTGTTCACCACGGATGAAGAACAAGCCAAGCGGGTAGCCGACAAGATCGACGCCGGCATGGTGTTCGTGAACGTAGTCGGCGCCGACGGGGTCGAGCTGCCGTTCGGCGGGGTGAAGCGCTCCGGCTTCGGACGGGAGCTGGGCCGGTTCGGCATCGACGAGTTCGTCAACAAGAAACTGATCCGGATCGGATAACCCATGAGCACCACGACTGCCCCAGCCAAGAAGGACATCTACACTCCGCTGGAGCTGTTCGGCACGGATCGTCTGCTCGACTCCGACGAACGCGACATCGCCGCCACCGTGCGCAAGTTCGTCGACACCCGGCTTCGGCCGAACATCGAGGACTGGTTCGAATCGGCCACGCTGCCAAAAGAACTCGCCAAGGAGTTCGGCGAGCTCGGGTTGATGGGCATGCACCTGCAGGGTTATGGCTGTGCGGGCACCAACGCCGTCAGCTACGGGCTGGCCTGTATGGAACTCGAGGCCGGCGACAGCGGCTTCCGGAGTTTCGTCTCGGTGCAGGGCTCGCTGTCGATGTTCTCCATCTACCGCTACGGCTCCGATGAGCAGAAGAACGAGTGGCTGCCCCGGCTGGCTACCGGTGAGGCCATCGGCTGCTTCGGGCTGACCGAGCCGGACTTCGGCTCCAACCCGGCCGGGATGCGCACGCGCGCGCGGCGCGACGGTAGCGACTGGGTGCTCGACGGCACCAAGATGTGGATCACCAACGGCAATCTCGCCGACGTCGCCACCGTCTGGGCGCAGACCGACGACGGCGTCCGCGGTTTCCTGGTGCCGACCGACACCCCCGGGTTCACCGCCAACGTCATCCACAAGAAGCTGTCGCTACGAGCCTCGGTGACCTCCGAGCTGGTGCTCGAGGGCGTGCGGCTGCCGGCGTCCGCACAGCTGCCGGAGGCGACCAGTTTGGGTGCGCCGCTGTCGTGCCTCAATGAGGCGCGCTTCGGGATCGTGTTCGGCGCACTGGGAGCGGCGCGCGACAGCCTGGAGACCGCGATCGCCTATGCGCGCGAACGCGAGGTGTTCGACCGGCCGCTGTCCAGTTTCCAGCTGTCCCAGGAGAAGTTGGCCAACATGACCCTCGAGCTGGGCAAGGGCATGCTGTTGGCGGTTCACCTCGGCCGGATGAAGGACGCCGAGGGTGTGCGGCCCGAGCAGATCAGCCTGGGCAAGCTCAACAATGTTCGCGAGGCACTGGCGATCGCCCGTGAGTGCCGAACCCTGTTGGGGGGCAGCGGGATCACGCTGGAGTACTCACCGCTGCGGCATGCGAACAATCTCGAGTCCGTGCTGACTTACGAGGGCACCTCCGAGATGCACCTGCTGTCGATCGGGCGTGCTCTGACCGGTCAGGCAGCGTTCCGCTGAGTTGACCGATACGACAGAGCTGCGGCATCTGATCGCCGGTGAGTGGCGCTCAGGCAGCGGAGACCAGATCAGCAGCGTCAACCCCGCTCGGCCGAGTGTGGTTGTCGCCGAGGGTGGTTGCGCGACGGCAGCAGACGTCGACAGCGCCGTCGCGGCAGCAGGCGAGGCACTCAAGAGCTGGGCCGGCATCCCGATCCACCAGCGTGGCGCCGTCTTGCTCGAGGCCGCAGCAGTGGTCGAGCGCCACGCCGAGGCGTGGGGTCTGGAGCTGGCCATCGAAGAGGGCAAGACCAAGGCCGAAGGTGTCGGCGAAGTTCGGCGGGCCGCACAGATCCTGCGCTACTACGGCAACGAGGGCGACCGCCAGGCCGGTGAGATCTTCGCCTCGCCCCGCGCGGGTGAACAGATCCTGGTGACCCGCAAGCCGATTGGCGTCGTCGCGGTCATCACCCCGTTCAACTTCCCCATCGCGATCCCGGCATGGAAGATCGCGCCTGCGCTGGTTTACGGCAACACCGTGGTGTGGAAACCGGCGACCACTGTTCCGCTGCTGGCGATCCGACTCGCGGAAGCGCTGACATCCGCCGGCCTTCCGCCGGGTGTGCTCAATCTGGTGATCGGTGATTCACCGATCGGCGAGGCGTTGGTCGAGCACCCCGACATCGCCGCGATCAGCTTCACCGGCTCGACTGCCGTGGGTCGGCGCATCGCCGCCTCCGCCGCGGCGCGCGGCGTGCCGGTTCAGGCCGAGATGGGCGGGAAGAATGCAGCCGTCGTCCTCGACGACGCCGATATCGAGCTGGCGCTCGATCAGGTGATGCTGGGGGCGTTCCGTTCGACCGGCCAAAAGTGCACGGCCACTTCACGCTTGATCGTCACCGAGGGTATTGCTGATCGATTCCTCGACGAACTCGCCGCCCGGGCCAGCGCGCTGGCGGTCGGCGATCCGACCGAGGACACGACGCAGATGGGTCCGGTCATCACCGGCGCAGCGCAGCGGAACATCTACGCCGGCATCGGTACCGCGATGGCGCAGGACGCCGAGGTACTCACCGGTGGCGAGCCGTACTTCAAGGGGCTGTTGGCCGAAGGCTTCTTCGTCGCTCCCACCGTATTGGAGTTGACGGCACCGGCCGAGATCTGGGCAGAAGAACTGTTCGGTCCGGTCTTGGCGGCGAGGCGAGCCGCTGATGCCGACGAAGCCTTCGCCCTGGCCAACGACTCTGAATTCGGCTTGTCGGCAGCCATTTTCACCCAGGACCTGACCCGAGCCCTGCACGCTATCCAGCACGTCGACGTCGGAGTTCTGCACATCAACTCCGAATCCGCGGGCGCTGATCCACACGTGCCGTTCGGCGGGGCGAAGAAGAGCGGCCTGGGCCCCAAAGAGCAGGGCACCGCCGCCAGGGAGTTCTTCACGCACACGACGACGGTGTACCTGCGTTGAGTGAGCGCTGAGGTCGGAAAATCCGGCGATTTCTCGTCGCTGCTACTCAATCAACGCATTCACGCGGTGGCACGAGCGGTGGCGATGTCCTCGGCCAGTGGCGCGATGGCCGCGGTGATCTGCTCGACGATGTCGGCCGGTGCTCCCGCGGCGTTCAAACTGTCGGTCAGGTGTCCTGCCACCAGGGCGAAGTGATGCTGAGTTATCCCGCGTCCCTGGTGAACCTGCTTCATCGGAGCACCGGAATACGGCGCTGGTCCACCAAGCGCGGCCGCAAAGAATTCGACCTGCTTGCCCTTCAAGCGCGACATGTTGGTTCCGGCGAAGAACCCGGCCAGTTCAGCGTCTGCGAGAACTCGGTCGTAGAAATCGTCAACGACCGACTCCAGTGCTTCCGCCCCGCCGATCTGCTCGTAAATCGTTGCCATGCAATCTAGGAAAAGCCCCCGCAATTGCCTGCCCGTTGTCGAGCGGTCGCGCCGATGCTACGAATACCTCACCGCCGATTGTTCACGGCGGTGAGGTATTCAAAGCTGGCTAGCTCGATCCGTTCTTCTCGGCAGCCCGTGCTTCCTGACGCTTCTCCTTCTCGACGTCGGCCAGTTTGTTCACCCGGTCGGCGTCGTTGCGGATGGACGCGGCTTCGCTGCGCCGGTCTTGTGCGTCTTCGAGTTTCGCCTGCGCCGCCTTGGTCACCGTCTTCTCGGCGGCGCCGATGCTGGCCTGCTCGGTCTGCTTCGCGTTCTCGACCGCGGCGGTGCGCTGAGCTGCCGACTTGTCGACCCGCTCCTTGACAGCTGACACTCGGTCTGCCGCATTCTTGGCGGCCGACCGCTTGCGCTCCTCGGCTTGCTGCCGAGACTCCTGCATGGTTTTCTGCTTTGTCTCTTGGGCGTTTTGGCGCTGCTGGTTGGCCTCTTCCCGACGAGCCTTGAACTCCTGGCCGGCGTCGCGCACTTCGGCCCCGGCCTCGGCATCGAGTTCGGCCGCAAGGCGCAGTGCCTCACTGCGTTCGGCCAGCGCCGCACCCCGCTCAGCGATCTTGGGATCACCCAGCAAATTGCCGACCGTTACATCCAACGCTCCCAGGGAACGCTCGTAGACGAGACGCGCCGGCGACTCGTTGTCCAGGCGGGCGACCACCTGCTCCTCCACGATCTGGAGGGGCACTCGGGCCGCGCGATACTGCAGTCGCAGAATGGCGAAGGGCACGTCGGAGATTTTCATTGCATTCCTCTTTGTCCGATAGTCGTTGTCACTCAGGCAAATCCGCGTCTCTGGTCAGCTCGTCGGCTTCGCTTCTGAGCCGATCGGCTTCCGCCCTGGCCGCAGCGGCGTCGCGCACCGCATCCTGGTGATCTTCGACAGCGGCCTCGACCTTCTCGTTGGCCTGCTCGGATTCCAGCCGTGCCCGCGCCTCGGCACCGGTGGCCTGGCGCTGGGCGTCCTGTTCCGCCTGTGCCGACGCGGCGGCGGCCAACTGGCTGGCATCCTGCTCAGCAGCGCGCTTCTGGGCGGCCGCCTCGTTGCCGATGGCCTGTTCGGCAGTTGCAGCCCGAGCGGTCACCTCGGCGCGGGCCTGTGCGGCTTCCGCGGTGGCCTCGGACTTCTGTTCTCTGGCTTCGGCCGCCTCGGCGTCGGCGATCGCCTTTTCGGCGTTGGCTTCTTTGCGCTGCTTGGCGCCAACCTGCTCGAGCTGACCTTCCGCGGTCAGCGAGTCATTGCCGGTGACGGCGCCGACGACTTCCTTGGCTTTGCCCTTGATCGAGTCGATCAAGCCCTCACGGGCCTGCTCAGCTTTGTTGTTCATCCGGTCCCCTCGTAGGCGTGCGTACCCCTACTACGTTCCACGAAGAGCGCGGATGAAACCCCGCCGGTCTGAAGACGCCGGTGAGATGGGTTACGGCTCGACGGTGACCTTGATGGCCTCGCCGCTTTTGACGATGCCGAAGGCGTCAAGCACGTTGTCGAGCGAAATGTGGCGGGTGATCAGGTCTTTGACGGGCACCTGACCGGTCGAGATGTATTCCAGCGCGCGCTTGTTGTGCTCTGGTGCCGAGCCGTTGGCGCCGTGGATGTGCAGCTGCCGGTAATGCACGACATTGGAGTCGCAGGTGATCGTCGGATTCGTCTTGGGCAGACCGCCGAAGAAAGAGATGCGGCCGTTGCGCGCGGCCATTGCGATGGCCTGCTCCTGGGTGATGTTGGCCGCCGTGGCGGTGATGATCACGTCAGCGCCACGGCCGCCGGTCAGCTCCATGACCTTCTCGACGACGTCGACATCGGCCGCATTGATGACCTCGTCGGGATCGACGGCGTCCGCGGACATCTTCAGCCTGCTGTCGTTGACGTCGACGAGGTAGACCGGACCGCACTTGTGCACGCCACGGGCGATCCGGATGTGCATGCAGCCGATCGGGCCCGCCCCGAACACGACCACGGTGTCACCCTCCTCGATGCCCAGCAGTTCCTGCGCGTTGATGGCACACGCGAAGGGCTCGGCGGCTGACGCCTCGTCGAAGCCGACGTTGTCCGGGATCCGGTTCAGACCGTCGACGGCCAGAACCTGCTTAGGCACGATCATGTATTCGGCGAAACCGCCGTCGTACTGGTAACCCACCGACGTCTGGTTCTGGCATACCGCCATCCAGCCCTTGCGGCATTCGTGGCAGTGCCCGCACGGCACCGCGGCGATCACCTGCACCCGGTCGCCGGTCTTCCAATCGCTGCCGTAGGTCTGGTTGACCTCGGCACCGACCTCCACGATCTCGCCGGCGATCTCGTGGCCGATCGTGCGCGGCGGTGTCAGGTTCTGGTGGCCGTTGTAGAAGATCTTGACGTCGGTGCCGCACGTCGAGCAGTTGCGCACCCGGATCTTGACCTCGTCGGGTCCGCAGGTGGGCTCCGGGACGTCCTCCAGCCGGACATCCTCGGGAGCGTAGAAGCGCAGGGCTTTCATGGCGATCGTCCTTCCTCTCGCGTGAGCTGACCCACACTCTAACGGTAATCCGGGCATAAAACCACAGCCGATTGTGCCCGTTTCTGACCGATTGCTTGCATTGATGCCCGGTTGTGGGTTTTACTGGATTCGGATGTGATCGGCATCACCCACGATCGGAGGCCTTGAGTTGTCTACCACCGAGACGAAACCGCGGACCGGCGCGCGAGTTCATGTTCAGAAGCTGGGTACGTCGCTGTCGAACATGGTGATGCCCAATATTGGTGCCTTCATCGCCTGGGGCCTGATCACCGCGCTGTTCATCAAGGCCGGCTGGCTGACCGGCATTTTCCCCGGCCTGCGTGACCCAAGCGGCTGGGTAGCCAAGATCGGCGGCTGGGGTGACTTCGCCGACGGCGGCATCGTCGCGCCGATGATCACTTACCTGTTGCCGATCCTGATCGGAGCCACCGGCGGCCGGATGGTGTACGGAATCCGGGGTGGCGTGGTCGGCGCGATCGCAACCATGGGCGTGATTGCGGGCACCGACATCCCGATGTTCCTCGGCGCGATGATCATGGGGCCGCTCGGCGGTTGGGTGATGAAGAAGGTCGACGCCATCTGGGACGGCAAGGTCCGTCCCGGCTTCGAGATGCTCATCGACAATTTCTCGGCCGGCATCGTTGGGCTGATCCTGGCCACCTTCGGATTCTTCGGAATCGGGCCGATCGTGTCAGGCTTCAGCCACGGCGCAGGCAAGGTCGTGGATTTCCTTGTCGCTCACGATCTGCTGCCGCTCACATCAATCTTCATCGAGCCGGCCAAGGTGCTGTTCCTCAACAACGCAATCAACCACGGGGTGTTGACGCCGCTGGGCACCACCCAGGCCTTGCAAACCGGGAAGTCCGTGTTGTTCCTGCTGGAGGCGAATCCCGGCCCCGGGTTGGGAATCCTGCTGGCGTTCATGGCATTCGGCCGCGGTGCCGCGAAAGCGTCGGCACCCGGCGCGGCGATCATCCAATTCTTCGGCGGGATCCACGAGATCTACTTCCCGTACGTTCTGATGAAGCCGAAGTTGATCGCGGCGACCATCCTCGGCGGCATGACCGGCATCTTCATCAACGTGCTGTTCGGCTCCGGTCTGCGGGCTCCGGCCGCACCCGGTTCGATCATCGCCGTCTACGCCCAGACCGCCACCGGCAGCTTCCTCGGCGTCACACTCTCGGTATTCGGCGCCGCCGCAGTCTCTTTCGCCGTTGCCTCGCTATTACTCAAGACCGACCGCTCGGATGACGACGGAGACCTGGCCGCCGCGACCGCGGGCATGGAGGCGCTCAAGGGCAAGAAGTCCAGCGTGTCGGCGGCACTCGTGGGGTCTGCCGGTCGCGGTCCGATCACCAAGATCGTGTTCGCCTGCGACGCCGGCATGGGATCGTCGGCAATGGGTGCGTCGGTATTGCGCAAGAAGATTCAGGGTGCGGGGTTCACCGACGTCACGGTGACCAATCAGGCGATCTCGAATCTCACCGATGATTACGGGCTTGTGGTGACGCACCAGGATCTGACCGATCGTGCCCGGCAGAAGACACCGTCGGCCACCCATGTGTCGGTCGAGAACTTCATGAACGCCCCGCAGTACGACGAGATCGTGGACCTGCTGGGCTCGGTCAACGGCGCCGGCGCCGGCACCCCTGCTGCCGAGGAACCGACCGCCGAGGCACCGGCCCACGACGTGCTGACGGTCGAATCGATCGTGCTTGCCGGTACCGCGACCACCCGCGACGGCGCGATCAGTGAAGCGGGCCGGTTGCTGGTGGCCTGCGGCGCCGTCGAACCGTCCTATGTCCATGCGATGCACGAGCGGGAAGCATCGGTGTCCACTTACATGGGTAACGGCCTGGCGATCCCGCACGGCACCAACGAGGCCAAGGATTCCATCCGGCGCACGGGAATCTCGTTCGTGCGCTACGCCGAACCGATCGACTGGAACGGCAAGCCGGCCGAGTTCGTCGTCGGCATCGCCGGTGCCGGAAAGGACCACATGGCGTTGCTGACCAAGATCGCCGGGGTGTTCCTGAACTCCGAGCAGGTTGCCCGGCTTCGCGACGCGACGAGCGCCGAGGAGATCCGGGCGGTGCTCGGCAACACCGCCGGGTGAGAATACCGACGTGGATTCGGACACCCGCCAAGGCCGCATCGTCGAGTTCGCCCGCACCCGCGGGCGGGTCGAGGTCGCCGCGCTGGCCGAGGAGCTCGACGTCGCGGCCGAGACGATCCGCCGCGATCTGAAGGTGCTCGCCGGCCGCCGCATGCTCAAGCGCGTCCACGGCGGGGCCATCCCGCTGGAAACCGCGGCATTCGAATCGACCGTCGAGTACCGCAGCCAGGTGGATCTGGCCGAGAAGCACCGCATCGCCGGTGGCGCCACCGAACTGTTACACGGGGCCGAAACGGTGTATCTGGACGAGGGTTTCACGCCGCGTCTGATCGCTGAGCGCCTCGCCGATCAGGAGCTGACGGTCGTGACGTCCTCCCTACTGGCGGCCGAGGCGCTGGCGCACAGTGAGACGGTGACGGTCCTGCTGCTCGGCGGACGGATGCGGGGCCGCACCCTGGCGACGGTGGATCATTGGGCGACCGACATGCTCGGCGGATTGGTGATCGACGTCGCTTTCCTTGGCACCAACGGCATTTCGCCCGAGCACGGCCTTACCACACCGGACCCCGCGGTGGCTGCGGTCAAACACACGGCCGTCAAGGTCGCCCGCCGCCGGATTCTGGTGGCCGCGCATACGAAATTCGGTGTCAGCAGTTTCTGCCGATTCGCCGACGTCAGCGATTTCGACTCGATCGTGACCGGAACGGAACTGTCCCTCACCGAGGCCCGTCGCTACGAAACCCTGGGCCCCTCAGTCGTCCGAACCTAGTCGCACGGACCGCGACGGGTGAGCCGGTGATACAGCGCCGCCGCCTCAGTCCTGTTGGCAGCGCCCAGTTTCCGCAGGATCCGCTTGACGTGAACCTTCACCGTGTTCTCGGTCAGGAACAGGCTGGTGGCAATCTGAGCGTTGGTCTTGCCGAGGGCGATGCTGCGCAACACATCCCATTCGCGCGGTGAGAGCCGCTCGGTGGCGCGTTCCGCCCGCGGCAACGACGACACCGCGGCCAACCGGGGCGGGGACTCCGGCTGAGCCGCCGTGCCGTCGTCAGTCAACCGCTCCCCAAGCGAGGCCGATGCCTGGTTGATCACTTTCAGCCGGTCTGCGAGTTGGGCGCGTTCGATGGCCAGGCCGAGGCCACCCGCGAACAGGCCGAGCAGCCGCCGGTCGATCTCCTGGACACTGCGGTCGGGATACCGGTCGGCATGGATCATCGCCACCGCGGCACCCCACGCCTGCACCGGCGCGGCGACATAGTCCGTGGTGCGGGTGAACCGCACAAGCTTGCGAAAGACCCGGGGGTGCGATTGCGCGTCGCACACCAGGATTGGGGTTCCGCTGAGCAACATCTCGGATTCCAGAAGCTGGCCACCCAACCGTCGGGAGTGGGCGGTTCCGAATGCCACCAACTGCTCGGCGAAATCGGGATCATCAGCGGTATAGGCGTTGTGAGCCAGCCAGGTTCCGTGATCAAGTCTGGAAAACAGCACCCGGGTGAATCCGATGCGGGCGGCCGCTGCTGCCGCGAGCGCGAAGAGCTCCTGCACCGACGACGCCTGGATGAGTCGATCGACAGCCTGCTGCACGCCCGCAACGAGATCGCCGGTGTCGGGTTCGTGCAGGCCGCTTCCCACCCGGGCGGTACCGCCCACAACCGCCGGCAGGCGGGTCAGCGAAGTCCCGCCAGATGACTTCACCGTCGCGTCGAGACGACCGATCACCTTGGCGAGAGTACGCGGGATGGATACCTATGTCTATAGCCGATAACATGTTTGTGGGCGCTCGTGTTCTCGAATAATCCATGAAACGATGCACTTTCCCATATCGATGTACTTTTTTGTTACGTTCCAACATCTCCCTCGCGCAGATCTGCGAGGATATTGCCATCCGGCGAGAAGGGGGGACGCTCAGCGATGCAGCCAACCGTCCCAGCCGTCAGGCGCAGGCCGAAGGACCGTAAGAAGCAGATCCTCGACCAGGCCGCGCGGCTGTTCATCGACCGCGGCTTCCACTCGGTCAAGCTGGAGGAGATTGCCGAAGCGGCCGGGGTGACGGCTCGCGCCCTGTATCGCCATTACGACAACAAGCAAGCCCTGCTGACCGCGGTGATCCTGAACGCGCAGGACGAATACCAGAGCGTTCGCAATCCCGAAGGTCGCACGCCCACGTCGACCGCCCGTCCCCTGCACGATGAATTGCCGGATTTGATCGCCGCCGCGGTCGAGACCCGAGCACTGACCGTGCTGTGGCAACGCGAGGCCCGCTATCTCACCGATCACGACCGGACCGAAGTACGCGGCCGGATCAACGCGATCGTGGCCAGCATGCAATCCGGGGTCCGGCTGGAGATGCCAGAGCTGAGCCCACCGCACGTCGAGCTGCGCGCATGGGCGGTGTCGAGCACACTGACAAGCCTTGGGCGCCATACCCTCACCCTGCCCGGCGCCGAACTCAGGGAACTGTTGTACCGCGCGTGCATGGCGGCCGCGCGCACTCCAGCCGTCGGTGCACTCGAGCCGATCGAGGGCACAGGTGCCCGTGAGGCAGCCTCATTCTCCCGGTACGAGACGCTGCTGGCGGCGGGCGCCCAATTGTTCCGTGCCCGTGGTTATCCCGCGGTCAGCACCGCCGATATCGGAAAGACCGTCGGCATCGCGGGGCCTGGCCTGTACCGTTCGTTCTCCTCCAAGCAAGCCATCCTAGACGCCCTGGTGCGGCGGCTCGACGAGTGGTCGGCCCTGGAGTCCATCCGCGTGCTCCGCTCGAATGTCTCTGCATCGCAGCGTCTTCACGATCTCGTCGCCGGGCGGGTACGAATCAGCCTCGACGATCCTGACCTGGTCTCGGTGTCGATCACCGAACTGTCCTCGGCTTCGGACGAGGTTCGCGACAGCTTCACCAAGAACCAGGCCGACCGCGACGGCCTGTGGATAGACCTGGTCCGTACCCTGGTCCCGCAAACCACCGTTGCACAAGCCCGACTACTGGTCGCCGCTGCCGTCAGCTTCATCGAAGATGTCTCGCGGACTTGGCATCTCACCCGCCGCACGGACGTCGCACAGGAGATGACCACGATTGCCCTGGCGATCCTGACCAGCCAGGCCGACGCTCCCGAGTAACCCGGCGAGAAGGCCGATCACCACAGTGCTGCGAGTGTTCCGCCGTCCGCCACCTGCGCCGTCCCGTTGATCATCGACGCGTCGTCGGAGAGCAGAAAGGCGACCACACCGGCCATCTCGTCGGGACCGGCCATCCGGCCCTGAAGGCGTCCGATCATGGTGCTGGCCCCGCCCGCGCCCAGAGCCTCGTCGAACATCGTCATCGCGGTCTGTTGCATCGGGGTATCGACGAATGCGGGTAGCAACGCATTGGACCGCACGTTGGCCGAGCGGAGTTCGGCGGCGGTGATGCGACTGAGGTGAATGATTCCCGCCTTCGACATCCCGTATGCGGCCGTCCCCGCCGCTGCCACCTGTCCGCCAAGCGAGGACATGTTGACGATGGCGCCGCCGCCGCGCTCGACCATGCGAGGGGCGGCGTGCTTGGTGCACAGCCATGCACCGCGCAGGTTGATCCCGATCACCCGGTCGAAGTCGTCGACCCTCGTTTCCAGCACCGGGGCGAAATGCACGACGCCGGCGTTGGCGACGAGCATGTCGACGCCACCGAAGGCCGCAACGCACGCCTCGACCATGCCGATCACCTGCGCCTCGTCGCTGACATCGACGCGATGACCGACCGCGTCGCCGCCCAACTCGGACGCCGCGGCCAGTGCAGAGTCACCGTTGATGTCCGCGCACAAGACGTGGCAGCCCTCCGCGGCAAGCCGCTTGGCAATGGCCAGCCCGATGCCGGCACCGGCGCCGGTCACAATCGCGGATTTTCCGGCCAGATCCGGATGCGTCATCACTTCTCCCCTGCGATCCCGTTGTGCCAGAATATATCTCAGCCTGCCACGGGCCACACCGCGGCGGAGGATTCGACGTGCAGGCCGTGCTCGCGAATCGCGCCGAACATCAGCAAGCCCAATTCCGGTGCGTCGTCGGACAATTTGACGGTGTACACACCGAGGTCACGGAGGATCCATGCAACGGTCTCGGACACCATGTCCGGTGCGGCAGACCCCGCGAGGACACCGCAGGCACGTGCGGCCGGTGGGCGCAGGTAGATGATCATGCCGGTGCCCTCGGCTCGCATCGCGGCGACCGCATGAGCGAGGTCCGCACCACAGCCGCACGCCAGCGATCCGAACACATCGCCGCCGAGACATTCGACGTGGACGTGAAGCGGCATCGGTGCATCGGCACCGGCTCTGCCGGCAATCACCGCCAGATGTTCGCCGCCGTCTCGGGCGTCTCGGTAGCCGACCACCCGGAAGGTGCCGGCTGCCGTCGGCAGTGTGGTCTCCGCCCTCCGCATGACCTGCGGTTCGGTCCGACGCCGGTACGTCGCGAGTTCGCTGACCGAGATCATTGGTATGCGGTGGCAGTCGGCAAATGCTGCTGATTCGCGACGGTCTGCCATACCGGCCGGGTTTTGTTGAGACACAAGCTCACACAACACACCGGCAGGACGGCGCATGGCGAGGCGGGCCAGATCTAGTGCCGCCTCCGCAGCGCCGGGCGAACGGCCGAGGACGCCGTCCTTGCCCGCCTGTACCGGGATCACATGCCCGGGCCGGCGAAAATCACCGGCCGTGGACTCGGCGGCGGCGAGGGCGGCGATGGTGCGGGCGCGGTCGATGGCCGAGATCCCGGTGCCCGTCTCGCGAAAGTCCACCGTCACGCGTTGCGCGGTCATACCGGCCGGCTCGCTCTCTTGGTGCCCCACCGGCGGCAGGTTGAGCCGCGCGCAGTCCGAGGCGGGCAGCGCGATTCGGACGTAACCGGAGGTGTGCCGGATCATGAAGGTCAGCCTCTGCGGTGTCGCGGCATCCGCGGCGAAGACCAGATATCCCTGCTTCTCCGCGTCGTCCACGACGATGACGGGGCGGCCGGTGGCGACCGCCGCGATAGCGCGCCGCAGGCGTCCGTGCACCGTTCTCATCTGCGGGGCTCCATCAGCTCAGTCCGCCAAGGAAGTCCAGCAGCAGCCGGTTCGTCTCCTTGGGCTCCTCCTGCTGGATCCAATGGCCGACGCCGTCCACCATGTGGGTACCGCAGTAGTTCGGCATCACCTCGTGCGCGCGTTCGGCCGCCTCGGCTCCCCAGGTGGTGCCGACGTCGTACTGACCGCCGATGAACAGAGCCGGCGGGGTCAACGGGGTGCCTTCGTAGTCGGCGAGGTCGTGCCAGTCGTTGTCGATGTTGTGATAGAAGCTCAGCGGACCGCCGAACCCGGATCGCTCGAATTCGCCGGTATAGAAGTCGAGATCGGCATCGGTGAACCAGTCCGGCATCGTCTCGGGATAGACGAATGCGTCCTTGAGCCGAGCCCCGTGCGGCATGCACAGCGGGCCGGACCGGATGACATCGATCGGATCCATGGCAGCGAGATCCACCCCGGCCGCCTCGGCGGCTTGTGTCGCCGCGGCCATAGCATCGCCGGACACCGTGTAGGTCAGACCGAGCAACCAGCCCCGCAGATCCTCTTCGATCTCGGTGATGATGCCGTCCTGCTCGGAGAAATAGTCTTGATACCAAACCTTGCCGGGGCCGGCCAGTTCCAGGTGGTAATCGTTGGGACGCTGCTCACCGAAGGGGCTGCCGGGCAGGCCGATCACTCCGCGCCCGGCGAACGGCACGCTGATTCCCACGACTCCTCGACAACGGTCCGGGTGCAGCCACGCGAAGGTCCACGCGACCGGGGCACCCCAGTCATGGCCGACCACGACGGCCTGCTTCTCGCCGTAGGCGTCGATGACACCGACGATGTCACCGGCCAATTCCTTGATGCGATAAGCGGTTTGCACCCGATACTTAGAGGATTGCCCGTAGCCGCGCTGGTCGATCGCCACCACTCGATAGCCGGCCGCAGCCAGCGCCGGGATCTGGTGGCGCCAGGAATACCACGACTCGGGGAAGCCGTGTACCAGCACCACCAGCGGTCCCTCACCCTCCTCCACGGCATGGATCCGGGTGCCTCGGCAGTTCAGCATCCGATGGATCATCTGGGCCTCTTCTCTAGTGGGACCGGGTGGCAGCCAAACCGATTGCTACTTCTTCGGTTTGGATCAGCTCTTCGACGGACGGAATGGTGCGGTTCTCGTAGTTGCGCGCGATGAGCGTCTTCTGCCCGGAGAGTCTGGTCCGGGCCCATTTGCCGAGCACACGAGCTGCCACCTTCGGTGTCATCAGTGCCGCAGCGGGTTTCACCAGATGGACGACGGCCAGAAATTCGTTGTAGGTCTCCGGGTCGTCGTGTACCAACTCCATCACGCGGTCCATGTACCAGGTCAGGGCGCCGAAGTAGAACGGCCGCTTCTTGTCGGCGTCCTTGAGCCAGTCGAACCGCAGGTTCTGTTCTCGGATCACGAACCAGGCGGTGTCAGCCAACTTGGAGATCGTGCGGAAGTAGCGGCGCGGCAGCTCCGGATCGGTGGGCCCGTACTTGGCCAGCAGCAGCTGCATTTCCCGGACTTCCTTGAGCGCCAGCGTCATCCCGAGTCCGGAAACCGGGTCGGCACTGGTGAAGGCGTCACCGACCACCACCAGCGCGCGCGGCAGATTGCGCTTCTTCTCGTAATGCAACCGCAGCATGTTGGGATAGCGGAAGTTGTAGATCGGCGATGCCGGCTCGAGGCCGTCGATGTTCTCCCCGATCACTGCCGACGGCATCCGGTTGGCGAACGCGCGGAACTCCTGCGCGGTGCGCGGCGGCGAATAGCAGTTGTAGGCCACCAGCGACGTGGACAGGATCGCGCGTGAGCTGTCGGTGTAGTACTGCGCGGCGTAGGTGTCCTCGTAGGGACGGTAGGCATAGCAGATGACCATCACCTTGTCGTCCCATTGCCGCTCCGGCGGAACGTGGTGGAACATGGTGGAGTAGAAGCAGTTGATGATGTCCTGCTCGACCTCCGGTGCCCCGACACCGATGCGGTCCAGAAATTCCGGGAACTTGGTGTTCTTCCCTGATGCGTCGACCACGAATTCAGCTGGTATGACAGCGAGTTCGTCACCGTCGCCGACGACTGCGACACCGATGACGGTGTCATCGGTGCGGTCATAGACCAGATCCGCCACCTCGGACTCATAGCGAAAACTGATCCGCGGTTCATCGTCAAGGCGACGCCGAACACACCACTCCAGCAGGGGTCGTGCAGCGCAGACGATCTGGATCGGGCCGGTGCCCGGCTTCTTCCAACTCCCGCCGAGCCGGATACGATACTGGGCCGCCATATCGACGTCGAACGCGCCCTCGCGGACCATGTCGTCGATGATCCCGGGGAAGAACCGCTCCAGTTCGATACGCCCCGCGGTGAGTAGATGGTGCAGGTGCCAGCCCTGAGCCGCGCCCGGCCTGCCCTCGCGGCGGGTGTGCGGTGCGTCCTTCTCCAGGACGATGACGTGATCGAATGTCTCACTGAGAACCTTGGCCGCGGCGATTCCCGCCATGCTTCCGCCGACCACGACCGCGGTGCCGCGCCCGCCGCGGCGCACCTCAGCCAGGTCGATTGTGGTGTAATCCAAGCGTGGCGAAGTCCGCCGACGGACCGCCCCACTCGCCACGAACTTCTCGTAATACACGCCGGCACCGCGAATACCGTTGTCGTCCAGCCATTGCCGGGTGTCGGCGATCATTCCGGCCGGGCCGCAGATGTACACGTCGGCGTTCCCGCCGTCGAACATCCGCGCCTCCAGGACGTCGGTGACCCGCCCGACCGGCCCGGCCCACGCGCTGCTGGGCCGGGACACCACGGTATGGACCTCCAGCCCGGGCAACCGCCGCTTCAGTGCCTCGAGCTCATCGAGCTTGCACAGGTCGTCGACATCACTGACGCCGTAGACCAGGTGGACCGTTCCGCGGTGATCGGCATCCAGACTCTGAGCCATCGCGAGGATCGCCGACAGTCCGGTACCACCGGCCACCAGGACCACGGTTCGCCCGGTCGATCGCAGGTAGAAGCCACCCTTGCTGCAGCGCATCGCGATGCGATCACCGGGTTTGGCAGTGCCGCGCAGATAGTCCGACATCACTCCCCGCGGCAGCAGCCGAACGATGAACTCCACCTCGGAGCGTCCGTCGGCGGGATGGGCGTAGGAGTAGTTGCGCCACACCGTGGTTCCCGGCACCTGCAACTGGGCGAATTGACCGGGCAGATACACCAGCGGGTCGAGACCGGAGACGTCGACGCGCAGCAGCGCGGTGCTCGGCGACACGTGCTCGACGGCCGTCACCACCCCGGTTCCGGTGACCAGCCGCGCTGCGTTGTCGTCGGCCGGGTACTGCAGGCTTATCACACAGTCGGACTTCGCGAAGGTCTGGCACGTCAACACCTTGCGGGCATCGCGCTCGACTTCGGACAGGCCCTCCGTGCGACCCATCTCGTAATCGCCTGAGGCACAGGTGGCTACGCAGGTCCCGCAGATCCCGCTCTGACACTCGTTGACGATCGCGATGCCGTGTTCCTCGGCAGCCTCCAAGATCGACTGATCCGGCTGCACCGGCATCGTCTTGCACGTTCCATCCGAATACCGCACGGTGATCTCGGGCACCTGCATGTCTCCCGTCCTCGAGTCAGACGATGGCCGAAACGGGTTTCTTGGCGATCCGGGCGTTCAGCCGCGGCATGACCTCCTCGGCCAGCAGTCGCATCGACTCCTTCCACGGCCCCGGGTTGTCGAGGTAGTCGAATCCAAGGATCAGTAGATGCCCGAATCCGCCCACCTGGTCATAGGTGGCCTCCAGCTTGTCGACCACGGTTTCGACCGACCCGACCACAAAGGTGTTCTCCGCCAGGTACTCCGGGGTGACGTCTTCGTCGGGCACCGACGGGTTGTGCTTGTAGAACTTGGTCATCCCGAACATCCGGAACGTCGGCAGCACGTACTCGCGCATGTTGCGGCCCATCATGCCGTCGACGGCATAACGGAATGCCTGTTCGTCGGTTTCGGCGACGACGACCTCGCGCACCAGGCGCCAATCCCGCCGATCGGGCGTCCGTCCGGACCGCTCGGCGCCCTCCAGCACCGCATCCCAGTGCGTCGCAACATATTCGGTGTTGAGATCGAGACTCATCGGCAGATAGCCGCGCTCGCCGGCCAGCTTGAGCGTCTCGGAGCCCGCACTGAACCCGGTCACTCCGATCGGCGGGTGCGGCGCCTGGAAGGGCTTGATGTGGCGCTTCATCAGCCCTTCGAACATCGGGGCTATTCCGTTGGCATTCCAATACTTACCGCGGAACTCCCACGGCTGGTCCTCGGTCCAGACCTTCAGCATGATTTCGAGCGCCTCGCGGGTCATCTCGCGGTGCTCACCGTTCTGCCCGTCGACGTCGAACAACGCCCAGTCCCCCGGTATGCCACTGGCGCCGACGCCGAGCATGAAGCGGCCCTGCGCGAGGTGATCGAAGTAGGCCACCCGATGGGCCAGCTCCACCGGATGGTGATAGGGCAGCAGGTGCGCGCCGGGAGCGAGCTTGATGTTCTTGGTCCGCAGCAGCGCTTGAGCCAGCAGCAGATCCGGCGCACAAATCGGTTCCCACGGCACCGTGAAGTGCTCGCCGACCCACGCCTCCACGTAGCCGAGCTCGTCGGCGAGCTGAATGAGGTCGAGATCCCACTGGGTCGCGTCGTACAAGCTGCGCTCTGGCGGATGCGCCGGCATCAGGAAAAGTCCGATCTCCATCATGAACCCTCTCGGTAGTGGTCGAGCAAGCGCATCTGTTCGGTCGACTGCGACTTACAACACAGTACTAGCAAGATACTTGATTCGATGCAAGAACCATTTTTCTTGCCTGTTTACCCAACGGAAAGTTTCTATCGCGGCGTACTGCCTATGGACATTCTGCGCGTTGTCCGCGTAGCGTGCTGCATCAGCGGCGGCCATCCGCGGCAAGCGAAGGGAGCATTTGTGCAGCATTTCGACTACATCGGCTACGACCTGATCCAGGACGGCCGGATCGCCGTGATCACGCTCAATCGCCCAAAGCAACGCAACGCGCAGAACCGGGGAATGCTCGTCGAACTCGGGACGGCGTTCGAACTCGCCGAGGAGGATGACGGCGTTCGGGTGGTCATCCTGCGCGGAGCGGGCTCATGCTTCTCGGCGGGCCATGACTTGGGCTCCACCGATGACGTCCGCGAACGCTCCTCCGGCCCCGGTCAGCACCCCAGCTATCTCTGCAATGGCGGAACGCTGACCGGCGCCGATGCCAGGCACCGGCAGGAATGGCACTACTTTTTTCAAAACACCAAGCGCTGGCGCAATCTGCGGAAAATCACGATCGCCGAAGTACATGGGATGGTTCTGTCCGCCGGACTCATGTTGGCGTGGTGCTGCGACCTGATCGTCGCCGGCGAGGACACGATCTTCGCCGATGTAGTCGGGACCCGTCTGGGCATGTGCGGCGTGGAGTACTTCGGTCATCCCTGGGAGTTCGGCCCGCGCAAGGCCAAGGAACTACTACTCACCGGCGACTCACTGAACGCCGACGACGCCCATGCTCTCGGCATGGTCAGCAAGGTCTTCCCCGCCGCCGAGCTCTCGGAACGCACCGTCGAATTCGCCGGCCGTATCGCCAAGGTGCCCACGATCGCCGCATTGCTCATCAAGGAGTCGGTGAACCAGACCGTAGATGCGATGGGCTTCTCCACCGCGCTGGACGCCTGCTTCTCCTTGCATCAGCTCAATCACTCGCATTGGGCCGAGATCAACGGCAACCCGCTGGGCATCGGGACGGTGGAGGACGGGCTCGAGGACTGGCGACTGGCCCCCGACATCCTGCCCGCCGCCAAGCATCGGGCCTGATCGAAGGACGAAGCCCAGGTGGACATCGACTATCCGCGAGAAGCCGAGTGCTTTCGCGATGAAATCCGGCTGTTCCTGGCCGAGAACCTGCCCGCCGGTTGGACCGGTCCCGGTGCACTGGCGCCCGAGGAGCGCGAGGAGCGCCGGCAATGGTGGCGCAAGATCCTCGCCGACCGCGGTTTGGTGACGGTCTCCTGGCCGAAGGAATACGGCGGCGGTGGGCTCTCCCCGGTCGAGCAGGTGGTGCTGGCTGAGGAGTTCGCCCGCGCCGGGGCGCCCGAGCGAGAAGAGAATGACCTCCTCGGTATCGACCTGCTGGGCAACACTCTGATCGCGTTGGGCACCGAGGAACAGAAGAAGCACTTCCTGCCACGCATCTTGTCCGGCGAGGACCGCTGGTGCCAGGGGTTCTCCGAGCCGGACGCCGGCTCGGATCTGGCATCGGTGCGGACCAGGGCGGTTCTCGATGGCGACGAGTGGGTGATCAATGGCCAGAAGATCTGGACGTCGGCCGGTCCGACGGCCAATTGGATCTTCGTCCTGGCCCGCACTGACCCCGCGGCACCGAAGCACAAGGGCTTGTCGATGCTGCTGGTGCCGATCGACCAACCCGGCGTGGTGGTGCGCCCGATCGTCAACGCGGCCGGGCACGCGTCGTTCTCCGAAGTCTTCTTCACCGACGCCCGCGCTCGAGGCGCCGACGTCCTCGGCGGAGTAGGTGGCGGATGGGGAACCGCAATGACCGTACTCGGCTTCGAACGCGGCTCCCAGATCACCACGGCAGCAATCGAATTCGGTCGCGACCTGGATCGGCTTCGAGCGCTCGCCCGGCAGCGGGGCAAACACACCGATCCTCATGTCCGCAACGAGCTGGCGTGGTGTTACTCGCGGGTGGAGATCCTGCGTTATCAGGGGTTTCGCGGCCTGACCGCGCTCCTGAACGGCCAGCGGCCGGGCGCCGCCGCGGCGATCAACAAGGTGATCTGGAGTGAATACTTCCGGCGTGCCACCGATCTGGCCATCGACATCCTCGGTGTCGACGCACTGTGCGCCGATGGAGCGGGAAATGGTGGCGCACTCATCATTCCGGTGCCCGGCACGGACAATTCGGCGGCCTGCTGGCTCGACGAACTGCTCTATGCGCGGGCAGCCACCATCTACGCCGGCAGCTCGCAGATTCAACGCAACGTCATCGGTGAGCAACTGCTCGGACTGCCGAAGGAGCCGCGCTGACATGGACTTTCAATACAGCACCGAATTGTTGGACTTTCGCGACTCGGTACGCAGCTTCCTGCAGGTGCACGGCGGCGATGAACGGCTCTGGCGCCGCCTGTGCGCAGAGTTGGAGCTGCCCGGGCTATCGGTTCCGCCTCAGTACGGCGGGGCGGGAGCCACCCTCGTGGAATCGGCGGTCGTGTTCGAGGAGTTCGGCCGCGCCCTTACCCCGGCGCCGTTGGCATCTCATGTGTTCGCCGTCCACGCCGTGTTGATCATGGGCAGTGAGGAGCAACGCCACCGCTTGCTGCCCGCCCTGCTCGGCGGGGAGCACCTCGCAGCCTTTGCGGCCACCAGACCCGAAGCCGGTGATCCCACATTGGCGAGTACGTCAGCCGTCCGGGTCGGTGACCACACCGTCTTGGACGGGGTGTGCGAACCGGTCCTGCACGGCGTCGGCGCTGACCTGTTGGTGGTTCCGGCACGCACCGCCGACGCGATCGGTCTCTACGTGGTCAACGCAGGCGACCCGGGCGTCGACGTCGAGCAACTGCCGTCGTTCGACCTCACCCGCCCGGTGGCCCGGGTGACCCTCCGCCAGGCCGCAGCGGAACCGCTCGATGCTGCCGCATCCGGTGGCCTTGAGAAGGTGCTGGACACCGCACGGGTGCTGCTGGCTGCCGAGATGCTGGGTGGCGCCGAGGCCTGCCTGGCGCGCAGTGTCGAGTATGCCTGCACCAGAACACAATTCGATCGCCCGATCGGGACATTTCAGGCCGTCAAACACATGTGCGCGGAGATGGCGATCGAGATCGACGCGACCCGGGTGGCGGTGATGTTCGCGGCGATGAGCGCCGACGACCCCGCTGAACTCGCGGTGGCGGCCCCGCTGGTCAAAGCTCAAGCCGCCGACACGTTCACCCTCTGCGCGAACACCGCCACCCAGGTACACGGCGGTATCGCGTTCACCTGGGAGCACGACCTGCACCACTATCTACGCCGGGCCAAGTCGTGCGAAGCGCTCTTCGGCAGCAGCAACCACCATCGTGCGCTGCTCGCCGATCGAGTCGGCTTATGACCTCTGCGTCGACGGGCATCACCCTCAGCGACGTCCTCGCCAGGCACGCCCGGGTCCGCCCTGACCGCACCGCGTTCGTCGACCCGCGTCGCCGCGGCACCTTCGGCGAGACCGACGCCCGGGTCACCAGGCTGGCCAACGCGTTGTCCCAGCGTGGAATCCGCCGCGGTGACCGGGTCGCCGTACTAGGCCTCAACAGCCTCGAGGTCATCGAGACCTGGTTTGCCACAGCACGACTGGGCGCTATTGCGGTACCGCTGAATTTCCGCCTGGTGGCCGATGAGATCGCCTATCTGTTGGCCGACAGCGGCGCGGCACTTGTCGTGGTCGACGCCGCACTGGCCGGCGTCGTCGAGCGGGCACGAGTGTCGTCGGTGCGCTCGGTGCTGACGATCGGCGACGACTTCGAGTCTGCTATCGACAGCGCATCCGACGAACCCGTCGATATCGTCGTCGGCGATCAGGAACCGGCCTTCATCATGTACACCTCCGGCACGACGGGCTTTCCCAAAGGTGCTGTGCTGAACCATCGCAACCTGCATCTGCATGCGTTCAGCTCGATCGCCACGCTCGGCCACATCCCCGACGACTGCTGGCTGGGGGTGGCGCCCCTGTTCCACACCGCGGGCGTGTCCGGGATGCTGCCCGCGTTCCTGACCGGCGGCACCGTCGTCATTCCACCGTCGGGAGGATTCGACCCCGAGGCAACCGTGTGCACGATCGTCCGCGAGCGCGTGACCTCGTGCTGGATGACGCCATCCCAGTGGCAGATGGTCTGCGCGATGGACGGTCTCGGGCAATGGGATCTGTCCTATCTGCGGCGGATCTGGTGGGGTGCCGCACCGGCCTCCACCACGCTGCTGCAGAGCATGGCGGCCGCCTTCCCGGACGCGGAGATCGTCGCCGCGTTCGGCCAAACCGAGTGCAGCCCCATCACCTGCCTGCTGCACGGCGATGACGCCATCCGCAAAATCGGTTCGGTGGGCACGCCGATGCTCAACGTCGAGGCGCGCATCGTCGACGACGATATGAACGACGTAGCACCGGGGTCGGTCGGCGAAATCGTCTATCAGGGGCCACTGGTGATGACGGAGTACTGGAACAAGCCGGTCCAGACCGCGGAGGCGTTTGGCGGCGGATGGTTCCACTCCGGTGACCTCGTCCGGCAGGATGAGGACGGCTACATCTACGTAGTCGACCGGAAGAAGGACATGATCATTTCGGGCGGAGAGAACATCTACAGCGCCGAGGTGGAGAACGTCGTGGCGGCTCACCCGAAGGTCGCCGAGGTGGCGATCATCGGCGTACCGGATCCGAAGTGGGGCGAGACTCCGCTGGCGGTGATCGTGGCGTGCGATCCCCAAGCCCCGCCCACCGAGGCCGAGATCGAGGCGCACTGCCGCGCACACCTGGCTGCCTTCAAACGTCCAAAGCGAATCGCCGTCGTTGACGCGTTGCCCCGCAATGCCAGTGGCAAGGTTGACAAGAACGTGCTCCGCGAGCAGCACGCGGCGCCGCGATCGTATGCGGCCGGCCCCGCCGGGGCGGCACTGCTCGACGAGACGATCGGCGCGAACTTCGAACGCACGGCCGCGGCACACCCCGATGTCGACGCACTCGTCGAGGTCGCGACCGGCCGCTCGTGGACCTATGCCGAGCTCAACCGCGAGGTCGACCTGGTGGCACGTGGGTTGATCGCATCAGGGATCAACAAGGGCGATCGGGTCGGCATCTGGGCACCCAACTGCGCGGAGTGGACCGTGGTGCAGTACGCCACCGCCAAGGCCGGCGCGATCCTGGTGACCATCAACCCCGCGTACCGAACTCACGAGCTCGCCTATGTGCTGCGGCACGCCGGCGTCCGAATGTTGCTGTCCGTCACCGAATTCAAGTCATCCCACTACCGCAGTATGGTCGCCGAGGTGCGCCCCGAGGTGCCCGATCTGGCCGAGGTGGTGTTCCTCGATTCCTCCGACTGGGAGTCGCTGAGGCAGCGCGGGGAGGCGGTGTCCACCGACCGGTTGCGCGCCCGGATGGAGACGCTGACGCCGTCGGACCCGATCAACATTCAATACACCTCCGGCACAACGGGTTCACCCAAAGGTGCGGTCCTGTCACACCGCAACATCCTCAACAATGGGTACTTCGTCACCGATCTGATCAACTTCGGCCCGGGTGACCGGTTATGCATTCCGGTCCCCTTCTACCACTGCTTCGGCATGGTGATGGGCAACCTGGGTTGCACCACTCATGGTGCGACGATGGTGATTCCGTCGGCCGGCTTCGATCCGGCCGCGACGTTGGCGGCGGTCGAGCAGGAGCGCTGCACAGCGCTGTACGGGGTGCCCACGATGTTCATCGCGGTGCTCGGACATCCGGACCTGGCACACCGCGACGTCTCGTCACTGCGCACCGGCATCATGGCCGGCGCCCCCTGCCCGGTGGAGATCATGAAGCGTTGCGTCGACACATTGAACATGGCGGAGGTGTCCATCGCGTACGGCATGACCGAAACCTCACCCGTGTCGTGCCAAACGCTGCACGACGACGACCTCGAGCGGCGCACCGCCACCGTCGGGCGCGCTCACCCCCACGTCGAAGTCAAAATCGTCGACCCGGAAACCGGTGTTGTCGTCGAGCGCGGCGCGACCGGTGAATTCTGCACTCGCGGCTACTCGGTGATGCTCGGCTACTGGAACGACGAGGACAGGACCCGCGACGCGATCGACGACGACGGGTGGATGCACACCGGCGATCTGGCGGTGATGCGCGACGACGGCTATTGCACGATCGTCGGCCGGATCAAAGACATGGTCATCCGCGGCGGAGAGAACGTCTACCCCAGGGAGATCGAGGAATTCCTCCACACCCACCCGGATATCGACGACGTGCAGGTGATCGGCGTGCCCGACCCGAGATTCGGCGAAGAGATCTGCGCGTGGATCAAGATGCGCCCCGGGAGCTCCCCGCTCGACGTCGACGGGGTGCGTGCGTTCGCGACCGGAAAGCTTGCGCACTACAAGATTCCGCGTTATGTGCGGGTGGTCGAGGACTTTCCGATGACCGTCACCGGGAAGGTGCGCAAGGTCGAAATGCGTGCCGAGATGGTGCGATTGCTCGACGCGCAGCCTCAGTGAACTCCCTCCATCAGCCGGCTCACTCGGGGTGCCAACGCCCACACCACCACGCCGACTACCACCGCGACCGCGCCCAGGATGCCGAAGTAGGCGAACTCGCGGTCGGGATGGTAATAGCCGGACAGCACCCCCGACATCGAGGTGCCCAGACCGACCGAGAAGAAATACAACGCCATCATCTGTGCGCGAAATGCCTGGGCGCCAACTGTGTGGTGACCGACAGGCCGATGGGCGACAGCATCAGCTCGGAGATCGCGAAGACCGCCATGATCGCCGCAACGGCCAGCGCCGGAACGCTGCGCCCGGTCGTCCCGGCCATCGGCAGGAACAGCAGGAACGCCGCGCCCATACCGATGACGCCATAGGCGAACTTGCGTGGGGTGGTGGGCGCGCGCCGGCCCAACCTCGTCCACATCGTCGCGAACAGCGGTGACAGCAGGATGATCCACACCGGTTCGATGGAGCCGATCCAGTTCGACGGCGCCCGCCAACCGAAGATCGACCAGTTCATCCGTTCGTCGGAATACACCGCTAGCACCGTGAAGATCTGCTGGAACAGCGACCAGAACACCGCGTTCGCGATGAACAACGGGATGAAGGCCCGCACCCGGGTTCGCTCCAGCGGTTCGACGCGCGGACTGCGCAGCATCACCGCGAAATACCCGATCGAGGCGACGATCAGAATTCCGGTGGTCACCTGAGACAGGTTGGCGAGGGTGATCAGGCCGACGACGAAGGCGATGACGACGGCCACCACGACCACCACCGCGATACCGGTGGTTCGCAGAAACTCTTTGTGTGACAACGGGTTCGGCGGGGTGCGGCCGTGGCTGCCGAGGTTGCGCCGGAACACCACATATTGGGTGAGCCCCAGCGCCATGCCAACGGCCGCGGCGCCGAAGCCGTAGTGGAAGCCCAGTTTGGTCTGCAAGAGACCGGTGATCAACGGGCCGACGAACGAACCGAGGTTGATACCGAGATAGAACAAGGTGAACCCGCCGTCGCGGCGTGGATCACCGTCCTCGTACAGCGTGCCCAACAGCGATGAGGCGTTGGCCTTCAGCGCGCCGGACCCCAGTGCGATCAGCACCAGTCCCACGCCCACGCCCGCGAGTCCGGGCAGTACGGCCAGCGCGATGTGGCCGCACATGACCACCACCCCGCCGTACAGCACGGTCCGCTCCATACCCAGCAGCCGATCGGCCACCCAGCCGCCCAGCACCGTGGACAGATACACCAGACCGCCGTACGCGCCGACGATGCCGGTCGCGGTGGCCTTGGGCAGCTCCAGGCCACCGTCGGTGAGCGAGTAGTACAGGTAGTAGCCCAGAATCGTGAGCATCCCGTAATAGGAGAAGCGCTCCCACAATTCGACGCCGAAGAGGTTGGCCAGGCCTACGGGATGGCCGAAAAAGGTTCGTTGCGCGGGCACGTTCTCGATTCCGACGGCATCAGCCATGGATTTCACCATGCCACATCGCACCGCTCACCAGAGCAGGATGATGGTCTCCGGCTCGCGCTCGTCGTCCCCGGACGCCGGGTCGCCCTGGGGTGCCATCCGGGCGAGCGGCAGCTCGACGACGTCGGCAAGGCGGCGCGGTTCTGCGTACGGGGAGGTCACAACGTCAGTCTTGTGGGACCGACGCCCGCTGTCACGAGTAGTCGCTACTCGAAACACTGCCGGTTACGCCCACTGATCCCACGGAACACTCCAGTCCCCGTTCTGCCAGAGCTGAAGCGGCTTGCCCCCGGTGTTGCGCACTTCGACGACATCGCCGGGCACCGAGAAGTTGTAGAACCAGATTGCGTTGTCGCGGTTGAGGTTCAGGCAACCGTGGCTGGTATCGGTGTTGCCCTGCGCCCAGACCGTCGCGTCCAGCTCGTGCAGGTACACGCCGTCGGTGCTGATGCGCACCGCGTACGGGATCGTCTCCTTGTACCCGAGATGGGAGTTGATCGGCAGACCGTATGTCGAGGAATCCATGACCACCGGATTGCTCTTGTCCAGAACGGTGTAGGTGCCGGGCTGGGTCCAGAAGCTCAGGGTTGTGTTGCCGACTTTCTCGGTACCGCCGCGCCCCATCGACGTGGGCATGGTGCGGACCAGGTTTCCGCCGTCGAACACGGTCACCTGCTTGGTCTTGTCGTCGGCGATCGAGATGTGCGAGGCGCCGATGGTGAATGTCAGCGGCGCGCCGGGGCCGGGGGTGACGGTCACGACGGTGCCGGGCGCGTAGTACTGCGGCGGGCGCCAATGCATGGTCTTGTCATCGACCCAATGCCACGCACCGCTGACCGGCGGAGAGGTGTCGACCTGCAGGGCCTGCTCGGCCAGTGCGCGATCGCCGACGGGAGCGTCGAAATGCGCGACGATCACGGTGCCGATGCCGTAGGTGCCGCCGTCGCGCAGCGGCGCGTTGGCGGTGGTGGTGAAGCCCACCGGCGGCAACACCTCGTCGGCATGCGCGAGCCCGATTGGGACGACCTGTACCGCGAGCAATCCGATCACCACGGACAGCAGAACTCGTGCCCAGCGGCCCACTTCACCCATTCACATCTCCACGATCGACGCAGTCAACCGGTCGATCATGGTGCATGACAGCGATTTTGCCTAGTTGCGCAGCTAGCCCGGCGAGGACGAGGTCGGGGTGGTGGTGATCTGCGGCGCGGCAATCGAGGCCGATACCGACGGCTGGCCGGGCGATGTGCTCGTGGTGGCGCCGGTCGTCATCGTGGTGGTTGCCGGCACCGTGAAGGACCCGGGATCGGACATCACAGTCTCACCGCCACCGCGCTCCACTTGGATAGCCACGAGGAAGACCGCCGCCAAGGCCGCGCTCGCGCCCACGAGTGCCGCTCCGATCTTCGAGCGGGTGCGTCGGCTCGCGTTCATGCGGCTCGGTTATCCGAATCAGCCAACCACCAAACCTCGTATGGGCTGCTGTGAATGTGCTGTCAGCGCCGGCGCAGCGTCGCCGCCGCGCCCAGGACGGTTGCGGTCAAGGCTTCCATCAGTGGGCTGTCGAGTTTCCAGCACTGCCAGAACAACGGAACATCCAGGTGGGCATCGCAGATTTGGACGAACGAACGGTCGGCGAGGGCTGCAGCGGCGGACTGCTCCGGGTACATTCCCCAGCCCAGTCCGGCGTGCACCGCGGCACCGAAGCCTTCCGAAGTGGGCACGTAATTGACCGGCCGATCGATGACACGGCGAAACACCTTGCGCACCAGCATATCCTGCAGCGCATCGTCGCGGTTCCACGCCAGGGACGGCGCAGATCCCACCGCATCGACAGTGAAACCAGCTGGGAGATAACGCTTCACGAAGTCGGCGCTGGCCACCGGGAGGTACCGCATCACGCCGAGGGGCTGCACCCGGCATCCCGGAACCGGTGTGCGCTCGGTGGTGACCGCACCCATGACGACGCCCTCCCGCAACAGTCGCGCGGAATGGTCCTGATCTTCGATGCGGATGTCGAACAAGACGTCGGGTAGTTCTGACAGCACCCGCGCAAACCAGGTCGCCATGGAGTCCGCGTTGACCGCCATGGCGATGCGTGGGCGCGGTGCCGACTCACCGCCGCCGGTCATCTCGGCGATGGCCTCGGCCTCCAACATCGCGGTCTGGGCGGCCAGCCGCAGCAGCGGTGCACCCGCAGCCGTTGGCAGACAGGGCTTTCCGCGGACCAGCAACACCTGGCCCACCTGCTTTTCCAGCGCCTTGATGCGCTGGCTCACCGCCGAGGGCGTTACGTGCAGTTGATCGGCCGCCGCTTCGAAACTGCCCAGTTCGACTATCGCCGCGAAGGCCGCGAGCTGACCCGCATCCAGGCGGGCCTCACCGGGGGCGCTCAGTAGCAGGGATCCGAACCGGGGGTGTAATACGGCACCCCCTGCGGGGTGTAGCACGGCGGCTGCCCGGATGCCGCCTGTGCTGCAGCGTCGTCATCGGAGGCCACTGCGCCCGCAACCGCGGCATCCCCGGCGACGTTCGTGCAGCCACCGACATTCACGTGACGCCCACCGACGTCGCCGCACACATCGGCATGCGCGCCGGGTGCGACGGCCACCGGTACAGCGGCCAATGCCATAGCGCTCAACAGCGCCGCTGCCAGCTTCTTCATGGTCAGTACTTCCCCTCTTGCGACCGACTCACCGGCATTATCGCCGCTGCCGGGGGTGGCCGCGGGCGAATCAGGCCAAGGAGTAGCGGATCGGTAGGTGCTTGATCCCGCCCACGAAGGTGGTGGCCATCAGTTCGGGCTCGCCGGCGAGTTCGATGGACTTGATGCGCGGGACGAGTTCAGTGAAGAAGCTGTTCATCTCCATCCGGGCCAGGGCCGCGCCCAGGCAGAAGTGCACGCCGTAGCCGAAGGACAGGTGCTTGTTGGGGTCGCGCGCGACGTCGAAGCGCATCGGGTCGTCGAAGACTTCTTCGTCGCGGTTGGCCGAAACATAGGACAGCAGAACGGCTTCGCCCTTGGCGATCGGGACGCCGCGGACTTCGGTGTCGGCTTGGGCGGTGCGCATGAACTCCTTGACCGGAACGACACAGCGGATCATCTCCTCGACCGCGGTGCCCATCAGGCCGGGATCCTTCTGCAGGCGCTGCAATTCGCCTGGGTTACGCAGCAATTCGAGCAAACCACCGGCGATTCCCGCACTGGTGGTGTCGTGGCCGGCGCTGGCGACGATCACGTAGTAGGACGCGGTGTCCATGTCGGACAGCGGTTCTCCATTGATCGTGGCGTTGGCGATCGCGGAGGTGAGGTCTTCGGTCGGGTTCTCCCGGCGGGAAGCAGTCAGCGCGGAGAAGTAGTTGAAGAAGTCCAGCAGCACCGCGAGCATCGCGTCGCCGGAATCGCCACGCTGGAACTCGGTGTCGTCGCCACCGAACAGTTCCTGGGTGAGCTTGAGCATCCGCGGAAAGTCCGATTCCGGCAGACCCAGCAGCGTCAGGATCACGTAGAGCGGATAGTTGACCGCGATCTCCTGGGCGAAGTCGAGTTCCGGGCCACGCTCCACCATCTGATCGACGTAGATCTTGGCCAGCTCGTCGCAGCGAGCTTTCAAGGCGCGCATGGCTTTCGGCCGGAACCAGTCGGCGCCGATCTTGCGCATGGCGCGATGGTGCGGGTCGTCCATGTGGATCAGCGTGGACAGGCCGATCCCGGCCTCCCGGTCGGCACGGAGCTTGTCGTCGAGTTCGGTCGCCACCAGGATCGAGCGAGGGTCGTTGGTGAACAGATCGTTCTGCCGCTCGATGTCCATGACGTCCGCGTGCTTGGTGATCGCCCAGAACGGCCGGTACCCCTCGACGTCGACCCACGACACCGGGGCGTGCTTACGCAGGTGGGCGAGCGCCGCATGAAGGCCCGCCTCGTCGGTGTAGGCCAGCGGGTTGGCCAGCGCTCGCGCCGCGTCATCCATGATCCGTGTCGTCATCGGTGGCTCCTTGCGCCCGGCGGGTAATCTGGAACGACTTCGTTCTGGATTATGGCGTCGCACACACCATGGGTCAAGATGGCGTCATGGTTGTCGAAGGACGTACCTACGGGGGACTCAGCTCTCGGCAGCGCTCGCAGGAGCGCCGCGAGCGACTGCTCGATGCCGCACGCACCCTGATCGCCGAAGTCGGAGTGGCGCCGTTGACCGTCGACCTGGTCTGCCAGCGCGCGAAGCTGAGCAAGCGGTACTTCTACACCGAGTTCACCACGAAGGACGACCTTCTGGACGCCTGCGCCGAAGAGCTGTACGGCCGGCTGAAGGCGGCGATGGAAGACGTGCTGAGCACCGTTGCCCTGCCCGATCGGGCTCATGGCGTACTGAAGACAGTGATCCACACGCTGGTCGCCAGCGCGGCCGACGCCCGCCTCTACATGGAGTCGCCCGGCTTTCCCCGGCTTCGCCAGCTGCAGCAGCGGGAAGTCGGTGAGTTCACCGAACGCATCGCCGCCGAAGCCATGCCTTTCGAAGGATCACCCAAGCCGTCGGTGGACCGTCTGCTCGCCACCAGAGCAATGGTCACCGCCGCCACGGAGCTCATCAGCGCGTGGCTGCACGGCGACATCGACACCGATGAGGAGACCCTCGTCGCCACCCTGACCGCCATCACACTCGGAGCGGCCGGGGCGGTGTGATGAGCTTTTCGCCCGCGACCGTCATCGAGACGATCCCGCTGAGCCCACGGCTGCGTCGCGTCAGCCTGCGCGTCGAAGACCCCGGTGCGCTGGCTCCCGCCTCGGGTGCCGACGCCGCCGTCGGGGTGTACTTCGACGCCCAGTCACCCGAAGAAGGCCGCACCTACTCCGTGCGCCGCCATGACGGGGACGAGATCGATCTCGATGTCGCTCTGCATCCCGGCGGTCCCGGCAGCCGCTGGGCGCAGACGGCCACGCCAGGTGATCGGGTCGGGCTGAACTACGCCCGTGCGTGGTACCGGCCGCCACCGGAAACGACGTGGCAGTTGTTGGTGGCCGATCTCGCCGGGCTGCCGGCCGCCGCGCGGATCATGGCCGAAACACCGGTCGCCGTCGCGACCACCGTCGTCGTCGAGGTCGTCGACCACCGGGACCTGGATTACCTTCCGATCCGCCCCGGCGTCACGCTCGTACCCACCCTCGGCACCGGAAACGGTGTCGTCCCGAGCCGGCTGGCGGACTTGGTCGGTCAGATCGATCTGCCGGCGGAGGGGTACTGCTGGTTCGCCGGCGAGGCCGGCGAATCCCGAGCGGTCCGCAGATACCTTCGCGGCCACGGCTGGACCGTCGACCAATACGACGTCGCCGGGTACTGGCGGATGGACTCGGCCGACTGGGACGCGAAGTTCGCGGCGGTCGGGGACGAGCTGTTCGGGATCTACCAGCGGGCGATCGCCGACGGCAAAGGCGACAAGGTGGCGTTCGAGGAGTTCGAGGACGCCCTGGAAGAAGCCGGTCTGTAGCCAGACTAGGTATGACGTGCGCGAATGCGACCCGCGCGGCAGCCGATCGTGCCGTGTTTGTGATCTCCATCACCTATAGTTCATATGATGAGCCAGGTCACAACCGGAGGTGTTCGATGAGCTCCATGGAACGCCCTCAAGGGCCGAGAGTCGTACCGCTCCCCCGTGCCGCCATCAATCCGCACCCGATTCGGGCCGCCCTGCTGATGGTCGCCATCTTCGTCGCCGGCGTCGCCGGAGTGGCGGTGGCCGTGTCCATGGGCCATCCCGCAGCCGTGCTGAGCATCGTGCTCATCACATTCGGGCTCATCGCCGCCAACGCACTCTGCTGAGCATTAGCGCGGCTTAACCAACCGTAGAATCTTTAGCTGGACTGTTGCAGCGGGCGTTCCTAACGTCGTGGCATGACCTCGCCCCTGCTCGTCGGCTTCCTGACGTCGTTCACCCTGATCGCGGCCATCGGCGCCCAGAATGCCTTCGTGCTCCGTCAGGGCATCCGCGGTGAACACGTCCTCGCGGTGGTCAGCGTGTGCGCGGTCTCGGATCTACTGCTCATCACCGCTGGCATCGCCGGCATCGGCGCCGTCATCACCGCCCACCCGCAAACGGTCACAGTGGCCAAGATCGGCGGCGCGGCATTCCTCTTCGGATACGGCGCGCTCGCGGCCCGGCGAGCATTCAAGCCGTCGAGCATGGCGCCCGCGCAGAACGGGTCCGCCCGGCTGATCTCGGTCCTGCTGACGTGCCTGGCTATGACGTTCCTCAACCCACACGTTTATCTGGACACCGTCGTCTTGCTCGGAACGCTGGCCAACCAATATGCCGACAGCCGGTGGTTGTTCGGCGTCGGCGCGGTGACCGCCAGCGTGGTCTGGTTCTTCGGCCTGGGGTTCGGCGCTCGACGGCTGGCCGGGATCTTCGCCACCCCGATGACGTGGCGAATCCTCGACGGTCTGATCGCGGTCACAATGATTGGACTCGGCATCTCGCTGGTGGTGGGTTAATGTCGCGCCGTGAGCGCGCAGTGGACAAGGCGTGGGTTCCTGGGGGCCGCCGGAGCGGCGGGGGTGCTGCTTGCCGCGGCGTGCTCGCCGAAGACATCCGGCGACGATGCCAACCCGAAATCGGTGACGATCGAGCACATCTTCGGCGAAACCACCGTCCCGGCACCGCCCAAACGAGTCGTCAGCGCCGGCTTCACCGAGCAGGATGACCTTCTCGCGGTCGGGGTGGTTCCGATCGCGGTGACCAACTGGTTCGGCGACCAGCCCTACGGGGTCTGGCCCTGGGCCCAACCCAAGCTCGGATCGGCCCAACCCGTTGTGCTGAACCTGGACAACGGGATTCAGGTGGATCAGATCGCTGCGCTGAAGCCCGACCTGATCGTCGCCGTGAACGCCGGACTCGATGCCGACACCTACAAGAAACTCTCGGCGATCGCCCCGACCATCGCCCAATCCGGCTATGACGCCTTCTTCGAGCCGTGGAAGGACCAGGCCGCCGCGGTGGGTACCGCGGTTTTCCAGGGCAGGAAGATGAAGCAGTTGATCGCCGACATCGATGGCAAGTTCGCCGACGTGGCCAAGAACAACGCCACCTTCAAGGACAAGAAGGCGGCACTGCTGGCCGGCAGCTTCTTCGGCGGCACCCTGACCGCGACGCTGCCCGGCTGGCGGACCGATTTCCTGACGTCGATGGGCTTCCAGATCGCCGACGGCATCAAGACCTACGCCGTCAACGACCACCGGGCTGCCATCCCTCGCGACAAGCTCGCCGACGCCCTCGGCTCGGCAGACGTGGTGATCTGGTCCACCGAGAGCGATGCCGACCAGGCCGCACTCCTGGCCGATCCGGCGATTGCGGCGCTGGCTGCTCGGAATGTCTTCACCGGCAAGGACCTCGCCGGCGCGATCGCGTTCGCCTCGCCGCTGTCCTACCCGGTCGTGGCCGATCAGCTGCCGCCGCTGCTGTTGCGCGCGCTGGGCTGAGCGGCCGTGCTTGGATAGCCCTTGTGACAAACAGCCAGGCCCCCACGCGCACCGACGCTCCCACTCCAGGATTCGCGCAGGTTGGCTCTCGCTATTATCCGGTTTTCGTCTCGGTTTTCACGGCGCTGGTGATCATCTCCAACGTGACCGCCACGAAAGGCGTGGCGTTCGGGCCCGTGATCGGGAACTGGTCGATCATCACCGACGGCGGTTTCATCGTCTTCCCGCTGACGTACGTGATCGGCGACGTACTCTCCGAGGTGTACGGGTTCAAAGCCGCGCGGCGAGCGATCATTCTCGGCTTCGCGATGAATATCCTTGCCGCCCTGGCCTTCTGGGTGACGATCTATCTCCCCTCGGCCGACTTCTACACCAACCAGGAACACTTCGAGAACATCGTCCACGCCTACACTCAGCTGATCGTCGCCGGCCTGGCCGGGTTCATCGTCGGGCAGACCATCAACGCCTGGACCGTCGTCAAGATCAAGCAGCGGACCAAGGAAAAGCACCTATGGGCGCGGTTGGTCGGCTCGACCTTCGCCGGACAACTCGGCGACACCCTGGTCTTCTGCAGCATCGCAGCCGGCGCCATCGGCATCACCAGCTTCGGTGACTTCGTCACCTACACCGCGCTCGGCTGGGTCTACAAGACCGCCGTCGAAGTGGTCATGCTGCCGGTGACGTATCGAGTCATCGCCTACATCAAGCGGCACGAGCCCACCTACACCCTGATGGTCTGAGTCTGGATGCAAACGCATGGTGTCCAACACAATCCGTGACTACGGCGACGGGGCACTGTTGCTGGAATGCCCGTCCACCGAGGACGTGCTGGCGCTGGCGGCGAGCCTGCGCGCGGAAGAGCTGACCGGTGTCCTCGACATCGTGCCGGCCGCCCGGACCGTCCTGGTGAGACTGGCCGATCCGGCCCACCAGGAGCCCACCCGGCAGCGCCTCAAGCAGTTGGGCGTCGATCCCTCCGATGCCGGGCAACACCCGGCTGGCGGTGTCGACGTCACCATCGACGTGATCTACGACGGCCCCGACCTCGACGATGTCGCCGCGCACACCGGGATGACCCCCGGTGAGGTGATCGAAGCCCACACTGCCACGCCCTGGCGGGTCGGATTCGGTGGATTCGCACCAGGTTTCGCCTACCTCATCGACGGCGACCCGCAGTTGGCGGTGCCGCGCCGCAGTGATCCACGCACCGCCGTACCGGCCGGATCGGTCGGCCTGGCCGGTGAGTTCAGTGGCGTCTACCCGCGCCAATCCCCCGGCGGCTGGCAGCTGATTGGACACACCGACGCGGTGTTGTGGGACATCGACCGTCCGCAGCCCGCGCTCCTCGTACCCGGCATGTGGGTGCGGTTCCGTGCGGTCGGGGACAGCCCGTCATGATCACGTTGGAAGTGCTGCGGACCGGCCCGCTGGCGCTGCTGGAGGACCTCGGCCGGCCCGGGTTCGCGCATGTCGGGGTGACCCGCTCGGGAGCCGCCGACCGCGCGGCCCACCGGCTGGCCAACCGCCTGGTGGCCAATCCCGACGACCGGGCCACCGTCGAGATCACCCTCGGTGGATTCGCCGCACGAGTGCATGGCGGCGACGTCGACATCGCCGTGACGGGAGCCGACGCCGGTCCCGCTGTCAGCGGAGTCCCGTTCGGCACCAACAGTATTCACCATGTCTACCCTGGCGAAGTGATCTCGCTTGGCGTACCACACGCGGGTCTGCGCAGCTATCTTGCAGTGCGCGGCGGCATCGGCGTCGAACCGGTGCTGGGCTCGCGCAGCTACGACACGATGTCGGCGATCGGCCCCCGGCCGCTGCGCGCGGGCGACGTTCTTCCGGTGGGTAGCCACACCCAGGACTACCCCGAGCTCGAGCAGGCCCCGGTGGCCGCAATCACCACCGACCCGATCGAGCTTCGCGTCGTGCCCGGTCCACGCGACGACTGGTTCACCGATCCCGACGCGCTCGTGCACACCGACTGGGTGGCCAGCGAGCGAAGCGATCGGGTCGGCATGCGACTATCCGCACGACCACTGACCTACCGCTGGCCGGACCGCCAGGTGCCCAGCGAGGGCGCCACCCGCGGCGCAATCCAGGTGCCGCCCAACGGCCAACCGGTGATCCTCGGTCCGGATCACCCGGTGACCGGGGGTTATCCCGTGATCGGCGTGGTCACCGACGCCGATACCGACAAGGTCGCGCAGATCCGGCCCGGACAGACCGTGCGATTGCACTGGACCCGAGCCCGTATCGCAGCGGGCGGCCCGCCGGGCTGGTAGAGCTGAGGGTGTGCACACGCAGGTCCACACCGCCCGGCTGATCCATACCAGCGACCTGGATGACGAGACGCGCCACAACGCGCGGCAGATGCTCACCGACGCGTTCGGCGGTGCGGCCGAATTCACCGACTCGGACTGGGAACACACGCTGGGCGGGATGCACGCGATCATCTCGCATCGCGGCGCACTGATCGCCCACGCGGCCGTGGTTCAGCGGCGACTGCTCTATCGCGGAAGCGCCTTGCGCTGTGGCTATGTCGAGGCCGTAGCGGTGAGCGAGGACTGGCGCAGACAGGGACTGGCCCACGCCGTGCTCGACGCGGTCGAACAGGTGATCCGCGGCGGCTACCAGATCGGTGCGCTCAGTTCGACCCCGCTCGGCGAGACGATCTACCGTCCTCGCGGCTGGCTGCAGTGGCAGGGACCCACGTCAGTGCTGGCGCCGACCGGAATGACCCGCACGCCCGACGATGACGGCTCGATCTTCGTGCTGCCCGTCGACATCGAGGTCGACGCCACGGCGGAGCTGGCCTGCGACTGGCGCGACGGAGACGTGTGGTAAGTGCGCGATAGATAGTAGACGGCATATAAACGACCGCTACGAGTCGCGCCCGCACGGCTAGCCGCGCTGACCGCATCGTCCCAGCACCGGGTCAGCAAAGCTGGGAAGTGACTGTGAGGCCACCGGATGGGTCTGTCGATTGCTGCTACATAGCCCCCGTGATATAGATACCCGGTGGGAAAACAGCTGACGGACCAAGACGTCAGCGACTGCATAGGCGATGCCCTGGACCAGGCCATGGACCTGACGATCCGGTTTCTGAGCGACCGTGCCGATCTGAGCGCGTCCGCGGCCTTCACGATGAACCGGGTGTATCGCGAAGGGCCGGTACGGCTGACCACCCTTGCCAGTAAGGAAGGCGTCAGCCAGCCGTCCATGACGCAGTTGGTCCAGCGGCTGGAGCGTGCGGGGCTGGTGACCCGTCTTCCCGACCCCGATGACGGCCGCGCGTGCCTGATCGGAATCACCGAGGCAGGCCAGGCGTTGCTTGATGATCGCAAGCGGTTGCGCCGGGAACGCCTGGCGGCGTTGATGACAACGTTAACCGCCGAAGAGCAGTCGGCGTTGTGGCTGTCGGCGCGAGTGACGTTGCCGCTCATCGGCCGGCTCGTCGCCAACGCCGACTGTGAGGCGGAGCCGGCCGCACCGCGGCCGAACTGACGGAAGGTGTTCGGGTGAAAGCTATTCCGGTGGGCCGCGTGCTGAAACGCATCTGGATCCCGTTGATTCTCATCGTCGTGCTGGCGGTGTCGGGCCTGGTCGTTTCCCGCCTGCACAGGATGTTCGCGTCCCAGGATCTCAATGCCGGCGCCGGTGCGGGCATCGAGATCGTGCAGTTCAACCCCAAGGTCATGGTCTACGACGTCTACGGCGCACCCGGAACCACTGCCCAGATCAGCTATTTCGACCCGGAAGCCAAAGTGCACACGATCACCGCACCGCTGCCGTGGTCGGTCACCCTGTCGACAACCTTGCCGGCTGTCAGCGCCAGCCTCATGGCACGGACCGACGGCGATCAGATTGGATGCCGCGTCACTGTGAACGGAACCGTCCGCGAGGAGCAATCGGCTGATGGCATCAACGCCCAGACCTACTGCCTGGTGAAGTCAGCATGACCCACACCGTCACCGCCCCCGACCCGGTGAGCAAGCCGAAGCGGCCGGTCGTCCCGCACCTGTTGCGCATCCTCGCGCTGCCGATCGTCCTGTTCTGGATCGCGATGGCCGTACTGGTCAACGTGGTCGCGCCCCAGCTCGAGGTCGTCGGCGAGATGCACTCGGCCCCAATGGCACCCGAGGACGCCCCCTCGATGAAGGCGATGAAGTTGATGGGGGCCAACTTCCAAGAGTTCAACTCCAACAGCACGATCATGATCGTGGTGGAGGGCCAGAAGCCCCTCGGCCCGGACGCGCATCAGTACTACGACGAGATCATCCGCAAGCTGGAGCAAGACCCCGAGCACATCCAGCATATCCAGGACTTCTGGGGCGACACACTGACGGCCGCCGGTGCCCAAAGTGCCGACGGCAAAGCGTCGTACGTGATGCTGAACCTCGCCGGTGAACAGGGCCAGACGCTGGCCAACGAAGGCGTGGATGCCGTCCGCAAGGTCATCAAGGAGACACCGGCGCCGCCCGGCGTGCAGGCCTACGTCGCCGGCCCGGCGGCACTCACCGATGACCTGCACGTCATCGGCAACGCCAGCCTCGCGATGATCACCCTGATCACCCTTGCCGCGATCGCGGGCATGCTGCTCATCGTCTACCGATCGATCCGAACCACGCTGATCCAGCTGTTCCTGACGTTCCTGGCGCTGCTGACCGCCCGTGGTGTGGTGTCAATCCTGGCTCTGCACGGCGCCTTTGGACTGACGACGTTCGCAGGCAACATCCTCACGATGCTGGCGATCGCGGCCGCCACCGACTACGGCATCTTCATCTTCGGCCGATATCGCGAAGACCGCGGCATGGGACTGGACCGGGACGAGTCCTACTACGCGACCTTCAAGTCCGTCGCACCCGTCATCGTGGGATCCGGGCTGACGATCGCGGGAGCGACATACTGCCTGTCGTTCGCCCGCCTGCCCTACTTCACCACCATGGGCGCGCCCGTCGCGATCGGCATGCTGGTGATCGTCGCGATCGCCGTCACGCTCGGCCCGGCCGTGCTTTTCCTGGGCAGCCGCGTAGGCCTTTACGAGTCGAAGCGGCCGCCGCAGAGCCGCTTCTGGCGGCGAGTCGGCACCGCGGTGGTCCGTTGGCCCGCACCGATTTTCGTGGCCAGCCTGTTCGTGGTGCTGATCGGCATCGTGGCGATCCCCGGCTACAAGCCGGCCTACAACGACCGCTACTACCTGCCCACGGAGGCTCCGGTCAACCAGGGGTTCGCCGCCGCCGACCGGCACTTCCCCCAGGCCCGGATGAACCCCGACATCCTGATGGTCGAAGCCGACCACGACATGCGCAACCCCGCGGACATGCTGGTGCTCAACAAGATCGCCAGCAATGTCATGCACACCGAGGGTATTGCGATGGTGCAAAGCATCACCCGGCCGCTGGGCATCCCGATCCAGCACAGCTCGATTCCGTTCCAGACGAGCGTGCAGGGCCAGACCAGCAACATGAACCTGCCGTTCCAGCGGGACCAGCTGGACAACCAGCTGAAAACGGTTGATTCGATGAACGTTTCGATCGACATCCTGGAGAAGCAGTATCAGCTGTCGCTCAAGCAGACGCAGCTCACCCAGGACTCGGCGGCCCGTTCGCAGGATCTGCTGGAGACCACGAAGCAGTTACGCGACAACATCGCGAACTTCGACGATCAGTTCCGCCCGATGCGCAACTACTTCTATTGGGAACCGCACTGCTACGACATTCCGCTGTGCGCCGCGGCCCGGTCGCTGTTCGACTCCCTCGACGGGATCGACCAGGTGACCGACAAAACCGAAGGGGTGCAAGGCAATACCGATCAGCTGGCGGCGATCGCCCCGCAGCTGACGGCGCTACTCCCGCAGACGATCGCGTCGATGAAGGTCAGCCGGGACCTGGCACTGGCGTCGTACAACTCGCAGAAGGCCCTGCTCGACCAGATGCAGGCGACCAACGACACCGCGCTGGCGATGGGCGAGAGCTTCGACCAGGCCAAGAATGACGACCTGTTCTTCCTGCCGCCGGAGGCCTTTCAGAACCCGGACTTCCAGCGCGGTCTGAAGATGTTTCTCTCACCGGACGGCAAGTCCACCCGGATGTTCATCACCCACGAGGGTGATCCCGCGACGGTGGACGGCATCGCCCGCGTCGACTCCGAGCGCAAGGCCGCCCAAGAGGCGTTGAAGATGTCGTCGCTGTCCAACGCCAAGATCCATCTCGGCGGTGTGGCGGCGACCTACAAGGACATGTCCGACGGCGCGCGGTACGACCTGCTGATCGCCGTGGTGTCGTCGCTGACGCTGATCTTCATGATCATGCTGATCCTGACCCGAAGCGTCGTCGCCGCACTGGTGATCGTCGGCACGGCGGGCAGCTCGATCGCCGCGTCGTTCGGCATTTCGGTGCTGCTGTGGCAGGACCTGTTCGGCATTCAGGTGCAGTGGCTGGTCATGCTGATGTCGGTCATCATCCTGCTGGCGGTTGGTTCGGACTACAACCTGCTGTTGGTGTCCCGGTTCAAGGACGAGATCCACGCCGGGCTGAAGACGGGCATCATCCGCTCGATGGCCGGTACCGGCGGTGTGGTGACGTCGGCGGGCCTGGTGTTCGCCGCCACGATGGCCGGGATGATGTTCAGCAAGCTGGTGGTGCTGGCTCAGATGGGGTCGACGATCGCGATCGGTCTGCTGATCGACACCTTCATCGTGCGGTCGCTGCTGATGCCGTCGATCGCGACGATGCTCGGCCGGTGGTTCTGGTGGCCGCAGGTGGTCTACCCCCGTGGCGACTACCACTTCCTGCCGCCGCAGCCCCGGCGGCGATCCAGCGACGACGTGGACACCGCAGCACTGCCTGCGCAGGCCTAAAAGCGCGCCGAGCGTGCAGGTTGTTGACGAATTCTCAGCAGAATTCGACGACAGCCCGCACGCTCGGCGTTGAAATCCATGCCGTGGCGAAGCTAGCGCCAGCGGTCCAGGATCTCGTTGGCGCGCACGCTCAACGCGCGCTGCCAGAACGGCCCGAAGCTGATTCGCCCGACACCGAGCGGGCCGAACGACGCCGGATCGTCTGCCTCCGGGATCGCGATCGCGTTGACGGGCAGCGGCAGCTCAGAGGTCAAGCGGCGCATCGTTTCCGGCTCGTGGCGGCCCACCGGGTAGAGCACGTCGGCCCCGGCGGACGCCGCCTCGGTGAGCCTGGCGATCGCCCGGTCGACCCGGTCGGCGTCGTCACCGTCGTTGCGCAGGAACAGGTCGGTGCGGGCGTTGACGACCACGTGCACGCCGGCGCTGTCGGCGGCCGCGCGCAGCGCGCCGACCAACTCCGCATGCTCGGCCGACGAGCGCAGCCGCTTGCCCTCGCTGTGCACGGTGTCCTCGATGTTGAGGCCCACCGCCCCGGCGCTCAGCAGGCCCTCGATGAGGCGCTCGGCCGGCTGCGCATAACCGGATTCGATGTCCACCGACACCGGCACGTCCACGGCGGCCGTGATCTGGCTGACGCGGGCGACGACATCGTCGAAGCTCATGCCCTCACCGTCGGGCTTGCCGACGGAGTCGGCCATCGGATGGCTGCCAACGGTGAGCGCGGCGAACCCGGCCGCCACCGCAAGGTTCGCCGACCAGGCGTCCCAGACCGTCGGCAACACCACCGGGTTCCCCGGCTGATGTAGGGCCAGTAGCGCTTCGGCATGGCGGGCGAGACTGCTCTTATCGGACACCGGGTCCCCTTTCGCTAGATGAGTCGATCCTGGGTTGTTCAACGCGACTGCCGCAATGGCATTTCCGACGTGACCTGTCTCACGTTGAGATCCAAATGTGGCTAGCATCGGGTGTCGTACTGTGATCCATGACACCTTCAGCCCCAGGGAGGTCCCGTTGTCCACCACCACAGAATTGGCCGAACTTCACCATTTGATCGGTGGTTTGCGGCGTTGCGTGACCTCGTTGAAGAGCCGCTACGCCGACACCCCGGCAATGCGTCGAATCGTCAACGATGCCGAGCGCATCCTCAATGACGTGGAACTTCTCGATATCGACGCCAATGAGCTTGCCCTAACCCAGCAAACGGCCGCGGTATCCGGAGAGAAGATCGGAATTCCCGACACTCCTTATGACTCCGCCTTCTGGCGCGACGTCGATGACGAGGGCGTTGGCGGCCACCACCGTCACTGACCCGAATTTAACCGGGTGCCGTGATCTGGGTACCCTCCGATGAGTTCATGCGAAGGGGATCACAGTAGATGAGCGCACCTGCGACTAATCGCCCTAAGACCGGCGTCTTCTCACCCGGTCGTGCCCAGATACCGCAACGCACACTGCGGACCGACAATTGGCTCAAGGCGCCGATTTGGACGGACCTCGGGTTCGCGGCCTTCGTCATCTACGCGACGGTGCGCGCGTTCCAGCGGGACTACTTCTTCGTCCCGCAGTACCACTACCTGACGCCGTTCTACTCGCCGTGCCTGAGCAAGGCTTGCGGTGAGGCAAGCGACTTCTGGCCGCAGATCCTGCCCGCCACCGGGCCGCTGTCGCTGCTGCCGTACGCGTTCCTGTCGTTGCCGTTCCTGCTGCTGTTCCGGCTGACCTGCTACTACTACCGCGGCGCCTACTACCGCTCGGTGTGGCAGTCCCCCACCGCCTGCGCCGTGGCCGAGCCGCACGCGAAATACACTGGCGAGACCCGCTTTCCGTTGATCATCCAGAACACCCACCGGTACTTCTTCTACATCGCCGGCATCATCTCGATCATCAACACCTACGACGCGATCGTCGCCTTCCACTCCGATAGCGGCCCCGGCGGCTTCGGATTCGGGTTGGGCAACATCATCCTGGTCGGCAACGTCGTGATGCTGTGGGTCTACACGATCTCCTGCCACTCCTGCCGGCACGTCACCGGTGGCCGGCTGAAGCACTTCTCCAAGCATCCGGTGCGCTACTGGATCTGGACCCAGGTCAGCAAGCTGAACACCCGGCACAAGCTCTACGCCTGGATCACGCTCGGCACCCTGATGCTCACCGACTTCTACGTCATGCTGGTGGCCAGTGGGACCATCTCTGACCTGAGATTCGTTGGCTGACAAGAACTTTGAAAAACCATAGCTTGAGCGAGGTCAAATGACGGTGGAAGTCGAACGGCATTCCTACGACGTTGTCGTGATCGGTGCCGGCGGCGCGGGCCTACGCGCGGTGATCGAAGCCCGGGAACGGGGTCTGAAGGTCGCCGTGGTCACCAAGTCGCTGTTCGGTAAGGCGCACACGGTGATGGCCGAGGGTGGTTGCGCGGCGGCGATGCGCAACGTCAACACCAAGGACAGCTGGCAGGTGCACTTCGGTGACACCATGCGCGGCGGCAAGTTCCTCAACAACTGGCGGATGGCCGAACTGCACGCGCAGGAAGCCCCCGACCGCGTGTGGGAGCTGGAGACCTACGGCGCGCTGTTCGACCGCACCAAAGACGGCAAGATCAGCCAGCGCAACTTCGGTGGCCACACCTACCCGCGCCTGGCGCACGTCGGTGACCGCACCGGGCTGGAGATCATCCGCACCCTGCAGCAGAAAATCGTCTCGCTGCAGCAGGAGGACAAGAAGGAACTCGGCGACTACGAGGCCCGAATCAAGGTCTTCCACGAGTGCGCGATCACCGACCTGATCAAGGACGGCGACGCGATCGCCGGAGCCTTCGGCTACTGGCGCGAGACCGGCAAGTTCATCCTCTTCGAGGCGCCGGCGGTGGTGCTGGCCACCGGCGGCATCGGCAAGTCGTTCAAGGTGTCGTCGAACTCCTGGGAGTACACCGGCGACGGGCATGCGCTCGCCCTGCGCGCGGGCACCGGCCTGATCAACATGGAGTTCATCCAGTTCCACCCGACCGGCATGGTCTGGCCGCTGTCGGTGAAGGGCATCCTAGTCACCGAGGGTGTCCGCGGTGACGGCGGAGTTCTGAAGAACTCCGAGGGCAAGCGGTTCATGTTCGACTACATCCCCGACGTGTTCAAGGGGCAGTACGCCGAAACCGAGGAAGAAGCCGATCAGTGGCTCAAGGACAACGACTCCGCGCGCCGCACCCCTGACCTGCTTCCCCGCGACGAGGTCGCCCGCGCCATCAACGACGAGGTCAAGGCCGGTCGCGGCACCCCGCACGGCGGCGTCTACCTCGACATCGCGTCCCGCATGCCGGCCGAGGAGATCAAGCGCCGCCTGCCGTCGATGTACCACCAGTTCATCGAGCTGGCCGAGGTCGACATCACCAAGGACATGATGGAAGTCGGTCCGACCTGTCACTACGTGATGGGCGGTATCGAGGTCGACCCCGACACCGGTGCCGGCTCCACCCCCGGCCTGTTCGCCGCGGGCGAGTGCTCCGGCGGCATGCACGGCTCCAACCGGCTCGGCGGCAACTCGTTGTCCGACCTGCTGGTGTTCGGCCGCCGCGCCGGGCTCGGTGCGTCCGACTACGTCCGCGGGCTGTCCCAGCGTCCGGCGGTGTCGGATACGGCGGTTGAGGAGGCCGCGACGCTTGCGCTGTCGCCGTTCGAACCCAAGGCCAACGCCGAGAACCCCTACACCCTGCACGCCGATCTGCAGCAGACGATGAACGACCTCGCGGGCATCATCCGCAAGGAGGGCGAACTCCAGGAAGCCCTGACCAAGATCGACGAATTCAAGGCGCGTTATGCCAACGTCGTCGTCGAGGGTGGACGGATCTTCAACCCGGGCTGGCACCTGGCCATCGACCTGCGCAACATGCTGCTGGTCAGTGAGTGTGTGGCCAAGGCTGCGCTGGCCCGCACGGAAAGCCGCGGCGGACACACCCGCGACGACTTCCCGAAGATGGACGCCGGGTGGCGCAACAAGCTGCTGGTGTGCCGGGTGGCCGCTGGCGACACCGATGCCGTCGTGCCCGACGTCGAGGTGACACCGGAGCAGCAGCCCGTGATGCGGCCCGACCTGCTGGCCACGTTCGAGCTGTCCGAACTCGAGAAGTACTACACCGACGATCAACTGGCCGAGCACCCGGATCGGAAGGGCTGAGAATGGCTGCCTACAACGCGAAACTGCGGGTCTGGCGCGGCGACGAAGACGGCGGCGACCTGCAGGACTACACGGTCGAGGTCAACGAGGGCGAGGTCGTGCTCGACATCGTCCACCGCCTGCAGGCCACCCAAGCCGGTGACCTCGCGGTGCGGTGGAACTGCAAGGCCGGCAAGTGCGGTTCGTGTTCGGCCGAGATCAACGGCAGGCCGCGACTGATGTGCATGACCCGGATGTCGACGTTCGGCGAGGACGAGGTCGTCACGATCACCCCGCTGCGGACATTCCCCGTGATGCGCGACCTGGTCACCGACGTGTCCTTCAACTACGAGAAGGCGCGGGAGATCCCGTCGTTCACTCCCCCGAAGGATCTGCAGCCCGGCGAGTACCGGATGCAGCAGGAGGACGTGAACCGCAGCCAGGAGTTCCGCAAGTGCATCGAGTGCTTCCTGTGCCAGAACGTGTGCCACGTCAACCGTGACCACGAGGAGAACAAGAAGTCCTTCGCAGGCCCCCGCTACCTGATGCGGCAGGCTGAGCTGTCGATGCATCCGCTGGACACCCTCGACCGTCGCGATATGGCCCAGGAAGAAAACGGCCTCGGCTTCTGCAACATCACCAAGTGCTGCACCGAGGTCTGCCCCGAGCACATCAAGATCACCGACAACGCGTTGATCCCGATGAAGGAGCGCGTGGCCGACAAGAAGTACGACCCGGTCGTGTGGCTGGGCAACAAGCTGTTCCGGCGCAAGTAGCAGCCTCTGCGCGAGCAGACGTAAACGCCCCCGACACGCCGCGTGTTCGGGGGCGTTCACGTCTGCTCGCCACTGAAGGTTTCCAATTGGCGGGATCTGAGTAGCCTCGAACACATGGGGACTGTCCACAGCGTCAACGACATCCGCACCGCGATCCGCGAGCTGTCCGCCCGCGCCGAGTTGGCCCGCAAGGAGGGCCGGCCCGAGGATGCGGCCGAACTCGAGCAACGCGTCGCCGCCTACCGCGACGAACTCGCCGAGAAGCCCTGAGCCGGTGCCGCAAGCAGGCTGGGCTAAGCACCCAGTCTGCGAAATGTGCTGCGGTGGAAGACGATCGGCGGCACGTCGTGCACGGTGATCTCGTGGACCCGCAGGACGACGATGGTGTGGTCACCGGCCGGCACCAACTGGTCGATCGAGCTCTGCAGCCACACGCTGGTGCCGTGCACGAACACCGCACCGCTGGAATGCGAGTGCGTCTCCAGCCCGGCGAACCGGTCGCCGGTCTTGGCTGCCAGGGTCCGGGCAGCAACATCGTGTGACTCGCCGAGCAGGCTGATGCCCAGGGACGGCAGGTCCTTGAGCTTGGGCCACGTCTCGGAATTGTTCTGCACACAGAACGAGACCAGCGGCGGATCCAGCGACACCGGAACGAAGGTGCTGGCGGCCAGGCCGACCCGGACACCGTCTACTTCCGCGGCGATCGCAATGACACCGGACGGGAAATGGCCGAACGCCTCACGCAGCGAGGCGGGGCTCAGCTCTGCGTTGCTCATAACGCGTCCATCTTCCCACGCAGCGACCGGATGCGGCCACAATAAGTCCCGGCCAGAGGTCAAATGAGACTGCTAGGGCGGGGCACAGCTCACATGAACGTTTGAGTAGCCTTGGGAAGTGCCGAACGTCTCCATCCTGTCCGTGCTGCGCGAACGCGCTGACGCGACGCCAGACGACGTGGCGTTCACGTTCACCGACTACGACCGGGATTGGAACGGCGTCGCCGAGACGCTGACCTGGTCTCAGCTGTACCGCCGCACCCTCAACGTCGCGCAGGAGATCAGCCAGCAGGGCGTCCCAGGCGATCGGGCGCTGATAATCGCGCCGCAGGGCCTGGCCTACATCGTCGCGTTCCTGGGGGCCATGCAGGCCGGCTTCATCGCGGTCCCGCTGTCGGTCCCGGTGCCGGGCTCGCACGACGAGCGGGTCAGCGCGGTGGTGACCGACACGGCGCCGACGGTGGTGCTGACCACCTCCGCGGTGTTCGAGGTGGCCGCGCAATATGTGGACGACGGCGCCGCGGTGATCGCCACGATTGCCGTCGACACCCTCGATCTCGATGCGCCCGGGGCCGACACCGCCGACGTACCCGACGGGCCGGATATCGCCTATCTGCAGTACACGTCGGGATCGACCCGGCTGCCGGCCGGGGTGATGATCTCGCACCGCAACCTGGTCGCGAACTTCGAGCAGCTGATGGCCGAATACCTGGCCCACCACGGCGGCAAGTTCCCGCCCGGCGCGAGCCTGGTTTCGTGGCTGCCGTTCTACCACGACATGGGTCTGATGCTCGGGATCGCTGCGCCTATCCTCAGCGGCCACCCGGCCGACCTGATGAGCCCGATCGCATTCCTGAGCCGTCCGGCGCGCTGGCTACAGACCATGGCCCGGCAGCAGTCGGCGTGGTCGGGCGCCCCGAACTTCGCGTTCGACCTGACCGCACGGCGGGCCACCGACGAAGAACTCGCGGGACTGGACCTCAGCCGGGTCATCGGCATCATCAACGGCGCCGAACGTATCCATCCCGAGACCCTCGTGCGGTTCAATGAACGCCTGGCGCCCAACGGTTTTCGACCCGAGATGCTGGCACCGTCCTATGGGCTGGCCGAGGCGACGGTGTACGTCGCCAGCGGCGGCGCGAACCGTGCGCCCGAGGTGGTCGAGTTCGACGCCGAGGAGCTGACGCAGGGCAACGCAATCCGCAAACCCGGTGGCACGCAACTGTTGCGGTATCAGCTGCCGCCGTCGCCGCTCGTGCGGATCGTCGATGCCGAGACCGGCCAGCCCTGCCCGGACGGCACCGTCGGCGAGATCTGGACGCACGGTGAGAACGTCGCGGGCGGTTACTGGCGCAAACCCGAGCAGACCGGCTCCGCCTTCGGCGCTGTACTGATCAACCCGCCGGCGAACGTCCCGGACACCGGGTGGCTGCGCACCGGTGATCAGGGTTTCATCTCCGAGGGCGATCTGTTCATCGTGGGCCGGATCAAGGACATGCTGATCGTCCGCGGCCGCAACCACTACTCCGATGACATCGAGGCGACGGTCCAAAAGATCACCGGTGGCCGCGTGGCGGCGATCGCGGTCGCCGACGAGGAGACCGAAAAGCTGGTCACCATCGTCGAGCTCAAGAAGCGTGAGGACGCCGACCTCGAAGCGGTGAAAAGCGATGTAGTAGCGGCTATTTCGCGTGCCCACGGCCTGCAGGTGGCCGACATCGTGCTGGTGGAGCCCGGGTCGATGCCGACCACCACCAGCGGCAAGATCCGCCGGGCCGCCTGCGTTGAACAGTATCGGCAGGGACAGTTCGTGCGGTTGGATGCGTAGCTGATCAGCTGATGTGGTTCACCCTGCTGGTGATGGCTGCGGCCGTCAGTCTGGAGCCGTTTCGGATCGGGATGTCAGTGGTGATGCTGAATCGTCCACGCCCCCATCTACAGCTGGCGGCGTTCCTGGGTGGCGGCTTCCTGATGGGTTTGACGGTGGGCGCGGTGGTGCTGTTCGCGCTGGAATCGCACATACCTGCCTCGGCACATTTCACCCTGCCGAGAGTGCAGATCGTGATCGGTGCGTTGGCGCTGGCGGCCGCGGTCGTTCTGGCGCTGACCAAGGGCCGACGCGACCGGACTGTGCCGCCCTGGTTGAGCCGTCTGCTCGACGGCCCGTCGCTGTGGGTCGCCGGCGTCGCCGGTCTCGGTATCGCGCTGCCGTCGGTGGACTACCTGGCCGCGCTGGCCGTAATCGCCGCGGGCACAGTCGATTACGCGGTCCGATTCGGTGCCCTGGTCGCGTTCAATGTCGTCGCGTTCGCCCTGGTGGAGATTCCGCTACTGGCCTATCTGGTGGCCCCTCAGCGCACGCATGACGCGATGACTCGTCTGCACGGCTGGGTCCGCGCGCGGCGCCGCCGCGAGGTCGCGGTGCTGCTGGCAGTCGTCGGTGTCGTACTACTGGCGGCGGGTCTGCTCGGCGTCTGAAACTTGTCATACCCCGCTGCGATGATGGGGTTATGTCGTCGGCCGCCGTGCTCTCCCCGAAGGAGCGCCTCGAGGAGGTGTTCGAGGAGTTGGCGGAGCTGGCCGGGCAGCGCAACGCGATCGACGGAGGGCGTGTCTCATTGACTGTGTAAGGGGTTGGGCCTGAATGGTGGTCAGGCATACTGACCGCCGGACAGGAGTGAGTGTTGTCCCGATCTGATTCACATGACGAAGCTGCCAAACGACTCTCTGCTGTGTTGCCGCCGGCTGCGGTGGACGCGTTGTTGGCTGATGCCGAGGCATCGGGCACCCCGATCGACGGCCCCGAGGGCCTGTTAGCCCAGATGACCAAGGCCGTGCTCGAACGAGCCCTCGATGTCGAGATCGCCGATCACCTCGGCTATGAGTACGGCGATCCGGCCGGCAATGGGTCGGGGAATTCCCGCAATGGGCACGGCCGCAAGACCGTATTGACCACCGCCGGCCCGGTCGAACTCGAGGTGCCCCGCGACCGCAACGGCAGTTTCACCCCAGCGATCGTGCCTAAACGCCAACGGCGCCTGGGCCAGGTCGAGGACATGATCTTGTCGCTGTACGCCCGCGGGATGAGCACCCGCGATATCACCGAGCACCTCGACGAGGTCTACGGGGCCACGGTGTCGGCGGCCACGATTTCGCGGGTCACCGACGTCGTGGTTGAGGAGATCGCGGCCTGGCAGTCCCGGCCGGTCGATCCGGTGTATCCGATCCTCTACATCGACGCGATCCGGCTCAAGATCCGCGATGGCGGCGTGGTGGCCAACAAGGCCGCCCACGTCGTGATCGGGGTCGATGTCGAGGGGATCAAGCAGGTCCTGGGGATCTGGATCCAGCAGACTGAAGGGGCGAAGTTCTGGCACGGGGTCCTGACCGAGCTCCGTAACCGAGGCTGCCGAGATGCCCTGTTCGTCTGCTGCGACGGGCTGACCGGGCTGCCCGAATCCATCGCCGCAGTATGGCCACAGGCCGTCGTCCAGACCTCATCTATTAACAATGGGTGGGCCGGGATGGTCTCGGCGTTCACCTGCACCACCACGGGCAGGACCTGTGCAAACGCGTCACCTTCGAGGTCCACATGCAGACCTGTCCGCCCGTGGTGGCTGCGGGGCTTGGACCGGCCAGCGAGAGCAGCACCACCGGTAACAGCGGCGAGTGCCGAGATGAGGTTCCGGGCACGCCCCGTCATTGCAGCGTGAACCTTCGGATCGAAGGGATCTGACTGCAATGAATCAGGATAGTCCGGACGGTGCAAGTCGTTTCTGGTGCGGCATCGATTGGGGCGGATGCTCCCATCACCTCTGCGTCCTCGACGACAACGGCCACCAGCTCCTCAGCCGAAAGATCGCGCACACCGTCGACGGTTTGATGGCCCTGGTCGAGGTGATCGCCTCGTTGGCCGGCTCGGTGCGCATCGCCATCGAACGTGCTGAGGGCTTGCTCGTCGAGCATCTGCAACAGCACTGTGGCGCCGAAATCTATTGCGTTTCACCGAAGATCTCGGCGCGTGCACGTGAACGGTATCGGATGGCGGCAGCCAAGTCCGACGAGTTCGATGCCTACGTTTTGGCCGACACATTGCGTCATCAGTACGCTCAGTGGCGGCCCTTAGCTGTTGCGTCACCGGCACTGGCCGAGCTCATCGCGGTCAGCCGGGATCGTCAGCGCATCCTGGACATGCAAGTGGATACCGAGAATCGGCTGCGGTCGATCCTGGAGGCCTACCACCCCGCACCTTTGCACCTGTTCTCCTCATTGGACCGTGACATCACCCTGGCGTTCATCCGGACCTTTCCCACTCCCGCGCAGGCGAGCAGGATCACGACTAGACGAATGGGTGGATTCACCGGCCGACACGGCTACAGTGGCCGACAGAAACCCGAGACCCTCATCGCCCGGATGCAGCCTCATCTGTTGTCGGCCAGCGAAGGCACCGTCGCCGGTAAAGCTTTGGCGGCCAAAGCCTTTACAGAACAGCTCGCGCTACTCAACACTCATCTTCGAGCTCACGACAAGCGGCTGGGCGAGCTGCTCGACATGCACCCGGACACCCCGATCTTCACCAGTTTCCCCGGTATCGGACCCGTCACCGCCGGCGTCTTGATCTCCGAAATGGGTGAACAGCGCAGCCGTTTCCCATCGGCGCCGTCGTTATTGGCCGAGACCGGCTTGGCTCCGGTCACCAAGGCCTCCGGGCGCACCCGTCAGGTGAGGTTCCGCTACGCCGCCAACCGGCGAATGCGCCACGCCATCGACTGGTGGATGTTCGTCGCCGTTCGTGAAGACCCTTGGTCGGCCGACATCTACGAACACGCCCGCGCCGCCGGCCAACCACACCATCGTGCTCTGCGTGGCCTGGGTGCGCGCTGGTGCCGCATTCTGTGGCGCTGCTGGCACGATCACGCCCTCTACGACCCGGTCATCCACCGCCGCGCCACCGCGGCGTAGTCCGCCGATCCCATCACCGCGCTGAGCAAACCGAGTCAGTCGCGGCGACCGAACACGTCCGCGATGAAAGGTTGACAGCGGGAGTCTGCGTGGTGCACCTGCTGCGGGCCTCGATGCGCTATGCCTCCTATACCGACCGCCGGGCAATGGCCAAAACGCTGCGTCCGATCTACACCGCGGCCACCGAAGAGGCCGCGAAGCTGGCCCTGGAGGACTTCCGGGCCGAATGGAAAGCGAAATCACCAGGAGCAGTGGCTGTTTGGGATCGGGCGTGGGCCGAGTTCACACCGTTTCTGGCGTTCCCGGTCGAGATCCGCAAGATCATCTACACCACCAACGCCATCGAGTCACTCAACTACCAGCTACGCAAAGTCACCAAAGCCCGCGGGTCGTTCCCCTCCGATGCCGCCGCCATGAAACTGCTGTATCTGGCCATCCGCAACATCAACCAGAAACGAGGAAATCAAGGACAAGGAACCCACCGCTGGACCGAAGCACTCAACACCTTCGCAATCCAATTCCCCGACCGACTCCCACTATGAGCACCAACCAACGATGAAGCGGCCCGAACTCCTTACACAGTTATCTTGACAAGCCCTCGACGGACGCATCGTGGAACTCGTCGCCGAACTCGACCACGGCAACCTGTGCGGCATGACCGGGGCACGCTCCGTCGCCGCGGTGGTGGCCTGGAAACTGGGCACCTCGACGGCCAACGCCAACACCATTTCCGCAGTCGCACACCGACTCCCCGAGTTTTCGCGCTGCGTGGCGGCGTTGCGCGAGGGCCAGCTCTCCGTCGATCAAGTCGGCGTCATCGCCGAACGCGCCGCCAACGGATCCGACGAGCACTACGCACAACTGGCCACCGTCGCCACCGTCAGCCAACTACGCAAAGCCATCAAACTCCAACCCCGACCACCCAAACCCGGCCCCCAACCCGACCCACCACGCTCCATCCGCAAAACCGTCGGCGACGAATCCACCACCTGGCACATCACCGTGCCCAACGTCGAAGCAGCCACCGTCGACGCCGCCCTGCAATCCCACCACGACGCGCTGATCGCCGACTGGAAACGCGACCACGACACCGACTCCCCCAACAACGCACCACCCCTGCCCAACACCACCGATGCGTTCATGAGCCTGATCGAGGCCGGCTGGGACACCGACGTCGCCCGCCGCCCCCACGGACAACGCACCACCGTCGTCGTGCACCTCGACGTCGACAAGCGCATCGGCGAACTCCATTTGGGACCCCTGCTCACCCAAGCCGACCGCCACTACCTCACCTGCGACACCACCTGCGAAGTCTGGTTCGAACGCGACGGCCAACCCCTCGGCGCCGCCCGCACCACCCGCACCATCAACCGGCGACTTCGCCGCGCCCTCGAACACCGCGACACCACCTGCGCCGTGCCCGGCTGCGGCGCCACCCGCGGATTGCATGCCCACCACATCCAGCACTGGGAAAACGGCGGCCCCACCGAACTACACAACCTCGTCCTGCTATGCCCCTACCACCACCGGGCACACCACCGCGGCGACATCACCATCACCGGACCCGCCCACCAACTCACCGTCGTCGACAGCGACGGCGACCCCCTCACCCCACAATCACTGGCACACCCACCGAAGCATCCGCCACCACACGTACCACCCTGCCGCGGACCCATCGGCGAACGCGCCCAATGGAAGTGGTACCAACCCTTCGAGCCGAAGGCGCCGCCCGACAACTAGCCTGTCGGCCAGCTCAGTGCGCGCTCGGCCCGTGATTCAGCACGTACTGCGCGCCGGCGAGGAGCTGCGACAGCGGATCCGAACCGCCGCCGAACGCAGCCTGGGTAGCCGGCGCGGTGACTGCGGCCGGGTCATACCCGTTCACGGGATCGACCTCGATCGGCGCGGTCAGCGGATCGTCGTTACGCGAATAACCGGCATCCACATAAGGTTTCAGCACCCCGTCCAACTTGTTGAGCGTGTCTTCGTCGACCCCGGCGTACTTGAACGGCAGCACCAACGGCAGATGCTGTTCGGGGATCAGGTACGTCGTTGTCTTCGCGCCCCGGGAGTTGACTTCGGTCCGGATGTTCTGCGGCGGAACCATGCTCGGATTGGTGAACGCCACCGCCGTGTGACCGGTTGCCAGGCCGACGACCGCGTTGAGCAGGGACATCCAGTTGTCCGGCCGGTCCGGCCAGTCCGCGATGCTGTCGTAGGCCGAGACGAACCGGTAGGAGTCGTACTGGCTGTCGATCTGCGGCGGCATTTTGTAGTCGAGCGCCGGAACGACGCTGCCGACGGGAAAGTTCTGCGCCAGGAAGCCCGCACCGAACGCGTGCGGGCTGATCGGGTCGCCATAGGTGGCGAAGGACAGCTGATCCGGTGGTGGGGCGTTCGGATCGGTGGCGAGCCGGTTCTGCACGGCATTGAGCACCATCGCGCCTTCAGACAATCCGATCGCGGTACCCGGGCCGCCCTCCTGGACCGCCCGGATGACATTGCCCTCGCCCTCGTCGACCGACTCGCCGATGCTGGGGCCGTCGATACCCAGGCCGGGGAAGTTCGCTTCGAGCTTGCCGATACCGGGGAACAAGCGCTCCAGGGTGTGGCCCTGAACCTGCCCCGCGGGGTAGTCGACGATCTGCCGGTTTAGCCCGGGGAACCAGTCGGCGCCCGTGCGGCGGATGTACTCGTCGTACGGGATGCCCAGCACGTGGGCACCGCCGAGGGCGTAACCCCGCCCCGGGGTGCCGATCGGCGGACCGTCACCGTTGGGATGGTCGGGAGTCGGCTGATCGGCGCCGGCGACTCCGCCGGTGGCGCACACCGTGATCACCGTCGCCGCTGCAGCGAGTAGCTTCTTCATGCCTCAACGCTCCCCTGCGAGCTCGATCTCGACGGCCACCAGTTCGCCTTTCCGACCAGCGTAGCCATGGCAGGCACGGTCACCGTCCGTACCAGGAAGGTGTCCAGCAGGATTCCGGCACCGATGACGAACCCGCCCTGGACCACGGTACCGATGCTGGAGAACAGCAGACCCCACATCGACGCGGCGAAAATCAAGCCGGCCGCGGTGATCACACCGCCGGTGGACGACAGCGTCCGGATGACGCCGTATCGCGTACTGTCCCCGGACTCGTCCCGCAATCGGGAGGCGAACAGCAGGTTGTAGTCGGCACCGACGGCGACCAGTACGACGAACGCCAGCGGTGGCACCGTCCAGTGCAGCTGTTGATGAAGCAGATACTGGAAAACCAGGACCCCGATACCGAGTGCCGCGAAGTACGAAAGCACCACGGAGCCAACCAGGTACAGCGGAGCGATGATCGCCCGCAGCAACAACATCAACGTCAGCAGCACCACGATCATCGTGATCGCGATGATGAAGCGGACGTCCTTCTGGTAGTAGTCGCGGGTGTCGCGCAGCGCGGCGGGATAGCCGCCCATCGAGATCGTGGCGTCCGCCAGATAGGTGTTCGGCTGTGCGCTACGGGCGGCATCACTGATGGCGTTGACCTGGTCCATCGCAGCCGCGCTGAACGGGTCAAGCTTGGTCAGCACCAGATACCGCACCGAATGCCCGTCGGGCGAGATGAACATCTTCGACGCCATCTTGAAGTCGGGCAGCTCGAGCACCTCGGGCGGAATGTTGAATCCGGCCATCGCCGGAGACGCCGCGTTCTGCTTCATCGATAGCAGGAACGAGGCGGCCTGGTCGAGACCGGTTCGCATGAGCTTGATCTGGTCGACCACCAGGTCGACCCCGTTGGCCACGTCCCGGCTGCCGCTGGCGGCGCGGTCGGCACCTTGGCGAAGCTTGGCGGTGCCCGCCTGGGCGCCACCCGGTGAGTCGAAGCCCATCTGCTTCATCAGCTTCGTCAGCCTGCTGAACGCGTCGTTGAGCTGGTTCAGCGTCGCGTTGAGCGACTGCTTGTCCTGCATCGACTGCAATTGCGTTGCCAGCGAATTGATTTCATCGAGGGTGCCATCATTGCGGGCGTCGACCAAGGCCTGGAAATGGCCACGGGTCTCGGCGCAGGACGGATCCAGGTCGCAGACGGCGTTGCCGTGCAGCGCGACCAGGACCGGCCCCACCCAGGCGAACATGTCCCTTGCTGCGGTGAAGCTCACGCCCATCGAATTGCCGAGCCGGTTCACCGCGTTGACGAGCTTGGCCGCGACTTCGACGTTCTTCACCAGCTTGTCGCCGCCGTACTGGCCCTTGATGGAGCCGAACGCGTCGACCACGCTCTGCACGCTGGAGGTGATCTGCCCGACCTGGCCGCGCACGTCGCCGAGGTTGTTCGCCAGTGTGTTGGCGCCACCGGCCAGCCGGTCGAGGCTCCCCATGTTCTCGGCAATCATCTGTGAGCCGGTGCCCAGCCGATCCCCCACCAGACCGGCCTGATACGTGGCGCGAAACTCTTGCGGCACTTCGCCTAATGGCCGGGTGATACCGCTGACCATCGCGATGTTCGGCACCTGGCTGATGCGCTCGGCCATCTGCTCGAGGTCGGCCAGCGCCCGCGGGTTGCGCAGATCGCGCGGTGAGCGGACCAGCACGTAGGACGGGATGGACTGGTTGAGGTCGAAATGCCGCTCCAGCGCGGTGTATCCCACCGAGCTGGGGTCCGACGGCGAGACCGCCTTGCGGTCGTCGTAGTTGTAGTGCGCCAACCCGACACAGCTGGCGAGCAGGATCAGGATCAGCACGCTGGCGACGAGATGGACACGCGGCCTGCGCACGATGCGGATGCCTGACCGTCGCCACCACAGCGCGGTCAGCTCACGACGCGGCGTGATCCAGCCACGTGGCCCGGCCAGGACGATGATCGCAGGCAACAACGTGATCGCGGCGAGGAATGACACCCCGACGCCGACCGCGGATGAGACGCCGACGGTGGAGAACACGCCCATCTTGGCGAAGCTGATGCCCAGGAACGTGATTCCGATGGTGGCCGCGGATGCGGTGATCACCTTGCCCACCGACGTCAATGCCTGCCGCACCGCCCCGTCGGAGTCCTCGCCGCGACGCATGTAGTCGTGGTAGCGGCTGATGAGGAAGACCGCGTAATCGGTTCCGGCACCGGCGATGATCGCGCTGAGCAGGATGATGGCCTGGTTGGAGACTCCCAGACCGGTGGTGTGCGACAACCCTGCGACCACGGATTGCGCTATCACCAAAGAGATTCCGATGCCGATCAGCGGTAGCAGCATGGTGATCGGATTGCGGTACACGATCAGCAGCACGAGCAGCACCAGGACACCGATCGCGATCTCGATCGGCAATCGGTCGCGCTGGCCGGCCACGGTGAGGTCGGCGACGGTAGCCGCCGGACCGGTCAGGTGCACCTCCAGCGAACTGCCCGCCGTGGTCTGTTTGACGATATTGGACACCCGTGTGTAGGCGTCGTAGGACTGCGGTGTCCCCAATGCGCCGGCGAGCCCGACCGGCACCACCCAGGATTTGCCGTCCTTACTCGTCAAAAATGAACGCAGAGCGGGTGTTTCAACGAAGTCTTGCAGCATCACGACGTCGTGCTGATCGTCGCGCAGTGCGGTCACCAGCTTGCGGTAGGTCGCTTCGTGAGTGGGATTCAGACCACGCTCGTCGGTCAGCACCACCAGCAGCAGATCGTCGCCGCCCGGCTCCTTGAACGCCTCGGTCATCTGTCGCGCCGCCACGCTGGACGGGGCGTCGCCCGGCAGCATCGACAACGGATGTTTCTGAGCCATCTCGTTCAGGCTCGGGAACGTCAGCGGCAACGCAACCGCCAGGGCAACCCAGACTCCGATAACAGCCCAGGGCCACCGCACCACAAAATCGGTCAGCCGTCGCACAATTTCCTCACACCGCGCCAGACCCTCAGGCCCCGCACTCCTTCACTGCATTCAACAACAACGTCACCACTGCCCGCTGTCGGCGATCCGTTCGCACACCGACTTCATCGCCTCGATGTAGCGGGCCACCGACTTCTGCGCGGTCGGGTTGTCCGGGAACATCACCGCCATGGCGGTACCGGCCTCGTACCGGAAGATATAGATCGTGAGCTGGTAGCTGAACCGTCCATCGGAGTAGATCCCGATGTTGTTCGAGTAGCCCATGTCCGCTGCCGCGAGCACGGCATTGAGCGGCGCGGCGCCGCCGTGCAGGAAGTTCGACACCGGGAAGTTCGGGCGCGGTTTCTCCAACCACGGGGCCAGCTCCAGCACCCGGTAATACGGCACCCGCGCCAGGGTCAGGCCCGAATCAAACGACGTCTGAGCCGACCAGGCGGCCTCGGGGAACGTCGTCGCCGCGATCGGGACAGTGATCGGCACCAAACCGGTGAACCAGCCCTGGGTGGTGAAATTGTCCGACGTTCTGCGGGTGTCTCGCGGCGTGAGCCCGTAATAAGTTGTCGCGCCGGTCAATTCATGCTCCACCATGGCGGTGCACGCGTACAGGCCACCGACGAAGCGAACTCCGGCTGCCGTGCACGCCGCTTCGAATCGCGCGGTCTGGTCGGCGTCCAGGATCATCTCGCCGACCATGTCGGCGACCGTCGGTTCCAGCGCGTTACCCAGCGGCAACGGGAACTCGGGCAACGTGCCGTTGTTGTTCTCGGCAAACTCGATCCAGGCTTGGACCTCCGGCGAATCCACCGTCAAATCCGCTGTGGCTTCGCGCTCCTGGATGCAGAAATCGTCGAAGCTGCCGGCCTCGGGCAGGGGCATGGGCTGGCCCGTCATGGTCAGCGACGTGTACATGCCGTGGGCCTCGAGCATGGTGATCCCGATCAGCGCCGCGTCGCCGTGGACGTGGTCGATGCTGGCATAAAAATCGAAGTGATCGTCGCCTTGCACGACACCGAAAGAAAAGCAGCCCCATTCCATCGGAGTGGGAATGTCGACAATGTGCTTACGCGCATCCTCGGCCGCCATGACGCCGTTGTCGATGGGCTCGAATTCGATATCGGCGGCGTCGGGGATGGTGCGCCGGACAATCTCGCCGGAACCGGAGTATTCGAACCAACTCCGGTAGGTGTCGTGGCGGCGCAGGTACGCGTTGAGAGCGTGGTTCATCGCGTCGATATCGCATTTACCTGGCACTTCGCAGGTCGCGATGATCTGCCGCGAATAGTCGAGCCCGGCCGCGTCCTGTTCATAGACGCCGCGAATATGCTGGCCCTGCATATAACTGACGGGTACCGAACTGACCGGCGCCTGCCGCGCTTTTTCCATCGCCGCTTTTGTCGGATGCCAGGAAATCACCACACCGGGGCTCGGCGACCAATCATCGATGGTGCCGATTGTGATCTTCCCGATGTGCAAGATTTCCCCTCCCTGGATCGACAGCGGCTACGGTCTGCGGCCCGGTCGCTGGTGGCCAGACCAAGATAGCCCCTGTCTCTGTGACGGTCGGGCGTCGACCCGTAAAACCCCTGGTCAAAAGTAGTGACTAAAGGCCCTAATCAAGCGCGTAACGCCAGGCCACCTACCCCCCGACAACAAATTGAAACCCGTTGCTTCAGCAACGTACATGCAATACTGACCGTCGGGAGATGAGCCGGCCGTCGCAGTCGGGAGATGACCGAGCCGTGGCCGTTCGGAAGTTGTTCCTGGCCCTGACGTGGTCTCCCCAGCACAGCGACACTTCACCGGCCGATGGGGAGAACACAACCTGATGTCACCTACCGAACGTCCGACGCAGCAGACGCCCCGTTTCGCGATCATCGGTTACGCGGCGCGTCTTCCCGGAGCCGCGGATGCCGACCAGTACTGGGACGTCCTGCATAACGGCCGCGACGCGATTTCGGAGGTACCCGCCGACCGGTGGGACGTCGAGGAGTTCTTCGATTCCGACCCGGACGCCGCGGGCAAGATGGTCACCCGGCGCGCCGGGTTCGTCGATGACGTCACCGGCTTCGACGCACCGTTCTTCGGGGTGTCGGCGCGCGAAGCCAACCTGATGGACCCGCAGCATCGCCTGCTGCTGGAGACCGCATGGCAGGCGGTGGAGCATTCCGGCACCGCCCCAACCACTTTGGCGAACACAAGGACCGGTGTCTTCGTCGGCCTGGCCACTCATGACTTCCTCGGCATGGCATCCGATGCGCTGACCTACCCCGAGATCGAGGCCTATCTGGCGGTCGGTACGTCCAGCGCCGCGGCCGCGGGCCGGATCAGCTACCGGCTGGGGCTGCAGGGCCCCGCGGTCACCGTCGACACGGCATGCAGCTCGTCGCTGGTGGCCATTCACCAGGCCTGCCAGGCGCTACTCCTCGACGAATGCGATCTGGCCCTAGCCGGCGGCGTCAACGTCATGCTCAGCCCGGCCACCATGATCACGTTCTCGCACTCGCGGATGCTGGCCCCCGACGGCCGGTGCAAGACGTTCGACGCGTCGGCCGACGGCTACGTGCGCGGCGAGGGCTGCGGCGTCATCGCGATCAAGCGCCTCGATGATGCGATCCGCGACGGTGACCACATCCGCGCGGTGATTCGCGGCAGCGCGGTCAACCAGGACGGCGCCTCGGGCGGGTTGACCGTGCCCAACGGTGTGGCCCAGCAGCGTGTCATCGCCGAGGCGCTGGACCGCGCCGGCCTTGCGCCCACCGATATCAACTACCTGGAGGCGCACGGAACCGGGACCTCGCTGGGCGATCCCATCGAGGTTCAGGCTGCGGCCGCTGCACTCGGCAAGGGCCGCAGTGCGGATCAACCGCTGCTGATCGGCTCGGCGAAGACCAACATCGGCCACCTCGAGGCGGCCGCGGGTGTGGCCGGCGTCCTCAAGGTCGTCCTCTCGCTCGAGCATTCCGAGCTGCCCCCGCACCTGAACTTCAAGAACCCCTCACCGCACATCCCCTGGGACCGGATCCCGGTGCAGGTGGTCGACAAGGCCCGCCCGTGGGAGCGCTCCGATCGGCCGCGCATCGCCGGTGTCAGCTCGTTCGGGTTCTCCGGCACCAATGCGCACGTCATCCTCGAAGAGGCACCGGTCACCGACGCGGTGTCCGCCGACGCACAGTCCGACGACCGCCGGTTCGCGGTGCTCCCGCTGTCCGCCCGTACCCCGGCCGCCCTGGTGCAGTCCGCGGCGGACTACCGCAGCTGGTTGGGCGAGCACCCGGACGCAACCCTCGCCGACGTGTGCCTCACCGCCGGAGCGGGCCGAGCCCACTTCGAGCACCGGGCCGCCCTGGTCGTCAATTCCGTTGAGTCCGCTCGTGAACTGCTCGGCGCCCTCGCCGACGACCTGCCCGCACCGGGTCTGGTGCGCGGTGACTGCGTCGACGCGCCCAAGACCGCCTGGTTGTTCCCCGGCCAGGGCAGTCAGTACGCCGGCATGGCCCGCGAGCTGTTCGAGACCGAACCAGTGTTCGCCGAGACCATGACGCGATGTGCCGAAGCCATCGCCGACGTGCTCGAAAAGCCGTTGCTGGATGTCATATTCGACGCCGACGGCGCGGAGACGCTGAAACAGACCCGGTATGCCCAGCCCGCGATCTTCGCGGTCGAGATGGGGCTGGCCCGGCTGTGGCAGTCATGGGCCTTCGAACCCGACGTGGTGCTCGGGCACAGTGTCGGCCAGTACTCCGCAGCTTGTGTCGCAGGGGTTTTCAGCCTCGAGGACGGCGCCCGACTGCTGGCCGAGCGGGGTCGCCTCTTCGGCGACCTGCCCGCCGGTGGACGGATGTGCGCGGTCTTCGCCGACCCGGACAAGGTCGAGAGCCTGACCGACGAGTTCCCGAGCCTGTCCGTGGCCGCCTACAACGGCGCCAACACGGTGCTGTCAGGACCGGCCGCCGACCTCGAGCGTGCGATCGCCCAACTGTCCGACGACGGGGCGCGCTGCGACTGGCTCGACACCAGCCACGCCTTCCACTCCTCGCTGCTCGACCCGGCGCTGGACGCCTTCGAGACCTATGCCAACGGATTCGAATTCGCTGCGCCACAGCGCATTCTGGTGTGCAACCGGACCGGGGCCACACTGGGCCGCAATGCCAAGCTCGACGGCCAGTACTGGCGTCGCCATGCCCGTCAGCCGGTGCAGTTCGCGAAGGGTGTCGCGACGCTGGCCGAACTCGGCTGCGCGCTGCTGCTCGAGGTCGGCCCGCAGCCGGTGCTTACCGCCGCGGCCCTGCGCGCCTGGCCGGATCCGGCGACCGCACCCAAAGCGGTTGCGTCACTGCGTCGTAACGGCGCCGACCACCGCCAGCTGACCGAAGCCCTGGCCGGCTCCTACGTGGCCGGGCATGTACCCGACTTCGGCGCACTGGTGCGCGAGCCCGCCCGCAAGCTCGACCTGCCGACCTATCCGTTCCAGCATCGCCAGTACTGGTACCAGAGCAAGCAGTCGCAGCCGGCCGCGAACGACGCCGCCCGCACCGAGGCCGTCCAGCTGCTCGAGGACGGCCGGATCGAAGAGCTCGCCGCACTGCTCGGTGCGGACGGGACCACGACGACCGCCGAGGTGCTGAGCAAGCTTGCCGCTCAACACAACCGGCAGCGCAGCGCGCAGTCGATCGCAGACATCCGCTACGAGATCCGCTGGCAGAAGGCGCTGGGTTCCTCGACCGAGGTGGGCGAGGGAGCGGCCTGGCTGCTCATCGGCGATGACACCGCCGTGATGCGCCCACTGATCGACGCGCTGACCACAAACGGTCACCGGCACCGGGTACTCGGCCTGCCGGTGTCCGACGCCGACGAGGAGCGCCTGGTCGCCGAACTGGCCGCGGCCGTGCAGGACGAGCCGGCGCTGCGCATCCTGCATGTCGCGGCGCTGGACTCCGACGGTGAGTCGTCGATGCGCTCACTGCTGCGGATGCAGCATCGCGTGCTCGGTGGCACCCAACGCCTGTTCCGCGCTGCTGCCGCCGCCGAACTGCGCACACCCATCTGGGTGATCACTCAAGGGGCACAACGCGTCACCGACACCGACACCGTGTCACCCGAACAGAGCAGCCTGTGGGGGTACTGCCGCGTCGCCGCGCTGGAATATCCACAGGTGTGGGGTGGCCTCGCCGACCTGTCCGGAACCGGTGCCGACGACTGGTCGCGACTGATCAAGCAGGTCGTCGCGGCATCACCCGGTGAAGATCAGATCGCGTTGCGCGACAATGCCATTCACGTCCCGCGGCTGGTCCGGCGAACCGGCCAACCGAACTCGACCCCGTTGGAATTGCGCTCCGACGCAACGTATCTGGTGACCGGCGGGCTCGGCTCACTCGGACTGGAGATCGCCGGATATCTGGCCGCTCACGGCGCCCGCCAGCTGGTGCTGACCAGCCGGCGCGTGCCCGGCGAGGACTCCCAACGTCGCATCGACCTGCTAGCAGAACAGCATGGCTGCACGGTCCGTGTGATCGCGGCCGATGTCGCCGACCCGCACGACGTCGCGCGTCTGCTCGCCACCGTGCAGACCGAGCTTCCGCCGCTGGCCGGCATCGTCCACGCCGCCGGCGAGAACAGCACCACCCCCCTGAGCTCGCTGGACAGCACCGAAGTCGATCGCGTGTTCTCTGGAAAGGTCTGGGGCGCTTGGTATCTCAGTGAAGCCAGCGCCGATCTGAAGCTGGACTTCTTCCTGTCCACCTCGTCGATCTCGTCGGTGTGGGGCAGCTACGGGCAGAGCGCCTACAGCGCGGCCAACGCCTTCCTCGACGGGTTGACCTGGCGGCTGCGCGAACGCGGCGTCCCGGGCATCAGTGTGAACTTCGGACCGTGGTCGGCGGGCATGGCCGACCAGGACGCCCGCGCCCAGCTGGATCGGCGCGGAATCAAGACCCTGTCGCCGACCGATGCGCTGGCCGGCATGGCCGACGTGATGGCCGCCGCCGGCTCCCAGGGACCGGCTGAAGCCGTCGTGGCGCGGATCGACTGGGCCCGTTTTCTGCCCATCTATCTGCAGGCCGGCCGCAGGTCGCTGCTGGCCGAGGTGGCCCGCGAGGTGCCCGAGTCGGTGCCCGCGGCCACCGGGGCGTCGGGCACCACCCGACTGGTCGAACAGCTCACCGCGGCGCCGGTGCAGCAGCGCAAGAAGCTCGTGCTGGAGTACCTGCGCAACACCGTCGCGGAGGTGACCCGCGTCGATGCGTCTGAGGTCCGCGAAGAGGCCGGGTTCTTCGACCTCGGTATGGACTCCCTGATGGCCGTCGAACTGCGTCGCCGCCTGGAACAGGCTGTCGGCAAGGAACTTCCGGCCACACTGGCGATGGACTTCCCGCGGCTGACCGATGTCGCGGACTACATCCTCGGTGACGTGCTCAACCTCAACGAGAAGGCGGGCGTGCAGCTTGCGGCCGCGCCGGCCTCGCTGGCGAGCGCGGCGACCGACGAGCCGATCGCGATCATCGCGCTGGCCTGCCGGTTCCCCGGTGCGCCCGATGCCGATGCGTACTGGGATGTGTTGTCCGGGGCGGTGGATGCGATCCGGGAGATCCCCGAAGACCGCTTCGACGTCGACCAGTACTACGACCCCGACCAGCAGACGCCGGGCAAGATCTACACGCGCAGCGGTGGCTATCTGGAAAGCGTCGACGGGTTCGATCCGGAGTTCTTCGGCATCTCGCCGCGGGAAGCGGTGTGGATCGACCCGCAGCAGCGCCTGATGCTGGAAATCGCGTGGGAAGGCCTGGAGCGCGCGGGCTACTCCCCCGCATCCCTGCGCGGCAGCCGCACCGGCGTCTTCGTCGGTGTCGGCGCCAACGAGTACTCCCACCTGCTGTCCGGTGAGTCGGTCGAGAACCTCGAAGCTCACTTCATCACCGGCAATGCGCTCAACGCGATCGCAGGCCGGGTGGCATTCACCCTGGGCCTGGAAGGCCCGGCGATGGCGGTGGACACCGCGTGCAGCTCGTCGCTGGTCGCCGTCCATCAGGCCACGCAGGCACTGCACTCCGGTGACTGCGATATGGCGCTGGCCGGCGGCGTCAACGTGCTGCTGAGCCCGGCGTCGATCGTCGCCGCGTCGCGCGCGCGGATGCTGGCCCCCGACGGCCGCTGCAAGACCTTCGACGCGTCGGCCGACGGCTACGTGCGCGGTGAGGGCTGCGGCATCCTGGTACTCAAGCGGCTGTCGGATGCACAGCGCGACGGCGACCGGATCGCCGCGGTCATCCGCAGCAGCGCGGTCAACCAGGACGGCGCGTCCAGCGGTCTGACGGTGCCCAATGGTGGTGCACAACAACGGCTCATCTCCGCCGCACTCACCCGCGCCGGTCTCGGTGGCGGCGACGTCGACTACCTCGAAGCCCACGGCACCGGCACCCCGCTGGGTGACCCGATCGAGGTGCAGGCGGCCGCGGCGGTCTATGGCGCAGGTCGCGACTCGGGCCGGCCGCTGCTGATGGGAACGGCCAAGACGAACATCGGGCACCTGGAGTCTGCCGCCGGTGTGGCCGGTCTGATCAAGGTCATCCTGTCGCTGCAGAACGAACTGCTGCCGCAGAACCTGCACTTCCAGAACCCGTCACCACATATCCCGTGGGACTCGTTGCCGGTCAAAGTGGTTGACGAGGCCACGCCGTGGGTGGCCAACGGCAGGCCGCGCCGCGCGGGTGTCAGCTCGTTCGGCTTCACCGGCACCAACGCCCACGTGCTGCTCGAAGAGGCACCGCAGCCCGCGCTCGGGGACGACGTCGACGAGCCGGTCGAGGTCGTCGCGCCGGAGCCGGCGCGTGAACCGCTGAGCGTGCTGCCGCTGTCGGCGCGGTCCGGACAGGGCCTGCTGGCATTGGCCCAGCGTTACTCCGACTGGCTCGAAGCGCATCCCGACGCCTCGATCTCCGATGTCAGCTTCACCGCCGGGGCGGGACGCTCGCACTTCGAGCACCGTGCCGCCGTGGTCGCGAACTCGGTGCCCGAAGCCAAGATGCTGCTCGACGATCTGGTCGCGAACCGGCTGCGCCCGGGTGTGCTCCGCGGCGAGTGCACCGACCCGCCGACCACCGCGTGGTTCTTCCCTGGCCAGGGCAGCCAATACCCGGGGATGGCGAAGGAACTGTTCGAGACCGAGCCGGTATTCGCCGACACCCTGCGTCGCTGCGCGCAGGCCGTCGATCCGATGCTGCCGCGTCCGCTGCTCGACGTGCTGTTCTCCGGTGAGCGCGAGAACGCGGAAACGTTGCGGCACACGTCGTTTGCTCAGCCGGCGATCTTCGCCGTCGAGATGGGTCTGGCGCGGTTGTGGCAGTCCTGGGGTATCGAGCCCGACGTGGTGCTGGGTCACAGCGTCGGCCAGTACGCCGCGGCGTGCGTGGCCGGTGTCTTCAGCCTCGAGGACGGGATCCGGTTGATCGCCGAGCGCGGCCGGTTGTTCGGCAGCCTCCCCGAGGGCGGCCGCATGGTGGCGGTGTTCGCCGATCCCGATTACGTGGAGCGCGCCGCAGCGGGCTTCCCGCGGGTCTCGGTGGGCGCCTACAACGGCCGCAACACCGTGCTGTCGGGTCCCGGCGAGGATCTGGAGCAGATCGTCGCCGCCTGCAGCGAGGACGGCGCCCGGTGCACGTGGCTGGAGACCAGCCATGCCTTCCACTCCGAACTGCTGGATCCGGTGCTCGACGAATTCGAGTCGTTCGCAACCCAATTCACCTACGCGGTGCCGACGCGCCCGCTGGTCTGCAACCGGACCGGCGCGGTGCTCACCGCCGAGACCCCGATCAACGCGCAGTACTGGCGGCGGCATTCCCGTCAGCCGGTGCAGTTCACCGAGAGTGTGCGCACGGTCGCGGCGCTGGGCTGCTCGGTGCTGATGGAGATCGGCCCGCAGCCGATCCTGACGGCGGCCGCACTGCAGATCTGGCCGGAGTCCTCAGCCACGCCGCGGGCGATCGTGTCGCTGCGTAAGGGTGCCAACGCTGCGCGTCAGATGACGGAAGCGCTTGCCACGACGTATATCTGTGGGCACCGACCGGACTTCGCGGCCCGGTTCCACACGTCGGGCCAGCGACTCGAACTGCCGACGTATCCGTTCCAGCGCCGCCGGTATTGGCCAAAAGCCTCCGGAATTGCAGGACTGGGTGCCGACGGCGTTCGACTCTCCGGGATCCTTGGCAGCGCCAAGGATCTGGCCTCGGGTGACACCGTCTACACCAATGTGTTGTCGGTGAAGACCCAGCCGTGGCTGGCTCACCACGTCATCTACGGCACCGTGGTGGTGCCGGGCGCGACGTACGCGGCGATGGCGATGGCCGCGGCGGGTGCACCCGCGCGGGTCAAGGAAGTCTTCTTCTACGAGCCGATCATCCTGCCGGACAAGGCATCTCGTGAGGTGCAGTTGACCCTGCATCCCGTTGACGACGGCTGGAAGTTCCAGGTGCACAGCCGGCCCTTCGGCGTTCGCGACGCCGAGTGGTCGCTGAACTCCGACGGCACGCTGCTGTCCGGTGTCGATCCCGATGCGGAGCCGACGCAGGCTGTGGCTCCGGACGAGGCGATCGAACAGATGAACCGCACCCGCCCGCAGGAACTGTTCGACATCTTCCACGACATGGAACTGGCGTGGGGCCCAACGTGGTCCACCTCGTTGAAGTCGTTGTGGGTCGGCAAGGGCGAGGCGATCGGCGACATCGCGGTCGGCGAGGAGCTCGGCGAGCACCTCGGCAGCGAGCCGATTCACCCGGTGCTCCTGGACCTGTGCACCGGTGTGGCCTTCCCCGCCTTCCCGGCGACGCTGGCTGCCGAGCAGGGGATGACCGACCTGTTCCTGCCGCTGCGGTACGGACAGGTCACCGTGGCCGAGAAGATGCCACGTCGGTTCTACTGCCGTGCGCGCTGGCATGAGAACACCATCAACAACGAAACTCAGGTCTTCGACATCGATTTCCTGGACCGGGACGGTCGGGTTCTCGGCGGGATCGCCGAGTTCACCGTGAAGCGCGCCCCGCGCGAGGCGTTGATGCGTGGGCTCGGTGGCGACTCCACCCGCCTGCTCTACAGCCTGGGCTGGCAGGAGATCGCGCCCCCGGCGGGCGACGACGCCGAGAAGACCACGAACGGCACCTGGCTGATCGCCGGCTTCGACGCGCTCGCGGCCGAGGTACCCGGTGCGGTCACCGTCGACGGGGCCACGGATCCACAGTCCTGGCAGCGGGCCTTCGCCGAAGCGGCCGAGCGCGGAACGCCGGTCAGCGGAATCGTCTGGCGCAGTGCAGGACACGCGGATGCGGATACCGACGGCTCGACCGCCGAACTCGCCGCTCGCCTGGAAGCACAGATCGCCACCTTCCTCGGCGCCGCGCAGACCGCGCTGGCCGAGGGGAACCACACGCTGGCCGACGGTCTGTGGATCGTCACCGAACGTGCGGTGGCCACCGAACCCGGCGAGCCGGTCGATCCGGTCCAGGCCGCCCTGTGGGGATTCGGCCGCACGCTGATCGCCGAGCAGCCGAGCCTGCGGGTTCGTCTGATCGACGGGGACGGTTCCGACGAGTCGCTGAGCTGGGTGGCCGGTGCGCTGGGCACGCCAGTCGTCGAGCCGGAAATGGCGGTGCGGCAGGGTCGCTTCCTGGTCTCGCGGCTGCTGCACTGGGCGCGCAACGGCCAGCTGCCGATGCCGCGCAGCGATGACTACGCCTTGGCACCCACCGAGCGCGGCGCGATCGACAACTTGCGCCTGACCGAGATCGAGGTGACACCGCCGAAGGCCAACGAGGTGCAGGTCCGGATCGAGGCAGCCGGCCTCAACTTCCGCGATGTGCTCAACGTCCTCGGCCTGTACCCGGGCGATCCCGGGCCGATCGGTGGTGACCTGTGTGGTGTGGTCACCGAAATCGGCTCGGAGGTTACCCGATTCGAGGTTGGTCAGCGGGTCTTCGGTTCCATGCAGGGTGCCTTCGCCAGCCGGCTGAACGTGCCTGAGCCGCTGTTGGCGACGGTGCCGGACGGAATCGGCGCGGTGGACGCCGCGACCATCCCCGCTGCGGCGCTGACCGTCCGGCTCGCCTTCGACTGGGCCAAGCTCAAGCCCGGTGACAAGGTGCTGATCCACGCCGCCAGCGGTGGCGTGGGCCTGGCCGCGGTACAGATGGCCCGCGCGCACGGCGCGACGGTGTTCGCCACTGCCAGCAAGTACAAGCGCGCCACCCTGCGGGAGATGGGCGTGGAATACGTCTACGATTCGCGGACAACGGAATTCGCCGATCAGATCCTCGCGGATACCAATGGCGAGGGCGTGGATGTGGTGCTCAACTCCCTGACCAGTGAGGGCTTCGTCGAGGCGACGGTGCGGGCCACCGCCAAGAACGGTCGGTTCGCCGAGATCGCCAAGCGCGATATCTGGACGGCCGAGCAGATGGCGGAACTGCGTCCCGACATCGACTACGAGATCGTCGCGCTCGACGTCACGATGATGACCGACCCGGACCACATCCAGCGACTGATGGTCGAGGTGTCCGACGGGCTGGCCAAGGGCGAGTGGACGCCGGTGCCCGCCGAGGTCTACCCGCTGACCGAAGCCAGAACCGCGTTCCGGCGGATGCAACAGGCACGCCACATCGGCAAGATCGTGGTCCAGATGCCCAAACCGCTTCAGCCACGCGGTGATCGGAGCTATCTGGTCACCGGTGGACTGGGTGCGCTGGGCCTGCACACGGCCTCGTATCTGGCTCAGCTCGGCGCCGGTGACATCGTGCTCACCAGCCGTCGGACTCCGGATGCGGAGGCTCAGCAGGCCATCGACGCCATCGCCGAGCGGTTCCACTGCCGGATCCACGTCTACTCCGCCGACGTCGGTGTTGAGTCCGAGGTCGTCGAGCTGCTGGACAAGATCCGGACCGAGCTGCCGCCGCTGGCGGGCGTGGCACATCTGGCCGGTGTGCTGGACGATGCCCTGCTGCCGCAGCAGGATCTCGATCGGTTCCGAACCACGTTGGCGCCGAAGGCCTATGGTGCGCACCATCTGCACCGGCTGACCAAGGATGACGACCTCGAGTTCTTCATCCTGTACTCGTCGGCGTCGGCGGTTCTCGGCTCGCCCGCGCAGGGCAACTACGCGACCGCCAACGCGTTGCTCGACGGGCTCGTCGCGCATCGCCGGGCGCAGGGCCTGCCGGCGACCGCCGTCAACTTCGGCCCGTGGGGTCAGGGCGGTATGGCCAGCTCGCAGGCCGCCGTCGCCAACCTCAGCGCCCAGGGCATGATGCCGCTGGAGCCGTCCGCGGCGCTGGCCGCGCTCGGCGAGGCCATTCGGCACGGCGCGGCGCAAGCGACCGTGCTCAAGGCCAACTGGCAGCGGACGGCGAAGGTGCTTGGCGGTATCCGTCCGCCACTGCTGGATCAGGTGCTGCCCAGCGGCGACGGCACGGTGGTCGGTGACAGCGAGCTGCTCCGGCAGCTACAGGAACTCCCCGTGGCGGCGCGAGCCGGCTTCATCACCGAGTTCCTGCAGAAAGAGGTGCAGGGCTTCCTGCGCCTAGCGCAGCCGCCCGCGGCGTCCAGCCGGTTCCTGGATCTCGGCACCGACTCGCTGATGGCCGTCGAACTGCGCAACCGCTTGTTCGGCCAGTTCGGCGGGAAGTTCGACATCTCTCCGACCGCGGTGTTCGACCATCCGACGATCGGTGAGCTTGCCGAGCATCTGGTTTCGCAGCTGCCGGATGCCGAGGCGGCCTCGGGCGAGGCCGAAGCGCCTGCCGAGCCGGATGTGGCCGCATCTCCGGCCGAAGCGGCCGAGGCCGCACCCCCGGCGGAGGACTGAAAGCGAGCTAGCGCCGTAGCGGTGTGACGAAAATCGCACCGCTACCGGCGTTGCTCGCGTCCTTCGAGTTCTGCTCCATATGCCCTGTTCAAGGGGCCCTGAGCAGGCCGAAGTTTGAAATTGACGGGAGGGGTAATCCCCCAAACCCACCAGTGGGTTGGTTAGTTGACTGAACTTGCTCACACCGGGTTGATTTCCGGTTACCCGTGGGTATAGTAAGCCGTGTTACTGGTGGGTAACTTAGACCGAAGTACTCAACCACAAAGCCCAAAATTCAGATGACATTCTCGCTGAGGAGGAGCTGTCATGAGCCACTACAAGAGCAACGTCCGCGATCAGGTATTCAACCTGTTCGAGGTCTTTGGTTTCGACAAAGCCCTCGGCGCAGGCGATTACAGCGATCTCGACGCCGACACCGTGCAGGAGATGCTCGGTGAGATGGCCCGGCTGGCCGAGGGCCCGCTGGCGGCGTCCTTCACCGACGGCGACCGCAACCCGCCGGTCTTCGACCCCGAGACGCACACGGTCACCCTTCCCGAGTCGTTCAAGAAGTCGGTGAAGGCTTTCATCGACGGCGGCTGGGACAAGGTCGGCCTCGTCGAGGAGCTCGGCGGCATGCCGATGCCCAAGACTCTGGTGTGGGCTCTGCACGAGCATGTGCTTGGCGCCAACCCCGCGGTCTGGATGTACGCCGGCGGTGCCGGTTTCGCCCAGATCGTCCACAACCTCGGTACCGAGGAGCAGAAGAAGTGGGCCGTCAAGGCTGCCGAGCGCGGCTGGGGCTCGACCATGGTCCTCACCGAGCCGGACGCCGGCTCTGACGTCGGCGCCGGCCGCACCAAGGCCGTCAAGCAGGACGACGGCTCGTGGCACATCGACGGCGTGAAGCGCTTCATCACCTCCGCCGACTCCGACGACCTCTTCGAGAACATCCTGCACCTGGTGCTGGCCCGCCCCGAGGGCGCCGGCCCGGGCACCAAGGGTCTGTCGCTGTTCATCGTGCCCAAGTACCACTTCGACTTCGAGACCGGTGAGCCCGGTGAGCGCAACGGCGTGTTCGTCACCAACGTCGAGCACAAGATGGGCCTGAAGGTCTCGGCCACCTGTGAGTTGACCTTCGGCCAGCACGGCATCCCGGCCAAGGGCTGGCTTGTCGGCGAGGTGCACGAGGGCATCGCGCAGATGTTCGACGTCATCGAGCAGGCCCGAATGATGGTGGGCACCAAGGCTATTGCCACGCTGTCGACCGGCTACCTGAACGCCCTGGAGTACGCCAAGGAGCGCGTGCAGGGTGCCGACCTGACCCAGATGACCGACAAGACCGCGCCGCGCGTGACGATCACCCATCACCCGGATGTTCGCCGCAGCCTGATGACCCAGAAGGCGTATGCCGAGGGCCTGCGGGCGCTGTACCTCTACACCTCCACCTACCAGGACGCCGCGGTCGCCAAGGCCGTGCAGGGTGTCGAGGCCGACCTCGCGGTCAAGGTCAACGACCTGCTGCTCCCGATCGTCAAGGGCGTCGGCTCTGAGCGCGCATACGAGAAGCTGACCGAGAGCCTGCAGACCTTCGGTGGTTCCGGCTTCCTGCAGGACTACCCGGTCGAGCAGTACATCCGCGACGCCAAGATCGACTCGCTCTACGAGGGCACCACCGCCATCCAGGCGCAGGACTTCTTCTTCCGGAAGATCGTGCGCGACAAGGGTGTTGCGCTGGCGCACGTGGCGGGCCAGATCGACTCCTTCATCACCAACGAGTCGGGCAACGGCCGGCTGAAGTCGGAGCGCGCGCTGCTGGCCAAGGCGCAGGAGGACGTCCAGGCCATGGCTGCCTCGATGACCGCCAACCTGATGGCCGCGCAGGAGGATGCCGCCAGCATCTACAAGGTGGGGCTGGCCTCGGTCCGCTTCCTGATGAGCGTCGGCGACCTCATGATCGGCTGGCTGCTGCAGCGTCAGGCCGCAGTGGCCATCGCGGCGCTCGATGCCGGTGCGACCGGTGCCGACCGCTCGTTCTACGAGGGCAAGATCGCGGTGGCGTCGTTCTTCGCGAAGAACATGCTCCCGCTGCTGACCAGCACTCGTCAGGTGATCGAGACGCTGGACAACGAGATCATGGAACTCGACGAAGCTGCCTTCTGAGTTATCCACGCACAACGGCTCCGGGACCTTAGGGTCTCGGAGCCGTTTGCCGTTTCGGGGCCCTTTGACCGGGGACCTTCGACTCTTTGTGCCAGCTGACGGCCCCGCTGGACTCATATCGGGACCTTGTGCCCTGGCAGTCTGCTGGGCATCCGCTACATTCGAGGGATGACAATGCTCGACAGCAACGATGCAATTCCCGGGCATCCCGCGCCTACCGGCCGAAAGCCGAGCACCGCGGCCCCGCTAGCGAATATTGTCGCGCCTTTCACCAAAACCGCTGGTTACTACGCTCGCTCCTGGGGCGCGTACCTCGACGGTGACAAGGGCGAGTTGCCTGTTGCCCGGCCAACGCTCTCATTGGCCACCCACGCGCTGCGCGACGAGATCGTGCTGGTCGGACTGCGGTTGCGCCGTCCGCTGAGCGACACGACCGTCTACGACCGGATCAACTCCGAGGTCGTCAAGGCGATCGACTTCTACGGTAAGCGCGGTTGGCTGGCCAGGCCCGAAGGCTTCTTCGCCCAGCCCCCCGCGCCGACCGACGTGAAGATCCGCAGCTTCGGCCGGGGCAACCGCAGGCACGAGCGGCTGTCGTTCGACAGCGGTTACGCGCCGTACGCGAAGGAACCGGGACGTCAGCGCTGGCTGAGCTACACCGGCAACCGGCGCGAGTACGCGTTGATGTTGCGTCACAGCGAGCCACGTCCCTGGCTGGTGTGCGTGCACGGCACCGAGATGGGCCGCGTGAATCTGGATCTCACGCTGTTCCGGGCGTGGCACCTGCACGAGGCCTTTGGCCTCAACGTCGTGCTACCGGTTCTGCCCATGCATGGCCCGCGCGCCAAAGGACTGCCCAAGGGCGCCGTCTTCCCCGGCGAGGACGTGATGGATGACGTCCACGCCACCGCGCAGGCGGTGTGGGACATCCGCCGCGTGCTGGCCTGGATCCGCCTCCAACAGCCCGGCGCCAAGATCGGGGTGAACGGCATCTCGCTGGGCGGCTACATCTCGGCGCTCGTCGCCAGCCTCGACGAGGACCTGACGTGTGCCATTCTCGGCGTGCCGCCGGCCAACCTGGTCTCGATCCTGGGTCGGCACGCCGGCCTGAGCATCGACGATCCGCGGCATCGGACACTCGAGTTGGCCGAACCGATCGGGGAGATGATCTCGCCGCTGTCGCTGCAACCGAAGGTGGCCCCGCAGGGCCGGTTCATCTACGCCGGCGTCGCCGACCGGATCGTGCACCCGCGTGAGCAGGTGCTGGGATTGTGGGAGCACTGGGGCCGGCCCGACATCGGCTGGTACCGCGGTGGGCACACCGGGTTTTTCCAAGCCCGTCCGGTCCAGCAGTTCGTGGACGCCGCACTCGTGCAGTCGGGGCTGGTTGATCAGGGATAGCGGAGAGATTCTCCAGCGGAGTCAGGTTCCCAAGAAAACCGCCGCTGGAATCCCCTCTTCTCCAGCGGCGGTTCCTTTGTTGACGTCCCGCTAGGGCCGTGAACAAAGAGGATGCCCCGTGTTGCCGTCGGGTCGGGGGGTCAGACGGCAACACGGAGCTATCCAATACATCTGTAGCCCGTACGGGTTCGTTACAAACCCACGGAAACTTTTTTTATTTTTTCTACGCCTCCAGAATCGCGGTCACGCCCTGACCGCCGGCAGCGCAGATCGAGATGAGCCCGCGCACCGGTTGGCCGGTCTCGTTACGCTTCCCTGCCAGCTGTTTTGCCAACTGGGCCACGATCCGGCCGCCGGTCGCGGCGAACGGGTGGCCGGCGGCCAGCGAGGAGCCGTTGACGTTGAGCTTGGAGCGGTCGATCGCACCGAGCGCGGCATCCAGACCGAGGCGCTCCTTGCAGTACTCCTCGGATTCCCAGGCCTGCAAATGGGCCAGCACCACCGATGCGAAGGCTTCGTGAATCTCGTAGAAATCGAAGTCCTGCAAGGTCAGGCCGTTTCGGGCGAGCAGTCGGGGCACTGCGTAGGTGGGCGCCATCAGCAGGCCGTCGGGGCCGTTGACGTAGTCGACCGCAGCGGTCTCCGAGTCGACGAAGTAGGCCAGTGAGGTCAGCGAGTGTGATGTTGCCCACTCTTCGCTGGCAAGCAATACCACCGAGGCACCGTCAGTGAGCGGAGTGGAGTTGCCCGCCGTCATCGTGGCGTCGCCATTGCGCACGCCGAACACCGGCTTGAGCTTGGCCAACTTCTCGGCGCTCGAATCGGCGCGCAAATTGTTGTCCCGGTACAGGCCCAGGAAGGGGCTGACAAGGTCGTCGAAGAAGCCGGCGTCGTAGGCGGCGGCCATATTGCGGTGGCTGGCGGCGGCCAGCTCGTCCTGATCGACGCGCTTGATGCCCATCTTCTTGGCGGTGATGGCGGCGTGCTCGCCCATCGACAGCCCGGTGCGCGGCTCGCCGTTGGTCGGGATCTCGATGCCCAGGGATGCGGGCAGTTTGCCGACCAGCTTGAGCCGGTCGACGTTGGACTTGGACCGCCGCAGACCCAGAAGCGTGCGACGCAGCTCCTCGCCGAGCCCGATCGGCGCATCGGAGGTGGTGTCCACTCCACCCGCGGCGGCGGCCTCGTAGCGTCCGGCGGCGATCCCGTCGGCGGCGGCAATGGCCGCCTGCAGGCCCGTGCCGCAGGCCTGCTGCAGATCGATCGCCGGGGTGTACGGCGAGAGCTGGCTGCCGAGCACGCTTTCGCGCATCAGGTTGAAGTCGCGGCTGTGCTTGAGCACCGCGCCGCCGATCACCGCACCCAGCCGCTCACCGGCCAGGTCGAACCGATCCACCAGTCCGCCGAGCGCGGCGGTGAACATGTCCTGATTGGACGCCTCCGCGTACGCGCCGTCTGAGCGAGCGAACGGAATGCGGTTGCCGCCGATCACGGCGACCCGGCGGCTGTTTCCGGTGTTAGAGGCCACGTCAATCTCCCCTTTGGGTTGGTTTTGGAGGGGGTATACCCAGCCCATACTAAACACGGTCCTTACTCTGGAGTAAGTTCGTTCCCGGTCCACCCGCATCGCAACTCGAAAGGCATGTCCGTGGCTTCCGACCTCTTCTCGCAGATCGTCAACTCCGCGCCCGGCTCTCTGCTGGCCAAGCAGCTCGGCATTCCACAGCCGGAGACGCTGCGCCGGTACAAGGCCGGCGAGCCGCCACTGGCCGGCTCGCTGCTGATCGGAGGTGAGGGGCGCGTGGTCGAGCCATTGCGGGCCGCACTGGCCGACGACTATGACGTCGTGGCCGACAACCTGGGCGGCCGCTGGGCCGATTCGTTCGGCGGCCTGGTCTTCGACGCGACCGGCATCACCGAACCGGCCGGGCTGCGTGGCCTCTACGAGTTCTTCACCCCGCTGCTGCGCAACCTCGGACCGTCGGGACGCATCGTCGTGGTGGGCACCACGCCGGACCAGGCCGGCAGCCCACACGAGCGCATCGCACAGCGCGCCCTCGAAGGGTTCACCCGCTCACTGGGCAAGGAGGTGCGCCACGGCGCCACCGTCTCGCTCGTCTATCTGTCGCCGGCCGCCAAGCCTGCCGCGACAGGCCTGGAGTCGACGCTGCGCTTCCTGCTGTCGGGCAAGTCCGCCTACGTCGACGGGCAGGTCTTCTACGTGGGCGCTGACGATTCCACCCCGCCCGCCGACTGGGACAAGCCGCTCAACGGCAAGGTCGCGATCGTCACGGGCGCGGCCCGCGGCATCGGTGCCACGATCGCCGAGGTGTTCGCCCGCGACGGCGCCAGGGTCGTCGCGATCGACGTCGAGTCCGCGCGTGACGCGTTGGGTGAGACGGCGGCGAAAGTCGGCGGCACCGCCCTGCCGCTGGATGTCACCGCCGAGGACGCCGTGCAGAAGATCACTGACCACCTGCGCGAGCATTATGACGGCCACGCCGACATCCTGGTCAACAACGCCGGTATCACCCGTGACAAGCTGCTCGCCAACATGGACGATGCCCGCTGGGATGCCGTCGTCGCAGTGAATCTGCTTGCGCCACAACGCCTTACCGAAGGCCTGATCGAGAACGGCAGCATCGGGGAGGGTGGTCGGGTGATCGGCCTGTCGTCGATGGCCGGCATCGCGGGTAACCGCGGCCAGACCAACTACGCGGCCACCAAGGCCGGCATGATCGGTCTCACCGAGGCGCTCGCGCCCTCGCTGGCCGAAAAGGGCATCACCATCAACGCCGTCGCACCCGGGTTCATCGAGACCGCAATGACCGCCGCGATTCCGCTGGCCACCCGCGAGGTCAGCCGCCGGCTGAACTCCCTGCATCAGGGCGGCAAGCCCGTCGATGTCGCCGAGACCATCGCCTACTTCGCCAGTCCGGCGTCGAATGCCGTGACCGGCAATACGATCCGAGTCTGCGGCCAGATGATGCTGGGCGCCTAGGGTGAGCAGCGTGACCGAACAGCCGAGCGGACTGCGCAATATGCTGCGCGCCGCGGCGGGCTCGCTGCCGTTCATCCCGCGCGGCGACCATCTGCCCAACCGCACCCTGACCGTCGAGGACTTGTCCATCGACCCGTCGAACGTCGCCGCCTACGCGTCGGTCACGGGCCTGCGCTTCGGCGACACCGTGCCGCTGACCTACCCGTTCGTGCTGACGTTTCCGACCGTGATGGCGCTGATCACCGGGTTCGACTTCCCGTTCGCGGCCATGGGTGCGGTGCACGTGGAGAACGAGATCACCCGGTACCGTCCGATCGCGGTCACCGACACCGTCAACCTGAAGGTGCACGCCGAGAATCTTCGCGAGCACCGCAAGGGTCTGCTGGTCGATGTCGTCGCCGACATCCACGTGGGCAACGAACGCGCCTGGCATCAGGTCACCACGTTCCTGCACCAGCAGCGCACCAGCCTGTCCGGCGGCCCCAAAGCCGAGCCGCCCAAGCGGCCGAAACTGCCACCGCCCAATACAATCCTGCGGATCAGCCCCGGCCAGATCCGGCGGTACGCGTCGATCGGCGGGGACCACAATCCGATCCACACCACCCCGATCGGTGCCAAGCTGTTCGGTTTCCCCACCGTGATCGCCCACGGCATGTTCAGTGCGGCAGCGGTTTTGGCCAATATCGAGGCTCAGATTCCCGATGCCGTGCGCTACTCGGTGAAGTTCGGCAAGCCCGTCATCCTGCCGGCCACCGCCGGGCTCTACATCGACCGGGTCTCCGACGGCTGGGACATCGCGATGCGCAACCTGTCGAAGGGCTACCCGCACCTCACCGGAACGGTTCGCGGACTCTAGCGTTCAGGCCGTCAATACCTGGCGCGTACAGCGTCGCGGGAAGATCACGCCGGTGCGAATCCGCGAGGTGCGCACTGGGCTCGAGCCGAAAACTCCTCGGCTGCGGGCTGTTTCGGTGATCACGTCGAACGGCGCGAAGCCGAAGTCGTAGACATACAGCCGCCCGCCCGGCCGCAGCACCCGGGCGAGTTCCGGAACCGCTGCTGCGGGGTCGTCCCAGTGATGCGAACTGAAAGACGAAACGACCAGATCGAAAGTGCCTGCGGCGAAAGGCAAGTCGACGACATCGCCGTGCTGCGCCGTCGCCCGGCCCCCGAACTCGCTCAGATTGCGCTGCGCGGCGCTGACCATGTCCGCCGACAGATCCACCCCAACAAGGTGAAGATCTGGCCTGCGCCGGGCCAGTTCCGAGATCAGGACTCCCGGACCGGTCCCGACATCGAGAACGTCCGCACCGTCGGGCAGCACATCGACCAGATCGTCGGCGATCCGCGCGTACAAGCCCCGTAAGAGGGTGCGTGCCGTTCTGTCGTAGATTCGGCTGCCCCGGCCTGCGAAGACACCGGGGAGATTTCGGTGATGGTGGACTCGCATCGCGTCTCCTAATGGTTGTACGAAGCAACTATTGGCGACGCTACGCCCTATAGTTGTCTGGCACAACCGTTTGACGTGAGGAACCGACATGATGCGCGGCGACGCCGATCATCTCCATGCGCTGTTCATGGATCTGGTGCGGGTGGCCGGTCTATTGCATCCCGACCAGGACATTCCCGGATATCCGATCTCGATGTCGCAAGCGTTCGCCATCCACGAACTCGATGTCGACGTGCCGCTGTCCCAACGGGAACTGGCCGACCGGCTGATGCTGGAGAAAAGCACGGTCAGCCGGATGATCGCCGACCTCGAGCGTCAGGGCCTGGTGATGCGCGAACGCGACCCGGCGAACCGGCGCACCAACCGGCTGCGGCTCACCGATGCAGGCCGCGGGCTACACGGGCAGGTCGCCGCCAACTTCGGCGCGCAGTTCCACCAGTGGACGGCCGCGCTGAGCGAGGCCGAATCCCAGGCCCTCATGGTGGGATTGCCCGCGCTGATCCGTGTGGTCCGCGACAACAGCGCGGAATGGGTCAACCGGCGGTGACCGAGGGGGTCTCTTTGTCGGACGGCGCACCCTTGAGGCCGCGCCAGAACAAGTTGATCAACATGTCGGCGGCCTCGTCGACGTCGGCGTCGCCGGCGCTGACCCGTGTCGCGACGGCCTCACCGGCGCCCACCAAGGCAACGGCCATCATGTGAAAGTCGGTGCCCGGCTCGGGATTTCGGGTGCCGGCCTCCAAGAGCCGGGCGACCATGTCGATGATCTTCTCGCGGCCCTCGCGGACCGTGTGCGCGAATGCCTGCGAGCTGGTGGCCTGGGTGTAGAGCACGATCCACGAGGCCCGGTTGGCGTCGATGTACTGCAGCACCGACAGAATGACGCTGCGCAACAGGTCATGTGGGCTCTGCTTGAGGTCGATGTCCTCACGCACCGCTTCGATGAAGCGGCTCAGTTCGCGGGCCAGGCAGGCCCCGAAGAGTTCTTCCTTGGACCCGTAGTACAGATACAGCATCGGCTTGGAGATCTGCGCCTCGCCGGCGATGACGTCCATCGACGTCTCGTGATAACCGTTGACCGAGAACATCTGCACAGCGGCGTCGAGCATCTGCTGCTCCCGCACGGCACGGGGCAACCGCTTGGTGCCACCCGCCATATCACCGCCCTTCGCCAGTTCGTCTGTCCAGGCTAACCGCCGCAGCGGGGACTTTGGCCTTTCAAACGCGCCATTCGCAGTACCGAAGTTTCTATCGCCGGCAACGACAACTCACCGGCGTTGACCGCTTTCTCCAGCCGGTCGAGCACCGCAGGCACCTCATCGGTGGTCACCCACAGCGCCACATCGGTACCGGCCTGCAGACTGCGCAGAACCGCTTCGGCGACGCCGTACCGGTCGGCGATGGCCGCCATGCTGGACAGGTCGTCGCTGAAAACCGGTCCGTCGAAGCCGGGTCCGCCGTAACCGCCGCTGCGCAGCAGGCCCACCGCCGCGGCGCTCAGGCTGGCCGGCGTCGTCCCGGTGAGCCCCGGCACCTCCAGGTGGCCGACCATCACCGCGACGGGCGCCTCGGTGGTCAGCGTGCGATACGGAAGCAGGTCGTTGTTCTTCAGCTCGTCCAGCGATGGGGTGGTGACCGCTCCGGCGGTGTGCGAGTCGCCCGACCCATGCCCGTGTCCGGGGAAGTGCTTGAGGACCGGGAGTAGGCCGGCATCGCGCAGGCCGCGGGCGTACGCGCCGGCGTACTCGGTGACCTTCGCCGGATCGTTGGAGAACGACCGATCGCCGATCACGGTGTCGTCGGCGGCGTCGGTGACGTCGACGACGGGCGCGAAGTCGATGGTGATGCCGAGATCGTGCATCTTGCGGCCGCGGTCGAGGGCCTGCTGGTACACCTGCTCGGGGGTCTGGGTCTGGGCCAGCACCCGCGCCGACGGGGCGTCGCCGATCAGCTTGGCCAGCCGCTCGACCCGGCCGCCCTCTTCGTCGACGCTGACAGCCAGCGGCAGCGGTCCGGCGTTGGCGTAGTCGGCCAGCGAGCCGTCGGTCAGCATCGTCAGGTCGGTCCAGCTGCCGACGAAGACGCCACCGACGTGATAGGTCTCCACCACGGCGCGCGCGTCGGCGGCGCTCTTCACCCCGACCATCAGCACCTGCGCGAGCTTGTCGCGGGTCGACATCGAGCCCACTAACTCCGGTCCGGATCCGCAGGCGGGTGGCGCCGGGGTGCCGGGCGCCGGGACCGGACCGGCCAACGGCACCGTGCTTGCCGACGACGGCGCACTGACCGGCGCCGACGACGAGGCGGCCGGGCGTTGCGCAGTACTTGAGCAGCCGAGCAGCACCAGTGGGAGTGCCGACAAGGCCGCGATTCCACGAACCGAGAACAGGTGGGTGGGCATTCGCACATGCTGTCATGGCCCTCGCCGGGGGCCAACCAAGGTTGGTCGCATGCTAGGTTGGCCAGCGGGTATTCACCCGGTGACACGGCGGGTCCTCACTCGACGATCCGCACCGCCCCAGCACCTGCGAGGAGAAGCGACCATGACCCGGTTCGTGGTTCCTGCCGCCGCCAGCATCGTGGTCGGATTGCTGCTCGGGGCCGCCGCGATCTTCGGCGTGACGTTGATGATCCAGCAGGACACCAAGCCGCCGCTCTCGCCCGGCGACCCGGCATCGTCGGTGCTGAACCGCGTCGAGTACGGCAACCGCGGCTAGCCTGAGCACGCTCGCCGCCGCCTCCCCCGCGGTCACGGAGGCGCCCATCACGACCCCGCCGCTCTCGCGGCGCTGGCTCCCGTTCGTCTTCCTCATCGCGCTGATACTGACCTTCGCGCAGTCGCCGGGGATGATCTCGCCGGACACCAAGCTCGACCTGACCGCCAACCCACTGCGCTTCCTGGCCCGCGCGGCGAACCTGTGGAACAGCGACCTGCCGTTCGGGCAGGCGCAGAACCAGGCGTACGGCTACCTCTTCCCGCACGGGGCATTCTTCCTGCTCGGTGACACGCTCGGACTGCCCGGCTGGGTCACTCAGCGGCTCTGGTGGGCACTGCTGCTGGCCGCCGGTTTCTGGGGCCTGCTGCGGGTTGCCGAGGCTCTGGGCATCGGAACCCGCCCATCGCGGATCATCGCCGCCGTCGCGTTCGCCCTGTCACCGCGGGTGCTGACGACGCTGGGTTCGATCTCGTCGGAGACGCTGCCGATGATGCTCGCGCCATGGGTGCTGCTGCCGGTGATCCTCGCTCTGCGCGGTGGTGAGGGCAGGTCGCTGCGGATGCTGGCCGGCCGGGCCGGGCTGGCGTTGGCGTTGATGGGCGCGGTGAATGCGGTCGCAACGCTCACCGGCTGCCTACCGGCCATCATCTGGTGGCTGTGCCACCGGCCCAACCGGGTGTGGCTGAGGTTCAGCGCGTGGTGGCTGCTGGCCTCGGCGCTGGCGGTCACCTGGTGGGTGGTCGCCCTGCTACTGCTCGGCCGGATCAGCCCGCCGTTCCTGGATTTCATCGAGTCCTCCGGAGTCACCACGCAGTGGGCGTCGCTGACCGAGATGCTGCGCGGCACCGACAGCTGGACACCGTTCGTCTCACCGAACGCCACCGCGGCCGCCGAGCTGGTGACCCAGCCGGCGATGGTGCTGGCCACCACGCTGGTCGCCGCAGGCGGAATGGCCGGGCTGGCGCTGCGGACGATGCCGGCCCGCGGGCGACTCATCACCATGCTGCTGATCGGTGTCGTGCTGCTCGGCCTGGGCTACTCCGGCGGACTGGGCTCCCCGGTGGCACATCAGGTGCAGGCCTTCCTCGACGCGGCGGGCGCACCACTGCGCAACGTGCACAAGCTCGAACCGGTCATCCGCCTCCCGTTGGTGCTGGGGCTCGCGCATCTGTTGAGCCGAATCCCATTGCCCGGCAGCGCACCCCGGCCGGTGTGGGTCCGGGCGTTCGCACATCCCGAGAACGACAAACGCGTGGCGGTCGGCATCGTCGTCATGGCCGCGCTGATGGTGGCCACGTCGATGGCCTGGACCGGTCGGCTCACCCCGCCGGGTGCGTTCCGTGCGATCCCCGACTACTGGCATCAGGCCGCGGACTGGTTGACCGAGCACAACACCGGCCAGCCCGCGCCGGGCCGGGTGCTGGTGGTCCCCGGTGCACCGTTCGCCACTCAGGTGTGGGGCAACAGCCATGACGAACCGCTGCAGGTGCTCGGCGAAAGCCCCTGGGGCGTCCGAGATTCCATCCCGCTGACCCCGCCCCAGACAATTCGGGCGCTCGATTCGGTGCAGCGACTGTTCGCCGCAGGCCGACCGTCGGCGGGGCTGGCCGACACCCTCGCCCGCCAAGGCATCTCCTACGTCGTGGTGCGTAACGACCTCGATCCGGACAAGTCGCGATCGGCGCGCCCGCTGCTGGTACATCGCGCCATCGACGGGTCACCCGGCCTGCAGAAGGTGGCGCAGTTCGGCGAACCGGTCGGACCCGGCACCCTGGATGGGTTCATCAGCGACAGCGGGTTACGCCCACGCTACCCCGCCGTCGAGATCTACCATGTTGGCGCACAAGGGAATCCGGGCGCACCATACCTGACTGACGCCGGCCGCATGGCCCGGGTCGACGGCGGCCCCGAGTCACTGCTGCGCATCGACGAGCGCAGACGCCTGCTCGGCCAACCGCCGCTCGGCCCGATGCTGCTGACCTCCGACGCCCAGCGCGCCGGACTTCCCGCGCCGGTGGTAACCGTCACCGACACCCCGGTCGACCGGGAAACCGACTACGGCCGGGTCGATGACCACTCGTCGGCGGCCAGGGCAGTGGGCGATCACCGCAACACGTTCAACCGGGTGCCCGACTATCCGGTGCCCGGCGCGCGGCCCGTGCACGGCGCGTGGACCGGCGGACGGCTGTCCGCGTCGAGTTCCTCCTCGGATGCCACCGCGCTGCCGAACGTCGCACCGGCCAGCGGGCCCGCCGCCGCCATCGACGGCGACTCGGCCACCGCGTGGGTGTCGAACTCGCTGCAGGCCGCGGTCGGCCAATGGCTGCAGGTCGACTTCGATCGCCCGGTCACCAACGCGACGCTGACGATCACCCCGAGCGCCACCGCGGTCGGGGCCCAGGTCCGCCGATTGCAGGTGTCCACCGAAAACGGCACCTCCACAGTGCGTTTCGACGAGCCGGGCAAACCGCTCACGGTGGCCCTGCCGTACGGGGAGTCGCCGTGGGTGCGAATCACCGCGGTCGGCACCGACGACGGCTCGTCCGGGGTCCAGTTCGGCATCACCGACCTGTCGGTCACCCAGTTCGACGCCTCCGGCTTCGCCCATCCCGTCGACATCCGGCACAGCGTCGTCGTACCCGGACCGCCCGCCGGATCTTCGGTCGCCGCTTGGGATCTGGGCTCCGAACTACTCGGCAGGCAGGGCTGCGCCGATTCCTCCGACGGTGTGCACTGCGCGGCGTCGATGTCGCTGGCCCCCGAGGAGCCGGTCACCTTGAGCCGCACGCTGACCGTGCCCAAGGCGATCGACGTCAAACCCGTCGTCTGGGTGCGCGCCCGGCAGGGGCCGCACCTCGCGGATCTCATCGCCCAGCCGGACACGGTCCGATCGCGCGCCGACGCCGATCTGATCGACGTCGACGGATCGGCCTACGCGGCCACCGATGGTGACCCGCGCACCTCGTGGACCGCACCGCAGAGTGTGGTGCAGCACCGCAGTGCCCCCACCCTGACGGTGACGCTGCCGAAGCCGACCGAGGTCACCGGGCTGGTGCTGACCCCGAGTTCCTCGCAGCTGCCCACCCATCCGACGATGGTCGCGATCGATTTGGGGGACGGGCCGCAGGTTCGCCGGCTCGACGGCGGTACCCAAACCGTCGCTCTACATCCACGACTCACCGATACCGTCCGGATCAGCCTGCTGAACTGGAATGACGTGATCGACCGCACAGCACTGGGTTTCGACCAGCTCAAGCCGCCCGGCCTCGCCGAGGTCGGAGTACTGGGTCCGGACGGCAAGCCCGTCGCGGCCGCCGACGCTGCCGCCAACCGCACCCGCACCATCGAGATACCCTGCGGACAGGGACCGATCGTCGCGGTCTCCGGCCGGTTCGTGCAGACCTCGGTGACGACCACCGTCGGTGCGCTGCTGGACGGTGAACCGGTGCCGGCCCGCGCATGCGACCCGACGCCGATCGCCCTGCCGGCCGGTACCCAGGAGCTGCTGATCAGCCCCGGCTCAGCGTTCGTCGTCGACGGGGCTCAGCTATCCGGTCCGTTGGCGAATCAAATCACCACCGCGGCAACGACTCCCGCCGATGTCACCCGGTGGGGTGCCGACCGCAGGGAAGTCAACGTGAGCCGGGCGCCCACCGCGCGGGTGCTGGTGGTCCCGGAAAGCGTGAACCCGGGCTGGGTGGCTCACCTACCCGACGGGGTGACGCTGACACCGGTGATCGTCAACGGCTGGCAGCAGGGCTGGGTGGTGCCCGCCGGTGAACAGGGCACCATCACGATCAGCTTCCCGTCGAACCGGGCCTACCGCATCGGTCTCGCCGTCGGCCTGTCCCTGCTGCCGTTGCTCCTGCTGCTGGCGCTGATACCGCCGCGCCGCGCGCCGGCCACCTGGGAACCGGCCCGGCCGTGGGCGCTGACGGCGCTGGCGGGCGCGGGAGTGTTGGCCGCGGGCGCACTGATTGCCGGCGTCGGGGGCCTTGCAGTGTTCGGGATCGCCATGGTGCTCGGCTACCTGCTCCGCCGCCGGGACCGAGCGCGCGACCGGGTGACGCTGGCGGCCAGTGCCTGCGGGTTGATCGCCGCGGGGGCGTTGCTGTCGCGCTATCCGTGGCGGTCGGTTGACGGCTACATCGGCCACTCCCCGTGGGTGCAGCTGCTGGCGCTGATCGCGGTGGGCGCGCTGGCCGTATCGGCCGTCCGTCGCCGACAGCCTCGAACTGACGAAAACCCCGACGCCACAAGCATTTCCCGTTAGGGTTGCACCCATGACAGAGCCGTCACAGGTCGAGACCGTGCGGGGGCCGGTATCGACGAGCGACCTGGGTGTGGTGCTCATGCACGAACACGTCTTCATCCTGTCGCAGGAGATCATCAACAACTATCCCGAAGGGTGGGGCGACGGGGACGCCCGGGAGGCCGACGCCGTCGCCAAGCTCAACGAGCTGAAGGCCCTCGGGGTGGACACCATCGTCGACCCGACCGTCATCGGACTCGGCCGCTACATTCCGCGCATCCAACGGGTGGCCGCGCAGACCGGCCTGCAGATCGTGGTGGCCACCGGGATCTACACCTACAACGACGTCCCGATGTATTTCCACTTCACCGGACCGGGAACGCTGTTGGACGGCCCGGAAATCATGACCGAGATGTTCGTCCGCGATATCACCGAGGGCATCGCCGACACCGGCGTCAAAGCGGCAATCCTCAAGTGCGCCACCGACGAACCCGGTGTGACCCCCGGCGTCGAGCGGGTGCTGCGGGCAGTGGCCCAGGCTCACAAGCAGACCGGTGTGCCGATCACCACCCACACGCACGCGCACAGCCGGCGTGGCCTGGACCAGCAACGCATCTTCGCCGAGGAGGGCGTCGACCTCGGCCGGGTCATCATCGGGCACAGCGGGGACACCACCGACCTCGGTTACCTCGAGGAGCTGATCGCCGCCGGGTCCTACCTCGGCATGGACCGGTTCGGCCTGGACAGCTTCCTGCCCTTCGACGACCGCGTCGACACCGTCGTGCGGATGTGCGAACGCGGGCACGCCGACAAGATGGTGCTGTCCCACGACGCGTCCTGCTACATGGACTGGCTGCCCGAAGAACTCGTGCCGGTGGCCATGCCCAACTGGCACTACCGGCACATCCACAACGACGTGCTGCCCGCCCTGCGCGAACGCGGCGTGACCGACGAGCAGATCACCACCATGCTGGTGGACAACCCCCGCAACATCTTCGCGAAGCAAGGTGCCTATGAGTGACCAGACTCCCGCGCTCGGGTACCGGCTGAGCCAACTCGCCGCCGAGGCGCCCGAGCACCCGGCCGTGTCCTGTGACGGCCGCACCATCACCCGTGGTGAGTTGGATTCGGCGTCGAACCGGCTGGCCCGCGCCTACGCCGAATTGGGAGTCAAACAAGGCGATTACGTGACGATCGCGGTCGCGAACTCGATCGAGTGGGTGCAGGCGACGGTCGCGGTCTGGAAGCTCGGCGCGATACCGCAACCACTGTCGCCGCGCCTGCCCGACGCCGAGTTCGAGGGGCTGCTCGACCTGAAGCCGCGCGCCCTGCTGGTCGGGCGCCCCGACCCGCGCGGCCTGGTGCCGTCGGTGGCCGCCGACTTCACCGGCAGTCCCGACCTCTCCGATGATCCCCTGCCCGAAGCTGTTTCACCGGTGTGGAAGTCGATCGCCTCCGGTGGCAGCACCGGACGCCCGAAACTGATCGAGGCCGGCGGCGACAGCCGCTATCCGGCCGACCTGGTCGCGATGGGGATGGGCAATCAACCGACCGACACCCAGTTGGTGCCGGTTCCGCTGAGTCACAACACCGGATTCACCTCGGCCACAATCGCGCTGGCGACCGGACAACATCTGGTGCTGCTACCGCGGTTCGATCCGGAGCGCTTCCTGCGGGTGATCACCGACTACCGGGTCAACTACCTGACCACCGTGCCGACGATCATGCAGCGGCTCCTGCCGGTCTATCACGCCAACCCCGATGCCTACGACCTGTCGTCACTGCGCCGGCTGTGGCACGTGGCCGCCGTGTGCCCGCCGGCCGTCAAGCAGGCATGGATCGACCTGCTCGGTCCGGACGCGGTGTGGGAACTGTACGGCGGCACCGAACTTCAGGCGTTGACGTTCATCAGCGGAGCCGAGTGGCTGACCCACCGCGGATCGGTCGGTCGCGTGGTGGCCGGTGAGATGAAGGTGCTCGACGACGACGGCAACGAATGCCCGCCGGGAGTGCTCGGCGAGATCTACATGCGCCCTAACCCGGGCTCTGCGCCCACCTACCGCTACATCGGCAGCACCGCCAAGTCCCGCGACGGCTGGGACTCGCTCGGCGATCTCGGCTGGTTCGACGGCGAAGGCTACCTGTACCTCGCCGACCGCCGGGTCGACATGTTCACCGTCGGTGGCCGCAACACCTACCCCGCAGAGATCGAGAGCGCGCTGTCCGAACACCCCGCGGTGCTGTCCTGTCTGGTCGTCGGGGTGCCGCACGAAGACCTCGGTCAGGTGCCTTACGCGCTGGTGCACACCGACGATGCGCTCACCGAGGACGAGGTCAAGGCGTTCGTGGCGCAGCGGCTGGCCGACTACAAGGTGCCGCGCACGGTGGAGTTCGTCGACACCCCGCTGCGCGACGATGCCGGCAAGGCCCGCCGGTCGGCGGTCCGCGACGAGATCGTCGCCCGCCTGAAGAGTTAGCTCAGCCGGTCTCACTCGCCTGCCAGGCCCGCGCCGCGACCAGTTCCGGGACCAAGACTTCGGTCAGCAGCCGGACATCGTCATGGTCGTCGCCGGGGTACCGGACCTCGAGCCGAGCACCCGGCACCGTGCCGCCCACGCCGACAACGGTGGTGCCGCGCAACGTGGTCCACTCCGCCATCTGGTCCTCCCACTCCGAGCCGGCGAAGACCAGCATCCGGTAGTCGGTGTTCTTGGTGAGGTAGACGTCGACGTGGCTCCAGTCGCCGGTCTCACAGCCGACTGCACAGCGGCGCGGGCCCTCCCGCAGCATCAGCGCACCCTGCTGCGCCGAGCTGAACCGGTGCGCCGGCGCGGTCAGGTGAGTGCCCGCCGGCCCGAGGAGCAGGTCGGCCACCTCAGGACGCCACATCGTCTCGATGTCGAGCAGGTACGCGCTCGCCTCGGCCGTCATCGCGATCGAGGCGGCCAATTCGGCAGTATCGCGGCCGCCCAGATGCAGCTCGAGCGCCATGAGCAATGCCAACGTGTGCTGATAGCTCCGGCACGCAACACCGCCCACCTCGGTGCCCGCCGCGAGATCGACCACCGCGTCGCAGGACTCCGCGATCGCCGAGCCCGCGGTATTGGTCAGCGCCACCGTGGTGACCCCGGCGGGCAACCGGCGCAGCGAGTCGCGCGTCTCCACCGAACCGCCGGTCGCCGAGGTTGCCACCACCAGGGTCCCTGGCCCCCACTGCGGCAGCAGGCGCGATGACGCCAGCTCCGAGACCGCGACAAATCCGCGCGCCCGAAACCGCGCGGCCGCGACGCCCCCGGCATAGGCGGAGGATCCCATGCCGACGAAAACCACCCGCTCGGCGGTGGGGGGAACGACCGCCGCCCAGGGGTTTTCGACAGCCAACTGTTCGGCGAGCCGAGACAACGCTTCAGGCTTCGCGGCGAGGTCGATAGCGAAATCGTCAGCGTTCACCGGCAGCTCCCTCGTCGAGCAACATGGGCAGGGCAGCCTCGGGCACGTACATCCAGCGGGGCAGATGATGTGCCGCATAGACGATTTCGCGCAAGACCTGCTGCAACCGGAATCCGCGCAGGTACGCCGGATCGTACAACTCGTCGTGTCCCAACTCGGCCAGATGTGTGGCGTAACTCTGGGTGAAGTGCTCGCGGGCAGTGCGTTCGACTCTGAGCAACGCTGCCTCGTCGACCCGGTGGTGGCGACGGGCAACGATGGCCGCATGGCTCAGTGACTGCGCCAGCCCGGCGACGTCGAGCACAGCGGGGATCGGCAACGCCCGCTCAGTGACCGGCAGGACGGGGTTGCCGTCGAAATCGATGACCGCGTACCCACCGCGATGGTGGAGGACCTGGCCGACATGCAGATCACCGTGCCCCTCGATCACCGGTGTGCCGGCCATTGCGCCGATACCGGACAGCAGCTCGTCGATCAGATCGCGCCGCTGCTCCAGAAGGTCGGCGACGGTCGGATCACCCAGCGCCCGAGCCTCCTCCAGGGTCGCCGACGCCGTCGCGCGCCACCGCTCGGCATCCGCGGACGAGGCGGTGCTCACGGTGACCGCCAAGGCGGCATGCAGTTCGGCGATCACGACGCCGACGGCACTGGCGGCGGCAGCCACCTCGCCGTCGGAAGCATCGGGCGTCCCCGCCGCTGCCGCAATCAGGTCGACCGCCCACGTCCATCCGTCGACGGCACCCGGCAGGTACGAGTCGACACCGACCACAAGCGTTTCGGCACCGTTCTTCGGTCGCCAGGTGACCATCCCCAGGGGGCACGGCATGAATCGAAACCCGTTGGCGCGCAATATCTCGAGTCGGCGCGGTGCCGGATGGGGACCGGCCGCAAGATGCGCGGCCCACTTCACCACCGCCGCATCACCCACAATCACCGATTCGTTGGTCTGGTCCACAGCGACTGCCCGTTCGCCGGTTGCGACCGGTGCCGACCATGCACGAACAGTGAACGATCCGACGGTCGACAACTCCGGCGCCGCTGCCAGCAGCGCGAGCAGCGCCTCGGCAACACCGTCACCGGGCCGGGCACGTCGCCACGACCCGTCGAGCTCACGCACTTGCGGCTGCGCGGTCAAGCCGTCATCGGTGCGGACGACGGAAAGCCGTTTACCGGCAACGAGATCCAATGAGTCGAGTTCGCGGACCACCGGGTCAAGCCGTCGCGTTGTCGCGGTTTCGATGTTGCAGGCCCACCTGTTCGATCACGTTGGCGCCGACTCGCAGACCATCTCGGCTCCGGATGGCCTCACCGATCTCCGTCAGCCGATCACGGAGCTCGGAATCGGCGAGAATCGTGTCCACCGCCGCGATGAGCTCCTCATCGCGGAATGCGTAGGTATCGAGCCGAACACCGAACCCGAGTTCGTGGACACGCTGGGCATTCTCGTACTGATCCCAGAACAACGGCAGGACGATCAGCGGCTTGCCGAAGTGCAGCGTCTCGGTGACCGTGTTGTTGCCGCCGTGCGAGATCACCAGGTCGACCTGCGGAATGATCTTGGTCTGCGGCAACATCTGTTCGCCAACCATGTTGTCGGCCAATGCGATCCGGTCTGCCTGCGGACCCTTGCTCACGATGTACCGATGCTCGGTCCTGCCAAGCACGTCGACCAGTCGCTGCATGAGCTCGACGTCGGCGCCGCCCAACGATCCCAGCGACAGATAGATCAGCGCACTGGACTCGGGACGGTCGGCGAGCGGTGCAGGCAGCTCGTACTCCGCATCGGTCTCCCGGACGCTGGAGTCCATGCGTGTCCAGCCGGCGTCCAGCGGACGGGCATCGACGTAGTCGGCCTCCGCCGGATAGACATAGAGATTGGCGGCGTTGTCACGCGGCATGAATTCCAAATCGGGCAGCGCAGCGGCGCCCTGCTGCTGGACCCAGTCGTTGAAATCCGACCACATCGCACGGTGGGTGCGGTCGAACTCGGCTCGGTAGGCGGCCCACTGCGACCGGTCGGCACTGGGCAGCCCGGAGAACGGCGGCGGCACATTCGCCCCCGGAACTTCGAGCGGACTGCACGACACGATCCGCACGAACGGAGCACCCGCGCTGGCCAACGCCGGGAAGAGGACAACGTTGTCTTCGACGATCACGTCGGGCTGATGCTGGGCCACGATCTGCCGCAACCGCGGCTCGCAGTATTTCGCGCCGTCGATCAGCGCCTGATAGGTCGGCTGGATGAAGGTTTCCAGTTGTTGGATGGTCGGCTTGCGGAACTCCGGGGCGGTCTCGGCAATGAAGTCCGTCCAGAATTTGCCCGGATCATCGTCGGTCGCGCCTTCGGCCGGCTCAGCCAGATCGACCAATTCCTCGACGAAGCCCAGTGCCGCCAGTTTTCCCGCCCAGGAGCTCTCGGCGGCAAACACGATCCGATGGCCGCGGCTTTGCAGGATCGCGGCTAAGCCAATGCACTGGTTCGTCGGACCATAGGCCGATTCGGGCCAGAACATGATGGTCAATGGTTCGGTCATGACGATCCCTTCGGCAACGATCTTCGGCACAGATCTTCGCTCATGGAGTGGACAACCGCTTCCGACCCACCGCACCAAGGAGACAGCGGGTGGTCAAATTTCTTACGTCCTGACCCCGATTTGCCCATCCGCAGCTCTGGCCAGCTACCGTCTGCGGTAGCCCCTGACACGGCGCCGTCGAAAAAAGTTGCGGCGTGCCTCCACTTCTGCGCAGGGAGCAACCCCTAATCCTGGCCGGAGGCTGCATGGATCACATGACCTCGCCCGGCATCGGCACGTCAGTCGCCAATCCATGGGATGCCGTGCCGCATCCCGTGCTGATCGTCGACACATCAGGTGTTGTCAGCGCGATGAGCTCGGCGGCTCGCGCACTGTTCCCGGCACTGTCGCCGGGAGCCGCGGTCGAGGGCAACGCCCCCGCCTGGCTGGCGTCCGCCTGCCGTCAGCAGAGCGCCCTGGCTACCGATCAAGAGCCGGCCGGGGGCAACGCCCCCGGCGCTGCTGACGACCGCGAGCTCTCGGCGCACCCGACTTTGTTGCCGGGTGGCGACATCGCCTGGTGGTTCCTGAGCGACGCGGATCGATCGCTCCAGCTGGCCGAGGATGCGTTGGAGCGCGAACGCAAGCACGCGGCGTTCCTCGACGAGGCGTCGGCGGTGCTGACCGTGTCATTGAACGTGGACCGCTGCATGGAAGCCACCGCCCGGATGGCGGCCCGTCACCTCGCCGACGCCGCCGTCGTCGTCGGCCCGCACACCGGTCTGGTCTTGCCGGTGTTCGGCGCCGGGCCGGACGGAGCGGTCCAGCAACGCGACATCGCCGCGGATCCGGCCGAGGTCGCCGGGCTCAGCGAGGCCCTGCGCGGATTCCCGCCGGTCCCCTCCCGCTGGATCGACCCGTCGACGGTGCCGGACTGGCTCATTCCCGAGGGATTCGCCGGCTCGGTGGGATCGGTGGTCATCACCCCCCTGCCCGGTCACGGCATCCCCGCCGGGGTGCTTGTTCTGCTGCGGCGCAGCACCCACTGTGCGTTCAGCGAGGGCGAGGAACTGCTGGCCCGACTGTTCGCGGCCCGCGCCGGGGCGGCACTGTCCTCGGCTCGCCTCTACGCCCAACAATCAGCGATCACGACCACGCTGCTGCGCGAACTGCTTCCGCCGCAACTGCACCGCATGCACGGCTTCGAGCTGGCCGGACGGTACCGCGCATCCGAAGATCACGAGCTCATCGGCGGCGACTTCTACGATGTCCACCCCGCCGCGACACCGGACGAAGAAACGCTGGTGGTACTGGGCGACGTCTGCGGGAAGGGCCTGGAGGCGGCGGTGCTGACCGGCAAGATCCGTAACACGCTCCAAGCGCTCGCGCCGCTGGCCGAGCATCATGAGGACGTCCTCAAGCTGCTCAACAACGCGCTGCTCTCACCGGACAACAGCCGGTTCGCCACGCTGGTGCTGGCGTCGATCACGCACCGGGACGGCCAACTGCGGCTGCGTCTGACGTGCGCCGGCCATCCCGCGCCGCTCATCGCCCGCGCCGACGGGAGCATCGAAACCGCGGACACCCGCGGCATGCTGGTCGGCGCGCTACCGACGTTCCGGGCCCGCACCTTCGACACCTGGCTGGCGCCCGGCGAAACCTGCCTGCTCTACACCGACGGCATCACCGAAGCGCGCGGCGGCCCACTGGGCACGGATCTGTTCGGTGAAGAGCGGTTGGCGTCGGCGTTCAGCCAGTGCTCCGGGTTGCCCGCCGAAGCGGTCGTCGAGCGCATCATGATGCTCACCTCGCAGTGGGTGGACCGTCGTCCACACGACGACATCGCCGCCGTCGCGATCACCGCTCCGCGGCGCAACCACCTGTCGGCCGTCGACGGCCACACCGCGGGCCGGTACACCGCATGACGGGAATCGACACCGAGGTCGACGTCCGGGACCAGCTTTGGGAAGCGGTGCTCGCCGGCGACGAATATGCCGCTGCCGCTGTGATTTTCGCCGCGCTCGATGCCGGCATGCCGGCCGAGGACGTGCTGCTCGACGTCGTCGCGCCGGTCCAGTTTCGGGTCGGTACCGAGTGGGCGGCCAACCGGATCACCGTCACCGAGGAACACTGCGCGACGGCGATCAACGACCGGGTGATCGGCGCGCTGGCTCATCACCCGTCGTCGCGCAGTGCGGCGACGACGGGGCGGGTCACGGTCGCCTGCGTCGACGGCGAATGGCATGCCCTGCCCGCCCGGCTGCTCGCCGAGGTACTGCGGATCCGGGGCTGGCAGGTGGACTTCCTGGGCGCGCAGGTCCCCACCCCGCACCTCGTCGCGCACGTGCACCGGCACGGCCCCGATGCGGTCGCGCTGTCCTGCTCGATTCCCAGCCGGCTGCCGGTGGCCCACGTCGCGATCACCGCATGCCAGGCCGCGGGTGTCCCGGTCATCGTCGGCGGCGCCGCCTTCGGGCCGGACGGCCGCTACGGCCGTCAGCTAGGTGCCGACGCGTGGGCGCCCGACGCCCGCGCCGCAGCAGAAACGTTGGCGCACGGCCTATCGCGGGTGCCCGTGGCAGGCGGTGCGCATCTGCTGACCGACCTCCCGCATCTGACGGATCAGGAATACACGATGATCTCCGGCATGGCTCCGCAGCTCGTGCACGCCACCGTCGGTGAACTGGAACGCCGGCTGCCCGATATGCAGACCTACACCGACGCGCAGCGCCGGCACACCACCGAGGACATCGGATACATCGTCGACTTCCTCGGCGCCGCGCTCTACACCGACGACGACGATCTGTTCAGCGGGTTCATCAGCTGGACCTCCGACGTGCTGTCCGCACGCGGTGTGCCGCCCGCCGCACTGCCGCCCGCACTCGACGTGTTGCTGGCCCAACTTCCGGATTTCCCTCGCGCGCAACGTATTCTGCGCACTGCCCGAATCGCCCTGGCCGCCAAGGCCACCGACCCCACTCAGATGCCATGAAACTCACATTGACCCTCGACACCCCGCATTCGGCACGGCTGCGAATCAGCGGAAATCTGGATTTCGTCACGGCGCCGGAGCTTCTCGACAACGCCTCCGAGGTGATTGCCCAGCACGACCAGCTGCGGCACCTTCACCTGGATCTGGGCAACCTCGACTTCTGCGACTCAGCGGGCCTGTCGGTGCTGATCCTCATAGACCGACAGACCGCCGAGCGCCGAGTGCGTCTGCACCTCGACAATCGGCCCGAACAGCTCGACCGCATCCTGCAGGTGACGGGTTTGTCCGAGCATTTCGCGTCGGTCCCCGCCACCGAGTCGTCACCGCAGTCCGGGGAGGGAACCCAAGACGAGACGGTGGGCTGAGGCCGGCCGAGTCAGCGCGCGATCACCGGCTCAGGTGCGTCGCTGACCGAGCTGTCCAGCGGCGGCACCGGCGCCTTCTTGCGATACTCCCAGCGCCGCAAGGCATTCCGGCATGGCGACTCGATCAGGGCGTAGCTGACCGCCGCCATCGCGAAGCCCAATATCAGCGTCAGCACCAGCGTCACGATCAGGTTGCCGTTGAACATGAACCGGCCGACCATCGGGAACACCATCACCAGCGCGGCCAGGTGCCAGACGAACAGCCCGTAGGACCACCGGCCCAGGGTGACCATGAACCGGCTGCCGAGAATCGGGTGCGGGGTGTCCGGCCGGTCGAGCACCAGCGGCGCCAGCAAGGCGCCGGCCACGATGGCTCCCATCGACGTACGAATCACGAACTGTCCCAGCGTCGCCGGGACCAGATCCTTCGGGCCGGCCAGCGGTGAGGCCGAGATCAGATAGGCCACCAGCGCGATGCCGAAGATGGCCAGGCGGTTTCGGGCCAGCTTGTGCGCCCACCCCAGCGGACTGACCGTCCACTCGGCCAGCAGCATGCCCGCCGCGAACCAGGAGGCGTAAGCCGGCGGCCAGTTCAGGAAGTTGACGCCTTGGGCGGTGTGGATCGGCAGCAGACCCCAGCCGAGGCTGGCCACCGCCACGGCCGCGATCACCGGGACCCGCGCGCGCACCGGCAACCGGCGGGCCAGGAACGCCAGGATCGGCAGCGCGAGGTAGAAGCTCACCTCGACCGACAGACTCCACATCTGGGTCAGCCCTGCGGTCAGCGTGAGCGGAACGTAGACCTGGGTCAGCGTCAGGTTGGCCCACCACACCGTCCAGCTGGCGTGGTTGGCCTCCGGCAGCAGCGTCAGGATGACGACGACCGCCACCACGTACCCGGGCATGATGCGCACCAGCCGCGAGCGCAGGTAGTGCCCGGTGGGCGGCCGCTTGCGCAGGTCCCGGGCCGCGGCGGCGTGCCCACGCCACAGCAGGAAGCCGGACAGCGCGAAGAACACCGCGACAGCCAGGTCGAAGCGGTGCAGCAGGCGTCCGATCACCGCACCCGTGGTGCCGGTCTGGAAGGCCACGTGGGTGAGCACCACGCCCATGGCCGCGCAGGCGCGCATCCCCTCGACAGCGGGCAGGAAGCCACGGGTGCCCCCGACCTGCTCCGCTTCACGTGCCATGGCTGCCAGTGTGCGCCGAAGTCAGCTGGCCCGCGAAAGTGGGTACACCTGGCCTGCGGTGGTGACCTCCTAATGAGCCGACGCCTCGGGCTGGACTGTTAGGGTCAGACTTCGGTTTGCTTCGCCGTCAGGCGGGACACGGCATGATCGCGAATGAGGAGGCCACGGCAGCGTGAATCGCGCAGGCATGGTGCGTATCGCGGCATTCGGCATCATCGGGCTCGGAGCCGCCCTCCTGATCGCCGCGTTGCTGTTGACGACTTACACCTCCGGCAAGATCAAGAAGATCCCGCTCGACATCGACGAGACGCTCGTCAGTGACGGCACCGGCAGCGCGCTGGATCCGTCGTCGCTGGCCGGCGAGAAGTTCGTGATCGACAAGAACGTGCCCCTGGTGTCACAGCAGCAGATCACCGTCGAGTCGCCGGCCAACGCCGACGTGGTGACGATGCAGGTCGGCACCAGCGTGCGGCGCAGCGACAAGCAACAGGACAACGGGCTGCTGCTCGCCATGGTCGACACGGTGACCGTCAACCGCAGCACCGCACTGGCGGTATCCGACGACACCCACCCGGGCGGCTCGGTGCAGAAGCCGCGAACCATCGAGGACAACAAACCGCCGACCAACATCGCCCTGCCGCACGAGGGCCTGGCCTACCGCTTCCCGTTCGACACCGAGAAGAAGACGTATCCCTACTTCGACCCGATCGCGCAGAAGGCGTTCGACGCCAACTACGACGGGCAAGAGGACGTCAACGGGCTGACGACCTACCGGTTCACCCAGAACGTCGGCTACGACGCCGACGGCAAGCTGGTCGACCCGATCAAATACGCCTCGCTCTACGACAAGAACGAGGACGGCGAGGTGACCGCGCGCGCCTCCCAGTGGGGCCTACCCGGGCCGCCGGAGGAGCCGGTCACGATGACCCGCTACTACGCCGCGCAGCGCACGTTCTGGGTGGACCCGGTGACTGGCGTCATCGTCAAGTCCACCGAGCACGCCAACCACTACTACGCCCGTGACCCGCTGAAGCCGGAGATGGAACTGGCCGACTACAAGGTCACCTCCAACGAGCAGACCATCGAATCCCGGGTGGCCTCCGCCCGTGACGAGCGCGACCGCGTGGGCCTGTGGTCGCGGGTGCTGCCGATCAGCTTCACCGCAGCCGGCCTGGTGGCTCTCGTCGGTGGCGCGCTGCTCGGCACGTTCAGTCTGCGGGCTGAGTCCGCGTTGATCGATCCGGGCCTGGACACCGCCGACCACGGATTCTTCGGCAAGGACGAGACGGGCCCGATGCCCGCCGCCGAAGCACAAACCGAGAAGCTGCCCGCGGCCAGACCCGATCTGGAGCCTCCGCCGCCGCAGCGGTGATTAAGGCATGACCCGGGCACGCCGGACGCTCCGGTGGGTGGTGCCGGGATATGCCCTGCTGTTGGCTCTCGCGGTCACCGCTCCGCTGCTGGCGCCCGGGTACCTGCTGCTGCGTGACGCGGTGTCCACACCGCGCTCCTACTTTTCCGATGCCGCGCTGGGACTTTCCGAGTCGGCGCCGCGAGCGCTGCCACAGGATTTCCTGATCGCCGCGCTGACGCCGGTGCTCGACGGCGGCGTGCTGGTGAAGGCGCTGCTGATCGCCGGCATCTTTCTGGCCGGCTGGGGTGCCGGACGGCTGGCCGATCTGCTTGTGCCCGACGCCGGGGTGCCCGGACAGCTGGTGGCGGCGACCGTCGCGGTGTGGAATCCGTACGTCGCCGAACGGCTGCTGCAGGGGCACTGGAGCTTGCTGGTGGGCTACGGCTGTTTGCCGTGGGTGGCTGCCGCGGTGGTCCGGCTGCGGAGTTGGGGGTCCGGCCCGGGGTGGGCGGCGCTGGTGTTCTGGATCGCGCTGGCCGGTTTGACGCCGACCGGACTGTTGCTCGCCCTGGTGGTGGCACTGGTTTGTGTCGCGGTGCCCGGTGCCGGGGTGTCCCGGCTGTGGTGTGCGGGCGGGGTGGTGGTGACCGCGATGCTCGCGGCGTCGCCGTGGCTGGTGGCGTCGGCGTTGGGTGACGGGCTTGGCTCGTCGCCGTCGCCGGGTGTGGTGGCGTTCGCAGCTCGCGCTGAACCGGGCCTCGGTACCCTCGGCAGCCTGGCCGGGCTGGGCGGTATCTGGAATGCCGAGGCCGTTCCGTCCTCTCGCACAACACTATTGGCGTTGTTGGCCACCGTGGTGCTGCTCGCCGTCGTCGCTCTCGGCCTGCCCACGGTGCTGCGCCGACGGTCGGTGCTGCCGCTGCTGGCAGTGGCCGCGGTCGGCGTGCTGTTGCCCGCCGCGGCGGCCACCGGACCCGGCCTGGCGGTGCTGCGGGACATGGTCGAGGCCGCGCCCGCGGTGGGGATTCTGCGCGACGGACAGAAGTGGGTCGCACTGGCGATGCCCGGCTACGCCGTGGCGGGGGCCGCGGCGGTGGTGACGGTGCGGGGCCGGCTTCGTCCCGGCGCGGCGGTAGTGGTGGCCATCGTGGCTCTGATCGCCGCGCTGCCCGATCTGGCGTTCGGCGTGTGGGGCAAGGTCACCTCGGTGCGGTATCCGCAGGGTTGGGCCGCGGTGGCCACGCTGATCGATTCCGCGCCGGCCGATGTGGCGGTGCTACCCGCCGACAGCATGCGCCAGTTCGCGTGGGCGGGGCCGGCGCCGGTGCTCGACCCGTTGCAGCGTTGGGTGCGCGCCAATGTGCTGGCCACCGGGGACCTCACGATCTCGGGCACGAGCGTGCCCGGGGAGGGCGGCCATGCCCGCGATGTGCAGCGGATGCTGCTGGCCGGCGCTCCCGCCGAGACATTGGCCGGTGCCGGGGTGGGCTGGGTGGTCGTCGAATCGGGTAGCGCGGGATCGTTCGGCACTGCGCAGCAGACACTGGCGCGGCTGCCGGTCGCCTACCGCGACTACGAGATCACGCTGTATCGGGTGGGAGGAGTGAGTCAGGCCGCGCCACACGCGGAGCGGATGGCGGTGACGGCCGCCCATGTGGTGTGGCTGGCCATGGTGACCGGCGCCGGAATTTTGGCCCTGGCCGGGCGCCGACGTAAAGATGTACCATCTGGTACATGATCAGTTCGAGCAGCATCTCGATCGACGCACCCGCGGATCTGGTGTGGGAGGTGTTCACCGACGTCGAGCACTGGCCGGACTGGACCGCCTCGGTTACCACGCTGCGCGGCCTCGACGGTGCACAGCTCGCGGTCGGGCGGCGCTTCGAGATCAAACAACCGCGGATGCCGAAGTTGGTCTGGACGGTCACCGAGCTCGAACCCGGTACGTCGTGGACGTGGGTGCAGCGGTCGCCGGGTGGGGTGACGTCGGCGCGTCACGACGTCGCGCCGGCAGCCGGTGGCACGACGGTCCGCCAGGAACTCAGCCAGGGCGGCGTCATCGGATCGCTCGTGGGTGTTCTGATGCGACAGATGACACAGCGTTATCTGACGATGGAGGCGCACGGGCTCAAGGCGCACAGCGAAAGCTTGCGGAAGCTTCGTGGCTCGAACGCCTGATCTTCTGCGGCGCCGGGAGCTGCTCGATGCACTGGTGGCCGAGTGCGCCGAGAACGGTGTGGGTGGGCGATCCCTGCGCGAGCTGGCCGAGGCGGTGGGGACCAGTCATCGAATGCTGTTGCACCACTTCGGTTCCCGTGACGAACTGCTGTTGGCTATCGTCGACGATGTCGAACGCAGGCAGATGGAGCTGCTGCGCGAGCTGATCACCGACGGCACGGGATTCGCCGCGATGTGGGATCACCTGCGCAGGCCCGAACTGCGGGCACTCGAGCGGTTGTTCTTCGAGTGCTACGCCCGCGGGGCCCAGGGCGAGTCACCGTTCACGACAATGCTTCCCGGCGCGGTCGATCGCTGGCTTGACGAAGTTCAATCGGCCACCGATGCGGCCGCCGACCCGGCACTCGCGCGGCTTGGGCTGGCGGTCATGCGCGGCCTGCTGCTCGACCTCGTCGGCACCAACGACGACGCCGGTGTCGACGCGGCGGCCCAGCACTTCGTCGAGTTGATCGGCTCGCTCGAAAATAGCGCGCGCTAAGTGACTTTGGGTGCCAGCGGACCGATCTGGCTGAGGATGCGGGAGATCAGCTCGTCCTGCTTGCAAAGGTGGTCCTGGATCATCGCCGCCTCCTTGAGCACCGCCTCGGCATCCTTGTACGTCTCGTCGGCGCGGGTGTCGGAGGCCTTGGCCTGGATGTTCTGCCCGACGATGATGATCGGCAGCAAGACCAGCTGAAGGAAGCTGCTGGACAGCCAGACGACCACGAAGTACGTGCCCTGCTTGATCGCGTCTGGCAGCGCAAACAGGGCTAGCAGCGTGAAAAGGTAAGCGGTCCACATGGTGCCGACGACGACGGTGATCTTCAATCCGAACTTCGCGTTGAAACGGACCAACCAGTTGTCGTGGTCGACGCCGCGAAGATGGGCCACCCTGACCGGCTTCTTGGCCGCCAATTCCGCGGCGCGGGGGTGGCGGACGTACTCATAGATGTTCGACATCCCGGGATCGTCACACGGCGAACCCGGGAATCAGCTGTGAGTTTCTGCCCGCGTCAGATGACGCCGCTGACCCGGCTGCCGGCGTGCACCGACTCCAGGACCGTCCGCATGGCGTCGGCGCTCTGCTGCCAGGAGAAGTCCCGGCTGCGGGCCTTGGCCTTGGCACCCAGCTCGTCGCGCAGAACATGGTCTGCCAGTAGGCGTTCCAGCCGATCCACCAGATCGTGGTGGTCGTCGACCAGAACACCGGTGACTCCGTCGATCACCGAATCGGTGAGTCCGCCCGACGATCGGTAGCCGATCGTCGGCACGCCGTGCTGAGCGGCCTCGATGACCGCCAGGCCCCAACCTTCCTTGCGCGAGGGCAGCACGTGCACCCAGGACTGTTGCACGACAGCATGTTTCGTTCGGTCATCGACATGGCCGTGGAAGGTGACGGCATCGGAGATACCCAGGCGCGCGGCCCGGTCGACAAGGCGGTCATGCCACCAGCCACCGCCGACGATGTCGAGGTGCAGTCCGTCGACCCGCGGCCGCAGCTCGGCCACGGCATCGAGTGCGTCCTCGATCTGCTTGTGCGGCACCAGCCGCGACAACACGACAACCCGGGGCGTCGACGACCGTTGCGCGGTGAGGGTGTCCGGCGGAGCGTCGTCGAGACCGTTGCGCACCACCGCGATACGCGCGGTGTCGACACCGAGGTCGGACAGATCGCGGGCCGAGGGCAGCGAGACGGTGACGTACTGGTTGTGCCGGTGCATCCGCGGGGACAGCCACGATTCGACCAGCCAGCCCAACCGGCCGAAGAAGCGGCCGGCCACCGGCCACTGTTCGCGGTGGCAGTGGTGCACCAGGACCGCGACCCGACGGCCGAAGGCCAGCCGGGCCAGGAACGGCACACCGTTCTGGGTGTCGATCACGACGTCGGGACGCACGCGGCGCAGCGGCCCGAGGCCAACCCGCGCGGCGACCATCGCCAGCCCCGCCCAGATGTACACGCTGTAGGGTCCGCCACCGCGGCTGATCCGCACGCCGTCGACGAGCTCGCGGCGCGGTGCACCCCGATATCGGGCGGTCCGCAGGGTGACGTCCATGCCGGATCCGGCCAGCAGCGACCCGATGCGCTGGACGTAGGTTTCGCTGCCGCCACCCTGCGGGTGGCCGGTGTCCCGCCAGCACAGCAGCAGGACGGAGCGAACGGGTGTAGACATCATCGCCAGCCTAGTCCGCCGGTCGAATTTCACTTTTTGCAGCTCTGCACTCGCACTTTCCCTGCGCAGCGTGAGTTTCAGCGCCTGGCTAGGGTGAGTTCGTGGCCGTCACCGACCTGTTCGCCCGGCGGGCGACGCTGGGCCGATCGACGCGGCTGCTGAGCGAGTTCCGCTACGAGCAGTCCGACCCCGCCCGCTTCTACGGCGCGCTGGCCGCCGACACCGCGGACATGGTCACCGACCTCTGGCGGACCACCCCGGGTGGGCACACGCTCGTCGACGTCGGCGGCGGCCCCGGCTATTTCGCCACCGCGTTCACCGAGGCGGGCTGGAACTACGTCGGCGTCGAACCCGATCCGAGCGAGATGCACGCCGCCGAGCACGTCCGGCAGGCCGGCCCGGGCTCGTTCGTCCGGGCATCCGGCATGGCGCTGCCGTTCGCCGACGGCAGCGTCGACGTCTGCCTGTCGTCCAACGTCGCCGAGCACGTGCCGCGCCCGTGGCAGCTCGGCGCCGAGATGCTGCGGGTCACCCGGCCCGGGGGGTTGGCGATCCTGTCCTACACCGTCTGGCTCGGGCCGTTCGGCGGCCACGAGATGGGCCTCACGCACTATCTGGGTGGTGCCCGGGCGGCCGCCCGGTACACCCGCAAACACGGCCACCCGCCGAAGAACAACTACGGGTCGTCGCTGTTCGCGGTCTCCGCGGCGGCAGGTCTGCGCTGGGCGGCCGGCACCGGGGCGCTGGTCGCGGCATTCCCGCGTTACCACCCACGATGGGCATGGAAGCTGACCGCTGTGCCCGGCATACGGGAGTTCCTGGTGAGCAATCTGGTGCTGGTGCTGCGGCCGCCGATGCCACCGAAATGAACAGGTTCTAGTTTCTGTCTTCAGTAGGTAGTGTGACGGTCATGACACAGAGCACCGCGTTCAAGACCGAATGGGACAAGCTGTTCATCGGCGGCAAGTGGGTCGAGCCCGCCACCTCCGAGGTCATCGAAGTGCACTCCCCCGCCACCGGCGAGCTGGTCGGCAAGGTGCCGCTGGCCACCAAGGCCGACGTCGACGCCGCCTGCGCCGCCGCCCGCAAGGCGTTCGACGAAGGCCCTTGGCCGCACATGAAGCCCGCCGAGCGCGCCGAGATCCTGGGCCGCGCCGTCAAGATCCTCGAAGAGCGCGCCGAGGAGCTGAAGTTCCTGCTCGCCGCCGAGACCGGGCAGCCGCCGACGATCGTCGACATGATGCAGTACGGCGCCGCGATGTCGTCGTTCCAGTACTTCGCCGGCGCCGCCGACAAGTTCACCTGGCGCGATTTCCGTGACGGGGTCTACGGCACCACGATGGTGCTGCGCGAGCCGATCGGCGTCGTCGCTGCCGTCACGGCATGGAACGTGCCATTCTTCCTGGCCGCCAACAAGCTCGGTCCGGCGCTGCTGGCCGGCTGCACGATCGTCGTGAAGCCCGCCGCGGAGACCCCGCTGTCGTTGTTCGCGATGGCCGATATCTTCGCCGAGGCCGGGCTGCCCGAGGGTGTCCTATCGGTGGTACCCGGCGGCCCGGAGACCGGCCGTGCCCTGACGGCCAACCCGGAGATCGACAAGTACACGTTCACCGGGTCCAGCGCGGTCGGCAAGGAGATCGCCAAGATCGCCGCCGAGCGGCTCAAGCCGTGCACGCTCGAACTCGGCGGCAAGTCGGCGGCCATCATCCTCGAGGACGCCGACCTGGATTCCACGCTGCCGATGCTGGTGTTCTCGGGCCTGATGAACACCGGCCAGGCCTGTGTGGCGCAGACCCGCATCCTGGCGCCGCGCTCCCGCTACGACGAAGTCGTCGAGAAGATCTCCGCCGCAGCGGCCGCCATGCCGGTGGGGCTGCCCGACAATGCCGGCGCGATGATCGGATCGCTGATCAGCGAGAAGCAGCGTGAGCGCGTCGAGGCCTACATCAAGAAGGGTGTCGAGGAAGGCGCGCGGCTGGTGACCGGCGGTGGCCGTCCCGAGGGACTCGACAACGGCTGGTTCGTAGAGCCGACGGTGTTCGCCGACGTCGACAACTCGATGACCATCGCGCAGGAAGAGATCTTCGGTCCGGTGCTGTCGGTGATCCCCTACGACACCGAAGAAGACGCCGTACGGATCGCCAACGACTCCGCCTACGGCCTGGCCGGTTCGGTGTTCACCACCGACAACGACAAGGCCATGAAGATCGCGGCCCAGATCCGCACCGGCACCTACGCGGTCAACATGTACGCATTCGATCCGGGTGCGCCATTCGGCGGCTACAAGAACTCGGGTATCGGCCGCGAGAACGGCCCCGAAGGGATCGAGCCATACACTCAGGCCAAGAGCGTGCTGCTGCCGTTCGGGTACACGCCCGAGTAGTCGACACACGCGAAAAGCCCCGGCACTTCGGTGCCGGGGCTTTTTCGTATCGGTGTCAGAAGATTGCGCGGACGATCATCTCGGCCACCGCGGCCGGCTTGTCGACACCGTCGATCTCGATGGTGTGCTTGACCGTCAGGTTGACGGTGTTGTCGTCGACCTTGTCGGCGCCGACGAGTTCGGAGCGCACCCGCACGCTGCTGTCCACCGGGACCGCCGCGACGAACCGGACCTTGTTCAGGCCGTAGTTGATCGCCATCTTGGCGTTTTCCAGGCGGAAGTTGTCCTTGGACAGCGCCGGGATCAGTGACAGCGTCAGGAAGCCGTGCGCAATCGGTGCGCCATAAGGGCTTTCGGCCTTGGCCTTCTCGACGTCGACGTGGATCCACTGATGATCCCCGGTGGCGTCGGCGAAGTCGTTGATGCGCTTCTGGTCGATCTGCAGCCACTCGCTGACGCCGAGTTCCTCGCCGATCGCGGACGTCGCGTCGTCGATAGATGTGATCACCTTCATGGGCTCACCATAGCCAGCGTCAGAACGCCTCTTCGGGCAGGGCCATGATCTCCAGGTCGATCGACTCCGCGATCCGACGCTCGGCGGCCAACCGGGGCAGGATGTTCGCGGCGAAGAAGTTGGCCACCGCCACCTTGCCTTCATAGAAAGCGTGCTCGCGCGGGTCCGGGTCGCCGTCGAGCGCCTGCAGGGCAATTTCGGCCTGGCGCAACAGGAACCAGCCGATCAGCAGATCGCCGACGGCGAGCAGGAAGCCCACCGATTCCAGTCCGACCCGGTAGAGCTCGCGCGCATCCTCCTGCGCGCCCAGTAGATAACCGGTCATCACTGTCGCGATGGCGCGCACGTTGTCCAGCGCGCCGGCCAACGACGCGCGGGCGGTGGACAGCTCGGGCCGGGCGTCGGGGCTGTCGATGAATTTCTCGATCTGGGTGACGACGTGCGCCAGTGCCCCGCCCTGGTCCCGGGCGATCTTGCGGAAGAAGAAGTCCTGGGCCTGGATCGCGGTGGTGCCCTCGTACAGCGAGTCGATCTTGGCGTCGCGGATGTACTGCTCGATCGGGTAGTCCTGCAGGAAACCCGACCCGCCGAAGGTCTGCAGCGACTCGGTCAAGCACTGGTAGGCGCGTTCGGAGCCGACCCCCTTGACGATCGGCAACAGCAGGTCGTTCACCCGTTCGGCCATCGACGGATCCGCACCCGAAACCACCTGTGCCACTGCGGGATCCTGGTGCGCAGCGGTGTAGAGGTACAGCGCGCGCAGACCTTCGGCGTACGCCTTCTGCGTCATCAGGGCGCGGCGGACATCGGGGTGGTGGATGATCGTCACCCGGGGCGCGGTCTTGTCGGTCATCTGGGTCAGGTCCGCACCCTGCACCCTGGTCTTGGCGTACTCCAGCGCGTTGAGATAGCCCGTGGACAGCGTGGCAATCGCCTTGGTGCCCACAAACATTCGGGCATACTCGATGACCTTGAACATCTGGGCGATGCCGTTGTGGACGTCGCCCACCAGCCATCCGATCGCTGGCTGTCCATGCAACCCCAGGCTGAGTTCGGTTGTGGCCGAGGCCTTCAGGCCCATCTTGTGTTCGAGGTTGGTGACGAACGCGCCATTGCGTTCTCCCGGCGCTCCGGTTTCGGGGTCGGGCAGGAACTTGGGCACGACGAACAGGCTCAGTCCCTTGGTGCCCGGCCCGGCGCCTTCGGGGCGGGCCAGCACGAGGTGCAGGATGTTCTCGAAGTAGTCGCCGGTGTCGCCGTTGGTGATGAAGCGCTTTACGCCCTCGATGTGCCAGGTGCCGTCGCCGGCGTCGACCGCCTTGGTGCGGCCGGCACCCACGTCGGAGCCGGCGTCCGGCTCGGTCAGCACCATGGTGGCGCACCAATTGCGCTCTGCGGCCAGTGTGGCCCAGTGCTTCTGCTGCTCATTGCCGATGTGGAACAGGATGTTGGCCATGATCGGCCCGGCCATGTACATGAATACCGCGGGGTTGGCGCCCAGCACGAGTTCGTCGATCGCCCAGGTGACCATCGCCGGCGCCGGCACCCCGCCCACTTCCTCGGACAGGCCGATGCGGAACCACTCGCCCTGCTGCCAGGCCCGCATGGATTTACAGAACGGTTCGGGCAGCGACACCGCATGGGTGCCGGGATCAAAGGTGGGCGGATCGCGATCGGTTTCGGCGAATGATTCAGCCACCGGCCCCTCGGCGAGCCGGCAGGCCTCGGCCAGCATCTCGCGGATCGAGTCCGCATCGAGATCGGGATAGGCGTCGAGGGCCTTCTCCACGTCAAGGAACTCGAACAGGTTGAACTCGAGGTCGCGGACATTGCTCTTGTAATGGCTCATTGCGTGCGTCCTCCTCATCGCCGGCTCAGCCCGAGCCTAGCTCGGTTCACCGGCGCTGATCAGGCTGTTCAGGCAGCACCCAGGAATATGATCGGCATCATAGAACGCCGCGCAGGCCGGGGCGGTGTCCTGTTCAACGATGCTGTTTGCCTGCTGTTAACGTGGGCGCCAATTCACTAGTTGCGCTAAGAGTGATCGCGATCTATGGTCATAAGCATAGTTATGGAGTTGGTCTCCAGACCTGCCCCGCAAGGAGAGAAACAAATGTGGCTGATCGAGCTGAACATCGCCGGCCACCGGTTCACGCGCGAAGTACCCGACAAGCGACGGCAATTGTTCGGCCGCGGAGCTCGGGCGCTGGCGTGGCGGGGTAGCCACTTCCGTCAAACCCCCGCCGCCTGAATGACCCGGACACCGACAACCGATCGCCGAAGTAAAGGCTCCACCCGCACCAAGATGCTGGTGGCCGCCGCCGAGGTGCTGCGCGAACGCGGCGCCGCAGGCGTGACGATCGATGAGGTGCTGGCCCGCAGCGGTGCGCCCCGCAGTTCGGTCTACCACCATTTCCCTGAGGGTCGCGGTCAGATCCTGCGTGAGGCGCTCGAGTATGCCGGCTACGTCATCACCGAGAGCATCGACGAGGCTGCCTGCGAGAACGCCAGTGTGTTGCTGCACCGTTTCGTCGAACTCTGGGAAAACGCCCTCACCACAAGCGATTACACGGCGGGTTGCCCCGTGCTCGCGGCCGCCGTCGGATCCGGCGAGGACGAGCACCAGCTCACCGCCGCAGCCGGTGAAATCTTCAGCCGCTGGCGCGAGGCGTCCAAACAGGCTTATCTACGCGAAGGATTCGACGACGCCGACGCCAGTGCACTGGCCGACACCACCCTGGCCGCCATGGAGGGCGCTGTCGTCCTCTGCCGTTCGGTGCGCAGCCTGCAGCCCCTTCATTCAGTCGCCGCCCAGATGGAATTCCTGATCAAGGCAAAGGAATTCGTGACGAAGTTCGGCGTCCCAACGCTTAATCCTTGAATGACCAACGGGCACAGCCGAAATGGCTGTGCCCGTTGGTTTCCAATCGATCAGGGGTTGCTGGCCCCGTCAGTACCGGGATCACCGGGTGTGCCGTTGGCCAGGGCATCGTCACCGTTGGTTCCGTTTTCGCCTTGGCCGAGGACGCCCGCAGCGTTACCGCCGTTACCGCCGTTACCGCCCTTGCCACCGGTCCCGTTCCCGCCGGTGCCGGTGCCGGTGCCCTTGCCGCCGTTACCGCCATTGCCGCCGGAATTGACCTGGTTGGCCGATGTCTGACCGCCGGACAACGTGAAGGTGCTGTTGCCGCCGGTGCCGCCCGCGCCACCGGCCGGAGTGCCCGTTCCGGTGCCATTGGCCCCGCCGTCACCGCCGTTGCCGCCCTTCGACGTGCCGTTGATGATCGCGGTGCCTGCGGCAGCCGGATCGGACGCGTCGAGCTTGGCGAACCCGCCGGCACCACCGAGAGCGCCCTTGGTCGCACCGCCGTTGCCGGCGATCGCCGAACCGGTGGTGATGGTGCCGTTCAGGCCGATGACCTCCGAGTAACCACCAGCACCGCCGGCCTTGCCGGTCACGCTGGAGGCACCGCCGTTGCCACCCACGGACGTGATGCCGATGGCGGAGCCGACGACACCTGCGGCCGTGACCGACGAGTTGCCGCCCGCACCGCCGGCGCCGCCGCCGCTGCCGGCGCCGCCATTGCCACCGGTCGAGCTACCGCTCACGATGCCGAAGTTGGTCCCGATGACGCCGGCTTGCAGCTGGGCCGAACCGCCGCTGCCTCCGCTGCTGCCGGCGCCGGTGGCGTCACCACCGCTGCCGCCCTTCGCGGATCCGCTGGCGGTGCCGCTCGGACCGGACTGGATGCCCGCGGCGCCACCGGCGCCGCCCTGGGCGCCCCCGGTACCGCTCTTGCCGCCGGCACCGCCGGTGGCCGTACCGGTGGCCGTACTGAGGAGGCCGTCGGCAACGATGCTGGCGCCACCGCCCTTGCCGCCGGCGACACCGGCCACGGTCGTCGTCCCGTCACCGCCGGCACCGCCAGCACCGCCGGTGGCAGTACCCGCCGCGGCGCCACCATTGAAGCCTTCGACGTGGGCGCCGCCACCGCCGCCGCCACCGCCGCCACCGAGGCCGGCCGCGGCCGCAGTGCCTACAGCACCCTTACCGCCGGCACCGCCGGCGCCGCCAGTGGCTCCGAGGCCCTCACTCGCACCCGCACCGCCGGCACCGCCCACGCCGCCCGCGCCGAATGCCGCACCGTCGGTGCCCGTTCCGCCCTTGCCGCCCGTGCCACCGTTTCCGCCGGCCTGCGGCGAACCGTCGGCCAACAGGCCCTTGCCGGCACCGCCGACACCACCGGTGCCGCCGGTACCACCGACGCCGCCGCTGCCTGTCGCACCGCTCTGGCCGAAGAGGAACAGGAATGCGCCCGTGCCCGCTGCGCCACCGGTACCGCCCACACCGCCTTCGCCACCGGCGCCGCCATTGGTGGCGGCACTGACACCGTCCACGCCGTCGGTGCCGGCACCACCGGTGCCGCCGGTGCCACCCTTACCGCCGGCACCACCGCCGCCACCCGAACCGAAGATCAAACTGCCGTTACCGCCAGCGCCGCCCTTGCCGCCGGCCTCACCCTTGTCACCGGCACCGCCACCGGCGCTCCCCGTCTGCCCGGTAACTCCGGATCCGCCCGCACCGCCGAAACCGCCACTGCCGCTGACAGACAACTGCCCGACGCTGCCGCCGTCACCACCGTCGGCACCGGTGCCGGCGGCGCCCGCACCACCATCGCCGCCATTGCCGGTGAACATGCCGCCGGCTCCACCCTTACCGCCCTTGCCGCCGTTGACGGTGGACACGCCGGCTCCGCCGTTACCGCCGGTGCCGAACCAGCCCGCCGCACCGCCGTTACCGCCGTTGAAGCCGTTGCCGCCGGTGCCGAACAGGCCGGCGTTGCCGCCGTTGCATGCCGTAGCGGCCGCACATGTGTCAGTGGTGTAGCTGTAGCCGTTGCCGAAGAGAAGGCCGGCGTTGGGATGGTCGGCGGTGCCGTTGCCGACCCACATCCGGATGAAGTCGGTGATCGGGTTGCCCGCCAGCGCGGCCGTGGCGGCCGCGCCCGGCGTCGCCACGTTGGCTGCCTTGGCCGCCGGCTTCGCGGCGGCGCTGGGTGCGTCGGTCGACGGCGCGGGCGCGGCGGCCGCGGCCGCGGCCGGGGCGTCGTCCTTGGCGGCCGGGGATGAATTCGAACCACTCGCCGGCACCGACGGTTTCGCGGCAGCGCGGCCGCGTGGGGCGCTGCGCGCAACACCCGACCCGCCCTTCGAGGGGGCCTTGCTCGAGGAGCTCTCGTGGTTGTTGCGCGAGCTCGATCCGGTCGAGCCGCCCGTGTCCGCCGACGCGATCGGCATGGCCACAGTTCCGGCGCCAACACCCAGCGCGACGGCCAACACACCAACCCGGCCCACCCAGCGGGCATAGCCCGGTGACGACGGCTCGGTGTGGTCGATGCTCGGCAACGAAGTGCGCACAGTCATTACGGAATCCCCCGCCCATGTCATGCGAGGACGCCGCGCCCCCGCCCGTAACACGGAAGTTACAGACCCGTCAGCTAATTAGTGGGTATTTCGGATTTTTCGGCGAGGTGAGCCTTACTTCTCATCCCTCGGCAACGAAAAGTTCAGGTACCGACCACCGAAATCTCACCCTCGTATCCCGCCCGCCGGACCTGCCTGCGCAGCACACCGGACAGTGATGCTGGAATACGAGGCGTGACGTTTCTCGACCAACCGGCTGGACGGCAGGACCCGGAGACCCCGGAGAGTGTCATCACGCGGTTCGGCATCACGACGCTCGACGAGAACTTCACCGAGTTCACCGTCGTCGCATCGATGCCGGTGGGCCACCTGACCAACCCCTTCACCGGGATGCCGACCATCGGGCCGCTGGCGATCCTGGTCGACGACGTCGGCGGCCGGGCCAACTTCTACCGCCGCGGAGCCGGGCAGTGGACGGTGTCCAGCGAGCTGTCCATCGAGCTGAGCCCCGACGGTATCGACAGCCTGCAGGCCGCCCCGGACGAACCCGTTGTCGCGAGCAGCCGACCGCTCGGCCCGCACGGCGCGACCTTGCTGGCCATCTGCACCCTGAGCCACCGCGGCAGCACGATCGGCGGTGGCACCGTGCGTACCGTCGCGATCACCGGCGGTCCCGACGCGCCAATCCAACGGGGTTCCGACACCTTGGTGCGCACGCGTGAGACGACGATGGCCGAGTTGATGTCCGCCGATCCGCAGGCCGACGAGGCCGGCACCTACCGGTTGGCCCAGCGACCCGATTCGATCATCAACAATCTGATCGGCATCGTGCACGGCGGAGTCAGCAGTGCCGGACTGGAACTCGTGGCCTCCGCGGCCATCAACCACGGGCAGACCGAGCCGCTGCGCACCGCGTCGCTGCGGGTGAACTTTCTGCGGCCCTTCTTCGCCGGTGACCAATCCCGTTACGAGGGAACGGCGTTGCGAGTCGGACGCAACTCAGCGATCGCCGACGCCCAGGCTGTCGGTGACGACGGCAAGGTGGCGATCCTGGCGCGCGTCACGGGATACCGGTGAGCGCCGTGGCCGACAATTTCGCGGCGCTGTGCGCCAACGAGCCTGAGCTGGCCGCCCTACGGGCCTCGGTGCGGACGTTTCTTGTGGACGATTGCACCGAATTCGGTTGGCAGCCAAGCGTTGACGCATGGTTGTCGAGCTGGGACGAAAATTTCAGCGCGCGGTTGGGTGACGCCGGGTTCCTCGGGCTGACCATTCCGCGCGAATATGGCGGGCGGGGCCTGAGCCACCTGCATCGCTACGTGGTGACCGAAGAGCTGCTCGCCGCGGGAGCACCGGTGGCCGCACACTGGATTGCCGACCGCCAGGTCGCACCCGGGCTGCTGGCATACGGATCCGAGGAGCAGCGGCAGCGCCTGCTGCCTAAAATTGCTGCCGGGCGGTACTTTTCGGCGATCGGAATGAGCGAGCCCCAGGCCGGATCCGACCTGGCCGCGTCGGCAGCCAAAGCCACCAAGACCGAGGGCGGCTGGCTGCTGTCGGGCACCAAGGTGTGGACCAGTGGCGCACATCTGGCTCATCAGATCGTGGTGCTGGCCCGCACCAGTCCGGTGAACCCCGATCGTCGTCACGCGGGCTTCAGTCAGTTCATCGTGCCCACCGAGTCGAAAGGCATCACGATCAGCCCCATCGTGATCATGTCGGGCGAACACCATTTCAACGAGGTGACTTTCGACGAGGTCTTCGTCAGCGACGAGAACCTGCTCGGCGAAGTCGGTGCAGGTTGGCATCAGGTCACCGCCGAGTTGTCGTTCGAACGCAGTGGGCCGGAACGCATTCTGAGCACCGCTCCACTGCTGATCGCGCTGGTGCAGCTGCTGGCAAGCCAAGAGGATCTCGACGACCATGCCGCCGCAGCCGTCGGCGATCTTCTGGCCCGGGTCATCTCGCTGCGACAGCTGTCGGTCTCGGTGGCCAGGGCGCTGGCCACCGGCCAGTCACCGGTGAATGAAGCCGCACTGGTCAAGGATCTGGGCACCCGCTTCGAGCAGGAGTCGGTGGAATTGGCGGCCGATCTGTTCTCCTATGCCGCAGCCGCACCGGGCCGTGACAAGGTAGGCGCGCTACTGGATGTCGCACGCCTGCACTCGCCGTTGTTCACCCTGCGCGGCGGGACCAACGAGGTGCTGCGCGGCGTGGTGGCTCGAGGGATGGGGCTGCGATGACGCGGGCATTGACCGGCGGAGTGTTCGCAACCAGCAGCGGCACCGACGATCTCGCCGACCTGCGACAACTGGCCGAAGACATCGGCATTCGGTCGTTCGACGAACGGATCGGGCACCGCGGACTACCCGACGAGTTCGACGCGGCCGCGTGGCGGAATCTCCAGGACGCGGGACTGACCCGGCTCACCAGCGACCCCGAATCAGGGGGTGGCCCAACAGAATCCGCATTAGTCCTACGGGCGCTGGCCCGCCACGCCGTCACCGTTCCGGTGGCCGAGACCGACGTGCTGGCCGCCTGGCTGGCCACCAGGGCCGAACTCGAGGTTCCCGGCGAGGGACCGCTGACCATCGCGATCGGCGACGCCGGTGCGACGACCATCACCGGTGTTCCGTACGCCGGCAGCGCGGCCGCGGTGGTGGTGGCGCTGCGGGACGGTGCCGCACTTCAGGTCGCGGCCACCGAACCCACGGCCGTGGGCGACGGCCACAACTTCGGCGGCGAACCGCGCGGCACCATCGAGGTGCCCGCCGGAGAGTTCGTCACCGTCGACGGTGCCGCCGACGAGCTGCTGCGACGCGGCGCCTGGGCACGGTGCATTCAGGCGATCGGCGCCCTGGATGCCGCGGTCGAGTTCTCGGTGGCGCACACCAGGGAACGTGAGCAGTTCGGCCGTCCGCTGAGCGCGTTTCAGGCGGTGCAACACACACTGGCCTCGATGGCCGGTGAGGTGGAGCGGGCCCGGGCAGCCACCGAACTCGCCGTCACTGCCGTCGCCGACCACGGATTCGCCAGTGCGCAAGCCGATTACGCCGTCACGGTGGCCAAGGTCGTGCTTGGCCGCGTCGTACCGTCCGTCGTCACCGCCGCCCACCAACTTCACGGTGCGATCGGCGTGACGATCGAGCACCGGTTGTGGCTGGCGACGATGCGGGCCCGCAGCTGGATCGACGAGTTCGGTGACACCGCTTGGCATGCACGACGATTGGGTCGTCTGGCGCTGGCCGCCGAGGGCGACCCATGGGACGTGATCGTCGGCGCGGTCTGATTCAGACCGGGATCACCGTGACGGTCGCATCGTTGATGTTGGTGACGTAGAGGAACTTTCCGTCCGGCGTGATGGCGATACCGAGCGGGTTGTGGCCCACCGTGATGGTCTTGATCACCGTCCTGGTCGCCGTGTTGACCACCGAAACCGTGTTGTCCATCTGGTTGGTCACATACGCCACGCTGCCGTCGGCGCTGAGCACGATGCCGCCGGACTGCTGGCCGACGGTGATGGTGCCGACCTTTGCGTACGTACCGGTGTTGAACACAGACACCGTGTTAAGGCTGGTCAAGTCCGAGACGTAGGCAAGTTGTCCATCGGGGCTGAACGCGACGAAGCCGACTCCGGTGGACACCGGAATGGTCTTGACCGTCGAGTCGGTCGCGGTGTTGATCACCGAGATGGTGTTGGCCATCGTGTTGCCCACCCAGAGCCGGGTGCCGTCCGGGCTGACTGCCACTTCCTCCGGTCCGGTGCCGACCGTCAACGTGGCGGTTACTTGGTTGGTGGCGGTGTTGATCACCGACACCGTCTTTCCGGTTCCGTTGGTGCCGAAGTTCGCCACGTAGAACTTGCCCGCTGCGGGCGTTCCGGCCGGCCCGACCGCGCCCAGCAAGGGATCGGCCCCGACCGGGACAGGTGTGCCAACGGTGTTGGCCGGGAAGGACACCGGCGTGACGGCGCCGGTGGCGTTGACGACGTAGAAGCGGGTCCCGGACGGATCGAAGACGACGCCGGCCGGCGAGGAGCCAACCGCGATCGTGTTGACGACCTTGTTGGTGGCGGTGTCGATCAACGAGACGGTGCCGTCGGACGCATTGGTGACCACCGCGCGGGTTCCATCGGGACTGACAGCCACTTGCAGCGGGGTGGTGCCGACGGTGATGGTCTGCTTGACCAGGCTCCACGGGTTGTAGACCGAACCCGCCACGGTCTGACTGGCCCGCTGCGCACCGTTGAACGCCGACACCTTCATCTTCACCGTCAGGCCGCCGTCGGGTGCACCCAGGACGGTGGATTGCAGTGGGGTGAACGTGAAGCTGCCGTCGGAGTCGACCGTCACCGTGCCCAGCTTGGGATCGACGATGACCTGATAGGCCTGCAGAGCGCCGGCCGCGTTGCTGGACACGATCCGCCCGGTGACGACGCCGGTGAGCTGGTCGGGCTCACCGAGGGTCACGGCTTGGATCTTGGGAATGCCCGCGGGATTGACGGTGTCCTCCAGCCAGCGGGCCGCCGAGTACAGCCCCTGCTGCCACAGGTTTCCCCGAGCCGGCGTGGGCGTCGTCTGGCTCATGCCACCCAGCGCCAGCAGCACGCGGACCGATCCGTCGCAGAACACCTGCAGCGGCGTCTTCACCAATGTGGGCGGCGCGACCTCTGCGGAGGCGGCGGCGACGGCCGATGCCGTCTTGTGAACTACGGCCGGCGTCACGCGGGGCGCCTTGTGAGCGGTCGCCTTGGGTCCGGTGTGCGGCGCAGCCGAGCCCACGGACGTCTTGGCCGACCCGGTGGAGGTGTCGGCCTGCGCCACAGCGGTCCCGCCGACCAACGCTGCCGTGCTGATGCCCAATGTCAATGCGCCGGCACCCAACCAGATCGCGGTTTCGGTACGCCGTCCCGCCGTGTGTGTCTTCCCCATGCGGTCAGTCATAGCTCCCCCGAACTCCCTACCGATCCCAACTACGGACTGCAGCCGGGTTGGTAGGGAGATCGTGGAACTTAACTGACGCTCACGTCAAGACCGATAGGACTCAGCTCCCGGTCCAGTTCGGGGCGCGCTTCTCGGCGAATGCGATCGCACCCTCCTGGGCGTCCTTCGAGGCGAAGACGGGCATCAGGATCTTGCCCTGCTCCTTCCACTGCTCCTCGGGCGACCAGCCGCGCGATTCGGTGATGATCCGCTTGGTGGCCGCCACGGCCAGCGGGCCGTTGACGGTGATCCGCTCAGCCAGCTCGATCGCCGCCTCCAGCGCATGCCCCGGCTCGGCCAGCGCGTTCACCAGACCCAGCTCATGCGCGCGGACCGCAGACAAGTTCTCACCGGTCAGCGCCAGCTCCATCGCGATCTGATACGGGATGCGCTGCGGCAGCCGCAGCAGTCCGCCGCCACCAGCTACCAGTCCACGCTTCACTTCGGGGATGCCGAAGGCCGAATCCTTGGCCGCGACGATCAGGTCGGTGGCCAGCGCCAGCTCCGTCCCGCCGGCCAGCGCGTACCCCTCGACCGCGGCGATCAACGGCTTGAGCGGCGGACGCTCGGTGAAGCCGAGGCCGCGGCCCTCGGCCACGACATTCTCCCCGCGCGCGAACGCCTTGAGGTCCATGCCCGCGCAGAACGACCCGCCGGCCCCGGTCACGATGCCGACCGACAGTCCGGTGTCGTCGTCGAGCTCGTCCATGGCGGCGGCCAGACCATTGCTGACCGCGGCGTTCACCGCGTTCTTGGCCTTGGGCCGGTTGATGGTGATGATCAGAATCCGGCCGCGGCGCTCGGTGAGGACGGCGGGCTCTTCGGTAACGGCGTTTTCAGTCACGTTCGGAATGGTAACTATCGAGGTACGGCGATCGCGGCCAGCCCGGTACCATCAAAACTAGAACACGTTTCAATTCCTAGGAGGATGTGTGAGCACCAAGGACGTGACACGCACCGAGACGGCTAAATGGGATCCGGGTCTGGTCGAGAAGACGATGGGTGTGCTGCGCCCGTTCCTCAAGCTCTATCACCGCAGCGAGGTCCGCGGGCTGGAGTCGTTCCCGGCGGGCGGCGCCCTGGTGGTGTCCAACCATTCCGGCGGCCTGTTCCCGATGGACGTTCCGGTGTTCGCGCTCGGCTTCTACGAGCACTTCGGCTATGACCGTCCGGTCTACACGCTCAGCCACGACCTCGTGCTGACCGGCCCGACGGCCGACTTCTTCATCAAGAACGGCTTCATCCGCGCCAACCACGAGAACGCCGACGAGGCGCTGCGCTCCGGCGGCGTGGTCGTGGTGTTCCCCGGCGGTGACTACGACGTCTACCGACCCACCTTCGCCGAGAACAAGATCGACTTCGATGGCCGCACCGGCTACGTGAGAGCCGCCATCAACGCCGGCGTGCCGATCGTGCCGACGGTGGCGATCGGCGGTCAGGAAAGCCAGATCTACCTGTCTCGCGGCACCGGCCTGGCCAAACTGCTGCGACTGGACAAGCTGCTGCGGGCCAAGATCCTGCCCATTTCGTTCGGCTTCCCGTTCGGCCTGAGCGCCGTCGTCCCGCTCAACGTTCCGCTGCCCACCAAGATCGTCATGCAGGTGCTCGAGCCGATCGACATCACCAAGCAGTTCGGCGAGGACCCCGACATCCACGCTGTCGACGCCTATGTCCGTGGCGTCATGCAGCGGGCGCTGGATGAACTGGCCTCCGAACGCCGGCTGCCGGTGATCGGCTGATGGACCTGCTTGGCCGTCTGACATCGATCGGCGACGCTGTCGTCACGCTGGCCAAGGCCGGTTTCCTGACCCCGATGCGGCCGGATCGCACGATCGCGATGGTGGCCGCCGCCCGCGCCGAGGGGCTGTCGATCGCGACCGGGTTCGCGACCGCTGCCGCTCGCCGCCCCGACAGCCCCGGCCTGATCGACGAGCTCGGCACGCTGACCTGGCGCGAGCTCGACGAGCGGGCGCATGCGTTGGCCGCGGCGCTGCAGCAGTTGCCGTCCGGCACACCCGAAGTGGTGGGCATCATGGCCCGCAACCACCGGGGGTTCGTCGAGTCGCTGATCGCGGCCACCCGCATCGGCGCCGACGTGCTGCTGCTCAACACCTCGTTCGCAGGCCCCGCGCTTGCCGAGGTGGTCAACCGGGAACGCGCCGATGTCGTCATCTACGACGAGGAGTTCACCGGATCGGTGGACCGGGCGGTTCAGGACCGGCCCGAGGCCGTCCGCATCCTGGCCTGGACAGACGAAGCCACCGACGCGCCCACCGTCGAGAAACTGATCACCGAGCACACCGGACAGCGCGCCGCCAAGAGCGAGCGCAAGAGCCGGCTCATCCTGCTGACATCGGGTACCACCGGAACACCCAAGGGCGCCAAGCATTCCGGCGGCGGTGCGAGCAACCTCGTCGCAATCCTGAGTCGCACACCGTGGCGGGTGGGTGAGACGACGGTGGTCGTCGCCCCGATGTTCCACGCCTGGGGGTTCTCCCAGTTGGTGTTCTCCTCGGCGATGGCGTGCACGGTGGTGACGCGCCGCAAGTTCGACCCGGAGGCGACGCTGGCCCTGGTCGATAAATACCAGGCCACCGGACTGTGCGTGGTCCCGGTGATGTTCGACCGGATCATGGATCTGCCCGACGAGGTCCGCAAGCGCTACAGCGGTCGCACCCTGCGGTTCGCCGCATGCTCGGGATCGCGGATGCGGCCCGACGTCGTCACCAGATTCATGGATGAGTTCGGCGACGTCATCTACAACAACTACAACGCGACCGAGGCGGGCATGATCGCCACCGCGACTCCGGCCGATCTGCGGGCCGCGCCCGACACGGCGGGCAAGCCGGCGATGGGCACCGAGATCCGCATCTTCGACGACGACTTCAACGACGTCCCCACCGGCGAGGTCGGGCGGATCTTCGTGAAGAACTCCACCCAGTTCGACGGCTACACCTCGGGCAACACCAAGGACTTTCACGACGGCTACATGTCCTCCGGCGACATCGGCCGCCTCGACTCGGAGGGCCGGCTGTTCGTCGTGGGCCGCGACGACGAGATGATCGTCTCGGGCGGCGAGAACGTGTACCCGATCGAGGTGGAGAAGACGCTGGCCGGGCACGCCGCGGTCGCCGAGGCCACGGTGCTCGGCGTCGACGACGAACAGTTCGGGCAGCGGCTGGTCGCCTTCGTCGTTCTCACCGACGGCGCGACGGTGAACCCCGACGACCTCAAGGCCCACGTCCGGGAGAACCTGGCCAACTACAAGGTGCCCCGGGAAATCACGATCCTGGACGAACTGCCGCGCGGAAGCACTGGCAAAATCCTGCGTAATGAACTCATCGCGCGCACGTCTGACAGCTGAGTTTCGGCGCCCGCGCCCCCTGGTGCGCGCGATCGTCGAATTGGCCAATGCCGCCAACGGGTTTCGGCCCCTGGGCCGACAGGGCTACAAGACGCTGGCGGTTTTCTCGTTCGGTTGGCCCACCTCGGAGCTCCCGCTGCTGTACCTGGGCGGCTCCGCTGTCGACGCGGTCCGGCGCGGGCGGCGCGGTGACTTCCGCGGCCGGCGCGGCATCGCGGCCCTGGCGCTGACCGCGGCGTCGTGGCTGTTCCTGGCCGCAATCCAGCGCCGCAATGTGACGACGCCCGGGCCGGTGCTGCACGAAGCGCTGGTCGAGGGTCTCGGCGAGGATTTCACCGACGTGCTGCAGACGCTGCCGAGCACACCGTCGCCGTCTGGCCGTCCCACTTCCCGTTTTCCCGTCGCTTCGCTCGCCCCGGCATGGCGGACCACGTGGTCGCGGCGCCGCTTCGTCGACAAGACGAGCACGATCAGTTACGGCCCGCACGGCCGCGCGAATCTGGCCGACGTGTGGCGCCGCCGCGACCTGCCCCGCGACGGCAAGGCCCCGGTGCTGCTCGAGGTGCCCGGCGGGGCCTGGGCGATCGGCTGGCGCCGGCCACAGGCCTACCCGTTGATGAGCCACCTCGCCGACCGCGGCTGGATCTGTGTGGCGATGAATTACCGGGTCAGCCCCGCACACAGCTGGCCCGATCACATCGTCGACGTCAAGCGCGCGCTGGCGTGGATCAAAGAGAACATCGCCGACTACGGTGGCGACCCGAATTTCGTTGCTATCAGCGGCGGTTCGGCCGGCGGACACCTGGCGGCGCTGGCCGCACTCACCCCGGGTGACCCGGAGTATCAGCCCGGTTTCGCGGACGCTGACACCTCGGTGGTGGCGGCGGTCCCGGTGTACGGCCGCTACGACTGGTACACCACGCACGGCAACGGCCGGCGCGAGTTCGTCGGCTACCTCGAACGCCTGGTGGTCAAGCGCCAGTTCAGCCGGTTTCGCGAGATCTATACCGCCGCATCGCCGATCCGCCGGTTACGCGCCGACGCCCCGCCGTTCTTCATCCTGCACGGCGAACACGACTCGGTGATTCCGGTCGACGAGGCGCGCGACTTCGTCGGGGAGTTCCGCAAGGTGGCGCAGGCCCCGGTGTTGTACGCCGAATTGCCTGGCGCACAGCATGCTTTCGATATCTTTTCCTCACCGCGGGCGCACCATTCGGCCGAGGCGGTCGGGCAGTTCCTGTCCTGGGTATACGCACGCTGGATGAACAAGGGGGAGCATGCGTAAACACCTCCGGCGGGTCCGCGATATCGGGCTGCGCAGGCTGGTCATCGCTGTCGCATTGCTGATCGCGGTGATGGCGGCCAGCGTCGCGGGGTATCTCGCCAGCCGGAACACGACCGACCAGGAAAGCTTTTTCGGCGACGACTCCAATCCCGACCGGGTCAACGTCACCGTCTGGATCACCAAGGTCGACCCGACGACACAACAACTTTCGGTGACCATCGTCGATGTGGCGCCGAACGGAGCACTGGCCGACACAGATGGGAACTTCACCCAGGACGTGACGCTGACGACGGCCGCGATCGGCAATTGGAAGGCCGATATCAAGGCCGGTGACTCCGCCCCGGACATCGAGCAGAAGGTGAGCGTGGACGGCGCGGTCACCGACTACCCGTTCGACCGCTACACCGGACGGCTCGAGGTGCACGTCTTCAACGCGCAGGGGAACAACCTCCCGCTCGCCCTCACCGTAGTCAACACCGATCCGTTCTTCGGGCTCACCACCACGGCCGCGACTTCTCAAAATGGCGGCCTGGCAGTCAAGCTCGGCCTGCACCGCAGCGCACCCACCATCGTCTTCGCGGTGTTCATCATGCTGCTGATGCTGGGCCTGGCCACGGGCGCGGTGGTCGCGGCCTTCTACATCCTGCACTGGCGGCGCGGCCTGATCTTCCCGGGTTGTTCGATGATGGCGGCCATTCTGTTCGCACTGATTCCGTTGCGCAACGCGGTGCCCGGCAACCCGCCGATCGGATCGATCATCGACTTCGGGTCGTTCTTCATCGCCGAGGCGGTGATCTCGATGTCCCTGATCTCCAGCATCGTCCTGGGCTTCCGGCACCAGCGAAGCATCGAACGTGCCGAGAGCGCGCTGGCCGAGGAGATCCCGTCCGACGATGCGGCGACGGCCGCCGCGGAGCGCCCCTAGGCCTGCGCCATGGCGGTCTCCACGACCGCCAGCTCACCGGAAAGCCCTGCCGCCAACCGTATTTCGGAGAACGCCGCCAGCATGGCCTCGGTCACCTCGTGCGGGTCCTTCACCGTGATGCTGTCGGTGAGCACGGAGATGTTGAGCTGGTCGACGTAGCTCCACACGGTGATGTTCATGCCGCTGCCGGTGGTCAGCGGGCCGACGGAGTAGATCTCGGTGACCAGCGCGCCGCCGACGCGGCCGTGCTCGCGCGGGCCGGGCACATTGGAGATCGGCAGGTTCAGCACCTTGTTCTGGCCGTCCTTGGTGGACAACCACTTGAACAACGCCTGGGCCGGCGCGGGTGGCAGATAGGTGGACCACCGGCTGACCAGTTCGGGCCCGACGAGCTGATGGCTCTCCTTGGCCAACACCGCGGCGTCGTGAGTCTGTCGCACCCGCTCCAGCGGATCGGCGACGTCCACCGGAACGGCGACCATCATGCCGGTGAAGTAGTTGCCCGACACGCGATCTGGATCGAAGTTGAAGCTGACCGGCACCGAGGCCAGCAGCGGGTGGTCGGCGACTCCGTCGTAGCGCAGCAGCAGCGTGCGCAGCGCACCGGCGGCGGTTGCCAGTACGAGGTCGTTGATGGTCACCCCGAGGGCCTTGCTGGTCTCCTTGACCTCGGCGAGCGCCAAAGTGGCTGTGGCGAACCGTCTTTCGGGCGTGAGCATGTGGTTGAGGAACGACGGCGGCGGGGTGAACGGCATGGTCAGCTCGGGTGACAGCTTGCGGTTGCTGCGCCGCACCCTGGCCATCCCGTCCGCGGTGTACTTGATGACGCTCGGCAGCTTGGCGATCTGCCGGAGGTGGTCGGCGAACGCCGAGCGCACGAGCTCGCCGCGCCGCGGCGCGGGATCGCACGGAAACTCCTGGTCCGGGTCGGGACCGCTCTGCAGATCCATGCCCCGCGCCATCAGATTGCCGGAGGCCACCCCGTCGGCCAGTGCGTGATGGATTTTGCCGACGACGGCGATGCGGCCGTTGGCCAAGCCCTCAATGAAGTACATCTCCCACAGTGGGCGGTCACGGTCCAGCGGCGTGCTGGCGATCTCGCCGATCGCCTCGTCGAGCTCACGGCGGCCGCCCGGTTCCTTCAGTCGCCACGGGCGAATGTGGTAGTCCAGGTCGATGTCGCAGTTCTCCCGCCACATCGGGTGATGGAACTTGAACGGGATCGTGACCAGTTGATAGCGGAACGGATCAAGCTTGTAGAGCCGGCCCCGAATGACGTTGCGGAACTCCTCGACACCGAAGGTGCGGCCACCGAGGTCCTGCAGCTCGATGATCGCCACCTTGAGGGTGTGCATGTGAACGTTCGGCGCCTCGCTGTACAGCAGGACGGCATCCCAGCCACGCAGTCTCTTCATCGCTTCGCCCTCTCCCTCCGCCCGTCCCAGTCGGGACGATACAGCGGGGCAAGGCTCAGATGACCTCTTTAGTGGACATCATTGCTCGATCCCGGTGGATCCGGTTGAGGAACAGTCCGATCGCGGTGGCCACCGACCCGGTGCGGGCGCCGTCGGTCATGTCGAATCCGTGTCCGGCACCGGGCAATTCGACGTATCCGACCGGGGCGTGCGACACCCCGCGCAGCCGCTCGACGAAGCTCTGGGCCTGCGCGACGGGAATCACACTGTCACCCGAGCCGTGCACCACCAGGAACGGCGGCGCCTTGGGATGAATCCGTGCGATCGGTGAGGCCTTGCGGAACAGGTCCCCGTGCTTGCTCTGCTTCTTGTTGACGACCACTCGCTCGAGGAAGTCGACGAAGCGGATGCGCTCCGGGGTCGAGCGGTCTTCCCAGTCGTAGCGTCCGTAGATGCCGACGACGGCGTCGACGGCGGTGTCCGACCCTTCCGGCAGGTGTTCTTGGAACTCGGGGTCGTCGATGGTGAGACCCGCCAGTGCGGCGAGGTGACCACCGGCCGAACATCCGGCAACCGCAACGAAATTGCGGTCTCCACCGAACCGGTCGACGTTGGCGCGGGCCCAGGCGATCGCGGCCTTGATGTCGTGGATGTGCTGCGGCCACCGGTGGTGCGGTGCCACGCGGTACTCGACGGACAGACACACCCAGCCCTGTGCGGCCAGGTGCGACATCAGCGCGTAGCCCTGCAGGATCCGGCTGCCGTGCACCCAGGCGCCGCCGGGAACGAAGACCAACACCGGTGCGGGCTCGGCAGGCAGGTCCTTGCGGCGCCAGACGTCGAGCACCTGGGTGGGGTGATCGCCGTAGCGGACCGACGAGCGATAGAGGTGCTTACGGTGCTCCAGGGCCCGGGCCACCGGCGGCTTGGTATCGGGCGCCGGCCACTCGATCTGCAGGTCCTCGGGAAGGACGACACCGCGCAGCCCGGCCTCGGACACCTCGCGGGTGCTCTCCCGCTGGACCCGGCGCACTCGGCCGGCGTCGGGCGCCAGCCACGACTTGGCGGCCGCGTTGAGGAGCTCGGGCATCTGCCTGACGCCCCAGACACTCATCGCGCTCAACGCGCCCAGCGGCTCGAGGTGCTTGCCGACCACGGGCAGCTGGGCGGAGGCCACGCTCATCGCCAGCAGATAGTCGGCCGGTCCGGCCTGCATCATCCAGCGAGCCGTCGTCCACGGGTTCATGGCGCGAGCGTACCCCGCTGGCACTTTCTGAAACGACAAATTCTTCGGAATGTTCACTGCTTTGCTGGCTGAATCGAGATTCAGTCGTGCTCAGTGAATCCCACCTGCCGCGGGCGTTTGCCCGGACGTCAGTGACCGGCGTTGCGCGCCAGCTCGATCGCGAACGAGTTCACGAAGTTGCCAGGGCCGGGGTTGCCCCGGCCGCACGACCCGTCGGAGTCACCCGGACGCTTGACCCACAGGAAGGCGTCGATGTGGCCGTTTCCGGTGGCGGTGGTGGGCTGGACGCCGAGCGCCCGGCCGCTCGGATTGCACCAATACAGTTCGCCGCCGGCCGGGCCGTTGCCATTGCGGGAGGTGTCGATGACGTACGGCTTGCCGCCCGTCATGCCGGAAATCGCTTCGCCGTAACCGATTTCCTCATCGGTGGTGAGGAAGTTCGAGACGTTGAGGCTGAAGCCGCGCGCGTTGGCGATGCCGACCTGGTTGAGCCGGTTGGCGATCTCGTCGGCGGGCAGCCAGCGGGAGTGGCCGGCGTCGACGTAGACGGCGGCGGCGGGGTTGCGGGTCAGCGTGTCCACGCCATAGCGGATCAGGTCGAAACGTTCCTGGCGGGCGCTGCCGGACAGGCAGTCGGCCATGTCGAGCGCATCGGGTTCGAGGATGATCGTCACCGGGCCGCCACCGATCTGGGCCGCCGTCCGATCGATCCATCCGCGATAGGCCTCGGCGGAGCCGAAGCCGCCCGAGGCGAAGCTTCCGCAGTCGCGGTTCGGCAGGGAGTACATGGCCAGCATCGGCGTGGCGCCGGCGGCCCAGGCCCCGTTGAGGTAAGTGCTGACTGCGGCGGCCGGAACGAGATTGTCGATCCAGTACGCCTGGGGGGTGTTGGCGATGTATGCCAACTCGGGGCTGTCCGGATTGGCGCGCGAGGCACGCATGGCCGCCGAGTTCGGATCGACGTAGAACGGCGATCCCCCGGCCGGGGCGGCGTCATCCGCGAGACGGATGGGGCCGGTGTGAACCGGGGCGGTGGAGAAGACCAGCCCGGCGACGACGGCGAGAGTCAGGAACGGGGCGATCCACCGTGCGAGGGCACCGGCAGCGAAGGACATCACCGAAGAAAAGCTAGTGTCACGAATCGATAAACGCCAACCGTCACGGCGTGAGCAGGACCTTGACGACGTCCCCCGACCGGGCCGCGACAGCCGCGTAGCCGTCGGCGGCTTGGTCCAGCGGCAACCTGGTGGTGAAGATGCCGTCGACGTCGAGCCGCCCGCTTTGGAGCAGCGGGATGAGTTCCGGCCAGGTCTGCTGCACCGGCGCGGTGGTCATCCGGAAGGTGAGGCTGCGCAGCAGTGCGGTGAGGGCGGGAAACGGATACGGATTGAGGTTGTGCACCCCGACCACCGACACCGTGCCGCCGGCGCGCACGGTCGCGAGGGCGTCGTCGATCGTGGTGTCGTTACCGACGGCGTCGATCACCGAGTGCGCGCCGAGACCGTCGGTGGCGTCCATGACCGTCTGCGCCGCGGCCGGTTCGATCGCGATCGCGCCGAGGCGCGCTGCCCGCTCGCGCCGCTCGGCGACCGGGTCGACGGCGAAAACCCGTGCCGCACCCTGGAACAGAGCACTGCGCACCGCGCACAGCCCGACCGCACCCAGGCCGATGACCACTGCCGTGCCCCCGAACGGGATGTCGGCGCGTTTGGCGGCGATCCAGCCGGTGGACAGGTTGTCGGTGAGTAGCAGCGCCTGCTCGGTGTTGATGTTCTCCGGCATCTTCAGCAGCTGGAAATCGGCGGCAGGCACGGCCATCAGCTCGGCCTGCGCACCACCGAGTACGCCGGAGCCGAACACCTGCGGGCCTGAGGCACACAGGATCGGGTCCTTGGTCGCACACCCCGCGCAGTGACCGCAGCCGGCCACCGAGGACACCATGACCTGGTCACCGACCTTGACGGTGTGCACATCCGACCCGACCTCGACGACCGTTCCGATGGCCTCGTGGCCGAGCGAGACCGGTTGGAAGAGCGGGTAATCGCCTTCGTAGAAGTGCAGATCCGAGCCGCAGATCGCGGCCGCCGTCACTTGAACGATGGCGCCCGTCGAACCGGGCAGCACCGGGTCGGGCCAATCGTCGACCCGGACCGATCCCGGCGTGTCGATGAGCACCGCGCGCATGGTGTCCTCACTCTCCCTGTGTCACAACGAAGTTCGACCAGTCCGGCGTGCGCACCGCATTCCAGTAGACGGGCAGCCGCCACGGACTCACGGTATGGATCTCACCGTCGGGGTTCTTGAAGTACGAATGCTCGATGGAGGGGTGTGCCCACACCATCGTGTTGATCTCGGCCTGGTGCTTGCGGTGCCATTCCTCGGTGGCCGCCTGGGTCGGTTCGATTGTCGTCCAACCGTTCTCGATCATGTCGGCCAGGCAGGTGTTGATGTAGCGCATCTGCAGCTCGGAGTTGAAGATCAGGCTGCCGCCGTGTGCGAGATGGTTACCCGGGCCGTATAGCATGAAGAAGTTCGGGAAGCCGGGCACCGTGATGCCCAGGTACGCCGACGGCCGCTCACCCCAGGAGGTGCGCAGGTCGACGCCGTCGCGGCCGGTGATCGTCATCGGGTAGAGCACCTCGGTGGCGCGAAATCCGGTGGCGTAGACGATGACGTCGACCTCATGGCTCGCGCCGTCGGCGGTCACCACAGCGTGCGGCGTGATGCGTTCGATCGGGGTGCGCACCAGCTCGACGTCATCGCGGCGCAGCGTGGTCAGCCAGGTTCCGTTGTCCTGCAACGTGCGTTTGCCGGTCGCGGGATAATCGGGCACCACCTTGCTCAGCAATTCCTGGTCGTCACCGACCTGGGTGGTGATCCAGTCGGTGAACATCAGGCGGGCCATCGCGTTCATCTCGCTGACCGCGTAGTTCGGGTCGTCGGGATGGGTGTAGCTCGGATCCGCGCGAGCCGCCTCCAGACCCTTGTCCGCTCCCGGCCACAGGATCAGGAAGCGGTACCAACGGTTGTAGTACGGAAGGTGATTCATCGCCCAGCGCACCCCGTCCGGGACGCTGTCGTGGTACATCGGATTGGGGAACATCCACTGCGCGGTGCGCTGGAACACCGTCAGATGCGCGACCCGGTCGGCGATCGCCGGCGCGATCTGGAAGCCACTGGCCCCCGCGCCGATCAACGCGACACGCTTACCGGTCAGGTCGACGGAGTGGTCCCAGGCCGCCGAATGGAAGGCCGGCCCCTCGAAGGTGTCGGCGCCCTCGATGTCGGGCAGGGCGGTCCGGTTCAGCTGGCCGACGGCGGTGATGACGGCCCGGGCGCGGATCTCGGATTCCGTTCCGCCCTTGTCCCGCACGATCACTCGCCAGGTTTCGTCGTCGGCGTTCCAGGTGGCCGAGACCACCTCGGTCTGCCAGCGGACGTTCTCGTCGAGCTGGTGGCGGGCCAGCACGGTCTCGAAGTAGGCGCGCAGTTCGGGTTGTTCAGCGAAGTAGTGCGACCAGTCGTTGCTGGGCTCGAAGCTGTAGCAGTAGAAGTGGTTGGCCACGTCCACCCGGGCTCCGGGATAGCTGTTCTCCCACCAAGTTCCGCCAGGGCCGGCGTTCTTCTCGATGATTGTGAACGGAATGTTGGCCTGTTTGAGCCGAATCCCCGCGAGCAGGCCGGATTCGCCGCAGCCGATCACGACGACGGGGAAATCCGCGGTCTTGGCGGGATCCAGCGCGGCGGGGCGGCGCGGGTCGACGTCTTCGAGGTCCATCTCCTCGAGGACCATCGGACGGTATTCGTCGTCGACGTGCTCGCAGGCCGTCCAGTCCAGCATCTCCCCGATCAGTTCAGGGCTCAGCGGGACCGGCCCGGGGCAGCCGCGATCGCGGTAGTCCGCGATGACGGGCAGGGCCACCGCGCGTGCCCGGGCCTTGTCCTCCTCGGACATGAAACCCTGGACCTCGTTGAGGAAGACGCCGGCCTGTTTGAACTCGCGGATGTAGCGCGGATCGCCGGTGATGTGCACCAGCGACAGCAGCAGGGTGGGGATGCTGACCTGCTCCAGCGCCGCCGCGATCTCCTCGTCAGAGGACGTGAAGGGTTGCCCCGCATACGGATTGGTCGTCATCGACGGTGTCCTCTCACCCAACGGCAATTACGCTACTAGCAGTTCCGTAATTGCCGCCACCACGATACTGTCGACGCCATCGAGGATCAAGGTCCTGTCCTAGATCCGGGGTTGCCATACTGGGCGGCGTGGTGACTACCGACATCCATCCCGAACTGCGCAGCGCGGCGCGCTTCATCCCACGGTCGCTGATCTCCCGGCGGACGCTTCCGGTCATCCGCAGGCTGACCGGCTTGCAGCGACCCCGGACCGACGACGTCACGGCGCTGACGTTGGAGTCCGGCATCGGGGTGCGCCTGTACCGGCCCGCAGGCACCGCCACCGCGACCCCGGCGCTGCTGTGGATCCACGGCGGCGGATACGTCATCGGCTCCGCCGCCCAGGACGACCTGCTGTGCCGTCGGTTCGTCAAAGAACTGGGGATCACAGTGGCCGCGGTCGACTACCGGTTGGCACCGGAACATCCCTACCCGGCACCGCTCGAGGACTGCTACACCGCCCTGGAATGGCTGGCCCGCCTGCCCGGCGTCGACCCTGCCCGGATCGCGATCGGCGGCGCGAGCGCCGGTGGCGGGCTGTGCGCGGCGCTGGCACTGCTGGCCCGCGACCGCGACGGCGTGAAGCCGGTCTTTCAGGTTCTCGTCTATCCGATGATCGACGACCGCAGCGTGGGTCAGCATCTCTACCACCCGGGCCATCGGCTCTGGAACGCCACCAGCAACAAGTTCGGCTGGCAGGCCTACCTGGGTGGCGCCGACCCCGAGGTCGCGGTGCCCGCTCGCCGCACCGATCTCGCGGGCCTGCCGCCCGCGTGGCTGGGCGTCGGCACGCTGGACCTGTTCCACGACGAAGACCTCGACTACGCGGAGCGGCTCAAGGCTGCGGGCGTGCCGTGCGAGGTCCATGTCGTTCCGGGAGCGTTCCACGGCTTCGACGGGATCGCGGCCAAGGCCGACGTGTCGCAGGAGTTCTTCCGCAGCCAATGCGAGAGCCTGCGCCAGAATTTCGGGGGTTAGGTCGATGGCGACGCTGACCACCGAGCAGCGAGATCTGGCCGAAGCGGTGACGGACCTGATGGCCAAACGGTCCCCGGAGGCCGAGGTGCGACGGCTGATGGCCACGGACACCGGGTATGACCCTGGCGTCTGGGCCGAGCTCGCCGCGATGGGCCTGTTGGGGTTGGCGATACCTGAGCAGTTCGGCGGCGCCGGCGCAGGCGCCGTCGAGGTGGGCCTGGTCATGGAGGCCATGGGACGCGCTCTGCTGTGCGCCCCATACCTGTCCACCGCGGTGCTGACCACGGGATTACTTGCCGCACTTGGCGATTCGGCCGAGCAGGCCGATGTCCTGCCGCGCATCGCCGCGGGTGAGCTGATCACCACGGTGGCGTTCGCCGAGGCAGGGTCGGCGCGACCTCCCCTGAGCCCGGCCACGACGGCCCGCGCCGACGGCAGCGAATGGCGGCTGTCGGGCACCAAGACCTACGTGCTGGATTCTGCTGTCGCCGAACGCATGTACGTGCTCGCCGGGGAGGGGGTGTTCGCGGTCGACGCCGGCGCGCCGGGCCTCGACGTCAGCCTGTTGTCGACGGTGGACCAGACTCGCAAGCTGGGCCGCGTGGTGTTCGACGACACCCCGGCCCGCTTGGTGGGTGCCGAGGGTGCTGGTGCAGCAGCGATGGACCAGGCGCTGGATCGTGCATCGGTGGCGCTCCTGGGCGAACAGGCCGGCGGCACGATGTGCGCGACGCGGATGGCCGCCGACTACGCCAAGACCCGGTTCCAGTTCGGGCGGGCGATCGGCAGCTTCCAGGCGATCAAGCACATGTGCGCGGACATGCTGCTCGAGGCCGAGTCGGCGGTGTCGGCCGCCCGCCATGTTGCCGCCGCGTTCGACGCCGACGATGCCGCGCGGTTCACGGATTTGGCTGTGGCACAGGCATATTGCTCGGAGGCGTTCGTCACGGTGGCGGCGAACAACATTCAGGTGCACGGCGGCATCGGATTCACCTGGGAGCACCCCGCCCACCTGTATCTGCGCCGGGCACGGACCGACGCCCAGCTGTTCGGCGAACCGGCCTGGCACCGGGAACGCTACCTGCGACTGCGGGAGGCGCAGCGATGACCGACGACGAGGTACGCGACGAGGTCCGGCGGTGGCTTGCCGATAATTGGGATGCTTCGCTGGACCGCGGACAGTGGGCGCAGCTGGTGTTCGACGCCGGCTGGGCTGTGCCCAGTTGGGAGCCGCAGTGGTGGGGCCGCGGCCTTTCCGATCCGCAATCGCGCATCGTGGCAGCGGAATTCGCTGCCGTGGGCGCACCCGGTACCGGGCACGACCGTGCGAACCTGTTCGCCTGCACACTGCACGACCTCGGCACCGACGAGCAGAAACACCGGCTGATCCCGCCGTCGATCCGCGGCGAGACCAAGTGGTGTCTGCTGTATTCCGAGCCGGGTGCGGGCTCGGACCTGGCGGGGTTGCGCACTCGCGCCGAGCGGGACGGCGACGACTGGATCATCGACGGCCAGAAGGTGTGGACGTCGTTCGCGAAGGCCGCCGACTACGGTCTCCTGGTGGCGCGCACCGACTGGGATGTGCCCAAGCACAACGGGATCAGCTTCTTCATGTTCCCGATGCGCCAGCCCGGCGTCGAAGTCCGTCCGATCCACCAGATCACCGGTGAGTCGGAGTTCAACGAGGTCTTCATCTCCGGCGCCCGCGTGCCCGACGCAAACCTGGTCGGCGAACCAGGCGGCGGCTGGTCAGTGTTGCAGGTGGCGCTCGCCTACGAGCGGCGACTGATGGGTGACCTCGCGCGCACGTCGCGGTCGGCCCGCAAGCCGCAGGCCGACGCCGACAGCCTGGTCGAGATGGCGCGCCGCGCCGGCAAGCTCGACGACTCGTTCATCCGTCAGGAGATCGCGCGGGTCGAGGCGTATGCGGCGGTGAACCGCTGGAACACTCAGCGCGCCAAAGCCACATCTGATCGCGCCGAGGCCGCGACGCTGCTGGCGCTGGGCAAGATCGCGATGTCGCGGATCCTGCACAAGACGGCGAAGGTGCAGACCGAGATCGCCGGACCGGAGTCGATGTTGAGCGGGCCGGACAATCCGGTCGGGGACGCGGTCACGTTCCGCACGTTGAATGCCTATTTCACGTCGATCGGCGGCGGCACCGATCAGATTCAGCGCAATATCGTCGGCGAGCGTGTGTTGGGCCTGCCGAAAGAGCCGGAGCCCTTCCGCAATACCGCATTCCGGGAGCTGCCGACCAGTTCGTGATCGTCGTTCAGTGAGCGCTGGTGTCGCACATTGCGCTGCCGAGTGCTACGTCAACGCTCACTCAACGCGTTCACGGGGTGCAGGTGGCCCGCGACAACGGTCGCGGTCACCAGTTCGCCGTCGAGGGCGTCGAGCACCTCCGCCGGCGCGGCGCTCAGGACGCACAGGTCGCCGGGCTGGCCGGCGTCGATGGTCCTCGGCACGTCGGGGCGATCGGCGTGCCCGGTGAACAGTGTCAATGCCGTTGTGGGCGTGACGCATTCGCTGCCGTTCACCACCGCGCCGGTCTTGGTGGCGCGGTGCACCGCGGCGCGCATGGACGCCCACGGGTCGGCGTCGCCGAACGGCAGGTCGGTCGACAGCGCCACCCGCACACCGGCGTCGAGCAGGGATGCCAGGCGCCACAGCGCGGGCTGGTCGTGCGGTTCGACGTCGATCAGGTACTGATCTCCGCGTTCGGCAACGAAGTTCGGCTGGGTCACCACCAGCACGCCGATGTCGGCGAGCTCGGCCAGGGAATCGGCGGGCACCACGGCGGCGTGCTCGATCCGGTCGCCGGGATGAACGCCCGCTGCCCGCAGCGCGGCCAGCGTGACGACCAGCTGGCCCGCCGTCACACAGTGCAGGGCGACAGCTCTGTTCTCCCGGTGCGTTGCGCGGATCCAGTCGGCGAGTTCGTCGAGATCGAGGGAATCGTCATGCAATATCCGCTTGCCCGGCGCCAGCCAGTGCACCCGCTGATGCAGACCACCATGCCGGTGTTCCTCGGTGAGCGTGACGATGTCATCGGCCCCGAGGTTCGGGGTGGCGTCGGTGACACCGGTGACGCCGTATCGGAGAAGCCGGCGGCTGATCGCGGCCAACGAGGTGTCACGGCGCGCGACCGCATCCGACCAATTGTCATAGCTGCGCAGCCTGCCGTCCGGGTGATCAGGCAGCCCGACCGCGGCCAGCCCGGCCGAGTTCAGGTACCACAGCACGCCGCTGCGGTGTTGAATGCGCACCGGCACAGCGGGAGTGAGTTCATCGAGCAGCTGCCGGTCCAGTGGGCCGGCAGCGGATTCGTGGTAGCCGACCGCCCGGATCCAGCCGTCCTCGCCGACCGGCGCGTGGGCCAGCACGTCGGCGAGCTCGGTGCGGTTATGGACCAGCGCCGGTCCGACCTGGACCGAATCCCGTGCAGCTGCAGCCGCCCGCAAATGTACGTGGTGGTCGTGCAGGCCCGGTATCACGGTGCCGCCCGCAGCGTCGAAGGTGTCCTCACCAAGGCGCGGGGTCAGCCGCTCGGCAACCTCGTCGATCTCGGTGCTCACCCGGATGTCGACTATCCGCCCGTCCAGGAGGTGCGCCTGGTGGATCAACATGCGACCGAGCTCCGCTGTTGGACGAGCGCTTCCACAGTGGCATTGTCGGCGCCCAGCGCCGAAGCCGCTGCAGTGATCTGCGGCGGTGACGACGGTATGGGTGTCTCGGCGGGCAGCGCCGCGTACGTCGCGGCGACGGCGGCCATTGCCACCTCAATGGTCTCGCCGCCACCACGCTGCAGCGAATGCGCCACGGCGAGTGCGGCCTCCAGACCGGTAAGGGGATCGGCGATGGCGTCCCCGCGGAACACCGGCCCGCTGGGGCTGGTGTCGACCAGTCCACCCGCGACAGCCGCGTCGTCGCCGAAGGCCACGCGAGGCGAGTCCGGTCCGTGGCCGGTGATGCGGAGCCAGATTCGGCCGTCCGGGCCGACCAGCGTTTCGGGACTCAGACCCCGCCGCGCCAGGACGCCGGGTCGCGAACCTTCGATCACCACGTCAGCGACCGCCAGCAATGCGGCAATGCGGTTGCTGTCGAAATCGACGGTGTACGACAGCTTTCCGTGATTCATCCAGTCGTAGAACCTCTGGTCGCCGGTCCTGGTGCCGTCGGGGCGGGCCGGGCTTTCCACCTTGACGACGGTCGCGCCCGCGGCCGCGAGGAGTTGGCCGCACAGCGGGCCTGCCCACATCGACGACAGGTCGGCGACCAGCAGGCCGGTAGCGGGTCGAGCTTCGGTGCGCCGCCCCGACCTCCGCACGATCGGCGCCGCGGGCGCCGTCTCCCCGAGCCGTGCGGCAGGCAGACCCAGCAGCGCCGCCCGCTCGACGACGTCCTCGCCACCACGCGTGGCCGCCCACTCCTTGACCGCGGGCCACGGGTCGGTGGGCACGGCGTCGGCTTCGATCAGTGCGGGTACAGCCTCGATGTCGTCGGCGCGAGAGAGCGTGAGCGCCCACCAGCCGTCGCGCGTGGGCATCAGCCGGGTCGCGCCGCCCGCCGAGATGCGTCCCTGCGGGTGCAGGCCGAGCAGCGCGGCCCGCCCGGCCACGACGGCGTCGGCGTCCACCTGGACACCGAGCAGGTCGGTGAGCTCGCCGGCAACGGCCTGAGCGCGGGACAGCACGTCCCCTATCTTCGCCCAGACTGCACTTCTTGAACACATCGCCCGAGTACGGGCCCAAACAAGTGCAGTCTCGGCGCTAGAAATGTAAAGCGCTGAACCGCCAGTCCAGCACCGGACGGTCGTCGCCCTCGTCGGCCACCGCGTAGACCACCGAGCGCAAGGTCAATACCCCGCCGCGGTCGTCGGGCAGCGGCTCGGCGGCCTCGATGTGCAGCTCGCTGTACAACGTGTCGCCCTCGTGCACCGGACCGGTGTGGTCGCACGACGCCCAGCCCAGCACCGTCGCGAGGTTGGGCAGCAACCGGCTGGCCTGGGCCAGCGCCAAGCCGATCGTGTGCCCGCCGTACACCAGCCGCTGACCACCCACCCGCGAATCATGATGTGTGGCAGCGATATTCAAACTCAGCCGAGCCAGCTCCGGTGCCGAGCTCACGACATCGCCGGTGCTGCGCAGGACTGAACCCACCATATCGGGGTAGAAGTGCGGGCCGGGAACGCGCTCGCGGAACGCGACCGCATTCCAGTCAGCCGTCGGCTGCGGCGCGGCGGGCAAGTCGGCGCCGATCAACGACAGATCATCCTCATGTCCGGTATCCGGGGCGTCCGGACTCAGCGGCAACATCGCGCAGCGGTAGAAGTCGAGCACCAGCCGGCCAACCTGGTCGATGGTGGTCATCCGCAGCGCCGCCAGACCCGTCGGCGCCCGACCGGGCTTGGCGGTGTTCTGCCGCAGCCCGACCACCTCGGTGCGGGTGAACAGGCTGTCCCCGATGACCGGATAGCGGTAGAAGGTCAGTCCGCGGTAGAACAGGTTGGCCTTGACCCGCTGGGTGGCCAGCGTGCTCTGCCCGATCGCGACGTCACACACCAGCGCCGGATGGGCCAACGGGGCGCCTGCCCCGACGACGGCGTAGGCCAGGCCGGCATCCAGGGACAGCCGCAGCCGGTCCCCGAGGATGGCCTGATGAGTCGCGGCGGCGCCGGAGGTCAACGTCATCGAGGGCGCCCAGTCGAAGACCTGGCCGACAACCAGGTCGTCGAAGTACGGGCCGCCAGCCTCGCCACCGCCAATATGGCCGTACAAAGTCACAGTCGCCCATACTGGTGCTTCACCCAAGACCGTGTCAATATGGCCGTACATTTCGGCGATCTTGGAGCGAACCTGGTGAGCACTGCACTCAACGACGAAGAAATGATGCTGGTGGAGACCGTGCGGGCGTTCATCGACCGCGACGTCAAGCCGTCGGTTCGCGAGGTCGAGCACGCCAACACCTACCCCGAGGCGTGGATCGAGCAGATGAAGCAGCTCGGCATCTACGGCCTGGCGATCAGCGAGCAGTACGGCGGCAACCCGGTGTCGATGCCCTGCTACGTCGAGGTCACCCAGGAACTCGCTCGCGGCTGGATGAGCCTGGCCGGCGCGATGGGCGGGCACACCGTGGTGGCCAAGCTGCTGGAGATCTTCGGCACCGAGGAGCAGAAGCGGACGTACCTGCCGAAGCTGGCCACCGGCGAGGTGCGCGCGACGATGGCACTGACCGAGCCCGGCGGCGGTTCGGATCTGCAGAACATGGCGTGCGTCGCCCGCCGTGACGGTGACGACCTCGTCATCAACGGGTCCAAGACCTGGATCACCAACGCCCGCCGGTCCGGCCTGATCGCGCTGCTGTGCAAGACCGATCCGCAGGCCACGCCCCGCCACAAGGGCATCTCGGTGGTGCTCGTCGAATCCCCGATCGCCGGCCTGACGGTGTCGCGCGATCTGCCGAAGCTCGGCTACAAGGGTGTCGAGTCCTGTGAGCTCTCGTTCGACGACTGCCGGGTGCCCGCCTCGGCGATCCTCGGTGGCGAGCCCGGCCGCGGATTCGGCCAGATGATGAAAGGCCTTGAGACCGGCCGCATTCAGGTGGCCTCCCGAGCGCTTGGCGTTGCGACGGCAGCCCTCGAAGACGCGCTGGCCTATGCCCAGGACCGGGAGAGCTTCGGCCAGCCGATCTGGAAGCATCAGGCCGTCGGCAATTACCTGGCCGATATGGCCACCAAGCTCACCGCCGCCCGCCAGTTGACCCGCTACGCCGCCGAGCGCTACGACAGCGGCGACCGCTGTGACATGGAGGCCGGGATGGCCAAGCTGTTCGCCTCCGAGGTGGCGATGGAGATCGCGCTCAACGCGGTGCGAATCCATGGCGGCTACGGGTACTCCACCGAATACGACGTCGAGCGCTATTTCCGCGATGCACCGCTGATGATCGTCGGCGAGGGCACCAATGAGATCCAGCGCAATGTCATCGCCGGTCAACTCGTCGCGCGGGGCGGCATCTAGTCGGCCATGAAAACCGAGCCCGCGTATCAGGTTCTGCGGCAACGGCTTCGCGACGAGATCGCGGCCGGGGCCTACCCCGAGGGGGTCCGGTTGCCGACGGAGTCGGAGCTGGTGGCCGAGCATGGGCTGTCCCGGCAGACGGTGCGCCGGGCGTTTCAGGATCTGGTGGCCGAGGGAGTCGTCTACCGGGTGCCGGGTCGCGGGACTTACGCCAATCGCGGGTACTTGAGGCAGCTGGGTTCGATCGAGGACCTGATGAGCCTGTCCGAGGACACGACGATGGAAGTCCTGCAGGGCCTTTCGCGCCGGGTCGACGTGTCGGCCGCCAGCAGGCTGCGGCTGGAGCACGACGTGGTGTACACCGTGGTGTTCCGGCGGCTGCACGACGGCATGCCGTTCGTGGTGACCACCGTGCACCTGCCGGAGTCGGTCGCGCGCCTGGTGTTCGACTCCGCGGAGTTGGCCGACGGCGCGGTCGGCACCAACACCGTGATCGGTGTCCTGGAGCCGCACCTCGACCAGCCGATTGCCGAAGCGGCACAATCGATCACCGTCGCGCCCGCCGACGAGCAGGTCGCCGACGCGCTGGGCTGCGCCATCGACCACCCGATGCTGAGGGTGGACCGGCTCTACTCCGATACCACCGGCACCCCGGTCGAGTTGTCGGTCAGTCACTTCCTGCCCGAGCAGTACACCTACCGGGTGACGCTGCGGCGCTCGAGCTAGACGATCTCGTCGACCAGGCCCCACGTCAGCGCCGTCGCCGGATCGATGGTCTGGCCGGACAGCACCAAATAGGCTGTGCGCCAACGCCCGATCCGCCGGGGAATGCTCACGGTGCCGCCCGCGCCGGGGATCAGCCCCAGCATCAGTTCGGGCAGGCCCAGCACCGCGTCGGGCCGGCAGCTGACCCAGCCGCAGAACGACGCCATCTCCAAACCGCTGCCCAACACGCGGCCGTGGATCTCGGCACGGCAGGCGCGGCCCAGCCGCCCGGTCAGTTCGTCGAGCGCCAGCGCAGGGCTGTGCCGGGTCCGCGCCAGGTGCGCCGCGGCCGGATCGACGAAGGTGCCGAACTCACCCAGATCTCCACCGCTACAGAAGGATGCACCGGCGCCGCTCAACACCACCTCGGTGACGGTGTCGTCCAGCAGGGCGACGGTCAGCGCCTCCAGCAGCAGCGCTCGCGCGTCGGTGCTGAAAGCGTTGTGCCGTTGCGGCCGGTTGAACCGAATTCGCAGGGTGCCACCGTCCCGCTCGGCGAGCACCGGGTCACCGATGTCGGGCATGGCGGCCGGTCCCCGCGAGTCCAGCCAGCGGGCGAATTCAGGTCCGGCCTGCAGCGTCGAGTACGCCAGTGATTCGGTGATGACCCCGGGCAGGGCCGGGCCGGTGACGTCGACGGATCGAAGCACGTCGTCACAGACCGCAGAGGCATGCGGCCAGCGTTCACACCGCTCCCTCAGTTCGGCCACCGCATCATCGACCGACGCGACGACGACGCACCGCCGGTCTTCCTGCTCACTCTCGACAAGAGCGAATGTGGCTGTGTCGAGCCAGAACTCACCCTCCGGAGTCGATGACTCCCCGACCGCCACGACGACGCCCGGCGGACCGGTCACGCCGATCGGGGGCGGGTCTGCGAGATCGACAACCCGCATTTAGCCGGTGGGTGCGGGCGAGTACTTGGCGATCAGTTCCTGCTTGTACAGCTTGCCGGTGTCGGTCCGGGGCAGCTCGGCCTCAAACGAGATCGACCGCGGACACTTGTAGTGCGTCAAGCGATCTCGCAGCCACGCCAACAGCTCCTCGGCGAATTCGTCCGTCGCCTCCGCGGGATCGACCAGTTGGACCACGCCCTTGACGCTTTGGCCCATCTCCTCATCCGGCACACCGAAGACCGCGGCGTCCATCACCTTCGGGTGCGTGACAAGCATGTTCTCGGCCTCTTGCGGGTAGATGTTCACCCCACCGGAGATGATCATGTGGTGCCTACGGTCGGTGAGGTAGAGATAACCGTCCTCGTCGAGATAACCGATGTCGCCGACCGTCTTCCAGCCGTGCCCGTCGCGCGACTTCGCGGTCTTCTCGGCATCGTTGAGGTACTCGAAGTCCAGACCGCCCTCGAAGAAGATCTCGCCGGCCTGCCCGGGGGGCAGCTCGTTGCCGTCTTCATCCAGGATGTGCAAGGCGCCCATCATCGGCTTGCCGACCGACCCGGGATGGGTGAGCCAGTCCTCGGCGAAGATCAGCGTGGAGCCGATGGCCTCGGAGGAGGCGTAGTACTCGTCGACAATCGGACCCCACCAGTCGATCATCTGCTTCTTGATGTCCACCGGACAGGGCGCGGCGGCATGCATGACTCGCTGCAGGCTCGAGATATCGTACGAATCACGCACGTCCGCAGGCAGTTTCAGCATCCGGGTGAACATCACCGGGACGAACTGACCGTGCGTGACCTTGTGCGTCTGGATCGCGTCGAGGCAGCCCTGCGCGTCGAACTTCTCCAGCACCACCGTGGTGATACCGGCCGCCAGCGTCTGCATCGACCACACCGACGGTGCGGTGTGGTACAGCGGGGCGGGGCTGATATACACCGCACCCGGGGTCATCCAAAACCCGATGAGCCCCGCCATCATGCCGGGCACCTCGGTCGGCGGCAGGTGCGGCAATTCGCGCTTGATTCCCTTGGGCCGCCCCGTTGTTCCCGACGAGTACTGCAGCAGGTCGCCCTCGATCTCGTCGTCGATGGGCGTAACGGGTTGATCCGCAACACATTCCGGATAGCTCAGCCAGCCGTCCAGCTGACCATCGATGATGACGCGCAGCTGCGGCAGCCCGTTCGGCAACTCCGCGGCGAGCCCGGCGAGCGTTTCGCGCAGCGCGACCGAGCCGATGACGGCCTTGGCCTCGCTGTTGTCAATGATGTACGCGGCTTCGGCCGCGTTCAGGTGCGTGTTGATCGGCACGTAGTAGAGCCCGCAGCGCCGCGCCGCCCACAACACGGTGTGGAAATGCTCGTTGTTCTCGATGAGCACGGCGACGGCGTCGCCCTCGCGCAGCCCGGACCGACGGAACAGGTGCGCGAGCTGGTTGGCCCGGGCTTCCATCTCGCCGAACGTGACGGTTTTCCCGGAGGGATACAGGATGACGGCCGGCTTGTCGGGATTGGCCTCGGCATGCTCACGGATCTGCATGGGAGCACTGTACGACAGAGCCAGTTGACAGGTGTCAACTGGCTCCCCGTTAGACGCTGCGCAGTTACTCGGCCTCGGCCAAGCGCTGCTTGAGCGCCTCGAACTCGTCCTTCACGCCGGTCGGCAACTTCTCACCGACGAACTCGAACCACTCCTCGATCAGCGGCAGCTCGTCGCGCCACTCCTGCACGTTGACCGCCAGCGCCTCGTTCACGTCGGCCGGATCGGCGTCCAGGCCCTCGAGGTCGAGATCGTCCGCGCTCGGCACGATGCCGATCGGCGTGGTGGAGCCGTTGGCCTTGCCCTCGACCCGCTCGATGATCCACTTCATCACGCGGCTGTTCTCGCCGAAGCCCGGCCACAGGAAACGGCCGTCGTCGCCGCGGCGGAACCAGTTGACGAAGAAGATCTTCGGCATCTTGGACTCGTCGGCGTTCTTGCCGAGGTTGATCCAGTGGGCGAAGTAGTCGCCGACGTTGTAGCCGAGGAACGGCAGCATGGCCATCGGGTCACGACGGACGGTGCCGACCTTGCCCTCGGCGGCGGCGGTCTGCTCGGAACCCAAAGTGGCGCCGATGAATACACCGTGCTGCCAGTCGCGGGCCTGCGTCACCAGCGGCACCGTCGTCTTGCGGCGTCCGCCGAACAGGATGGCCGAGATCGGCACGCCCTGCGGGTCGTCCCACTCGGGAGCCAGCGTCGGGCACTGCGACATCGGGGTGCAGTAGCGCGAATTGGGATGGGCAGCCTTCTCGCCGGACTCCGGCGTCCAGTCGTTGCCCTTCCAGTCGATCAAGTGCTGCGGATCGCCTTCGAGGCCTTCCCACCAGACGCCGCCGTCGTCGGTCATCGCGACGTTGGTGAAGACGGTGTTGCCTGCGGCGACGGTCTTCATCGCGTTCGGGTTCGAGCTCCAGTTGGTGCCCGGCGCGACGCCGAAGAAGCCGAACTCCGGGTTGGTCGCGTACAGCCGGCCGTCCTTGCCGAAGCGCATCCAGGCGATGTCGTCACCGACGGTCTCGGCGCGCCAGCCGGGGATGGTCGGCTGCAGCATCGCAAGGTTGGTCTTGCCGCAGGCCGACGGGAACGCGGCAGCGACGAAGTACGACTTGTTCTCCGGGGAGATCAGCTTGAGGATCAGCATGTGCTCGGCGAGCCAGCCCTCGTCGTGGGCCATCGCCGAGGCGATGCGCAGCGAGTAGCACTTCTTGCCCAGCAGCGCGTTGCCGCCGTAACCCGAACCGAAGCTCCAGATTTCGCGGGTCTCGGGGAAGTGGGTGATGTACTTCGTGTCGTTGCACGGCCACGGATCGTCTTCTTCGCCCGCCTCGAGCGGAGCGCCGAGGGAGTGCAGCGCCTTGACGAAGAACCCGTCGTCGCCGATCTTCTCCAGCGCGGCCTTGCCCATGCGCGTCATCGTCCGCATCGAGACGACCACATATTCGGAGTCGGTGATCTCAACGCCGAGCTTGGGGTCGTCGGCACCGAGCGGACCCATGCAGAACGGCACCACATACATCGTGCGACCGCGCATCGACCCGCGATACAGGTCCTTCATGATGCCGCGCATCTCGGCCGGGTCCATCCAGTTGTTCGTCGGGCCGGCATCGATCGCCCGCTCCGAGCAGATGAACGTGCGTGACTCGACGCGGGCCACGTCCGACGGCGCCGAGCGCGCAAGGTACGAGCTGGGCTCTTCCGAGTCGCTCAGCTTGGTGAAGGTTCCGGCGGCGACCAGTTCGTCACACAGCCTCTGGTACTCCTCTTCGGAGCCGTCGGCGAAGACCACCCGGTCGGGCTGCGTGAGTTCGGCGACTTCCTGGACCCAAGCGAGCAGGCCCTCATGCTTGGTCGGTGCGGTATCCAAACCGGGGATGGTCGCTGAAGTCATCGCTGTCAATCTCCTGCTTACTTTTATGGCCAGGACGCAGGCCGGATTCCGCGTCGAGACACGGTCCTCCCTGAAAAGTAGGTTAACGCGGGTGAGATACCCGCGGTTAATCGGGATTATGTCCGATCACTCACAGGAACGATTCAGAAGCTCATAATTGGCGCCTTTGCATCGATTCAGTGCGTCGAGTTCCTCGTGCACCGCCACCAACGCACTCTCGATCACTGGGACATGCCGGTCCCGGGCCGCAGTCGCCCGAGCCCCGGCGGCGGCATGTTCGCGGATCTCCCGATCGATGCGGGCGACCGATTCCCCGGTTCGCGCGCTGTCCGCGGCATCGCGTTCGGCGGCGGATCGGCCGAGCGATGCCTCGGCCGCCAGCACGCTCCTGGCGACCCACTCCTCCATCGCGGTCCGCACCCGGCCGGTCACCTCCACCACCCAGCGGTCGAGCACCGCCCGGTCCTGCAGCAGGCTGCGCACACCTACCACCCACAGCGTCAGGACCACACCGAGCACCACCCCGCCGATGGCACCGCCGACCGACCACTGCGGGGCCAGGTCGGCGAGCATCCGGCTCAGCGTCAGCGCGACGCCCAGGCCGAAGCCCGCGCCGAGGAGCAGCATCAGCCGGTTCTCCGGACCGTGGGCGCGCAGCGGCGCGGCGCCCACCTCGACGACGGGGCGCGAGTCCACCGGGTCGACGGCCAGCTCGAGTTCCTCGCCGATGTCGGCCAGCTGCCGGGACACACCCTCGGCCACGTCGTCGGCCACCTCCGTCGCCCGGCGCCGAACCTCGTCACCGAAACCGTCCACTGCGCGTCGGCTCAAACCCGCGATGTCCTCCTGTAGTTCGGTCCGCACCGACGCACACCGGTTGCGGGCGAAGTAGGACAGCTCAAGTCGGGCCTGCTGAATTTGGCTGCGCAGGGCGATCGAACGCTGCGACTTGTCCAACCGGAACTGCTGTAGCACTGCGGTGCGCTGCTCGCGCAGAGCGGCCAGCCGCGCCTCCCGGCCGGCGCCGGCCACGTCGCGATCGAGTCGACTCTGCAGTGTCAAGAGCCGAGTCTCCCACGCGCGCAATCGGTTTCGTCGATCCAAGGAGTCTTCGGCCAGGACATGCCGAAGGCAGGCGACGAGCTCCTCGATGACCGGTGCCGCCAGATCCGGGGCGGCAGCGGCACCCACCCAAGGCACATCGCGGTAGCGGGGCGCCCGCTGCGCCAGCAGCGCACGGTCGGCGTCGAGCACCTCGCGCCACGTGCGGTGCACGTCGATCTTCGACACGACCCCGATCACCGCGTCGGTGTCGGCGGCGACGGAGTCCAACAGCGCACAGTCCGATTCGGTCATCGGTGCGGTCGCCGAGACCACGAACACCACCGCGGTCGGCGCCTCCCCGGCGGCAAGTGAGTCGGCTTCGACCACCGGGCAGTCGGGCAGCCGGTCTCCCAGCGCGGCGACCACACTGCTCACCCCAGCCAGCCACGGACCCGCCACCAGCACCACGTCGCGACGGACGATCGACGGCCCGGGCAGAGTGGGGTCGATCTGCGACACCAGGGTGTCGACGGGGTCGGTCATGGCGTGAGCTCCACCGGCTCCGGGATGCCGCCCGCGCGCTCCCACAGCCGCAGCGAGCCGCGGGCAATGTCGGCGCCGCAGCGAGCGTGCAGTCGCGAGACCGGCCCCCGCGAATACCGCTGCCAGACGATCGCGCGCCGGAGGTGCGCGGCGGCGCCGGCACCGCCGTCGACCGTCATACCGGCGGCCTGCACCACGTCGATCGCCGCGGCCATCCTGGCGGCGACGGCGTCGTCGTCGGCCGAGTCGGCCAGCCGTTCGTAGCGCACCGGCGCCGCCGCCGCGTCGATCCCAGCCAGCAGCCCGTCGAGGGCACTGGCCCGCCGCAGCGCCGCCACCACCCCGGCCCGGTCCGCGCCGTCGCGCAGCGCCCGCATCGCGTGCGAAATCCCGAACAGGTCGAGGTGGGCAAGCAGCCGCTGCCGCAACGACGCGGGCAGCCGGTGCTGCCCGGCCGCGAACCGATCGGTCGACCCCAAGTCGGCCGGTTCGATGGTCAGCACCCGCAGCGCGGCGAGCATGTCGTCGTCGAGCACCGAGTCGTCGACGGCCGCGAGCGCGGCGAGGGCGGCCAACGGATAGACGGGCACGGTGTCGCTGAGCAGCCGGCACCGTTCGGCGGCCGCCGTCATCGGCCCGGCGCCGCCGAAACCGGTCAGATCCGCCTTGGTGAGGACTGCGACGACGGGCCGCGGGCAGTCAGCCAGTGCGCGTCTGTCCTCCGGTTTGAGGGTTTCGGCGAACACATAGACGTCCAGGTCAGATGGCTGCGACGGGTCCGCCACCGCCACACCGGCCCCACGCAGCACACCGGTCACCGTGCGCCGGCCGCACCCGGGCCTGCCGACCACCCCGACGCGCACCGGCTGCCCCACCACACCGCACATGCTGGCATCAGCGGGCGTGTGGCGCGAGCCACTACCAGGAGAAGGCAACTGTTGGGTATCAATCTGCACCACGAGGCGGGTACTCCTCTGATCATGAGCGACCATGGACGGATGCATGCGCAGCGCCAAGGCGGCTCAACCCCGCCTGATGCTTGGCCGGCGCATCCCTATCCCCGCATCACCAGCTTCCGTTCACGCCGATCCACCCTGACCGAATCGCAGCAGGAGGCGTGGGACAGGTTGTGGCCCGAGCTGGGCACGCAGGCCCGCGTCGGTGAGAAACCTGCGGACCTGCTGGACACGACCGCGTGGTTCGGCAGGCACGCGCCCGTCGTGCTGGAGATCGGCTGCGGAACCGGCACCTCCACCCTCGGCATGGCCATGGCCGAACCGGACATCGACGTGGTGGCCGCCGAGGTCTACAAGCGGGGCCTGGCGCAGCTACTCAGCGCCGTCGACCGGGAGGGCGTCTCCAACATCCGGCTGGTCCGCGGCGACGCCGTCGACGTTCTGGAGCACATGTTCGGCCCCGGCTCGCTGACCGGGGTTCGGGTGTTCTTTCCCGACCCGTGGCCGAAATCACGGCACCACAAGCGCCGGCTGCTGCAACCGAACACGATCGCTCTCATCGCCGACCGGCTGCGTCCGGGCGGTGTCCTGCACGCCGCCACCGACCACGCGGGCTACGCCGAGCAGATCGCCGAGGCCGGCGACGCCGAACCGCTGCTGCGTCGTGTGCAGCCCGGCGACGAGCTGCCGATCTCGGTGAGGCGACCGACGACGAAATATGAGACGAAGGCCGCTGCCGCGGGTAGCCCAGTGGCCGAACTCTTGTGGGTGAGGCGACGATGAGTGTGATGCAAGACGCGGCGGCGGCGCCCGCATTGCCCGACAGCGGAGATCAGCTGGTGACTCCGCCGATTCAGCGGGTACTTCTGGTCTGGGACGCACCCAACCTGGACATGGGGCTGGGTTCGATCCTCGGCGGCCGGCCCACGGCCGCACACCGGCCGCGGTTCGACGCGCTGGGCCGTTGGCTCTTGACCCGCACCGCCGAACTGTCGGCCGGCCACCCAGACATCTCGGTGGAACCGGAGGCGACAGTGTTCACCAACATCGCGCCCGGCAGCGCGGACGTCGTCCGCCCCTGGGTGGAGGCGCTGCGCAACGTGGGATTCGCGGTGTTCGCCAAGCCCAAGGTCGATGAGGACAGCGACGTCGACTCCGACATGCTCGCCCACATCGAACTGCGCCGCACCGAGGGCCTGGCCGCCGTGCTGGTCGCCTCGGCCGACGGGCAGGCGTTCCGCGCGCCACTGGAGGAAATCGCCAGGGCGGGCACCCCCGCCTACGTGCTCGGATTTCGCGAACATGCCAGCTGGGCGTTAGCGTCGGATACCTTGGAGTTTGTCGACCTGGAGGACATTCCTGGTGTTTTCCGAGAGCCGCTGCCGCGAATCGGCCTAGATTCGCTCCCAGAGCAGGGGGCATGGTTGCAACCGTTCCGGCCGCTGTCCTCATTACTGACATCGCGCGTCTGAGTAGGAGAAACCGATGCGCAGGTCGCAGAAGATTTGGTTAGGAGCTTAGGTGTTCGCCTGGTGGGGTCGAACTGTGTATCGCTACCGATACATCGTGATCGCGGTCATGGTCGCGCTGTGCGTCGGCGGCGGCATCTACGGAGCCAGCCTCGGCAAGCACGTCACCCAGAGTGGTTTCTACGACGAGGGCAGCTCGTCGGTGAAGGCGTCGCTGCTCGCCGATGGTGCGTACGGCCGCGACACGTCGGGCCACATCATCGCCATCTACACCGCCCCGGACGGTAAGACCGTCGACGACCCGGACTTCCAGAAGAAAATCCTGGACAACCTGGCTCAGGTCGAGCGTGACCACCCCGACGAGATCCTGCGGTCGATCGGCTACTTCAAGAGCCCGCAGCTGCTGTCCAACATGGCCGACGCGAGCAAGAAGCACGCGTTCATGTCGATCCAGCTCAAGGGCAATGACGACGACACGATCCTGAACAACTACAAGAAGGTCGACAAGGACTTCTTCATCAAGGACGTCGACGTCAAGCTCGCCGGTCTGCAGCCGCTGGCCGCCGAATTGACCGGCACCATCGGCGAGGACCAGCAGCGCGCCGAGGTGGCCGCCATCCCGCTGGTCGCGGTGCTGCTGTTCTTTGTCTTCGGCGGCGTGGTCGCCGCCAGCCTGCCCGCCATCATCGGCGGCCTGTCCATCCTCGGCGCGCTGGGCATCATGCGGTTGATCGCCCTGGTCACGCCCGTGCACTTCTTCGCCCAGCCGGTCGTGACGCTGATCGGTCTGGGTATCGCGATCGACTACGGGTTGTTCATCGTCAGCCGGTTCCGAGAAGAGATAGCCGAGGGCTACGACACGGAGGCGGCGGTCCGCCGGACGATGATGACGTCTGGTCGCACCGTCATCTTCTCCGCAGTGATCATCGTGGCGTCCTCGCTGCCGTTGCTGCTGTTCCCGCAGGGCTTCCTGAAGTCGATCACCTACGCGATCATCGCCTCGGTCATGTTGTCGGCGGTCCTGTCGATCACCGTGCTGGCCGCGATCCTGGCCATCCTCGGCCCGAACGTGGACGCGCTGGGTGTGCGGACGCTGCTGCGGGTGCCGTTCCTGCGCAACTGGGGTTTCTCGCGCGCGATCATCGACTGGTTCGCCGAGAAGACGCAGAAGACCAAGACCCGCGAAGAGGTCGAGGCCGGTTTCTGGGGCAAGCTGGTCAACCGGGTGATGAAACGCCCGATCCTGTTCGCCGCCCCGATCGTCATCTTCATGATCGTGCTGATCGTGCCGCTCGGGAAGCTGTCGCTGGGCGGCATCAGCGAGAAGTACCTGCCGCCGGACAACTCGGTACGTACGGCCCAGGAAGAGTTCGACAAGATCTTCCCCGGATTCCGCACCGAGCCGATCACGCTGGTGATGAAGAACACCGACGGCCAGCCGGTGACCGACCAGCAGGTCGCCGAGGTCCGCAACAAGGCGATGGCCGTCAGTGGGTTCACCGATCCGGACAACAACCCCGACGCGATGTGGAAGGAACGTTCCTACCTCGACGGGGCCTCGAAGGACCCGTCGGTGCGCGTGATCCAGAACGGCCTGGTGAACCGCAACGACGCGGCCAAGAAGATCGCCGAATTGCGGTCGATCACGCCACCCAAGGGGGTGTCGCTCTACGTGGGCGGCACGCCTGCGCTGGAGCAGGACAGTATCCATAGCCTCTTCGCAAAGCTGCCGCTGATGGTTGTGCTGCTGATCGTGACGACGACGATCCTGATGTTCCTGGCGTTCGGGTCGCTGGTGCTGCCGATCAAGGCCGCCTTGATGAGCGCGCTGACGCTGGGCTCCACGATGGGCGTACTGACGTGGATGTTCGTCGACGGGCACGGCTCCGGGGTGATGAACTACACGCCGCAGCCATTGATGGCGCCGATGATCGGGTTGATCATCGCGGTGATCTACGGCCTGTCCACCGACTACGAGGTGTTCCTGGTGTCCCGCATGGTGGAGGCCCGCGAACGCGGCATGTCCACCACCGAGGCCATCCGGATCGGTACCGCCACCACCGGTCGGCTGATCACCGCGGCCGCCCTGGTGCTGGCCGTGGTCGCCGGCGCGTTCGTGTTCTCCGACCTCGTGATGATGAAGTACCTGGCGTTCGGTCTGCTGATCGCGCTGCTGCTGGACGCCACGATCGTCCGCATGTTCCTGGTGCCGGCGATCATGAAGCTGCTCGGCGACGACTGCTGGTGGGCGCCGCGCTGGATGAAGCGTCTGCAGAACAAGATCGGGCTCGGCGAGACGCACCTGCCCGACGAGCGCAAGCGGCCCGTCGTGCGCGAGCCGGACCCCGCCCTGGTCGGTGCGGGTGCTCCCGTCGCGGCTGCGCGTCCGGTGCACGATCCGACCCATCCCGGGATCGAAGGCCGGGCCCGTCCCCGCGTGGTCGGCCGCGCCGAGTACCGCAACCCGCCGCCGCAGGAGGCCCCGTCGGCCGCCGGTACCGCGCGGATGGCCGACCCCGCCGAGGCCCGCACCGAGATCACGGAAGCGCCGACCACTCGATTTTCGGTGGCCAAGAATGCCGTCAAGAACGCGGTGAACACCGCGGCCTCGGCAACCCGGGCCAACCGTCCGCCGGCCCCGCCCGCGCCGGACCGCGAGATCGAGTCGTGGCTGGGAGAGCTGCGCGGCAAACCGGGTGCGCCGACTCCCCCGCCGCAGCCGTCGGCTGAGCCCACTCGGGCGATGTCGGGTCCGGAGGACACCACCACGGCGATCCCGAACCCCAACGACAAGAACGGCGCCGACGACGTCTCCCCCGCGGTCAGCGCTGAGGAGACCCGCGCGATCCCGGTTAGCCGCCCCGATCAGGGCGATTCCGAGGTGGCCACCGAGAAGCTGAACTCCCGCGGCAAGAAAGAGGGCGAGGAGCAACGCCGTCGCGGTAGCGGTGGCGGGGTCAGCGCCGCGGATCTGCTGCGCCGCGAAGGACGCCTGTAGTCCATCCAGCACTCAGAGCGACGATCGAGCCGGAATGTCGCTCTGAGTTCTGACTCGACGCGCTAGTCCTTGTCGCGCTTCGGCGGGACCACGTCGGGCTCGGCGTTCATCACGATGCCGTCGTCGTTCTCCTCGAGTTCGGCCGCCTTCTGGTCGGGGTTGTCGGCGACGAGCACGCGGATGGCGCTGTTGAGGAACGCCACCAGCGGCACGGACAACAGCGCACCCACGATGCCGGCCAGCACGCCGCCGCCCGCGATCGCAAGCACGATCGCCAGTGGGTGGATCGACACCGCCCGTCCCATCACCAACGGCTGCAGGATGTGCGCCTCCAGCTGCTGCACCGCGATGATCAGCCCCAGCGTGATCAGCGCGTACACCACGCCTTTGGCCAGCAGTGCCACCACCACGGCGAGGAACCCGGTGACCACCGCACCGACCAGCGGGATGAACGCACCGAGGAAGACCAGTGAGGCCAGCGGCAGCGCCAACGGGATGCCCATGATCGCCAGGCCAGTGCCGATGCCCACCGCGTCGACGAGCGCAACCAGGAACGTCGCCCGCACGTAGCCGATGAGCGAGCCGAACCCGGCGCGCCCGGCGTCGCGCACGCGCTCACGGGTGTGGGACGGAACGATCTTGGTCACGAACGCGTAGATGTTGCGGCCGCCGTGCAGCAGGAAGATCAGTGTGAAGAAGACCAGCAGCGCGCCGGTGACGATCTCGGTGAGGGTGGCCGCCGTCGACAAGGCCCCGGTGGTCAGCTGTTCCTGGTTGTCGCGCAACGCCTTGATGGCGGTGTTGCCAGCGTTGTCGATCTGTTCGCGGCTCAGGTGCGCCGGCCCGTCGACGAGCCAACGACGCAAACCGTCGATGCTGTGCGTGACCTGCTCCACCAACCCGGGTAGACCCGAAATGAATTGGCTGACAACGAAAGTCAGGATTCCGCCGAAGATCGCGAATCCGCCCAGAAGTACCAGGGCCACCGCGCCGCCACGCGGTGCACCGCGACGGTCGAGCCAGTCGACCGCAGGCAGCAGCAGCGCCGCGAGCATGGTCGCCAGGGCCACCGGAACCACGATGACCTGGAGCCGCTGCACGAGCCACAGCAGCGCGATGATGGCCGCGCCGACCACCAGTAAGCGCCAGGACCACGCTGCGGTTTTACGGAGGAAGGGATCGACCGAATCGTCGTCCAGGGCTCGGGTCGCCGGCATGCGGCCAAGCGTAGTGGGAGTGGGTTCGACTGCTTGGTGGAAGCGTGGTTTCCCGCACGACCAACGGCCGGCCGTGACGGTCGTTCAGCAAAAAAGATAGGCAGTACAACCTTGCACTGACAACAAAAGTAAGCGCAGTTATGGACAGCGGCCTGAATTGGCTTTACGCTCCATTTGCTGCGTCGTCAAAAACGTTGGTGGCGGCCGGCTTTCCTGTCGATTCAAACCCAAACGGGGGGTGGGTTCGTGGATCCTGTCGGCTCAAAAACAGTTCATGAGGGTGCGCGCTGCACCGGCTCGGGCGGTCGTCACAGTGGCCGCGCGACCAAGATACAGTTGAACCGGGTCGATTTCGGCCTTGCCGCACTTGCCAATTCGCACGCATTAACGTGGCTCGGCGCGTCAGCCGTTGCGTTGGGTGTCGGGGCTGCGATCGCATCGATGCCCGCCGTGGCCTCCGCCGATGCCACCGGTTCGGCCGGGCCGAAGGGACCGTCGACGTCGAGTAGCTCGTCGGCGGGTGCGCCGTCGAAATCCACCGGGCATTCTGCGGCGTCGAAGTCCAACGTCCGACCCAAGGCGTCGAACAACGCCGTCTCCGGCTCCGACTCTGCCCAGCAAGACTCCGAAACAGCAACCTCGAGCAAGAAGTCGACCAGCACCCGGCTCGCCACCCCTTCGGCCGCCGCGACACCGCGCGTGTCGGCACTGCCGACGCCGGAAGCCGCCGCCCAGAACCTCATCAGCTTCTTCGTCGGCGACGGAACCGCCGCGCACCCCAACGCCGGGATCATCGCCGGTAACGGCTACAGCTGGACCGCCGACACGTGCCCGTCGAACACCTCCTGCAAGGGCGGCAACAGCGGCGTCTTCGGCAACGGCGGCGCAGGTTTCAACGGCGGCAACGGCGGCAGCGCGGGCTGGTTCGGTAGCGGCGGCGCCGGTGGCGCCGGGCTTGCGACAGTCAACGGCGGCGCAGGCGGCAACGGCGGCCGCGGCGGCATCATCACCGGCAATGGCGGCGAAGGCGGCGCGGGCGCAACCACGCTGGCGGGTTCGACTGGCGGCCAAGGTGGTTCGGCCGGCCTGTCCGGCAACGGCGGTGCCGGTGGCGCCGGCGGGACGTCGACCGGTGACTTCCGCGGTGGCACGGGCGGTCGCGGCGGCGCCGGCGGCCTGTACATCGGCAATGGCGGCGCAGGCGGTGCAGGCGGAAACGCCATCCTCAACGGCCAGACTGGTGGTACGGGCGGCAACGGCGGCGACACCGGACTCGTCTCGTTCTGGGGCATCGCCGGTGACGGCGGCGAAGGCGGCGGCGCCGGTGCAGGCGAGGGCGGCGCCGGTGGTGCGGCGAGTTTCGGCGGCCGCGGTGGGAACGGCGGCAACGGAGGTTTGTTCTCGCTCTTCGCATTTGGCGGTGACGGCGGAGCCGGCGGCGACAGCCCGGCGAAGGGGGTGACCGCGACCGACCACGGCGGGAACGGCGGCAACGGCGGACGCGGCGGACTCTGGGCCGGCAGCGGCGGCGACGGCGGAGTCGGCGGAATCGGTGGCGGCGACGGCGGCAACGGCGGCAGTGTCGGACTGCTCTCGTTCTTCGGCGCGGGCGGCGACGGCGGCGCGGGCGGTGTCGGCCAGGGCGGCATCGTCGGCACCAACGGCGCCGACCCCGGCAAGAATCCGTCGTACTCGATCGACGGCGGCAATGGGGCGCCCGGCGGCACGGGCGGCTCGGGCGGCAACGGCGGAAACGGCAGCTCGATCATCGGCACCGGCGGCCACGGCGGAAACGGCGGCCAAGGCGGCGACGGTGGCCAGGGCGGGACCGGCTTCTCGCCAGACGACCAGAGCATCGATCCCGGGCTGAATGGCGGAAACGGCGGAAACGGCGGCGCCGGTGGCGCAGGCGGGGCTGCTGGTGGGGCCGCGGGTACGGGCCGGGTCCTGTTCCTCATTGCCTCGAACGGGAGCGCCGGCAGCAGCGGTGCCGGCGGCGCGGGCGGAAAGGGCGGGCCCGGCGGATACGGCCGTTCCCTCAACGGCCTGACCGGCGGAAACGGCGGAAACGGCGGAAACGGCGGCCCCGGTGCGACCGGTGGCGCCGGCGCGGCCGGCGGTGACGGCGGCGCAGGCGGCGCAGGCGGCGGGGGCGCATTCGGCGGCGGCTCGGGCGGCTCGGGTGGCAACGGCGGCCCCGGCGGCGACGGCGGTGTGGCTACCGCCGCGGACGGTCCCGGCCGCGGCGGTGCGGGTGGGGCGGCCGGTGACGGCGCAGCCGGCGGCGACAGTGACCTGGACGCCGGACCTGGCGCGGCCGGCGGCGACGGCGGGAACGGTGGCGACGGCGGGAGCGGCAGCGAGGCCGGCTTGGGCGGCGATGCCGGACAGGGAGGCATCGGCGGCACCACGCGCGGTGGTTCGGTCGGCCAGCAAGGCACGACCGGAACCCGCGGGGCCGACGGAAGCTCGACGACGGCGAGCGCGCTGGCGGCGCGATCGGCGTCGGCACAGCCGGCAGGTCCGCAGGCGTTCTTCGAGGAGATCGGCAAGCAGATCGCCTATATCTTCTTCAACCGCGCTCCGAGCGTGGATCCCGATGTCGGCGGCCAAGCCGGCCCGGACAAGCAGATCACCGTGAAAGTCAACGGCGAGGGCAACAACGGCTATGGGGTCAGCTACACGGTCAAGGACGGCCCCCGTTACGGCACGGTCGTGGCGGGCAGCACGCCGGGTTCGTTCGTCTACACGGCCAACGACGCGTTGATCCAGCCAGGGATCGTCGACCACTTCACGATCACGGTGAACAACGGGACCGCGGCCAAGCTGCCGGGCATCGCCGGCATGATCCAGGGAATGCTGCATTCCTTCGCGATCATGGTCGGTGCGGCCAAACCCGACACGTTCGACAAAGAGATCTGGGTGACCGTCGATGGCACCGGCCAGTACGGCAACGCCGCGGCCGCCGCGGACTACTGGGTGAACCAGAGCTATTCGAACTGCCAACTGCAGGCCGCGGCATCAGCCGTCCTGCAGGCGACCAAGACGCTGCCGACGTCGACGACCGAGCAGACCTGGGTCGACTGGGCGAAGACCACCGACAGCGTCAAGACGCCGGGCGCCAAGATGTACCTGGACGCCAATATCGAGGAGGGTGTGGCGACCGAGGACGCCGTGGCGCTGATCAACGAGCACTTCGATGTCACCGCGACCTACCGGGAGTACGACAAGACCCAGGAGGCGGGCGAAGAAGCGCTGCGTGACCTGCAGGCCGCGCTGGCCGAAGGCAAGGCGACGATGGTCGCATACCCGGTGTCAATCGTCTGGACGGCGGTCACCGACTTCAAGCCCACTCCGAAGGACAGTTACTTCGTCGCCGACCACGCAGCGGTGGTGACGCAGGTCGACCTGAAAAACGGGCTGGTGTACGTCAACGACAGCTCGATGACGAACGCGAACCAGAGCGTGGGGCAGGCCAAGGCGCTGCCGATCGGCGTATTCATGAGCGGGTGGCAGGCCGCCGGCTACGACCTGACGATCATCACCCCGAACGCCCCGGCCGCCGTCTAGCAAGGCCGGGCCGGACCGACATCCCGCGGCGGACACCGTCGCACCGATGTCGGCGGCGTTACGCTGATCGGCGTGTCCTATGACGCGTCGGTCGACACCGCCCGCGAGGATCACGAACCCCCGGCACGCGGGAAGTACTGGTGGGTCCGCTGGGCGGTGCTTGCCGTCGCAGTGATCGTGCTGGTCGTCGAGGCGACCCTGGTGTGGGATCAGCTGGCCAAAGCCTGGAAGAGCCTGATCTCGGCCAACGGCTGGTGGGTGCTGGCTGCGGCCGCCGCGGCCATGCTGTCGATGCATAGCTTCGCCCAGATTCAGCGGACGCTGCTGGGTTCGGCCGGGGTGGTCGTACACCAGTGGCGTTCCGAGGCCACGTTCTACGCCGGCAACGCGCTGAGCACCACGATGCCCGGCGGTCCGGTGCTCTCGGCCACGTTCAGCTACCGGCAGCAGCGGCTGTGGGGTGCCTCCCCGGTGGTCGCGTCCTGGCAGCTGGTGATGTCGGGCGCTCTGCAGGTCGTCGGACTGGCACTGCTGGGCCTCGGCGGCGCATTCCTGTTGGGCGCCAAGAACAATCCGTTCTCGCTGCTGTTCACCCTCGGCGGATTCATCGCGCTGCTGCTGCTCGCGCAGGCGGTCGCCACCCGGCCCGAGCTCATCGACGGCATCGGGGTGAAGGTTCTGGGCTGGGTCAACTCGGTGCGCAACAAGCCGGTCGACACCGGCCTGCACAAATGGCGCGAGACGCTCAAGCAGCTGGAATCGGTGAGCCTGAGCCGTCGCACTCTGGGCGTGGCGTTCGGCTGGTCGTTCTTCAACTGGGTCTGCGACGTGGCGTGCCTGGCTTTCGCCGCGTACGCGACCGGTGGCAGGCCGTCGCTGGCCGGACTCACCGTCGCCTACGCCGCCGCCCGCGCCGTGGGTTCGATCCCGCTGATGCCGGGCGGGCTGCTGGTGGTGGAGGCCGTGCTGGTGCCCGGCCTGGTGTCCAGCGGGATGGCCCTGCCTGCCGCGATCTCGGCGATGCTGATCTATCGGCTGGTCAGCTGGATTTTCATCTCGACGATCGGCTGGGTGGTGTTCTTCTTCGTGTTCCGCACCGAAGGACCGCTGGACCCGGACGCCGTCGCCGACGAGATCGCCGCGGCGGAGGCCGAAAGCGAGGCGGCCGCGGATCCGTCCGACACCGCGCTGCAGGGCCCGCTGCCGCCGCCGTGCCCGGACCCAGACGACGACGCCCCGCGCTGACGCCGTCGGCAGGCGTGCTTGAATCCGAGCATGGCAGTTCGTACCGACACCCGTACCGTCGCGCTCGCGCTGGCCGGTGACATCGTCTGCGTCGTGGTGTTCTGTGCGATCGGCCGGCGCAGCCACGCCGAAGGCCTCACGCTCGCCGGAATTGCCGAGACCGCATGGCCGTTCCTGTCCGGCACGCTGCTCGGTTGGGTGATCTCCCGCGGCTGGCGGGCGCCGACCGCGATCGCACCGACCGGCGTCATCGTGTGGCTGGCCACCGTTATTGTCGGAATGTTGTTGCGCAAGGCCAGTTCTCAAGGCGTGGCGGTGAGCTTCATCATCGTCGCGTCGGTGGTGACCGCGCTGCTGCTATTGGGGTGGCGCGGGGTGGCCGCTGTCCTACGCAGGCGCCGTATTCAGGCCTGACCCGTCGGGGCGGCCGGCTCGGGAGCCGTCGACACCGTCAGCACGGCACGCAGGCCCCCGAGCGGACCGTCGGAGAGCTCGATGGTGCCACCGTGCAACGCGGCCTGCTGCGCCACCAGCGCCAGCCCGAGGCCCGAGCCGCCGGCGGTGGCGGTGCTGCCACGAGCGAAGCGGCCCAACACTTTTCGATGTTCCTCGGCGGGTAGGCCGCGCCCGTTGTCGTCGACGGTGATCGCCAGCAGCGGTCCCTGCCGGTGGGCGCGCAGCACGATGCGGGTTGCCTCGCCGTGCGTGATCGCGTTGCGCACCAGGTTGTCGACGGCCAGCCGCAGCCCGGCAGGCCAGCCCCACACCGTGCCGGCCTCGTCGGCTTCCACGATGATCTCGCCCACCCCGGAGCGGATGTTCTCCCGCGCGACGCGGTCGAGCATTTCGGCGACGTCGATCGTCTCGCGGTCCTCGGCACGGGCCAGCTGCCCGGACGCCAACTGTCCCAACGCGGTGATGATCGCCTCGACGCGGCGCTGCGCGCGGGATAGGTCGGCCACTACCTCCTCGCGTTCCTCCGGCGGCAGGTCGTGGATGCGCAGCGTGTCCAGGTCGGCGCGCATCGCGGTCAGCGGGGTCCGCAGCTCGTGGGCGGCGTTGGCCGCGAAATCCTGGGCCGCCTGAAGCGAATTCGTCGTCGCCGCTTGGGCATCCGCCAACCGGTTCAGCATGGCGATCATCGCCTCGGAAAGGTCTTCGGCCTCCCGGGAGCCGTGCACCGGATCCAGCCGGTCGTGGCCCGTGCCGAGGCGGCGGGTCTGCTCGGTGAGCTTCAGCAGCGGCCGGATCGCCGGGCCCGCCAAAATCCAGCCCAGCGCCAGCGCCACCATCACGGCAAGGCAGACGATCAACACATAGAGCGGAATCCTGGCGCGGCTCAACAGGATGCTGTCGGCACGGATACCGATGGAGACCAGGATGCCGCCGGACTGTTCGACGTTCACCGTCCGCACCCGATAGTCGACGCCGTTGACGGTGACCGTCGCGGTGCCGGGCGGCAGCGGCGGCAATTGGAATCCGCGCTGGAACATCACCTGTCCGGTCGACCGGGATCGTCCCGTCGTCACCACGCGGCTCGGATCACGCAACTGCTCGGGATACATGCTGGCGTCGACGATCGAGTCGAGCCGCTTATCCAGTTGCGCCTCATCGTTGTTCGCCAAGACGATCGACGTCAGCACCGCCAGCAGCGCGACCACGATCGCGGCGGCCATCGCGGCGGCCAGGGCGACCCGGCTACGGAGGGACAGGCTCTGGCCCAGCGAACTCACGACCGGATCACGGCTCCGACCGGAGGACGTATCCGATGCCGCGCACGGTGTGGATCACCCGCGGCACACCCTCGCGCTCGAGTTTGCGGCGCAGGTAACTGATGAACACATCGGCGACGTTGGTGTCGACGTCGAAGTCGTAGCCCCACACCAACTCCAGCAGCCGCTGCCGGGACAGCACCACACCGGAGTTCTCGGCGAGCACCGCCAGCAGATCGAATTCTCGTTTGGTCAGTTCGACCCGGTCACCGTTGACGAACACCAGCCGCCGGGCGGTGTCGATCGTGAGCGGCCCGATCGTGACGGCGTCGGAACCCTCGTGGGAGTGCGATGCCCGGCGCAGCAGTGCGTGCAATCGGGCCACCAGCTCGCCCAGATCGAACGGCTTGGTCAGATAGTCGTCGGCACCGGCCTCCAGACCGGCGATGCGGTCGTTGACGGTGTCGCGTGCCGACAGCACGCAGATCGGTATGTCGTTGCCCAGTGCGCGCAGCGCGGTCACCACCGCGACGCCGTCGAGCTCAGGCATTTGGACGTCGAGCACCAACGCGTCGTGATTCTCATTCGCCAACAGCCGCAACGCTTCCTTGCCGGTCGCCGCGACCCGGACGTCGAATCCGGAGTGCCGCAAACCGCGGGCCACCGAAGTCCGGACATCCGGGTCGTCGTCGACCATCAGGACGGTGCGGCCGGCGCCTTCCTGCGCGGGCTGCTGTCCTACCCGCACCGCGGGCTAGGCGCCAGGGACGTCGGGCGCGTTACCGCAGCGGTTCTTGAGATCGACCAGCGGCTGGCGAATGCCCTGCAGGTCGGCCTTCACCGAGGGGTTGTAGTCCAGGTACTGCTTCACCTCGGACCGGATGGTGTCGCGCGGCGCACCCTCCAGACCGGTGAAGAACGCGTTGACGTCCGGATGGGTGAACAGGTAGGCCGAGGTTGCCGCGGACACGCCCGCAGCCACGCCGGCAAGGTCAGCGGCGGTGCAGTTCGGCGGCGGATCGGCCAGCGCGGACGGCGCTGCGGCGATCAGCATCGCGCCGGCGACGGCGCCCGTGCCGATCGCTCCGACGACCGCGCGACGAGCCAGACGGGCATTAAGCAACATGCTCGGACTCCTTAACGTAGGGAGAAGCAGTGCCAGTAACCGCTACTGACAGGGGAAAGCTAAGCAGAATTGCTTCAGACTTTCGCGCCTTGAGCTTAACCAATCGTGAGAATGTTCCGACGTCGCTGCTCAGAGCGTTTCCCAGCGGATGCCGAGCCGCGCCGGTCAGCGGGTGCTGGCGACGGCCGGACCGGGTAACGGACCGTTGCTCAGCGGGGCCGGCGTGCCCGCCGCCGGGGCCGTCGCGCCGGAAACCTGTTGTGCCGTCGTGATACCCGGAAGCGCCCCCGGACCGATTCCGGGGATGCCACCGGTCGCCGGGCTGCCACCGGCACCCGGTAGGCCGCCGGTCTGAGCCGACTGCAGTAGACCGAGCAGTTGCGGCAGGCTCACCGGCAACTTGCACTGGGTGGACATGCTCGTCAGCGGCTGCTGGATCGCCTGCAGGTCCTTGGCCGCTTGCGGGTTGGCGTCGAAGTAGGTCTTGAGCGCCACCACGGTCTGCGGGCCGGCCTGCTGCTGGGAGATCGTCGTCAGCGCCTGGTTGGTCTGCGGATGCGCATCCAGATAGGTGCCGGTGTTGGTGGCCACCGTGCCGACGGTCTTCGCGAGCTGGCTGGCCGCGCACGGATCCGGGGCGGCGGTCGCCGACGACGTCGACAGCGCCAGCGCGGCCGCGCCGCCGGCCGCGGTTGTGGCCAGCACCGCGCACAAACCGCGGCGCACGGCGGCAATCGACGACAGGGTGGACGCAGACATGAGGACTCCTCGAATTCGCTGACGCTTGGCTGACGTCAGGCCGCGGCGCAGCATCGCTGCGACCCGGCACAGTCCCCGACCCCGGACGTGGTCATCGGACATCCTGCCACCGGCAACGGTTCAGTCGCCAATCGAGCGCAGGTAACGAGCGCCTGATCAGGAGGTCTCAATCCAGCTAAGACCGCCGGTCACGACAGGTCAGCGCACAGTCATCTGCGGTACGCTCGCAACCACGCAATCCGGGGAGAATGCGGGGAGATCGCCATCCAGCAGTTCATGATGCGCCTGAGCAGCAACCTGCGCAGATTCCGCTGGCTGGTTTTCACGTGCTGGTTGCTGGCTTTGGTGCCGGCCGTCTATCTGGCCCTGGCGGAGTCCAATCATCTGACCGGTGGCGGCTTCGACGTGGCCGGCTCCCAGTCGCTGCATGTGCAGTACCAACTCGAGGACCACTATCCGCAGCAGGGCGCCTCCCCGCTCGCCCTCGTCGCCGCGCCGCGCGCCGACGCCAGCTACGCGGACATGAACACCGCCGTCGCCCAGCTGGAGGAGGCGGCCAAACAGGTTCCCAGCGTCGTGGTGGTGCCCAACCCGGGCCAGCCGGCGCCCGCCCCGGACCGGCCGTATGTGGTGTCGCTGCGACTGGACTTCAACAACACCGGCGCCGTCGACGTGGCCCGGCAGCTGCGGCAGAAAATCGGCGTGACCGGTGACCAGCCGGGCCAGATCGAGAACGGCCGGGTCAAGCTGTACGTGATCGGCCAGGGCGCCCTCGGCGCGGCCGCCCAGACCGGCACCAAGCACGACATCGCCGAAGCCGAGCAGTGGAACCTGCCGATCGTTCTGATCGTCCTGCTCGCGGTGTTCGGGTCGCTGGCGGCCGCGGCGGTACCGCTGCTGCTCGCGGTGTGCACCGTCGTGGTGACGATGGGCGTGGTCTATCTGTTGTCGACCGTTATGAGTATGTCGGTGTTCGTGACGTCGACGGTGTCGATGTTCGGCATCGCGCTGGCCGTCGATTATTCGCTGTTCATCCTGATGCGCTACCGCGAGGAGCTGCGGGCCGGCCGCGACCCGCAGCAGGCAGCCGACGCGGCGATGGCCACGTCGGGGTTGGCGGTGCTGCTGTCGGGTCTGACCGTGATCGCCTCGCTGACGGGCATCTATCTGATCAACACCCCGGTGCTGCGGTCGATGGCCACCGGCGCGATCCTCGCCGTGGCTGTCGCGGTGCTGACGTCGACCACGCTGACGCCGGCGGTACTGGCCACGTTCGGCCGGCCGGTGGCCCGGCGCTCGCCGCTGCTGCAATGGTCGCGGCACGGCGAGGCGACGCAGTCCCGGTTCTGGACCCGCTGGGTCGGCGAGGTCATGCGCAGACCATGGCTGTCCGCGTTGGGGGCGACGGTCGTGCTGCTGGCGATGGCCGCGCCGGCGTTCTCGATGGTGCTCGGCAACAGCATGCAGCGTCAGTTCCCGGCCACCCACGAGGTACGCGGTGGCGTCGCCGCCGCAGCCCAGGCGCTCGGGCCCGGCGCCCTGGGACCGGTCCGCGTCCTGGTCACCTTCCCCGGCGGGGCGGCGTCCGATCCGAAGAACGCCGCCGCACTCGAGGCCATCAACACCGAGATCTCGAAGGCGCCCGACGTCGTCTCGGTGTCCACACCGGTGTTCGCCGACAACAACGGCAGCGCACTGATCTCCGCGATCCTGTCGGTGGACCCCGAGGACCTCGCCGCCCGCAACTCGATCGACTGGATGCGCAGCCACCTCACCGCGCTGCCCGCGGCCAAGGGCGCGCAGATCGATGTCGGTGGCCCGACCGCGCTGATCAAAGACTTCGACGACCGGGTCGGCCAAACTCAACCGCTGGTCTTCGTCTTCGTCGCGGCGATCGCGTTCGTGATGCTGCTGATCTCGGTGCGCTCGGTGTTCTTGGCTTTCAAGGGCGTGTTGATGACGGTGCTATCCGTGGCCGCGGCCTACGGCAGTCTGGTGATGGTCTTCCAGTGGGGCTGGCTGGAGGGGCTGGGCTTCCACCGGATCACCTCGATCGACAGCACGATTCCGCCGCTGGTGCTGGCGATGACGTTCGGCCTGTCGATGGATTACGAGATCTTCCTGCTGACCCGGATCCGGGAGCGCTACGTGCAGGTCGGTGACACCCGCGACGCCGTCGCGTACGGGGTGTCCACCAGTGCTCGCACGATCACCAGCGCCGCGCTGATCATGATCGCGGTGTTCATCGGCTTCGCGTTCGCCGGAATGCCGTTGGTCGCCGAGCTGGGGGTGGCATGTGCGGTGGCCATCGCCGTCGACGCCACGATCGTCCGGCTGATCCTGGTACCGGCGTTGATGGCGATGTTCGACCAGTGGAACTGGTGGCTGCCGGGCTGGCTGGCGCGGATCCTGCCCTCGGTCGACTTCGAGAAGCCGCTGCCCAAGGTCGACCTCGGCGACCTCGTCGTCATCCCCGACGACATCTCCTCGCTGGTGCCGCCGACCGCCGATCTGAAGATGGTGGTCAAGGGCGCGGCGCGGCTGAAGAGTTTGGCGCCCGACGCGGTCAGCGTGGCCGACCCGCTGGCATTCACCGGGTGCAGTGAGCTCGCGGGCAAGGTCAAGGGCAGCGACGACGCCCGCGCCCGGCCGATGCGCATCGGCCCCGGCGGCACCTCGACCGTGAAGCTGATCCGCGGATACCGCAGCGCCAGGATGGCGACGGCGCGGCCGGTTCATCCGGTCACGATGTGGCGTGGCCGGCTGGCCATCGCCCTCGACGCCCTGGAAACCGGCGCCGACACCCGCCATCCCGCGGTCGAGCGGCTCAGCCCGGTGGAAACCACCCACGTCCAGCTGCCGACCGGTGACCGGCTGCAGATCCCGACGTGTGCCGAGACCCTGCGGATGCAGGCCTACCTGGTGCTGTGCCGCAACAGCCGGTCGGACTTCGCCGAGTTCGCCGACCTTATCGGCGGTATGGATAACGAGACCGTTGCGGTGGTACTCGCGGGGATGGACCGGTATTACTGTTCTGGACAAACTGAGCGACAATGGGTGGCGACCCAGCTGGTGCGCCGGCTCGCCGACCCCGACCCGTCCGACGTCGAGGACGACGACAGGTGGGCTGGGCCGGAGGGGGCCGCCGAATGGGAGCGGATCAGGCAGCGTTGCCTTGCGGTGGCGGTGGCGATCCTGGAGGAGGCGAGGTGACGGTGGCAGCGGAACGCGATGCCGTACCCGCACCGGCCACGCAGTCATTCCCCGATAGCCGCCCCGTGGAGTTCTGGCCCACCGCCTCGATTCGCGAAGCGCTGGAGACTGGCGACATCACCGTCTGGCAACGGATCGTGATGGCGGTCAAGCGCGATCCGTACGGCCGAACCGCACGACAGGTCGAGGAAGTGCTCGAGCATTCCCAGCCCTACGGCATCTCCAAAGCGCTGTCCGAGGTGCTGGTGCGCGCCCGCGGTCACCTGGAGGCCAACGAGCGCGCCGAGGCCGCCCGTCACGTCCGACTGCTGCTCGACCGGTCCGGTTTGGCCGAGCAGGAATTCGCCTCACGGATCGGGGTGGCACAGTCGGATCTGGCCGCTTACCTCGAGGGCACAGTCAGCCCGCCTGCGTCGCTGATGATCCGGATGCGCAGGCTCTCGGACCGGTTCGCCAAGATGCGCGCGCAGCGCGCAGCAGGCGGAGCTTAGGCGTGGCCGCCCCGAATTCAGCTGAGCTGCAAGAGATTCTGCGTGACACCCGCACGGTCGCGGTGGTGGGTGCGTCGAACAATCCGGCCCGGCCCAGCTACGGCGTGTATCAATATCTGGCTCGCTTCAGCCATTACGAGCTGTATCCGGTGAATCCCACGATCAGTGACATCGACGGCACGCCGGTCTATCCGTCGCTGGCCGATCTGCCGGTGGTGCCGGACATGGTGGACGTGTTCCGCCGCTACGACGACCTGCCCGCCGTGCTGGCCGATACGCTCGCGCTCAACCCGCACCCGAAATACCTGTGGCTGCAACAGGGTTTGTGGCATGACGAGGTCGGCGAGCAGGCAGAGGCCGCCGGGTTGCGCGTGGTGATGGACCGGTGCCTGAAGGTGGACTACGCGCAGCTCATCGGGCGTTGATCGGCGAGATGTCCGTGACCAGCCACTTGCCGTCCTGCTTGGACAGGCCGACCCGCAGCGCCAGCACCGCGGTGCTCGGCTGTTGACCCGGCTGGCTCTGCGTTCCTCGCATCACCACCGCGACGCTGGCCGCCGCGGGGCCTAGTGCCTCCAACCCGGCGGACATGGTCTGCGCGGTCGCGGAAATGTTCTTCTTCGCCAGATCCGAAGTGGCTTGGCCGAATTCGTTCTTGAAGGCGTCGGCCCGATCGGGAGCCATGAACGTGGCCGCCCGATTGATCGACGACGTCGGATCGGCCGGGGTGAACGTCGCGGTGGCCTCGGCGGCAGCGGTGGCGATGCGGACCACCTCGGCGGAGTCGCGGGTGAAGGTCTGGTCTGTGCGGGTCCACTGGGTGTAGCCGACGACGACGGCGGCCACCAGCGCCGTGGTAGCCAGCGCGACGACGGCAAGACGCAGGCCGGGGCCGTCGTCGTCGGTGCCGACCGTCACCGAATCCCGGCGGAACAACACGACGTTGACGATCACGCCCTCGACGATGAGCAGGCACAGCATCGAGCACACCGCGACCCACCACAGTGGCCAGCCCAGCACAACCCCGATGGCCAACAAGCCGGCGATCGCGGCCAGCGGCGCCGCGACGTCGAAGGCCAGGACCCGAGCGAGGTTCCTCATCGCAGCGACTCCAGCCGCGAGATCATCAGCTTGCCGTCGACGTCGGAGACGCCGAGCCGCAGGTTCCAGCGCACCGTCGTCGGCTTGTTGCCGGCGTTCTCACTGACCGAGGTGGCAACCACCAGCACGGAGTCGGTGCGCTTGGCCAGTTCCGGCGGCAGGCTGGCGGGGGCCGGCGGCTGACCGGGTTGGGCGTTCAGGTCGTGGTGGACCGCCTCGAAGGACACCGACTCGATCTGCCCGGTGGTGCGGGCCTTCAGGGTGCGGACCACCTCGCGGTAGGGCTTGATGGCGGCCTCGAAGTCGGAGTTGAGCTGCCCGGCCGTTCCGTCATGCAGTTTCGCCAGGCTGGTGTCGACGTTGTCGACGTTCATGTTGATCAAGACGCCGGTCCAGTCCGCGGCGGCCGACATCACCTTGGATTGGTAGGCCCGCTCATCGGTGGCGTCGCGATGCCCGGTCCAGATCAGCACTCCCAGCACGACGGCTGCGACGGCCACCACACCGAGGACCGCGGAGCCGACGCCATAGCCGGTGAAGACCCGGTCGGGCGCCTCGTCGGCGGTTGGTTCGGCGTCAGGCATGCAGGCGAGGCTACCGGGCGGTCACCTGCGTGCCGTACACCGAGGTCGGACCTCTGGTAAGGATGGTTGGGTGACGGTAGAAACGCTGCGCTCGGGTATCGACTTGTCCCACGTCGAAGCCGAGGTTCGCCCTCAAGACGATCTGTTCGGCCACGTCAACGGACGCTGGCTGACCGAGTACACGATCCCGGGTGACCGGGCCACCGACGGCGCGTTCCGGACGTTGTACGACCGGGCCGAGGAGCAGGTCCGCGAGCTCATCATGCAGGCTTCCGGCGGGCAGGAGCGCAGCGACTCGGGGAATGGCAGCGGGGTGCCGGGCACCGACGAGCAGCGCATCGGCGATCTGTACGCAAGCTTCCTCGACGAAGACGCCGTCGAGCGCCGCGGGGTGCAGCCGCTGCTCGACGAGATGGCCCGCATCGATGCGGCGGCCGACCCGGCCACGCTGGCCGCTGTGATCGGTGGGCTGCAGCGCACCGGCGTCGGCGGTGGCGTCGGCCTCTACATCGACACCGATTCGAAGAACTCCTCGCGCTACCTGGTGCACGTCACGCAATCGGGGCTTGGCCTGCCGGACGAGTCGTACTACCGCGACGATCAGCACGCTTCCATCCTGGGCGCCTACCCGGGGCACATCGCCACGATGTTCTCCCTCGTGCTGGGGGGCACGGCCGACGATCACACCGAGCGGGCCGCGCGGATCGTGGCGCTGGAGACCAAACTCGCTGCCGCGCACTGGGATGTCGTCAAGCGTCGTGACGCCGACCTGACCTACAACCTGCGTGCGTTCACCGATCTGTCCACCGAGGCGCCAGGCTTCGACTGGGCGGGTTGGGTCGGCGCCCTGGGCACCTCCCCGGATGCGGTCGCCGAACTGGTTGTACGCCAACCGGATTACCTGACGGCATTCGCCGAGCTGTGGTCGAGTCACGACATCGCCGACTGGCAGGACTGGGCACGCTGGCGGCTGATCAACGCCCGCGCCGCATACCTGACCGATGCGGTGGTCGAGGCGAACTTCGACTTCTACGGCCGCACTCTTTCGGGCACCGAGCAGATCCGCGAGCGCTGGAAGCGGGCGGTGTCACTGGTCGAAGCCCTGATGGGCGACGCCGTCGGACGCGTCTACGTCGAGCGCCACTTTCCGCCGGATGCCAAGGCTCGCATGGACGTGCTCGTCGACAACCTGCGCGAGGCCTACCGGGTCAGCATCAACGACCTGGAGTGGATGACGCCGCAGACCCGCCAGCGAGCGCTGGCCAAGCTGGACAAGTTCACCGCCAAGATCGGCTATCCGAAGAAGTGGCGCGACTACTCCACACTGGTGATCGATCGAAACGATTTGTACGGCAACGTGATTCGCGGCGCCGAGGTGGAGCATGACCGCGAGCTCGCCAAGCTCGGCGGCCCGGTCGACCGCGATGAGTGGTTCATGACGCCGCAGACGGTCAACGCCTACTACAACCCGGGGATGAACGAGATCGTCTTCCCCGCCGCGATCCTGCAGCCGCCGTTCTTCGACGCCGACGCCGACGACGCGGCGAACTACGGCGGGATCGGCGCGGTGATCGGCCACGAGATCGGTCACGGCTTCGACGACCAGGGCGCCAAGTACGACGGTGACGGCAACCTCGTCGACTGGTGGACCGACGAGGACCGTGCCGAATTCGGCACGCGCACCAAGCAACTCATCGAGCAGTACGAGGAGTTCGTCCCGCGCGGGCTCGAGCCGCCTCATCACGTCAACGGGGCGTTCACGGTCGGTGAGAACATCGGCGACCTCGGTGGGCTGTCGATCGCGCTGCTCGCCTACGAGCTGTCACTGGGTGGCAAGCCCGCACCGGTGATCGACGGGCTGACCGGCCAGCAGCGGGTGTTCTTTGGCTGGGCTCAGGTGTGGCGTACGAAATCCCGTGAGGCCGAAGCGATTCGGCGACTCGCGACCGACCCGCATTCGCCGCCGGAGTTCCGCTGCAACGGCGTCATCCGCAACATGGATGCCTTCTACGAGGCGTTCGGCGTCAGCGAGGACGACCAGCTGTACCTGGAACCCGACCGGCGCGTCCGCATCTGGAACTAGGGTTCGCCGAGCCTGTAGTTATCGACTGAAAGTTCGAGGAGTGAGCCACTCGATAACTACAGGCTGACCGAGGGGTGGGCGCCCGCTTCGCGGTTCGCGCCGTCGACCACCGAGGCCAGCAGCCCCGGTAGCGCCTTGTCGACTTCCTCGGCGCGCAGCCGCTGGTGCGTGAGGCCGCCGAGCACCAGTCGCTCCAGCAAGCCCGCTTCCCGCAGGATCTTGAAGTGGTGGGTGGCGGTGGACTTGTTGATGCCGTCGTAGAGCGCACTGCACTGCAGCGGCACACCCGCGTTGTGTAGTCGCCGGATCATCTCCAACCGCGCCGGATCCTGGAGCGCGGCCAGCACCTGATGCACGGAGCCGACCGGATGCACCGGATAGCTGTCGGCGTGGAATGCCTCCACCTCAACCACGGTTGTCTCCTGTGTCCGTCGTCACGGCCTGCGAAGTTTGATCGCTATCAAACCTAGCGTACGCTCGAACGAGTTCGATGACCATCAAACTGCCGGGAGTCCTCATGGCGTGTGTGCACGAGGCACCCGCGGGCCACGCCACCGGCCAGCGTTGGGCGTACCCCCTGCTGCTGGTGCTCAGCGGCGTCGCGCTCGGCGTCTCGGGCCTGCCCGCGCCGCTGTACGGGATCTACGAATCGAACTGGCATCTCTCGCCGCTGGCCACCACGATCGTTTTCGCGGTCTACGCGTTCGCGGCCTTGGCCGCGGTGCTGGTGTCCGGCCGGATCTCCGATGTCGTGGGCCGCAAGCCCGTGCTACTCGGCGCGTTGATCGCGCTGATCGCCGGGCTGGGCATCTTCCTGATTGCCGACAGTATCGAGATGCTCCTGCTGGCCCGCACCATCCACGGTGCGGCGGTCGGCTCGATCGTGGTCGCCGCCGCCGCGGCACTACTCGATCTGCGGCCGCAGCACGGCGTGCGCTCCGGACAGCTCAGCGGTGTCAGCTTCAACATCGGCATGACGGTCGCCATCGTCGGCTCGTCGCTGCTGGCGCAATATGTGGCGCATCCGCTGCGCACCCCGTATGCCGTCGTCGCGGTGGTGTGCGCGATTGTCGGCATCGGTGTGGTGGCGCTGCGGGAAACCCACGCCGGCCGCACCGGCGGCCGTATCCGGATCAGCAAACCTGCTGTGCCGCCGCAAATTCGCGAGGACTTCTGGTTCGCCGCCCTTGGCGCGATGGCGTCCTGGTCGGTTCTTGGTGTGCTGCTGTCGCTGTACCCGTCGCTGGCCGCGCAGCAGACCCATGTCCACAATCTGGTGTTCGGCGGTGGTGTGGTCGGGGTGACCGCCTTCGCCGCGGCCATGGCTCAGCTGGTGGCCACCCGCGTCCCGGCCAGGCGCTCGGCGGTAATCGGCGATATCGGGATGGCCGCCGCGCTGCTGCTGACGATCCCGGTGCTGCTGACGCACCGCTGGCCGCTGGTGTTCGCCGCAGCCGCATTGCTCGGCGCGACGTTCGGGCTCGGATTCGGTGGCTCGCTGCGCCACCTGTCCGACGTGGTGCCGTCCGACCGCCGCGGCGAGACGATGTCTGCGTTCTACCTGTTGGCCTACACCGCGATGGCGTTGCCGACGATCGCGGCGGGCTGGGCCGCTACCAAATGGCCGCTGGCGCAGGTCTTTCCGTGGTTCGCAACGATCGTGGCGCTGGCCTGCCTGGGGGCGGCGGCAGTGGGCGTCAGGCCGGCGAGTCCGTCGCGCCCGGCGTCTTGATCTGAGCCGCCAGCCACGGCAGCGCATCGGAGAACGCCCGCTCGGCGAACTGCCAGGTGTGGAAGCTGATGATGCGGTGCACCGAGCAGGAGATACCCACCAATTGCGCTGTCGTGCAAAGGTCGTCGGCCGCTCCGGCCTCGTCGGAGTCCTTGAAGTCGTCGCGCCCGCCGAACCCCGACGGCGCATCGGACTGCGGCCGGTGCCCACCACCCTTGCCGTACGGTGACGCGGTGTTGGTGGGTGTGACGGTGTCCTCGAACCAGCCGGCAACACCCTGATACGGTCCGTGCTTCTGCATCACGGTGCGTGGATCGAACATGTCCCACAGCGCGGCGTCGCCGCCGTAGAGCCGGCTGATCGTCTGCTCCTTGGTGCCCGCGGTGGGGCCGTGATCGCCGGCGATGTCCTCGAAGGCGCTGAACAACTCGGGGTGCATCACAGTCAGGTCGATAGCGCAGGTGCCGCCCATCGACCAGCCGACCACCGCCCAGTTGGCCGCCTGGTCCGATGCGTTGAATTGCTTGACCAGATAAGGCCGGACATCCTTGGTCAGGTGGTCGGCGGCGTTGCCGCGGGGACCGTTGACGCATTCGGTGTCGTTGTTGAAGCTGCCACCGGAGTCGACGAACGCAAAGATCGGGGCCTGCCCCCCATGGCTTTTGGCGTAACCGTCGATGATCGGCAGCGCGTTGCCGGTGCGGATCCAGTCCGCCGGGGTATTGAACTCACCGGCCACCATCATGATGACCGGCAGCTTCGGCAGGGTGGCACCGGCGAACCAGGCCGGCGGCAGGTAGACGTACTCACTGCGGTGTTTGAATCCGCTTGCGTCGCCTGCGATGTCGACCTCGACGAGCTTGCCCGAGGATTGCACGGTGTTGCGCAGTTCGGGGAGTTCGGAGGCGTCGACCTGGTTGGGTAGCGGGCCGGCCGTCAACGCGCCCCAGGCGGTCTGCACGCTCGGGTAGTAGCCAACCCACTTGTTGAGCGCAACCAGCGCCGCCAAGAGCGTCAACGGAATCGCCAGCACCGCGAAACCGCGCCGCCACCAAGAGTTCCCGCGCCAACCCAAGACCGCCACGCCGATGCCGGCGACGAAAACACCGACCCAGACCCACAAATAAAACGGCGCCGGGTCGGAGGCCAAGCCCTCGGAGTTGACGTACATGCGCGCGGCGAGCGCGCCGAGCACGCCGAGCAGGGCGCAAACCGGCAGCCACAGCAGCCACCAACACCGGGTCCGGCGCCACCCGATCGCGACGAGCAGCGTGATGGCAGCGACGATTTCGATCGTCAACGGCAGCCAGCCACCCAGCAGCGAAATGCCGTGGGCGTACTGGTGCAGGTCAGGCGCCGGCAGCTGAGGCAGGGGCGCCGGCGGCGTTGGCGACGGGGTGGGCGGCACGGACCCCATTGTGGAGTCCGATTCTGTGCCTAAGCTTTGAAACCCTGTGGCCCACTGGCTAAGCCAGCTGCCACTGCCAGTCGTCGGCGCCGTCGGGGTTGTTGTACAGCCCCACGGAGTTCTTCACCACGATCGGGTCACCACTGCCGAAGTTGTCGTAGAACCACTTGGCGTTGTCCGGCGAGAGGTTGATGCAACCGTGGCTGACATTGCGCTTGCCCTGATCGGCCACCGACCACGGCGCGCTGTGCACGAAGGCGCCACTGTTGTCGATGCGCACCGCCCACTGCACTTTCAGCTTGTAGCCCTCGGGTGAGGTGTTGGGCACGCCGTAGGTGGCCGAGTCCATGATGATGTCCGGGAACTTCTCCAGCACGTAATAGGTGCCGTTCTTGGTCTCGTGCTTGCCGTCGGGCTTGCCCATCGAGACCGGCATGGTCTTCTCGACCTTGCCGTTGCGGGTGATGGTCATCTGGTGGGCCTTGTCGTCGACGGTGGCGACCAGAGAGTCACCGACGCGGAAGCTGGACTTGGCGCCGCTGGCGTCGATGTTGACGACCGTGCCCTGTGGCCAGAAGTTGTAGGGACGCCAGCGCACCTGGGTGTCGGTGGTCCAGTAGAACGCGCCGGGAACCGGCGGCACCGACGAGATGTGGATCGCCGACTCGGCCAGCGGCCGGTTGGCGATTGGACGGGCGAAGTTGATGATGATCGGCTTGGCCACGCCAACCATCGCGCCGTTCACCGGGTTGAATGACGGCGGCGCGAACACCGGGTCACCGGTGTAGGGCGTCGGGTTCTGACCCTTGACCGGGCCGGCTGCTGCCGCGGCGGCCTGCTGGGCGGCCACCGGGTCGACCGGCGGTGCGGGCGGCGGAGCGAAGGGATCCGGTGCCGGGGGCGGGAAAGCTGCCGGGTCGGCCGGCGGCGGAGCGAACGGATCAGGCGCGGGCACCTGGGCCGGTGGCACGTCGACGATCCCGGGATCGCCCGGCGCAAGGTCTGGATCGGCCAGCGCCGAACCGCTGCCAAGACTGATTCCGGCAGCCACTCCGACCACGCAGAGCGCGGTGGCGATCGCCCCCTTCACCCGCAGCGTCATAACGAAAACTCCCTCGAACCGACGTTGACCCAGTCTCGCATAACACGCTGGGTGCACCCATGGAGTTCATTCGCCAGCGAACCTGGCCACAAACTCCGTCACTGCCCTGAACTGTGCAGATCGTCGGGATGGGGGTGAGAAGCGTTACTTTTCGCTGGTAGCCGGACGGACTGCGAACAGGCCCCGGCTGATCATCACGCAGACCAATGCGGCGAGCATCAGGCCCGCCGACGCGCTGAGCATCGCCGGCACCCCGGCGTGCTGATAGAGCAGTCCGCCGGTCAGCGATCCGGCCATGATGCCGACCTGAAAGCACGCCACATACAGCCCTGAGGCGCCGTCGGGATCCTCCGGCGAGTGCCGCATCGCGGCGGCCTGCAGCATCGGCGGCATCGCGTTGGCCGTCGCTCCCCACCCGACGATCGCCACCGCACCGACCGCCGCGACGGCGACGGTATGCCAATTGAGGTAGCCCAGGGTCGCCAGCACCGCGAACGCCAGTGACGACCCGGCCAGACAGCCGAGCACGGCCGTCTTCGGCCGCCGGTCCCCCGGCCGCGCCAACACCGCCATACCCGTCAGGCCGGCGATCCCGTAGGCGGCGAGCAGCCACGCCAGATGCGCGCCGTGCACGCCGACCACGTCGCGAATGACGACCGCGATGAACGTGTAGGAGATGAAGTGTGCGGTGACGCCCACGAGAGTCAGCACGCTCAGCACGACCAGCGGCCGGTTGCGGTGATGCCCGATCGGTCGCGGACGTACGCCGTCGACGGCGTCGGTCATCGTCATTACCGGCAGCGCGAACCGCGCCGCCACCAAGACCACGACGGACGCGACGGTGATGGCCCCGACCGCCAGCCGCCAACCCCACAGCTCACTCATCGCCGCGGTGAGCGGGCTGCCGACCACCAACGCCAGACCGGTGCCGACGTAGACCGCCATGGTGGCGCGCCCGGCGTGACTCGGTGGCACCAGCCGCACGCCGATCGGGGCGATCACCGACCACATCAGTCCGTGGGTCAACGCGCACAGCACCCGGCCAACGGCCAGTACCTCGAATGTCGGGGCGAGCGCGGAGATCAGTTGCGACAGCGACAGGCAGGCCAGCGTCCACAGCAGGGTGCGCCGTCGCGGCCAAGCCGCCGTCCAGCGCACCAGCGGCATGGTGGCCACCGCCGCGACGAGGGCGTAGCTGGCGAGCAGGGTGCCCACCACGGCCTCGCTGACATGGAGGTCGCGCGCGATCGCGGGCAGCGCACCGACCGGCATGATCTCGGCGGTGACGTAGATGAACGCCGCGGCGGCCAGCACGGCCAGCGCTGTGGCGACTCGCGGTGTCCACGTGCGCTGCACTGTGGGCACCGGTTCACGGTATCGGCTGTGACGCCGAATGAGCCTTACGTTGCCCGGTGTTGCACTGTGCGGGTCGAAGGCGTCAGGACCGGACCAGACGGGCGATCGCGGCCGAGGCCTCGGCCAGCTTCTTGTCCGCCTCGTCGCCGCCCTCGGCGACGGCGTGGCTGACGCAGTGGCCGAGGTGCTCCTCGAGCAGGCCCAGGGCGACCGACTGCAGGGCACTGTTGACGGCGCTGATCTGAGTCAGCACGTCGATGCAGTACTTGTCCTCGTCGATCATCTTGGCGATCCCGCGGACCTGACCCTCGATGCGGCGCAACCGCTTGGTGTAGTTGTCCTTGCGTGCCGAATAACCATGTGCGCCAGTCATTTAGCCTCCAAGCATCTGCTTCATCTGGTCGATCTCGGCCTGCTGCGATGTGACGATGGACTTGGCCATCGCGGTCAGGTCGGCGCTCTGACCGTTGGCGATCTCGGCCTTGGCCATCTCGATGGCGCCCTGGTGATGGCCGATCATCGCCTGCAACCACAGTGTGTCGAACTCCGGGCCCTTGAGCGACTTGAGCTTGGTCATCGTCGCGTCGTCGACCATGCCCTGCATCGCGGCGCCGTGCCCACTGTGGTCACCCATCGCAGGGCCGACGTCCCACTGCAGCAGGAGCGCCTTCATCGCGTCGATCTCCGGCTGCTGGGCGCCCGCGATGGTCGATGCCAGCTTGAGCAACGCCTGGTTGTCGGTGTGCTGCGGCGCGAGTCCACTGAGCTCGACCGCCTGCTGATGGTGCGGAATCATCATCTGCGCGAACATGACATCGTCGGCGTTGTGGGCGGCCACCGTGGCACTGCTGCTGGTGGTCGACGTGGCGTGCTGGCTGTGATCCTCGGTTTTGCTGCAGGAGGAGACGACGACGGCGGTGGCCAGGGCTGCGGCGACCGCGACAGTGCGGACGGGCATGGATGTCATGTTTCCACCGTACCCGAATACCCCTCGGGGGTATGAAAACGATTTTGGTGGGCACCCCCGACCACGGCATACTTGACCGGTGAGCCAAAGCCCCGATCTCAAGCCCCGCAGTCGCGACGTCACCGACGGTCTGGAGAAGGCCGCCGCCCGCGGGATGCTCCGCGCGGTAGGCATGGGCGACGAGGACTTCGCCAAACCCCAGATCGGTGTGGCGTCGTCCTGGAACGAGATCACTCCGTGCAACCTGTCGCTGGACCGGCTGGCCAAGGCCGCCAAGGACGGTGTGCACGCCGCAGGTGGCTATCCGATGGAGTTCGGCACCATCTCGGTGTCCGACGGCATCTCGATGGGTCACGAGGGCATGCACTTCTCGCTGGTCTCCCGCGAGGTGATCGCCGACAGCGTCGAAACGGTGATGATGGCTGAGCGCCTGGACGGTTCGGTGCTGCTGGCGGGCTGCGACAAGTCACTGCCGGGCATGCTGATGGCCGCCGCGCGACTCGATCTGGCCGCGGTGTTCCTCTACGCGGGTTCGATCTTGCCGGGCCGGGCGAAGTTGTCCGACGGCACCGAGATGGACGTGACGATCATCGATGCCTTCGAGGCCGTCGGCGCCTGCGCGCGTGGGCTGATGTCGCGCGAGGACGTCGACACCATCGAGCGCGCGATCTGTCCGGGCGAAGGTGCGTGTGGTGGCATGTTCACCGCGAACACGATGGCGTCCGCGGCCGAGGCGCTGGGGATGTCGCTGCCCGGCAGTGCCGCACCGCCGGCCACTGACCGCCGCCGCGACGGCTACGCCCGGCGCAGTGGTGAAGCGGTGGTGGAACTGTTGCGCCGCGGGATCACCGCCCGCGACATCTTGACCAAGGAAGCCTTCGAGAACGCGATCGCGGTGGTGATGGCGTTCGGCGGATCCACCAACGCGGTGCTGCACTTGATGGCGATCGCGCATGAGGCCGGGGTCAAGCTCGACCTGGCGGACTTCACCCGCATCGGCGCCAAGGTGCCGCACCTGGCCGACGTCAAGCCGTTCGGCAAGCACGTGATGTTCGACGTCGACCGCATCGGCGGGGTGCCGGTGGTCATGAAAGCGCTATTGGACGCCGGCCTGTTGCACGGTGACGTCATGACGGTGACCGGCGAGACGATGGCGGCGAACCTGGCCCACATCGCGCCGCCGGATCCCGATGGCAAGGTGCTGCGTGCGCTGAGCAACCCGATCCACCCCACCGGTGGCATCACGATCCTGCACGGCTCGCTGGCGCCCGAGGGCGCGGTGGTGAAATCGGCCGGCTTCGACTCGGACGTGTTTGAAGGCACCGCACGGGTTTTCGACGGCGAGCGGGCGGCGATGGACGCGCTCGAGGACGGCACGATCGTGGCCGGCGACGTCGTCGTCATCCGCTACGAGGGCCCCAAGGGCGGCCCGGGGATGCGCGAGATGCTGGCGATCACCGGCGCGATCAAGGGTGCCGGGCTCGGCAAGGATGTGCTGCTGATGACCGACGGCCGGTTCTCCGGCGGCACCACCGGCCTGTGCGTCGGGCACATCGCGCCTGAGGCGGTCGACGGCGGCCCCATCGCGTTCGTCCAAGACGGTGACCGGATCCGCCTCGACGTCGGCAAAGGGACGCTGGACGTCCTGGTCGACGAGGGCGAATTCGATTCGCGCAAGGACGGATTCACCCCGCCTGCACCGAAGTACACCACCGGTGTGCTGGCCAAGTACCGCAAGCTGGTCGGCTCGGCCGCGAACGGTGCCGTCTGCGGGTAGGCCTGTCGTCGACTGTGGGGGTCATGCAGGAGAATCGCTCAATTTCCCTGCAGGAGGCCCACACTCGCGGTGACCCCCGCTAGCTGGCTGCGCGCTTCGAGCCGCCCACACCCTTCTTGGCCGACGCCTTCGGTGCTGAAGGCTTCTTGCTCGTCGCCCCGCTCGACTTCTTCGACGGCTTACCGGACTTCGCGCTGGGCTCCGCAGCAGTAGTCACCGCGGTCGCGGTCGCCGTTGACGGCACAGCCGCCACCGGCAGTTGCGGGGCATGCGGATCCGGCACGTTCGGTGCGGATGTGGACTTGCCGGACAACACATCCCGGAATCCGTTCACCAGCGCCTTGACCACATCGCCCGGAACCGCGGCCCACTCCTGCGGAGTCAGCGTGGCCCGCGACAGGAACGGAACATACTGTCCCGATTGGTCATACGTGCGGTTGTAGGTGCCGCCCTCGCTCGGCGTCTGCACATCGGTGTAGCCGATGTTGACCAGGATTGACAGCGCGGGCTGCAACGCATCGGCCAGCGGAGTGCCCAGGGTGATCGGCACCCCGACCTGTTTGAATACCGCGTTGAGGATGCGCGACGGCAGCCGCAGCGGCTCCAGCAGTGGCAGGTCGTTGGGCACGAACGTGCTGTAGGAGGTGCTGGGGGTGCCGAGCGTGAGCAGTCCGATCAGATTGCCGATGATCGTGTCGGTGTCCGCCCCTTTGATCGTCCCGCCGTCGAGCAGGTACGTAGGCAGCAGGCCGGCCAACAGGGAGTTCGCCAGCGAGAAGGGATTCAGCGTCTCCGGGAAATCCGAGAGGAAGTCGTAGCCGAGCGCCACGTTGATGATCGCGCCGTTGAGCCTGATGCCGGTACTCGAACCCGAAGTCGCATTGGGGCTGACCGGGTTCTGACCGAACAGATTGAAGATCGGGGCGAACCGCGCGTACAGACCCCCGTTGGGCGTTTCGGGGTTGCGAATCAACGCAATTGGCAGGTTGGTGACGTTCGTGCCCTGACTACAGCCGAAGCCCCCGGTGCATGGCTGGCCCAGGGCGTTGACCTTGCCTGCCGCGACCAGCGGGTCATAACCCGGCAGTGTGTTGCCATTGGCACTCGACAACAACGCCTGGTACGCCTGGATCGCTGCGGGCACACCGGTACCGACGGCGACCATAACTGGTCCAGTGGCTCCCGACGCCAAGATGTACGGGCGCGTCGCGGTGCCGACGATGAACGGCCCAAATGCCGATGAGTTGAGCTCGTTGTTCAGCGCAACCGGATCAGCGCGGGTCCAGTCGAGGTTGATGGTGAGCGGCCCGATCGGCGCAGGCACGCCCGGGATCGTGATGCTGTCGACCCCGAGCTCATCGATGAGCCACAGCAGCGGCCCGGTGGTGGTCGCATCCAAGGTCAGCGCGTTTGCCGACGGCGCCACCGGTTCGGCTACCGTGCCCATCGTCATGGTGACCGCTGTGGCTGCTGCCGCACCGAACAGTGCGGCCTTCCTGCCCCCGACCGCGAATCCCTGCCGAATCTTGTGTGAAAACGCCACAGCTACCATTTGAAACCCCCGATGCCCGACCCATGGGACTGTTCAGCGAACATAACCCTTGAGGTCGGTGACGGTGGCGATTTGGCGATCTCCGTAGAGAGTAACGCCGAGCCTCAGGACTCAGCGAACTCCGCGTAAATTTCCGGCAGGAAGCCCGCGAGGTGGTTCATCTCCTGCGAGCAGTGCACCAGCAGGTCGCGCGGATCCGGCAGCTGATGGGCGGCGATCGGCCGGATCACCGAGTCGGCCAGTCGGTTGCCCCGGCGCACACCGATGTACGGTCCGCCCATCCAGAACCGTGACCGCATCTCGGCTCCGCCCGCGACGGCTCGCACGTGGTGGACGAACCAGCCGATGTCGACCGGCACCTCACTGGATCCCAGCCGTGCGCACACGGCGACGTCAGTGCCGAGCCGCGACACGTCGAACCCGAACGTCGACGGCTCGACGAACGCGATGGCCGCCTTGGCGTACGCCGACCCGAGGTACTCCTCGATGATCGACGTCCGTCCGACGTAGCTTCCGTCGGGCCCGCTGTCACCCCACTGCGCCGAGGCGTGCGCGCGCGGATGCCACAACTTGTAACGAGTGGACTCGCTGCCATGCCAGCCGAACCACCAATCCCACATTGCCGGTGTGACACCGGGCATGTCGGTGCGGATCGCGACGTGGAATCCGCCACCGCGCAGCGTGCCGTAACCATTTTCGGTCTGCTGGTATCCGGCATCGAGAAGTGTTGCTGCCGAATCGAATCCGAGCATCACCTGGTCGGCCTGCGGACCGTGCTCGAGCGCGACGACGGCATGCCGGGGCAGCTCGGCCATCTCCGGAGTGAAGTACTTGCCCCAGGCTGTGTCACCGTCGCCGGGACGGTAGCCCAAGTATGTCTCTGCCATTAGACCCGGCCCATCCAGCTGTGGAACCGGCCGTCGGGATCGTATTGCGCGCGTACTTCATCGAGCCGCGCCATGTTCTCATCGGTGACGAACTTGGCCGGCCGACGGCCCAGGTTCTCGTCCGCCAACTGGATTCCGGTCGCCAATGAGGCCATCGACGCCATGTTGGATCGTGGCCAGTCGCCGTACTTTTCGTCGTCCGCAGGATCCATCCACCCGGCGTACAGCGCCAGGTAGATCTCGCTCTCCAGGCTGTAGGCCATGTCCTGGCGCTGCGGTGACGGGCCCCAGTTCAGCCACAGGAAATGCGAGGGGTGCGGCGGCAACGTGTCCAGGATGCGATGGATGCCCGGCATCAACTCCTCGGCCGAGGCGTTCGTCCACATGTTGTCGGCGGTGTAGCGGTGGTCCTCCAGGTAGTTGCTCATGACTGCGGTGTACCAATCCGCAAGCGGCACTGGCGCATACGGGAACGCGGCCAGCGCCTTGTCGACGACGGGGCACCGGTCGAGGATCCCGAACGCCTCCTTGGCCTCTGCTTCGGTGTCGGCGAACGCCGGGGAGGCCATGACGATCGCGGGCCGGTCGATGCCGGCGTTGGGCACGCTCTTGGTGGCGACGATCTGCAACTCGACGCGGCGGTCGACCTCCGCGGATATGCCGCGGGCCCAGGTGAAGATCTCGTCGGCAAGCTCGATGGGGTAGGCATAGAAGCTGCTGCCCAGCACCGCCGGCTTTTTGTAGAGCTTGAGGTGGAAGGCGGTCACCACGGCGAAGAAGCCGGGCCCCGCGCCGCGGGCGGCCCAGTACAGATCGGGATGGTTGTCGGCGTCGATGTAGATCTTGTCGCCGTCGGCGGTCACCACATCCAGCCCGATGACACTCTCGCAGGCCGGCCCCACCACCCTGCTGTTCCAGCCGTAGCCGCCCTGCAGCAGATAGCCGCCGATGCACACCCCCTTACAGTGGCCGGCGGGAAAGAACAGTCCGACCGCGTCGAGCTCGGCGGCCAGCACGCTGCCACCCTTGCCCGGCCCCGCGACCGCGGTCATCGCGTCGGCGTCGATGCTGGTCTGGTCCACCCGGCTCATGTCCAGCAGCACCGCGCCGTCGCGCAGGTGGCTGGCCGCCCAGCTGTGCCCGCCCGATTTGATGCTGACCTTCTTGTTGTTGGCCTTCGCATAGCGCAGTGCCGCGACGACGTCGTCGGCGTCGACCGCCTGCACGATGACGTCCGGGTAGCGGTCGGGCACGCGCTGGTTCCACACGGTGGCGCGGCGTGCGTCCTCGTAACCGTCGTCGCCGTGAAAGAAATGGCGACCTTCAGGAAGTGACCCCACCAAAGCCTCCTTTGATCCACATAGCGAATCGCTATGATCCGTATTGCGGCACACTACCGCTGCGGCCACGCCGAGGGAAGGGATGTCAGTTGACTGACGCGAAAATTTCTATGGTCGACGGCGGACGCCCATCGAACGCCCGTGACGACGGCATTCAGGTGCTGCGCCGCGCCGCCGCCGCCCTGGACGAAATCGCGACCGCCCCGGGCCGGCTGCGACTCGTTGACCTGCACAGCCGCCTCGGACTGGCCAAGTCGACCACGCGGCGCCTGCTCGTCGGGCTGGTCGAGGTGGGATTCGCCGCGGTGGACGACGACGGGCGCATCGTCCTCGGCGAGCGACTGCTCGGCCTGGCCAACGCCGACGCCGCCCACATCACGTCCGCATTCCGGTCCACCCTGGAGCGGGTCGCCGAGGCCACCGGTGAAACCGTCGACCTCTCGGTCTACCGCGGCGGCCAGATGCTGTTCATCGACCAGATCGAGTCGCCGCACCGGCTCCGCGCGGTCTCGGCGATCGGCGGCCGCTTCACGCTGCCCGACACCGCCAACGGCAAGGCGGCGCTCGCCCTGTTCGACGACGCTGATGTCGACCAGGTGCTCGCCGCCCTCGACGCGGCCGAAGCCGAGCGGGTGCGCGCCGAAATCCGGATGGTCCGCACCGACCGGGTGGCGTTCGACCGCGACGAGCACACCGACGGCATCTCGGCCGCCGGGATTGCGGGCCGCGCGGCAGGCGGCAACATCGTCGCGATCTCGGTACCCGCCCCCACCGAGCGGTTCAACGCCCACCGAGATCGCATCGTCGCCGCACTGCATGACGCGCTGGCGTCACCAGTCTGGACCAGCCGAAGCCAAATCTGACCATCCGGTGGTTGGGCTTGCCACCGGGGTCGGTCGCAGAGCACAGTGACAGGCATGAGCCGCACCGCTTTGCGAATCTGCCCGCTGTGCGAGGCCACCTGCGGGATGGTCCTCACGATCGACGACAACGACTGGGTCAGCGCTGCCCGGGGTGATCGCGACGACGTGTTCAGCCACGGCTTCATCTGCCCCAAGGGCGCGAGCTTCCCCGAACTGGACAACGATCCCGACCGGCTGCAGAACCCGCTCGTGCGCCGCGACGGTGAACTGGTCGAGACCACCTGGGCCGAGGCCTTCGCGGTAGCCGCCGAGGGCCTGCAGCGCGTGATCGCCGACACCGGCGGTTCATCGGTCGCGGTGTACCTGGGCAACCCGAATGCGCACACCATCGCAGGCTCGCTCTACGGACCCGTCGTCATCAAGTCGCTGGGCACCCGGCAGGTGTACTCGGCCAGCACACTGGACCAGATGCCCAAGCACGTCTCCTGCGGGTACCTGTTCGGAAACCCGCTGGCCTTCACCCTCCCCGACCTCGACCGCACCGACTATCTGGTCGTGATGGGCGCAAATCCGTTGGTGTCCAACGGATCCCTGGCCACCGCCGCCGACTTCCCCGGCAAGCTCAAGGCATTGCGCCGCCGCGGCGGCAAGCTGGTTGTGATCGATCCCAACCGCACCCGCACCGCAGAGATGGCCGATCGCCACCTCGCGCCGCGCCCCGGCACCGATGCCGCGATGCTGTTCGCGATCGCGCATGTGCTCTTCGACGAGGATCTGGTCGACCTGGGCCGGCTGGCCGAGCACGTCAGCGGGCTGGAGCGGGTACGGGCGGCGGCGCAGGACTTCCCGCCGGAGGCGGTCGCCGGGCACTGCGGTATCGATGCCGACGAAATCCGCACGCTGGCACGCGAACTCGCCGCGGCGCCGACGGCCGCGGTCTACGGCCGCATCGGCACCTCGACCGTCGGGTTCGGCACGCTGACCAGCTGGCTGGTCGACGTGGTGAACATCTTGACCGGCAACCTGGACCGCCCCGGCGGGGTGATGTTCGCGCACTCACCGATCGCCGGTGCTCCGCGCCCACCGCGTCCCGGTCGGGGTTTCGCCACCGGGCGTTGGCGCAGCCGGGTGTCCGGTCACCCCGAGGCGCTCTCCGAGCTACCCGCGGTCGCGCTGGCCGAGGAGATCGAAACACCCGGCGAGGGACAGATCCGGGCGATGATCACGATCGCCGGCAACCCGGTGCTGTCCGCGCCCGACGGCGCGCGGCTGTCCGATGCCCTCGACGGCGTCGGCTTCATGGTGTCGGTCGATCCGTACCTCAACGAGACCACCCGGCACGCCGATGTGATCCTGCCGCCGCCTCCGCCTTCCCGCGCAGCGCATTACGACCTCGCGCTCAGCGGGGCCGCGGTGCGCAACAACGCCAGGTACTCCCCACCGGTGCTGCGCCTGGAAGACGGGCGGCCCGACGAGTGCGAGATCCTGGCTCGCCTGGCGCTGATCGTGCTGGGCATGGGGCCCGACGCCGACCCGACGTTGGTGGACGAGCAGGTGATCGCGACGACGCTGGGCAAGGAGGTCGCCGACGAACACTCCCCCGTCGCAGGCCGGTCCGTCGAGGAACTGACCGCGATGCTGCCCGACGGTCGCGGCTACGAGCGACGCCTCGACATGATGTTGCGGCTCGGCCCGTTCGGCGACGGCTTCGGTGCCAACCCCGACGGCCTGACTCTGCAGAAGCTCAAGGACGCACCGCATGGGATCGACCTCGGTGCGCTGAGCCCGCGAATTCCGGAGATACTCCGGACTCCCTCGGGCACAATCGAATTGGATCCCGAGCCGATCCTCGCCGACATCCCTCGACTACACGCGGCGCTGACGTCGGAACCCGGCTTCCTGCTGATCGGCCGACGGCATCTTCGGTCCAACAACAGCTGGATGCACAACCTGCCTGCCCTGTCCGGCGGAACCAACCGCTGCACACTGCAGATCCATCCCGACGATGCCACACGGCTGGGCCTCGAGGAGATGGCGGTGGTCACCGGACCGGGTGGAAAACTCGAAGTGCCCGTTGAGATCACCGACGCGATCCGCCCCGGTGTGGTGTCATTGCCGCACGGTTGGGGGCACACCGAGCCGGGCACCCGGATGCGGGTGGCTGCCCAGCACCCGGGGGTGAACGTCAACAACCTCAACGACGGCACGCTGCTGGATCCGTTGTCGGGCACCGCGGTACTCAACGCGCTGCCGGTGGAGGTGGCTCCGGCCGGCTGACGCCTCGGCGAGGCTGTAAGTACCGCGAGGGTTACTCGCGTTTCGTGTCGATAACTGCAGCCTGGGCGACATAGCGCGGCCGGCTAGTACAACACCTTGCGAATGTTGTCCTCGCAGTAGCGTTCCTCGAGTTCGGCGTCGGTCCAGTCGTAGCGCAGCGCCTTGGCCATCTGGGCCACGCTGGGCAGCGCGGTCGGATTCCAGGTCTCGGGTTTCCAGGTGTCCGACCGCAGGAACGCTTTGGAGCAGTGGAAGAACACCTCTTCGATGTCGACCTCGAGCGCCAGCAGCGGCCGCTTGCCCTTCACCGCCATGGCGTCGAAGTAGTCGGCGGCGGCGAGGATGCGGGCCCGCCCATTGATCCGCAGCGTATCGCCGCGGCCGGGGATCACGAACAGGGTTGCGACCTGCGGGCGCTGCAGCACATTGAGGTAGCCGTCGACCCGTTTGTTGCCCGGCCGATCAGGAATAGCGATCGTACGGTCGTCGACGACGTGGACGAATCCGGCTGGATCACCCTTCGGTGAAACATCAACGCGGCCTTGGGCATCGGTGGTGGCGACAAAGGCCAGCGGCGAATGTGCCAGCCAGTCGCGCTGCACGGCCGAGAGCCGGTCCTTGACCTTGTTGGCGACGTAGTGGTCGGGCTCCCCCACGATCTCCCGAAGCTCGGCGACGGTCGTCACTTCACGGTGCATCGCTCGAGTATCCTCCACCGCGGTCGTCTAGCGCACGCCTTCCTTGGCGTACACAACGCGCAGCACGTGCCCGACTTCAGGGCCCATCACCACGGCGGCCAGCTCGCAGAACGTCGCGACGAAATTCGGGCCGTGGGCCGGCCCCCGCGGCGTCAGGTGGTGGGCGATCTCGTGCAACAGCACCAGCTCCCGCATGGCCCAGTCGGCCGTCGACCGGTCGGGTACGGCGATAACGCCTGTGCCGCCGTTATTTTCGTAGTGCGCAGCGGTTGCGGCTCGACGAGGCCGCACGCGGAGCGGTCCCGGCGCGGGCCATCGGGAGGTCACCGCGGGCAGTCCCAGCACGTCGTCGACGTAGCGCTGCACCGACGGCATCGACGCGAACCGCCCTTCCGGGGGCAACGTGAGCTGTGCGCCGAAGAAGTCGATGGTGCGTGAACTGTGTTGGGCGGCACGGTCGAAAAGTGTTCGGACGAACTCCTCGGCCGCGTAGACGCGGGAGCGTTGGCTGTCGCGCGCCGTCACCGCGGCAGCCGGGTCCGCGCCCCCGGCAACTCGGGGCTGGACCCCAGCCGGGCTTGCTTGCCGGCCCGGTCACCGGCGCGCCGGGCCGCCGACGAATAGCCCGCCGAGGCGCGGCTCGCCTGCCAGGTGCCGCGCGCTTTGGACGTCTGCCGGTAGTGCTCCCGCAGCTCGAGTTCTTTGTTGCGCAACGCAATTGCGGTACCCGGGGCGGACTTCCGGTCCCGGGTGGCCTCCTGCCGGGCTTCCTCCCGCGCCTGCGCCAGTCGTTGGGCGACACGGGCGCCGAAGGCGAGCTGAAAGTTCAGCCGGGCGGTGATCGTCGGCGTCGGCTTGTGCGCACCGGTGGCGAGGTAGGCGTCACAGGAGCGCACCATCTGCACCACGAGGCTCGCGTACAAGGCGTGGCTGGCGTCGATGTCCTCGGCGAACCCATAGGCGTAGACGAACGCGGAGTTCGACGCGACATCGCACTGCACGTCGTTGGCGGCAGCGATACCGGCGAACAGCTGCACGTAGGTGCGCAGACCGCGAGCGCCCGGCTCGCCGATGGTGATCGTGCGCTGGGTCGGCGCCTGCGCCGCACTGCGGGTGGCCGAATGTGCCCGCGCGACGGCCAGATCGATCGACGTCGCGGTCGCCAAGCGCTGGGCGGCGGCCATGAACGCCTCGGCCTCGTGCGCGTTGTCGGTGCCCTCGGCTTGTCGCAGGAGCGCGGCGATCCGCGCCAGCATCTTGTCGTCGGTCACGTCTGGCAACCTAGCCGAGCGCGACGACATCGGTGCGCGGGCACGAAGTCAATTGTTGATGAACCCGTTCAGCGCCGCCGTCAGCTGCGGCGACAGCGGCGCCGGCTTGGAGTAGTTGCCGACGTTGTCGGTCGGGTCGTCGCGCAGCACGTGGTTGACCCCCTTGAGCGCGACCAACGACAGCGACGTGTGATCCAGCGCGTCGGTGAGCGGCTTCATATCAGCGCAGTTGGCCTGGCCGTCGGAGTCCGAACACGTCAACAGCACCGGTGTTCCGGCCGGAATGGCGGCGGCCAGCTTCAGCGGGTCGATGGCGTCGGATTCGACGACGGCCTTGACGTTGTTCGGGTTGAGGATCGCACTCAGCCCGTCGGGCAGCGTGGCGGGGGCCGTCGATGTGGTGCGGGCCTGCGCGACGGCGGCGTTCCAGTCGGCGATCGTCTTGTCGGCCTGCGCTTGTGTTTTCTGACCGCTCTTGACCGCGCCGGCCACGTCGTTGCGGACCCGGTTGGTGATCAGGTCGAGGTAGCGGCCCGCCAGCGGCTGCAGCAGACCGAGGGAATGGACCTTGGGCGCCCCGGCGGAGGTGTCGTCGGCCAGCGTCATCGCGTGGACGGTGCCTTCGCCGAGGGCGTACACCGAGATGCGCTTGGGGTCGGTGGCGGCTTCTCCGGCCAGGAAACGCACCGCGGCCTTCGCGCCGCTGGTGTAGACGGCGCTGCCCACATCGGCCGGATGGCTGGCGTACGGACCGAGGCCGGTCTTACCGGTACCGACCTTGTCGTAGCGCAACGACGCCACACCGTGGTCGGACAGGTATTCGGCGAGCTGGCGCATGTTGCCGATCGGCCCGGCGACGTTGTTGTCGCCGTTGCGGTCGGTGCGGCCGCTCTCCGAGATCAGCAGCGCCGCGGGTCCCTGCTGGTCACCGTGCTGGTGGCGGTAGGTGCCGTAAATGGTCAGCCCGTCGGCGACGAATGTCACCTCGTCGTCGACCCAGGTGTTGGGTGATTCGGTCTTCGAGCAGCCCGCCACCAGCAGCAACGCCGTTGCCACCACGGCGACGAAGCGCCATCTCACAGCCTGGCCTCGATCCACGCGGTGACGTCGTCGAGCACCCGGTCGCGCTCGGGCTCGTTGAACACCTCGTGGTACAGGCCCGGATACACCTTGAGGTGCACGTCGGACGAACCGACGCAGTCGACGAGCAGTTGGCTGCCGGCGGCGGGCACCAGTGCGTCCTCGGCGCCATGCACCACCAGCAGCGGTTTGGTGAGCTGGCGTGCGCTCTGCGGCATGGTCTCGCCGACTGTGACCAGCGCCTTGGCGATGCCGGCAGGGATCTTGCCGTGCCACACCAGCGGGTCGGCGTTGTAGGCGGCGACGACCGCGGGGTCGCGGGAGATGGCGTTCGAGTCGAGTTCCTCGACGGGCAGGTCCGGTAGCAGCGAGCCGACCGCCTTGCCCAGGAGCAGCTTGCCCCGCGAGACCCCCGTCTGGGCCGCGACGGCCGGGCCGGACAGCACCACCAGGTCGAAGTCATTCTGGTGGTCGACGCCGTAGGCGAACACGATGCCGCCACCCATGCTGTGGCCGAGCACGATTCGCTTCAGGCCCGGGTGCTCGCGGGTGGCGATGCCGACGAGTGTGCCGAAGTCGCCGGTGTACTCCCCGATCGACTTGACGCGCACCCGCTTGCCGCCGGACCGGCCGTGGCCGCGGTGGTCGAGCGCGTAGGTGATCAGACCGGCCTCGCCGAACCGCTCGGCGACATGGTCGTAGCGGCGGGCGTGCTCGCCGAGGCCGTGCGAGAGCACGACGACGCCGCGCGGCTCGGTGTCCGGTGTCCACACGTCGTAGACGATGCGGACGCCACCGACTCCGTCGAAGGTCCGCTCGGTACGTGTTGTGACCATCTGGGGAGCCTAACTGTGTGCGCAGGCCGGTGACGTGTCGGTGCTGGTGCGTAAGCTCGGGTCCGTGAGCGTGCTCGCACAGAGTTTGGACGACGGGCTCGACCCGAGCCGGGGCGATTTCCTGGCGCAGGCCGAGCCGTACCGGCGCGAACTGTTGGCGCACTGTTACCGGATGACCGGCTCGCTGCACGACGCCGAAGACCTGGTTCAGGAGACCTTCCTGCGGGCGTGGAAGTCCTATGACCGCTTCGAGGGCAAGTCCTCGGTGCGTACCTGGCTGCATCGCATCGCCACCAACACGTCGCTGACCGCCCTGGAGGGAAGACAGCGCCGGCCACTGCCGACCGGACTCGGCGCGCCCAGTTCGAATCCGACCGACGAGCTCGTCGAACGCAGCGAGGTGCCCTGGCTGGAGCCACTGCCCGACGACGCATCGGATCCGTCGGTGATCGTCGGGTCACGCGAGTCAGTTCGGTTGGCTTTCGTTGCGGCACTGCAACATCTGTCGCCGCGGCAGCGGGCTGTTCTCCTGCTTCGGGATGTGCTGCAGTGGCGGGCCGCCGAGGTGGCCGAGGCCATCGACACGTCCGTGGCGGCCGTCAACAGCCTGCTGCAGCGGGCCCGGGCCCAACTCGAGGCGGTCGGCCCCAGCCAGGACGACGAACTCACACCGCCGGACTCTGACGAGGCACGCGAACAGCTGGCCCGTTACATCCAGGCTTTCGAGGACTACGACATCGACCGGTTGGTGGAAATGTTCACCGCTGAGGCGATTTGGGAGATGCCGCCATTCGACGGCTGGTATCAGGGTGGCCCGAACATCGGTGCGCTCATCCACCAGAACTGCCCGGCCAATCACGCCGGCGATATGCGGCTACTGCCGCTGACCGCCAACGGCCAGCCGGCCGCGGCGATGTACATGCGCCTGCCCGATACCGGCGGTCGTCATGTTCCGTTCCAGCTGCACGTTCTGGATATGCGCGCCGACGGCATCTCGCACGTGGTGGCCTTCCTGGACACCACGGTGTTCGCGAAATTCGGCCTGCCCGAAGTGCTTTAACCCGCAGTCAGGACCGCTGCAGCTCCACCACCGGGATGATCCGCGACGTGCTCTTCTGGTAATCCCCGAACTGCGGTTGCGCGGCGACCTGTTTGGCGTAGATCTCGTCGCGTTCGGCTCCGTCCAGCACCCGGGCGGTGACACCGAACGTCTCGGTCCCCAACTCGACGGTGGTCTCCGGGTGGGCAACGAGGTTGTGGAACCAGTCCGGGTTGGTGTCCGCGCCGGCCTTGCTCGCGAAGATGAAGATCCGACCGTCTTCGAGGTACGGCACGAGCGGCGTGATCCGTTCGGTTCCCGACTTTGCGCCGACGTGATGGACCAATACCAGCGGCTTGCCCTCGAACATGCCGCCCGCCTTGCCGCCGTTGGCTCGGAACTCGTCGATGACCTTCTGGTTCATCTCGTTGAAGTTGGCTGTCATGACTTCACCGTAGCCGCTAGAGCCCCAATGGATGCTGGGCTTGTCGCAAGGTTTTCGCCGACGCCTGCAAGCCGAGAAGCTCGGGCACCGCGAGGGGAACCTCAAGCACCTCACCGGCGCCACCGGCCGACACGACGGTCGGCAAAGACAGTGCCACATCGGCGATTTCATACGCGCCGTGTTGGACCGTGGAGATAGGCAGCACCCGATGCTGGTCACCGAGCACCGCCTCGATGATCCGTGCGGTGGACAGGCCGATCGCCAGGTTCGTCGCACCTTTGCCCTCGATGATCTCGTAGGCGGCGTTGACCACCGCGGCGGAGATCCCGGCCTGGGCGGCCTCGTCGAAAACGAGCATCCCGTCACGGCGGAAGTGTGCCGCCGGCACACCGCCTATCGAGACGCTCGACCACAGCGATATCTCCGAGTCGCCGTGCTCACCCACGATGAATCCGTGCACATTGCCGACGGCGAGCTCGGCGCGCTGGGCGATGAGATAGCGAAAACGGCTGCTGTCCAACACCGTTCCCGATCCGAAGATGCGCCCGGATGGTGCGTCGACAGACTGGGCGGCGGCGTAGGTGACAACGTCGACGGGGTTGGTGACGAACACGATCACCGCGTGCGGGGACAACTCGAGAAGCTGCGGCGTGAGCTGTTGTGCCATGGCCACATTCGTGGCCGCCAGGTCCAGCCGGCTCTGGCCAGGATGCTGTTTGGCCCCGGCGGTGACCACCACGACCGCCGACCCGGCGGTGATGTCGATCTGGTCGGATCCGGTCACGGTGCAGTGCGGCACGAACTGACTGCCGTGATTGAGGTCGAGGACCTCGGCCCGCACTTTCTTCGGATTGGTGTCGTAGAGCGCCAAAACGCCTGCCGATCCGCGGATCAGGCAGGCGTAGGCGATCGCGGTGCCGACGCTGCCGGCCCCGATGATGGCTACTTTGCGGTTCCGGTGTTCGGACACCTCACCATCATCGGGTACAGCGCGTGGCCCGGTCACATCAGTCGATGCCGACGATCTCCTGCGCGATGGCGGCTACTCGGGTCTGAGCAGCCGACACCAGCCGCTGGCGATTCTTGCTCGCCTCTTCGTAGGCGATGATCGCCCGGATGTCGGCCGGATCGTCGAGCTCCTTCACCGCCGCGACGGCCTCGTTGAGGTTCAGCTCGTCGTAGCCGGCGATGGGCAGTTCCTCCGACGTCAGGATGCCGGTGGAGCTGCGCAGCGAGTGGATGGCGTCGGCGGCGCCGTCGGCGCCCTCGCGACGAGCCACCTTCTCGGCGGTCTCCAGCGCCGCGTCGCGTGCTCCGGCTGCCGCCTTGACGGCCACCTCACCGGCGTGGGCACTGCGGTTGACCAGCTGGTCCACGGCAGGCCGCGTGTTGCGCAGGGCCTCCAGGGCGCGGTCGATTCCGCGGACCGAGGAGATCACCGGCCAGTTGGCCACGCGAACGGTCAGCCCGGTCAGGATCTGCAGCGGCGTGCGCCGCAGAGCGGCCGGTCCACCGAGTGCGTCTTCGGCCAGGACGGTGGTCAGCCAGTCGACGGTCGCCGAGTGCGCCGTGATCAGGCGGTTCGCCAGGGACTCGATCTCGGGCTGCCGAGCAGCCACGGCCAGCGCCTTGACGTACCGGGCGCGGTCAAGCAGCTGACCCTCGAGCGCAAGGTCACCCAGCAGCGCCTCGTCGAACGGCTGCGCCTGCTCGGTGAGCGCCTTGACGGCCGCGGCAGCGCGCCCGAAGAACGGGCCGATCACGTCCGGGAAACCGCCGAGGTCGCGGATCGCGTTCTCGATGGCCTCAGCACGCTCACGGCCGTTGGCCGCGTTCTGGGTGAGTTCGGTGCGCACCGCATCGGTGCGTGCCTGGGCCACCCTGGTCTCGGCGATTTGGACTTCGGTGTTGGTCAGGTCGAGGATCGCTCGCAGCTGGGCGAGCAGAGTAGTGGTATCCGGTTCAGTCATTTGTGTTTGTCCCCTAGTGCGTTGACGGATTTCGTGCCGGCGCGGGGTTTGCACCTCGACCGCCCGTCTACCCGATCCCGCCGATCGGTATGCGCGTCGAAGGGGTCTCCACGCTTTCTGCAACCCATCTCACAGTCGTGCGGCGCGCTGGCCAGGAACTGATGTTTCGATCTGCCAAATTTCCAAATGCGTCAATTGGCTTCGGAATTCACCACCCGGCGGCTGGCGTTTGCCGGTGTCTCAGTTGCATAACACCGGCTATCACGATCAGTTAAGAGACCGGCGCGGCGATTAAGACTTCTCAGACCGTGCCTACCGTAGGCCAGACGGGCGTGCGCCGATTGAGAGCCAACTCACCGGGTTGGGCTGTAACACTTCGCAATTCGGCGTTTCCTGTTCGCCGCGTACGGGTTTGCTGCAAAACCTCATGGGTACTTTGGGTTTCAGGACGGGGGAACAATCACCGAACGTGAGTTGGAGACAGAAGTGATCATGAAGTTCAGCGGTATCGCGTCGAGTAAGAGGGTCGCGGCCGTGGGTACCGGTTTGCTCATGGGGGGCATGGCGGTGGCCACGATGGCCGCACCGATGGCCTCGGCGGCACCGGATTGCAGCAGTGCCGGAGTTGCCAACACCGTCAGTTCGGTGACCGGTTCGGCCAACCAGTACCTGGACGGCCACCCCGGCGCCAAGCAGGTGTTGACGGCGGCCTATGGCCAGCCTCGCCCGCAGGCCGAGGCCAACGTGCGTGGCTACTTCACCGCCAACCCCGGTGAGTACTACGACCTGCGTGGAATCCTGGCCCCGATCGGCGACACCCAGCGGGCGTGCAACGTCACGGTGCTGCCGCCGAATCTGGCATCGGCATATGACGCGTTCATGGCCGGCTGATTGATGTCGAGATAGAACTCAGAGCGAAGAGCGTGCGGAAAGTACGCTCTCGGTTCTGAATCGACGCAATAGCCGACAATCCGCCGCCACGGCCCACGCTGTGGCGGCGGATTGCTCTATTCCGCCAGCCGGTTCAAGGCTGTGGTGAGCACCGCGTCGAAGGCCCGCAATTGCGTCGCGGTCATCCCGTCGAAGAGCACCGAGCGGACCAGCGCGACGTGATCGGGCGCCGCCGTGCGCAGAGCCTCGCTGCCGGCGCCGGTGATCTCGACGGTGGCGCCGCGTCGATCGTGCTCGCTGCCCTGCCGCTCGAGCAGGCCGCGTCCGCGCATCCGAGTCAGCTGGTGCGACACCCGGCTCTGCTCCCAGCCCAGCGCGGCGGCCAGTTCGAGCACCCGAATCGGGCCCCGCTCGGACAGCACCACCAGCACCTCGTAATCGGCCAGCGACAGGCCGCACCGCGCTTGCAGCTGGCGGTTCATCGCGGCCTGCAGGCGACTGCTCAACGCGAGGTAGTTGCGCCAGATCCGCTGTTGGTCGTCGGTCAACCACCGCTGAGCCATTCACTCACCATAGCGGAATACATGACACGTCATCTATGTTGTCGCTGGCAGTGTCGGCCACCTAGGCTGGCAACGACCCGAGGGGTGATGACATGGCCGCAACCGTCGACATCAGACGTGCCGCCGACCGCGCTGCGACGAAGATCGACTGGCTCGATTCCAAGCACTCGTTCTCGTTCGGCCACCACTACGAACCAAACAACACCCACCACGGCCTGCTGCTGGTGAACAACGACGACATCGTCAAACCCGGCACCGGCTTTGACACCCACCCGCATCGCGATATGGAGATCGTCACGTGGGTGCTGCAGGGATCGCTGGTCCACCAGGACTCCACCGGGAATTCCGGCGTGATCTACCCGGGGCTGGCGCAACGCATGTCGGCAGGCCGGGGCATCCTGCACTCGGAGAAGAACGACTCGTGGCGGCTTACCGGTAACGAAAGCCACAGTGAGCCAGTACATTTCGTCCAAATGTGGGTTGTTCCCGACGAATCCGGTATCGACCCGGGATACCAGCAGCTGGAGATCGACGACGAGCTGTTGCGCGGTGGACTGGTGACGATCGCGTCCGGCATGCCGGAGCACAAGGACCAGACCGCGATCGCAATCCGCAACCGGTACGCGGCGCTGCACGGTGCCCGCCTGCAGACAGGCGAAGCCGTTGAGTTGCCCGAGGCGCCCTATCTGCACCTGTTCGTTCCGCGCGGCGAGGTGACGCTCGAGGGCGCGGGCGAGCTGCACGAGGGTGACGCGGTGCGGTTCACCGCCGCAGGCGGTCAGCGGGTCACCGCCACCCGGCCTTCGGAGATCCTCGTGTGGGAGATGCATGCCGGGTTGGCGGGCTAGGGCCTGCGGCGCCGCTGTCGCGGTGCTGACGGCGGCGTGTGGGCATCCCGCGCCGCCGGCTCCCCCGGCATCGGCGCCTACCGGGTTGGTGCCGGTCACCGTCGCGGTCCCAGCCGGACTCGACAGCGCGCCGTTCGACACACCGCGCCGGGCCCTCGTGCCGCCGGACTGGACGATGTCGGTGTGGGCCCGAGTCCCCAAAGCCCGGCTGGCGGTGTGGGCACCGGACGGAGCGCTACTGGTCTCTGTGCCCGCCGCGGGACAGGTACTCCGGCTGCTGCCCGGCGAACCTGGACCGCAACGCTCGGTGCTGCTCGACGGGCTGGATCAACCGCATGGCCTCGCCTTCGACGACGACACGTTGTATGTCGCCGAGAGCGACGAGATCGACGCGTTCGACTATCGCGGAGCGGCGGCTGATGGCCGCCGTGTGGTCGCGGGCGGCCTGCCCGACGCACGCAGTCCGGAACTCGGGGGCGCGTATGCCCACGCCCTCAAGAGCGTGACGGTGGACCGGGGCGGCGCCGTGTACTTCTCGATCGGCTCCACCGGCAACATCACCGCCGAGGACCGGACGGCACAACCGCCCCGCGCCACGATCATGCGGATACCGCCCGAGGGCGGTCCGCCGAGCCCCTTCGCCACCGGTGTCCGCAACGGCACCGGACTGGCCGTCGCACCCGACGGTTCGGTGTGGACGGCGGTCAACAATCGGGACCAGATCGCCGATCCACGGCCCGGGCCGTCGTACGCGGACGTGACCGACTACGTCAACGACAACCCGCCGGAGTCACTCGCGCGGCTGACGCCGGGTCGCGAACTCGGTTGGCCCTATTGCAATCCCGACACCGACGGCCAGCCTGGGTTCACCCGGGATGTCCAGACCAACGCCGACGGCAGCAAGCTCGACTGTGCGGCACTCCCGCCGGTCGAGCAGACGCTCGGCGCGCATTCGGCGCCCCTCGGCTTGAGTTTCACCGACGGGCTACTGCCCCCGCCATACACCTCCGGCGCTCTGGCCGGGGTGCACGGCTCGTGGAACCGCACCCCGGCCAGAGCGCCGGAGGTTTCGTTCTTCGCTTGGGACAACGGCACTTTGGGCCCGCAGCAGACCTTGGTCGGGGGCTTTCAGGACCAAGATGGTTCGCGCTGGGGGCGACCGGTGGCCGCGGTAGCGGGCCCGGACGGCGCGGTGTACATCACCGACGACTATGCCGGTGCGGTGTATCGCCTTGCGCCGCCGGGCCGCTGACTCCTCTAGTGGTGAACTCGGTTGCTGCGTCCGGTGATCGCAACGTAGATCGCGATCAGCACTGCAGCGACGACGATGCCGACCAAGAAGGGGATGATCGCGAAGCCGCCGTTGGAGTTTGAGTAGCCGACCTGGTAGGAGATCCACGATCCCAGGAAGGACCCGACCGCACCGAGCAGGATCGTCATGATGACGCCGATGTTCTGCTTACCGGGCATAACCAGTCGCGCCAGCGCGCCGACAATCAGGCCGACGACGATGGCGCCGATAATCGTTCCGATCATTGCTGCTCCTCGTGTTCCGGCGGGCCCAGGCGAGCACCGCGCGAAGCAGTGATTCCCCACTCGCGCCGCGGATAACCATTCGCTGACGAAATTTGCCTCCCGGCAAATCATCGTGGCTGGTCGTGACGACGCCGGTGCCGAACCGCCGCGCGACTGTTACCAAAGTTGACTGTGTGGTTGCTGAGAATGAAGGTGTACCTGCCGTAGTGCGCCGATCTCATGAAAGGGCAACTGTGCCAACCATCGCCGCGACGTTGCGCCGCCTCGCCGCGCGCGGCATGGCCGCGGTGAGCTGCCTGACGCTTGCGGCCACCACCGGCATGCCCGTCGCGTCCGCGGACGGACGAGCCCAACTGGCGCAGGCGATCGCCACCACGCGCGGCAGCTACCTGGTCTACAACTTCGGAAGCGGCTTTCCCGCACCGATGCTGAACGCCGGCGGCAACTGGTACGAGCTGACCAACGGTGGCCACCTGATGATCATCAAGTCCGCCTCCACCCGGTTGACCCCCCGCCTGCTGGTCGACAGCCACAGCGGCTATCAGTCGCGGTGTGAACGCACGCCGGGCACCCGCACCCGCGAGGGCCTGGTGCAGGCGTCGGAGACCTATCCCCCGCTGCAGGCCTGGCAAGCGCTCGGGCAGCCGACGATCGCGATCAACGCCAACTTCTTCGATGTCCGTGGGCAGCAGGCTGGTTCGTGGAAGTCCACCGGCTGCAGTTCACCGCTGGGCGCCTACGTCGACAACACGCAGGGCCAGGGCCGGGCCAACGCCGCGGTGACCGGAACCATCGCCTACGCAGGCAAACAGGCACTGTCCGGCGGCGACGAGGTGTGGACCGCACTGACCACGATGATCCTGCCCGTCGCCGGTGCACCGTTCGTCGTGACACCCAAGTCCAAGGACGACTACGACGCCGCGACCCCGGTGATTCAGGGTCTCCTCGACAAGGGCACCCGCTTCGTCGCGGTCAGCGGGCTGGGACTGCTGGCGCCGGGCGACAGCGGACAGATGAACGACGGCGGACCCAGCGCGGCCCGCACCGCCCTGGCCTACGCCCGGGACAAGGACGAGATGTACGTCTTCCAGGGCGGCAGCTACACCCCGGATCAGATCCAGGATCTGTTCCGTGGCTTGGGCAGTGACACCGCGATCCTGCTCGACGGTGGAGGCTCGTCGGCGATCGTGCTTCGCCGCGACACCGGCGGCATGTGGGCGGGCGCCGGGGTGCCGAAGGGCTCGTGCGACACGATGGCTGTGCTGTGCGATTCGCGTGAGCGTGCGCTGCCTGCCTGGCTCGGATTCAACTGAGTTCCAGCGCCGCCCGCGCGGCGCGCACGGTCTGGGCGACATAGCCGCGGCCGAACAGCGCCACATGCGCCAGCAGCGGGTAGAGCTGGTGCAGGGCAATGCGGTCGCGCCAGCCCGCACGAAGCGGATGCACATCCTGGTAGCCGTCGTAAACGCGCTCCAGGTGCGGACAGCCGAACAACGCCAGCATCGCCAAGTCGGTCTCACGGTGGCCACCGTGCGCGGCCGGGTCGATGAGAACGGCCCCGGCTTCGGTCCACATCACGTTCCCGCTCCACAGGTCACCGTGGAGTCGGGACGGGGTGTCTGCATCGTCGAAATCACCTCGGCGACAACGGGTTATGACGTCGCAAATCACCTCGCGTCCGGTGGGGTCGATGCCGGTCGCGAGTTTCAGCATCGGCGCCAGTCGCTCGTCGGCATAGAACGAGCCCCAGCCGGCGTGAGCGGTGAGGCTCATCGGCAGAGGATGGTCCAGTGGACCGAAGAAACCGTCACCGCGCCAACCGTCGGGTGCGGCGCCGAAGCCGGCTGCACCTGCGCCGTGCGTGATTGCCAGCCGCCGGCCGAACTCCGTCGCCGCCTCGGCGCTCGGCGGTACGGGCCGCAGCCTCTCCAACGTCAGGCTCGTGTCGTCGTAGCGCAGCACCCGGGCGCACGCGGCGCCGCCCGGCACGCTCGCCAGCCATTCCAAACCTGCTGCCTCGCAATCGAAGAAGCCCGCCGGTGCGGAAGGATTCTGTTTGACGAACTCGGCCATGCGCCCGCTCAGGGCTGGCCGAACACCCGGCGCAACAGCGCGTCCCGCGCACGGGTGGGCAGTTTGGTCATCAGAGTCATCTGCACTGCGGTGGCCAGCCCGACCGGGTAGCGCGCCCGGGGCTTGCGGGCGGTGAGCGCTTCGAGCACCACGGCGGACACCTTCTCCGGATCCACCGCAAGCCGCTGGGACATCGGGATTGCTTTGCGCATTCCCGCAATGTGTTTGGCGTAAAGGGCGCGATGCTGCGGCGCCAGCGCGGCCTCCATCTCGGCGACGCTCTGGTCGGCGTTGCGCCACAGGTCGGTGTCGGTCTGGGCGGGCTGGACCACGCTCACCGAAATGTGCCAAGCCCGCAATTCGAGCCGCAACGCATCGGCGGCCGCCTCGAGCGCGAACTTCGACGCGCTGTACGCCCCCATCATCGGTGCCGAAAGTTGGCCGTTCACACTGGAAATGAAGACGATGCGGCCGCGGGACTCCCGCAGCAGCGGAAGCACGGCCTGGGTGACGGCGAGTTGACCGACGACATTGACTTCCAGTTGCTGGCGAATCTCCGCTGGGGTCAGCCCCTCCAGCGGTCCGCTGACGGCGATGCCGGCATTGTTGACCACCGCGTCGAGCCGACCGGGTAGCGCGTCGGGAAGCGCGGCGACCTGCGCCTCGTCGGTGACGTCCAGCATGACCGCGCTGACACGCGGCAGTGCCGAGAGGGCTTCGGCGTCGGCGGCACTGCGCACCCCGCCGATGACGTCCCAGCCGGCAGCGGCCAGGTGATCGACGATCGACTTACCGATTCCCCGGGCTGCGCCGGTGACCAGAACTGTGGGCATACGCGCGACTCTAGTTTCCAGGCTCCGGTGCCGTCACGGGTTGCGGACCGTACCGGAAGACGGCCAGGCTGGCGGCCACCACGACCGCCGCCAAAGCGATGACGGGAGCGACCATGAAGCGCGACATCGTCGCACCGACGGTGGCTCCGGCACACATCGTCAGAACGACGCTGTAGCGCAGCTTTTCCCGCTGCCCGGTGCCACCCGCGAGCCGGCTGTCGAAGCCGATCCCCACCAGCGTCGTCGTGAGCACGGTGGTGCTGAGTTCCTGGATCCCGAACTGGCGGGCCGCGGCGTTCTGAAAGCCGAACGCCACCGCCAGACCGGCGATCAGGATCAGCTTGCCGTTGTCGTGGTACTGCAGGACACCGGCACCGGCGAGCACGGCCAACACCGCCAGCAGCACCACCTCGGCACCAAGCGCGGCGGTCAGCCACACCCGAACCGCCACCTCGTGGTCGAGGTGACGGGCGAACCGTCCGCCGATCACCGTGCCGGAGAGGAAGAAGACGAACGCGATCACCGCGGCGGTCATGTCCACCCCCGAGTGCGGCGCGAACCAGAAGCCCAGGAAGATCACGTTGCCGGTCATGTTCGCGACGAACACGTGCCCGAGCACCAGCACGCTGATCGCGTCGACCAGACCGGTGGCGAACGTCAGCAGCAGCAGCGCGACGACGGTGGAGCGTTCCGAGACGGGCGAGGCGACGGCCATGGGGCAAGTATCGCCAATGATCCGGCTACAGCTTGGGCGTTAGGTCCAGTGAGGTCACCGTGGTCATCTTGGTGACCAGCCAGTGCGACCCGTCGCGGACCAGCTGCACGCGGTACGACAGATACTTCGTCGCCGGGATGTCCTTGGTGAGCGGGCTCTTCGAGGTGGTGTTGGTGTAGACGATCGCGGTGGCATCCGGGCCGTTCAGCGACTCGACGGCCGCGCCGACCACCTCGGTGCTGTTCGTGACCTTGGCCTGCTTGTTGGTCGGCACGATCGCGTCGACGTACTTGCGGTACTGGTCCTCGAAATCCCCGGACAGGTACTTCGCCGACCGATCCGGCAGCTTGTCCATGTCTTCTGGTGTGTAGGTCCACAGCGTCGTGATCGCCTCGGCCGCGGTGCGCGCGATCACCAGCTTGGTGTCGACGGTCGCCTGGTCCACCAGGTAGGGCTGAACGGTCGCACCCGCGAAGGCGCCCGCCGCGACGAATAGAGCCGCGGACGTGCCGATCGCCAGCGCAGTCTTGTTGCGGCGCAACCAATTCGGTCGCTTCGGAGTCTCGGCTGCAGCGTCGGCGTCAGCCGAAGTCTCGGCCTCGGCGGCCGTGTCCTCGGTGGTGTCCTCCGGTGCGGCGTCGGTCAGATCACCTGCAGCAGGTTGCTGATCTTCCACGGACCTCCTGCACCTCCTTCTTGGGTTACGGTGACCACCCAGCGGCTGCCGCTTTCCACGGTCTTGCCATCGGGCATACGGGTTTTCGTCGTGGCGGCCGCCACCACATCGGCGCTGCCGTCGCGGTTCCAGCGTTCGATGCCCACGGCCTGCACCGTCCCCGTCGTCGGCTCCGCCCGGGCCACCTGGATGACGACCTCATTCATCTTGTCCTGGTACAGCTTTGCGAACTGACCGGTGCCCTGGGCCAGCACCTTGTCGGCGTAGTCGTTGGCGTGGAACGGGTCGATCGAGGTGTAGTGCGTGACGAAACCGCGAACGAAGCTCAGCACGGCCACATCTCGGACCGCGTCGTGTCGCTGGGTTTCGCGTTTCACCAACAGCAGCGTGCTGGTCGTGATCGCGGCGATGATCAGCACGGCCGCCAAGCTCGCCACCAGCGGCAGGACCCAACGCCGCGGCTGCCGATCGGGCAGCCGGAACAGCTCCTTATCATCGGCTTCGACCTTGCGGCGCGGACTCATTTCGCCTCCCCCGCCGGGTTCGGCTTGGCCAGCACCGAGAGATTCGCCACCTGCCACTGGCCGCTCGCGGACCGCTCGAAATTCACCTGCAGGGTGGCGGTGATCAGGCGCTGCTTGGGTGCCTCGCCGCGCTGGCCCTGCATGAGCAGCAGCATCTCCGCCCGATCCCGGGTGTTGGTCAGCACGGCGCTGTTGGTCACCCAGTAGTCGTTGTCGACGGGGCCGCTCTTGCGCACCGAATCCTGTTCTGCCACAAGCTTTTGCCGATAGCTGTCGGTGGCAAGGCCGCGGGCGCGGGCGAAGTCGCTGTCGATCGAGGCGACGTCATAGCTCAGCATCTGCGTGACGATCTTGGGTCCCTCGACCGCCAGCTGCTGGCGAGCCTGCTCGACCGCCCACTCAGGCCGGTACACCCCGAAGTAGGCCAGTGCCGTAGCGCCGACGGCCAGCACCGCGAGCATCACCAGCACCACCCCGGCCAGCCTGCGCCGGTTGGGCAGCTCGCCCTCGACGCGGTGGACTTCGGTGCGGGTCAGCAGGTCGGCGAACGTTCGCCCACGCGAATCCCACAGCGGCCACAGCCAGCCGAGCAACACCGCGACGGTGTCGAGCAGATGTGCCAGGTCGCGGACCAGAAGTCGCCACGGGCCGACCGATCCGCCGTCACGTGTGACGACGGCGATCCCGGCCAGCGAGCGACCCAGCGTCCACCCGGTGATCGCGGGCAGCAGCCATCGGTTGACGGCGACCGCCAAAAACACCGCGCCGGCCAGCGACACCGCGACCCACCACAGCCATCCGCGCAGCGGGGCGGTCCACGCCACCAGCAGGCAGGTGGCCACCACACCGATACCGAAGAACACGTCGACGGTGAACGCGCCGGCCCGCGCCGGCCAACTGGCCGGCACCCCCACCGCAGCGGCGTGGGCAACCTCGGTGGCGTCGACGTCGGCCTCGGTGCCGGTGTCCGCTTCGGGGATTGTCACCGTCACTTGCTCACCTGGTCGAGGTTGGCGATCTTGTACGTGCCTCCCTCGGGCATCATCTTGACGCGCAACCGGTAGCCCTGTTCCTGATCCTGGGTCGCGGAGTTGGACACCTTCACCCGCACCGCCACCAGGACGCTTATCGAGCCGTCGTCGTTGTGCTTCTCGACGGCCGCGCGCATGTTGGAGACCTGGACCTGAACCTTGGCGGCCTGATAGGCGTCGACCAGCAGTCCGCTGTAGAGGCTGGCCTGTGCGGCGAAATCACCGGTCGAGCACTCGACGATCTTCTGCTGGCTGGCGGCCATCGCGTTGGCGTCCGGTGCCTGAGTGGCGGTGACGCAGTCCTTGGCCGCGGCCAGCGCGATGGTCTCGTTCCGCGCAGCGGTGACGCTCTTCTGGTGCGACCGCAGGGCGAAGTACCCGCCGGTGGCGACGAGCAGGCTCGCGATCACGAGTCCGGCGACAACAAAGCCCAGGCGGCGACCGCTCAGTCGCGACCCGCGCGGCGCGGCGTCGTCGGCTGTTTCGGTCTCCTCGACCAATTCCACATTCGTCGACTGTTCCGCCTCATCGAGTGCGGCTTCGTCGTCGGCTGGCGGGTTGGGGGTCAGCCGGCCGGAGCCAGCATCTCCTTCCATCCGTCGTCTCCTGTACTGCTCGAGTTCTTGACGTCGTATTTCACGCCGTCAGGACCGGTCACTTCCCCGCTCTGGGGGCTATAGACGGCCGTATTACTTGCTGCCGGAGTGTACGTGCAGGGGTTCGGTTGTTGGCCGTTGCACTGCACGGTGCCCGTCCCGGGTGGACTGAGCGGGTCACTCGTCGGTGGCGTCGGACCTGGCAGCAGATCGGCCGGCAGCGGGTTCATCCCGTTGTTGATCGACGGTGCCGGTATCACGGTACCGGGGTTCACCGGCTGATCGCATCGGGCGCCGGGCGCCGGGCAGTTCAGCACCTGGTTCGGGTCGCCGTACCAGGGGTTGTTGCCCAGCGGGGTGTAGGGCTCGTTGCTGCGGCATTCCATCGGTGTCGCGGCCCGCTTGCCTGGCACGTCGACACAGGGGAAGTTACGTGCGCCGCGGACGACGTTGGCCGGGGTGTCCTTCGGGATCTTGCAGTAGAGGTTGTTCTCCACTGGCATCGGTCGAAGGTCCGCCGGAGCACGCCACTGGCTGGCCGGCAGGAAGCCGGTCAGACACGGCGGGGGCTGGTTGATCGTCAACCCGAAGTCCAGCGCGGCCTGCCCCGGGTATGGCGCCGACACCGACTGGGCCACCGACGCACCCTGCGGAAGCAGCACCAGCGACTGCTCGACACCCTTGTGATAGCGCTTGAGCATGTCCAGGATGATCTCCAGGTTCGCCAGCGTCTGCGGCAATGACTCGCGCACGTCGCTGAACACCGCGTTGACCGCATCGGCGGTTGGCGCGGCCTGGCTCAGCCCATTGCGCAGCGCCTGATCCTGCTGAGCGGTTTGGGTGGTGATCGTGTCCAGATTGGCCGCCCACCGCTGGATGGCATCGCCGGAGTTGACCTGGCTGTCGACGATCGGCGCCGAGTTCTGGATGATGTCGTTGACGTTCTGGATGTTCGTCTTGAAATCAGTCACGATGGCCTGGGTGCCGTCGACCAAACGCTGCAACGCCGGGCCCAAACCGCCTACGGCTTGGGCGGTTTCATTCAGCAACACCGGAATCTTGTCGGCGGGCAGCGCCGCGAGACCCTTGTTGGCCGCGTCCAGCGCCGGGCCGATCTCCTCCGGGACAGTCGATTTGGTGATCGTCTGCCCGGGGGAGAAGTACTGCCCGGGATTGCCGTCGGACACCAGGTCGAGATACTGCTCGCCGACCGCGGATACCGAGTGCACGTTGGCGGTGGCATCAGCGGGGATCTTGTACTTGTCGCTGATGCTCATCGTCGCCCGGACACCGTTCTCGGTGGGCTCCACCTCGGTGACGCGGCCGATCGTGATGCCCCGGTAGGTCACGTTGGCCGTCGCGTACAGCCCGCCCGAGGACGGCAGGTCCGCCTTCAACTCGTACTGCCCGATGCCGGCCAGCGTCGGCAGCCGCAGGAAGTACCAGCCCAGCACCAGCAGGGCGATCACGGTCAGCACGCCGAACATGACGAGCTGTGTCTTGATGAAACGGGTCAACATTTAGTCGTCATCCCTCACTCGCCGCGCTCGACGAACGGTCCGCCACCGTCGGTCATGTTCGGGTGAGGCGTGAACCGAACATCCGGGATCATCGTCTGCGGATCGCGACCCCAGGCCTGCTCGAGCGCGCGCAGCATTCCGGAGACACCGGTACCGGTGAGGAACGCGTTGTCGATCGAGCTCAGCGTCAGGTCGAAGGTGGCTGAGGTGTTGATGTAGTCACCACGAATAACCTTCGGGATGTTGTCGATCGGGTACGGGGCCGTGATGACCAGCTTCAGCGAGTCGATCAGGTAGGGCGCCGCCCGGCCGAGCTGCTTCAGCGGTCGCTGCAGCAGCGCGAGGTTCGTGTCGAAGTTCTCCCGCGCTTCCGAGAAGGTGTCGGCGGTGACCTTGCTGAACCGGCCGAGCGCCTCGACCGCTCCGGTGAACCGGTCCCTGGCGTCCGCGAAATACTTGATCAGCGGCGGGAATTCGGTCAGCACCCGATCCAGGGTGTTGTTCCGCGCGGCCACGATCGTCAGCAGTTCGTTGGTCTTGTCGATCGCCCGGGTCAGGTCGTCGCGCTGCTGATTGAGCTGATCCGTAAACGTGTCCAGCTTGGTCAGGAAGTCGCGGATCTGTTCGCCGTTACCGTCCAGGATGTTGGCGACCTCGGTCTGGATGACCTCCAGGTTCGAGATGCCGCCGCCGCGCAGCACGGTGGCGATGCTGGCCAGGGTGCGTTCGGTGGTCGGGAACGACTGCGAGTTCTTCAGCGGAATCGTCGCGCCGTCGCGCAGCGGCTCGGACGACGGATTCGGCGGCGGGTCCAACTCGACATGCTGGGTGCCCAGGAGGCTGGTCTGGCCGATGCGCGCAATTGCGTTGGCGGGCAACTTGACTCCGGGCTGCAGGCCAAGCGTCAGCGTCGGGATCCAGTTCTTGAGCTCGATGGCACGCACCGTACCGACGAAGACGTCGGCGACCCGGACCCGGCTGTTGACGTTGAGGGCCAACGTATCCGGCATCTGGACGTACACCGTCATGGCTTTCTCGCCGGTTCCGGGGCCACCCGGAATCGGGACGTTGGCGATACCGCGCCACCCACACGACGTCAGGATCATCGCCGTCAGGACCAATACGAAACCACGCCAGCCGAACCGACGGGTCGTGCTCAGGATCGCGCTCACTGTCCACTTCCCATCTCAGCGGGCAGCGGCGGACCCGCGGGTGCAGGTGCGGCCGGGGCCGGGGCGGCCGGACCCGGGGCGGTGCCTCCGCCATAGATCTGCTGCGAGACCGGCAACGGTCCGGGGATCACGTTCGGGCCCGGCGGTGGCGGCGGGATCGCGCCCGGATACCACGGCGGCGGCAGCGGATTGAGCTGGTCGTAGGAGTTCGACGGAGCGCCACCGCGCGGACCACCCGGCGGGTAGTTCACGGGATCGGGTCCACCCATCAACGCGGCCAACGAATCCGGCGTCAGCATGTTGGCGGTGAATGCCTGGACGTCCACGCCCTGCATACCCGGTGCGACGATCCAGCCCTGCTCGTGGTTGCCGTGCGAGAACAACGTGTCGCGCGACCAGATGCCCGGCACCGTCGTGTCCTTGTATCCGGGCGGCGGCCGCAGCCGTTCCTCGGAGTAGGCGATGTACTTCGGCAGCGTTTCTGCGGTCGAGAACTGGTTGACGCCGAACGGCGGGAAGTTGAACTTGATCGCATCCATGATCGGCGCGAGGTACTGCGCGCACATCTCCGCCGAATCCTGGTACCCCAGCCGGCTGCCGGACTGGATCGCGCTGCAGATGAACTGCATCGGGTTGGCGAAGCTCGCGATCGTCGGAATGGCCACCAGCGCACCATGTGTCGGGTGGTAGATGTTCTGCAGGTTGGCGGCCAGGGTCGGGTAGACGTGCAGGACCGTCTCCAGGCCGTTGCGCGACTCCGGCTGCAGGATCGCGGTGGTGACGTCGGAGAGGTTGTTGATGTCCTTACTCAGTACGGAGCCGTTGTCGTTGACGAATTTGCGCGCGGTGGTCAGCAGGGTGTCAATGTCCTTGACTGCCTTGGCCACTTCCTGATCCGAGTTGCTGAACGAGTTCGTGAACGTGGCCAGGTCGTTGTTGAGCGCCACCAGTTGCTGATCGCTCTTGTGCAGCGCGTTGACGAACAACGCCAGGCTCTTGAGCACGGCGAAGAAATCACCGCGGCCCTCGTTGAGGGCGCTCACCGCGTCGGACAGCGCCTTGAACGTGGTGTTGATCTGCTGGCCCTTGCCCTCCAGGCCGTTGGCGAAGGATTCCAGCACATCGCCGAAGGGGCCCTTGGGCTGTTCGGGTGTCGGGCCGAGCTTGGTGACGATGTCGGAGATCTGGTTGCGCAGATCGTCCCACTCCACCGGCACCTGGGTGCGATCGATCGGGATGACGGCGTTGTCGGCCATCACCGGACCACCGGTGTAGGCCGGCGCCAACTGGATCACGCGGGAGGCGACCAGGCTCGGGTTAAGGATCGTCGCGGTGGCGTTGGCGGGCACCTTGTACTTGTTGTCGTAGTGGAAGGTGACCTTCATCTTGTCGCCGGCCGGCTCGATCTTGTCGATACCGCCGACTTTCACGCCCATGATCTGCACGCGGTCGCCGGGGTATAGCGCCAGCGCTTCGGGGAAGTACGCCACGACCGTGTTGGTGGTCAGCTTCTCGTACAGCTTGTAGCCGACCACGGCCACCACGAGTGCGATGACCACCACGAGGGTGCCGACGACGACTGACGTCCGAGACATCTTCGGCAGGCCCAGATTACGAATGTTGAAGACCGTTGACATCGCTTACGCTCCCCCTCCCTGATCGACGGGTGCCAGGTCACCGACCGGCGGCACTTGCGGTCCCGGTCCCGGTGGCGGGATCGGTCCGATCAGTGCGTTCGGCGGCGGGGCGTATCCGGGAATGTCGGTGGCCGGTCCCGGTGTCGGGGCGACCGGCACCGTGCGTGCTCCCGGCGGGCCGGGAGCCAGCGGCGGTGCGGGCACACCTTGGATGGCCGGCGAGAGCTCACCCGGGTAGGCGGCACTCGGGACACCCGGGCGGTAACCCGCGTCAGGGTTGGGCGCCGAGATCGGCACGTCGGCGCTCGGGTAGCCCGGCCCCCCGAACGGCCCCTGGGTCAGCCCGGCGCACGGCAGCGGGTTGTTGTTGGTCGGGATGCCGTCCGGCGGCGGGGTGTACGAGCACGGCGAGCCCGGGCCGACCGCGGGACCGGGATGGTCCGGCGTGCCTTCCAGCGGGATCGGCGCAGGCGGCGGAGCACCGTTGGGCTGGCGCTGGCCGTTGGGATCCGGGAACCGGAAGGCCGGCAGGCCGGCGTTGCGCCAGAACTCCTCGGGGTCGATACCGCGCTTCTTGAACGCGGCGTCCACCCACGGCTGCAGGATCTGGTAGGGCAGCAGGTTGACCACGAGCACCTTGAAGTACGGGCCCGAACCGATGGCCTCGGCCAGGGCGCCCATGAACTTCGAGGCGGTGATCAGCACATCAGACAGATCGGTCTTGTGCTTGACCAGCACATCGCTGATCGTCTTCAGCTGCTCCAGAACGTGATTCAGGTTCGGATTGTCGTTGACGAACCCGGTGAACTGCTCGGAGATCAACGAGACGTTGGACAGCAGCGCGTCGACCTCGGACCGGCGCTCGTTGACCGCGGCCAACAGCGTCTGCGCGTTGACCGCCAGCCGGTTGATCTGCTCGCTGCGGTTGCCCAGCACTGCGGCGATCTTGTTGGCGTTGGCCAGCAGCTGCTTGAACTGCTCGTCGCGCTTGCCGATGGTGTCGGAGAACCGGGCCACCCCGTCCAGCGCCGCACTGAGGTGCGGGTAGGTCTGATCGACGGTCTCGGACAACACGTTCAGCGACCGCTTGACGGTGTCGATGTCCCAGCCGGACGCGGCCTTCGTCACGTCGAACACCGCGTCATAGATCTGGTACGGCGTCGTGGTCTGCCCGACCGGCAGCACACCGCTGGCCTGCAGCAGTTTGCTGCCACGCGGCTCGATCTCCAGCACACGCTTGCCCAGGATCGTCTCGGTGCGGATGGCCAGCCGGCTCTCGGTGCCGATCTGCCTGGCGCCCAGGTCGAATCCGATCAACACCTTGTCGCCGTCGATCTTCAGGGACTTCACCTGGCCGACATCCATACCGGCGATGCGGACCTTGTCACCGGGGTTCAGACCGGCGCTGTCGGTGAACTGGCCGTAGTAGGCCGGCTGTGCGAACAGCTGGGGAATGCCCGAAAAGCTTTGTCCCACACCGATCACCAGAACGACGATCAGGATGCCGGCCAGGCCGTTCCGGATGCGGTTGGAACCCTCTAGCGTCCTCATTGCGGCGTGCACCTACCCGTGGGCTGCTGAGTGATCTTCACGGTGCGGACCGGGCCACCGGGCTGCAGGCCGTTGAGCTTCAGGTTGATGTCGCACAGATAGAAGTTGAAGAAGTCACCGTAGATACCGCCGGCGCGGCCGATCATCTTCACGGCGGCCGGCAATTTCGTCAGCAGGTCATCCAACCTGTCCTGTTGGTCGACCAGCGGCTGTTGGATGGTCTCCAACTTGGCGATGGTGTTCTGCAACTGCGGGCGGTCGTCGGCCAGCAGATCTCCCAGAGTTCCTGTCGCATCACTGATGTCGGCAACCGACTGGGCCAGCGGGTCCGCGCGGTTGCGCAACCCGGTGATGAGCACCTCGAAGTTGTTGACCGTCTGGTCGAAGTCCTTCTCGTGCTTGACCGTGGTGTCCAGCACGGTGTTGAGGTTGGTGATCACCTCGCCGATGGCCTGATCCCGGTCGGCCAGCGCGGACGTCAGCTGAGCGGTCTGATCGAGGATGTCGTTGATGGTGCCGCCCTGCCCTTGGAAAACCGTGATGAGCGATGAGGCGATGGTGTTGACCTTCTGCGGATCCAGCGCCTTGAACAACGGCTTGAAACCACCGATGAGCGCGTCGAGATCGAGTGCGGGCTGGGTGCGCGACATCGGAATGAACCCGCCGGCAGGCAGGATCCGGTCGGCACCCTCACCGGTCCCGCGATCGAGATTGACGTAGCGGTTGCCGATCAGATCCTGGTACCGGATCTGAGCGGTCGTCGACTGGTACAGCGGCAGCGACCGGTCGACGTTGAGCGTCACCTGAACTCGGTCGCCGTTGCCGATCAGCTTGATGTCGGAAACCTTCCCCACTTCGACGCCGCCGGCGCGGACGAACTGGCCGTCACGCAAACCGCTCGCATTGCTGAATTCAGCTGTGTACGAGGTGGTTCGGTCGAAGCGGAACTGCCCGAACACGATCACGATGATCGCCGTGAAGAGCAGCAGCACGAACGAGAATGCTGCGAGTTTGACTGCTGTGCCAGTGATTCTCATGGGTTGATCGTGTTCTCCCCGACTTGGCGACCCCACACGTACTCGGTGAGGAGGGGCTGGCCGAGCTCGAAGTGGTTGTACGGGGCGATGGAGGCACCGTCGTCGACCACCATGTGCGGCGCCGGCCAGAAGTTGCGATCGACCTTCTGCCAGCAGCCCGGCGCACCGCCGGGGCCGCCGTGCCCGTTGACTCTGGGCAGGTTGTCCGGATAGACGTACGGGTTAGGGGCGCCGAGGAATTCGGTGATCGTGTTCAGCGAATAGCCGTTGCCACCGAACGCACCGAGCGCATCTGGGAGGGCTTCTGCTTCACCCTTGATCTGGCAGTACAGCTGGGGGCTGTAGGTGTCGAGCAACTGCGCGGTCGGCACCAAATCGGCCTGGCCGCGCACGAAGAACGGCTTGCTCCGCTCGAAGATGTCGGCGCCGGTGTTGCCGAATCCGGTGGAGGCCAACAGCGCGGCGTCCAGATCCTTCTGTTGCTCGTTGAGCGTGCGCGCGGTAATGACCGCATGGTCGAGTGAATCCCAGAAGTCCGGGCTGGCCTTGATGTAGACGTCGGCCAGATTCGACCACTGGCGGATGTTGGTACGTATCTGGGGCATCTGCGGGTTGACGTCATCGAGGACGGCGTTGCCGTTGACGATCGACTGGCCGAACTTGGTGCCCAGACCGCTCAACGCTTCCGCCGCCGCGCTGAGCGTCATGTTCAGCTTGACCGGGTCCACCTTCTCCGAGATCGAGGTGACGGTCTCGAACAAGGTGTTGAACTCGGTGGTGACCCCCGAGGCGTTGATGACGTCGTTGCTCGAGATCCGGTTCTTGGTCGGATCCTTCGGGCTGGTGAACGACACATACTTGTTGCCGAAGACCGTACTGGTCTTGATCTGGGCATCGACGTTGGCCGGGATCAGCGAGATGTAGCGCGGCGCAACCTCCAACGTCAGCTCCGCCGCCGACTTGCCCCCGCGGTTCACTTCGGAAACGTTGGTGACGCGGCCGATCTCGACCCCGTTGTAGGTGACCTTCGAGCCCGGGTCCATCACCAGACCGGCGCGGTCGGAGACCATCGTCAGCGTGGTCTTGCGCGTGAGGTCGCCCCGGAACTGGAGGTACACCAACGTGGCCAGCACGAGTGCCAGCAGCAGAAACACCACACCCGCCAACTTGATGGGCGGGCGCCGAGAAGAGTTGAGTGGCGGTGTCATACAGCTACACCGTGAGGTTGAAGTTCGGGTTGGTGCCGTACAGCGCCAACGAGGCCAACAGGACCACGGTCGCGACGGCGACCAGCGATGCGCGCATCGAGACGCCGACGGCCTCGCCCACGCCGACCGGACCGCCGCTGGCGTTGTAGCCGAAGTAGCAGTGATTGATCATGACGAACATCGCGATGATGATCGCCACGACAAACGACCAGAACACGTCGTCGGGCCGCAGGAACGTCCGGAAGTAGTGGTCGTAGGTACCCGTCGACTGGCCGTAGAACACCGTCGTGGTCAGCTGCGCCGCCAGGAACGACAGCAGTAGCGCCATCGCATATAGCGGGATGATCACGACCATGCCGGCGAGGATGCGCGTCGACACCAGGTAGCTGACGGACTTGATGCCCATCACCTCGAGTGCGTCGATCTCCTCGGCGATGCGCATGGCGCCCAGCTCGGCGGTGGCACCGGCACCAACCGTCGCGGCCAGTGCGTGCCCGGACACCAGGGGCGCGACGACGCGGACGTTCACCAACGCAGCGACGAAGCCGGTGAACGCCTCGACACCGATGTTGCCCAGTGATGCATAGCCCTGGATCGCGATCAGCGAACCACCGGACAGTGTCACGAAACCGACGATTGCGATCGTGCCGCCGATGACGGCCATCGCACCGGTGCCCATCCCGATCTCGGCGATCAGACGCAGGGTGGCGCGGCGGTAATACCGCAACGCATGCGGGATTTGACCGATGGCGGTGACGGTGAACCAGGCGACGTCGCCGACCCGGTCGATGAACCGGCCGGGGGCCGACGCCCACTTGGTAGCGCTGGAATACGCGCGGGGATACCGGGACCGCAGGACCGCTGCAGTACTCATGTCAGTGCCCCGTTCCGAATTTGACGCCGATGGTCGTCAGGACGACGTTGACGGCGAACAAAGCGACCACGGATAGCACCAGCGTTTCGTTCACCGCCGTGCCCAGACCCTTGGCGCCGCCGGACACGGTCAGGCCCCGGTAGCAGCCGACCAGGCCGGCGATGAGTCCGAAGGTGAGCGCCTTGACGATGGAGATGACGACCTCCGGCAGACCGGTGATCAGGGTGAGCGTGGAGACGTAGGCACCCGCGGAGATGTTCTGCATGTACACACCGAAGATGAAGCCACCGACCAGGCCCACGGTGATCACCGCGCCGTTGAGCAGCACGGCGACGAACGTCGCGGCAACCACGCGGGGCAGAACCAGTCGGTGGATCGGGTCGATGCCCAAAACCTCCAGGGCGTCGATCTCCTCACGGATGGTGCGCGCGCCGAGGTCGGCACAGATGGCCGTCGACCCGGCGCCGGCAACGACGAGCACGGTCACGATCGGGCCGAGCTGGGTCACCGCCGCCAGTGCGGCTCCGGCACCGGAGACGTCAGCCGCACCGAACTCCACCAGCAGGATGTTGATCGTGAAGATGATCAGGATGGTGTTGGGCACCGCCACGGCGATCGTGGGCAGGAAGGTCACTCGGAACTGGAACCAACCCTGAAGGATGAACTCGCGCCATTCGAACGGCCACTTGGTCGTCGCCTTCGCAGTGAGCACGCACATACGAAAGAAGCCACCGATGGCCGTGAGGGCAGGGCGGGCCTTGTCCTGCAGGTAAGCGCCGACGCCGGGGTTCGCGGTCGTCACCGGATCACCCGCATGACGGGACCACGTCGGTCGTCGCGTGGCGGCAGTCCGACTGGCACATACCCTCCTTGCCCCGACCCGCAGTGAGTGAGTGTCGTCTCCCTACTACTCAGTAGTAAGGCGGACCACAGGAATGTACCCGATGCCCGAGGGGCCGTGCACCGCATCTGCACTATTGACCCTCCATCCCCACTACTCGAATTTTGTCGCATCCGTAATACATTCGGTTGTCAGTCGGGATCCGGTGCATCCGAACCGGATTCAGCGCTCGCATCCGTCTCGGCGCTGCCGCTGAAACGAATTCGCAATTCGGTCTTGAGCACCTTGCCGGCGGGGTTGCGGGGCAACGCGTCGACGATCTCGAGGCCCTTGGGGTGCTTGTAGCGGGCCAGACGTTCGGTCAGGAACTCGTCGAGTTCCTCCAGGCGCAGTTCGGCCGCATTGATCGCGGCGACCGCCACCGGCACCTCGCCCCACTTCGGATGGGTCCGGCCGATGACCGCGACCTCGACAATCGCCGGATGCGCGGCAAGCGCGTTCTCGACCTCGGCGCAGTAGATGTTCTCTCCGCCGGAGATGATCATGTCCTTCTTGCGGTCGACCACCCAGATGTAGCCATCGGAATCCGCACGCACCAGGTCGCCGGAATGAAACCAGCCGCCCGCGAACGCCTCCGCGGTGGCTTGGGGGTTGTTCCAGTAACCGGCCATCAGAGTTGGTGCGCGATAGACGATTTCGCCGACCTCGCCGACCGGCACGTCGTTCATGTTCTCGTCGACGACGCGGGCGGCGACGGTCGGGATGACCTTGCCGACCGACCCGCGCTTACGGATCGCATCGTCACCGAGCAGCATGCACGTCACCGGCGACATCTCGGTCTGGCCGAACGCCGCCAGGATCTTGCTGTCCGGGAAGGTGTCCGACATCTCGCGCAGCAGGGTGTCCGACGCCGGGGCGGCCCCCCACGACAGCGCCCGCAGTTTGATGTCGCGCGGCTTGGCCTTCTGCGCCGCGCAGACGGCCTGCCACTGCGCAGGCACCAGGAAGATGCCGGTGACCTTCTCGGCCTCGAGCACGTCGAGCAACTGGCCCGGGTCGAAGCCGCCGAGCGGGTGGATGACCGTCGGGGTGCCGAGCATCAGGCCGCCGAGAGTGTTGCCGATACCGGCGATGTGGAACAGCGGAACCCCGATGAATCCGACGTCGTGGTTGATGTCGGGGCCGGTGGTGTACATCCCGGTCATGGCCTGACCGGCCAGGTTGGCGTGGGTCAGCACCGCCCCCTTGGGCCGGCCGGTGGTGCCCGAGGTGTACATGATCAGCGCCGGGCTGTCGTTGGGGATGTCCACCGGCTGGTGCTGCTCACCCTCTTCGACGATCAGGTCCTCGTAGCCGAGCACCCCGTCATCGGTTGCGCCCCCGGCGACGATCACGGTGGACAGCGCCGGCGCCAGATCGCGCACCGCCTTGGCGACGTCGGCCAGCACGGTCTCGGTGACCAGCACGGCGGCCTCGCAGTCCTGGACCAGGAACGCCAGCTCGGGCGGGGTCAGCCGGAAGTTGACCGGCACGGCGATCGCCCCGAGCTGATTGGCTGCCAGGGTGGCCTCGATGAACTCGGGCCGGTTGAGCATCAGGATCATCACCCGGTCGCCGAACTTCACGCCCCGGCGGTGCAGCGCGTCGGCGAGCTTGGTGACCCGGTGATCGAACTCGGCCCACGTCGTCGTGCGGCCCATGAACCGCAGCGCGGTCGCGTCGGGCTGCATGAGCGCGTGCCGCGCCAGCTGGTTCGTCCAGTTCTGGCGGCGCGCCAGATACGGCTGCTCGGTCGTCGCGGTCAGCTGACTGGTCACTGGTCTTCGTTGCCCTCTCAACAGTTCCTATAGGCATAAATGGTGCGTGAACCCGGTGGCTGGAGAACGCAGAAATCGTTATATTTGATCAAATCTGTTGTTGCTTGGGTCACAGTATTGCTTCGCCGCTCGCCACACAAGTCCTCGGAGGTCACGTGAACGCACCGGCTTCCGCACGGCTCGGCAACCGCCGGGCCAGCCGTCGTTCACAACTGTCTGACGAGGTCGCCGGGCACCTTCGCGAAGCGATCATGACCGGGGTGCTGCGCCCCGGGACGTTCATTCGGCTCGACGAGACGGCGGCCCGCCTCGGGGTCAGCATCACCCCGGTGCGGGAGGCGCTGCTGACTCTGCGCGGCGAGGGCATGGTGGCACTCGAGCCGCGGCGCGGCTACGTGGTGCAGCCGCTGAGCCGTCAAGACGTCGCCGATATTTATTGGTTGCAGGCCACCATCGCCAAGGAACTCGTGAGCAGCGCCGCCGACCGGCTGACCGACGAGCAGATCGACGAGCTCGAGCGCGCCAACGAAGCCTTGGCCGCAGCGGTGGTCGAGGGTGACCCGGCCACCGTCGGTGCCGCCGAGTTCGCCTTCCACCGGCTGCTCAACCGCGGGGCGGGCCGGATCAAGCTGGCGTGGTTCCTGCTGCATGCCGCGCGGTACATGCCGCCGCAGATCTACGTCACCGACCCGTCCTGGGGCGAGGCCGCCGTGGAGACCCATCGCCGGCTGATCGACGCGCTGCGCCGGCGCGACAAGTCCACTCTGGTCGAGCTGTCCGCGGCGGAGTTCAGCGACGGCGTTCACCGCCTGATGGACCAGCTGGAGCGCAACGGGATGTGGCGTTAGGAGCTTTTCCCTCAGCTGTTGGCGCTCAGCTGCTCGGCGCGCGTCTTGAGATTGTTGGCCAGGTGCTCGAGCACATCGTTGATGAGCTTCTTGACCATCACGGCCGGCACCGGCAGGGACACCTCGACGTCCAGGTCCACCGTCAGCAGGCTCGACGGGCCCATCGCGACCACCGAGAAGAGCTGGTCCTGCTTGGTGAACACCTCGCCCTGCTGCAGCACGGTCTGGATCTGGTTCTCGCCGGGGTAGTACACCGCCTGGATGAAGGTGCCCGACTGCCCCTGGATCTCCATGTCGAGCCGCAGCTGGCTGGGCCGGCCGTCGTCATAGCGGGCCAGCACGTAGACGGCCTTGGCCTCGGGGTTCCATTCCGGGAACTTCTCGAAGTCGGCGACTATCCGCAGGATCGTGTCGGCATCGGCGTTGACCTCAACGGTCTTACTGACGAGCGGCATCGGCCGAGTGTAGCGATGGTTAGACGTTCGCCTTCTCGGTGCTCTGCGGTCCCAGCGGTGACTCCACCCGCACACTGTCCTCGCGAATCAGGCCGCGCAGCAACGCGGTACTGAACTCGGCGGCGATCTCCTTGGCGGTGCGCCGGCCGTCCGGGCGCAGCCAGCGGTAGGCACCCAGCGTCATGCCGATGTAGCCCAACGCCACGACGTGGGTGTCACACTCGAAGAACTCGCCGCTGGCGATGCCCCGGCCGATCAGGCCGTGCACGTGCTCGTAGACCTGGGTTTCCTTCTCCCGGACCTCGGCGACCTGCTCATCGGTGAACCACTCGGTGATGTACGGCGCCTCCTGGAAGTACACCGCCGCCCCCTCGGGATTCTCGGCGATGTTCGTCAGCAGCCGCACGGTGTATTGGTAGAGCGCCTCGCGGGCCGTCCACGACGGGTCGTCGTGCACGGCTTCCAGGGTGTTCTCGGCCGCCCGGCGATAGATGTCGAACAGGATCAGCGACTTGCTGGCGTAATAGTGGTACACGGTGGCCTTGTTCAGGCCGACGACATCGGCGACATCATCCATCCTGGTGCCGTGATAGCCCCTCGCGGCGAAGAGCTTCGTGGCGACGGCCAGCAGCTCTTCGCGCCGGGTCATCCCGTTCTCGGGTGGCATGATGTCCTCACTTGTCCTACTGCCGACGAACGCCGGCTACCAAACAACTGGTTGGATAGTTTAATGACCGGTGTCGCGGTAAGGACCCGCGGACTAGACTCCGGTTTTATCGGGGTGACGCTGGGAGGTGCGAGGGATGGATCCGAATCCGGATTACGACGCGAGCGATGAGGTCGAGTACTTCTTCACCTGGCTGCCCTGGGCGCTGCGCGGCGTGTACCCCCCGCCCGCGTACCCGCCGGTTTAAGACACCTCTCGAACCAACCCTTTGCCGGCCGGCCTGCGGGCGATGCTCGCCCGCGACCCCGATGAGCCGCATCGCGCGGCAAGCTCGCTCGAGCTTCTCTTCGACCTCGTTTTCGTCGTTGCCGTCTCCCAGACTTCCGGTGCGCTGCACCACCTTTGGGAAGAACACCATTTCGTAACCGGTCTTGCGTCGTACGCGATGGTGTTCTTCGCGATCTTCAACGCCTGGAAAGACTTCACCTGGTTCGCCAGTGCCTACGACACCGACGACTGGCTCTACCGGCTGACCGCGTTCGTCCAGATGGGCGGAGCCCTGGTCATCGCAGCCGGGGCGCAGAGCGCCATGCTGGCCAACGACTTCGGGGCGATCGTCGCGGGTTACGTCATCATGCGGGTGGCGACGGCGGCGCAGTGGATCCGGGCGGCGATCAGCGATCGCGCATCACGCGGAACATGTGTGCGGTATGCGGTCGGCATCGTGGTCGTGCAGGTGCTGTGGGTGTCCTGGTATGTCCTCGACGGCCCGGTGTGGCTGTTCCCCGCGCTCGCGGTGGTGGACCTGTCCGTGTCGCCGATCGCCGAACGGTACCGGCCTACGCCGTACCACCACCATCACATCGCCGAGCGGTATGGCCTGTTCACCTTGATTGTTCTCGGTGAATCCATTCTGGCCGCAGCCAATTCGATCATCGGCGGGTTGTCGAACGACGATGCCCGTCCCGGTTTGATCGCCGTCGCCGCCTGCTCATTGGCGATCGTGGCATCCATGTGGTGGATCTATTTCGACCGCCCGCAGCATCACCAGACCGCCACCATGCGGCGTTCGTTCTTCTGGGGCTACCTGCACTACTTCATCTTCGCCGCGGCCGCGGCGTTCTCGGCCGGGGTGGAGGTGGTGGTCACCGAGCACCTCGGCGAGGGCCACCTGCCGCACACGGCAGCCGGGCTGACGCTGACGATTCCGCTGGCCGTCTTCCTGCTCACGACGTGGCTGATCCTCGACGCCGGGCGTCGCGACGCCATCCAGACCGCCGGCGTGGTGGTGCTGACTGCAGCGATGGTCGGCGCGGCACTGCTGCCGGAGCCGACGATCGGTGCCGCGGTCATCATGGTCGCTCCGGCGGCGCTGGTGAGCTGGCGGCACGCGGCCGATAAGCTTCCTCAGCTGTGAGCGACTGGACAACGACCGCGGCCCGACCGCACGAGATGCGGCTGAAGCTGGACACCTACCCCGTCGTCGACGCCATCCAGGCGCGCTACGGCGACATGGACTCCAACGCCCACCTGAACAACCTTGCGCTCGAAGCGCTGCACGAGAACGCTCGGGCAACGATGAACCGCAGCCTTTTTCCCGACATCTACGACGTCACCACCCGTCGGCTGCGCCTGGTGACTTCACAGAACGCCGTGCATTTCCTCGCCGAGGTGCATTGGCCGGGGACCATCCAGACCGGTGCCGGGGTCGGCCGGATCGGGCGCACCTCGTTCGTGGCATCGACCGGGCTGTTCGTCGGCGGTAACTGCGTCGGCGTGTGCGACACCGTGCTGGTCCTCCTCGGCGACGACGGTCCGGTGCCGATTCCCGACGACGCCCTGGCGGCGTTGGAGACCGTGCGGCTGAAGTCACCGAATTAGCTTGGCGCTACGGCCCTTTCGGGCACGGTCACGACCGCCGTCGTACCGCCGCCCGGGGTTTCGAGGAACCGTACCGAACCGCCCATCGCTTCGACGCCGACCACCAACGACGACAGCCCGATGTGCCCCTCGGCCACCTTGCGATCCAGGACGGCCGGGTCAAAGCCGACACCGTTGTCGACCACCCGCAGCACCAGCGCACCGCGCTCGTGGTCCAGCTCGACCCGTAGACGAGTGGCCCGAGAGTGCTTGTGCGCGTTGGCCAATAGCTCGCGCGCCGCACGATAGAGCAATGCCTGCGACGCCGGCTTGCCCACTTCCTCGACCGCGCAGTCGATGCTGACATTCCAGCGGCGTTCGTACTGACCGACCAGTTCGCGCAGGGCCGCACCCAGGCCGACCTGGGCCAGCACCTGCGGATGCAGCGTGGAGACGGCGCTGCGCAGCATCGTGACGGCCTCCTGCAAAGCGGCGTCGACCCGCTCGAAACCGACGGCCGAGGGCTGTTCGCGCAGGTCCTCCAGGTCGAGGCGGGCGGCCAGCAGGTTCTGCAGCGGCCCGTCGTGCAGTTGTTCCGACAGTTGCCGGTTGTTGCGCTCATCGGCCTGCATCGACTCCGAGACCAGCCGGCGCCGCACCTCGAGAAGCGCCCGCACCCTGGCGCGGCGCCGGGCCAGCACCAGGCACAGCGCCGTGGTGGCCAGGGCAAGCCAGACCAGACACCCCACTTGGACGTAGACCACGTTGGGCAGGCCCATGGTGTCGTCGCGCTTGGAGTAGATGATCCAGGCCACCAGGTAGCCGACCGCCGTGCTGGCGCCGATCAGCGCGGTGATCTCCGGGCGGTCCAGGAAGGCGACGGTGATCGGGATCAGGAAGAAGATCGGCAGCAGCCAGCTCGTCGCGCCTCCGGAGGCGACACACATCGCGAGCACCGCCACCACGTCGATCGCGGTCGACGCCCAGCCGAACCACCACCGCAGCGGCCTGCGGACCACCACGGTCAACCACACCGCGGCGGTGGTCGTGTAGACGATCAGCACCGACCAGTAGACCGCCGGCAGCCAGTGGTCCACACCCTCGATCCACACCAGCAGCCCGATCAGAACGATCAGCGGCAGCCGAAGGACGGCCGCGACCCGCACCGGCTCGGTGCCCAGAAAATCGGCCGCGCGGCTCAGTGGGCCCGGGAGGTTACTCAAGCAGTCCCCGCCGCATCGCCTCGGCGACTGCCGCAGCCCGGTCCCCAACCCCCAACTTCTCGTAGAGCCGCTGCACGTGGGTCTTGACCGTCGACGGCGCCAGGAACAGAGCCTCGGCGATCGCCGGGATGCTGCGTCCGCTCGCGATCATGCCGAGCACCTCGCGTTCCCGCGAACTCAGCGACGGCCCGGAAGGCTCAGCGCGGCGGCGAATTTCGACGGCCAGACCCGATGCCAGTCGCGGCGCCAGAACGTCACGGCCCTTGGCGCAGTCCAGCACGGCGTTGACGATCTCGGATCGGCTGGAGTCCTTCGGCAGGTAGCCGGCCGCCCCCTGCTGCAATGCGTGATAAACGATTTCGGCGTCGTCGTGCGCGGAGACCAGCAGAACCCTCGTCGACAGCTCGTCGCGGCGCACGGCGGCGGCCACTTCGGCGCCGTCCATACCGGGCATCCGGTAGTCCAGCAGCGCGACGTCGGGGGTGTGTTCCTTGATCGCCGCGAGCGCCGACGCACCGTCCTCGGCTTCGGCCACCACGTCGACCTCGCCGCTGCCGGACAGGGCCCGAACCAGACCGTCGCGAAACAGCGGATGGTCGTCGCCGACGACGACTCGCACCTTCCGGTTATCGGGCATGCCAGGAGCTTTCCACAGGGGTCCGCCAATCGGGGGACAAACACTTCATCCCCCACCAGGTCCTATCAGCGGACAGACAGGTCATGGCCTGCGCGCGATAGTCGATTCATCGCCGAAAACCATCGGCCGCAGGAGCAAGGAGACGGACATGGACCGCACATTCACTCGTCGCTTCACCACCGCCCTGGCGGGACCCACGCTCGCGGTGGGCGTCTTGGCCGGCACGTTGATCGTCGACACTCCCGCCGCCAGCGACACCATGGGCCTGAGCCTCTCCGCCGCGACCGCCGGCTTGGTCGACATCCACCTGTAACTCCACCCAGCAGCCGCGAAACTGCGCACGAGCGAGGAGGCCACAGATGAGCACCACCCGTCACCCGTCCGCCGAAACCCGGAGGTCTATTGGTCGATAACCCGCTTACTCCACATGCCTACGAGGCCCTCCCTATGGTCATAAGGGAGGGCCTCGTCGGTGTTTAGACGGGTGTCATATCGTGGCGGTCATGGATTTCGCCATGTCTGCCAAGGGTGCTGACTACCACAAACGCCTCACCGAGTTCATGGTCGAACACGTCTTCCCGGCCGAGAAGTCTTACGACGAATACCGCGAGGCCGCAGGCCCCGGCGACTTCACCGTGCCGCCGGTGGTCGAGGAGCTCAAGGTGCTGGCGAAGAAGCAGGGTCTGTGGAACCTGTTCCTGCCTGCCGAGTCGGGGCTGACCAACCTGGAGTACGCGCCACTGGCCGAGCTGACCGGCTGGAGCACCGAGATCGCGCCCGAGGTGATCAACTGCGCGGCGCCCGACACCGGCAACATGGAGACCCTGCATCTGTTCGCTACCGAGGAGCAGCGCAAGAAGTGGCTCGAGCCGCTGCTGGCCGGCGAGATCCGCAGCGCCTTTTCGATGACCGAGCCGGCGGTGGCCTCCAGCGACGCCCGCAACATCCAGACCCAGATGGTCCGCGACGGTGACGACTACATCATCAACGGCCGCAAGTGGTGGACGTCGGGCGCCAACGACCCGCGCTGCAAGATCCTGATCGTCATGGGCCGCACCAACCCCGACGCCGCATCGCACCAGCAGCAGTCGATGATCTTGGTGCCCACCGACACTCCCGGGGTGAAGATCCTGCGGTCGACGTCGGTGTTCGGCTGGCAGGACCAGCACGGCCATGCCGAGGTGATCTACGACAACGTGCGGGTGCCTGCCTCGAATCTGCTGGCCGAGGAGGGCATGGGCTTCGCGATCGCCCAGGCGCGGTTGGGGCCTGGCCGCATTCATCACTGCATGCGCGCGATCGGGGTGGCCGAGCGTGCGCTGGCGCTGATGACCCACCGCGCCCGCACCCGCATCGCGTTCGGCAAGCCGCTCGCCGAGCAGGGTGTGGTGCAGCAGCAGATTGCCTTGTCCCGCAACGAGATCGACCAGGCTCGGCTGCTCTGCCAGAAGGCCGCCTGGACCATCGACCAGCACGGCAACAAAGAGGCCCGCAATCTGGTCGCCCAGATCAAAGCCGTCGCGCCGCAGATGGCCTGCAACGTCATCGACCGCGCCATCCAGGTGCATGGCGGCGGCGGGGTCAGCGATGACTTCCCGCTCGCGCGGATGTACGGCTGGCAGCGCGCCATGCGCATCTTCGACGGCCCCGACGAGGTCCACATGCGCAGCATCGCCCGAGCCGAAATCGGCGCGGAGCAAAGCGCTTTCGCCGCGGCGGTGACCGGCGCGTGAGCCATACTCAGCTGTCCGGGGCCTGGAACTTCCGAGATATCGCCGATACCACCGGGATCCGGCCGGGGAAATTCTTCCGGTCCAGTGAGCTCAGCCGGCTCGACGACGACGGCCGGGAAGCTTTCCGCGGCTTGGGCATCACCGATGTGGCCGACCTGCGCTCCCCGCAGGAGCTCGAGCGCCGCGGTGCGGGTGCGGTGCCCGACGGCGTCGCCATTCACCTGCTGCCGTTCCCCGACCTGTCGAATACGACGGCGGAGGCACCGCACGAGACCAGCTGGCAGAAGATGATGACCGAGAAGGTCGACGACGAGGACGTCGAGGACGCCGCCGAGCGTTTCATGACCGGCGAGTACGAGAAGTTCCCGGTCCTCGCCGGTGCGCAACGCGCTGTGCGGCAGGTGTTTTCGCTGCTCAGCGCGGGCCGTCCGGTCATCACGCACTGCTTCGCGGGCAAGGACCGCACCGGGTTCACCGTCGCGGTCGTGCTGGAATCCATCGGAGTGCCGCGGGACAAAGTGCTGACCGATTTCCTGCGCAGCAATGACGCCGTCGAGTCCTTGCGTGAGCGGATCATGGAGTCGATCGTCAGCCGGGCCGGTGAGACACCGGAGATCGCCACGTTCGCGGAGGCGCGCCTGACCAACGGGGTGCTTGGCGTGCGAGAGGGCTATCTGGAAACCGCGCACCGGGTGATCGCCGAGAACTACGGCGACCTGGACGGCTTCCTGCGGACCGCCGGGGTGTCCGAAGAGGACGTCGCGCGCACGCGCAAAGAGCTACTGGGTTAGCAGTACACCGGCCACCCACACCGCGGTGGCGATCAGGCCGCCGGTGAGTTCGACGCCGACCGACAGCGCGGCGGCTTTCAGCGCCATTACCGTCGCCGCCCATGCGCGCCGCTGATCTCGGCGGGCCGCCAGCTCGGCGAGGTACACGCCGAGCACGAAGCCCAGCAGCAGCCCGATCACCGGCACCACGAAGAAGCCGATGATGCCGAGCACCGCACCCGCCGCCATCGTCCACCTGCCGACCTCGCCCGCGCGCATCCGCCGGGCCGGCCACAGGTACTTGATCAGCAGGCTCGCGCCGAGCACCGCGGTGACCACCCCGAGCACCACCCAGGCGACCACGGTGTGCTCGATGACCGCCCAGACTGCGATCGCCGCATAGACCAGCAGGGTGCCCGGTAGCAGCGGCAGGATGACACCGACCAGCCCGACGGCGATCGCCAGGCCGACGAGAACGATGCCGCCGATGCTCACCAAGCCGAGCCTAGGGCCATATCGGGCGACTCAACTGGACACCTGTCCTGCAATCGAACAGATCGGGGCTGTGCGCACTGTCACGAAGCAATGAAGCTGCACGACAACGATGGTTGTCAAGAATAGACAGGTGTCCATTCTCGGATATTCGTACCGCTCTCGTGCCCGACTCGGCATCTTCGGCCAGCGCCGACCGATACTCGGGGTACTGCATGTGCGGTCGAATTCCGCCGTTCCATACACTTGCATCCTCCACCCCGCCCCGCCCATGACCAACCAGATCGGATCGCACTGATGATCATCGGGATCCCACGTGAGTCTCTGCCTGGGGAAACACGTGTCGCCGCCACACCACAGACGGTCGGACAGCTCATCAAGCTCGGTTACGAGGTACTGGTGGAGTCCGGTGCGGGTGTCGCGGCGAGCTTCTCCGACGAGGCATTCGTCGAGGCCGGTGCCGCCGTCGGGACCACCGCGGAGGCGCTGGGCACCGATATCGTCCTGAAGGTCAATGCACCCACCAGCGCCGAGATCGCTGCACTGCGCGACGGGGCAACACTGATCAGCCTGATCTCCCCCGCACTGAAGCCCGAACTCGTCGAGGAACTGTCCAAGCGGCCCATCACGGTGCTGGCCATGGACGCGGTCCCGCGGATCTCGCGAGCCCAGTCTCTGGACGTCCTGTCGTCGATGGCCAATATCGCCGGGTACCGCGCAGTCGTCGAGGCAGCGCACACCTTCGGCCGGTTCTTCACCGGCCAGGTGACCGCGGCTGGCAAGGTCCCGCCGGCCAAGGTGCTGGTGGTCGGCGCTGGTGTGGCCGGGCTGGCGGCGATCGGCGCCGCGGGCAGCCTGGGTGCCATCGTGCGCGCCACCGACCCACGCCCCGAGGTTGCCGATCAGGTCAAATCCCTTGGTGGTGAGTATCTTTCGATCGCAGGACCTGAGGCCAGCGAAAATGAGGTATCGGTTACCGGGTATGCCAAGGAGATGGGTGACGACTACAAGGCCCGCGAGGCGCAGCTGTATGCCGAGCAGTCCGAGGATGTCGACATCATCATCACGACGGCGCTGATTCCGGGGCGGCCCGCACCGCGCATCATCACCGCCGACATGGTCGCGTCGATGAAATCGGGCAGTGTCATCGTCGATATGGCCGCAGCCAACGGTGGCAACGTCGAGGGCACCGTCAAGGACCAGGCTGTCCTGACCGACAACGGCGTGACGATCATCGGCTACACCGACCTCGCCGGCAGGCTGCCCGCCCAGGCATCACAGCTCTACGGCACCAACCTGGTCAACCTCCTCAAACTGCTGACCCCGGAAAAGGACGGCACGCTCGTCCTCGACTTCGACGACGTCGTGCAGCGGTCGGTCACCGTGGTCCGCGACGGCGAGACGACGTGGCCACCGCCACCGGTACAGGTATCTGCTGCCCCGGCACCGGCCGCGACAGCCGCTCCGGCAGTGCAGCAGACCAAACAACCGATGACGATGGGCCGCCGGCTCGGCATCACCTTCGGCGCCGCCGCGCTGCTGTTCCTGCTCATCGCGTTGTCCCCGGCCGCACTGCAGGTGCACCTGACGGTCTTCGCACTGGCGATCGTGATCGGCTACTACGTCATCGGCCATGTGCACCACGCCCTGCACACCCCGCTGATGTCGGTGACCAACGCCATCTCGGGCATCATCGTCGTCGGCGCACTGCTCCAGATCGGCCACGGTGACGTCATCGTCACGACACTGGCCGCCGTCGCCATCCTGCTTGCCAGTATCAACATCTTCGGTGGCTTCGCGGTGACGCGTCGCATGCTCGCGATGTTCTCGAGGAGCTGACTTGTTCACATTGGAAACGGCCGCCACCGCGGCCTACGTCGTCGCGGCCCTGCTGTTCATCCTGGCGCTGGCCGGGTTGTCCAAGCACGAAACATCGCGGGCCGGAAACACATTCGGTATGGCCGGCATGGTCGTGGCCCTGGTCGCCACCATCGCGCTGGCACTCGCCCGCCACATCGAGCCGCTCGGCCTGGGCCTGCTGATCGCAGCCATGGCCATCGGTGCCGCGATCGGGTTGTGGCGTGCCCGCGTCGTCGAGATGACCGGTATGCCCGAGCTGATTGCCTTGCTGCACAGCTTCGTCGGTCTGGCGGCGGTGTTGGTCGGCTGGAACGGCTACCTGCACGTCGAACACGATCTGGCCGGCGCCGAGGCCGCAGTGCTGAGCAACGAGGGCATGCTTGGCATCCACTCCGCCGAGGTCTTCATCGGCGTCTTCATCGGCGCGGTGACGTTCACCGGATCGATCGTCGCCAACCTGAAACTGTCGGCGCGGATCAAATCGGCGCCACTGATGTTGCCCGGCAAGAACTTTCTCAATGTCGGCGCCCTGGTGTTGTTCGTCGTGTTCACCGTCTGGTTCGTCATCGAACCGCAGCTGTGGCTCCTCATCGTCGTCACGGTGTTGGCGCTGCTGCTGGGCTGGCACCTGGTCGCCTCGATCGGCGGTGGCGACATGCCCGTCGTGGTGTCGATGCTCAACAGCTATTCCGGCTGGGCCGCAGCAGCTTCGGGCTTCTTGCTGTCGAACGATCTGTTGATCGTCACCGGCGCCCTGGTCGGATCTTCGGGTGCCTACCTGTCCTACATCATGTGCAAAGCGATGAACCGCTCATTCATCTCCGTCATCGCCGGTGGGTTCGGTATCGAAGCGGGACCGGCCGAGGACAAGGACTACGGCGAACACCGCGAGATCACCGCCGAGGGAGCCGCCGAACTCTTGTCGTCGGCCAGTTCGGTGATCATCACCCCGGGCTACGGGATGGCGGTCGCCCAGGCCCAGTACGGCGTCGCCGAGCTGACCCGCAAGCTGCGCGAGCGTGGTGTCACCGTGCGATTCGGTATCCACCCCGTCGCAGGTCGTCTGCCCGGACACATGAACGTGCTACTGGCAGAGGCCAAGGTGCCCTACGACATCGTGCTCGAGATGGACGAAATCAACGACGACTTCGACAACACCTCGGTGGTGTTGGTGATCGGCGCCAATGACACGGTGAACCCGGCAGCGTCGGAAGATCCGGGCAGCCCCATCGCCGGCATGCCGGTGCTGACGGTCTGGAATGCCGAACACGTCATCGTGTTCAAACGGTCCATGGCCTCCGGGTACGCCGGCGTGCAGAATCCGCTGTTCTTCCGCGAGAACACCCAGATGCTGTTCGGCGATGCCCGCGACCGGGTCGACGACATCAACGCCGCGCTCTAGGACCGTACGCCGAACCTAGAGCTTGTCGGCCAGCTCCACGAGGTCCGTTGCGGTGACATCGAATTCGTCGGCCTCGAACGGAACCCGATAGCGCCCTGGCTGTCCCCATTCCAGCGGCCGGTCGACGTAGGCGGTCCGCAGGCCGGCGTCGCGGGCTGCCCGCAGGTCGCTGGGGTGCGCGGCGACCAGCATGGTCTCCTCGGGCGCTACGCCCAGGATGTCGGCGCATCCCAGGTAGGCCTCGGGATCAGGCTTGTAGTGACCGAAGATCTCGGCCGACAGTACGCAATCCCACGGCAGCCCTGCATGTTTGGCCATGTCGGTCAGCAGCGAGACGTTGCCGTTCGACAGCGTGGTGATGGTGAATCGTTCCTTGAGCCGGTACAGGCCGGCCACGGCGTCCGGCCACGGCGCCAACCGGTGCCACGCGCGGTTGAGGTGATCGACGTCGTCATCGTTCGCCTGGATGTCGGCATCGCGGAGCAACTCGTCGAGGATCCGGCGGTGCAGGTCGTCCAGGCGTGTCCAGGGCAGCTCGCCGCGACGGACCAGATTCATCGCGGGAACGTAACCGGCCCGCCAGCCGTCGGCGAATGCGGCCCAATCACGTTGCAGTCCTTGCTGATTCCCGAACTGCTCGAGCTCGCCGATGATGCTCGTGCGCCAGTCGACGACGGTGCCGAACACATCGAAGGCCAGCACGCGAACCGCTTGCGTGCTGGCCGACGACGCGCTCATGTTCAGCCGAGCTTGAAGGAGGCGTGCTCCGCGGCGGACAGGTCGTCGATCGTGGACCACTGCGCGGCGACGTCCTCGACGCTCGGAACGTGGTCGAAGGTGACGCCTTCGTTCTGGAACAGCGCGGCGCGCTGCACCTTGCCGCCGCCGACGATGAACACCGACGCCGAGTCCGGCACCTCTTCGGTGCACAGGTAGCCGACCACCGGCGCGACATACTCCGGCGTGAGCTTCTTGAACACCTCCGGCGGCAGGATGTCCTCGGTCATGCGGGTCGCGGCGATCGGCGCCAGCGCATTGGCCTTGATGTTGTACTTGGCGCCTTCCTGGGCCAGCGTGTTGATCAGGCCGACCAGGCCGAGCTTGGCGGCGCTGTAGTTGGCCTGGCCGAAGTTACCGAACAGGCCGCTGGTGGAGGTGGCGACGACGATGCGGCCGTAGCTCTGCTCGCGGAAGTGCGGCCACGCGGCGCGGATGACGTTGTACCCGCCGTAGAGGTGGACCTTGAGGACGGAGTCCCAGTTCTCGAACGGCATCTTGTGGAAGGTGCCGTCACGCAGGATGCCCGCGTTGCTGACAATGCCGTCGATCTTGCCGAACTCATCGAGCGCGGTCTTGACGATGTTCTCGCCGCCCTCGGGCTCGGCGACGGAGTCGTAGTTGGCGACTGCGCGGCCGCCGGCATCCTTGATCTCCTGCACGACCTGGTCGGCCATGTTGTGGCCGGCGCCGGTTCCGTCGCGCGCGCCGCCGAGGTCGTTCACCACGACGCTGGCCCCTTCGCGGGCCAGTGTCAGCGCGTATTCGCGACCCAGACCGCCACCGGCTCCGGTGACGACGATGACTCGATCAACAACTCCGGGCATGGGCCTTCCTCTCCTGACGACGGAATGTAACTCTCTGTATACGTGGGCCGTCGGAGCTGCGGGCAGCCGGGTTCAGGTCAGGCCTTCTGCGCGACGACGAAGGTCGCGAACGCGTCCGGATCGTCGGCCATCGGGATGTCGATCCAGCGGCCGAGTCGGCGCATCTCGTCGACGGCGTGCTGTCCGGTCGCAAGCCAGCCGTGGGCGTTAAGCCAGTCGGTGACGTCGGCGCGGTCCGGATCGTTGTAGGTCAGGTTCTGCATGTCGATGGTGCGCTCGATGCCGAGTTGGTCGGCGAAAGTATCGAAGCGTTCCCGCATTTCCTGGCGGCGTTCCTCGGAGTGGTGCCCCATGGTTTCGGCCGAGACCCGGCTTCCGGGTGCACTCAATTCGGTGACCATCTCGAACAACCGGTCCTGAGCGTCGCCGGGCAGGTACATCAGCAGTCCCTCGGCCAGCCAGGCAGTCGGTTGCGAGGGATCGAAGCCCTGCTCCTTGAGCGCCGCCGGCCAGTCCTGACGCAGGTCGACGGGAACCTCGTGGCGCTCGGCCGTGGGCCGCACGTCGTGCTCGGCCAGTTTGTTGGCCTTGTACTCGAGAACCAGCGGCTGGTCGATCTCGAAGACCCGGGTGCCGGCCGGCCAGTCCAGCCGGTAGGCCCGTGAATCCAGGCCCGACGCCAGGATCACGATCTGGCGGATCCCCGCGGCCACCGCATCGGCGAAGTAGGCATCGAAGAAGTGGGTGCGGACGGCCTGATAGTTGAGCATGTGGCTGAACATCGCGGCGGCCTCGGACTCCGCCTTGGCCAACTTGTCGGCCATGGAATCGTCGAGGAAGTGCTCCCACATCCCGGTCCCGGCGCCCTCGACCAGGATCCGCGCATACGGGTCCTGGATCAGGGCATCGGGCCGGTCGGTCTCGCTGGCCCGCGCGGCGGCCACCAGCACGGCGGTCGAACCCACGCTTGTCGCGATATCCCAGGTGTCGTCATCAGTGCGCACAGTGCTCATGGCTGCGGTATCCCATTCGGCGTCGCGTGACGGCTGATCGTTGGGTGCAGTCCCGACGATGCGGGAAGTCAGCCCAGTTCAGCCAGGCTTATACGACGATGGTACCGAGAAACTTAGCCAGACTATGCGCCTGTGGCACAGGTCACCGGTTCAGTGAACGGCGCGCCACGCCTGACCGTCGAGCAGCTGCAGGAACTGGTCGGTGATCGCCGTCAGGCGGTCCTGATCTCCGACGAAGCCGGCGTAGAAGCCCAGCCCCCACATCACTGCCATCAGCATCTCGGCAGCGGCTTCGATGTCGACGTCCGGCCGGACCTCGCCCGATTCGACGGCATCCTTGATGGCCGCCTTCACGTATCCGCGGGTGAACTCCCGCGAGTCGTGGTTGGACTCGGCCAGTTCCGGATGTCGCTCGGACTCGAGCACCGAGGTAACCAGGAAGGCCGCTACCGAGCGGTCCTGACCCTGAGCGTGGACGGCCGCCTCGATGAAGACGCGGATCTTCCCGGCCAACGTGCTTTCCCGCTGCGACTGATGCACGGCGGACTCGATCACCGAGGCGTTCGTCTGGTCGACGACCTCTTGATAGAGCAGCCGTTTGCTGGCGAAGTAATGATTGATCGCAGGTCGGGTCAAGTCGGCACGGATGGCGATTGCCTGGAAGGTGGCAGCGTCATACCCCAATTCGCTGAACACCTCACGGGCAGCGCGCATGATGCGCTCGCGCGTTTCCGCTGCCTTAGCTGCTGGGGGGCGACCCGGGCCCCGACTCGCTGTATGCGGCACAGTCAAATTGTGCCACACAGTTTCCCCATATTTTTGACGGCGAACGACATTTGCTCAGGTCAACATGATTAGAAATGTGTTCATAATTTTCCGGGCCTTCGGAATCCGTTGCCACAGGGCCGATCCGGCTTGAGATCCGCGCCTGACATGCGGTTTCCGGTTCGGTTATCGGAGAGTGACAGTTGCGACAAATTTTTTGCCGAGTAATTCGCACGAATATTCGCTATACCTGCACGGCCGTGCGGATGTTCGCGGCCGAAAGATTGCTGGGCATTCTCAAGGACTTTGCTAGAGCCGTTTTTGGCGCATCAGAAGACCTTGCGCATTAGCCTGATCGCACGATCAGTATACGGCGGGTACATGAGTTTGAGGTCAAATTTCGTAGGTTTGGCGAGCACGGCGCGTCGGTGACTGAGCACCTCGAAGCCCCACTTGCCGTGGTACGCACCCATACCGCTGGCGCCCACTCCGCCGAACGGGAGTTGCGGAACGAGGCAGTGCACCGCGACGTGGTTGATGACGGCACCACCCGACGGCATGCGGTCGACGAGATCCTTCGCCGTCGACTGCGAGCCGGTGAAGATGTACAAAGCCAATGGCTTGGGGCGGGCGTTGACGAACGCGACGGCTGCGTCCGGCGAATCGACCGAGATGATCGGCAGGATCGGGCCGAAGATCTCGTCGGACATGACCGGGTCGTCGGCGGGCGGATCGACGATCACCGTGGGCTCGATCCGCAGCGCAGCGCGGTCCGACTTGCCGCCGGTGACGACCGTGCCGCCGGTCGCGCTGATCAGCGACGCCAGCCGGTCGAACTGCCGCTCGTTGACGATGCGTAGCGAGGGGTCCTTCTCCTCGGCGCGGAACTGCGCGATCGTCGCGACGATCTTGTCGGCCAGCTCGGCCGCGATCGTGCGGTCGGCCAGCACGTAGTCCGGAGCGATGCAGGTCTGCCCCGAGTTCAGCATCTTGATCCAGGCGATCCGGCGTGCCGCCACGTCCAGGTCGGCGTCGGGGAGCACGACGACCGGACTCTTGCCACCCAGCTCGAGAGTCACCGGCGTCAGGGTCGGCGCCGCGGCGGCCATGATCTTGCGGCCGATCTCGGTGCCCCCGGTGAACAACGCGTGGTCGAAACCCTGCGCCAGCAGATCCTGGGTGACCGCCGCGTCGCCCTCCACCACACGGATGGCCTCGGAGTCGAGATACTCCGGAACCAGGCGCGCGATCAGCGCCGACGTGGCCGGCGCGAGCTCCGACGGCTTGATCACCACGCCGTCACCGGCGGCGATCGCGGCCACCAGCGGCGCCATGCACAGATAGAAGGGATAGTTCCACGGCCCGATCACCAGGATCACGCCCAGCGGGTCGAACTGCACCCAGGCCTTGCCGGGCTGCTGCGCCAGCGGCAACCCGAACTTCTGCGGCTTGACCCACTTCTTCAGATGCTTGCGCGCGAAGGCGGCTTCGGCCTTGGTCGAACCGATATCGCCGAGCCATGCCTCGAACGAAGAACGGCCCAGATCGCGGGCGAGCGCGTCGGCGATGTCGGACTCACGCTCGTCGCACATCCGCTCCACGGCGCGCAGCTGTTCGGACCGCCACGCCAGCGAGCGAGTCCGACCGGTGTTGAAGACGCGGCGCACGTCAGACAGCACGCCGGCGGCGCCGCCCTCGGTTGCGTGGTCACTGGTGATCTGAACGGTCATGCCAACTCCTCGATTCGATCGCGTGCTTCCAGCTTGCCCCAAGATCGATCGGTGTACACCGCCCGGTCGGGCAACTTGGTCACGATCCTGCACGTCACCGCGTTCTCCGCGGGCGCGCACACTATCGTTTGACCCATGGCAACCGTTGCCAACCGGGAGGCGTACTTCGAGACAGGTCTCGAAGTACTGGCAGACGTCGGATACGGCGGACTGAAACTGGCCGAGGTGTGTAACCGGCTCGGCGTCACGACAGGGTCGTTCTACCACTATTTCACCAGCTGGCCGGCCTACACCCGGGACCTGGTGTCGTACTGGGTGCAGGACCGGACCGTGCGGCTGATCGGTGCTATCCGCGAGGTCTCCGATCCCCGCCGTCGCATCGAGGCGATCATCGAAGTGGGGCTGTCGCTGCCGCACGGTGCCGAGGCCGCGATCCGATCGTGGGCTTCAGTCGACCCGTACGTACGCGGGGTCCAGACGGAGGTTGACAAGGCGCGGTACAAGATCCTCTACGACTCCGCCCTCGAAATCGTCGGCGACGAGCGCCAGGCCGACGTCTACGCCGCCTGGGCGGTCTACGTCTTCGTCGGGTATGAGCAGGCCACCCTGCCGCGCGAGCCGGGGATGTTCGGCTGGATCGCCCGCTACATGCTCGACGCGCTGGATTCGGGCAGTTTCGCCAGCGTGCCCCGTTGAGGCCAGCCGTCTTCTGGCGGCGGGTGGTCGATCGGATCCGATCGCGCGACCCCGAGAACGACGGCGCACGACGCGCGGCGCGGGCCGCCATCGTCATCCCGATCGCCGCGGCGGTCAGCTTCGCCATCGGCGGCGGATCGCAGACACCGCTGTTCACGATCTTCGGATCGATCGCGCTGCTGATCGTGGTGGACTTCCCCGGCAATATGAACGCCCGGGCGCTGGCATACGGCGGGTTGGGGTTCAACGGCGCTGTGCTAATCACCCTGGGCACACTGGCCGCTCCGATCCCGTGGCTCGCGATCACGTTGACCTTCCTGATCGGGGTCGCGGTCACATTCTCCGGCGTGCTCAGCGAGATCGTCGCGGCCGGTCAACGAGCCACCTTGCTGACGTTCGTGCTGCCGGTCTGCACGCCGGCGGGCCCACTCGGCGAGCGCCTGCTCGGCTGGCTGATCGCGCTGGCGATCTGCGTGCCCGCCGCGTTGTTCCTCTTCCCGCCGCGCCATCACGGTGAGCTGCGCCGCCACGCCGCCGCGGTGTGCGGGGTGCTGGCCGACCGGATCGAGGGCACCGCGTCGGCCGCCGACGTGACCGCGGCGATGGACGCGCTGCGGGCCAACTTCCTCGGCGCGGCCTACCGACCGGTCGCGCTGACCGCGGGCAGCCGTGCGCTGGTGCGGGTCGTCGACGACCTGCAGTGGCTCTGCGATCGGGTCACCGGCGACACGGGTGAGCTGCTCGGGCCGATCGGTGAGCCGGTGATACGTGTGCTGCGCGACTGCGCGCAGGTCCTGCTGATCAGTCATCCGGGCGCACGGGCCGACGAGCGCGCCCTGTTGGCCGCCGCGCTGGCCGACCTGCGGACCGTCGCGATCGGCACGTACCGCCAAGACATCGTCGACATCCTCGGCGAGCCGGACGACGAGGCCGCCGTCGCACTGGGCCGCACCCTGCTCAACCGGCGCACCGTCGGCGCGGCGACCGGCGTGACCGGGAGGTTGATCGCGAGTGCCGCGGCCGCCGATGCTCGTCCGGTCTGGGCGCGGGTACTGGGCCGTCGTCTGCCGGAAACCGGCGTCGCCGACCGGGTGTACTCCGAGACCGAGGCGGTCACCGCCCTGACCAGTGGGCATCTGGCGACCCGGTCGGTCACCGCCCGCAACAGCCTGCGCACCGGTCTGGGCTTGGCGCTGGCGGTTCTCGTCACGTTCGTGTTCCCGGTGCAACACGGTTTCTGGGTGGTCCTCGGCGCGCTGTCGGTGCTGCGCAGCAGCGCGCTCACGACCGGCACCACCGTCGTGCGTGCGGTCGTGGGCACCGCGATCGGGTTCGGAATCGGCGCCGTCGTCATCGAGCTGCTCGGCGTGGATCCGATCGTGTTGTGGGTGTTGTTGCCGATCGTCGCGTTCGGTTCGGCCTATGTGCCCGAGATCGGTTCGTTCACCGCCACCCAGGCCGCGTTCACGATGATGGTGCTGATCGTGTTCAACCTGATCGTCCCGAGCGGCTGGGCAGTCGGCCTGATCCGGATCGAGGACGTCGTCGTGGGCGCGTCGGTGGGCGTCGTGGTGTCGCTGCTGCTGTGGCCGCGCGGAGTCAAGACGGCCGTGCAACAGGCGATCGACGCCGCCCGGGAAGTGGGCGCCCGCTACCTGCGAGCGGCCGTGCTGCGGGTCACCCGCGGCGCCTTCGAGCAGGCCGAGAATCAGGTGAATGCGCTCAGCCACGACGCGCTGACGGTGTCGCGAACTCTGGATGACGCAGTGCGCCAATACCTTTCGGAGAACGGTGGCCCGACGGATTCCCGGGCACCGGTGGTGCGGGCGTCGAGCCGTGCGGTGCGACTACGCGCGGCGGCCGACCTGATCGCCGATATCGTGCCGCCGCCGCTGGCGGTCTACCCGCGGGCGCGGGCGGTGCTCGAGGCGCACGCGGCGGCTCTGTGTTCCCGTTTCGACGGCAGCGGCGGCACCGGACTGACCGCACCGATCAGCGACGACCTGGTGCCCGCCTTGCGGGCCGAGGCGGGCGTGGGCGAGCTGGCCGTGTCGGCGGCGTTGCCGCTGGTGACCGTGGCGGCCAACCTCGGCGAACTCGAACTGACGTATCCGCCCGAGCTGGCGAAGGGGGCGCCGAGATCGACCTGAGGGCTGCGATTCCCCGCGGTCTACGACCATGAGGTCGATCTCGACGTGGCTACCCGGCTCGGTGCGGCATCAACGCGCCGGGCGGGACGGTGCCGAACCGGCCGGCGTTGAAGTCTTCGAGTGCCTGGATGACCTCGGACTTGGTGTTCATCACGAACGGCCCGTAGTGGAACACCGGTTCGCGAATCGGCTTGCCGCCCAACAGGAGAACCTCCATAGCGGGCCGGTTCGAGTCCTGGGCCGCGGCCGCGGCCACGGTGATGCGGTCGCCCGGGCCGAGCACCGCGAGCTGACCTTGCTGGATCGGGTGCCCGATCGGACCGACCGCGCCACGACCGGAGAGCACATAGACCAGTGCGTTGTGGTCCCGCGGCCACGGCAGGTTCAGCTGCGCCCCGGCCTCGATAGTGGTGTGCGCCAACGTGATCGGAGTATGCGTCGCACCCGGGCCGGCCCAGCCGTCGACCTCGCCGGCGATGACGCGGACCAGCGCCCCACCGTCGGCGGACGACAGCAGCCGCACCGCCTGGCCTTCGATCGACTGGTAGCGCGGCTCGGCGAATTTGTCGGCGCGGGGCAGGTTGACCCACAGCTGGATTCCATGGAACAGCCCGCCGCTTTCCACCAGCTCGGCCGGCGGTGTCTCGATGTGCAGGATGCCGGCGCCCGCGGTCATCCACTGGGTGGCTCCGTCGGCGATCAGACCGCCACCGCCGTGCGAATCCTGGTGGGCGAAGCGGCCATCGATCATGTAGGTGACCGTCTCGAAGCCGCGGTGCGGGTGCCAGTCGGTGCCCTTCGGCTCGCCCGGCGAGTACTCGACCTCACCCATCTGGTCCATGTGAATGAACGGGTCGAGGTCGGCGGCGCTGACTCCGGCGAACGCGCGGACGACCGGGAAACCCTCGCCTTCATATCCGCGCGGCCCGGTGGTGATGGACCGGACGGGCCGTTCGTTATCGGACGGGGCGGCCGCGCTCAGGCGCGGCAGGGACAACGTGTCTGCGGTGACTGCTGGCATGTCCACAATAACCGGACCGCGGTCCGATTAATTCCTAACCGAGGCTCTCCAGCGCCGCCGCGCGGGCCTCGGCCGCGCTCGCCGTGGTCAGCACCGCAGCGGCAGCGTCGCGGCACTGCTGCAGGGTGACCGATGCGAGTTTGGCGCCGACACCGGTGACGGCCGCGGCCGCTGCGGACAACGACGTGATGCCGAGCCCGGTCAGCACGCAGGCCAGCAGCGGGTCGGCGGCCGCCTCGCCGCAGACCCCGACCGGCTTGCCGCGGCCGGCTCCGGCGCGCGCCGTCGCAGCGACCAGCGTCAGCACTCCCGGCTGCCACGGGTCGGTCAGTGTGGCCAGCTCGGCCGACATCCGGTCGGCGGCCATCGTGTATTGCGCCAGGTCATTGGTGCCGATGGAGAGGAACTCCACATGTTCGAGGATGCGGTCGGCCAGCAGCGCGGCAGCGGGCACCTCGATCATCACGCCGGGGACGAGGCCGCGCGCTCGGGCCCGATCGGCGAACCGCTTGGCCTCGTCGGGGGTGGCGATCATCGGCGCCATCACCCACGGCGCAGTGCCGGTCTTCCCGGCCGCCAGGGCGATTGCGTCGAGCTGACGGTCGAGGATCTCGGGCTGAATGGATTCGATGCGGATGCCCCGCACGCCCAGCGCGGGGTTGGCCTCGTTGGGATGACCGACGAACTTCAGCGGTTTGTCGGAGCCGGCGTCCAGGGTGCGGATGACGACCTTGTGCCCGGCGAACGCGTCGAGCACCTCGCCGTAGATGGCGGCCTGTTCCTCGACGGTCGGTTCGGTATCGCGGTTCAGGAAGCACAGTTCGGTGCGGAACAGCCCGATGCCCTCGGCCGGGGTCTCGCGTGCGGCGCGCGCGGCCGAACCGTCTTGCACGTTGGCCAGGATCGACACCGGGTGACCGTCGGCGGTCGCGCCCGGGCCTGCCCAGCCGGCCATCGCGGCGGCTTCCGCGTCGGCGACTTGCACGGCGGCGGTGGCCTCGGCCGGGTCGGGCGAGACCGTGATGGTGCCGCGGGTTCCGTCGATCAGTACGTCGGTGCCTGCCGGCAGTTCGTCGAGCCCGTGCACGGCGACCACACATGGGATGCCGAGCTGGCGGGCGATGATCGCGGTGTGGCTGGTGGGCCCACCCAGTGTGGTGGCAAGTCCCACAACGAGTTTGGGGTCCAGACCGGCCGTGTCGGCGGGCGCGAGGTCTTCGGCGCACAGAATGGCAGGCTGATCTGGTACCGGCACACCGGGTTCGGCCAGCCCGCTCAGTTCGGCGATCACCCGGTCGCGGATATCGCGCAGGTCGGTGACGCGTTCGGCCATCAGTCCGCCCATCTTGGTGAACAGGTCGACAAACTGGGCTGCCGCTTCGGCGGTCGCGCGAACCGCCGGGGCGCCCTCTTTGATGCGTTTCTCGGCGGCGCCCAGCCAGGCCCGGTCCTGCGCCAGCATCGCGGTGGCGGCCAGCACCTCCGAGGCGGCTCCGGTCGCGTGGGCGGCACGCTCCCGCAACCGGCCGGCGACGGCGGCCGCGGCTGCGGTGAACCGGGAAGCCTCGGATTCGCGATCCGGGTCGGCGATCTGGCCCCCGGGGTCGAGGTCGGAGATCGCGGGCAACCGGCCGGGTCGGATGACCGGCGCAAATCGGACGCCGGGGACGACCGGGACGCCGCTGAGGACCTGTCCGGCACCGAGTGAGGTAGGGGTGGAAGAGACGGTCATGTGAACTACATTACAACTTTCCATTGACAAGTCAACACGTTCGGGAGTAAAACAACACGTATCAACATTCAAATCCGCGCATAACCCACACAAACGGAGAATCGTGTACCCGGAAGAACGTCAGCAGGCGATCGCGGACCGAGTGCTGTCCCAGGGACGGGCCTCGGTCGCCGAGCTCGCTCAGGCCTATGACGTCACCACCGAGACCGTCCGCCGGGATCTGGCCGCACTGGATCGCGCCGGTGTGGTGCGACGGGTGCACGGCGGCGCGGTCCCCGTCCGGGCGCTGCATGTCGTCGAACCCGGTGTCGACGAGCGCGAGACCACCCGCGCCGACCACAAAGAGGCGATCGCCCGGGCGGCGGCCGATTTCGTTCCGCTGTCGGGCGCCTCGGTGCTGTTCGACGCCGGCACCACCACCGCCCGGGTCGCGGCCCTGCTGCCGACCGACCGGGACCTGGTGGTGGTGACGAACGCCGTGCCGATCGCCGCCCGGCTGGCGGCGATGCCCTCGGTCACCCTGCAACTGCTGGGCGGGCGGGTCCGTGGCCTCACCCAGGCCGCCGTCGGTGAACCGGTACTGCGCGCCCTCGACACACTGCGCGTGGACATCGCATTCATCGGAACCAACGGCATCACCGTGCGACACGGGCTGTCCACCCCCGACGGCGAGGAGGCCGCGGTCAAACGGGCGATGGTCCGCTGTGCGAACTACGTCGTCGTACTGGCCGATTCATCGAAGATCGGGCGCGAGGAATTCGTCAGCTTCGCCCCGATCGACAGCGTCGACGCGCTGATCACCGATCCCGAGATCAGCGCCGCCGACCGCGCCGCGCTGACCGAGCGGGGCGTCGAAGTCGTTCTGGCAGGAGGGGATTCATGATCGTCACCGTCACGCCCAACCCGAGCATCGACCGCACGGTGACGCTGCCCGCGGAGTTGATCCGCGGCGCCGTGCACCGCGTGCAGTCGGTGACGACGGAACCGGGCGGCAAGGGAGTCAACGTCGCGCGGGCCCTGACGCTGGCCGGGCTGGACACCGTCGCGGTGCTACCCGCGGCGCGGCACGACCCGATCATCACGGCGCTGCTGTCCTGCGGTGTGCCGTTCTTCGCGGTGCCCATCGACGGTGCGGTGCGCACCAACCTGGCCATCACCGAATCCGATGGGACCACAACGAAAATCAACGAGCCGGGCGCGCCGATCGATGAGATCACGCTGGCCGCGTTGACGCAGGCGATTCTTGATCGCGCCGCCGACGCCCGGTGGGTGGTGCTGTCCGGATCGCTACCACCCGGCATCCCCGACAACTGGTACGCCGACGTGGTGGCTCAGTTGCAGCCCTACGACTGCAAAGTGGCCGTGGACACCTCGGACGCGCCACTCGCCGCGCTGGCCGCCGGCTTCGCCACCGCCGCGCCCGATGTGATCAAGCCGAACTCCGAGGAGCTCGCCAGCCTGGCCGGAGTCGACGCCCAGGAACTGGAAGATGCTCTCGCCCAAGGTGATCCGGACCCCGTGGTGGCCGCCGCGCAGCAGCTCATCGACCGCGGCGCCAGGACCGTCCTGGCCACGCTGGGTGCCGCCGGAGCGCTGCTGGTCAACGACACCGGCAGCTGGCTGGCCACCCCACCCCCGATCAAGCCCAGGAGCACCGTCGGCGCCGGCGACTCCTCCCTCGCGGGCTACGTGCGCGCCGACGTCGGTGGCGCCGAAGCGCCACAGCGGCTGCAGATGGCTGTCGCCTACGGCAGCGCCGCGGCGGCACTCCCCGGTTCGGCGCTGCCGACACCGGCCCAGATCGACCTCGACAACGTGGCGGTCACCTCGATATCGCCCTACCCCGCGCGCCCCTAACACCCGGAAGGCCACCATGACGAACTCCACGATCATCAGCACGGATCTGGTATTGCTCGACGTCGATGCCGGCACCGACAAGGAGTCGGTGATCGGCCGGCTCGCGACCCGGCTGGCCGACAGCGGCCGGGTCACCGACGGTGCGGCGCTGCAGGCCGCGGCCATGGCGCGAGAAGCGCAGTCGGCCACCGGACTTCCCGGCGGGATCGCAATCCCGCACTGCCGATCGGCCGCGGTGTCCTCACCGTCGATCGGGTTCGCCCGGCTCTCGCCAAAGGTGGACTTCGGTGCGCCCGACGGCCCGGCAGATCTGGTGTTCCTGATCGCCGCCCCGGACGGCGCCGGTGCCGAGCACATGAAGCTGCTGTCCAGCCTGGCGCGCGCGCTGGTGCGCCCGGACTTCGTGCAGTCGCTGCGCGAGGCCGCCTCCGCCGACGACGTGGTAGGCCTGGTCGACGGCGTGGTCAACCCCGACGGAGCCACGCCCGCTGCCGCACCGGCCGCGAAACCCGCTGCGAAACAGACGAAGTCGATCGTGGCGATCACCGCGTGTCCCACCGGCATCGCGCACACCTATATGGCCGCCGACGCGCTCAAGCTGGCCGCCGAGCGTGCCGGGGTGAGCTTGACGGTCGAGACCCAGGGCTCCTCGGGCAGCACGCCGGTGAGCGCGGACACGATCAGCGGCGCCGACGCCGTCATCTTCGCCACCGACGTCGGCGTCAAGGACCGGCAACGGTTCGCCGGAAAGCCGGTGATCGCCTCCGGCGTCAAGCGCGCCATCAACGAGCCGGACACGATGATCGCCGAAGCCGTTGCCGCCGCGGACAATCCGAAAGCCGCGCGGGTTGAGGGCTCCGCGGCCGCCGCTGACAGCGGCGCACCGGCCGGCGGCGTCGGGTGGGGCACCCGCATCCGGCAGATCCTGCTGACCGGCGTCAGCTACATGATCCCGTTCGTGGCCGCGGGCGGTCTGCTGATCGCCCTGGGCTTCCTGTTCGCCGGCTACGACATCGCGAACACCCCGGACGGCGCGACCAAGTCGCTGGGCAACCTGATCGCGACCACCAACTCGCTGACCAACCTGCCGAGCGGCGGCTTCACCCAGTACCTCGGTGCGGTCCTGTTCACCCTCGGCGGCCTGGCGTTCAGCTTCCTGGTTCCCGCCCTGGCCGGGTACATCTCGTTCGCCATCGCCGACCGGCCCGGTATCGCACCGGGATTCACCGCGGGTGCGGTCGCGGTGTTCGTCGGCGGCGGGTTCATTGGCGGTATCGTCGGCGGCCTGATCGCAGGCTTCGCCGCACTGTGGATCAGCAAGGTGAACGTGCCGCAGTGGGCGCGCGGACTGATGCCGGTGGTGATCATCCCGCTGTTCGCGTCACTGATCGTCGGCCTGTTGATGTTCCTACTGCTGGGCCGTCCGCTGGCCGCGATCACGTCGGGGCTGACCAACTGGCTCAACGGACTCACCGGCGCCTCGGTGATCCTGCTCGGCGTGATCCTCGGTCTGATGATGTGCTTCGACCTCGGCGGCCCGGTCAACAAGGCGGCCTACGCCTTCGCGACCGCCGGGCTCAACGTCGCCGATCCGGCCTCGCTGCGCATCATGGCCGCGGTGATGGCGGCCGGTATGGTGCCGCCGCTGGCGATGGCGCTGGCCACCACTGTCCGGCCCGGTCTGTTCAGCGAACCGGAACGCGAGAATGGCCGCGCCGCATGGCTGTTGGGGGCATCGTTCATCTCCGAGGGCGCCATCCCGTTCGCGGCTGCCGACCCGCTGCGTGTCATCCCGTCGATGATGGCCGGCGGCGCAGTCACCGGTGCGCTGATCATGGCCTTCGACGTCACCCTCAAGGCGCCACACGGCGGCATCTTCGTGTTCTTCGCGATCGGCAACCTGGTGTGGTTCCTGGTCGCCCTGGCCGCGGGCACCGCGGTCGGCGGGTTCGCGGTGATCGCTGCCAAACAGTTCATCCGTAAGGCGACCGATACCGACGCACCCGCCACCGCCGCCCCCGTCGCCCAAACGGCAGTTTGACCGCAGAAGTACGAGTAGACATCGACATATCGTCGAGTTCGACACCCCTAGAAGGAGACCCCATGCACACCAAGACCGTGATCGTTGGCTCGGCGATCGGCCTGCACGCCCGCCCCGCCGCGATCATCTCCGAAGCCGTTGTCAACGCGGGTGTTCCGGTGACGCTGGCGGTGGACGGCGGGGAGCCGGTGGACGCCGGTTCGGCGCTGATGATCATGACGCTGGGCGCGGGCAACGGCGCGCAGGTCACCGTCGCCTCCGAGGACGAGGCCGCCTGCAAGGCGATCGCCGAGCTGGTCCAGCAGGACCTCGACGCCTGAGGGCTCGTCGCTAGACGAGGCCCTTCAGCATCAGGTTCCAGTACAGCCACGGCAGCCCGTACTTCTTCATGTACCAGTACGGCCGGTGCGGCTTGGTGGGATCCAATATCGGGAACGACGGCTCGAGGTGCATGTCGTAGTCGAACTCGGCGAGCAGCATGTCGTGCGACGACGTGACGATCGGGCATGACGAGTAACCGTCGTATCGTGCCTGCAGTGGCCGGCCCGTGAGGAAGGCGTCGATGTTCTCAACGACCACCGGAGCCTGTTTGCGAATCGCGGCGCCGGTCTTGGAGTTCGGCGTCGAGCCGGCGTCGCCCAGACCGAAGACGTTCGGGTACCGCACGTGCTGCAGGGTGAACTTGTCGAGCTCCACGTAGCCGTTGTCATCGCCGGTCGACAGCGGGCTGGTCTTGATCCAGTCCGGTGCCGACTGGCGGGGGACCGCGTGCAGCACGTCGTAGGCCAGGGTCCCGTCGGTGCCGCCCTCGCCGACGGCGGTCAGCGTCACCTTCTTCGAATCCCCATCAACTGCAGTCACTTCCGACATCGTGTGCAGCTGGATGCCGTAGCCGGCAATCACCTTGTCGAGGTTGTCGGCGATCGCGGGAATGCCGAACGCCCGGGGTGTCGGAAGCACCAGATGTACGTCGATCTTGTCCAGAACGCCCTGCTTGCGCCAGTAGTCGCTGGCCAGGTAGGCGATCTTCTGCGGTGCGCCGCCGCACTTGATCGGACCCGAGGGCATCATGAACACGGCTGAGCCCGATCGAGTTTCGCGAATGAAGTCCCAGGTGCGCGGGGCGAGGTCGAACCGGTAGTTCGACGACACACCGTTGTGGCCGACCGCCTCTGCGAGTCCGTCGGTGCGATTCCAGTCCAGCTGGATGCCCGGGCACACCACCAGCGCGTCGTACTCATAGGTCGCGCCGTCGGCACAGGTCACTGTGTTGGCATTGGGGTCGAATACGCTGGCTGCCTTGCGGATCCAGGTTGCGCCCGATGGCATCACCGAAGATTCGGGCCGCGCGGTGGTCGCGGCTTTGGCCTGTCCACCACCGACGAGTGTCCACAACGGCTGGTAGTAATGCTGGTCCGACGGTTCGATGACCGCGACGTCGGTGTAACCCTTGCGTAGCAGCCGGGCGGCGACGGTGATTCCCGCGGTCCCGCCGCCGACGATCAGGATCTGGTGCTTGGCTGTGATGGTCATGATCTCTTGCATTTCCTTTCAGGCGTTCTGGACGGCTGCTTCCCAGGCGCCGTAGCCGCCCAGGACATCACTGACATCGGCGAAGCCGTGCTGCCGCAGCAGACTCGCAGCCACCGAGGAGCGGTAGCCGCCTGCGCAGTACACGACCGTCGGCTTGCGGGGGTCGAGTTCACCAACGCGAGCGGGAAGCTGACCGACCGGGATGTTGACCGCACCGGCGATCATCCCGGCGGCGGCTTCGCCCGGGTTGCGGACGTCCACGATCTGCAACTCGGGCACATCGGCCATCCGCTCGCCGAGCCCGTTCGCGGTCAGCCGGGAGGCGACCTCGACATCGTCACGGTGGGTGAACATCGTCTGGTAGGGCTCAGCGAGATAGCCGACCACGCGATCGAAACCGATTCGCGCCAAACGGTTCTTGCCTTCGCGCTCCATGCCCGGCTCGGTCATCAGCACAATGTCGACATCGGGCCGAACCACCGACCCGGCGAACTCGGCGTAGCGACCCTCCAGGCCGATGTTGATCGCACCACGGAGGTGACCCCGCGCGAACTCCTCGGGCGTGCGCCCGTCGACCAGCATTGCGCCGGCGTTCATGGCCTCGCGCACCTGCGAGTAGGTCATCGGTGCGGGCATCTGAGCCTCGTCGAGCAACGCGCGGTCCTTGCGGTTGAGGATGGCGTCGTAGACGAAGTAGCCCGGCGCCGGAGGCTGGCCCTCGGTGACGAGTTCCATGAACGTCGCTTTATCACCGGCCCGCAGCGCGTAGTTGGTGCGGCGCTGTTCACCCATCGTCGACCACAGGTCGGTCGAGAGGTTCTTGCCACACGCCGAACCGGCGCCGTGTGCGGGATACACCCGCGTGGTGTCGGGAAGCGTCATCAACTTGTCGTGCAACGAGTCGTACAACTTGTCGGCGAGTTCCTCGCGACTGAAACCGATCGAGGCCAGCAGGTCCGGGCGCCCGACGTCACCGACGAACAGGGTGTCACCGGTCAGCACGCCGTACGGCTGGGTGTCGTCGGGATGTTCGTAAATCACGATGCTCAGCGACTCGGGGGTGTGCCCGGGGGTGTGCCGAAACTCCAACTGCACCTGCCCCAGGGAGTAGCGCTCGCCGTCCTCGACCGCCATGAACTCGAACTCCGGTTCGGCAACCGAGGAGTACACGATCTTGGCCCCGGTCGCGGCGGCCAATTCCAGGTGGCCGGACAGGAAGTCGGCATGGAAGTGGGTTTCGATGACGAGCTCGATACGCATCCCGAGTTCCGCGGCGTCACTGAGGTATTCGGACACATCGCGTTGGGGGTCGACGACAACCGCGCGGCCCGTCGATTCATCACCGATCAGGTAGGACGCGTGCGACAGACAATCCAGGTAGTACTGGTTGAACTTCATTTTGGGTTCCTTTCTGGACGTGCGGACGATCAGGTTGCGGCGGCCGTCACGGTGTGGCGGTTCAGTGCCCGCCGCAGCGGGCATGCGGCAATGTGGTTGCAGGCGAACGCAGATGCGGGGACCAGGCAGGCGAGCGCCACACCGACGTAGCCGACGATCGGGTTCAGTTGTTGGCCCAGAACGACCGAGGCCATCACCAGGACGAACCACCCGAACGCTCGACGCAGCACCTCGGGATTGATCCGGTCGGCGAACCTCACCCCGACCAAGGCGCCGGCGACGGCCGCGGCGGTCACCATCGCCGCGACCGCCCAGTCGATCCGCATGACCGACAGGTAGCCGGCCAGTCCGGCGAACGAGTTCATCGCGATGATCGCCAGCGAGGTTCCCACCGCGGCCGGCATGGTCAGTCCGCCCAGAAGCACAAGGGCCGGCACCACCAGGAAACCGCCACCGGCACCGACAGTTCCGGTGACGAGGCCCAAGGCGAGCCCGATCGCAGCTGTCTTGAGCAGGGGCATCCGGCGCTGCGGAGCACCGGCTCCTGTCGATCGCCGGCCCCGCAGCATCGCGATCGCGGTCGCGACCATGATCACCGCGAACGCCACGAGCAACGCGTCGCCCGGAATGAACCGGGTCAGCTGACCGCCGCTGTAGGCGCCGATCATCGACGACGCACCGAAAAGCATGGCCGTCCGCCACTGCACCCGCCCGGCGCGCGCATGTGAGAACGCCCCCACGACACTCGTCACACCGACGACCAGCAGTGAGGTCGCAATCGCCACTTTGGCGTCCATGCCGGCGACATAGACCAGCAGCGGCACCGTGAGGATCGAACCGCCGCCTCCGAGCAGGCCAAGGGAAACGCCCACGAGCACGGCCAATCCGACTGTCAGCCCGATCATGCGGCACCTCCCGGCCTCACCTTTGATACCCCATGGGGTATCTCTTGGCCTCAGCTTATATACCCAAGGGGGTATGTGCAACCGCGCGAGCCGGCCCCGGGCAGACTGGGGTCTTTGGTCCCTACAGATGCAGGCGGTCGGCCATCTGCCCGACCGGCGCGCTGCTAGCATCCGTCCATGGCCGAGGCGCCGGGTGTCAGGAAGGCCGGCGGACGGCTGGGCCAGTTTCTGCGCGACTCCGGCTATCTGCGTAAGTGGTTGATCCTCGGAGTCGCGATCGGCATCATCGCCGGGCTGGGCGCGGTGGTCTTCTATCTCGCGCTGGATTACACGGGGCGTGTGCTGCTCGGCTACCTCGGCGGCTACCACCCGCCGCAGGCCTATGCGGACGGCGGTGGCACCGGATCAGCCGGCTTCGTCCGTCCCTGGGCGATCCCGCTGATCGTGTTCGGCGGCGCACTGGTGTCGGCCTTCCTCGTCGCGAAGCTGGCGCCCGAAGCTGAGGGGCACGGCACCGACAGCGCCATCGAGGCCGTCCACACCGACCCCCGTTCGATCCGCGTCCGCGCGGTGTTGGTGAAGCTGGTGTCCAGCGCGCTGACCATCGGTTCCGGCGGCTCAGCCGGCCGCGAGGGACCGACCGCCCAGATATCGGCGGGCTTTGGGTCGCTGCTCACGCGGATGTTCGACCTGTCGGACGCCGACGGACGCGTCGCGGTTTCCCTCGGAATCGGCTCGGGCATCGGCGCGATCTTCGGCGCCCCCCTCGGTGGCGCGGTGCTGGCCGCCTCGATCGTGTACCGCGAGGACTTCGACTACAAGGCGCTGATTCCGGGCTTCGTCACCTCGGGCACCGCGTATGCGATCTATGGATCGATCCTCGGCTTCGAGCCGATGTTCGGCTTCGTCGCGCACGACTATCAGTTCGACCCCGCCCAGCTGGGCTGGTTCGCTCTGATCGGAATCGTCTCGGCGGCAGTGGGATACGCTTACGCGCGGATCTTCTACGGCGCGGTCGCGCTGACCCACCGGCTGCCCGGCGGAAAGGTCATCAAGCCTGCGATCGGCGGCCTACTCGTCGGTCTGCTGGCGCTGGTGATCCCGCAGATCCTCTCCAGCGGTTACGGATGGGTGCAGCTGGCCACCACGCGCGACGGGCTGCTGACGATCCCGTTGTGGATCGTCCTCGTGCTACCCCTCGCGAAGATCGTCGCAACGTCGTTGTCGATCGGAAGTGGCGGATCCGGCGGGATTTTCGGGCCGGGCATCGTGATCGGTGGCTTCACGGGTGCGGCGTTGTGGCGGCTGGCGGATCTGGCGGGCGCGCCGGCTGTGCCTGGCGGGCCCGCAGTTTTCGTGATCGCCGGGATGATGGCCTGCTTCGGCAGCGTCGCCCATGCGCCGCTGGCGGTCATGCTCATGGTCGCCGAGATGACCGGTTCGTTCGCGGTGATTCCGGGTGCGATGATCGCCGTCGGCATCGCGTACCTGATCATCATTCGCACGCCGGTGTCGATCTATCAATCGCAACGGCTCAACCGGGAAACGGCTGGGGCCGAACGCGTCACCGTTCCCGCTCCGGAGATCCTCGCGGCCGACGACGACGACGAACCGGTGAAGTGAACTCCCGCCCCCGGTCAGATCACTGTCTCAACACGATTCAGCAAAGTTCGATGCTTTTGGCTCGGTGACACTGCGATCATCACGTGAGATAGACCCATTCGACGAGAAGGGTTACCCAGTGACAGCTCCCACGATGGCGCACCGACTGGCCGCGGAATTCATCGGCACGTTTCTGTTGGTTCTGGGTGGCTGCGGCGCCGCCGTTTTCGCCGCCAACCCCGCCGGTGACGGCTCGGTGGGCATCGGGTTCCTGGGTGTGGCGCTCGCATTCGGGCTGACCGTGCTCACCGGCGTCTACGCGTTCGGAACCATTTCCGGCGGGCATTTCAACCCAGCCGTCACCTTCGGGGCCGCGCTCGCCCGACGGGTGGAATGGAAAGCTCTGCCTGCCTACTGGGTCATCCAGGTGGCCGGCGGTCTGGCCGGCGGTGCCGTGATCTATTGGATCGCCTCTGGCAGAGCCGATTTCACGCCAACGGGGCACATGGCCGCCAACGGATTCGGTGAGCACTCACCGTTCCACTACTCGCTGGCCGCGGTGGTGATCGCCGAGGCGTTGCTGACGTTCCTATTCCTGCTGGTGATCTTGGGCGCCACCGATGACCGGGCACCAAAAGGATTCGCCGGCTTGGCGATCGGCTTGATGCTCACGCTCATCCACCTGATCTCGATCCCCATCTCGAACACGTCGGTCAACCCGGCCCGTTCGATGGGCGTGGCGTTCTTCAACGGTGACGGTGCACCCGCGCAGCTGTGGGTGTTCTGGCTGGCGCCGCTCGCCGGCGCGGCCGTGGCGGGTGCGCTCTACCCGCTTCTGTTCGGCCGCGCCGAGGAGCTTGCTGACCGTCCGGTCCGCGACGACGCGCTGGAGCGCTGAGGGTCAGGCTCAACGGGCCGCGTCCGCGGCGCCCTTCTCCGTCGACTTGCCCTCGTGTGACAAAGTGCCACCGGCGTTTTCGAGGTGGGCACGCACGAACCACTGGAACTTCTCCAACTCGGCGGCGTGGCCGATGAGGATGTCCTGGGTCACCGGGTCGAGTTCCTCGGTGGCCTCGATGCTGTTGCGCAGGTCCTCGATGACGCCGTCGTAGACCAGATCGACTGCGGCGAGGTGGGCCTGGACAGTGTCACGGCCGACGGAGTAGTCATCCCACGTACGATCTTTCAGGATCGCGGCCGGCGTGCCCTGCGGCGATGCACCAAGAGTGGCGATTCGCTCGGCGACTTCGTCGGCGTAGCCGCGAACGAGTTCGACCTGAGGGTCGATCATCTCGTGCACGCCGATGAAGTTGGGGCCGACCACGTTCCAGTGCACATGCTTCAGAGTCAGGTGCAGGTCGTTGTAGGTGCTCAACTGCTTCTGCAGGAGGTCAGCCACCTTGCGGGCCTTGGCTTCGGTCAATCCGGGGACAGTGAACTTGGAACCCTTGGAACTCATTTCGCTCGCTCCTTCCGCTTTTCGGTCTCGAACGGCTCATACCCGAGTCGTTGCGCAGGTAATCGGATGTAAGAGCGGCGTCACAAATTGCTGATCTGCTGCACCGGGAGACGGGCGCCGAAACGGGGCTTGTACGCCAACCGGCTGGCTTCGAGCAATCGGACCGCGCGGTAGCGGTGGGGACGCTCCGGTTCGAGCAACTCCACCATGCCGGCGTCGTCGACCGGGGTGCCGATGAGCGTCCAGCCGATCATCTTGGAGATGTGGTAGTCCCCGATCGACAGCGCATCGGTGTCGCCGAGCGCGCGCTGCGCGGTTTCGGCCGCCGTCCACACTCCCACTCCGGGCAGCGTGGTGAGTGCGTCCCGCGCCGCGGGCACAGGCCGGGCGGACAGGCGTTCGAGCGCGTCGGCGCGCTGCGCGCATCCAACGATCGTTCGGGCGCGGCCGGGATCGACGTTGGCGCGGTGGAATTCCCACGACGGGATCCGTCGCCAGACCTCGGCCGGCGGCGGCACCCGCATCCGGGCGGGAGCCGGGCCCGGCGCCGGGGTCCCGAACTTGGTGACCAGCAGCCGCCAGGCACGAAAGGCGTCGGCGCCCGTCACCCGCTGTTCGATCACAGCGGGAATCAGGGCCTCGAGAACTCGCGCGGTGCGGCCGAGTCGAAGGTGGGGGACTCGTTTGGCTGCAGCTTGGATGACCGGGTGCTGTGGACGGTAGGCACCGGGGTCGTCGTCGACCCCCAACAGTGCGGGCAGCGCCTCGACGAACTCCTCGGCGCCGTCACCCCATGCCTGGCATCCCACGGCGTCGGGCGCGGTGCGATAGATCCGCGCGGTCACCGGCCCGCTGGCCTGCAGGCTGGTGCGCCAGATCGACCGGTCGGCATCCAGTTGGTAGCACGGATCGCCCGGCCCGCGGCGCTGCGGTGCCAGCGTTAGCCCCGGGCTGGCTGGACCGGGGAAGGTGAGGATCCGCTGGACGGCCACCTGCTCAGTCCGGCGCGACGCTGATGTCGGCTTTGTTCGGATAGAACGCCACGTGACCGGCTATCGCCGCGACTGCGGGATAAGGCTCCTCGTATGTCCAGATCGCGTCCTCGACTGTGGTGCCTCCGGCGTTGACGCTGTAGTAGCTGGCCTCCCCCTTGTACGGGCAGTAGGTCCGGGTGTCGGTGCAGCTCAGTACTGCGGGGTCGACGTCGCCGAGCGGGATGTACTGCACCACGGGATAGGTGGATTCGGCCAGGCCGAGCGCGGCACGGGTGTCCGCGACAAGTGCGCCGTTGACCCGGACCTGCACACGGCCCGCGGTCGGGGTGATCGTGATCGGATGCTCGGCGGTGGGCTCTTTGACCTCACGTGTGCTCATCGGTGTCCCTCCTCAAGGCGTAGTCGGTGCAACACCGTCACACCCCCATGATTCCCCGTTCACGGGCGGCGGGCGATCGCGTCGGCGACCACCGCGATCGGTGAGGTACTGGACCGCCCACCCTCTTCATGCCGGTCGGCCATTTTGTAGGCGGTGTACATGCCGCGCACACCCAGCCACCGCAGCGGCTCGGGTTCCCACGTGGCCGAGTGGTGACCGACCCATGGCAGCTCGGTCAGCGGCGTCGATCGTTTGAGCACCAGGTCGGTCAGCGTGCGCCCGGCCAGGTTGGTCGCGGTCACACCGTGGCCGACGTAACCGCCCGCCTCGCCGAGTCCGGTGACCGGATCCAGGCTGACACCGGCCGACCAGTCACGCGGAACACCCAGCACGCCGCACCACCCGTGGGCGATCGGTACCCCGCGGGTCTGCGGGAGGGCGGTGTTGAGCACCCGGGTCAGGTAGGCGATCGTGTCGGCGCCGACGGCCCCGTCGTGATCGATGCGGGAGGCGTAGCGATACGGCACCGCCCTGCCCCCGATCGCGATGCGGTTGTCCGCGGTGCGCTGGGCGTAGAAGAACCCGTGCGCCAAGTCGCCCAGCGTTTCCCGTCCAACCCAGCCGATCTGAGCCCAGATGTCGTCTGGCATCGGCTCGGTGGCGATCATCGCGCTGTTCATCGGCAGCCACCGGCGCCGCAGTCCGGCCATCCGCGCGGTGAATCCCTCGGTGGCGCGCAGCACGACCGGTGCTCGCACCACACCCCGCGAGGTCTGCGCCCGGCCGGGGCTGATCGTCGTCACCGGGGTCTGCTCGTAGATGGTGACGCCGAGGCGTTCGACGACGTCGGCCAGACCGCGGGCCAGCTTGGCCGGCTGGATACGCGCGCAGTGCGGGTTGAACGATCCGAGCACCAACCCGTCGACCCGAACCCGCGCAGCAGCGTCGGCGGCGGTCAGCAGCTCGATTCCGTCGGTGCCCCACTCGCGATCCTCGTCCGCCTCGGCACGTAGCCGGCGCGCCTGCGCCGCGTTGCGCGCGACCTCGAGGTTCCCGCCCTTGACGATGTCGGCGTCGATGCCTTCGTGGGAGGCCACCGCAATCACCTCATCCACGGCGGCGTTGAGGGTCTGCTGCCACGCCACCACGCTGTCTCGCCCGTATTTCTTGGCCAGCAACCCGCGGTGGCCGGGCGCGAGCCCGGACAGCCAGCCGCCGTTGCGTCCCGATGCGCCGAACCCGGCGAACCGCGCCTCCAGCACGGTGATCCGCAGCGAGGGGTCGGCCTTCTTCAGGTAGTAGGCGGTCCACAATCCGGTGTAGCCGGCGCCGACGATGCAGACGTCGGCGTCTCGGTCGCCGGGGAGGGCAGGGCGTGGTTGGGGAAGCTCGGTGAACCAGTGCGACACCGCGCCGTTGATCGTGGCCATGTCAAGAATTTAGAACGCGTAGCGGTGGTACTGCGCCATCATTTTCAGCGCCGGTATCGCCGACATGACCCGGGCCATCACCCGATACTCGCGCGGCACCGCGTGGAAGCTGGGCGATTCGAACGGCGACACCCACGCCAGCAGCCGGACACCCGGTACCGCGTCGACGATGTCGCGGGGACCGTCGATACCCCAGTGCAGTGTCGAGCCTGATCGCCGGACCACGCTGTTGAGCCACTGACTTCGGATGCCCAAGCGGCTGAATGCGTCGAACTGCAGCTCGCCGGACGGGAAGCGGTCGACGATCCGACGGAGCAGCGCGAGGCCATCCGGTTCGGTGAGGTACATCGTCAGTCCCTCGCCCAGGGCCAGCACCCGACGGTCGGCCGGGATCTGGTCGAGCCAACCGGGTTCGGTGACCGAGGCGGCAATCCGGTGGTAGTGCGGCCGCGGCGGGTAGAGCTGTTCACGCAAGGCCATGATCGACGGGTAGTCGACGTCGTACCACTCGACGCCCGGGCCCGGATCGAGCCGGTACACCCGGCTGTCCAGTCCGGCACCGAGGTGGACGACGACAGCACAATCATGGCGGGCCAGGAACTGACGAGCCCAGATGTCGAAGTGCAGCGAACGGGTGGTGACCGACGGTGACGTCCGATCGGTGATCGTCGTCTGGGACCAGTCGTAGTCGATGCGGGCGACCGCTTCGGCGGCCCACACATCGCCGAGGATTGGCTGTTCCCGTTGGGCGTCAAGGGCTTTGGCGTACAGCGTCGCCAGCATCGTCTGCGGCGGACCGTGCAGATCGACGTCGATTTTCGGCACCCGCCAAGGCTAGACCGATCTCACTGAACTACAAGCTGTCCGTGCATCGTCGGGTGGTAGTTGCAGTGGTAGGCATAGGTTCCCGGCTGATTGGGCGCGGTGAAGGTAGCGGTGCCCTTCTCGTCGACCTCGACGTTGAACGCGTTGCCGGCGTCGGCGGTGACGGTGTGTTCGACCCCGTCGGAGTTGGTGACGGTGATCTTGGCTCCCGGCGTGACCGCTGCCGGCGAGGTGAACTTCATGTCGGAGATGCTGATCGTCGGACCGGCCGTAGGCGGGCCAGCCGGCGGTGCGGCCTTGGTTCCCGCCGAGCACGCCGCCACCAGCAGGACGGCAGCGATCGCGACGGCGGCGGACAGGGCAAAGATGCGTGGCGTCATACGCGGGACACGTATTCGCCGTCAAACCGGTTCAGCGCCGGGTCAATCCGTCCTCGCCACCTTCGCCTGCCGCTTAGCCTCCCGCAGTCCGACCCAGAAGCGTGCCGCCTCGCGGATGGACTCCTCGACCGGGCGCGGCTGCCAGCCCAGTTCTTGGACGGCCTTGGAGCAGTCCAGCGGTCCCTCGGCACGCATCAGCCGCAACGAACCGAGCGACAGCTTCTCGTCGGTGCCACGCAGCCGGGCTTTCGCGGTGCCCATGGCGGCCAGCGCGTAGGCCAGCGGCAACGGGATCGTCTTGGCCGGCGGCGGCATCTTGGCCTCCAGCGCGGCGATACGCGCCACCTCGGCATTGCTGATCATCTTCTCCGAGATCAGATAGCGCTCCCCGACCCGGCCACGCTCGGCGGCCAAAATCATCGCGCGGGCGGCGTCGTCGACCCCGACCGCTTCCAGCTCGATGCCGCCCATCACGAATGGCAGCTTGCCGAAGGCAGCGCCGGCGATGATCGCGCCGTGCGGGGTGCGTCCCCAGTCACCGCCGCCGTAGGTGGTCGACACGCACATCGCGATCGCGGGCAGGCCCTGTTCACGCGCGTACCGCAGCACCAGTTCCTCGGCCTGCACCCGCGAGCGGACGTAGGGGGTGAGGCCCTGGTCTTTGATGATGTCGGTTTCATTGACCGTCCGGCCGCGGCGCCGCCCGACGGTGACGTAGCTGCTGGTGAAGATGAACCGGTGCAGCGCAGCGGATCCTGGGGTAGGAGCGGAGCGACCCGGGGAAAATTCGAGCGCAACATTGAGGACATTGCGGGTGCCCTCGACGTTGGTGCGGAACAGTGGTGCGGGGTCACTGAGCCAGCCGCGGGTGTCGACCACGCAGTAGTAGACGTCATCGACACCGGCCATCGCCTGACGCAGCACGTCGTTGTCCCAGATGTCGCCGATGAAACGTTCTACGTCGAGGTCGTCGATCGAGATGGTGGACGCGTTCGGCCGCACCATGACCCGAACCGGATGACCGTCGGCGACCAGCTGGCGGGTGACGTGCGACCCGAGGAATCCGTTGGCTCCGATGACGAGCTTGGGCGCACTCACTTGAAGCCCCCGTTGGCGCGCATCCAGGCCGCCGCCTCCGCGTCGAGGGTGCCGAGCTTCTCAGCTTTCTTGCACCACTTCATGCCGGCTTGCAGGAAGCGCAGCGGGTTGTAGATGTCCTCCTGCCGCGACCACAGCCCATCGCCGGCGTAGGTGACGATCGAGATGTTGGTGGCGCTGATGATCGTGCCGTCCCCGGGGTCCCGCATCGGGTTGTCCAGCTCGCAGATGACCCGGCCGGTCTCCTCGTCGAACACCTTCCACAGCGACGGGAACTCGGTCATGTAGCTGCCGGGAAAGCTGCCCATCGTCTTGGTGATCCAGGCCCGCACCTCGTCGCGGCCCTTCATCGTGCCCATCGCGTGCTCGATGTAGTCGACGTCGGGGGTGTAATGACTCACCCAGGCGTCCCAGTCTTGGGTCCGGGCCGCGTCGTCGACCGTCTTCTCGAAAACTGCGAACGCTTCGGTCAGTTCTTCACGGGAAAATCGCGCCACAGCACCAAACTAGAACAAGTTCTAGTAGGCGTGTGGGGAACCGCCCCGATTGCCGCGGTTGCGGCTCTTGGCGGCGTACAACTCGGCGTCGGCCAGTGCATACAGCTCGGCGATGTCGGCGGTGTCGCCGGGCTGCGATGCCATCCCGACGCTGGTGTCGGGGGTGTGATGGCCGACATCGACGACGAACTGTTCTGCCGACGACCCGTCGCGGTCGGCGATACACGCGGCGAACTCGTCGCCGCCGAGGCGGGCCAACACAGCGTCGCGCGGAACCAACTCACGCCAGCGGCGCGCACGGTCGGCGAGGTGCTCGTCGCCGGCCAGGTGTCCGAGGGTGTCGTTGATCTGCTTGAAGCCGTCGAGGTCCATCACGACGACCGAGATCGTCACATTGGGCGATCGCCGGCGCGCCAGGAGGTTCCGGGTGGCGATCTCCCATCCGGCCCGATTGAGCAAACCGGTCAGCGGATCGGTGCATGCGCTGGTGACCAGGGCACGCATCACGAGCCCAAACGACTCCGCCGCACCGACGATCGCGACGATCCAGATGAGGTAGTCGACACCGAGCTTGCGGATGGGTGCGACGGCGAGTGCCACCACGGACGCCACCGTGAGGAAACCGATGAGTACCAACGCCCGCCGGGCCGGATAGAACGCCCGGAGGTACATCGCCAGGAACATCGGCGCGATCAGGCAGGCAAGTTCGGCGGCGATCGAGATGTGGAAGGCCATCACCAGCGGAGTGGCGGCGATGGCGGCCAGCGTGGCCGGTGCCGGCGTGTCCGGCTTGATGGCCAGCCAGGCCAGTGCCGCGACACCGAGCACGATAGCGATCAGCCCGCCAGTCGGATTGGCGTACGTCAGCTCCGGGTGAAGTGGCCAGATGGTAAACACCACACCGTAGACGTAGAGGAACGTCGTGAGGCTCAAGTAGATCCGCAGCAGTCTGATCTGCTGCGCGCTGTGAAAGTCGCTGCCGGCGAAGTCGAGCAGCCTCACCCGGTACATGTGGTCCCGCGTCGAACGGGCGCGGGAGTGCAGATGTGGCGAAGCTGCATCACGCCGGACTTTCCTGGTCAATCCCGGCCGCGTTGCCGGTTGGCCAATTGTGACACCGGGGCTTTCCAGGTGCAGCGCACGTCGGTTCTGACCGGTCTGTGACACGGGAACTATCTGAACGATCCTTGAGGTTATACGGGCATGTCGCATGACTATCACCGCAATCCCGCCGCCGTTTCCGCGCTGTCCCCGGAGCAATACCGGGTAACCCAGGAGAACGGAACCGAGCGGCCCTTCACCGGCGAGTATTGGGACAACCACGAGCCGGGCATCTACGTCGACGTCGTCTCCGGCGAGCCTCTGTTCGCCTCGGTCGACAAGTTCGACAGCGGCTCAGGGTGGCCCAGTTTCACCAAGCCGATCGAGCCGTCCAACGTGGTGACCAAGCGGGACTTCAGTCACCTGATGGTTCGCACCGAGGTCCGCTCGGCAGGTGGCGACAGCCATCTGGGGCACGTTTTCAAAGACGGTCCCCGCGCGCAGGGAGGGTTGCGTTACTGCATCAACTCCGCTTCGCTGAAGTTCATTCACCTCGACGACCTCGAGGCGCAGGGTTACGGCGAGTACAAGAGCCTGTTCGAGACATCCAAGGAGGACGCGTGAGCACGAAGAGGGCCATCCTGGCGGGCGGTTGCTTCTGGGGCATGCAGGATCTGATCCGCAAGCAGCCCGGCGTGGTGTCCACCCGCGTCGGCTACACCGGCGGCCAGAACGATCACCCCACCTATCGCAATCATCCCGGCCACGCCGAGGCGGTCGAGATCGAATACGACCCGGCGCAGACCGATTACCGGACGCTGCTGGAGTTCTTCTTCCAGATCCACGATCCGAGCACGAAGAACCGGCAGGGCAACGACGTCGGGACCAGTTACCGGTCGGCGATCTTCTACCTCGACGACGAGCAGAAGCAGGTCGCGCTGGACACCATCGCCGACGTCGACGCGTCCGGGTTGTGGCCCGGCAAGGTCGTGACCGAGGTGACGCCGGCCAGCGATTTCTGGGATGCCGAGCCCGAGCATCAGGACTACCTGCTGCATTACCCGAACGGCTACACCTGCCACTTCCCGCGGCCGGGTTGGAAGCTGCCCAAGCGGGCTGAGGTCTAGCCACGCTGCACCCGCCGACTGTGCCGTCCCGTACGCGACACGCCGTCGTGGGCGTATCGGGACGCACATTCGGTCGGGTTTCAGCCGCGCCGGTGTACGACGACGCGTCCACCCTTCTTCGGGGTGAACGCCACGCCGCGGGAATGCCACTTCTCCCCCGGCGCCGTTGTGGTGGCAATCGTGAAGTGCCGCAACACAGTCCGTAGCACGACGTCCATCTCCATGTTGGCGAAGGCCGCGCCGATGCAGCGACGGGTACCGCCGCCGAACGGGACCCAGGCAAACGTGTTGGGCTTGGCGTCGAGGAACCGCTGTGGGTCGAAGCGCTCCGGATCGGGGAACATCTCCGGGTTCTCGTGCAGCTGGTTCAGGCTGACCATCACCGAATAGCCCTGCGGCACACGCCAATCGCCGAGCTCATAGGTCGGCACCGCGACGTGGCGCCCAGAGAAGTCGATCACCGTCCGGTTGCGCTGGACCTCCAGGATCGTGGCCTGCCGATAGGCGTTGTCCTCGGTATCGGCCTCGGCGACCAGCCGGCTCAACACCTCGGGATGGCGCGAGATCCGTTCGATCGCCCATGCCAGCGTCGACGCCGTTGTCTCGTGACCGGCGGCCAGCAGGGTCAGCAATTCGTCGCCGATCTCGCCGCGCGTCATCGTCGAACCGTCTTCGTAGGTGCTGCGCAGGAACAGCGACAGCACGTCGGTGCGGTCCTCGAAGTTGGGATCGTTCTGCGCCCGACTGATCAGCGTGTCGACGAGCGATTCGTATTCGCGGCGGTACTCGACCAGTCGTCCCCATGGCGTCCAGGGCAATTCGCGCTTCGGCGAGGGCAGCACCGCCAGCCGCGATCCCAGGGTCACCCACTTCGGGATGAGCTCGCGCAGTCGCTGGAGTTCGAAACCGTCAGCCCCGAAGATGGCTCGCAAGATGATGTTCAGCGTAATATGCATCATCGGTTCGAGCGTTTCGAATTCCGTTCCCTGAGGCCAGGATTCGATCTCGCGCAGCGTCTCCTCGACCACGATCTGCTCGTAGGCCCGGATGCTCTTGCCGTGAAACGGCGGGGTGAGCAGCTTGCGCCGCACCCGGTGCTCGACGCCATCGAGAGCGAACACCGATCCGGGTCCCAGCAGCCGGCTCAGGTTCGGCTGGATGTTGTAGAGGATGTCGGGGCTCGTGGTGAAGATCTGCTTGGTCAGCGCCGGGTCGGAGACCACGACGGTGTTGCCGAACACCGGTATCCGCACCGTGAGGCAGCGCCCGTAGCGTCGGGTCATCCAGTCGGTCGTGGGCCGGCGGGCCAGCATGAATGCCAGGCTGACCAGCGCATTCGGCAGCCCCGGGGAGGGCGGCAGCTTCGGATCGACGCGGACCGGCGCTTCGACGGTTGGCGCTTCGCTCATCGGTGGGGCCCTCCCGGGATTCGCGTGGTACTGCGTTGTACCACTGGCTTGTGAGGTACGGTACCCCTCGGTACCAGCCCTGACAAGAGGAGCCCGCGAAAGGAGGTCAGATGACCACGACGGCCGTTGATGACGCGCCCGCCGTCGGCCGCAACGACGACTTCCGGCGGCGATTGCTCGACGGGCTGGCAGCGTCGATCGAGGAACGCGGCTACCGGGACACCACCGTCGCCGACATCGTCCGGTATGCCAGGACCTCCAAGCGCACCTTCTACAGCGAGTTCTCCACTAAAGAGGACTGCTTCGCCGAGTTGCTCACTGCCAACAACGACGAACTCGTCGAGACCATCAGCGCTGCCGTCGACCCGCAGGCCCCCTGGCATGAGCAGATTCGCCAGGCCGTCGTCACTTACGTGCAGCACATCGACGAGCGGCGGGCCATCACGCTGAGCTGGATCCGCGAACTCCCCGCTCTCGGCGAATACGCCCGACCGACGCTGCGCCGCGGGTTCGCCCGGCTCGCCACGATGATCGTCGACCTGTCCGCCAACGACGGATTCCGTTCCGCCGGTCTTCCGCCGATCTCCCACGCGGTCGCCGTCATTCTGGTCGGCGGCTTGCGTGAACTCACCGCCCAGACCATGGAGGACGGTGATCCCGCCGCCGACATCATCGAGCCCGCGCTGGCGGTCTCGCTGGCCCTACTAGGACCGAAACCTACGGTTTGAGAACGACTTTGAACATGCCGTCGGCCTTCTTCTGGAACGTCTCGTAGGCCGTCGGCGCATCCGACAGCGGCAGCCGGTGGGTGGCGAAGGTGTCCACGCCGAGCGGATCGTCGTCGGTGAGCAGCGGCATGATGTCGGGAATCCAGCGCTTGACGTTGGCCTGACCCATGCGCAGCTGGATCTGCTTGTCGAACATCACCATCATGTTGATCGGGTCGGCGGCACCGCCATAGACACCCGACAGTGACACGGTCCCGCCACGGCGCACCACCGCGATCGCGGTGTGCAGCGCGGCCAGCCGGTCCATTCCGGCGTTGCGCATGACGGCCCGGCCTACCGGCGAGGGCAGAAAACCCGCTGCGGTCTGGGCGAATTCAGCGACCGGCGACCCGTGCGCCTCCATGCCGACGGCGTCGATGACGGCGTCGGCGCCGCGCCCCTCGGTCTGGTCCTGTATCCGCTCGACCACGTCACCCGCGCGCAGGTCGATGACGTCGTCGCAGTAGGGCCGTGCCCGCTCCAAGCGGTCACTCACCAGGTCCACGCCGATCACCCGATACCGATTGCGATGCGCGGCGATCCGGCAGGCCATCGCCCCGATCGGTCCGAGGCCGAGCACCACCAGGGTGCCACCGTCGGGCGCTGAAGCGTACTCCAGCCCCTGCCACGCGGTGGGCAACACGTCGGACAGGTAGACGTACCGGTCGTCGGCCCCGCCGACCGGGACCTTGATGTGGGTGTAGTTGGCCTGTGGCACGCGCAGATACTCCGCCTGCCCACCGGCTACCTCGCCGTACAGCTTCGAGTAGCCGAACAGTGCCGCGCCGGTACCCTGGTCGCGGTTTTGTGTTGTCTCGCACTGGCTTTGCAGACCCTGGCCGCACATGAAGCAGTGGCCACAGGAGATGTTGAACGGAATCACCACGCGGTCACCGACTTTGAGCTGATCCACTTCGCCGCCGACCTCTTCGACCACACCCATGGCCTCGTGCCCGAGGATGTCTCCCGGTGACATGAAGGCGCCGAGCACCTCGTACAGGTGTAGGTCGGATCCGCAGATGTTGGTGCTCGTGACGCGGATGATCGCGTCGGTCGGCTCCTTCAACTGAGGATCGGGAACGGTGTCGACCGAGACATTGCGACGGCCGTGCCAGGTCACTGCGCGCATGAGTTCCTCCTCGAACGTGGGTCAAGGCCCGCATGCCCGCTCGTCAATTCCTCAAACACAGTGCGGCGTGACGAACGCGAACGCGCGCGGAAATCCGAGGCGCGCCAACCGGCCGTCCCGAACGTCGTCGATCGCAATATCCAGGAGCGCGGCCGACGACGGTTCATAACACCGCAGCGCGGCGCCCTCGATCTCGACAATCAGTACCCAGTGCCGCGGCAATGTCGCACCGATCAGCATCGCCACCGGCCAACCCGCGGCCACCGCATCGCAGACGTCGGCCAGTCGGTCCCCACACCGGGCGGGCCGCCACCGGTAGCGAACACCGCGGGCGGCGCTATGCGCGGTTATGGCCCGTGCGACCGCGGGCGGGGTGGTCCCCAAGGCGCGCGGCCACACCATGTTCACCGCCCGATGTACCCGGGCCTGCTCGGCGTCGAACCACTGTTGCGGGTGCTCGGATCGCAGTGGGGTGCCGTAATCGGCGTCGAGCAGCGCACCCGCCATCACCGCGACACTCGGCCCACAGCTCACGCCGTCGCGCTGGCGCGGCCACCCGGACACATCCATCTCCCTCGACGGAGTTTCGTTCTCTGCCGGTGCGGTAACTCCCATCGCACCCATCCCTGCACACTGTGCCGCGCTTTTGCGCTTTTGAGAAAGGATCTGTCATGGCGCTCGACGACGACATCACGACCTCCACCCCGGGTGGCGAAGGCACCGCTGACGGCGGTTCCAACCCGGAGGGCCACGACGGCGGGGCCGACGGAACCGCGGGTGGTAGCGGCGAAGGGCCGGCCGACGGTGGTTCGAACCCCGAAGGCCACGACGGCGGCGCCGACGGAACCGCCTGACCTTCCCATGCTGAGCCGCTGCAGTGCGGTCGACGCCCGGACGTTCGCCGATCAGTACTGGGGCCGTCGGCCGTTGCTCAGCACATCCGTCGACCTGCCCCGGGATTTCAGCGATCTGCTGTCTCCCGGGGCTGTCGACGAGTTGATTGCCGAGCGCGGTGTCCGGGCACCCTTCATCAGGCTCGCCCGAGACGGCGAGATCCTGGCCAAGGACTGCTATCTCGGACCGGCGGGGTTCGGCGCCGAGATCGCCGATCAGGTCGACTCGGCGAAGGTCCTGGGCGAATTGGCCTCTGGCGCAACCGTTGTCCTGCAGGGACTGCATCGGTTGTGGCCGCCGCTGATCGACTTCGTGCGGGAGGCTGTCGACGAACTCGGCCATCCGGTGCAAGCCAACGCCTACATCACGCCGCCGGGCGGCCGTGGTTTCGATGCGCACTACGACGTGCACGATGTCTTCGTGCTGCAGGTGTCTGGGCAGAAGCGCTGGGTGGTGCACGAACCGGTGCACCACCATCCCCTGCCGTCGCAACCGTGGACCGAGTACCGGAGCGCGATCGCCGAACGGGTGCGCGACGCGCCGGTCATCGACACCGTGCTGGCCCCCGGTGACGCGCTGTATCTGCCGCGGGGCTGGCTGCATGCCGCCCAGGGTCTCGATACGACATCGATCCACCTGACCATCGGCGTCTCGACGACAACCGGCCTGGACGTCGCGCGCGCCGTGCTCGACGAGTTGTCGACCATCGAAGCCTTCCGCCAACCCCTGCCGATGGGCATCGCGTCGACCGATCGGGACGAGTCCGTCGCCACGGTCACCAAGGTGATGGCCGAAGTGGTTGCGGCATTGCGCGACAACGCTGCGACACTGAGTTCCGGTGCAGCCGCCCGGTTGTCGAACCGCCATGCCATGCAGACTCGGCCGGTTGCGGTCCGTCCGTTGGCCAGCCTGACCGCCGCTGCCGAAGCCGATATCGAGGTCTGCTGGCGACACGGGCTGGTGAGCACCATCGAGCAGACCGGGAACCGGGTGGTGCTCCGGCTGCCCGACCGAACCATGACCTTCCCCACCTCGTGCGCCGAGGCCCTGCACGCGCTGCACCGCGGTGACGTGCTGCGCTCCGCCGGCCTGCCGGGGCTCGACCCGGCCGACGGCGCAGTGCTGATCCGGCGGCTGCTCAAGGAAGCGGTGGTCGTCCCCGCGCCTGCCCGATGAGCAGAGCCGGGCAGGGCTGCAGCGACCAGTCGCTGGCCCGGAACGACCCGATGTACGGAACCGCGTCGGCCGGTACGTCGTGGCTACTACTCGAATTGTCCGGCGGCTGGGGTCCTTCGGCGTTTCTGCAGTCGCCGGCCTGCATCGACCCGAAGCTGGGATTAGCCGTCGTCCGGCGCGCCGAGGCGGCGGGCATGCGCATTGCGGCGATCCGCAAACACGGCCGCCGGCCGGCCGCCCCGCGCTGGCGCTGGTTCGTCGCCCAGTGCGCGGTCGGTAGTGAGGCGTTGTACGGCGGGGAGGTCGACGACCCGCGCGGATACCTCGAGTTGGCGCTCGACGGTTCGGACGGCACGGCCTCGACGGATCCGCTCGTCGCGGTCTGCGCACACGGTCGCCATGACATGTGCTGCGCGGTGCGGGGCCGCTCGGCCGCGGCCGCAATTGCCGCCGCCTATCCCGAATTCGCCTGGGAATGCTCCCATCTCGGTGGTGACCGCTTCGCCGCCACGATGCTCGTGCTGCCCACCGGATTGTGCTACGGGCGGGTGGACAGCACCGACGCCGCGAAGTTGGTGGGCCGTTACCTGCACGGCCGGCTGGACGACCGGTTCCTGCGCGGTCGCACGTCATTGCCCCACCCCGTCCAGGCCGCGCAACACTTCGCCCGTGCGGAATTCGGTGACGACCGCATCGACGCCTTTCCGCCGCTGGACATCGAGCCGGGTGACGGCACCGTCCGGGTGGTGCTCGGCGCGGATCCTCCCGTCGAGGTGGTGCTCAACGAGGAGCTCTCCGAGCCGCTGTTGTCGCAGTGCCACGCGAAAACGCCGGGGCGCGTGCGGGTTTACACGCTGGCGTCGCTCAGGACGGTGGAAAGCCGCCTGTCGCCACCGGACCCCAGCGCTGCGGAGTGACCCGGATCAGGCACTTGCCCTGTTTGACCATCGCCTCGCGGTATTCGTCCCAGTCCGAGTGCTCGCCGGCCACCGCGCGAAAGTAGTCGACCAGCGGTTCGACGGCGTCGGGCAGTTCGATCACTTCGGCGGGCCCGTCGATCTGGACGTAGGCGCCGTTGAACTCGTCGGAGAGCACCACAACACTGGCGCGTCCGGCGCGACGGATATTCGCCGACTTGGCTCGCTGCGGGTAGCTGGCGATCACCAGGCGACCCTGTTCGTCGACCCCGCCGGTCACCGGCGAACTCTGCAACGATCCGTCAGCGCGGAAGGTGGTCAGCACCATGTGGTGGCGGGGGCGGACGAACTCCAGCAGCTGCTCGAGGCCGACGCTGTCGGCGGTGGCGAACTTGGGCGACATATTGCCCACTCTAGGCCTGCCGCAGGGGCGCACGGCGTACGTTTGTCACTGACCTCAGGAGGAAGCCATGGGCACCATGCGCGCGGAGCGCTTCTACGCCGACACCAAAACCGTTGTGCTGGAGGATGTCCCGATCCCCGAGCCGGGCGAGGGTGAAGTTCTGGTGAAGGTGGCGTTCTGCGGGATCTGCCATTCCGACCTCAGCCTCATCAACGGCACCTTCCCAGCCCAGCGCCCGGTGGTGATCCAGGGGCACGAAGCGTCCGGAACCATCGCCAAGCTGGGCCCCGGGGTGTCCGGGTGGTCCGAGGGCGACCGGGTGGTCGTCGCCGCAGGCCGGCCCTGCGGGGCGTGCGCCAACTGCCGCCGCGGTGACATGGCCAACTGTCTGCGGATGCAGCTGATGGCGTTCGCCTACGACGGCGCCTGGGCGGAGTACACCGTCGCGCAGGCCGCGGGCCTGACACGAGTGCCGGACAACGTGCCGTTGGAGCAGGCCGCGATCCTGGCCGACGCGGTGTCCACTCCGTTCGGGGCGGTGGTCAACACCGGCAAGGTGGTCATCGGCGAGTCGGTCGGGGTATGGGGCGTGGGCGGTGTCGGCACCCACATCGTCCAATTGGCCCGGCTGGTCGGCGCGGTTCCGATCATCGCGGTCGACATCAACCCGGCGGTCCGCGACCGAGCGCTGGAACTCGGCGCCGACTACGCATTCGATTCGCGCGACCCGGATCTCGCCGACAAGCTCGGCGAGGTCACCGGCGGCCGGGGACTCGACGTGGCGTTCGACGCCGTCGGCCTGAAAGTCACGTTCGAGCAAGCGCTGAACTCGCTGACCGGTGGTGGCCGGCTGGTCGGGGTCGGGATGAGCGCCGAGTCACCGACAGTGGGGCCCACCTCGATGTTCGGTCTGACGCGACGGCAGGCGCTCGGCCACCTCGGCTACCACAACAAGGACATCGAAACACTGGCGCAGCTGGTGTCCCGGGGTCGGCTGGACCTGTCCCGATCGATCAGCCAGATCATCCCGCTCGAAGACATCGCCGAGGGCATCCGCATTCTCGACGAGGCCGAAGGCAATCCGATCCGGGTGCTCGTACAGCCTTGAGCGAGGCCGGAATCGCCGAGCGTCACACCAGCGTCACGCTGGTTGCCGAACGCAACTCTGGTGTGACGTTCGGTGCGACAGCTCATGCCGAACACTGAACTACCGTTCGACGCGCGGGAGCGCGTGGCGCTGTGTGATCTCTTCGAACACCTGGGGCCGGACGCACCGACCCTGCTCGACGGGTTCACCACCAAGCACCTCGCCGCCCATCTACTGCTGCGCGAGCGTGATCCGATTGCTGCGCCCTGTCTGGTGTTACCGGGTGCACCCGCCCGGTTTGCGCAGCGCCGCACCGCCGCGATGGTTCGCCGCCGGGACTTCCCCTGGCTGGTCGCCCGACTTCGACACGGCCCACCCGTCGGGTTCTTCCGGCTGGGATGGGTGCGCGACTTCCCCAGCCTCAACGAGTTCTTCGTCCACCACGAGGACGTCCGGCGCGCCAACGGCTTGGGACCTCGTGAGGACCTGGCCCCGGACCTGCAGGGCGCGCTGTGGCGCAACGTAGGACGCGGCAGCCGATTTCTGTCCCGCCGGCTGTCCGGCATCGGGCTGGACATCGGCTGGGCGGGGACAGCGCAGCGGTTCACGGTCCGCGCCGGGGAGGCGACTGCCGAGCTCAGTGGCTCGCCGGGTGAACTGCTGCTGTACCTGTTCGGACGCCAGGACGCGGCGCGGGTCGATGTCCTCGGCCCGCCGCACGCCGTCGCCGCCGTGCAGCGGACGCGCTTCGGGATGTGACCCCTACGCCGAACGTCACCCCAGCGTCACGCTGGGCGGCGACCGCGACTCTGGGGTGACGCTCGGCGTTCATGTCGACGTCGCATCGCCGCACGGCGCGAACCGCGCAAAGTGACTAAGCTGGCGAGCTTCTCCGGAAGGAGTGCACATGTCCGCTGCAGCACAAGGCCCCGGCCACATCCGGTTGACGTCGCACCGCGGCGCCGACGACGCGCTGCCGATCAGATGGGGCGCGGCCACCGCCGCTGAGCGCGGTCCCCTGATCGGCACGACCAGTACGCGCAGCCACCGCAATGTCGTCGGGACCCACAGCGGTTCCTACAGCGTGTACCGCGCGCTCGCGGTGGCGGCCGGCGCGCTGTCCCGTGACCACCGGGCCGATCTGACCAACACCGCACCGACCGACCTCATCGGTCCGTATCCCCAGTGGAGCCGTCCCGAGGCGATCGTCAGCCTGGACCCGTGGGGCGCGATGGTGGCCGACGCGTTCGCCGCCGAACTGGCCGCCGGTCAAGACATCCGGCCGACCATCGCGGTGACCAAGGCGCACGTGATCCTGCCGGAGATCGCCGACGCGATCGGCAAGGGTCGGCTGGTTCCCGACGGCCGGGTCTTGCTGCCCGGGGGCGCCGCACTGGTGACGAAGGCGGCGATCGAACCGGTCTGGTTCCTGCCCGGCGTGGCAGAACGCTTCGGCTGCAGCGAAGCCCACCTGCGGCGGGTGCTGTTCGAAGAGACCGGCGGCATGTATCCGGAGCTGGTCACCCGCGGCGATCTCGAGGTGTTCCTTCCGCCCATCGGCGGCCAGACCCTCTACATCTTCGGCAGCCCACGTGATCTCGCTGATCCCGAGGTCGAGCTCACCGCCCGGGTGCACGACGAGTGCAACGGCTCCGACGTGTTCGGCTCCGACATCTGCACCTGCCGGCCATATCTCACGCACGCGATCGAGGAATGCATCCTGGGTGCGCAGCGCGGCGGCGTCGGGCTGGTCGCCTACTCCCGCAAGGAGGGGCGCGCGCTGGGTGAGGTCACCAAGTTCCTGGTCTACAACGCCCGCAAGCGGCAGCAGGGCGGCGACACCGCCGAGGGCTACTTCGCCCGCACGGAATGTGTTGCGGGGGTTCAGGATATGCGGTTTCAGGAGTTGATGCCCGATGTGCTGCACTGGCTGGGGATCCAGAAGATCCACCGGTTGGTGTCGATGAGCAACATGAAGTACGACGCCATCGTCGGCTCGGGAATCGACGTGGGCGAACGGGTCAACATTCCCGACGAGCTGATCCCAGCGGACGCCAGGGTGGAGATCGACGCCAAGATGGCCGCCGGTTACTTCACCCCGGGTCCGGTACCCGACGCCGAGGAGCTGAAGAAGGCCAAGGGCCGCGGGCTGGACCACTGATGGGCTCGGCCACCGAGATCGGCGTGGACAGCCCGCCGGGGGCTGCCGCGGCGTTGCGCAGCACCCGTGCCATCCGCGAGCGAGCCGCCATCTTGACCGACCGGGCGCGCGCCGGCCAGTCACGGTGGTTCACCGTGGACGACGATGCCCTGGACTCCGCGGCCGCCCTGGTGGCCGACGTGACCCGAAGCAACTATCCGGATCTGCGGATCCCGTTCCACAGCCGCTGGCGCCACTTCGAGGCGGGCGGCGTCGACCGCAAGGCACTTCTCGGTGACGCTGACCTCCGCGCCCTGGTCGATCTCACCGTGGTCAGCGTGCTGCTCGACGCCGGAGCCGGACCCGACTGGTGCTACACCGAGCCGGGGACGGGCCTTCGACTGAGCCGTTCGGAAGGATTGGGGGTAGCCAGCTTTCACGCCTTCACCGCGGGCCTGTTCTCCTCGGACGCCGATGATCCGCTGCGCGTCGACGCGGCCGGGCTCGCCGGTATCAGCATGCAGCAGCTGGCGGAGGCGTTCCAGGTCGAAGAGGCCAACCCCCTTGTCGGGCTCGACGGTCGGGTCGCGTTGCTGCATCGGCTGGGCGCGGTCTGCGCCGCCTCGCCGGACGTCTTCGGAGCCGACGGCTGTCCCGGCGGGTTACTCGACTTCGTCGGCGGACAGTCAGTACGCGCGCACGACATCCTGTCCGCGGTCCTGACCGCACTGGCACCGATCTGGCCGGGCGGCAGCAGGATCGGCGATCAGCCGCTCGGCGACTGCTGGCGGCATCCCGCACTGGATGGTCCAGGGCTCACCGCGGGCTGGATGCCGTTCCACAAGCTGTCGCAGTGGCTCACCTATTCGCTGCTGGAACCGTTCAGCTGCGCCGGCGTGACGGTGACCGACCTCGACGAGCTGACTGGGCTTCCCGAGTACCGCAACGGCGGACTGCTGCTGGACACCGGCGTGCTGCGGCTGCGGGACGGCAACGACCGAAGTCTCACCGCCGCAGACGAATTGGTGGTCGAATGGCGGGCGCTGACGGTCGCCCTGCTCGATGAGCTGGCGCCGTTGGTGCGCGCACGACTCGGCGTGGACGCCGCACAGATGCCGCTGGCGCGGGTGCTCGAGGGCGGCACCTGGGCGGCGGGTCGGATGCTGGCCCAGCAGCGTCGCGGTGGGCTGCCGCCGCTGTCCATCGTCAGTGATGGCACGGTGTTCTGATGCGCGACGTTCACGTCATCGACCATCCCCTGGTGCAGCACAAGTTGACCTTGATGCGACGCAAGGAGACATCCACCAACACGTTTCGGCGCCTCGCCAACGAGATGGCCACGCTGCTGGCCTATGAGGTGCTGCGCGACACGCCGACCCACGAGGTCGCGGTGGAGACGCCGCTGGAGACGACCAGCGGCACCGTCATCGACGGCAAGAAGCTGGTGATCGTCTCGATCATGCGGGCGGGCACCGGCATCCTCGACGGGATGCTGACCGTTGTGCCCGGCGCCCGGATCGGCCACATCGGTTTGTACCGTGACCCGAAAACCCTTGTGGCCGTTGAGTACTACTTCAAGATGCCCAGCGATCTGCACGAGCGCGAAGTGGTCGTGGTCGACCCCATGCTCGCTACCGGTAACTCGGCGGTGGCTGCGGTGGACCGGCTCAAGGAATTCCGGCCCCGCTCCATCAAGTTCGCCTGCCTGCTGACCTGCCCGGAAGGTGTCGCCGTCCTGCACGACGCGCATCCGGAGGTGCCGATCTATACGGCTGCGGTCGACCGCGGACTCGACGAGCAGGGCTACATCGTGCCGGGTCTCGGCGACGCCGGTGACCGGCTGTTCGGCACGAAGTAGCCGCGATTCCCCTTACCCTTGATCGATGGTGCCTGCGCAGCCCCCGACACCGCGTGCTCCGGCAACTCTCGACGAGGAACTGCTGCACTGCCTGGGACCGGGTTTTCCCGACTTCGCCGACAGCGATCCCATGCGGGTGGCCCGCATCCGCGACGAGATCGCCTACGGCTTCGCCGCTCTGGCGGATGTCGCGCACGCGGTGTCGATATTCGGGTCGGCGCGCACGCCGACGGATGATCGCTATTACGCCCTGGCCCGCGAGGTGGCGAAATGCTTGGGAGACCGCGGATTCGACATCATCACCGGCGGCGGTCCGGGCACGATGGAGGCAGCGAACCGGGGAGCGTGCGAAGCAGGTGTGCGGTCCATCGGCCTGAATATCGAGCTGCCCCATGAGCAGAGCGTGAATCCGTTCGTGACCGTACCCCTGCGGTTCCGGCACTTCTTCGTCCGCAAGTTGATGTTCATCCGCTACGCCTCGGCGTTCGTCGTGTTTCCGGGCGGCTTCGGAACACTCGACGAACTCTTCGAGGCGCTGACCTTGATCCAGACCGGCAAGATCCTGCATTTCCCGGTGGTGCTGGCCGGCTCACAGCACTGGAGCGGTTTGGCGAATTGGATACACGACCAGCTGCTGGCCTCCGGGATGGTGTCGGCCGAGGATCTCCAACTACTGACGGTCGCCGACGATCCCGACGTGATCGCTGACATCATCGAGCGAACACACCGCCATCAGACCGAGACCTATCGGTCCGCGACCACCTAGGCGCCGCTTCGCGGCAGGGCGACCAACGGTCGCAGCCGGCTTTCCGAGACGACGTCGATCATGCGCGTCAACGGCCGTCGCAGCAGCACGTATCCGACGAGACCCACCGCCGCCCCGAGCGCGAACCCGGCCACCACGTCTTGTGGGAAGTGGGCAGCCACGTACACCCGAGCACAGCACATCAGGACCGACGCGAGCAGGGCGAGAATGCCGAGGCGCCGCTGTACCAGCCACACCCCGACCGTCGCCGCACCGGCCATGACCGCGTGGTCGCTCGGGAATCCGGCATCGGTGTTGCAGTGCAACACGACGATGTCGTGTAGCGCGTTGCAGGGACGCACCTCGGCGACGGCGTCGGCGATCGGCTGGTTGATCGCCAATACCGCCAGCACCCCGAGCGGCACCCACACCGCGGCGGCCATCCTCGCGGAGCCCTGACCGCGGGCGACCCACCAGCCCGCCAGGATCAGCGCGGCGAACAGCGCGGTCCCGTAATTGGCGTACGCCGCCACGATTGGTTGCAACCACGGGGTGTCCCGGGCGAACTGGTTGACGGCGTAGAAGATTCGGGTGTCGAGTGGCACGGTGAGTCCGATCGCTTGGTGACTGGCCATCATGGCCCGGCCACGCCGTCAGGGAAAGGGGCTTACAGCGTCCTTTCAGCCAATGGTCAGGCGGGAATGGGTCAATGGCTGATGTGACAACGACGATTTCGGCCGAGGCGCCGGAGGACTCCGGCGAAGTAGGCCCGTCACCGGTGCGGCCCTCGCGACGGGAGCGGATCGGACTGGCGGTCCTGCTGGTCGCGACGGCGGTCATGTACCTGTGGAACATCACAGTCAACGGGATGGGCAACCAGTTCTACGCGGGCGCTGCGCAGGCCGGCTCCAAGAACTGGGAAGCGCTGCTCTTCGGCTCGCTGGACTCGCAGAACTTCATCACCGTCGACAAGCCCCCGGTATCGCAGTGGGTGATGGGGTTGTCGGGTCAACTGTTCGGTTTCAGCAGTGCCAGCATGCTGGTGCCCGAGGCCCTGATGGCCGTGGCGACGGTCTGGCTGCTCTACGCAGCGGTCGCCCGGATCTGCGGCCCACGCGCGGGTCTGCTCGCGGGGGCGGCGCTGGCGTTGACACCGGTGGCCGCGTTGATGTTCCGGTTCAACAATCCCGACGCCGCGATGGTGCTGCTGATGATGGCCTCGGCGTACTGCACGGTGCGTGCGCTCGAGCGGGCTAGCGGCAAGTGGCTGGCGTGGGCGGGGGTCGCGCTGGGATTCGCATTCCTGGCCAAGATGCTCGAGGGCCTGATGATCGCTCCGGCGATCGGCCTGGCCTATCTGGTCGCCGCGCCGACGACGCTGCGCCACCGGGCGCTGCACCTGTTGGGTGCCGCGGCCGCGTTCGTGGTGTCGGCCGGCTGGTTCGTGGTGCTCACCCTGGTGTGGCCGGCGTCGTCGCGGCCCTACATCGCCGGCTCGACCGACGACAACTTCATGAATCTGGTGTTGGGCTACAACGGTTTTGCGCGGGTGCTCGGCCGCAATCACCAGAGTTTCGGCTCGAGCGACCCGCTCGGCAACTCGGTCGGCAACGGGCTGCGGCACGCCGGCGGCTTCGGCGGGATGGGCAATCAGAAGCAGGGACTGAGCCGCCTGTTCACCGGCGAGTTCGGTTTCGAGATCGGCTGGCTGATTCCCGCGGCGCTGCTCGCGGTCGTGCTCGTGTTGATCGCACGCGGGCGCGCACCGCGCACCGATCTGGTTCGCGCCGGTGTGCTGCTGTTCGGCGGCTGGCTGGTGATCGACGGTCTGGTGCTGTCCTACATGAAGGGCATGGTGCACCCGTACTACTGCCTCTCGCTGGCGCCCGCGGTGGCGGGCACGTTGGCCATCGGGGCCCACGAGATGTGGGTACGCAGACAGTCATGGTTCGGCCGGATCGGCGTGACCACGCTGATCGTGGTGACCGGCATCTGGAGTTGGGTGGTGTTGGGCCGCAACGCCGACTGGATGCCGGCCTTGCGATGGACGATCCTGGTCGGTGCCGTGGTCGCCGCCGTCGTGGTCGCGGTGTCGGCGTCGCGCCCGCGCCGGGTGGCGGTGGCCGCCGCCGTACTGGGTGTGGTGGCGGTGCTGGCCGGCCCGACCGCCTATGCGATGGCCACGCTGGGTACGCCGCATCGGGGTGGCGGACCCACCGTCGGGCCGTCTCGGCCGAAGACCGGTTCCGAAGCGGGTTTCGGTGAGTCGAAGGACAATCCGAGGTTGGACGATCTGCTGCGGGCCACCACCACGAAGTGGTCGGCGGCCATCTCCGGCTCGTCTGCTGCTGCCGGCCTCGAATTGTCCACCGGCACTGCCGTTATGGCCATCGGCGGCTTCACCGGAAGTGATCCGGCGCCGAGCCTGGGCCAGTTCAAGGCGGATGTGTCCGCAGGCGAGATCGCCTACTACATCGTCGAGAAGGACTGGCGCGGAAAGGCCGGCGGCTGGCCCGGCACCAGCCGCGGCCACAGCGGCATCACCGACTGGGTGACCGCGACATTTCCAGTCACCCAGGTCGGCGATACCGACGTCTACGATCTGTCGCGGCCCAAGTGATCAGGCCGCCTCGACCAGCGCCTCGTCCTCGCGCCGCTGGCGGGTGGGCAGCGCCAGTTTGACGATCTTGCGCACCACGGTGGCGAACTGCTTGGGCAGCGGCCCCGAGTTGTAGGGGATGCCGTAGCGCTCGCACACCTCGCGGACCTGCGGGGCCATCTCGGCGTAGCGCCGCGCCGGGACGTCCGGGAACAGGTGGTGCTCGACCTGGTGGGACAGGTTTCCCGACAGCAGGTGGAACAGCTTGCCACCGGTCAGATTCGCTGAGCCCAGCACCTGCCGAAAATACCACTGGCCGCGCGACTCGTTGCGAGTCTCCTCGACCGTGAATTCCTGTGTGCCATCCGGGAAATGGCCGCAGAAAATGATCATGTACGACCAGACGTTGCGCATTAGGTTGGCAGTCATGTTGCCGGTGAACACGAACGGGGCCATCGGGCCGGCCAGCAGCGGGAAGGCCACGTAGTCCTTGAGCAGCTGCCGGCGGGTCTTGCGCCAGATCTCGCGCAGCACGTCCCGCTTGTCGTCGAGCGAGATCTCCCCGGAGCGAATGCGTTCGGTCTCCAGTTCGTGCAGCGCGACGCCGTATTGGAACAGCACCATCAGCAGGAAGGCGTACACCGGGTTGCCGAGGTAGTACGGATGCCAGCGCTGATCGGGGCTCATCCGCAGGATGCCGTAGCCGATGTCGCGGTCCATGCCCACGATGTTGGTGAACGTGTGGTGGGAGTAGTTGTGCGAGTGCCGCCACTGGTCGGCCGGGCAGGCGGTGTCCCACTCGAACGTGCGCCCGCGCAGCGCCGGATCGCCGGTCCACTCGTACTGCCCGTGCATGACGTTGTGGCCGATCTCCATGTTGTCCAGGATCTTTGAGATCCCGAGCAATGCGGTGCCTGCCAGCCAGGCCGGCGGGAAGATGCCGGCCATCAGCAGCGCGCGGCCGCCGATCTCCATGGCGCGCTGGGTCTTGATCACCCGGCGGATGTAGTCGACGTCGGTCTGACCGAGGTCGGCGATCACCCGGTCGCGGATGGCGTCGAGCTCCCGGCCGAACTCGTCGGCCTGCTCGCGAGTCAGTGTGATGTGTTGCTGGGTCATGGTTTTCCCTTTCAGCTCTTACAGTGCGATCTCGACATCACCGACGGGCACCGACACGCAGATCTGCACGTCCTCCTCGTCGGCGGTGGAGACGGCTCCGGTGGTCAGGTTGCGCACGGCACCGCGGTGCTTGCGGCGGGTGCAGGTGTGGCAGATGCCCATGCGGCATCCGCTGGTCGGGTTCAGTCCGGCGTCCTCGGCCTGGTCCAGCAGGGGACGGCCGTCGTCTTGGGCGTCGATGCCGCTGTCGCGGAAGCTGATTCGGCCACCGGACGGAGCATCGGGCACCACGAAGGGCACCGGGACGAAGCTCTCGGACAACGCGTTCGGGCAGTGTGCGTGCACTGCGTCGACGAGTGCGGGCGGTCCGCACACGTATACGGCGTCGGGATTGGGCATCGCGGCCTGCAGGTGCTCGAAGCCGAAGCGGCCGTCGAGCTCGCCGCCGGGTGAGCGGGTGTAGCCGTGCAGCACCCGGACTCCGGTCGCGGCGAGCTCGGCTCGGTAGCAGGCCTCGGCTGGGGTGCGGGCGTAGTGGACGAAGGCGATCTCGCCGTCGAAACCCTCGGCCTGCAGGGTGCGCAGCATGGACATCACCGGGGTGATGCCACTGCCGCCGGAAACGAACAGGATGCGGCGGGGACGTTCGTCAGGGAGCACGAAGTCGCCCGCCGGTTCGGATAGGTCGACCACCATGCCCGGGCGGGCGTGGCGGTACAGGTGGCCCGACACCAGACCGCCGTCGTGGGCTCCGATCGTCAGCTCGATGAGCGGGGACCCCTCGGCGCTGGCCGGTGAGTAGCAGCGGGTGTGGCGACGGCCGTCAATCTCCACCGTCAGGTTCAGGTGCTGGCCGGCGCGGTAGCCGGTGACAGCCGCATTCGGGTCGAGGAGCAGGGTGACGCTGCGCGGGGTGGACCGGCGCACGTCGACCACTCTGGCCCGTGCGTCGGTGGTCCAAGTCGGGTCCACCAGCTCCGTGTAGCGGTCGACGCCATGCGGACCGGTGAGCAGATCGACCAGCGGTGAACGAAGCACCTTCTCGGTCAAAGTTTGAGTGAACATGTGTGCACTGTGAGTCGTGAAAGCGCACGTCGTCAAGGAATCGGGCCAGTCTGTGGTAGGGTTCACACCAGTGAACGGTCGTACGCCCAGCTCACGTCGTGAGCGTTCCGCGAAGTCCCGCTCCCGGGAAACGCCGTCGCGAGAAGAGCGCAAAGAGGCCACCCGCCGGGCCATCATCGCGGCCGCGCTGAAGCTCCTCGACGAGCGCAGCTTCAGCGGTCTGAGCCTGCGCGAGGTCACCCGCGAGGCGGGCATCGTGCCCGCGGCGTTCTACCGCCATTTCGAGTCGATGGACGCGCTCGGCCTAGTCCTCATCGACGAGTCGTTCCGCACGCTGCGCGAGATGTTGCGCAGCGCCCGCGCGGGCAAGCTGGACCCGAACCGGGTCATCGAGTCCACGGTGGAGATCCTGGTCGCCGGAGTGGCCGAGCAGCGTGAGCATTGGCGGTTCATCGGGCGTGAACGCTCCAGTGGCGTGACCGTGCTGCGCTACGCGATTCGCACCGAGATCCGGTTGATCACCTCGGAGCTGGCCACCGACCTCGCGCGGTTCCCCGGCCTCAACGAATGGAGCACCGAGGACCTCAACATCCTCGCCAGCCTGTTCGTGAACTCGATGATCATCATCGCCGAAGCCATCGAGGATGCCCACGACGCGGCTGCGCTGGACGAGATCAAACGCACCGCGGTCAAGCAGCTGCGGATGATCACCGTCGGCGTCAACGCCTGGGAGCCCGCGCCTGAGGCTGACGAGGACGACGAGGACGACTCCGAGGCGCCCACACTGTAATTGTTGTACGCATCGGCCGAGTAGACCCGCGAACAAGTGCAGTCTCAGCGCCGCTGAAAACCGGGTACACCACCTCCCATGGAAAAACCCCGGCCCGCTGTGCTGTTCGATATCGACGGCACCCTCGTCGACTCGAATTACCTGCATGTTCACGCCTGGCAGCAGGCGTTCGACGAGGCCCGCCTGCCCGTCCAGGCCTGGCGCGTCCACCGCTCGATCGGCATGGACGGGTCCACTCTGGTCGATGAGCTGTCCCACGGCGCCGACGACGATGTGCAGAAGCGGCTCAAGGACTTACACACCCGCCATTACGAGGCCAGCGCCGAGCTGTTGAAAGCGCTGCCCGGCGCACGCGACCTGCTGCACCGGGTGGCGGACCTCGGCCTGCAAGTGGTGCTGGCGACGTCCGCACCGGAGAACGAACTGGCCCTGTTGCGTAAGACGCTGGGTTGCGACGAGATCGTCTCGGCGATCACCTCGTCGGAGGACGTCGATCAGGCCAAGCCGAAACCGGACATCGTCAACGTCGCACTGGAGAAGGCGGGGGTCACCGCGCAACAGGCGGTGTTCATCGGCGACACCGTGTGGGACGTCGAGGCCAGCGCCCGCGCCGGAGTACCGTGCATCGCGGTGCTCTCCGGCGGCGTGTCCCGCGGCGAGCTCGAAACAGCCGGGGCCGCAGCCGTTTTCGACGACGCGCAAGACCTGTTGGAGCACCTCGACGGATCGCCGATCAGCGCACTGCTGTGAGGCGGGGTTTCGCCCAACCCACCGCCGGGTAGAGACTGCCCATGACGCAGGCGGTGCAGCAGCCGAAACGGGTGATGGCACCGGAGGAGCTGGTCGCCCTGTACCGGGACCCGCCCGACGGGCTGCGCGCCAACATGATCCTGTCGCTCGACGGAGCCGCCGCCTTCGACGGCGTGGCCGGCCCACTCTCCGATCCGAACGACCAGAGCCTGTTGCTCGCGCTGCGCTCCTACGCCGACGTGGTGCTGGTGGGTGCGGGCACGGTGCGCGCCGAGGGCTACGGCCCGGTGCGCTTGACCGCCGAGCAGCTGGCCGAACGCCGGGATCGGTGGAGCACTGACGCGATCCCCCCGATCGCGGTGGTCACCCACACCGGCCGTGTGCCGGCATCGCTGTTCGCCGAGCCCGCGCAGCGGCCCATCCTGATCACCACCGCGCTCGCCGCGCGGGAGCGTCCGCAGTTGGCCGAACACGCCGACCTGCTGATCGCCGGGGACAGTGCGGTCAACCTGGAGTCCGCACTGCGCACGCTCAATGCTCGGGGCATGCGCCGGATCCTGTGCGAAGGCGGCCCCACGCTGCTCGACGAACTGGTCGCAGGCGACCTCGTCGACGAGATGTGCCTGACCATCTCCCCCACGCTGGCCGCAACCGCCACCACAGCACGGCCCGGCGCACCGGCGCTCACGGTGCCGACCCGCCTCACGCTCGGCCATGCCGTGACCTTGCAGAACTACGTCTATCTTCGCTACGTCCGGGGCAACGAGAGGCAGGCCAGCACATGAGCGGCGAGGAGTTACGCAGCCGCCGACCCGACGGCGTCGACGACGACACGGTCGAAGCGGTCGGGTCGTTGTCCGAGGCGTTGGAGTACATCGAGCGAGCACGGGGCCATCTGTACTCGTTTCATCAGCTGATGGGTCATGCCGACCTGCTGCTGGGCGACACCTGCGACAAGTTGCGCGACGCTGGCCACGCCGATGTCGCCGACCGGCTGTCCGACGAGCTGGTCGGCCGCAACGTCCTCTACGGGCGGTGGACCTTCCAGATCGTCGAGGAATTCGACGACAACTACTGGTCGCTGGTTCGCGAACGGGAGCGGGAGGTCCGTGAGCAGCTGATGGATGGGCAGCGCCACGTGTTCGAGGCCGAGATGAAGGACCGCCGGCGGACCCATGGCCGGCCCGGTCACGAAGCGACTCCGTAACGTCAATTGTCACGGCTGTCACAAACACGTTTCCAGTGATTTGGCGTGCCCCGTTCCGGGGTACACGCCACAGTCCACCCTGACGATCGAGGAGTTCCACGTGACCAACGCTGCCGCTACCGAGGTGTGGCCCGGTAAGGCTTATCCCCTGGGCGCCTCCTACGACGGCTACGGGACCAACTTCGCGGTGTTCTCCGAAGTGGCCGAGCGGGTGGAGCTGTGCCTGTTCGACGAGGACGGCACCGAGACCCGTATCCGCCTGCCCGAGGTGGACGGTTTCGTCTGGCACGGGTATCTGCCGAACATCGAACCCGGCCAGCGCTACGGGTATCGCGTGCACGGGCCGCACGCGCCCGCCGAAGGCCATCGCTGCAATCCCAACAAACTGCTGCTCGACCCGTACGCCAAAGCCATCGACGGCCACTTCGATTGGAACCAGTCGCTGTTCGGCTACAACTTCGGCGACCCCGACAGCCGCAACGATGACGATTCGGCGGCCAGCATGCCGAAGTCGGTCGTCATCAACCCCTACTTCGACTGGGGTGTCGACCGGCCGCCGCAACGCGAGTACGCCGACAGCGTCATCTATGAGGCGCACGTCAAAGGCCTGACGCAAACCCATCCCGATATCCCCGATGCCATGCGCGGCACGTACTCGGCGATCTCGCACCCGGCGATCATCGACCACTTGAAAGCCATCGGCGCCACGGCCATCGAGTTGATGCCGGTGCACCACTTCGCCAATGACTCCACCCTGATCGACAAGGGCCTGTCAAACTATTGGGGCTACAACACGATTGGGTTCTTCGCCCCGGACAGCAAGTACTCGGCCAGCACGACGCCGGGTGGTCAGGTGCAGGAGTTCAAGGCGATGGTGCGGGCGCTGCACGAAGCCGGCATCGAGGTGATCCTCGACGTGGTCTACAACCACACCGCAGAGGGCAATCACATGGGCCCGACGCTGTCCTTCCGCGGTATCGACAACGCCGCCTACTACCGGCTCGTCGATGACGACAAGAAGTACTACATGGACTACACGGGCACCGGAAACAGCCTCAACGTCGGGCACCCGCACTCGCTGCAGCTGATCATGGATTCGCTGCGGTACTGGGTGACCGAGATGCACGTCGACGGTTTCCGCTTCGACCTCGCCTCCACGCTGGCCCGCGAGTTCTACGACGTAGACCGCCTGAGCGCGTTTTTCGAACTCGTGCAACAGGATCCGACGGTCAGCCAGGTCAAGCTGATCGCCGAGCCGTGGGACGTCGGCCCGGGCGGCTACCAGGTCGGCAACTTCCCGCCGCAGTGGACGGAGTGGAATGGCAAGTTCCGCGACACCGTGCGCGACTTCTGGCGCGGCGAAGACGCCAGCCTCGGAGAGTTCGCCTCCCGGCTGACCGGGTCGGCCGATCTCTACGAGCACACCGCGCGCAGGCCGGTCGCGTCGATCAACTTCGTCACCGCGCACGATGGCTTCACTCTGCGAGACCTGGTGTCTTACAACGAGAAACACAACGAGGCCAACGGTGAGGACAACAACGACGGCGAGAGCAACAACAGTTCGTGGAACTGTGGCGTAGAGGGTCCCACCGACGACCCAGAGATCAACGAACTGCGAGCGCGCCAGCAGCGCAACCTGATTGCGACAACGATCCTGTCCCAGGGTGTTCCGATGGTCTGCCACGGTGACGAGTTGGGCCGCACGCAGGGCGGCAACAACAACGGCTACTGCCAGGACAACGAGATCACCTGGATCGACTGGAGTTCCGCCGACGAGGACCTGCTGAAATTCGTGGCGTCGGTCTCGGCACTGCGCGCCGCCCACCCGGTGTTCCGTCGGCGGCGGTTCTTCAACGGCAGGCCGGTGCGGCGCCGTGGCAGCGAGGGACTGCCGGACATCTCGTGGTTCCGTCCGGACGGCTCAGAAATGAACGACGAGGATTGGGACTCGGGCTTCGGCAAGTCCATCGCGGTATACCTCAACGGCCACGGCATTCCCGATCTGGACGCCCGTGGTCAGCGCGTCACTGACGACTCGTTCGTGCTGTGCTTCAACGCCCACCACGAGCCCATCGAGTTCGTGCTGCCGCCGGGTGAGTTTGGTAAGGCTTGGCAACCTGTCGTCGACACTGCGGCAGGCTTCGGGGAGATCGATGAGGCGGCGGTCGTGAAGGCCTCCACACCGGTGCGGGTCGAGTCGCGTTCGATGGTGGTGCTTCAAGCGACGGAGTAGGGACCAGCCTGGGGAAACAACGAACCATGGCCGATCCCCTCCCCTCCGGGGGACCCGCCATGGTACGCAGCAGCACTGGCCCGATTATCACAATCTTCGAACGCGCGCTGCGCGGTTTTCGCCAACTTGAATTCAAGGAAATTTCACCACGCAGCAAACGCCCACAACGGATCATCGCGGACGTCAATTCGCTGTAATCGGAAGCGGTTACATCATACGGAAGGGGCGGACGCGCTCACTCCACCACCGGGTACAGCGGGTCACCATCCTCGGGGGTGCCGCTGACCTGACCATCGTGGGCCCGATCGGCCGGGGTGTCGTCCGGTTCGATGTCCGCGATCACGTCGGGCTCCTCTTCGCCGAGCCGTGCGTCCAAAGATTCGCCCTCGCGCTCCTCGCGCGCTGTCATCCCGAACTTGGTTGCCCCACTCCAACCTTCCGGCGGGTCGACGACATCATCGCCGTCGTTGTTGCGCACCTCGTCGGAGTCGAGCGACTCGGTTCCGCTGAGAGTGTCGCCGGGGCCGCCTTCTTCGGGGAAATCCGCTGGATTGGTCATGGGAACGGCGTGCCCTGCGGTCGGGGCGGCTAAACCGCCGGCGCCCTCATCGAGGCGCCCGCCACATCGGCCACAGCGACGGACCGCCCTCGGGCAGTGTGAGCTCCCCGGTCACCTCGAAGCCGAACCGTTGGTAGTACGGGATGTTGTCGGGGTTGCTGGACTCCAGGTAGGCCGGGGCGTACTCGGCGTCGCACCGGTCGAGTCGGGAGTCCATCAGCGCGTGCCCGAAGCCGCCGCCGCGCACCGTCGGGTCGCTGCCGATGATGCCCAGATACCAGTGCGGCTCCTCGGGGTGGTTCTCCTTCATCAAGTCGGTGACCACCCGGCCGGCCGCCAGCCGGCCCCGGAACGCGCGGATGACGCCGGGCAGCATCGCCAGCTGTTCGCGCGGCGACTGCTGCCACCCGCCGGGCGGATCCCACAGCGCGGCCGCCGCGATCCCGTCCGGCGACACCGCCACCTCGGTGCCGCGCCCGGCCAGGAAGTGGTGACGGGTCAGGGCACTGAACAGTCCCGGCAGCGCAGCCTTACGGCGCGCGGCGTCGGGTTGCACCCACGCCATCACCGGGTCGTCGTAGAAGGCCCGGGCCAACACCCGCGCCAACGCCGGAATATCGGCCTTGCGGGCGGGACGGACGTCGATCGACATCACTGCAGGCTAGTCACTCAAATTAAGCGCAGCCTGGGCCTGCGACCACTCCCACAATCGGGCGGCCTGTTCGGGGTCGACGGCCCATGGCGCGTAGCCGCCCTCGACACCGTCGACCATCGGATCGGCGACGCGGCAGTCCTCGAGATAGAGCCCACCGCGGCCGTCGAGCTCGGGGCTGGTGGCCGCCCACACCGTGGTGGCCGCGCCGTGCTCGACGTCGGTCACCTCTAGGTTGGCCAAGGTGCCGCCCTCACTGAAGTCGGCGCGGGTCATGTGCCGGGCCAGGTCGGTGAACACCACCCCGGGATGCACTGCGAACGAATGGACTCCGCGCTTGCCCCATCGCCGCTCGGCCTCCACGGTGAACAACACGTTGGCGGTCTTGCTCTGTCCGTAGGCCTGCCATTTGTCGTATGCGCTTTCGTCGTCGTAGTTCGGGTCGTCCCAACGGATTCCGCCGAGTTGGTGACCGCGACTGCTGAGGTTGACGATCCGGGTGCCGTGATCGAACACGTCGGCCATCTCGGTGGTGAACACGAAGTGGCCGAGATGATTTGTGCCGAGCTGCATTTCGTAGCCCTGCACGGTGCGCATCAGCGGTGGCGCCATCACTCCGGCATTGTTGATCAGCACGTCGACGCGGTCATGACGTCCGGCGATCGCCTCGGCTGCGGCGCGCGCCGAGCGCAGGTCGCCGAGCTCGAGTTGTACGGTCTCGCAGTCGATCGCGGCCCGCGTCTTGTCCAGATCGCGTACCGCGGCGACGATTTCCGCGCCGGCGGCTTGCATGGCGCGGGCGGTCTGCAACCCCAGTCCCGTCGAGGCCCCGGTGATGACGACGGTGCGACCGGTCAAGTCGACACGAGAGAGAACCTCGCCGGTGGTCGTCATGCAGGGTCTCCCGTCTCGCCAGCCCTCGACTTCCACACCGGGGGCCGGTTCTCCCGCCAGGCGGCCGGCCCCTCGGCCGCATCCGGGCCGCCCATCAGTTTCAGGTGCACCGTAGTCTCCTCGGCGGCCACTGCGTCGGCGTCGATCTCACTCCACAGCAGCCGCTTGCTGTAGGCCACCGAGGCGGGGTTGGCGGAGCGCGCCACGTCGCGGGCCAACTCCAGCGCCGCGGGCAGCACCTCGTGGGCGGGCAGCGCCCGGCTGGCGATGCCCAGAGCGGCAGCCTCGGCCCCGGTGAAGCCGCGGCCGGTGAGCAGGACATCGGCGGCCACCGCCAGTCCCACCGCACGTTTGAGGGTGTAATGCACGGCGCAGTCGCCGATCATGCCGCGGCGCACCTGTGGGATGGCGAGCTTGGCGTCGTCGGCCACCAGCCGGACGTCGCACTGCAGGGCCAGGGTCAGCCCGATGCCGATGGCGGGACCGTTGATCGCGGCGATCACCAGTTTGCGCACTCGCCAGGCCGGCGGCTGGATGGGCGAGGCGCTGAAACCCTCCTGCGGACTTTCAAACGCCGCGGCCGCGGCGGTCATGTCGGCCCCGGCGCAGAATGCCCGCCCGGCACCGGTGACGACTACAGCGCGGACGGCGTCGTCGGCATCGCACCGGCGGTAGGCGTCGCCGAGCTCACGGGCGGTATCGGGGGAGAACGCGTTGAGCCGCTCCTGGCCGTCCAGGGTGATCAGGGCGACGCCCGAGTCGTCGACGTCGAGAGCGATTGTCGTGGCGTCGTTGCTCACGCCGCGATCCTGACATATCCGCGAGATGGGGACGAACGTCCCTCGCTACCGGTGACTCCGGACTATGACGACGCGTGATGGCGCCGACGTACCGTCGATCATCGGGAATACCTCATGGGGTATTGGGGGACCGGAGGGGCTCACGATGCCCACGCATCGAAGCAACGCGTGTGTGCGGCAGGTGCAGGGCGTGAGCAGCGGCGGGGCAGCGACAGTCGCGGCGCAGGTGGCTCAGGGGGCATGCCGCCTGCCCGCGCACGCTGCCCCGTCGGCTCCGGTGACGAGGGCCCGGCTGCTGTCAGCCGAAGACCGTGGTGATGCCGAGTGCAGCGACACACACCACGACAACGACGGTGGTGACGCCGTAGACGATCGTGCCGGCCCGGCGCATCGCGAACCGGCCCATGAGCTCACGATCGCGGCCCAGGCCGATCATCGCGACCATCAGCGGCACCAATAGCACCGCGTTGAGTACCTGGGTGCCGACCAGGATCGGCACCAGCGGCGCATCGGGGGCCAGGACGATGACAGCGCCGACCACGGTGACGATCCCGTAGGTCAGGTAGAACGTGCGGGCTTCGCGGTAAGGATCGTCGATCGCCGCCTCCACACCCGCGTATTCGCACACGGCGTAGGCCGTCGACAGCGGCAGGATCGAAGCGGCCAGGAACGCCGCGCCGATCAGTCCGACGGCGAAGAGCGTGCCCGCCGCCTCGCCGGCCAACGGCTGCAGCGCGATGGCCGCATCGGCGGCGTCGGCGATGCCACGCCCGTCGCGATGCAGGGTCGCCGCGCACGCGACCACCACGAAGAACCCGATGACTCCCGTGAGCACCGCGCCGGTGATCACGTCCACCCGCTCCAGCGGGAGGTCATCGGTGCGAAGTTTCTTGTCGACGGCGTAAGACTGCATGAACGACAACCCCCACGGCGCCAGCGTGGTGCCCAGGGTGGCGGTCACGATCGCGATCGCGGGCGCGGTCATCGGCATGGTCGGCACGAACGTTCCGTGCAGTGCGGCTCCCCAGTCCGGCTTGGCCAGGAACCCGGAGGCGACGTAGGCCAGGAACACCGTGGACAGCGCCAGCAGCAACCGCTCGACACGGTGGAAGCTGCCGCGCAGCACCAGAAGCGAGACGGCGACCGCCGCGGCTGGGACGCTGACATACCGGGACACCCCGAAGAGCTCGAATCCGGCTGCGATACCGGCGAATTCGGCACACGTGGTCCCAACGTTGGCGATCACCAGGGCGCCCAGGATGGCCGCACCCACCCGGACGCCGTAGCGCTGCCGCACCAACCCGATCAATCCTTGACCGGTGACCACCCCCATCCTGGCGGCCAGGCTGTGGAAGACGATCAGCGCGACGGTGGACAGCAGCAGCACCCACAGCAGCTGGTAGCCGTGGTCGGCACCGAGCACCGAGTAGGTGGTGATACCGGCCGGATCGTCGTCGGACAGCCCGGCCAGCAGTCCGGGTCCGAGGACGGCGAGCAGTGCGCCGAACCGGGTGGTGGTGCGGGTGAGGACCCTCATGAACCCGGCCGCCTGGACTGGCGGCGCCGCGGCCAGACCCGCGAGCGCAGGAAGTGCCGGCCCGGGGCGTGTCTCAGCCGCGCCCGCCACCGCCCCGCGTGTTCCTCGGGCATCGCCGCGACGATCTCTGCGGCATCGGTGTCGGGTAGGGCACGCAGTACCCGTTCGCCGACTACCGGGTGGGCGGCACGCACCGCGTCAGCGGCGGCGGTCGGGTCCTTGATCGCCAGGATCTCGGCCGCCGACTCGGTGTCCACCCGGCTGACCAGAGCGGCCAGGCCCCGCGCGTCGAGGTGATGCACGGCAGACCGCGGGCAGGCGAGTTGGGCGGCATGGCCCCGTTCGGAGGTCAGGTGCACGTCGGCCCAGTCGATGACGTCACGACCGGCGCCGGCGGCGAGTCGTTTCATTCGCAGGCGCCGCAATACCGCGCCGAATCCGACCTCCACACCGACGAGTTCGATGCGGCCGGCATCGGTGCGAGTCAGCACCACGTCGGCGACCCGAGCCAGCCGCTGGCCCACCACGTCGATCACCTGGGTGTCCAATACGTCGCGCTTCAACAGGATTTCGTCCTCGGGCAGTTCGACATCGGTGAACTGGTCACCGGCCGCGATGGCGACCCGGTTCCGCTCGAAGCGGATCACCTGCTCCCAGGGCACCAGCAGCGGCACATCGTGGCGGCGGTTGACCAGCAGCCGTTCGACGAGCTGCCGGCCGGACTGCTGCCCTAGGCTGACGGTGAGATCAGCCAATCGGCCGACCACCTGCCCGTCGGCCCCACAGACGTCCTGGCCGGTGACCCGGCTGAGCAGCAGCACTGTGGAAGCATGCCTGATCCGAATGGCTGCGGGCAGCGAGTCCGGTCGTCCCGGCTCAGCCCGGGCTCCGCTTCGTAGGTATCGACGCAACGCTCATTCGGCTGTTAGCCAATCCGCCAGCGTCGTATCGGTGATCACGGCACCGTGTCCGGTGACCAAGCTGTGTTGGTCAACCGGGATGCCGAAGTAGGTGGCAGCGGAATCCACAACGATCGGCGCCTGCCGCCCCCGGACTGCAGAGACGACGCGAACCAGCTGTGCGAAAGTCATCTTTTCCGGACCGCCGACGTCGATGACACCGTTCACTGGGGTGGCTTGCGCCGCCTCGGCGACCACGGCGGCCACCTCTGCTGCGGATATTGGTTGGATTCTGGCATCCGGTACCCGGTAGGTGCCGTCGACCAGCAGTGATCCGACGATCCTTTCGGTGAACTCGTGAAACTGGGTGGCCCGCACGATGGTGTAGGGCACACCCGATCCAGTGACGGTCTTCTCCTGCACAACCTTGGCCCCCGCGTAGCCGCTGTCGGGCAAGGCGTCGACCCCGACGATCGACAAGACCACGATGTGGTTGACCGCTGCGGCTTTGGCCGCCGCGACCAGATTCGCAGATTCGGCGGTGAAGAAGGTCATGACGGGTTCGGCGTCCAACGACGGTGCATTGGTGACGTCGACGACGACGTCGGCGCCGGCGAGCGCCCCGTCGAGTCCCTGTCCGGTCACCGCATCCACACCTGCGCTGCGAGCAGCAGGTGTGACCTCATGTCCGGCCGTCCGCAACAGGGTGACGACGCGACTGCCGATCAGTCCGGTGGCTCCGAGGACGGTGATCTTCATGATCCGAATACCTTTCGTAGGGGGGCCATGCGACCACCTTGCCCCGGAGCCACCACCGACTGAGCCCTGGAAAACCCGTAGTCCGGCGGCGCAAACCCGTAGTCGTTCATTGATTAATACAGCTGCATGAAGTTATGATCGCGGCGCCTTAACGCTGCCGACCCCGAGGACGACACCATGTGGGACTTCGAAACCGACCCCGAGTACCAGAAGAAGCTCGACTGGGTCGAAGAGTTCATGCGCGAGAAGCTTGAACCGCTCGACTTCGCGCCGCTGGACCCGTACGAGAAGACCAACCCGCAGGTGCTCAGAGTGTTGCGGCCGTTGCAGCAGGCGGTTCGCGAGCAAGGCCTATGGGCGGCGCATCTGAGCCCGGAGCTCGGGGGCCAGGGCTACGGACAGGTCAAGCTGGCGCTGCTGAACGAGATCGTCGGGCGCTCTCGTTGGGCGCCTTCGGTTTTCGGATCGCAAGCACCCGACTCCGGCAACGCCGAGATTCTGGCCATGTTCGGTACCGAGGAACAGAAGAAGCGCTATCTGCAGCCACTGCTCAACGGTGAGATCTCGTCGTGTTACTCGATGACCGAACCGCATGGCGGCTCGGATCCCGGCCTGTTCACCACGCACGCCGAGCGTGACGGCGACGAGTGGGTGATCAACGGAGAGAAGTGGTTTTCCTCCAATGCCCGCAACGCGAGCTTCTTCATCGTCATGGTGGTCACCAGCCCCGAAGCCCGCACCCACCAGAAGATGTCGCTGTTCATCGTGCCTGCCGAGACACCCGGTATCGAGATCATCCGCAATGTCGGCGTGGGTGGCGAGTCGGACGACCGCGCCGGGCACGGCTATATCCGCTACAACGACGTGCGGGTGCCGGCCGACCACGTTCTCGGCGGCGAGGGTCAGGCGTTCGCGATCGCGCAGACCCGGCTTGGCGGCGGCCGCGTGCACCACGCGATGCGCACGATCGCGTTGGCCCGCAGGGCTTTTGACATGATGTGCGAGCGCGCGGTGTCGCGCCAGACCCGTCGCGGCCCGCTCGGGGATTACCAGATGACGCAGGAGAAGATCGCCGACAGCTGGATCCAGATCGAACAGTTCCGGCTGCTGGTGCTGCGCACCGCGTGGAAGATCGACAAGTACCACGACTACCAGAAGGTGCGCCGCGACATCGCCGCCGTGAAAGTCGCCATGCCGCAGGTGCTGCACGACGTCGTGCAGCGGGCCATGCATTTGCATGGCGCACTGGGCGTTTCCGACGAGATGCCGTTCGTGAAGATGTTGGTGGGTGCAGAGTCACTGGCGATCGCCGACGGTCCCACCGAGGTGCACAAGCTGACCGTCGCCCGCCGCACCCTCAAGGAGTACGAACCGGTCGACACGCTATTCCCGTCGCAGCACATCCCGACCCGGCGCGCAGCAGCGCAGGCCAAGCTCGCCGAGCTGCTCGAGCACGAAGTCGCCGAGCTGTGACGGCGCGCTAGATGGCCGCTGACACCTCGGCCAATCTGGTGGCGACGGCCGAGCGGCTGTTCGCCGAACGAGGGGTCGACGGCGTCAGCCTGCGGGAGATCGCCCGCGAGGCTGGGGCCCGCAATGTGATGGCGGTGCAGTATCACTTCGCCGACCGCGCCGGGGTGCTGGCGGCGATCGCCGACAAGCACCTTCCGGTGGTCGACGCCCGGCGCGATGCGCTGCTCGACGCGATCGAGGACGAGGCGAAGCCATCGATGCGGGCGATGGCGTCGGCGCTGGTCCGTCCGCTGGCCGCCAAACTGGCCGACCCCGACGGGGGTCCGGCGTTCCTGCGCGTCCACGCCGACCTGCTGAACCGGCCGGTGCCCTCGTTCGACCTCACCGGACGCTCCGGCAGCCTGCAGCGCTGGCGCGCTCTGCTCGAGCCCATGCTCGACCCGCTGGCAGTCACCCTGCATCCACGGCTGGGTGCGCTGGTCTACGCCGCGGTGGAGTTGGGCCGCCGCGCGGCCACCGCACCGCACGCCGACGACCGCCTGTTCGTCAGCCATCTGGTCGACACCGTCGCCGCGATGCTGGGCGCGCCGTTGTCGGACGAGACCCGCGCGCTGGCCACCGACCGGCAGGCCCGGCGGGCTCGGCCTCAGGACCGCACGATCGCCAGCCCTTCCTGAACCAGCGTGGCGGTCACGATCTTGTCGGCGTCGTAGAGATTCAGGGTCACCAGGCCCCGGCCGCGCGCGGCGGCCGGGGACCGCGATTCGAGCAGGTTCCACTGTCCGGCGTCGATCGGCCGGTGGAACCAGATCGATGAGTCGGTGGTGGCGGTGCGGTGGCTGCGGTCGACCATCGAGCGGCCGTGCACCTGCAGCACCGGGTCGATGCCGTAGATGTCGGTGACGTAGACCGCCGCGCAGGCACCCAGCCACGCCGGACCGTCCAGCGGCACGGTGATTCGCCACCACAGCCGGCGCACGAATTCGCCTGTGCTGCGGTCATCTTCGTAGCGAATGTCGATCTCATCGAGCGGCAGCGACGGGGCCGGCCCGATCGGGCCGGTCGCGGCCAGTTGCTCGGGATCACCGGACGTCGTCGACGTTGCCGCATGCTCGGGACCGTCGGCCTGCGCCGAGAACGAGACGGTCGCGACGGTCAGCAACCGCCCCTCCTGGCGGGCCAGCGCCCGTCGCGACGCCGCGGTGCGTCCGTCGTAGACGTGCTCGACCTCGTAGTGGACCGGCGCGCCCGCATCGCCGCCGCGCAGGAACTGCACGTGCATGCTCGTCGGTGATTTGTCGGCGTCCACGGTGTGGCAGGCCGCCGCCATGGCCTGCGCGGCGAGGTGGCCGCCGTAGGCGCGTTTGTCCGCCGGTCCGCTCGCCTCGCCCACGAAGCCGGATTCATCGGCAGCGACATTCAACAGCCGGGAAAGGGTGCTCATGCGCGCCCGGATCCCGTTGTGACAGTTCCGGATTCGACAAGCGCGGTGATCTCGCTGTCGGTCATCCCGAGCTCGGCCAGCACCGCCGCGGTGTCGTCACCGAGTGCGGGCGCGGGCTGGGCGCTAACGTGCTTTCCGTCCACCGACATCGGCAGGCCCGGCGCGAGATAGCTGCCGATGCGCGGCTGCTCCAGCAGGCTGAACAACGGGTTCTCCGTCACGCGCGGGTGCCGGGCGACCTCGGCGAAATCCAGGTAGCGATCCCACAGCACCGAACTGGCCGCCAGCGCGGCGGTCACCTCGTCGGCGGTGTGGCGGGCAAACCACGGCGCGAACAGTCCGGTCAGCACCGCACGATGTTCGTAGCGCTGACCCTCGTCGGTGAAGTCCGCACCCAGCGCTTCGGCAACGGCGGCAACGGCTTTCGTGGTTCCGGTGAGCTCGGCGAGGTCGCGGAAGTGCCGGTTGGTCAGCGCCACCAGCATGAAGGTGGCCCCGTCGCTGCTGGTGTAGTTCTCGCCGTACTGGCCGTAGATCGAGTTGCCCAGGCGCGGGCGCTGCTCGCCGGTCACCATCGGCTCGGTAAGAAACCCGAGGTTGGCCGCGGTGGCCAGGGCCACGTCGTCCAGTGGGAGCCGGATGCGGCTGCCCGCCCCCGTGGTGTCGCGCCGACGCAACGCCACCAGGATCGCCAGTGCGGCATACAGACCGCAGCTGACATCCCAGGCCGGCAGTACATGGTTGACCGGGCCGCTCTGCGTCGGTGACCCGGTGACCAGGGGGAAACCGGTGGCCGCGTTGACGGTGTAGTCCACCCCGGTGGATCCGTCTGCGCGCCCGACCACTTCCAGATGGATCAGATCGGGACGGACTGCACTGAGTTCTTCGTAGGAATGCCATTGCCGCCCAGCGACATTGGTGATCAGAATGCCGGCATCGGCGATCAGCCGGGCGACCAGCTGCTGGCCTCCGGCCGTTCGCATGTCGGCGGCCACCGAGCGTTTGCTCTTGTTGAGCCCGGCCCAGTAGATGCTCGTCCCGTCGTCGGTCAACGGCCAGCGCTTGTAGTCGGCGGCGCCGCCAACCGGGTCGACCCGGATGACCTCGGCACCCAGCTGGGCCAACGTCATCCCGGCCAGCGGCACGGCCACGAAGCTCGAAATCTCGACGATGCGGATACCGGCCAGTGGCAGGTCAGGCGTATCGGTCACCCGACGAGTATGGCGGGTGCCCGGCTCACCACACCGCGACGGGCACTCCCAGGCACAGCAGCATCAGCGCCAGCAGAAACCAGCCCGCGCCCTGCCAGATGGGCCAGGTGCCCTCGGCCCGCCAGACCCGATAGGTCTGGACCAAGGCGCCGACCCCGCCCACGAACAGGATGGCCGGAACCAGAACACCCGCGACCCGCGAGTGCCACAGCAGCGTCGCCGCCAGTGCGACGCCGGCGACCACCACGACGGCGACCACGTAGGTGACCGCCGCCCGGAAGGCCGCCGGATCGTGCCAGCGCTTCTCCACATCGTCGCGGTTCATGTTCATCGCATTTCCAGCCTAGGGCCGGATAAACGCCGGTGCGAGGGGTTGACCGGCCCGGCCACGGGGTAGTCCCGCGTCCATGACGAACGCAGAAGACGACCAGAGCGAAGAGGACGTCCACGAGGACCCGAAGGTCGCCTCGTCACGGGCCGGCAAGGACGGTGACGACGGCACCTACGTCGGTGAGACCGGTCCCGACGATTCGTTCGACGCCGGCGAGAGCGGAGCCGAGGCCCGCGCCGAGGGCGGGGGTTAGTGGCAGGATCGGCCCCATGCGCCTGCTGCTGCTGGCCGATACCCACATCCCCAAGCGCGCCCGCGACCTGCCTGCACAGGTGTGGCACGAGGTCGACCAGAGCGACGTCGTGATCCACGCCGGTGACTGGGTCGAGGTGGGCGTCCTCGACGATCTGGCGGCGCGCTCCAAACGCCTGGTTGCCTGTTGGGGCAACAACGACGGCCCGGAACTGCGGGCGCGGTTGCCGGAGTGCGCCGAGGTGACGCTGGACGGCCTGCGCTTCACAGTCGTTCACGAGACGGGCGCCGCGTCCGGCCGGGAAGCGCGCATGGCGCAGCAGTACCCGCACACCGATGTCCTGGTCTTCGGTCACAGCCACATTCCGTGGGACACCACCGCGAAGACCGGCCTGCGGCTGTTGAATCCCGGCTCGCCGACCGACCGGCGCCGGCAGCCGTTCTGCACCTACATGACCGTCCTCACCCGCCCGGGTGCGCTGGCTGACGTGCGGCAGCATCGCATCGAGAAGACTTAGCTCTGCAACAGAGGTAAGTTGGTTTGGTGAGCCTTCGCACCGATCTCGTCGCCGACTTGTTCGGCACTGTCGGCAGATTCCGTCGCACCATCCGTCGCGCCGCGGGCGCCTCTTTTGTGGGACTGACCGAGTCGCAGGCCGAGCTGCTGCGGCTGGTCGCCAGGCAGCCGGGTATCTCCGTGAGCGCAGCCGCCGCCGAACTGGGTCTGGCCGCTAACACCGCGTCGACACTGGTGTCCAAGCTGTCGTCGGAGGGCTTGCTGATGCGAACCCCCGATCCCGACGACCGCCGGGTCGGCCGCCTGGAGCTCACTGCGCCGGCGCAGAAGCTCGCCGATGCCTCCCGGGCCGCGCGGCGCGCAACGCTGGCCGAGGCACTCGACGAACTCGACGAGGACGACACCCGTGCCCTGGCCGAAGGCCTCCGCGTGCTGGCCAAGCTCACCACGACACTGCGAGAGAAGCGATCATGACCGCGCCCGCGATCGACTGCCGGAACCTGACCCACCGCTACGGCGACTTCACGGCCGTCGACGATCTGACGTTGCAGGTCCAACCCGGCGAGACGCTGGGTCTGCTGGGTCCCAACGGTGCCGGCAAGACGACCGTCGTGCGGGTGCTCACCACACTGACCCCGGTGCAGCACGGAAAGGTCCGAATGTTCGGACTGGACTCCCGGCGCGACACCATGGACATTCGGTACAACCTCGGCTATGTGCCGCAACAGCTTTCGATCGAACCGGTGCTGACGGGTCGGCAGAACGTGGAATGGTTCGCCCGGCTCTACGACGTGCCGCGCGCGGCGCGTAAGAAGCGCGTCGACGAGGCGCTGGAGGCCATGCAATTGGTCGACGTCGCCGACCGGTTGGCCAACACCTACTCCGGCGGCATGGTCCGGCGTCTGGAACTGGCTCAGGCCCTGGTGAATCAGCCGTCGCTGCTGATTCTGGACGAGCCGACCGTGGGCTTGGATCCCATTGCCCGCGACAGCGTGTGGACGCAGGTGCAGAGCATGCAACAGGAGTTCGGGATGACGGTGCTGCTGACCACCCACTACATGGAGGAGGCCGACGTGCTCTGCGACCGGGTGGCGCTGATGCACCACGGCCGGCTGCGTGCGGTCGGAACGCCGGCTGAGCTCAAGGCGAAGGTCGGTCCCGACGCCACCCTGGAGGACGTCTTCCGGCACTACGCGGGATCCGGACTCGACGACGCCGCAACGCAATCCGGCCTCGGCGGGATCCGGGCCGGACGGAAGGCGGCACGCAATGCCGGTTGACTCCGTTCCCGGCGCCCGGCTGCTGAAGGCGCCTCGCGGCTGGCGGCGGGTGCCGAGCATGGCCGCCCGGATGCAGACGTTCGCCTGGGTCGAGTTGCAGAAGCTGCGTCACGACCGCACCGAGTTGATCACCCGAACGGTGCAGCCGGCGTTGTGGCTGTTGATCTTTGGCACCACCTTCAACCGGCTGCATGTCATCAACACCGGGTCGGTGCCGTATCTGGAGTTCCTGGCGCCGGGCATTATCGCCCAGTCGGCACTGTTCATCTCGATCTTCTACGGCATCCAGATCATCTGGGATCGCGACGCCGGCATCCTGGCGAAGTTGATGGTGACCCCCGCCCCGGCGTCGGCATTGGTGACGGGGAAGGCCTTCGCCGCCGGAGTGCGTTCGGTGGCGCAGGTGATCGGCGTGCTGGTGCTGGCCTACCTCATGGGAATCCAGATGACGCACAACCCGTTACGCATCGTGGCCGCGATGGGTGTGGTGATGCTCGGGTCGGCGTTCTTCGCCTGCCTGTCGATGACATTGGCCGGGCTGGTACGTAACCGGGACCGACTGATGGGCATCGGCCAGGCCATCACGATGCCGCTGTTCTTCGCGTCGAACGCCCTGTATCCGGTGGCGGTGATGCCCGAGTGGTTGCGGTGGCTGTCGCGGGTGAATCCGCTCTCTTACGAGGTGGATTCGCTGCGGTTGCTGCTGGTGGGCATTCCCTCCGCGCATCCGTGGCTCGATCTCGGAGTGCTGGCGCTGGCGGCGGTGCTCGGCATCGCCGCGGCGTCGGCGCTGCTGCGCCGACTGGTGCGCTAGGCGGTTTTCTCGCCGAGCGTCACACCAGAGTCACGTTGGCAGCTCGTCGAAGCGGAACACCGCGAGGGTGCCTGCCAGCGCTTCGAATTCGTCGGGTGTGCCGTGGCGCACCAGGCCTGACCGCTTGGCGAACATCACTCCGACCGGTACCTGTTCGGGAAATGCCCGCAGCACCGGTTTCGATTCCTCCGCCCCGAGTTCGACGATCCTGACCCGTCGGGATCGGCGCCCGCGGCTGAGCGTGCCGGTGCCTGCCGCCTTGGCGTTGCGAGCCCAGTCCGCCCCGGGATAGCCAGCGACGGTGTACAAACCGCCGTCGTAGGAGAAGGGCGTCATCGGCGTGCTGCGCGGCTTGCCGGACTTGCGACCGGGAACGGTGAGCACGTAGGCGGGTCCGGTGTGCAGCCCGAGCTTCTGCACGGCCATCATGAATCGGTTCATCGGTTTGAGCCAGCGGGGTGGTTGCGGGTTGGTCATGAGATCTCCTCGGTTAGCAGGGTGGTGTGCTGCGCAGAACCGTTCATTGAGCGTCCACGTCGCACATCTCAGCCGATGATCGAGCGTGAGCGCTCAATCGATCTCTAGGACGAGACGACTTTGTGGAAAGTGACACCGCACGGCGGTAACTTTCTGCCATGCCGATTCGTCGTCTATGACATGAGCGATTCCCTGCCTGCCCTGTTGCGGGCCCATCGCCCCTACCTGATCAATCTGGCGTATCAGATGGTCGGCGATATCGGCGATGCGGAAGACGTTGTGCAAGAGGCCTTTCTGCGACTGTCCCAGTCGGAGCCGGACAGCATCGACGATCCGCGCGGCTGGCTCACCGTGGTCAGCAGCCGACTGTGCCTGGACCAGGTTCGCTCGGCCCGGCACCGACGAGTCACCACCGCCGAGGCCGACGTGATGGAACGGTCGACACCGCTGCACCACAGCTCCATGCAGGATCCGGGTGACCGGGTGACTCTCGACGACGAGGTGCACGACGCGCTGTTCGAGGTACTGGGACGGCTCAGCCCGCCCGAGCGAGTGGCGTTCGTCCTGCACGACGTGTTTCGGGTGCCGTTCGACGACATCGCCGCGACGGTCGGCCGCCCGGCAGCTACCTGCCGGCAGTTGGCGCGCCGTGCGCGCACGAAGATCCACGCCGCCGCACCGATCACCACCGTGGTCGACGAGACCGAACACCATCTGGTCACCGAGCGGTTCATCGCCGCCTGTGCTGACGGCGATCTGGAAGCGTTGACCGCGGTGCTGGCGCCCGACGTATGGGGCGTCGGCACGATCCTGGCCGATCCGGCGCCGCCGCCGCAGGTGAACCACGGTCAGCAAGCCGTCGGCCGGAATCTGCTGCGCTACCTCACCGGCGCAACACTTGTCAGCGGTCCGGTCGGACGGCCCGTCGCGTTGGCGTTCAGCGAGCGGCGACTGTTCGCCGTCGTCGTCCTCACCATCAAGGACGGGCTTGTCGCCAAGATCGAGGCGACAGCAGACCCGTCGGCCCGCTGACCGCGATCGCCGAGCGTCACACCAGCGTCACGTTCGACGCCCCGCGTCACTCTGGTGTGACGTTCGGCGTCACTGCAGTCAGCCGGCGGCTGAGCCCGCTCGCGCGCGCCGCCCGTCGCCCCACCGCGGCACGGAGCTGCTCGGCCGAGCCCACCACCCGCACCTTCGTCTTCGCCCGGGTCACCGCGGTGTACAACAGCTCGCGACTCAGCAGACGCGAATCAGTCGGCGGCAGAAGCACAGTCACCTCAGAAACCTGGGAGCCCTGGCTCTTGTGGATGGTCATCGCATGCATGGTCTCGATATCGGCCAGCCGGCTGGTCGCGAACTCGGCGGGACCGTCGGCGCCGGCCATCACCGCGCGCAACACCCCGTCGCGCAGCACCGTCACGCCGATGTCGCCGTTGTACAGCCGCAACCCGTAGTCGTTGGCGGTGACCAACACCGGTCGTCCCGCATACCAGGACGCCCACAGCGGCGCATCGGTCTCCTCGGCCAGCCACCGCTCGACCTGACGGTTCCAGTACGCCACCCCATGTGGTCCGCGCCGATGCGCACAGAGCAACCGGTGCTCGTCCAGCGTGGTCAATGCGGCCTGCCCGTTACCCAGCACCGCCGCCTCACGCAGCCGAATCGCGTGCGGCACCAGCACCCGGCGCAGAGCATCGGCCGGTTCTTCGGTGTCGACCCACTCGATGTGCTCACCGCCGGCGTTGAGAACGTCGATGGCGCGGTTGGCGTCACCGACCCGGATCGCCAGGGCCAGCGCGCCGATCGACGCACCGAAACGGTGCGGGGTGATCAGTTTGGCCACCGGGGTGTCGCCGCGCGCGCTGAGCCCCTCCACGAGATCGGCCAGTACCGCACCGGCTTCCACCGATGCGAGCTGGTCGGGATCGCCGACGAGGAGCAGCCGCGAATCCGGCCGGACCGCCTCGACCAGCCGCGCCATCATCGTGAGCGACACCATCGACGTCTCGTCGACGACGATCACGTCATGCGGCAGCCGATTCTCACGGTGGTGCCGAAACCGTGCCGACGTCCTGGGCAGCGGACCCAGCAGACGGTGCAGCGTGGTGGCGCGCAGTCCCTGCAGCCGGGCTCGGTCGGCAGACGACAGCTTGTCGACCTCGGCCTGCACCGCCTCCTGCAGCCGAGCGGCCGCCTTGCCGGTCGGCGCGGCCAACGCGATGCGCAGCGGTGGCTTTACCTCCAGCTCGGCCTGCTCCGCCAGCAGCGCCAGCAGCCTGGCCACCGTGGTGGTCTTGCCGGTGCCCGGTCCGCCGGTCAGTACGGTCAGTCCCTGAGACAGTGCGACTTCGGCGACCCGGCGTTGCTCGTCGTAACCGGCCGGGAAAAGCCGTGCGATGTCGGGTAATTGACGGCTGCTTCGAACACCCGCCAACGTCAGTACATCGGTGGCGACCTGGCGTTCCTCCAGCCAGTACCGGTCGAAATACAGCAGGTCGTCGTCGAGGTGCAGCACGGCCGGCGCGCTGAGCAACGGGCTGGCCGCGACGGCGGCCAACCACGCCTGAGGTTCCGGCCACGGCAGGCCGTCGATGTCGACCTGCTCGGGCACCGCCGCGAGCTCCACGCACACCGAGCCGCCGCGCACCGCTCGCACCACGAACGCGATCGCCAGTGCGACCAGCTCGTTGGACTCCTTACCCAGAGCTGTCAGCCGTTGTGCGACAAGGACATCGGAGGCCTCAATCGCGCCCGCTTCGTTGAACGCGCGCAACAGGCCGGTGGCGTCGACGCACAGCCGCCAATCCGACGGGTCGGTCACTTCGACGGTCATGCCGCCACCCGCCGTCCGTCGAGCAGGTCGGACACCGCCATCACCAGCATCGCGGGCGGCCGCCAGCTGAAGACTCCGGCTGGGTGCCCGTCGGTGGTGGGGGTGTCCGGTCCGCACATGCCGCGGACGAACAGATACAGCACACCGCCGAGGTGGCGGTCGGGGTCGTAGCCGGGCTGGCGCCACCGCAGGAAACGGTGCAGCACAACGCTGTACAGCAACGCCTGCAGCGGGTAGTCGGAATGCAGCATCGCCTCGGCCATCCGCGCACGGTCATAGTCGGCGGCAGACAGCGGGCGGTCGGCCTCCCCCAGCCAGTTGGTCTTGTAGTCGACCACCAGGTAGCGGTGCCCGACGCCGTCGGGTATTCGCAGCACAGCATCGACCGACCCAGACAGGTAGCCGCGCAGTGACTGCCCTCCGAGCGCACCTCCGCTGAGCCGCTCGATGTACGGCACCAGCGGGTCATCTGCCGGCAGATGTTCGCCGAGCAGTCGGCCGACGTCGGCCAGCCGGATCTCGGGTCGCACCGAAGCCAGATCACCCCCGGCCAACGGGAATTCGAAATCCATCTCGCACAACCGATCACGCAACCCGATCTGGCGCAGGGTCAGACCGTCGGCCAAGGGCCCCAGCGGGGTGTCGTGCATCGGCACCAGTGCTGCCGCCAACTCGGCCGCGGCGACGTCCACCGGCCACCACACCGAGTGCCGGTCGATCTGGGTCCGCAGCTCGCCCGCCAGATCAGCGGCGAACGGGTCGGCGGTCTCGAGCACCGCGTGCACCAGGCTGCCGAATTTCGCGCCGGTCGGCAGGTCCGCCATCGGCGACGGCAGGTCGGCGCCGACCGGGGGCGTGCTGACCGCGATGTCGGTGACCTCGTCGTCGAGCTGGATCACCTCCGGCTCACTGGTCACTCCCGTGGTCTCCGCGGCGCGGATCAGCCCGGAATAGGAGGTGCGCCGCCACGTCGTGTCGATGCCGCGGTGAAAGTGTCTGACGCCGAGGTCTTCTCGCTGCGCCGGGACGGCCAATTCAGCCGCCGGGACGATGACTGACTCCTCGAGCACCGGCCCTCCCGCGGTCTCCCAGGCCCGCAGCAGGGCCATCGCATCGGCGTCGTCGACCCGCTCGGGATCACACCGGTCCGGTACCGTGCTCTGCCCGGGACGGCGGCCTCGCAGCAGACGCGACAGGCCGCCGTTGGGTTCGTCCCACGACGGCGCCCACCACGCGACCACCTGCGACTGCGCCCGGGTCATCGCGACATAGGTCAACCGGGTCTCCTCGCCGGCGGACTCCTGCCTGCCGAGCCGCTGGGCGGTGGCCAGCTCGGCACTCTGGTCGCCGCCGACGTGCAGGCAGCGGCGTTCCTCGTCGTGGAACCGGACCAGGTCTTCGCTGCGGACATAGCGGTTGAACGCCAACGGCAGGTACACGATCGGGAATTGCAAACCCTTGCTGACCCACACCGTCATGATTTGCACCGCCGCCGCGTCACTGTCGAGCCGGCGGTTGCGCTCCGGGGCGCCGCTGCGCTCATCGCGCTGTGTGCGCAGCCAATCGCGCAAGGCGGTCAGGCTCAGGTGTTCCCGATGCGCCACGTCGTGCAGCAGCTGGGTGACGTGCGCGAGGTCGGTCATGTTGCGTTCACCGCCCGCCCAGGACAGCACCCGCCGACCCATACCCGCCAGCTGGGCAGCCTCGAACACCGCCGCCACGCCCGCCTCGCGGGCATGATCGGCCCACTGCCGCAACGTATCTGCGATCCGGTCGGTCAGCTCGTCACCGCCGTCGGCAAGGTCTTCGGCCGTCTTGCCGAAGAACATCGTGGTGGCCGCGGCCCGGACCAGCCCGGGCCGATGCAACTGGTCGAAGGCCTCCAGCAGGCTCAGCCAGTCGTCGGCGGCCTGAGACTTGAGCACGTCGGTGTCACCGGTGTAGACCGCAGGCACACCGGCGGTCACCAGCGCGTCGAAACACGCCCGCGCGTCGGCGTGGCTCTCGGTGATGACCGCGATGTGATGTGCTTTCAGCGGCTCACCACAGAACGTGGCCGAGCTCGCCAACAACCCGGCGATGTCGGCGGCAAGGTCGGCGGCGATGTGCGCGCGCAGCGCATCCATTCGGATGGTGCGGGTTCCCCTCTGGCCGAAGCTTTCTCGGCTGACCACCCGCAGCCGGAACGGATCGTTGTGCGGGGCGCCGGCCAGCCGGTGTCCGTCGTGGCGTGCCTGCACCGGAAGGACTTTGATGTCGGGATCGCCGAGTTCGGCCCCGCCGAGCACTGTCTGCAGGCGATCCACCAGCACCGAGTCGCTGCGCCAGTTCACCCCGAGCGTGCGACGCTGGCCCGCAGTCTTGGCGGCATGCAGATAGGTGAAGATGTCACCGCCACGGAAGGCATAGATCGCCTGCTTCGGATCACCGATGAGGATCAGGGTCGACTGACCGCTGAAGGCCCGCTCGATCACTTGCCACTGCACCGGGTCGGTGTCCTGGAACTCGTCGACCATCACCACCGACCACCGTTGATGCATCCGGGTCGCGGCCGGTGAGTCCGGCGATTCCAGCGCGTCCGCAAGCCGGCCCAGAAGGTCGTCGTAGCTGAGGATGCCGCGGCGGCGCTTACGGCGATCTAGTTCGGCGAGAACGTCAGTGGCGAACCCGACCCGCACCGCGGGTTGCGATCCGGGCTCCGGGTTCAGCGGTCGCAGCTCGGTACACGGGTTGGCGACCACCTCGCGGGCCAGTTTGAGGGCCTCGCCGCGGGTGATCGGCGGATGCTCGCGCTCCTGGCCGAAGTGGGCCAGGTACAGGTCGTCGACGATCTCGGCGACGAGCTCGTCGAGGCTCTCGGCAAGCGTGACGCTGCTATCGGTATCCCCGGCAACGCCAAGGGATTTCAACACCAGGTGGCAGAACTGATGGGTGGTGGCGATCGTCGCCGCGTCGAAGCCGGCCAGCGCGTCGCGCAGGCGCCGCTTACGGTCGTCGAGGTCGCCCTCCTCCCCGGTGGTCAGCGCGGTCAGCACATCGTTGCGCTGGGCCAGCTCCGGGTCGTCGAACGCGCGCAACGCATCCTGCAGCGCATGACGCACCCGCTCCCGCAGTTCCTGGGTGGCCGCCCGGCTGAACGTGATCAGCAGCATCTGATCCAGCCTGGCTCGGCCTTCTGCCACATAACGCGTGACCAGTCCGGCGAGCGTGAACGTCTTGCCGGTCCCGGCGCTGGCCTCCAGAACCGTCGTCGAGCAGCGATCCGGCAACGGTCCCAGCAGATCGAATTGGTCCATCACACACCGTCCTCGGCGCGCAGCAGCGGTGCCCACAGCCGCGCGGCATAGGCACCCAACCGGGTGCTCTCACCCGGCGCCTCCTCACCGGTATGGGACTCAGTCAGCAGCGGGTCGAGGTCAGGCTCTCGGCCCCAGACTCGCTCGATGGCGCGGTCATCGCGTTCGTACCGCCACTTCTTCCATGCTTCACCCCGAGCGTCCTGCCCGCTGATCCGGGCCACCGCCCAGGCATGAGAGGTCTTGATCGGCAACGGGATCGGCTCCCGGCGACCGGCATCGTAGATCGCTACCAGATCCCGCAGCAGCGCGACGGGATCCTCGTTCGGCGCCCCCAGCACCCGCTCGGCCACCCCGCGCCGCCGCTGCCTGCCGATGCACACCGCAGACCACTGCCCTGGATATGCAGCGCACAGAGCCAACATCGGGATCCAGGCGCGCAGCAGATGCGGAGCGTCGAGCTTCGAGAACGTCACCTCCAGCAGCCGCTTACCGAACACTCCGGACACGGTGCCGGTAAGGCGACGGCCGCCACCCAGGTCGACGTCGACATCGTAAGCCTGCGGCGTACCGGTTCGATAGGCCAGCGCTGCACGCGCCAATTCTGTTGCCTGATCGCGTAATTCGCTGGCCGTCCGCCACCCCAGCCGCCCGGGCGGCAGCGCGCCACGGCGCCACTCCGCCTGTCCGGCCCGTTCGGGGTCCATGCCGGCCAACATGTCGGTGAGCAGCCGTTGACCGACGGTCCACTGCTGCAGGTTGTCGATCTCGACCGGCATGGCGTCCTCGACACCCTCGACATCCCACGGCAACGTCACGTCGAGTGCGGTAAAGAACCCCTTGACCGGATTGGCGAAGAACTTCGACAGATCCGCCAGCGTCACATCGTCGGGGGCGGGAGGCGGCAGCGGCCGCGCCAGCAGGTCGGGTTGTTCGGGCCGCTGACCGCCGGTGATCGATGCCGCCGCCAGCGCGCTCGAGTCGAAGGTGAACGGTTCGCCGGCCACCCCGAGGGCGCCTGGCGTGACATTGCGAACATCGAAGGGCTGCAACGGGTGCCGGATGAGGATCTCCTCGCGCACCGGCGCCTCGGTGGTGCGGTCCAGCGCGTCGAGCAATTCGGCCAGCGGAACCGCGGGCGGGCGGGGTTGCCCGGAGTACTCGTTGGCGCCCGTATAGGTGATCACCAACTTGTCGGTGGCCGCGCAGATCGCGTCAAGCAGCAGCTGGCGATCTTCGGACCGGATATCCCGCTCACCAGTCCGCGGGTCTCGGGCCAGAACATCGTCGCCGTCGACGACCCCGATTCGGGGAAAGACGGTGTCGTCCAGGCCGACCAGGCACACCACCCGGTGCGGCACCGACCGCATCGGCACCATCGTGCAGACCGTCAGCGTGCCGGTGCGGAAGTTCGCCCGCGTCGGGCGCCCCGCGAGGTGCCGACCCAGTAGAGCGGTGATGTCGGGCAACCGCAGGGCGATATCCGCGCGCTGCCCCGCCGAGGTCTGCACCTCGCCGAACTCGCGCTGAAGCTGACTGGTCTGCCAAGCATCGTCGCCGGTGGTCAGCGTCAGCAGGTCGACGCCGTCCTGTAAGGCGGTCAGCCACTGCGCCAGCGGCCGCACGCCGCTCAGCGAGTCGACGATCCGCTGCAGCCGGCCCACGTACTCGGCCAACCGGCCGGCCAACTCCACACTGTTACTGCCGACGTCGTCCAGGGGCAGCGTGACGTCCAACCAGTCCTTCGAGTCGTCGGACATCGCGACCCCGGCCAGCACCCGGTCGAGACCGAACCGCCACGTGTTCTGGATGAACGGAATTCCGAACGGAGCGCGGTGTTCGGCATCGAAGCCCCATCGGATATTGGCCTGCTGCACCCAGCGGGTGATGGTCTCCAGGTCGTCATCGGTGAACGCGAATCGCGCCCGCACCGGCTCGAGATGGGCGAAGTCCAGCAGCTCGGTCGCGGTGACGCGGCTGCCCGCCAGCGTGAGCAGCTTCGCCGCCACCCCGAGCAGCGGGTTGGTCTGGATCAGCGCACGGTCGGCCAATCGCACCCGCAGCTGGTGGGCGGGATGGGCGCCGGGCACCACTTCACCGAGGCCGAAGTCCGCGACGATCAGCGGGGCGTAGGTGTCGATATCCGGGCACATCACCAGGATGTCGCGGGGTTCCAGCGTGCGATCCTCGGCGAGCAGGCCGAGGAGAACCTCCCGCAGCACGTCAACCTGGCGGGCCGGCCCATGACAGCTGTGCACCTGCACGGAGCGATCGCCTGTGTACGAACGGCCCTGCGGCCGTGCGATATTGGCGGCGATATCGGATTGCAGCCAGCCAAGCAGCGTGTCCGGGAGGTGTGCGGCACCCAGGAACTCGTCGGTGGCGGCCGACGCGGGCAGGCCGCGCTGCAGCTCCCGGACGTCGCGGCCGAGCGTGGCGAGCAGCGGGTGTGCGGCGAGCCGATGGCTGGTGTCCGCGCTGCGCGCCACGGTGCCGCGCACATCCTGCAGCGCCGTCCACAGCGCGGCGCTGGGATGCGGCAGCCACAGATGCACGTCGTGCTGTTCGGCCAGCGCGCCGACGAGTTCGATCTCGGTGCTCGGCAAGCGGGTGTGCCCGAACAGCGACAGCCGGGCCGGCAGGTCGGCTCCTGATTGACGCAGCTGGGCAACGGTTTTCGCATGCCGCTCGTGCGGTGGGTCGATTCCCATCGTGGCGACCAGGGCGCGCCACAAGTGGGGCTGCCAGCGCAGGTCGGCGTCCAGGCCGTCGGGCTCGCCGGCCAGCCACTCCATCAGGAGCTGCGGGCGTTGCCGGGCATAGGAGGCGAACAGCCCGGCGAGCCTGCGGGCTACGGCGTACCGCCTGCCCTGCCGGAGTTCTTTTTCCTCGCCCGCCACGAAGTGCCCAAGGTGGGTGGCCAGGGTGCGACACCACGGTTCGTCGAGGCTGGCGTCGATGACGTCGAGCAACGGCCAGGCCATTGCGTCGGCCGACCACGGGTCGTCGTCACCGGTTCCCGCGATCTCACTGATCAACGACGCCGGCGACCGGAACGCCACACCCGCGCAGACGCCGCTGCTCGCCTCGCCACCGCCCAGGACATGCGACAGCCGCTGACTGAGCCAACGCTCCACCCCGCGGGCCGGCACCACAACCAATTCCTCGGCGAACGGGTCGGCTTGCGGAACGGCCAGCAGCGCACCGAGGCCGTCAGCGAGCAGGTCTGTTCGCTCGGCGCGGTGCAGGTGCAGGGCCATCGGCACTACCGTAACCGCGCCGGCGGACATCACGACGGCGCGCGGCCTCAGCGCGCGCTGCCCATCACCGCTGCGGCGCGTCCACACCATTGACGCTTCCGCTGGTTTTGTCCAGCCCCTGTACACAGCAAAGACTTTTTCAGCGTCTTTTCGGCAAAATGCGTGACTTGCGCCGCCCGTTCAGCAAAGCTGTGAGACTCTCGTGGAGGAAGGGCAGAGCAATGAATGCTGCGGAACGTCGTACCGGGAATGTAGCCAGGGCCAACACCGGCCGGCACCGCCGCCGGCGACGCACAGAGCCCTACGCATGGCTTGGCGCCGGTGCGCTCAGCCTGGGGGTGGGCGCAGCTCTGACCACCGGCGCAGGCGTCGCACATGCCGATACCTCCGCTGAGACCGGTAGTTCGTCGACCGCAGACGCGGCTCGCGGTACATCCGCGGGCACGTCACCCGGTGGCCACACGGGTCGGCAGTCCGCATCGAAGACCAGCACCGGCGCGGGCCGAAAGTCGGGAAACAAGGCACCGAGACCGGCCCAAGCGCTAACTTCATCCACCCGCACTGTGTCGACGGACAGCAACACCGTCGCAGCCGACGTCAGCTCCGGGAGCGGTGACACTCCCAACGCGTTGAGCAACGTGATCGCGTCGTCGACACCCGCCGCCGCATCCACGATCGAGAGCACGGCGCGCACGGTCGTGTCCGCGTTCGCGCCGCCGAGTGTGTTGCACATTCCGGCTGCACTCCCGTCACCGGCACAGGTGCTGCGGTCTCTGGGCATAGCTCCGGTTGTTCCATCGCTGCCTTCCGGCAACCCGATTCACGACCTGCTCTGGGGCCTCTACCGGCAGGCCGAGTCGCTGCTGGCGCCCATCCACAGCACGGGGCGATCGGCAGCGCTCACCGCGACGACAACGAGTGCGACACCGACCGTCACCTACGGCGTGGTCAGCGACTGGGGTTCGGGACACACCGCGAACATGACCGTGACTGCCGGGGGCACGGCCCTCAACGGCTGGACGGTCGAGTTCGATTCCCCCGCCCAGATCTCGAACATCTGGAACGGTCAGATCACCAGCCACGTCGGCACCCACTACGTGATCAGCAATATGTCCTACAACGGTGCGGTCGCCGCCGGGCAGAGCACCACGTTCGGCTATCAAGCCACTCCCGGGGCGCTCGCATCAGCACCCACCAATCTGAAAGTCAACGGCGTCGCAGTCAGTACCCCGCCGACCACACCCAGCATCTCGATCGCCGATACCACCGTCGCCGAGGGCAACAGCGGTACATCGAATGCCACCTTCACCGTCACCCTGTCCAAGGCGGCCACCACCCCGGTCACCGTCACGTACGCGACGGCCAACGGCACCGCCACCGCCGGTGCCGACTTCACCGGCAGCACAGGCACTCTCACATTCAACCCCGGCGTCACCTCGCAAACGGTGACCGTCAAGGTCACCGGCGACACCGCCGTCGAACCCACCGAAACCTTCACCGTCACACTGTCCAACCCGACCGGCGCCACCATCTCCCGGGGCACCGCGACCGGCACCATCACCAACGACGACGTCGCGACGAACCCGGCCATCAACTCGGCGACCTACACCGTGGTCAACGACTGGGGCTCCGGACACACCGCGAACATCACCGTGACCGCCGGACAGAGCCTCAACGGCTGGACGGTCGAATTCGATTCACCCGCAACACTGGTCAGCGTCTGGAACGGGCAGATCACCAGCCACGTCGGCACCCATTACGTGATCACCAACATGTCCTACAACGGCACCGTCGCCGCCGGGCAGAACACCACGTTCGGCTATCAAGCCACTCCCGGCGCCGTGGGTTCGGCGCCGACCAACCTGAAGGTCAACGGCGTCGCGGTCAGCACCCCGCCGACCACACCCAGCATCTCGATCGCCGATACCACCGTCGCCGAGGGCAACAGCGGCACATCGAATGCCGCTTTCACCGTCACCTTGTCCAAGGCGGCCACCACCCCGGTCACCGTCACGTACTCCACCGCCAACGGCACCGCCACCGCCGGTACCGACTTCACCAGCGCCACAGGCACTCTCACGTTCAACCCCGGAGTGACCTCGCAAACGGTGACCGTCAAGGTCACCGGCGACACCGCCGTCGAACCCACGGAAACCTTCACCGTCGCACTGTCCAACCCGACCGGCGCCACCATCTCCCGCGGCACCGCGACCGGCACCATCACCAACGACGATGTCACCACCACACCAGGTATCAGCATCTCCGACGCGTCGGCCACCGAGCCGGGTTCGGCGGGCATGGCGGCCGGCTTCCTGCATACCTCGGGTAACCAGATCCTGGATGCACAGGGCAAGCCGGTGCAGATTTCGGGTGTCAACTGGTTCGGCGCGGAGGGTAGCAACGGCGTGCCGGACGGCCTCTGGACCCGTAACTACAAAGACATGATCGACCAGATGTCAGCCCAGGGCTTCAACACCATTCGGATCCCGTACTCCAGCGAAATGTTGCACACCACCTCAGCACCGTCGGGTATCAACTACGCCCTGAACCCGGACCTGCAGGGCATGTCCCGGTTGCAGGTGCTCGATCAGATCATCGCCTACGCCGGCCAGGACGGGATGCGGGTCATCCTGGACCATCACCGCAGCACCGCCGGGGCCGGGACGAGCGAGAACGGTCTCTGGTACAACAGCCAGTACTCCGAAGACCAGTGGGTCTCCGACTGGCAGATGCTGGCGACCCGCTACAAGAACAACCCGACCGTGATCGGCTTCGACCTCCACAACGAGCCGTACAACGGAACCTGGGGTGGCGGCGGCGCGAACGATTGGGCGCGTGCCGCCGAACGCGCCGGAAACGCTGTCTTGCAGGTAAACCCGGATCTCTTGGTCTTCGTTGAGGGCGTGGGTACCTATCAGGGCCAGAGCTACTGGTGGGGCGGCAACCTGATGGGCGTCAAGGACCGGCCGATCGTGCTCACCGTGCCCAACCACCTCGTCTACTCGCCGCACGACTATCCCAACTCCGTCTATCCCCAAACGTGGTTCCAGACAGCGAATTTCGGCGCCAACCTGCCGAACGTGTTCCGCCAGGCCTGGGGCTACATCTACGAGCAGAACATCGCGCCGATCTACCTCGGCGAGTTCGGGACCAAGCTTCAGGATCCTAAGGACGCCGTCTGGCTCGAAGCACTCACGTCGTACCTGTCGGGCGACTTCGACAACAACGGCACGATCGACATTGCGTCCGGGACCGAGGACATGAGCTGGACGTTCTGGTCGTGGAATCCGAATTCTGGTGATACCGGCGGGATCTTGGCCGACGACTGGAAAACCATCAACCAGAACAAGATGACCTATCTGACTCCGATCGAGTTCACCGGCGGAAGCGGTACGTCGTTGGCCTCCTTCGTGGTGACGCTGGCCGCCCCGTCCACCCAGACGGTGACGGTGCAGTACGCAACCTCGAACGGCACGGCGACGGCCGGCCTCGACTACATCTCCGTCGCCGGGACCGTCACATTTGCCCCGGGCGAAACCCAAAAGATCATCACGGTTCCGGTGAAGAGCGATTCTCTGGTGGAACCCAACGAAACGTTCACGATCCTGCTGTCCAGCCCGACGGGCGCAACGATCAGCGACGGGTCGGGAATCGGCACCATCATCAATCGCAGCGTGGCGTAATACAACGTCACCAGCGGCCCAGTTTGGCGCTGGCCGACACGGGTAGCCGTGCCGCATGACAGTTACCAGGCCGCTGGCACTGATCACCGGGGCGTCCAGCGGAATCGGCTATCAGCTGGCACAGCAGTTCACCACGCATGGCTACGACGTTGTCCTCGCCGCCGAGGACGACGGCATCGTGGCAGCGGCCGCCGCCCTGGCCCGCGACGGCGCCTCCGCGGAAGCGGTGCAGGTCGACCTGCGCAACGCCGACGGCGTCGCTCAGCTCTACCGGATGGTGACCGACTCCGAGCAGCCGCTCGCAGCGGCCGCCCTCAACGCCGGGGTGGGCCGCGGCGGCAAGTTCATCGACACCGAACTCGACGACGACTTCGACATCGTCGACCTCAACGTGCGCGGCACCATGCAACTGGCCAAGTTGGTGCTGCGCGACATGGCCCGTCGCAACTCGGGCAAGGTGCTGTTCACGTCCTCGATCGCTTCGACCATGCCGGGGTCGCATCAGCCGGTGTACAACGCATCCAAGTCCTTCATCCAGTCGCTGGCCGAGGCGGTGCATGACGAGCTGCGCGGCACCGAGGTCACCGTCACCTCGTTGATGCCCGGACCGACGGACACCAATTTCTTCCACCGCGCCAAGATGGACGACACCGTAATCGGCCGGATGAAGTTCAAGGACGACCCCGCCGAAGTTGCCCGCCAAGGTTTCGAAGCGTTGATGCGTGGCGATCAGAAAGTTGTGGCGGAATCGATGAGCACCAAGGCCATCGGTCTGGCCAACCGCTTCTTGCCCGATTCGGTCAAGGCGATGGCCAACCGGGTGCTGTCGGCTCCGGTGCCGCGATGACAGGAGGAAAGACGTGAATCCCGAAACGAATCCGGCGGCCAGCCCAACGGCAAACGCCTCGCTCGGCGAGCTGCTGTCACAACTGTCGACGCAAACGTCCCGGTTGGTCCGCGACGAGATACGGCTGGCGCAGAAGGAGTTTCAGGACTCCGCCCGTCACGCCGGGGTGGGTGCCGGTCTCATCAGCGTGGCCGGACTGCTCGCGGTATTCGGCCTGCTGACGCTGATCGCCGCGGCTGTGGCCGCGCTGTCGCTGGTCCTTCCGGTGTGGGCGGCCGCGCTGATCGTCGGGGCGGTGCTATTGGTGATCGCCGGCATCGCGGCTCTAGTCAGCCGGCGCCAGCTCGAGCAGGTGACACCGGCGGCACCGGAAACCGTCACCAGCGTCAAGAAGGACATCGACGAAGTGAAAGGTGCCGCACATGTCCGTAGCTGACGGCGCAGGACCCGAGCCCGGTCCCGACGCGGACAAGGACGATATCGAAGCCGACATCGAGAAGACCCGCGAGGCTCTCGGCGAGACCACCTCGGCACTGGCCGCGAAACTCGATGTCCCGCAACAAGCCCGGCAGAAAGTCGACGAGACCAAACAGCGGGTGGCGGCCAAGACCGAACCGGTCCGAACCAACGCGGTGCCGATCGGTGTCGCGCTCGGGGTCGTCCTCGTCGGCCTGATCATCTGGCGCCGGCGGCGCCGCTGAGTTCACGACTGTGTGCCCTATGCACGTAAATCCCACCGATCGCGTGCATAACCCCCACACTCGGCACGATCTCGATCCGCCGCTAGAGCACTCAGCTCACCAGACGCGCGATCGAGCGCATCGGAATGTTCAACCAGCTCGGGCGGAACTTCGCCTCGTAGCCGGCTTCGTACACCGCCTTGTCCAGCTCGTAGGCGGACAGCACCGTCGCGTGATCGCGCGGGTCGGTGCCGGATTCGGCGGCATACCCGTCGCAGAAGGATGCGCAGTTGCGGTCGACCCAGTCCCTCACCCGGGCCGCCAGCTGCGGGTCCGGGGTCTGGTCCACCAGTTGTTGGTACGCCGCGTATTCGAAGGACCGCAGCATGCCGGCGACGTCGCGCATCGCCGAGTCGGGCCTGCGGCGTTCCTCCACCGGTTGGCCCGGCTCGCCCTCGAAGTCGATCAACAGCCAGTCGTCGGCGGTACGCAGCACCTGGCCCAGATGCAGGTCGCCGTGGACGCGCTGCACGGTGACCGGCTCCTCGGCCAGCTTGGCGTAGCGCTCCTCGATCGCGGCCCGGTACTCGGCGAGATCCGGTACTGCCGACGCGGCCGCCGCCAGTCGCTCCCGCATCACCTCGACGGGCAACACGGCGGTCGAGGTCCCTAGCTCCTGAGCGAGTGTCGCGTGCACCGACGCCACGGCCTGGCCCAGGCGGTATGCCTCCCCGGCGAAATCGTCGCCGGCGTCGTCAGCGGTCAGGCGCCGAGTGCTCGCGGTGGCCATGTCCCAGCCTTCGGTGGACTTCGCGGCGAACGCCGTCACCATTCCCAGGGGGCAGGGCTGACCGTCCATGGTGGTTTCGAACGACCCCAGCAGCCTGGCGACATGCCGGTTCTTGGCCCGGCCCAGCACCCGGTTGAGCTCGATATCGGGGTTGATCCCCGCCGCCACCCGCCGGAACAACTTGAAGATCGCCTGGTCGGCGAACACCACACTGGTATTGCTCTGCTCGGCCTTCGACACCCGCGGAACGACGTCGAGCGGCAGGGTCACGTCGGGTTCCTTGATGAACGTGACGTTCCCGATGGTGGCGCCCGAGTCGATCAACGACAACAGGAACTGGGCTGACGCCGGATCGTGCAGCCCGTCGAAAGCGCGGTCGTCGATCCTGGCGCCGTTGCTCGATGGCGGAGCCGAATCCCATTGAACGACAACCTGATAACGCTCCGCAGAGCCATTGGTGTAGGTGACGTCGACCAGCATCAGGTCGAGGTGTGGCCGCAGCGGCACCACCTCGACGGTGTCGGCCGACGCCAACGTACGGCTACGACCGGCGTACCACCGCTGGGTCGGCAGCCACTCGGTCCAGGGCAGGTTCACCGGTGAGCTCATTACTTCTCCTCGGACGGGGCGCATCTAGGTTCCCTACCCGCCCCCGCGGGAACCGAACCGTCGCCCAGGTCAGTCCCGGACGCGAACCACGACCTTGCCTTTGGCGGTGCGATTCTCCAGTGACGCCACCGCCGCGGCCGCCTGGTCGAGCGCGTACACCTCAGGCTGCGGTGCAGCGAGTTTGCCGGAGATCAGCAGTGCGGCGAGTCCGTCCCACTGCTCGGTCAGCGCCCCGGGATGGCTCATCGTCCAGGCGCCCCACCCAACCCCGACGACGTCGATGTTGTTGAGCAACAACCGGTTGACCTTGACGGTGGGGATCTCACCGCCGGTGAAGCCGACGACCAGCAGCCGTCCGGCCGGAGCCAGCGAGCGCAGCGAGTCGGTGAACCGGTCGCCGCCCACCGGATCCATGACGATGTCGACGCCCTTGCCACCGGTCAGCTCGGCCACCGCGTCTTTGAAGCCGTCCGCCAGCACCACGTCGGTGGCCCCGGCCGCCCTCGCGACGTCCGCCTTCTCCTCGCTGCTCACCACCGCGATCACCCGCCTCGCGCCCAGCGCAGGGGCGAGCCGCAGCGTCGACGTGCCGATACCGCCGGCCGCGCCGTGCACCAGCACCGTCTCGCCTTCGGCCAGCCGACCCCGCACGGTCAGCGCGAAGTACACGGTCAGGTCGTTGAACAACAGGCCGGCCCCGGCCTCGAAGCTGACGTTGTCCGGCAGCGGGAACACCCGTTCCGGTGTGAGCACCACGGTCTCGGCCATCGCGCCGGTGATCATCGTCAGACCGACCACCCGGTCGCCGGCCTTCACCGGCGCGTCGGCGGGCGCCGAACGCACAACGCCGGCGACTTCGGCGCCGAGGGTGAACGGCAGTTCCGGCTTGTACTGATAGAGCCCGCGGGTCAGCAAGGCGTCGGGGAAGGCCACACCGGCGGCGTGAACGTCGACCAGGATGGCGCCCTCGTCGGCGGGCTCGTCGATCTCGACCAGTTGCACCGACTCCGGACCGGCCAGCTCGGTCACCCTTATCGCCCGCATAACACCTCTATCGCTCGTTCGGAATATCGACGGCGAGCAGCTCGACCTGCAGTTCACCCCGCGGAGTCGAGTAGGTGACGGTCTCACCTGCTTGCCGTCCGAACAACGCTAGACCGAGCGGACTGTCGGAGGTCAGCGTGGTGTCCTCTTCGCCGGCCGGAGTCTCCTCCAGGAAGTGCACGATCCGCATCCGCACCGGCTCGTCACCCGGGAAACGCAGAGTCACCTCGGTGCCGTTGGGCAACTGCCCTGGGGTGTCCTCGTTCCCGCCGGCCAGCAGCCAGGTCAACCGGTTGATCTGTTCCTCGATACCGGCCAGATCCTCGGAACGTTGCAGCGCGTCGGCGGCATCGCCGCGATCGCCGACCGTGTCGGCATCGCCTTGAAGTTCAGCGCGCATCTGATCGCGGCGGCGACGTAGGTCGGCCAATTCGTCTTCGATCCGGTCGCGCTCCTGCCCGGCAAATTCCAGCGATCCCTCGTCCTGAGTCATGCCCGACAAATTACCTGCGGGAATGCCTCGGAGATGCTGTCTTCGGCCACTTTCCGTTTGGCGGCCGCGGCGACGGGTACCGGCATTCACAGCCCGGCTGAGTACAACGCCGGTTCCGACGTGAGGACGCTATGCATCCCAATCTCGCCGGCGCCGCGCTGTTTCGTGGTGTCGATCCGCATGACGTGGCAGAACTGTGCGACAGCCTGGATAGGCGCTACTTCAACACCGGTGAACTCATCTTCGAGCAGGGCGAACCTGGTGACCTGCTGTACATCATCGTCACCGGCAAGGTGAAGATCGGCAGCTCGGCCGAGGACGGCCGAGAGAACCTGTTCCATATCCTCGGGCCGTCCGACATGTTCGGCGAACTGGCGATGCTCGATCCGGGACCGCGGATCTCCAGCGCGCGGGCACTGACCGACGTGGCGGTGGTGACGATGGACCGGGAGTTGCTGCGGGAGTGGATCGCACCGCGGCCGGAGGTCGCCGAACAACTCATGCGCGTCCTAGCCCGCCGGTTACGGCGGATGACGACGAGCCGTACCGATCTGGTGTTCACCGACGCCCCCGGTCGGGTGGCCAAATTGCTCCTGCGGCTGGCACAACGGTTCGGTGTACAGCGCGACGGCTCGGTCCTGGTCAACCACGATCTGACCCAGGACGAGATCGCCCAGCTGGTCGGCTCGTCGCGCGAGACCGTGAACAAGGTGCTCAGCGATTTCACCAGCCGCGGCTGGATCACGCTGCGCTGCAAGGGATTACTGATCTCCGATACCGAACGGCTGGGTCGGCGAGCGCACGTCTAGGCCGCCGACGGGATCACCAACACTTCGGACTGTTCGACACGGACGGCGACCCGATCGCCCTGGCTCAGAAGGGCAGCATGGGCGCTGGAACTCTGAGCGATCACCCGCGTGCCGTCGTCAAACGTGCAGTGGATCAACGAGATCGGTCCGAGGAACGACACCGAGGCGACGGTCGCCTGACCATTCGGGTCGGTGTCGATCCGCACCGACTCCGGCCGAACCAGGGCGACGCCAGCGCCGGTCAACACCGAGCCGTCCGCCACCGGCAGCGACGTGCCCAGCAGGTGGACGCGGCCGTCGGCCACCTGAACATCGACCTTGTTGTTCAAGCCGACGAACTCGGCGACGAACGGGGTGGCCGGATGGGCGTAGACGTCGGCGGGTGAAGAAATCTGTTCCAGCCGGCCCTGGCTCATCACGCCGACCCGGTCGGCGACGGCCAGCGCTTCTTCCTGATCGTGGGTGACGAACAGTGTGGTCGTGCCGACTTCGAGCTGCACGCGCCGGATTTCGTCGCGCAGCTGCGCGCGCACCTTGGCATCCAGCGCTGACAGCGGCTCGTCCAGCAGCAGCACGCGCGGCTGGATGGCCAGCGCACGTGCGAGTGCCACCCGCTGCTGTTGGCCACCGGAGAGCTGGCTGGCGTACTTCTGCTTGTGCTCCGACAGACCGACCAGATCGAGCATGTCGGCGGCCTTGGCTGTGCGGTCGGCTTTGCCCTTGCCGCGCAACTTGAGTCCGAATGCGACGTTGTCGAGCACGGTCAGATGCGGGAACAGGCTGTAGGCCTGGAACACCATGCCCATATCCCGTTTATTGGGTGGGACATCGGTGATGTCGGTGCCGCCGACCGCGACCCGTCCCGATGTCGGCTCGTCCAGGCCGGCAAGTATGCGCAGGGCGGTGGTCTTGCCGCAGCCCGACGGACCGAGCAGGGCCACCATTTCGCCGGGCTCCAAGTGCAGCGTCAGCCCGTCTAGGGCGCGGACCGACCCGTAAATCCGTGTCACATCAGTGAATTCGACGGCCACACCGTTGCCGGTCATGGGTTTCCTTTCCCGCCAATGAGGCCGGCGTGCCGGTGCCGGCGCGTCACCAGCGAAAGGACCAGTAGCAGAACGAAACCGAAGACCAGCGTCGCCAGCGACGCCGCCACCGACGTCGGCCCGTCGCTCTTGCCGATCGCGACGATCACCACCTGCAGGTTCTGGTATCCGCTGAGCGAAGCGATCGTGTACTCGCCCAGCACCACCGCGATCGAGATGAACGCGGCCGACAGAATGCCCGACCAGATGTTCGGCACGACGACCCGCAGGATCGTGGTGGTCCAGCCCGCGCCGAGGGAACGGGCCGCTTCGGCAAGGGTTTTCAGGTCGATCGACGACAGGGCACCATCGAGTGACCGGTAAGCGAACGGCAGCACCAGTACCACGTAGACGAAGGTCAGTGTCAGCGCGGACTCGCCGAGGAAGTACACCACCCACAGATAGACGTTGCGCAGCCCGACGACGATCACCAGCGCGGGGATGGTCAACGGCAGCAGACACAGAAACTCCACCAGCCGCCTGCCCCACGGCGCGCGCAGCCGGACCCAGATCATCGTCGGCACCAGGATCGCCAGCATCAGCACGACGGTGAACACCGCCAACAACAGCGAGACGATGATCGCTTGGTACAGCATCTCGTTCTGCACCAGGTTCTTCCACGCTTGCAGTGTCCGGCCGCCGTGAATCAGGTTACGGGTGCTGAAGTCGGCCATCGCGTAGAGCGGGAACAGAAAGAACACCCCGAACAGCGTCCACAGGACTGCGCGTCCGACCCGAGTCACTGCAACCACCGCGAGGTCCGCCGCACCAGCACGTTGTAGGCGAGCATCACCACGGCGACCACGACCACCATCTCCAGCGCCAGCGCATAGGCGAAGCCGGACTGGCCGAGCACCACCTCGGAGGTCAGCGCCGCGCGGATCAGCAGGGGCAGGATCGGGCTGCCCTGACTGACCAGTGCGGCGGCGGTGGCATAGGCGGCGAAGGCGTTGGCGAACAACAACAGCGCCGAACCGAGGAATGCCGGTGTGAGAAGCGGGAAGCCGACCTCGCGCCAGTAGGCCCACCGCGAGGCACCCAGGCTGACGGCGGCCTCGCGCCACTCCGACCGCAGGCCCTCCAGCGCCGGGGTGAAGACGATGACCATCAGCGGGATCTGGAAGTACGTGTAGACCAGAACCAGTCCGGGCATCGAGTAGAGCCAGCCGTCGCCGGCCAGGTTGAACCCGAAGCGGTCGGACACCCAGACCGTCAGCACACCGTTGAGCCCGATCGTCGCCAGGAACGCGAAAGCCAATGCCACGCCGCCGAATTGGGCCAGCACGCTGCACAGTGACAACACCACCCGGCGCATCGGGGACGTGGGCGCACTGGTGACCACCAGCCGGGCCAGCACCGCGCCCAGCACCGCTCCGATCACCGCGGTGCTCGCCGAGAGCAGCACGCTCTTCCCGAGGGCGGCCAGCGCGGTGCCGGAGAACAGCAGACCGATGCGCTGCAGCGAGAACACGCCGTCGAGGAAGAACGCCGACACGATCACCGTCACGGTCGGGATGATCAGGAAGACCGTGATGAAGGCTCCGAACGGCACGAGCGGGAGTGCATCGCGCACATGCCTTCCCACCGTGCGTCAGCCGATCGCTTTGGCCCAGTTGTCGGCCAGATAGCGGGTGGCGGCATCGGTCTGGGCCTGGGTCAAGATCACCGGCTTTCCACTGACCGGCGGCAGCTTCTCGTAGGCGGCGGTATCGATCGTGCCTGCCTTCACCATGGCGTCGGCGCGCACCGGTCGGGCACCGCCGGCCAGGTACAGGTTCTGCCCCTCGTCGCTGAAGAGGAACTCCTGCCACAACCGGGCCGCGGCCGGGTGCGGAGCCTCCTTGTTGATCGCCTGAAAGTAGTAGCCGCCCAGCACCGCGTCCTGCGGCACGAACACCTTCCAGCTCGGCAGCTTCTTGGTCTCGGCGGCGTTGAGGTAGTCCCAGTCGATGACGACAGGTGTCTGGCCCGACTCGATGGTCGCCGGCGTCGGGTCGACCGGCAGGAAGTTGCCCGCCTGCTTCAGCTTGGTGAAGAACTCGACCCCGGGGGCGATCTTGTCGGCCGAGCCGCCCTGGGACAGCGCCACCATGGCCACACCGGAGAACGCGGCGCCGGCCTGGGTCGGGTCACCGTTGAGTGCGACCTTGCCCTTGTAGTCCGGCTTCAGCAGATCGTTGACGGTGCTCAGATCGGGCACCTTGGCCGAGTCGTAGCCGATCGACATGTAGCCGCCGTAATCGTTGACCAGCGATCCGTCCACCGCCTTCATCTCGGTAGGGATGCTGTCGAAGGTCGCGACCTTGTATGGGGCGAACATCGCCTTGTTGGCCAACGCGACCGACTGACCGAGGTCGAAGACGTCCGGTGCGGTGCTGCGGCCCTTCTGCTGGTTGGCGGCGTTGATCTCGTCCTGGCTGGCGGCGTCGGGTTGCGCCGAGTTCACCTTGATGCCGTACTTGTCGCCGAACGTCTTGATGATGACGCCGTAGTTGGCCCAGTCCGGTGGCAGGGCGATGACGTTGAGTTCGCCCTCTTTCTTGGCCGCCGCGATCAGGCCGTCCATGCCGCCGAAGTCGGCCATCGACGTGGCCTGGCCGGCTGCAGCGCCGTTGCCGGTGGTGCCGCCCTTCTTTTCCGGTGGAGCACAGGCAACGGCGGCGACCACGACAGCGGCGGCGACAACAGAGATCAGACGTACGTTCTTCATGACCGGACCTTCTCGGGTGCAGGAGGTGATGCGGTGAATGGGATCGTCACGACGCTTTGACACTACCTCCGCAGCCCCGCGTCGAACGGAGTGAGCGCGGTATCGTGCCGACGTGGCATCCCGTGACCATGGCGACCCGGGCGACGCCCCCTCGGTCCCGCCGCCGCTGACCGCCGTCGTCGACGCGACCCGGCCCTCGGCGGCCGAGGAGGCGCGCAGCATCGCGGCGTCGACCAATACCGCGACGCTGGCGTCGCTCACGGCTACCGGCGATCCGTGGGCCTCGTTCGTCACCTACGGACTGCTCGACGGGCAGCCGGTGCTGTGCGTGTCGAAGATGGCCGAGCACGGCCGCAACCTCGCCGGCGATCCCCGCGCCAGTCTGGCCATCGTCGCGCCGACCACCGAGACCGATCCCCTGGCCAGTGGTCGGATCACCCTGGCCGGGGTAGTCGAACGCCCGACCGGGGACGAAGCACACGCGGCGCGTGACGCGCACCTGGCTGCCGTCGCGGCCGCGAAGTATTACGTGGACTACTCGGACTTCACCCTGTGGGTGTTGCGCGTCCACCGCGTGCGCTGGGTGGGCGGCTACGGCCGGATGGATTCCGCGACCGCGGCGGACTACGCGGCAGCCACCGCTGACCCGGTGCGCCCGCAGGCCGCCGGCGCGATCGCCCACCTCAACGCCGACCACGCCGACTCGCTGGCGGAGATGGCACGTGCCCTCGGCGGCTACCCCGATGCGACTGCCGCGGTCTGCACCGGCATCGACCGCTACGGACTCGATCTGCGCGTCGACACCCCGCGTGGTGCCGGATACACCCGCGTCGGGTTCGGCGGACCGTTGTCGTCAGCCGACGAATTACGTTCGGCCTCAGTACAATTGGTGCAGCGCGCCCGATGCGGGAGCTAGCCGCCCAATTCGGCGACCGCAGTTTCCAGCAGTGCGGCCTGCTCGACGAGTTCTCGATCAGACAGTTGCTCGCCGCCGGCCTGCTCGACCAGCTCCGCACGAGTGATCACCTGCAGCGCGCCACGATAGTCGTCGGTGTCCAGGGCGGCCGGGTCGACGACCTCGGTGCGTCCTTCGATCAGAACCAGCACCGAATCGGAGTCGCTCGCGAGTAGTCGGCGAACGTCGTCGGCAGTGATCATCGGATCCTCCTCTGCTGTCGACCCTAGCTATGCCCACCGGAGGCGACCTCTACGCGGGCAGATTCCGATTCACCGCCAACGCGAGGAACGCCGCGACGGTGAGCACGACGACGGCCAGCCGCAGCCAGCCGGTGGTCGCCGGGGCGCTCACGGTCTGGTACCCGACCTGTTGGAGCACAGCGCCGTAACTCTTGTTCAATTCGTCGATGTTGGTGGCGCGGTAGCTCTGCCCGCCGGACAGCTGGGCGATCCGCTTCATCTGGGTGTCGTCCGACGGGACTCCGATGGTGTCGTCCTTGAGGGTCACCACGCCCTGTTGGGTGCCGAAGGTGATCGTGGACACCGGCACGCCCTGGTCCTTGGCCGCCCGCGCGGCGGTGAAGTCCCCGCGCGGATTGTCGGGGTTTGCGGGCTTGTTCTCACCGCCGTCGGACAGCAGCACGATGCGCGCCGGCGGCAGCGTCGCATCACCGGCGGTGAGCACCGTGCTCACGGTCTGGATCGACTCCAGGGCGGTGAACATCGCTTCGCCGGTGGCGGTGGAGTTGTCCGGTTGCAGCTTGTCCAGGGCGGTCACGGTGGCCGCGTGATCCGGGGTGGGCGAGACAAGCAGATTGACGTTGCCGCCGAAGGAGACCAGACCCAGATTCACGCCCGGGGTCAGCTGCTGGGCGAAGGTCTTCGCCGCATCCTGCGCGGCCCGCAGACGAGTTGGCGCAACATCTTTGGCCTGCATGGACTGCGACACGTCGATGACCAGCATCACGACCGCACGATTGCGGGGAATCCGCGCCTGATGGGTCGGCCCCGCCAGCGCAACTATGAGCAGCAGCAGCGCACAGATTGCCAGCGCAATCGGCAAGTGCCGCAAGCGATGTGGTCGCTTGGTCGCAAGCCTCTGCACGGCCGCCGCGTCACCGAGCTGCCGCAGGCGCTGTCTGCGCCGAAATTGTGCGGCCACGTACAGTCCGGCGAGCAGTGCGGGGATCACCGCAAGTAGCAGCAACCAGGGATGCGCCAGTCCGCTCAACGGCAACGGGCCGAAACCGGGCAACAACCCACTCCTGTCATCACTGTCAGCTAGTACCTGGGAAATGTGGTTAACGTGTCCTTTGTACCCGGGTTAGTTGAGAGGTGGTCCCACCGGCGTGGAAGCTGTGAATTCGCTGTCACTTTCGGGCTTCGCATCCCCGTGGTTGTTCCTGTACCTCGGGGTCGTCGCGCTCGCCGTGGTGATCTACATCCTGGTTCAGCGGACCCGACGCAGACGGGTGCTGCGCTTCGCGAACATGGCGGTGCTGGAGCAGGTCGCCGCCGGCCAGAAGCCACGTCGGTGGCGGCATCTGCCGGCCGCCCTAGTGGTGGCGGCCCTGGCGCTGCTCACCACCGCGATGGCCGGGCCTACCGCCGATGTGCGTATCCCTCGCAACAGGGCTGTCGTCATGCTCGTCATCGATGTGTCCGAATCGATGTCGGCCACCGACGTCGCGCCGAGCCGGATCGAGGCGGCCCGCGAGGCCGGTAAGCACTTCGCCGACATGCTCACGCCGGGTATCAATCTCGGTCTGGTGAAGTTCTCGTCGGGGGCCACGCTGTTGGTCGCGCCGACCACCGACCGCGAGCAGGTCAAGCAGGCGATCGGCAAGCTGGTTCCCGAACCGCGTACCGCGACAGGTGAGGGCATTTTCACTGCGCTGCAGGCGATTGCGACCACCGGCGCGGTCATGGGCGGCGGTGACGGTCCGCCTCCGGCTCGCATCGTGCTCGAGTCCGACGGTAAGGAAACGGTGCCGCCGGATCTGGATGCGCCACGCGGTGCGTTCACCGCCGCGCAAGCGGCCAAGGAACAAGGTGTGCCGATCTCGACGATCTCCTTCGGCACGCCGGACGGCATCGTCGAGGTCGACGGTCAGTCGATTCCGGTTCCCACCGACGACGCATCGCTGGCCAGAATCGCCGATCTCAGCGGTGGCCAAGCGTTTCGCGCGGAAAGCCTGGGCGAGCTCAACCGGGTGTATTCGACCCTTGACGAACAGATCGGCTACCAGGTGGTGCGCGGTGACGCCAGCGCGGGCTGGGTCGCACTCGGCGCGCTGGCGCTTGCGTTGTCAGTCGGTGCCGGCATTCTGCTGAACCGGCGACTGCCCTCCTGACGCGATTCCAAGCACATTCCCGGCAGCCGCCCAGCCGTCGGGCGGGGTGGTGTTCGACCGCCGGTAGACGATCGCGCGCCCACCGTCGCCCGGGGCGTTGGCGATCCCGCGGGAATGGTAGGCCTCCCCCGGCGCACTGGTCGGCACAAAGGTGAACTCGCGCAACAGGGTTCGCAGCGTGACGTTCATCTCCATGTTGGCGAAGGCGGCGCCGATACAGCGGCGGATGCCGCCGCCGAACGGAATCCAGGCGTAGTTGTCGGGCGGGTTGCCGATGAACCGGTCCGGGTCGAACACCGACGGACCGGTGAACCGGTCGGGATTCGCATGGGCGGTCGGGATGCTGACGATCACCACATGACCTTCGGGAATCACCCACTCGCCGAGGCGGATTCGCTGCAGCGCACGCCGTGATGTGCCGTCGATGACGGGCCGCAGCCGCTGCACTTCCCAGATCGTCGCCTGCTGCAGTTCGGATCCGCCGGCGTCGACTTCCTCGGTCAGCCGCTCCAGCAGCTGCGGGTGGCGGCGTACCCGTTCGACCAGCCAGGCCAGAGTGGTCGCCGTCGTCTCGTGTCCGGCGGTCAGCAGGGTCAGCAGCTCGTCGGCGATGTGCCGGTCGGAAATGGCCGAGCCGTCCTCGTAGCGCGCCCGCAGCATCAGCGACAACACGTCGGACCGCTCGTCGAACCCCGGGTCGCGACGCACCTCGGCGATCAACGAGTCGATGATCTCGTCGTAGCGTCGTCGGTGGCGCTGCATGATTCCGCCGGGGCTGCGCGGGCCGAAATCGCGGCGAAAGAATCTGGGCAGCAAGGCAATCCGAGATCCTACCTCTACCAGTTGGGGTAGCTCCTCGCGGAGTTCGTCGAACGCGGCGCCTTCGGCCCCGAACACCGCGCGCAGAATCGCGTTGAGGGTGATCCGCATCATCGACGGCAGCGTTTCGAATTCGACGCCCTCGGGCCAGCCGGCGACTTCGCGCAGCACCTCGTCTTCGACGATGGACTCGTAGCCGTGCATGCGCTTGCCGTGGAACGGCGGCACCAGCAGTTTGCGTCGCTCCCGGTGTTCCTCGCCGTCGAGGCTGAAGGTGGAGCCCGGGCCCAGCACCTCACCGAGATTGGTGGCCCGGCCGACGAGGTCCGGACCCGTGGTGAAGAGGTCTTTGATCAGCGCGGGGTCGCTGATCAGCACGGCCCTGCCGAAGATCGGCAGATTCAGCGAGGCCGCCGGTCCGTACCGCCGGGTCAGGCCGCCGACCACCCCTCGCCGAGCGGTGAGGAAGCGGATGCCCTGCACCAGTCGCGGGGTGCGGGGGCCGGGCGGAAGTCGTACCGGATCGCTCGTCGCATGCGCCATCGTTGCCATCCCTACGTCTCGGTACGTCGCTGTACCGGCCACGGTACGCCGATGTACCGGATGGCACAACGGCCGCCTGCCGGGGCCGTCCCAGTACTGTTGACCCCGGGTTGCGCCGTACCGCCGCCCAAGAGGAGTGATCACTGATGTCTGGCACCGACGAGCGGCAGGCCCTTTCCGCGGCGAGCGAAGAGAAGGGCTGGCAGCGCCGGGAGAGCGGCCGCGTCGACGTCTACCTGCGCGACCGGTACCGGATCCGAGTGATCTGGCAGGGCAACGAGGTCATCAGCGGTGCGTCGTTCTTCGAAGACGAGATGTACGAGCTCTACACCCGCGACCTGGCCAAGGTCCGCGCCTGGCTGAGGAAGTAGCCGGACTCAACCGCTGCGGTTCGGGCCGAGCAGCGCGATGGCAGCCGCCACCGCCTCGTCCGTGACGTCCTTCATCCGGCCGCCGCTCTCGACCGTCACCGCGGTCAACTCCCGCAAGCCGCCGATCAGCATGATCGCCCGCTGACGGGACACCATCGGGATGCCTGCGGCCCGCAATTCCTCGGTGTCCGACAAGGTCCGGACCATCACGATGAACGATTCGGTGACCTCCCGCTGCAGCGTGCGCGCGGCCATCCCGAGCGCCGGAACGTCGCGGATCCAGCTCAGCATCACCGCCGGCTGCGACTCGGCGTTGGCGACCCACGCCTCGACCGCCTGCCGGATCTGCGTTTCCCACGGGGCGCCCGGATCGACAGCGGACGAGATCGTCTCCACGGCGCGCCGGTTGGTGTCGGCGAGCAACGCGACCAGACACGCTTCCCGGTCGGTGAAGTACTCGTAGAACGTGCGCCGGGATGTCCGCGCGCGGCGCACGATGTCCGCGACGGTGGTGGCGGAGTAACTGATGTCGGCGATCGAGTCGGCCAGGGCGTCGACGAGTCGTTGTCGCGGAGTCGACTGAGCGCGGTCTTCGGGCGGCGCCGTGGATGCGACCGACGCAGGCGACTTCACCGTTTGTACACCCCGCCTTCCCTTCGCCTGCCGATCGTACTGCGCTGCATGGCACTAAAGTTGGAGTTCATGTCGGACATCGGCTTCTCCCGCTATGTCGCGATCGGCGACAGCCAGACCGAAGGTCTGTGGGACGGCGACGACACGGTCGGCGTGATCGGATTCGCTGACCGGCTCGCCGCCATCCTGGACGCCCGCTATCCGGGTGTGCAGTACGCCAATCTCGCGATTCGAGGCAAGCGGGTCATTGACGTCCTCGAGGACCAACTGCCCCGCGCGCTGGCCATGCAGCCGGACCTGGTCACTGTGTGCGTCGGCATGAACGACGTGACGCGGCCCGGCCGCACGTTCGCCAAGGCGATGGCCGATCTCGACGACGTGTACCAGCAGTTGGCCGATTCGGGGGCGACGGTCGTGACGACGACGTTTCCCGACGTCGCCAAGATGCTGCCGGTGGGCCGGTTGATCGGTGCGCGCATTCAGCAGGTCAACGCGGTCATTCGGGCCGCCGCCGACCGGCACGGATTCGGACTGGTCGACCTTTACAACGCCGAGTCGATGAACGAGACGTCGAACTGGAGTCACGACCGCATGCACGCCTCGACGCGCGGCCACCGCCTGTTTGCCGATGCCGCCGCCGAAGCGCTGAATCTGCCCGGTAGCAACCATGATTGGGCGCAACCCAGCGGTGAGGCGATCCAAGACAGCTTCTGGCAACGGATGTACGCGCAGGCTCAGTGGACGCGCGGTTTGCTGATCCCCTGGATCTGGCGGCACGCTCGTGGCCGGTCATCCGGGGACGGCAGGGATCCGAAATACGCTGTGCTACATCCCGTTTCCGACCTTCCGTTCCGCGCACAGCAGACCGCCTGACTTCTGGCCTGTGAGCCAGGTCACGCTGTGGCTGACACCCGGCGTTCATCACTGATATCGATTGGTCTGAAAACCCCGACGCCCCCGACCTGCGTGGGATAGTGTCAGGGCAACGAATGGCGATCTGCGGGTGAACCGCAGTCGGTGGAGGGGACCCGGTCATGGGTAGGCGCGGACAATGAGTGACCGCGACGGCGCTGCGCCGGGGTGGCTTGAGTCCCGCGCCCGGCACTGGCAGTTCTCGCCGCCACTGAAGACCGCGTTCACGGTGACAGCCGTTCTGCTCACGATCATCGTGGTGCTCGTTTTCATGCAGTTTCGGGGTGATTTCACCCCGAAGACCGAGCTGACGTTGATCTCGCAACGCGCGGGCCTGGTGATGGACCCCGGTTCGAAGGTCACCTACAACGGCGTCGAGGTCGGCCGCGTCACCGGCGTCGACTCCATCGAACGTGACGGCACCACCCAAGCCAAGCTGTCGCTCAACGTCAACCCCAAGTACGTCGCGCTGATCCCGGCCAACGCCATCGCGGAGGTCAAGGCCAGCACCGTCTTCGGCAACAAGTACGTGTCCTTCCGCAGCCCGCCCAATCCGACCAAGCAGCGCATCTCCAGCGGTGACGTGATCGACGTGTCTCACGTGACGACGGAGTTCAACACGCTGTTCGAGACGCTCATCTCGATCTCGGAGAAGGTCGACCCGGTGAAGCTGAACATGACGCTCAGCGCGGCCGCCGAAGCACTGAACGGACTGGGCACCAAGTTCGGGCAGTCGATCGTCAACGGCAACGCGGTCCTCGACGACGTGAATCCGCAGATGCCGCAGATCCGTAGCAACGTCCGGCAGCTGTCGAACCTGGCCGACGTGTACATCAAGGCCAGCCCGCAGTTCTGGGACTCGCTCGACCACGCGGTCACCACCGCGCGCACGCTCAACGATCAGCAGAAGGATCTGGACGCCGCGCTGCTGGCCTCGACCGGTTTCGGCAACACCGGCGCCGACATCTTCGAGCGCGGCGGCCCGTACTTCGTGCGCGGCCAGGCCGACCTGATCCCGACCGCACAGCTGCTCGACACCTACAGCCCCGCAATCATGTGCACCGTGCGCAACTATGCGACCTCGGACGCCAAGACCTCAGCCGGCGGCAACGGTTACTCGATCGACTTCCACATCGGGCTGACCGGTGCACCCAACCCGTACGTGTATCCCGACAACCTGCCGCGGGTGAACGCCAAGGGCGGTCCGGGTGGAGCGCCCGGCTGCTGGCAGCCGATCACCCACGACTTCTGGCCCGCACCATTCCTGGTGGCCGACTACGGCGCCTCGCTGGCGCCCTACAACCATTTCGAACTGGGCCAGCCCCTGCTCACCGAGTACGTCTGGGGACGTCAGGTCGGCGAGAACACGATCAACCCCTGAGGTTCAGCGCGCCGGCCAGTTCACGCAGCGCCGGGCGCGGATCCCAGGACGGGTCGCCGTCGCCGAGCACCTGCACCACCACATGGTCCGCGCCGGCGTCGAGGTGCGCTGTCACTGATGCGGCCGCCTGCTCGACCGAGCCCTGGCCGACGATGCGGCCGGCGAGCCGATCGGAACCGCCGCGCACCAGATCCGATTCGTCGAAGCCCTGCCGCAGCCATGAGTTGCGATAGTTCGGCAGACCCGAATACACCTCGAGATGTAAGTGCGCCCTGCGCATCTGCTCGTCGGCGCTCTCGCCGACGACAATGGCCTGCTCGGACACCACCCACTTGTCCGGTCCGAGGATGTCGCGAGTGGTCGCGGTTTGTTCGGGCAGCACCAGATACGGGTGCGCGCCGTCGGCGTGGGTGCCCGACAGCTCGATCATCTTGGGGCCCAGGGCGGCGAGTAGACGGGTCGGCCGTCCCGAGCCCGGCTCGACGAATTCCGGCAGACCGGCCATCCGTTCGAGATAGCCGCGCATGGTCGCCAGCGGCTTGGCGTAGGTGCCGCCAAGCATGTTCTCCACCAGCGGGCCGTGGCTGACACCGAGACCGAGGACGAACCGGCCCGGGTAGGCGGCGGTCAAGCTGCGGCCGCCGCCTTCGGCAATGGTGGCCAACCAGGCGTGAATGTTGGCGATCCCGGTGCCGAGCACCAGGCGCTGCGTCCCGGCCAGGAAGATCGCCGACTGCACCATGCAGTCCTTGAGTCCGACCTCGGGGATGAACAACGATCCGTAGCCGAGCTCTTCGATCTCCTGTGCCACCTCGACGGCCGCGGGCATCGGCCAACTCTCGCTCGCCCACCACACGCCGATTCGGGCCGGGAAGTCGATGGTCGGGCGGTCAGTCAAAGTCACTCCTGGGGTTAGCTGGTTCGGTCGGCGGAAGGGATTCGAAGCGCAACGTATCCCCGGTCAGCATGGCGATCGAACTGCGGAGCTCTTCAGCCGGGGTCGGTGGCGGTAGCCCTTCCCGCGGGCCGACGCGGAAGGCATCAACCATCAGCGCGGCGAATCGGCGCCACGCATCGGGTGCGTGCTCTCGGGTGGCCTCGAGCACGCCCTGGTCGGCAAGCAGCATCACCACGATGTCGCCGACGCCGATGTCCGGCCGCAGCGTCCCGTCTTGCTGAGCGCGGGCGATGACCTGGCCGAGTTTGTCCATGGCTTCGGTGGCGCGCTGTTCGATTACCGAGCTGGCCGGGAACGCGGTGGTCAGCAGCGCCCGCAGCCCGGGGTCGGAGGCCTGCAGCGCGCACACCTGGTAGACGAGGTTCTGGAAGGCTTCCCACGGGTTCGGGTTCTCGAGTGCCTTGTCGACGGCTTCTTCATACGACGCCATATTGCGCTCGAACGCAGCGATCGCGAGGTCGGTGCGGGTGGGAAAGCGTCGGTAGAGGGTCGCCACGCCCACACCCGCGGCGCGGGCGACGTCCTCCAAGGGAACTGACAACCCTTGCTCAGCAAACAGTCGCGCGGCAGCGGTGACTATCCGCTCGCGGTTGCGTTCGGCGTCGGCCCGAAGTGGCCTGGATCGCTCGACACCCCATTGTGCGTCCGGAATCACCAGGTCATCGTACTCCCGGAAGTGGAGGCACACCACCATTTGTGCTGCTGATACTGATCGCGACGCGCGGCACAAGCGGGCTATCAGGATGCCCGGCGGTTCATGCCAGCCCAAGGACTATGAAGACTCCGCCCAGGATGACGCCCGCAGACGCCACGATGCCCGTCTTGCCCAGGTTCGCTCCATCGAGGGGCTTGATGGGCAACAGCGTCGAACCCGCCATGATGATCGCGGCGATGGCCAGGGCGAGGGTCAGGGGCACTCCCAGCCAGGCCGCCTCCACGAACAGCACCACACTGAGGCCGGCCAGAACGGCTGGGGCCGCCAGGTGGACATGACCGGACTCGGCGTCGGTGGTCGCGACTGGCAGCGGAGCCCAGGGAGTCCCGATAGCACCGGTGATCAGACCGAGCGCCAAGCCCGGCGGCCACGCCCCTTGCGTCACGACGACGTTCCGACGAGTCGCGACGACCTTGCGGCCAACCAGTGCCAGGGCGCCAATCGCAGCCACGCCCAGGCAGTAGGCGACGATCTCTGTCGGTCCCGTTGCGTGCCGGAAGTAAGTGAGCAGGAAGGCGAGAACCGTCACGATGATTCCTACTGCGGTCCGGCGCAACCAATCGGGACCGCGGATCCTGCTGAGTCGTTCCGAGAGCGGTTCGAGCCACTGCCGAGCCAACTCTCCGCCGCGGTCGCCGGATGACCGAACCAGGCCAACCGCCACGAGTGCCGCGGCGAGTAAGCCGATGCTCGCGGCCGGCGCAGCCTTCTGAGATTGCGCCAGGCTCCATTGCGGCGGAAGCGGTTTGGACAGGTCCAATGCCGTCCGGTACACCGACCCGTCGATGAGCAGATCACGTCGGCGGTCTTTCAAGGTGGGGTCCGACCGGAAGGCCCGGGCGAATGCCCCTTGAGAGGCCAGGAGATGCAACGGTCCACGCCGCGCTTCGACGATCCCGAGGTTGAACCACCCCAACGCGTAGTCGGGCTTGGCACCTATTGCCTGGCGCAGGGCCGCCGCGGCGGCCGCATCGTCGCCAGCACGCGCCAGCTGGACGCCGAGATCATTGGCCGCAGGGAATGCGCCGGGGTCGGACTGAAGTGCACGCCGGTTGTCGCTCACTGCCTCGTCGACGATGCCTGCCCGTTCGGCGATGAAGCCCGCAGACATGAGGAAGACCGGATTCTTGGCATCCGAGTCCACCGCGATCGCCACACTGTCACGTGCCTTCACGAGGTCGCCAAGGCCGAGGTAGGCCAGGGCGAGATTGTTGTGCACCACCTCGGGTTTGATTCCGCTGTCGGCAAGAAGCGGTGCCAGCGCCAGCGCCGACCGATAGTTGTCGACGGCGCCGTTGAGGTTCCCGGTCGCGCTCTGGTGATCGGCCAGCTGCACCGACGCGTGGTAGGCCAGCGCAACGAATTTCGGTGCGACAAGCCGGTCGCCTTTGGACATGCGGTAGGCATATCCCTTTGTCCCGGCATCCTGGAGGTCGAGCAATATCGGCACTGCCTCGTCATTGCGTCCTGTCTTCAACAGTGCGGCCGCGCGGTCGAGCTGAGCCTGACCAACCCCTAGGTCGTCGTTCCACTCGGCGAGCCGAGCCCGTTGGGCGGCCTCGGCGAACCGAGCCGCGGCATCGTTGTATTTACCGGCCAGGAACTCCACTTCACCCAACCGGTACAGCGGCGCCGCATTGTCCTCACCGACCTGGGCCTGCCAGCGTGAAATCGCTTGGCGCGCAGCGTTGAGATCACCGGCCCAGCGCAAGAGGTTCTGCCAGCTGTCGAAGGCCCCGTCGATGGTGCGGTAGTTCGCCGACGTCAACGGGCGCCCCGCAGCCACCTCGGCGACGGCCCGCAACGGGCCGTCCGGGTACTGGCAGACCCCGGCGGGGCGGCTGCCGGTGAACGACGGCGGCCAGTCGGCGAGCGCCTCGGCGGCGTGACCAGCCGCGATGGCATCTCGGCGCCAGGCCAGCGCCGCACAGTCGGTGAGTGCCGCGGTGACGACACCGTCGTCGCGATACTGCGGGATGAAGGACAGATCCTCGACCGACCCGCCGGCGCCGCCGACGGGCGCCAGCGATACATGCAAGGGTGCGAGAGTGTTCGCACCCGAGGACAGCGGCAGCGTCGTATCGAACGGAAGGCCCCGATCGGTGGTGGTCGGCATCGGAAAGAACTCGGAGACCGGCGGATAGGCTGAGGCACCCGCACGGTCGAGACGCCGCGCGGCATCGATGGCGGCGGGCATGTCGTGAGCAGTTTGCCGGGCAGTGAGCAGCACCTCCAGGGCGGCTCCCGGGCGGGACGACCCGGCGGCACGAGTCGCCAGCGTCGCCGCCTGGTCCGGTTGGCCCAGACCGACCAGAGCACGGGCACGGCCCACGTCGGCGCCCAGAGTGTCGCCCAACTCGGCGGCGCGGTTGTACTGGGCCACCGCCCGCTGCAGATAGTCGCGGGCGGTGAAGGGCTGGCTGTAGAGCGTGCGCAGACCCGAGCGAAGATAGCTGTCGCCCAGTCCGCTTCGTACCCACGCATCACCGGGAAAGCGCTCAGCCAGATGCTCAAAAGTGGCCCGCGACGCCGCCATGGCACCTGTGGTTGTGGTGTCGACTTGCGTCGGCCGTGGATCGGATTGGTATGTCGGCGAGCGCATCTGGGCCTGGCCGACCACCCATCCCGGAGTGGGGTCACCAGGGCAGGCACGTTCGGCGTGTGACGACTCATCCGCCAGAATCTGCGCCGTGGTATTCGTATCGGCCGCGACCAGCAGCAGCAGGTTCAACGCGACCTCACACCCACCGGCCTCGCGGACGTGGTCGAGCACGGCGTAGGCGACCCGTGCGGGATTGGCCGATACTGTCTGCGCGACCGGTTTGCCCGCGAACTTGATCAGTGCTGCGGCCAGTGTGGTTGCACGACTGCGCAATTGGTCTGCCGACGCCTTGGTCAGTATGTCGTCGATGGCCGGGTAGCGGTAGGGATAGGCGAAGTCCAGCGACGAAGACGGGTTCGGCTTCGTCACCGGATCGACGTCGGGAGCCGAAGTGAGAAAATTCGCCAATTCCTGCCCACTCGAAAGCCCCAGGGCCGCAATAGCGAAGGGCCGAATTTCGGCGATCGATGAGATGGTGACATCGACTGGGAGGCCGATGGGAAGGGCACGCACCGCCGTTGCGTCCGACCGTGGTGCCCCGTCGGCAATGGGTGTCGGGTCAGCAGGCGCCTGGGGCAACCGGTCGGCGACGATATGGGCCATCGGTGCCAGCCCGACGAGCAGCAAAACGGTCATGGCGACGAGCGCTATCACCCAGCGTCGCCTTGCGGCGCGCGGCGATGGTGTTGGCCCTGAGCTGGGCGTCACGGGACAAGTAAATCGCACGTCGTCGGCTGTGTGCTTGACATCGACAGAACCACGATGCGACCGCCGGCTTCGAAGAGTCGGCTTGTGGTGGTCCCGGTAGGTGAAGAACCACCAGGGGTGTGCCCCGGCGCTCGTGGCAGACTAGAACGCGTTCTAGTCTCGGCCACCCGGAGGAGCGCCCATGAGCAGCGACGTCAGCTTCGACCTTTCGTCGGTGTTCCGTACCGTCGCCCAGACCCTGCCGGACAACGAGGCCCTGATCTGGCGCGGGCAGCGCCTGACCTACGCGCAGCTCGACGCCCGCATCGATGGCGTCGCGCACTACCTTGTTGAGCAGGGGCTGGGGTGCCACACCGAACGCGACCAGCTGGCGCCCCATCAGTCCGGGCAGGACCACGTCGGGCTCTACCTGCGAAACGGCAACCAGTACATCGAGGCCATGATCGCCGGCTACCGGGCCCGGGTCGCGCCGTTCAACGTCAACTACCGCTACGTCGAGGAAGAACTCCTCTACCTGCTCACCGATTCTGCGGCAAAGGCGCTCGTGTACGGCGCTGAGTTCGCGCCGCATGTCGCCGCCATTCGCGACCGGCTGCCCGAGCTGCGGGTCTTGATCCAGGTCGCCGACGGCTCCGGCAACGAATTGCTGCCTGGCGCAGTCGATTACGAGTCGATCATCAGCACGCCCGCACCGGCTGCCGGCATGCCTACGCCCACCGGCGACGATCTCTACATCCTCTACACCGGCGGCACCACCGGTATGCCCAAGGGTGTGCTGTGGCGTCAGCACGACATCTTCATGTCGGCGATGGGTGGCCGGCCGTTCGGCGCGGAGAAGTCGCTGGAGTCGTACGCCGACCTCGCCGAGCAGGCCCGCACCAATGCCGGATTCCGCTCGGTCCTGATGATTCCGCCGCTCATGCACGGCGCGGCCCAGTGGGCCGCGTTCAACATGTTCAGCACCGGCGGCTGGATGGTGCTGCCCGACGACGTCGACCGTCTCAACGCCCCGGCAGTGATGAAGCTCGCCGAACGGGAACGCGTACTGAGCATTCCGGTCGTTGGCGACGCGATCGCCCGGCCGCTGCTCGACGAGATCGAGACCGGCAAGTACGACCTGTCCGGGCTGGTGACCATCACCAACGGCGGGGCGCCGCTGTCGCCGACGGTCCGTGAACGACTGCTGGCGGCGCTGCCCAACCTGATGGTGCTCGATGCCGTCGGCGCCTCGGAGACGGGCATGCAGATGACGACCATGGCGGCCAAGGGCGTCGAGCAGAAGGCGGCCACGTTTACCCCGCAGCACGACACCGCTATCATCTCAACGGATTTCACGCACGTGCTGGCGCCGGGCGAGGGCGAGGGTTGGCTGGCCCGGCGTGCCTACGTACCGCTGGGTTATCTGGGCGATGCCGAGAAGTCCGCACGCACCTTCCCCACCATCGACGGCGTGCGCTGGTCGGTCCCCGGTGACCGGGCCCGGTTCTTGGCGGATGGGCAGATCGAACTGCTTGGCCGCGATTCGGTGACGATCAACTCCGGCGGGGAGAAGATCTTCGCCGAGGAGGTCGAGCGCGCGGTCGCCAGCCATCCTGCGGTGTACGACGTCGTCGTCGCCGGCCGGCCCTCAGAGCGGTGGGGCAACGAAGTGGTGGCGATCGTGCAGTTCGCCGAAGGCCAGAGCGCCACCGACGCTGAACTCGCCGACGCCTGCCGCGCGCATATCGCGCAGTACAAGCTGCCGAAGGCGTTCATCCGCACCGACAAGGTTCTGCGCTCCCCCGCAGGCAAGGCGGATTACCGCTGGGCCAAGGAGCTGGCCGTGGAAAGCCTTGCCGCACAAGGCTAGACCTTCATGTATCCCTTGTCGGCGGGAATCTGGGCGGCGGTCAGCAGCGCCGACGCATCGCTGGCTAGGAACAGCACGACCTCGCTTACCTGATTCGGCGCGATCAGTGATTCGGTGGGCAGTGCACCCGGCGAGAAGCTGTAGACGTAGTGCGGATGCTTCTCGAACATCGAATACATCGAGAGGTCGTTGCCCAGCGCGGTATCGACCCCGTAGGTGTGCACGGAGTTCACCCGGATCCCGTACTCGCCCACCTCGAGCGCCAACGAATTCGCCAGTCCCACAACACCAAACTTGCTGGCGCAGTAGTGCCCGGCGCCGGGCACGGCCTTGATCCCGGCCGAGGAACTGATCGCGATGATCGATCCGCCGTTGCCGGCTTCGATCATCGCCGGGACGCATGCCTGCACGGTGTTGAAGAACCCGGTCAGGTTGACGTCGATGATTTCCTGCCACATCTCGGTGGGGATCTCCCAGGCCCGGCCCCAGCTCATCACCCCGGCATTCGCGACTACGACATCGAGGCGCCCGAATTGTTCGATGGCCCTGGCGATTACCTGCTTCTGCCCGTCGTGGTCGCGCACATCGACCCGCTCCGCGCTGATCTTGACGCCCTCGTCCTCGACCAGCCGGACGGTGTCGGCCAGGTCTTCGGGTGTCGCCGGCTCGTAGCCGATGTGGTTGCCCACCGGCCCGCAGGCGTCGATGGTGACGATGTCGGCACCGGCCTGAGCCAATCGGACACAGTGGGCGCGGCCCTGACCCCGGGCCCCGCCTGTCACGTACGCAACCTTGCCCTCCAGCGGGCGTTCGTTTGTCACGGCCTCACCATACGGTCGCCCGCCTCATGGATGGTCTGGAATTCGGGAACCGCTGCGAGCGCTTGTGCACCGTATGCACATCAACCACAGCGGAAAGACGGCATTGGTCACCGGGTCGACTCAGGGCATTGGGTTGGCGATCGCCACCGGCTTGGCCAATGCCGGGGCCAGAGTGGCGATCAACGGCCGTTCGGAGGCCTCCGTTCAACGAGCCGTTGAGAAGATCTCCGCCGCAGTCGACGGTGCCGACTTGATCGCCATACCGGCTGACGTCACCACTGAGGACGGTGTGGCCGCCCTTCGGGCCGTGCTACCCGACGTCGACATCCTGGTGAACAACCTCGGGATTTTCGAGGCGGTACCCGCGCTGGAGATCGACGACAACAGTGGCGCAGGTTCTTCGAGGTCAACGTGCTGGCTGCAGCAAGGCTGACCCGCGTCTACCTGCCGGGGATGATCGAGCGGTCCTGGGGACGAATCATCAACATCGCCAGCGACTCTGCCATCGTGACACCGGTGGAGATGATCCATTACGGCATGTCCAAGACCGCGCTGCTAGCGGTGACGCGTGGCTTCGCCAAGGCCGCAGCCGGTTCCGGGGTGACCGTGAATTCGGTGATCGCCGGGCCGACGCACACCGAAGGTGTTGAGGATTTCGTCTACCAGCTGGTCGACAAGAGCGTGCCCTGGGAGAAGGCTCAGCGGCAGTTCATGGTCGAGCACCGGCCGCAGTCGTTGTTGCAGCGGCTGATCGAGCCCGACGAGATCGCCAACATGGTCGTGTACCTGAGCTCGCCGCTGGCGTCGGCCACCACCGGCGGCGCGCTGCGTGTTGACGGCGGCTACGTCGACGCGATCCTGCCGTGACCACCACCGCACCGGTGACGTCGCGGCCGACCATCGCGGCGCTGCTGACCCTCACCGCGGGCACCGGGGTGATCGACGCGGTGTCCTACCTCGGCCTCGGTCACGTCTTCGTCGCCAACATGACCGGCAACATCGTCTTCCTCGGTTTCGCCGCCAATCCCAGCTCCGGATTGTCCGCGTCGCTGGCTCTGATCGCGCTGGTCGCGTTCATGTTTGGTGCGTTGGTGGGCGGTGCCTCGGCTCATCGATGGGCCGCGTCGCCGACCTGGCCGATGTCGGTGCTGCTGGCGCAGGCGGCGCTTCTCGGTGCCGTCACCGCGGCTGGCGCAGTATTCGGAATATCCACGATGGGCCGCCCAGTCGTCGTGGCGGTGCTGGCATTCGCATTCGGCTTGCAGAACAGCACGGCGCGGCGGATGGCGGTCGCCGATCTGACCACCACCGTGCTGACGTTGACGGTGACGGGATTGGCTGCGGACAGCCGGGTCGCAGGAGGTCCGGGCGCGAAACCGGTTCGCCGACTGGCGTCGATCACGACGATGTTGGCCGGCGCGGTCATCGGAGCGCTGCTGGTTCAGGTGTCGGTGTCGTTGACGATCGCGATCGCGGCACTCTGCGTGCTGATAGCGGCGGTGCTGCTGGGTATGGACCGCCGAGTCCGCGCCTGATCAGGCCGGGCCGAACCGGGCGCCGCCCTCGGCGTGGTACCAGCCGCCCGCCGCCTGGGTTCCACCGTCGACGTGCAACGTCTGGCCGGTGATATAGCGGGACATATCGGAAGCGAGAAAGACTGCGGCCGAAGCGATTTCATCGACATGGCCGAGCCTGCCCAACGGCACGGCCTGGCTGAGTTCCTGGCGTATGCCGTCCGGAGACAGTGCCAGCAGGCCCTCGGTGACGGTGATGTCGGGGGCGATGGCGTTGACGCGGATGTTGTGCGGCGCCAGTTCGAAGGCGGCCGTGCGGGTGTAGTTGATGACACCGGCCTTCGCCGCGGAGTAGGCCGCGTACCCGGGCGCCGCGCGCACTCCCTCGATCGAGGTCACCGAGATCACGCTGCCCCCGCGGCCGTCGGCGACCAGCTGTCTTGCCACCCGCTGCGTGCACAGCAGAACGTGCCGAAGGTTGGCCTTGTACAAGGCGTCCCAACCGTTTTCGGTGGTGTCCAGTAACGGCGAGGCGAACACCCCACCGGCGTTGTTGACCAAGATCTCGACCGGCCCGAGCTCGTCACGGGTGCGCGCCAGCGCGGCGTCGACCTGCCCGCTGTCTCGGACGTCGGCGACGATGCCGAGCGCGCCCAGCTCGTCTGCGGCCGTGGCGCAGGTGTCGGCGTCACGTTCCCAGATGGCGACCTTGGCCCCGAATCGGGCCAACCCGTCGGCGATCCCACGACCGATGCCGGTGCCGCCGCCGGTGACGACGGCCACCCGATCGGTGAGCAGGATGTCCGCCGGCGCGATCGTCATCGCGCTAGCTGCTTCGCGTCAGGACGTCATCGGCGAAGCGGGCGATCCCGTCGAGCGCCTCGCGGGTGCGCCGCCACGGCATGACGATCATCCGGTCAATGCCGGCGTCGGCAGCCCGCGCCACATCGTCGGGTGACTCGGCCGGCGCCGACGTGGTCACCTCCGGCTTGCCGTCGCGGCCGTGCTCGGCCCACAGTGCTGAGAGCTTCTGCACTGATCCGGGAATCTGGTCGAGGGTGTGATTCATCGGGATCCAGCCGGAACCGAATCGCGCCACCCGGCGCAGCGCGGGCATTCCGTCACCGCCGACGTGGATCGGCGGCCCGCCCGCCTGGACCGGTTTGGGTTCGAACGCGACCGCGTCGAAGTCGAAGAAGCGGCCATGGTGGGAGATCGTGGGCTCGGTCCACAATGCCCGGCACACCTCGAGGGCCTCGTCGACGCGGGCGCCGCGGGTGCTGAAGTCCAGCCCGGCGGCGTCCCACTCCTCGCGCAGCCAGCTGGCGCCGATACCGAAGTCGAAGCGGCCGTTCGAGACGATGTCCAGTGTCGCGGCGGCACGGGCACTCACGAAGGGGTGTCGCAACCCGATGTTGTAGACGTAGGTCCCCATCCGAATGGTGCTGGTCTGCCCCGCGAGATACGACAGGTAGGCGATCGCGTCATACATCGGGGTCTTCGACGGGATCGGCGGATGGCTGTCGCCGTGGTGCGGGCTACCGGACATCTCCGCAGGCAGCACAAGATGCTCGGGCAGCCAGACCGACTCGTAGCCGAGCTCCTCGGCGCGCACGGTCAGGTCACGCCAGAGGCCGGGGTGAACGCCACCCAGCGGAATCCCGAACTTCACAGCGCGGATGTTACGCAGCGGCGTGCGTCGACGGAAGTATTACTCTCAGTTTCGGAGAGCGTGATTCTGCGAGGTCGCCGCAGTAGCGTTTGGGCCTATGACGGCGAGCAGGCTGAAGGTTCGCTACGCCCTGGCTCTCGTCCTCGCCCAGATCCTGGCGGCCGTCGAGCTCACTTTCCTGGTGATGCCGCTGCGCCACGAATTGGTGCCGCAGGCGGAGACCGTGTTCGGAACCGACACCTTGGTCGCCTCGATCGCGCTGTCGGTAGTCGGCTTCGCCGCCTCGATCGGTTACGCGATCCTGGTCGTCGATCGCAGATTGCGCTGGTTCACCACGGGTCAACCGCCGACGGCTCGGGACCGGCGGTTCGTCGAGGGCCTGCTGCGCAATCAGTCAGCGCTGCTGACGGTCATCTGGTTGATCAGCGGCACGGTCCTGTTCGCCATCAACCGCGACGGCGGGGTGGTGGCGGCCTGGCTGATCGGAATGGCGGTGTTGTTCGGTCTCACCACATCGACCGGCGCCGCCCTGTTGCTCATCCAGCGGCCCATGCGGCCGATCACCGCAGCCATCATGGGGTCGGCCCCGGGCCGCGACACCGCTCCGGGAGTGCTGCCCCGGCTGTTGCTGATGTGGCTGATGACCAGTGCACTGCCGAGCATCGGCATCGCGGTGGTGGTGCTGATGCGCTCGACCGGCTGGATCATCCAGAAGAACGCGTCCATCGAGATACCCGTGATCGTGCTGTCGGTCATCTCGGTCCTGGTCGGGCTACGCGGGATGGCGATCGTCGCGCTGTCGATCTCCGATCCGGTCCACGACGTCGTCGCCGCCATGGCCCGGGTCGAACGGGGCCAGATCGCCACCCGGGTCGACGTCTACGAGCGCTCCGAAATCGGGCGTCTGCAAAGTGGTTTCAACCGGATGGTCGCCGGGTTGGCCGAACGCGACCGGCTGCGCGACCTGTTCGGCCGCCACGTGGGGACGGATGTGGCGCTGCGCGCGGTCAGCGACGCCGACACTCTCTCCGGTGAAGTGCGGGAGGCCGCCGTCCTGTTCGTCGATCTCGTCGGCTCGACCCAACTGGCGCAGAGCCGTTCACCGGCCGAGGTGGCCCACGTGCTCAACGAGTTCTTCCAGATCGTCGTCGACGCCGTCGACGAGCGCCACGGGCTGATCAACAAGTTTCAGGGTGACGCGGTGCTGGCGGTCTTCGGTGCGCCGCTGCCCAGCACGCATTCGGCGTCCGATGCGCTGGCGACCGCCCGTGCGCTCACGGCCGCGCTGCGCCGGCTGCCGGTGGTGGACTTCGGCATCGGCGTATCGGCCGGGCCGGTGTTCGCCGGAAACCTCGGGGCCGAGCATCGCTACGAGTACACCGTGATCGGCGATGCGGTCAACGAGGCTGCGCGCCTTGCCGATCGGGCCAAAGCCGCCGACGAACGCGCCCTCTGTTCGCAGCCGGCGCTGGACAGGGCCGACCACGCCGAGCGTGCCCACTGGCGAGAGCACTCCCGCGAAGTGCTGCGCGGCCGCCTCGAGCCGACCCGGATGTCCGTCCCCACCTGACTTTGCCCATCCTCTTGTGCCCGCGCCGCCATCGGGTGAATGGTGGCTATATCGATTCGGCGCGCCTCCGCGCGCCAGGAGGTTTGTCATGGCCGACAAGACGAACACTTCCCAGGCCGCCCGATCGGCTCCCGCCGCCGACAGTCCGGCCGCAGTCCGCAATGTCGTGCTCGTCGGTCCGTCCGGTGCGGGCAAGACGACGCTCGTCGAAGCGCTCCTGGTCGCCTCCGGAGTGCTGTCGCGAGCGGGGTCCGTGGTCGACGGCAGCACGGTGTGCGATTTCGACGACGCGGCGATCCGCCAACAACGATCCGTCGGGCTCGCACTGGCACCCATTCCGCACGAGGGCATCAAGGTCAACCTGATCGACACCCCCGGCTACGCCGACTTCGTCGGCGAACTGCGAGCCGGCCTGCGCGCCGCCGAATGCGCGTTGTTCGTGATCGCCGCGAACGAAGGCGTCGACGAAGCGACCAAGGCGTTGTGGCACGAATGCGACGACGTCGGCATGCCCCGGGCCGTGGTGATCACCAAGCTCGACCATGCCCGCGCCAACTACGACACCGCCCTGCGTGCCGCGCAGGACGCCTTCGGTGAGAAGGTGCTGCCGCTGTACCTGCCGATCGAGAAGGGGTTGGTCGGGCTGCTGTCGCGCAGCCAGTACGACTACCGCGACGGCACACGCAGCGTCCACCCGCCGGACGACGCCCACACCGACCGGATCGCCGAGCATCGCGGCACGCTGATCGAGGGCATCATCGAGGAATCCGAGGACGAATCGCTGATGGAGCGCTATCTCGGCGGTGAGGTGATCGACGAGGCCGTGCTGATCGACGACTTGGAGAAGGCAGTCGCACGCGGGTCGTTCTTCCCGGTCATCCCGGTGTGCAGCGGCACCGGGGTAGGCACCGTCGAGCTGCTGGACGTCGCGACCCGGGGCTTCCCGTCGCCACTCGAACACGTGCTGCCCGAGGTCTACAACCCGCACGGGGTGGCCCGTCCGGGGCTGTCCTGCGATCCGGACGGGCCGCTGCTGGCCGAGGTGGTCAAGACGACGTCGGACCCCTACGTCGGCAGGGTCAGCCTGGTCCGGGTGTTCTCCGGCACCATCAGGCCCGACACGACAGTGCATGTGTCGGGCCATTTTTCGGCCTTCTTCGAGGCGAACACCCACGCCGACCACGACGAGGACGAACGCATCGGGACACTGTCCTTCCCGCTGGGCAAGCAGCAGCGCCCGGCCACCCAGGTGGTCGCCGGTGACATCTGCGCGATCGGCAGGCTCACCCGCGCCGAGACCGGAGACACGTTGTCGGACAAGGCCGATCCGCTGTTGCTCAAACCCTGGACGATGCCGGAGCCACTGCTGCCGGTGGCGATTGCGGCGCGCGCCAAGACCGACGAAGACAAGCTCTCGGTCGGCTTGCAGCGACTGGCGGCCGAGGACCCGACGCTGCGCATCGAACAGAACGCGGAAACCCACCAAATCGTGTTGTGGTGCATGGGCGAGGCGCATTCCAGTGTGGTGCTCGAGGCGCTGGCGAACCGCTACGGCGTCAACGTCGACACCATCGAGGTGCGAATCCCGTTGCGCGAGACCTTCGGCGGTTCGGCCAAGGGACACGGTCGCCACGTCAAACAATCCGGCGGCCACGGCCAGTTCGCGGTGTGCGACATCGAAGTCGAGCCGCTGCCCGGCGGCTCCGGTTTCGAGTTCGTCGACAAGGTCGTCGGCGGCGCGGTGCCCCGGCAGTTCATCCCGAGTGTCGAGAAAGGGGTACGCGCCCAGATGGAGCGCGGCGTGCACGCCGGCTATCCCGTCGTCGACATTCGGGTCACGCTCGTCGACGGCAAGGCGCACAGCGTCGATTCCTCCGATATGGCGTTCCAGATGGCCGGCGGCCTGGCGTTGCGGGAAGCCGCCGCCCAGACTCGGATCGACCTGCTCGAACCGGTCGACGAGGTCACCATCAACGTGCCCGACGACCTCGTCGGCGCGGTCATGGGCGATCTGTCCGGCCGGCGCGGTCGCGTGCTGGGCACCGAGCAGGCCAGCGAGAACCACACCTTGATCCGGGCCGAGGTGCCCCAGGTCGAGCTGACCCGGTACGCCATCGACATGCGCAGCCTCACCCACGGCGCGGCATCGTTCACCCGGTCCTTCGCCCGCTACGAGCCGATGCCGGAAACCGCCGCCGCGAAGGTCCAGACCTAACGGTCCGCGGTCGCGCGGTAACGTCGTTCTCCATGACCGCACCGCGCTCGCTTCGGGAGTTGTTCGACCAGCTCGGCCTGCAGGTCGTCGAGTCGACGGACGACACCGTCGTCATGGAGATGCCGGTGGACGAACGCACCACGAACACCGCGGGCGGGCTGCAGGGCGGCCTGATCGCCACCATGGCCGACGTGGCGGCGGGGCAGCTGGCATCTCGTGCGACCCCGTTCGGCTTCGGGATCGCGACCACCGATCTGTTCGTCCGCTACCTGCGGCCGATCAAAGTCGGCCCGGCCCGCGCGGTGGCCAAGATCCTGCGCACCGGCAAACGCTCGGTGGTGGTGCAGGTGGACATCCATCGCGGCGAGGATAACGAACTCGCGGCGACCAGCACGATCAACTTCGCGGCGGTCTGAGTCTCACCCGATGCCGGTGCCGGGCCGCACCGTCAGACTCTGCGAGACGGCGCCGATCGGGCCGGTCTCGTCGTGAATGATGCTGTGGGTCAAGCCGATTCCGCTCGGCCCGATCGACACCGCGGTGTCGAAGCCCACCCACTCGCGGACCGGTGTCGCGAAGAAGTGCGCGGTGAGATCCAGGTTCGGGAACGCCACCTCGCGTGGATCGACCCGAACCGTCATCCCGTTGGCGATGTCCAGCAGCCCGGCGACGCGGGCCACCGAGCTCACCGGCTCGTCGTCGAGTAGCGGCACCGGAGTCCGCACCCAGTACGCCGCCCGGCCCGGTTCGTCTTCGGCGCGCCGCACCTCGGCCGACGCGATGAAGCCGCCCGGCCACACCCCACTCGGGTTCCACTCCGGCATGTCCTGAGGCGGCGGGATCGGGCGCAAGCCGCTGCCGCGCAATGCCGCGGTGTCGTACTGCTTCATCAACCAGGCCCGCGCCAGAACCACTCCCCTGCCCTGGTAGGTGAGGGCGGCTTCGACGAGTTCGATCGTGCGGCCGGGTCGCAGCACCCGCACGTCGATGTCGACGACGACGTCGACCGGCACCGTGCCGAGGATGTCGTAACTGAGCCGCGCCGTCATCAGGTGCCCGTTGCCGCGAGCGTCCCGGTCTGTCTCGATGGCATGCGCGAGCAGGCCGAATGACGGCGCGATGTGCTGCTCGTCGAGGTTCCACGCGCCACCGGCGTGCTCGCTGGCCCGATACGAATGATCGGACACCCGGCTGAAATACGACATTCGCGCGACGGTACCGCTGCCGTGGTCGGCCCCGGCGTCCGGCCGGGACCCTGGTGCTACCCGATTATGTATGGTTACATACATAGGCATGACGAGCCCCCGCGAACGGATGGTTGCCTCTGCCGCCCTGCTGATCCGCGAGCGCGGAGCGCAGTCGACGGCGATCGCCGACGTCCTGGCGCACAGCGGCGCACCGCGCGGATCTGCCTACCACTACTTCCCCGGCGGACGCACCCAATTACTCAGCGAGGCAGTGGATTACGTTGCCGATTACGTCGCCTCCAAATTGGCGAAAGCGCCCAGCAGTCTGGAGATGCTCGACGGGCTGACCCGCTTCTATCGCAAGAACCTGATCGAGACCGAGTACCGCGCCGGCTGCCCGGTGCTCGCGGTTGCCGTCGAATCCGGAGAGCCCGGCAGCGCCAATCCGGTCATCGACCGGGCTGCCGAGGCGTTCACCCGCTGGAACGATCTGATCGCCCAGCGCCTGATCGCCGACGGCATCACGAAGGACCGCGCCGAGGACATCGCGGTGACGACGACCGCCGCGCTGGAAGGCGCCATCGTGCTCGCCCGCGCCGCGCGCGATACCGAACCACTCGACATCGTCCACCGGCAACTGCGCGACCTGCTCGAAGCCGAACTGCCCACCTAGCCGACCAGGAGATCCGATGTCCGCTGACTGGCAACCCACCGCCTGCATCCTCTGCGAGTGCAACTGCGGCATCGTCGTGCAGACCGAGGGTCGCACCCTGGCCCGCATCCGCGGCGATAAGGACAATCCCGCCTCGCAGGGCTACACGTGCAATAAGGCGCTGCGGCTGGACCACTACCAGAACAACCGGGCGCGCCTGACGTCCCCGATGCGCCGCCGGCCCGACGGCAGCTACGAGGAGATCGATTGGGACACCGCGATCTCCGAAATCGCCGAGGGCTTCCGGCGAATCGCCGACACCTACGGTGGCGAGAAGATCTTCTACTACGGCGGCGGCGGGCAGGGCAATCACCTCGGCGGCGCCTACAGCAGCGCCTTCCTCAAGCTGCTCGGCTCGCGGTACCGGTCAAATGCGCTGGCGCAGGAGAAGACCGGCGAGGCATGGGTCGACTTCCAGCTCTACGGCGGCCACACCCGTGGCGAGTTCGAGCATGCCGAGGTCTCGGTGTTCGTCGGGAAGAACCCGTGGATGTCGCAGAGCTTCCCGCGGGCGCGAACGGTGCTCAACGACATCGCCAAGGACCCGGCCCGCTCGATGGTCGTCATCGACCCGGTGCTCACCGACACCGCCAAGATGGCGGACTTCCATCTGCGGGTGCGACCCGGCACCGACGCCTGGTGCCTGGCCGCTCTGGCCGCGGTGCTGGTGCAGGAAAACCTGTGCAACGAAGCCTTTTTGGCTGAGCATGTGCACGGCGCCGACGAAGTCCGCGCGGTCTTGGCGACGGTCCCGGTCGCGGAGTACGCCGAACGCAGCGGAGTCGACGAGGAGTTGCTGCGGGCGGCCGCCCGCCGCATCGCCGGAGCCGACTCCGTCGCGGTGTTCGAAGACCTTGGCGTCCAGCAGGCCCCCAACAGCACCCTGTGCTCGTACCTCAACAAGTTGCTGTGGATCCTGACTGGCAGCTTCGCCAAACCCGGTGGGCAACATCTGCATTCGACGTTCGCACCACTGTTCAGCCTCAGTGGCGTCGGCCGCTCACCGGTGACGGGTGCGCCGATCATCGCCGGGCTGGTGCCGTCCAACGTGGTGCCGCAAGAGATCCTGACCGATCACCCCGACCGGTTCCGGGCCATGATCGTCGAGAGCGCCAACCCCGCCCACTCCATCGCCGACTCGGAGAATTGCCGCGCCGCGTTCGAGTCCCTCGAGCTGCTGGTGGTGGTCGACGTCGCGATGACGGAAACGGCGCGGCTCGCCCACTACGTGCTGCCCGCGGCCAACCAGTTCGAGAAGCCGGAAGCCACCTTCTTCAATTTTGAATTCCCGCGCAACGAATTCCATCTGCGCCACCCGCTTTTCGCGCCGACACCCGGCACGCTGCCGGAGCCCGAGATCTGGGCCCGGCTGGTGCGTGCACTTGGGGTGATCAGTGACGACGACCTGCGTCCGCTGCGCGAGGCCGCCAAGCAGGGTCGCGACGCCTACACCCAGGCCTTCTTCACCGAGCTCGCCGCGAATCCCGCACTGGGCAAGGTGTTGCCGTTCGTGCTTTACGAAACGCTGGGCCCGACGCTGCCCGACGGGCTGGCCGGGGCTGCTGCTCTGTGGGGGTTGGCCCAGAAGGCCGCCGTCACCTATCCCGATGCGGTGCGCCGGGCCGGGCACGCCGACGGCAACGCGCTGTTCGACGCGATCCTGGCCGCCAAGTCGGGGGTTACGTTCAGCATCCACGAGTACGCCGACGACTGGGCGCTGATCAGCCACACCGACCGCAAGATCGCGCTGGTGATCCCGGAGATGCTCGACGACATTCGCGCACTGGCCGATCAACGGCCGGAGCTGACCAACCCGGAGTTCCCGATCGTGCTGTCCGCCGGCGAACGCCGCGCGTTCACCGCCAACGACATCCTGCGGGATCCGTCGTGGCGCAAGCGCGACGCCGACGGTGCCCTGCGGGTCAGTGTCGAAGACGCCGAAGCGCTCGGCCTGGTCGACGGCGGCCGCGCCCGCATCACGACCGCCGCCGGCAGCGCGGAGGCCACCGTCGAGATCAGCGAAACCATGCTGCCCGGGCATGCCGCCCTGCCCAACGGATTCGGTCTCGACTACGTCGACGCCGACGGACAGACCCGGGTGCCCGGTGTGGCGCCGAATGCACTGACCTCCACCGATTGGCGTGACCCCTACGCCGGCACACCGTGGCACAAGCACGTCCCGGCCCGCATCGAAGCGGTGGCGGCGGGCCTCGTCGCGACCGGGTGAGCCGCGAGCCGACCAAGTAAATCGCGTGATTTATTGCGGCTGGCGTGTGAATCCCGTTATGTTGCACCCATAGCGCTGCCCGTCGGCCGGCAGCGTCATCGCGCATGACGGGAGCTCCGGACCATGGATCACGACTACGAACAGATGAGACGTGAGGCGGAGCCGTTCATCAAATTCGAGAAAGATCTCGCTAATCGGATTGCTTACATCACCTTTGACCGGCCCGCTGAGCTCAACTCGACCACGATGGGGATGCGGCAGAACTTCGCCGACATGATCCATAAGTGCAACGTCGACGACGACGTAAAGGTGGTGGTGATCCGCGGCGAGGGCAACGACTTCGGTAGCGGGGGCGACCTGCCGGAACAGCGCGAGATGTTGGAGAACCCGGGAACGCCGCTGCTGCACGAACTTTCGATCAACGACGAGAATGTGAAGTACCCACCGGGTGATTCCTACCGCTACTTGTATACCCTCACCGATCACTACGCGAAAGCGCGCGCCGGAAACCGGCCCCTGCAGGAGTGCAAGAAGGTCACCATCGTGGAGGCCAAGGGCTATTGCTATGGCTGGCACTTCTACCAAGCCGGCGACGCCGATCTCGTGGTGTCCTCCGACGATGCATTGTTCGGCCATCCTGCCTTCCGCTACGTAGGCTGGGGTCCCCGCCTGTGGTGGTGGGCCGAGACCATGGGCCTGCGGAAATTCTCCGAAATGTTGTTCACCGGAAGGCCGTTCACGGCCGACGAGATGTACGACTGCGGCTTCATCAACAGTGTCGTACCCCGTGAACAGCTCGAGGCGGAGACACTCAAGTACGCGATGGCGTGCTCGAAGTCGCGGCCCACCGATACCGTCGTCGTACAGAAGACGTTCCTCGAGCTCTACAAGCAGCACAAGGGCGAGTACTTCGGCAGCCTGCTGACCGGTGTGGTCGAAGGCATGCTGCCGATGATGACCAACGACCGCGACAACTACCCGGATCTGACCGAGGGCACGTTCGACAAGGGTCTCAACAACGTCGTCAAGGACAACGACCTCAACTTCCCGCCAGAGTGGCGGTTGAGCCACTCCGGGCGGAAGAAGCCCTGACCTGAGCGGCGCGCGGAGCCTCGTCAGGCGCGGACCACAGGCCGACGAGCGCGTCGACCAACTCCTCGCCGACCACCAACCAGCTCGAGCTAGCCGACGATCCGCCGTTCACCTGCTCACCCTCGATCTCGGCGCAGGTATGCATCAACAGGTTTCGCGCCATCGTCCAGCGGATGACCCGAACGCGCTTCGGGCGGGAGGGCAGGCATCGATTGATCCCCCGTACCGTTTTGAGCATGCGATCCGACGTCATCGCATCTGATCCCACGGACTCCCGGCAGGCAGGGTCGGCCATTACCTGGGCCGCGAAACGTGCGTAGGTCGACGTCGCACCCAGCGTGTGCAGATGCTCGGTCAACGGATACACAAGCACGCCAATCCAATCCCGCAGCTGCGGGTTCGGTGGCAGATCGGCCAGCTTGCGCCTGCGGATCGCATCGATCGCGACATGGTGGCGGACCTCGATCGCACGCAGCAGATCGGCTCGAGAACCGAAGTGGTAGCACGCAGCCGCATTATTTCCTTGCCCGGCCGCATCGCTGATCTGCCGGTTCGACACCGCGTGCAAACCGTTCTCGGCGAAAAGCCGCTCGGCGGCCACCAACAGCGCGTCACGAGTGATGGTCGATCGATCGGTGCGCACGTCCTTGACAGAGCTCACCGCAGTCAGTGAACAGCACCCGCCAAAGTAAATCAACGCGTTTACTCGCGTACTCGGCGACGGTGCGCGGCTGGAAATCGACGCCCGCGATCGTCAGCGCCTGATGATGGTATTCTCGCTTCTGAGAATCGTATATCCGCTGGTGTGACGGTCGTCGGGGAGGCAGCCGCCGGCACACAGTGATCCCTGGGGGAGCCATGAGCGGCGACGACGCCGGCCAAGACGAGACCACGAAGTGGGATCCGTCGTTCACCGCGAGCGTGATCGGCGCCGTCTCGCCGGTTCTGAAACGATGGTTCCGCCCCGAGGTCCGGGGGCTGGACAACATCCCCGCCGCCGGCGGCGCGCTGGTGGTGTCAAACCATTCCGGCGGCATGCTCACTCCGGACGTGATGATCTTCGCCCCGGAGTTCTACCGCCGCTTCGGCTACGACCGGCCGCTCTACACGTTGGCCCACTACGGCGTCTTCATCGGGCCTCTCGACGGCTGGCTGCGCCGTGTCGGCGTCATCGAGGCCAGCCGCGACAACGCCGCCACGGCCCTGAATTCCGGAGCGGTGGTGCTGGTGTTCCCCGGCGGCGATTACGACTCGTACCGGCCGACGTTCGCCCAGAGCGAGATCGACTTCAACGGCCGGACCGGCTACGTCCGCACCGCGCTGGAGACCGGGGTGCCGCTGGTGCCCACCGTGTCGATCGGGGCCCAGGAAACGCAGTTGTTCCTGACCCGCGGCAACTGGCTGGCCAAGCGACTGGGCCTGACCAAAGCCAGGATGGACATCCTGCCGATCAGCTTCGGGGTGCCGTTCGGGCTCAGCGTGCTGATGCCTCCCAATCTGCCGCTGCCGTCGAAGATCGTCACCGAAGTCCTCGAGCCGATCGACATCGTCGAACGTTTCGGACCCGACCCCGATATCGCCGAAGTCGACGCGCACGTGCGGGCGGTGATGAGCGAGGCGTTGAAGCGGCTGAGCCGCCAGCGCCGGCTGCCCATCCTCGGCTGACTCACACCGGTGCGGCCGGCGGCATGGCGGTGCTGACGTTGCGTACGCCATCGGAAAACCCCGCCGCTGTGCGAATTTCGCCGAACGCGCGCACCATCGCGTCGGTCGCCTCGTGCACGTCGGTGAAGGTGCGGTCGTCAGAGAGAACCGCGATGTCTACCTGATCGACGTAACTCCACACCGTCATGTTGAACGCGCTGCCGGCGGAAAGCACACCGACGGAATAGATTTCGCTGACCGGCGCCCCGCCGATGTGACCGCGTTCGCGCGGGCCGGGCACATTGGACACCGCGACGTTCATGATCCGGTTGCGGTCGGCCCGGCGACCCTGCCAGCGAAATACCGCGGGTGCCATCGCGGTCGGCAGGTACTGCATCATGCGACCCTGCACGGTCGGCCCGAGCAGCTCAAAATTTTCCTTGGCGCGCCGGCTGGCCACCGCCGTCAAGCGAACCCGCTCGATCGCATCATCGACGTGGACGGGCAGCGACACCGACAGGCCCCCGATCTCATTGCCGGTGACCCGGTCCGGGGACTTGTCGGTGGCAACCGGCACGGTGGCGACGAGCGGCTGATCGGCGTGTCCGTCGTGCCGCAGCAACAGTTCGCGCAATCCGCCGGCGGCGATCGCGAGGATCACATCGTTGAAGGTGACGTCGAGACGCTTGGCCGTCTCCTTGACCTGTGCCAGATCAAGGGTGGCGGTCGCGAACGTCCGCGCGGGCGACACCACGTGGTTGACGAACGTGGCCGGCGCCGAAAACGGCTTCGCCAGATCGACCTGATCACGACGCTGCCGCTGCTGCCGGCGCAGCCGGACGAAGCCCGCAGCCGCATCCTTGACCAACGCCGGCAATTCAGCGGCTTGCCGCAGATGATCGACGAACGCAGACTGCAGCAACTCAGGGGCGGGCGGCACCGCGCACACCGGATAGGGCTGGGCCGGCGCCGCGTCATCTCCAGCCAGATCCATCAGTCGCGCAAGAAGATTCGCCGATGCGACGCCGTCGGCCAACGTGTGGTGAACCTTGCCGATCAATGCGAACCGGTCGTCGGCCATTCCCTCGGCGAAGTGGAACTCCCACAGCGGACGAGTCCGATCCAGGGGCGTGCTGGCGATCTCACCGATCACGGCGTCCAGCTCGCGGCGCCCGCCCGGCGCCGGGACAGTGACGCGTCGCAAGTGATAGTCCAGATCGACCTGGCAGTTCTCCAACCACATCGGGTGATGCAGACGTCCGGGAATCTCGACCAGTCGATACCGCAGCGGTTCCAGCAGATGTAGCCGATCGGCGACCGTGCGTCGGAACACCTCAAAGTCGAAGTCGCCGTCGAACCCGGCAGCATCGACTATCGCCACCTTCAACGTGTGGGTGTGCAGGTTGGGCGTCTCGCTGTAGAGCAGCATCGCGTCCATACCGTTGAGTCGCCGCACAGTCCCACCCTCTCAGCGCCCGCCCGGGCATCATGCTAGGCGTGCGCTCAGCGGTATGTGAGGGTTTACTCGGTCCGCTCAGACCTGGACCGGGATGTTGTTCCAGCCCCACTGGAAGCTCGACGGCGGTCGCAGCGCGTGCTGCTCGTCGATGCGATAGTCCCGGACACGGCGCAACCACTCCTGCAGCATCACCGCGATCTCCAGCCGGGCCATATGAAAGCCCAGGCAGAAATGCTGACCGCGGCCGAACGCCAGCGACCGCTCGATCGGCCGGTCCCAGCGGAACGTCTCCGGCTCGTCGAATTCCCGTTCGTCGCGATTGGCCGACGCCAGCAGGGTGATGATCCGTTGACCCGGCGCCATCGTGATGTCGTGAATGGTGAACGGTCGTCGGAGGGTTCGGGCGAACCACTGCGCGGGCGCGCAGTAGCGGATGATCTCCTCGCGCGCCACCGGGACATTCGTGGTCGGGTCGGCGCGCACCGCCGCGAGCTGATCGGGGTGACGGCTGAGCTCCCACAACCCGTGCGCGACGATCTTCGGCACCGTCTCCGTGCCACCGATGAACACGCCGAGCATCTGGACCGCCACTTCGCTGTCGGTCAGCGCCGAGCCGTCGGGCAACCGGTAGGCCAGGAGATTCTCGACGATCGGCAGCGGCCCGTCGAAGTCCCCGGCCCGAACCTGCTGGACGACAGGGATCAGATATTCGAGGTATCCGGGCCTCGCGTTGGCGACCTCGACGCCGCTGCCCGGTTCGGCCAGGCTGCCCGCGTTCACGGTAGCCAGCACGTCGGCAGCCAAATCTGTTGGCAGACCGACAAGTTCACACACCACCGATGCCGCGACGATACCGCCGTACTCCTGGGTGAGGTCGAAGCTGCCGCGCGGCAGCAGTTCGTCCAGGCGCTGGTTGGCCAGCTCGCGAATGCGGTCCGCCCACCCGGCGACGGACTTGGGCCGGAACTGGGCGGCGGTGCAGCGCCGGACGTCATCATAGAGCGGGGCGTCGAAGTTGGCGTGGAACGGGAGGGGATGCAACGGCGGGTCGGGTACCGGGCCGTCGTTGCGATGTGACAGCACGCCCACCGCGGGCAAGGTTCCCTCGGACGCGACGAACGTGCCGTCGTTGACGGCCAGGACATTCCAGACGTCGTCGAATCGGGACAGCGCATAGGTGTCGATGTCGTCGACGTAATACACCGGGTGGTGATCGCGCAGTGTCCGGTAGTACGGCCGCGGGTCGGCCATCACCGCGGGATCGAACGGACTGTACGAAAAGTCTTGCATCACAGTCATTATCGAAGCGGGGACGGTGGCAGGGCCTGCAGGATCGAGTCTTCCCAGCCATCCCGCAGGGCTGGTGCGACGCTCATCCAGGTGACGATCTCGGCCGGTGGGCTGTCCTTCCACGACGGGTAGTGATTCTCGAAGCAGTCCCAGTCACCGTCGAGCGCCCAGTAGTGGATCACCTCGTTGAAGCGAAACGTCGTGATGAACGAGCCCAGCCAGCGCTTGCCGGTGCGCTCCGACCACGGGACGTAAAGCCGTTCCAGCTCCCGGATGTAGTCGTCCTGCTTGCCCGGCTTGGTTTGCATGATCTCCTGGATCACCAGCCCGGCACCGAATTTCGCGTCCTTGAGCTCCTGAAGGCTGCGGTTGCTGCGCCCGGCGTACATGATCCGGCCCTCCCCCGACGCACCGACTCCCGCGAGATAGTCCGACCACTGGGCGGCGGCCTCGCGATGGCTGCCGCCGGGTGCCTGCGCCCGCCCGATCCGCGCATAGTCGGCGAATGCGTCGATCTCCCAGATGATCGTCACCTGCGGCCAGTGCCCGTTGTAGGGGGTGGTCTCCCAGATCGAGAAGAGCCGCGCGCCAAGCTGTTCCATCATCGGCTGGTAAATGCCGGTGAACTTCTCGGTGAACCGGTCGCTGCGTTCGGAACCCAGCGCGATGGTCTCGTGCAAATACAGCAGGGTGTGGCTGTAGTACTTCTTCACCGATCAGTCCTCGACCAGCGACAGCGCTGCGGCGGGACACTGGGTGACCGCCTGCTGCATCCGCGCCCGGTCCGCTTCAGGCCGCTGATCGCCGTGGACGCGGACGCTGCCGTCGTCGGCGACTTCGAACACGTCCTCGGCGATGGTCTCGCAGATACCGTGCCCGGTGCACTTGCCGAGGTCCACTTCGATACGCATACCCTGCCCCACACTCACCGGACGAACGCCGGGAGTCGCTTGATCCCGTGTACGAAACTACTGAGGAGATAGTCTGGCTCGCCGAACTCGACGTCGACCCGGAACAGCAACTCGCGGAACAGATTCCGCAGTTCGGTCCGTGCGAGCTGGTTGCCGAGGCAGAAGTGCGGGCCGCCGCCGCCGAAGCCGAGATGCGGGTTCGGTGAGCGTGCCACGTCGAACTTCCCCGGCTGGTCGAAGGCTGCCTCGTCCCGGTTCGCCGAGCAGTAGAACAGCCCGACCTTGTCGCCGGCCTTCAGCTGCTGGCCGGCCAACTCGGTGTCCTCGGTGACGAACCTGGCGAACTGCAGCACCGGCGTCGCCCACCGGATGAACTCCTCGACCGCCGTACCGATCCGGCCGTCGAAATCTTCCATCAGCCAGGCCCGCTGGTCAGGGTTGGCCGCGAGCGCCAGCATGGCGTGCGAGGTGGTCTGCTTGGTGGTGTCGTTGCCGGCCGAGGCCAGCAGCACCAGGAAGGCGCCGATCTCCTCGTCGGTGAGCCGGTGCCCGTCGACCTCGGCGTTGACGATGCTGGTCATCAGGTCGTCGCCGGGATGCCTACGGCGGAACTTGGCCAGCTCGATGCCGGTGCCGGCCAGCAGGAACATCTCGTTGACGGTCGCCTCGGCCCGTTCCTCGATCGTGGCGTACTCGTCGTCGCTCATCGAGAAGAGCTTCTCGGCGGCTTTGGCCACCGCCTCGCGGTCAGAGGTCGGCACGCCGAGCATCTCCGAGATCGTCATCATCGGCAGCCGTGCCGAGCAGGCCGCGACGAAGTCCACCTCGCCGGCTCCGACCAGTTCGTCGACCACGGTGGCGGCGTTCTTGCGGACCTGCTCGTCGATCTGGGCGACGTTGCGCGGGGTGAACGCCGAGCTGATCAGGCGTCGGTAGACGGTGTGCTGCGGCGGATCCATCATCAGGAAGAAGGTCGCGATCCGCTGGATTTCGGCGGGCATCGGGTCGAGCGCGATGCCCTGCGCCGAGCTGAACAGCTCGGGGTGCAGGCTCGCGTGGACGATGTCGGTGCGCCGGGTCAACGCCCAGAAGCCGGGCTCCTCCATCGGGAACAACGACGGGAACGGCTCATGCCAGGTGAGCCCATCGGTGGCCCGCAGTGCGGCGAAGGTCTGCTCGCGGACGTCGAAGGTCTGACCCCAGAATCGCCGCGACGTGATGTCGTGGGGGCTGTAGCCACTGCTGTCCGCCGACACGAGCACAGCGTGACACTTTGGTCAGAATTTGTAAAGACAGTGTTTTCGATCTCGGATGTGCGAACTGCGCGTGACACTAAGCCCGCAACCTGTAATCCTGTACACGTGAGCCCGGCCGGAACCACCGCTGCGATCCCCGACGAGGACGAGACCTCGTCGCGCCGCCGCATCCTCAATGCGACCGCCGAGGTGCTCGCCCGAAGCGGACAGACCAAGCTCAGTTTGTCGGAGGTGGCCTTGCAGGCAGGGGTCTCGCGGCCCACCCTCTACCGCTGGTTCGCCTCCAAAACTGAACTGCTCGACGCGTTCGGCGCCTACGAGCGGGAGATGTTCGACACCGGCATCAGCCGGGCCACGGCCGGGCTGCGTGGCACCGACAAACTCGACGCGGCGCTGCAGTTCATCGTCTCCTATCAACAGACCTACTCCGGGGTCCGGCTCATCGACATCGAACCCGAGGTGGTGATCGCCCAGCTGGCCCGGATCCTGCCGCTCATGCGAACCCGGCTACAGCGGCTGCTGACGGGGCCCAACGCGGAGATCAAGGCCGCCACCGCAATTCGCATCGCCGTGTCGCACTATGTGGTGCGCAGTGACGATGCCGATCAGTTCCTGGCTCAGTTGCGCCACGCCGTCGGCATCAAGCAGTGACCGCAGCTTTGGACATCGGGATCTACGTCCCGCAGATGGGTTTCAGCTACTCCGACGTGCTGCACCGCGCGCACCGCTGCGAAGAGTTGGGCATCGGTTCGCTGTGGCTCTACGACCACATGTACGGCCCCGGTGCCCCGGGCATCGACTCGCTGGAGGCCTGGACGCTGGCCACTGCGCTGCTCGCCCGCACCGACGGCTTGCGGGTCGGACACATGGTGCTGTGCAACCAGTTTCGTCATCCCGCCGTCTTGGCCAAGATGGCCACCACCCTGGACCAGGTGTCCGCCGGTCGCCTCGAGTTGGGCATCGGCAGCGGCTCCATCGACGACGAACACCACCGGCTCGGGCTGAACTGGGGCACGTTCGCCCAGCGCTCCGACCGTCTGCGCGAGACCCTGGAAATCCTCACTCAGGCCTTCGGCGAGCAGCGGATCGATTTCAGCGGAACGCATTACACGGTGCGCGACATGCCGATCAAGCCTGGGCCCGTGCAGCAGCCGCGGCCACCGATCGTGGTGGGCGGGTCCGGCGAGAAGTACACGCTGCCGCTGGTCGCCCGCTACGCCGACGTCTGGAATGTACCCACCTACGCACTCGGCGAGATGGAGCACAAGCTGGCCGTGCTGCGGTCATTGTGTGAGGACATCGGCCGGGACCCGGCCACCATCGTGATGTCAGTGGAGGCGGTACTGGCCCTGGCGCCTGACGACGCAGCGCTCGAAGGTGTTCGTGCGGTCGCCGAGAAGCGCTTCGGCGGACCGGGTTTCGGCCTGCACGAGGGCGGCCTGATCGGCACCCCGTCCGTGATCGTCGACCGACTGGGTCAACTCCGTGAGATGGGCTTCGGCCAGGTGGTGTTCTTCACCCACGACCGAGCCTCCGACGCCACCCTGGAGCTGCTTGCCGTCGAGGTACTGCCACAGCTCTAGTCGAAGGTGACGACGACCTTGTCGGCGGCACCCGGCGTCATCGCCGTCCGCAACGCGTCCTGCACCTCGTCGAACCCGAAGGTATGGCTGACGATCACCGCGTACTTCTGCCAGTTGGCAACGAGATCCTTTGTTACCTCGAAGATTTCGGTGGGGTATCCCATGGATCCGACGACGGTGATCTCATTGGCCATGATGTTGATGAAGTCGACCGGCACCGGCTCCTTGTGCACGGCGACCACACCCAGCCGTGCTCCTCGCTGGGCCGCCCCCAGCGCCGTGTTGATTACCGACGGCGCGCCGGCGGCGTCGAGGTAGATCGTGGTGCCCGACTTGCCCGGCCACAGCGCCTCGCCCTTGCTGTGCAATTCGATGAGGCGCTTCGCGACATCCTCATCGCCGGCGTTGATCACCGCATCGGCACCGACCGCCAGCGCCTTCTCCAGCCGGGAGCCGATCAGGTCCACCACGGTCACATGGCTGACACCGAGAGCCTTATAGGCGATGGTCGCGCCGAGCCCGATCGGCCCGGCACCGAATACGGCGACCTTGTCCGCAGGTGCGGGCTTGGTCTGATTGACCCCGTGCCGGGCGACCGCCATCGGCTCGTTGAGGGCTGCCACCTCGAACGGAATATCGGCCGGGATGACCTCGATGCTCTGGCCACGCACGGCGTTCTCGACGAGGAGGTACTCGGCCAGCGCCCCGGTGGCGCCGCCGTTGCCGATGATCCCACTCGGTGCGCCGATCGGGTTGATGACCACATGGTCCCCGACGTTGATGCCGGTCACGTCGCGACCGACCTCGACCACCTCGCCGGCCGGCTCGTGCCCGAGCGCCATCCGCCCCTGATGCGGTGGCAGACCACCCATCGAGATGTAGAGCGCGTCGGAACCGCAGATGCCGCAGGCCTTGATCTTCACCAGAACGTCGGCTGCTTTGACCTCCGGATCGGCGACGTCGACGACGTCGGTCTGGCCGGGCCCGGTGACAATCGTTGCTCTCATCTGTTCCTCACAGATCCACTCGCACAATGCTTTTCGAATACCCGACGGTTGACACCGGCGGTGCCGCACCCTAGCGTGACCGTCATGGTAAGGCACACGGCCACCCAGTCGTCGTTGTTCTCCCGATGAGCAAGCCGCTTGCCGGACGTCGCGCGGTCGTGACCGGCGCGGCCACCGGCCTGGGCGCCGCAGCGGTCCGGGCGCTGTCGGAGGCCGGTGCGGAGGTCGTCGCGACCTACCACCAGACCGATCCGGCCGACGAGTCGGAAGCGACCTGGTTGCAGTGCGACGCCAGGGACCCCGATTCCGTGGGCGCGGTGATCGACGCCGCCGTCGCGCAGATGGGCGGCCTCGACGTGCTGGTCAACGCAGCGGGACTGTGGCAGCAGGGCATTCCGGGACAGATCGCCGTCGCCGATATCGACTTCGTCCTCGACACCAACTTGAAGACGACGATCCTGACCAACCAGGCGGCGCATGCGGTGATGCGCAAGTCCGGTGGCCGCATCATCAACTTCGGTTCGGCGGAGGCGGTGATGGGCAGTCCGATCTCCGCGGTCTACGCCGCGGCCAAGGGTGCGGTACAAGCCTGGACCCGCTCGGCGGCGAAAGCGTGGGCCTCCGACAACGTAACGGTGAACGCTCTGGCGCCGGCGATGCAGACCCGCGGCGCGGAGCGACTGCGCGAGTTCCTCGGGCCGGACGCGGCGCCGTTCATCGATCAGCAGATCAAAGCCACCATTCCGCTGGGCGGTGCGCTCGGTGATCCCGACCGCGACCTCGGACCCGTGCTGGTCTTCCTGGCGAGTGAGGGCTCGCACTTCATCACCGGTCAGCTGCTGCCGGTCGACGGCGGCCTGATCATGGTGGGCGGCTGACCTAACGCGGCCGCGGCAGCACCGGTCCGTCGTCGAGCTTGTCGGTGATGCCGAGATCGGCCAGCCCCAGCTGGGTGAGCAGCGAAATGCCGTGGGCGTTCAGCAAGAACCGCTCGTCATCGCTGGCGCCACTGTCGTAGAGGGCCGAGCCGATCAGGCAGATGACCGCCATCTTGAAGGCGTTAAGTGCCCGGTACCAGGGCCGGTTGCGCGGGGTGATCCCGCTGGCCGCCTGGTAGTGCGCCAGGAAGTCGTCGATGCTCAGCGCGGCGGGATGGCTGGTGAGGCCGACCGGCTGCATCCAAAGCAGCTCCATCCACCCGAGGTCAGTCAGTGGATCACCCAAAGATGTGAGTTCCCAATCAAACACCGCACTCACATCGTCGCCGACGAAGGCGAAGTTCCCGGGCTTGGCGTCACCGTGGACGAGTGTGACGTGCGCGTACTGTTCGGGCTTGCTGCGCTGCAATTCCGCGAGCAGACGTTCTAGTGCGGGCAACTGCCCGCGTTGCACCCGATGCATCTCGTCGGCCCAGCGGGCGATTTCGCGGTCGAGGTGGTTGTGACCGTCCCCGAGCTCAGCCAAACCGGTGGCGGCAAGGTCGACGGTGTGCACGGCCGCGAGTTGCTCGGCCATGCTGACACACATCCGCCGAATTCTGCGGTCGGTGACGTCTGGGCCGTCGGGTACTTCCATCTCATAGACGTCACCCGGCACCCGCTCCATGACGAGGAACGGGCGGCCCAGTACGTCACCGGAGTCCTCGAGCCACAACACCTTTGGCGCGCGGACCGCGGTGTCGCGCAGCGCGGACAGGACCCTGAACTGACGGGGCAGGTCATAGGGCTCCAGAAGTGCCGGCGGGCGCGGCCGCAGCCGCAACACCACATCGGTGCGGTCGGTCGCCGTCGCGATGGTGAAGAGCACCATTTCGGCCGAGTGCCCGAAGTCGACACGGTCGAGCCCCTCCACCCGGACGTCCTCGCCGAGAAGTGCCTGCAACCACGGCGTGAGGCGGGAAGCCAGGTCAGGCCCCATCAGTTGTACGAGACTTTGTGATCGGATTCGGCAGTCAGACCGAGTTCGGGCCATACCCCGCCGATGAGGCTTTCCATGATCCCGTAGCCCACGGCGTCGCCGTCGCGCACCCGAACCGGGGTGTCGCGGAATTGTCCTAGACTGCGCAGACTTTCGTCTGACCAGCAGTCGGCGATGTACTCGCCGTCGAGGTGCAGCGGCCCCCGCCACGAGCCGTGTTTGTGACCCTTCCACGCGCCGTAGCCGCCGGTCTTGAGGAAGAACCCAGATTCGCCGAGGGCTTCGACTTCGATGACGCGGTCCTCGCCGGATTCCAGCGTCATCACCAGTTCACCGCCCTTCACGAAGCGGGTCCTGGTGTCGTAAGCGATCTTCGGCGTCACCCGCCGGACCGGGGTCTGGGTCCCGTCGGCCTCGTTGAGGTACGCCGAGCTGTACTTCCACGGTCCCTCGACGATGAAAATGGCAGTCTCGTAATAGGTTCCGTCGGGACGCTGGAAGAAGGCCGGTGACCACTTCATACCGCCCCGCATTCCGGCCGGTGCCTCAGGTGCCGGGATCAGGTCATCGGGCGGTGACCCGATGGCCTGACGCACGCCCCAGGAGTGGTCGCGCATGCCGAACCACTCGTCGGGTCGGATCTCGTGGGTCTGACCGTCGACGGTCACGGTGCCGCTGGCCCAGCCGCCCTGGTGGTAGCGGATCACGTCGACGTCGACACGGCCCGTTCGCCGGTTGCGCACCAGGTTGCGCTCCTCGAAGAACGGCGGCGTCACCCCGGAGAGCACCACATCGAACGAGATTGGTTGGACGTCGTTGGGTTCGAGCCGAAACCTCATGGCGCGCAGCGGTTCCACGACTTCGAGGTGAATGGGCCCGACACTGTTGGCTTCTGGTGCCGAACGAAGTTCACGACTCCCCCGCACGGTCCACTGCTCGCGCCCGCGCGAGATACCGGCGAAACCGTCGATGATCCCCCGGTTCTGGTACTTGCCGAGCCCGAAGTCCACTTGGAGCGAGCCGTCGGTGCGCGCGATCGACGCCCAGATCTTCTCCGTCCAGGCCTGGTCAGCCTGCGACAGGGTTGCGAAGGTGTCGACGATCTGGTGATTGAGCCCTTCGTCGGCCCCGAGCAGCGGGCCGATGTCCTTGATTGCCACGGTTACCTTCCTTGCGCCCCGTCGTACGATCTGGCGAATGGGAACAGTGAGTCGTCGTTGGGGCGCTGAGCGCGCGCAGCTCGACGGCGACGAGGCGCGCCAACGTCTGCTCGAGGCCGCCAGTCGGTGCATCGTGCGCCGCGGTAACACCCAGATCCGGATGGCCGAGGTCGCCGCCGAAGCCGGTGTGGTCCGTTCGACGGTGTATCGCTACTTTCCGTCGCGCGACGACCTGCTGCTCGGGCTGCTGCTGATGCGCATCGACAACGCGCTGGCCGGCAATGTCGCCTCGCTGCCGCATCCCGATGACGCGGCAGACTCGATCCTGGAGCTGCTGATGGCACCCGTGCAGTCGGTGGTCGGCGACCACTTGAACAAGGCACTGATGTCCAGCGAGAGCATCGCGCTGACGACGGCACTCCAGATCGGCTCCGAGCAGATCGTGGATGTGGTCCTGCGCCACTACCGCCCGCTGTTCGAGCGGTGGCAGGCCGACGGCCAACTGCATGCCGACCTCGATCCACGCGAGACCGCCCGGTGGCTGCACACGGCGGCGTTGTTCCTGATCGCGCCCGCCTGGCGGCACCGGCCCGCGGACGCCAAGCGCCGATTCGTCCAGCAGTACCTGCTGCGCGCCCTCGTGCCACAAATCGGACAATAGCTCTATTTTGTCCGATCGGTGCTAGCTTTCTCCGGGTGAGCCTGAACATCCCGGCCTCGGTGGACGATCTGACACCGTCCTGGTTCAGCGAGGCGCTGGGCGAGAAGGTGACTGCCGTCGAGGTGCTCGACGCCCACTCCGGCACCACCGGCCGAGCCCGCGTCCGTCTGACCAGCGAATCGCTGCCCGAGACGTTGTTCGTCAAACTGCAACCGTTCACCCCGGAACAGCGGGCGTTCCTGCGCCAGGTTGGTCTCGGAGTTGCCGAGGCGAGGCTCTACGCCAAGCTGGGTAGCGAACTGCCCGTGCGTATTCCGCGTGTCTGGCACTCCGCAACCGACGAGGCCGAGGGCTCATTCGTGATGGTTCTCGAAGACTTGGTCGCGTCGGGCTGCCGGTTCCCGACCCCGCACGATGACGATATCCGCGACGTCGCGCGATCGGCGATGACTGAGCTGGCCGTTCTGCACTCCACCTATTCGGGTCGGGAAATCCCCTGGCTGGCAACGCCGGACGGTATGCGGCGCAAGCCCGACGATCCCAAGACGGCTGCTCGACGGACGCACTTCGTCCGGCTCGCACTCGACCAGTTCGGCGCCGAGATGGGTCCGGAGTTCCGTCGCCTGGCACAGCTGTACATCGAGCGCTCGGGCGACATCATCGGACTGTTCGGCGAAGGTGCGCTCACCCTGATCCACGGTGATACCCACAGCGGCAACCTGTTCGTCGACGACGGGCGCACCGGTTTCTACGACTGGGCGGTCGTCGGCCGCGGTCCGGGCATGCGCGACGTCGCCTACTTCCTGTGTAATTCGCTACCGACCGATGTGCGGCGATCCGAACAGCACGCGCTGCTGGCGAGCTACCGGTCTGCTCTCGAGGAGAACGGAGTGGCCCTGGACGAACGCACTGCGCTCGAACAGTACCGGTTGTTCTCGCTGTACTCCTGGATCGCCGCGGTCTCGACAGCGGCGGTCGGATCACAATGGCAGCCCATCGAGATTGCGCGTGCGGCAATGATTCTCACGACGAGAGCCATCGAGGACCTCGCCGTGGTGGAACTGCTGGAGCAGCGGCTGCCCTAGCGGCGCGCGAACTCCGGCGCGTGCTCGGGGCGCACCCCCACGCCGACCAGGTAGGCCGGGATCGCCGCGAGCCACGGCAACCTCTGCCCGGCCCGACCACCAGCGTCGATCTCGGCCTGGCGGACCCATTTGCGCACCGTCTCGGCAGTACCGACACCCAGCAGGTCAGCAACCCGGCCCATCGCCTCCCACTCCGAGACCGTATCGCTGCGCAGATCGACCACCATCTGCACCGCCCGCGCCTTCAACTCGACTGGATACCGCCTCGATGACTTCGAACCCACGCGTCCATCCTTCCCAACGGAAGAACTCTCCGGACACACCGGGGCGGATCAACCCCTTTACGACGGGTGAGTTCGACACGGGTCGGTTTTCAGACGACGCCGACTCCTTGGTCGCCTGGCTGTCGCACCGGCTGGTTGAAGCTGTGAGGCAGCCTGTCTAGTCACTGCTAGGGCCACTTACCCCTGCTGAACGAGTGCGCAGAATTCCGCATCGAGGACCGCTCAGCGCGGATGGATTGAGATTGCAGCGGCAACGCTTCAGCATCAACAACGGACATACGCTCTGCGTTTCAACGGGTTTCGGAGTGCAGTAGCCGCCCTTGGGTTCAGGTCGGCTGGCCGTAGACGGCGACGACGACGCTCCGGTCGAGACTGTTCTCCGACCAGACGCCGATCTGAGTGTTGGCGCAGTTGGACATGACCGCCATGTCGGCGGGGTCGTAGTACCACTGGTTCAAGATTTCGATGCCGCTGATTGCGAGCGCCGGGTTGATCGCTACGGTTTCGGCGACGGAGCCGCGAAAGCCGGCGGCCTTGGCTCGGTCAGCGACGGTGGACCCGTTGGATCCGACGTCGCCGTCGTTTGTCCGGTTGTTGAGCAGGTCGTCGGTGTGCCACTGGGCGGCCCGTTGCAATTGTGGGTTGATCACAAGGTCGTTCGTGCAACCGGCCTGATGCTGGACGGTGTAGACGTTGGCAGCGACGCTGTCGTTCAGGCGACGATTGTCGGCATGGGCCTGTGGCGCCATCAGGGGCGCGGCAACCACGGCGATGACCGGGAACACCGCGACAGGAAGGCGTCTCGCGGCCATCATGGCACTCCGCCGGGAACGTAGTCTGCCGCCGATTGTCTGAGCTGCCAGATCCGGGCGGGGCAGAGTTCGTTGGCTCCCTGGGTGATCAGGTACGAAGCCTGGTATTCGTCGGAGGTCTGGAAGTCAGCCTTGACTTCACGCACGATATCCGCGTATGAGCTACCTGCGGTTATCTTGTCGCACAGTCGGTGGCCGTAGGACAGCGCGGCGTCGGCGTTGGGAAAGTTGTACCCGGGACGCACCGTGACGTTCAACAAGTAAGCCACCGCGTCGGCGTGCGACGGCGGGGCGGTGAGCAGCGTAGCCGCGCCGAGCAAGGCGCCGGTCGTCACCGCCATCAGCGGGGCGCGCGACATTTTCCTGGCATCGGTTTCTCCCCCAGCGGGTAACGGATTGCCGCCCGAGCCGTGCCACAAGGCTTGTCCGGCGGACTGAACACTACGGCGGAATCGTTTCGGATCGAATGCCGATATTAGCCAGCGGTCTCCGATCTTGTCGAGAGATCGCTCTAGATACACCGTTGAAGAGCGCTGCTGCTGACGGTGCCAACGCTGGATTCCTAAGCGAACTCGCCGACAGCGTCGGTGCGTGCGCGACCCGCGCCGGGGCACGTTCGCGATCTCGACAGCGCCGCATGCGGTTGCCTAGCAGTGGGCACGCGGCGGTAAGGGCGTTTCCAGACCTTGATGGAGGGCGCTACAACAGCCGTTTCGCGGGGGCGTGTGTGGCACTGTTCGCGCCGGCTCGCTCGGCGACGCCGATGCAGCCGGTTGTTTCCTTACCCCGACCTGTGTGGCCGACTCGCCGTCGAGGCTCGCCGTATCGGTTATCAAGTCATCTGACGGGCGCTCAATCAGGGCACCGGACAGTTTCCGGGATTCTGAGGGGCGCGAGTACCGCGATGGGTGGCGCAAGTTGACGACGGCCCGCGACGGCGTCGAAGCCTCGGCCCAAGGACACCAAGGGCGCCGGAGGCGCACAGCGCGAGCGGGTCCTGATGATGGCCGCAGCACTTCCCTGAGATGCAGCGAACCGTGGAGGATTGGCCACGGCCCAGAGTCGAAGTCGCGCTCGATATCTGGGCAGTAACGGACAGAGTGGACCGCAGTCCCAGACCTTCGCCAACCGCCTCCTCAACCAACCGGGTGACGTCGACGGCAAACCGATGATCTACACCGACGCCTGCCAAGTCTCCACCCTGTTCGTCAGGTTGGATGGACACAGGAGCAGCACCAGCCCGCCGACCATCTTATTGGCCGCCGCATCGATCATTCCTCATGGGCGAAGCGATGCGGTTGGCCCCGCGATGGGGACCGGGACGACTACTAGGATCGCGAAATCGGCTGAGAGCGCGCCGTGTCGACTCCGATATGGGACGTCGAAGGTATGCCCACAAGCTCGGCATCCTCCGTTTCCTCACTCAGCGCAGCATGATCGACAGTGTCGACAATTTGGCGGCACACGTGGTGTTGAGCTATGCCAGTCTTCGGCCCCGAGATCTGCAATCTTTCGCCGACTTGACAGCGCGGTTCGATCGAGCTGCTGGCGTCGATGCCATACGTGGTGAACCTCCGGCCGATGCCGGCGAAAGCCGTTGATACCGAACCGTTTCAGGGCAATCTACGATTCGTGCCGGCCGACCGCATCTCTCGCTACCGCTGCTGCATGCTTTCGGACAGCTTTGTCGGGGAATCGAATTCGCGTACCTGATCCGGCGACCGGCGGTTTGAGGCCGCCATGACGACTCTTCTTGACTTCTTGCGCGTGAGTAGCTTCTCATGGAATAAATAGCCAAGATCCACGCGCCGGCGACGATGATCGGATCCGTCCACATGTGCTTTGCGTCGACCCGCTTCCGGCCAAACCGCGAAGACTCCGCGGCGCCGCTCGAACCCGGAAGGACCGCTGTTGGCACAGACAATGCGACGTTGGGAGATCGACGATGTCGGCCGGAACTGCCTCCAACTCAGAGAGGTTCCGGTGCACTAGCGGAGTCTATTGCTTCAACGCGAGCTGACAGTACTTCTCGGGCCTTAGCCTTGATCCACCGATCGAATAGGAGTTGGGGCGGGTTGTAAAAACGAAATGCCCTGTCGCGGTGAAAGAATGGGATTTGTCTAGGATCACATTCGGTCAGAACGAAGGGCATCTCGTAGATGCAACTATCTCACACTCGTCCTGTGGCGTCAGCCCGCTTTGATGACCCCAATCTGGTGTCGTGTGCCGGGCTGGTCCCGATGGCCGCTCTGGCTCATCAGTGCGGGTTGAGCAGCCTGGCTGATGAGCACATCACGGTGCCGACCGACAAGGGCGCCAACGCCGGGGCGAAAGTCTTGTCGCTGGTCGCGGGCATGGTAGCTGGTGCTGACAGCATCGATGACATGGCCTTGCTGCGCCACGGCGCGATGGGCACCGTGTTCGACCGCCCGTACGCCCCGTCGACGCTGGGATCGTTCCTGCGCGAATTCAGCTTCGGTCATGTCCGCCAACTCGACGCCGTGGCGGCGCGGTTGCTGGCCGGTCTGCACGAACGCACTCCGGTGCTGGCCGGTGTTGACGGTCCGGTGTGTGTTGATCTCGATGACACCATCATCGAAGTGCACGGCTACACCAAACAGGGATCTGGTTACGGATACTCCGGGGTCCGTGGGTTAAATGCGCTGATCGCCACGCTCACCACTGAGCATGGTGCACCGATCATCTGCGGCCAACGCCTACGCAAAGGCGCCTGCGGATCAGCACGTGGAGCTGCCCGCATCGTCGGCGACACGCTGGCCACCGTGACACGACTGCGCTCTTCGGCGGCAGCCACCCGGCCGCTGCTGCGAGCCGACTCGGCGTTCTACGGCTACCCAACCGTGGCGGCTGCTCTGCGCGGTGGTGCCGACGTGTCGATCACCGTGCGCCTGGACCCAAAAGTCAAAGCCGCCATCGCCGCCATACCCGAGGACGCCTGGATCTCGATCCAGTACACCGACGCGATCTACGACGAGAACACCCAGCGCTGGATCTCGCGCGCCGAGGTCGCCGAGATCGACTTCACCGCGTTCAGCTCCCGCAAAACCAGCGAGCAGATCCCCGGCAGGCTGGTGGTGCGGCGCATCCCCGACCTCAACCCCGCCAGCGGCGAGGGGCAGACCACCCTGTTCGACACCTGGCGCTTCCATGCCTTCTTCACCACCACCGACCTCGATACCGTCACCGCCGACAAGACCCACCGCGGCCACGCGCTCATCGAGCAGGTCCACGCCGACCTCAAAGACTCTGCTCTGGCCCATCTGCCCTCGGGGCGATTCGGCGCCAACGCCGCCTGGCTGGTGTGCGCAGCGATGGCGTTCAACCTCACCCGCGCCGCGGCCACCCTGACCGGACCAGCGCTGGCCAAAGCCCGCACCGGCACCATCCGCCGCACCCTGATCAGCGTGCCGGCACGCATCGCCTCCTCGGCCCGACGCCTGACCCTGCACCTGCCACGCAACTGGCCCTGGGAAACCGCGTGGAACACCCTGTTCCACAGTCTGTTTGGCCGAAACCGGCCACTGCTGGCCTAACAGAGCAACCCCAACCGCCCGCACGAGACGAAAGACCCACAGGAACAAGCCGATACCGAGATCGGGCCATCACACACACCCACCTCACGGCACACCCCGGGCCCAACGCACACAATCGAAATCGACTTCACACCGACAGCTCACCGGTGGATCGAGGCTTAGTGTTCGATGGCGCTCCGACGTCCAGTTCCCGCTATGGCGTGAGCTCGTCGGCCGCCGCGAGGATCCGGCCGACCGTCGTGTGGTGCACCTTGTGCGCGCGTCCGATCGTGCTCGGCGGCATGCCGGCTTCTCGCTGCGCGAGGATGGTCGCGACCAACCCACTGTCTTTGCTTGTGATGCCCTGCCGTACGAGGGTTTCCGCGATCGGCGTCCACCGCGCCACCACTGCCGGGTCTCCCGCGGCGATCACCGCGGCGCCAGCGGTACCCCTCGGCGGCGCGATGGCCAGGCGCTCCTCACCGGCGCCGTCGCTTACACGCGCACCGTCATGGGGCGTTCTCTCGGCCTTTGGCCGTTGGGTGCGGTCATTCGACCCGGTGGCAGCGGTCCCAGCACGATGGGATTCGCCGGCCGTCCGCCTGTTGAGCGATAGTAGGCACAGTGTTGCCTGCGCTATCGCGACGTCGATGGCGCACGGCCATAACCAGACGATGGTTGGCGGCAGTCCCAGTGTCACGGCCAGGGGACGGCGCGGGCGCCGTCGTCGAGGCGTTGCGCGGCAACCCGCTTCGTGGCCGGGTCGACGTGGGCGACGCGCCAGCGGTTGCCGTTGCGCACCGAGGGCAGCGATTCGAGGTTGGGGCTGGATGCGTGGAATTCGATGGTGGGGTCGTTGCGGCGGCTGAGGATCAGCTCCCCCACCCCGATCTGCTGCCCACCCATCGCGCTGACGGTTTCCGCGCCGCGGTCGACGTGTTGACGGTGGATGCGTTGGTTGAGCGCGGCGGCCATCTCGGCGGTGTCACACACCAGCAGACTGTCCCGCCCTGCTGTGGTGTCGTTTTGGTAGGCGTGTACGGATGCTCTCGACTGGCCACGGACCCAAGAACGACGATGCCGACGCCGTCAGCGTTGCGGTCGTCGCGCGCACAGCGTCCAGGTTGAGCTCCGCGGTCGCCGACGCGACCATCACTGCGCCCCCCCGCGATCGTCGAGCACCGCGACGACCTGGTCAAGACCCGCACTCAAATCGTCATGCCCAGCGGGCCTTACAGCACTTCTTGGCACAGGCTCTCCCACGACGTGCCCGCACCGACGGCCACCGCCTCGGCACCAGCGGTCAACCCGAAATTGGTGTACTCATACGACGTCCGGAACTCGCCCAGCGGCAACTGACGCAGGTGTTCGAGCACGTGGGCGCGGTCGTAACCCAGGTCCTCCAGCAGATCGCCCGCCTGATCAGGCAGCCCCGAGCGGTGCGCGAACATGTCACCGACCGTCACCATCCTCGTCACGGTGGGGTCGGCGAGCGCGAACCACGGAAGCTTCTCCACCACCGGGGTGTTCCACGAGACCGCAGCCGCCCCCACCTGGTGGGCGACGACGGTCGAACTCAGCGACTTCGACAGCGACGCCAGCTGAAACACCGGATCCGGATCGACCCTGTTGCCCGGTGCATCCCCATTGCAAACATCCTTCACGCCGAAACCCCTGGCGTACACCGTCTTTCCACCGTGCACCACGGCGACCGCCATGCCGGGAACCCCCGAGGCCTTCAAGAGCTCGTCGGCGATGCCGTGGAGCATGCCGACGGCGTCCTCGACGGCGTTGGCCGGCAGGCCCATCGCCGGATCCAGGGGTGGCACCACCTCGGCGGTGCTCGACGTCGTCGGCGGACCGGCGGACGTCGCGTCGCATCCTCCGATAAACGCCGCCACGGCGACCAACCCGACCAGCTTGAACATCGACGAACGGTGCACACCAGGAGGTTAAACGGTCAGACCCGCCACCACGGGTCCAGCGCAAACCCCGGATGCGGCCGAACCCACACAGCTGCACACCGCTGCGACGGACGTGGTGACCACCGCGGGCTGCGGACCCCGGTGGACCCGAGTGGTCGATACTTCACGAGCGGTCTTCCTTCGTTGGCGGTGCGATGGAGAGTGCGGGCAGGAGGACGTCGTCGACCAGCGCGGTGAGGAACGCCAACTCGAAGGGTTTGCGTTGGGTGAGTGACCGGTAGGCCGCCATTTCCGGGATGACCTGCGCCAGGGTGTCAATGGCTGCGGTGTCGGCGATCTGGTGACGGTCGGCGGCGCGGCGCATCAGCAGACGCAGCGCAGCCGACCAGGGCTCGACGATGACGTCGTTGGCGGCTTCCGTGATCACACCACAGCGCAGACAATCGATACCGGGCTCGGACCCATGATTCATCCCTGGAGGAGCTAGTCATGGATAACGACTGTTATCCACGAGTCCTCTGCGATGATGGAAGATGTGGTCCCCTCCGAACTGCAGGCCGAAGCCGCAGTCGCGCATCCGAGCTGGTTCGTCGACTTCCTGGCCGACCGCGCGGTGCGCAAACCGTCACCGCACACAATCAAGGCCTACCGTCAAGACTTCGAAGCCATCGCCGTTCTGCTGGCCCACACCCCTGACGCCGTCGCACACTTGCGAGTCGACGAACTGACGAAGGACAACCTGCGCCCCGCGTTCGCCACCTACGCCGGCACCCACTCCCCAGCATCGATCCGACGCTGCTGGTCGACGTGGAATACGTTGTGCGCCTTTCTATTTACTGCAGAACTTCTCGAGGCCAACCCGATGCCGCTGATCGGTCGGCCGAAAGTGCCGAAGAGCCTCCCCAAGAGCTACCCGGCGCACGCCGTCACCGAACTGGTCACTGCCATCGACGCCGATCAAGGTTCTACTCGACCCAGCGACTGGCCCGAGCGCGACCGCGCCATCGTTTTCACTTCGCTGTTGGCCGGCCTGCGGGCCGAGGAACTCCTCAACGCCAACGTGGGCGACATCCGACGCACCGACGACGGCGGCGTGCTGCACGTGCGCGGGAAGGGCAACAAAGACCGTCGCATACCCGTCGCGAGAGACCTGATCATCCTCATCGACGACTACCTGCAGACACGCTCCATCCGCTTCGGGTCTATCTCGCTAACGGTGTTTCCGGCGTTTTTCATCAGTAGGTTTCGGCTGCCGGGAATCGGTCGGCGAAGGTGATCGCGAACGCATTGAGGGCAGGTTTCCACCGCATCGTCCATCGTGCCCTGCCGACACCGGTCGGGTCCAGTGATCGGGTCACCAGATACAGGCACTTGAGCGCCGCCTGCTCGGAGGGGAAGTGTCCGCGGGCCTTGATCGCGCGGCGGTAGCGGGCGTTGAGCGACTCGATCGCGTTCGTCGAGCAGATCACTCGCCGGATCTCCACGTCGTAGTCCAGGAACGGAATGAACTCCGCCCAGGCGTTGTCCCAGAGCCGGATCACTGCCGGGTAGCGCTGCCCCCATTTCTCGGCCAGCTCGTCGAACGCCGCCCGAGCCGCGGTCGCGTTGACCGCAGTGTAGATCGGCTTGACGTCGCGCTTGATCTCGTCCCAGTACTTGCGGGACGTGAGCCGAAAAGTGTTGCGCAGCAGATGAATGATGCACGTCTGCACGATCGCCTGCGGCCACACATTGCCCACCACCTCGGGCAGTCCCTTGAGCCCGTCGCAGACGACGAAGAAGGTGTCCTTGATGCCGCGGTTGCGTAGGTCGGTGAGCACGCTCATCCAGAACTTGGCGCCCTCCCCGCCGGTGCCGGCCCACAAGCCGAGGATGTCGCGTTCCCCGGCCAGGGTGACCCCGATGGCAGCGTAGAACGGCCGGTTGGCGACTTGGCCGTCGCGGACCTTGACCACGATCGCGTCGATGAAGATCGCGGCGTAGGTTTCATCCAGCGGTCGCACCGACCAGTCGTTCATCTCCTCAAGCACCTTGTCGGTGATGCGGCTGATCGTCTCTTTGGATACCGACGCCCCGTAGATCTCGGCGAAGTGCGCCGAGATCTCACCGGTGGTCAAGCCCTTCGCGTACAGCGACAGCACGACCTCGTCCACGCCGTTCAGGCGACGTTGGCGTTTCTTGACGATCTGAGGCTCGAAGGTCGATGCCCGATCGCGCGGCACGTCAAGTTCGACCGGGCCGGTGGTGTCGGTCAGCACCGTCTTGGTGCGGGTGCCGTTGCGGATGTTGCCCGACCCCGTCTCGGGCGGGTCGTGTTTCTCATAGCCGAGGTGCTCGGTCATCTCCTCATTGAGCGCGGTCTCGAGGACCGTCTTGGTCAACTGCTTGAGCAGCCCGTCGGGCCCGGTCAGCGACAAGCCCTGCTCCTGGGCCAATCGGACCAGTTCGACCGCAGCCTTCTGGCCTTCGGACTGCTCAGCCGCCTTCTTCTTCGCCACATCGTCCAGTGTCGTCATCACGGCACCTTTCTCGCCGAGCATCACTCAGCGTGTCAGTGCCGGAAACACCGTTAGATCCACAGTCCCGAGCCGGGTCGTCGACCGCATTGATGGTGGCCACCATCGACCAGCCGGCGTCGGTCAGTGATACCACTTTGTACCGCCGGTTGGTGGGAATAGTCTGACGCATGACTAAGCCGCGGTCCTCCAGATCGTTGACGGCCACCGTGGCCGCCGGGGGATCGATTGTCACGGCGTGCGCGACCTCTTTGACGGTCATCGACCCGCGGGACAGCCGGAGCAGTATCCGGATGCGACTCAAAGGTAGGCCCGTCTGGTCGACGGTCGCTCGCCTCCAACTGTCGCGGTTGTCGGTGACCAGTGCGGTCATCGCGCGCCAGACCTCGTCCGCTTCCGGATTACGCGACATCGGCAGCCTCCCGTCGCGGATCGGTTCCTGCGATCAGCGGCGCCAGATGCTCTGCTGAGCGCAGCGCGCGCTTCGACGTCGAGTAGACACCGAGCGTGAAGATCAGCACACCAACTCCAGCGAACACTAGCCATAGGGGCTGGGCGGAGACCGCGAAATCGACGTTGGTGTCGCCCAATGCCGCACCAGCGACCGGGCCACATATGGCCACACCGATGGCGACGCCCACCTGTCGGCTCGTGGATGTGATAGCCGCCGCCGCACCGGCGCGGTCGGTCGGCATACCGCTGACGGCCGCGGTTGTGACCGGTGCGTTCACCATCGAAGTACCGACGCCGAAAACCGCAAAGGCGACCAGCATTCGCCATTGCGGGGTAGCGTCGCTCATCTGCGCGAACATGAGAGTCGCGGCGACGATCAATGCGCCGGCGATCATCAGCGACGGTCTGGCACCAAATCGCCCCACCAGCCGGCCAGACAAGGGCGAGAAGATGAATGCGCCGACGGCCACGGGCAGAAACATCAGCCCGGTATTCACCGCTGAAAGCCCGCGCTCCCCTTGCAAATAGATTGACATCATGAACAGGAACGCGCCCCATGCAGCGAATGCGCACACCGCGATGGCCGTCGCCGAAGCAAACGGGATGCTGCGGAAGAATCGGAGCTCGACGAACGGGTCGAGGCGGCGTGACTCGTAGCGCAGGAATGTCGCGAAGGCCAGCGCTGCGAGGCAACAGCTAACGACGACGCGGGTGTCGGTCCAGCCCATCCCTGGCCCTTCGATGAGCACGAACACCAGTCCGAACAGGAAGGCCATGCCCAGGACCAAGCCGATCAGGTCGACGTGGCGCATGGTGACCGACTTGGATTCAGGAACGAAGATCGCGGTCAACAGCACCGCAAGCGCGCAGATCGGCACGTTGATCCAGAACACTGCTCGCCAGTCAACATACTCGAGAAGTATTCCGCCCATGATCGGACCCAAGGCCATCGAGATGCCTACGACGCCCCCCCATATGCCGATGACGCGCGCGCGCTCCACTCTGCCGGTGAACACCTGCGTGACGATCGACAACCCAGCAGGAGTGAGCATCGAACCGCCGATCGCCTGCAGGAAGCGGGCGCCGATCAGCGTTTCGACGTTGGGAGCCACGCTGCACAGTAGGGAGGCCGACGCAAAGATTGTCAACCCGATCTGCAACGTACGCCGCCGACCGAATCGGTCGGCCATGGCACCCGAGAGCAGCAATAGCGAGGCCACCATCAAGGTGTAGATGTCAATGACCCACTGCATTTGCGAAGGCGACGCCGAAAGGTCGGCGCGGATGCTCGGGATTGCAACGTTGACGATGGTCACGTCGATCGACACAATGAGCACGCTCAGGCAGCAGGACGCCAGGACGAAGGCCTTGTGCCGGCGGCTCAGTCGTTCGACAACAGTTTCATTCACACAACTATTTTGAAACTACAACTGATGCTAGCGCAAGTCGGCGTGTACCAGTCGATTGCGTGCTGCCCGACCCGACGCCGGACATAGCCGCCGCCGCGGGCATCGGAGGGGTTCCGGGGGAAACAGCCGCGTGTCACATACCCGCAACGGCGCGATGCCGTGTCCCGAGTCGATTTTCTAATCGGTCGCTTATCGTCTGGGGCGCCGATGCACGGCCGACTGACGCCCTACGTCAAATAGCAGTTCTCCCACAGGATTTCGACTGCGAGAAAGGTCACCGTCCGCAGTCGACGCCTTCCAGCGCATCGACGCAGTTCAGTCCAAGGTGACGGTTACTGCCTTGACTTGGGTGTAGGACAACAGTTCCTCCGTGGACTCTTCGGATCCAACACCTGACGATTTCCAACCGCCGAAGGGCAACCCCCAGTAATGGCGTGCACTGCCGTTTATCCAGACGTAGCCGGCATCAAGTCCCGCAGCCATGCGGTGGGCTTGGCTTACGTCGTTGGTCCACACCGCGGCGGTCAACCCGAACTCGACGCTGTTGGCAACTTCGACAGCCTCGGCTTCGTCACGGACGGTCAGCACCGAAAGAACGGGCCCGAAGATCTCGTCGCGGGCGACATCGGCTTGTGGTGCCACTCCAGCCAATACGGTCGGGGCGACATACCAGCCTTTGCTACCAACACCCTGCGCGCGTCCTCCACCGGTAAGTACGCTGGCGCCGCCCGCCCGTCCTGACTCGATGGCCCGCAACGACTTTGAGTATTGCGCTTGGTCGATGACGGGTCCCATGTCCGTGCCGTCAACGAGCGGGTCGCCTACCTTGATGGCAGCGACCTGATCGACGACCAGATCAATCACCTCGTCAGCGATCGCTTCGTGCAGCAGCAGTCTGCTTGTTGATCCGCATGATTGGCCCGCGGTGGTGGTGAAGTTCATCCCTACCACGGCGCTTTTGGCAGCCGCCTCGAGGTCGGCGTCGGGCATGACGATCATCGGGTTCTTGCCGCCGAGTTCCAGCGTGACGTATTTGACGCCGTGCTCGGCCGCCAAGCGCTGGATATGTCGGCCCGTGCCCGGGGAGCCGATGAAGCCGATTCGCCGGACTAGTGGATGGGCAACCAACGCGGCGCCGGCAGTTGCCCCGTGCCCGGTTACCACCCCGAATAGGCCTTCGGGCAGGACCTCCCTGGCGAGCTCGGCGAGCCGGATGGCCGACAACGGTGTTTGATCGGGAGCTTTGAGCACCACGGCGTTCCCCGCCATCAGCGGAGCGGCGATCTTGGATCCTGCAAATAGGACGGGATGATTGAAGGGGACGATTCGAGCGACTACGCCGTAGGGCTGCTGCAGCGTGTAGTGCAGGTTCGCCGAGAGTGGAATAGTCCGTCCGCCGAGGTCGAGCGCGTCGTCTGCCATCAGCTCGAGCACGTCGGCCGCCCACGTGACGTCGTCGCGCATCGCAGGCAGTGGAAAGCCGCCGTCAATTGCGTCGAGCAGCGCGAGCTCTTCAGAGTGATCGCGCATGAGTGTCGCCAAAGCCCGCAGCGCGGTGCCGCGCTGGCGAGGCGTCCGCAGCGCCCAATCGCGTTGAGCGGCATGTGCAGTCGCCACCACCCTGTCGACATCCTCACTGCTGCAGTCGGGCACCTGGGTCAGCACGTCGCCGGTACACGGATCCTCCACGTCGTAGACGCTTTGGCCCTGCAAAGTTGCGTCACCTAGCGGGAGCGTCCACGTTCTCATGACTGCACTCCGTGGGTCGTCTACCACTCATCGCCTCCTTGATAGTTGACACGTGCTTGTCAGCGGGCATCCTCTTGCTAGCAGATAATATCTCCGCAATACAGAAAGTTTAGCTCATCGAAAGCGTGCTCCCAAAGCTTCGTTGCCTGCCGGCTGGCCGCATCACCGCACGGATTCGAAGAATGCGCGGATGTCGTCGACGAAGAGCCTCGGTTGTTCCAGAGCGGCGAAGTGCCCGCCGCGCGGCATGGTCGTCCAATGGGTGATGTTGTAGATCGGTTCGCACCAACTTCGCGGTGCGCGCAGGACCTCCTTGGGGAAGGCAGCAATACCAGTGGGCAATTCCACACGAGTTGTCGCGTCCAGGGTCTTGAAGCTCTCCCAGTACAACCGGGCCGAGGAGGAGCCACTATTGGTAGCCCAGTACATCATGACGTTGTCGAGGAGCTCATCGCGGCTGAGCACGTTCTCGGGATGGCCGTCGCAGTCCATCCACGCTGCGAATTTCTCGACGATCCAGGCCATCTGGCCGACCGGCGAATCGGCCAGTCCGTAGCCGACGGTCTGGGGCCGGGTGGACTGCTGCTCGGAATAGCCCGTGCCCCAACGCTGGTGGTGCGTCAACGCGGCCAGCGCCTCCCGCTCTTCCTCCGACGAATCGGCGATGTCCCCCGCCGGAGGATAAGCGATCGGCATGTTCAGATGGATGGCGGCGCAGTGGCCGCGGTGGCGGCCCATCTGGGTGGTGACGGCTGCGCCCCAATCGCCGCCTTGGGCGCCGTAGCGCGCGTAGCCGAGGCGCAGCATGAGCGTCTCCCATGCCTGCGCGATCTTGTCCACACCCCACCCGTGGCGGATGGGCCTGCCGGAGAAGCCGTATCCGGGAAGCGACGGACAGACGACGTGGAAGGCGTCCTCCACCTGTCCCCCGTGGGCAGTCGGATTGGTCAGCGGCTCAATCACTTTGTGAAACTCGACGATTGAGCCGGGCCAGCCGTGGGTGATGAGCAGCGGGAAAGCGTCTTGGTGCGGGGATCGCTGGTGGATGAAATGGATGTCCAAGCCATCGATTTCGGTGATGAACTGAGCGAATCGGTTGAGCGCGGCTTCACGCGACCGCCAGTCGTATCCGCTCGCCCAGTATTCGGCCAGTTCCCGGGTGTAACCCAACGGGATGCCCTGGCTCCAGTCCGCTACGCATTCAGCTTCCGGCCAACGGGTCTGTGACAAACGCGTTCGCAGATCATCGAGAACTTCATCGGCAACGTCGATGCGAAACGGTCTCACCGCGGGTCGGGCACTCAAGGCTGCTCCTCACACGCTGCCTGCGGCTCGCGGGCAGCCGCGGCCGTGTCTGGAATACTGCTCATATCGGCTCGAAACCCGATATCAGCCAACGGTTTCCGATTCTGTCGAGGGTCACCCGAACGACGGAGTCAGTATCTGTCGGCGCGTCATTGCCCACTACGGTGGTTTGGTCGACGAACACCAGCACTACGGCATGGTTTTCACTGGCGGAGACGGAGGCGGCACCAGTCACCTTGGCGGTGGCCGAGATTCGTTTCTGCTGTGCTCCAGGAATCACGACATCATCAGTCAACGAGGTGTATGAATCGCGAAACGGCCCTGTCAGTCCCTCGCGCGCAGCCTTCAGCTTCGCGGTTGCCGTGTCAGGTGCGTAGGAGAGCATCGCGACCGTCGCTTCGGTTGCGATCTGAGCGGTTTGCGCCCGAGCGCGGTCGGCATCATCGGCGGTCGCTTCCTGGTATTTGAAGTAGCCCGCGCCGAGCGCCAACAGCAGGGCGACAGCCGGCAACACCCAGAATCCGAGCACGCGCACGATGTTGCCGCGACGTCTGCCTGGTGTGGCGCCATCGTGGGTGTCCTCGCATTCTGGGGCGACGCCGGCAGCCTGATCGTCGCACTCGACTTTCCCTGGTGAGTTCGTCATGCCACGAACTCCACGTCAGAGACCTTCGCGTCGTTGCCGACTTTCTGCACCGTGACGCGCATTCGCCATGTTCGGGGTTCGCGCTCTGGCCCCTCGCCGACAGTGGTCTTCACGTTGACAGCGACCAGCACCTGGGCCGTGTCACGGGACTGCGACTCCAAGCCGGCCTCGGTGATGGTGCCCTCCGATTTCGACTTCACCTTGTTGACCACATCGATGAATGGTTGTGACCGCTGGGCGAACTCGTCGTAGAACTTGCCTGTGGCTGAGTCGAGAATGCGCTTCACATCGGCGTCTGCGTGCTGCCAGTCGATCGTGGTCAGATTCAGTGCGCCTTGACGTCCGACCTGCACGAACAGCTGGCGCTGTTCGAAGGCCTGATGCGCTTGGTAGGCCCGGTAGCCCAGCCAACTGGTCAGTGCGGCCAACGTCACGACCGCTACCAACCCCATCACGAGCCCCAGTCGCTGCGGCGGCATTGGGCTTCGCCAGGCGCGCGTGGCGACCCGCGACAGTTCGTCGTTGACACCTTCGGGCGGGTCGCCGCCGCTGGCATCCGTCCTGTCAGCGCCCTTTTCGGGGGCGACATCGACGGTGTCATCAGGGGCAGGCGAGGGCGGTGTGTGGTCGTCGCGGACGGGTTCGTCGGTATCTCCGGTGGTTTGCGTTGTCACGGTTCACCGTCCTTTGGCGGAAGCAGCATGTCCTGCCAGGTGTGCTGCCCGGCAGCGTTCCGAGCCAGATCCGCTTGCCGGTACTGTTTGCCATCCGGTCCGATGTAAATGCCGGTGCTCGGGTCGTACTCGGCGACCGCAATCGGGGCGGTCACCGGTACCGAGGTGGGCGGCGGCGTTCCTGGCGGCGGCTGCGGAACTGGCTGACCGGACAGCGTCGCGTTCGGGTCGCCTTTCCAGTTGGCGCCGTCGTTGAGAGGTACGTAGTTTTCGTCGCTTTCGCACATCTTCACCGTCGGCGCCCGCTTTCCCGGTCGTGTTTCACAGGGCAGGTTGCGGGCGCCGCGAACGTTCGTGAGGCCGGAATCCTGTGGTATCCGGCAGTACAAGTCACCGGCCGGTTTCGGTGGGTAATCGACCTCAGACATTGCGCGTTGCTGTTGGGCGGGGAGGTATCCCGTTCTGCATGGCGGGGGCACATTGAGGTTCAGGTTGAAGGACAGGAACACGCCCTTGTAGTCCTGTTTGGTGTTTCGGTTGGCCAGCGCGGCACCCTGGAGGCCGGCGATCTCGATCGGATACAGGGCCAGGATCTGCTCGAGGTTGGGTTGATAGGTGAGCGCCACTTGGCCGAGGCTGACCAGATTGGTCAGCAGGATGGGCAGGGTGGGCTGTACGCGGTCGACCAGCTGACGTACCTGGTCTGCGGCGGGGGGCCCGTTGACCAGTAAGCCCTTTACCGAATCATCCTGGAGCTGTAGTTGATTGGTGATTTGAGCGAGGTTGGCCGCCCAGGTGTGGATGGAGTCGGAGGTTTCGGTCTGGGTGTCCAAGACCGGTTTGGACTGATCGATGAGGGTGGTCAGCGCAGGCAGGTTGTTGCGCGCATCGATGGCCAGCGTTGTGGCCCCCCGCGTCAGCCGTGAGAGCTCGGGGCCCAAGCCACCGAACGCCGTATAGGACTCGTCGATCACCGTTTTGAGGTTGTCGCGCGGGATCGCCTCGATACCGGTGTTGACAGCCCGCAGCAGTGCGTTGATGTCGGGGGGGACCGAGGTGCGGCCGGCTGGTATCACGTCGCCGTTCTTCAGCGGTGCGCCGTCGCCGCTTCGCGGTAGGAGTTCGACGAACAACTCGCCGACCGCAGTCTGGCTGTGCACCTGGGCGTCGAGGTCCGCCGGGATCTTGATGTCCGACTGCAGCGACAGCACCGCGTCGACTCCGGTGTCAGTCAGGCGGACGTCGGTGACCCGACCCACCGTAGTGCCCCGATACGTGACGTTGGCGTTGTCGTACAGACTCGCTGCGTCCGGCAGCTTCATTGTGACTTGGTAGCGGCCGATACCGAAGAGCAGGCTCGGCAGCCGGAGGTAATAGAAGGCCATGGTTCCACCGGCCAACAGTGTCACCACCCCAAAGGCGGCCAGCTGCAACCGGACTCGTTTACTCAGATACATTACGGTCCTTGGTCCAACCGGTAGGGGGCGATCAGCGGATTTCGCGCGGTGTAGGGGCTAGGCAGTTGCCCGATCGTGCGGCCCCATTGCAGTTCCAGTTCGGTGAGGTTGCCCTCGAACCGGGTGCCGGTGAACAGCGCCGCGTCGATACGACTCAATGTCAAGTCCACGATGGTGGTGATGTTGGCGTAGTCACCGCGCCACCAATTGGTCAGGTTGTCCTTCACGAAGGGAACCGTGGTGAACAGGTTCAGTGAACGGGTCAGCGCAGGACCGGCGTTCGCGAGTGATTCCAATACCGGTCCCAGGTCGTTAAGGATCTGGATCAACGACTCTTTGGACTGGTTAACCGAGTCGGCGGCCAGCGCGCTGAATTTGCCGAGTTGGTCAACCGCCTCAACGAGCTTGTCGCGTTCGGCGTTGATTACCGCCAGCGCGTCGGGAATCGTTTCCAGGGCCTTGTCGATGACTGGTTTTTGTGCCGCGAACTGCGCGACCAGATGGTTGAGGCTTTCGGTGGCCGCGATGATGTCCCCGATTTGGCCGTTGATGTTGGCGGTGAAGATGTCCAGCTGTGAGAGCAGGCTGCGGAAGTCCTGCTCGCGGCCTCCCAACGCGGAGGTGAGTGCTGTGGTGATGTCCTGTACCTGCCCCACTCCGCCGCCGTTGAGCAGAAGTGATACCGACGCCAGGGTCTGTTCGGTGGACGGGTAGGCCCCAGCAGATGTCAGCGGAATCAGCGAACCGGCCCGAAGCTTTCCCGCCGGGCGAACATCGGTGGGGGGTGCCAACTCGACGTGCAGTGAGCCCAGCAGGCTGGTTTGACCCAACGACACGGTCGAGTTGGCGGGAAGCTCGACGTCGCCGTTGAGTGCGAGCGTGAGCAGCGCATGCCATCCTCGACGCTCGATCTTCGTGACCGTGCCCACGTTGACGTCGCCCACGCGGACACGCGAGTTCGGTTGAAGGTTTTCGACATCGGGCATTTCGGCCTGGATCGTGTAGGAGCCCTGCCCGTGGCCCTGCGTTCCCGGCAGCCGAAAGGAGTTCAGGCCGCGAAAACCGCATCCCGACAGCGCGGCGATCGTCAGCGCGATCACCATCACCGCGACGCCGCGGGCGCAGCGCGTCCTCGTCACGAGCCGGCCCCGGGTGGAATGAGCATGCCGGGCAGCCCGGCGGCGGGATCGGTCTGCTGAGCCGACGGGCCGGGAACCGGCAGCGTTCCTTCGGCTGGTTGCGCCGGCTCGTCGAGGGGTGGCGGCGTGCTGTGGCCCGGCGATGTGTCCGGCGCCGGTGAAGTCTGCGGCGGAACGTAGTCCGGGCGCATCCAGTCCTCACTGTAGGTGACTTCATTCGGCCGGGCGCTGGCCTGGACGAAGGGGTTGACACCGATCGGGGGGAAGTTGTACTGGCGGTTTTTGATGATCGGGGCCAAGTACTGCACACATAATTTCGCCGATTGTTCGTTGTTCAGTCGCGACGCGGCCTGTACTGCGCTGCACAGAAAGGTGATCGGATCCGCGAAGTTGGCGACGTTGAGTGCTCCGGTCAGCGTGCCCTGGGCGGGCTTGTAGAGGTTGGCGGCGTTGGACAACGTCGTCGGCGCGATGTGCAGCACCTGTTTGATGTCGTCGATGCTGCCCGTCAGTGCCTGTGAGACTGACGTCAATTTGTCCGATGTGGTACCGAGCGCGTCGCGGTTTGCGGAGACGAAGGCCGTCAGGTCACCGATTACGCCATTGAGGTCCTTGACGGCGTCACCGACTTCGGTGGGGTTGTTGGTCAGCAGCCCGGTGACCGAGGCGAGGTTCTGATTCAGCTGGCGTATCAGTACGGTGCTGTCCTGAAGTGCTGAGACGAGTGTCGCAAGATTCTTGACGCTGCTGAAGATGTCCGGGCTGTGATCGGCGAGCGCAGACACCGACTGGGACAACCTGATGATCGCCTCGCGGATTGCTGGGCCTTGGCCGCGCAAGTTGTCGGCCGCGGTGTTGACCAGGGCGCCCAGCGTGCTGACCCCGCCGGGCTCGGTGGGCTGCAGCAATGTCGTCAGCCGTTCGAGCTGTTGGCGGAATTCGTCGAACTCCACTGGAACCGCGGTGCGGTCCCGGGGGATGACGGCGTTGTCCTGCAGCGCCGGGCCACCGGTGTAGCGGGGAGTCAATTGAATGGCGCGGGAGGTCACCAGCGTCGGCGACAGGATGACCGCTTTGGCATCGGCGGGCACCTTGTACTTGGCGTCGAACCAGAAGGCGATCTTGACTCGTGTGGGCTGCGGTTCGATGGAGTCGATCCCGCCTACCCGAACGCCCTTGATGCGGACATCGTCGCCGACGAACACCCCGTTGCTGTTTTCGAAGTAGGCGACGACGTGAACACGATCGACCTCGCGTGCCACACGCACCGCCGCAATCGACCCGCCCACGATGAGGCTCACCAAAACGATCGCCAGTCCGAGCTTGGTCCGAGAGTTCGTCATCGTCTGCCTTGGGGGATCGAGGAATCAGCCGGTCCGGGCGCGACTTCATCGGGCGCCGGCACGAAGAAGGGGCTTGGCGTCGGCGGCTGTGGGGCCTGCTGATCGGGTGCTGGCGGTGCCGGCGGACCCGGTGGGGGCCCACCTGGCGGAGGGGCCGGTGCCGGCTCGCGGTAGGGGTACCGGGGATCGCCCGGGTTTCCGGTGATCGCATCGGGCAGAGTCAATTTCGGTTCGCCACCCTGGCCGGTCCGCGGATAGGGAATCGGCAGTGCCGGGGTGCCGGGCTGGCCCACCTGGGGGTCGGTGCGCTGGGAAGGTAAGAGCACGTTGGGATCCAGACCGAGATCCGAGAACGCGGCATCGACGAACGGTTGAATGAACTGTCCGGGGACCAGGTTGGCCAGGTAGGCGTTGAAGAAGGGGCCGGATGCGATGGTCTCGCCGAACTGCATCGCGTACGCCGCCAGTCCTTTGATGGACTCTTGGATCTCCACTTTCCGGTTGTCGAGGATCGTGAGAACCCCGTTGAGTTTGTCGAGTGCGGGTTTGAGCGTCGTCTTGTTTTCCGCGATGAACCCGGCGATCTGCCGACTGAGCAGCGAGATGTTCGTCGAGATCTCGTCCAGCGCCGCGCTTTGGGTGCGCAGCTGCGCCAACAACGCGTTGGTGTCGGAGATCAGGCGCACGATGTCATTGGTGCGTTCGCCCAGGACGGTGGTCGCCTTGGCGGCGTTCGCGAGGAGTTCGCGCAACCGGGCATCGCGCTGGTTGAGCGTTTCCGCGAATCGGGCGACACCCGCGACGGCGAGCCGCAGGTCATCGGGGGTGTCTTGGAGGGTCTGGGACAGCACCGTCAACGATGTGGACAGCTGGTCGGTGTCGAGACCGCTGATGGTGGTCGTGAGGTCCCCGATGGCGTCCGGCAATTGATACGGCGAGGTGGTCCGCTCGACGGGGATGGTGCCGGAGAGCGTCCCGGCGCCGCGGGTGGTGAGGTCGAGGACCTTGTTGCCGAGAACACTGGTCGTCCTGATCGCAGCCTCGCTACGGTCGCCCAACCGGATGCCTTCGGCCACCGTGAACGTGACCAGTACCCACTGCCCGTCGAGGGTGATGCTCTGCACTTGGCCGGCGGGAGCCCCCGATACCCGCACCGGGGCGCCGGTGGTCAGTCCGCCAGCCTCGTCGAAATACGCCGAATAGGTCTTCCCGGAGGAGACGAACGGCAGCTTGTGGTAGTTGAGCGCGCCGAGAACCAGGGCGGCGGTGGCCACAACCCCGATGGCCCCCATGACGATGAAGTTGCGCTCGCCGAAGGTCTTCATTTGGGTGTGCACCTGCCGCTGTCTTGTCCCGCCAACTTGATGTACACGGGTTGTCCGCCCTTTCCATTCACCTTCAGCAGCAGATCGCACAGGTAGAAGGCGAAGTAGTTGCCGTAGAGCCCCTGGCGCAGCAGCACACGGTAGGAGTCGGGCAATGTCTTGAGGAGGTTGTCGAAATAATCGCGCTCTGCGAGCACCGCGGTCGCGGTGCGATCGGTCTCGTGGACCGCTTTCTGCAGCGGTGGTCGTGCTTGTGCGAGGAGGTCGGCCACCGAGCGGGCAGCCTCGTTGGCGTAGGCCACTCCGTTGCTGATGTCCTGCTTGCGGGCTTGCAGTCCGTGCACGAGCTGCGACAGCGAGTCGATGGCCTTGCCGAATTGCTCGCTGTGCTCGCCCAGCGATCCGAGCACGGAGTTCAAGTTGACGATGGTTTGACCGATCAGCTGGTCCCGGTCGGCAAGCGTGTTCGTCAGCGCTGCGGTCTGAGACAATATGGAACCGATCGTGGCGCCTTGACCCTGAAAAGCTGCGATGAGTTGGCCGGTGAGCGCGTTCACCTGGGCGGGGTCCAGCGCGCGGAACAGTGGCCGGAACCCGCCGATCACGGCGTCAAGATCCAGTGCCGGCGCGGTGCGACTCAACGGGATCGTGTCGCCGGGCCGCAGTTTCTTGGTTCCGCCCGCGCCTTCCTCGATCGCCAGGTAGCGGTCCCCGATCAGGTTGTCGTACTTGATGACAGCCCTGCTGCCGTCGGTGAGTACCACGGAGTCGTCGGCCCCGAACTCGACCTGCACGGTGGAATCGTCTCGGACGGTGAGGTTCTTGACCTTGCCGACTTCCACACCGGCGATGCGGACGAAGTCTTGGCTTTTCAGTCCACTGACGTTGGTGAACACAGCGGTGTAGGTCTGCTCGCGATCGAAGCGCAGCTGCGCGAACACGGTGATGAGTGCGAATGCGCCGAGCGCGCACACGACCACGAAGATCCCGAGGCGCCACACGACGGCTGACACCTTATTTATCACGGCGGTGCTCCCCTCCGACGATTGCGGGCATGCGCCGACGATTTGCGTGTTCGGCGGTCACGGTGGTGTGGGTCCTGGTGACGGCGCTGGCGGCACCCCTGGATAGAGGGGCGTTCCATCGCGGCCGTACTGAGGTGCGCCGTAGGGCGGCGCACCGGGGTAGGGCACGGGACCGGGCGCCGGGCCGCCTGGGTAGCGGATACTCGGCGGTTCAGGGACCGCCCGAGTATCCGGGAAGTAGTTGGCGTACCCGGGGAATCCGATGCCGGGATTGGGCCGCCAATCCAGTCCGGTGCCGAAGCCGGTGTTGGCGATCAGCTGTCTCACCGGGAAGTTCTTGGCGACGTCCGGCAGCGAGCCGCACCCGGGCTTGCCGCCTTCCCCGCCCTTGGCGGCGTCGATCGGCAGGTTGTCCGGATATCGGTACGGGTCGTATCCCGGCAACAGCTCAGCGTCCATGATGAGCGATTTGCCGTTTCCGCCGAGCATGTCGGCATAACCGTTGTCGAGGGTCGTCTTGGCGCCGACGAACAAGCAGGTGATCTCGGGGTTGTACTTCATCAGCAAGTTCGCCGTGGGTTCCAGCAGGTTGACCGCTTTCACCAGATTGTCTTTGCTGGGGCTCAGCAGGCCCACTCCGCTGCGCGACAGCCCCACGACGTTGAGGAGCAGCGCGTCGAGTTGCTGGGCATGCGTGGTGACCGTCACGCTCGTCGTGGTCCCGGCGGCCAGGGTGTCGATGATGTTCTTTGCCGCGGCGCTGTAGGTGTCGCTGACACCTTTGATCGCGCGGAAGTCCTCGCGCATCGTGTCGGTTCGTGGATTCAACTCCAGCAGAACCTCATTGCTCGCGGTGATCGCCTCACCGATCCTGTCACCTTGCCCCCTCACCCCTTCGGCGAGCGCACTGAGCACGGCGTTGAGCTTGAACGGGTCGATCTGTTTGATCAGCTCCACCACGTTCTGAAACACGGTGTTGACCTCGGTGGCGACGTTCTGCGATCGCAGCACTGCTCCCGCGGACAGCCGCTGCGGGCTGGGATCAGGCGGGTAGACAAGATCGACGAACTTCGCACCGAACAGGGAGATGGACTGGATGCGCGCCTCAACGTTGGCTGGGATGTACTGGATCTGCGCCGGGTCGATGTCCAGCTGGATGCGCGTGAAATCTCCGCCACTAATCGAGCTGACGTGCCCGACCTGCACACCGCGCATCTTGACCCGCGAGTTGGGCTCCAGCACCAGGCCCGATCGGTCCGCCGTCAATGTCACCGGCACCGTCGGGGTGAATGTGCCGCTGAACATGCCCAGACTCAGCACCACCGCCACGACGATGCCCACGACCAGGAACACCGCCCACCACTCGGAGGAGATCCGACGAGCGCCTGTTCCCTGTGTCACCGCGTCACCCCGCGAAGTTGAAGTTGCCGGTCTGGCCGTAGAGGGCCAGGGTGACCAGGAGAATCACCATTTGCGACGCGATCAGCGATGTCCGGGTGGCACGTCCGACCGCCTCGCCGACGCCCGCGGGTCCGCCGGTGGCGTTGAGGCCGTAATACGTGTGGATCAGCATGATCACCAGAACTTCGGCGACCGTGACGCCGAACGAGAAGAGCACGGCCTGCGGATCGAGAAAGGTGTCGAAGTAGTGGTCGAATACTCCGGAGCCCTGCCCGTAAAACACGGTGGTGATGACACGCACCGAGAAGAACGACATCAACAAAGCCACGCAATACAGCGGAACTACCACGATCATGCCGGCGACCACACGGGTTGACGTTAGGTAGGCGATCGGACGGATGCCCATCACCGCGAGCGCGTCGACCTCCTCGTTGATCTTCATCGCGCCCAGCTGCGCGGTGGTACCGGCACCAATCGTCGCAGCGAACGCGAAAGCCGAGCTGGCCGGAGTGACCAACCGAACGTTGACGAAGGCAGAGGTAAAACCCGCCAACGCTTCCACACCGACCTGAGACATCTGGTTGTAGGCCTGACTTGCCAAGGCGCCGCTCGTCGACAAGTTGAGGAAGGCAACCACCGCCACGGTGCCACCCACCACCGCCAGGGAGCCCGCGCCGAGACCGATCGCGGCGATCTGGCGCAGCAATTCAGCCCGGTAGATGCTCACCGCCTGCCCGATTGAGCCGATCGACTGAGCGTAGAAACGGGCCTGATCGCCGAGGTCCTTCCACCTGGCCCTCGCCCCGCTCAGCGCGCGAGCGGTACGAGGACGTCTCTGTCGTAACACGACGCTCGCGCTCACTTCGTAACCTGGAACCCGACCGCCGTGACAATGGCGTTGACGACGAACAGCAACAAGAACGCGATCACAACCGTCTCGTTGACCGCATTACCGACGCCGGCCGCGCCTTTTTGCACACGCAAGCCCTGGTAGCAGGCAATCAGACCTGCCACGAAACCGAATAACGTGGCCTTGACGAGAGAGACCAGGACATCGCTGAGGCCGGTGATCAGCGTCATGCTCGCGACGAACGACCCGGGTGTCACGTGCTGGAAGTAGACCGAAAAATAGAAAGCGCCTAGGAGGCCGGTCACGGTCACCACAGATGACAGCAGGACCGCGACCGTGGTCGTCGCCAGCACCCTGGGGACAACCAGGGAATGGATGGGGTCAAGGCCGAGGACCCGCATCGCATCGACTTCCTCACGGATGGTGCGCGACCCGAGATCGGCGCATATCGCCGAGGCGCCAGCACCCGCGACGACAAGGACGGTCACGAAGGGGCCGATCTGGTTGACCGCGCCCAATGCTGCGCCGGTCCCCGAGAAGTCGGCGGCACCGAATTCGGCGAGCAACGTGTTGAAGGTGAATGACGTCAGGACAACCAGGGGAATCGACAACGTCAGCGCAGGGACCAGGGAAACCCGCGCCACGAACCATGTTTGGAGCAGAAACTCGCGCCATGCGAACGGTGGTTTGAACATCGCGACGAACATGTCCAGCGTCATCGCGTAGAGCCCGCCAATGATGCTGAGTGGTTTCAGAGCTTTGACGTCAGCCGCTGTCGGGAGGTTCTCAACCTTGCTACGGAGCGAAAAGCCCTTCACTCAGAAGCCCCCATAAGGTTGCTGAGGTGCGCGTCTGGGACCGGAGTCTCCCTCACCGCGGCTAGGCCTGCCCCAACAGCACGGCCGAAATGCGTCGATGACAGCAGGCATGGTGAGGCCGGACCGCCCCCGATCGCCTGAAGCCGGCAACACGGTCACCTCGCAGCTTCCTGTTGCGGCTCAACAAAGGTTTCAACCCTCACGCCGTGTGCTGGCCGCAGTGTGATGTCGAAACGAAGTCCGATGTCGTCGCGGGTGGCAATCAGGGCTTGCCGCCGCTCGGCGGGCAGGCGGCGGAGCAGGGGGTCCTTGGCGAGATGGCACCCTGGAAGGTAGGCGCGGGTTATCAGCCGATCGAGAAGCCCCCGGGCTTCTACTGAGACCGCTATGAACGGTGCTGATCCGTGCTCGGGTGCTCGAGGCGGCACCATTCTCATGCTGTAACGACCCTGTTGGTCGGTGATGACGCTCTTTGGGCGGGTGTAGTTCCGGCCGTCGCACCGCGGCCGTCCGATCTTCGTCGCCGCGTTGTCGTCGTCCCCCGTGGCGTGCCAGGTCTCGATCAGGACGTTAGGAACTGGTCGACCATCTTCATCCGTAATCACCCCGTGAAACTGAATGGCCCCGGACGCGCCCGCCGCCCGGTCGCACTGCCACCGTGGAGAAGCTGCCATGTTCAGTCTCCCCAGACGAGTCCGTCGACCTGACCTAGGAGGCGGAGTCCGGCGCCGAGCACCGCCATGTTCGCCATCGCCAGCTTGACCGGGCCCACGAATTTGATCTTGCGCGTCGCGATGGCGTTCGCTACGCCGAGCTCGCCGTCCGCGACCCGGTGCCAGACGCTCGCGGTTGCAGTCAGAACGAAGTCAGGCTTTCGCCCTTCGATCTGCACCCCGCCGTAGACGGCCTCACCATCGGTGATCTCCAACTGTGAGACCTGGTCGTTGGCGTCCTGTACTCGCCATTCGATCAGCATGCTCAATTCTTTGGCACCCTGCCGGATCTCGGCCGAGTCGTTCCACAGGTCGCGGTACGCGCGTGCCCACTCGGGCGACATCAACGCAACGGCAGTCATTATCTAATCCACTCCTTCGGTCGACGAGTCAAACGGGGTACACCAGATAGCGCGGCGGAGTGTTGTCCACCACCACGAATTTCTGCTGAAACAGCGCGGTTTCATCGTCAAGGACGACGACGTCTTCGCTGTAGCCGCTGACCAGAATCCCCGGCTCGCCGGAGGCGCCGGTGTAGGTGACGAGGACGTTGGACCGTACCTCCCAGCGGTCTTCGCCGAGCTCACGCATCGCCGTACGCTGCTGAAAGTGGCGGGTGTCGTAGGGTTCGACCGTGCCCGCCCAGACCTCCTGGATCATCTTCACGCGGTCGGCCAGCCGTTCTCGGCAATCGTCCATCATGTACGCCAGCGGCAGCCCCTCACGGACGTTCTCCATCGCGCGCACCTCGTAGGCACATTCCGTCGCGAACAGGGCAAGCCACGCGGTGAAGTCTTGATCGTCGACTGCGCGGGCGTAGGCTCCCAGCAGTTCGTCCACCAGGTACGCGGCACGTGCCCGCCGATCTTCGACGCTCGATGTCAGCAAAACTCCATCACCTCCTGGTAGTGCGCCCACCAGCCGGTATTGGCGACCTCGTCGTTCTGCGACGACTCCGACAATGGTCGGCCGACCCCGGCGACAAAGCGCTGATAGCCGCCGTCACGCGCGGTCGCCTGCACGCGGTTGTAGACGGCGGCGTCCTCGATACTGATGAAGCCGCTCGGCCCCAGCAGATTTGACGACTGGCGGACTCGGTGGCGTGCGAAGTCCTCGGAGTCACTGGCATGGCCGAAGAACGTGTATCGCACCTCGGTACGATCAACCCCCAGCGGGCGGGCGTACCGGATGTTGATTGTGTCGACGTGACGCACGATCCCAGTGACCGGCCGTAACGCAATCACGCGGGCTCGGCTGTCATCCCCCATCCGCGTGACCACACTCGGGTCAGCCAGGAAACCGTTGTCCACGTAGGGTTGCGCATCGTACAGAACCGACATGTGCCCATAGGGCTCGCTGACCAGCACGTTTCCGCTGCCGCCCTGCCAGTTGAGCAGTTTGAACGCGCTGTGCAGCAGCGGCGCGTGATAGGGATCGTTGTCGATGTAGGTTTTCCAATTACTCTGAAACACCACCGTCTGGTAGCCCAGCAACGTCAAGTCCCCGTCATCGACCATGCAGTCGCGCAACGGATCCGCGCTATCGCCGAGATAATCGTCGAACGGCGGCGGCTGCGCAGCCATGCTGACGAAGATCAAACCCCACGCCTCGACTACGTGCAGCTCCCGGAGGCCGTAGTCCTCCTCGCGAAAGTCCGGGCGAAACTGCATGCGGCGGGGCGCGCCGGCGAAACGGCCGTCATTGTTGAAGATCCACCGGTGATACGGACACTCGAATCGCTCCGCCACCCCGCACCGGCGCTGTTCCAGTAGCGTTCCCCGATGGGCGCAGGAGTTGACGAACACGCGGATGCGGTCATCGCCGTCCCGCACCATCAGCAGCGGCACGTCGGCCAGCCATCTCGTCCGGAAGGCGTTGCGCTCGGCCAGCTCGGCCCGGTGCGCGATCGGATGCCAGTAGGGGCCATAGAAGATGCGGGTGAGCTCTTCCCGGTAGACGTCGGGGTCGCTGAACACCTCTTTGGGGATGTCCGCGGCAGAGGTGAACCGTTTCCGGATCGCCGGCTGTATGTGGTCGAACTCCATCGTCGGTCCAAGCTTCACTGCGCTGTTCCCTTCTTCGGCGTCGCGATGTGGGTGATCGCGCCCAGGCCGTCGGCCAGGCACTTCCAGGTGTGGCCCTCGTCTTCCGACACGTAAAGCCCACCCGCCGTGGTGCCGTGGTACAGCAGCAGCTCGCCGCCTTCAGTGAGCTCGCCTTCCAGCGCCCAGACCATGTCGAACAGGCCGCGGTCGTCCTCGCTATTCAGCCGTACCCAGGAGGCGCCACCGTCGTTGCTGCGGAAGAATCCCACGTCGGCGCCGCGGCGTCGGCGCAGTTTGGACGGCGACAAGAAATAGACGTTGCCGTTGATCGCGCCCATCACCAGCCGGCGCACTGCAGCCCACTTCGGTGGGATGCCGTCGGCCGCGGCGAGGAACACCACGTCGGGGTCGGCGGGATGCACCACGATCGCGTCTTCGGTGTAGTTGCGCTCGCCAAGTCCGTTGTTGGACTGCACCCAGCTCGATCCGCGGTCGGTGCTGCGGTAAATGCCCTTGCCGCCGCGGTAAGGCTTGGTGTCTTGGCCGGTGGTGACGATGAGCCGGTCGGGAGCTTCCGGGTGCAGGACCACGCGGTGGATGTCGTGACCGAGGCCATCGATCTCCTCCCACGTCTGTCCCCGGTCCCGGGTGATCAGGAGGGATCCAACTTCAATGCCGACGTAGACGACGTCAGCTTCTAGTGGGTGCACGGCGATGGTACGGACGTGCGCGATTCCCGGGCGGATGGGGAAGCTCCACCTTTTCGCTTCGGGTACGCCGAGGACGTTTCCACACTCGGCCCAGATCCCGTCTTGCCACCGCAGCAAGTGCGCTGGTTCTGTTCCGGCGTAGAGCGCGTTGGGCGTGTGCGGATCGAACGCCAGCGCGCGCACGTCGCGGTGGGCGAGGCCATCGCCGAGGTCAGTCCAGTGGTCTGCGCCCACGGTGGCGAGAAACACGCCGTGCTTGTGGACGGCGACGGCGACGCGCTCGTCCTGGACAGCCATGGCCATGACCTGCCCCGGCAACTCGGGCCAGGCCCGGGCCTTGCCGTCGCCGGACACGGTGAATACACCGCGGCTTGTCGCGGCGACGACCATCAAGCCTCCCTCACTCACGGCTTCACCAGCACCTTGACCAGACCCTCCCGGCCCTCCAATAGCCCGCCCAATCCCTCCTTGACGGCGCGGTCCAGCGGGACTCGAGCGGTGATTTGCGGCGCGAGCGCGAGTTTTCCGTCGGCGATCAGGGCGAGAACGGCCGGGAAATCGTCGAACATGTCGTAACCGAAAACCATCCGGAGCTGAATCTCCTTGAGCAGATGGCGGTTGACATCGAGCGAGGCCGCGCCGGCCCACGACGACATCTCCATGAAACGGCCCTGTTTGCGGAGGCAGTCCAGGCCCTGTGTGAACGCCTCCGCGCTGCCCGCCACATGGAAGACCACGTCCACCCCTACACCGCGGGTCTCCTCCAGGATGCACGCGGTGGTCCCGGGGTCATGCGGATCGAGCACCAACGTGGCGCCGAGGTCGCGCGCCAGGCTGGCCCGCACGCCGCTTGGTTCCGTGACGAAGATTCGCGCAGCTCCGGCCGCGCGTGCGCACTGGATCACGGTGAGCCCGAGTGCCCCGGCACCGAGGACCATCACCGTTTCGCCGAGGAGCAGTTCCGCTCGCCGCACCGCGTGGAACGCCACCGCCGTCGGCTCGGTCAGCGCCGCCTCCTCGAGGTCCACCACGTCCGGCACTCGGACTGCGAGCCGAGAGGGCACTGCGACGTAGTTCGCGAGGCCTCCGTTTCGGGTGAAGCCGATCCATCCTGGGCGCTGGCACAAGTGGTAGAGCGACCGGTGGCAGTAGTGGCAGCTCCCGCAGAAATCCATCGGGATCACCGCGGCGCCCTGCCCGATGCGGGATTGGTCGACGCCCGCTCCGACCTCCACGATCCGGCCCGAGACCTCGTGACCGAGCACCACCGGCGGCTGCGAGAAGGTGGGCCCCGCGACATACTCGTGGAGGTCAGTTCCACACAGCCCTGTCGCCGCCACTTCGATGATGACCTCACCGTCCTGCGGCGCCGGGTCTGGCACCGACGTCAGACCGACGTCGTTGGTGCCGTTGAGAACGATCGCTTCCATCTCAGCTCGCGGTGCTTTCGTGGGTCCGGTGTAGATTCCAGCGGTTGGGGATCATGCTCATACCGCCTCGAACGCCCGGAAAGTGACGCCGGCGGTCATGCCTCCGTCGACCGGCAGTACGGCACCGGTGATGTAGGACGCCTCGGGCGAGGCAAGAAACACAGCCGGCGCCGCGATCTCGTCTGGTCCTGCGAAACGCTGCATCGCGCAGAGGTCCACCATCATCGAGGCGTGTTCGGGGTGCTCGGCCAGGAACCGTTCGATCCTCGGCGTGCGGGTGCCCCCGGGGGCGATCGCGTTCACGCGGATGTTGTCGCGGGCGAAGTCGAGGGCCATGTTCTTCGTGAGCAGCACGACCCCGCCTTTGCTTGCGCTGTAGGCGGAGCACCTGTTCTCGGCGAGGATCCCGGCCGTCGACGCGACGTTGACGATCGACCCGCCGCCACCCTGGCGCAGGAGTGGGATGACGGGTTTGGACATCTGAAAGACACTGCCGAGGTTCATGTCGATCTGGCTGCGCCACTGCTCCTCGCTGATCTCCTCCACGTTGCGAGCCAGGCTCCCGCCGACGACGTTGAACAGTGTGTCGAGCCGCCCGAACTCGGTCAGCGCCCGTTCGACGACACTGTTTGCAACATCGCTGAGGCAAACGTCGCCGGCGACGCCGCAAACCGCCGCGCCGGACTCGGCCAATTCATGCACGGCCGCATCGAGGCCCTCGCCGTCGGTGTCGGCCATGACACAGCACCCACCTTCGCGGCACCACCGCAGGGCGATCGCCTTACCGATTCCCGCGGCGGCGGCAGTGACAATTGCGACCCGGCGGTCCCCCGCCTTCACGGCACTCACGCGGCGCCGATTGGTGAACGGGCGCACTTCGCGCATAGCCTGGGCAGAAGCTTCATCAAGCACGCCCGCCGAATGCGGGAGGCTGACCCATGTATTCCAGCCATCTCCCCCAAAACCGCCGCTGATTCTGCTCGGCGTACCCGCTCGGGAGGGCCTCTCCCGGCCCTGGCCAGTCGGTGAGCGGAGTCAAGTCCATGCCCATTTCGTAGTTCAGCAGGCCTTCACCGGCGAACGGGCCCTGGACAGATTCGGTGATGGCCTTCCATGCCTCGGCGTCGTCCTGTTCGAAAACCCCACCTGGGCCGAAGTTGTTGACGTAGGACGCCTGGGACGCATCGCGCAACCATTCCGGAGCATCGCGTTCGACCAGGAACCAGGAGAGGATCTCCATCCGATCATGGGAGAGCGGATGCCATACCCGGAACGTGATGAAGGGGGTAGGGGGCGACATGTGGTCCTGCGCGAGGGTCACGTTGATGAACGACAAATTCGGGAACACGGTGCCGTGAATAAAGGATGAGCGTCGCATCAGGTCCTTGTGTACCGGCGACGGGTAGGACGTCGCCATCTGGTCGACGACTTCGTCGGGGTATCCCTCGTACTCGGGAAAATCGGCGAGCGTGGGCGGAAAGCCGAGTACGCCGACGCCGTGGCCGTTCTGCAGCGAGATTTCCGCTGGTGCGCTCGCGAAGTTTGGGTCACCGGGCGCCATGCCTAGCTCGACCATCGAGCGGTGAGCAAAGAGGGTGTGGTAGGAGTCGCCGACAAAATTGTCGGCGGCTGTCTTCCAGTTCGCTGACATCACCCATCGATGCGGTGCCCCTATCACCTCCAGACCGCCCGCTGTCTTCTTCGCAATGAGGTCGAGGTAGAACGTCGTGTCGCCGAGGTAGTCGGTCAGGCTCGGCGCCTTCGGATCGACGCTGCCGAAGATGAATCCGGCGTACGAGTCGACATGGGGGATGTGACGTAATCCCCACTGCGACTTGTCGAAGCCGCCGGGATAGGCCTCACTCATCGCCGGCACGCCGACGAGCTCTCCGGTGTTGCTGTACACCCAGCCGTGGTACGGGCATTGGAAGTGCGCGGTGTTTCCCATCTCAGCGCGGCACACGAGCGCACCACGGTGGCGACAAGAATTGGACAGCGCCTGGATGCGGCCGGAGTTGTCCCGGCAAACGATCACCGAATCGGCCCCGATGTGCCGCACGACGAAGTCGCCGGACTTGGCCAACTCCGACTCGTGTCCGAGAAACACCCAGGCGCGCCCGAAGATCCGCTCCATCTCGATCGTGTGTAGCGCGGGATCGCTGACGACGCGGGCCGGTAAGCGCCCGACCTTGAGCCCGTCCGCTACGTCGCGCAGCGCGCGCCGCAGGTAGGGATCGGTCGCGTCAGCTGTTCCGGTTGTTTCGGTGGTCATATGGTTGGACCCTTTCTGGAAACGGCGATATCCACGCGGAGGTGGTGAACGGAGCTGGCCCTACAGGACTACCGACAGGTTGTCGATAGGCAACGTCGAGTGATCGAGCAACACCTCGCGCCGAGCCAACCGCAGCGAATCGTCGGTCCGGCGCAACACGTCGACGCGTTCGGCCGACAGCAACTCCCACCGGCCGCTATCTCCGCGGCTGCGAAAGAACAACAGATTCGAGCGCACGGTCAACTCATCAGCCTCCGGTCCGGCAACCGTGCGAATGTTGGACACGAAGTGCCGGGTCCGCGACCGAGGTGACTCGGCCCACGAGAAATCCGTCTCGCCCCGAAGGACCCGCATCTCCAAACCCGTGTAGTCGTCGTTCCAGTGCGCGATCGCACCCACCCAACCCGCGGAATCCTCACGGGTGGTGCGCACCGGAACCACATACCGGATGTCAGGGTCGAGCAGACCCAACCATTCCCGGAACTGCCCCCCATCGAGTAGCTCCGCCTCCCGGAACATGAACTCCTCGACAGCCTCACGGGTATCCCGATCGACCGCAACCGCGTTCATCACACCGAACTCCTCGACCAGACCATCAACACTCACTCTCTATTCTGCTGAACAGATGTGTCCTCCGCTGTAGAGAATGTAAGTCACGTCACACGGCCCGTCAAGACAACATCTCCAAATGGGCAACGACCAAAACGGCTCCCACAGCAAGCCCCGCGGCGCTCGCAGAACCAGTCGCACGGCACACGTCGTCGACAGCCAGCGAACTTGCAGACGAAGCCGGAGGTATCGCGCGGTCGTCGCCGTGGTTGGCGAGGCTTGACAGCGATGGCGGCCCTTATAACGCGCACTGTCGGTGAGAGCGCTACCGGTGTGTTCCTCGTCGAGGCGTGGCAGCACACGCACGTCTATTGACCGCGCTCGCTGAAATTCCCCACTGAGGCTCATCGAAATTCCCCACCTGTGTGGCTCCGCCGAGAAGGGCGGGCCTCCCTCGATGCTGCTGGTGTCTGACGCCAGTAGCTGTGTCGAAGGAGGCCCGCTTTCTCATGCTCACATGGGAGGACGACATGGAAGTACACGCCCTACGAAAACGTGGTTGGTCGATCTCTGCGATCGCCCGTCACACCGGCTTCGACCGCAAAACGGTCCGCAAGTATCTGGCCGGCGACACCGAGCCCGGCGTGCGGGCCTGGCCGGGCCCTGACCCGTTCGAGCCGTTCGTCGACTACGTGACCGCCCGACTGGTCGAGGACCCGCACCTGTGGGCCCGCACACTCTTCGACGAACTCGAAGACCTCGGCTTCCGGCTGTCGTATCAGAGCCTGACCCGCAACATCCGCACCCGCAGTCTGCGCCCGGCGTACGAGGCCTGCCGCACCGCGGCAGACCGGCCCAACGCGGTCATCGCGCACCCGCCGGGTGAGGAAACCCAATGGGACTGGCTGGAATTGCCCGATCCACCCGCATCCTGGGGATGGGGGAAGAAAGCTTTCCTGCTGGTCGGCTCGCTGGCGCATTCGGGCAAGTGGCGGGCGGTGCTCTCACCGTCGATGGATCAACCGCACCTGGTGGCCGCCATCGACCGCATCGTGCGCGGCCTGGGCGGGCTGACCCGCATCTGGCGGTTCGACCGGATGGCCACAGTCTGCGACCCAGGCTCGGGCCGGGTGACCGCCTCGTTCGCCGGGGTCGCCAAACACTACGGCGTCTCGGTAGCGATCTGCCCACCGCGACGCGGTAAGCGCAAAGGTGTCGTGGAGAAGGTCAATCACACTGCCGCGCAACGCTGGTGGCGCACCCTGGCCGACGACCTGACCGTTGAGGCGGCCCAGGCCAGCGTGGACCGCTTCGCTCGTCTGCGAGGTGACACCCGGATCCGGGCCACCACCGACGGGCGCTCCTCGGTCGCCGTGGTCGCCAAAGCTGAGCCGCTGGCCCCGGTACCAGTGACGCCGTACCCGGTAATCGTGTCCGAGTCCCGAACCGCGTCACGCCAAGCCCTGGTGTCCTACCGCGGCAACCGCTACTCGGTGCCACCGGAGTTGGCCGCCGCCCAGGTCACCGTCAGCCACCCCATCGGTGGCCAGTACATCGACATCGCCACGATGACCGGCGTCGTCGTGGCCCGCCACCACCGCGCCACAGACGGCCTCGACTCGTGGTCCGCGACAGCGGCCACATCATCGCCCTGGACACCGCGGCCATGGCCACCGGCACGACCGGCCGACCGCACCGCCGCAAGGAACGCATCCCACCCGGTGCAGCCGCCAAAGCTGCTGCCGCCCAACTACTCCGGACCACCACCGCCAACACCGTGGCCACCGAAAGCGTGGCCACGGCAACCGATTCCACAGTCATCGACCTGTCCGCTCCAACGCATCGAGCACCATCGAGGTGCGCATATGCGACGCTACCCGCCACCCACGATCATCCGCGAGTGTGCATCGACGATGAAGCACACCTGGTAGTTGTCTTTCCAGAGCTGGCGCAACGCCGGCCCCAGGACTGCATCGCGCTGTGCCCGCGCCGACGGTGGGCGGGTTTTGGCGTCGTAGTAGGTGCTCGGGGCCACCTGCAGGCCTGCGCTGCGCAGGACGGTGCAGATGGGCTCGACTCCGAACTCCTCGCGGTGGGCGTCGATGAAGTCGACTATTTCTTGTGTTGGCGGTCGAGCTCCGCCCCGAAGAAACTGGCCGCGCGTTTCAGTATTTCGTTGGCCCGCTTAAGTTCTCGGTTTTCCTGCTCGAGCTCTTTGACCTTCGCGGACTCCGCGGTCGTCACACCCGGAGCATACCCGTCGTCGATGTCGGCCTGGCGCACCCAGGAGCGCACCGATTCCACGCCGTAACCCAGTTGATGGGCCACCCGCGTGACCGTGCCCTGCTCGGTGCCCAGCTCTTCGCGCAGGGTGCGGACCATCCGCACCGCGGCGGCCTTCTCCTCCGAGCTGTAACGACGTGTCGTGGGCTTCCCAGCAGACTGTTCCTTCGGCATACCTGCATCCTCGTTTCCAAGGTCAGGAGCCTCCGGGATTTCCAGGATGCTTCTATATCGTGTCAAGGGGTTGCGGGCACCGGGTGTGCCGCGGCCAGGGTTCGGTAGAGCTGTCGGGTGATGTAGCGCTTGAGCGAACGCATGATCTCTTTGGTGGTGCGGCCTTCGGCGCGGCGGCGGGCAACATAGGCGCGGGTCGGGGCGTGGGTGCGCATCCGAACAATGACGACCGTCGTCAATGCACGGTTGAGCCTGCGGTCGCCCCCACGATTGAGCCTGTGCCGCAGAGTGTTTCCTGATGATGCCGGGATCGGGCAGGTGCCGGCGAGCGCGGCGAACGCCGCCTCAGACCGCACGCGCCCTGGATGTGACCACGCCGTCAGGACGCAGGCGGCTACGACCGAACCCACCCCGGGCAGCTCGCAGAGTTCGGGAGCGACGTCCTCGACGAGGGAATCGAGACTCTTACGGTTGTTGACCAGTTCGCTGTCAAGAGCCACGATGCGCTTGGCCAACCGGACCGCTTCCTGCCTGCAGGTCGCGATCACTGGGTCTTCCTTGCGTTCTCGCCATGCTGCGATTCGCCTTGAATTGGCTGTGTGGCAACGCTTTACGCACATCGAGGCCGAGGTCCACGGTGCGCAACAATGCGGTCAGGGCATTGATCGCCCTGGTGCGTTCGGCGACCATCTCCTCACGGGCCACCGTCAGAACGCGCAGCGCGACGCGGTGCCCGTCAGCTCGCGGCCGCCGCAGCCGTGTGATGTCGACGGCCAGGACCGAGCGCGCGATGCGGACCGCGTCCAAGGCGTCGGTCTTGCCGACACCGCGACGTTGCACGGCAGGCATCACCGCGGGCTCGGCGATTGGCAGCCCGCCGTTGGTGACCCGCGTGGCCAGTCCGGCGCCGAAAGAACCGGCGCCTTCGATGACGACCAGCGCCGACTTCTCGTCGATCCCGCGGGCGATCCAGGCGCAGGCACGATCGAGGCCCGCGGGCGAAGTTGGGAACACAGCCTGGGCGATGATGGCACCGTTGGTGGCGTTGATCAGCGCGAACGAGTGGGTGGCGGCGTGGGTATCGACTCCGATGACAAACGCATACTGCTCTGCGACGATGGGCATGGCGACGTTGATTTCCTTCCAGTAGACGACGTCGTTTGGCGGCGTCAGCCCGGAAAGAGCACTTCGAGGCAGGCCTGTAACGGGCCACGACTCGCGGCAACGAGTCGGGCAGGCTTCTAATCAAGCCACCGAAGCAAGACCGGGCCGGCGCCGCCGCCCTCGGCCGAATGGACAGATCCTGGGAAGAGCACCCTTCGCAGGGGCCAGGCGATTCACGAGTCACACTCAGCCAGGACGGCGACACCGATCCTGTCAGCCAGCACCGGGCCAGCCGTGTAAAGACTTACAGGCGATTCACAGGGCTGGTTTCCAGCGTATGGTCCATCGCTTCTGTCCGGTCCCGGTCGGGTCCAGCGACCGGGTGACCAAGTATAGGCACTTCAGCGCCGCCTGCTCGGTCGGAAAATGACCGCGGGCCCGCACGGCGCGGCGGTAGCGGGCGTTCAACGATTCAATAGCATTGGTCGAACAGATCACCTTCCTTATCTCGGTGTCGTAGTCCAGGAACGGAATGAACTCACTCCACGCGTTGCGCCACAATCGAATCGCCGCCGGGTAGCGGTTACCCCACTGGGCTCGAATGCGTTTAGCGCTGCCGCTGCAGCCTCAGCGTTGACCGCGGTGTAGATCGGCCGCAACGCCTTAGCAATGGCGTCGCGGTGCTGGCGCCCGGCATAGCGGAACGTCCCACGGATCAAATGGATGACACACGTCTGGACCACAGTGTCGGGGGAACACCGCGCCCACCGACTGCGGTAAGCCTTTGAGCCCGTCGCAGACCAGGAAGAAGATGTCGGCCACCCCGCGGTTCTTCAGCTCGGTGAGTACCGCCAGCCAGTATTTGGCTGACTCGCCATCGCCCTCGCCGGCCCACATGCCCAGCACGTCACGATGCCCGGCCAGGTCCACCCCGATCGCGGCGTAGATGGGCCTGGGGCCGACCTGGCCGTCGCGGATCTTGACGTGCAGGGCGTCGATGAACACCGCGGCGTACACGCGTTCCAGCGGGCGGGTGTGCCACACGGTCATCTCCTCGACCACGCGGTCGGTGATCCGACTGATCGTGTCCTTGGACACCGACGCGCCGTAGATGTCGGCGAAATGGGCGCTGATCTCGCCGGTGGTCAGCCCGCGGGCATACAGCGACAACACCACCTCGTCGACATCGGTCAGGCGACGTTGGCGCTTCTGGACGATCTGGGGTTCGAAGCTGCCGGCGCGGTCGCGCGGCACCTCGATCTCGATCTGCCCGCACGCATCGGTCAGTACGGTCTTGGCCCGGGTTCCGTTGCGGGAGTTGCCCGAGCCATACCCAGCCGGATCGTGACGGTCATAGCCCAGGTGCTCGGACAGTTCCTCGTCCAGAGCGGTCTCGATGACCGTCTTGGTCATCGCCTTGAGCAACCCGCCCGGACCGGTCAGCGATACGCCGGCCTCGCGGGCCTGGCGTACCAACTCCCGGGCAACCTCGAGCTCGTCGACCTCACGGCTATCCGGGACATCAATGGCCGCCACGGCGGCCTCATCATCGGGATTCTGCGATGGCTCCACAGCCACGACAGTTTCGGTCATCACGCGACCTTTCCGGCCCCGACACACCGGGGCCGATCAGGCCGTTTACACCGTTACCGCGACAGTCCCACTATTGGCGGTCTCTACGTTAGGAGGGTCGAATCGCCGCGAACGTTGGGCCGGAATTGATCATTAATGGGGGCATCCCTGCCGAAGCACGCGCCGCCACGCCTTCACACCGTCGGCGAAGTTACCTGTATGCATCGATACCGCCGCGTCGTCGTCGCTGATCTACGACCGTGACGAATATGTGTTGGTCAGGCTCCCCGCCGGACTCAGGACAGCGGAGGGCCTGGCGGCCCGATGCGACGGCTGATTGTTTGTAATTCGGTGTAGGAATCCAGGCTGGCTGGAGAGAATTCGCGTCCCAAGCCGCTCGCTTTCGCCCCGCCGAAGGGTGCGCGGGGGTCGAGGGAGGTGAAGGTGTGGCTGTTGATGAAGACGGAGCCGGTGTCGAACCGACGGCCGAGCAGGAACGCCCGCTCTTCATCTGACGTCCAGATCGAGGCGGCAAGCCCGTATTGCGATTGATTCACGAGCCGGATCACGTCGTCGAGTTCGTCGTATTTCAGCACGGGCACTACCGGGCCGAACTGTTCCTCTTCGACGATTGCGAGGCGGGGATCAGCCGCAGTGACCACGCTGGGCATCATGAAGTGGCCGTGGTCCCAGGCCGCCGAATCGAGCCGCTGCCCGAGGGTGGTGACGGTCGCGCCGCTCGAGCGCGCGTCGTCCACGATCTTCTCGACGAGGTTCTTCTGCTGAGCGTTGTTCAGCGGCCCCATGGTGACTCGGGGGTCGTCGCCGGGCCCGACGACGATTTCATCCACGGCGGCTGAGAACGCTTCCACGAAGCGGTCGTGGATGCGGGTCGGCACGTAGATACGTTTGAGACCGAAGCACACCTGGCCGGTGGTCCCGAACGCGCCTTTTACGATCTGCCGCATAGTCTCGGGCGAGAGGTCGACGTCGTCGAGGAGGATCGCGGGGTCGTTTCCGCCCAGCTCGAGCGTCACCCGCTTGATGTCGCGCGCGGCCGCGGCCATAACTTTGCGCCCGGTATCGATGCCGCCGGTGAAACCAATCTTGCGAATACTCGGGTGAGCGACGAGTGCTTCTCCGACCGCGTCGCCACCGGTGACCATGTTGAGCACGCCCGGAGGGAAGTGCTGTTGGAGGGCTCGGATGATCTCGGCGAGAACCAACGGGGAGTTTGCCGCCGGCTTCAAGACGACTGTGTTGCCGGCGACGAGCGCGGGCGCCAGCTTCATGAATGCCAGGACCACCGGGAAGTTCCACGGCGTGATGGCGGCCACCGGCCCGATTGGGCGGCGGCGGATGAGGGTCGTGCCCCCGGTGTCGCGAATCTGTTGGTCTGCAAGGATTTCAGCCGAAATGCCTGCGGTGTAGCCGCAAATGCCCGACGCGAATTCGAGGTCGACGTGCGACTCTTCGAGGATCTTTCCGTTCTCCCGGCTCAGGATCGGCGCATATTCCTCGATCATGTCGTGGATCGTGCCTGCAGCGGCAAGTAGTGCTCCCTGGCGTTCTTCCAGGGGCCGCGATGACCATTCTGGGAACGCCATTGCAGCAGCTGCGACCGCTTCGTCGACCTGCCCGGGTGCGGCGTCTGGGACCGAACCGAGCAGTACCCGGATATCAGCCGGGCTGACGACGTCGATCGTCCGGTCGGACGTTTCCTCACGTCCGTCGATGATGAGGTTTGCGTTGATCATGCCGAAGTCCTAACTTTCCTGCGGGGAACGGTGGATCTGTAGGAGCCATGTCTGCGTCATCGAAGGATCGCCCGGCGACCGCCAAATAAGTGCCGAATCCGGCGCCGGCCGCATCGGGCAGCCATCATCGCCTGACCCCGCAGCCGGGACCTCGCCGAAGCCGAACACGCCCGACTCGCGCTACTCCGATGGACATCAAGTTTTCTTTTCGTCGGGCGGAGCGTCGCGGCTGCCGTCGAGGGGCTCTACGCCCGGGAGGAAGGGGTCGGGGATCACCAGTGCGTGGCTGACAACGATCGCGTCCACGTGGCAATCGATTGCGCACAACCGACAGGAATGACAGTCGTTGGGGTAGATGATCTTGGCTCGCCACTTGGTCGTGGCCCACGGTTCGTCGCCCTCCACCAGCCGGATCACCCCGGTTGGGCAGCTGTCGATGCAGACGTTGCACCCGTCGCACGTTGTTTCGTCGATGCTTTCGATCACTGAACCGCCGCCTCCTCACGGTAGCCTTGCGGCACGGTATATGGACTTGGATGGCGGCCGGGCGGGGCCTGCACCGGCCACGACTGGATCGGCAGGTCGCGTTCGCTGAACTGCAGATCGAATTCACCGCCGCTGCCCCGGCGCACGAGCAGCCACTTCAGCCACTCATCGTTGTCGGCGTAGGGGTAGTCGATACGAAACAGCTCCCCGCGACTTTCGGTGCGCCGCTTCATCGCCTCACAGGTGATGATCGCCAACGTCAGGTATGCGCGCACCTCATGCGCCTTCTTAAGTTCTTGATAGTCCGGCGCGAAAACGTAACGCAGTACCCGATCCCGGATCCGGTACAGCTCAGCGAGCGCTGAATCGATCCGTGCCTCCGACTTGAACAATGCGAATGCCGGATTGGCCGTCGCCTCGCCGATGGCTTTCCACACATCCACCGGCCGGACCTGCCGCAGCCGACGCATCGGCGCGAAATACTCCGCGAAGCTCTCCTGTGCCTGGTTCTCCCACACACTGCGCGCTACCGCGTGACCGCCGCGCGCCGCCGCCGCAGTGCCCGCCCGGTACCCCGCAACAGCCGAGAAGCTCGAGATCCCGCTGCCAGAAATTCCCGACATCAAATGCGGACACGCCGTGCCATACCCGGCCGCGTACAGGCCGGGCACTGTGGTGGCTCCGTCCAGGTCGATCGTGGGACCGCTGGTGCTGCTCGTGCCGAGCACGATGAACGGGGTCACCTCCAGCAGGTCAGTGGAGGGATCGACCTCAAACTCGGTAAAGGCGCGCCGCACCGTCGGAGACACTTCATACAGCACCTCTAGATCCGCCTGTGGTACGTGACGCAAGTCGAGATAGCACGGCCCTCGGCCCTCGACCATCTCGGTCATGATCGCGCGCGCGATGGTGAACAACCCGCCCTTATCGCCCCAGATCGGGTCATAGCGGTCCATGAAGTACTCGCCCGCCGCGTTGCAGAACTTGCCACCGATCCCCTGAATCTTGGCTTGACCCGGTGTGAAGAATGACCGATTGAAGTAACTCCAGGCAGCGAACTGGCCGAATTCCATGCCGGCGAACTCAGCACCCACTCGCCAGGCCGCCACATGACCTTCCCCGCTGCAATGGTCGGCGAACGCGTAATGCAGCTTGGGGTACCAAGGGCCGGTGTTGAGGATGACGCTGCCCGCCGTGAAGACATGACACTGGCCAGTGACAACATTTACCCCCACCGCACCACACACCGCACCAGCGGTGGGCCGACACCCGTCGGTGGTCAGCAGATCAATCACATCGACCCGCTCGAACAGTCGCACCCCCGCCGCTTTCATCCTCTCCTTGAGGATCTCCATACACACGCGACCATCCACACCCAGCGTCGTGCCAAGGTTGTGGCCGCGGACCGTCACATACTTCAGCGACCCATCCTCATGAGTGGAATAGGGCACACCCCACTCGATCTGCTCGTTAACCCTGTCATAGGCCTCGGCTATGTACTGCTGCACCCAATCCTGATCGGCCAAATAATTGCTGCCCACCACGAACTCGCGCGCCCACTCCGTCATCTCCTCACCCTGCACCCGGTGATCAGGGGCGTATTGGCTGTGGACATACGTCATCGGCCCTGCCCGAGACACCACCGCTTTCTCCACCAGAATCACCGACGACCCCAACTCCGCGGCCCGTAGTGCTGCCCGCACTCCGCCAATTCCCCCACCCACTACCAAGACGTCGCATTCTTGGACCGACACATCCAGGTCACCCATAACGCCAGTCACGCCTTCACCAACATCTCGATCAAGTCCGTCTCGGTTGTTTCGGTGGTCATATGGTTGGACCCTTTCTGGAATCGGCGATATCCACGCGGAGGGGGTGAACGGAGCTGGCCCTACAGGACTACCGACAGGTTGTCGATAGGCAACGTCGAGTGATCGAGTAACACCTCGCGCCGAGCGAGCCGCAGCGAATCGTCGGTGCGGCGCAACACGTCGACGCGTTCGGCCGAGAGCAACTCCCACCGGCCGCTGTCTCCGCGGCTGCGGAAGAACAAGAGATTTGAGCGCACGGTCAACTCATCAGCCTCCGGTCCGGCAGTCGTGCGGATGTTGGACACGAAGTGCCGGGTCCGCGACCGAGGTGACTCGGCCCACGAGAAGTCCGTCTCGCCGCGGAGGACCCGCATCTCCAAGCCCGTGTAGTCGTCGTTCCAGTGCGCGATCGCGCCCACCCAACCCGCGGAATCCTCACGGGTGGTGCGCACCGGAACCACATACCGGATGTCGGGGTCGAGCAGACCCAACCATTCTCGGAACTGCCCCCCATCGAGTAGCTCCGCCTCCCGGAACATGAACGCCTCGACGGCCTCACGGGTATCTCGATCGACCGCGACCGCGTTCATCACACCGAACTCCTCGACCAGACCATCAACACTGACTCGATATTCTGCTGAACAGATGCGTCCTCCGCTGTAGAGAATGCTAGATACGTCACACCGGCCCGTCAAGACAACATCTCCAAATGAACCACGGCCAAAACGGCGCGCAACTAATGATGATGCTGCACAACCGAATCTGGACGCGAGCTCATGTGGCGCCTCCATCGGATGCGCAATGCCCGGGCGCCTGGCGCGTCGGGACTGTCGCGGTAACGGTGTAAACGGCCTGATCGGCCCCGGTGTGTCGGGGCCGGAAAGGTCGCGTGATGACCGAAACTGTCGTGGCTGTGGAGCCATCGCAGAATCCCGATGATGAGGCCGCCGTGGCGGCCATTGATGTCCCGGATAGCGGTGAGGTCGACGAGCTCGAGGTTGCCCGGGAGTTGGTACGCGAGGCCGGCGTATCGCTGACCGGTCCGGGCGGGTTGCTCAAGGCGATGACCAAGACGGTCATCGAGACCGCTCTGGACGAGGAACTGTCCGAGCACCTGGGCTATGACCGTCGCGATCCGGCTGGGTATGGCTCGGGCAACTCCCGCAACGGAACCCGGGCCAAGACCGTACTGACCGATGCGGGCGGGCAGATCGAGATCGAGGTGCCGCGCGACCGCGCCGGCAGCTTCGAACCCCAGATCGTCCAGAAGCGCCAACGTCGCCTGACCGATGTCGACGAGGTGGTGTTGTCGCTGTATGCCCGCGGGCTGACCACCGGCGAGATCAGCGCCCATTTCGCCGACATCTACGGCGCGTCGGTGTCCAAGGACACGATCAGTCGGATCACCGACCGCGTGGTCGAGGAGATGACCGTGTGGCACACCCGCCCGCTGGAACGCGTGTACGCCGCGGTGTTCATCGACGCCCTGCACGTCAAGATCCGCGACGGCCAGGTCGGCCCCAGGCCCATCTACGCCGCGATCGGGGTGGACCTGGCCGGGCATCGTGACGTGCTGGGCATGTGGGCCGGCGAGGGCGATGGCGAGTCAGCCAAATACTGGCTGGCGGTACTCACCGAGCTGAAGAACCGCGGGGTGGCCGACATCTTCTTCCTGGTCTGCGACGGGCTCAAAGGCTTACCGCAGTCGGTGGGCGCGGTGTTCCCCCGACACTGTGGTCCAGACGTGTGTCATCCATTTGATCCGTGGGACGTTCCGCTATGCCGGGCGCCAGCACCGCGACGCCATTGCCAAGGCGTTGCGGCCGATCTACACCGCGGTCAACGCCGAGGCTGCAGCGGCAGCGCTGGACGCATTCGAGGCCCAGTGGGGTAACCGCTACCGGCGGCGATTCGATTGTGGCGCAACGCGTGGAGTGAGTTCATTCCGTTCCTGGACTACGACACCGAGACAAGGAAGGTGATCTGTTCGACCAATGCTACTGAATCGTTGACGCCCGCTACCGCCGCGCCGTGCGGGCCCGCGGTCATTCTCCCACCGAGCAGGCGGCGCTGAAGTGCCTATACTTGGTCACCCGGTCGCTGGACCCGACCGGGACCGGACAGAAGCGATGGACCATACGCTGGAAACCAGCCCTGAACGCCTTCGCGATCACCTTCGCCGACCGCATGCCGGGCAGCGAAACCACCTAACCGAAGATGCCGCTTACACCGTTAATCTGACGGACCCGGCGCGTCACCTTATGTAGACGAGATCACGCTAAGTCCTGACGAATCAGGCATTTACGACGCGTTCGGCAGGCTGCGGCAGTGCAAGCAAGATCGCGACTGGACGTGTTGTTCTCTTTGACCGACTTGCCTTTGCGCCGGGGCAGCCAGCCCCGCAATGGCCGAGGTCTGTGGCGATGTCGTCGTGCTGTCGGTGCCCTGCTAAGAACATTCGGCCGCGGGGCGCGGGAACAAGAGCACGCGCGGCGGTCGTTGCCGCTATTGTCCGACGAACAACCCGGTGGCGGGCGTTAGCCGACTCCACTCCCCCGATCGCCCGGGTCGGCAGGCGATGCCGATTGCCGCGCCTATCGGTTCGGGCATCTCCAAGTCATCGCCGGCATGGTCCCTGGCAGACCGCCCGTGGCGCTTGTGACTTGTGACATGCTCGCCGTGGCCACGGCAGCGAAAACGCTTGTGGTGCACACTATCTCGATGCTCGGCGACGCGTTGGCTCGGGTGCGACTTCCTATCTGACGCTGCTCTCGATCGCAATCCTGACTGGCTGACCCATCACCGCGCACGGGCTCTCGGAGAAGCCCACCAGATCGGTGGCCGCGAGCAGGCGGCATTGTTCAACCTCGCCGCCGTCGCATTGCTCGGCGCTTGGCAGTCCTGCCCGAAGTTCAGTCGCTGCTGAGTGGGCTGGCGACGTTGGCTACAGACCTAGGAGACTGCTGATTTAATCCCGCGTGGCGGGGGTGGGTTGGCCTGCGCTGTTGGGATGATTGGTGGGTGCAGGGTCGTTCGGATGATCAGCGTGAGTTGTTGGATGCGGAGTCGGTTGCCGGGCATCTTCTGAAGTCCGACAGCATGTTTGCGTTCCTCGCGGGGCATCGGCATGAGCTGTTTCCCGAGGCGATGTTCGCCGATCTGTTCCCGTCACGTCGAGGCCGTCCGAGCGTGCCCGCTGAGGTGATGGCCTCGGTGATCACGCTGCAGGCTTTGCATGGCCTGTCCGATAACGAGACCGTGGATGCGGTGACCTTTGACCTGCGGTGGAAAGCCGCGTGCGGATTGCCGATCACCGCGGGCGCGTTTCACTCCACGACCTTGACCTACTGGCGGCGCCGGTTGGCGGCATCGGATCGACCGAATCGGATCTTTGAAGCGGTTAAAGCCGTGGTGGCCGAGACCGGGGTACTGGCCAACAAGACGCGCCGCGCCTTGGACTCCACCGTCCTGGATGACGCGGCCGCCACCCAGGACACCGTCACGCAGTTGATCGCCGCGATCCGCCGGGTCCGGCGCGAGGTCGCCGGTGCCGCGCAGGTCATCGAGACTCAGTGCACCGCCCATGATTACGACGACCCGGGAAAACCGGCGATCGCATGGAACGACAAGGCCGCCCGCGACCAGCTGATCGATGCATTGGTCGGTGACGCCCACCGGCTGCTCGGGCATCTGCCCGAACAGCAGCTGGGACCACGGGCTGGGGAGGCGGTGGCGTTGTTGGCGTTGATCGCAGGCCAAGACGTTGAACCCGTCGAGGGCTCTGATGGCACCGATGGGCACTGGCAGATCGCCCAAAAAGTGGCCACCGATCGGGTCATCTCCACCGTCGATCCTGATGCCCGTCATGCGCATAAGACGGTGCACCGTCGCCAAGACGGTTTCAAAGCCCACATCGCGGTGGAGCCTGACACTGGAATCATCACTGACTGCGCATTAACCAAGGCCAGCGGCCCCGGCAACCACGAAGCCATCATCGGACTGGCCCTACTCGACGATGAAGCCGCTCCGGTGCGGGTGCTCGGTGATTCGGCCTATGGGACCGGTCATGCGCGGGCAGCGTTGGCTGATCGTCAGCATGTCGCGGTGATCAAACCGATCCCGTTGCGGACCCCGGTTCCCGGTGGGTTCAGCAGCGACGACTTCCACGTCGACTTCGATGCTCGTACCGTCACCTGCCCGGCCGGGCACACCCGGCCGATCACCCCCAGTGGTAGCACTGGGTTCAGAACACGTTGTCGTTCATGCCCTTTAGCGGCACAGTGCACCACCGCCAAGGACGGACGCAATCTCACCATAGGCGAACACGAACACCACCTCCGCGCTGCCCGCGCAGCCGCCCGCACCCCCGAGTGGCAGACCGAGTACCGCCGGCACCGACCCATGGTGGAACGCTCGATCGCCTGGCTGACCCGAGGAAACCGCAAAGTCCGCTACCGCGGCGTCCCGAAGAACGACCACTGGCTGCACCACCGCAGCGCAGCACTGAACCTGCGCCGCCTCATCACAATGGGACTAACCCACACCGGCACCACCTGGGCCATCGCCTGATCTCATAGGGCCTTGCCTTCGACACCACCTGGTGCCACGCTCAACACAGCGGGGTGCCCCTCGAACCTGTCGACCCAGGGCCTGACTAAAAACCGACGCGCCACAGAGCGCTCTGAGACACCCCGCCCCAAACGCCCTTAAATCAGCAGGCTCCTAGACGCCTAGGTGGGGGGAGTGGTCAGCAGGTCGCCCTGACGGTTCTTCCCCGGCGTCTATGACGAGGCGGCGGCGACGTTCGCCGCGGCAGGCGGCAGCCCAGCGGCTTCCCTTGACCGGTGATAGCGCTCCGCAAGTCCTGCCCAGCGTTCACCGTAGCGGTGCGCGGAGTCGACGACGGTCTGCGGTATGTGAACGAAGGGCGGCCGAGCAGCCCCAGCACGCCCATAGCCCGCAGTGTCGATTGCGATCTTCCACCAGGCGGACTGCATGGCTTGGAATTCCTCCATGGTCAGGCCCAGCGTTCGAAATGGCGCCTGCATCTGGTCGGCGATGGTCGCGGCCTCTGTCCAGTCGCCACGCTGGCATGCATCGCGCAGCGAAAGCGCGGGCCAAGGGCCCATGCATACGTCGATGCTCCACGCTCCGGCAGCGCCGAACATCATTGCGGGGTACATCAATTGGTCCAAGACGAGGACCGACATCTTGTCCTTGACCGCTTTGATGGCGCCGATCACATTGAAGATGTCCATCGAGGTCTGCTTGAGCGCAACGATATTGCGAATCTGGGCCAGCTCCCTAAATGCACCGGGCGGCAATGTGATGCGGAACGCGTGCGGGTTCTGGTAGATCATGATCGCCAGCTCCGGAACGGCCTCGGCGAGGTCTTTGTAGTACTGGACCGCGTTCTCGGCAGTCTGCGGCAAGTACATCGGCGGTCCGCTCATGATCCCGTCCGCCCCGAGGTCGGCGATGACGCGGGCGCGTCGGATCGAGTCGCGCGTGTTGAGCGTGCTGGCACCAACGAACACCGGAACCCGGGCGTTCACCGTCTCCACGACCGTGGTGATGAGCGTGCGGTATTCGTCGTCGGAAAGGGTGTGCGACTCGCCGGCGCTGCCGGTCGTCACGATGCCGTCGACACCATCACGCACCAGTCGATCCACCAGAGACGCGAGCGCATCGGTGTCGATCGTGTCGACCGCGTTGACATCGGCGGCGTCCGGCGTCGAGCAGGCTGGCACGAATCCCCACAACCCCTTCATGTCGCTGGGAACGAGTTCGCTGGTGCGTGTTGTCATGAGCCGTGTCCAATCTGGTTTGAGGATTTTCGGAATGGCGTTGTTGGCGGTATGGTCGCGCCGGACCGTCCAGGGTGGGACTTGAGTCGATGGTAAGTGCCGATGCATACCCGTTCGTGGCATTGTGTCCCTCGGCGCGAAGTCAACTCTAGGCGCCGCGATAAGTGCTAGTAGTCGATGTCTAAGCCGCTCTCGAGTTCAGCGAGCCGATCCTGGGCTTTTCCGATCGACATCATCTTCATCATGTTGCCGACGGCTTTCATCTGCCCGGTCATGGCCGCGGTCTGGCCGTTGAGCGCACCCCGGGAGAGTTCGATATTCGTTTCGTAAGTGATTTCGGCCTCCACGTCTGGCGTCCGTGGCGGGGCCCCGATGCCGACGGTGAGTGACCCGTCAGAGAAATGCATGTAGTAGTTGTCACTCGACGGGCTCCCCGACACGGACACCCGCAGCACCACGTCATGTCCCGTCGCGGCAGTGCGGAACTTCTCGTCGGAATTGGCTGCGGCGGTCACCGCATCGGCCCATTCATCGGTCAGAAACTGGATCGCCATTTCACCTCCATATGATCGTTTTCGTCGTCTCGGCCGTCGAGCCGTTCATGTTGTTGCGGCTTCGAGTGCGCCTGGTGGTGTTTGGGCGACCATCTGGTGGCCCCACACACTGGGTCGGTCGTACTGAGCGACTGTCCAGGTTTCCTCGTCGACGGTCACCGCATCCCAGCCGTACTCGAGGTCAAACCCGCTCGGTGTGCGCACGTAAAACGACACCATCCGATCGTTGACATGGCGCCCCAACGTCATGCTCAGCGGAATGTTGCGCGACATGCACAGGTCATAAGCCATCCCCACGTCATCAAAACTTTGCACCTCGACCATCACGTGGTGCAGTCCCCGCACACCCGGCATCGGAGTCAACGCGATGCTGTGATGGCGCGGGTTGCAGTGGTAGAACCACAGATCCATGAAGGTGTAAATCTCATCGCTCTTCTTAAACCCCAACACCCCCCGCAAAAACCGGTCGGCCTGCGCAAGGTCCGGCGTCGCCAGCACCACATGACCCAACCCCTGCGCACCGGTGACGAACCCCGATATCGCACGACCGGGCCGGAAGGAACCCGGCACCACCTTCTGACCGTAAAACAACTCATGACGCAACCCCGAAGGATCCGACAGCGTCACAAAGCCCAACACCCCGCGGGCCGCGCAGTCCTCCTCGGTTCCCACCTCAAACCCAATACCCTGCCGATGCAACAACTCCCCGGCAGCCTCAACCGCCTCCTCGCTGCCCATATCCCAGCCCGCATACAGCATCCGGTTGCGGTCCCCGTGATGAACGGCGATCCGGTGATCCGCGTCGTCGATCCGCAACAGGACCGACCCACTGGACGCCTCAACCGCCTCCATCCCCAAAACCTCCGGACCGAACGCCAACCACTCCTTCGCATCCGGAGACTCCACACCCACATAACCCAACGCTTTCACCAACATGTGCTGTCCTCAGGCGATTCAGTGGTTCGAGACGGGAAGTGACGCATAGCGCTGCTGGAGTGCGGCCCAGTTCTTGCCGGCCTCGCGCCCGCCAGCCAAATAGGACTCCGGCACTTCGGTGTACGGCGGTCGGGTGGGCCCCGTGCGCATAAAACCGGCCGCCTGGAATTGGGCGTTGTCGATCTGGATGCTGTACTTGAGGAATTCGGCGAAGTTGCCGCCCGGGTACAGCGTCTCAAGAGCCCCCTCGAGTTCGTCGGTGAGCGCTTGGCAGTCGTCCCAGCGGCGGGCTCTGATTAGGTCGCGCAAGTGCGTTACTGGCGCAGGGCCGCAGGCCACATTGCCCGACCAGCAGGCGGTGACCTCTTCTGGGAAGAGCCGCGCAAAGTAGTACCAGTCAGTCTCAAGCGGCAGTAGCCGCACGCGACCGCTTACCGCGCGGAGGTCGGAAAGGAAGGCGGAGCCACTGAGCAGCCCGAGATGCTTGGCAGCGACGACCTGGGGTATCTGGCTGAGTGCCTCGTAGGCGGGCGTCCCGATCTTTCCCTTGAAGGCGCCGGGGTTGTCGTAGACCACCAATGCCATGTTCGGCACTGCCTCGGCCACATCCCGGTAGAAGCGCACGATGCCGGCGTCATCCAGGGGCAGCCACATCGGACGACCCACGAACAGGCCATCGGCGCCGAGCTCGCCGAGCCGGCGACCCCTCGTGATCGTATCGCGGGTATTGAGCGTCGTCGCTCCGGCGAAAACCGGGATACGTCCCGCGACGGCGTCGACCACGGTGGCGACAAAGCTCTGCAACTCGTCCCACGTCAGCGAGGCGCACTCGCCGAAGGTGCCTGTGGTCATGAGCACATCGACCCCGCCACGGACCATCGCGTCGGCGAGCGTCGCCGCCTCATCGAGGTCTACGGAGAACGCGGTGCCCGGTTGGTCGGCCGTCGCGATGGAGGGCGTAGGGATAATGCCGACGACACCGGTGATGTCATCGACGGTCAACTTCGTGTCACGCACGTGCACTGCCTCTCTCGTGAATCGTCAGCGGGCTCGGACGTTAGCGGGGACCGGCGGAAATGGCTGCGTCCCCAAAGACAGCTCGGGCTCTTCGTAGTAGAGATCGAGAGCCTTCAATGTAGGGATGTCGTTGACCGAGAACAGCAACGCATTTTCCGCCGACCGGTTGACGAAGTGATGGGTGCTCCAGTTGGGCACCACGAAGCTGTCGTGGGGCCCCCAGTCGAGTTCGACCCCGTCGACAACCGTAGTTCCCTCACCGCGCACGACGAAATACACGGCACTCGACGTGTGGCGATGGGCCTCGGTCTGCTGGCCCGGCCGCAGCAACTGCACCCAGCAGTCCAGCGTTGGCATAGTCGATCCGCCGGTAACGGGGTTCGCATAACGCAGGACTACGCCGTCGTAGGGACTGCCCGCAAGGCCCGCCATCCGCTGGAGCTGCCGCTCGACGTCACGCCAAGGATAGCGGTACGGAAAGTTCGCCGCCTTGACCTGCTCCCACGCCGGGCGCAGCATCCCACCGCGGTCAGCGAGATGCTCTCCCGGGTCCTCGCGTTGAGGTTGGCGCATCTCGCCATAGGACTCATAGAAGGGCACATTCAGCCCGAGCACCAATCCGATGTCCAGCACGTCGAGCCAAACGACGTTCTCCGAGGTGGCATTCTCATGGTCATGCCACGTCCAGCGAGGGGTCAGAACCAGGTCGTAGGTGTCCATTTGACAAGGCTCGCCATCCACCACAGTCACCAGGCCGGGGCCGCCTTGAATAGCGAACCGCAGCGCCGCCATGGTATGGCGGTGCGCATAGGCAATCTCGCCGGGCTTGAGCATCTGCATACCCATGTTCATGGTGTGCGTGGTTCCCCGGGCATCCGGATTGATGAACGAGAGATTGCGTCGCGCCGTCAAACTCTCGGGCATCACTTCACACGACTTCAAGAGCTTCGCGTGGACATCCTGCCACCGCCACAGGAATGGGACACCAGCGGGTTTGGGGCCGCCGACGACGCTTTCGAGCACCTCGTCATAGACCCATTGCCCCCGAAGATTGACCGCCTCGAGCTCGACGTCGAACTCTTGAAGCGTTGAGATCTCGGCGGTCGACATGGGCTACCCCTTCTCTGTTATCCAGAACAGCACTCTGTCAAAAAGAGACTAACCGCAACGGATGGATCTCGTCAATAGCGCTGTACCGGGCGCAGTGGACCCGCGGTAGCCGCCCCCATCCAACAAAGCAGCTAAGTCATCCGTTCGGCGGAGATTTCGGCATCTCGGAAGCCCAGGCACGCACCGTCGCTTGGCGTCCAGACCCTTTTTCCAAATGAGGCTCGTCATCGTGGCGGGGTGCCCACGATATTCGTTGAGTTCGTCAAGGCCTCGAGCTTTGTCTGCAAGCTCTCGAGATTGCTCCCGGCCCGCAGTGCGCGCCTGCACTCGATCAGTGCGCGTGGCCAGTTGACGATCGCCGCGCCACTCAACTGTTGGTCGCCTTCGGTGTAGAGCGCTGCAAAGCGGTTGTCGTTCAGCGGGTCTCCGACAATGACATGGTCTCCGAGACCAGTGGTCCGGCCGGCGACCTGGATCTTCCAGTCGTGCTGGTCGCTCCATACGTACTCGACCGGCTCGTAGGAGCGCAGATCTCGGGGATGCGTGATGTTGTGCGCGACGCAGGCGGCCTGGTCGACCGCGTTGGTCCAGTGTTCTGTGCGCACCGCCCCGCCCCGGCCCCGGTGAAACCAACGCGACACGTCGCCGACTGCGTAGACGTTTTCAGCGGTGACGGAACGACAGTATTCGTCGCAGACTAGGCCGTCATCGATGACGAGTCCCGACGACGTCAGCCAGCCGTCATTGGGGACCGCCCCGATTCCGACCACCACCGTGGCGGCTTCCAGAACCGTGCCGTCGGTCAGGCGCACACGAAGATCTCCGGACTCGCCGTCGACCGCTTCGACGCCCGCGCCGAACCGCGTGCGCACGCCGTGGCGTCGGTGCAGATCCACGAACCGTCCACCGATTTCGGTGTTTAGCACCCGGCTCATCGGCACCGGCAGCGGGTCGACAACCGTGACTTCCAGGCCCAGCGACCGCGCGGTCGACGTGACCTCGGCCCCGATGAATCCGCCCCCGATGACGACGAGATGGCCACCGGCGAGGAGATCGGCTCGTAACCGCAGACAGTCCTCTAGGGTTCGAAGCACATGGATGCCCGGTCCCTGACCCCATGGGGACGGCCGCGCGCTGGCGCCGGTAGCCACCACAAGCTTGTCGAAATGCACCGGCTCGTGGTCGGCGAGTTCCACCTGCCCGGCTGCCAAGTCCACTCGGATCGCACGGTGGCCGAGCCGAAGTTTAATGTGGTCGCGATCGGCATCTTCCTCGGTGAGTAGCGTCACGGCCGCAGCGTCGCTGGCGCCAGCGAGCAACGCCTTGGACAAGGGTGGCTTGTCGTAGGGCAGTACTGTCTCTTCGCCTACCAGAACGATGTCGCCGTCGAATCCTTCCGAGCGCAGCGATTGGGCCGTGCGGACTCCGCCAACAGAACTGCCGACGATGACAACCCGTGAGGTCATTCGTCAGCGACGTGCAGGGCGGCGACGGGACAGCTGCGTGCTGCCTCCTCGACTCGGACCCTGTCCTCCGTGGGGACCACCGTCTTTCGCGCCACGACGAGTCCTCGATCGTCGATGTCGAAGTAGTCCTCGGCGGCGATGACACAGTTCGCGTATCCCTGGCATGCTGTCCGGTCAGCCTTGATGACTCCGCCCATCTGTTCCTCTTCTCTTGTGTTTGCAGTGATTAGGCGCTGGTCGGCCGGGTGGCCCCGAGGCCGAAGCCGCCGTCGGGATGGATTGTCTCGCCGGTGATTCCGCGGGAGCGCTGCGAAGCGAGGAAGACGTAGCTCCAGGCGTGGTCGTCACCGGATAGGGCCACGCCCAGCGGTGTGCGCGCGGCGAGATCACGGGCCCGGTTCGGTGCCGCGTCCAGACGGCGGGTGCCGAGGTCAAGGCTGTCGAGTCCGCGCAGGTCGGTGTTCAACGTGCCTCCGGGCGCCACGCCGTTGACCCGGATCCTCGGCGCGAGTTCGTGAGCCAGCGCAGTGAGCAGGCCGCGCACCGCGAACTTCGAGGACACATACAGCATCCCGCCCCGTCCTGGATAAAACGACGACGTCGACTCGGTGAGCACGATCGAGGCGCCGTCCTCGGCCATGAGGGCCGGCACTGCGGCCTTGACCGAGTGAATATGGCTTAGGACGTTGATACGGAACATCTCGTCGAACGCTTCGTCGATCCGTTCGACGGGGATGTCCTGAACGCCGCGGTAGAAATCGAAGATCCCAACGCAGTTGACAAGGGTGTCGAGTCCGCCGAAAACGTCGACGGCGACCCGCACGGCTTCGTCGTTGGCATCGCGGGTGGTCGCGTCGCCCTCAATCACCGGAGTGTCGGGAAGCTGCTGGCGCAGCGCCGCGCATTTGTCGCTGTCGTGGTCGAGCGCGGCCACTTGGGCACCCTCGGCCAGAAACGCGTCGACGGTGGCCCGTCCGATACCCGAACCTGCCCCGACGATCAACGCGCGTTTGCCCGCCAGCCAGCCCGTCATGCATCGTCCCCCAGGATCAACGGCGCGTGTGCGTTTCCCACCATCGCCGCCAAGGTGGCAGGATTCTGCCAAGTCAGCGCCTCAGCCTCGAGGGCATCAAGCGACACCCACCGCCCCGATTTCGGTGACTGAATCAACAGACGTGCCCCATTGCGGGTGTCGACCCGACGCACGACGACCTCGGCGAATTCGTTGGCGATGCTGAGTGCGTGACCGGTCGCCCCGGGCATCCGGTCAGGCGGTAGTGCGTGCGCACCCTCGCCGGATCGGTTCGGGGTCATAAAAACACCGCCAGGTTCTGCATCCGCAGCACTGATTCATCGACGAAGATCGTCCGGCGGGCGAGTTTGAGGGCGTCCCCGTCGCGGCGTAGGAGATCTTCTCGCCCGCAGGAGACAAGTGTGGATTCGTTGACGTCGCCGCGACTGCGGAACAGCAGCTCAGCGCTGTCGACGATCAGGTGGTTGGCATCGTCGGCGAGAAACGTGCGCACATTGGTGATGAAGTGACGCAGCCGCGACGGGGGGTCCTCAGTCCAGGCATGCTCGGTCGCGAACCGGGCTACCCGGCGACTCAGGGAGTATTTGTTCTCGTCAAAATGCGCCATTCCCGGTGAGGTATCGAATCCGGCCCCCGCCGCGGTGGTGACCCGCACCGGCATCAGGTAATGAACGTCCTCGGTCAGCAGATCCAGCCAGGCCTCGTAATCTTGGGCGTCGAGAAGGTAAGCCTCGTTTACGAGGAACCGGTGCGCCTCAAGGTGACGAGCATCGTCGAACCATAGGGCGTCCCCGATTCGTTGATCGCGCGCAGCGTGCGCACCAAGCACCGGTGGCGGAATGTGCCGACTAGCGCCCTCGCGGCCGTCGACGCTCACAGTGTCACCGACGTCGGATCGGGCTCGGAGGCGCTACCGGCGCAGCGTTGGCCGTTGGTCTGCGTTATCGGCTCAATCCCGTGCGGGTTGTCGGTGAGCACCGTAGCGGGGTCGACGTGCAGTGGCGGCTTTTCCAGATAGTCGGCCCACAATCTCAGCAATTGCCGCTGATTATTTTCGTTGTAGCCGAGCTGGGCGTACCCCGGCCCGTGGAACTGAGCACTGGTGAGTTTGTCGACCACCGGCGTGTCATCTGCGAGCAGTCCCATCCGACTGTTCAGCCGCAGCCGGCGAGCCATCGACCCCCCAGCAGTGTTGGTCATCGAAACCCAGTTCTCAACATCGTCTTGTTCGAACATCCCCGTGGACCCAAAACACATCAGATAAGCCTTGTAGGAGTTCGCCTTGAACTCTGCCGGCGCATCAGAATCCACTGCAAACCACGACAGCACCTCGGTCTCCTTCTCACTGATCGGCTGCCACAGCCGAAGAGAAATGAAGGGCAAGACGTCATCGCCGTCCTCGACCTTGGGCCAGTTGTGCACGAAGCTGAGATTCGGAAAACACGTCGCCGCCGAGATCATGAAGCCGTCGGCACCTACCACCTGTTGCTGCCGCGCAGTCCAGGTCGCTCGTGCGCGATCGATCATCTCAGGCGGGTAACCGACGTAGTCCATCCGGTCCTCGAAGCTTCCTTCGGGCAGCTTGTAGGTGGTGCCCCCGCCTTTATCCGCCCAGTATGTGGCGCCGTCTTTTCGCTTGTGGGCCTTGGGCTCCCGGAACAGACCGATCTCCACGACCGACGTGTGCGTCTGGGGGGTGTGATACATGTCCCCGGCAAAATTCTCCGCGGCGATCTTCCAGTTGGCCTTCACTCGCCAGCGCTGCGGGCCCCGCACCTCGAGGCCGTTGGGGCCCTGCTTGGTATAGAAATCGAGATAGAACTTGAAATCACCCAGATACTCCTCGAGCGACTCCGCATCCGGATCCATGGACAGGAAGATCAGCCCGTTATAGCTGGACACGCTCGGCGCAGGCAGCAGAGTTTGGCCCGACTTGTTGAACCCTGCGTCGCCCCCGTATGCCTCCTGGTGAAATGGCAGCCCGAGGATCCGGCCGTCGTTCCGATAAGTCCAACCGTGATACGGGCACCTGAAGTTCGACGCGTTGCCCATCTCCGCCCGACAGATCTGCATTCCCCGATGCAGGCACATATTGAACATCACGCGGACTTCGCCCGCCGAATCACGAGCAACGATGAATGAATCCTGCAGTACTCGCCGAACGACGTAATCCCCCGGCTGCGGAATCTCGGACTCGTGCGCCACGAACAACCACGCGCGGCTGAACAGCCGCTGCTTCTCGAGCTCAAAGATCTCGCTGTCGTTGTACATGTACGCAGGAATCATGCCCCGGCGCACATCCGCCAAGACTTCACTGTGATCCATCAAACGCCTACTCCCGTCGTTCGGCGAGGAGACCCGACCCGACCCACCCGAACCACGGGCCTTCACTGATAGGTGGAAGTCAACTCTGTACAGCAGAGATTATGGGGTTTTCTGCGCAGTGCAGTCAACCCTCACGGGCGCGTCGGCGCAGGCGCGGTTTCTCCACCGGCCGGACCGCCACGAGCGCGAAGGACGCCGACGACGGGTGAGGTGTGCTATGGAAAGCACTCGTGGCCCGAGAAATACGCAGCAAGTTCGACGTGGAGTTCACGAGCGCGTTTCGCATGATCGAGACCGTTAAGCCGATGACCCAACCGCCCGCGAGCCCGCTATCAAGGGGAGGCGTCCTGGGTGGCCAGGTCGCCTTCGCCGAACGCGAATGCACCCGAGGCTGAGCGGAACGATCCGGGCGGCGCTGACGATACTTGACTCCAGGTACCCGGGCTTCCGATCGCGCAAGAGTCACCAATTGCGCGGCAGGCCTCACTCGTTCCTCAGGGGAGGTACCCTTTCTGTCATGCAGAGACCGGCGCAAACGCGACAAATGGATCAACTCGGTACCGCTAAACCGCCTCAGTATCCGATCGAGTCTGTCGACAACGCTCTTCGCCTACTTCTACTCCTGGGTGAACGATCAGAGGTCCGTCTTACCGAGGCAAGCGTCTATCTAGACGTGGCATCGTCGACTGCGCATCGGCTGTTATCGATGCTTCAGTATCGCGGTTTCGTCCGCCAGGATCCGATCAGCAAGGCTTATCTGCCCGGACCGGCCTTGACCGGGGTGGCGTTCGCTGTTTTCGCCAGAATGGATATACCGCGCGTCGCAGCTCCGATTCTGCGCCAGCTCAGCGATGCGCTGCAGGAAACAGTGCATATCGGGATGCTGGATGGCACGTCGGTCCGCTTCATCGCGGCGCTCGAGAGCCCGTCCGCCGTGCGGGTGGTATCGCGCCTGGGTAGGACCATGCCTGCACACTGCACGTCGACCGGTAAGGCCATGCTTGCCAACTTCTCCGATGAAGAGCTTCACAAACTGTACCCTGACCCAAATTTGGAACAACTCACCCAGAATTCAGTGAGCACCCTCACCCAGTTGTGCGCCGAGTTGGTAGAGGTCAGAAAGAGCGGTTTCGCGACCAGTAGGGAGGAAAGCGAAGAAGGTGTCGCATCCGTTGCTGTCGCCATACCTGCAAGAGGTCCCGACGTGAGGCTGGCACTAAATGCATCAGCGCCGAGCTATCGGTTACGGCCATCACATGTCCGCAAAGTAGCTGGCATCATCGGCGAAGCTGCCGCAGAGCTTGCTACTAAGCTGATCTAACTACATTGGCAAAGGAGATGTTCTGTGCCGAGTACCCCCGACCTGCCGGCGTTCGTTTCGACGATCGATGACTACCTGCGCTTAGAACAGCGCCACTCGCCGGCCGAGCAAATGTTCGCAACCGTCCTCACAGACGACTTCGAAATCGGCTTTCGCGGCGGCCACCAATGGAAGGGACTCAATGGTCTGCGGTTGTATCTCACGCAGCGGGACGGGATTTTCGACGAACGCCTCGAACTGCGTCAAGTACTTTCCTACGTTCCGGTGCAGGAGGATGTCATCGAGCTGACGACACGACTCGAGTTCTTCTTCCGTCGCTGGAGAGCTCCTTCGCCGGTCAGCGAAGAATTCACCGGTGCGGCCTTTCACACGTGGCTGATCCGCATTGTCGACCATGAGACCCGCGTGGCCCGGGTGGTTATCGATGGATTTGCAAATCTCAACGACAACGCCAGGGCGGCGTTTGCTATCCCAGATGAAGGGTTCGACGAATAACGCATGTGACCGCATCGTGATCACTTTGCGCTTTACTCGCACAACCCGTGGGCCGACAACACGGGTGCAGATCAGGCCGCCTGCTTCGCCGGGAGGCGCCGCGGCCACGAAAGTTGCAGGGCGGCTGGACATTAGCGCCGTGGATGGGTTGACCGGCCGCCGTGTGTTTGACCGCCGTCGTCAAGCGCCCTTCGAAGCGATTCCCTTGACAATTTCTCCACTGCTTACGTGTCGGCGACGCCGAAAGCCTCGGCGAAGCTAACGTTGCCCCTGCTTTCCCTCTGGGTTGCGTCCACGGCAGCCAAGAGGCGGGAGTTCTCGATGACGATCATCTCGACGTCCAGTTGGTCGTCGGCATAGTGGCGATGCCACACCCACGGCGGCGTATAAACGAAGTCGCCTGCGCTCCACGTCACGCGTTGATCGCCGATCTCCGACCAGCCCGAGCCATGTTGCACGAAGTGAATTGACTCGTGTACGTGTCGATGAAGGTCACTGCCCGCACCGGCGGGGATCTTCTGCAGAAAAAACTCAATGGAGCGGGCGGGTATCCGCAGAAGCAATCCAATTTCTGATGGGCTTCCGGTCTGGATCCAGTGTGCCTCGGTGGAGCTCACGACGAGGTGCTCTTCGGATACGTGCTGGTGGTCGCGATCTCCTGCGCGCGCCATGCTTTCGGCGAAATCGTCAAGCTCGTCACGGGATAGGGTCATCGATCCACTCCTCTGGGAATTTCGTCGCTGAGCGAGCATGGAGTCACTTTTCGGCGACCGAAGCGCCAGGGTCACACGACAGAGCTATGTGCAAGCGCTTCTCGAGCGCGGCGATACTGATGGCGAAGGTCTCGAGTACGCGCACGCGTCCGTCTCCGGCGTTGTCGATGTCGAAGATCGCGTACTCGGTATACAGCCGGCTGACGCATCGAAGCCCGGTCAGCGGGTAACTGCACTCCGGAACCAACTTCGCGGTCCCGTCCTTGCCGAACAGCGTCATCATCACGAATACGCGCTTCGCGCCGATGGCGAGATCCATCGCACCCCCGACCGCGGGAATGGCGTCCGGTGCTCCGGTGTGCCAGTTGGCGAGGTCTCCACGCTCGCTGACCTGAAACGCCCCGAGCACACACACGTCGAGATGGCCGCCGCGCATCATGGCGAAGGAGTCGGCGTGGTGGAAGTAGGACGCCCCAGGGGTTTCGGTGACCGGAACCTTGCCTGCATTGGTGAGATCCGGGTCAATGGCGTCTCCCGTCGCGGCGCCTCCCATGCCGAGCATGCCGTTCTCGGTGTGCAGCACCACCTCGGCGGCGGGGTCGAGGTAGTCGGCGACCATCGTGGGCTGGCCGATGCCGAGATTGACGTACGACCCAGGTGCGATGTCGCGGGCGATCATCGCGGCGATCTCCCGGCGGTCCAACGGGCCACGGTCGAGATGCTCGACACGACGCCGTGTCCTTGCATCGAGCGTTCCCGTCACGAGGCGACCTCGGTGCGGGCGGCGGGAATCGAGGACAGGTCGAGGATGCGGTCGACGAAGATACCCGGCGTCACGACCGTCTCGGGGTCGATGCCTCCGGTCTCGACGACGCGGGAGACCTCAACGACGGTCAGCGTGGCGGCGGTCGCCATCACCGGACCGAAGTTGCGAGCAGTCTTGCGGTACAACAGGTTTCCGGCCCGGTCGGCCAGGTGTGCTGCGATGAGTGCGACGTCGCCGCGGATCGGATACTCCAGCACGTAGTCGCGGCCGTCGATCGTGCGGATCTCCTTGCCCGAGGCGAGCGGGGTGCCGACACCGGTCGGGCAGAAGAACGCGCCAATGCCCGCGCCTGCCGCTCTGATCCGCTCGGCCAGGTTGCCCTGCGGGACCACTTCGAGGTCGACCATGCCGTCCCGGTAGAGCCTGTCGAACACGTACGAATCGGCCTGTCGGGGGAAGGAACAAATGACCTTCGCGACCCGACCGGCAGCCAGCAGCGCGGCCAGACCGGTGTCGCCGTTGCCCGCGTTGTTGCTGACGATGGTGAGCTCGGCGGCGCCCTGTTCGATGATCGCATCGATGAGTGTGGTGGGCATGCCCGCCATGCCGAATCCGCCGACGAGAATTGTTGCGCCGTCGGCGATTCCGGCGACGGCTTCATGGGCGGTGGCGCAGACGGCGGTGCGGCTCATGACGACGCCCGCTCGTCCTCGTCGAATTCCGGCAATACCTCGGCGGCGATGCGAAACGCGGAGTTGGCGTCGGGGACGCCACAGTAGATGGCAGTCTGCATCAGCAGCTCCTTGATCTCGTCGTTGCTCAAACCGTTCCGGCGGGCCGCTCGCAGGTGCATCGCCAGTTCCTCGCGGTGCCCGCGCGCGACCAGGGCCGTCAGGGTGATCATCGAGCGGCTGCGGAGGTCTAGACCTGGGCGGGTCCAGATGGTTCCCCAGGCGTACTGGGTGATCAGGTGCTGGAAATCGGCGGTCATGTCGGTGGTACCGGCGATTGCCCGGTCGACGTGCCCGTCGCCGAGCACCTGGCGCCGTATCGCCATTCCCACGCGACACACGTCCTCGACGGTCCTAGTCGCAGGCTGCGGAATACCCACCTGCTCTGCGATGAGGCCGGCGACCCGGTCCGGGGCTTCGACGGGTGCCAGGTGCCCGACACCGTCGAGCACTACGAGGTCACCGTCCTGGACACCGGAGGCGATGCGCCGCAATGACTCCGGCGGCGTGGGCACGTCGGCGCTGCCTGCCACGGCCAGGACGGGAGTGACGATCTCGCGCAATCGGTCGGAAATGTCGAATGCCGCGAGAGCCTCGCACGCCTGCGCATAGGACTCCGGATCGGTGTGACTGAGGGCGTCCAGCAGCGCCGCGCCGACACCTGGTTGCCGGTCGACGAAGCCGGGCGCGAACCACCGCTGGGCCGCGCCCGAGAGCAGGGTTTCGACGCCCTCGGCGCGGACGGTGGCGGCGCGCTCCAGCCAGCCAGCTGGGGTGCCGATCGACGCACCGGTGCCCAGCAAGGTCGCCGAGTCCACCCGTTGCGGCGCATCGAGCATCAGCTGTAGACCGACACAGCCACCGAGCGAAACACCGGCGTAGTGAAAGGTTTCGGCGCGCATGTCGTCGGCGAGTGCCAGCACGGCGGCCGCTAGTTCGGCGATCGTGAAGGGCTCGCCAGGACCGCCTCGACCGTGACCGGGTAGGTCCCACCCGACGACGCGGGCGTGCGCACTCAGCCATCCAGCCGCAGCGCTCCACAGCGTGGCTGCCGAGGTACCCAGTGAGGGCCCCAGCACGAGGACAGGCGCACCGCGGGGACCGCCGAAGTCGATTGTGGCCAAGGCCGGAATGGTCATGACGCAGACTTGATGAAGCGACGGGCCCGACTCAAGGTCGAATCGATCAGCCGATCGGCGGCACCGGTGTAGTCGGGCCGTGCTGGGCTACCGGTCAACTCGGCCATGGCCCGTTGTTCGGTGAGCAGCCCGCCCGCGTCGGCCAGGTTCGCGGCCGCCCGCGCCGCGTCCACCTGCAACCCGGAGAGCAGTTCGGAGGCCTGGACGGCCGCCACGACGGTGCGGCGGGCGAGCGTGCGCAGTGTGGCCCATTCGGCGTGCCACGCGCCGTCGGAGCGCTCGTCGACACTCGCTCCTGCGGCCAGGTGCAGGGTGGCGCCTAACGTGCCCGCGGTGAGCGCGGTGCGCCGGATCAACACAGAACGGACGGGATTGTTCTTGTGCGGCATCGTCGATGAGCCGCCACCACTGCCCTCGGCCAGCTCGCCGATCTCGGGCCGGCTACCGGTCGCGACGTCGGCGGCGATGTGCCCCCAGGCGTCGCAGCAGCTCACCAACGCATCCCCGATGCGGGTGATCGCCGAGCGGGTGGTGTGCCAGGGCGGAGCCGGCGCCAGCCGCAGAGCGCCGGCGAGCGCGTCGCTCAACGCGATGGCGCCGTCCACCGAACCGGTCAATTCCGTAGCCGCCGCCAGCGTTCCCACCGCGCCACCGACCTGCACCGGTAGGGAGGGCAGCAGCCCAGTCAGCGGTTCGGCGGCGTCCAGTATGCCGGTAAGCCAACGTGCCATCTTGACGCCGAAGGTGCTCGGTAGGGCGGCCTGGGTCAGGGTACGCGCGAGTGTTGGTGTGCTCCGGTGCCTCTCAGCGAGCTCGGACAGCGCCCGGACTTGGACGGTGAACTCGTCGCCGATGCGTATGAGGACATCACGGGCGCAGATGACGAGCGCTGTGTCGACGACGTCCTGACTGGTTAGCCCGCGGTGTAACCAACGCGCTGTCGCCGCCGTCGACCGCTCACGCAACAACGTGACCAGCGCGCTGACGGGGCTGCCGTCGGTGGCGGCGCGGCGGGCGATCGACTCGGTGTCGGCGTCGGCGATGAGGTCTGCCAAGCTGGCACGCGCCTCCTGCGGTGCGATACCGGCGTCGACGAGGATGTCCAGCCACGCCCGTTCCACGGCCACCATGGCCCCGAGGAATGCGGGGCCGCTCATCAGGGCGCCTGCGAGGTCGTCGCCCGGCCAGAAGAGGTCAGTCATCGCTGGTGTCCCGCGTAGCGCAGGAAGACCGTCTCGGGTTTGCCTGGCGCGTCCTGCAATTGGATGTCGAAGCGTAGTCCGGCGCCCTCGCGGGTGGCGATGAGAGTGTCGCGGCGCTCGGGCGGCAGGGACGCCAGCAGTGGATCGCCTGCCAGCTGGCCCCCCGGCACGTAGGCGCGTGTGAACAGCCGGTTGAGCAGCCCGCGGGCGAACACGGTGATCAGAAAGAACGGTGCCGCACCGGGATCGCAGGGACCTGGGATGACGGTGGAAAAGCTGTACCGTCCGCCAGCGTCGGTGCCGGCGCGGCCCCATCCGGTGAAGGTCCAGCCATCCCGGTGTAGCGAGCCGGTGGACGTGGGGATGGTGCCGTCGGCGTTGGCCTGCCAGATCTCAAGCAGGGCGTCGGGAACAGGCTGGCCGTCACCATCGAGGACCAAGCCGGCAAGCTGGACGGCACCCGGTGAGCCGGCCGGAACCAGCTGTTCGCACCGGTCGAACGGGAGTGCGTAACCGAAAAAGGGTCCGACGGTCTGCCCCGGGGTGGCGGTGAGCAGGGTATTCATCGGTGTTCGCTTCCGCGGTGGGGATCCTCGGCCGGAGTGCGCGTCGCGCCGGTGAGGATGATGTCCCACCGGTAACCGGTGGCCCATTCGTGGGTGGTGACGTCGTGGTCGTAGTTGGCAATCAGTCGGTCTCGGGCCTTTCGGTCGGTGATCGACTGATAGATCGGGTCCAGCGCGAACAACGGGTCGCCGGGGAAGTACATCTGGGTGATCAGCCGTTGCGTGAATTCCGTTCCGAACACCGAGAAGTGGATGTGGGCTGGGCGCCAAGCGTTGCGGTGGTTCCTCCACGGATACGGCCCTGGCTTGATCGTGGTGAAGCGGTAGCTTCCGTCGTCATCGGTCAGGCAGCGGCCGACGCCGGTGAAGTTGGGGTCGATCGCGGACGGGTGTTGATCACGCTTGTGGATGTAGCGACCGCCGGCGTTGGCCTGCCAGATCTCGACGAGTTGACGTCGCACCGGCCGTCCGTCGCCGTCGACCACCCGGCCGGTCACCACTATCCGTTCGCCGATGGGTTCGCCTGAGTGCTGGATGGTGAGGTCCGATTCAAGCGGATGCACGTCGCGTTCGGAAAAGCAGGGCGTCCACAGCTCGACGCCCTCCGGGTCAGCGTGGTGTAGGTCCTTCGTGGGATGACGCAGCAGGCTGCTGCGGTAGGGCGGGTAGCCGAGCCGCGGCTGCGTCTCCTCGATGCCAGCGCGCTGGTACTCGGACTCGATCGCCTCGATCTCCGCGCTGATCGCCTGCTGCGTCGGCAACCCGCCGTCGGGATCGCGGTCGATCACTGCTGTCATAGCCTTGACGCTAGTGGCTCCTCGGCGACTGACCTACGCTAGATTACCACTGAGCGGAAAGGATCCGTGAGTGGCGGGAAATACCTCAACGCCCGGCACCAGCGTCGCTTCCCGTTTGCTGCGCATGGTCGCCGCCTTCGATGAGCGGCACCGGACACTGACGCTGTCCGAACTGGCGGGTAGGGCCAGCCTGCCGATGGCCACGGCCCACCGGCTGGCTGCCGAACTGGTTGCGGGCGGGGCGTTGCAGCGCCGCACGGACGGTCGTTTCGAGGTCGGCCGACTGATGTGGAGCGCTGGGCTGCTCGCCCCGGTCGGAGGCGGATTACGGCAGGTCGCAGAGCCGTTCTTGCACGATGTCTACGCGGCAACGCTCGCCACCGTGCACCTCGCGGTACGCGACGGCAACGAAGTATTGTACCTCGAGCGGATGATGGGTAGGGCATCCGTGCCGATACTTAGCACCGTCGGCAGCAGGTTGCCGATGCACTGCACCGGCGTCGGCAAGGTGCTGTTGGCGCACGCGCCACGCGAAGTCCAGGATCAGGTGTTTGCCAATCTGACTCCGATTACTCCCTACACAATCACCCAGCCTGCGGTGCTGTCCCGACAGTTGGAGGGGGTGCGGCGCGAGGGGTTGGCTACCACCGTGGAAGAGATGTCGCTAGGCGCCTGTTCACTGGCCGTGCCGATCGTCCGGCAGTCCGACGACGCTGTGGTGGCCGCGATCGCCGTCGTAGTTCCGTCCTTGAAGCGAGGTCGCCAGCGACTGCTCGGCGCCCTGCAGGTGGCTGCCCGCGGCATCGTCCGGCTGCTGTGACCCACGGGCCGCCGCAGCAGCGATCGCTGTGCTGTCGGGCGGCTTCTGACAAAACGCGACACCGTCGCTAGCCGTCGAAAAAGTGGTGACTGCCATGACATCTGGCGCGAATCGGAGTCCGCGCCGCGGTGGAGGGATAGACGCGACCGATCCCCCAGTTTAAGCTGGGAAAGCATCAGCAAAGGGTCCGCCGTTCAACGATCAGCGGCGGAATCCATCCTGCCCACCTCGCACTCTCACCTCGCGAATCGTCACTTAAGGAGCCCGAAGAGTATGACCATCACGACACAGGTCGGACCGGATTTCAGGGCATGGGCCACCGAGTATCTCCGGAACTTCTACATGTGTCCCGTCACGCCACTCACCGCGGATTTCGAGCTCGACGAAGAAGGTCTGCGGCGCAACATCGACGCGTTTGTGGAGATGGGCTGTACTGGACTTGTCGTAGGCGGGTTCTTCGCTGAGGGCTGGAACATGACACTGGCCGAATGGCGGCGTTACCACGAGGTAGTCGCGGATTCGGCCGCGGGCCGCCTTCCCCTGTTTACGATCATCCTGGAGTCGTCGGCATACCAGGCAATCGAAAAGATGCGCTTCGTGGAGTCGCTCGGCTTCACCGGTGCCGAGATCATGAACCCGTCGGTGCAGCTCAAGACCGACGACGACGTCGTTTCGTACTTCGACTTCGTGGCCCCCGCCACCGGGCTGGCACTGGTGCTCTACCGCACGCCGGTCTCTGGTTTCGTATACAGCCATGACGCCGTCAACCGGATCGCCGAGCACCCGAACGTCGTCGGCATCAAGAACGGCACGCTGAGCTGGACCGACAGCATCGCGTTGCGGCGCAAATTCGGAGACCGGCTAGTGATCAGCGAGCCGAACGAGCGCTATTGGGCGCACGACGCTGCTCTGTTCGGCGGACGCGTCCTCTACGGCGAGCTCTCCCTCATCCTTTACGGGAAGTGGCGACCGGACCTGCACCGTTACACCGACCTGGCGTTGGAAGGTGATCTGGCAGCGGCACTGCCCGTGTCGGCAAAGCTGGACGGGATCCGCGAGGCCTACGACGAGGTGCTGATCCGCCGCATCGCGGCCACCGGCTCGTATGTCGCGGCCATGCCCTATCTAAAGGCGTGGTTCGAGCTGCTGGGGCTGTGTGCAGGTCCGGTGCGGCCGCCCGTCAAAGCCCGGCTGTCGGCTCCGGAACGGGAATTGCTGCAACAGCAGCTTGTGGCCGCAGGGGCCATTTGATGCGCGTCGTGATCCTCGGCGCCGGCGGCCTCGGTACGGTCCTGGGCGGTTATTTGGCCAACGCGGGGGTAGACGTAACCCTCGTCGGCAGGCGAGCGCACGCGGAAGCCATCGCGCGCAACGGCCTGCATATCACAGGCCGTCGGGGCGAGCTGCTGATCAGGGATAACGTGCAGGCGGTGGACGAGGCAGGCAAGGTTACGGGACCCGTCGATTACCTCGTCCTGGCGGTGAAGGGCAAAGACACCGCGCAGGCGCTAGCGGATGCCGCTCCGTTGCGTGATGTCATAGGCACCGTCTTGTCGGTGCAGAACAGCGTGGAGAAGGACGCGACGCTCGCGAACTGGCTTGGTCGTGACCGGGTGATCGGAGCGTCCACTATCGAAGGCGGCACGTTGGTCGCGCCTGGCGTCGTGCGCAACCACCTTTCAGCCAAGGTGACCGCTTACTTCGGCGAACTGGACGGATCGTCCAGCGCGCGCGTCGACATGCTGACGGCTGCCTTCAACGCTGCGGGCCTTCCTGCGGCGGCCGTGGGCAACATCGAGCAGGTCGAATGGGAAAAGCTGGCCCAGATCGCGCTGGCCGCAGCGTGGTCGGTCACGGCGCTGGGCGCGATCCGCGGCGCCTCGGTCTTCGAGGGCATGGAGGTGCCTGAGGGAGCGACGTACTTCGTCGCGCTGGCGAAAGACCTTCTGGCGGTCTATCGGGCAAAGGGATACGAGCCGATGAACTTCTACGCGCCTCTGTCGCGGCTGAAGGAACTCGACGCGCTCCCGACGGCCGAGGCGATCGATTTCGTCATCGGGCAGGGCAAAGCAATGCGCACACAGGGAATGTCGGGCCACCCCTCGATGTATGAGGATGTTTTGCGAGGACGTAAGACCGAGGTCGACTTTATGCTGGCGCCGTACCTCGCCGCCGCTGAAGAATTGGCCATTGACGTGCCGACGCTGCGGGTGGCCTACCAGATCATCAAAACCATCGACCGATTCCTGGCCTAGATTCCCACACATCGTGGGCGAACTGCCCGTCCGCGCGTCGGTTCGGTGACGTCGTTGGAAGCAATCTTCAGCTCGCACGCAACGTATGTTGCGGAGTGACCCCGAACTTACGCCGATATGCCGTACCGAAGCGGCCAAGATGCCCAAAGCCCCACTTCATCGCTATGTGAGCGACAGTAACGGCATCCGGAGCGGACGCCGCGAGTTCTGCGTGCGCACGATTGAGCCGAACTTCGCGCAGATACGTCAGCGGGGGAAGTCCGACGTGCCGCCTGAAGCCCTCTTGGAGAGCGCGGACGCTGATACCAACGTCGCGAGCAAGATCGGTTGTCGTCCAACTTCTTTCGGGGTGTCCCTCGATCAAGTCGAGTGCGGTTCTGACCACTTTGGGCGGAGGCGCCGCCTGTTGCTCCACATCGAGCGTCATCGACTGGTACTGAGGTTGGGCGAGAAGAAACCCGTGCATGAGCAACTGTTCGAAGTGTCGCCCGATCATCGGGCGTTGCACGACGCTCTCTGAGTGAGTGAACTCCCGACACAAGACCGATAGCACGGAGAGCCAGGTGCGACTGCTGTCGGCCGTGAGGCTCATGGCGTGCGTAAAGTTCAGCGGCCTGGCTAAGGGTCGCCCGAGCAGGCCCTCGAGTTCGAGTTCGAGATCCACACGGCTGAACTTCACGCACAGCTGGGCACAATCAGCGGCCCACACAATGCCGGCAGGGCAGCCCGGGAGAAACACCGCGGCCTGTGTGGGTGTGGCTAGAGCTGTCTGTGTGCCGCACCACGACTCGGCGTGTCCGGTGAGAGGAACGTTGATGTGGTAATCATCCAGCGCAGTCGAATTGTCGAGTCGGACATCTGCGCTGTACCCGAGATAGCCGACGGTCACAGCACCGATTCGTGCGGCGCTGAGCCTTGCGTTTAGTCGTTGGCCGCGTCCGGAGAACCGGAGACGGTGGGGCGTAAAAATCCGCGAAGCGATGTTCTCGGCCGCGCTCAACTGTTGGGTGCGCACGGTCTCCTGCCGGCTGAAGTATGCGTCCGCGCCCCTCAACCCTGCCGCCATGTGGTAATCCACCTCGCTTTTCCGCTCCGCAAAACCTAGCTTCCTGCAGATCTTCCGCTCCCCCGGGCACGGAGGCCGACGGTGTCACTGGCGCGCAGTGTGGTGCGTCACACACCGTGCATGGACCATACTGTCCCGTACCGTTTCCGTCCAGCAGAGAGTAGTTCTTAATGGTGACTCTCGTTGCTTAACGACACTATGACGAACTGCTCATCGCGGCTCGAGTTCGGCAGAAGCACGAGACTCTCCGAACGTATGCCTCAAGGTGTCGGCCTTGATCCGGTCGATGCCGACGCAGGCGAGGACACGGCGGGAGTGCCGCGATCCTCGATGCGGCCTACCAGGAAAGCATCGCGTCGCGAAAGCCTGCGGCCAGTGCCGTTGATCGCGGATCGCCTGGTGTATACCCAGCGTCGGGCAACGGCTCAGGTGTTGGTGATTTCGATGCTGTGTGTGCAGGTGTCGAACATCCGCCGGGCGGCAGGGACGTCAGCTCACGGTCAGCTCATGGAGCACGCGGCGTCCACCACAGCATCGCTGAGTTGCGCGGTTCCATCGGCGAGAACTCCGGTGTTGACGATGACCCGTTCGCCGATCAGTCGGCGACCCAGATGCACATCTTTCGTCGCATTGACCCCGAGCACCCCCACCAGCGCGGTGCCGTGCAAGTAGTAGGCGGTGAACGTATCCGAGGCGAGGCTGCCCCGCGTAATGACCCGGTCCGCACGCTGCGGAAATCCAGCGACCTGGATGTTCAACCCGAATTGGTCAGACCAGAACCACGGCGCGTCGGCGAATACTTCGTTGCGTCCCAACATGGCTCGCGCAGCCGCAATCCCCATTTGCTGGGCATTCTGCCAGTGCTCGACTCGGGTTCGACCGCCAAAGATGGGCTCCGGGCGGTTCACGACATCGCCTGCCGCATACACGTGCGGTGCCGAGGTCGCGCAGTGCTCATCGACCTCGACACCGTCCGAGACCTGCAATCCGGCCGCCGCGGCCAGCTCGACGTTCGGGTCGGCGCCGACTCCAATCACAGCCACGTCGACATGCCATACCCGGCCGTCGCCGGCGGTGATCCGAACCCCGTCTGCTTCAGTGCACACCTCGGCGATCGGCACGTCTGTCGTGACTACGACTCCATGGTCGGTGTAAAACTCGGCGAATATCACGCCCACCGTGTGACCGAGTGTGCGGTAAAAGGGTGCCGATGCCGCTTCGAACATCGTTACCTGGCAACCTAGTTCGCGAGCGCTCGAGGCGAGTTCAGCGCCGATGAATCCGCCACCGACAACGGCGACCGAAGCGCCTGCGACAAGATGCGACCTGATGGCAAGGGCATCGTCGAGAGTGCGTAGCGGGAGCACCTTGTCCGATTCCACACACAGCCGACCTGGCCACCGTACCCGTGCGCCGGTAGCCAATAGGGCGAGATCGAAAGCGACCACACCTCCGGAAGCCAGCCGAACAGACCGGTTTCGGACGTCGAGCGCGTCGACCCGCGCGCCGAGCATCATGTCGATCTGGCGGTCGGCATACCACGACGGCAACCTCAGCGAACAGTCATCGACGGTGACTGCCCCGGTGAGCATCCCCTTGGACAGCGGGGGGCGGTCGTACGGGAAGTGAGCTTCTGCGGAGAACAGATAGATTTTTCCGTCGAAACCCTCCTCGCGCAACGTCTCGGCAGCGTGCACGGCCGCTAGTCCGCCGCCGATCAGAACGACTGTGCGCTGTGTCATTGCTGGGGTCCGGCAGCGCGAATGGTGATCGCTGCCGACGGGCATTCCTGCGCGGCAGCGCGGGCGGCCTGCTCTTGATCAGCCGGAATGTCGCTTACGACTGATTCTGCCTTTCCAGCCGAATTGATCGCGAAGACACCTGGCGCGACGTCCAGGCATAAGCGGTAGCCGCAGCACCGGCGTGGATCGACTTCTGCATGAATCACTTGTGCCCAGACCTCGCGTATCGCATGGGTTCGAGTCGAGCTGTTCTCAAAACAGACGTCCTTTCGACGATCCGTGAAGTGGAGGGCCGCCACGGTGGCCAATCTGGCCCCTTAATGGCCCGGACCGAAAGGGTCCTGAAGCAACCGAGAAAAGCTCTCCTTGGTTTGCCATGACAGACTCTCGAGTTCTAGTGGATCGAGCTGGATCCGGAAACCGAGGCGGGGACTGGCAATCTCCAACCGCTCTCCGTTGCGGGTGTACACCTTGTCGACGGTGACTACGGCGAACTCGTTCGCGATAGTCGTTGTCATCTCGGGCTCGCGGGTCACGTCTGAACCTTTCTGGGGGATAAGCGATACAGGCTCAATGCCACCGCTAGAAAAAGAAGGCCAGGTTGTGCGTGCCGAGGACGGCGTGATCGAGCACCACCCGTCGGCTCGCCAGTCGCAGGCCCGTCTCACACCGCCGGATGACGTCTTGGCGCTTCGCGGAGATGAGATCGTACTTAGGGCTGTCCCCCCTGTTGCGGAACACGAGCACGTTGGATCGGACATCGTATTCGTCCGGCTCGGACGCGGGGCGCACCCGCACATTCGACACGTTGTGTCGGATCCGTGAGGGCGGATCTTCAGCCCATGCATATTCGGTGTCCAACCGCAGAACCCGCAACTGCAATCCTGCGTAGTCGTCATCCCAATGCGTCATTGTCGACGAATTCCCTTCGCCATTGGCGCGTTCTCTGCTGAGGCGTACCGGGATGATGTAGCGGATGTCTTCGGTGCACAATCCCAGCCACTCGTGAAACCGGCCCTCGTCGAGCAATTCCGCCTGTTCGAATAAGAAGTCCTCTACCTCGCTGCGGAGGAGTACCTGCTGTTCGAGAGTTGCTACCATGGCACACCATCCTTGGTGATTCGATTGACTTTGGTTGCGGGATAACGTATTTCACGATGCCTCACGAGGCTGCCTCCGCGCCGCCGGCCAGAGACTGCATGCGGGCTTGAGGTTGTGAGCCATGTGCGCTCGCGCCGTCGCCTGAGTCGGCGATCAACTCCAGCAGGCGGGCCCAGAACTCACGTTGGTTGCGCTCTGCGTACCCGCTGGCCAGGGGTCGACCGGGCCCCTTCCATGTGTCGTCTCTGCCCAGCACGCCCAGGCCCATTTCGAAGTTGAGCATCTGGCTGCCGGCGAGAATGCCCTGAGTTCCCGCAGTGATCGAGCGCCAGGTCTCGGCGTCATCCTGTTCGAACACGCCGGAAATGCCGAAGGTTCGGACGTAGGTCTCGTACGACTGTTGTTTGAAGTCTTCTGGGGCGTCCTTTTCGACGAGAAACCACGACCATACTTCCATCGTGTCGTGCGTCAATGGACGCCACAGCCGAAACGTCAGCATCGGCACCGGCATTGACTGCTGGTCCTTACCGATGAGGACGTTGAGGAAAGAAAGGTTGGGAAAGACCGTTCCGTGGATGAAGGCCGTCCCCTGCAGAATATCTGCCTGGTCCTGGTCGCCGTAAGCCTCGGCGAGCCCGTCGACGACCTCTCGCGGATAGTTCATAAAGGGCGGCATTGGTTGACCCGGTGGCACACCGAGGACGCCAAGCCCGTGACCGTTGGAGAGGCTGATATGGGCGGGCTGCGACGCGAATTTCGGATCGGGCGGCGCCAGACCCAGTTCCACCGCCGAACGGTGCGTCATCAACGTGTGGTAGGCGTCCCCGACAAAATTGTCCGCGCCGAGCTTCCAGTTGGAGTCGATAATCCAACGCTGCGGCTCACCACGCACCTCCAGACCACCCTGGGTTTTCTTGCTGATCAGGTCGAGATACCAGGTCATATCGCCCAAGTAGTCGGCCAGAGGTGGTGCGTTCTCGTCCAGGCAACCAAAGATCAGGCCGCCGTAGTTCTCCAGACGCGGGACCTGGGTCAAACTCCACTCGTTCTTGTCCATCTCGACTCCGTAGACCTCTTCTTGTGCGGGCACGCCCGCGAGGGCTCCGGTATTCCGGTAGGTCCACCCGTGATAGGGGCAGCGGAAATGCGAGGTGTTACCCATCTCCGTGCGGCACAGCAGTGTTCCGCGGTGCCGACACGAATTCGCCATCGCCCGCACTTCGCCATCCTCGCCGCGGACGACGATGATCGAACCGCCGCCTAGGTATCGCACCACGTAATCCCCGGCCTGAGGTACCTCCGTTTCGTGGGCCAGGAACTGCCAGCACCGGCCGAACACCCGCTCGGCTTCGAGCGCGTGGAGTTCAGCATTGGCGACCAGTCCGGCAGGCATTCGGCCCCTGGCAAGTCCTTCTTGACCCGCTGCAATCAGTTGCTGAATGTCGCTCTTGTCTCCGACAACGGACATTTGATCTCCTCTTGTGTTTTCGGCTGCGCCGCATTGCTTTTGGGCTGTGGTACATAAAAGTGGGGTGTGTGTCGCCAAACCCGCTCCTTCGGGTCGGGTGACGCGAAGTCTGAATAATCCAGGGATGTCACCAACATCTGTGTAGGTCTTTCATGCTGTCGGTAAGTCGGTCCGGGCGACGTTGGCGGCAAGTCCCAGTCCTCCGGCCGGCTGATTCATTCCGCGCACGCCCAAACCACCGTCACTGTTGATGACGACGCCGGTCACCGCGCGTGAGTTGTCCGCCGACGCGAGCAGCACGTACAGGCCGGCATGATCGGCAGGCTGCTGGGCGTACTGCAGAGGATTCGTCGTGCTCATCATGTCGGCGATGCCGGGCACCGACGACAACACGGTTTCGCCCTGACCCAGGTCTTCGATGCCACGCAATCCTGTTATCGTGCCGCCGGGCGCGACTCCGTTCACCCGGATCTTCGGCGCCAACTCGTATGCCAGTTCACGCACCACGCCAACGACGGCGTGCTTAGACGCGGTGTATAGCGGGCCGCCACCGGAGGTATAGAAACCAGAGTTGGATACGGTGAAGATGATGCTCGGCGCATCGCTCTTGAGGAGTTCAGGAACCGCGGCCCTGGCGCCAAGGAGGTAGCCCTTGACGTTTACCGAGAAGATCTCGTCGAAAGCACCGCCGAGGTCGTCTCCGTCGAAACTCATCAGGGACGCAAAGTAATCGAAGATCCCGGCATTGCCGACGAACACATCGAGCTTTCCGAACGCATCAACCGTCTCGTGTACCGCCCTGACATTGTCGGCGTACGAGGTCACGTCACCTGTTACCGCTCTCAGTTTGCGGTCGGCGTAGCCGAGGCCGGCCAGGTCGCCTACCGAGCGATCCAACACACCCACTTGTGCGCCCTCGGACAAAAACCGCTCCACCACAGCCAAGCCGATTCCGGCCGCCCCACCGGTCACCAGTGCAACCCGCCCTGTCAACCAGCTCACACTCTCGCCCCTTCTGTGATGCACATCGCTGCATTCACATCACTAGGTTCCTTGGCGAGGAATGACAGGTCTATCCGCGCAGCGCTTCCAGAACTCCGATTCACGCGGATCTCACGACGCTAGCCAGATCTTTTCGCGTAGGGAGTCACTGCGGCGTCGGCGTCAGCTTGAAACGTAGCCAGCCGCAAGACCGATCGCTCTCTAACCACACGCAGCCAGCGGACCGCTGATATGAAGACTGAGACTCCTCGGTTGCTGACGGTCATGAACCGCTGGTCGAGATCTCTGACCTCCGCGTCACTTCCCCCATAGAGCTACATGAAGACGGCCTTGTCAACGGCGGCTGAAAATCATGATCCGCCGGGTCTATCTCGCTAACGGTGTTTCCGGCGTTTTTCATCAGTAGGTTTCGGCTGCCGGGAATCGGTCGGCGAAGGTGATCGCGAACGCATTGAGGGCAGGTTTCCACCGCATCGTCCATCGTGCCCTGCCGACACCGGTCGGGTCCAGTGATCGGGTCACCAGATACAGGCACTTGAGCGCCGCCTGCTCGGAGGGGAAGTGTCCGCGGGCCTTGATCGCGCGGCGGTAGCGGGCGTTGAGCGACTCGATCGCGTTCGTCGAGCAGATCACTCGCCGGATCTCCACGTCGTAGTCCAGGAACGGAATGAACTCCGCCCAGGCGTTGTCCCAGAGCCGGATCACTGCCGGGTAGCGCTGCCCCCATTTCTCGGCCAGCTCGTCGAACGCCGCCCGAGCCGCGGTCGCGTTGACCGCAGTGTAGATCGGCTTGACGTCGCGCTTGATCTCGTCCCAGTACTTGCGGGACGTGAGCCGAAAAGTGTTGCGCAGCAGATGAATGATGCACGTCTGCACGATCGCCTGCGGCCACACATTGCCCACCACCTCGGGCAGTCCCTTGAGCCCGTCGCAGACGACGAAGAAGGTGTCCTTGATGCCGCGGTTGCGTAGGTCGGTGAGCACGCTCATCCAGAACTTGGCGCCCTCCCCGCCGGTGCCGGCCCACAAGCCGAGGATGTCGCGTTCCCCGGCCAGGGTGACCCCGATGGCAGCGTAGAACGGCCGGTTGGCGACTTGGCCGTCGCGGACCTTGACCACGATCGCGTCGATGAAGATCGCGGCGTAGGTTTCATCCAGCGGTCGCACCGACCAGTCGTTCATCTCCTCAAGCACCTTGTCGGTGATGCGGCTGATCGTCTCTTTGGATACCGACGCCCCGTAGATCTCGGCGAAGTGCGCCGAGATCTCACCGGTGGTCAAGCCCTTCGCGTACAGCGACAGCACGACCTCGTCCACGCCGTTCAGGCGACGTTGGCGTTTCTTGACGATCTGAGGCTCGAAGGTCGATGCCCGATCGCGCGGCACGTCAAGTTCGACCGGGCCGGTGGTGTCGGTCAGCACCGTCTTGGTGCGGGTGCCGTTGCGGATGTTGCCCGACCCCGTCTCGGGCGGGTCGTGTTTCTCATAGCCGAGGTGCTCGGTCATCTCCTCATTGAGCGCGGTCTCGAGGACCGTCTTGGTCAACTGCTTGAGCAGCCCGTCGGGCCCGGTCAGCGACAAGCCCTGCTCCTGGGCCAATCGGACCAGTTCGACCGCAGCCTTCTGGCCTTCGGACTGCTCAGCCGCCTTCTTCTTCGCCACATCGTCCAGTGTCGTCATCACGGCACCTTTCTCGCCGAGCATCACTCAGCGTGTCAGTGCCGGAAACACCGTTAGATCCACAGTCCCGATCCGCCCCGGTGTGTCGGGAGGTTCTCTTATCTGAGTGCCTCCTCGGTGTGAGGGTGCCGTTGGCGATGGTAGTAGAGCGCTTCAGCTCGGTCCGGCGTGAGGTCTTGGCAGTAGCCGTTGGGTCGCTGGCGGTTGTAGAAGGCGACCCATTCGGCGGTGGCCAGGGACAGCTCGGTGGCGCCGGGGTAGAGCGGTTGGTGGTCGATGAGCTCGGTCTTGTAGCTGCTGTTCACCGATTCGGCCAGAGCATTATCAAAACTATCGCCGACCGAACCGATCGACGGCACGATCCCTTCAGCGGCCAACCGTTCAGTGAAGGCCACCGCGGTGTATTGAGAGCCCGCATCGCTGTGGTGGATAAGTGAATCTAAAGATGTTGTACCAGAACGCTTTCTGGTATCAATCGCGTGACTGATCGCATCAGTCACCAGCTTCTGCGTCATCTCGGTAGCCACCTTCCAGCCGACGATCTTGCGGGCATAGACATCGGTGACGAACGCCGCATAAGCCCAGCCGGCCCGGGTCCGGCAATACGTGAAATCAGCCACCCACAATCGGTCAGGCGCGCCTCGGCGACGAACCGCCGCCGAACATGATCTGGAGCCCGTGTCGCCGCCGGGTCGGCGACGGTGGTGCGGACCCGGCGCCGCTTGCACGCACCGCGCCAGCCCATCTCCCGCATGACCCGCTCCACCACGCACCGCGAAACATTGAGTCCGTTGGTACGCAACACAATCCATGTCTTGCGAGCACCCAGGACCCGATACAGCGGGTTGGATTGACGGAGCCGGTAGATCGCATCGATCACCTGCGCGTCAGACCAATCGGCCCTCGAGGGGCCACCGCGGGCGCGGGGGGCGTAATACGTCGACGGGGCGATCGCGACGCCGAACTCCGAGAGCACGGCGCACATCGACTCGACACCCCACTTGAGACCATCAGCGCCCACCCGAGTGTGCTGGTGAGCGCTGATGAACTCCACGACTACTGACAGGGCCGGTCGAGCTCGGCAGCGAAGAAAACCGACGCCGCCTTCAAGATCGCGTTGGTTATCTGAGGGCCCGAGCAGACTGTCCACGATGTAGACGACACGCTGGTTGAGGTGCCGGGAAATGCGTTGTGGACTGGTTATCTTTGGTGTCTATGACGTGCCCTGGGCTGCGGGTGCAGCCGGTGGTGATGCCGTTTGGTGATCGTCAGTCGTGGACGCTGCTGGATCGCGATTTCGTGGTGGTCGAGGCGGCTGAGGCGTTCTTGTCGCATCTGCATGCCGTGGAGCGGTCACCGAACACGGTCAAGGCGTATGCGCATGACCTGCGGGACTGGTTTGAGTTCCTGGGCCAGCGTGGCCTGCTGTGGTCGCAGGTGCGGTTGGAGGACGTGGGCCGGTTCGTGGCGTGGCTGCGGCTGCCAGGCGGCGCACGGCTGGGCAACGTCGCGGCGCTGCCGACGGCGGACAGCGTCTGCACGGAGGCGACGGTGAACCGGAAGCTGTCGGCGATCTCGGCGTTCTACGAGTTTCATCAACGTCACGGGGTGGACTTGGGTGATCTGTTGACGACCTGGCAGCGGCGCGGAACACGTGGTGGATCGTGGCGTCCGCTGTTGGCCAACTTGGGAGATCGACCGGAACGCAGCCGGCGAATCCGGCTACGAGCCGAGCAGCGCATCCCTGAGACGTTGGATGCCGAGCAGATCGCAGCGATCGTGGCGGCCTGTGATCGGCTGCGAGACCAGTTCCTGTTCTCTGTGCTGGCTGGGTCGGGGTTACGGATTGGTGAGGCGTTGGGGTTGCGGCACAGCGATATCGACGCCGCGGCCCGGTTGGTGTCGGTGGTGCCGCGGCGCAACGCCAACGGAGCGCGGGCCAAGGGGGTCAGTGGTCGGCGGGTCCCGGTGGGGGCTGGGGTGATCCGGCTGTATGCCGATTATCTGCACACCGAGTACGGCGATCTGGACAGTGACTACGTGTTCGTGAACTTGTGGTCGGGACCGGTCGGGCATCCCATGACGTATGCCAGTGTCTACGATCTGGTCTGCCGGATTCGTCAACGGACCGCAATCATGTTCGGGCCACATGTGTTTCGGCACTCGTATGCCACGGAGTTGCTGCGGCGCGGGGTGGCGGTGGAGGTGGTGGCCCATCTGCTGGGGCACTCCTCGATCGCCACGACCGGCGACACGTATGCGCATTTGAAGATCGAAGACGCTCGCGGTGCGTTGGTGGCCGCGGGGTGGCTGGCCGATTCGGACGAACCGCGGTGAGCGTCGAAGCGCTGGCCGGCGCGCCCGGGCCGACGCTGGCCGAGCGCCTGGACACGGTGGTGCGTCCGGAGTTCCGGGCCGCGGTGTTGGTGCCCGCAGTGGGTGATCCCATCCTCGGGGCGCCCGCGTGCGCGGTGCCCGAGTGTGTGCACTCCAGCCGCTACGCCGGGCTGTGTCTGGCGCACCTGGCCCGCTGGAAACAGGCCGGTCGCCCGGACCGGCGGGAGTGGACTGCGACCGCGGATCCCGCAGTGATGGGCCATCGACCGCTGAGATCTTGCCAGGTGGCCGAGTGCGGATTCGGTCAGCACCGATATCAGTTGTGCTACAAGCATGCCCAACTGTGGGACAAGTGCGGGCGGCTACCACTGGATCAGTGGCGCCCGGTGCTTGCCGAGGCACCGACACCGGTGTGTGCGCTACCGGGGTGTGTGTTGTGGGCGGAACTGGATGGGGGCTGGTGCCGGTCGCATCACGTTCGGTGGCGCCAACGAGGCCGCCCGCCGACCGCCGAGTTCATCGCGTACTGCGCCAGCTACGGAGAGGACCGTTTCGACTTGCGGGCGCTGCCGCCGGCGCTGCGGCTGGAAATCGGCTACGGACTGCAATGCCGGGTCGATGCCAGCCGGACCCGCACCACGCCGCGTTCCATCAAGGCGCTGCTGGATCATCTGGCCGCCAGCGGCGCCGAGTCGCTGTTGGAGCGTCCGCTGACTGAATGGCTGGCCGGGCTACCCGCTGCTGCGGCGGTGAACACGCCGCGAGCGTTCCTCGGCTACGCGATCGACTGCCTACTCGACCTGCGTGACGGGACAGGCTGGGACAGCGAATACCAACGTGACGTGTGGCTGTTGCGCCGCCTCGGAATCGCCGGCCACGGGGGCGCCCGCCTGGATTTCACTGCGGTGCAACCAGTCTGGTTACGGGATCTGGCCAAGCGGTGGTGCCGCTGGCGCATGTCGTGCGGGATCGGACTGGGCCAGCTGCGCAAGGACCGTATCGCCATTGTGCGCTTCTCGCGGTTCACACCCGGGTTGGCGAACTCGGCCGGCCCGGGCACGCTGGACCGGGCCGCGCTGGAGGCCTACCTGGCCCGGCTGGCCGTCGAGATTGCGCACCCCAAGACCCGCAGCAGCGACATCGGGGCGGTCACCGGCTTCCTGCACGCCGTGCGCCAGCACCGGTGGGCATCGCTGCCCGCGGACGTGCAGCTGTATCCCAGCGACCAGCCCCGCCGCGACCAGACACCCGTACCGCGGGCGATTCCCGAGTTCGTCATGGGCCAGCTGGAACGCCCGGCCAACCTTGATCGGATCAACGACCCGCGGATCCGGCTGCTCGTGGAGATCCTCATCCGCACCGGACTGCGCATCGGGGATGCCACCCGGTTGGCGTTGGACTGTCTGATCCGCGACCCGCAGGGCGCGGTCTATCTGCGCTACCGCAACCACAAGATGCGTCGCGACGCAGTCGTGCCCATCGACGACGAACTGGCCACCATGATCCAGGCGCAGCAGACGCGCACCCGGACACGGTTCCCCACCACCACCGTGCTGTTGCCCCGCGGCAGCGCCAACCCCGACGGGCACCTTCCCATCCCGACCGCGACATTCCACCTCCAGCTCGGCCAGTGGCTGCAAAACTGTGGTGTCACAGACGAACTCGGCCAGCCAGTGCATGTCACTGCTCACCAATTCCGGCACACCGCGGCGACCCGGTGGATCAACCATGACGTGCCACAAGAAGTGGTCCGACGGCTGCTCGACCACACCAGCCACACCATGACCGCGGTGTATGCTCGCCTGGCCGACAGCACCGTCCGCGCCCAGTGGGAACGTGCACAGAAGATCAACATCCGCGGTGAACCCGTTGACACCACGATCGACGGTCCGCTCGCCGATGGTGAGTGGATGAAGCAGAACCTGGCCCGCGCGACCATGACGCTGCCCAACGGTTACTGCGGTCTGCCGTTGCAGAAATCGTGCCCGCACTCCAACGCGTGTTTGACCTGCCCACTGTTCGTCACGACCGCCGAATTCCTACCGCAGCACCGCCGCCAACTCGACGACACCCGCGCATTGATCGCCCGCGCTGAATCCGACGGCCACACCCGCCTGGCCGAGATGAACCGCACCGTCGAAACCAACCTGCTCACCATCATCACCACCCTCAACACCGAGCGCCCCGACTGCCGATGCGCCGCCACAGACGGCCAAACATGCTGCGGGAAGGAATCATCCGATGCGCCCTGACAACAGCCACCACCTCATCGCCGCAGCCCAACGCCGCCGCGACGAGACCCTTCAACGCGCCCGCCAAGCCCTCCAAGATCTTGGTGACACCGGCCAACGGCGCACCGTCACCCAGATCGCCGCCCAGGCCGGCGTCTCCCGCTCCTGGCTGTATGCCCAACCCGAACTCCGCGACCAACTCCGCCAACTGAGTGCCGCACCCCAACACACCGAACCCGCAGCCCCCCAAGTCGAACGCAGCTCCGAAGCCTCACTGCGCCAACGCCTCACCCTGGCCCACGAACGCATCCGGGAACTCGACAACGACAACCGTCACCTACGCGACCAGATCGCGCTCCTGCACGGACAACTACGCGCCAACCGCATCGCCGCGAACCCCGTCACAGACACCGTCCACGACGCAAACACCACGGTCAAGCCACCAAAATCTCCATCCGGCCCAAGATAACATTGGCCCGCTTGAGTTCGGCATTCTCCCGGCGCAGCTTGCGCAGCACCTCGGATTCCTCGCTGGTCTGCATCAGCGCGACCAGCGCCGCGGGCGGATCGGCGCTCTTCCCGTGCAGGATCGGCCCGACCAGCTGACGATGCAGGATCCGCTGCACGGCCTGGGTGACCGCGGCCGGCGGCAACCGACGTTTGCGGACCGCAGCCAAATCACGATCGGTGACCATGCCGCGCCGCAGCGGCTCGGCCAGCAGTGTCGCCGTGCCCACCGCGTCCTGGATGGCCATGTTGATGCCGACCCCGCCGACGGGTGACATCGCATGCGCCGCGTCGCCGAGGCACAGCAACCCGTCGGTATGCCAGCGGCCCAGCCGGTTGAGCTTCACGTCGAGGAACTTCACATCGTCCAGGGAAGTCAGGCTGTCGGTGTTCGCCTCCGGAATCAGTTCGGCCAGTTCCACTTTCAAGGCGTCGAGCCCGCGGGCCCGCAACTGCGGGTCGCTGCCCTTCGGGATCAGATAGGCCAGCTGGAAGTACCCTTCCCGCGGAATCATGATCAACAGGCGCCCCGTGCCGATCCGGGGGATCAGGGAGTACTGCGCGCTGCTGTCCCGCGGCAACCGGAACCACCACACGTCGAACGGCACCGGGAAATCCCTCGCGGTCAGGCCGGCGCTCTGTCGCACGATCGATGTCCGCCCATCGCAGGCCACCGTCAGATCGGCCCGCAACTCGCCGTCACCGTCGGGCGAGGTGTAGGTCACGCCGGTAGTTCGGGCTCCGCTGCGCAGCAGTCCGGTCACCTCGTGGCGCAGCCGCAGTGTGTAGGTCGGCTCGGCCTGCCCAGCCTCCGCGAGCAGGCTGAGCAGATCCCACTGCGGCACCATCGCGATGTACGGATGCGACAGGCGCAACCGGCGGAAGTCCACCATGGTGAGCGTCGTATCGCCAACGGTGAATTCCGCGTGGTCGACCTTGCTCTGCGGCAGAGCGGCGAACCGCTCCCCCAGGCCGAGCTCATCGAGCAACCGAAGTGTCGTGGGATGCACTGTGTCACCGCGGAAGTCGCGCAGGAAGTCGGCGTGTTTCTCCAGCACGGTGACCTGGATGCCTGCTCTGGCCAACAGCAATCCGAGCACCATGCCGGCGGGGCCGCCGCCGACGATCGCCACGGTCGTGGAGTCGGTCATGGGCACACCGTAGCGACGGCGGGTGAACCGGCGGAGCTAAACCTGAATTCGTGCGCCGATCAAAACTGTCTGCGCGGCCGGCAGCCCGAAGTACCCTGCGGAGTCGGCGGCCATGAACGACGTGGCGATGAAGATCCGCTTGCGCCACGGCGCCATCGTCGGCTGGTCGCCCGGAACCAGCTCGATCTTGGACAGGAAGTACGACGTGTTGTCGAGGTCGATCGCACCGCCGACCTGGTCGGGTTCCACCAGGCGCAGCGCCGTCGGCACGTCGGGACGCTCCATGTACCCGAATTGCGCTGCGACATAATAGATTCCATCGTCCCGGTCGCCCAGGTCATCGACAGTGATCCGCTCGGCATCAGGTACGCGAGGTGACGGCGGAACGACGATCGACAGGATGATCGCCCGCTCGGGTACGACGTGGTTGTGGTCGACATTCGCCCGCATCGACAAGGGTGCAGTTTCGCTCTCGCGATTGAGGAACACCGCGGTTCCCGGAATGCGGGGGTAGGGCGGTTTGTGATTGTGGATCTCGTCGATGAACGGCTGCAGCGGACCTTCGGCCTTGTCGCGGGCAGTCACCACGATCGAGCTGCCCCGCTGCCAGGTGATCAGCACCGTGAACGTCACCAACCCGATCAGCAGCGGCAGCCACGCACCGTGGACGAGCTTGGTCAGGTTGGCGGCCAAAAACATCAGATCGACGGTCAGCAACGCGCCGCCACCGATGATCACCATCCATAGCGGCCACCGCCAGCGGGTGTGCGCGATGTAGAGGAACAGCAGGGTGGTGATGGTGATCGTGCCGGTGACCGCCATCCCGTAGGCGTAACCGAGCGCTGCCGAACTGCGGAACGCAAAGACCAGAATCAGCACCGCCACCATCAGCATGCCGTTGATCCAGGGCACGTAGATCTGGCCAATCGCCTTCGCCGAGGTGTGCGCGATCCGCAGCCGCGGCAGGTAGCCGAGCTGAGCGGCCTGCGACGCCACCGAGTAGGCGCCGGTGATCACCGCCTGCGAGGCGATCACCGTTGCCGCCGTCGCCAGGATTGCCATCGGCAGCTCCCAGCCGCTGGGCACCAGCAGGAAGAACGGGGCATTGACCACGCTCTGCTTGCCCAGCAGCAGCGCGCCCTGACCGAGGTAGTTGAGCACCAGCGCCGGCAGGACCAGGCCGAGCCAGCCCCACGTGATCGCCTTGCGGCCGAAGTGGCCCATGTCGGCATAGAGCGCTTCGGCGCCGGTGACCGACAGAACGACGGCGGCGAGGGCGAAGAACGCGATGTGGAAGTGGCCGAAGATGAACTCCAGCGCGTACGTCGGGGACAGCGCTTTGAGGATTTGCGGGTGGCCGAGGATGCCGCGGACTCCGCAGGCGCCGATCACCACAAACCACACGATCATCACCGGACCGAAGAATCGGCCGACGGCCGCGGTGCCGCGTCGTTGCACCGCGAACAGCCCGACGATGATGACCGCGGTGATCGGCACCACCAGCTCGGACAGCGACGGGTCGACGACCTTCAGGCCCTCGACCGCAGACAGCACCGAGATCGCCGGGGTGATCATGCTGTCGCCGAAAAACAGTGCAGCGCCGAGGATTCCGAGCGCGGACAGGGCGCTGATGACCCGCGGACTGGACCTGCGCCCCAACCTGCGCACCAACGTGATCAGCGCCATCACGCCGCCCTCGCCGTCATTGTCGGCGCGCATGACCAGGGTGACGTAGGTCAGCGTGACGATGATCATCACCGACCAGAAGATCAGTGACACCACGCCGTAGACGTTGGCGCGGGTGATCGGAACGGGGTGCGGGTCACCCGGGTTGAACAAGGTCTGCACGGTGTAGATCGGGCTGGTGCCGATGTCACCGAACACCACGCCCAGCGCACCCACGACGATCCCGGTGCGGGCCTTGGTCGCCGTGCTCACAGGTCAGTCCCCCGATCGGTCAGCCCGGCGTCGGTCCCGGCGACGTGGACGACAATGGTAGCTGCCGAAACGTCGTCCCGACGTACGGTAGAACCGATGCGCATTGCCCTGTTCGCGACATGTCTGGCCGACGCGATGTTCCCGAAGGCCGCGATCGCGACTGTCGAGTTACTCGAGCGGCTCGGACATCAGGTCGTCTTCCCTTCAGCCCAGACCTGCTGCGGCCAGATGCACGTCAACACCGGCTATCTCGGAAAGGCAACCGCCCTGGTCCGTCATCACGTCGAGGTGTTCGAAAGCAGTGGCTGCGATGCGGTGGTGGCGCCGTCGGGATCGTGCGTCGGCTCGGTTCGCCACCAACACGCGATGGTGGCCCGCCGCGCCGGCGACACCGCACTGGCGGAGCGGGCCGACGCGGTGGCGGCACGCACCTATGAATTGTCCGAGCTGTTGGTGGACGTCCTCGGCGTGACCGACGTGGGGGCCTACTACCCACACCGGGTCACCTACCACCCCACGTGCCATTCGCTGCGACTGCTGCGGGTGGGTGACAAACCGCTGCAGCTGCTGCGCCACGTGCGCGGCCTGACCCTGGTCGAGCTTGCCGACGCGGAGACCTGCTGCGGTTTCGGTGGCACCTTCGCGATCAAGAACGCCGACGCGTCCACCGCGATGCTGGCCGACAAGATGTCGGCGGTGATCGCCTCGCGGGCCGAAGTGTGCACGGCCGGCGACAGTTCGTGCCTGATGCACATCGGTGGCGGGCTGAGCCGTATGCGCTCGGCGGTGCGCACCGTGCATCTCGCCGAGATCCTCGCCTCGACAGAGGCCGTGCGATGACGAAGTTCCTCGGGGTACCCGGCATCGGCAACCTGCGCGGCACCCAACCGTTCCCGGAGGCGGCGCGACGCGAACTGGCGAACACTCAGATGCGCCGCAATGTCGGGCATGCCACCCGCACGATCCGCACCAAACGTCTTGCGGCCGTGGCCGAATGCCCGGACTGGGAGGAACTGCGCGCGGCGGGCAGCGCGCTCAAGAAGGATGTGCTGGCCCGGCTTCCCGAGTTGCTCGAGCAGCTGGAAGCCAATGTGGTGGCCCGCGGTGGTGTGGTGCACTGGGCGCGCGACGCCGCCGAGGCGAACCAGATCGTGACCGGACTGATCCGGGATACCGGTGCCGACGAAGTCGTCAAGGTCAAGTCGATGGCTACCCAGGAAATCGGCCTCAACGAACACCTGGAAGCCGAGGGCATCGCGGCGATCGAAACCGACCTCGCCGAGTTGATCGTTCAGCTCGGGCACGACACACCCAGCCACATCCTGGTCCCGGCCATCCACCGCAACCGTGCCGAGATCCGCGAGATATTCGCCCGCGAGATGCCCGGCGCCGGTGAGTTGACCGATGAGCCGCGGGTGCTGGCAATGGCGGCCCGAGCCTATCTGCGGCGAAAGTTCTTGTCCGCCAGAGTGGCTGTCAGTGGGGCGAACTTCGGCGTCGCCGAGACGGGGACGCTGGCCGTCGTCGAATCCGAAGGCAACGGCCGGATGTGCGTGACCCTGCCTCAGACACTCATCACCGTGATGGGCATCGAGAAGGTGGTGCCGCGCTTCACCGATCTCGAGGTGTTCATGCAGCTGCTGCCGCGGTCGTCGACCGCCGAACGGATGAACCCGTACACCTCGATGTGGACTGGAGTGCATCCCGGCGACGGGCCGCAGAATGTCCATCTGGTGTTGCTCGACAACGGCCGTACCGCGGTGCTCGGCGATCCGGTGGGTCGGGCCGCCCTGCACTGCATTCGGTGCAGCGCGTGCCTCAACGTCTGCCCGGTGTACGAACGCACCGGCGGGCACGCCTACGGTTCGATCTATCCCGGCCCGATCGGCGCGATCCTGAGTCCGCAGCTGACCGGGACGCACGGGCACGACGACCCCAACGCCTCCCTGCCGTACGCGTCGTCGTTGTGCGGGGCGTGTTTCGACGCGTGCCCGGTGCGGATCGACATCCCCTCGATCCTGGTGCACCTACGCGCGGCACAGGTCGACGATCATCGGGCAGTCGGTCAGGACCTGGCGATGGGTGCCGCCGCGTGGGCGATGGCCTCTCCCCGGCGATTCGCTGCGGCCGAGAAGCTTCTCGCTGCCGGGCGGTTGGTGGCGGGCGCGGATCACCGCATCACGGCCCTGCCCTGGCCGGCGTCGCGCTGGACCACCAGCCGTGACGTCCCCGCGCCGCCCGCCGAGACGTTCCGGCAGTGGTGGGCCCGGACCCACGACGAGGCGTCCCGATGAACGGGACACGTCGCATCGTCCTCGACCGGATCCGCGACGCGCTCGCGGCCGCCCCGCCCGAACCGGTGCAGGTGCCGCGCGACTATGACCGGGCGCCCGCGCAGGGGCCGGGTGACTCCGAACGCTTCGCGGAAACCGTGGCCGAATACCGGGCCAAGGTACTGCGCATCGATCACGCCGCGATCGCGACCACCGTCGTCGCACTGACCGGTGCGGGTGCTCGGGTGGCGGCGCCAGCCGGGTTGCCGACAGAATGGGTCGCCGGCATGGACGTCGTCCTCGACACCCTTGAAAACCCCTTGGCGGTAACCGATCTCGATGGCATCGACGCCGTGGTCACCGGATGCGCGGTGGGCATCGCGGCGACCGGCACCATCGTGCTCGACGCCGGACCAACCCAGGGGCGGCGCGCGCTGACGCTGGTCCCCGATCACCACATCTGCGTAGTGTTCACCGACCAGATCGTCGACACCGTCCCCCAGGCGTTCGCCGCATTGGACCCCAGCCGGCCGCTGACCTTCATCTCCGGACCCAGCGCCACCAGTGACATCGAACTCAACCGTGTCGAAGGTGTGCACGGCCCGCGCACCCTCGACGTGCTGCTGGTCGGCCGGTGACATTGCAGAATCCGCTGGAGTGGCGACGCCGCACGGCATAGATTTCTACAGCGAAGCGACGAAGGGAGCTCCGGCGATGCGGACGTTGGCGATAGGCATTGCGCTCACGGCGGCGGCGGTGACGTTGGCTCCGCCCGCCTCGGCGGAACTGTGGCCCGGCAATTACAACTTCATTATCCCGGACCGGCGCGACTTCCATACCTGGGCGTGGGCCGCTAATCCGTGCCCGGGAGAGATCACGTTCTCGCCGACCTGTGTCCGCGTCTCGGCGAACCCCATGCCGATCGCCAAGGCCTATCCCTGGTACGGCATCGCAACGCTGAACAACGGGCAGTACACGATGACCGTCGACAATCCCGACGGATTGCGCTGCGGCGACATCTATTACGGCCCCGTCATCCCCACCCACGACGTCTTCACCTGGGACGCCAAGACGCTGTCGGGAACCATGGAGTCGTCGTTCGACGTCGGCTGTGACGGCGCCCCGGGCGGCACCTTCACCTATCCTTTCTGGCTGACCCGGCTCTAGGTCAGCCGGTGATCAACGCACCGTACTGAGCGATCAACTCCGCGCTGCGCCAATAGATCAGCGCGGCGAACACCACGAGCACCGCTGCGGAGACCCCACCCTGTACGAGGTTTCTGCGCTCCCGCGGGGCGTAGGTGTACACGGCGGCGATCAACGCCCCGGTGATCAGGCCGCCGACGTGCCCCTGCCAGCTGATCGACGGAACGGTGAATGTCAGCACCAGGTTGATCGCGATGAGCAGGACCACCCAGCGCACGTCGAGGTTGAGCCGTTTGGCGACCACGAACGTCGCACCGAACAAGCCGAACACCGCGCCCGATGCTCCCGCGGTGGCCGCTCCGATCGGGGCGAGCAGATACACCAGCACTGAGCCACCCAGAGCGCTGAGCCCGTACAGCGCGCCGAACCGTAGCCGGCCCAGCCACGCCTCGAGCGGAGGCCCGATCACGTACAGCGCCCACATGTTGAACAGCAGGTGCATCGCGCCGTAGTGCATGAACGCCGAGGTAAGCAGGCGGGAATACTCGCCGCCCGCGACACCGGGGGCCCACAGCACGAGCTGGCGCTGCAGGTCCTTCGAGGTCATCTGCAGCACGAACATCACGACGTTGACCGCGATCAACGCATAGGTGACCAGCGGCTGGCCCGAGCGGCGGATGCCGCCGGCCCCGGTGCGCGCCGGGCGCACGGTCTGCGCGCCGGCCGACACACAATCGACGCATTGATGACCGACCGCGGCGCTGCGCATGCACTCCGGGCAGACCGGCCGGCCGCAGCGCGTGCACTGCACGTAGGTCGGGCGGTCGGGATGGCGGTAACAGGTCGGTGTGCCCGCTGGAGTTTGCGGTGTGTGAGGGATGCTCATAGTTCTGCCACCGAAGATACTGTGCCACCCGCGCGCGACAGCGTCCGACGGCGCCGAGCGGCGCTTTGCCGACGCGATCACCGATCTCAGGCTCCCACGGATTCCGTCGTCACGGGCCTGACGGACCTTTCCGACCTGCGCATGACCAGTGCCTGAGACATAACCGGCAAAGTGTCCGAACGCTTTGCGCTGATCGACCAACGGATTCGTTTGCGACAGGCGTCAATATTTGCCACATCTGCATGGCTGTGTCCCATTTTCGGGACACCTGGATCCGCGTTGAAGTGCTGATATAGGCGTACAAAACAATTTGTAGCCAGCCCACGGATTCCGTAGTACATTTCCCTCCAGGTTGAGTTCACAGCCGCCCGAAGACGCCAGAGCGCGAGGGCCCCAGAACTCTCGCAGCGAAGCTTCGAGATGGAGAGCTTCGGCTCGGCACATTCGGCACTGCGGAGTACCAATGATGGAGGCGCCATGTCTTTAGCCACCACCGCGGCACCCTTGGCTGTCACCCGCCCGGGCCGCGACCATACCGATCGTGGAGAGTTCCGGGCCAGAGAACTCAGCGCGACCACCCTGCTCATCGCCGCTGTCGGCGAGGTCGATGCCTCCAACTCCGGTGACATGCTCGGCTATGTCGAGCACAACGTCACCGGATACCAGCAGCTCGTCATCGACCTGTCGCGACTCACCTTCTTCGGAACCGATGGGTTCTCGGCGCTGCACACCATCAACGTGCGGTGCTCGCGACGCGGGATCGACTGGGTGCTGGTTCCCGGGCCCGAGGTCGCCCGCGTGCTGCGGGTCTGCGATTCGGAAGGGCTGCTGACCACGGCGGGAAACATCGTCTCGGCGGTGGCCGCACTCGCCCGCGGTCCCCACACCCATCTGAAGCTCGCGAAGTAGTCCCAGCCTCCTTTCCTAGACTGGCCGCTATCGGTTCGGTTCTAGCGAAGGCGGGCAGCCATGGCGACACACGGTCGCAATCTCAACGACCTGGTGACACGGTTCTGGTCCGTCGCCGCGCCGCTCTATGACCACCCTGGTCTGCAGCAGTGGGTGTACCGGCCTGCGCAAGACGAGGTGATCGACGAGCTGCGCGCCCACGGCGCCCGCCGCATCGCTGATATCGCTTGCGGCACAGGCATTCTCGCTGCCCGAATAGCAGACGAGCTGCACCCCGACGAGGTCTACGGGGTGGACATGTCCGACGGCATGCTCAAACAGGCCCGGGCGCGGGCCCCGCAAGTGCAGTGGCGCAAGGGTCCGGCCGAACAGCTGCCCTTCGACGACGGGGCGCTCGACGCCGTCGTGTCGACGTCAGCGTTCCACTTCTTCGACCAGCCGGCGGCGATGAAGGAGTTCCACCGGGTGCTGCGGCCCGGCGGTCTGGCCGCGGTCGCGACGATCAGCCCACCCCAGCTTCCGCTGCTGGGGCAGTTGACGAACTCGCCCACCAGTGCCGCACACAACCCGTCGGCTCAGGAGATGCGCGCGCTGTTCACCGATGCCGGCTTCACGATCAGCGACCAGCACCGGGTGCACCGGCCGCTGTGGACCAAGGCCGTGTTCGACCTGATCACGATCGGGACCAAGCCCTGATGGCCGTCGAGCTGCTCGCCCCCAGCGTCGAAATCGGTCTGGTGACCACCAATCTGGCGCCGATGGTCGAGTTCTACGAGACGTTCCTCGGGCTGCCGTTCCAACTCGACCTCGACTTCCCCGGCGGCACCATGAAGCGCTACCTGATCGGCGACAACACCCTCAAGCTGGTGACCTACGACGAGGCGCCACCCGCGACGTTGACGCCCGGCGGCGGGCGGGCGCAGACCGGCGTTCGCTATATCTCGCTGGTGGTCAAGAACGTGACCGAGGCGGCCGAGCAGGTCAGCGCTGCCGGATACGAGATCGTCGAGCCGCTCACGGAATTCACCGCCCTGCCCGGCATCGGATGGTTTTTCGTGGCCGACCCCGACGGCAACTGGGTGGAACTCGCCGGCCCGATGTGAGGACCGTTTATTCTTCCGACGTCACCTGAAACCGCGGAGGAACACCATGGCCATCGATCTGCTCGCCAAGAACATCGAAGTCGGTTTGGTCACCACCAACCTCGGTCCGATGGTCGAGTTCTACGAGAACTTCCTCGGCCTGCCCTTCACCGGCGATCTGGACTTCCCCGGCGGCACCATGAAGCGCTATGCCCTCGGTGACAACGTGCTCAAGCTGATCACCCTCGACGAGCCGCCGGCCGCACCCGCGACGCCGGGCGGCGGGCCCGCCGCGGCCGGCATCCGCTACTACACCGTGGTCGTGGCCAACACCACGAAAGCCGCCGAGCAGGTGAAGGCGGCGGGATACGAGATCGCACAGGAACTCGCCGAGTTCACGGCGGTCCCCGGAATGGGCTGGATGTTCGTCGCCGATCCGGACGGCAATTGGGTCGAACTCGTCGGCCCGATGTAAATCCGCGAGCCGTACGCTGGGCATCGTGCCCGAACTTCATCCCGACGTCGCGGTCCTGGCACCCCTACTGGGCACCTGGACCGGAGACGGCACCGGCGAGTATCCGACCATCGAGACTTTCGGCTACCGCGAGGAGATCGCGATCGGGCATGTCGGCAAGCCCTTCCTGACCTACGCACAACGAACCCGCGCTGTCGACGACGGCCGTCCCCTGCACGCCGAGACCGGCTACCTGCGGGTGCCGTCACCCGGGCGGATCGAGTTGGTGGTCGCGCACCCCACCGGCGTCACCGAGATCGATGAGGGCACCCTGACGGCCGACGACAACGGCCTGACCTTCGACGTCGACTCGACGTCGATCGGACTGACCGCATCGGCGAAAAGCATTACCGCCCTGAGTCGATCCTTCCGGATCGCGGGGGACGAGCTGACCTACAGCGTGCGGATGGCCGCCGTCGGCGTTCCGCTCACCCACCATCTGGCCGCGACCCTGCGCAGGCAGCAGGGGTGAGCTACTCCCCCGCCCGCGAGGGACGGATCCGCCTTCCGACCGACTTCGACGCCGTCACCGACATCGGCGCCGAGGACCACTCCGAGATCTCTGCAGCGACCGCCGACCGGATCTGGCACTCGGTGCGGCACTGGTACGCGGCGGGCATGCACCCCGCCATTCAGCTGTGCCTGCGGCACAACGGAAGAGTGGTGCTCAATCGCGCGATCGGCCACGGCTGGGGCAACGGTCCCGCCGACCCACCCGGCGCCGACAAGGTGCCGGTGAGCGTCGAGACCCCGTTCTGTGTGTATTCCGCGGCCAAGGCGATCAGCACGACGGTTGTGCACATGCTCGTCGAGCGCGGTGAATTTTCCCTCGACGACCGGGTCTGTGATTACCTGCCGAACTACACCAGCCACGGCAAGGATCGCACCACCATCCGCCACGTGATCACCCATAGCGCCGGTGTGCCCTTCGCCACCGGCCCGCGCCCAGATCTCAAGCGGATGAACGAAAGTGATTACGCGCGCGAGAAACTCGGCGAGCTCAAGCCCATCCACCGACCCGGATTGATGCACATCTATCACGGTCTCACCTGGGGACCGTTGGTCCGTGAGATCGTGTCCGCGGCCACCGGCCGCAACATCCGCGACATCCTCGCCGAGGAGATCCTGGATCCGCTGGGTTTCCGGTGGACCAATTACGGCGTGGCCGAAGAGGATGTCCCGCTGGTCGCGCCGAGCCACGTGACGGGTAAGCCGCTGCCGGCGCCGCTCGCAAAAGCGTTTCGCACCGCGGTCGGTGGCACGCCACAACAGATCATCCCGTTCTCCAACACGCCGCTCTTCCTCACCGGGGTCATCCCGTCGTCCAGCACCGTCTCCAACGCCGACGAACTGTCCCGCTTCGCCGAAATACTCTGCCGCGGCGGCGAACTCGACGGTGTCCGGGTCATGCGACCGGAGACCTTGCGTGCGGCGACGGCAGAGGCGCGGCGGCTACGACCGGACATCGCGACCGGACTGGCGCCGATTCGCTGGGGCACCGGGTACATGCTGGGGTCCACTCGATTCGGGCCGTTCGGGCGTAACGCGCCTGGCGCTTTCGGTCACACCGGTCTGACGAACATCGCGGTCTGGGCAGATCCGCAGCGGCGGCTGTCGGTCGGGCTGATCAGCAGCGGCAAGCCCGGGCAGCACCGCGAGGCGGGCCGCTACACCGAGGTGCTGGACCGCATCAACGCCGAGATTCCGCGTACCGGCGGGTGAATTGTGCCCGCAGGTGAGGGCGGATAACGTACCGAACATGGGTGACTCGCTGCTGCAACAGCAACTCGACGAGGTGCGGGCCCTGCTGCAGCGTGCGCGCGAGCTGTTCGGCCCGAATCCCGTTGCGCCGCCGGAGGTTATCCCGGCCGACGGCGACCGCTAGCCGCGTCAGGTTTCGTGCGGCCGCAGCCGATGCTGCGCCAGTGCCTCGGTGGCCAGTTCGAGATCGCGGCGGCCCGCAACGTCATCCGACGGGGTATGGCCTGCTGCGATGATCTCCGCGCGCACCTGCATCAAGGCCTTCAGGTACGACACGTCGGCAGTCAGCAGGATCGCGCGCGCCAACGTCTGTGCATCGGCGTCCATTGCCGGCTCGGCCAACGCCACGCTGTGCAGATATCCGCCCCGGCAGGACCGGAACAGGATGTGCCCGCTGGGGTGGGTCGCGTCGAACTCAGGATCGGGTTCGCTCATGGACCGTCCTCGGCGACGCGGCCGAGCTCCGCGGCGGCAGCAGTGTCCTGCTGTTCCCAGACATCAGCGGCGTGGTGCAGGTTGGTGGCGAGTTCGGCATGCGCCGCGGCCTGCTGCTCATAACAGAGCCGGCGCTGGTCCAGGAGTTCTCGTCCGGCATCGCGCAACTCGCCGAAGATCGGCCCGAGCGAATCGAGGCTGGCCAAAATGTCGGCGTGCCGAGACGGCACAGTGCTGAGCTGCTCGGCGGTGTCCTGGTGGTCACGGGCCGCGCGGCGCAGTTCGTCGGGCACCACGTGGATGCGCTCTGCCATGTCACTCTCCTATCGCCGGCGGGCCGGCTGTCACCGCCGGCCGGGTCGGAGCCGGTTGGTCGGCCTGCTCTTTGTGAGCAGATCCTTGTGTCTTCGTCTCGTCACCTGGTTCCGGCGGATGCTCCCAGCCTAGGAAGCTGGGGCCGCTGACGCTGGCAATGGGTTGGATCTGATTGTTGAACACTGCCTTGCCGTTGCCCAGCGCCAGCGCATGCCGGTCGGTGAGTATCCCGATGTCGCCGGGCAGCACCCGCGCGGCGTCGACGGGCTGCGATACAGCCGTGCCCGGCGGGGGAATCGTGATGCCCTGCTGACGGAAGGCCTCGGCGATCGGAGTCCCGCCCACGGCGGCGGTGATCGCGGCGGCCAACTGCGGGGTTGGTGCGGTCACGGTCTCACCGTCCGGCAGATTCACAACCGTCGGTTCGTCGGCCGGCGGCGCGTCGGGCTCCCCGGCTGCGGTGTCTCCCTCGTCGTCGGGCTCGGGCAGCACCGCGTCGGACTGCTCGTCCGGCAACGGTTCGTCGAGCAGATCCGAGTTGTCGCCGCTCGGTAACCGCGACGGTGTGGGGGTGTCGAGCGAGGCCGGCACCGGCGCGGCCCCGGCCGGCACACCGCCGGCGGACCCGCCGCCCATGGCGGGAATCCCCGTCATCGGCGGGATCATCGGCGCGGGCAGCGGCTGGGCGGGGGGCGCCGGATCACCCGGCGGGGCGGCGAAGTCGTCGGGCAGCAGAGCGTCGGCGAACGGGTCGGGGCCGAGGTCGGCTGGCATAGCGAGGGGCTCCGACGGTACGGACTGCTCCGGTGGCGAGGACTGAGTTGCCTTCGGCTCGGCCGACTTTCGATCGGGTTCCGAGGCGGTCTCCGGGGTCGCCCCCACGTACAGCGAGGCCAGCGCCGCCGCCAGCGCGGCCTTGGACGTGGCATCGAGGCCTGCGGTCTCGACAACGGTCTTGATGTCGCGGAGCTTGTCGATCAGGTAGCGCTGGAATGCCCGGGCCCCCGTCGGGGTGTCGAGATCGGTGCGGGTTGCGACGGCGGCCTCGATGTCTCTCTGCAGTCCGTCGAGCGCATCGCGGCCCGCAGCATGGGTCGCATGTGCGTTGAGCACCGCGGTGATCACCTGCAGGTCGAGTTGCGCACTTGTCGAATTCTGATGTGCCAGAGATGTTTCTGCGGTCCGAATTGCTTCCGCTGCCTGGCCCTCCCCCGGTGTTTGACTCTGAGCGGCGGCTGCCGGGTCGAAGACCGACCCATGCTGGGCCCGAATCTTGGCCACTACGTTGTCGATTGCGCTCGGCGCGACGATGCTGACGGGACTGGTGATCGTGGCGAGGTCCGCATCCGACAGCCCGGTCAGCCACGCCCGGCTGTCACCGGTGACCGTGCCGACGCGCGCTATCGCGTCGAGCAAGTCTTGGTAGCTCGCCACCGGTGCCCTCTCATGCCGGCGACTGTATCCGCCACTCGCCACAGGTGACAATTCACCTGTCAGGTGGCTGTGGACGGCACTCGGTATCGGCCCATAAGCTGCTGAAGCACAACGACTTTCGCGTCTGATTCGGCACGCGCGGCGATCACGATGTCGCTGATCTCGCGTTGTTTCGCGAGCAGGAACCGGGCAAACTCGCGTCCCTCGACAGGCGCGGTGACGGCTTGCTGGGCAACGGCCGCTTCGATCTCGGCCGCGATGGCGTCGAGCTTGCGGATCGCTTCGGTGGCGGCGGCGTGCGCGCTGGACACCGCCTCGGCCAATTCGGCGTCGGCCTCGGCGAGCTCGCGGTCGCGGACGGCGAGCAGGGATCGAGCCGACTCGAGTGCGTCGGCCGACGCTCCGACGTGCTCTGCCATGGGTCGACGGTACTCAGCGAGATTTCGCCGAACAACTCACCTGCCTCAGAGCGGTCGCCGGATCGCGACGGCGGTCCCCATCCGACTGATCTGGACTACTGAGCCGGCGTTCGGCGCCTCCACCACCATGCCGTTCCCGATCGCCAGCTGTACGTGCCCGGCGTGTGGGAACACCAGATCGCCGGGGCGGACCTGCGAGCGGGGCACCGGCACGCCGTCGTTGATCTGGTCGTAGGTGGTGCGATCCAATCGCACGCCAGCCTGCGCGTACGCCCACTGCACCAGGCCCGAACAGTCGAAGCGATCGGGACCGGTTGCACCCCACACGTACGGGCAGCCCAGCCGCGACAGCGCCGCGCGCACCGCGAGCGCTGCGCGCGAGGTCGGCGCAGGCAACCGGGGCCGACGCGTGCGATATCCCAAGGCGCGCAGCAGTAGGAGTCGTCGACGGGCTCGCCGCCGGGCGGCCAGAACGTGGGCCTGCTGAGCCCGCAGCCGAGCTGCTCTGCGCCGCACCAACTCTCGCTGGGCAACTGGGCTGTACGGGGCGGCGAAGGTATCGGCGCGGGCGGCGTCGAGCACGGCGCGGGTCTGCTGCCGAGCCTCTCGGTGATCACGCTGGGCGCGGGCCAGAATGGCAGACACCTCGGCGTCCACGCGCTGGGCGCGGTCGAGCTCAGCCCGATGCCGGTCCGCCACGCGGTGATAGGCCGCGGGCAAGCCGTCGGCCGACGACATCGGTACACCGCCTGCCGCGTCCAGCGTTGCGGCCGGTGACTTGCCGGCGAACAGCGCGTGGGCGCGGCTCAAGATCTCCACATCGGCTGCGGTCACGACTGCTCCCCGACGAACGCCCTGACTCGCGGGAGCGCACCTGGCGGGATGGCACCGCGGTTGCGGATATCCCACAGCTGCTCGACGTCGACCCCGATCAACGTCGCGATGACCGGCTCCGGAAGGTCTGAGCGGGTGCACGCCTGGTCGAAGCGGGCACTGAGGCTGCCGGGCATCCGCGCCAGCAGCCCGGTGCGGATTGCTTCCAGCGACCTCAAATGAGTCATCAGGCGGTCCACGGATTCCGCCCCGGCATTGACGGCGACGCGCCAGGAATTGGCGGCCAGTAACTCGGCCTTCACGCATTGCTCGATCACGGACTGAATATACGTTTCATATTCGTTTGACGTCTCCGCTGGCAGGCGGGCTATCAACGAGTTCAGCGATTCCAGGTGCGCCTCGGCGTGCGCTTCGAGCACATCCGCGTCGCTGTGGCGGCTGACGACGATGCCCGTGGCGGTCCGGGCCGGTGTGGGCGGAGCCGGCGAATCGGTCAGATACTGGGCGATTTCCGCGGCCGGATCGTCGGCCACAACCAGACGCGCGTATGTGCCAGGCGGGAGGCCGAGGCCGTTCTCAACCTTCTGAACTGTGCCTTTGTGCGGCTTGCGGACTCCGCGCTCCAAAAAGCTCAGACCCATGATGCTGACCCCGGTGGCCGCGGCGAGTTCAGCCAGCGACCAGTCCCTCGCCTCGCGCAGAGTGCGGATGGCTGCACCCGCCGCCTCTCGGCTCACGGTGGGGCTCCAGCCATATACGGATCGTACACAGGACTATCGGTTTATACGTTTTCTTCTACGTTCCCCTTGCGTCGACGATTCGGCGCATATACGCTTTCGTCATTGAATCCGGCCAAGGAGGCTCCGATGATCTACCGCCCATGCTCGGTCGAGCCCGATCTGTGGTTCGGCTACGCCGACGACGACGCCAGCGACGGCGCGGCCAAGGCCCGCGTCTACGAACAATCCGCCACCCGTGCCCGCACCATCTGCCTGCGTCGGTGCCCGTTGGCCCAGCAGCGCGCGTGCGCCCGCAGCGCCGTCGAGAGCGGCGAGGAATACGGGGTGTGGGCAGGCATCAAACTGCCGGGCGGTCAGTACCGCAAGCGCCATCAACTGGCGCACGCCCATGAGGTGTTGCGGCGCATCGCCGACGGCGAGCTCAATCCGCGCGAGCTCCCGGAGAGTGCCGAGCTGCTGTCCCGCAGCGAAAAGCTGCCGGCCCAGGTAGCGACCGTCGTCCACCTACCCCTGAGCCGGCCGCGCACCGCGGCGTGAATCAACTGGAAGCTGTTGCCTCAGAACGCTTTTGCATGTTCTGGTCCACCTCACGCTGCCACACGTCGTAGGCGTGCGTGGTGTCCACCTCGAGCTCGAAGCGGTCGGTCATTTCTGACGTGACGTCGGCCGCGTCGACGTAGAACTGCTCGTACCACCGCCGGTACTGGTAGAGCGCCCCGTCCTCCTCGCACAGCAGCGGGTTCTCAATCCGGGTCTTGTGCTTCCAGATCTCCACGTCCTGCAGGAAGCCGACCTCGTAGATCTTCGAATACGACTGCGCGAGCTTGGCCGCCTTCTCGTCGGACAGCCCCGGCATGTTCTGCACCGAAACACCGAACTGCAGCATGAACGAGTTCTGATCGATCGGGTAGTGGCAGTTGATCAGCACCGACTCGACGGTGAAGTCCGGTCCGAGGTCGTTGTGCAGCCAGTTGATCATGTAGGACGGCCCGAAGTAGGTGGCCTCCGAGCGCAGCTTGGTGCCCTCCCACAGCCGTTCCGGGTGCTCGGTGAAGTCCTGGCGGCCCTTGGATTCCATGTACTGGCTGGCGGTGTGGCCTTCGAAGACGTTCTTGAAGAAGGTGGGGTAGGCGTAGTGGATGTAGAAGAAGTGCGCCATGTCGACGTTGTTGTCGACGATCTCCCGGCAGTGCGCTCCCTCGATGACAATCGAGTTCCACGCCCACTTCGACCACTTGCCTTCGTCGTAGCCCTCGATCGTCGGCGGGGTGAGCTCCGGCGACGGCGTCGACCCTTCCGGGTCATGCCACATGAGCAGCTGCCCGTTGACCTCGATGGTCTGGTACTTGCGGGTCCGAGCCAGCTTGGGAACCCTTCGGGCATAGGGGATTTCGACGCAACGCCCGGTCGCGCCGTTCCAGCGCCAGTCGTGGAACGCGCACGCCAGGTTGTCGCCCTTGACCGTACCCATGGCCAGGTCGGCACCGAGGTGTCGGCAGTAGCCGTCGAGCACGTGGATGTCGCCCTTGGTGTCCGCGTACACCACGAGTTTGCCGCCGAAGGCATTGATGCCGTGTGGCTTGCCGTCGCGGAAATCCTCTGCCAGGCCCAGGCAGTGCCAGCCCCGCGCGTAACGGGTCATCGGCGTGCCGGGGTCGATCTCCCGGATCTGGTTCATGCGTCAATTTAAGCACATGTGCTTAAAACTGCCTAGCATTGTTTTAGACTGCTCGTCGTGGACCGCGGCGCCCGATCTCGGGAAGTACTGCTCGACGCCGCCGAACGGCTGATCGCCGAGCACGGCTTCGAGGTGCCGCTGCGCGAAATCGCCGTCGCCGCCGGCCAGCGCAACAACTCCGCGGTCAACTACTACTTCCGCAGCAGACAGGACCTCATCGACGCGGTGGTCGCCCGGCGCCTGACCCCGATGGAAGTCGAGCGCCAAGCCCTGCTGGACCGCATGTCGGACGAGCAGATGGCCGACGCGCACGCCGTCCTGCGCATCCTGGTCGGGCCGTTCTTCCACAGCGAAGGCACCCACTACGCCCGATTCCTCGAGGTGGTGCGGATCCGGCTGAACCGGGAACCGCAGAGCCCCGCGGAGTCGGCGTGGCCGCGCATTCTCGACGCGCTGGCCAGACTGGTTCCGCTGAAGGACCGCAGCGCCCGGGAGAGCCGGGTCGGTTCCGTCGCCACCGCGATGTTCGCCCTGCTGGCGGACCACGAGCGGCGGGTGGAGTCGGGCGACGCCGATGCGGACAGCGTCGACGAGATCGTGACGATGCTCGCCGCGATGCTGACGGCCGCGCCGGTGCCGGCCCCGGCGACTCGCTGACTACCGCAGTTCCCACGCGGGGGAGCGGGATGCGGATAGAACTGTGTCTGTGCGGATCGTCATGGTGGTGGCCCTGGCCGGGTTGATCGCACTGTTGGTGGCGATCTTCACCGACAGCACTTACGCGGCGATTGCGGTGGTGGTGCTGGCCGTCGCCGGCATTCTGTTGTTGCTGCGGGACTGGCGGGCGGACCATAAGCGGGCCGCCGACGGTGACCCGGCCGACGTTCCGCCCGATGAGCCGGTCGACCCGGCGATGAGCCCCGAGATGTTCGCGCCGGACATCTCCAGCGACGGCCGCGGCCCGTCGTCCGACGCGCGCGCGGACTGACCGATCCCGCCGAGCGTCACTCCAGAGTCACGCTGGGCGTCGAACGCAACTCTGGCGTGACGCTCGCGGCAGAGGCGCCGGACCTGTCGGACCCCCGACCTAACGTGAGCCCATGACGTACTGGATCAACACCGTCAGCGCCGACCACGTACAGCGTGGCGTCGCGGGCGGTTTCACTCAGGCCAACCATGGCAAACCGCACATGCTGCGCAAGATGGCCCGTGGCGATTGGATCATCTTCTATTCGCCGAAAACCGCACTGGAGCACGGCGAACCGCTGCAGGCGTTCACCGCGATCGGGCGGGTCACCGACGACGAGCCCTATCAAGAGGAGTCGACTGATCCGTGGCGGCGCAGGATGGAGTTCTTGCCCTGCACCGCGACACCCATCCGGCCTCTGCTTGACCGGCTGGAGTTCATCGTCGATCCACAGCGCTGGGGCTACAAGTTCCGCTTCGGGGTGTTCCGCATCGAGGAGCCGGACTTCCTGCTCATCCGCTCGGCGATGACGCAGGCGCTCGCCGCCTGAGGGATCCGACGAAGCGTAAGCTCGGGGTGGTGAGCAACCTCGAGACCGCTCCACACGAAGTCCCCTGTGCTGCAACCGAGTTCGATGGTGTCGAAGTTCTGGAACCGCGCGAGGTCCCGCTGGGCGGTCCGCGCGCGCTTCCAGTCCGGCGGACCCTGCCCCAGCATCAACGCTCCCTGATCGGCGCCTGGTGCTTCGCTGATCACTACGGCCCGCACGACGTGCAGGAGACCACGGGCATGGATGTGCCGCCGCATCCGCACACCGGCCTGCAGACCGTCAGCTGGTTGTTCCGCGGGGAGATCGAACACCGCGACAGCGCCGGCGTGCACCAGACCGTCCGTCCGGGCGAACTGAACCTGATGACCGCCGGAGCGGGCATCTGCCACTCCGAAGTGTCGACGTCGTCGACTTCCATCCTGCACGGTGTGCAGCTGTGGGTGGCGCTGCCGGACTCCGATCGCAACACCGCCCGGGACTTCGATCACCATGTGCCGGAACCGTTTTCACGCGGTGACGCCAGTATCCGGGTCTTCCTCGGCGAGCTGGCCGGCCAGCGCTCCCCGGTCCACACCTTCACGCCGCTGCTCGGCGCGCAGATCGACCTGGCAGCCGGGTGCACGATCGACATCGACATCGACCCCGCCTTTGAGCACGGCGTGCTGCTGGACCTCGGCCGGGTCGACGTCGCGGGCCGGGGGCTGGAGTCAGGGGAGTTGGCCTATCTGGGGACCGGGTCGACCAGCCTGCGGCTGCACAACGCGGCCGGTCTGGCTGCCCGGGTACTCCTGCTGGGCGGGACGCCGTTCCCCGACGAACTGCTGATGTGGTGGAACTTCGTCGGGCGCAGCCACGAGGAGATCGTCGAATATCGCCGGCAATGGCAGGACGGTGACGAACGGTTCGGCGCCGTCAGTGGGTACACCGGTTCCGTCCCGCGGTTGCCCGCACCCGGGCTGCCCGCCACCCGACTGCGGCCCCGCCGCCGAACGTGAGGAGTTCCATGACCACCGACAAGAACGGCGCCGAAACCACCGTCACCGCCGAAAAAGATCAATTCACCATCGCCGTCGACGGCAAGCAGGTCGGCCTCGCCGACTTCGTCGACCACGACGGCCAGCGCATCTTTCATCACACCGAGGTAGACAGCGCGTTCGAAGGGCGCGGACTGGCCAGCATCATGATCGGCGAGGCGCTCGCGGCCACCCGCGACGCCGGGCTGCGCATCGTACCGAAGTGCGCAATGGTGGCGAAGTACCTGGAGAAGCATCACGACTTCGACGACGCCGTCGACCCCGTCACCGCAGACACCGAGAGCTACCTGGAGCAGGTGCTCAGCAGCTGACATCGGCGCCGCTATCGTGTGATCTCGTGGCAGATCTGGGCAGCACCGACAGCGTCCCGCGGGCCTACACCGTCGCCGACGGTGACGTGCTGTTGCCCGGTCCGGCGGCACAGGGCCCCTGGGGAGCGACGATCAGCGGCCACGTCGTCGGCGGCATCCTCGCCCGCGCACTGGAACAGGTGGGTGGCGAGCAGGGTTTGGTGCCGGCCCGACTGACGGTTGACCTGCTGTGGCCCACCCTCATCGAACCGCTGGAAGTGCGCACCACCGTGCGGCGCGACGGCCGGCGCATCCGATTGGTCGACGCCGAAGTGGTGCAGAACGACACGGTGGTCTCGCGGGCCAGCGCGATGTTCCTCCGTCGCGGTGAGCACCCGGCCGGTGACATCTGGTCGTCGCCGGTGGTGATGCCGCCGTTGCCGGCGGATCCCGGCCCGCTGCCGGAGGACCTGATGATGTTCGTCTGGGGCTACGGGGGAGATGGCAAGTCCGGCGGCGCGATGGCCTTCACCGAATGGCACGACCCCACGGGCCCCAAGTACGCCTGGATCCGGCAGGTGCGTCCGCTGGTCGAGGGTGAGGTCACCACACCGTTCGTCACCGTGGCCATGGCCGCCGACGCCGCGAGTGCCACATCCCATTGGGGCACAGAGGGTTTGCGCTACATCAACGCCGATTACACGCTGACGCTGGCGCGTGAGCCGGTCGGGGAGTACATCGGGTTGGCAGCCACCTCGCACAACAGCCACGAGGGTATCGCCTGCGGTGCGGTGGCGGTGTTCGACGCGGAGGGGCAGATCGGAAACGCGATCACCGTCGGCTTGGTGAACCCGGCCGAATCGTTCCACCCCAGGGCGTAGAAAGGTGCGATGAGAAGGTTCGTCGACATCTCCGTCCCGCTGCAGGCCGGTATCGCCTCGGACCCACCCGGCCATTGTCCGGAGATCGACTACTACGACCACCAGCAGACCGCGGCCGAGGTGGTGTCATTCTTCCCCGGCGCGACCGTCGACGACCTGCCCGACGGCGAAGGGTGGGCGATCGAACGGGTGCGGATCACCACCCACAACGGAACCCATCTCGACGCCCCCTACCACTACGCGTCGACGATGGACGGTGGTAAGCGCGCCATCACCATCGACGAGGTTCCGCTGGAGTGGTGCCTGCAGCCCGCAGTCAAACTCGACTTCCGCCACTTCCCGGACGGCTATGTGGTGACCGCCGATGACGTCGACGAGGAGCTGCACCGGATCGGGCACACCCTGTCACCGCTGGAGATCGTGCTCGTCAACACCAGCGCGGGCACGCGCTACGGCGAAGCCGACTATGTCGGGAAGGGCTGCGGCATGGGCCGCGACGCCACGCTGTACCTCCTCGAGCGCGGCGTGCGGCTCACCGGGACCGATGCATGGAGTTGGGATGCGCCGTTCTCCTACACCGCGCAGCGCTACGCCGAGGACCACGACGCGTCGATCATCTGGGAGGGTCACCGCGCCGGACGAACCATCGGGTACTCACACATCGAGAAGCTGCACAACCTGGAGTCATTGCCGGCCAACGGCTTTGAGGTGTCCTGCTTCCCGGTGAAGGTGCACGCGGCCTCGGCGGGATGGACCCGCGCCGTCGCGATCTTCGACGACTAAGGCCAGGGGCCGCCGACCGGTGGGCCGCCACCGCGCGGTGACTGGTTCTGCAGAATGCCCAGGCAGGTGCCCATCGACTTGCCTGGAATGCACGGGATTCCACCGACGCTCGGCACACCGTTGGCCACGAAACACTGCCCGGTGATCGGGTCGGCAAGATGTCCGGTGGGGCAGGCGTTGGCCGGGGCGGCGACGACCATGGGCCCGGCCACGAACACCGCGCCGCACGCGGCGGCCAGCAGCGCCCTGGAAATCCCGACCCGTACAGCCATGTGCGTGAGTTTACTGCGAGTGGCCCGGTCAGACGACCACGATCGGGCGGCCGAACTGGGTTCGCATGCTCCGGGAGTAGAGCACCCGCAGCGGTTCCCCCGCCGTCCGCACGCCTGCGGCGGCGACCAGCTCGTCGTCGAGGTCCACCACCTGCGCTGACTGCAGCGGCCACGGCTCGTGCTGGTTGGGCACCCACCACGTTCGGCCCGCCTTGCGGGTGTGCGCACCCCAGCGCGCGGTCAGCCAGGTCTCGAGCGCAGTCGGTTCGACCGTCTCGCCGGGGCGCACCGCGACGCGACTGCGCAGCCCCCGCTGCGGCCAGCGGCGCACGCTGTCATAGGTGATCACTTCCGGTGTCCGGGTGACCCGCATCCGCGCCCAGGTGTAGGGGATCCCCATCGTGGCTCGGATCGCCGGAACCACCGCCAGTCGCGCTGTTTCCAGTGAGCGGAACAGCACGCCGTGGCGGCCCGCATCGTCGACGGAGTACAGCCGCACGTTGGTCTCGGCAAACGCGCCGAAGTACGGCATCGCCGGGCCTGCACCAACTTTCGTGTGCCCCATCCGGAACGGCACCAGGCCCACGTAGGTCATGCCGTCGGCAGGGAAGACATCTGGGCGGCTGCCGGCAGGGTAGAGGTGCGCGACGTCAGCGGGGCGCACCGGCCAGTGCACGAACGTCAGATCCAGCCAGCTCTGGTCGAACCACACCCGCCCACGCAGCGGCGGGGCGGCGACGGGATAGCCGGCGAGCGGGTCCGAGCCCTGCGGGCTCACTCGTATTCCAGGTCCAACACCGGCGTCGGCCGTCGGAAGCCCCGGGTGACCACCAGCAACCACACGAATCCTATTGCCAGCCAGATCAATCCGATGGTCAGCGCCGTTCCCGACAGGCTGGTCCACAGCCACGCGGTGAGCAGGAAGCCAATCACCGGCGCGATCAGGTTCAGCAGGATGTTGCGTTCCCGCATGTCGACGAAGTAGTGCTTGATGACTGATAGGTTCACCACGGAGAAGGCCACCAGGGCACCGAAACTGACGACCGAGGCGAGGATCGTCAGATCGATCCAGATGGCGAGCAGCGAGATGACGCTAACCGTGAGGATGGCGTACACCGGTGTGCTGTATTTGGCGGACACATGGCCGAACACCTTGCGCGGCAGGATGCCGTCGCGGCCCATCGCGAACAGGATGCGGGCCACCGACGCCTGCGAGGTCAACGCCGAACCGAGCGCGCCGGCCACATAAGCCGCGGTGAAGAACGTGTTGACGAACGCGCCGCCTGTCGCCAGCATCACGTCCGTCGAACCGGTGTCCACGTCGGCGAACTTGTTGGACGGGAACACCAGCTGCGACACGTAGGACAGCACGATGAAGATGATCCCCGAGACGATGGTCGCGATCATGATGGCCTGCGGCACCGTGCGTTTGGCGTCGCGAGCCTCCTCGGACAGCGTGGAGACCGCGTCGAATCCGAGGAACGACAGACACAGGATCGCCGCGCCGGCCAGGATCGGACTCATGCCGCCCGCGGTACCGTCGCCGGTGAAGGGCGCCAGCAAGTCGACGGTTCCGTAGCCGGTGGTCTTGGCGACTGCGAGGGCGACGAACACAACGATGAAGATCGCCTGAATGGCGATGATCAGGAAGTTGGCTCGCGCGACCGACACGATGCCGATGATGTTGAGCACCGTGACGATCGCGATCGAAACGACGACGATCACCCAGGCCGGCAGCGCGGGCAGCGCCGCGTTCAGGTAGAGCCCGATGACCAGATAGTTCAACATCGGCAGGAACAGGTATTCCAGCAGCAGCGACCACCCGGCCAGGAAACCGACGGGTGCGCCGAATGTGCGCTGTGTGTAGGTATAAGCCGAACCGGCCACCGGAATTGCCGCCGCCATCCGCGCGTAGGACAGCGCGGTGAACACCATCGTGATGAGCGTGACGATGTAGGCGAGAGGCAGCCGGCCGCCCGAGGTTTCGGTGACGATGCCGTAGGTGGTGAACACCGTCAACGGCACCATGTACACCAGCCCGAACAGCACCAGTGACGGCAAGCCCAACGCGCGCTTCAGGTGTCCCTCGTGCGGGGCGGTGATGTATTCAGCGGTCATCGTCATACCCTTCCGTTATCGGCCCGGTAGGCCTGCGCACCGCGCAAGTATGTGGCGCGGATGCCCACGCCCGGCAGATCCAGCGGCGGTGTGTTCCGCGGATCCTGGTCGAGCCATACCAGGTCGGCGCTCGCACCGGGAACGATCTGCCCCCATGTGTTTTCGTCGAATGCCTGGTAGGCGACGGCGTTGGTGTACGCCGACAGCGCGCGCTCGATCGGCACGATCTCGTGTGGCGTCCAGCCGCCTTCGGGCTGCCCCTCGGCGGTACGCCGCGACGTCGCCACCGCGATGCCGTCCAGCGGTGCGCCCGACGACACCGGCCAGTCCGAGCCGAAAGCCAGGGCCGCACCGGTGCGGTTCAGCGTCTGCATCTGATACTGCCGGTCGGCGCGTTCGGCGCCGAGGCGCGGGATGGTCAGCACCGTCATCAGGGCGTCCATCTGCGCCCACAGCGGTTGCATGTTGGGAATGACGCCGAGTGCGGCGAACCGCCCGATGTCGGTGTCGTCCACCAACTGGACGTGGGCGATCACCGGTCTGCGGTCGCGAGTCCCGTTGCGCTCCTGCGCATATTCAATGGCATCGAGGGCCTGGCGGACGGCGGCATCACCGATCGCGTGGATGTGGATCTGGAGTCCGAGCTCGTCGACGCGGCGTGCCGCCTCGGCCAGCGAATCGCCCTCCCAGTTCTGCATGCCGTGGCTGTGCAATCCGGAGCAATAGGGCGCCAGCAGGGCACCCGTCTCGTTCTCGACGACACCGTCGGCGAAGAACTTCACCGTGTTCGCGGTCAGCAACGGCGAACCCGCCTCCTCGACCGCACGGCGGGATTCCACGAAATGCTCGATCTGCGAATCGAAGTGCCGGGGGTCGGCATACAGCGCGAGGTTGAAGCGCATCCGCAGCTTCCCCTGGCGGGCTGCCGCCACGTAGGTGGCGACGTCCCCGGGTTCGACCCAGGCGTCCTGCACCCAGGTCACGCCGCGGGCCAGGTAGTAGTCGGCCGCCGTGCCGAGCGCCTCGATACGCTGCCGCTCGTCGCGGGGCGGCATCACCGCCATCACCAGATCTGTTGCGCCCCATTCCCGTAACGTCCCCAGCACCGAGCCGTCCGGGCGCCGGGGGATCTCGCCGAGCACCGGGTCCGGGGTGTCGGCGGTGATGCCCGCGCGCTCGATCGCCGCGGTGTTGCACCACAGGGTGTGGTAATCCCAGGCCCGCAGCACCACCGGACGGTCGGGGACGGCCGCGTCCAGCCACCGAGCATCGAACAGCCCGCCTTCGGCCAGGCTGCCGTCGTAGGAGGCGCCCACGATCCATTCCTCGTCGGGGTGTTCCTCGGCGTAAACCTTGACCGCCGTGACGATCTCGTCGATCGTCCCGCAGCTGCGCACGGGTGGACCGACCGCTTCGAGTCCGCCATACAACGGATGGGCGTGGCCGTCGCCGAAGGACGGCATCAGGAATCCGCCGTCGAGGTCGACATGGGTGCAATCCAGTCCGGCGGCCAGCTCGCGGGCCGCCGCACCCAACGCGCGCACGACTCCGTCGGTCACCAGGAGTGCGTCGGACTCTTCGCCCGCGCCGGTCCAGACCACGCCGCCGGAAAACAGCGTCGAGCTCACTTGACCACCGCCGTCGCGGCATGGCCGGCGCCGTAGGGCTCGTCGACCGCGACCGGACGGGTCAGCGCGGCGTAAGTGTCGGGGCGGCGGGTCAGCAGGAAGGGGAAGAGCTCCAACCAATCTCGACGCTGGTCGAGGTCGAGGTCGGCAACGAGAACCGCTTCCTCGTCGCGCGGTGCCTGAACCAGCACCCGCCCGTAGGGGTCGGAGACGAACGACGACCCGTAGAACGTCACCGTTCCCTCGTCGCCGACGCGGTTGGGCACCACCATGAACAGTCCGCTGTTGATGCCGTTCGCGACGATGACCTGCTGCCACAGCGGCCGGGTGTCGAAGTCGGGAAAGACCGGTTCGGACCCGATGGCGGTGGGGTAGACGAGGACCTCCGCGCCGCCGAGCGAGTAGTTGCGGGCGACCTCCGGAAACCATTCATCCCAACAAGTCGGCATGCCGATGCGGGCGTCGAGACCGTCGGGGTTGTAGACGGGATACGGGTCGGCATCGGGGCCGGGCCGAAAGTAGGTGTCCTCGTAGTAGCCGGCTGAGATCGGGATGTGCAGCTTGCGGGTCCGCCCCACGAGGTCACCGGCGGGGGAGACCAGGATCGACGTGTTGTAGCCGAGGCCGTCATGCTCGTCGGGAGTGCGCTCGTAGAGCGAGGCATGCACGAAGATTTCGTTGGCCCGCGCCGCACTTGCGGCCAATTCGAAGGTCGGCCCGTTCTCCAGGTCCTCGGCCAGTGCCGCCGGGTTGGCACCCGCCGGGGTGTCGGCCGGGTACCGCAGCAGGGTGATCTCGGGCAGAAAGACCACTGCGGCCCCTTCACTCGCCGCGGTGTCGATGCCGGCGCGCAGGGCAGCGACGAGTTCCCGACGATCGGGCCGCCACCGATGCTGCACCAAACCGACCCGCAGCGGCGGGCGCTGGGATGCGGCCGAGCGAGACAGCGGCTCGAGCGCCGACGCGGTCAGGGTGATCATCGAACTCCTAAAACGAATCTCTTTCGTTTTAGTGTGAACTGGCTCATACTTCTTCGCAAGAGGAAGAGAGATTTTCATGGGTCGCCCCCCGACACCACTGCTGTCCACCGACCGGATCGCGTCGGCCGCGCTGGATTTGGTGGGCTCGACCGGGGGCTTCACCATGCCCGATCTCGCCAAGAAGCTGCAGGTCAGCCCCTCGTCGCTGTACAACCATGTGTCGGGCCGCGACCAGATCGTGGAGCTGCTGCGGGAGCGAGCGATGTCGGAGGTGCAGCTGCCCGACGACGAACCGAACCGCCCATGGGCCGACGCGGTCGCCGAAATCCTGCGCTCGTACCGGCGCAGCTATGCCCGGTATCCGCGGCTCATCCCGCTGCTGACCGCCTACGCCGTGAACAGCAGCCACGCCATCCGGATGTACAACGTGCTGGCGGTCACCCTGCAGCGCGCCGGCTTCGACCCGGCCGATACCTTGCGGGCAATCACCTTGATGGACTGTTTCGTCCTGGGGTCGGCGCTGGATCTGGCCGCGCCGGAAGAACCGTGGGAATCCGGTGCCGAGGTGAGTCCGGAACTGGCGGCGGCACTGGCCACCGGTGGAGCCAAGCCCGGGCGGGCGGACGACGCGTTCGAGTACGGGTTGGCGGTGCTGTTGCGCGGACTCACACCAGATAGATGACGAGCACCGTCGTGATCAGCACACCCAGCCAGGCGTCCGTAGCACCCTTGAGCCACCGCGGTGCAGCGCGCACCTCCATGAACTGACGAATGATCAGGCGCGCTTTGACCGCCGCCAACGCCAGCACCACACAGGTCACCACCACGCTGGCCGACACGGCCCCGTGCGCGTGCGCCGGTGCCAGCCACCACGATCCGACGGTGATGGCCATCAGCGCCAGCCAGGTCCAGGTCACCGTGCGCTCTCCTGCCACGCCATCACCTCATCACGTACACGAGGGCGAAGATGATCACCCACAGCAGATCGACCATGTGCCAATAGGTTGCGCCCGCCTCCACCATCCACGGTCGCCGACGTCCCGGATTGCGCAGTTCGCGCACGAGCACGCCCAGCACGATGAGCCCGATCAGGACGTGCACGACGTGCACCCCGGTGATGACGTAGTAGAAGGAGTAGAACATCTGCGAATTGGTCTGGCCCGCTGTGATTTCCCGGAACCACTCGTAGCATTTCACCGCCACGAAGGCCGCCCCGCACACACCGCCGCCCCACAGCAGCCGGACCGCCCGGTCCGCGTCACCGCCCCGCGCAGCTAGCACGGCTCGCGCGACGAACCACGAACTGGTCAGCAGGATCATGGTGTTGACCACGCCGATGGTGATGTCCAGATGCTGTTGAGCGGCCAAGAATTCCGCGCGGCGCATCGACCGGTAGATCATGAAGACGACGAAGTAACCGGAGAAGATGACCAGATCGCCGAGGACCATCACCCACATGTGCGTGTCACCGGGCAGGTGAGCGACACGGCGCTGCTCCGAAACTGTCACGATCCGCTCCTAATCCAGTGCCGGTTCGTCGGCGGGCTCACGTGCGGCAGCGTTGCGCAGCAACACGATCAATGCGACCAGCCAGATGGAGAACACCACGACCGCCCACCAGAACGCGATCGATCCGTTCCAGGCGAACGGCCCCGAGGGGAACACGAACATCTGGGTGGCGATCACCTCGGTGATGATCTGCCAGATCGACACGTAGGCAAACCATTTGGGGAAAATCTCATTGCGGTCATAGAGAATCGCGATCGCCAGCACCAGGTAGGCTGCCGAGAAGCAGCCCAATGAGCCGTTGTACGAGAGCATTCCGACGTCATAGAGCAGGCTGATCAACTCGGGGTCGCGGTCAGGCCGGAATGCCGCGGTGAGAAAGCACACCGTCACCAACAGAAAGCCCGGTAGCGCACCGACACTCATCCCGCCGATGTAGCCGTAGGCGAATACCGAACCCACCGACATTCGCTTCATGTGGTAGGCCACCAGACCGTTGGTCATGGCGGCGCCGCCGAGCAGCACCAGCAGGACCGTGAAACCGATCTGGATCGTGAGGTGATGTTGAGTGAAGAACGCGACCTTATCGGTCGCAGTGACGTCCGGCCGCGGCGGTGGGGTCACCCGCGTCAGCACACAGATGATGACACCGAACACCGAATACCACACGGGGAAGAACCACGTCATCCACCAGACATCGCGCTTACCGCCGCCAGCTGTTGTCGGCGAAATTCCGCCCGGGGCAAGCACACTCACGCAGCCACCACGCCGTCGTCGATCGCCTGCCGGTACACCGCCCGGCGCAGGACGAAGAACATGACGACGACGAAGGCCACGTACGCACCATTACGCACCCAGAACGACCACACCCCATCCCACGCCAACGGTCCGGTCTTAAAGACCGCCGCACCGGCCGCGGGCACCATCGCGGTGGCGACCACGAGCGAGAAGTGGCCCACCCACCTCGGGAAGACCGGGTCGATGCGGCTGTCGAAGTACACCGCCAAGGCCAGCAGAACGAACTGCGAGACGACCATGCCGACCGGCGCGACGAAGATAATCCACGCCAAATCGTTGAGCAGCTGGATCAATTCGGGATCACGCTCGGGTCGGAACGCCGCCACTAAGAAGAAGATGTTGGACAGCGCGAAAATGGTGGCCCCGCTGACCACGGCCGTCAGGAAGCAGTAGGCGAAGACGTGGCTTTGGCCCTTCATGCGTTTCATCTGCACGACGATCACCATCAGCAGCGGCACGATCATGATTCCGCACAGGTTGAACGTCACCTGGCTCAGTCGTATCCACGCGGTGTGATCGGCGTAGAACGCTGCGACCTCACCGGCGGTCATCGTCGGCGACATCGGCGGCCAGAAACCGGGAAAGGCCACCGCTGCAGCCAGCAGAACTACGCCGACCACCGGCCCCGTCCACAAGCTCACCCACTGCGCCTTGATGTTTCCCGCCTTCGGCAGGTCTTGCGCCTGCTCGAGGATCTGCATCGTCATCCTCCGAACTGAGTCCACTCAGGTTGCGGTCACACGGTAACATTTACTGAGTGGAGTCAGTTCTGTGTTGACCGACAGGCCGGTCCGTAAGGGCGTCCAGACGCGCGAGCGCCTACTCGCTGCGGCCCTCGAGGAGTTCAAGCGCGCGGGGATGGCGGGAGCGGACACCGCGGCGATCGCCTCGGCCGCCGGAGTCGCCCACGCCACGTTCTTCTTTCACTTCCCGACCAAGGAACACGTGCTGCTCGAGCTGGAGAAAAGGGAAGAGGATCGGATGGCCGACGAACTCACCCGTTCGTTCGCCAAGCCCCACACAGTGCGCGACACCCTCGCCGAATGCTTCCGGGTGCTGGTGAAGCTGGAACGCCGGCTGGGCAACCGGCTGTTCAAAGACTTTCTGGCCCTTCACTTCTCGACGAGCCGGCCGCCGGCGGAAGAATCGCAGAACCATCCGGTGATCGTCGCAGTCGTCGAGGAGCTCGCGCGGGCCCGGGATCGCGGTGAGATTCCTGCCGACGTCGACGTCATGCACAACGGGGTGTCATTCCTCGTCGGGCTCTACGCCCTGCTGATCACGATTCCGGAGTCCCGCAAGATACGTCGGCCCGTCATCGACGAATACCTCACCACGTACATGTACGGGCTGCGGGCGGCCTAAGCCTTGCCCGTGCGTTCGCGGTGCTTGCAACCCGGCCAGCAGCAGGGCCGGCGCATACCCTCTTCCAACTCTTCCTGGGTGCGGCGGATGCGACGCTCGCGCGTCTTCTCCTGCTTGGCGTCTTCGACCCAGCAGATGAACTCGTTGCGGGCCAGGGGAGTGATGTCCTGCCACGCCGCCAGCGCCGTGTCGTTGTTGAGCAGCGCCGATCGCAGGTCGGCCGGAAGTTCGTGCACCACCCCACCGGGTACCGATTTCGTGCTCATTCAAATAGGTTAGCCAGTCCTGAACCAGAACGAGTGACACGGGGGCGTTCCAGATACCGTATGCAGGATCTATTTTCTATGGGCGTGGATAATCCACCTCGCCGCCGATTTGCTCGGGCTACCGTGAAGACCATGCGGGGAGGTACGGCACGGTGACTGACGAGCGGAATGCGCAGACGCGGGGGCCGTTCGCCCGATGGTGGCAACAGCCCGACCAGTTCGACTGGCTCACCGGCTATCTTCGCGCCCGCGGATTGGAACGGCCCACCAAGCTTCTGATGGCTCTCATCTCCGCCGCGCTGATGCTGATGGCCGTCGCGACGTTGACGATGCACAACGTGAACTGGTTCGTCCGGGCGACGTTCAGCATCGCCGCGGTGGTCATCGGCCTGGGCTACGCCACGCTGTGGTTGCGCGGCTGGCCGACCCAACGACAGTCCCTGGTGATGTCCTGGCTCGGCGGCAGCATCATCGCGGTGGGCTGCCTCATGCAGCCGCTACCCATGCTCGCGCTGATGGGCTGTGCCGCCACCGCCATCCTTGGGGGATATGCGGCGTTCTTCCACAACACCAAGGCGATCGCCGTCATCGTGGCGGTCGGGACCGCCGCCAGCGTGGTCTGTGCGATTCGAGTGGCCGAGACCGACGGCTGGGTGGCGGCTACCGCAGGCTTGTGGTTGGTCATCGAGCTGACTCTCGCCGTTCCACTGGCGATCCAGGCCGTTGTGCGCACGCTCGGCGCCGATGTGGTGCGCTCGGATCAAGACCCACTGACCGGTGTGCTCAACCGGCGGGCCTTCTACGAGCGGGCGTCGACGCTTCTCACCTCACCCGGTGACGATCTGCATCTGATCGTCGTGATGATCGACCTGGACAAGTTCAAGAAACTCAACGACGCGTACGGCCACCTCGCCGGCGATCAAGCCCTGACCGCTGTCGGCTGGGCACTACGCGAAACCAGCACGAGCTCAGCGATCGTCGGGCGATTCGGCGGCGAGGAGTTCATCGTCATCGACGCCATGCCCGCCGAAGAGGCCGAACACCTGCCGACCCAGCTGTGCATGTCCATCGCCGCGCTGCCGCAACCGGTGACCGCCAGTGTCGGCGCCGCCATCGTGCGGTGGGACAGCGGTGCGGCGATGGACGATCTGATCCGGGCCGCCGATGCGGCCATGTACGCGGCCAAGCGCGCAGGCGGCAACCAAACCCGGATCAGCCGGCCCGCCCGCGTCGACCGCTGAGCACGAGTAATAAACGTCTTCGACGCGAACGCCACCTGCGCTGTTCGAGTTTCACGTTGTGCAGCGCCACACTCGAACTTTCGCTGCGAAACGTGAAATTCGAGAGGGTTATTTGCGGAGAGCGTGCCAACGCAAAGAGGTCGACCGGGCTCACCTGGGTGACCTATGGTCGACGCTGTGGCGAGTTCGAGCAGGCGGCGGCCATCCCTACGAGCGCTGATCTTCTGCTGCGTCGGCGTCATCACGTTGGTCTTCGTCGCCACGATGACCGCCTCTATCGTGGGTCGGATGTCCGTCGGGCACGCTCTGCACAATCTCGGTGACGGCCTCATCCCGATCAGAAGCCAGAGTTATGAACTGAGTCGCGCGTTCGTCGACCAGGAGACGGGGCAGCGGGCATATCTGTTGACCGGCAACCCAATCGCACTCGAACTCTTCGAATCGGGCACCGCGACCGTGAACCGACTGGTGCCCCAACTCCGACGTGAGATCGCCGGCGCGCCGTACGCGGATAACCTTCAGACGATCTTCGCCGAGATGCTGGCCGCAGCCGCGGTCTGGAAGGGTCGGGCCGCCGATCCGCAAATCGCCGCACTACGAACCGGATCGGTCTCCCGCGCGCAGCTCGACCAGATGGTCATGGACGCGAAGACTTTGTTCGACCCGCTGCGAGGGCGATTCCGTGCTCTCAACGTTCAACTCGACACACTGATCACCCAGGAGATCGACCACATTCGCTCGGTGCTGCGAACGGCGAACAACAGCCAGTGGGTTGCGCTGGTCATTCTGGCCGCGAGCATCATCGGCTGCATCGTCGTCGTGCAGCGGATGCTCACCCATCCCGTCTCGCGGCTGGTGCGTTCGGTCCGTGCCGTGGCCGACGGCGATTACGACCAGCCCATCGGCCGCGGCGGTCCCCGCGAGTTCGCCGAGATATCGGCGGCAGTGGACGACATGCGCAACCGGCTTCGAGAACTTGCGCGCTTCGACAGCGTCACCGGGTTGGTCAACCGGGCAGAGACGATGGCGCGCCTGGATGCCGCTCTGAACGAAACCGGCTCGCGACTGGGCGTCCTGTACTGCGATATCGACCACTTCAAACAGATCAACGACACCTGGGGTCATGCCGTCGGCGACGCCGTGCTGTCGACGATCGCGGCCCGGATGCGCGAGTGCGTCCACCTCGACGACACGGTCGGGCGAATTGGCGGCGACGAGATCCTCATCCTGTTGCCGGGTGTCAACAGCACCGAAGACGCCATCGCGGTGGGTGAACGGATCCGCGCCCTGGCCGCAGAACCGATCCATCAGTTCGGGTTGACGATCAACACGACCCTGAGCATCGGCGCCACCTCATCGGCACCTGGTGAGGCGAGTGCTGCGGTCACAGCCCGGGCCGACGCCGCGATGTATCAAGCCAAGCAGGCCGGCCGCAATGCCGTCGCCGGTCTCGACGCGAACGTAGGAGTCGGCACTTCGACGCCCAACGGGCACAATTGATTCCGCAATTAGAACAGGACTTCCGGAAGGAAGGGGTCGACATGCTTCGCTGGGGAGCGTTGCCGACCCGTCATGCCGACCAGTACGACTGGATCAGCATCTATTTGCACGACCGGGGCGAGCAAGGACTCTGGCGAACGCTGATCTCCACCTCGACGCTGGTCTTGGCTGCGTCAACCGCGCTGATGATCAAGAGTCCGCAAGGGCCCCGGGGACCGGTCCCGATCACCGTCTGTGTCGTCGCGGCTGCGGTTGCGCTGGCGGCGGCGGTGCCGTTCCTGCTGCATTGGCCCACGCGCCGGCAGTCACTGCTGTTCTCCTTCGCGTCCACCGTGACCATCGCCGCCGCGGCACTGTCCTACTCGAATGCCTACGTCGGGCTGATGGGGTGCGCGACGTTCGCCGTGATCGGCGGCTTCGTCGCCTATTTCCATACCGTCCGCGAGGTCTTGGCCAACGGCGCGGTGGCTGCGGTCTGCGTGGTGGTCCTCGCCTGGCGCCTCGTTGCCTCGACGGGCGACATCTATCTGACGGCCGCGGCACTGGCGATCGTGGCGACGCTGAACGTCGGCCTGCCGTTCGGTCTCTTGTCGCTCGCCCAGACGCTGCGCGTCGACCTGCGCAGCTCGGGGCGGGATCCACTGACCGGATTGCACAACCGGCGGTCGTTTCACCAGTCGGCCTACGAGTTGATCATGCGCCACGACCCGCCGGGCAGCGACCTGCTGGTCATCGTGATCGACCTGGACCGCTTCAAGAAGCTCAACGACGCCGCGGGCCATGCGGCCGGTGACGCCGCGCTGATCAGGATCAGCGGTGCGTTGGCCGACAATTGTGGTTTCTCCGCGATCATCGGCAGATCCGGCGGCGAGGAGTTCGTCATCGCCGACGTCGACCACCCCGACCCCCGGGAGGTCCTCGCAGAGCGGCTGCGGCAAGCGATCGCCGAGCTGCCGATACCGGTGACGGCGAGCATCGGTACCGCTTCCGCCTCGTTGGACAGCGGCTCCCATCGGAATCTGCGACTACTCGACGACCTCATCGAGGCGGCCGACGCCGCGATGTACTCGGCCAAGCGCGCCGGCGGAAACCAAGTTCAGCACGCGTCGCTCTGATGTCTTCCAACGAAAAATCCCCGGCCGGAAGCCGGGGATTTTTCTCCACATTGTGGGCGAAGGGGGACTTGAACCCCCACGTCCCGAAGGACACTGGCACCTGAAGCCAGCGCGTCTGCCATTCCGCCACTCGCCCGAAACAACCGGGGGAGCGTATCACGGTCGAGGGGGTGAACCTCAACTCGCGCCCACGGCTCACACCAGCCTAGCGGCCGCCGTCACAGTCCCGTCGACGAGGCTCTGACCTGGTGTAACGCGATTCTCAGAATTCTCATGGTGACGGCGCCTCGACCTGGGCCGATACCATCAAGGTGAACAAGCGTCGACCAACACGCGCGTGTCCTCGAGCTAGGCGGTGAGATGAGTAACCAGAGAGGTCTGGTTCAACGCATCGAGCGCAGACTCGAGAACACCGTGGGTGACGCGTTCGCCCGGGTGTTCGGCGGATCGATTGTCCCCGCGGAGGTGGAAGCCGCGCTGCGGCGGGAAGCCTCTGCAGGTGTGCAGACCCTGCCGGGCGACAAATTTTTGGCCCCCAACGAGTACGTCATTACCCTCAGTGCATCTGACTTCGCGAAGGTCAGCGCCGATCGTGATCTCACCACGGACACTTTTGCCAAACACTTGGGCGGCTACATCCGTGAACAGGGATGGCAAACGTATGGTGAGCTGGTCGTCAGGTTCGAGCAGTCGCCGAATCTGCACACCGGCCAGTACCGTGCGCGCGGCGTCGTCAATCCTGACGTCGACCCCCACCCGTCCCGCGCCACAACCGCCCCGCCAGAATCGAACCAGGCGTACACCGCAGAACCAGGAGTACCAGCGATGAGCAACGACCCCACCTACCGAGGCGACCAGGGTCAGGGGCGGCCCGGCGACGACTACTACGACGAGCGCTACCCGCGCCCGCAGGACGAGCAGCGCGGCGCCCCCGAGCAGCGCGGCCCCTATCCGCCTGAGCAGGGTGGCTACGGCCCCCCGCCCAATGAGGGCTACGGCCAGCGGCCGAGTTATCCCGACCAGGGTGGCTACGGCGGCGGAGGCTACGGCCAGGGATACGAGCAGCGACCCCCGGCCGGCGGCTACGGCGGCCAAGGCTACGACCAGGGTCAGGGTTACGACCAGGGCTACCGTCAGGGCCCGCCGCCCGGATATGGCGGCCAGGGCTACGGCCCGCCGCAGGGTGGCGGCTACGCCCCGCAGGGACCGCCGCCCAGCGACTACGACTACGGCCGCGGGCCGGGCCGGCACGAGGACGGCGGCTACGGCCGGCCCGAGCCTCGCCCCGCCTACCCCGACCAGGGTGGGTACGAGCAGCAGGGCTATGGCCAGCCCGGTGGCGGCTACGGCCGCCAGGAATACGGCCAGCCGGACTATGGTCGCGGCTACGAACAGGGCGGATATGAGCAGGGCGGTCGTGACTACGACTACGGCCAGCCCGCCGGTGGCGGCTACGGCGGGTACGCCCAGCCGCCCGCCCAGGGCGAGTACCCGTCGGCCGGGCATGCGGTCACCCTGCAGCTCGACGACGGCAGCGGACGCACCTACCAGCTGCGCGAAGGCGCCAACGTCATCGGCCGCGGCCAGGACGCCCAGTTCCGGCTGCCCGACACCGGTGTCTCGCGCCGGCATCTGGAGATCCGGTGGGACGGCCAGGTCGCGCTGCTGTCGGACCTGAACTCCACCAACGGGACCACAGTGAACAACGCCCCGGTGCAGGAGTGGCAGCTGGCCGACGGAGACGTCATCCGGCTGGGTCACTCCGAGATCATCGTCCGCGTTCACTGAGGTCGGCGGGGGTCACAGCTTGGTTGACGCGGAGTGGCTTCACCCGCGCACCCATCGGCGTCCAAGTATCGTGACGGTGCCGAAGTCGGCCCGGTGCCTGCTGGTATCGCGAGAACGGCGAGCGGGGCATGAGGACGGAGAGGACGCCGGATGCAGGGGTTAGTACTGCAGCTGACGCGCGCCGGCTTCCTGCTGTTGTTGTGGCTGTTCATCTGGTCGGTGCTGCGCATCCTGCGCAACGACATCTACGCACCCACCGGCGCGGTGATGGTCCGCCGGGGCCTGGCGCTGCGCGGTGCGCTACTTCCCTCCCGCCAGCAGCGGCATGCCGCCCGCTATCTGGTGGTGACCGAGGGAGCCCTGGCCGGGACCCGGATCACGCTGGGCACCCAGCCGGTGCTGATCGGCCGCGCCGATGACTCGACGCTGGTGCTGACCGACGATTACTCGTCCACCCGGCACGCCCGGCTGTCGCCGCGCGGTTCCGAGTGGTACGTGGAAGACCTAGGATCGACCAACGGCACATACCTCGACAGGGCGAAGGTGACGACGGCAGTACGCGTTCCGATTGGCACGCCGATTCACGTCGGCAAGACGGTGATCGAGCTGCGCCCGTGACCCTCGTCCTTCGCTATGCCGCCCGCAGTGACCGCGGCCTGGTGCGCGCCAACAACGAAGACTCCGTCTACGCCGGCGCCCGGCTGCTCGCCCTGGCCGACGGGATGGGCGGACACGCCGCCGGTGAAGTGGCCTCCCAGCTCGTGATCGCCGCGCTGGCGCACCTCGACGACGACGAGCCGGGCGGCGACCTGCTGAGCAAGCTCGACGGTGCGGTGCGTGAGGGCAATTCAGCCATCGCCGCGCACGTCGAGATGGAGCCCGAGCTCGAAGGCATGGGCACCACCCTGACCGCAATCCTGTTCGCGGGCAACCGACTTGGGCTCGTCCACATCGGCGACTCGCGCGGCTATCTGCTCCGCGACGGTGAGCTGACGCAGATCACCAAGGACGACACCTTTGTGCAGACCCTCGTCGACGAGGGCCGCATCACCGCCGAGGAGGCGCACAGCCACCCGCAGCGCTCACTGATCATGCGCGCGCTCACCGGCCACGAGGTCGAGCCGACGCTCATCATGCGGGAAGCCAAGGAAGGCGACCGCTACCTGCTGTGCTCCGACGGCCTGTCCGACCCGGTGAGCCAGGAGACGATCCTGGAAGCCCTGCAGATCGAGGACGTCGCCGAAAGCGCCGACCGCCTCATCGAACTGGCGCTGCGCGGCGGCGGACCGGACAACGTGACGGTGGTGGTCGCCGATGTCGTCGACCACGACTACGGCGGGCAGACTCAGCCGATCCTGGCCGGTGCCGTCTCCGGCGACGATGACAATGCCGCCCCACCCAATACCGCCGCCGGGCGCGCCTCTGCCTTCAACCCCCGGCCGGCGCCCGCCAAGCGGGTGGTGGCCGAGCCGGAGCCACCGCCGAAGCCGCGGTCGCGCCGGCGGATGATCATCGCCGTCGCGCTGATCCTGCTGGTCGTCCTCGCCGGGCTCGCAGTGGGTCGTCAGATCATCCGCAGTAATTACTACGTCACTGCCTACAACGGCACGGTGGCGATCATGCGCGGGATCCAGGGCTCGTTCCTGAGCTATCCGCTGCAGGAGCCGTACCTGCTGGGCTGCCTCAACGACCGAAATGAGCTGTCACAGATCAGCTATGGCCAGCCGACGAACTCACTCGGCTGCCAACCGATGCGGTTGCAGGATCTGCGCCCCTCGGAGCGCGCACAGGTCTCGGCCGGGCTGCCGGCCGGCAGCCTCGACGACGCGATCGGCCAGCTGCGGGAGCTCGCCCACTCCTCGGTGCTGCCGCCGTGCGCACCGCCTCCGACCAGTACACCGGCGCCCACCCCGGTCCCGCCCGCCACCCCGACTCTGACTCCGGCTCCGAGCGCACCTCCCGCGCCGGGGCCGGCGCCCGTTCCCACCCCGGCAGCGACATCGGCGCCGGCTCCTGGCCCGTCACCGAGCACGACTCCGGCGCCCGCTCCCGCGCCCACTCCGGCTCCAACTGAAAGCGGCACGGCCCCAACGACTTCCGGCACTCTGGTACCGCCCCCGAGCCCGTCGCCGACGGTGACGCAGCTGCCCGCAGCGCCGCAGAAGCCGGGCACCGACTGCCGGGCGGCGGCATGAGCACCCAGCCTCAAGCACCCGTCACGCTGGCTCCGGTGACACCGACCCGCCGCAACGCCGAACTGGCGCTGCTGTGCTTCGCCACCTTCATCACCGCGGTCGCCCTGCTGATCGTGGAGGCGAACCAGGAGCAGGGCATCAGTTGGGATCTGGCCAGCTCGACGCTGGCCTTCCTCACACTGTTCGTCTGCGCGCACCTGGCCATCCGGCGGTTCGCCCCCTACGCCGACCCGGTGTTGTTGCCAGTTGTCGCACTGCTCAACGGACTTGGCCTGGTGATGATTCACCGCCTCGATCTGATCGGCGGTGCGATCGCCCCGCAGCGCGGGCCCAGCGAAGAGCAGCAGATGCTGTGGACCCTCGTCGGCGTGCTCGGCTTCTCCCTGGTTGTGGTGTTCCTCAAAGACCACCGCATCCTGGCCCGCTACGGATACACCTGCGGCCTGGTCGGCCTTATCCTGCTGGCGATCCCGGCGTTCCTGCCCGCCCATTTCTCCGAGACCAACGGCGCCAAGATCTGGATCCGGTTCCCCGGCTTCAGTATTCAGCCGGCCGAGTTCTCCAAGATCCTGTTGCTGATCTTCTTCGCCGCTGTGCTGGTGGCCAAGCGCGACCTGTTCACCAGTGCCGGCAAGCACTTCCTCGGCACCGACGTGCCCCGCCCGCGGGACCTGGCCCCGCTGCTGGTGGCCTGGATCGTCTCCGTCGGCGTGATGGTCTTCGAAAAGGATTTGGGCACTTCCCTTCTGCTGTACGCCTCGTTCCTGGTGATGGTCTACATCGCCACCGACCGGTTCAGCTGGGTGGTCATCGGTCTGACGCTGTTCGCCGCGGGCAGCGTGTTGGCGTACTACCTCTTCGGCCATGTGCGGGTGCGGGTGCAGACCTGGCTGGACCCGTTCGGTGATCCCGAAGGCACCGGTTATCAGATGGTGCAGTCGCAGTTCAGTTTTGCCACCGGGGGCATCTTCGGTACCGGTCTGGGCAACGGCCAGCCGGGCACCGTGCCCGCCGCCTCGACCGACTTCATCATCGCCGCGGTCGGTGAGGAACTGGGCCTGGTCGGACTGGCCGGGGTGCTGATGCTCTACACGATCGTGATCGTGCGGGGGCTGCGCACGGCCATCGCCGTGCGCGACAGCTTCGGCAAGCTGCTGGCCGCCGGGCTGGCCTCGACGCTGGCGATCCAGCTATTCATCGTCGTCGGCGGTGTCACCGGGTTGATCCCGCTGACCGGTCTGACCACACCGTGGATGTCCTATGGCGGTTCGTCGTTGGTCGCCAACTACCTGCTGCTGGCCATCTTGGTGAAGATCTCGCACGCCGCGCGGCGGCCGATCATCACCAATCCGCACTCGTCAATCGCGTCGTCGAGCACCGAGGTGATCGAGCGCGTATGAACACCTCCCTGCGCCGCATTTCGGTGATGATCATGGCGTTGATCGTGCTGCTGTTGTTCAACGCGACGATCACCCAGGTCTTCCGTGCCGACGGCCTGCGCGCCGACCCGCGCAACCAGCGGGTGCTGCTCGACGAGTATTCCCGCCAGCGCGGCCAGATCACCGCGGGTGGACAGCTACTGGCCTATTCGGTGTCCACCAACGGCCACTACCGGTTCCTGCGCGTGTACCCGAATCCCTATGTGTACGCGCCGATTACAGGCTTCTATTCGCTGCGCTACTCCAGCACCGGCCTGGAGCGGGCCGAGGATGGCATCCTGAACGGCTCCGACCAACGGCTGTTCGGCCGCCGGCTGGCCGACTTCTTCACCGGCCGCGACCCCCGCGGCGGCAACGTCGACACCACGATCGTGCCGCGCATCCAGCAAGCGGCGTGGGAGGCCATGCAGCGGGGCTGCACCGGCGGCTGCCGCGGCTCGGTGGTGGCGCTGGAGCCGTCCACCGGGAAAATCCTGGCGATGGTGTCGTCGCCGTCGTACGACCCCAACCTGCTGGCCACCCACGACACCGAGGAACAGGGCAACGCCTGGCAGCAGCTGCGCGACGATCCCGGTTCGCCATTGACGAACCGGGCCATCGCCGAGACCTTCCCGCCCGGGTCGACGTTCAAGGTGATCACCACCGCGGCCGCGCTGCAGAACGGCGTGACCGACAACGATCAGCTCACCAGCGCTCCGCAGATCCAGTTGCCGAACAGCACGGCGACGTTGGAGAACTACGGCGGCACGCCATGCGGCAGCGGTCCCACCGCGTCGCTGCGGGAGGCGTTCGCCCGGTCCTGCAATACCGCGTTCGTCGAATTGGGTATGCGGGTGGGTGCTGACGCCCTGCGCAACACCGCGCAGGCGTTCGGGTTCGACAGCCCACCAGCGCCGATCCCGTTGGAGGTGGCGGAGTCGACCATCGGCCCGATCTCCGACGCCGCCGCCCTGGGGATGTCGAGCATGGGCCAGAAAGACGTGGCGGTGACACCTTTGCAGAACGCGTTGGTGGCGGCGACGATCGCCAATTCCGGTGTGATGATGCAGCCCTACCTGGTGGACAGCCTCAAGGGCCCCGATCTGTCAAACATCAGCACGGCAGCGCCTGCCCAACAGCGGCGTGCCGTATCGACGCAGGTCGCGGCTAAACTTACGGATTTGATGATCGGCGCCGAACAGATGACCCAGCAGAAAGGGGCGATCCCCGGCGTGCAGATCGCATCCAAGACCGGCACCGCCGAGCACGGTACCGACCCCCGCAACACCCCACCGCATGCCTGGTACATCGCCTTCGCTCCAGCACAGAGCCCCAAAGTGGCCGTCGCCGTGCTGATCGAAAACGGCGGCGACCGGCTGAACGCCACCGGCGGTGCGCTGGCCGCCCCGGTCGGCCGCGCGACGATCGCCGCAGCGCTGCAGGGGGCGTCATGAGTCCCCGCGTAGGAGTGACGCTGTCCGGCCGGTACCGGCTGCAGCGGCTGATCGCGACGGGCGGCATGGGCCAGGTCTGGGAGGCCGTCGACAGCCGGCTGGGCCGCCGGGTCGCGGTGAAGGTGCTCAAACAGGAGTTCTCATCGGACCCCGAATTCGTCGAGCGGTTCCGCGCCGAGGCGCGCACGGTCGCGATGCTGAACCACCCCGGGATCGCCGCCGTGCACGACTACGGCGAGACCGACATGGACGGCGAGGGCCGCACCGCCTATCTGGTGATGGAACTCATCAACGGTGAGCCGCTGAACTCGGTGATCAAGCGCACCGGACGGCTGTCCCTGCGGCACGCCCTGGACATGCTCGAGCAGACCGGCCGCGCGCTGCAGGTGGCGCACGCCGCCGGCCTGGTGCACCGCGACGTCAAGCCGGGCAACATCCTCATCACGCCGACCGGTCAGGTGAAGCTCACCGACTTCGGTATCGCCAAAGCCGTCGACGCCGCCCCGGTCACCCAGACCGGAATGGTGATGGGCACCGCCCAATACATCGCCCCCGAGCAGGCCCTGGGCCACGACGCCACCGCCGCCAGTGACGTGTACTCATTGGGAGTTGTTGGCTACGAAGCGGTTTCGGGTAAGCGGCCGTTCATCGGCGACGGTGCGCTGACGGTCGCGATGAAGCACATCAAGGAGACGCCGGCTCCGCTGCCGGCCGACCTGCCGCCCAACGTGCGTGAACTGATCGAGATCACCCTGGTGAAGAACCCGGGCATGCGCTACCGCAACGGCGGGCAGTTCGCCGACGCGGTAGCCGCCGTGCGGGCGGGCCGCCGGCCACCCCGACCGAACTCGGCGCCCACCATCCGCGCCACCCCGGCGTCGATCCCGGGCAGCTCACCGCGCCTGCCTGCAGCCCCCGCCACCGGGACCCGGCCCCGCGCCAACACCGGCAGCCATCGCCCGCCGCCGCCGCGTCGTACCTTCTCCTCGGGTCAGCGGGCGCTGCTGTGGGCGGCCGGGGTGCTGGGCGCCCTGGCGATCATCAGCGCCATCCTGATCGTGCTGGCCGACAAAGACCGCAAGGACAACAAACCTGTGGAGCAGACGGTCACCGACACCGTCACGCCCACCAGCCAGGCCGCACCATCGGGTTGGACGGATCACCACATCGCCGGTAATCCTGGAGGACAGATCGGGGTACCCCGATACAGCGCTGCGAGCGTGGCTATTGCTGTCCTGCCCGAGGCTGTTCCCACCGACGAGAAACCGCGATGACCACCCCACAGCACCTGTCCGACCGTTACGAGCTGGGCGAGATCATCGGCTTCGGCGGCATGTCCGAGGTGCACATGGCCCGCGACACCCGCCTGCATCGGGACGTCGCGGTCAAGGTGCTGCGCGCCGACCTGGCCCGCGACCCCAGCTTCTATCTGCGGTTCCGCCGCGAGGCGCAGAACGCCGCCGCACTGAACCACCCCGCGATCGTCGCGGTCTACGACACCGGTGAGGCCGAGACGGCCAACGGTCCGCTGCCCTACATCGTGATGGAGTACGTCGACGGGGTCACCCTGCGCGACATCGTCCACACCGACGGCCCGATCCCGTCACGGCGCGCGATCGAGATCATCGCCGACGCCTGCCAGGCGCTGAACTTCAGCCACCAGCACGGCATCATCCACCGCGACGTCAAGCCGGCGAACATCATGATCTCCAAGACCGGCGCGGTGAAGGTGATGGACTTCGGCATCGCCCGTGCCCTGGCCGACGCCGGCAACAGCGTCACCCAGACCGCCGCGGTGATCGGCACCGCCCAGTACCTGTCGCCGGAGCAGGCCCGCGGCGAACCGGTCGACGCGCGCTCCGACGTCTACTCACTGGGCTGCGTGCTCTACGAGATCCTGACCGGCGAACCGCCGTTCGTCGGGGATTCGCCGGTCGCGGTGGCCTACCAGCACGTCCGCGAGGATCCGGTGCCGCCGTCGCAGAAGCATTCAGGCATCTCCCCGGAGCTCGACGCGGTGGTGCTCAAGGCGCTCGCCAAGAACCCGGACAACCGCTATCAGAGCGCCGCTGAGATGCGCACCGACCTGGTGCGCGTACACAACGGCGAAGCGCCCGAAGCACCCAAGGTGCTCAGCGCCGCCGAGCGCACCTCCCTGCTCAATGCGGCGCCGTCGGTGCCCACCCGCGGCGACGACACCGATGAGATCCCGCGGCAGGGAGCGCTTGTCGACAATGATCGGGCCGGTGGGTCGATCGGCCGCTGGCTGATCGTCGTCGCGGTGCTGGCCGTCCTGACCGTTGTGGTCACCATCGGGATCAACATGGTCAGCGGCAACCCGCGCAATCTGCAGGTGCCCGACGTGCGCGGGCAGTCGCAGCAGGATGCGGTGGTGACACTGCAGAACAAGGGCTTCAAGATTCGCACCAACACCAAGCCCGACAACACCGTGCCTCCCGAGAGGGTGATCGACACCGACCCCGCGGCCAACTCGAAGGCCAGCGCCGGCGACGAAATCCTGATCAACGTTTCGACCGGACCCGAGCAGCGTGAGGTGCCCGACTGCGCGACGCTGTCGGCCGGCGACTGCATCCAGAAGCTCAAGGCCGCCGGATTCAGCAAGTTCAAGCAGACCACCTCCGCGTCCAAGCCTGAGGACAAGGACAAAGTGGTGTCGACGGTCCCGCCGGCCAATCAGCTCTCCGCCGTTACCAACGAAATCACGATCGTCATCGGCAACGGGCCGCAGACCGCCGAGGTTCCGGTGGTGGCCGGGCAGACCGTCGACGTGGCCGGGCAGATCCTCAAGGCATCGGGCTTCCTGAACACGCTGCCCGTCCCGACCGACAGCACGGAGCCATCCGGCCAGGTGGTCGGAACGGATCCGCCGAACGGGCAGGTCGTCCCGCAGGACACCGCGATCCAGATCAAGGTGTCGAAAGGCAATCAGTTCGTGATGCCGGATCTCCGCGGGATGTTTTGGACCGACGCCGAGCCTCGGCTACGGGGCCTCGGCTGGACCGGTGTCCTGGACAAGGGCGGTGACGTCCAGAACAGTGGTCAGCCTTCACACGCGGTTGTCTCGCAGAGCCCGTCTGCGGGCAGCGCCGTGAACTTCGGAGCGACGATCACCCTCAGCTTTGCGTCGTAGACAACTCTCCGGCGGCGTTGATCCCCCGGTCGCTGCGCTCCTGCCCGCCGATGGCGTGCCGGACGGTGTCGGCGACCTCTTGCTCGAGCCGACGCACCAGCGACTCCTCGGGCGCCTGCCCGCAGTAGCCCAGCCAGTTGGCCAGCATCCGGTGGCCGCCCTCGGTGAGGATCGACTCCGGGTGGAACTGCACGCCGTGGATCGGCAGCTCGACGTGCCGCACACCCATGACGACGCCGCCCTCGGTGCGAGCGGTCACCTCGAGCTCGGCCGGCATGGTCTCCGGCAGGATCGTCAGCGAGTGGTAGCGCGTGGCGGTGAATGGGTCCGGAAGTCCATGCAGCACACCGATATTCGTGTGGTACACGGTGCTGGTCTTGCCGTGCAGCAGCTCGGGCGCGCGGTCGACCGTCCCGCCGAACGCGACGCCGATCGCTTGATGGCCCAGACACACACCGAGTAGCGGGGTGCCCGTGTCGGCGCACGCGCGAACGAGGGGGATCGACGCGCCGGCGCGTTCCGGCGTGCCCGGGCCGGGGCTCAGCAGGATCCCGTCGAACGCGCCGGCGACGTGACGTTCGTCCGCCAGTCGCTCGTCGTCGTTGCGCCAGACCTGCGCGTCCACCCCGAGCTGGCCCAAATACTGGACGAGGTTGAACACGAAGCTGTCGTAATTGTCGACGACCAAAACCTGCATCAGGCCAATTTACCTGGGGTGGTGCAGGTCAGTAGCCCACCGGACCCGCGGGCTGGGCGTAGCGCATCCGTACCGGCTCGGTGTAGCCGGCGACTTGAACGTCGTCGCGGACCTGCTCGCTGTAGCCCAGGCCGAACCGCACCACATACTGCTTGTACAGCGTGACCAGCGGAGCGGCGGCCAGCGCCGCCTGCATCGCGGACGCGTCGCCGATCGCGGTGATCGTGTACGGCGGGCTGTAGGTACGGCCGTTGAGCAGCAGGGTGTTGCCGACGCATCGTGGCGCCGACGTTCCGATGATGCGCTGATCCTGCATCTGAATCGCCTCGGCTCCGGCGCTCCACAGTGCGTTCAACACCGCCTGGATGTCCTGCTGATGCACCACCAGATCGTCGGGGGAGGCGTCCCTGGGGAAGCGCCCGTTGGCGTCGCGCTGGGCGTCGGACAGCGTGACGACGAGACCGGCACCGTGTACCGGGTTCAGTCCGGCGGCGGAAGCCAGTTCGTCGGCGCGGGCCTGCATGGCCGCCAATGCCGTGCCGGCCCCGGCGCCATGCGTGGCATCGATCTGCGACGCCAGTGCATCCCGCTGAGCGCTCAGCCGGTCCACCGAGTTCTGCGCGTCGTGGACCAGGTCGACCAGCCGGGGTGAGTCGCTGCGACGGATCTCGCTACCACCGGAGACACCGTGGGTAGCGGCCAGCAGAACGCCCGCCAGCAGGCACACCACCGGGACGCCGATCCGCCACGGCGAGCGCCTGGCACCCGTCGTCGCTGCCGCCGGAATTGTCGGGTCACGGCGCCGCTGCGTTAATCTCATAAGCGATCTGCGCACCATCGTCGCAGAAGATCCCGGCCCGAAGGTACCCATGCCCAAGTCCAAGGTTCGCAAGAAGAACGACTTCACGATCAATCCGGTGAGCCGCACTCCGGTGAAGGTGAAGGCCGGACCGTCGAGCGTGTGGTTCGTGGTGCTGTTCATCAGCCTGATGCTGATCGGGCTGGCCTGGCTGCTGGTGTTCCAGCTGGCGGCGTCGGGTTATGACGTCCCGAGCGCGCTGCAGTGGATGGCCAAGCTCGGTCCGTGGAACTACGCGATCGCCTTCGGCTTCATGATTACAGGGTTGTTGCTGACGATGCGGTGGCGCTGAACGGCCGCGACCACCTTAGTGGATCCATGCTGTGCAAACTCCGTTTTGAGGCTGGCAACCTCCTGGTCACCCAATCACACGCGTGTGATTCATCCCCATTGTTGATAGCACTTGTGGATAACTGCATAGGCCACGGTAGAGGTGCTGAAGGACTCCATGCAGCAAACTGAATGGGCGCCGAAAACTGCCGCTGTCGCAGCTCTGGGGATCGCTGCGATTCTGATGGCAATCGTCTGTGTGACCGTCATCACAGATGCGCCCGGCCGCATCCTCACCGGGATTGCTGCGGTGGGACTGGCCGCGTTCGCGATCGGATCATGGCGAGCAAGACCCCGGCTGGCTATCACTGGTGACGCGCTGGTCTACCGCGGGTGGTTCCGGACGCAGACCTTGCGGCACGCCGACATCACACTGATCCGGATCACCGAGTTCCGCCGCATCGGCCGCAAGGTGCGGTTATTGGAGATCGATACGACCGCTGACCGGCTGATCGTCCTCAGCCGATGGGACCTCGGGACAGACCCGGTCGACGTGCTGGACGCGCTGACCGACGCGGGGTTCGCGGGGCGCTAAAACGCGTCGAGACTGCAGTTGTTCGCGCTGCTACTCGAGCAACGCGTACAACAACTGCAGTCTCAGCGGTGCGCTCAGGAAATGGTGATCGACTCGATCACGACGTCGTCGGTGGGCCGATCGTTGCGATCGGTGGCCGTGGTGGCGATCGCGTCGACGACCTTCTGCGACTCCGGGTCGACGATCTCACCGAAGATGGTGTGCCGACGGTTCAGGTGCGGCGTCTTGCCGACCGTGATGAAGAACTGCGAGCCGTTGGTGCCGGGACCGGCATTGGCCATCGCCAGCAGGTACGGCTTGTCGAACTGCAGCTCGGGATGGAACTCGTCGGCGAACTTGTAGCCCGGGCCGCCGCGGCCGGTGCCGGTCGGGTCGCCACCCTGGATCATGAACCCGTCGATGACGCGGTGGAAGACGGCGCCGTCGTAGAAAGGTCCCGAGGTGCTGCCCGACGCGTTCTGCGTCGAGTACTCCTTGGTGCCCTGGGCCAGACCAACGAAGTTGGCGACGGTCTTGGGGGCATGGTTACCGAACAGGGCAATCTTGATGTCGCCGCGGTTCGTGTGCAGGGTCGCTGTTGCGGTTGCGATATCGCTCGTCACGGGATCTCAGTGTGCCACTAGCGCCGTGTGACCGATCCCGCGGCCACCCTTCGAGCGCTGTGGCAGTGTTGGAGCCATCAACGCACCACCCAGTCCCGGGAGGACCAGATGGGCCGCAGAAGTGAACCCCAGCTCACGTCGCGCGAGCGGCTGAACCGCGGATTGCACTACACCGCCGTCGGTCCGGTGGACATCACCCGCGGGGTCGTCGGCATCACCGCACACTCGGCGGAATCGGCAGCCGGTGCGATCAAGCGTCGCGCGCGCGACGCTCGCGAGCTACGGCAGGAACTAACCAAGGAGGCCGAGGCGGTCAAGCAGGTCGTCGCGGAATTGCCTCAGCTGCTCGAGGAGGCGCGAAAGTCGCAGCACCGCCGGCGTCGGCGGCTGTTTGTCTTCGGCCTCCTCGGAGTGGCAGGAGTGGGTGGAGCGGTCGCGTTCGTGATCGCTCGGCGGTCGTCGACCCCCGAGCCGTCGCCGCTGCCACCCAGTGTCGAGGTTTCGCCCAAGATTTGAGGCTGACGGCGGCGTGACCGGCCGATGCCCCCTTTGCCGGCCGGGCCCGGTTCGCCAGTTCAATTGCCGCACAACAACGTTTGCCGTGCCGCCCAGCATCTTGCCGCATCCGTCAATTTATTCGTTAGCTGACTGTTCAAATATCGCCTGCGGTCAGCTGCCGATTTTCCTTTGCGGAAGGGCCCATAAGGTGCATTATGTGACACATGGGTTGGGGGGGACTATCGCGGCGCAAAGTGAAGTGTGGGATTTGCAGTCGTGAGCAGACGCTCTTCATCGACAGAGATACCTTCACCTGTCGTCAGTGCAAGAAGACCTTGCCGCAGCGCCTGGCGCTTCCGATCGGGAACTGACACGCGCGTCCACGTGGTGTGCGACTGAGCTCAGTTGCCGGGCAACACCATCGATCGCCAGTCTTTGGCGTGCTCCTGCTCCGGTGCAAGGTTGCTCTGGGTATACCGGTGCCCGTCCGGCCCGGTGTAGGTCCCGGTCGTCGGGTCGTATTCGGCGCCGCTCAGTTGCGGGACATCCTGACCGGACAGCGTGGCATTGGGATCGCCCTTCCAGTTGTAGCCGTCGTTGAGCGGAACGTAGGTCTGGTCGCTCTCACACATCTGCACGGTTGGGGCGCGTTTCCCCGGCCGGGTGGTGCAGGGCAGGTTGCGTACGCCGCGCACACTCAGCGGTGAATCCTGCGGCACCCGGCAGTACAGGTCACCGAGCGGCCGGTCCGGGTAATCCGTGAGTGCTGGCGCGCGCTGCTGTTGGGCGGGCAGGAAGCCGGTGGTGCACGGCGGTGGCTGATTGAGGCTCAGGTTCAGACTCAGGTACAGGCCGCGGTAGGGCTGCTGGGTGTCCCGGTTGGCCAGCACGATCGCCTGCGCTGTGGCGGCCGCCTGCGGCAGGAGCACCAGGAGTTGCTCCAGACCCGGCTGATAGGTGAGCGCCACCTGAGCGACACTCGCCATGTTGGCGGCAATGATCGGCACGGTGGGCCGCACCCGCTCGAGCAGCTGACGAGCCTCGTCGATGGCCGGGCCACCCTGTTGCAGGAGGTCGTTGACCGCAGCATCGTTGTCTTTGAGTTGCCCGGCGATCGCCGCGAGGTGAGAAGTCCAGGCCTGGACCGAACCCGCGGAGTCGGTCTGCGCGTCGAGGATCGGTCTCGACTGGTCGATCAGAGTCAGCAGCGGACCGAGGTTCTCGCGGGCGCCGGCAGCCAGCCGACCGCCGCCGACGACCATCCGCGACAGCTCGGGACCCAAGCCACCGAACGCGGTGTAGGACTCGTCGACCACCGTCTTCAAGTCATCGTGCGGGATGGTCTTCAGTCCGGTCTTGAGAGTGTCGAGGACCGCGTCGAAGTCCGGCGGCACCGAGGTGCGGTCGGCCGGGATGACGTCGCCGTCGCGCAACGGAGGGGAATCGCGCCGCGGCAACAGGGTGATGTACTGCTCACCGACGGCCGACTGGCTGTGCACCTGGGCGTCCAGGTCGGACGGAATTGCGATCCCGTCCCTGAGTGAAAGCATCGCTGCCACACCGGTATCCGTGAGCCGCACCTCCTTGATGCGCCCGACCTCGGCGCCCCGGTAGGTCACGTTGCCGCCGGGATAGACGCCGGCGGTCCGGGGCAGCTCGACGACCACCTGGTAGCGCCCGATTCCGAACATCGCCGGCAACCTGATGTAACCGAAAATCATCGCGGCTCCGAACACGAGGGCAACCACGACGAAGATCACCAACTGGATTCGGATGCGAAGGCTCAACGGTGGCATGTCATCTGCCCTGATCCCAATGATACGGCGCGACAAGCGGATTGCCTTGTGTGTAGGGGCTCGGCAGCTGACCGATGGTGCGGCCCCACTGCAGTTCCAGCTCGGTCAGGTTGCCTTCCCATCGGGTACCGGTGAGGAACGACGCGTCGAGGCGGCTCAGCGTCAGGTCGATGACGGCGGTCAGGTTGGCGAAATCCCCCCGCTGCCAGACACCGACGGTGTCGACCGGGAACGGATAGGTGGCGAACAGACCCAGCGATCGGGTGAGCGCCGGACCGGCATTGGCCAGCGATTCCAGCACTGGGCCGAGACTCTTCAGTTCCTCGATCAGGTGGTCTTTCGTCTGGTTGGTGCTGTCGGCGACCAACGCACTGAACTTGCCGAGCTGATCGAGTCCTTCGACCAGTGTCTGGCGCTCGTCGTTGATGACCCGGAGCGCCTCCGGGATGGTGGTCAGCGCCTTGTCGAGCACCGGCTGCTGGTCGGCGAACTGCCCGGCGAGCGTATTGAGACTCTCGGCGGTGGCGATGATGTCGCTCGACTGGTCGTTGACGTATCGGGTGAACGCGTCCAGTTGAACGATCAGGCTCCGGAGGTCCTGCTCACGCCCAGCCAAGGCGGTGCTCAGCGATTCGGTGATGTCCTGCACCTGCCCGATCCCACCGCCGTTGAGCAGCAACGTGATTGCCGACAGCAACTGCTCGCTCGACGGGTACGTCCCAGCCGACGACAGCGGAATCAGCGAACCGTCGCGCAGCCTGCCCTGCGGCGCCACCGCGGTCGGTGGTGCCAGCTCGACGTGGAGCGAACCGAGTAGCCCGCTCTGCCCGACTGTGGCGGTGGCGTTGGCCGGAAGGTCGACGCCCCCGTCGATGCTCATGGTCAGAAGCGCGTGCCAACCCTGCCGCTCGATCTTGGTGACCGTACCCACCGTGACATCAGCGACCTGAACGCGGGAGTTCGGCTCGATCGTGCGTACGTCGGGCAACTGGGCCTGGATGGTGTAGGCACCCGGCCCGCGGCCCGCCGTGCCCGGCAGCGGCATGGAATTGAGCCCGCGCCAGGCACATCCCGACGGCGCGGCGGCCAACACAGCCGCGAGCACACCGGCCATCACCGTGCGTCGGATCGTCATGAGCCGACCTCGGCGGGCATCATCATGCCGCTTAGGCCTTGCGCCGGATCCATCTGCCGGACGGCGGGTTCCGGCGGCGGTACATAGTCCGGCCGCAGCCAGTCCTCGCTGTAGGTCACCTCGTTGGGCCGCGCGGTGGCGCCGACGATGAGGTTTTCGGCCAGGGGCGGGAAGTTGTACTGGCGGTTCTTGACGATCGGTGCCAGATACTGCACGCACAGCTTGGCCGACTGTTCGGCGCTCATCCGCGATGCGGCCTGAATGGCGCCGCACAAGAACGTGATCGGGTCGGCGAAGTTGTTGAATGCGTAGGCCCCGCCCATCGTGGCCTGGGCGGGCTGGTAGGTGTTCATCAGGTTCTGCAGGGCGTTCGGGGTGACGTGCAGGGCCTGCTTGATGTCATCGAGGCTTGCGCCCAGCGCAGCGGATACCGATGCCAGCTTGTCCGCTGTGACGCCCAGCGCGTCACGATTGTCGGCGACGAAGCTGCGCACATCTCCGATCACGGCGTCCAGCGCCGACAATGCGTCCCCGATTTCGTTGGGATCGTTGGACAACAGCGCGGTCGCGGACGCCAGGTTCGTGTTGAGTTCTCGCATCACCTGCCCGCTGTCGCGCAGGGCGGATACCAGCAGCGACAGGTTCTTCAGGGTGCCGAACACGTCGTCGCTGTGGTCACCGAGGAGTGAAACCGCCTGCGAGAGTTCGATGATGGTCTGGCGGAGGGTGGCGCCCTGGCCACGCAGAGTTTCTGCCGTGGTGTGCACCACCGACCCCAGAGTGCTGACTCCGCCGGGTTCGGTGGGTTGCACCAACTCGGTCAGCCGTTCGAGCTGCTGGCGAAGGTCATCCCACTCGACCGGGACAGCGGTGCGGTCCTGCGGGATGACTGCGTTGTCGGCGAGTTGCGGGCCGCCGGTGTAGGCGGGGGTGAGCTGGATGATGCGAGCGGTCACGATCGCCGGGGAAAGGATGACCGCCTTGGCGTCGGCGGGCACCGGATACTTCGCGTCGTACCAGAAGGTGATCTTGACCCACTCGGGTTGCGGCTCGATCCGGTCGATCTTGCCGACGCGGACGCCGAGGATGCGGACTTCGTCGCCGACGAAGATGCCGTTGCTGTTGGCGAAGTACGCCACGATGGTCCGTCTATCGGCCCGTCCGGCCGAGATCGACAGCACCGTGATGCCGGCGACGAGCATCAGCGCCAGCGCGATGGCCAGGCCGAGGCGGACGGTGGCGCGCTTGATCATTGGCCCGCCCCATCGACAGGCGGCGTTGGCGTCGCGGGTGGTCCGGGCGGGGGACCGCCCGGCGGCGGCGCCGGAGGTGGCTCGCGGTACGGGTAGCGGGGATCACCGGGGACGCCGGTGATCGCGTCAGGCAAGTTCATCCGCGGGTCGCCGCCTTGGCCGGTGCGGGGATAGGGCATCGGCAGTGGCGGAGTTCCGGGTTGGCCGGTTTGCGGGTCCGTGCGCTGCGACGGTGCCAACACGTGCGGGTCGAGGCCGAGATCAGAAAAGGCGGCGTCGACGAACGGCTGGATGAATTGGCCGGGTAGCAGATTGGCGATGTAGAACTTGAAGAAGGGTCCCGCCGACATCGATTCGCCCAATGACATCGCGTATTGGTCGAAGCCTTTGATGGCCAGTTGGATTCGCTCCTTGCGATTGTCGAGGATCGTCAGGAGCTCGTCGAGTTTGTCCAGGGCGGGCTTGAGGGTCTGCCTGTTATCGGCGATCACGCCCTTGAGCTGACGGCTCAACGCGGTGATATTGCCTGCGATAGCGTCCAGTGCGCGGCTTTGACTGGTGAGGTCGGCCAGCAAGGCATTGCTATCGGTGAGCATCTTTACCAACGCATCGCTGCGTTGCGCCAGCACCGCCGTCACTTTGTTGGCGTCAGCCAGCAGTGCCCGCAGTTGCGCGTCTCGTGCGTTCAGGGTCGCCGAGAAACGTGCTACCCCCTCTAACGCGGGCTTGAGAGTCGTTGGCATATCGGAGAACTCGCCGGCCAGCACCTTCCAGGAGTCGGACAGCTGGGCGGTATCCAGTTGGCTGATGGTGGTGGTGAGGTCACCGAGGGCGTCGGGCAGCTGGTACGGCGATGTCGTCCGGTCCAGGGGGATGGGCCCGGATTGGGAGCCCCCGCCTCGGGGGGTTAGTTCGAGGATCTTGGCGCCGAGAATGCTTTTCGTCTTGATGGCGGCCTCGGTTCGGTCGCCGAGTCGAATGCCTTCGTCGACCTCGAAGGTGACCAGGACCCGCGGGCCGTCGAGGTCGATGCCGGTGACCTTTCCGGATTTGAAGCCGGACACCTGCACTGCCGCGCCGGTGAGTAAGCCACCGGCCTCGGCGAAGTAGGCCGAATAGTGCCGGTTGGAGTTGATGAACGGCAGCTTCCCGTAGTTGAGCGCTGCGAGCACCACCGCAAGTGTTGCGGCCACCCCCACGAGGCCAACGACGATCGGATTGCGTTCGGCGAAAGTCTTCATCGCGGTGCGCACCTTCCGCTGTCCTGGCCCACGACCTTCACATAGACCGGTTGCCCGCCTTTGCCGTTCAGTTTCAGGATCAGGTCGCACAGATAGAAGCTGAAGTAATCGCCGTAGAGTCCTTGGCGGTTGAGCATTCGGTAGACGTCGGGCAGAGTGTTGAGCAGGTGGTCGAGGTACTCCCGATCGGCCACAGCTACCGATGCGGTCCGATCCGCCTCGTGGACAACGGTTTTCAGTGGTTCTCGGCCGCTGGTCAGCAGGTCGCTGATCGAGGCGGCCGCCGCGTTGCCATACGCGAGGCTGTTGCGCAGGTCCTGGCGCCGGTCGGCGATCGTCGTCAACGACGCGGACAGGGCGTCGACAGCGCCGGCCAGCTGCGAACTCTGATCGCCCAGTGATCCCGCGACGGTCTTGAGGTTGGTGATCAACTGCCCGATGAGGTGGTCCCGGTCAGCCAATGTGTTGGTGAGCGTGGCGGTTTGGGTGAGGAAGGTCGTCATCGCCGGCCCTTCTCCCTGCAGCGCTTCGATCAGTTGGGCGGACAAGGCGTTCACCTGTTCCGGATTCAGGGCACGAAATAACGGGCGAAATCCTCCCAGGAGCGCGTCGAGGTCCAATGCGGGTGCTGTTCGCGAGACCGGGATGGTGGCGCCCGGCGTAAGCGCCCGGGTGCCACCCGCGCCCTCCTCGAGCGCCAAGTAGCGTTCGCCGATAAGGTTGCGGTACCGGATGACAGCTCGATTGCCCTCGGTCAACACAACCGACGGATCTGTGCCGAATTCGACGAGCGCAATCCCGTCGTCACGGATGTGAATGTTTTTGACCTTGCCGACCTCGACGCCGGCGATCCGGACAAAGTTGCCGTTCTCGAGCCCGGACACCGTGCGGAATTCTGCGGTGTAAGTCTTTTCGGCCTCGAAGCGCAGTTGGGCGAAGATCGCCAGCATGGCCGCCAGGCCGAGCGCGCAGACCGCGAGGAACACGCCGACGCGCCAGATCGCGCCTGGGAGATTCTCTTTCACACTCGGCCCCGTCATGGTGCCGCCGGCGCGGGTGTCGGCTGCAGCTGCGCGGGCGCAGGCGCGGTAAAAGGTTCGGAGCCCGGAGGTGGTGGACCCGGCTCCGGAGCGGCGCCCGGCGGCGGCGCTGCCGGCAGGCCCGGCCACAGCGGTGTTCCGTCGGGGGCGTACAGCGTCGCACCGTACGGCGGAGCGCCCGGATAGGGGATGGGTCCGGGCGCGGGACCACCGGGATAGCGGACACTCGGCGGTTCGGGCACTCCCCGGGTGACCGGGAAATAGTCGGCATATCCGGGGAACCCGATTCCCGGGTTCGGCCGGATGTCCAGGCCGGTTCCCCAGCCGGTATTCGTAATGAGCTGGCGCACTGGCCAATTCGCTGCGACATCGGGCAGTGATCCGCAGCCCGGGGTGCCTCCCGGCCCGCCTTTCGCCCCGATGATCGGCAGGTTCTGTGGGTATCGATAGGCGTCGGGCCCGAACAATAGCGCGCTGTCGAGGATCAGCGATTTGCCGTTGGCGCCGCCGGTTGCGTCCAGGTAGCCGGTGTCCAGCGCCTTCTTGGCGCCCACCAGCGTGCACGTATACGTCGGGTTGTACTTCAGCAATAGCCGGGCGGTGGACTCGAACGCGGTCACCGCTGCGGTGATGTTGGTTTGACTCGCCCCGAGGAGATCGATTCCGCTGCGCGACATTCCGATGACGCCGGTGAGCAACGCGTCCAGCGGTTGTGCGTTGGCGGCGAGGGTGGCGCTGGTGACACCTGCGGCGTCGAGCGCGGTCAGGATGTGCTGGGCGGCAGCGCTGTAGGTGTCGGTGAGGTCGCGGATCGATCGGCGGTCGGCGGTGATGGTGTCGGTGCGGGCGTTGAGCTGTGCCATGACGTCGTTGGTGTCGGTGATGGTCCGGCCGATCACCTCACCGTGGCCACGCAGTCCCTCGGCCAGCGCGGCCAGCACGGACTGAAGTTTGGCCGGGTCGACCCGGTTGAGGATGTCGGCGACGTCGCGGAACAGGGTGTTGATCTCGGTGCTCACGTTGTCGGTCTGGATGACAGCACCGGCGGCCAGGCGCTGCGGGCTGGGATCGCTGGGGTAGACCAGCTCGACGAACTTGCCGCTGAACAGCGTGCCGGCCCGGATGCGGGCCGTCACGTTCGCCGGAATGAATCTCAGTTGGTCCGGCTGTATTTCGAGGTCCAGATTCACCCCGTTGCGTCCGCCGCTGACGTGGCCGACCCGACCGATCTGGACCCCACGGAGCTTCACTTTCGCCCCGCGGTCCATCACCAACCCGGCACGGTCCGAGGTCAACGTCACCGATACGTACTCGCGCAGCGAGCCGGAGAACAGCGCCGTGGTCGACACGATCGCAGCGATGGTGGTGGCCGCGAAGATCAGCGTCCACCAGCCCGGTGCCATCCCTTCTTCGCGCTGTTCCGACATCGCCCTACCCCGAGAGGTGAAAGTTGCCGGACTGTCCGTAGATGGACATCGCCACCGCCAGCAACAGCAGAGTCAACACGATCAGCGATGTGCGCACGCTGTGGCCAACGGCCTCACCGACTCCCGCGGGTCCACCAGTGGCCGTGTAGCCGTAGTAGGTGTGCACCAGCATGACGGCGATGCCCATCAGCACGACGGTGAAGAACGACCAGAGCAGGTCCGTCGAGTTGAGGAAGGTGTTGAAGTAGTGGTCGTAGACCCCGGTGGACTGGCCGTAGAACCCCGTCGTGCCGAACCTGGCCGCCAGAAAGGCACACACCATCGCCACGCAGTACAGCGGAATCACCACGACGACCCCGGCGATCACGCGCGTGGACACCAGATAGGCGACGGAGCGAACGGCCATCACCTCGAGCGCGTCGATCTCGTCGGCGATCCGCATCGCCCCCAGTTGGGCCGTCGCTCCCGCCCCGATCGTGGCCGCCAACCCGATTCCGGCGACGGCGGGAGAGATGATACGGACATTGACGTAGGCCGAGATGAAGCCGGTCATCGCCTCGACGCCGATCCCCGAGAGTTCGTTATAGCCCTGCACAGCGATCACTGCACCGGTGGCCAGGGTGAGGAATCCGACAACCACCACGGTCCCACCGATCAGGGCCAACGCGCCTGTGCCCAAGCTCATTTGGGCGATCAGCCGCAGAATCTCGGTGTGGTAGCGAGTGACCGCTATTCCCATCTCACGCACGGATCGGGCGTTGAACTTGATCTGCATACCGATCCGGTTCCAGCCATCAATGACGCCCTGCACCGCCTCCGGCCATCCGGAATGCCCTCGGACTGCGGTCATTTCGCGCTCGTGTAGTAGACGGCGGTCGCGACGATGTTGATGACGAACAGCGCAATGAACGAGTACACGACCGTCTCGTTGACGGCGTTGCCGACCCCTTGAGGTCCCCGCCGAACCGACATGCCCTTGTAGCAGGCGATCAGTGCGGCCGCCATGCCGAACAGCGCGCCCTTGACCAAGCCCAGGATGATGTCGGGTAGCCCGGTGAACAGGGTGAGACCCGCGGCGAACGCGCCCGGGGTGACGTGCTGGACGGATACGGCGAAACTGAACGAGCCGACCAGGCCGACGAAGGTCACCAACGCCACCAGCGACACGGCGACGATGGTGGCCGCAAGTACCCGCGGCACCACCAGGCGATGCACCGGGTCGACGCCCATGACGCGTAGGGCGTCGAGCTCGTCGCGGATGGTGCGGGCGCCGAGGTCCGCGCACATGGCCGTGGCTCCGGTGCCGGCGACGACGAGCACGGTCACGATCGGCCCGATCTCGGTGACCGCGGCGCTGGCAGCCCCGGTGCCAGAGAAGTCCGTGGCGCCGAACTCGGTCAGCAGGACGTTGATGGTGAAGACGACGAGGACGGTGAACGGGATGGCCAACAACATCGTCGGCACAACCGCCACGCGCGCCACGAACCACGTCTGCAAAAAGAACTCACGCCAGGCGAAGGGCGGTTTGAACATCGCGACGAGCGCGTCCAACGCGACGGCATAGAAGTCGCCGACCGAACGAATCGGTTTGAGAACGTTGTCGGCTGACACCACGGCATGACCCCCTGGCCTGTTGCCGACGGTCTGCGGCATCTCAGGGGCTTCACGCTATGCAGCAAAGGATGATACGGGAGGGGCCGAAGGTCACCTGGTCTGATGACAGAGGGATTCCGCTGGGTGGTGCGGGGAAGCTAGTGTCCAGGTCGCCGCTGCGTGTACCTCTGGCAATTTGGTGTTCGAGTTATCTCTGGAACAGGTTGCCCAGGCGCCCCGGCGACACCCATCGGCACCTGACTTGAGCGCCGACTCAGAGTGGTTCGCCGATGTCAGGAAGCAACGAGATGCCCTCCGGACGGGCCTCATCCGGTCGGCGGCGGCGAAAATTTGCGGCCAGTTCCCGTACGCGGCGCTTGGCCCATTCAGCATCGAAACGCGCTAAGACGTCGTACTCATATTGAAACCGCTGTTTACGATCAGACCACTTTGCCGCGTCATCTGACACCTTATCCTCGCAATACCAATACAAGACGTCGTCGAGACTGCCTGCCTTATCGAATCCGAGCTGACCGCGCTCGTAGAACGCGAAGTGATAGAGACCGTCGTCTCCCATATAGATATTGAGGCCATCATTCGTCAAGAGGCCGACGGTCATAGACCGGACACCCAATTGGGATGCGATCCGATCGATCTCGGTTTGTAAGTCCACCGACCTAGCGTCCAAGGGGAGGCCCCGCACGGTCAAGCACACCCTCTTCAAGAAGGTCCCGCACCGGGACCCTTGCTCCATCAGGGCCAACGACCATGTACTGCGGCACACCCGGTGTTGGCGTTTGTCCGAACCATGGTTGTATCGGTCCCTCCAAGATCTGCCATCCAGGGGGAAGCGGCTTGCCGGTAAGCATGTACCGATTATATTCCCCGCCAACGCTTTCCGGCATGATAGCCCTGCCGCCAAAAGGGGTGCCGTCCGGTGCAAGGTAACTTCCGTACTCAGATCCGATCCTGTCGATGATCGTTCCCGCGGGGAGGTTGGCGGGTTGCGGCACATAGCCTGGCGGAAACCCGTCGTTCTCTGGAAATATCCGAGACCCTGCCGGTCCGAATAGATTGTCGAACTCTGTCGGGTGCATGCCGCCTAACGGGTCGTACCCGCGCATGACCGATAGCGGAATCCCGCCTTCCGTGACGAGCTCGGCGGGAAGGCCGGCACGTACCGCTGCGCCCTCCATCCCGAATGGAGCGGTCGCCGCGACCGAAGCCACGTCGAAAGTCTTCTCACCGGCATAGTAGGCAGCGCTTGGCGAGTCCAACGCGCTCTTGACCTCGCCGACGACCGCATGCACCGGGTTGGTGGCGGTTTCTGAAATCCCCTGGGCCACAGCTTTCCACGACTCCAGAACACCGGGTGCTCCCGGACCGCCCTGGCCCAGCAGGTTCTTGATTCCCTGCTCGGTGTTGCGCCAGGCATCACCGAATCCCTCGCCGAAACCTGGCGCAGGCATGCGCGCCGGCTCGGGAGGCTTGTACTCGGGGAAGTTCCATCCCATTGCTTGCGCTCGAGCAACCATCCCGGACAACGTCGACTCGATCTGTTCTGGTGGCATGCCCTCGCTCGCCAAGACCGCTCTTGCCGATGTCTTGAAGGATTCGATCTCCTTGGCAGAGAATTCGACCGGCTTGGGCATATTGGTCGGGACCGCAGCCCCGGCCAGCTGATCAAGTGCTGCGTTCACATCCGCCGGCTGGCTCACTGGCTTCCCCGCCGAACCGGTTAGCAAGTCCTGCAGGCTCGGCCGGGAGTCCGTCCCGCCGGGTTCTCCGCCGGCCGGGAGCAGCATGTCCTCAAGGGAGCGGGGGTGCGACGCTCCCTCACCGGTTGTGCTCCCATCAATTCCACGTGGGTCAGGTAAGCCGTTAGGGCTCTTGGGGTTTCCGGGCGAGGATGGAATCGGCGCCTTACCGCTGGCCATGTTGATCGCGTTAGCGAGCGTCAGGTCAACCTGGTTGGCCTCAGCAAGGATCTTGTTCAGTCGCGGTTGCAGCTGAGCCTGCTTGAGTTCAGCCTCCATCGGGTTGCGGACCTTCGGCCCGGGCACGACAACGTCTGCTACCGGGTCGATCTCCATGTTCAGCGATTCGGCGTCGGCTTTGAGGGCCGCCAGTTCCGCCTTGATCTTGTCTATACCGTCGGCCGCACCGCGAGCTGCGTTCGCGACGAACAACGCCTCGTTGCCGTGAGAGTCGAGGTCCCTGCGGGTCTGGCCGATCGCTACCTTGGCAGCGTCGGCAGATTCTCCACCCCAGCTGTTGAATGCCGGCAGAGTTGCCAACCCGTCGGCCGCGTCGAAAGCGGCTTGCGCGCGACTCGCCGCGGCATTGAACACCTCCCGCACGTCGCCGGCGTTCCAGCGCTCGATATCGGCAACCGTCAGAGTCACGGGAGCGGAAACTTACTGGTCTGTCTTGCCGGCGATCGCGTTGGCGGCCCGTGCTGGCTGTTGAAGCGCTTGACTGTGACGGGCCTCCATCTCCGCGAAAGCCTGGGCGCTCGTGTGCAGACCCTGGGCGTGGTCGCTGAGCCGGGTTACCAACGCGCTGGTCGTAGCCGACCACTGCTCCGAGAGAATCGCGATTGCCGCAGCGGAAGCCCCCTGCCAACCCGCCGTCGCCGCATCGATGCGCCCATCCGCGGCCGCATGCTTGGCGGCTACATCCTCCCCGTGCCCGGTAACGGCAACACCGGACGCAGCCAAATCTTCGATATTGACCTTGAGCGACATCTCATCCCCGTTCAGAGCTGCTGAACCATGGATACCAGCAACTACGGTGCGGAAACCAGTCAGGTAGACCACTTGAATCGTTGTGGAGCCTAGGAGATTCGAACTCCTGACATCTGCCTTGCAAAGGCGAATCAGCCTGCAGTTCAGCCCTATTCGGCGCGAGCGAGCTGCCGAAACACACAACTGTTGTTAACAGTATTTATCTGTAACTGTGGGTGGATTGTGGGCATCTGGTGGGCTAATCGCGCCTACACTCCGGCGGGTGATCCTCGCGTATGTCGATGAAACCGGCGACACCGGCAACCCCGAACTGGCCGGTTCCTCTGGGTGCTACGGCCTCGGCTGCGTGCTCGTCGAGACAGAGAGGTGGTCAGAGAGCTTCGAGGCGGTGTTGGGCCTCCGGCGAAACATCCGGTCGCGGTACCGCGTTGGGGTTCGCAAGGAACTCAAAGCGAACTATCTGATTCGCGGGAGCGCACACCTTCGCCCGCTGAACCTCTCACCAAACGATCGCCACGTGATCTATCGCAGCCACTTCCGGGTCCTTCACCAAATGGCCCCACTCGGGGTCCGCGCCTTCGGCGTAGTGATCGACAAAGAGATGTCCGCATGGAGTTCTCCCCAGGACACTTTTGACAATGCCTGGATCACGCTGCTCCAGCGCTTGGAACGGACGTCCACCAAGCGCAGGGTTGAGCTGATGGTGGTGCACGACGAGGGCGAGGATAAACGGGTCATGCAGGCAGTCCGGAAGGCCCGCCGCCATCTACCCGCGGGTCTGCACTGGGGGACCGGGAGCGTGGTCAACCCCGCCAGGTACTTCGTCGAAGACGCCGTCTCGAGATCGTCGGCCAATTCGTACTTCATCCAGATGGCCGACCTAGTGGCATACGCCGCGTGGCGCACCCACCAACATCCCGGCCGCGGAGCCGCGTTGGTGTGCCCCCACACGATGTGGAACCTTCTCGGCGACGCGATCCACACGCCTGTCACAAGCATCAAGGCTGGGCCAGCGCCCGGCGTCGTGCTGCGGTGATCGCTCTCGGAAAAATTGAAGGGCCCCTGCTATGCGCGGGGGCCCGGGAAGCGCCTACCCCTGACATACAGGCCAGGTTCAGCACTTAACTGCAGCTTACTCGACGTTGTAAAAAAAGTAAAACGCCGCGCATACTTGTGCTGTGCCCTCGCTCGATGGTCCACATCCGGTCAGCTCCAAGTTGCAGGTCCGGCTGCCCATCCGTATTGCGAAGCAACTCCGCATCCAGGGCGGCGATCAGTTCTATTGGCGAGTCAGCGACGACGAGCCAGACATCCTGCAGCTGTTGCCGGCCGAAGTCGTCGAGCGGCGCTACAACGCGGGCGAGCGTATGGAAGCCGCCGAGCGGGAGGTGGCGCAGGAACTGCGTGTCGACGACGCCCAGACACATCGGCCTCGTGGCGAATAGTCCAGTGACGCAGACGTTCTCGCTCAGCGAGGCCGCCGCGCGTCCTCCGCTCTACCTGAGGGTGTACCGAATCAATGAAGGCCGTCGACACGGGTGAAGAGGTCGTTTGTTGCGGCGTGGACTCGCGGCAGACTGACAGCTGATGTTCAGCTGGGTGGCTGCGGGTGCGAGATGGGTGGCCGACTTGCTGACGGCTGTCGGGGAGTGGGTTGGCGATGTCCTCGCTACCGCTGCCCATTGGATCGGATCCATACCTGATGGAGTGCTCGGCGCGATCATCGGCGTGGTAGCTACACAACTTGTTACATCTGTCAGCACCTACAGACGGCGGCGGGACGAGTACCGAGCGCCACAGCGCGCGGCCATCGGAGCACTCCGCGCAGCTTCGAACGAACTCAAGGTTGCCATCACAGCAGCCATGGACCACTCCGGTATGTCAGGTCGACAGACGTCCGACGACGCAGTGGTCGAGGTCCAAAACGAGTTCTTCCGCCGGCTATTCGGGCTCGACCAAGCCTTCGAGATCGCATTTCTAACGGTCGTCGATGGCCCGTGCTACGACCATCTGGTAGCCGCGGAGAAGCCATACGAGGCGCTAAAACGGATCGCGAATAACCCGCTCTTGTCACGCACGGACACTCCAGCGGGGTTCACGGACTTCATGGTCAAGTTGGGAACCGCTTCCGACAATCTCGATGCAGATCTCGGATACCTCGTTGATCTGGCCCAGCAACGGCTACGCCCGGCCCGACGACTGTTTTCTCGAAAGCCGACAGCCCAGAGGAAGCCCCGCGGAAGGCCGTCAATTGAGAACGAGAACCGTCCCTCGCCGGCAGCCATTCAGGCAGCCATCCTGTTGTCCCAAGAGCAGCCCGCGGGCGGACGCAAACAGGTCAAGTTGACGCAGCGACAACTGAATGCGGGCGCCCAGCCCGCCCCGCTGACAACGCGGATTCGCGGCGCAGACCTGACGAAAGCGCACATTGGTCGCGTAGTTGTCGGTCCAGACGACGAAGGGCAACTGAACCCGGGCAAGATCGTCGAGCTGATGCCACTGCTGACAGATCCAGATGGTGCATGGATCGCCACTGTCCACTGGGCCGGCCCGTCGGGGGAGCGCGTCGAGCACGTGAAGTTGCGATTCGACGACGACGTGGACTTAGCCGACTATTAGCCGGGGCCGCACACCCGTGGTGCGGCGTCAGATCACCAAATGCCTTTAGCGCCAGCTCGCTGAGCCTTCACTCCCGGCGGATGATTCTTGTCGGCGAAGAGGCTCAGCCACGCATTGGCGGGCGTATAGGAGATCTTGCCGTCGGTGTCCGGCGAGGTGACTTTGAGAACACCACCTTCGACGATCTCGTAGATCGCCTCATCCCCAAATTCTTCTGGGGAAACGGTCTCCAACGCGCCTTGATACTTGATTGTGAAACCCATGTCTGGAGCCTGCCATGAAGGCACCGCAACGCAAGCGCTCTCCTTTGTTGGAAAACCTCAGGGAGAGAAATAGCAACGGACGCGGCTGTCACCTGGGGGTATCAATACAAAACCCGACGCGACCTGCGGTTTCGAAGCAATTCGGCCGGAAATCTCCCAGACTCCGCAAAAAGCCCAGACTCCGTACACACACACTCGTGGACAGCGGCCCTGTCCGTGTAAAGTGTGCTAAAAAAACGTACGTGCAGGTCAGGGCACTATTCATGGTTGCTGACCGCTCTGCTTCGTCCTGGATGTGGTGTTTGACCGCTGAGCGCCGGCGGTTGCAGCAAATCTCAGTATCGTGTCGGCGGCCTGGTCGAACCAGTCTTCGATGTCCTCGGGGCTGGCGGCCAGGATGGCGCTGGCGTCATCGCGTAGGCGGATGAGGTCGTTGGTGGTGAGGGTGACGGCGTGGCCGGTGCCGTCGATTGTCGTGTACTGCAGGACCGCGACGGCGCCGGGGCCGTGGATCTTGGGTGCGAGCCATATGCCCATGCCGGCGGACGTGCGGCGGATCTCCGCGGGTAGGGGCGTGATCGTTTGGCGCGTCACCACGCCTCCCAGGATTGGTGTTCGCTGCTGCCGGGCCGGTATGGGTTGCTCGACGCTCCGGTCGGCTTCGTGTAGTACACGCTGTTGTTGCCGAGGGCTTTGTCGATGCGGGCGATGGCCACGTTGGCGTCGGCCTTCATCTTGACGGCCTTGGCTGTGATGTCGCGGTCGCTGGGCGGCTTGGAGGCGCGCATTTCGGCGATGGTCTCGAATCGTGGTCGGGGCATTACTGGTTCCGTTCGCGGATGGGGTGGTAGATGAGCGCGCCGCTGTTCATCTCGCGATTCATTTCGTCGCGTGTGTGGGCTGCACGTGCCCAATCCTCCTCGAGCTCGCCGCCTTTCACGTCCAGCAGAGGGTCACCGGTCGTGCCCCGTGCTTGCAGTGCCTGGATTCGGCGACGCATTGACGCGACGGGGTCGTTGGCTTTGCGCTCGGCGCGGCGGGTGGCCTCGCGGTCGGCCGCGTCGCGTTGTTTCTGGGCGCGGTCGGCGAACATCTCGCGGGCGACACTGCGGGCGACGCAGGCGCGGCCGATGTCGTCGAACAGGATCTCGTCGGCGAGCTCGTGGCGAAGGTTGGCGACGCGGGCGTCGATGGTGTCGGCGTGACCGAATCCTTCAAGAGCCAACTCCGTCAACGGTATCCACGCTGCCGGGTCGAGGGGTTCGGCCGAGTGGTACTCAGCCGACTTGCTGGCGGTGGTTCGCGTTCCGATGAGTGGCATACTCAACAACCTTCCGTTTGTCGAAAAGCCATGCGTTGCGGGCAATTCTGTGGCCGTCGAGGTCGGCGTGTATCCGGCGGATGTACTGCTGGGAGCACCCGATGATTCGCGCTGCTTCGGCGGTTCCGATCAGGTTCGATTCTTCCAGTCCCGCAACGGATTCGGTTTCGCGGGCGCAACCTCTACGTGATTGGTGTTCGAGCTGGTCGATGTGATCGAGCAGCCAGCGCGGCGGTGTACGGCCGGCGTACAGCGCGACGGCGAGCCGTGCGCACTTTAGGGCGCTACTCAGCTCGACGTCGTGTGTCACGCCATCCCCGGCGGTTCGTTGGCGAGATCATCGACGGCGGCGACGAGTTGGCGGGCGAGGTCGATCGCCTCGTCGTGGTCCAGTGAGAACCGCAGCGGGCCCACCCGCAGCTTGATCGGCCGCACCGCATTCGGCACCACGCTCACACGTGGGGCGAGGTTCTGAGCGTCCAGCCTCACGATGCGTCCTCCTTTGAGGGGGCGGCGTTTGTGATGCGCCAGAAGCGGTTGTTTCTGGCGTCGCCGACGGCGGGCACGGATTCGATGCGGGGTGAGATTCCGGCGGCGCGGCGTACGGAGTGCCAGGGGTGCCCGGCGGCCATGCCGGCGGCCTTCGCTTCTTCTGGGTTGATGGTGGCGGTGGTCTGCCTGTCGATGAACTCATCGAGCCAGGAGGCGGCTGACTGGTATGTCGGTGGCCTCTTGCCGGGTTCGATCGACCATGTCGCGCAGCCGCCTTTGCGGTCGATCGTGTGGACGTCGGGGTGGTTCGACATGGCCGCGCGGACGTTGCCCTTCCGGTATCCCGCGGCGATCCCAGCCTCGACTGCAGCAAACGATGTGACGGTGGTATGCCCGGAGGCTTGCAACTCAGCGATGTACTGGTTGAACCACTGCTGACAAGACAGCTTCTGGACATCGTTCTCTGCTGACCTGCGGGTATCCAGGTCGGTGACGCTCGCGGATTGGTCACGGGTGACCTCAGTGGTCACCCCGTCTGACCTGGTCTTTTGGGGGGTGACCCCGGTGGTCACGGGTGACCCGATCCGATACCTCACGCTGTTGTGGGGGCCGGGCACGGAAGCCACCAGACCGGAGTTCTCCAGCAAATCGATTGCTTGGTCGAATAGCTCGCGCTTCTCGCGCTTGCCCAGTCGCCGCCGAAGATCACCACCGGCCTGTTCTCCGTCGCGCTCGAGCATCCGCAGCAGGCTGCGTTTGACGGTCTCCAGGCGGCTGGAGTCGTAGAACTCTTCGCCAGCGGCGCGGGCCATCGCCCGGTCTCGGACCTTGGCGCGCGCGGTCTTCCTGGCTTCCTCCAGGATCCACTCACGGGTGGTATCCGACACTGCCATGACTGCCTCGGAAAGCTGCCAATCGAGATCGGAGATCACCGAGCGGTGGTGCATGAGCGCTAGCCCGGCTGCGACTTTGCACTTGGTGAGCATGCGGTGTCCGTCGAGGGCGTCGGCTTCCCCGCGTTGGCGGGCCAGGTGCGCGCCGATGATCTGTTGGCGGATCGTGCTGGGCCCGTAGGTGATCTCCACAGTGTCGGTGGTGCGGCTCCATGCGGGCAGTGCGATGTTCAGCGGTGCCGGATCGGCGGGCGGGTCGGATGGCATGTTGGGGTCGGTGGTGGGAACCCACAGCACTCGCTGCGGTGTGCCGCCGGTGGTGTCGTTGAAGATGACATCGCAATGGCCGGGCTGCGCGCCGATGCTCATACACATCCGGTAGCTGTGCGGCAACACGATTCGGGTGGTGGCCTCGGAGGCGTTGGACTGACCGATCAACTCGCCCATCACCGCGGCCTTCAGCTGAGCCAGCAGGATGCTGCCTTGCCGGGAGGCTATGCCGGCGAGGGAGTCGATCTCGGAGACGTTGATGATCGCCTGGGTGATGCGTTCAGCGCCTTCCTTTTTCGGTGGTGCGAACAGGGCGGCGATGCCTTCACCGGAGCCGATGGGTCGTTCGATGATCGGGGCGGGCCAGGCTAGGCGTGCCACTTTGTCGGAGATGCCCTTACCGCCGCCGGACGGGGATACGAACGCGCCGATCAGGTTCAGTGATGCCGGTCCACCGATCACGCCGGGGAGTTGCACGCCGGGGCTGGTGCTGGCGTGTACGCGCAGTAGGACGGCCAGGAACACTGCCCATTTCGCGGCGAACCGGGCGTGTGCCCACTGTCGGATCGTGGCTAGTTCTGGGGTGGCGTCGAAGAAGTCGTCGTTGCCGGACAACTCAGGAAACCTTTCTCTGGATGTAGCTGTCTCCGCGGTTGGTGATGAACCGGTCGTGGTCAGAAATCCACTTGGCTGCTGCTGCGACCTCGTGGGAGGCGTCGATCAGCTTCTCCTGGACGGCATCGTGATTTAGCGCCTCCCGAACGCCGCCGAGGACCAGTGCCATCAGCTTGCGGGCATCATCGTCTGGCATGCCACACCAGGTCGGGGTGCCTGGAATGGGCAGGTCGTGGAGTGCGACGTCGTGGTTGCTCGCGTACCGCTCGGCGAAGAGGAACGTTGAGTACCAGCTGATTTCACGCGAGGAGGGAGTACCCCCGCGCTGGGCGGGGGTCTCCTCGTTGTCGAAAGTGCCGGTCACTTGGACTCCCAGTCGGGTCCAATGACTACGTGGTCGCCGTCGATCTCTGCGGCGCGGAACTCGGCTGGGCGGCAGACTGGGCATGGCGCGGTGTAGTTCCACTTGCCGGTGGAGACAACGACCTTGTGAGTGCCCCAGCATTGGCCGCAGGTTTCGCTGGTGGGCAGTGTCGCCCGCAGCCGGTCGAGATCAGCAAGGGCAGCGGTGGTCCGGTCGAGGATCTCCTCCGCGCGGGTGCGGCGGGCGGCATCGAGGTATTCGATGGCGTCAGACAGATGGCACTGCGCGGTGTCCAAATGACCACGCGCCGAGTCAATGACACGAATAAGCGGCCGGTGCGATCCCAAAATGCTCATCGCGTCAGCCCCTGCTCGATGTCGGCGGCCCGGACGAGTGCCGCTGCGAGTGACCGTGCGGCATCACCACTCATCCGGATCTTCTGTTCATCGGTGGAGTAGTCACCGGGGCCTGCCCAGTGGTCGAGTGCGATCTCGACCCCGTTGTAGCGGGCTTCCCTTTCGACGTGCTCGGCTGGAGTAAACCGGCCATGGGTGAACGCCCGCGTCGGGGACACCCACGCGGTCGTAGTCACCATGCCATCGGCGGGCACGAGGCGGATCCCGGTGATTTGCTTACTGCAGTAGGGCTCTTCGGGCTCGTGTTCGGTGAACTCGGTGTCATAGTTGGTGCACCAGGTGACGTGGTAACCCTCGTAGTCGCGTAACCCGTTGTCGCTCATTGTTTCCCGCCGATCTCATCGACGACCGCGATCAGATGTTCGGCCAGCCCTCGGGCTTCGTCAGCGGTCAGGTGCACGCTGGCGTCGAGGTCGCGGAAGTCGTTGTCGTCGGGACGGTAGACGTGCAAGTACACAACCTCGCGGTGAGCCGGCGTCTGGCGGTAGGCGTATGCCCCCACCTCAGCGTCCGGGTACGACTTCTCTACCGACAGGAGCACCTTATGCTCGTCGGCTCCCCAGCAGGCTGGGTCCGCCGCGTGCCGGGCACTGCACCACTCGGTGCAGTTCGGTTGCTTTCCGTCGCCGGTGGTGTCGAGGTCTGCTGAGGGTGTCAAAGCGGTGCAACTCGTGTGACTGGTCTGTACAGTCATTGTCAGAACTTCCTTTCATCATTTGCGTGTTGGGGCGGTTCATTCCGAAGGGCGTCGGCGGCAACCGGCGCCTTTCGCATATCCGGGGTCCGGTCGTCATCGACAAGCCCGAGGTCGGCGTGGTCCTCCTGTGGGCGGTGCATCAGGCCGCGCCGCCAAAACGGTTATCAGCCAGGAACCTCAGAACATCAGCCCTGAGATACCTGACTCGGCCTGAGATCTTCACCCAGGGCAACCCACGACGGCGGTAGCGATCCTGAGCGAGTGCGTCGACCGTGGTGTGCATGACGGCAGCGACATGCTCGGGTTTGGCGACATGTGGGAGTAGGTGCTCGGGCACCTGTTTCTCCATTTCAGCCACCAGGTCGGCGACGACTGCGCCGACCGCGGTGGGAGGTTTCGTCATGGGGTTCCCTTCATCATTCGTGAGTTTCCGTTACTTGAGACAGAACACCACGCGCGGTGGGATCCTGTCAAGTAACGGGATTGTCCGTTAATGTTCGCGTCGTGACGGTGACAAGGCCCTTGGCTGAGGTGGTTGGTGCGAACTGCAAACGGTGGCGTAATCAGATCGGGCTGACGCAGGACAAGTTCGCTGAATTCGCGCGCATGGTCGGCCTCCGATGGACGGCCTCGGCGGTCGGAGATTTCGAGGCTGGTCGCTCAAGCCCCTCATTGGCAACGGTGATCGCGGTGGCGGTGGCTCTTCAAATTGCGTTTGGCAGAACCGCGTCACTCAATTCCGACGACGAATTCGTCGGTGTGTTGCTTGATATTGATGCGAGGAGCGCCCCCACGCTCGCAGACATTGTTGGCACCGAAGTTGACTGGATCGACGTCAACGGCGTGCTGAGACCGCCGGCGGAGGACCTGTTCAAGCTGTTCCGCGGCGGAGTCGTACATGGATACGGAGGTCCCACGGAGGAGGAGTGGGATGGGATTGATGAGGTGGCTGAGCGAGGCCGTCAGTTCCGGGCCGACTTGGTGGCGCACGCCGGTGTGGCCGACAAGCGGATGGCGCGGCAAATCGGAATCAGCGTTAGTGACCTCATGGTCCGGTCAATTCGGCTGTGGGGCAGAACTTTCAGCGAGGAGCGGGACCAGCGAGCAGGGCCTGACGCCAATCAGCAGAAGAAGGGTCGGATCACGCGCGAAATGCGAGCTGAGTTAGAGAGAGGCTCTAGTTAATGGCGACGATCGAAAAGTACGGAACTAGCAGTGGCGCAACGCGTTACCGGGTTCGGTATCGCACACCCGACCGCAGGCAGACGGACAAGCGTGGGTTCCGGACGAAGCGTGACGCTGAGGCGTGGGCCAATCAGTTGGAGGTCGACAAGCGGCGTGGCGCCTACGTTGCTCCGGCGGCCGGTCGGGTGCAGTTGGGGGAGTATGCGCGGGAGTGGCTTGGGTCGAAGCACAAGTTGAAGCCGTCAACCAGAGCTCGGTATCAGGCGGTGCCGGATACGTTCATTGCCGATCACGCGGCGGTGGCGATCGGCGACGTGAGTCGGCAGTTGGTGCGGGAGTGGGTCGCGGATCTGAGCCGCACGCACGCGCCCGCTTCCGTGCACAAAGCGATCGGTGTGCTGCGCCAGGTGCTGGCGATGGCGGTGGCTGAGAACCGGTTGGTGATGAATCCGGTCGATGGCGTGGAGTTGCCCTCGGTGGAGTCGGTCGAGCAGCGGTTCCTGACCTTGGAGCAGCTACACTCGCTGGCGGCTGCCGCCGGGGAGCATCGGCCCCTGGTGTACGTGCTCGGGACGTGCGGGCTGCGGTTCGGCGAAGTGGCGGAGCTCCGCTGGCGGGATCTCGATCTTCAGAAGTTGCAGATCCGCATCAGCAGATCGGTGACACTCGTCGAGAACAAGTTCGTCGTCGGCACTCCGAAGAACGGTAAAGGCCGGACGGTGAGCCTGCCCGCGTTCGTCGCCGATCTCCTGGTGCCGGGAGAGCCCGATGCATTGGCGTTCCCCGACTCGCAGGGCGGTCATATGCGTGGGGCGAATGTGCGGCGCCGTTGGTGGTCGGACGCCGTCGCGGCGGCCGAGCTGTTCCCTCACATCGAGAAGAACTCGGCCGGGGAGCTGGTCACGGTCTGCGACTTCAAGCTCCACGAGTTGAGGCACACCGCAGCGAGCTTGGCGATCCAGGCTGGAGCGAATATCAAGAGCCTGCAGAACATGCTGGGACACGAGTCTGCGGCGCTAACGCTGGACCGCTACGGGCACCTGTACGGATCGGATGTCGAGGCTGTTGGCGTGGCAATCAACGCGCTTTTAACTCGGGAGTGTGGGCAAAGTGTGGGCACGGACGCCGCGTGAAAGCAAAACAGGCCGGACCACTAGGGTCTGACCTGCATCAATTCTTGTGGAGCCTAGGAGATTCGAACTCCTGACATCTGCCTTGCAAAGGCAGCGCTCTACCAACTGAGCTAAGGCCCCGAACTGTCTCAGTCCTCGAGTGTGTGCCAGATTTCGCCGCGGCGTTTGCGGATGATCGCCGCGCCCGCGACGATCACCGCCAACAGCAGTGCAATCCGCACGGGCGCCCTTCCCGATGACCAGGACATCGTGGGCCTAGGAGGACTCGAACCTCCGACCTCTTCGTTATCAGCGAAGCGCTCTAACCGCCTGAGCTATAGGCCCGTATTCACATACGACCGAGCGACGAGATTACCGCACCGGAGGCATTGCACCCAAACCGGTGAACCGGCACTAGTCGCGGTCGGCCAACGTGACCTCGATACCGCCGACGATGTCGGTGCTGAGGTTGTAGATGAACGCTCCCACCGTGGCCATCGCCGTCAGCAACACGATGTTGACCAGACCGATCAGTGCTGCGCCGCCGAAGATCGTCCCGCTGGATACCAGCTCACCGCCGCCACCGCTGGTGGCCGTCAATAGGTCACCCACGTTGCTGTTCAGCTTGCTCCACACGCCCATACCGCCGAGCACGAGATAGAGGAACGCCACCGCGATCATCCACACGAAGAACAGCGCCACCGACAGCAGCAGCGACACCTTCAGCGCGCTCCACGGATCTATGTGCCGGATCTGCATGCTTGCCCGCACCGGGCCGCGCGAACGACCCGCGGCCACCTGGATGCGAGAGGCTGCGCCCGCCGGTCGCGACGGCTGCTCCGGAGCAGGTTTGCGTTGCTGGGCGACCGGCTTTGGCGGGGCCGATCCGGACAGATCGGGTAGCTCGCTGGCGTAGCCCTCCGGGCGGACAGACTCGGTGCGCGGCTCCGGCCTGGGTTCGGGACGCGACTCCGGGCGCACGGCCTCGGTGCGCGGCTCCGGCCGCTGCTCCTGCTGCGGCCCACCCGCGCCGGACAGATCGGGGGCCGCCGTGCCGCTGATGAACCGGTTCACCCGCTGCTCGATGTTCGCCGGCGGACCCGCCGGCGGCGCCTGCCGAGGCTGTCCCTGTCCTTCGGGCGCCGGTCGCTGTGGTGCACCACCCTGCCGCGCTCGCGTGGCACCGCGCTGCCACGGCGGGGCCTCGCCTGCCCCACCGTTGGCACCCGGTCGGGTGCCGGCCCGCTCGGCCGAGCCGTTCCCGTTACCCGGACCCTCGCTCGGGCCGGGTTGACCCGGCTCGTTCGGTGCGCTCACCGCCACTCCTAACCTGTCGCCCCGCCGCGCTACGTCTCGTCGGATGTCTCGTCGGATTCAGGCTCCAGCCCGGGCACCTCGTCCGTGCTGTCCTGCTCCTCGGCATTGCGAGCGATGGCTAACAGTGTGTCGCCCTCACCCAGGTTCATCAAGCGAACGCCCTTTGTTTGGCGCCCGGCCTTGCGGACCTGACGGGCGGCGGTGCGAATGACACCCCCACCTGAGGTGATGGCGTACAACTCACTGTCTTCGTCGACCACCAATGCGCCCACCAGACTGCCACGCCGCCGGTCGTATTGAATGGTCAGGATGCCTTTACCGCCGCGGCCCTGAGTGGTGTACTCCTCGATCGCGGTCCGCTTGGCATAACCGCCGGCGGTCGCCACCAGCAGATACGTGCCTTCCCGCACGACGTTCAGGGAGAGCAGCCGGTCGTCTTCGTTGAACCGCATGCCCTGCACACCCGATGTCGCGCGGCCCATCGGCCGCAACGCCTCGTCGGTGGCGGAGAAGCGGATCGACTGACCGTTGGCGCTGACCAGCAGCAGGTCGTCCTCCGCCGAGCACAACACCGCACCGACCAATTCGTCGCCGTCGCGCAGATTCACCGCGACGATGCCGCCCGACCGGTTGGAGTCGAAGTCGGTGAGCTTCGACTTCTTCACCAACCCGTTGCGGGTGGCCAGCACCAAATAAGGCGCGTCGTCGTAGCTCTTGATTTGGATGACCTGCGCGATGCGCTCCTCGGGCTGGAACGCCAGCAGGTTGGCGACGTGCTGGCCGCGCGCGGTTCGCGACGCCTCCGGCAGTTCGTACGCCTTGGCCCGGTACACCCGGCCCTGCGTGGTGAAGAACAGGATCCAGTCGTGGGTTGAGCTGACGAAGAAGTGCTTGACGATGTCGTCCTGCTTGAGGCCGGCGCCCTGCACCCCCTTACCGCCGCGCTTCTGGCTGCGATACAGGTCGGTCTTGGTCCGCTTGGCATAGCCGGTTTCGGTGATTGTGACGACGACGTCCTCGCGGGCGATCAGATCCTCGTCGGACACCTCGCCGTCGCTGGCGACGATCCGGGTGCGCCGGTCGTCGCCGTGCTTGTCGGCGAGCTCCTTGAGTTCGTCGCGGACGATCGCGCGCTGCCGCTCCGGCTTGGCCAGGATGTCTTCCAGGTCGGCGATCTCGGCCTCGATCTTGGCCAGATCGTCGACGATGCGCTGGCGTTCCAGGGCGGCCAGGCGACGCAGCTGCATGTCGAGGATGGCCTGGGCCTGGATCTCGTCGACGTCGAGCAACTCCATCAAACCGACCCGCGCGACATCGGCGCTCTCCGACGCGCGGATCAACGCGATGACCTCATCGAGAGCATCGAGCGCCTTGACCAAACCGCGCAGGATGTGGGCCCGCTCGTTGGCCTTGCGCAACCGATACCTGGTGCGGCGCACGATCACATCGAGTTGATGGGCCACGTAGTAGCGGATCATCTGATCCAGGCGCAGCGTGCGCGGAACACCGTCGACGATGGACAGCATGTTGGCGCCGAAGCTGGTCTGCAGCTGGGTGTGCTTGTAGAGGTTGTTCAGCACCACCTTGGCCACAGCGTCGCGTTTGATCTCGACGACGATGCGCAGACCCACCCGGTCGCTGGACTGATCTTCGATGTTGGAGATGCCGGTGAGCTTGCCGTCGCGAACCTGCTCGGCGATCGAGGTGATGAAGTTGTCGTGGTTGACCTGATAGGGCAACTCGGTGATCACAATCGAGGTGCGGCCGCGCGAATCCTCCTCGATCTCAACGACACCGCGCATCCGGATCGAGCCGCGGCCCGTCGTATACGCGTCATGAATGCCCTGAGATCCGACGATCAGCCCGGAGGTGGGGAAGTCGGGGCCCTTGACCCGCTCGCAGACCGCAGCCAGCGTCGCCTCTTCGTCGGCCTCGTGGTTCTCCAGGCACCAGTAGACCGCCTCGGCCAGCTCGCGCAGGTTGTGCGGCGGGATGTTGGTGGCCATGCCGACGGCGATGCCGCCGGATCCGTTGGCCAGTAGGTTGGGGAAGCGGCTCGGCAGAACGGTGGGCTCTTGCACCCGGCCGTCGTAGTTGGGGATGAAATCGACTGTCTCCTCGTCGATTTCACGCAGCATCTCCATGGCCAGCGGCGTGAGCCGGGCCTCGGTGTAGCGCATTGCCGCCGCCGGATCGTTTCCAGGAGAACCGAAGTTGCCCTGACCGTCGACCAGCGGGTAGCGCAGCGACCACGGCTGTGCCATGCGCACCAGGGTGTCGTAGATCGACGAATCGCCGTGCGGGTGATAGTTACCCATCGTCTCGGCGACCGAGCGTGCGGATTTCGCGTGGCCGCGGTCGGGCCGGAACCCGGAGTCGAACATCGCGTAGAGCACGCGGCGGTGCACCGGCTTGAGGCCGTCGCGCACTTCGGGCAGTGCGCGCCCGACGATGACGCTCATCGCGTAGTCGATGTAGCTGCGCTGCATCTCCTGCTGGATGTCGACCGGTTCGATGCGGTCGCCGGCCTCGTCGCCGGGGGGCAGGGTGGTGTCAGTCATGTGAGTCCTCTGTTATCCCTACGCGGGGTTAAACATCAAGAAAGCGAACGTCTTTGGCGTTGCGGGTGATGAAGCTGCGACGGGCCTCGACATCTTCGCCCATCAGGATGGAGAACAGCTCGTCGGCTGCGGCGGCGTCGTCGAGAGTGACCTGACGCAGCACCCGGACCGACGGGTCCATGGTGGTCTCCCACAGCTCCTTGGCGTCCATCTCACCCAGACCCTTGTAGCGCTGGATGCCGTCGTCGACGTTGATCTTCTTGCCTGCGGCCTTACCCGCCTCCAACAGACCGTCGCGTTCCCGGTCGGAGTAGGCGAACTCCGGTTCGGCGCGCTGCCACTTCAGCTTGTACAGCGGCGGCTGGGCCAAGAAGATGTGGCCGTTTTCCACCAGCGGCTTCATGAACCGGAACAACAGCGTCAGCAGCAGCGTCGAGATGTGTTGTCCGTCAACGTCGGCGTCGGCCATCAGCACGATCTTGTGGTAGCGCAGCTTCTCGATGTCGAACTCGTCGTGGATACCGGTGCCCAGCGCGGTGATGATGGCCTGGACTTCGGTGTTCTTCAGCACCCGGTCGATACGTGCCTTCTCGACGTTGATGATCTTGCCGCGCAGCGGCAGGATCGCCTGGAACATCGAATCGCGACCGCTCTTGGCCGAGCCGCCGGCCGAATCACCCTCCACCACATACAGTTCCGACAACCGCGGGTCGGTGGAGCGGCAATCGGCGAGCTTGCCCGGCAGGCCGCCGATATCGGTTGCACTCTTGCGCCGCACCAGCTCTCGCGCCTTGCGGGCGGCGATGCGAGCCTGCGCCGAGGAGACTGCCTTATTCACCACGGTCTTGGCTTCGGTCGGGTTGGCCTCGAACCAGTGGGTCAGCTGCTCGTTGCAGATCTTCTGCACGAAAGACTTCACCTCGGTATTACCGAGTTTCGTCTTGGTCTGACCCTCGAACTGCGGCTGGGACACCTTCACCGAGATCACCGCGGCCAACCCTTCGCGGATGTCATCGCCGGTGAGGTTGGGGTCCTTGTCCTTGAGCAGCTTCTTGTCTTTGGCGTACTTGTTCACCACGGTGGTCAGCGCGGCGCGGAAGCCCTCTTCGTGGGTGCCGCCCTCGTGGGTGTTGATCGTGTTGGCGAAGGTGTGCACCGACTCCGAATAGCCGGCGTTCCACTGCATCGCGATCTCGACCTCGTGCCCGTCGCCCTTGCCGTCGAAGTCGATGACGCTGGGCTGGATCGCGTTCTTGGTCCGGTTGATGTGCTTGACGAAATCGACCAGGCCGCCGGGGTAGTGGAAGACCCGGTGCTTGACCTTGTGCGGCGCGACCGCCTCGGCGGCCTTCTCCTCGGCCGACTTCGGGGCTTCGGCCGTATCGCTGACGACCTCGTCGACGACCTGCTCGGCGGTGACCCGCTCGTCGGTCAATTCGATGGTCAGGCCCTTGTTGAGGAAGGCCATCTCCTGCAACCGGCGGGCGATCGTCTCGAAGTCGTACGTTGTGGTCTCGAAAATGTCGGGATCGGCCCAGAACCGGATGGTGGTACCGGTCTTCTTGGTCTTCTCACCCTGGCGCAGAGTGCCGGGGACCGACTTGTCGTAGGTCTGGAACCACTCGTAGCCGTCGGTGCGGACATCGGCTTCGAGCCGGCTCGACAACGCGTTCACCACCGAGACGCCCACCCCGTGCAGACCGCCGGACACCTGGTAGGCGCCCTCTTCGAACTTGCCGCCGGCGTGCAGCACGGTCATGACCACATCGATGGTGGGGATACCGGTGGCATGCATGGCGACGGGGATGCCGCGGCCGTCGTCGGTGACCTCGACGCCGCCGTCCTCCAGAATCCGCACCGTCACCTTGGTGGCGAACCCCGCCATCGCCTCGTCGACCGAGTTGTCGACGACCTCCCAGACGAGATGGTGCAGCCCTCGCTCACCGGTCGAGCCGATGTACATGCCGGGACGCTTGCGGACCGCCTCCAAGCCTTCGAGGACTTTGATCGAGTCGGCACCGTACTGTTCATTGGCAGCCACTAGCGGAACGCTCTCCTTGGGGTTCGCAAGCGCACGGTTCACCGACCGCGCGCGGGTCTTGTCCAGTCTACCGGTTAGTGCGTTCCGGACTGATTCTGCGGCGGCGTTTCTGCACACCTAGTTGCGCCGTGCACGGAATTTCTCGGATCGGCATACGTGATGACGCTTGACGCGCTAATAGGCGAGCGTCTCGTGGCCGTCAGCGGACTGTGGTAGAGACCTCAGCCGTAGGTGTCCCGTGGCCCGCGCCCGGAGATGTGCAGCGGACCCTTCCGCCAAGACGGGGCCACAGGACCGGTGATTTTCAGCGACTTCACCACCCCGTCGCCGACCGCGGCGGCGATTTTGGCCAGCAACTGCGATTGCACCATCCGCAACTGGGTCGCCCACGCGGTCGATTCGGCGGTCACGCTCAACACCCCGTCGCGCAGCGCTGTCGGTTCGGCATGCTCAGCGATCTGCTCGCCGACCACGGTCGCCCACTGTGCGAACACCGCGCCCTCGGCCACCCGCCCCGTCCAGCCGCGGGATTTGGCCAGTTCGTTGGCCGCCGTGCCGAGAGTCTGGGGATCACGGCGATCCGGCCCGGGCCCTGACCAGGTGCGCCGGTTCCCCCGCTCGGCACTGCGCCGGGCGCCGGGGGAGCGACCACCGCGACCGACCTCCTTACCTTGGCTGCGCGCTGCGCCGCGGGCCTCTTCCAGCGCGCGACGCACCAAATCCATTCCGGCAAGGTTCGCCAGGTGCTCGGGCGGGTCGGCCGGCTCCTCGTTGGATTCGGTCACGGTGTCACCACCTCTGACATCCTGCCGCTGTCTCCGTCACGTAACGAAATGCCGATACGGGTGGCATCCCAGTCGGGCGGGATGTCTTCACCGACGGCGGCGGTGATCAGCACCTGCTCCGCGTCGGCCGCAACACCGGCCAGCGCTCGCCGCCGCGAGTTGTCCAGTTCGGCGAACACATCGTCGAGAATGAGCACCGGTTCGCTGCCCTCGGTGCGCAGCAGTTCATACGACGCCAGCCGCAATGCCAGTGCCATGGACCAGGATTCGCCGTGACTGGCGAAACCCTTGGCCAGCTGGTCACCAAGGCGCAGGTCCAGGTCGTCGCGGTGCGGCCCGACGAGGCACATGCCGCGTTCCAGTTCGGCGCCGCGGCGCGCGGCCAGTCCGGCCAATAGCGCGGCTTCCAGGTATTCGACGTCGTGACCCGAGTCCGGTCCTTCGAGGACACTGCTGCGGTAGCTGATCGCCGCCGGACGCGATGCCGGCGCCAGCAGTTGATACGCCTTTTCCACCTCGGGTGCCAGCAGATTGACCAGTTCGATCCGGGCCGCCATCAACTGCGCGCCGTGCGCGGCCAGGTGACCGTCCCACACGTCGAGGGTCTCCAGAACACCGGAGTCGCCCCGAAACCGCGCTCCCGCAGCGGATTTCAGCAACGCAGTGCGCTGCTTGAGTACCTTGTCGTAGTCGGCGCGGATCGCAGCCACCCGCGGACGCCGGACCGAGGCGAGTTCATCGAGGTAACGCCGGCGTTCGCCAGGGTCGCCGCGAACCAGAGCGAGATCCTCCGGTGCGAACAGCACGGCGCGCACCGCGCCGAGGATTTCACGGGTGCTTCTGACCGGGGATCGATTCAACCGTGCCTTGTTGGCGCGGCCCGCCGCGATTTCCAGATCGACGGCCAATTCCCGGCCCTCGTTGACGACGATCGTCGATACCACGGCACGTTCCGCGCCAGCCCGGATCAACGGGGCGTCGGTGGCAACTCGGTGTGATCCGAGAGTGGCGCAATACCAGAGTGCTTCAACGAGATTGGTTTTACCGAACCCATTGGGTCCGACGAATACCGTTCTGCCCGGCGCCAATTCGAGATCGACGCTTTCCCACGACCGGAAGTCGCGGAGCGCCAGGTGCCGGACATACATCGGAGCTGGCTATCCCGATACCGAAACCCGCTTGACCGCGTGGCCACCGAACTGATTACGCAGCGCCGAAACGGCTTTCATCGTCGGCGAATCCTCTTGCCGCGACGCGAAACGGGCGAACAACGACGCGGCGATCACTGGCATCGGCACCCGATGACGGATCGCCTCCTCGACGGTCCAACGGCCTTCACCGGAATCCTCGGTGTAACCGGAGATCGCATCGAACCCAGGATCCTCGGCCAGCGCCTTGGCCAACAACTGCTGCAACCACGACCGCACGACCGTGCCGTTGGTCCAGGCCTGGATCACCGCCTGGGTGTCTTTGATCAACGGTTCGGCGGCCAACAACTCGTAACCTTCGGCATACGCCATCATCAACCCGTACTCGATGCCGTTGTGCACCATTTTGGCGTAGTGACCCGCGCCCACCGGGCCGGCATGCACGAAACCGTCGGCCAGATCTCCCGGCGGGCGTAGCGTCTCGAAGATCGGCATCACCCGCGCGACATCGTCGTCACTGCCGCCGACCATCAGGCCGTAGCCTTCCTCCAGACCCCAGATGCCACCGGACACACCGGCGTCAACAAATGAAATCCCTTTTGCGCCAAGCAGTTCCGCGTGCGGACCATCCTCGGTGTATTTGGAGTTGCCGCCGTCGACCACCAGGTCACCCGGGCTGAGAACGTCGGCGAGCTCGTTGATGGTGTCGTCGGTGATCGGACCCGACGGCACCATCACCCACACCACCCGCGGAGCGTCGAGCGCTTCGGCCAGTCCCGCCAAAGACGGAACATCCGTCACCTCGGGCCTGGGGTCGTATCCGATGACTTCATGTCCGCCGTCGCGCAACCGCTGGCGCATGTTGAAGCCCATCTTGCCCAGACCGACCAAACCCAGCTGCATGACTGCCTCTCTACGTCGGAAAACCCGGTCAGCCGGGAAGCCGGACCGGCATCAACAGGTATACGTAGTCGGTTTGAACGGCGGGGAACGGTCCGGTGCCATCCACCTGTTCTTCCCCATTTGCCGGCCGTAACACCGCCGGCCTGCTGGGCGTGGTGAAACCGAACGTCACCCGATCCGAGTGCAACGAGCCCAGGCCGTCGGTCAGATAGGTGGGGTTGAACGCGATCGTCAGCGGCTCACCGGCGAATTCGACGGGCAGATCCTCCTCGGCGCGTCCGACATCGTCGGCACCGGCCGACAGATGCAGCACTCCATCGCCGAATTCCATCCGGACCTGCGCACCGCGATCGGCGACCAGTGCCACACGTTTGATGGCATCGGTCAGCTCACCCACCCCGATGGTGGCCATGGCCGTGTGCTCGGCGGGCAGCAGCTGGCGGAACTTCGGGAACTCCGCGTCGAGCAGACGGGTCGTGCTGCGCTTGCCGCCACTGCGAATGCCCAGCAGACCTTCCTTGCCGACAGCGGACCCGGCCCCCAAGGCCAGATGCACCTCGGAACCGGACGTCCCCGCCTTCGCGGCTTCGGCCAGCGTCTTGGCCGGCACCAACACCGCGGCTTCGAGGCTGGGGGAGGACGTCGACCAGGTCAGTTCGCGAACGGCCAACCGGAATCGGTCGGTGGCCGCCAAAACCACTGTCTCGCCGGAAATCTCCACCCGGATGCCGGTCAGCATCGGCAGGGTGTCGTCGCGGCCGGCCGCCACCGCGACCTGGCCGATCGCCTCGCCGAACAGATCGGCGGAGATCACTCCGGTTTCCTCCGGCAGTTCCGGCAGCGCCGGGTAGTCCTCGACCGCCATCGTCGGCAGCGAGAATCGGGCACTTCCACAGCTCAACGCCACCCGGGTGCCTTCGACGCTGACGTCAACGGGCTTGGCCGGCAGCGCCCTGGTGATGTCGGACAACAACCGCCCGGACACCAAAACGCTTCCCGGAGAAGCGATTTCGGCGGGCACGCGCACCTCCGCCGACACTTCGTAGTCGAAGCCGGAAATCGTCAAACCCTCATCGGTGCCGGTGAGCAGCACGCCGGCCAGGACCGGAACGGTCGGCCGGGTCGGAAGGTTACGGGCAACCCAGGCCACCGCATCGGCGAAGTCCTCCCGCACCAGGCGGAACTTCAAGTCGGAGCCAACCGTCGTCGTTGCCACGTCTACATAGTCCCTTCATCACCCAATAACCCCGACCAGCGTTCACCGCGTGCCGCAGCACGGATGAGCGTGATCTGTGAGCGACAGCCGCAGAACGGCAGTCAGAACAACAACCGTAGAGCGTCGGGCGCCATCTTGAAAGCTAATCGATCGGGGTGACACGAGCACCACCAGACCGAGCCGGAGGTCCTGTTGAGCGGCTACTCCCCAAGGCTGTCTTCAAAGAAGAAAATGGAAGAGAGATAACGGCAATAGTAATAGGGCCTGTGCAACCTGTGGACTACAGCGTCGATTGCCTGCTCCGGCCGTGTGAGCGCATGTGCACCAGCTGTGCATGAACGCCGGCGAATCACAGGACCGGTGTGCACAGCCGATGGTTGTTCATTGTCATTCCGGTACTTCCACGACGATGTGAGGTGTTGTCCACAGCTGTGTGCACAAGTCAAGAGTGTGACGAGTGGTACGACAGTGGCCAAAGTTTTTTGGCGCGGATGACAGAAAAGAGTGATTTCAGCGCTTGGAGCGCTGGCGGATCCGCGTGGTGAGTTCCTTGACGTGATCGAACACCTCACGCCGGTGGGCCATTTCGCCGCGAATCTTCTTCTCCGCGTACATGACCGTGGTGTGATCGCGGCCGAAGGCCTGCCCGATCTTGGGCAGTGACAGGTCGGTGAGCTCGCGACATAGATACATGGCGATCTGTCGCGATTGGGCCAGCGCGCGCGTCTTGCCAGGCCCGCGCAATTCCTCGACCGTGGTGTCGAAGTACTCGGCGGTGGCCGCCATGATGGCCGCGGTACTGATCTGCATCGTGCCGGCGTCGGCGATCAGATCCCGCAACACGATTTCGGCGAGTGCCTTGTCGATCGGTGTCTTGTTCAATGAGGCGAACGCGGTGACGCGGATCAGAGCGCCCTCGAGCTCGCGGATGTTGCGCTCGATGCTGCTGGCGATCAGTTCCAGGACGTCATCGGGAACGTCAAGCCGCTCCATCTGCGCCTTCTTCCGCAAGATGGCGATGCGGGTTTCCAGCTCCGGCGGCTGAACGTCGGTGATCAATCCCCACTCGAACCGGGTGCGCAGCCGGTCTTCAAGTGTGGCCAGCTGTTTCGGCGGCCGGTCGGAGGAGATCACGATCTGCTTGTTGGCGTTGTGGAGCGTGTTGAAGGTATGGAAGAACTCTTCCTGGATACCTTCCTTGCCTTCGATGAACTGGATGTCGTCGACCAGCAGCACATCGATGTCGCGGTAGCTGCGTTTGAACGCGACCTTGCGGTCGTCGCGCAGGGAGTTGATGAAGTCGTTGGTGAACTCTTCGGTCGAGACGTACTTCACCCGCATGCCCGGGAAGAGCCGCTGCGCGTAGTTGCCGGCCGCATGGAGCAGGTGCGTCTTACCGAGACCGGACTCACCCCAGATGAACAACGGGTTGTACGCGCGGGCCGGAGCTTCGGCGATGGCCAGGGCGGCGGCATGTGCGAACCGGTTGGAGGCACCGATGACGAAGGTGTCGAAGGTGTAGCGGCGGTTGAGGCTGATACCGGGTGCTTCGGCCGACGGGTTACTGCGCGGCCGCTCGATGAAATAGCTTGGCCACGTCTCGTGCGCACTGGCCAGTGCCTCGCGGTCCTCGTCGACCTCGTCGAGATCGGAGTCGACGACCGCGGGCTCGGCGGCGGCGGGCTCGTTCTCCTCCTCGAGGGCCGGCGGAGCGATTCGCACCCCGAGCTCGACCCGCTGTCCGAGCCGACGGCTCAGAGCGTCGACGATCTGGGTTCGCAGATGACGTTCGATCTCGTTCTGGACGAAGCTGCTCGGAACCGACAGGAGTGCGAAACCTTCGGCGATCGTGAGTGGTTGGACCAACTTCAGCCACGCGCGCTGTTGCGGAGTGAGCGGTGCGTCGCCGCCAGTGCCGTTACTGGGGCGCGTGTCCGCAGTTCCGTCGCCGTTGAGCTCGGCGACAACCGAACTCCACACCGTGGCGAACGCTGAACCGGGATCATCGGTCAA